>NZ_JAXUDP010000001.1:0-3930409 GCF_034555055.1 Erwinia sp. HR93
GGCCTTTATCAATCTGTGGCACGCCTTTGGTGACCTTGATTTGCAGCAGGTCGTCCAGCGTGGTCTGGTGGCGTGCGATGGTGAGGTTCTGGGCTTCAAACTCGCCCTTAAGTTTTGGCATCCACTCCTGATACCATGCGGTGGTGAGATGAACGCAATCAATCATCTCCGGGCCGTAGACCAGCCGCGCCCGCCTCTGCCAGATAGCCACCGTTACCGGTGGCGTCGAATGCAGCGCCAATAAACCGGGGGAGACGCGCCAGGATGAACAGCATAATCTGGCGTTGCTGGTCATAGGTCAGATTGCGCAGCTCGACCCTGAAACATTCGCGCTTGCGCAGGTCTTCGGTAATCTCCAGCGGGATAAATACGCTCAGGTCGCCGCGTCGGGCAAAGTCCTCGCCGAACGCGTGTTTGTGGTTCGGATTCAGCGCGGCCCAGCAGCGGCGCCAGCTCATTATTGCACCAGTCGGACACGATGTTTTCACGCGTCGCCGGTGACAGCGATTCGAAGTCGTCCGGGGCTTCAAACCGGCAGATTGGAATATCGCGGGCCTGCGTCATCGCTGCTTCAATCAGCACGCGGGACAGGTAGGCGCCACCGGATTTTTTCGGCACGCAGCCGTATTCTTCGTCGGCGGACTCTTTATCCGGCGCGTTCCGGTACAGGTCGTCGCGCCATTTTTTTTCGGCATCCGGCGACCATTCCTGACCGGTTACATAGCAGATACGCTGATACAGACCATCGGCGATCGCATCGTCCAGGGTGATGCGGTGTACGCTGTAGTCTTTGCGTCCCTCGCGTGAATCCTGAATGTACTGATTAAACAGGTTATCGACGCCGTTGTGCGTGGAGATAATACGCACGCGGGCGCCCCACATCGTGAGCGCCATTGCTGCTTTGAGCAGCTCGTCCAGCGATTCATGGAATGCCGCTTCATCAATCACCACGTCGCCCTGGAGGCCGCGCAGGTTAGAGGGGCGAGAGGACAGCGCCTGGATTTTGAAACCGCTGTTCGGAAAGCGAATCATGTAGGTCAGGATTTCTTCGCTTTTGTCGCTGTCCCAGAATGTCTGCTCATAGACGTCAGCTTTCGCCAGTTGGTTGAACGCCCTGGCGAACAGCGCGCAGGCGGCGATGTATTCCAGCGCCATTTCCTGTTTGGAGCCTACGTAAAACACGTTACGGCCACCACGGCGACGTGGCTTCGCCGCCGTCATTACGTTGCGACCCGCTTCAGCCCAGGTTAAACCAGTACGGCGTGACTTTTCAGCGATACAAATCTGGCTTTCGTCTTCGAACCACCTGCGTTGATAACCGAGGAAGACTGCCTCGTTAGCTGGCTGGGCGCTGGCAATATCGGTAACAATATCGACGCCGAGTTTTGTCGCCTCTTCCTGAAGATCAATCTGGCGGGGTTCAGAAAGCGGCTTCAGGCGTTTTAGTTGTGCTTTTGCCATCGCATTACCTGTGAAAAAACAAGCCTCTTTGATAATGTGTCGTGGCTTTTACACACCCAAAAGAGGCTCAAATGAAAGAAAAACTCACCATTGACCAGAAGATTCAAATTGCTCAGATCGCAGCAACATTGACGCAAGCTACAATAAACAACGCGCATAAAATCCCTGTTCAAAATGCGCTATCTATCGATACTGGTGGCCCATACAATGACCAACTATTTCTGACGCTATTTGATATCGTTGCTAAAAAGATCACCGATGGACCTGAGAACTACTGATTACCTGGCCCGCTGTAAACGGGCCATCTACCAACTGCATAAGCTGATACAGAGCAATAACCATAACGCCGGATCTGACCCGCGGGTCTCCATCAATCATGCTCTTAATCACGGGGTAAAGTTCCAGCGCCAGCTCCGTTGAACTTTTATATTCAATTTTTTCTTCAGCCATTTTTCATCTCTCTTTCAGTCAGATAAGTAAAATCTTCCAGGGTAAGACCATCATTGATCGCCTGAGTAACCAGACGACGAAAGCGGTCCGTGACCAGCGGCGACAACACAGCCACTCTGAACGTATTCGCATGGGACTGGTTAAGCCATGTTTGCCAGTTTTGTTGCATCGTTCCTCCTACGCTTTGCCCAGCAGCACATTGCGGATGCGCTGCTCCAGCTCCTCACTCATCCCGTCCTGCCCGCGAAGTTCGTCACTAACTGCGTTAGCGGCTTCTTCTGCGAACGCCTGGCGAATCTCTTTCTCGCGCTTATGGCTGGACATTGCCGTTGCCTCAAGCCGTTGCGCGGCCAGCATGGCGTTTTTCAGCATGTCAATATCAACCTGCATATCAGGGTTATTGACCTGTGACATAAACAGTTTGAACAACTGCCCACGGGCCATTTCGAGAATAAGTTTGGTTGTGTCGCCCATTGGTTTGTCGCCGAGATCAGCGGTCAGTTGCGACGTCGCCTCGCGTAGCTGTCGCATACTGTGACCGACCTGTTCGACGCTTGTCGCATAGCGGTTCAGCCCGGAGCGTGACAGTTTCATATCTTCCGGCAGACCGGCGTCTTCAATCAGCTCGTTAATCTCTTCAAGGATCTGCGCCTGCGGAAGGGCCTTATCACGCAGCATTTCATGCAGCGTTTTACGCACGTTTTCTGGCAGTAAATCCACTTTTGAAGCCCGGCCACGGGTGGGTTTCTTTTCCATCAGATCTCCTTAGCGTGCTCGCGGGCGCTTCACGCCGGAAACCTTTGCACGGCCTTCGGCAACGTCCTGACCACGCCCGGTAATGGTAACGACATAAAAGCCGCTCAGGCTCTCAACGGTGACCAGCCCTTGCTCAGCCAGCCAGTCAATCAGCCCCCGAACCAGGTCACGCGAAATGTTATGGCCGTAGGCATCCAAGCAGTCCTGTAAAATCGACTCATTCGCCTCGTTATTGCAGTCCAGCAGAGAACGCAGAATGACCAGGCGGCGGTCTTCGGTCAGAATGTCGTTAATCATCGTTTGTTTCCGTTCACAGCGTTTTCGAGTAACAGTTCAAGCTGGTGTGAAATGGCTTTCATCGTGCTGCCCAGCACCTTCACTTCGCCGCTCATATCAGCCATGCGCAGGCGCATCTCATGCATGTCCTCCGCGCCGGGCATGTTGGCGTAACGTGTTTCCATTTCGGTCAGGCGGTTTTCCAGTCGCTCGACCCGCTCCGTGCTGGCGAACGTGCGACGCAGCGCCCACCAGGCGATACCTGCAACGGCACTCAGGAGCGCCAGCGCACCGGTCAGCACCGGGTAAAAATCCATATCAGCCCCCTGAGCGGCAGTAATGACAGTGGGTAGCCATCGGCTGAACGGTCAGCACGGACGGCGCTATTGGCCTGCCACAACCGGCGCAGGCGCGGGGCGAATCAAACGGTGCCCTCTGTGGGGTAGAATACGCACACCCCTGTTGTTGCCAGATATCACGGAGCAGGCTGTCCAGCTCCGGGGTCTGGTCGTCCATAAATTCGTTTCCTCTGTTCGTCCTGCTGGCGCGCCGCCACCTTATCGCGGTTGCACTGCCCGAGCGCCGTCAGCAGGTCGGCATTCCACAACAACGAGCTGCGCCACAGGAGCGGCACCGGCATAGCCGGAACCGGCGTGGGGGCCAGCAGATCTGCGTCAATCTGAGGTGATAAAACCACTGGCGGCGCGGGTAGCGCGTTCGAGTCTTTGCAACTCACCAGCAGCAGCGGCAGGCACGGGGCCATTACCGCAAACGTCAGCCGTTGCAGCGGTGATTTTTTGTTTTGCTTCATCACGTTGATTCTCATCTGCGGCGCGGGCAGCGATGTTTGCGGCCCTGATAGCGGAAAAAACCTGCATAGCCTGCATCTGGTTCTGTAGTAACCATTCGGCGGTGTTACGGGCCTGAGTCTGCGACTGCAAGTCCCGCCGCAGTGTGGCGTTGTCACTGCGCAGGTTATCAATCCAGTGAGTGGCAACGACCAGACTGATTGCTGCGGCTACACCGGCGCCCATCAACAGATAGTTACTTAAGATCATCCGGCCCCCTGACATTCCAGATCGCCATTTCGACGTCGCGCCGGTTCATCAGTCCTTTCCACTTATGACCCGCAGCGAATACCCAGCGGGCCATCTGGTCACGGGCTCCGGCAAAATCACCGGCGTTCAGCCGTTTCAGGAGGGTAGATTTGGCAAATGCTCCGGTGCCGGTGTTGAAGACGAACGTCGCCAGCGCGGTGCGCTGGTACGGCGTCAGGGAAACGGTAACGAGGCGGTCAATCGCGGCATAAACCGGCTTTAAATCCTGGTCGAGCAGAGTCATACACTCAGCGTGGGTATAGCGTCGCATCTGGATATCCGGCCCGGTGTGGCCGACGCAGACCGTCAGCACTCCGGCGACATCGCGATACGGCTCATATGCGACGCCCTCCAGATGTACCAGCGTTTCGCGGGTCATTTCGTGGTAGCCGCCCCCGGCCAGCACTATAGCCAGTAGCGACGCACTCAGGGTTTTGGGGAGCTTTGAGGCCATCGGTTTATTCCGTAAGAATTTAAACCGAGGATAAAAGTCAGGCGGTTAGTTGTGGGTTTCTTATGCAATATGACAACCCGCGCTCTCGAGCGCAGCCGGTTGCAGGGATGGGTCAGGCGAACATGTCAGGCTGGCGGCGTCGGGTATGCAGGCGGCGCTGCTGGGCCAGAATGTTGTAGGTCTGGGGCTGGGACAGGGAGTATTTGCGGCGCAGATGTTCGATGTTGCGACCATCAAACTCGCAGTAAATCATATCATCGCGGATAGCGTTCAGCATCCGGACGCCGGTCGGCAGGTAATAGGCGCGGCCACCCATGTAGTGGCTCATTGCCACCGCCAGCTTGCGCGCTGCGGCGCGTGGGTCACCCGTGACACCCTGGCGGGTTAACTCTGCCTCCATCACATCCACCAGGTCAACGAGAGACTGAGGCCACGCCGCCTCAAGCTCTGCTGCCGGGATTTTGTCGATATGCCCGAGTACCTGCTCCAGTTGCGGGTCATTATCGAACATGTCTGTCTGCTGCTCTGCCATGCTGCACCTCCTGATCGTTTGTACAGTGAGTATACAGTATACAAAAAAAATCCCGCAAATCAGCGGGATTTATTCGGATAACCGGGCGGATTACTTGTCTCGCTTGCAGCGATATACTTTGTAATATTTAAGGTCATCACGCATATAGAGATTTTTGCCCGTTTTATCCACGACAAAAAGTTTCATAACCGCCGGGTTTTTAGTCCAGGCATAGAGATAGTCTGTTCCCTTTACTTTCTCGTCCTTATCTGCTGGATCAACTGGTGATGGATCTTCTGTTCGAGTGAACATATCGCCGGTATCAAGATTAGTCCACGATACCATGTTTACACCCATGTGCAGCCGGATGCCATTACAAGACCAGAAACCAGACGCAGGGTCAGCCTTTACCGTTTCTTCATCGGGGTTACTGGCGTCAGCCGCCGCAGCCATCATGCTGCACGTTGCCAGTAAAACCCCCGCTATCCACCTGGTGTTAATCACGTTTTCGTTCCTCCTCCCCCGTCAAATGCGGCCATTATCCATCAGAGCGCGCCCCTCGCATTGACGGAGCGCAACCCCTGTTAACGTATCGTTTTTTTGTACAGTTCGCAGACTCGCTCATAGGTACGGCGGATACCTGTATCTGGCAATCGCTCCAACATACAACGCATGTGCCAGCGTTTCAGGCTTTCCAGAACGACAGAAGCCTGCTCGCCGCGCAACCATGCCAGGCGAGCAACACCAGCGCCGCCGTTCTTAACGCGGGTGGTACGCTGGACAAAGGCATCCAGCGCTTTGTCGCTGCCATCTGTCACGTGCCCTTCGCGGTGCATGATGCGCCATATCACCCGGATTTTATCTGTAACGCCTGCGGGAGCCGTGCGTGATGGCTGGCGCCGCTTAAATCCCTGTTCCTGCATGGCATGCAACACCCGTTCAAGCTCGGCAGGCTTCAGGTCGCGACAGCTTGTTTTGCCCGGAACCACGCGACCAATCATTACGCGATAGGTATCGTCATCAAGCGCCAGCGCACGACGGGCAACGTGGATCAGCCTGATAAGATTAGCGCGGTTCGTCATCACGCCCCCCCCCGGCCACAGGCTCTACTAGCTCCAGCCCATCGATTTTACGGAACTGGCGCACAAGGGATGATGCCGTGTTGAAACAGCAGTCCCAGTATTCAAACACTTTGTGCAGGTCTGCATGTTCTTTACTCTTTAGAATCCGCTGGCCCTGCTTGGTTTTTGAGAGTCGTCGAATAATGGGTGCCCCTGGTTTAAAGGTTCTGCGGCGCCAGATTTGCCGGGTCAGAGTGCGAAATTCATCATGATCGGGCCAACCCCAGGCGGTGCTGCGCTTACCGTCTATCCAGACAATAAGTGCCATCTTATTTTCTGATACCGGCGATTTCTGGACGGTGATTTCTTCACCAGACGGCATTTTGAATTTCACCACCTCAAAAAAGCCATTTTTGAGAGTGTTTTCAATACCGCTCCATTGCTCACGACTTATCATAATGCGCCTCCGTTACGAGCAGAAGGCGTGGTGTCTAAGGGCATATAGCGCAGCACATACCGGTCTACAATCTCACCTGTTGAAAGGCACTTAAAACAGCCTAACCGGACATCAATACTCGCGAAGATAAAGCTGGGCCATCCTTGTTCCTGCTTTATTGAATTGAGTTCGACAACAACATCAATGGATTCGCACGTCCTCGGGCCTCGGGCCAGGCGATAAACCCAGCCAGGCAGGGCGCACCCTTCAATCCAGTTGAAAGACTGGCGTCGCGATTCTGTGGAGAGCAGGTCATAAAATCCGTTGCGCTCTGACAGCGCCATGCGATCGACGGCATTACGCAGAACGGGAATAATATCGCGGGGCTCCGCATTAACCGCCGCTGCAATATCGCGGCAGGTAGCCGGACCGTTGGCCCGGATAAACGATTTAATCTCAGTAATAATGCTCATAACATCACCGCCAGTTTATAGACCAGGAACGAACTGCCAACGAACAACAGCCACAGGAAAGCCTGCGCGGATGGGGTATATTTCATCGCCGCGCCTCCGCCCGCTGCTGCTCGCTAATCATCGCCTGAGCGGCGCGCATGAGCAGACCGATTGCCATCCGAGCCTGAGCAGCCGAAAGGCGCTTACTGGTTCCTGAGTCGAGATACAGCGCTTCAGCCATTTCAAACTGTTCCCGCGCTTCTGCAAGCAACTCACTGACTGCTGGTGCGAACGGGCTAACGGGTTCGGATTCAATGCCAACACGCTGGGCGAGGCGGGTGAGTTTCCGGGCTTTTTGCTGCTCAATCATGTCATTCATACCGTTGTGCCGTAGCTGTTCAATCATGATCTCAACGTCCGCAGCCTCTTCTGCGACGGAGTTTCCGTTAGCTTTGTGGTTAACAAAACGTGTGCAGGCTGCGGCCAGTTCGCTGCATTCTTCCGAGACTGTTAACACCTGAGCATCAAACCCCCAGCGGGCCAGAGCTGCATCGTAAATCCGGGATTTATTCATCGCCTTCATCCTCCGCGTCGTCATCAACTTGTTTCATGGTGACAGGGAATGGCTTGAATTGAAGAAGGGCCAGTTGAACACCGATTCTGATAAAGCGGGCTTCTTTAGTGTGAGCACCGAATTCCAGCACCTGGTTATCGCCTAAATCACCCATATGCAAACAGATATCAGCATCCCTGTTATCAATAATCATCTGACATTTATCGACACGGTTCTGGTGCCATGACTGAAGGTCGATAATCATCGAAATTAATTCTTGTTCGTTCATGAAATGTTCCTTTTGCTGTATTCGGCGCGAACGAGTCCCCGACGCGCTGCGCCGAATAAAATCTAAAATTGGTTTTTTATTAATTCAGACTGATTTAAATATCTGCCGTTTGCTCAAACGGAATAATAGAAAAGTCCTCAATGCCCGAATTAACTTTAATACCTGCCACTCCAACAACTGCTTTCGGTTCGTTCAGGATGGCCTCTTTATTGATTTCCTCTTTGGTGCGAATAAAACGTTCAAGCTTCAGTCGCTTCAGAGTCTCCATAACTGAGTCCATGCCACGAATGGTGACGGATGGCGGGCGAGTTCGCCAGCAGACATCACCTGTCACCAGATTTGCTGACTTAACTTTTCCATTGTTCGTCAGGTCATCGCGGTTAGCTTCACACCAGCTTTGAATGCCTGCTGAAAGCATTTTGAAGTCGTCTTCAAGCGGTTTCATTTGCTCCGCATAGACCTCCGTAATAGCGGCGATTTTGTCGTTCATTTCCGTTTGCATACGGGCCACAGTACGCTGAACATCGCCAAGCTTACGGATATCGCGAACAACATCCTCGCGGCTTTGCGGAACATACAGCGCCGCAGCGTTTTTAATGCGTTTCGGTTTACTGGCCATAATTAAAACTCTCTCAGTCTTTTTGCGAATCGGGATAAGGCCTTTACGGCCTCGTTCTGGTCTGCCGCTTCGGGTACTCCCGGCACCAGCAGATCGTCATTAGTGCGGGAATGGCGTGCCAGGACGCTTACCGCAGAGCGCACTTCTTTATTGTCACCAACCAGAACGGGCAGCGCGCCGTCCGGGCATGATTTACCGAATTCGATTAAGCCTGACGCCCAGGCGTAAGCAACGATTTTCATTAGTGCAAACCTTTTTTAGATTCAGGAGAATAAACTCCACAACTGGCTACCTTCCCATTAGCGCGAAGGTACTCTACGACTTTTTCCATTGCGAAGGCGCAAATTTCCTGTCGGTGATTTGCCATCATGGTAATAACGGCACCACATGGCGTATTTTTATCATTGTTAAATTCAACATTGACCTTTACATTTAATCCATCAAGAACACCGTCTTTTAACTCATGAGAAAAATCACTGGTTAGTTCAAAAGTCACTTTAGCCATTATTCATGTCCTCTCAGCGCCAGATAATCTGGCAATCATTCAGGCTGGCAATCCACACGGAGCGGGTGCCGGTTTCACAACGTTCAATAATTCGGGTGGCGCGCTGCACCAGTTCCGCAGGCGGGCAGGCAATCTCAAGCAGCGGGCGGCGCATAAAAACGCGAATATCAGTTACCCGGCTACCGCGCTGGCGCAGCCAGTCCTGCGCCGCTTCTGCCATGCTGATATGTTCAGCTATTTTTTCGATAATCATCTTTATCCCCTCAACAAAGAGCCGATATCAACGTCCAGATCTAAATCCCTGAATGCATCACGCAAATAAACTTCGTTAATACGTTCACCTTTACCGTGAGCCGTCATAGCAGCCAGTCTCAGGGCATGGTTCAGAATGCGCAGCGCTCCAGGCTTTTGAGCAATAGCCTGTAATAACTGGCGTTCGCTATCGCCGGTAATCTGCCAGGCGTCAGCAATTGCGTTAACATCCGCTTTTTTGGTCTTATTTATCGCTGTGCGTTTTGCGATACGAGAAAATAAGCGGGCAAATTCAACAGTGCGGTTACCACCGGTCATATTGGAATAAACACGGTGATTCCCCATCAGCACCAGGCCGATTCCTGCTGACTCCTGGAGTAAACGCAGTTCCTCCAGTGCTTCGATTTGCAGGTGGTCAGATTCGTCGATAATAACTAACCCCTGCGTACCATCCAGGCGGCGGCGCAGGGCGCGGGACAGCGGGCCTTTGCGGCGAGGGGCATCATTCATCCCCAGCGTATACGCCAGCTCTGTCAGGCATTCCAGAACGCTGGCACAGGACGGGGTGATCGTAATCATCCACACGTTGTCGTTTGAGCGGCAATATTCGCGGGCGGCGGCGGTTTTGCCCACGCCGGGGTTGCCACAAATAACCGCAATGCTCTCAGTGAGGCGGGCAAAGCGCATGGACGTCCAGATTTGCTTCGCTGTCTGAGTTTCGATAAAGCGTGGCGGCTCCGGCAGCTCTGAGGCGGCGTTCTGGTTTTCAATCCAGCGGGACAGCGTGATAGCAACGCGCTCATTGTCGCCATTATATTTATCATTCATGAAACCGCTGATTGTGCCGGAGCTTATTCCGGTTTCACGGGCCACCTGAGCGTAAGTGGTGCGACCGGCATCAACGAGCGTGCGCAGGCCTGCGCGAATATCGGTAATATTCACCATAATTAACTCCAGTTATTTAAATTCGGTTTAAATAATGTCTTTGCGTTTATTTAATTCGAGAATATCCAGCGAATTATTCAGATATTCGTCGTTATCAGGCAGTGATTCCTCGTCAACTGCGTGCGCTATTGCGGTATTGCCGTGTGTCTGGGGGCGGAATACAGCAACAACACGGGATTCCGGCGCTTCCGGCTCGGCCAGACGGGGCATCAGCTCGGATATCTCCAGTGCGTCTTTCTGCTTCTGGGCTGCAATAGCGGCGCCAGTTGCCTTTTTAAGCCGTTTTTGCTGGCGGGAGTGTTCACGCCCGGCCTGAGTGTCATTAAACGCTACAGGCGTGATACAGGCGGCCTCACAGATAAATTTGCCGTCCAGTGTGTAGCAGAAAACGTTGCCATGCAGGTTCTGCGGGTCGAAGCGCACGACCACTTTTCGGATGTCTGCATTCATCAGCGCCATATTGTGGTAAACGTTTTTGGCGCCGCGCAGCGTGCCGCCTGCGGTAAGGCTGAACTCGCCCTTGCGGTTGACTGTAACGGCCTCCGCTGGCAGCAGGAACAGGCGCAACTGCTCTGCCGTAGGCTTGCGAACGATGGTTTTTGGAAATTCACGCTCGAAAGCCTGGTCGAAGGAAAACTGACCTGCGCACATTTCAGTCTGGCGCCCGACCTTCGCATTAAACATCGCCACGCCCTCGGCCAGAATCTCCAGAAACTGCTCGGCCTCAATTACCCGTGAGCCGTAATTGTCCGGCTTCGCCATTGGGTTCGGGCCAGTGTACGCACCGGACAGCGCCGGATGCTTATCAACGTATTCCTCCATGCCACCAACACCGAAGGCGCGCTCGATGGGTTTTGCCTGGCCCCAGCCTTTGCCCGCAACAACGCTCGTCCAGTGGATAGTGGCGCCAATCAGCGGGAAAAGCCCGGTCGGGTCGTCCTCACGCACTTTAAAGCGGTAGCGGTTTTTAACGCCGCCGGTCAGCCATTTGTTAGCCGCTGCGCGGGTGTTATCGATAGTGATGTGGAAATCCTCCGGGATGCCGTACTTCTTAATGACGTCCATAAAGCTCAAGCGAATGGAGTCAGTGTTTTCACTCACATCACAACGGAAACCAACGATTTTGCGGGTCTTAACGTCCTGCCAGAACCATGTTTTAGGGCGTAATATCTCGCCGTTAAACCAGCGCACAAAGACGTTGTGCTGATAGCCGTCACCATTTAGCCATTGCAGTGCATTCAGGTGTTCAACCGTTCGGCGCTGGGTCGGAAGCAGATGCATCAGCGCGTGCTCACCCTGACGGCAGGCGACAACCATTGTCCTGTCTACATTCTGCTGCACACGGCGGTACGCGGTGGAATAGGAGGGAATATTCCAGCCGTGCTCACGGGCGGCCAGCTCCAGGCGTTCATAGCATTTGCGGAATGCCGGTTGCTCGGGGCGAAGATAATCAGCTAACAGGAACTGCCAGGCGTCTTCGTCGAAACCGACCTGTTTTGATTCATGCTTCGCGCCGCCGCGCCGGTCAATCAGGACAGCAACCCAGTCCTGCTTTGCATATTTTTGTACCCGGTAATACTTATCCCGCAACGACGCAGCGCTGACCTCATAACGACTGGCCGCAGTCTGAAAGGCCGTTTTTGCGGTGATGCCGCTCGCGATCAGCTCGTCGGCCAGCATCACCACAGGGTGCCAGCGTTCAGCGAGCTGACGCTGTGAGTCACTGGCCGCGTCCCAGCGCTGCCACAGAGCGCGCCGCTCTGAGTCCAGAGAGGATGACGCCGGGCGGGCAAGTTCAACAATGCCCTGGCTGGTTTCAACCGCACCCTGCTTTAGCAGCAGCTCGGCGCGGGCTTCAACGGGCAGGACGTCAAGGCGATACTCTATTGCTTTGGTTCCGGACCGTTTACGGCGAAACTCAGGGTGCCCCTCAACGAGGCGTTCCAGATGACGCCGTACATTTACGGCGTGTCCAGGGAGGCAGGATAAACCAACGCATTCCTGGACAGTTATCCATTGACTTAACACGCTGTTTTCTCCATAACCTGATTTTCAATACAAAAAAGGTCAATTATCATGACGTTACACATTTGCAATAATCCCGCTGATTCATTGCGCGAGAACCCAGCTCGCTTCCCTGATGCTATGACGTTGTTCACACCAGAGCAGATAAAAAACGAACTTTTATCTCTGTCTAAACAACTTCTTCCTGTCCGGCGAACACAAAGGAAAATGACCGATGAAAGCTGGACGGCTCTCTTGGTTCAACTCCTGGAGTGCCTGGGATTTAGTTCCGAAAACGGTAGCGTGACCGATTGTCTCCTGGACTCAACCACACCGAACGATCGCTGGCTGATGCAACAGCTTTTGAATCGGGCGATTGCGGCTGTTGAATATTCCGACCAGTGCGTAGATGAGCAGGGAGCTGCGACGGGTTTGTTGTTGCCAATTTCTTATCGCACTCGTATTGAGTGGCTACTTGGTTTTGGCAAGCTTCCTGTTGCGTGGGTGCGAACACTCGACGTATTAAAGTTTTGAAAGACATAAAATTTCCCTCTTACTGATAACGACTCGGCCAGATTTGCGCCGGGTCGAGCTCCAGATATCCGGCGATAATTGCCTCATAGCGCGGGATATGGCAGCGAAATACATTACGCATGGTGTCAGACTTCAACCCCGCTTCGCGTGATAGCTGCGATAGCGTTTTACCCCTCATGCGAACGGCGGCCTTCACCTGCTCCGCGTGCCAGTCTTGGTTTTTTACTGACATTCTGCGATCCTTAAATGTTTACCGATAACGGTAGCCGCCATCGGCTACCGGTTACGGGAAAACAATACCGCTAAATAATGCGGATGTAAAGCCAAATTCGCATTATTTGCAGAGTTGTATTGCAGTCAACTTACATCGGGATTTTCAGCTTATGTCATATACTTATACAGATTCAGATGAAAAAAGCAGCAAAAATGCAGATCGCATCTTCACTGATAGTTCAATAATGCAATTTGGTGAACGGCTGAAGGAGGCTATAGGAAATGAATCTGTCATGTCGTTCGCTAAAAAGTGCGGAATGTCAGATTCACTAATCGGTCGCTATATAAGGGGACAATCATACCCCGGGATTGACAAGCTCCCTGCGATAGCAAGCGCAAGCGGCAAGCCGTTGGAATGGTTTCTCACAGGAACTACAGATGACGCACCCCAGAAAAAGAATGAGATTGAAGTTTCCGATAAAGAATTACAGGAATGGTGGGATATCATTGCTCGCTCAATGTCGAGAGATGAGTTATTAAGGGCTGTGGAGGCGTTTAAAAATGGAGGAAAGACAGCATTGTTTGCTAGCATCCTAACAAACTCTACAGAGAGTGTGTCAGAACGTGATTCCGCTGGACAGCGCACGTCTTCGGCGTTCTCGAAGAGCAATCCGCTAACCCATAAGAAAACTGGTTAAGGTAGCTGTGTACGCACGGCTACCTCCCCACATTTTAACAGCATGGGAAGCTATTGAAGCTGGCTTGAACATGTGTGGGTGATCAAAGTCAATTTCGTATCTAAAATGAACCAACTACCTGGATTTTGAAATTTGTCGTATTTCATAGCTGAGGTGCAAATCCCAAGCATCTAAGCGGCCCAAGCCTTACCAGTCCTACGTCCCACCAATTCCCGTACCCTCCAATCTGATCCCGGTTTAATGTCGTACCTCTAGTGAATCAATACAGTCGGCAATGGGTTAATCAGCCTTGCGCTATTCGAAACCCGCACCCGCGATGAGATTGTGACCGCCAGCAGCAGCAATGGCAGAACCAGTTATCAGAATGCTGGATCGACGCGCCGCCGCGGCATTGAAGCCGCGTGGGATCAAATCGTTTACGATAGCTGGCGCATAAAAACGGCCTGGACGCTGCTGGACGCAACCTATCGTGAAAACGTCGGCGACCGTATCATGCGCAATAACCGAATGCCCGGTATCGCTAAAAATAGCCTGTTTGCTTCCGTGGGCTGGCAGCCGGAGCAGGGCTGGTACGCCGCTGGAGAAGTACGCTATCTCAGCAGTATTCAAGCGAATGACGCCAATACGGCTAAAGCGCCCGGCTATACCACCGCCGCCCTAAGTACGGGCTATAAGTTCGTGAAGGAGCGCTGGACGGCCGACCTGTATACCCGGGTGGATAATCTGTTTAATAAACGCTATGCGGGATCTGTCATCGTTAATGAAAGCAACGGGCGATACTATGAACCTGCTCCAGGGCGCAATTACGGCGTTGGCCTTACCCTGAGCTATCAGTTCTTATGACGCATATTCATTAGCCGCCAGGCGGCGAACGCGTACAGATACGGTTCTGGCTCTCACTGCGGCGAGGCTTCAATTCTTTAATATGTCAGGTAACCGCATAGCTGCGTTCCGGCACAGGTAAGCTGCCCGAAACTCAATGACTAACCGAGGCACTCGGGCGATAGCGGTTATCGCACCGATGAAACGCAACCGCGCTCATCGACAGCTTATCGTCAGAGCGTAATAGCGCAGAAGCTAAAAATCATCGTCTCAGAGAAAGGAATAAAACCGCGCGCCGGCGCCAGGGACAAATGACAAAATCGTGGATTAAAATTACCGGGCGCGCGTTATCGCGCCCGGCTGCATTAAAACTGCCCTCGCACCAGCCCGAATGGTTACTCGGCCTGCTTAGCAGTATCATGTTTAGCAGGGTCCTGATTAACTGACCGCTGCTGCGGCTCCAGGCTAAATACCACGTCAACCTGGTCGTCAAACTGGATAGACTGCTGATCGTAGGTTTCCTGTGCCGATACGGCGGGTGCGGCGTCCGCTTTCATCATCCGCATTACCGGTGCCGGGCGATAATTCGACACGTGATAACGCACGCTGTAAACCGCGCCTAGCTGGCTATGAAAACCGCTCGCCAGTTGCTGAGCCTGCCGGGTAGCGTCATCAATCGCCGCCTGCCGCGCCTTATCTTTAAACTGCTCCGGATTGGCCACACCGAGTGATACGGAGCGAATTTCATTTAGCCCCGCCTTCAGCGCACCGTCTAATAGCTCATTCAGGCTATCCAGTTTACGTACCGTCACTTCTACGGAACGCACGGCGCGATAGCCTTTAAGCTGTGATTTCCCGTCTTTCAGGTAATCGTATTCAGGCTGGGTACGCAAATTTGCCGCGCTGATATCTTTCTTCTCAACGCCATTTTTTTGCAGGAATCCTAAATACTGCGCCACACGCTCATCGGCCTGCTTCTTCGCAGAAGCCGCGTCCTTTGCGGAAACATTGACCTCAATGGCCAGCGTGGCGATATCAGGAACCGCATCGACGCTTGCCGTTCCCGAGGTAACAATATGCGGGCCATCGGGCAATTCGCCGGCCTGAGCGCAAATGCTGCCAACCCCTAGTGCGGCAGTCAGTGCCAGTACTGTAAACTTCACGATTCTTCCTCCATGCATACTTTCGGATAAACGCTCCCGCCGTGCATCAGGCCGGAAATAACGCCGCTGGCCCAAATTATGGGTGGGATACAGCAGGGTATTCGGCATAAATGATGACTCAGATGCAAGCGCTTTTTACCCCCCAAAGGGGAGACCAGCCTGAAGCATAGTGGGTACGGTATGTTTGTCTATCAGATTCCGGAGATAGTTCCCCTTAGCACCGCAAGGTGATGCAAACCCTCGCGCGCCAGCCCCCAGGCAATAAATAGCATTACGCCGCCAACCAGCGTATTAATTACGCGCTGAGCAAAAACAGTGCGCAGTCTCGGCGCAAGCCAGGCCGCAAGTAGTGCAAGGCCAAAAAACCACAAGAATGAGGCGCTCACCGTCCCTAAAGCAAACCAGCGTCTTGGTATCGACGCCAGTTGCCCTCCGATACTGCCTAAAACGACAAAAGTGTCCAGGTATACGTGCGGATTTAACCAGGTGACGGCCAGCATGGTAGCCACAATTCTCAGCCGCCCTTGCCCCATATTTTCAGCCTCGGCCAGCGCCATGTGTTTACTAAATGCTGTACGCAGCGCGCCCCAGCCATAGTAGATAAGAAAAGCTACGCCACCCCATGTCACCAGCGTTAACAGCCACGGCGAACGCATTAACAGGGCGCTGCCGCCAAAAATACCGGCACCGATAAGCAACGTATCGCTTAAGGAACACAGCAGCGCCACCATTAGGTGATATTGCCGGCGGATCCCCTGATTCAATACAAACGCATTCTGCGGACCCAGCGGCAAAATTAACGCCGCGCCTAACATAAGCCCCTGAAAATAATATCCCAGCACTGCCTCATCCTTTTAACCCTGAAAAAGCGCAGTGTATCCATTCAGTCACATTAGAGGAAATGGGTAATTTTAATTACGCATCAGGGAAACTAATACTCAGATGGTTTCACGCGCCTGCCCTGTCGCGGGGCAGATGGCTACGAACGGATGAATACACGCCAGCGCAGGCACCCGCTGTCTCTCGCGCCTGTGCAGCGGCTTTCAAAGCGCAATTTATTTGAAATCGCGCCCACAAACCGTGGCTTTAGCTGGCAGTAAAAAGCTGGCCTCGGCCAGCTTACAAAGGAAATGGATGTTATCGCGCCGCTTAGCATCCTGAGAAAAACGCGGAATTAGCGGCGCCGATATGCCCGCCGCCAGAGGATTCTCCCCGGCAATCGGGATAGCGATACTCAGGCATTTTCTGGCTGCGACTCTTGCACAATATGCACGTCCATTTGCGGATAAGGCAGGCCAATCCCCTTCTCATCAAATTGGCGTTTTACCTGTTCCAGGAAATCCCAATAGACCGGCATCAAGTCGCCGCTTTTGCTCCAGACGCGCACAATGTAATTGACCGAGGAAGCCCCCAGCTCGTGTAAACGCACCACGACCTCGCGATCTTTTAGAATACGCTCATCGGCTGCAACGATAGCAGACAGCGTGTTAACCACCTCATCAATATCCGCGTCATAGGAGGCGTTGATGATAAATTCATTGCGACGCACCGGCTCACGAGAATAATTTACGATGTCGCTGGCAATCACTTTGCCATTCGGGACAATCACAATTTTTCCGTCGCTCATGCGCAGCGTGGTTGAAAAAATCTGCACGTTCAATACTGTACCGGCATGAGAGCCTAAATCAACATACTCGCCGGTGCGGAAAGGACGAAAAGTCACCAGCAGCACGCCCGCCGCCAGGTTTGATAGTGAACCTTGTAATGCCAGCCCCACGGCCAGACCTGCGGCACCCAGCACGGCAATAACCGATGCCGTTTGTACCCCTACGCGCCCGAGTGCAGCGATCAGCGTAAACGCAATAACGCCGTAACGCACCAGCGCGGACAAGAAATCTGCAACGGTGCTGTCGATACCGCGCGCCTGCATCAGGCGATTAGTCGTTTTGGATAACATCCGCGCCACAACAAAACCGACGATGACAATCGCGATCGCCGCCACAATATTCACCGCATAGCTTAATAGCAGTGCCTGATTACGCACCAGCCAGTCGCCAGCGCTTTGAATGCCGCCTATTACATGAAGATCGTCCATTTCCGACTCCTTCTCTCATTGTATGGTCAGATGAAAACCGTAGCCCGCAGGCTAACAAGCCTGCAAAGGGTAATAAAACGCCGGATTATACCAGGATACGCAGCAAAGCTGCAGAGATGATGAGAAAAACCAGACAAAAAGCCCGCCAATGGCGGGCTTTTAGACACGACCAGATAAAATTACAGCACGTCGACCGCGTTAAGTTCTTTGAATGCCTGTTCCAGGCGAGCCACCATAGTCTGCTGGCCTGAGCGCAGCCATGCGCGCGGATCGTAGAATTTCTTATTCGGCTTGTCGTCGCCTTCCGGGTTACCCAGCTGAGACTGAAGATAGCCTTCGTTTTTCTTGTAATACTGCAGGATACCTTCCCAGGTTGCCCACTGAGTGTCGGTATCGATATTCATTTTGATAACGCCATAGCCAACCGCTTCTTTAATTTCCGCAGCGGTTGAACCAGAGCCGCCGTGGAATACAAAGTTCAGGCTATTGTGCGGCAGGTTATGCTTCTCAGAGACATATTCCTGAGAGTTTTTCAGAATTACCGGCGTTAACTGAACGTTACCCGGCTTATAAACACCGTGAACATTACCGAAAGAAGCCGCAATGGTGAATCGGGGGCTAATCGCATTCAGCTTGGTGTAGGCATAATCCACGTCTTCCGGCTGAGTATACAGCGCGGAGTTATCCAAATGACTGTTGTCCACGCCGTCTTCTTCGCCACCGGTGCAACCCAGTTCAATTTCCAGCGTCATGCCAATTTTCGCCATGCGCGCCAAATACTTAGAACAAATTTCAATATTCTCTTCCAGCGATTCTTCAGACAGATCAATCATATGGGAAGAGAACAGCGGCTTACCGGTCGCAGCAAAATGTTTTTCACCGGCGTCCAGCAGGCCGTCCAGCCACGGCAGCAGTTTTTTCGCGCAGTGGTCGGTATGTAAAATGACCGGAACGCCATAGTATTCAGCCATCTGGTGTACGTGATGTGCGCCAGAGATAGCGCCCAGAATTGCGGCCTGTTGGCCTTCGCCTTTAAAGCCTTTACCAGCGATAAAAGCGGCACCGCCGTTAGAGAACTGTACGATAACCGGCGCTTTAACTTTGGCAGCAGTTTCCAGAACGGCGTTAATAGAATCAGTACCGACGCAGTTTACTGCCGGCAGCGCGAAGCTGTTCTCTTTTGCTATCTGGAATACTTTCTGTACGTCGTCACCAGTGATAACGCCAGGTTTTACGAAATCAAAAATTTTAGACATAGTTCATTGTCCTGTATCTTCGGCAGTGTTACTCAACTCGCGCAGTTAACCGACGCTCGCCGCAAACGTGGTGTTAACAACCAATGAATACGGCTGCGGTACATGAGTAGCCGATTAGCGCTACCCATCGATTCCCTGACGAAATAGAAGTAATAAAAATGAGTGAATACAGGCGGATTCTATCCGCCTGCTTAAAACTTACTGTTTAGCGCGCTCTTCCAGCATCGCTACGGCTGGCAGTACTTTACCTTCCACAAACTCAAGGAATGCGCCGCCGCCGGTAGAGATATAAGAAATCTTATCGGCAATACCAAACAGGTCAATCGCCGCCAGCGTATCGCCGCCGCCTGCGATAGAGAAGCCGTCGCTATCGGCAATCGCCTGCGCCACGATTTCAGTTCCTTTGCGGAAGTTCGGGAACTCAAATACGCCAACCGGCCCGTTCCACAGGATAGTCTTGGCGTTCTTCAGGATTTCAGCCAGTTTCTCTGCAGACGTATCGCCCAAATCCAGGATTTGTTCATTGTCGTTGATATCGTTAACCGATTTCAGCGTCGCGGTCGCTGTTTCAGAAAACTCGGTCGCTACGCGCACATCGGTAGGAACCGGAATATCACAGGTGCTCAGCAGGCGTTTTGCTTCATCAACCAAATCGGCTTCATACAGCGATTTACCCACGTTGTGACCCTGCGCTGCGACAAAAGTGTTCGCGATACCGCCGCCAACAATTAACTGGTCAGCGATTTTAGACAGGGAGTCCAGCACAGTGAGTTTGGTAGAAACTTTAGAACCGCCTACGATAGCGACCATCGGGCGCGCTGGCTCTTTCAGCGCTTTGCCCAGCGCATCCAGCTCAGCCGCTAGCAGCGGCCCTGCACAGGCGACTGCGGCAAATTTACCAACGCCATGCGTAGACGCCTGCGCGCGGTGCGCGGTGCCGAAAGCATCCATTACGAAAACATCGCACAGAGACGCGTATTTTTTCGCCAGTGTTTCGTCGTCTTTCTTCTCGCCTTTATTGAAGCGCACATTTTCCAGAACAACCAGCTCCCCGTCGGCAACGTCAACGCCATCCAGGTAATCTTTCGCCAGACGCACCGAATTTGAAAGTTTCTCTTTCAGATAGTTAACTACCGGCAGCAGAGAGAATTCTTCATTGTATTCACCTTCAGTCGGGCGCCCAAGGTGAGAAGTGACCATCACTTTTGCTCCTTGTTTCAGAGCAAGTTCAATCGTCGGCAGGGATGCGCGAATACGGGCATCAGAAGTCACTTTACCGTCTTTTACCGGCACGTTCAGGTCGGCGCGAATCAGTACGCGTTTACCTGCCAGATTTAGATCGGTCATCTTAATTACAGACATGGTGAATCCTCTCGTTCATTCTTGAATGTCTCGGGCGCACTCGCGCCTTACCTGAAACCTGTCTTAGCCGTGCCAATGTGGTATGCAGCATACCATTAGCAAAGCCTCATTCACTATCATCCTAAGTCAGCATCCTGACCAGGTGACTGCCGCTCATCCACGTTTACACGGTGCGGATCGGGGTCAAAAATATTGAGACTCTCAGCGGTTCTGCATAGTCAACTATACCATGAAATACCCTCGGCGACGCTTTTCGCCACTGCGGGGCCAGCATGCCCGGCGCTGACGGCAACTTTTCGAATAGCATCCCCCACAACCATCACTATCACCGGCCGGGTCGCATATAGCGCTCTTAAATGCGCCAAAAGGCGCTATGCAGTTTCTGCCTAAACCCGCAGTGCCAGAAATCCCCACGGATAAATTACTGGCTAGCCGCAAGGCTTAAGAAGACCGGTGAGATAACATAACCGGGCCAATTTCAATAATCTGGCCATTATGTAGCCAATAAGAAAAATGCGGTGTAAAGCCGTTACCGTGTCATCAACTCGCTATTAAGTTCGCAGCCGTCATGCAACATTGTTAACTGAAACGCTTCAGCTAAGAATAGTCGAAATAGAATCTAAAAGGAATGATCTGCAAATGAAGCTGCAAAAACTTCTGACATGAGTCACAAATTTTTGTGCGGAATTGAAAATAAGAAAAGTAAGAAGCTGCAGGCAATACATTCTCGCTCTCCATTCTTAATAAAAGAGTCGCAAAGCTAAGCTGCATTGAAAATGCATTCGCTGTGCGCGTGGCGAAAAGGTCTGGCAAAGCTGATAAAGAGCAGCCCTAATTCTGGCCTCTATGCGGCCTTATTAGCATCGGGCAAGCATATCAATCCTTTTGATAACAGCCATACCCAATGCAGTAAGGATTAATTCCACAGACGGTAAGGAAAAACAAACGTATTGGTAGCCATTTCCCAAGGTTTGGGGTTTGGGGTTTGGGGTTTGGGGTTTGGGGTTTGGGGTTTGGGGTTTGGGGTTTGGGGTTTGGGGTTTGGGGTTTGGGGTTTGGGGTTTGGGGTTTGGGGTAAAAATAGCATCAAGCCTCACCGTAACGGCGGGGCTAACGCAGGAAGGTCAGAGAACGGATATCGGTTTTACTGTAAAACCGCAGTCAATATGACTCAACCGCTGTAGGGTTCGGGATAAAGCTCAGCTTTCAAGATTTCGGTTTGCCAGAAAAAAGCGGCCTGTAGACTCTGCACAGGCCGCCTTTCGATAAACAGAAAAATAATGCAACGTTTCGCGAAAGGTAACGCAAACGGGAATTGCTTCCTGGCACACCTTGCATAAACGAACGTGTACCGCGCTATTCGCCCCGTAAGCCCTCCCAGGCCCACGGAGCGAAATACCGTAAATGCGCTACAGCAGCGCTTTTGCTTTGCTAACGACGTTATCTACCGTAAAACCAAATTCAGTGAATAACTGCTCCGCCGGGGCGGACTCGCCGAAAGAGGTCATTCCAACAATCGCTCCATTAAGGCCGGTATATTTAAACCAGTAATCAGCGATGCCGGCTTCGATTGCAACACGCGCACTCACGGCTTTTGGCAATACCGCCTCACGCCACGCAGCATCCTGCTTATCAAATACGTCTGTTGATGGCATAGAAACGACGCGCGCTTTCACACCTTCCGCGCCCAGCTTTTTCCAGGCAGCGACGGCCAGCTCTACTTCAGAGCCGGTGGCTATCAGGATAAGCTGTGGCTGGCCATCGCAGTCTTTCAATATGTAAGCACCGCGAGAAATATCGGCTAATTGCTGCGCGCTACGCTCCTGCTGAGCCAGATTTTGGCGAGACAAAATCAGCGCAGTTGGGCCGTCGTGACGTTCTACCGCGTATTTCCAGGCAACGGCAGATTCAACCTGATCGCAAGGGCGCCAGGTACTCATATTTGGCGTTACGCGCAGCGAGGCTAATTGCTCGACCGGCTGATGCGTCGGCCCATCTTCACCCAAGCCAATTGAATCATGGGTATAAACCATAACGTGGCGCTGTTTCATCAATGCAGCCATGCGCGCCGCGTTTCGCGCATATTCAACAAACATCAGGAAGGTGGAAGTATATGGCAGGAAACCACCGTGCAGCGCAATGCCGTTAGCGATCGCTGTCATCCCAAACTCACGCACGCCGTAATGAATGTAGTTGCCCGCAGCATCATCTTTAATCGACTTAGACCCTGACCACATGGTCAAATTCGAGGGCGCCAGATCCGCCGAGCCCCCCAGCAATTCAGGCAACCACGGGCCAAAAGCTTCAATGGCATTATGGGACGCTTTACGGCTGGCAATGTTTGCCGGGTTAGCCTGTAGCTTTTCAATCAGCGCGCTTGCTTTGCTATCAAAATCAGACGGCATACTGCCTTTCATGCGGCGCGTAAATTCTGCGGCTTCTGCCGGGAAAGCTTTCGCATAAGCGGCGAACTTATCGTTCCACGACTTTTCTTTCCCTTTACCCGCCTCTTTAGCATCCCACTGGGCGTAGATATCCTGGGGGATTTCAAACGGCGCGTATTTCCAGCCCAAAGCTTTACGAGTTGCGGCGATTTCCTCATCCCCTAACGGCGCCCCGTGCGCTTCATGAGAACCGGCTTTATTTGGCGACCCAAAGCCAATTATCGTTTTACACATCAGCAGCGACGGTTTATCCGTAACGGCGCGCGCCTCTTCAATTGCCCGCTTAATGGCTTCAGCGTCATGACCATCGACCCCACGTACTACGTGCCAGCCGTAAGCTTCAAAGCGTTTGGCAGTATCGTCGGTAAACCAGCCTTTAACTTCGCCGTCGATCGAAATACCATTATCGTCATAGAATGCCATCAGCTTACCAAGCTTCAGCGTGCCCGCCAGCGAGCAAACTTCATGGGATATTCCTTCCATCATGCAGCCGTCGCCCATAAAGGCGTAAGTGTAATGGTTAACGATTTCATGCCCGGGGCGATTAAACTGCGCGGCCAGCGTTCGCTCTGCAATCGCCATACCTACCGCGTTTGCTATACCCTGCCCTAAAGGGCCAGTCGTCGTTTCTACGCCCGGCGTATAGCCTACTTCCGGATGGCCCGGCGTTTTTGAATGAAGCTGACGGAAGTTTTTAAGCTCTTCTATCGGCAGCTCATAACCCGTGAGATGCAGCAAGCTATAAATCAGCATCGAACCATGCCCGTTAGACAGCACAAAGCGGTCGCGATCGGCCCAGTTGGGGTTCGTCGGGTTATGATTCATATAGTCTCGCCACAGAACTTCAGCGATATCCGCCATCCCCATTGGGGCTCCGGGGTGACCGGATTTAGCTTTTTGTACGGCGTCCATGCTGAGCGCACGGATAGCATTGGCAAGCTCTTTACGTGAAGACATTTTGACTCCAGATCGGATAGTTAAAGGCCACGCCCTACCCTGTTAAGAAACAGAGTGTTATGGTCCATGCGTTTTCCGATACGCGGCGATTAAAAAACGGGCTTAAAGCACATTCAGGCGCCTATAGCGCCACCGCAGTGCAGAAAACGCAATGTCCAGGCTACGCGCGAAAAGGTGAACAACAATGTAACCTAAACAACCTTTTATGTACATGGAGTCTCCCTCTCCCGCCTCAGAAATCTCTGGAAGCTACTCGCAATTTATGTAATTTTCTCGCCGCGATAAGAGACGCTTCTTTATACTTAACGCCCACTCAGGATTTACCGGCTTCCCGGCGTTTTCAGCGAAAACGCCGTCAACCTACAGGGATATCAGAATTATGAAATTTCGTTATGCCACTGCGTGTTTCGCGCTCGCCGCGCTGCTGAGCGGCTGTCAAAATTTGGACTCAGGCGGCCTGCTTTCTTCCGGTGCTGGCGCATTTCAGGCATTTACACTCAGCGACGAGCAGGTGACCACGCTCAGCGATAAGGCCTGCGAGGATATGGACAGCAAAGCGTCCATTGCACCGGCAGGAAGCGCTTACGTCCAGCGTCTGAACAAAATTGCCGCTGCTCTGGGTGACAATATTAACGGGCAGCCGGTGAATTATAAGGTGTACCAGACCAAGGATATTAATGCCTTTGCAATGGCAAACGGCTGCATTCGCGTCTATAGCGGCCTGATGGATCTGATGAACGATAACGAAGTTGAAGCCGTCGTCGGCCACGAAATGGGGCACGTCGCCCTCGGCCACGTGAAAAAAGGGATGCAAGTTGCCATGGGTACCAATGCGCTGCGCGCGGCAGCCGCTGCTACAGGCGGCGTACTGGGCAATCTCTCGCAGTCTGATATCGGAGCGCTAGGCGAGAAACTGGTTAACGCCCAATTCTCCCAGCGCCAGGAGTCGGAAGCGGATGATTATTCCTATGCTCTGTTGCGCAAACGCGGTATCAATCCGACCGGGCTGGTCACCAGCTTTGAAAAGCTGGCCACGCGCGAACAAGGACGCCAAAGCTCCATGCTCGACGACCATCCGGGTTCAGATGCGCGGGCGCAGCATATTCGCGAACGAATGATTGCTGACGGCCTTACTCCGCCGCCGCAGCCGTAACAGTGAAGTGAGAAACGCCAGGCTATTCATCAACCTATAGATGAATAGCCGCCCATTATAATAAGTTCACCGCTGAAACCTGTATCATACGGAATAGCGCATTCATTGTTGCCAAATGTGCCGCCATTTGCCCGCAATTATTCGTACGTTACCAATTCCTGAATAGCCCGCCCAGTTCACGCCGTTCCATGCTCATCAGGTTTTAACCCTAATAAAGTTGATTGGTCATTTTGTTATGTACAGGCACGTCAAGACGGCAAATTCAGCGCCGCGGATTGCTTCAGTTACCGGATCCGCTGCTCTATTTTAAAGCCACTAAACTATATTCATGCATTGAAAACACCCGCTCAACGATTCCACCAACGGTCAGTTCTGAATAAGTACAGCGCGGGATAATGTTATCGGCACGCCCTAAGAGTGACTATGCTGCCGCAGCGTAGGTTATCTAAAGGCATGATGATTTACTTACCTACAGCGGGCGAGGCAAAACTACGCCCTAAACCTGTTCATCTTTACGGGTTTGCTTATTGTTAAGGCCACTGCATTTCTTTATTACTTTTATTTAAAACAGATTCTCTTATTAATAAGAACTACCCTCAGCGCTCAATTCCCCCTAATGAACGTATAATTCTGCTATTCGTCCTAATAACCCCCCCAGGACATGGAGTACATTACTTTAGGATAGATATGTAATGAGATTTTTCTAAAATTCATTTTTCTATACAGATTTACTAAACTATTTCCTTGAAACATCATTTTTTCTGATAATTTAAGCATCCCTCCAGCCAAAAACAAGCAATAAAAAAACCAATCACTAACAAATTAGAAACAAATTCAGGTAATTTGTTGATGATTCCTATTGATATATATAATTTTGATAGTCAATCACGGGCATTTACTAATGGTTAATAATAATATTGATCGATTTTATTAGCAGCGGCGATGTAAAATAGAGCAACTGCTGCGAAATTTTCTCTTCACAGTATCTTTCGCATGCAAATACTTTATATTTATCATTAAGTTACCTCCTACGGACGCATAGATGAAAACTTTTTATATTTCGACATGGATTAAAGTGTCGTTTGGTTTACTTTTCTCTTTAATAATTATCCTTGGCATACAATCTATTACACACACTTATTCTAGTCAGGAGCTCTTCGATCTCACTACGCGTTTAAATATCAAACAGCGCCGCCTGTTGCTAATGACGGATATGCTGACCAATGCGCGCGGCGATCTTAATTATATCCATAATGACACTACCGCCACCCGAGAATTTATGGATGAAAAACGCATTGGAGTGAACAAATTTCTGGCTAATGCTCAGGAAAATATGAATGCATTTAACAACATAGAAGATGATGATAAAAAGGGGCAGGTTCTGGAAGAAACCATTAATCGCGCTTATCACGATTTGGTCGCAAACTATAAACACGATACTGACCTACTACTCAATTACCAGAACCACGGCTTTGAAAACGCAATACAAGAAGCCGCCTTTGCTAAATCTATAGACAGTTATACTAAATATAATGTCCAGCGTTTTGAGTCATTCTCATCTCAACTATCAGCGGCAGCGCACAAAGCGGTTTCCATAACGCTGCTGGTACTGGCATTTGGCCTGGGCTTATCGATTCTAACCTATCTTAATCTGCGTAATACGCTATTACGGCGCCTGGAAGTCACCACTTCCCATCTGGAAAATATCGGCAAAGGAGAGCTTTACCACAAGATTGAAACCGGCCGTCAAAATGAGCTAGGGCTGATGCTCACCTCGCTAAAAGCGATGCAAAACTCGCTGAGCCATATCGTGAATGAAGTTCAGATGGGAACGGCGAATATTGATAACAGCGCCGCAGAAATTGGCAAAGGCAACGACGATTTGGCATCGCGCACGGAAGAACAGGCGTCTGCGCTGCAGCAAACCGCAGCCAGCATGGAGCAGATACGCACTACGGTAAGCAAAAATGCCGAAAATGTACTTTGCGCGCGTCAGTCGACAGAAAAAGCCAGTGATATCGCCCGGGCAGGCGGCACTGTCATGCAGCAGGTTACGGAAACAATGAAGCGTATTTTGCAAAGCTCACGCAAAATTTCTGAAATCAACGCCGTGATTGATAGCATTGCGCATCAAACCAATATTCTGGCGTTAAACGCGGCGGTCGAAGCCGCGCGCGCAGGCGAACAGGGGCGCGGATTTGCCGTAGTGGCAGGGGAAGTGCGTAATCTGGCGAAGCGTAGTTCCGATGCCGCCAAAGAGGTCAGCCAACTGATCCGGGAATCTGAAGAGAACTCGCAAACCGGCGCCGAGCTGGTGGAACAGGCCGGGAGCACTATCCAGAATATTATTCAGGCGGTAACCCAGGTCAACCAACTCATGGACGACGTCTCGATCGCCACTCAGGAGCAAAGCGCAGGCATCGATCAAATTGCGACGGCGATTACTGAGATGGATATTACTACGCAGCAGAACGCCGCGCTGGTAGAAGAAACCGCCGTAGTATCCAACAACATGTCAGAAATGGCGCGCCAGCTTAATATCAGCATGGGAGCATTTAAATTAAACGCATCGGCAGGCGCTGCGGAAAACGGGCTGTAACGTGGTTTCGGGTGGCTGACTTTACGGGCCTTTGGAGAGACTTAACCCGCCGCGCTGGCGTCGGGTTAAGTCAGGCTAAAGTAGTTTTGCAATACCTTAGCCCTGAAGTTTAAACCGGGCCTTTCAGCGAAAGGCCGGTTATCGCAGCATTCTGCGTTTTAGCATTACACTTTCGCTCCGGTCAATGCAGGAGCGGGAATGCTCCGCAACCCACCGCAGTAACCGTAATTATTCGCCCCGCTTTGAGGCCTGAATATACAGCATTTCCAGTGCCAGCGTCGCTGCCGCCAGCGCGGTGATATCCGCGCTATCGTATGCCGGTGCCACTTCCACGACGTCCATGCCGACGATATTCAGGCTGCTCAGGCCGCGCAGTAACTTCAGCGCCCGATCGGTAGTCAGGCCGCCGATAACGGGCGTGCCGGTCCCCGGCGCGTGGGCAGGATCGAGGCAGTCAATATCAAACGTCAAATAGACCGGCAGATCGCCTGTGATACTTTTAATCTGCTGCGCCACGTCGTCTGCGCTACGATCGTTCACTTCCGGCGCGCTAAGTACGGTAAAGCCGTTGTCTTTATCGAATTCGGTACGAATGCCGATTTGCACTGAATGTTTCGGATCGATGAGCCCTTCCTGCGGCGCCGTCCAGAACATAGTGCCGTGATCGAATTCACTGCCGTTCGCGTAGGTATCAGTGTGCGCGTCGAAATGCACCAGCGCCATTTTGCCAAAATGTTTCGCGTGCGCACGCAGAAGCGGCAGGGTAACAAAATGATCGCCACCAAAAGAAATCATGCGCTTACCGGCCGCCAGCAGCTTTTCTGCGTGCGCCTGAAGATTTTCACTCATGTTCCGCGCGTCGCCGAAGGCGTAAACCAGATCGCCGCAGTCCACCACGTTTAAGCGTTCCCGCATATCAAAATGCCACGGGAAACGGCACCCTTCCCAGGCAAGCTGCGTCGAAATCTGGCGAATTGCCCCCGGCCCGTGACGACTGCCCGCCCGGCCCGAGGTCGCCATATCAAAAGGGACGCCGGTAATAACCCAATCGGCATCGCTATCGTAAGGTTGAAAATTTAGCGGTAAACGTAAAAAACCAAAGGCGTTGGATACCAGAGAATTGTCGTACTGATGACCCAGAGTGCTCATGCCCTGCCCTCGCTTAATATAAATGATGCTCAAAAAAAAAATCCCTTCCGCGTCGTTAAACCCGACGAGGAAGGGACCGTATGCATAAAACGATAAACTGTGTGAATTATCGCCGCTTTTTTATCGGGTTTCAACCCTGAGCAAATTACTCATCTTCCAGATAAGTATAGCCGTAGAGACCCGCTTCAAACTCTTCAAGGAACTGCTGTTGTAACTCGGCATCAAGGCCGGTTTGTTTCACCTGATCGCGAAAACGGGTTAGCAGCGTCTCTGGCTTCAGTTTGACATAATCCAGCATATCCGCGACCGTGTCTCCCTCATCTGACAGTTCAACTTCCACGCTGTCAGGCGCATTGACGTAGACATTCACGGCCTCGGTGTTGCCGAACAGGTTATGCATATTCCCAAGGATTTCCTGATAAGCGCCGACCATAAAGAAGCCCAATAGCGGCGGATTATCAGGATCGTATTCCGGCAGCGGCATCGTTGTCGCAATGCCATCGCCATCCACGTAGTGATCGATAGCGCCATCAGAATCACAGGTAATGTCCAACAGAACCGCACGGCGGCTTGGCGCGTGGTTTAACCCCTCCAGCGGGAGCACGGGAAAAAGCTGGTCTATCCCCCACGCGTCCGGCATAGACTGGAACAGCGAGAAGTTAACGTAGAGCTTATCCGCCATACGTTCCTGGAGCTCATCAATAATCGGGCGATGCGCGCGATTTTGCGGATCGAGCTGTTTTTGAATTTCATGGCACATATTCAGATAGAGCTGCTCAGCCCAGGCGCGCTGCTGCAGGCTATACGTCCCCGCCGAATAGCCGAGATGAATATCATGCAGATCCATTTGGCTATCGTGCAGCCATTCGCGCAGCGAGCGGCGGTTAGCCGGCTCGTGCATTTCCTGCCAGGTTTCCCACATGCTCTGCAAAGAGCGCGGAGCGTCTTCTTCCGGCGCGCCGGAAGCGGTGTATTCATTGCGCTCAACCCCAATAATATTCGATACCAGCACGGTATGGTGCGCCGTCACCGCGCGCCCGGATTCGGTAATCACCGTTGGGTGCGGTAGCCCGTTCTCTTCGCAGGCGTCGCCTATTGCCCAAATAATATTATTGGCGTACTCATTTAAGCCGTAGTTAACCGAACAGTCGGACTGGGAGCGCGTCCCCTCGTAATCCACGCCGAGACCGCCGCCGACGTCAAAACATTGAATATCGACACCGAGTTTGTGCAGCTCCACGTAAAAACGCGCCGATTCACGAACTCCGGTAGCGATATCGCGAATATTCGCCATCTGCGAGCCGAGATGAAAGTGCAATAACTGTAAGCTTTGCAGGCTATTTGCCGCCCGCAGCTTTTCGACAAGCTGCAGTACCTGAGTCGCCGCAAGGCCAAATTTCGACTTTTCTCCGCCCGAGGACTGCCATTTCCCGGATCCCTGAGACGCAAGGCGCGCGCGCACTCCCAGCCTCGGCACGACGTTCAGCCGCGCGGCTTCTTCCAGCACAAGGTCGATCTCCGTCATCTTTTCAATAACCAGATAGACTTTATGCCCCATCTTTTCGCCAATTAACGCCAGACGAATGTATTCACGATCTTTATAACCATTGCAAACGATAAGCGAGCGGGTCATACCCGCATGGGCCAGCACGGCCATTAGCTCCGCCTTTGAGCCGGCCTCTAGCCCCAGCGGTTCGCCGGATTGAATTAGCGACTCAATCACGCGCCGGTGCTGGTTTACTTTAATCGGGTAAACCAGAAAATAGTCCCCGTGATAGCCATAGGATTCGCGCGCGCGCTTAAAGGCCGCATTAATAGAACGCAGGCGGTGCTGCAATATCTGAGGGAAGCAAAATAGCGCTGGCAGACGCTGGCCCTGAGCTTCGCGCGCTTTCACCAGTTTAGCGAGATCGACGCTAGCCTCCGGCACATCGGGATCGGGGCAAACGGTAATATGTCCCAGCTCGTTAACGTCGTAATAATTATTGCCCCACCAGGCAATATTGTAGGTACGCAGCATTTTGCTAGCTTCCTGTGAGTTCATTGCCACCTCCTGCATTGAACGGAGTGCGTTTTGTTCGCCCGCTGACGAACCAGAAATCGATAATTTATCGTCAGACATTGCGAACCTCATTTTTGCCGTTATGTATCACGCGATTAATGACTATCGCAGGGGAGATTTGCGATAACAACCCATTTACTACGCTTCTCTCCGGCGATGAACGACGGAAGCAGCGCACGCTAAGCGGTGTAATCATGCTCTATTCGTTATGATTTAGCGTTACAACAACGCTGAGAAAAGTCAGAAAAACGCCTGCAGCAGGCGCAGCCTGGGTCAGCACTCTGGATAGAAACCGGCTCGGGAGTCCTGAGAAGCGCCGGTAGCGTTTATCCGGCCAGAAGGGACAGCGTACAAAAGGGAAAAAGCAGGCGAGTTCTCTGCGGCCGTGCGCAGGCGCACGATATTGCGAATTAAGCGATTCATCTGTGGTATCACCTCCACGCATGCGCCATGCGAAAAGCCGAGTCTGTGAGTTATGCCCTGCGCGGAGGTTTGCTACCCGCGCCGCCGTTTTATACCCACTGGTAACAAAAAAAGCAAAACAAAATCGCCTTAGAGAAATCTCCGGCTTTGTGCACGTCGTTGTATGTTTTACACAATGTGTCAAACCTAAAAAATCGCTGGCAATGATCCAGGAGATTATCCTAAAATAGACGTCCAGATGTTAATCCATCCATACTGATTAACGGCGAACCCGCCAGCGCTTATGCTTTACGCGGGTGAACGTCTCCAGGAACGGCGCCGCCGTTCGCTGCAACTGATTTATATTGAGTGAAATAAACATGGCTAAACACCTTTTTACATCTGAGTCTGTCTCTGAGGGACATCCGGATAAAATCGCCGACCAAATTTCCGATGCCGTGCTGGACGCTATTCTCGCCCAGGATCCGAAAGCGCGCGTCGCCTGCGAAACATATGTAAAAACCGGCATGGTGCTGGTCGGCGGTGAAATAACCACCAGCGCATGGGTCGATATCGAAGAAATCACGCGTAATACGGTGCGTGACATTGGTTATGTGCACTCAGATATGGGGTTTGACGCCAACTCTTGCGCCGTACTAAGCGCCATCGGGAAACAGTCTCCGGATATTAACCAGGGCGTCGATCGTCAGGATCCTCTGGAGCAGGGCGCCGGCGATCAGGGTTTGATGTTCGGTTATGCAACCAACGAAACGGATGTGCTAATGCCTGCGCCTATCACCTACGCGCACCGCCTGGTGCAGCGCCAGGCCGAAGTTCGTAAAAACGGCTCGCTGCCTTGGCTGCGCCCGGACGCGAAAAGCCAGGTCACTTTCCAGTATGACGATGGCAAAATCGCTGGCATCGATGCAGTCGTACTCTCAACCCAGCACGCGGAAGATATTTCGCAAAAGGATCTGCATGACGCGGTGATGGATGAAATCATCAAACCAACCCTGCCCCAAGAGTGGCTGACCGCTTCCACCAAATTCTTCATCAACCCAACCGGCCGCTTTGTGATTGGCGGCCCAATGGGCGACTGTGGCCTGACCGGACGTAAAATTATCGTCGATACATACGGCGGCATGGCGCGTCACGGCGGCGGCGCGTTCTCCGGTAAAGATCCTTCGAAAGTTGACCGCTCCGCGGCTTATGCCGCGCGCTATGTGGCAAAAAATATCGTGGCCGCCGGGCTTGCGGATCGCTGTGAAATTCAGATTTCCTACGCGATCGGCGTCGCAGAACCGACCTCAATCATGGTAGAAACCTTCGGCACCGAGAAAGTCTCCACCGAGCAGCTTACGCTGCTGGTGCGCGAATTTTTCGATTTGCGCCCGTATGGCCTGATTGAAATGCTGGACTTGCTACACCCAATTTACCGTGAAACGGCCAGCTACGGCCACTTTGGCCGTGAAAACTTCCCGTGGGAAAAAACCGACAAAGCGGCGCTGCTCCGCGATGCCGCAGGGTTGAAATAAGCAACCAGAACGCCCTGTTTAAGCACCCGTTGAAACAAAACGCCCGCCAGGGCGTTTGTTTTCAGCTAGCGGTGTTGAAAATGGCTTGCGCTCAGCGCCAATCGAGCAAGGGCCATATATCTTAAAGCAAACCAGCCGGTATTTTAATAACGGCTTTCCGTCTCATCTTGATATCCTCAGACCTCTTCTGCACAGGCATTCATAGCGCTACGGCCTACTTCACGCAGCGCGCTGTGAGCACCTGAAAATTATCCGCCTGACCATTATCCCAACGCCTTAGGTACGGGATTACCCTGACAATTGAAACCGGTTACATGCCTTCAATACCTTCGCAGCAAGCAAGTTTGTTGATTATTTTTTCTCCCATGCAGCACGATGTTATCACTCAGGGAGTTCCGAAACACCATCAGGCGCCAGTTTCCAGATAACTATTTGAAATATAATAATATTATTAGTATTTTCAGTTATTTCCGGATGTAATCGATTACACTGCTGTGATATAAATCACACAACTTTACGCAAACTTAACCTATTCTTAACCGCGAATATAATGATAACCAACCGGAGGGCGTTATGCCTGGTACTCATAAACAGGGGCGTTCCAATAGGGCAATGACTTTTTTTGTCTGTTTCCTTGCCGCCCTGGCAGGTTTGCTGTTTGGCCTGGATATTGGCGTGATTGCAGGCGCGCTGCCTTTTATTTCGCAGGACTTTCAAATTACTGCGCGCGCAGGAATGGGTAGTCAGCTCGATGATGTTCGGCGCGGCGGTAGGTGCCGTCGGCAGTGGGTGGCTTTCATTCCGTTTAGGACGAAAATATAGCCTGATGGCCGGCGCTATTTTATTCGTAATCGGTTCTTTGGCTTCGGCTTTCGCTCCTAATGTCGAAGCGCTTATTATCTCGCGCATTTTATTAGGTTTAGCCGTAGGTATCGCCTCTTACACCGCACCGCTTTATCTGTCAGAAATCGCACCGGAGCGTATCCGCGGCAGCATGATTTCGATGTATCAACTGATGATAACTATCGGCATTCTGGGAGCCTATCTTTCTGATACGGCTTTCAGCTACACCGGTGCCTGGCGCTGGATGCTGGGCGTCATTACCATCCCGGCGCTGTTGCTGCTTATTGGCGTCTTTTTCCTACCGGACAGCCCGCGCTGGTTTGCCGCAAAGCGCCGTTTTCACGACGCCGAGCGCGTGCTGATACGCCTGCGCGATACCAGCGCCGAAGCTAAACGCGAATTGGATGAGATCCGAGAAAGCCTGCAGGTTAAACAAAGCGGATGGGCGCTTTTTAAAGAAAACCGTAATTTCCGCCGCGCCGTATTTCTCGGCATCTTATTGCAGGTCATGCAGCAGTTTACCGGCATGAATGTCATTATGTATTACGCACCAAAGATTTTTGAAATGGCCGGGTATAGCAATACAACGGAGCAAATGTGGGGCACCGTTATCGTTGGTTTGACCAACGTGTTAGCCACGTTCATTGCTATAGGCCTGGTCGATCGCTGGGGACGTAAGCCTACTTTAATCCTCGGCTTCCTGGTTATGGCGTTGGGTATGGGTACGTTGGGCACAATGATTCACATCGGTATCGCCTCGGCGACGGCCCAATATTTTGCCGTGGCAATGCTGCTGATGTTTATTATTGGCTTCGCCATGAGCGCCGGGCCGCTTATCTGGGTTCTGTGCTCCGAAATCCAGCCGCTCAAAGGCCGTGATTTCGGTATTACCTGTTCCACCGCCACCAACTGGATTGCGAACATGATTGTCGGCGCGACCTTCCTGACGATGCTGAATAGTCTCGGGAATGCGAATACCTTCTGGGTTTACGCCGGCCTGAATCTATTCTTTATTATTCTGACGCTGGCGCTGGTGCCGGAAACGAAGCACGTTTCCCTGGAGCATATTGAGCGTAATCTAATGAAAGGACGCCCGCTGCGCGAGATTGGCGCACACGATTAAACCTGTGGACTGCAAAATAACGCTACGGGGCCATATGGCCCCTTTTTTCATGCCCTGCGCTATATCGATATACAAACTCTTCTGCATATTTTCATGGACATAAATAAACCTATTTATCAACAGTGTAAAAATACATTTTAAATTACAAAAACTTCCTATTAGGCCGGTATTGGGCGCCGTTTAAATACTTAAAATTTCCTTATGAAATATATCATTTACTCATCCTAATTCCCTGGGTAAAAGAATACTTCTCCTGCAATTTCAGCAATTTCCTTTGCAATTTATTGCTAATTTCCGGCAATAAATGCGTTTTCATTATTAACAGCCTTTACATTCCCCATCCTAATAAACCTACTTAACAGCGTAATTATTTCCGTATCGCAATCAGTTTTATCAGATAATGGCATTATTGAGAGATTGATGTGCACCGAAGCAAAATAATTATGTAATAATAGAGAGTCCAGACCAGAATTTAATACTCATGACTGATGAGAAACTCCGCGAGTTCTCATCACGCCAGTTATGTAACAGGGAATATTTAAACGTTGAAAGAGCTCTATAAAAGCTGTGAGAAAATTAAGTCACATCCCGATTTTCTCACGGCAATACAGTTACATTACAAAATAAATATGGATATTTACCATAAGCAGCCACTTTTTTATAAAACCATGCTTCAGGAGTCTCGTTTTAATATTCTTCTGGCAACGCTGTGTTTTATTTTTGGGCAGCGTATAGCCTGCGTTAGCGATATTAAAGAATTGTGCGCACGCTACAGAATCGCCAGCCCTAACCGGGTTATCGCCATATTGACGCTGCTGCGCACCACCGGGCGTGTGCAGACGCGCCGCGACGGCGACGATCGCCGCAGGGTGATTCTTGGCCCCACGGAAAAAGGCGTAGAAGAACTCAAATATTATTTGAGGGGCACTCTGGAACCGCTAGGACTGTTATTCCCGAAAGAGAATATAAGCGTAAATGTGATGGATAAAAGACGTTTACGCCAGAGTTTCTTTCATAATGCAGCAGATTACTTGTTTAATGGCGTTATTTATAAAAAGATTCTTCCGGATGCATGTCTTTTTATTGAAAAAGACGGAGGCCGCATGTTAATGCTGTACCTCTACCTGCTTGCCCGCGAACAGTGCCAGGAAAATCAGGTAACGGTAAGCTGCCCATTGAGCCAGCTTGCAAAAATATTCTTTATTTCCCGTACACATACGCGCCGTATTCTGCAGGCTGCCGAACAGGCTGGATATTTAGCGGAAAATGAAGACGGTAGCCTGACCTTATTTCCCTCCTTTTTTGAACTGGTAGAAAACTACGCGGGATTCTACTTCGCCTACCCTCTTAACTATCTCGGTTTATCCGACATCTAAAAGAGCAAAATAACCGCCGCAGCGCCCCCCGGCGCGCGGCGGCAAAGGAGCTATCGCTCACGCAGAGCTTCTCGCGCTTTATTCAACGGCTTCAGCAAATAGTCCAGTACGCTTTTATTGCCGGTTTTGATATCAACCGTCGCAATCATGCCGGGGAAGATAGGAAAATCTTTGCGCTGCTTATTAGTCAGGTGGTTGCTCTCTGTGCGGATATAAACGCGATAATAATAAATATCGCGCTTAACCTCGTCCTGGATGGTATCAGGCGAAATCATCGTTACCTTTCCATGCAGCCCGCCATAAATCGAGTAGTCATACGCCGTAATTTTTACCATTGCGCTTTGCCCAGGATGTACGAACGCCACGTCTCTTGGGGAAATTTTCGCCTCAATCAACATTTGGTCATCCAGCGGCACCAGGCTCATCAATTTTCCATTAGGTGGGATCACGCCGCCCACGGTGGTCACTTCAATATCTTTTACAATCCCGCGCACCGGTGCGGTAAAAGTGAGCCGCGTCAGCGAATCTTCCCTTCCGCGCATGACTGAACGCTGGGTTTCAATTTCGGCATTAGCTTTCGCCAGCTCTTCACGCGCGCGTACATAATACTGATTTTTCATTTCCGTTATTTTGCTTTCAAGCTCGTTTTTCTGGCGCTGTAAACGCAGCACTTCCACGCTGCTGGCTGCACCTTCTTTAACCAGCGGCACCGTCATTGAAAGCTCTCGCTGCACCAGCGCCGCGCCCTGACGCAGCCCGGCAAGCCCTTTATCAAGGCTTTCGCGGCGCGATTGCCAAAGCGCCGTCTCCTGGCGCACCAGTTCAGGAGAATCATTCAATTCCTGAGGAAATACCGGCGTGGCGTTGTTCACCTCTGCGCTGAGCCGCACCGCCGTCGCTAGCGCCGCTTTGAGCCGAGAAGCGCTTTCCAGCACGCTGGATTCTGTTTTAGTGCGATCGAGCTGCGCCAGCACCTGTCCACGCTCCACGATATCCCCTTCGTGGACATCCAGCTTGTGGATTATCCCGCCTTCCAGCGACTGAATTACCTGCTCATGCGCCGATGGGATAACTTTGCCGCCGCCGGTGGTCACTTCATCAAGGGTAAAAAAACTCGCCCAGCCGATAAACGCCAGCAATATAGCACTCAGCCCCCATACCACCAGCGAAGCGCGCGGTAAATGAGGCTCACGTAACCGGCTGTTGTAACGCGTTATGTCACTCATACGGCTTCCTCCCTATCGGACCGCGCACTATTTACGGCCGCGCGCACTGCGGTTCTTTGCGGTTCGGCGCGGGCCGGAGGGGCGGGGTTCCCTATACCGTGTTCGCGTAAAATAGCCTCCCGCGGTCCATCCATGACTATGCGCCCGTTATCCAGCACGATAATGCGATCGACGAGTTCGAGGATCGGCAAGCGATGCGTGGCGACGACCAGCGTTTTCTGGCGCGTCGACCAGGCGCCCAGCCGCTGAATAAACTGCGCTTCACTGACCTCATCGAGCCACGCCGTTGGCTCATCTAGCAGCAAAATAGCCGGGCGGTTAATAAGCGTCCGCGCTAAAAGCAGCGACTGGCGCTGCCCGCCTGAAAGACCGGCGCCACCTTCCGTAATGGGATAATCAAGCCCGGCTTTCTGACGCTGCACAAATTCCAACGCGCCGCTTATATGCAGCGCCTGAAAAATTTCTTCGTCGCTCGCCAGCGGTCGCCCCAGCGTAATATTGTCGCGAATCGAGCCGAAAAACAGGCGCGCCTGCTGGCTAAGAAGCCGCATATTTCCGCGCAGGTCGGCGGGATCGAGGCGATTGAGATTGATATCGTCCAGGAGAATTTGCCCCTGCTGCGGGGACTGCATTCCGGCCAGCAGTTGCAATAGCGTGCTTTTCCCGGAACCGTTGCGGCCCAGAACGGCAATGCGCTCCCCGGGCTGAATCACCAGTTTCGGAATGGTCAGGTTATTAATCTTTTCTTCTTCGTCGTAATAGAAGCCGACATCGTTAAGCTGATATGCGCCGCGGAGCTGCGCTTTATGCACTCTCTTTCCGCGCTCCGGCTCGTCAGTCGGGCGCTGCATCAGATCGTCCAGCCCTTTGCGCGCCACTTTGGCCGATTGCCAGCGTGAAAGCACGCCGGAGATTTGCGAGAGCGGTGCAATGGTGCGCGAGGCCAGAATCGAAGTACCAACCAGCGCGCCGGTGGTCATATCGCCAGAAATAACCAGGTAGCAGCCCACCAGCAGCACAACCGCATACACGATGGATTGCACTTCCTGGGTCCACGTCATTAGCAGGCTGGTAAGCCAGCGCTGCTTCATGCTGACTGAAGCAGCGACGTCATTGGTGTTGTTCCACTGGTTTTGAAAGCGCTGCTCCGCACGCAGCAGCTTAATATCTTCAATCCCCTGAACGGCTTCAACCAGCGTTGCGTTACGGATGGCAGACTCGCGCATCCCCTCGCTGGAAAGCCGCCCTAGCGGACGCTGAATTAAAAGCCCCGGTATCAGTAGTAAAGGTACCGCCAGCAGCACCACAAATACTAGCGGTCCGCCAATCGCCCAGAGAATAAAAACAAACAGCAGAAAGAAGGGCAGATCGGATAGCGCAGAAATCGTGGTGGAAGTAATCAGATCCCGCACCGATTCCAGCTCGCGAATTTGAGATATAAACGATCCGGTGGATTTCGGGCGCGCATGATTTTTAATCCGCAGGGCGTGCGCGAATACGCGATCGGAAATACGTAAATCCGCGCGTTTCCCGATAACATCAGAAATATGCACCCGCAGCATGCGCATAATAAATTCAAACAGAATGGCGAGCATCACGCCGCCGAACAGTACCCACAGCGTGGGTTCTGATTGAGAAGGCACGACGCGGTCATACACCTGCATCGAAAATAGCATTCCCGCCAGTGCCAGGATATTTGCCGCCATCGCTGCCAGCATAATATCGCCGTACCGGCGCCAGTCCCTGAGCGCGAGGCTCCAGAACCAGTTTTTCTGCCAGGGTTTGACATAATCATCCACCCGGGCGTCCGGAACGGACTCCAGTGGACGCAGCACCAGCAGATTCTTCAGGCGACCGGCCAGCTCGGCGCGCGGCAGCACCGTTTCCAGCGCCCCTTCTCCGCTAAATTGCAATACAACATTACCTTCGGCATCCATCCGCGTCAGCACGGCGATTTGCCCATCGCCAAAATCCGCCAGCAGCGGCATGCGCCAGGGATCTATCAGAGAAATATCGGCTGCGGCCCGATGTAGCCCCAATCCCAGCTGACGCGCCATATCTTCCAGTAGTAATTCACGCGGCGTCTGCGTCTCGTGGCTGATAACGGTGCGCACCTGCTCTTCGGAGCAGTCCAGCCGATAGTGGTGCGCGATATTAAGCATTGCCTGTAGCCAGGGTTCATAAAATGGATGCGTGGTACTCATAATTCACTTCCTGTGAGCAGACATTAAAACGCAGATCAAATACTTTAGCCGACGACATCAATCTAAGAAAATTCTTATCTTGTTTAAAGTAGCCCTTTTTATCTGTAGTTATTGCCTGCCAGGTAAATAAGCGCAAAGACCGACAGGTTTGCACCTGCCGGTCTCTCTGGTTTTACACTATCTGTAACTGATGATTCGCCAGCAGCGTCGCCAAATCGGTCTGCACGCCGTTCAGGGTAATCACCGTGGTAGGATCAAACTGCCCCCCCGTTCCATCACGATCTACCTGAATCTCCGTATTGCTACCGTTCTGAACCACCCGGATATAGTCAGTAATATTCCCCGCTCCTGCGTCCAGATGCGCCGTACCGTTGATATAACTGGCGGAGCCGTTACCGGTATAGCCGCTGTGGCTCAGTAGATCGCGTAAATCAATGCGATCGCTGTCGGCGGTGCCTTCCCATGTACCGACGGAGAAACCGTTCACCACATCGCTACCGTTGCCGCCGGTTGCATCACCGGCATCAATCAATCGGTATAGCAGCGTGTCGTGTCCACCGTTTCCGATATTAAAGGTGTCGTTTCCGCCCCGCCCTTCCAGCAGGTTATTACCGCTGCTGCCGGTAATCACATCGCTGAAATTCGAGCCGCTAATTCCTTCAATATTTTTAAACGTTGCAGTGTCGTACCCCGTATTCTGAGCGCTGTCCACACTCAGATCGGCCGTAATACCGGATGTCGCATGGCGATAATCCACAACATCCATGCCGCCCGTCGAACTCCATGTCCGGTGCTCCGAAGTGGTCTCCCAGCCGCCGGAGCCCTGATAGATATGCGTACCTTCGCCGGCAATAAACGTATCGTTATATCCGGTACCGGTCATAGTGCCGCTATTGCCACCGGACGCGGCATCTGCGGTTAGCACATAGTTATGGCGCGCATCGCCTGTGGTCAAATCATCCCAGGTCGCGTTACTGGACACACCGTTAATACCGCGCACCAGCACCGCGCTGTAAGTTTCATCCGGGCTGAGGCCATAGAAACTGACTAAGCCGGATGCGTCATTCACCCCCATACCAGACTGCGCGTTAATAATCCGCGAGGCGACTAATTGTCCTGCGGCGTTGAAAAGCTGAACCGTATTGCCATAGAACGCATTGATGCCCTCTCCGTCCACAATCTTCAAATGAAGCGCGGTCCCTTCCGCAACGGCATGGGTATTACGCTCCAGCGTGACATCACCATTTTTGCGGATAATCAATAGGTCTTCCGCACCGTCCCAGTCATAATCCATTAGCGCAGCTCCTGCGACCGGGCTAGCGTTCGCACTGCCCAGCGCCGAGGAAGTAAAGTGCCCGCTGCCGTCATTGGTGTACAGGCGGGACTGCGCGGTATTCCCCAGCTTGATGATGTCCATATCGCCATCGTGATCCCAGTCGACGGCGACGCTCACCCGCCCGGCCAGCGCATCGCTATCGACTTTCTGCCCGGCATTTAGCTTTCCTGTCCCGTCATTGAGCATCAGGAAACCATTGGTGCCGCTGCCGGATGACATCCCCATATAAAGGTCCATGTAGCCATCGCCGTTATAATCGGCCCAGGTCATACTGACAGCGTTTGGCGCAGCGGCTGAGCCAATGCCGCTATACATGGTATTAATAAAGTTCTGGCCCCAAACAAAACTACCATCGCCCTGATTTAACATGGTCGATAACGCATAGTTATTAGCGCCGTTCGTGGTGTGCTGAGCAATATCCACCATACCGTCATTATTCAGGTCTACGCCGGATGCCTCAATAAGGCTGTTGTAGTTTCCTACCTTCGCACCGCTAACGAACTTACTGTAAACCCCGCCTTTTGAACTTCCTGACAGCGTACCGCCGTTGTTCAGCATTAACGTATTTGAGTCAGGACCGCCCGCATCCCCTAACACAAAGTCCGTGTAGCCATCGCCCTGAAGATCGATAGCAACCACGGAGCCATACCACACCGCGGCGTGAACATCAGCCAGATTGGTCAGGCGCGTATAGGAAAAACTGCCGTCGGCATTCCCGTTCCACTGCGCCATATAGTCGTAACTGGTACCCATCGCTAAAATATCAGCGATACCGTCACGGTTAATATCCGCATAGGCGCCGCTGGTGTAATTCCCGGTCATCGTCAGATCGCTGGCGAGCACGCTGTAATCATTTTGCCCGTGCGCCGACGCAACGCGCTGATTAGTCATGATATTCCACAATCCATTCGTACCCAGCGTATAGGTGGCGCTATATGAGGTATTCTCCGCGCTCATAGACCAGGCGGGCGCAACGGAAGGATCGTCGATAATATCTACCGTGCCGGTGACAACGCCCGTGGTATTCCCATTTCCCGCGCTGCTCTTCACCTGCGCAGTGACAGAATAGGACTGCAGCGTTAGCGCATCGCCATCTGGAATTTGTAAATACCAGGTATGCGCCAGCGGATCGACCACTACCGCACCGCCTGGCTCTGAGGTATACGTTTTCCCGTTGACCGTTACCGTCAGATAGGCGTTATGGTCGAGCGACTCTGACAGCGAGCCGGTTAAAATAGGCGTGGTATCACTGGTGGTAATACCGTCCACGGTTGCCATAGTGGTGGGAATGCTGGTATCAACGGATAAATCAAACGCCTTAGAATCCGTGTAGTTCCCGGCTTTGTCCGTCACGCGCAGAACATAGCGGTAGCTTCCGTCCGGCAGACCGGAATCTGCAAAACTCCACTGCGTTCCGCCCGTAATCGCGACCTGACCGATCAGTACGCCATCGCGAAATAGCTGGGCAATCTCCCCATCTGCCAGTGCGTGATTCAAGGTGCCGTGCAGCACCGGAGCCGTATCATCCGTGGCATAGCGATCGCCGAAATCGCCGGTGCGTTCGCCTTTGGTGTCGGTATAACTCACGATAGTACCGACGGTATCCGGCGCGACGGTGTCTACGGTGACCACCCGCTGGGTGTGAGAACCCACATTGCCTGCGTCATCAATAACGCGAACCTGATACGTGTAATCACCATCCGTCAGCGTGCGGCCATCCACATAACTCCACTGATTGCCGGAAACCGCAACATCCACCCAGCTTTTGCCACCATCCACGCTTATCTGCGCGTGCTCGCCGGCGCCCAGCGGGCCACCGAGCGTACCATTCAGCGTTAGCGTCGTATCATTGGTGATGAAATCGCTGGCTGACTGACCGCTATCGTCAGTAATACCGTCAATCGTGATACTTTGGGCTGGCGCAGTGGTATCTACCGTCACCGTTTGGCCGGTAGTCGCGCCCACATTGCCCGCCAAATCCACAACCCGCACCTGATAATCGTAGCTGCCGTCCGTCAGCGTGCGACTATCAACATACTGCCACTGAGTGCCGTTAACGGACGTGACATCGACCCAGGTTTGGCCGCCATCCAGGCTCACCTGTACAAACTCGTCGTCGCCCAGCGGCGCGCCTAGCGAACCGTTCAGCGTTATAGAGGTATCGTTAGTCAGATAGTCATGCTGATTAAAGCCGGTATCGTCGCTAATGCTATCAATCGTTACGCTCTTCGTCGCATCTGGTGCCTGTGTATCGACGGTGACCGTTCGGTGCGCGCTTTCGCCAACATTGCCCGCATCATCAATGACGCGTACCCAATACTCGTGATTTCCATCGCTGAGCGTGCGCGTATCGGTGTAGTACCACTGATTTCCGATCACGGTGACCAGCGTCCAGCTAGTGCCACCATCGAGGCTTATCTGAACGTGCTCACCGTCCAACAGCGACTGCCCCAGGCTGCCGCGCAGCGTCAGGGAAGTATCGCTGGTGACAAAATCGCTGTCGCTGCGGCCGGTATCGTCGCTGATGCTGTCGATAGATACTGTCTTACTGGCGTCCGGCGCCTGGGTATCCACGGTGACCGTTTTTGAGGTCGTCGCGCTGATATTGCCTGCATCGTCAATGACGCGTAACTGATAATGGTAGTCGCCATCCGCCAGGGTGCGGTTATCCACCCAGGACCAGCTTTTACCGCTCACGGCCACATCTACCCAGGTTTTGCCGCCATCAAGGCTGATTTGCGCGTGCTCGCCTGCCGCAAGCCCGGCATTTAGCGAGCCGTTAAGGGTCAGCGTATTATCACTGGTGATAAAATCGTGGTTATCCAGACCGGTATCACGATTAACCGCATCAACGGTAATCACGCTGGCGTCCGGCGGCGTGGTATCCACAATAACATCCCGGCTGTCGACAGCGCCGATATTGCCCGCTTTATCGATAACCCTCACCTGATAGTTCCAGGTGCCATCCGCTAGCGATCGGCCGTCGCTGTAGCTCCAGTGCGTTCCGGTAACCGTCAGATCGATCCAGGTTTTCCCACCGTCGAGGCTTATTTGCGCGGTTTCATCGTTGCCAGGCTGCGCCGTCAGCGAACCCTGCAGCGTGACGGAGCCATTATTAGTAATAAAATCACTGTGGCTAAGGCCAGTGTCGTGCTGCAGCGTATCAATGCTAATCCCCATTGAAGGCGGCGTTAAATCGACGGTGATACTGCGATCGTCACTCGCCGCATTGCCGATAGCGTTTTTCACCTCTGCATGAATGGTGTAAGCGCCACCGTCCGCCAGCGCGGTGACATCCGCGCTGCCCAAGGTATACGTCCAGGTGCCATCGGCCTGCACCACGGCAGAGTAGCTTTTACCGTTTAGAGTTATCGTCACATTCTGACCGGCCGGCGCCGTCGTAGTACCGCTAATTATCAGCGGTGTACCGTGCTCTGCGGCACTGACGATATCATCCTGCGCAAACGTATCAATGCTAACGGTCGGTACTTCGCCGCTCAGGCTAACATTGCGATCGCCGCTGCCGGCATTACCGGCTTTATCAGTCACGGTTGCCGTGATGGTATAGCTCCCGTCCGCCATGCCGAGGAAATCGTTGCCTGGTACATTTACGGACCAGACGCCGCCTTTACCGACAACGGCGCTGTACTGATGATTATTGAGCGTGACCACCACCGTCTGACCTTCTTCCGCGGTCGTGGTACCGCGGATAGTTTGCCCGGCATGCTGTTCATCAACGTTGATAACATCATCGCCCGCAATGGTATCGATAGTCACCGTAGGTGGCGTAGTGTCAACGGTAAGCGCGCCGCTCTGGCTGGTGCTATTGCCCGCTTTATCGCTGACGGTTGCCGTCACGGTATAATCGCCGTCGCTCAACTGCGCCAGACTCTCCGCGCTGATATCCAAAGACCAGGTGCCGTCGGCCTGTACCGTTGCATTCCAGCGACCACCGCCGAGCGTAACGGTGACCGTCTGCCCGGGTTCTGCGCTGGTAGAACCATGGATAGTCAATGTTTGCCCGGTCTCCTGCATATTCAGGATATTGTCTGTCGAGATAGGCGCAATGGACAATACCGGAGCACTGGTATCCACACTAAGATCGCGGGTCACAGAGGTATCGTTGCCCGCACCGTCCTGCGCGGATGCAGTAACGTGATAAATATCGCCGTCAGTGAGATTTGCCACGTCGGCGGCGGGCACGGAAAGCGACCATTTGCCATCGGCCTGTACCTTCGCACTGTAGCTGATGCCGTTTAGCACCACGGTAACCAGCGATCCCGGCGCAAGCTGATGACTGGTACCGCTAATCATCAGAGGACGCCCGGCCTCGCTGGCGTTAATCACATCGTCGCCGCTCAATGCATCAATGTTGAGTCCAACGCTGGCCGTATTGACTTCAACGTTATGCTGGCCGGTAACGCTATTGCCCGCCGCGTTGGTCAGGGTTGCCGTCAGGGTTGCCGTGCCATCCTGCAGCGCCGCAATGACGTCCGCCGGTATGCCGAGGCTCCAGTTACCTGCCGCGTCCACCGTGGTGGTCCAGCTCTGGCTACCCAGCGTTATTACTACTTTATCGCCCGCCTGGGCGCCGGTGGTGCTGCCGCTGATAATTTGCGCCTGCCCGTGTTCGCGGGCGTTGATCACGTCGTCTCCCGCCACGACGTTAAAGCTCAGGGTTGGCGCCGCGGTATCCACCACCAGAGAGGAGTCGGTGGCTACTGAATTTCCTGCTTTATCGCCGACGCTTGCCGTCACGGTATAATTGCCGTCTTTCAGCCCGGCTAAATCAGCCGCGCCCACCGTCACGCTCCAGCGCCCGTCCGCGCCCACCGTCCCCGTGTAGCTGCTGCCGTTCAGGGTTACCGTCACCGTCTGCCCCGCTTCCGCCGTGCTGCTGCCGCTCAGCGTCAGGTCGCTCCCTTTTTCCGCCGCGTTCAGGATGTTGTCTCCCGCCGCCGCGTCCAGCGTAATCGACGGCGGCGTCGTGTCCACGTGGTACTCATGCGACGCCGAGGCGCCGTTGCCCGCCTGGTTGCTGACGCTCGCCTGCACCTGCGCGTTGCCGTCTTTCAGCCCCGCCAGGTCGCCCGCCGGGACGTGCACCTGCCAGCTGCCGTCCGCCTGCACCGTCGCCGCGTACTGTTTGCCGTTAAACGTCACCGTCACGGTCTGGCCCGCCTCCACGTTCGCGGTGCTGCCGCTCAGCGCCAGTTCGCTGCCGCGCTCCGCCGCGTTCAGCACGTTATCCGCCGTCACGCTGTCGATGCTTACCGCCACCGGCGCCGTGTCCACCGTCACGCTGTGACCGATGTCCACCGGGTTACCCGCCGCGCTGCGGCCCGACGCCGTGATGTCCAGCGCCCCCGCCGCCCAGCCGGAGACATCCCCCGCCGGTATCGCCGCCTGCCAGCTTCCGTCCGCCTGCACCGTCGCCGGGTAATCCTTCCCGCTGATGTGTACCGTCACGCTGCTGCCCGCGCTCAGCCCGGTGCTGCTGCCGCTGACTATCAGGTTCTGCCCGTGTTCAATGCTGTTGATGATGTCATCGCCCGCCACCGTGTCGATGCGCAGCCCCGGCAGGCTGGCGTCAATGGTGAAGTCGCGGCTGCCGCTGCCCGTATTACCGTGAGCGTTGGTGACGCTGGCGCTGACCGTCAGGTCGCCGTTGCCCAGCGCTTCCAGCGTTTTCGCGTCCAGCGCCAGACTCCAGCTCAGGTCGCCGTTTACCGTGGTGGTGTAGGTTTTGCCGCCCAGCGTCACCGTCACGGTGTCGCCCGCCGCCGCGCCGCTCACGCGCCCGCTCAGGGTCTGGCCTGCCGCCAGTTCCGCCGCGTTGAGCACGTTGTCGCTGGTAATGGGATCGATGGTCACGCCGGGTGCGGCGGTATCCACCTGTAAACTGGCATCCGCGCGCGTACCGTTGCCGATATCGTTAGTCGCGGTCGCGCCTAACGCGTAATTCCCCTGCGTAAGTCCGGCCAGATCCGCAACGGGTACCGTCGCGCTCCAGCGACCGTCCGCACCCACCGTCGCGGTGTATTGCTTACCGTTTAGCGTCACGGTCACGACTGTCCCTGCTGCCAGGTTAACGCTGCCGCCGCTCACCGCCAGGTCGTGATTTTTCTCAGCCGCGTTCAGAATGTTATCTGTGGCAATCGCATCGAAGCTCAGAGAAGGCAGTCCCGTATCCACCGTAACGTCATGCGTAATATGCCCGATATTCCCCGCCGCATTCGTGACGCTGACGTCCAGCGTCACACTGCCATCGGCCAGCGCGCGTATCACCTCCGCCGGAATACCGACGCTCCAGTTTCCGGCAGCGTCTACCGTAGTGGTCCAGCTCTGGCTACCCAGCGTCACCACCACTTTATCGCCCGCCTGAGCACCGGTGGCGCTGCCGCTGATGATTTGCGCCTGCCCGTGTTCGCGGGCGTTGATCACGTTGTCTCCCGCCACGCTATCCACGGTGATAACCGGCGCAGCGGTATCCACCAGCACACTGCCGCTGGCGCTGGCGCCATTGCCCGCCCTGTCGTTGACCGTCGCCGTTATCGTCAGGTTACCGTCGCTCAGCCCGGCGAAATCAGCCGCGCCCACCGTCACGCTCCAGCGCCCGTCCGCGCCCACCGTCCCCGTGTAGCTGCTGCCGTTCAGGGTTACCGTCACCGTCTGCCCCGCTTCCGCCGTGCTGCTGCCGCTCAGCGTCAGGTCGGCCCCTTTTTCCGCCGCGTTCAGAATATTATCGCCCGCCGCCGCATCCAGCGTAATCGACGGCGGCGTCGTGTCCACGTGATATTCGTGCGACGCCGAGGCGCCGTTGCCCGCCTGGTTGCTGACGCTCACCTGCACCTGCGCGTTGCCGTCTTTCAGCCCCGCCAGGTCGCCCGCCGGGACGTGCACCTGCCAGCTGCCGTCCGCCTGCACCGTCGCCGCGTACTGTTTGCCGTTAAACGTCACCGTCACGGTCTGGCCCGCCTCCACGTTCGCGGTGCTGCCGCTCAGCGCCAGTTCGCTGCCGCGCTCCGCCGCGTTCAGCACGTTATCCGCCGTCACGCTGTCGATGCTTACCGCCACCGGCGCCGTGTCCACCGTCACGCTGTGACCGATGTCCACCGGGTTACCCGCCGCGCTGCGGCCCGACGCCGTGATGTCCAGCGCCCCGGCCGCCCAGCCGGAGACATCCCCCGCCGGTATCGCCGCCTGCCAGCTTCCGTCCGCCTGCACCGTGGCCGGGTAATCCTTCCCGCTGATGTGTACCGTCACGCTGCTGCCCGCGCTCAGCCCGGTGCTGCTGCCGCTGACTATCAGGTTCTGCCCGTGTTCAATGCTGTTGATGATGTCATCGCCCGCCACCGTGTCGATGCGCAGCCCGGGCAGGCTGGCGTCAATGGTGAAGTCGCGGCTGCCGCTGCCGGTGTTGCCGTGAGCGTTGGTGACGCTGGCGCTGACCGTCAGGTCGCCGTTGCCCAGCGCTTCCAGCGTTTTCGCGTCCAGCGCCAGCCTCCAGCTCAGGTCGCCGTTTACCGTGGTGGTGTAGGTTTTGCCGCCCAGCGTCACCGTCACGGTGTCGCCCGCCGCCGCGCCGCTCACGCGCCCGCTCAGGGTCTGGCCTGCCGCCAGTTCCGCCGCGTTGAGCACGTTGTCGCCTGCTATGTTATTGACGGTGACAATGGGGTGAGCGCTATCAACCGTCACCGTAGAATCTGCAGCGGCGGCATTGCCGATGCTGTCCGTCACGCTGGCGCGGACGGTATAATGCGCGTCCCCTAATGCGCCGACCGCGTCAGGCGGCACCGTCACGCTCCAGCTTCCGTCTGCGAGCGTCGTCGCCCCATAGTGAATACCGTTTAAGATCACGGTAATCTGTGTGCCGCCCGGCTGATTACTGGTGCCGGTAATGGTTAGCGCTTCGCCTTTTTCGGTAGCGTTAATCACCCCGTCACCGGCAATAGTGTCAATAGAAATAGACGGTGCCTGCGTGTTAACCGCAAATTGATGCGTCGCATCACCCGTGTTGCCCGCTTTATCAGTTAACGAAACGTGAATGCTGTGATCGCCGTCGGCCAGCCCTTTAATGACGGAGGCCGGTAGCCCGATGCTCCATTTACCGGCGGCGTCTACCGCCGTGCGATAATCCACGCCGTTCAGCGTGACAGTAACGATATCACCGGCCTGAGCGCCGGTGGCGCTGCCGCTGATGATTTGCGCCTGCCCGTGCTCAACGGCGTTAAGGATGTTGTCGGCGGTGAGATTGTTAATGGAAATCTGCGGCACCGTCGTATCCACCAGCGCGTCACGCGCAGCGCTGGACGCATTGCCCGCAGTATCACTGACGCGCGCGGTGATATGAAGCTGACCGTCACCCACGCCGTTCAGCGCGCCTGCCGGGACATTCACACTCCAGCTTCCATCAGCCTGAACGGTACCCGTGTAATCCTTCCCGTTAAGGGTGACGGTTACTCGCTGCCCGGCCTCGGCGTCGCTGCGACCGGTAATCGCCAGGTCCTGTCCGATTTCGCGAGCGTTAATGATATTGTCGGCGGTAATGTTATCGATGGAGAGCGTGGGAGCCACGGTATCAACAACAAATTCGCGCCCGGCCTCGGCGCTGTTGCCGTGGGCGTTGGCGACGCTAACGTGAACGTCTGCACGCCCGTCAATCAAATTATCCAGCACCGATGGCGGCACCGTCAGGCTCCAGCTTCCGTCTTTGCCGACAATCGCCGTCAGATTTTGCCCGCCGATGGTGACTACCACGGTTTGACCGGCTTCAACGTTCGAAGTCATCCCGCTAAGAACAAGGCCAGCGCCTTTCTCTGCGGCGTTAATCATGTCGTCAGAGGTAATCGCGTCGATGGAGATCGCGACACTGTTCAGATCGAGCTCGATAGGGCGATCGACTGAAACCGGATTATTCCACGCATCCGCCGCGCTGGCGTTGACGACAATGTGTCCCGCCTGCCAGGTGGCAAGGTCGGAAGCGGGCACGCCTACGCGCCAGTGCCCCTGGGCGTCCACTGCGGTGGTATAGGTTTTGCCGTTAATCGTGACCGTCACTACCGCTGCCGCGCTTAAATGTTCACTGGTGCCACTCACTACCAGATCGTGCCGTTGCTCAATGGCGTTAACGACGTCATCACCGGAAATCATGTGGATACGTAGCCCCGGCAGCGCTGCATTAACATCGATATCATGCTGGCCGGTGCCGGTATTGCCATGGGCGTTGGTTACCGAGGCAACAAAAGTTAATTCACCATCGCCGAGCGGGGTTAATTCGTTGGGGCGCAGCTCCAGGCGCCAGGTCAGATCTTTCTGCACCTTAGCCTGCCAGTGCATATTTCCGAGCGTAATGGTAACCGTATCGCCTGCGGCGGCACCGACCACGCGCCCGGACAATATCTGGGCGCTGCCCAGCTCGTTAAGATTGACTTTATCGTCACCGGCAAAGGTATTTATGATGACCTGCGGCAGTGCGGTATCCACGATCAGCACGCCCTCGCAGGAACCGGCATTACCCACGGCGTCATTACCGTTCACGATAATGGTGTATTGCGTATTTGCCAGGTTCTGCAAATCGCTCACGGGCACTTGGGTGCTCCATACGCCGTGTGAAACGGTCGCGTGATACTGCACCCCGTTCAGCGTAACCGTAACGGAACTACCATCCGGCAAGTTGCTACTGCCGCTTAATGTCAGCGGTTGCTTAACCTCTACCGCATTGAGAACGTTATCCTCACACATCGCATCCAGCGTAAACGTAGGCGCATCACCGCTAAGCACAATCGTGCGCGAAGCGCTGCCGGTATTGCCTGCGCTATCGGTAACGCTAACGTTAATTTGCGCCTCGCCGTGCCCTAAGGTACTTAAGACAGAGGAGGGGACGCCGACTCGCCACGTACCATCCGCCTGTACGATGGTGCGAAACTCGCTATTACCCAGCGTCACAATAACCGTATCACCCACGGCTGCGCCGCTGGCGCTACCAGAAATAAGCTGCGTTTGCGTCTGTTCCTGCGCATTGAGGACATTGTCGCCAGCCACTGTGTTGACGGAAACCACGGGCGCTTCGGTATCAACGCTAAAATGGCCGCCGGATGTGGTTTGATTGCCGGCTTTATCGCTCACGCTAGCCGTCAGCGTGTGATTACCTTCTGCCAGCGTCGCCACGGATTTGGCATCCAGCGTTACGGACCAATTGCCATCCGCCCCAACTTTCGCCGTCCAGGTTTTCCCTTCCAGCGTGATGGTTACCGTTTGACCAGGCTCCGCGCTGCTTTTGCCGATCAGCGTTAGCGCACCGCCTTTTTCTGCCGCATTGACCACGTTATCTGCGGTTAATGCGTCAATAGAAAGCGTCGGAGCGCGCGTATCAACGTGCAGGGTTTGATTGCCGTTAACGCGATTCCCGGCGCCATCGATACCCTGCACCGTGACGGTCCAGGTGCCATCGCCCAGCGCCTGCGCATCACCGGCGGGAACCTGCACGCTCCATTTTCCGTGAACATCCACGGTGGTTTTATAGGTTTTTCCGTTCAGGCTGACGGTTAATACCGTTCCATTGGCCAAATGCTCGCTGTGGCCGCCCAGCGTGAAACCGGCGGCCTGTTCTGCGCCGTTGATAACGTTATCGCCCGTCGTGGTGTCCAGCGCTACGCTGGCGTCACGGGTATCAACGTTCAGCGTGATATTCCCCGCTGCGGTAGTTTTATCGCCGTCGATTTGTACTACAGACCAGCTATGCGTTCCGTCGCTTTGAGTCGGAAGCTTAACGCTCCATGCACCGTCTTTTCCCACCATTGCGCTGGCGATGGTATTGCCCTTCGCATCTTTTATCTGGATAGTCGCGCCCGGCTGTCCGGTGCCGCTAAAGGTAGGAGTCGCATCGTCCGTGGTCGCATTCGCGCTCAGAACGCCCTGGCTGTCGCCTTTATGATCGCTGACGACAAAAGAAGGCTTCGCGCTTTCCACTTCGCGCGTTTTATCGATGATTTTTGTGTGATGTTTGTCATCGCCGCCGCTATCGTGCGCCAGCAGCGCGCCAATTGCACCGCCCCCAAGCGCCGCGCCCGCGGCCCAGCCCCAGACTTGGCTGTCTCCAGAGGCGTGTTCGAGGAAAGGCGCGATACTTGCGATCGGCGATGCGTGCGGCGTTAGCGTAACCGGTGCCATACCGACCGTGTCTGCGGCGTCCGGGAAGGAGATATGCGTCAGTCCCTGTTCATCGGCAAAGACCAGCTCGGAATGGCCGTCAGCGCCTTCGGCAACAAAGTAACTGCTACAGCGAATCACGCTGCCGTCTTTCATGTAGATCAACAGATCTTTGCCCTGACGGACATAGCGTGCAACGTCCGCCGCAGAAGCATGAATTTCAATCACGCTGGGAGCAGTCAGAGAGACGGAGAGGTTGCCTTCGCCCGAAAGAGCCGTTTTCGCCGCCGTTTTACGAACAATGACTTCAATCATTTTATTCACTTGCCAATCTCCTTGTAGGTAGCCTTTGCCGGGACATATCCTTTTTTGAGACGAACTCGCTCCTGAGAACGGTGTCCCCATTTTTCTTTGGGCGAATTTCAATAAATTCGCGCAGTTCGGTTAATTAAGGTTGGGTAGCGTGTTGGTTGCGTCCTTCGCGATGCCCGCCAGAGGTAGTAAGCTGTCTATCGCCGCAGCGTAATTCACCGCGGCGGCCCATCCGTCGTAATCGGCGGTAATACGCGACGACTCCGCCTGCCAGACATCCTGCTCAACGCTCAATAAATCATTCAGGCTGCGTTTACTGAGCTTGTATTCATTACGATAAACCTCGCGGGCGCGCAGCGCGTTCTCATACTGAGACTGGCTGGCGGCTTCGCGCCCCCATGCGCCCTGCCAGTCTGCCAGCGCCACGGACGCTTTTTGTAATACATCGAATTTCGCCTGTTCGACCTGCGACATCGCGATATTGCGAGCACCCTCTGCCTGGGCTACGCGCGCTGAGACTGCGCCCCCCTGATACAAAGGCGCTTCCACATTGAATTGGATTTGGTCATCCCAGTAATTTCGATTATCCGACTGATAGCGCGTGCGCCCGCCCCGCACACTTAGCGTCGGCCAGCGCTCGGCTTTGGCACGCTCAACGCCGGAACGGGAGGCGTCTTCCATCGCCTGCGCGGCCATTACCCCGGGAACCATTGAATAATCAATATGTTCAAGAGAGGTTTGTTCGGGAAGCATAGAGTCAGGCAGGGCTGCGTAAGAGCGTGCGTCTACGCCGGTCAATACGCCCAGGCGTGCCCTGGCGCTCTGTAATGCGGCCTGATACTGCTCAAGCATGGCGCGCATGCCGCCGATGCGGGTGTGGGTTTGCAATACATCAGAGCTGGAACTAAGGCCGGCATCGGCTCGTAACCCGGCAATATGCTGTACCGCCTCCAGCGCGTTGATATTGTTATGTGCCGCAGCGATAAGTGCGTCGTAGCGCTTAACCTCGACATACGTCAGCGCCGTTTGTTCAGCCACATGCGTCAGCGTTGCCATAAGCTGATAGCGATAGCTGTCCAGCCGCTTTTTCTGCTGATCGATAGTGTTATTGGTTTTGCCGAAATCATAGACCAACTGCGTCAGGCTAAGTCCCCATGCCGCAGAGTTCTTCAGAGAACCGCTGGAATCCGTAGTGCGGCTATGACCGGTATTGCCGTTTAATGACACCTGGGGAAACCAGGCGCTGCGCGCCTCGTCAATTTGCGCCTGGCCAATCCCGGTTTGCGCAGCCTGCTGACTGACTGACGGGTCGCGGTCCAGAGCAAATAAAATGCTTTCTTTTAAAGTGAGTTTATCAATGCCGGCAACCGTAGAAACGTTACCGCGCTGAGGGAAGGGAGCGGCCATAAGTGGCGCAGCGCATAATAGTGTGACTGAGAAAATAAGTGAGAGGCTAAACAATCTCATCAGCAATATCCCTTTCCTGATACACAGCGGGCTGTGTTAACGTCCTGTCCCGGTTGATTTTCTGTAAAAATTACCTGTAAAAAATTACAACCTGATAATGAATGCCGCCGTCAAATTCATAGGAATAATCCATGGCACATTATTTAATATAATCGCTATTTTATAAGTTTCCTCATCACTTAGGATATTTCCATAGGAAAATCGCAAGTTAGGTTAATAACTTATATTTATTACAATCAAATCGTTTGCAGCAACGCCCCTGATTTAAAGCGAGCGCGACATTATCAGAATTTTCCTTAAGACGCCACTTATAGCTCCCGTAGGATTAATCCATAGTCCATTAAGAATAATGCTTAGTGAAAAAAAGTTTAAATCGGAGGAAAATTTTATTCATAGCTGGCAAAAGGTTATGAAAAATAATTCAGCGCAAACTTGAACATTTTTACGTTTATTTACCTACTGTGTTAACGCAAAGATTATTTACCCATCCCCAGCCGCGTATTTTTATATTTGGAAGAAACAGGAAGTTTTAATGATCATTACCGGCTAAAAGCCGCTTGCTGCCAAAACGGCGCACTATTATGCTGACGCCCCATGAATACCTACCGTATCCCGATAGCGCTACAACAGGCGGTGATGCGCTGCCTGCGCGAAAAACTGGCTCAGGCCAACGCGCGCTTGAATCAATCCTTCCCGGAACCTGCCATAAGCTGGCACCAGCGCGGTACGGTTGCGGGCACCGCCTGGCTCGAACACTATGAAATTCGCCTAAACCCGGTCTTACTACTGGCGAATCAGCAAACCTTTATTGACAGCGTAGTGCCTCATGAACTGGCACATCTTTTGGTGTGGAAGCGCTTTGGGAAAACCGCGCCGCACGGTAAAGAGTGGCGCTGGATGATGGAAACCATTCTTGATGTTCCGGCACAGCGTACCCATTGCTTCGATATCTCTGCTTTACCGCGCAAAACTTTTCTGTATCGCTGCGCCTGTCGCCAGCATCATTTAACGATACGGCGCCACAATAAAACCCAGCGTGGAGAGACCGAATATCGATGTACCCAGTGCGGCCAGCCGCTGCGACTGGCGTCTGAAAAAAGCGTCTAATTACTGGAATTTTTAACATGTAAACCGATTGAAAACCGACGCGATTTGTTTCAGTATCCCGGCTCGTTTTATTCTGGAGTCTGAAGATGTATCGCATTTCGCTGGCCGCTGTAATCACGGTCTATAGCATGATTTTTCCTGCGGTCGCCGCTATCCATAGTTTTTCCCAGGCGAAAGCCGTCAGTGCCAAAATCAATGCCGATGCACCCGGCTCCTTTTATTGCGGCTGTTCTATCCGCTGGTTGGGCAAAAAAGGCGTCCCGGATTTATCTTCCTGTGGCTATCAGGTACGCAAAAACGCTAACCGCGCCGGACGAATCGAGTGGGAACACATCGTACCAGCCTGGCAGTTTGGCCATCAGCGTCAGTGCTGGCAGCACGGCGGGCGTAAAAACTGCAATAAGGATCCTATCTATCGGCAAATGGAGGCTGATTTACATAACCTGCAGCCCGCCGTTGGCGAAGTGAACGGCGATCGCAATAACTTCCGCTACGGCCAGTGGTCCGGCGGTGAAGGTCAGTATGGTCGGTGCGAAATGAAAGTTGATTTTAAAGGCAAACGCGCAGAGCCACCGGCGCGCGCCAGAGGCGCTATCGCCCGTGCACAATTTTATATGCGCGACGTCTGGCATATTCGCCTGTCAAAGCAGCAGACTCAGCTCTTCGAGGCCTGGAACCGCAGCTATCCCGTGACGGAGTGGGAATGTAAACGCGACGCACGTATCGCACAGATACAGGGAAACCATAATCCCTGGGTGCTGAAGTCTTGCCAGCGGCGAAATAGCTAACCTACACTAGCGGCCTTTAATTAAACTTGCGCGTAGAAAGTGATTAACCACCGCGCTCAGGGTTATAACTTCACCTCGCCTAAGGGATCTGGAACGCCATGCGAACTCCCCGTATATATCATCCACACCCGCTGGATGTCGGCACCGATATTATGCTCGATGACGATGCCGCGGCCCACATTGGGCGCGTACTGCGCATGAGCACCGGTCAGGCGCTGCAATTATTTGACGGCAGTAATCAAATTTTCGACGCGGAAATTCTGGCTGCCGATAAAAAACGCGTGCAGGTACGCGTGCTTTCATCACGCGAAGAGTGCCGGGAATCACCGCTGCATTTGCACCTGGGCCAGGTCATGTCGCGAGGCGAAAAAATGGAATTTACTATCCAGAAATCCATTGAGCTTGGCGTAAATATTATTACCCCGCTGTTTTCTGAGCGCTGCGGCGTTAAACTGGATCAGGAACGTCTGGAGAAAAAGCGCCAGCAGTGGCATAAGATTGCCATTTCAGCCTGCGAACAGTGTGGGCGCAACGCCGTGCCGGAAGTCCGCTCGGCGATGGCGCTTGATGCATGGTGCGCTGAGCAGGAAGCCGGTCTGAAGCTCAATCTGCACCCGCGCGCCAGCCAGAGTATTAATACGCTGCCAAATTCGGTTTCCCGCGTGCGTCTGCTCATCGGCCCGGAAGGGGGTTTGTCCGCAGAAGAGATCGCGATGACGGCACAGCGAGGCTTTACAGATATTCTGTTAGGACCGCGCGTACTGCGTACCGAAACAACCGCGCTCACCGCTATTACCGCCCTTCAGGTGCGCTTCGGCGATCTGGGTTAAAGGAGAAAAGAATGATCAAGCTCGGCATCGTGATGGACCCTATTTCATCCATCAATATTAAGAAAGACTCCAGTTTTGCGATGTTGCTCGAAGCACAGCGCCGCGGTTATGAGCTGCACTATATAGAAATGGCGGATCTCTATTTATATCAGGGGCAGGCGCGCGCGCATACGCACACGCTGAGCGTTGAGCAGAATTACGACGCCTGGTACCAATTTACCAGCGAACAGGATATCGCCCTCGCCGATCTCGATGTCATCCTAATGCGCAAAGATCCGCCCTTCGATACTGAATATATTTATGCCACCTACATGCTGGAGCGCGCCGAAGAGCAGGGTACGCTCATCGTCAATAAGCCGCAAAGCCTGCGCGATTGCAATGAGAAGCTGTATACCGCGTGGTTTCCTGAGCTCACGCCTGATACGCTGGTTACCAGGAATAAAGCGCAGCTGAAAGCATTTTGGGAACGGCACGGTGATGTAATATTGAAACCGCTGGATGGGATGGGCGGCGCGTCTATTTTTCGCGTAAAAGCAGGCGATCCTAATCTTTCCGTCATTGCCGAAACTTTAACCCTACACGGCACGCGCTACTGTATGGCGCAAAACTTTCTGCCAGCCATAACCGAAGGTGATAAGCGCGTGCTGGTCGTCGACGGGGAACCGGTGCCCTACTGCCTGGCGAGAATTCCCCAGGGCGGTGAAACCCGCGGCAATTTGGCGGCGGGTGGGCGCGGCGAAGCGCGGCCATTAAGCGATAGCGACTGGGAAATCGCCCGGCGTGTCGCCCCGGCGTTAAAAGCGAAGGGACTTATTTTCGTCGGGCTGGACATCATCGGCGATCGGCTGACGGAAATAAATGTTACCAGCCCCACCTGTATTCGTGAAATTGAAGCGGCGTTTCCAGTTTCGATAACCGGTATGCTAATGGACGCCATCGAAAAGCGTCTGGCCGCGCGCGTATAAATCGGCACCGCGGCCCGTCGGTCGGTTACCGGCGATACTTTGCAACAGGCTTCCTGACGGGTTAATGACTGATAATGGACATAGATAACCGCCCATGAATTTACAGCACCACTTTTTGATTGCCATGCCAGCGCTGCAGGACTCCTTTTTCCGCCGCTCCGTTGTGTATATTTGTGAGCACAATGACGACGGGGCGATGGGGATTATTATCAACAAGCCGCTGGGGCATCTTAGCGTCGAGGAAGTGCTGGAAAAGTTAAAAATCACGCCAGAGCCGCGCGATCCCTCTATTCGCCTCGATAAGCCGGTGTTCCTGGGCGGGCCACTGGCGGAGGATCGCGGCTTTATTCTCCACTCACCTCAGCGCACATTTGCTTCCAGTATCCAGATTATGGATGAACTCACCATCACCACTTCGCGTGACGTACTGGAAGTATTAGGAACCGAAGCGCAGCCGAAAGAAGTGCTGGTTGCTTTGGGTTACTCTTCCTGGGAGAAGGGACAGCTGGAGCAGGAGCTGCTGGAAAATGCCTGGCTGACAACGCCGGCCAGCCAGACGATTATTTTCCACACCCCTATCGCTGAACGCTGGCGCGAGGCGGCCAGACTCATTGGCGTCGATATTTTCGCTATGCCTGGCGAAGCGGGGCACGCATGACGAAAAGCGCTACACTTATCGCCTTTGACTTTGGCACAAAAAGTATCGGCGTCGCTATCGGGCAGCAAATTACCGGCACCGCGCGGCCGCTTGCCGCGCTGAAAGCCCAGGACGGCACGCCCGACTGGGCAGTAATTGAGAAATTGTTACAGGAATGGCAGCCCGACGAAATCATCGTCGGCCTGCCCCTCAATATGGACGGCAGCGAGCAGCCTTTAACCGCCCGGGCGCGCAAATTCGCTAACCGCATTCATGGCCGTTTCGGCGTGAAAGTGTCTCTTCATGATGAGCGGCTTTCAACGATAGAAGCCCGCGCAGCGCTGTTTGAAAACGGCGGCTATCGGGCTCTGGGAAAAGGCCAGGTTGATTCCGCCTCGGCGGTAGTCATTCTGGAAAGCTTTTTTGAAACAAATGGCTAAAGGTCGACTAGCGGCCGTGTCGCCTGCTGGCGTAATTGCATATGCAGTAGCGGATACGGTCGCCCTTCGCCATCCAGGGGCGAACGCCCCGTTACAGAAAACCCCATACTCTGATAAAACGCGCAGGCCTGAGCGTTTTGTTCATTAACATCCAGCGACGTTACTTTTAAATTCTGTACCGCATAGCGCAAAAGCGCACGACCAACGCCCCGGCCTCGCTGCAAAGGGGCGACAAATAACATTTCGAGGCGGTCGCCTTGAGTGCCCATAAACCCTGTAATTGAACCTGTCGCATCACAGCAAATATGTACACACAGCGCTGGTAAATAGCGCTCGCGCACCAGTGGTCGCAGCGCATCGATATCCTGCTGTAACAGGAAATCATGACTGGCACGTACGGAAGACTCCCAAAGCGTGACCAGCTCATTATATTGCTCCGGCCGCGCAGCTTGAATGCGGCAACTGGGGCATTTCTGGCTATCAGTGATAGGCGTCGGCATATTTTGTTGCATAACAATTAACTCTTTTGACCGCTGTTTTTTCGTCATTTTGCAAGCGTACTCTTTTTACTGGCCACGTATCTTAACCTTCTTACGACCCCGCGCTGTGTATTATTCAACTTTATGGTTATCTTTAGAACGAATGTGACTGTTATCCGTTATCCGTTATCCGTTATCCGTTATCCGTTATCCAGAGATACTGTTACTAAAAAACGCTTTGCTATCATCTTTTTCCTCCCTGCGGCTCCGCACGCTCTAAAGCTAAAAACCGGCGCGCATCGCGATAAAGTTCCCCTATTCAAATGTGATTACCTCAATATTAAGCTGCGCCTCCAGCGCTTATTATGCTGCGACATTGCCTGCGTGCATCTGATTGCCGGCCGTAACGCGCCAAAAGTTTACGACCGTCTACTTTTGAAACGTTATGATTATAATGCTGTGGCACTGGCCATCCGCGCCTCGCGATCCTGGAGGCTGCGAGTATACGTGACCATACCGCTGTGATGCCCGGTTTGCAGCACGCCAGGAAGCTGATGAAGCTTACCTTCACGGATCAGGCTCGCTACTGCGGGGATATTAATCATCAGTTCATAAAGCGCGACGCGCTCACCATCCGCCAGCGAATACAGCTTTTGCGCCAGCACCGCCTGCAGGCTACCGGCGAGCTGTGCGCGCACGCGCGGTTGCTCATCGGCAGAAAAGCTGTCTAATAGACGCTCTACGGCCTGCGCCGCGCCGCGGGTGTGCAGCGTGGCTAACACCAGATGACCGGTTTCCGCTGCGGTTAAAGCCAGACGTATGCTCGCCCGATCCCGCAGTTCTCCCAATAAAATCACATCGGGATCTTCACGCAGCGCGCCGCATAGCCCTGCGGCAAATGACGCGCAGTGTTCACCAATTTCCCGCTGCTGGATGAGGCTTTTTTGCGAGGTATGCACCAGCTCAATAGGATCTTCCAGCGTGACAATATGGCGAGCGTGGTGCCGGTTAATGAAATCGACCATCGCGGCAAGCGTCGTTGATTTACCGCTGCCGGTGGCTCCGGTCACCAATATCAGCCCTTCCTGTTTTTCCAGCAGCGAAGTGACAATAGTGGGCGTACCCAGCTGTGCCAGCGATTTTGCCGAACCGGGTAAAATGCGCAGCGCCAGAGAAAGCCCCTGCCGCTGATAAAACGCATTCACCCGCAGACGCAGGCCATCCTGTAACGTGACGGCGAAATCCAGATGCCCCTGTTCTTTTAGCGTTTGCCACTGCCGCCCGTTCAGCCAGGCAGTCAGCAGCGTTTCAACTTTCGGAGAATTATGCGGTGCGTTTTCCAGCCGCCCCTGCCTGCGCCAGCGTGCTGGCTGGCAGCTACACAGGTGTAGATCCGAGACATTATGCTTTACACTAAGGGCCACAATTTTTTCCATTTCAGGCACTCCTGTAACCATGAGCGATATTGCCCACAACTTAGCGCAGATTCAGAGTAGAATCTCAGCGGCCGCACGGCGATGCGAGCGTGATTCTAAAGACATTACGCTTCTTGCCGTCAGTAAAACTAAACCTGCGAGCGCTATCGAAAAAGCGGTTGCCGCCGGGCAGCGCCAATTCGGTGAGAATTACGTCCAGGAAGGCGTGGAGAAGATTCGCTATTTTTCCGAAGCCGGAATCTCCGGGTTAACGTGGCACTTTATCGGCCCGCTCCAGTCGAATAAAAGCCGGCTGGTAGCCGAGCATTTCGACTGGTGTCACACCGTCGATCGTCTGAAGATAGCCATGCGCCTGAACGAACAGCGCCCGATAACAATGCCGCCGCTCAATGTGCTGATTCAGGTGAATATTAGTGATGAAACCAGTAAATCCGGCATCGCGCCTGACGAGATAGAAGCACTGGCGGCGAACATCGCTGAACTCCCTCATCTTGTGTTACGAGGTTTAATGGCGATTCCAGCCCCTGCCTGCGATTATCAAAGCCAGTTTGCCGTCGCCAGTGAAATGGCGGTAGCATTCACGCGCCTGAAACAGCGCTTTTCTACGGTAGATACGCTCTCTTTAGGCATGACCGATGACATGGACGCCGCCATCGCCGCAGGCAGCACCATGGTGCGCATTGGAACCGCTATTTTCGGAGCGCGGGATTATCCGCCGCACCAGATACTTTAAACACTGAGGAACGCCATGTTGACGTTGACTTTTCTGGTCAAGACTGTGATTGACCTGTATGTAATGGTGCTGCTGCTGCGTATTTGGATGCAGTGGTCACGCTGTGATTTCTACAACCCTTTTTCCCAATTTATTGTGAAAATCACCCAGCCAATTATCGGGCCGTTACGTCGGGTTATTCCCTCGCTCGGCCCGGTAGACAGCGCGTCTTTGCTGGTCGCTTTTTTATTGACCACGTTGAAATATCCCCTGCTGCTGCTGATTCAGGTCGGTGCCCTGTCGCTGTCGCCGATGAATTTACTGGTCGGCCTGCTGTCGTTACTGAAAGCGACCGGCATGCTGGTGTTCTGGATGGTGATAGTCCGCTCGCTCATGAGCTGGGTCAGCCAGGGACGCAGCCCGTTTGAATTTGTGCTGGCGCAGCTCACCGAGCCGCTGATGATGCCAATCCGCCGCATTCTCCCGGCTATGGGCGGCATTGATTTTTCCGGCATGGGCGTCATTTTAGTGCTGTACCTCCTGAATTATTTGGGAATGGACCTTTTCCCGGGGCTGTGGAATTTGCTGTGAGTGCGGTAACGGCAACCCCGCACGGGCTGGTGTTACGGCTTTATATTCAGCCGAAAGCCAGCCGCGACGCGCTGATAGGCGCACACGGTGATGAATTCAAAGTCGCCATTACTGCTCCGCCGGTAGACGGCCAGGCAAACGCGCATTTGATAAAGTTTCTGGCCAAACAATTTCGCGTCGCGAAAAGTCAGATTACGCTGGAGAAAGGCGAACTGGGTCGCCATAAGCAGCTACTGATCGCAGATCCTCAGGTTATCCCGGCGCCCATCGCGGCGCTTCTTGATTAAGACACAGGGTATTCTCATGCAAAAAGTGGTTCTCGCCACCGGCAACGCAGGCAAAGTACGCGAACTGGCGTCACTGCTCGAAGATTTTGGTTTGCAGATTGTGGCGCAAAGCGATCTGGGCGTAGAAAGCGCGGAAGAAACCGGCCTGACCTTCATTGAAAACGCCATTCTGAAAGCCCGCCACGCCTCCCGTATTACCGGTCTGCCGGCCATTGCCGACGACTCAGGGCTAGCGGTGGATGCCCTCGGCGGCGCGCCGGGAATTTATTCCGCGCGCTACGCGGGCGCAGAGACCAGCGACCGGGCTAATCTGGAGAAACTGTTAGACGCGCTGACCCAGGTGCCGGACGGGCAGCGTAAAGCCCGTTTTCACTGCGTGCTGGTGTTTCTCAGGCACGCCGACGATCCTACGCCGCTGGTGTGTCACGGCCAGTGGGAAGGTGAAATCGCTCACCGCTCTAGCGGCACCGGCGGGTTCGGGTACGATCCTGTATTTTATGTTCCCTCAGAAGGGAAAACCGCCGCTGAATTAACCCAAGAAGAAAAACGCGCGCGCTCGCATCGCGGGCAGGCGCTGACTCAACTGCTGGACGCCCTGCGTCATGGTTAATCCCCCGCTCAGCCTGTATATCCACATCCCGTGGTGCGTACAAAAATGCCCCTATTGCGATTTTAATTCGCATGCGCTGAAGGGCGAAGTGCCGCATGACGATTACGTGCGCCATCTGCTGAGCGATTTGGACGCCGATTTGCCCTACGCGCAGGGCCGATGTATAGAAACGATATTTATCGGCGGCGGCACGCCGAGTTTGTTGTCTGGAGCAGCAATGCAGGCGCTGCTGGACGGCGTACGGGCGCGCCTGCCGGTTGACGGCAAGGCGGAAATTACTATGGAAGCCAACCCCGGCACCGTTGAAGCCGCACGCTTTTCCGCCTATCAGCGCGCGGGGATTAACCGCATTTCTCTCGGAGTACAAAGTTTCGATGCGGCAAAGCTTCAGCGTTTGGGGCGAATTCACGGGCCAGAAGAGGCCATTCGCGCGGCGCGGCTGGCAGGCGAGCTGGGGCTGTGCAGTTTCAATCTCGATTTGATGCACGGCCTGCCGGAGCAATCTATCATTCAGGCGCTGGACGATTTAAAACAGGCCATTGCCCTCAATCCACCGCATCTTTCCTGGTATCAATTAACCATTGAGCCTAATACGCTGTTTGGCTCTCGCCCCCCGGCGCTGCCGGATGACGACGCGCTGTGGGATATCTACGAGCAGGGCCACACACTGCTGACCAACGCGGGCTACCAGCAATATGAAACCTCCGCGTATGCAAAACCGGGCTATCAGTGCCGTCATAACCTCAATTACTGGCGCTTTGGGGATTATTTAGGGATAGGCTGCGGCGCGCACGGCAAAATCTCGTTCCCTGACGGCCGAATAGTGCGCACCGCCAAAACCCGGCATCCGCGCGGCTATATGCAGGGCAACTATCGCTGTCGCCAGCATGAAGTCGAATTGACCGAGCGACCGTTTGAGTTTTTTATGAACCGCTTTCGCCTGCTGGAACCCGCGCCGCGCGGCGATTTTTCACGCTATACCGGGTTGCCGGAAAGCAAAATTCGCCCACAAATCGACGCCGCCCTCGCCCAGGGATATCTCGTTGAATCGCCTACCCACTGGCAGGTCACCGAACGCGGCAAGCTATTTTTAAATTCGCTGCTGGAACTGTTCCTGGCAGAATGAGCCTCAGGCCGTGATGCTGGCCAGCTAGCGGTATTTTCCCGCACCGCATCGCCTACAAAATATGTCTCTGCTGCAAAAAAGGTCTACGCGATGTCAAAAACGATGCATAAAGCCCAGCAGTGCAAAGCCTGTCTGGATGCCGGCGATTCGCTGGCACAGGTAAAAGCGCGTTTTATCAGCGATAATCAGGAGTGGCACCGGGTTAGCCTTATGTTGTATCAGCAGCACTTCGAACAGGCGCGGGCGGACAGAGTGCGCGCGGAGCGGGAGCGAAAAAAGCGCGGCGCCTTCACGCACTGCGATGAGATAAAAGACATTATCGAATTAAACGATGCGCTGGCAAACTTTGCACTTGGCCTGCCGAGCTTCGCTACTATGGCTGATTTCAGAAAGCTCAAACGTCTTGCGGAGAGTATGCCTGCGAATGAAGCGCAAACGATCTCCTTCATTGATTCCATCATTATGGATACGCGGCTGCGGGCGCTGCAGCAGCAGGGGCGCTTTGAGGCCTTCTCTGCTTTTAAGCCGCTCGCACGCTACATCGAAGCCGCCGCGCTGGCGTTTTATAGCGGCAATGTAATTAGCGCGTTTTTAACGCTGGTGCCCGTTATCGAAGGCATAATATTGCGCTGGAGCGGGTATCAGCAAGGCGGTAAAAAACTCAGTTTCGCCGATTTGAGAACTTTTTTTGCACGCGGACATCAGCGGCAGCCTTTACCCGGCAACCCTCTGTTTTATGACGTATTTTCCAGAGTGTGCGCCCAAATCATCGACAATCATTTATTTCACCCTACGGGCGCCGGCGTCTCTTATGCCGGTTTTAACCGCCATTTAGCGGCACACATGTTAAGCGACGGGGATTTTGCCACCCGCGACAACTGCGTGCGGCTCTTTTTGCTATTAGATTTAATGTCTGAACTGTATTACTACGAGATGCGCTGCGAAGATCCGCGCTTTTACCCTGATAATGCGGGCATCGCCGGGAAAATACGCCAGTACGACGCGATGAAAAGCATCCGTGAAAACATCTGAAGAATGCCGTTTGTTAACCTGAGAAAGGCACTGGCGACCGCCTGACGATCGCCAGTGAGACGCATGAAATATCAGCCAGCGTTGAGGCTGTTTACCAGAGCTTTGCGCTGTGCTTCGAGCGAAGTGACGCGCGAACAGACGTCTTTACCAAACTGCTGGAAATCTTTTTCCTGGCTCTTCCACTCTTGCTGAATCGCATTTTGCATACCGCCCAGGCTTCCCAGCAGCCCCTGCAGCGGGTTACCGCCGCCGGACGTCGCCGCTTTCGCGCCTAGCTCGTTTATGCTGTCCTGCAAAATGCCACCCATCGCCTGATTAACAAGCTGCTGGCCGTCGGCCCGTACTTGATCGATAGCTTTATAATGGAAGGCTAGCCCGTCCTGCCGATGCTCGATGATGCGATTCATTTGCGCCTTGAGCTGGCTATCAAGCTGGGTCAGGCGTTTACGCATATTGCTGTCCTCGCCCGCCTGCTGGGTAATGATTTTATCCAGCGCCGCGCGCCCTTTATCCACCCGGCTGCGGGCGCCGTTATCAATCCACGGCAGCGCATCTCGCAGCGCCTGCTGATAATCCTGGGCCTGCTCGCGCTGAGCGCCGGTAAGCGCTGGCGCTTTGCCGTTGTACTGCACGCCGCCATCCGGGGCGATAACCAGGTTGCCGTTTTCGCCTACTACCTGCACGGACTGAGCAGCAATCACCACATCATCACGCGGCGATACGCTACATTTATAGTCCGCATGAGCCTGTACCGCCGTCGCCAGCAGCGCAACCATTAGCGCTTTACGCATCATATTCGCTATTCCTTGTCTTCAGCGAAGAAAAACGGCGCGTTTACGTAGCGCGCCGTCTCCTGTTATTAATCCCACCACACGTCGAACAGCGGACTTAGGCGGATCTCTTCCAGCTTTTTATTTTCCAGCCATGCGCGCACCAGCGCCTGATGCTCTTCGGTGCATTGCCCAACCTGCTGGGTGCAAATTAAGCCTTCCCACGCCAGATAACCGCTGCCGTCATAGGCCAGCCCGTTTGGCTCGATAACATCATTGATAAACGCGTCCAGCGCGCTATCTACCTGCTGTTCTGATGTTCCCTCAGGAAAACGCCAGGCCACGGAAAAGCCGACTTCTTTAAATTCGTCGATATGCATTTTTTTACGCAAACGACGGCTACGCTGTTTCGCCATTATTTTACTCTCTCGAACATTAAGTCCCATACGCCGTGGCCAAGACGCTGGCCGCGCTGCTCAAACTTGGTTAACGGACGCGTCGCCGGGCGCGGTACATAATCGCCAGTTGGCGATTGATTCTGGTAGCCATCGACCGAGCGCATTACTTCGAGCATATGTTCAGCATAAGGTTCCCAGTCAGTCGCCATATGAAATACGCCGCCGGGCTTTAATTTGCCTTTTACTCTTTCAACAAAAGGCGGCTGAACGATGCGGCGTTTGTTGTGGCGGGCTTTGTGCCAGGGATCGGGGAAGAAAAGCTGAACCATGGTGAGCGAGTTGTCCGGAATCATTGTTTCGAGCACCTCCACCGCGTCGTGGCACATTACGCGCAGATTTTCCACGCCCTCTTCCACGGCCTGACTCAGACAGGCGCCAACGCCCGGCGAGTGAACCTCAATCCCAAGGAAATTCTGATGCGGATTCGCCTTCGCCATCGCCACCAGGGATGCGCCCATGCCAAAGCCAATTTCGAGCGTGACCGGGGCTTCACGCCCAAACAGCGCGCAAAAATCCAGCGGCTGCGGGCTAAATTCTACGCCCATCGTCGGCCAGTAGTGCTCCAGCGCGTGCTGCTGCCCTTTCGTCAGGCGGCCCTGGCGGCGGACAAAGCTGCGAATGCGGCGCAGCTGGCGGCCGTTTTCATCAAAATCCGGGGAGATGACCTCGTTAATCATGTCAGTGTCTGCCTGAATAAGTGGTAAAGAAACGGGCATTATCCAAAGATAGTCCCGGGATGCAAGCACAGGAAAGTTCCGGTTTACAGCGCCGTCTGCTCTGTGCTGGAATCATGCCCCAACTCTTTGGTGCGGAATATGATACAGCCATGATGCAAGCGCTTCAGTTTTCACGTCTGGTGCTGGACTGGTACGACAAATACGGGCGAAAAACCCTTCCCTGGCAGCAGCAGAAAACGCCCTATAAAGTCTGGCTGTCTGAAGTGATGCTTCAGCAAACGCAGGTGGCAACGGTTATCCCTTATTTTGAGCGCTTTATGCAGCGTTTTCCAGAGGTGACGGATTTAGCGTCAGCGCCGTTGGACGATGTATTACACCTGTGGACCGGGCTGGGCTATTACGCCCGCGCCCGCAATCTCCACAAAGCCGCCGCGATCGTTGCCCGGCAGCATCACGGCACCTTTCCGCAAAATTTTGACGAGATAGCCGCACTCCCCGGCATTGGCCGTTCCACCGCCGGGGCGATTCTCTCTCTGGCGCTGGATAAACACTACCCTATCCTGGATGGCAATGTGAAGCGCGTGCTGGCGCGCTGTTACGCCATCGCGGGCTGGCCGGGCAAAAAAGAGGTTGAGAACCGCCTGTGGCAATTAAGCGAAGAAGTGACGCCGGCGCGCGGCACCGCGCAGTTTAACCAGGCGATGATGGATCTGGGGGCAATGGTGTGCACGCGTTCGCGCCCAAAATGCGAACTGTGCCCGCTCAGCGGCGGCTGTGAGGCCTACGCTCAGGGTACATGGGCCGATTATCCGGGTAAAAAGCCTAAGCAGACGCTGCCGGTGCGCAGCGGCTGGTTCCTGTTGATGCAGCATGGCGACGACGTGTTTTTAAATCAGCGCCCGCCAAGCGGCCTGTGGGGCGGGCTGTACTGTTTCCCGCAATTTACCCGCGAAGAGGAACTCCAGGGCTGGCTGGCGCAGCGCGGCTTAAGCGCCGATTATGTGCAGCTTGCCGCGTTTCGCCATACGTTCAGCCATTTCCATCTCGATATTATTCCCGTGTGGCTTTCTGTGTCCCACAGCGGCGGCTGCATGGATGAAGGTGCGGGTCTTTGGTATAACTTACCCCGCCCTCCTGCCGTAGGTCTGGCCGCGCCGGTTGAGCGCCTGTTACACCAATTACGCAGTGAACCGCCTTCCGTTCACCGCATTGTTAATGAGGATTTATCATGAGCCGCACTATTTTTTGTACCTATCTTGAACGCGAAGCCGAAGGGCTGGACTTTCAGCTCTACCCCGGTGAACTCGGAAAACGAATCTATAATGACATCTCAAAAGAGGCTTGGGCGCTGTGGCAGGCAAAGCAAACAATGCTCATTAACGAGAAAAAACTCAATATGATGAACCCTGAGCATCGCAAACTATTAGAGCAAGAGATGGTGAGTTTTCTTTTTGATAAGAAAGATGTGCATATTGAAGGCTATACGCCGCCTGAAGCTGAATAAACGGCCGCTTAACATACCGGGCGTTAAGCCCGGATAACTAACGCGATGCTGTTCCGTAAACTCTTAATCATGCGTCGAAAACAATGAAAAAACTGTTAGCGCTGGCTCTTTTAGCTCCCCTGCTTATCTCCTGCTCCGATAAAAAAACGGACGGTTTTCACGAAGAATGGGTCAAAGATACCAACGGTTTCGATATTCTCATGGGGCAGTTTGCGCACAATATCGAAAATATTTGGGGCTTTAATGAAGTACTGATCGCCGGCCCTAAGGATTATGTGAAATATACCGACGGCTACCAAACCCGCAGCCATATTAATTTCGATGCCGGGACAATGACCGTTGAAACGATAGACGGAACCGAGCCGCTGGAACATTTACGCCAGGCGATTGTAATGACACTTCTGATGGGCGATGACCCCGGCAGCGTCGATTTATATTCTGACGCCAACGATATCCATATATCAAAAGAGCCGTTCCTTTATGGCCAGGTCGTAGACAATAACGGCGAACCTATTCGCTGGGAATGGCGGGCTAAACGCTTTGCCGACTGGCTGCTGCAAAACCGCCTGCAGCGCAGAAATAGCGGCCTGCATATTATCTACAGCGTGAAGCTGAATCTGGTGCCGAACCACCTGGATAAACGTGCGCACAAGTACCTTGATTTGGTGCGCGAGGCGTCCCGAAAATACGGGGTGGATGAATCGCTTATCCTCGCCATTATGCAAACGGAATCGAGCTTTAACCCTTACGCCGTAAGCAATTCTGATGCGCTGGGCCTGATGCAAGTAGTGCAGCATACCGCCGGGCTGGATGTGTTCCGGGCAAGAGGCAAATGGGGGAAACCAAGCCGAAGCTATCTGTTCGATCCGGCGAATAATATCGATACCGGCACCGCCTATTTAGCAATGCTGGGCGATGTGTACCTTTCCGGCATCGATAATCAAACCTCAAAACGCTACGCGGTGATTACCGCCTATAACGGCGGCGCAGGCAGCGTGCTGCGCGTATTCGATCGCGATAAAACCCGCGCCTTTAGCCTGATTAATAGCCTGACGCCGGATGGCGTTTATCAAACGCTGACATCGAAACATCCGTCTGCCGAATCGCGGCGCTATTTGCAGAAGGTTAACGCCGCACAGCGCAGCTATCGCCGAACGCGTTAATAGAGCCTGTCAGGCGCCACAGGCGGTTTTTCTCGCCGGGTTTGTAAGATGATAAACAGACCCGGCCGCGCTATACCGTAGCAGCGTTGGCGTTGGCGTTGGCGTTGGCGTTGGCGTTGGCGTTGGCGTTGGCGTTGGCGTTGGCGTTGGCGTTGGCGTTGGCGTTGGCGTTGGCGTTGGCGTTACAGAATAAATCAGGCAGGCCTGTCAGCAAACACATAAAAAGTTGATAGCCTATGCAGCGTCTTAACCCGTAGTGTAAATAAAATGCGCAGTTCGCCAACCAATGCATCCTATTTGCGACAAACCCATTGACGCATACGGCGCTTTACGGTTTAATGCGGGCCGTTGCCCGGATAGCTCAGTCGGTAGAGCAGGGGATTGAAAATCCCCGTGTCCTTGGTTCGATTCCGAGTCCGGGCACCACTTATTCATACACGGACGTCCATTGACGTCCGTTTTTCTTTTTAAAGTCAATAAACTATCTACTTTATCCCCTTCCCTGACGTTCATTAACATTCATCAACATCCACATTGCCTTGATGGTATATCTGTTGGTATTGTTAGTTCGATACGTTTTGTACCATCACAGGGAGGGGTAAACGATGGCTCTCACTGATGTCAAGGTAAGAAATGCCAAGCCCGCCGACAAGCCTGTAAAGCTCACTGACGGCAACGGCATGCATCTTCTTATTCATCCCAATGGCTCCAAATACTGGCGTCTACAATACCGCTTTGCAGGAAAACAAAAGCTACTGGCTCTTGGGGTCTACCCTGCGGTCTCTCTTGCTGATGCCCGTAACCGTAGAGATGATGCCAGAAGATTAATTGCTGCTGGTATCGACCCCTCCGAAAAGAAAAAAACAGAAAAGGTAGAGCAAAGCGGCGCTCTTGCTTTTGAGTCCGTTGCCAGAGACTGGCATGCAAGCAACATCAACTGGTCAGAAACTCACGCAGAGAGAGTGCTGAACAGCCTTACCAACCATGTGTTCCCTGTTATTGGTAAACGAAACATTACCGACCTCAAAACCCGTGACCTACTCCAACCAATTAAGGCGGCTGAAAAGTCCGGGCATCTTGAGATTGCTGCTCGTCTCCAGCAACGTATCACCGCTATCATGCGATATGCTGTCCATAACAGTATTATCGATAGTAATCCTGCACAGGACTTAGCAGGTGCCATTGCAACAGCAAAACGAGTCCATCGCCCGGCTCTTCCATTTGAACGCATTACAGAGCTTCTGAGCCGCATTGAGAGCTACAGAGGAAGACTGCTCACCCGCCTTGCTGTGCGACTCACTTTACTGACTTTTGTTCGTTCAAGTGAGATGCGTTTTGCCCGCTGGTCTGAAATTGATTTCAAGAATGCGCTCTGGACGATACCTGCAGAACGTGACGAACTTCAAGGGGTAAAACACTCCAGCCGTGGCTCAAAGATGAAAACCCCTCACCTTGTCCCATTAAGCAAGCAGGCAATAGCAACCCTGAGAGAAATTCAGAAGCTCAGTGGCGATCAGGAAATCATCTTCATTGGCGATCACTATGCCTATAAACCAATGAGTGAAAACACCGTCAACAATGCGCTTCGTAAAATGGGCTATGACACCAAAACAGAAGTTTGTGGACATGGTTTCCGCTCTATGGCCTGTAGTGCCTTAATCGAATCCGGCTTATGGTCAAAAGATGCTGTAGAACGTCAAATGAGCCATCAGGAGCGTAACCATGTTCGCGCTGCTTACATCCATCTTGCTGAACATCTCGATGAGCGTAGGCTAATGCTACAGTGGTGGGCTGACTATCTCGATGCCAATCGAGAAAGAGCAGTCAGGCCGTTTGAGTTTGCCCACAGGTGATCGTTTTGGGTTAGAAAACCAAGCCTAACCGATTGATAACCCATCACATAACAGCATGTAACCCCTTGTTTTGAATATATTTGAATAGCCATCATAGGTTGATGGCTACTACACCATTCTATTATGATTTTTCAGCAATATTTGATATCGTAGCAGTATTAAATACCGAGGAATAACCATGATATCAGGTCTTAATGGTGGAAATTTTATCCTTAGCTCGATGGCTAAGGAAAGAGTCAAATCAGGTCTACTTGATAGAGCAACAATAGAAGGCTCTAAAGGGGAGTATACCGTGATTTTTGATGGTTCAGAATGGGAAGGTAAGCCATTAGTCTTAAGTAGTTCCAGACAGCCTTACGAAGCACGAGTCTTCAAAAGCATAGATGGTGCAGCTGCAGAACTACTACGCATAGGCTTAAGTGAAGCTTCAATCAAAAATACCACTAAATCGAACAATAAATAATCAGGTTTAAAATGGATATTCAAAAAGAAACGCTTTTTTCAGAAGTTGAAACTGCTAACAGTAAGCAGGTTGCTGTTTTGAAGGCTAACTTTCCGCAGTGTTTTGATAAAAACGGAGCGTTTATTCAAGAAAAGCTGCTTGAGATCATCAAATCATCAGATGTTGAACTCTCTAAAGAGTCATACAGCTTAAACTGGCTGGGTAAGTCCTATGCCCGGCTGTTGGCTAACCTACCACCGAAGACGTTGCTCACCGAAGATAAAGACCATAACCAACTTGAAGAGAACAAGAACAGTCAGAATCTGTTGATCAAAGGGGATAACCTCGAAGTACTGAAGCATATGATTAATGCTTATGCTGAAAAGGTGAAGATGATTTACATTGATCCTCCATACAATACAGGTAAGGATGGATTCGCATATAACGATGATCGCAAGTTTACACCTGAACAGCTTTCTGCACTTGCAGGTATTGATCTTGATGAAGCTACCCGTATCCTCGATTTTACTGTCAAAGGTTCAAGTAGTCATAGTGCATGGCTTACATTCATTTATCCTCGTCTTTATATTGCTCGCGAACTCCTACGCGAAGATGGTGTGATCTTTATTTCGATTGATGAAAATGAACTGAACCAACTGAAAACCATTTGTGATGAAATATTTGGTGAAGCAAACTTCATAGAAAATATCGTATGGAATAAACGCATTCCAAAGAATGATAAAGGCATCGGGAACATCCATGAGTACATCCTTGCTTATGCAAAGACTAATGAAATAAGCAAAGAGTTTTTGATGCGGAAAGATGGAATCGATGATGTATATCAATTCATTGAGAAATTAAAAAAAGAAAAGGTACCATTAGATAGAGCAGAGCAGCAACTAAAAAAATTCTATAGTTCTAATGGATATGACCGCGGAATTACACTTTACAATGGTCTGAATGAAGATTACAGGCCATGGGGTAAAATTAATATGAGCTGGCCTAATGCAGATTCATTTGGTCCTACATATGAAGTTTTACACCCTTTAACTAACAATCCTGTAAAAATCCCAGACAGAGGTTGGCGCTGGAAAGAAGAAACTTTTAACGAAATTGCGAAAAGAATAGATGGAAAATATACAGACATTAAAAAACTACATGATGGTAGCACCATCTGTGGTGGAATTTGGTTTGCTTGTACAGAAAACACCCAACCAAGTTCGGTGAAATTTTTAGATGAAGTTGAAGAGTTTTTACTCAGATCAATTATTTCAACCAAAAGTGATGGTGGTGTTGAGGTTGAAAACCTCTTTGGTGGAAAAGGATATTTTTCTTACCCAAAACCAACAAGTTTAATAAAAATACTATTTGGTTCGGTAAACTCCAAAGCTAATGATATTTATCTTGACTTTTTTGCAGGCTCTGGAACAACAGCTCATGGTATTCTAGAGTTAAATATGGAGGATGGAAAGAATAGAAACTTCATTTGTGTTCAATTAGATGAAAAAACAGATAAAAAGAAACAAGCTTATAAAGAAGGATATGAATCCATCTTCGACATAACCAAAGATCGTATCATCAAAGCTGGAGAAAAGTTAAAAAAAGAAAATCCCGATTATGATGGAGATCTTGGCTTCAAAATATTTGAAACAGTTAACGACTTCCGTGCAAAAAATGAATCAGAACTAACCCTCTCTAATCTTACTTTCTTTGATGATGTTGTACTGACTCCTGAACAGTATGACACCCTATTGACTACATGGTGTGTGTATGATGGCAGCTTGTTAACAACACCAATTGAAGATGTAGATCTTAACGGCTACAAAGCACACTTATGCGATGGTCGCCTGTATCTGATTGCGCCAAACTTTACCAGTGAAGCACTGAAAGCTTTACTTCAAAAGTTAGATATGGACAAAGACTTTGCGCCAAACAAAGTCGTATTTTATGGCAGCAACTTCGAAAGTGCGAAACAGATGGAACTTAATGAAGCATTAAAAAGTTATGCCAATAAAAAATCAATTGATTTGGATTTGGTGGTGAGGAACTAAACATGTCTAAAGGGTTCACATTCGAAAAGAACTTACCTCATCAAAAGGCTGGCGTTGATGCGGTCATGAATGTTTTTGTTTCCGCCATACCTCGTCAGACGGATCATGTTGCTATTCGCCTGTTAGCTAATCCAGAACTGAATCTATCTGAACAACAATACTACAACAACATAAAAAATGTTCAGGAGTTCAATGGTATTGAGCATTCAAAAGATAATTACGATGCTAAAAGCAACGTAATTGATGTTTCTATGGAGACAGGTACAGGTAAAACATATACTTACACCAAAACAATTTTTGACCTGAACAAATCATTTGGTATTAACAAGTTTATCATCATTGTTCCTACCCTATCTATCAAAGCTGGAACAGTTAACTTTTTAAAAAGCGATGCTTTAAAAGAACACTTTAGAGACGATTACGAGCGTGAACTAAAGACTTACGCTGTTGAAAGCCAGAAAAGTTCGGGTAAAAATACAAAATCGTATATGCCTCAAGCTATCCATGATTTTGTTGAAGCAAGTAATTTCAATAAGAAATATATACACGTTCTTGTGATCAACTCAGGGATGATTAACTCTAAGTCTTTAACTGACACTTATGATGTTGGATTGCTTGATAATCAGTTTGATACACCATTTGCTGCTCTTAGTGCGGTTAAACCATTAATTATTATTGATGAACCTCATAAGTTCCCTACAGGTAAAAAAACATGGGAAAACATTGAGAAATTTAACGCTCAATATATTATCCGATATGGCGCAACCTTTAGCGAGGGCTATAAAAACTTAGTTTATCGTCTAACAGCTGTGGACGCATTCAATGAAGATCTCGTTAAAGGTATTCAAGCTTATATTGAAGATATGATTGGTGATGGTAGTGCCAGCCTCAGATTTGTTAAATCTGATGGGAAAGAAGCCACTTTTGAACTTAATGAAAATGGGAACAAAAAAACATTCAGATTAGCAAAAGATGAATCACTATCTAAAACACATAGTGCAATTCATGATTTAACGCTGGATGCCTTGAACAAGAGCACGGCAGTGTTGAGTAATGGTATTGAACTAAAAATTGGTAGTTCAATAAACCCCTACTCTTACGATCAGACGCTCGCTGATAACATGATGCTTAAAGCAGTCAAAGAACACTTTAAGTTAGAAAAAGAGTATCTGACACAAAGACCACGTATAAAGCCTCTTACTCTATTCTTCATTGATGACATTGAAGGGTATCGTGATGGTAATGATATTGCCGGAAGCCTGAAAACTAAGTTTGAAGCGTTCATTTTGGCAGAAGCGAATGAACTGTTAAAAACAGAAAAAGATGAGTTTTACAGAAACTACCTAGAAAAAACTGTTAAGGATGTATCTTCTGTTCATGGTGGTTATTTTTCAAAAGATAATAGTGATAAGGATGATAAAATTGAACAAGAAATCAACGAAATCCTTCATGACAAAGAGCGTTTATTATCTTTAGAAAATCCTCGCCGTTTCATTTTCTCTAAATGGACGTTGCGTGAGGGATGGGATAACCCAAATGTCTTTCAGATTTGTAAGCTCCGTTCGAGCGGTAGCACCACATCTAAACTTCAAGAGGTAGGGCGTGGTTTACGTCTTCCAGTGAATGAATACATGTGCCGTGTGAAAGACCGCAATTTTAATCTCAACTATTATGTTGATTTTACAGAAAAAGATTTCGTCGATTCTCTTGTCAAAGAGGTCAACGATAGCTCTTTCAAAGAAACAGTTCCAAGTAAGTTTACTCAAGAACTTAAGGATAAAATACTATCTCAGTATCCTGAGCTTTCATCCAGAACACTCATGAATGAAATCTTTGATGATGGGATCATTGATGATAATGAAAACTTCAAAGGTTCATATGCCTATAGCCGCTTAAAAGCTAAATATCCGGCAGCATTCCCTACAGGAGTGAAACCAAGCAAAATTAAAAAAGCCACTGATGGAAAAAGACGGAGTAAAATGCGTGTTGGTAAGTTCAGTGAGCTGAAAGAATTATGGGATTTGATAAATCAAAAAGCAGTGATTGAGTATAAAATAAATAGCGAAAAGGAATTCTTATCCATTTTCAAGTCATTTATGCTCGAAGAAACAAAAAGATTCACTAAATCAGGCGTTCATACTCGCATTGATAGAATTTATATTCATAATGATATGGCAATGTCGAAAAGTATCGTCAGTGACGATGATAACTTTGCTAAACTAAACACAATGAGCTATCGGGAATTTCTTGATAACTTGTCACAAACTATTTTTGCTAAACACGACACCTTACATAAGGTTTTTTGTGATATAAAAGACACTATCAATATCACTGAATACCTGAACATTCAAACAATCAGAAAGATTAAATCTGGTTTTAGCAAGTATTTGTTGAACAATTCATTTAACAAATTCAGCCTTGGATATAATGTGATTTCAGGTTCAATTCATCCTACAAAGTTCACTAATGCAGACGGTGAGCCTGTGAGTGAGGTATTATCAAGTGATCTTGGCATATTGAATGACAACACAAAACCACCGTTGGATTCTTATCTTTTTGAAGAAGTCTTTTATGACTCAGAGCTTGAAAGGCTCAACATAACAGATGGAGAGATCCAGTCTGTAGCTGTTTTTACAAAGATACCGAAGAACTCCATTAAGATCCCGGTAGCAGGTGGATACACGTACTCCCCTGACTTTGCATATGTTGTCAAAACAAAAAAAGGTGATTACTTAAACTTTATTATCGAAACAAAAAATGTAGATGGGAAGGATAGTTTAAGACTTGAAGAAGAACGTAAGATAAAACATGCACAAGCACTATTCAGTCAAATAAGTAAATCTGTCAAAGTCGAGTTTAGAACACAATTTTCTGCAGACAGAATAGCCGAACTGATTAAACAAGTTGGATGATAACATTTTTTTATGGAAAAGGGCCGTAAGGCCCTTTCCTTTTCCCTTGAAGGGAACTCTCCATTGGAGAGAATACATATCCCCACACTTGGGGCAAATAAATCAGCCCATTGGGCTGTAAACTACTCCCCATATATGGGGCAATCAGACACTTAATGAAGTGAATGTTCTCAAGGAACCCTTATTAAATATAATATTAAATGCAGATTGTCAAATATATTTTAATGTTTATTAAAAATATATTTGCTATCACCAATCACAAATAAATTTAATCCTCCATAATTATAGGATCAAACCAAGCTCCTAATATCTTATCTTTTTTATATCTCATGGTATATTACTGAATGTCAATATATGGTATGTAACAACCAGAGAGCATTTGTATAGGCTGCTATTAGTTGACACTCCTTTCCCCGTTGCTGTTTCCTATAAAAGAGCCAGAGATAGATAATAGCATTTTTATTTCTATCCTATTCACTCTGGATCGCTCGGCTCACAGCTTATTGGGGCGCTCGGAACATCAACATAGAATAAAACACCTATCATTTAAATAAATCATAAGATTTTACATGTCAAGCTAACGCATCAAATTATATAGAGGTTTCTCACGGCTATAGGCACTTCATTTCTGCCTCCCAACCATATCCTCAAGAAACCTTTTTCCTCGTAATTTTAATCTTGCTTTATCTTCAATGCTAATATTCGTCAATTGTAATATGAGTCCTAATATTAACTCTTTATCCACCTCTTCTACTTTACAGCCCGCAGCTTTAGCTACTTCAGCACCCAAAATGATCTTTAAGCGTGTCTCTGCGCTCTTGGATAGAGATTTTTCTTTACTCTTCAAGCGATTCAGACGCATCTGTGCTGAGGCTATTTTTTGTTTAATTGTTTTTTCTGTTCTAAGCTTTTTACCTTCTTTATTTTTAATGAATACATTATCTTCTTTTTCCACTACAAACTCCTTTTATATTATTTAATTCGTTAATTCATAAATAAACTCGTTTTATGATTAAGTAAAGGTAATGGAAGAAAGATATTTAATATTGTCTAGTTATATTAAACATCTGAAAGATTGAGGCAAGGTTGTTGAAAGATAAAATTTGAGTATTTCTGATAAATAGTATTCGGGTAAGCTAGCTCACCCGAATGTTTTGCTAATTACTTTTTAGACAGCTTCTCTAATACCTGCATTAACAGGGCAGTGATAACAAAGCAAAGTTGTAGCCCCATATACATGATTATTTTATCATTAGGAATATTCTTTGACTCCATAAAAACACCCAGTAAATGGATAGTAGATATTGAAACTACTGAAAAGAAAACCTTATTTTTTAGAGATTCCACATCCATCTTGCCTATCCATGACAACTCATTATCTGCCCCTTTTACATTCAACCGCGAGACAAAGTTTTCATACCCGGAAAAAATCACCATAACAAGCAATCCCCCTATCAGAACGAAGTCGATAAGTGATAGCAGGCTAAGTATTATTTCTTCATTGTTGTAATGAGCTACGTTCGACACTATCTCATACAACTCTACAAAGAATTTATAGGCTAAAACTATCAGACTGGCAGATAGTCCCAGATATACCGGAGCCATTATCCATCTTGCTCCAAATAAGATACGCGTAAATAAATTGCCCATAAAAATCTCCTGTTCTAAACACAATGACTAACTGCCAACTTATTGATTAAATTACCATTACTTAACTATTGTTTTTTTCGAAAATCAAAGGCATTTCAAATGAAAACAGGTCTCTTCTTGACCTGACTCAATATGTCATTATATTTGATAAAATAAAAATAATGTTGCGAACACTAGCAACTGTAAAGCTGCTCTACAAAGAACTGTTACTTTTATACCAAAAACAAATAAAAGAGGGATTCTCTATGAAGTTATGGAACAAAACGATTTTGGCTGCAGCAATAACCCTTCTCATTGCTGGTTGTGATGACGCGGATAAGAAAGTGGATAGCAACCTTAATCAAGCTAAGGAAGCCGCCAGCCAGATTAAAGATGCTGCTGCTGACAAAGCTTCATCCATTAAAGACGAAGCGGATAAGCATATTGATGCTGTTAAGCAGGAAGCCGATAAGCAAGCAGATCAACTCACTGAGAAGGCAAATTCCATCAAGGCAGAAGCTGACGCTAAAGCACAAGCTTTAGCTGATCAGGCTAAAGCCAAAGGAGATGAAGTGAAAGCCGATGCTAAACAAAAAAGCGATCAAGTAGTAGAGAAGGCTGAACAAATCAAGGCACAAGCCATCTCCGGTGCTAACGAGCTGGCAACTGATGCTGCGGCTAAGACCCAAGAAATCAAAGACAGCATGAAAAAGGATAATACCCCAGCACAAGCTGATTCTACCCCAACTGAAAACAAACAGTAATTACAGAAGGCAATATGGGTATTTTATCTTGGATTATCTTCGGCCTTATCGCTGGTATCATCGCAAAATGGATTATGCCGGGTAAAGAAAACGTAGGGATTATCGTCACCATTATTCTGGGGATCGTCGGTGCTGTTGTAGGAGGCTACATTAGCACGTTCTTCGGATTCGGTAAGGTTGATGGGTTCAACTTTGGTAGCTTCGTCGTGGCAGTAATTGGCGCTATCGTTGTTCTATACATCTACAACAAAGTTAAAAGCTAAAGTTATAAAGAGGGGCATAGGCTATGCCCCTCTTACAAAGGCAAGGACTTAAACATGGAATATTACGGGATTGTTCTGCTTAAGTTTGTTATCGGGTTTGTTGTTGTCATATCTCATCTGAACTTTTCTGGCAAAACCCAGCTTTCACAAATGACTCCAGTTGACTTCATCGGGAACTTTGTTCTTGGCGGGATTATAGGTGGCGTTATATACAGTGATGCTATACCTATGCATCAATACATCATTACATTGTTTATTGGTGTTGCTCTTATTTCTTTACTCAATTGGGTAAGTAAACACGTCTGGTTTTTCAGGTCATTTACCATTGGTGAGCCAATCCCGATCATTAAAAACGGAAAGTTTTTGATGGAAAATATACTCAGGCGTCGAAATAAAATAGATATCATCAATGTCGCGTCTCAACTCCACTCTCAGGGCGTACATTCATTTCAGGAAATACGCTATGCACAAATAGAGCCAAGTGGTTCTCTGTCTGTGGTTTGCGAAGGCGGTAAAATGCCGTCAATAATTCTTATGAAAGATGGAAGAGCACGCCTTTCAGAACTCAACGGGATTGAGAAAGACGAAGAGTGGCTCGATAACCTACTCAAAGAATCTGGAATAGAAAGAGAACAGGTATTCATTGCAGAGTTCTGGGATGGAGAAATTACATTTATCCTCAAAGATGGGAAAGTGAAGCGAAATCAACATTGATACTTAAAGTATAAGCTGCAATTCATTTCTTTTACATGACTAACAGGTAAGAACTATGACTATCACAGCACGCCTTGGAGGCCGTACACTTCTTGGTGAAGGAACTTACGTTATCCCATCAACTGAAATTTTATCTGTTTCGGTAAGCTTAACACCTGAAAAATTCCCGGAACTGGCAGAAGCAAAAACGTTAACACTCAATGTTGAATACAATGACTCAGGAGAAAAGCAAACGGTCTTTTTTTCTCCTGATGGTGAAAATAGCTCGAAAATGACTCTTTGCAACTGGAATAATAGTTTAGGGACCACGCTAAACACATTGTATCCACTGATAAATATTGAAGGAACAATGGTAGAGCTTTGCCTCTATAATGTGAGGGTGGGAGAAACAAACGTTTTAACTCTCCAGTTCTGGCTTCCAGAGTTATAATTTTTGATCAATAGCAGTGTAATAAATATCTTTTAAAGGAGTTAATATGGCTGGTTGGTTCGAATTAGATAAAAGCGTTAATAGTCAGTATAAATTTGTTCTTAAAGCTGGTAATGGAGAAGTCATCCTGACCAGTGAACTTTACACTACCAAAAACTCTGCAGAAAATGGTATCGCATCGGTTCAGGCAAACTGCCAACTTAATGAACGATACGAACTGAAAGATTCATCTAATGGAAAGTTTTATTTTAACCTAAAAGCGGCCAATCATCAGGTAATTGGCACCAGCCAGATGTACGCATCTAAGCAATCCCGCGATACAGGTATCGCTTCCGTTAAAACAAATGGAACAACAGCAACGATCAAGTAAAAAAATTTTGGGTTGTGGTGGTAAAACGACAATGCATTTTATTGCTGTTTCCTCAGGTTTATCGCAAATCGAACTTCAGTATGCTCAACCTTGGGAACCTCTTCCAAAAGAAAAGACCATATACAACATTCACGTCGAATAAATCACACTAAGAAATGCTCAGTAGTATATTGCTGATCATCAATCTTCAATACTTTAATACCATCCACTTATTTGTTACATTGGAAATTACTATAGTAGCATTTTTGCTTACCTTAATAATCATAATATCCCCAACTAACTGGCAATCGACAATCATTTCTAAATGAGCGTTCCATAAAATGAGGTGAACCTCTCGAATTTGTATTTGTATTTGTATTTGTATTTGTATTTGTATTTGTATTTGTATTTGTATTTGTATTTGTATTTGTATTTGTATTTAGGCAATGTATAAAAACAAGGGTGATGTTGAACTTACATTAAAACTTAACTCAATTAATTTGACATAAAGTAATTTGAATTATAGATTGAATCAGAATAAACAAAGACCAACTTACAGACAAAATTAACTTTATTAACAGCAGGAGCGTGCATGTGAAATATCTAAAATCTAGCTTTACTACTATAGACAATCTTCTGGATCTAGTAATTAACACCAAAGCGTTTCGAAGAAATGCTATTACTTTATTTGGTCTTTTGTATTATACAGAAGTTGTTGTATTGTTACACAGACACTATTAGAAAGTGTCTGTGCGAACTTGTTTTAAATTTTTATAAATAATACCAGAATCTTTTCATGCGAGAACCATATATTAACAATTTGAATTACCACTATAGGTATAAAACCCCTGATAAATCTACTCTTTATCTGCAATACCTTTTTCACATGCATTATTATTCATTATTGTATTATATTTTTCAATATACTTATTCATTAGAAGTTTTTTATTGTAATTTAGTTCTTTCTGGTTGAATAATGTTTTTTTTATCTCACTCTTTGAATAGCCATTGTTAACCATTATAGCAAGTTTATTCATGTCTGTTATTCTTTTCATAATATAAATACACGAGCTTTGATTTTCCTCGCAAGAGTTATTTGCTATGTAGTCTTTACCTTTCTTTATATCCTCTTCCAATCTGCCGTTTCTCTTTAAGGCAAAGAAATAGTCGATTCGATTGTCTTGAAATATCGGAGAATATTGGTCGTATTTCTCATCAACATAGATTTTGTTGTATTTACCATCAACAAAAACAAGTGATAGCGGTAGTAAATTATATTCAGCTTCTGCCATAAGCGCTCTACTATTTAGTTGATCAGCTTCTATTGGCTTTAGTGAAGCATATATATAACTTGAAAACACTAAACTTATAATTAAAAAAACCTTTTTCATATTTTAATATCCTCTATTGATTACTCATTTACTAGTATCAAATACTAGAAGAATATCAATAGAGGAGCTTTAAAAAGTTATCTCAAAGATTTATTTAAATTATTATAATCTCTTTTGATATCATAACAATTATAAGCTAAATTTTTTGCTTCGGGAACCAATGACAACATTTTTACCATTTTGATAGCTTGTTTTTTATCGATACGACAAGCTATTGATACCTTACTTAACAACTTTTCGCCTGTAATGAGTTTAGATTCTTGACTCATTTCACACGCACAAGTTAGCTCACCAACTTCCACACCCTGAACTTTGGAGGGAAGTTCTGCTGCATGTGCTGGTAGAAGCAAAAAACCCAGTAAAGCTACCAGTATAGATTTTACTCTCATTGATCATCTCACTTTGAATTATAGAGGGAAAAATAAAAGTATCAGAAAACTCAAATCATAGAAAGTCCTATCAGCTGCGCTGTATGATTGTTGTAAACAATCAGTAGTTGAACAGGCTTGCCTGTTAATGATGGGATTTATCCCGAAAAAATGGCATTTTGGTTTTAAAAATAAAATGTCAGTAAGCTAAAAATAAAATCATGCAACACAAACGAGTGCAACCACTAACATATAATACCTAATACTCTCCCCGTTACTTATTTTATTAAATCAATGAAAACATTTTCATTTGTTATCTTTTGATTCTGTTTTTTGATTTTAACCTGTGAAATGTGCAACACATAAAAGCATCTGTTATTTTTACTATTTTATCTCAACTCCTCTTTCCCGCCTTACGGCGGGAGAGAAAAGAACTCCATTTGCCCTTACGGGCGCTATATAAAAAAATATTTTTAATATAACTACGCTACCTCAGCCGTTCATCCAATTCTAGCCATGTTAATTTCACAGGCATTAAATCTAGTGTTATTAATTAAGAGTAAGAAAACTTTATACATTGTCGTTATTTTTAGCTCCTTTAGGAGATATAAAAATAAAGCAATGCCCACCTATACACTGCTACGCAGTGTGTGGGGTCTACCGACGGTTGCCTGCCGCAGGCTAAAAACAAAACCAAGGTCAACGTCAACACCAGAGTTTTTCTTACGAAAAACTAAAACCAGCATAGTCACATTGGAGATTCATATTTGGTTTGATATTTAAATTTATATTGAGGTTGTTTTTATTGTATGGCTATTTTTCATCTTGATTTTAAAATTGTGAAACGAAGTGAGGGGAGATCTTCCGTTGCGAAAGCTGCCTATCATGCTCGTTGCAGAATCACAGATGAAAGAACAGGTGATACCTATGATTATGGTCGCCGTACTGATTTGTACGGGCATTTCATATTAGCACCAGTTAATGCTCCAGAACATATCGTAAAAGACTCTACAGCATTGTGGAATGAAGTTGAAAGAGTCGAGCGCCAGAATAACGGTCAAACCGCCCGTTATTTCGATGTTGCTATTCCCACCGAGTTAAATAATGATGACAAGAAAAAGCTTGTCCTTGAGTATTGTCAAAAAAATTTTGTAGAAAAGGGAATGATTGCTGATATCGCTTTTCATGATCTTGATAGCGATAACCCACACGCTCACGTTATGTTGACATTAAAAACCATAGGCCCGGAAGGCTTTGGTAAAAAAGAAAGAAGCTGGAACGACAGAAAAATGTCTGTTTTATGGCGTGAATCATGGTCATTGATGGCTAACAGCTACCTCGCTGCTGCAGGTTCATCAGAGCGTATTGATCATCGTTCCCTTTTGGCCCAGCATGAGGAAGCATTAGAGAAAGCAGCGGTTGCTCTGGATAATGAAGAAAAAGCATTATGGCTTGCCAGAGCTGCCGAAACAAATCGCCCTGCAATGAAACGTATCCACAGTGCCAAATGGCGTAGTAAAGCAGCTCAAGAGCAAAGAGCCGCAGAACAGGCTGTTCGTGATGCAGCTAAGCAGGAAGCGGTTGAAGTCTACAAAACATTCAGTGAACTTGACCTTGAAATCGTCATTGATGTCAGAAGTTTTACGATTACACATCTTGCTGAACCAGAAGAGATCGTATTACCTGAAACACACTCCGGCTCTTCTACTGATGAGAATCAAAGACCTGTATTGGTAGCACCAGCTCCTCATACTCGTATGCGTGGCGTTAAATCTTACCGTGATAAAACAAAAGTCAGTAAAGTTGTTGCTGGTAAAAAACCATCGGTCAGTATTTCTGATTCTGGATCAAATACTATTCTGCAAACATCCTCCTCTCAAAACCCAAACAGGGCATCCAGAAGCGCTCCTGAACGTGTTAAAAGGAAACAGACTATTCCGCGTCAGGATAATATCTTTAAACGCTTTACAGCCCTTTTGGTTGATTTTATCAGGGGTAAATTTATATGGGCTAAAACAGGCAAAACTAAAGTTGATATTATCAGTGAAGAACATGATAAGCGTATTGCTGAAAACTACGTCTTTGATGAGGTATTAGGCCGTCATGTTCTACGCCCTGAATATGAGAAACGAGCTAAATTTAACCAAGATGACTACAAGCCAACGACTGACGAGATCACCCGTTTCCCAAGCCGTCCGAAGCAGGAACAACCAGAAATCGATCACAGCAAGGATCTAACCCCTTCTATGCCATCCCTACAAGCCAGAGGAAGTAATGTGTCAAAATCAAAGCCTCCGGGCTACTGGAAATAGAACCAATCTAATTACTTTAACTTTGGTTACTCTGGTGGTATTATTTTTAAACCCAATTTTTGTAAGGAATTTAAAATGAGTACTGTTTATGTAGTTGTTTTAACGTATATAAAATCACTGGAAGAAGTTGACGCGCAGATACCAGCCCATGTTGAATGGCTTAAAAAGGGTTACTCGGATGGTGTGTTTCTTGCCTCGGGCAGGAGAATTCCAAGAAACGGTGGCATTATACTTGCCAAATGTGACAGCCTTGAATCTTTGGAAGAACGCCTTAGTCAGGATCCATTCCAAAAATTAAACATTGCTAAAGCTGAAATTATTCCCTTTGAAGCCAGTATGAAAGTTCCTCTTCTTGATAAGATTTTTTGACTTTATCGAATTTTAGTAAATGATTTTCTGCGTAGGATATTATTCGTCGCGTCGAATAGGTGCTAAGCTCTACAAAGTTCAGTCCGTTTAGTTGTTTATGATGTTTGGCGATTGTCCAGATAGCGCAATCCGGACTGAGCTTCCTGAAAGTGATATACACTCATGCAGCTTCAGGTTAATGAAGCGTAACTCAGATATTCCAACTCTAAGAATTTCAATCCTGATGGCTCAGAAACCGAGAATTGTGGTTATTAGCTGCGTATCTACGCACGTTATCTGGCAGAGTAGCTTATGAGCAATTCCCTTGACGGATTGTTTTTATATGTTATTAAATTAAAAAAATCCAATACCAAAGGTGAAACATGAAAAAGATAAATTATCCAATGGCAATATACATTTTATTATCCTGCCTGACGCTTATAACTACCATAGGTACTTCTTTAATATATTTCATAAATGGAAATAAAAACATCCCCATACTATCGATGTTATGTGGCATAACGTTGGCTTTATGGTTAGCTACTACGATTATTTTTCTCCCCCTATTCAAAAACTACAAATTATTTATGAAAAAATAGGCGGTATAAAACACCGCCTCTCTTATCTTAGGCTTTATTCTTCATTGCTATTAGTTCATCATATGTGATCATTAACTTAATAGTTATCGATGTCGCAAATATCCAGACAACAATATACACGAGTGCCATTATAATATAAAATATAATTGAACTGAACACTCCAGCGTCTTTCAACGAATCCAGCATACTAATGTATGGATTTTCAACATTAATCGTTTTGAATATTAGAATACTTGCACTTAACGTTGAAGAAACCAATCCCGTTGTATCAACAAGCTTTTTGAAATAATGGATATTCACATTCGAACTATTCATCACCATCTTATGTATTATAATACCAAATGCCAGTGGTGATATAAAAAGAGTCAGGTGATGACTTGCATCTATAAACGAATCAATAAAAAAGCCAACTATAACAACAAGGAGAGGTAGAATAAAATAGATCACCCACTGCGCTTTCGTTAATATTTGGACTTCTTTTTTTGTTTCACCATTTTCACTTTCCTTAGCTTTATGAAATGACAAATCAACAGTACAGTTAATTTCAACTCCGTCAATAATGCCTTTCAGGTTCACATCACCAATTTTCTTTTTTTCATCCCGACATGATAAAGAAACACTATTTTTATCTACATTATTATCATTCATTAGTCTACCTTAACTTCATGGAATTTGTAAGCAATATAATGTTATATTAAGTGTTACAATAGTACAACACAATCATCAGGCTCCCCATTTTTGGTAGTACATGAAGCCACATCGTCATAAAACGATGCGGCTTTAAGAATAACATAAGTTAAATTACATCCTTCTTCTGAATACAACATTATCAGAGAATATCGCCTTACCAGCTATAAATCCAACAGCCGAAATTATTGGTAGGCTAATAGTCGCCCCAGCCATTCCTGCAGACATTCCGATCAGTATAGACAGGCCGAAGGTCAATAATATAACCACGAAAGCATACCAGCCGGGGTAGGCTCCATACAGAACCGTCGCCATGCAGCCGGTGCAGACATAGACGCCTCTCTGACTTTCTTTCAGGCAAAACGGACACTGGATAGTTTTGTTTTCCATGATAGCCCCCTTAGAGCGCTTTCCAGCCATTGCTGGTTTTAACAAGATTCATGGCACCATCAGCAGGTCCGTTCATCCCTTTCACTCCAGAGAATGTGCTTTTGTCCACCCATGATGGAACATCAGTTAATTTCCACGTATAGGTGACGCGAACAACTTTCTGATTACCGTTGCCCGGCTCGGTCCATTCCTTCACTTCATCAACAACGCGGCGACCAATACAAACTCCTTCCTTGGCATCCCAGATTTTGGCTTGTTTACCTTCATCTGTTATCCCAAGCGTGTTGTTATCCCAGCCTTTGACAAAGGCCATTAAGCCCTGTTCTACGAGACCGTCGAGGATCACAGACCCTGTTCCAGTCCCTGTTTCATCAAATCGCGGTTTGGAGAGCTGGACAGGGAATGTGACGTCATTGTTTCGGAGTGAAAAACAGGTTTTCGATTGACCAATTTTGGCGTTGATCGCTTTCTCAAAGTCACCTTTTTCACCACACCCCGCCAGAACTAACGCAGCGCCTGCCATGAGTAAGATTTTTTTCATCTTCATATTCCATCAACGTTAATGAACTGACTGTTCGTGGCAGGATTGAAAGGAAAAGAGATCCTACTCCGAAGCGGATCGCACCCGACCCACAAACAGTCTGTTTAACCAATTGATAGAATTGAATTATTTTTAATGTTCGTCATATCGTTTAAATCGATCGATAAAAATCAAACAATAGCCATAGACTATCAAACATATGATATCGATCGATTAAAACAATTGAATAATCGATCGATAGATCGTTTTTAATCGCCAGAAGCTATCAATAATAAATTATCGATCTTTTATATCAATTGATTGATAGTGGTGGTCAGCAATGGAACGCCACAGTTGGGGGGCTTTGGCTGGATGTTCGGAGGGATAAGGAACGAAGCAGCACTCATGGTTTGTTGTGCTGCCTAATTAAATCAGCGTCAATTGTTATTTGACTTTACGTCTTTCAGCATAGGCTTTACGGGCTTCGTTCAAACTCATTACATTAGCCCTACCACCATAACTTGGATCTTCTTCTTGAACAGGATCATCTTCCCAATAGCAAACCGGACAAATTTCATAGCTCCCGACTTCCGAATATTCATATTTATGGCAACAGGGGCATAAATGTACTGAACTATTTATCATTTCATCCAATTGCTTTTTTAATTTTCGATATTAGTTCTTCTTTATCCCATCCCACATTATATTTAGACTCCGGAGCCTCCCAACAACCATTAGATATTCGATTAATAATAAATTCACCATTAGTTTCAAACGCGGGATACCAACCAACATCAACAATAACACCAGACTTAAATGATAATTGTAATAAATCCTCATCTAAGACCATTACTTGTGATTCTATACCCTGCGAAAAATCAATAGCCGATAGTTCATCAAATATCTTTATAAGATCAAGATCAAAATCGGTTCCTAGAATACTGTATTTTTCATCATTTCAAAAGTTTCCTTGCTACGTCAGCATCTATTGGGTGAGAGTGTATTGTATCTTGCGACTCCTTTGTCACAACCCACGAGGTTTCCTTACCTTTATAAGCCCCTTGAACAGTATCAAACTCTTTTATCTTCCAATTTTGACCATTTGTAGTCGGTGTTCCTGTTTCCAGCGTGAGATTTATTCCTTTTTCATTTTCCTCCATGCTTGTGATCAAACAGGTCACAAAGGGAATATTTTCTTTCGCTTTAAAGATGTTTATTATTTTTATAGTTTTCATTGTATGCTTCTCCTTGTCTTATATAAAAAACACCATTTCCTTTTGAAGAAAATCCAATTTAACTTCCCCTTCAGAACAGGTTTACTGCCTGTTTATTACTCTCTTTTGAAAAGATATTTATCCTATGAGCTAACGCTCATGTGCTGCCGCACGGCTACGCCCTGACGCTGATATCCAACGGGATTTAATGGCTAACACATTTTCCATTATTTGATTGCAATATGGAAAGGATCCTTTTTTCGATATATAGCATTTATTCTTAAGTTTACAGAAAAACAATATCCACAGCAGCACTTCGTGATTGTCCAAAACAATCACATTGCTGAAACAGGGTTCATCCCTGTTAATGATGGATTTATCCAAAAAAAGATCACGTCGAAGACGTCAATAACGTTAAAGAATAATTATTGAACCAATCACAGCAACAGCAGCGGTTCGTGATTGTAGAAAACAATCACTTCGCTGTAATAACAGAGTAAGGAAAATCACGCAGATAACACCACAGGTGCCATTTTCATCAGGCACGAACAAACTTCAACGCAAAATTCAACGTAAAATGTTTCTGAACAGATCAATTAAGAAAAATCCAATGCCACTCATTTTCTTTATTGAAAACCTTCAGTGCCATCCATAAAACAACAGGTGCCATTCAACAGGCACACATCCCCTTTTACTATATTAAACTTATTATTATATTACAGCCGTTATTTCCATTGTAAAACAATAGATTACAGAAAAAAGGTTATAGCTTCCTATAACTCAGGTTATCGATATCTATAACTCAGGTTATAGTTTCCTATAACCCCTGTTAGCAAAAACTATAACTATAGTTCCATACTGAAACTATTATTTAAAACTGGCGGACATTCCACTCTCAATAAACTTATTCCAGTCTGTGTACCATGACCATTTCTATGGTCCATGATCTGTGGATAGATCTCCATTATTTCAAAACTTTTTCCACTTATTTTTGACTTTGTTATTGATGATAGTGTTTAATCTGTTATGTATTAATAAAAATAATAACAAAAGGAAAAATACAATGACACAGATCGATTTTAACGCCCTCAGTGATTTATCACCCTTCCAGCTAACACAGTATATTGATGACCATTATTTCACCAGTGAACAAAAGGTGTTAATATTTGAGCATTATCACAGCACACATAAAGATACGACCAACATCTATTCAAGAAAGGAAAATATTAAATCTATAAAGAAAGATGTTGATTATGTTCATATGTTTACGAAAAACTTCCAGCAACTCGCAGAACTTGATATTTCAAAGAATGAACTGAAAGTTATCGCAAGGATATTAAATATCATGGAGTTTGGAAACTGCTTTCATATCTCACAGGCAAAACTATGCCGCGACTTGGACATTAAAAAGTCAAACATGTCTCTTGTCTTTAAAAAACTCAAAAAGAAAGGGATTATCATTGATAAAGATGGAGATCTATTTATGAACTCTAACATATTCCTCAAAGGACAAGCTCATTCTATAAATGCCAAACAACGACCTAATGTCAAAAAAGCACAGGGATTTGTTGTTGATGATAAAGAAAGATTTGATAACGTTTATACTTTCAGATCAGAAACTGATGAAAGTAATGATATGGACAGCAATAGTGAACCATCTATGAATAATGGGAATTTGAAACTACAGCGCCCTGATGAGACACCTGAATACTTATTTGAACAAACAGAATAGCCATAGACATTATTTAAACGCCATGCTGTAATTTGACACTTACACTATATCTCGTAATATAAATATATTCACTATTCTATTTACGAGGTATATATGAGGAAAGTAAAATTAGACAACGATGATTTAATTCAGTATCTGAACACCATCAAAGCATTAAAAAAATATCCAACGATGTCTGAATACAGGGAGGAATATCGCAGGATAAGAACCTATGGTTCACCGTTGAGTGAAGCCAAGAAATTTAAATCGGCGCATGCCGAACTTCTGAGATTAGACAGGAAGAAAAAATCGTTGCTCGAGAAATTTATTGAAGAACTCAACCCTGTCAGTCACGCATCAGCCCTTGCGTCAAGAAAGCTTGAAAAAGTACAGGAGTCCATTATCTACCGAAAGTCATTACTTGAGAAAAGCCCTGATGAACTCGTCGCTCTGGTCATAAAACAGCGCACAGAAGCTGCTATTGAGTTCCAGCGTTCTGTTGAGCAAAGTCTTGAGCAACTTTCAGATATATCTTCTGATTTTAATGCATCAGCAACAAAGCGCCGAAAATTTTCTATCTAGAATAAAACTACCATACTGGCAGTATATTACCAATATGGTGGTTTTATTTTATAACTCATGTGGTGATACACGATCACGCTCCATTTTCTTAAGCAACCGTTGTAATCTTTCTGCCCTTAGCTTTTGTGCCTTCTTCTCACCAATCTCCTGATAGTATTCTTCCCGACGCTCCGCAACAACTTTGCGGAACTTCTTCAAAAACTGTTCCAGTGTTTTGATGTCGGTAGTAGCAGCTTCTGATTGGATTTTTTTATACATATACATTACATGAAATTCATCAATCATTTTTGGCTCCTGTTTTTATTTACTGTTTTTTAGTTAGCCCCTTGCGGGGCAACTTTTAGAACTCATTTCCTGAATCGTTCTGAATGGCACACCAACACAACAGCAATCTGCTCGAAGTTAACTTCATTAATACTCCCACTATCACCTTCTTGGGTTGTAAATCTCTCAAAGTTATTCTGAATATGGTCAATGATGTTCATAATAAATGGACTCATGAAATCAGGATCATCAAGATAGTCATTAGCGTCTCCATCTCCATTCACTTCCTGAAAAAGCTTCCAGCTTGCCTCCAATGATCTTATAGCAAGATCAAGGAACAGCTGTGTAGACTTATTTGTTACTACAGTTTCTTTAGACATAATTAATCCTCATTTTTACATATTTGTTTGACTTATTTTATTTAGCCCCGGAATAGGGATAAAGAGATAACTACTTTTTATAAACAAGATTAATGTTCACTGATCCGTATCTTAAATCCATTTCACTGACAAGCTCGTTATTAACATACCTGTTCAGTGCGTCTGTAAGGTTTTCATCATCCATTACTTCCTCTGCTGAATACCCACATAGCGCAATGAACGTACTGACGCTTGCTTGGATGGTGCAGAATATTTCAGGCGTTTGCTCATATAGCAGACTTACTGATATTGCAATATTATCATTCATTTAAATGTTCCTTTATTGAGTTGATTATTAGCCCCTTGCGGGGCCATATACTGACCACATGACCATTAGTTTGAGTTAAAAATAACGTTGTGCATATGTCTCAGATTCACTTTGACCTCATCGAATAAAACATCTCTGAGAGAGCCTGAGCTTTTACACTCCTTAAGAAACTTATTAAATCCTTCCTTACTGTTTTCTATTACCTTGTCAAAAACATCATCCATATATATTCTGTCTTCAACCATTTTAACAAATCTATCGCCCATGTATTCCTGCATATTACTGATATAAAGCTCATAGCAATAAAATGACTTCACAAGGAATAATCTGGTAGATTCATTGTAAACTTTAATTTCGTGGACTTCTGTTATTGCTTTACTCATTTTTATTTCCTTCTTTATTTTTAAGTGAACGTCCCCCTACAGAAATCTGTATGATTTTGGTAAGGGATATTATTTACAACAGTTTTATTTTCTTATGTTTACATAAAACCTCCTTAGATCATTATATGGATAATATTTGTTAAACTGCTTGTTTTCGTGATGCCTGAATAGCTCGTTCAATCCACGCATCCACCTCACTTTCAATAAAGGCGATTGCTCTTACACCTGTTTTTATCTGTGCGGGAAAGCAGCCCGCTTTAATAAGCTCATATATCCATGTTTTCCCGAATCCAGTTCTGTTCATTACCTCAGGTAAACGAATAAGCTTGGGATGTTTATCTGTTTTGATTTGAACCATATTTATCTCCTGTGTTGTTCGATGAGATAATTGTATGGATTTTTCTTGTGATTTAGGAGGGACGTTCAGGGATAAGTTTTTTACGCAGATTTTTGGAATGGGAAAAATAGGGTATGTTCAGCCTTAGTGAATATAGGCGATTTTTACATTGCGCAAAACACCGCCTTTTGGAAGATCAGTCCTGATCGGATTGCTCATCCTTACCAAGTTCCGCTCTGATTAGATCCTGAATATTCCAGTGTCTTCTGTCGTCGTATCTATATGTAAAATCGACAAAAGAGCGATAGTGAGCAAGGTTTGTCAGATACTTAACTGCCAGAGGATGATCTGTTGACTTCACCTTATCAACATCACGGATACCGTCTTTAAACTCATCAGGGTATAAAAAGCTGGTCAGTTGTGGCATACCAATCCTGACCTCTTCATCCTGCGCCCAGTACAGCAGGTCCATGGTGGGGATAATGTTGTAATCGAGTATTTTTTTAAGGTTGCTGACCCCAAAGCGAAAATCTCTGGCTGGAGGCTCAGGAGCCTGTAGCTGCTGTTTCCACTCAGGAACCATGACTTTCAGGTGATTGATGATTTCTTCGGGTGATGTTTCTGCCAGATTAATTTGAACCAGCATCAGCCCTTCGTTGTTTACCCCGGCTTCCTTCAGATAGTGCGAGACTTCCATATGTGGTAGGGGTTTTCCTTCCGGGTTTACGTATTTATCGAAAGCAGCAACATAACCCGCCACCTCCCATAGCCCTTGGTGTGTTACAGGCTTGATGGCATAGCTGGAAGATAGTCTTTTTTCTGGTCCACCGAAAACATCACCAAATACGACTTTACCTTCAATCAACTCTTCGTAATATTTCTGATGCCTACTAAGGTTTTCGGGAGACAACTCAGCCCGGTTTTGTTCCATACGATAGGCGACAATCCTGTTTTCTATCTCTTGAAAAAGTTGTTCTACTGTCAAATTTTGTAGGACGCTGTAATTTTCAATGTTGAACCATTCATTAACAGCGCTGGCGATCTCCGCTTTGGTCATGTGGCATCTATCCTTCTGGCTTTACTTATCACTTTGATATGTTATGAGTAAACATATCGGATTTGGTGACGGTAATCTATTGAATAGAGCAGGGAAAAGCAGCTGAACAATCAGTCCAGACTTGAAGATTGTTCAGTAAGATTTGGCAGGGTATGTTGTCATAACCAATTGAATATAATTGACTTTATTTGCAATCACACTTATAAACTGATGGTACATTAGTTGGTATACTTAAGGTGATTATGATTATTCTACATTTATTTCATATTGTTAACACAAACTACGATTCCGAGTCCGGCACCACTTATTCCAAACCCTCGCTTCGGCGGGGGTTTTTGCTTTCCGGGCCAGGGAGTTCTGGTCATTCCAGTGCGCTATTTCTCTTGTTGCAGCAGGTATCCAAACAAATCCACTGGACCCTCCCCGCGGCCATAAAAAAGCCCACGCGGATAAACTATCCACATGGGCGTATGTAGCCTAAGATTATTATTTTCAGGACGCCATTATTACTTCGCCCCGTTTATTATTCCGAAATTAAATAGAGAATTAATGCCGTTTTATTTGTTTAAATACTTCGACGGTATTTTTAATGGCTTTTTCCGTTGGCAGGCGCTCCATTGAGCTGGCGCCGTAGAAGCCGTGACACTCAGGGCAATGCGCAAGGATATACGCGGCATCTTTCGGCTCAGCGATAGGCCCGCCGTGGCACAGCACAATCACATCGTCTCGCACTTCTTTCGCAGCCCTGGCGCAGGCATTGATAATAGGTATGCAGGAGTCAAGATCGTGAGCGGTCTCCGCACCGATATCCCCACCGGTGGTCAGGCCCATATGCACGACAATGATATCCGCGCCGGCTTGGGTCATCGCTACCGCATCATCCGGGCTGAAGACGTACGGTGTCGTCAACATTCCTTTCTGGTGCGCCAAACGTATCATATCCACTTCCAGCGCATACCCCATTCCGGTTTCTTCCAGGTTTTTACGGAAGTTACCGTCGATAAGGCCCACGGTCGGGAAGTTCTGTACACCGGCAAAGCCCTGGGTTTTCAACTCATCCAGGAACGGCGAGAGATTGCAGAAAGGATCGGTGCCACATACGCCAGCAAGAACCGGCGTAGACTTAACCACGGGCAGAACTTCGTTACCCATTTCCCGCACAATCTGGTTGGCATTCCCGTATGGCATCAAGCCAGACAGAGAACCCCGACCGGCCATGCGAAAGCGCCCCGAGTTGTAAATGACTATCAGGTCGACGCCGCCGGCCTCTTCGCTACGCGCAGAGAGGCCGGTGCCAGCGCCGGCACCGATAATCGGTTCATCACGAGCAACTTTTTGCTTCAGACCTTCAACAAGCATCTTGTAATTATTCATTAAAGTTTCCCTGGCGTTGAGTGATGTGAGGATCCCTGGTGTCGCATGACTGCGTTAAACGTCTCAATCACAAGTGCTGCAAATTCAGGTGCGTTAATATGGTGAGGCGTTTTGATAATCTGCCGCTGGCTGGTCTGAACTACAGTCGATTCGAGTCCTTCAGCAAAAGCCCGTCTTGCCTGCGGATCGAAGAACGGCTGGTCAGGCGCATCAAGCGCGGAAAATCCGCCTTCTGGTAGTAAGAAGCGTACCGGCCCATTGCATTGATTGAGCTTGCGGCCAATCCATACCCCGAGCTGGAAGTTTTCTTCTGGTGTTGTGCGCATTAGCGTCACCTGAGCGTTATGTTCGACAAACTGCCGCTGAGCATAACGCTCAGGTATGCTGCTAACCCCTCCGAAATTGACCATGTCCAGCGCACCGGCGCTGCCAATCCACGGTATTTCAGTGCGGGCAATGCTATCAAGTCGCGTTTCCTGGCAGGCCAGAACGCCGCCAAATAGCAGGTCAGCGACTTCGGTCAGCGTGATATCAATAACCCCCGCTATCTCACCATCTGCAATCAGTTGCTCCATCGATGTTCCACCATTGCCCGTAGCATGGAATACCAGCGGATCGTACTGCTCATTCAGAACAGGTATCAGTTGGTTGATACAGGGCGTGGTCACCCCAAACATCGTCACACCGAGAACCGGTTTTTGGGCCTTCACCGGGGCAGCAACATGGCTGACCGCGCCGGCTATCATATTGGCCGCATTGGTTAGAATAGTGCGAGACAAGTAGTTGAGGCCGTTGAGGTCCGTTACGGTATACTGCATGGCGATATCCGAGCCACCGACATAACAACCGACATCACCGGACGCCATAGTGGACACCATCAGTTTAGGTATACCTATCGGCATTGACCTCATCGCATAGGTGATAAGGGCCGTGCCGCCAGAGCCTCCAATGCCTATCAGGCCAGAGATATCTTCAGACGTGCTCTGTAAAAAGCGCTTTAGCGCCACAGACATCGCGGCGATCGCCTGGCCGCGTTCATTACAGAAGACGGCCGAGCTACCTTCCGGGTGGTATCCGGCAATGTGCGATGACGAAATATCTATCTTGCCATTTTCGTATAACGCTGACGCGCTTGCGGTAGATACATCAATAATACGCGCATTCACACCCGCGGCGTGCAGCCGGGTTTTCAGCCAGACTAGCTCATCCAGCTTGGTATCCGCAGTCCCTATGACATACACAAACTTGGCCATACAACTCACTCCGTGATGAGGGCTGAAATATTGATTGATATCGTGCAATACGAAATTAGGCTAATATTTTATATCATTCAAGCTATTTTTATCACTTGTGATATTTTTTATTAACCGGGCCAAAAAATGCAGCTTTTCGACGAAAATAACTTGTCCCCCGTGCGACGCCGAACCCTTGAACGGTTGGTTAACGCGGCACTTAAACTTTATAAGGAAGATAAATTTCCTTCCCCGGAAGAGATAACCCGCGAAGCCGAGTATGCGAAAGTCACCCTGCGAAGCTACTTTTCGACTCACAGCGAGTTCGTTGAATATGTTGTCAAACGGGTAATCGGGTCTATTGAAAGGCCTGCCATGGGCGATAATGCTGAAGAAAATATCACCCGATTACTAAGCTGGGGATACGGGGAACTTTACTCCCATGAAGGGCTAATGCGTGATGCAATGCGTATTTCACAGCAACGCTGGCAGGCCCGACATGAAGAAAAGGAGTGTGAAGAGCACGAGATTTTGCTCAAAAAGAGTAACCGCCGGGAAGCGCTTACTGACGCCCTGGCACCGCTGGAATCCCAGCTCCCTGCCGAGAAAATACAAAAATTGATTATGCTGATGTCAGTGCTCTACGGTACCGAGGCGATGACGGTGCTCAAAGATACCTTCGGGCTGGATCAGGATGAAATTGTCGCGCTGACAACGTGGGGCGCCAAACTCATGCTACGACAGGCAAAACTGGAGTAAACGTATATCATCATCTTCGCCTTACTGGCACATTAACATCCGAGAGTATTCATCTGCAGATAGCGCTATCCAGCACAGCAATAGTAGGTTGATTTTACAGTCTGCAGCGCCCAAAGCAGGCGCGAAACGGAGACTAACCCAGAAATATTTGCCACGGTGAACAAAAACGATGTGCCGATGAAGGGTTTAATCTTTATCGGCGTATTAATATCCGTGGGATTGACGATCGCCGCTTAATTCATGCCGGCAGCACAGTTGCAGGCTATTATCCTGATATCGATATTCGCCTCTTTGCTGCCGTGTATTTATACGCTCGTTACCCTGCTGGCGGCATGCCAAAGCTCTGAACCAGGGCGGGGATTATTTTCTATTGCCTCCTGGCGATAATAGGAGTTCTCTTCAGTTTATCTGCGCTTTTTGGACCAAGCCGTAACACCATGCCAGGAGGAGCCTTAATGATGATACTCACCGCCCTGTTATACGCGACGGTGGCCGCATAGCGCAGCAAAAGGGGAACAAACGCTGTATCCAGACAGTGAGCAATACAAAAAAATAGCCTGCAAATTTATTACTTATTCATAATACCCGGTGGAGAATCAGCCGCTGCCTCGCTCAATAAGCAATAATAGACATTAATCCGACTGGCCAAGTTTGCCAGTTTTCACGACAAAGCCGACAGCCTTACCTCAAACATCAGCCATAGCGCGCATCCTCTGCCCTCATTAGGGTAGCCAGCTACCCTAATGAGGTATTCATTATAAAACCGTCAGCGCCAGTAATATTACACAATAGGTATTCCTTGAAGCTTTCTACGCAATAATGCTTAACGTTTAATACTCAAGAGCGCCGATCTTGCCGCTGCGGGCAGGAGTGAATTATGGACTGAAGTTATTCAGCGTGCATTTTCGTGTGGCAATAATAGAGATGAAAAATACATAATGAAGTTTAATTAACTGTAACTATTCAATCTCCTCCGCAGTAGCCAATATTATTAATTGAAAATAATACCAATTTATATCACGCCAACCCGTCTGATTAAGTTAACTCAAAATAAAGTACCAATACGGCCTGCTCCATTGGGCATCGCCATTAAGTTCCTTTAAAGCCTAGGCCGTACGGCACGGTCAATGCCGTTGGTGAATATCAAAAGACCAGCCACGGTTTGCTTCCTATCGGGAGCATCAAAAGCTAGCTAATTCGATTGCGCAGGGTGCCTACTCTTTTCCATAATTCTGACAGGACCCGATCGCCAATACTCCCTGCCAGTGCGCAGATTGAAAGCGTACTCATTGCAGCAATAGATTCCGCCTGACAAAAAACAAAAAAAATAAAACCTACAAAGCACGACGTCATGATTTGGCAAATAAATAACAAGAGTAAAGGCTGGCGCCCTTTTCTCTTCATCATTTGTAAAAACTTGACGCCGCCGCCCCACGCAGATGCCAGTAAACAATAGCCCAGCAATTGGGTATTCACTATATTAATCATATAATTTCCCTGAACTTACATGGCGATTTTGAAGCCTGTGAAAAGTTAAAATAAAATAATCAGAAAATAGCATTTAAAACTGTTCTATTATTTCAGGCATTGAGTACGAATATACTCCTGTAATGCTTTTATCTGGATTGTCGCCGCTGTAATGCCGCCTCTGAGGGCAAAATAATCCTGTTCAGCGGCATGAGTAAGTCGCGGGGTGGCACCATCATCCACGCCGGAGGCGGGAGCGGCTGGCGGCACTCGCGGGCAGGTTGCCGCGAGCTGCAGCCGCTGACGGCCAGTAGCAACATTAAGCTCCAACTCTTCAATTGTTGTTTTTGCATTGTCCAGCTCCCTGATATAGCGGGCATCGGCTTCCGCTAATGCTTTATTTCGTAGATGCAGCGCTTCAAGGGTGTGTTTTACCTCGACCAATTCAGCACCAAGAAGCTGGTTATGTTTTTTCTCCTGCAAATACTGTGCGCGATAATATTTTGCGCTGGTAAATAGAAGAGACGCTGCAGCGATAACCAGCCCGGTTATTACAAGCCTCCCACGCAAATTCATCATGACTGAAACAGCTCGCTTTCTGCTTTCCGTCGCCGCGTTAATCCCGGCAATGGCACACCTTTAACCTTATTCCAGTTTAAAAATTGTTCCGCTGCGCCCCAGTAATCACCGGCATTTAACTTTTCAAGCAGAGTCGATTTTCTAAATGCATCTATACCTACGTTGTAGCTAAAGCTGGTTAATGCATCGAACTGATTCTGATTGATGCTGACTGTTACCAGCCTGGTTACTTCTCGTTCATAGTTAACTAACCCCCCTCGAAGTAATTCTTCAGCTTTATCCCGGTCGATACGCATTCCTCTGCCAACGGGAACCCCGTCGACGGATTGCGTCCAGCCGTATCCAATAGTCCAGATACCACCATAATCCTGATAGGCATCAAGCCGGCATCCTTCAAACATTTTAATTAACGATATACCGCGGTCGCTAATAACCATAACTCCTCCTTAATTAGTCATAAAATTAATTACCCATGGCAAGCTTATAAAAAGTAGAACATGTTTTTTTAAATTTCGGGAGTAAAGAACTAACAATATGATTTACTATGATAAGTCATTATTCACTTGCATACTGTTGATATCATCAAAGACGCTCTCTTATCATTACACTCAGATCTATATTTTCCAAGCAAACAACTAAAGGCTATTTATGTGGGAAAATAGTCTGATAAAATTATGCATATCCTTCTGAAATATCCCGGGCATTATTTTGCTGAAATGGGTTAATCATTAACAAAGGATTTGTTTCGGGCATTCACTTTACCCACTAATATTTATACTACTAAAAAGTATAAGCAGGAAAACTGATAAGAGTGATGCAAAAATGCACATTGCCAGCGCAATTATATGCTTAATTTTTTTCAGAACCTATGCGCGAGAAATCATCCATGTTTAATTTTTAAGTATTCACCCGCGCCGGGAAGCATCATATTTAATGCATTAGAGCCACAGTGGTATTACAACAGAGAGTTTCAATAATTGATGAAAAGTGAATTCCTGCAATATTAGCAATAGATAAAAAAGGCCATTAATAACACCAATATTAATATGATAACCATTGATGTAATTGCTTTAAAATTACAATGATATATGTTGCCCGGTAGTAACGACCTCTTTCTGCGTTCTATAGGCTCAGAATCATCCCCCTGGTTCTTTTTCCTGACTAAAGCTGGTGGAGTATTCAAACGATATCCATAGCGTGGATTAGATACCAAATACTCTTTCAAACCCAACGGCTCAAGATCTTTCCGGAGTAAATAGATTTGTTGAGTCAGTGACGCATTATATATCGTTAAGTCATCTTTCCCCCATACTGCTTTAATAATATCGCAGCGACTGACGTACTTACCTTTATTTTCGACCAGGGATTTAAATACCTCTTGACGAATACCTTTGATGGCAATTGCTTCGCCATTCTCTCTATAAATGTTGCCATCCTCAAGTGAAAATGAGCATCCCAACCCTATATCTACAGGCACAATATCCTCCTTCTTATGATGGAGAGCATCCTTTAAAATGCAATTATTAACCAACGCAATCATATATACCACATGAGATAATCCATAAAAAGAATAAGCTCACAAAATGATTACCTTTTCATTCCCTTAATTTTTATAACCTATCGTTTCTATTAAATTGATCGATAATATCTTTTTAAGAGTTATAATACATAAAGAGAAATATTACTCTTAAATCAAATAGTTTTTGCAACAGAAAAAATGTAAGAAAGACTTTATATTGACTACAATGAAAATTAAAACCATCTTATTTTCAATATTTAATACATATAAAACAACAAGTTATAACAATAATGATAACCTTATGACAGTCCTCCGGGGAAAATGGAAAATGAGCCAATCAGAGCCATATAACTTAACAGCGCCTGCTCTTAAATAACAAGCAGGATATAACTATAAGATTACCACTATTGGTAATAACTTAAGAAGGGATTATCTTGTTGCCAGGCATAATTTTATCTATCTTTAAAATAATAGATGTAATCACTAATATAAAATGATATCTATCAATATCAATCATTATCTTTCCCTATCATTTTTAGTACCAATTCAAAATTTTGTCGGGACGAAGCACTACACTTTTTGATATATATACCTATAGATTTTATAGTAATTAGCCACTAGCATGGACTAAGAATTCATGCGCTAATGATATAATGCTATAAAATGCATCTTGATAAAAATACAGTTTTAATCTTTATTTAAAAATATATGTTGTATCCATTTTATTTATTGTTACAACCAGTGGAGGATTTATGGAAATTGCTATGGGACTGCTTTATGAAAATACTGACAGTAACCTGAACAGACTGATTGAGCGTCAGCATAATGCGTTTCTACAGCTAGGAAACCCATTCTTACTCATTCCCTTTAACAGGCAATGGCGCGAGCCAGGACAGAGTACATTTAACGGGCTACACGATGAGACTCTTTTTGTTCTGGAAAAATTATATACGTTTACAGCATCTCCACTTTTCGGGGTTATGGACGTATCATTAGATGAAAAATGTCTTCCCGCAGCGAGTGAACTCTCCAGACTCAATGATTGCCTAATTTATGAGGGCCTAATTATTATCAATCGCGCTTATTATCCTGAAATGATGCGCGTAAAACGTAATCAATAATTATCAGCGGCTGAGTTTTCCATAATATTAGAAAGCGCCTGCAATAAAATGAGATCAATGACTTAAAGACGATCCACCAGGCGTTATTGATGAAACCGGTTTGACGTTGGGCAGCGCGTATAAATCGGTTATAACACACTCCAGGAGAGAGTTTTATACACCGCCAACGTCGAAATGACGAATCTGACCGGCTCAAATTACAGGTTCCCGCGAATTATAATTAGCAATATAACTGCGGTTTCTAACACCAAACCGGATATGGTATCCGGTATAAAAAACCCGAGGCACAGACCTCGGGTAATAAATAAATAGTTAACTTCACATTGTAAATATTTACTGAGGAGCTTTTTGCAGCGTTTTTTTCTGCCGGGATAATAATTTTGTCGCAAGTAAGCCTGAAATCATCGAGCCGTTAACGTTCAGCGCAGTACGCGCCATATCAACAATAGGCTCAATTGCAATAAAAATCCCTACCAGCGCAACTGGGAAGTGAAGCGTCGATAAAACGATAAGTGCAGCGAATGTGCCGCCACCGCCGACGCCGGCCACGCCAATAGAGCCCAGCGCAATCGCTGGTAACAGCGCGAATAAGAACTGCGGGGATAACGGATCAATACCCAGTGTCGGCGCAATCATCGCCACCATAATTGCCGGATAGATTCCCGCACACCCATTCTGCCCCATATTTAAACCAAAAGAGGCCGCCATATTCGCAATGGTATCAGGTACCCCTAATCTCTCCTGGGAGGTTATTGCCAAAGGGATTGAGGCTGCACTGCTGCGGGAAACAAAAGCAAAAGTTAAGGCCGGCCAAACCGTTTTAAAATAGCCTATCGGGTTGCCGCCGGTGAGGGCAATAATAAGACCATGCACCACAAACATCGCCAGCACCGCCAGATAACACGCCACAATAAATCCAAGCAGGCTAACAAATTGCGCCAAATGGTAGGAGAGGAAAACCTTCGCCATTAGCGCCATCACGCCATAGGGCGTAAGCGCAATAACAATCCTGACCATTTTCATAACCCAAATCTGAACGGCATCGATTCCTACATTCAGCGTTCTGCCGGCTTCCGGTGCGTCATGCTTTACTTTCAGGAGCGCAACGCCGGCCAATAGCGCGAAGATAACTACGCCGATCACGGAAACGCTGCGCGCTCCGGTTAAATCGAGAAAGATATTAGAGGGAACTAAAGATGCTATCAGAGCCGGAAGAGAAACACCTGAGGTTTTCGCCACATCGGCATCGGTCAGCGTTGACTGAAGATGGCTAAAAGCACTGGCATCCAGGTGAAGCATCCGCGCCGTGACAACCCCCACCAAGCCGGCCATCATTACCAGCCCCATCATGCAGGCAACAAGGGTGAGCGACATTTTGCCAACCCCGGCGGCATTTTCTAATTTATTAATGGCAGAAAGGATGGAAATAAAAATAAGCGGCATGGCAACAACTTTTAACAAACTAATATAGCCACTGCCGACCACTGCCAGCCAACTGATAATAGTATTCCCGTGGGCTTCGGGAATAAAATGTAGCGTAATGCCAAGCCCCGCCCCCATCACTATTGCGCTAAAGACGCTTTTCGATATAGAAGTTGTTTTTTTGTTTATTTTGTAGATTAAGAAACAAAACAGCGCGAACGCGCAGAGATATATTGCATAGAAAAGCATCAAATGACTCCTTGCCTCATTCAGCACCTGAAATGCCGGAAAGGGTTGACTAGCTCGAATAATGGATTGATGGAAAAGCTTTTTCCGCGGCCATTATAAAGCTGCTCACGGCTTATCGCTATAAAAACAAAACAGATTTTTAAAACCAATTTAGTTTCATATATAAAATTAAATGCAGCGATGCGTCATTCCAAATACAAATATTGCTGGCTCAGCGCCGCTGAGTAATTAACGCAGGGTAGCGGTACTGTTAATCGCTATCACCGGGGGAAATAAAAGGCATTTACCGCACCACCGCTCAATTGCTAAATGCACCTCAATGGCTTAGGCTCGCGCGGATGTCCTTAATAAATCAGGAGTGATGATGAACCAAACTTTCACGCTACACGGCAGCCGCATTCACGATATTTCCTCATTTTACCAAGAGGTCAATCGCGAATTTATGGCCGACGAAAGCTGGCAATTAGCGGAAAGTCTCGATGCGTTAAATGACATGCTATACGGCGGCTACGGCGCGCTGCGCGGAAATGAACCCGCAACGCTAATTTGGCGTGATATTGCCCATTCACGGGCAGCGCTGGGCCTGGATACTACGCGCCGTTTTTTACAGAACAAAATCGCGCAGCCGGAGCGTTACAACACCCGGTATATTCAGCAACAATTAGACGCCCTGGAAAGCGGCCAGGGTGCCACCTATTTTGAAATAGTCATGGAAATCATTGCCGATCATCCAAATATCACGCTACAAGAAGCCTGACCCTGCATCGGCCTCTACCAGGCTATCTGCTACACTTTATTAACATAAATGCTTATCCACTTCACGCTCACGAGCAAGGAGACAGGCACCATGTTACAGCAGGATTATCAACCGCCGGAAGTCTGGCGCTGGAACCAGCAAAATGGCGGCAAATGGACCGCAATTAATCGCCCAATCGCGGGCGCCACCCACGATGCAGAACTCCCGCAAGGAAAACATCCGCTACAGCTTTACTCCCTCGCCACACCCAACGGACAAAAAGTTACCATCATGCTAGAAGAGCTGCTGGCGCAAGGTATTGAAGGCGCAGAATACGATGCGTGGCTGATTCGTATCAGTGAAGGGGAGCAATTTTCCAGCGGCTTTGTCGCCGTTAATCCCAACTCAAAAATCCCGGCGCTGCTCGATAAAACCCATGCGCCCCCGGTGCGCGTGTTTGAATCCGGCGCCATTTTGCTCTACCTGGCGCAAAAGTTCGGGCAGTTTCTTCCTGAAGAAATAGCGGAACGCACTGAGGCGCTGAACTGGCTCTTTTGGCTGCAGGGCTCGGCCCCTTACCTTGGCGGCGGTTTTGGACATTTTTACGCCTACGCGCCGGTGAAAATCGAATATGCTATCGATCGCTTCACAATGGAAACTAAACGTCTGCTTGACGTACTGGACAGACAGCTTGCCCGTCATCGCTATATTGCCGGGGAGAGTTACACTATCGCCGATATCGCCGCATGGCCCTAGTTTGGGAACCTGGTATTGGGCAGCGTTTACGGCGCGGCAGAGTTCCTGGATGCCGCAACGTATCAGAACGTTATACGCTGGGCACAGGATATTGCTGAGCGCCCGGCGGTACAGCGGGGCCGCATGGTCAATCGCCTCACCGGGCCGCTATCAGAACAGCTGCACGAACGCCATGACGCCAGCGATTTTACTTCCCGCACGGAAGATAAACGCCACGACCTCCCCTGATAAGACCGCAGGGAGTCGGCCCCCGCGCTCCCTGCGTCGCTTGCTTTAATGAGCAAGCCTTTCCCCTTTTCATTCACGAAAGTGCGTACCGCCCGGCTGACAGTACCTGGGGTTACCCTTACTATAGAAATCCGGCAACAGAACAAAAATAAAGGAGACGACATGCTCTGGACCCCTAACCCTGAACGCTATTCCCGCATGCAGTATCGCCGCTGCGGGCGTAGCGGCCTGCAGCTTCCTGCCCTGTCTCTCGGCCTGTGGCACAACTTCGGCCACCAGCACACCCTCGATTCTCAGCGCGCGCTGCTGCGTCGCGCCTTCGACTTAGGGATCACCCACTTCGACCTGGCCAACAACTATGGGCCACCGCCGGGCAGCGCCGAAGAAAATTTTGGACGTCTATTGAAAGCAGATTTCCCCGGACTGCGCGACGAGCTTATTATTTCTACCAAAGCCGGGTATGAGATGTGGCCCGGCCCTTACGGCAGCGGAAGCTCTCGTAAATATCTGCTGGCCAGCCTTGACCAAAGCCTCGCGCGTATGGGAATTGATTACGTCGATATTTTTTATTCGCATCGGGTCGATGAAACCACGCCGATGGAAGAAACCGCTGGCGCGCTGGCGCATGCCGTACACAGCGGCAAAGCGCTTTATGTTGGGATCTCATCCTATTCGCCTTCACGCACCCGCGAAATGGCGAAATTATTGCGCGAACGCAGGGTTCCGCTGTTAATCCATCAACCATCTTATAATTTGATTAATCGATGGGTCGATCAAAGCGGGCTGTTGGATGTGCTGGATGAGGCCGGAGCTGGCTGTATCGCATTTACACCGCTGGCGCAAGGACTACTGACCGGCAAATATCTCACCGGCGTACCCAGCGGATCACGTATGCAGCATGATGCCAATAAAATGCGCGGACTAAATGAAAAGATGTTAACCGACGCTAACCTGCACAGCCTGCATCTCCTTAACCAGATGGCGCAGCGCCGGGGGCAAAGTATGGCGCAAATGGCGCTAAGCTGGCTGCTTAAAGATACGCGCGTAACCTCTGTGCTAATCGGTGCCAGCCGCCCGGAGCAGCTCGAAGAGAATGTTCGGGCACTGGAGAATTTAACTTTCAGCGCGCAGGAGCTGCGGGAGATAGATACCCACGTCGTCGACGGGAATATCAATCTGTGGCAGGCGTCCTCGGACAGTTAGTAAGAACATACCTCTCCGCCCGCAGCCTGAACCTGCGGGCGGAGAGGCATTCTTAGCGCTGGCAGAGTGAAGCCACACAATATGCATTCAGCCGCTACACAGTAGCGAAAATAACCCGGCTTACGTTTGCGGGAATATCACCGTAGCGATTATTTTCTCTCCTGCAACACGCATTCACCGGCCGGTAAGATATTGCCCTAAGCTTGCCGCCTGCAGTAGCGTTATGAGATAGCGCGTCTTTGCGCTGAGAAGCCAGTGCGCTTCGCCAGTCCATGGGCGTTTCCGGGGCGTTATTGCGTATCTGCTCTGCAACGGGAGGCTATACAATTACTCCCGATTTTCTATCATCAGACTTTCATCTTCATCTATCAGCGCCGCAAGCTGGCTAACATGGCCGATACAAACATCGCCTGTGCGCCCGCACTTGCTTTTATCCACCAATAGCAGCGCCTGCGTCGCACGGGATAATAGCAACTTTTTATAGTGCGCATCCTTAACGTCGGCTTCCCAAATATCCCCATTTGCCGCAAGGCCCAGGCAAGAGAATATAAACATATCGATATCAATATGACGCAGCAGCGCCAGCAGTGCGGGATTGTCATAACTGCCCTGCTCGCGATCCAGCCAGCCACCGCTGTGAAGTACCCGAACGTGGCGATGTTTTGCCAGCGTGCAACAGATACGATAGCTATTGGTAAACACCGTTAACGGAATATCCGGAAGCTGGCGCGCAAGGTGCCAACCGGTAGTGCTGGCATCCAGCGCCAGCGTCATTTCTTCATCAACCCATGCCAGCGCGCGACCAGCCGCCGCGGCTTTACGCACGTGATGGCTTTTTACACGCTGATGAAATGACGGTATATGCACCGCACCGTCGTGCGTACTGCACGCCCCACCGTGAGTGCGTAAAATCGCCCCCTGCTGCTGTAATGCGCGCAGATCGCGCCGCAGAGTCTCGCGGCTGACAGATAAAGCCAGCGCAAGGTCATCAGTGGTCATTTGATGATGTTTATCAAGTAATTGAACTATTCGACGCTGGCGCACTTCCTTCATGCATGCCTTCCCCTGATGGTGTCCACATTTGAACATTCATTTGTAGCGGCCCTGATGGTTAAAAGCCAGTTGTAACAGCTGGCAGCCGAAATCTCCCCGGCTCGCAATCAGCGCAAATTTCGGCTCACATAAACTGCAAATGAAAAACACCACCGGCTCGCATTAAGTGATAACGGGCGGTTTATCCCCGCTTACGCGGGGAACACCCGCTTAGCGCCGTTCTGAGCCGTTAGACCAGCGGTTTATCCCCGCTTACGCGGGGAACACTTTGCATCTTCCAGCAACAATGCAATCACATGCGGTTTATCCCCGCTTACGCGGGGAACACATCCAGTCTGTGTTGTTGAAGTCGATCACCGGCGGTTTATCCCCGCTTACGCGGGGAACACTTTAGAACAACTCAAAACGGCTCTGTCGGGTCACGGTTTATCCCCGCTTACGCGGGGAACACATCGGCAACCTGCCAGCCGTGCGCGTACCGTACGGTTTATCCCCGCTTACGCGGGGAACACTTAATTTCGGCAAAACCGTCATCGTAGACAGCCGGTTTATCCCCGCTTACGCGGGGAACACGATGAGGCATGGAAAGCGGTTAACGAAATTGACCGGTTTATCCCCGCTTACGCGGGGAACACGTTATCGTCCAGTTCCCACTGTCGATCGTGGACGGTTTATCCCCGCTTACGCGGGGAACACCCAGGGACATCTTTACCAGACTCAAGAAGATGCGGTTTATCCCCGCTTACGCGGGGAACACAGCAAGATGGGTAATGTCATCCGCCGCCCCATCGGTTTATCCCCGCTTACGCGGGGAACACGATCCATCCATCAACAGCTTCCCGCAGGTACGCGGTTTATCCCCGCTTACGCGGGGAACACATTCAGACGATTATTCTTATTTCTTAATGGGCCGGTTTATCCCCGCTTACGCGGGGAACACTTGCTCTGATCAAGCTGTTCGAAGGCTGCAAGCGGTTTATCCCCGCTTACGCGGGGAACACTCTTAACGTAACCTATTGTTTATATTTATATTTTTTGGCATTATTATTTCCACCAAAAAAATGCTTATAAAACAAACAATATAAATTTTACTAACCCACTGATTTTAAAGAAATGACAAAAACAAAAAGCCATCGATATCACATTTCACCAACTCAACTTTATTAATTCAAAGAGTTATATACAGTCATATTTATATTCTTCGGCACATTCTCTCATTAACCCCAGGCAACCATAGATGGCTCACTTTTAAAAAACGGCCTGAGTTATCTAACATGGACACATCAAATAATTTCACAGAGCCTTGCGAATTCAACGCTAGCGTGCCGGCCATAAAAAAACGCGGCTCTAAATAGAACCGCGTTTTCACAGATATCGCTGTCGCTTATCCGATATTAATGCGACGTTTTACTAACTTCCTGACCAACAAGACCTATTTTCAGATACCCGGCCTGATGCAGTGCATCCATCACATCCATCATCGTTTCATAATCCACGGTTTTATCCGCCCGGAAAAAAATGGTCGTTTCTTTTTTTCCTTCCGTCACCCGCTCTATTGCATCTATCATATTTTCCCGCGTCACGGCTTCGTTCCCGAGAAACATGGTCTTATCGGCTTTTACAGAAAGATAAACCGGTTTTTCCGGGCGCGGCTGAGGCTGGCTGGAAGACGCGGGGAGATTAACTTTTACATCAACCGTTGCCAGCGGCGCTGCCACCATAAAAATAATCAGCAACACTAACATTACGTCGATAAACGGCGTGACGTTAATTTCATGCATCTCACCGTGGTCATCGAGATTTTCATTAAAACGCATTGCCATAGCGCATTATCCTACGCGCAGTTTATGCGCAGCCTGCGATACCGGACGCGCCTGCGCGCTGGCGGCCAGATCGAGATGCCGGCTCTGCAGCAGCAGTACCTGCGCTGCGCTGTCCCCAAGAGTAGCCTTATAACTACCAATGGCGCGCGCGAAAACATTATAAATTACTACGGCTGGAATCGCCGCGACCAAGCCAATAGCAGTCGCCAACAGCGCTTCAGCAATCCCCGGAGCTACCACGGCAAGGTTGGTAGTTTGCGTTTTCGCAATACCGATAAAGCTATTCATAATTCCCCATACCGTGCCAAAAAGTCCGATAAACGGAGAAATAGCGCCAATGGTTGCAAGGTAGCCGTTACCGCGCCCCATATAACGCCCAATCGCGGCCACGCGCCGCTCCAGCCGGAAACCAGTACGCTCTTTAATACCTTCGTTATCATCACTGCCTTCAGAGAGCGCCAGCTCGTCCTGCGCTTCTCGGATCAGCGCCGCCGTCACACTTTTATCACTAAATGTCGCCGCTTTTTCGCAGGCCTCATTAAGCGAACGCACATCGCTCAGCTGGCGTTGCTCCTGCTTCAGCCTGCGTCTACGGCCCAGCAGCTCGGCCCCTTTGCTGAAAAAGAGCGCCCAGGTAATAACGGAAGCCAGAATCAGGCCGATCATCACCGCTTTAACCACCATATCGGCATGATGATACATTCCCCAGACGGAAAGATCCGTCTGCATTAAGTTCTCTGTCACGTTTGTACTCCAGGACTGAATTTATGAAACACTGCGCGTAATAATAACAAAAAGCGCTCGAATTGATAGTAGTTCTCATTACTATTTAATCAGCCACATCCACTATTCATAATTTAAATGGCGTTAAAAATCGTAAAGCTAACCTTCCAGTTAATGCTTTTTTATTGCTAACCCGTCCGTCCTGGCCTACTTTGGACATCCAGACGTTCAAACGGGGAAAGCCATGAGCTCCAAAAAACTCGAAACAGCCCTTGTTCAGGCCGGGCGTAGCCGGCGCTACACTCAGGGATCGGTCAACAGCGTTATCCAGCGCGCATCATCGATTATTTTTGATACCGTCGCGGATAAACAGCGCGCGACGGCTAATCGCACCAGCGGCGCATTATTTTACGGCCGGCGCGGCACGCTAACCCATTTTGCGCTGCAGGAAGCCATGAGCGAGCTTGAAGGCGGCGCTGGCTGCGTGCTGTTCCCCTGCGGCGCCGCGGCGGTAGCGAATACTATCCTGGCGTTTGTCGAGCAGGGCGATCATATCCTGGTCACTAACACCGCCTATGAGCCCACGCAGGCGCTATGTACCAAAATATTGACGAAATTAGGCGTGACGACGGAATGGTTCGATCCGCTCATTGGTGCGGGCATCGCTGATAAAGTTCGCCCGGATACACGGCTGGTATTTCTGGAATCACCGGGGTCATTAACAATGGAAGTGCATGATGTTCCTGCCATTGTTAGCGCCGTGCGCGGTAAAGCGCCGAATGCCATCATTGCCATTGATAACACCTGGTCCGCAGGCGTGCTTTTTCGGGCGCTGGAACATGGCGTGGATATTTCTATTCAGGCGGGTACCAAATATTTGATTGGCCATTCCGACGCCCTTATTGGCACCGCCGTTGCCAACGCGCGCTGCCTGGAGCAGCTTCGTGAAAATGCCTACCTGATGGGGCAAATGGTAGATGCCGATACGGCATACCTTGCCAGCCGCGGGCTGCGCACCCTGGCCGTGCGCCTGCGCCAGCATGAAGAAAGCAGTATTACGCTGGCAAACTGGCTGGCTCAGCAACCGCAAATTGAGCATGTTTTTCACCCTGCGCTGGAACAATGCCCTGGTCATACTTTTTGGAAAAGGGATTTCCTCGGCAGCAGCGGTCTTTTTTCTTTTACACTGCGTAAGCGGCTGAATGACGCAGAGATGGCTCATTTTCTGGATAACTTTGCGTATTTTTCCATGGCGTGGTCATGGGGTGGTTTCGAATCACTGATCGTGGCGACTCAGCCAGAAGCGTTGGCGAACATGCGCCCGGAAGGCCACGTTAGCTTCAGCGGAACGCTTATACGAGTACATATTGGTTTAGAAAATGTTGAAGATCTCAGGGCAGATTTAGCAGCAGGATTGCAGCGTATCGCGTAAAGTTGACGGTCATGGAGCGTTAAATAGAGGCCTTATGCCGAAAACGCGCAATTTCTACGTTTCCGAACAAGGTTTCCCAATGTTTTCCGGGTACAATAGAGCGGCACACGCAGTCGTTTGTTCCATAGGGTAATCCATGGCCGTCATTCAACACATCATTGCTGCACTCTGGCAGCATGACTTTTCCGCGCTGGCGGACCCCCACGTCGTTGGGATCGTTTATGCCGTAATGTTTCTGACGCTGCTGTTGGAAAACGGCCTGCTACCCGCGTCTTTTCTGCCTGGTGACAGCCTGCTGGTGCTGGCCGGTGCGCTTATCGCTCGCGGCGTGATGGAATTTATCCCCACGATGCTCATACTGACCGTCGCCGCCAGCCTGGGCTGCTGGTTTAGTTATCTTCAGGGACGCTGGCTTGGCAATACGCAGACGGTTCGCGGCTGGCTGCAGCAGTTGCCCGAGCAATATCACCACCGGGCTTCCGGCATGTTCGATCGCCACGGTTTGCTGGCGCTGCTGGCCGGGCGTTTCCTGGCGTTTGTTCGTACGCTATTGCCAACTATCGCCGGCATTTCCGGGCTATCAAATCGTCGCTTTCAGTTTTTTAACTGGCTAAGCGCACTGGTATGGGTCGGCGTAGTGACCAGCTTTGGCTATGCGCTCAGCATGATTCCCTTCGTTAAGCGCCACGAAGATCTGGTGATGACGTTTTTAATGGTGCTGCCGATTGTGCTTCTGGCCGCAGGATTAGTTGGTGCACTGATTGTCGTGTTGCGCAGACGCCGCCCCGGCGCGCACTAATACCTGCACGCACGCCTTTTTCAGGAAATCCCCTAAGCGAAAATAAGCTGCTGATGCACACCTCGCCGGCAGGCAATTTATCCCCGCTTGTGTGGGGAACACGCAGCCAGCAGAAACCGATACTCGGTGTTTTTCGGTTTATCCCCGCTCACGCGGGGAACACTGAAACGCAAAACTGCTGAGTGGTTCTATAAACGGTTTATCCCCGCTCACGCGGGGAACACTCACTGCATCACTGGCGAACTGCATCAGGTCACGGTTTATCCCCGCTCACGCGGGGAACACACTGCTAGCCCTGTTGGTTGCTGGCTCATTTTCCGGTTTATCCCCGCTCACGCGGGGAACACGACGGGCTGGAATCACGCGGCAGAGTCTGCAGCTGGTTTATCCCCGCTCACGCGGGGAACACTATGTCGCACAGGCAGAGGCGGAGAAATCGCGCGGTTTATCCCCGCTCACGCGGGGAACACATTAACTGACTGTTATCACTCGAAAAACAACCCGGTTTATCCCCGCTCACGCGGGGAACACGCAATCTGGCGCTGATAACTCATTTCCAGAGACGGTTTATCCCCGCTCACGCGGGGAACACTCCACGCAGCTTGCACGCGATGCAACAGGCAGCGGTTTATCCCCGCTCACGCGGGGAACACTCTTATTATAACCTATTGTTTATAAAAAACTTTATCAGCATCACGATTTCTACCAAATAATTGGTCATAAAATCAACATAGCGAAGATTTATAACCAACTGATTTTAAAAGAATCATGAAATACGGGAGCTATTGAGGTTTCATTCTACCAACATGAACGCTTGGGTTACCGACAAACATCATGTAATAATCTTCCATCCATTTGAATTTAAAATACTTTCTAAGAATGATTTAACCTAATCTCTACATCATCCCCTTTCAATAAATGTTAAACCTGCATTGTTTTACAGCCCAAGAGCAGGCAATTTAACACAGGCCACCATAGGAATTTACGTAACTCAGCGCGTGAGAAAACCATATTAAAACTGTCGTTAAAAGCCTTATGCTTCCGGCGGGCAATCCGATTTCGGCATTCTGCACCTTCCCTTTTTCTCATGCGGCACGCGGGGGGAGATATGAGGCACTCTGTGCCATTCCCGGCTATCTAAACTTTCGTTTTTCATAATATCGTCCAGACTTTAGCTACACCGCAAAACCGTTATGATGGTTTTAACGTTTCATCCCTAAAGGAGGCACAGATGACAGATGCAACGCTCATAAAACTTAAGGACGGTAACCTTATGCCACAGCTCGGGCTGGGCGTATGGAAAGCCAGCCCCGATGAGGCGGCCTCTGCCGTGCGCAAAGCACTGGAAGTCGGCTATCGTTCTATCGATACCGCAAGCGCCTATAAAAATGAGGAAGGCGTGGGGAAGGCGCTGGCGGAAGCCAGTCTCCCTCGCAGCGATTTGTTTATCACCACTAAGTTATGGAACGACGCGCAAAAGCAGCCGCGTCAGGCGCTGGAAGCAAGCCTAGAAAAGCTCCGGCTCGATTATCTTGACCTATATCTTATGCACTGGCCGGTTCCGGAGCAGGATTGTTACGTCGAGGCCTGGCAGGGCATGATAGCTCTCCAGCAAGAGGGGCTTATCAAGAGTATTGGCGTGTGTAATTTCAATATCGAACACTTACAGCGTCTGATAGATGAAACCGGCGTCGCTCCGGTGATAAATCAAATTGAGCTGCATCCTTTACTCCAGCAGCGCCAGCTTCATGCCTGGAACGCAACGCATAATATACAGACAGAATCATGGAGCCCGCTGGCCCAGGGCGGAGAAGGCGTTTTTGATCGGCCAGAAATCCGCGGCCTGGCGGAAAAATACGGCAAAACGTCGGCGCAAATTGTCATTCGCTGGCATCTGGACTCCGGCCTTGTGGTGATCCCTAAATCAATAACCCCCTCCCGCATTCAGGAAAACTTTGACGTATGGGACTTCCGGCTTGATAAAGAAGAGCTGGCAAGTATTGCCAAACTGGATAGCAGCAAGCGTCTGGGGCCAGATCCCAGCACCTTCAGCGGTTAAATACCGCTATTTGGCGGCTCGCTTTATCGGGCCGCCGCTGGCAGCGCGCAGGCTCTCTGCGCCCTTCTGGCGATATCTATTTTCAAGAATGCCGGCACCAAAGCGGAAAGGTTTGCTGGATTTAAATGGCGACGAGTGTCTGATTACAGTGCAATGGCTGGCTGCAGAAAATACCCACCGGCGCGGCAATCCGCGCTGGTGGGGAATGGACTTGAATTCAAAGGATAAATATTAAGATCAGCGTGGACGTTTACGCACCGCGCTGGGGCGCTGCTGCTTCATCGGCGTATGGCGGGTTAGCGCCGTCTTGTTTCCGGCGTTTTGCCGCCGCGCTTCGCGCATTTCTGCCGGCGTTGCCGCAGGCACCAGGCACTCGCGCCGCGCGCCAATCAGGTGTTTTTTCCCCATCGACTCCAGCGCGGTGCGGATTAGCGGCCAATTTGCCGAGTCGTGATAACGCAACAGCGCCTTATGCAGGCGGCGCTGGCGCTCACCGCGCGCAACCACCACTTCTTCACTCTTATAGTCAATTTTCGCCAGCGGGTTACGCCCGGTGTAATACATTGTGGTTGAGTTCGCGAGCGGCGATGGATAGAAATTCTGCACCTGATCGAGGCGAAAGCGGTGACGCTTAAGCCAAAGCGCCAGGTTCACCATATCTTCATCCGCCGTGCCGGGATGCGCGGAGATAAAATAGGGAATCAGATACTGTTCTTTCCCTGCCTGCTTCGACCAGGTATCAAACAGCTCTTTAAAGCGGTAATAGCTGTCCATTCCGGGCTTCATCATTTTCGATAGCGGCCCTTTTTCAGTATGTTCCGGCGCTATCTTTAAGTAACCGCCAACGTGATGCGTCGCCAGTTCTTTGATATAGCGCGGATCGGCAACCGCCAGGTCATAGCGCACGCCCGAGGCGATCAGGATCTTTTTCACGCCCTTCAGCGCCCGCGCCCGGCGATATAAGTCGATGGTTGGCTGGTGATCCGTATTCATGTGCGAACAAATTTCCGGATACACGCAGGAAAGTCGCCGACAGGTTTGTTCCGCCCGCGGCGAAGTACAGCGCAGCATGTACATATTCGCGGTCGGGCCGCCAAGATCGGAGATAATGCCGGTAAATCCAGGAACTGAGTCGCGGATCGCTTCGATCTCGTTAATAATCGAATCCTGCGAGCGGCTCTGAATAATACGCCCTTCGTGCTCGGTAATTGAGCAAAAACTGCAGCCACCAAAACAGCCGCGCATAATATTCACGGAAAAACGAATCATCTCATAGGCGGGAATGCGCCGCTTCCCATAGGCGGGGTGCGGAACGCGCTGATAAGGGAGTGCAAAAACGGCGTCCATTTCATCCGTCGATAGCGGTATTGCCGGCGGGTTTATCCAGATATAGCGATCGCCGTGCTTTTGCATTAATGCTCTGGCGCAGCCGGGGTTAGTTTCATGGTGCAGGATCCGTGACGCATGCGCATAGAGCACCTTATCGCCTTTGACTTTCTCATAAGAGGGCAGCAGCACGTAAGTTTTCTCCCACGGTTTAGGGCGCGGCGCCTGCACCGTCACGGGCTTTGCCTTAACCTCAGGCTGCGCGTCTTCGCACGGTAAATCCTCACCGTAGGGATGCGGAATAGGATCGATGCGGCCAGGTGCGTCGAGCCGCGTGGAATCCACGCCGCTCCAGCCAACCAGCGCCTCCTTACGGATAATCGCCGTATTACGCACATCCACAATATCCGCAATCGCTTCGCCTCTCGCCAGGCGATGCGCAACTTCCACCAGCGGCCGTTCGCCGTTGCCAAAAATCAGCATATCCGCTTTCGCATCGATCAGCACAGAACGCCGCACGGTGTCAGACCAGTAATCATAGTGCGCGGTGCGCCGCAGGCTGGCTTCAATGCCGCCAAGAATCACCGGGACATCGCTCCAGGCTTCTTTACAGCGCTGCGTGTAAACCAGCGTTGCGCGATCGGGCCGCGCCCCGCCGACGTTATCAGGCGTGTAAGCGTCGTCGTGGCGCAGCTTTTTATCCGCGGTATAGCGGTTAATCATTGAGTCCATGTTGCCCGCAGTGACGCCAAAAAAGAGGTTGGGCTTGCCCAGCCGCATAAATGCGCTTTTATCGCGCCAGTCGGGCTGGGCGATAATCCCGACGCGAAACCCCTGCGCTTCCAGCATGCGCCCGACAATCGCCATCCCGAAACTCGGATGATCGACATACGCATCGCCGGTAACCAGAATAACGTCGCAACTGTCCCAGCCTAACGCATCCATTTCCTCCCGCGACATCGGTAAAAACGGCGCCGGTCCAAAACAGGCAGCCCAGTAGCGGGGCCAGGAAAAAAGGGTTCTGTCGGGCTGGATCAGAGATTGAGAACGCATAATCATTCCACTGCGGGTGAAAAACAGGATAAAAGGCGGGGGATTATACGCTCTCGCGCCGCACAAATCGACGCGTTATTCAGCTAGCGGGCTGAGCTACACCGCAAGGTAAAGGTAACCGCCTGACTCACCGAGCGTTATTGTGGCACCCGCAGGTTTAGCCTGCGGTATTCGCACCCGCATCAGGCGCCGCCGCGACGTGGTGTGGCTACTTTACCAACGCCCTGTGCGAGGCCACGCCGTATGGGTAATCGCCTGACTCACCGAGCGTTATTGTGGCACCCGCAGGTTTAGCCTGCGGTATCCGCACCCGCATCAGGCGCCGCCGCGACGTGGTGTGGCTACTTTACCAACGCCCTGTGCGAGGCCACATCGTATGGGTAATCGCCTGACTCACCGAGCGTTATTGTGGCACCCGCAGGTTTAGCCTGCGGTATCCGCACCCGCATCAGGTGCCGCCGCGACGTGGTGTGGCTACTTTACCAACGCCCTGTGCGAGGCCACACCGTATGGGTAACCGCCTGACTCATCGAGCGTTATTGTGGCACCCGCAGGTTGAGCCTGCGGTATCCGCACCCGCATCAGGTGCCGCCGCGACGTGGTGTGGCTACTTTACCAACGCCCTGTCACCAGCCCGGTGAAGATATCCACATATTATTGGTTTACTAGAAATGCGCCAACCGGCCGGGATACCTCTGCATCATCTCCGACTGCCGGCGCGCTTTTTACTTTTGCAGCCCCCGGTGGCGAGAAAGCCCTAAGGCGCCGCATTCACTTGTATCTGCCCCAGCGATCCCCGATCGGCTAATTCAACCGTTTGGCTGCCAAACAAAAATGGGAAATGCGCCCACGACGGCTGTTCAAAATAGACCAACAGCTCGACCTGACCATCAATCCACAGCGTGTCTTTCCAGCCGCGATCTTCAGGAAAAGGCGCCGCGCCGTTCACATCGCGAATGAGGAAACGCACGCCTTCAATATGGAACGACTGAGGCGTATCCGCACGCACGGTCCAGCGCTCCCAGGTTCCCTGTTGCACCGTTATGTCAATCCGCTGGCTGTCCCAGCGCTGCCCGTTAATACCGGGTTCTGAACCGAGCGTAATATCGCGGCTGCGCGCCGGCGTGCCGTTAATGATTTCATCAGGCAGCAGGCGCTGCGGCAGCTTATCCGTGACCAGCGGTAGCAGCCCACCGGGACGCAGCGTCAATACTAAAGTGGAGATCAATAGAGAGGATGGCTCAAAAAAGCCGCGAATACGATCGACCAGGCTGGCCGCTTCGCCGCAGGTCAGCGATACCTCTTCACCATCCGTCATATCCACAAGGATGTCCCGACGTTCGCCCGGGGCCAGAGAAAGCTGCTTAACCGAAACTGGCGCAGGTAAAAACCCCTGATCGCTGGTAATCACGTGCAGTGGACGACCATCGCTAAACTGAAGCTGATAGCGGCGCGCATTTGAAGCGTTTAACAGGCGCAGTCGCACCCAGCCTCGGGATACTTCAACCCACGGGCTTTGTGCACCGTTAACCAATAGCGTATCACCCAGAAAGCCGTCTTCCTGTTCGCGATAGGTCGGTGTACCAAAATTATCCAGACGCTTGTCCTGAATAATGACCGGGAAGTCATCAACGCCGTAGTGATTCGGTACAGGTAGCCCTTTACTGACCTCATCTTCAATCAGCCACATGCCCGCGAGGCCGCTATAAAGCTGCTCGCCGGCCTGATTAGGCGTATTGGCGTGATACCATAATGTAGCCGCAGCCTGGCGGATCGGCAGTATCGGCGCCCAGTCCGCACCCGGCTTCATCATGCGCGCCGCGCCGCCAAGCAGCGGGCTGGGAACCAACAGGCCGCCGACGGTCATTGCCACATTTTCCTGCAGGCGATTGCTGTAAATCATCTTTACGTCATCGCCGTTCCAGACGCGAATGGTCGGCCCTAAATAACCGCCATTAAATCCACAAACCTGCGCTTTTGCTCCGCCGGTAAACGACCAGTGCGCGGATTGAAGAGTCAGAAACAGGGGCTGCCCGCGCCGAGACTCCAGTAAAGGCGGCAGTGGCAAAGAGGGGCGCTGGCTGGCCGCTTGAACGCGCAGCGGCAGCGCGCCAGCGCAAACCGCCATCCCTGAAACCTGCATAAACTGACGCCGGCTAAGTGACATCGTGGCTCCCTATAGGCCGAATGAGGACAGTCATTCGGAAAAGTTAATTCGTCTGCTTCCTTGTGACGGCGTCGGCGCCTTCACGATCGGCGACTTCATGGTTTAGCGCGTCAATTTTATCCAGCATAATTTGCCGGCAATGCGCCGCCAGTTCTCGCACCTGATCTTTACCGTAATTACGGGTATCTACCGGCGGCAGCATTTCCACTATGACTAATCCGTTATTCCAGCGGTTCAGTTTGATTTTATTGCTGGTATTCGAGACGCACACCGGAATAATCGGCACCCCGGCGGCGATAGCCGCATGAAACGCGCCGGTTTTAAACGGCAGCAGGCCGCGACCGCGGCTGCGCGTCCCTTCAGGGAACATCCAGATAGAAATCTTACGTTTGCGGAACTGGTTAACGACTTCGGCAATGGTGCTATGCGCTTTCGTGCGATTATTTCTGTCGATAAGTAGGTTTCCGGTAAGCCAGTATAGCTGCCCAAAGAAAGGTATCCATACCAGGCTCTTCTTTCCTACCGTAACGGTTGGCGGCAATACAATACGGGCCGCAGTTACCATATCGTAGTTATTTTGGTGATTTGCAATATAAATAGCGTTGCCAAACTGCTCCGCGCCCTCTGGAAGGCGGGTTTCCACTTTCAAACCAAAAACCCGGGCTAAGCGCCCAAAAAGGTGGCCAAATGTGGCGACGTGGCGCGGATTTCTCGGGCTAAACAGACACCAGACCGATCCCAACAGGCAGACTAAAATGCTGTAAATAACCACAATGATAAAGCGAATAATAGCTAGCATAACAACCTCTGAAGTCCGGCCCGTCGGCGAAAGCCGGTTTTACGCGATGTACGTAAGCGCCAGGGCAATCTGAAACCATGACTTTTATGCGCATCGCAACGACAAACAATGACTTTAATGGAAATAATCCTACCGCAGGCGTGCCAGCCCTCCCGTCAGCGAAAGGGCGGCTCGTATTATGCCTCGTCTTCGCCGCGCTTTTGCGGTGACTCAACGTCGATTCTATCGATGCGCTGTAGCCCGCGCATCAGCGTACCGCGGCGCCCGCGCTCAGCGCGCACCTTCTGCAGTTCCTCAGGGCGAAGTTTTAGCTTACGTTTACCAACGTGAATCGTTATCGCACTCTGCGGCGGCAATATCGTCAGCCACGCCAGGCGGTCATCGCCTTTTGCGGCATCTGCTGCTGGTATCGATATGATTTTATTACCTTTACCTTTCGATAGCTGCGGAAGGTCACCTACCGGGAACATAAGCATACGCCCCGCCGCCGTAATCGCAAGCAGCATATCGTCATCGCCGTTCAGTTCCAGAGGCGGTAGCACGCGCGCATTTTCCGGCAAAGAAATCAGAGCTTTACCGGCACGGTTACGCGCAACAAGATCGCTAAAGGTGCAGACAAAACCATATCCCGCATCAGACGCCATGAGCAATTTGCAGTCCTCCGGCGCCATCAGCACCTGTTCAACCACGGCGCCCGGCGGCAGCGTCAGTTTCCCGGTGATAGGTTCTCCCTGACTGCGGGCGGAAGGCAGCGAGATAGGATCGATAGCATAGCTGCGCCCGGTCGAATCAATAAACACCGCTGGTTGATTGCTCTTCCCTTTCGCTGCAGCGAGGAAGCTATCGCCGGCTTTATAATTCAGTCCGCCCGGATCGATATCATGCCCTTTGGCGCTGCGTACCCAGCCCATTTGTGACAGCACAATAGTGACCGGCTCAGAAGGCAGCATGTCATGCTCGTTCATCGCCTTCGCTTCTTCGCGCTCGTGCAGCGGCGAACGGCGCTCATCGCCATAGGCTTCCGCATCGGCCTGCAGCTCTTTTTTCAACAGCGTATTCATGCGGCGCTCTGAACCCAGCGTCGCCTGCAGCCAGTCGCGCTCTTTCTCCAGTTCGCCCTGCTCGCCGCGAATTTTCATCTCTTCCAGTTTAGCGAGATGGCGCAATTTGAGTTCCAGAATGGCTTCCGCCTGGGTGTCGCTCAGGGCGAAACGGGACATCAGCACCGGCTTAGGTTCATCCTCTGAGCGGATGATATGAATCACTTCATCGATATTCAAAAATGCCGTTAGCAAACCGTCCAGGATATGCAGGCGCTTAAGCACCTTTTCCAGACGATAATTCAGGCGACGGCGCACCGTGCTACGGCGGTACACCAGCCATTCAGTGAGGATCTCGTGCAGATTCTTCACCGCAGGCCGCCCGTCCAGGCCTATCATATTGAGATTAACGCGATAACTTTTTTCCAGATCGGTGGTCGCGAACAAATGATTCATCACCTGTTCCACATCCACCCGGTTAGAACGCGGAACGATAACCAGTCGCGTAGGGTTTTCATGATCGGATTCATCGCGCAAATCGTCGACCATCGGCAGTTTTTTCGCCCGCATTTGGCTGGCGATTTGTTCAAGAACCCGCGCGCCGGAAACCTGGTGCGGCAGGGAAGTAATGACAACGGCACCGTCTTCTTTTTTCCAGACTGCGCGCATACGCACCGAGCCGCGACCGTTCTGATAAATTTTACGAATTTCGCTGCGCGGAGTAATGATTTCCGCCTCGGTGGGGTAATCCGGGCCGCGCACAATGTCCAGCAGTGAATCCAGCGAGGTTTCCGGGGCATCGATCAGCGTAATTGCCGCCTGCGCCACTTCTTTTAAATTGTGCGGCGGGATGTCAGTCGCCATCCCAACGGCAATGCCCGTAGTGCCATTAAGCAGGATATTCGGCAGCCGGGCGGGTAACATTTTCGGTTCATTCAATGTGCCGTCGAAGTTAGGCACATAATCGACGGTGCCCTGCCCCAGTTCACCCAGCAGCACTTCCGCGTATTTTGATAGCCGCGATTCGGTATAACGCATAGCGGCAAAGGATTTAGGGTCATCCGGCGCGCCCCAGTTGCCTTGGCCGTCCACCAGCGGATAGCGATATGAGAAAGGCTGGGCCATCAGCACCATCGCCTCATAGCAGGCGCTGTCGCCGTGCGGATGGTATTTCCCGAGCACGTCCCCAACGGTGCGGGCGGACTTTTTAAACTTAGCGCGCGCATCCAAACCCAGTTCCGACATCGCATAGACAATGCGGCGCTGTACCGGCTTCAGGCCATCGCCGATAAACGGCAGCGCGCGGTCCATGATGACGTACATGGAATAATTAAGGTACGCATTCTCGGTAAATTTATGCAGCGCGAGACGCTCTGCACCCTCCTGAGTCACATCACTCATTGCTAATTAATCCTCAGACAGTCTGTCCACCGTAGGCGAAACGGCAATATTGCCGGGGATAATACAGGATCTACCTTGTGGAATCACAGGGAAGGGCAATTATTGCGCTTACCGCAAAAGACTTTGCGCATTTCTAACATATATTAGCGTTGCTCAACCTATTAGAATAAGCCCCATAGATTACGAGGAGTTAACCGATTATGAGCAACATTCTGATTATCAACGGCGCAAAAAAATTCGCCCATTCCAACGGCCAGCTTAACGATACATTGACTGAAGTCGCGGAGTCTTACCTGCGCGACGCAGGCCATAGCGTACAGGTCACCCGCGCGGACGCTGATTACAACATTAACGCGGAAGTCGAAAAGTTCCAGTGGGCCGATGTTATTATTTGGCAAATGCCCGGCTGGTGGATGGGCGCGCCGTGGACCGTTAAAAAATATATGGACGACGTTTTTACCGAAGGGCACGGCACTCTGTATGCCAGCGATGGCCGCACACGTAAAGATGCCTCTAAAAAATATGGCTCAGGCGGTCTGATGCAAGGAACGAAATATATGCTGTCGCTAACCTGGAATGCACCGATGGAAGCGTTCGATGATAAAGCGCAGTTTTTCCACGGCGTAGGCGTTGACGGCGTGTATCTGCCTTTCCATAAAGCAAATCAGTTCCTCGGTATGGAAGCGCTGCCCACTTACATCGCGAATGACGTTATTAAAATGCCCGATGTGCCTCGCTATATCGAAGAATACCGCAAGCATCTTAGCGAGATTTTTGCTTAACTGTAGACCGGTTTTCATTCTGCATAGTCTAACGGCTGCGCGAAAACGCGTGCGTCGACACCATTACCATTACCGGGCGCTTTGCGCCCGGTATGCTCGTTGAGCACACTGCCGCACAGGCCCGCAGCATATAACGAATTCACGGAAAGGAGTGAGTCATCATGATTACAGTGATTGCGGATATCCGCACCCGCCCTGGCCAGCATCATCGCCAGGCCGTTTTAGACGCCTTTGCCGGCATCATCCCTACGGTACTTCAGGAAGCTGGCTGCCACGGCTATACCCCGCTGGTTGATAACAACGCCGGGGTTGAGTTTCAAACCTGTGTACCAGATGCCATTACTATGCTGGAGCACTGGGAAAGCATCGAGCATCTTCAGGCGCACATTGCCACCCCGCACATGCAGGCCTGGTCCGCAGAAGTTAAAGAGCACGTGCTAGAGACGCGGATTCGGATTTTGGAAGTTGCCTTATAAGGTTTAGCGATAAGCGATACTTCGGTATGGCTTATCGCCCTATTCTCATCTTTCTCATCGCTTAGCCCGGATTACGCTAAGCCGGCTGTGTTCCCTTCGCATTGCAGAGGCTAAACGCCACATCGCTGCTCCAGCCTGTATAGTTTTCCTCTGGCTATTTCAACGCAATACCATCTCCTCTGTATAGCCAAACGCGAGCAGCAGAGATAACCCGTGCGGATAGACCGCCACTCGTTTTGCCCCTATTGCTGGCAAAAGCACAGCTGCCTTCTCCCGAACAGAGTTCAACTGCCAGTGGCAGATATAACCCTTTGATATAAGATGTAATCATAAAAAACCCCGCAGTACGCAGCGGGGTAAATTAGCCGTCAGATATAACTGGCCGCAATATCGTCTTTTCTACCTTCAGCCAGCAGCGCCCGGCGTGAAGCAATCAACCCCAAAGCGCGCCTCAGGGTTTATTGAACATTAGACGTCGATATCCGCCATATCACCTTTTTCCTGCAGCCAATTACGGCGATCTTCCGAACGTTTTTTCGCCAACAGCATATCCATGATAGCCGTAGTTTGCTTTTCATCCTCATCACTGATGGTCAACTGCACCAGGCGGCGGGTATTGGGATCGAGCGTCGTTTCTCGTAGCTGCATCGGGTTCATCTCCCCCAGCCCTTTAAAACGTTGCACGTTAGGCTTACCCCGCTTGCGCTTAAGTTGTTCCAGTACGCCAGCCTTTTCTTCTTCATCCAGCGCGTAGTACACCTCTTTACCGAGATCGATGCGATACAGCGGCGGCATCGCAACATAAACATGCCCATGTTTAACCAGCGCGCGGAAATGGCGCACAAACAGCGCACACAGCAGCGTGGCGATATGCAGCCCGTCAGAGTCGGCGTCCGCCAGAATACAAATTTTGCCGTAGCGTAGCTGGCTTAAATCTTCGCTGTCCGGGTCGATACCCACTGCAACAGAAATATCGTGGACTTCCTGAGAGGCTAAAACCTCGTCGGGTGACACTTCCCAGGTATTCAGGATTTTACCCTTCAGCGGCATAATTGCCTGATATTCACGGTCGCGCGCCTGCTTGGCAGAACCGCCCGCGGAGTCCCCTTCCACTAAAAACAGTTCCGTACGATTCAAGTCTTGCGCAGTGCAATCCGCCAATTTGCCGGGCAGCGCCGGACCACTGGTGAGCTTTTTACGCACGACTTTTTTCGCCGCACGCAGACGACGCTGAGCGCTGGCAATCGCCATTTCCGCTAACTGCTCTGCGGCCTGCACATTTTGATTGAGCCACAGAGAGAAGGCATCTTTAACTACTCCGGAGACAAATGCTGCGCTCTGGCGCGAAGACAGGCGCTCTTTGGTTTGCCCTGCAAACTGCGGGTCCTGCATCTTCACGGACAGCACATAGGCACAGCGCTCCCAAATATCTTCCGCCGTCAGCTTCACTCCGCGCGGCAAAATATTGCGGTATTCACAAAACTCGCGCATGGCGTCCAGAAGCCCCTGGCGCAAGCCGTTTACGTGGGTGCCGCCCTGAAGCGTCGGGATCAAATTGACATAGCTTTCCGTCAGCAGTTCGCCGCCTTCCGGCAGCCACAGTAGCGCCCAGTCGACCGCATCCGTCTCACTGTCAAAGTTGCCGATAAACGGCTGTTCCGGTAGCGTTGGCAGGCCATTAACCGCTTCACATAAATAATCATTCAGGCCATTTTGGTAGCACCAGCGCTGCTCGGTATTATTCACGTCATCTTTGAAAGTGATTTCTACACCCGGGCAAAGCACGGCCTTGGCTTTTAATAAATGCGTTAGCCGTGAGACAGAAAAGCGCGGGCTATCAAAAAATGAAGCGTCTGGCCAGAAATGCACGCTGGTGCCGGTACTGCGTTTTCCGCAGGTGCCGATGACTTCCAATTCCTGGACCTTTTCACCGTTTTCAAACGCGATGCGATACACCTGCGCATCGCGTTTAACGGTGACTTCAACGCGTTTAGACAGCGCGTTGACCACGGAAATGCCCACGCCGTGCAGGCCACCGGAAAACTGATAATTTTTGTTAGAAAACTTCCCGCCGGCGTGTAACCGACACAGGATCAGTTCCACCGCAGTGACGCCCTCTTCCGGATGGATATCCACCGGCATGCCGCGGCCATCGTCGATCACTTCCAGTGACTGATCGGCGTGTAAAATAACGTCCACGCGTTTGGCATGGCCCGCCAGCGCTTCATCTACGCTGTTATCAATTACTTCCTGCCCAAGATGGTTCGGGCGTGAGGTATCCGTATACATTCCCGGACGGCGGCGAACGGGCTCCAGCCCGGTTAATACCTCAATGGCATCTGCGTTATAGGATTGCGTCATGACTTATTCATTCAGATAGCGAAATCGTTCTGCTTTCCGGGCTGGTTCAGCCCAAGAAAATCAACGATCTGTGGGAAATGATCCTCAAAGCCAGCAAAGGCGTGATTTCCGCCTGGCTCTACGGTCTGGCGGCACGCCGCGTAGTACGCCACCGCCTGACGATAATCTAATACCTCATCGCCAGTCTGTTGCAGCAGCCAGATGAGATCCGGCGCTTCCAGCGGCTCAATTTGCATCACTTTGAGATCGTAAATATGGCGAGACTCTAACACATATTCCTGCCCCGTCCAGGGATTCTCGTTAGGCCCTAAATAATCCATTAATAGTTCAAAAGGCCGTACGGCCGGATTCACAACCGCAGCGGGCAGCATAAAACACTGGGAAAGCCAAGTCGCATAGTAGCCGCCCAGAGAAGAGCCGACAATCCCCAGCGGTGCACCGCCGTGCGCAAGTATCAGTGTTTCAAGAACTTCTGCGGCCTTATCGGGAAAAGGGGGTAATTGCGGCACCAGCATTTCAATATTCGGGTAGGTTTGCTTCAACCAGCTCTTTAGCGCCGTGGCTTTTGCAGAATGCGGAGAACTATTAAATCCATGTAAATAAAGCAGCGTCGACATTAATAACCTTCCGAGGTGGTATCCGGGCTAAATGCGCCGCTGGCCAGGCGGCATACTTCAGTTTCAACGCTGCCGTCTGGCTGTAACGTTAGCCAGCGCCAGCCAGGACCAACGGTATCCAGCGTAAAATTGGTGCAGTGGGGTTTAAATTGAATACAGGTCGACGGAGTCGCCAGTAATCGGCGCCCGTTCCAGTCAACGTCCACTTCCTGATGTATATGCCCACACAGCAAAGTACTGACCCGAGGCCAGCGGCGCAGAATACAGTCTAGATCCGGTGCATTGCGCAGGCTGTGCTGATCGAGCCAGCGACAGCCTACCGCGAGCGGGTGATGATGCAACAGCAGCAGCGTATTGCGCTCGGGCGCCTGAGCCAGCGCAGTTTCCAGCCACTGGCACTGATATTCACTAAGCTCGCCGTGCGGTACGCCGAATACCTGGCTATCCAACAAGATTATCTGCCAGCGATCGCCGGCAAAAACGCGCTTTACCGATGATATACCCGCATCCTGCAGCGCGCTGAACATGAAAGGCTGAAAATCATGATTGCCCGGCAGCCATACGCAGGGCGTTCTCAGCGCGGCAACCCCGTGTGCAAAATGCCGGTAAGCCAGCGCGCTTTGATCCTGCGCCAAATCCCCCGTCGCGACGATAAGATCAAAGGCGCGCCGCTGCGCCTGTATCGCCGCTATCACAGCCTGATAGCTATCCCAGGTATTTATTCCCAACAGCGTCTCGCATTTATCCGCGAAGAGGTGCGTGTCGGTAATTTGTAATATCCTGATCCCGGCCCCGGCGGCCACGGGAAGAGTTAACAGGCTTTCCAAATGGTGTCCTTAGGTGTCAAGTCAGCGTTAACAAACCGGAACCGCCATTGCCCCGTGCGCCAAACAGTAGCGCAGCCAGTCAGCAAGGAACTGGTTAATTTGATGCTTCTCATCGCGTTGATGCAACTTCTTATTCGGATAATCATATCGTGCTTTAAAGCGAAATATCTGCTGGCTCGAACACACTTCCGCGACCAGTGCGTCGTGATATAAACGAACGGTCATTGACGGCAAGCTCCAGTAGCTCACCGCAGGCCAGGTCTGATCTATCTCAATCAGCGTGGTGTAGCGCGTAGCTTCAACTATCGTTATCCGATAGCGTGCGCCGCTTACCTGGTAACTTACCGTTTCTCCCGGCGCGTTATTCTGCGGCAACAGGCGACGCAACTGCGCGAAATTGGTTTCGCACAGGCGCATCATTTCCGGAAAATCGGGCGTATAGCGCTTTATCATAAAAATCTATCCTGTTGCTCAAGCCAACCTCGTGAGGTCGTGATGCGTTTAGACGACCAGACCGAAGCTATATCTTAGCGTTTTTGGCCGTCAACGTATTACCAATACCGCACTGCACTTTCTTTAATGGTCTGACGACCTTTAGTTACGCCATTCATCTCGTAGCGTTTCATGATGCAGCGCCAGCCACTGGAGCGCAATCACAGATGCAGCGTTATCAATTTGACCTTCCTCAACCCAGCGATAGGCCTGTTCACGGCTAACTACGCGTACCCGAATATCTTCATTTTCCTGCTCAAGCCCGTGAATCCCCTGCGCCAGGCGCGCATCCACTTCGCCAACCCACACCGCCAGCCGTTCACTGGTGCCGCCGGGGCTTGAGAGGTAACTCAGCACCGGGCGCATCCGCCCAATTTCAATGCCCGCCTCTTCCTGCGCCTCCCGGCGCGCTACTTCATCATGAGTTTCTCCCGGCTCAATCATGCCTGCCACCAGCTCAAGCAGCCAGGGAGATGCGCTCGTTTCCCAGGCGGCGATACGAATTTGCTCAATCAAGACAACTTCATCACGCACCGGGTCATATGGTAAAAGCGCAACGGCGTGGCCACGCTCAAAAATTTCGCGCTGGATTTCTCCGCTCATTTCGCCATTAAACAAGCGATGGCGAAATCGATAGCGCTCCAGTGAAAAAAAACCACGGTATAACGTTTCCCGTGCAATAATTTCTACGTCTTTGCGTCCGAAAGTGACGGCATATTTGTTAGATTGCATCGATTTGCTCATAATATTGCCCATCTATTAAGGTGGTAAAATCGCCATTATTAAGCCGTTTGGCTGTTGTTTCATCGACTGTGTGATAGATTGTGGCCCCAAAAGGCCGATGGCACATTACGCCAACCGCTGCGGTTGGCTAACTCTGGTAGAATCGGCGATCATTTTCAAAATTGTCAGCGCCAAAAAACATTGCTGCTTCACAACAAGGAATGCAAATGAAGAAACTGCTCCCCATTCTAATCGGCCTGGGCCTGACAGGGTTCAGCGCCATGAGTCAGGCCGAGAACCTGCTGCAGGTTTATCAGCAGGCTCGACTGAGCAACCCCGAATTACGTAAATCTGCCGCTGACCGTGACGCAGCGTTCGAAAAAATTAACGAAGCCCGCAGCCCTTTGCTGCCGCAGCTCAACCTTGGTGCAGACTATAGCTATAACCGCGGCTACCGCGATGCTAGCGGCGTGGACTATAACTCTACCGGAGCCAATCTCTCGCTGACGCAAACCATTTTTGATATGTCAAAATGGCGTGGTTTAACCCTACAGGAAAAAGCGGCCGGCATTCAGGATGTCTCCTATCAGGTCGATCAGCAAACGCTGATGTTAAACACCTCTACCGCTTATTTTAAAGTGCTGAGCGCCATCGATACTCTGTCTTATATTGAAGCCCAAAAACAGGCGATTTACCGTCAGCTGGATCAGACAACGCAGCGCTTTAACGTTGGGCTGGTTGCGATAACCGATGTTCAGAACGCCCGCGCACAATACGACAGCGTGCTGGCAAATGAAGTGACGGCGCGCAACGATTTAGATAACGCACTGGAAGATTTACGCCAGATAACCGGAAATGCCTGGCCTGAACTGGCCTCGCTGAATGTCAGCAGCTTTAAATCCGCGCGCCCGGACTCGGTAAATAACCTGCTAAAAGAAGCGGAAAAACGTAACCTGTCTCTGTTACAGGCGCGTTTGAATCAGGATATGTCCCGCGAGCAAATTCGCCAGGCGCAGGATGGCCACCTGCCAACGCTCGGGCTGAGTGCGTCCTCCAGCATTTCAGACAGCGACTACAACTACAAAGGCAGTTCTCTGGGTCGAAACCAGCATATTGGCCAAAATTCAATTGGGCTGAATTTCTCTCTGCCAATTTACAGCGGCGGCGCAGTTAATTCACGGGTAAAACAGGCTCAATACGCTTTTGTCGGTTCCAGCGAACAGCTTGAAAGCGCGCATCGCAATATGGTCCAAACGGTACGTTCTTCCTATAACAACGTCAGTGCGTCCATCAGCAATATCAAAGCTTACGAACAACTGGTTGTCTCCTCACAAAGCTCGCTGGATGCGATGGAAGCCGGTTACTCGGTGGGAACGCGTACCATCGTCGATGTGTTGGACGCGACTACCACGCTGTATAACGCTAAACAACAGCTTTCCAACGCGCGCTACAACTATTTGATTAACCAGCTAAATATCAAGTATGCGCTCGGTACTCTGAATGAGCAGGATCTTCAGCAGTTAAATGCCACGCTGGGTAAACCTGTGTCGACTAACCCGGAAAGCGTCGCGCCGGAAACCCCGCGCCAAAATGCAAATGCCGATGGGTATGATACGGCTAATACTGCCTCTCCAACTCCGGTTTCCAAGCGTCATGAAAGCCCGGCGACTCGCTCCGGTCGTAATCCATTCAGTCACTAAACTTTCCCGGGGGGCGCTATATGGCGCCCTCTGCGTAAGACAACGTAAATATCATCACGCCAGCGCTGACTTTTGCTTCAAATTCAACCAGCCATCCCCTATCCTTACCGACATGCTTATCTTTGAACAGGTCTGTAGCCTCTGCGCCTTGCAGTCTACATTTTATTGGTCGTACCTCTGATACCAGGAAGATGAAAATGAAACGGACAAAAATGATCAATCGCGCTGCTTTCCGTAAAAACTGGAGCGCCCGCCATCTAACGCCGGTCGCGCTGGCCGTAGCCGCCATTTTCGCGCTTTCAGGGTGTGAGCAAAGCGATGAAACAGTCTCTCTTTATCAAAATGCCGATGATTGCTCACAGGCTAATCCAGGAAAAAGCGCGGAATGTACCGCCGCCTGGCAAAAAGCGCAGCAGGAAGCCGCGCGCACCGCACCGAAGTACGCAACTCGGGAAGATTGCGTAGCTGAATTTGGCGAAGGTCAGTGCCAGCAGGCGCCTGCCCAGGCGGGTATGGCGGGCGGAGAGAACGCGCAGGCTCAGGCGCACTCCGGCGGGTTTTGGATGCCGATGCTGGCGGGCTATATGATGGGACGCATGATGGGCGGCGGCTTTGCGCAACAGCCGCTATTTACCTCACGAAATCCCGCCAGCCCGGCCTATGGAAAATATACCGACGCCGGCGGCAAAATTTACGGCGCGGCCCAGGCAGGGCGCTCGATAAACGTGCCGAAAAGCGCCATGACGCCAAAGGCTGCTACCACGAATACCATTACCCGCGGCGGATTTGGCGAAACGGTCGCCCGCCAATCCACGATGCACCGCAGCTCGGCCGGCTCCCATTCGCGCTCTTTTGGAGGCTGACTGATGGAACGTATCGCTATTCGCGAGCGCCCGGACTGGCGGGAGAAAGCGGCCGAATTCGGGTTTAACTTTCACACGCTGTATGGCGAACCTTACTGGTGCGAAGACGCTTATTATCAACTGACGCTCGCGCAGGTAGAAAAGGTAGAAGCAGTAACCGCCGAACTTCATCAAATGTGTCTGGAAGTTGTAGAAAAAGTAACCGGAAGCGATACGCTTATGGATCGCTTCCGGATCCCCAAACACACGCGCGAATTTGTACGCCAGTCGTGGCGCACCCATCAGCCCTCACTCTATTCCCGACTGGATCTAGCCTGGGACGGCAGCGGCGAACCCAAGCTTTTAGAAAATAACGCCGATACGCCAACATCCTTATATGAAGCAGCCTTTTTTCAGTGGATCTGGCTGGAAGACTGCATCCAGTCGGGCAGCCTGCCCGCCAATAGCGATCAGTTTAATAGTCTGCAGGAAAAGCTCATCGCTCGTTTTACTCAGCTGCAGGAAAAACACGGCTTTAATCTGCTGCACTTTACCTGCTGCACGGATAGCGAAGAAGATCGCGGCACCGTTCAGTATTTACAGGACTGCGCGGCTGAAGCGGGGCTTCCCAGTGAGTTTCTGTTTATCGAAGATATCGGGCTCGGCGAAAAAGGGCAGTTTACCGACCTCAGCGATCGGGTGATTAGCAATCTATTCAAGCTCTATCCATGGGAGTTCATGCTGCGTGAAAACTTCTCCACCAAGCTTGAAGATGCGGGAGTTCGCTGGCTGGAACCCGCGTGGAAAAGCATTATTTCAAATAAAGCGCTGCTGCCAATGCTTTGGGAAATGTTTCCCAATCACCCAAACCTGCTACCGGCGTGGTTTGCCGATGAACCTCATCCTGAACTGGAAAAATACGTCGTCAAACCGCTGTTCTCGCGCGAGGGTGCCAATGTGCGCATCATTGAACGCGGGCAGGAAATCGCCGGCGTCGAAGGCCCCTACGGTGAAGAAGGCTATATCATTCAGCAATTCCACCCCCTTCCCGCGTATGGCGACAGCTACACGCTGATTGGAAGCTGGCTAATCGACGGTGAACCTGCGGGTATCGGCCTGCGGGAAGACAAAGCGCTGATTACCCAGGATCTGTCGCGCTTCTATCCGCATATTTTCCTCGAATAACCCCAGAGTTCGGGCGCAGATACCGCCCGAACTCCGCTTTACCCTAACCACCTACCTGCACGGACAGCATGCTCAGCGAACCCATTTCTATGCCTTCCACCGGCAATGTCACCGGCTCGGTACCCTCCCACGCTCCCAGCGTGTACAGCAGCGGCAGGAAATGTTCAGGTGTTGGGCACGCCAGCGCACCGCCTTCAGCGAGAAGATAGTTTGCCAGCGGATGTTGCCCCGCAGCGCCGCGCCAGCGCAAGTTATCCTTCACAAAATCATTAAATGCCTGCGCCCACGGATAAACCCGTAGCGGCTCGCTCCAACTCGCCAGTTGCAGATTGTGCACCACATTACCGCTGGCAACAATTAAGACGCCCTCATCGCGCAGCACAGCCAGTTTGCGGCCAAGCTCCAGGTGCCCGCTGACAGGCAAAGTACCGTCAATACTTAACTGTACCACCGGGATATCCGCCTGCGGATACATAGCCAGTAACAGGCTCCAGCTTCCGTGATCGAGCCCCCAATCATCATCCAAAACCACCGGAGTCTGCGGCGCCAGCAGCTCGCTAATACGGCGGGCCAGCCGCGGGGAACCCGGCGCCGGATACACAGTTTCATGCAGTGCCCGTGGGAAACCGTGAAAATCATGGACAGTCGGCGGCTGCACCATTGCGGTAACGCGGGTGCCGCGCGTATACCAGTGAGCCGAAATAGCTAAAATCGCCTGCGGCCTGGGGAGCTGTTCTCCCAGGCGCCGCCACGTCTGAGTATATCGGTTATTCTCAAGGACATTCATCGGGCTGCCGTGCCCCAGGAACAGCGCGGGCATACGTCGTAGAGTTGGCATACAAAGATCCGGTATCTCGGGGTAATAATGATACCTTATCGCTTATGCCGACTATTTACAGGCGGATAACCGTGACTAAGACTGTCAGTAAATTTGAATGTAAAAAGCCCGTAAAGCCCACGCGCTAAGCTTCGTTTTTAGATAAATTTCAATTGGTTAAATGATAATCCCTATCAAAGGAGAACGCTATGTCAGCCCCTTTGCTCCTGACACTGCTGGCGGGCAGCGCCACTTTTATCGGCGCGCTGTTAAGCCTGCCAGGCAAAAAGCCGTCAAATCGCGTGCTCGCTTTTTCTCTCGGCTTTGCCGCTGGCATTATGTTACTGATATCACTGATGGAGATGCTGCCCGCCGCTCTGGCAACGCCGTCAATGCCACCGATAGTAGGTTACGGAATGTTTATTATCGGATTGTTGGGCTATTTCGCGCTGGACCACCTGCTGCCGCACGCTCATCCGCAGGATTTATCCGTCGGCGCCATGGAGCACAAGCCGCAGCTGCGCCGCACCGCGATGTTACTCACGCTAGGCATCAGCCTGCATAATTTTCCCGAAGGCATTGCGACTTATGTGACCGCCAGTCAGGATTTAGAATTAGGGTTGGGAATAGCATTAGCCGTCGCCTTACATAATATTCCTGAAGGCCTTGCCGTAGCCGGGCCTGTCTACGCCGCTACGGGTTCCCGAGGCCGTGCGCTGCTGTGGTCTGGCCTTTCCGGCTGCGCTGAAATCGCAGGCGGCGTGCTGGCATGGCTGGTGCTGGGCACACTGATTTCTCCAATGGTTATGGCGGCTATTATGGCGGCGGTCGCCGGGATTATGGTTGCCCTCTCGGTCGATGAACTTATGCCGTTAGCAAAAGAAATCGATCCGGTGAATAACCCGAGTTATGGAGTGCTGTGCGGAATGGCAACAATGGGTCTCAGCCTGACGCTGCTCCAGCTGAGTGATATGGGTTAACGGGAAACTCGGGTGAGCCCACGCTATTTAACATACCTGCAGATACCACTTATGCCCGATAAGCGATGTTATTCAGATAAAAAGACCCGGCGCTAAAATGCCGGGTATTTAATAAGACGAAGAAACCGCTATAGCGCCAGCGTGTATACCTTATCCGGCTTTACGCGCGTGCGACTGGCGATAAGCGACCAAATCTTCAATAGTAACGACCGCCATATTGTGCTGGCGGGCAAATTCAATACACTCCGGCGCGCGCGCCATAGTGCCGTCATCATTGGTCAATTCACACAGTACGCCAGCAGGTTTGAAGCCAGCCAGAGTGACTAAATCAATGGTGGCTTCCGTATGGCCGCCGCGCGTCAGCACGCCGCCGGGCTGCGCACGCAGTGGAAATACGTGCCCGGGCCGGTTCAGATCGGAAGGTTTTGCCTCATCGGCGATCGCCGCGCGAACGGTGGTTAAGCGATCTGCGGCGGAGACGCCGGTCGTAACGCCGTGCGCTGCTTCAATCGTCACGGTAAAACCGGTACCAAACGCGCTGGTGTTGTTTTCGACCATCATCGGCAAATCGAGCTGTTTACGGCGCTCGTCGGTCAGGCATAAGCAAACAATTCCGCTGCCGTGGCGAATAGTCAGCGCCATTTGCTCCACGGTCATTGTCTGAGCCGGGAAGATCATGTCACCTTCGTTTTCACGATCTTCATCGTCAAGCACCATCGCGCCACGGCCTTCGCGTAAAGCGGTCAGCGCATTTTCAACGCGTTCTTCGGGTGTGCCAAAAGCAGAAAGTAGCGTCTGATTCATGGTAAATTAACCTCATTAATAATATGGATTACCAGAATCAGGGCGGTCTTAGGAGTGCCTGTACAGGCTATAACAAGAACGTGGCAGGGCTTAACGCCCGTCATGACTGTTATCCTCTCCCATCCGGACTATTACCGTCGGCCCCGGAATTTCACCGGATCTGCTGTCCTTCAAAACAGTAGCTTCGAAGCGCTCGCGGGCTTTCAGCCTGTGCTGATTTACCGCCGGTGGGGAATTACACCCCGCCCTGAGAATAAGCATATAAACTATAACGCCAATTATTTTCTCCGGCAACGATGATTCAAACCTGACCTGCCAAAACAGCATAAAATAAGCTTAATAACAGCAGGTTAACATTCTAAGGCTCTCATGCAGCAGTATTCACCGTTTGATACCGGCCTCTGTTTTCGGGCTTTGGCAGCCCAAGCCTGTACAATTCTGGTTTATCCCCCGCCCGCCACGCATTACAATTAACGGAATAACCCTTATCGCTTCAGAGAAATTACGATGATTGACCCGAAAAAAATCGAACAAATCGCCCGCCAAATCCACGAGTCGATGCCGCAGGGGATCCGTGAGTTCGGAGAGGATATGGAGAAAAAATTGCGCCAAATTTTACAGGCGCAGCTTGGGCGCCTGGATTTAGTCAGTCGTGAAGAATTCGATGTACAGACTCAAGTTTTATTGCGCACCCGCGAAAAGCTCACCGCGCTGGAGCAGCGTCTGAACGCGCTGGAAACTCAGACCCAAAGCCCCGCGCCTGCCTCTGACGATCAGTAATACGCAATAAAGGCGCCTGGCTCCAGGCGCCTTAGCATCCCCGGCGCGTTAAGACCGTATTTATCCCAATCAATAAAGGCCCGTAGTGGGTAATTAACCGCAGTAAAATTTCGCTGCCTCTATGACTTCGGCTTAATCAGCATCCCAGGCAATCAGCACACTGCCATAACCCGGCAAAATACCTCGTTGTCAGTCGCGCTGTTTATCCGCCAACACATTCCAGAGGCAAGGCCGACAAATGCGTATCCAATTCATCTGATTTCGCAGCAGTTCCTGAAATCTGCCAGCATTTTTTACTGATTACGCCAGTTTAAAAGCGCTAAAAAAGCATTGTCCGTTATATAAAAATAATACTGAAGCAAACAAAACCCCGCTAAAACAGCGTCGATTGCGCCGCCGGGTAAACAAGCTCATTACCGCTTTCATAGAAGGCGGCGTTGATTGCGCACCAGGAGGCGTACCAATCCCCTTAAAAAGAAGTTTCCGCCGGTCCTGTAAGTTTTGAATCCCCGCACAATAATCAGGCAGAGCTAAAACCTGTTGATGACCACGCCCACAGAGCGTGGTGCAGTAAATAATCCACCTGCACAGCAGGCGGCTTTGACACAGCCCCTTAAAGGGGGCTTACTGCCCTTCCACACCGGGCTGGATTTGCCGTTCTTCTTCTGCCGGATGGCCGGCGGCAGCGACCTCTTGAAGCGGTGCGTGAATATGAAAAGACACTGCTGGACGAGTTGAGTTTGCTGCGTGAGGCTGCAAATGCAATTTTCGCGACCTTGTCCCGGTACCGCACATACCGTCGGATTATTTCTTCGTTTGCCCCCGCCGGGTCCACAAAATATCCTCTTTGCCAGATGGGATTCCCCCCTGGTTTGTGCTTCCTGAGATAAGAATACTTCGCAAACGGCCTAATGGCCGCTCGCCCTTTCACTAATCCCATTAGCTCCGGGACACGCAAACCCGCCGGCGTTCTCACTACCAGAGGAACATGAGCAATCCGTACATTTAACGCCACGGCCGTGCATTTCTTCATGCTGCAGCAAAGGTAAATACCACGGTAAAGCGCTTTACCGGGATTGCCGTTGAGGATTTTGTATCCGTGCTTCGGGGTCGATACGGGATGATACTGACAGCGACAGAATACGTGGCAGGCGGATTGCCGTCTGCTCATGCTATTGACTCCCTGATTTACTGGTAACAAATCGGGGCAGTATTTAGCATGCGCATGCCACGGGCAAAGCCCCACATAAACGAGCGCCGCCTCCCCGGGAGGGGGTTTAATATTGACAAAAAAACCGGCCCCAAAGACCGGTTTTCTACAATTCAGGCATTGCCAAAGGCGACTACAGTTTATCACCCTGAATTTTATTAATAATAAGAGTGGTAGAACAGCCGTCCTCAAAATTAAGGACTTTCACTTCGCCGCCGTTATCCCACACCTCTTTGCTACCGGCGATATCTTCAGGCTTATAATCGCCGCCTTTTACCAGCAAATCAGGTAGGATCTGCGCAATCAAACGCTGCGGCGTATCCTCTTCAAACGGCACCACCCAGTCAACGGACTCCAGCGCGCTGAGCACTATCATACGCTGGTCCTGCGGGTTAACCGGGCGCGTATCGCCTTTCAGACGGCGGGTAGATGCATCGCTGTTAACGGCGACAATCAGGCGGTCGCCAAGCTTACGCGCGTTTGCCAAATATGAGACGTGTCCGGCGTGCAAAATATCAAACACGCCGTTGGTCATCACAATTTTCTCACCGCGCTGACGCGCTGCGGCAACGGCCTGCTGCAACCCGGCTTCGCTCATGACCCCGAACCCTGTTTCCGAACGACCGCGCACCGCATTTTCGAGTTCTACCGGCGTGACCGTAGAGGTGCCAAGCTTACCAACCACTACACCAGCAGCGACGTTGGCGAAGTAACATGCTTCTTCCAGCGTATTTCCGGCGGCCAGCGTCGCCGCCAGAACGCCAATGACCGTATCGCCCGCGCCGGTAACATCATAAACCTCCTGCGCCAGCGTAGGCAGATGAAGCGGCGGTTTTCCGGGCTGTAACAGCGTCATCCCGTGCTCAGAGCGCGTCACCAGCAGCGCCGCCAGTTCATACGTCGCAATAAGCTGCATCCCGCGCGCTACCAGCTCCTCATCGCTGCGACATTTCCCTACTACCGCCTCAAACTCTGACAAATTCGGCGTTAGCAGCGTCGCACCGCGATAGCGTTCAAAATCAGCGCCCTTCGGATCGATTAAAACCGGGACTCCCGCCGCGCGGGCCAGTGCAATCATTTGCTGAACGCTGGCCAGCGCGCCTTTAGCGTAATCAGACAGCACCAGCGCGCCTACGTGCGGCAGCGCCTGGCTAATGCGCTCATGTAACGGCTGTGGATCGACGCCGTCAAACCCTTCTTCAAAGTCGAGGCGAATAAGCTGCTGATTGCGCGAGAGCACGCGCAGTTTCGTGATTGTGGGGTGTGTCGGTACGGCAACAAAGTCACACTTAACGCTGACATCGCTCAGCGCCTGGCCCAGCGCCCGCGCCGCATCATCGATACCGGTCAGCCCGGCAAGGCGGGACTCCGCGCCCAGCGAAGCGATATTCATCGCCACATTCGCCGCACCGCCGGGGCGCTCTTCCACCGTATCGACTTTTACTACCGGCACCGGCGCCTCAGGGGAGATGCGATTTGTAGGACCGTACCAATAACGATCCAGCATCACATCGCCCACGACCATGACGCCTGCTCGCCCAAATTCTGGCAGCGTTACTTTCATTCCTGACTCTCCGGGGAGTAACAAAATCTGTGCGCGATAATACCATATTTAGGGATAGCCGCACGGCTACGGCGCGTCAATCCACGAATGCCAGCTCTCAATCACTTGCGCACGCTCGGTGCTAAATGCCGGTTCGGCAATACGACCGGGGAGCGCCTGCAGCGCCAGACGGTGTAATTCATTGCGCAGCGTTACATATGCCTGGGTTAGCGCCATTGCTTCGCTTTGCGACATCAGGCAATTTTGCGCCAGCAGTTCGAAAATGCGCACATTATCGGACCAGCGCGTTAACGCCGGCGCGCGGTTTGCAAAACGCAGCACCAGATATTGCGCAATAAACTCAATATCCGTTATCCCACCCGCATCAGCTTTAATATCAAATAGCCCGGGTTGACGCGTGGCGAGGTGAGCGCGCATTTTTTCCCGCATCTCACGCACCTCAGCGCAAAGCGAAGTCTCGTCACGGCGCTGCGTCAGTATCGTATGGCGCACGCTATCAAAAGCCTGCCTGAGCGCCGGAGATCCATACACTACGCGAGCGCGCACCAGCGCCTGATGTTCCCAGGTCCACGCGTCGTTACGCTGATAATCGGCAAATGCCTGCACCGGCGTTACCAGTAAACCCGCCGCGCCGGACGGGCGTAAACGCGCATCGACTTCATACAAAATGCCTGAGGTCGTGCGCGTGCTAAACAAGTGCATGACGCGCTGAGCCAGCCGTAAATAAAACTGCCGCCCGTCAATCACGCGCGGCCCGTCCGTCATCGCATCTGCGGGGCAATCGTGCAAAAAGACCAAATCTAAATCCGAACCGTAGCCTAGCTCCCAGCCACCCAGCTTGCCATAACCCACTACGGCGAACCCTTCGCCTTGCTCCTCATTCAGGTGTTCAGGGCGCCCGTAGCGCGCCACCATTTGCTGCCACGCCGTGCGTACCACCGCATCAATCATGGTTTCCGCCAGCCAGGTAAGCCTGTCACTGACCTGCATTATCGGCAGGGTGCCGGCAATATCCGCAGCGGCAATGCGCAGCATTTGCACCTGTTTGAACTGGCGCAGCGCCTCTAGCTGCTGCTCTTCGTCGTCATCGGGTACCCGGAGTAAATATTGCCGCAATTCATCGCGATAAGCGTCGACGGCCGTCGCATGATAAAGCGTATTAGAATCAAGCAGCTCATCCAGCAATAACGGATAGCGCGCCAGTTGATCCGCCACCATTGGCGACGCGGCGCACAGCCGAATCAGATGCTGCAGTGTGCCGGGATATTCGGTTAACAATTCAAGGTATGTGGTTCGCGATACGATGCCTGTCAGTAAAGGAGTAATCCGCGCCAGCAGGACCGCCGCATCCTCGCGCGCGCAGACTTCGCTGAGTAAATGCGGCATCAGCCGATCGAGCACCAGGCGCCCGCGCGGCCCGACGGTCCGCCGGTCGAGATCGCGGCGAAAATCCTCTATTCGCGCCAGTACATGCTGGCACGCTTCGGGCGTTAAATGCGCCAGCACGCCGAATTCGTCATTACCGTTGGCGCTATCCAGCCATAGCGCTCGCCCAATCTCATTGAGCGCCTCATCGCCTCCACCCGGTTGATCTTCTTCGCCAATAAGCGCATTGAAAATGCGCCGCACGCGCGCCATATGCGTATGCAGGCAAGCCTGAAGCGCGGGCCAGTCGTCTTGTTGCATAGCCCAGGCCAGCCGCGCGCGATCCAGCGGATCTTCCGGTAGCGTTTGGGTTTGTTCATCGCGAATACTTTGTAGCAGGTTCTCAAGGCGACGTAAGAATAAGTAGGCTTCACGCAGGGCGCAGGTTTCTTCTTCGCTTAATAGATGAAGCGCTTGCAGCGCCTCCAGAGTCGGCAATAGCGCCCGCTGCTGTAACTGCGGCTCACGCCCGCCGCGTATCAACTGGAAAACCTGTACGATAAACTCAATTTCCCGGATCCCACCGGCGCCAAGCTTAATATTATCCGTCAGGCCGCGTCGCCGAACCTCCCGGGCTATCATACCCTTCATGTTACGCAGCGACTGAATAACGCTGAAATCGATATACCGGCGGAAAACGAAGGGCCGCAATAAGGTATGCAGCGCCGGACGCCAAAGTTCTGCATCTGCCCCCAGCAGGCGCGCTTTCACCATCGCATAACGCTCCCAGTCGCGCCCCTGCTCCTGATAGTACTCTTCCAGCGCCGCAAAACTTAGCGCCAGCGGCCCACTGTCGCCGAACGGCCTTAATCGCATATCCACACGATAAACGAAACCGTCCTGCGTGGGTTGGCTCAGTACTTTAATTAACCGCTGCCCCAGGCGAGTAAAAAATTGCGCATTATCCAGTTCGCGACGCCCACCGCGCGTTACACCGTGTTCCGGCCACGCAAAAATCAAATCGATATCAGAAGAAAAATTCAGCTCTTCACCGCCGAGCTTCCCCATCCCTAGAATCAGGAGCGGCTGGGGTTTCCCGCTGGCGTCACAGGGCGTCCCCCATTCACGGCTGCAGGCTTCCCATAGCCAGTCTCGGGCGGCGATTATGAGCGTTTCGGCCAGAACGCTAAGCTGTTTTAACGTCTGCTGTGTCGATGCCTGGTTTAGCGTCTGGCTCCACGCAATGCGCGTCATAATACGGCGGCGAAAACGGCGCAGCGTATGCATAAGCGCAGTTTCCTCATGCACATTCTCCAGCTCACAGGTCAGCCAGTGAGCATAATCTCGCCACTCATCCGCCGTGGGCGCGGAGCGCAGCAGGTCTTCAAGGTAGCCCGGCTCACGCAGCGCTTCATTACTGAAGAATTCGCTGAAACACAGCACCGACCGCGCATCAGAAGAGAGCATTTCTGGCGCTATCGTAGGTGCCAGGCGCGCCGCTACGCTTTGCCAGTGCTGCCGTAACGCCGGGGAAAGCTGCATATAAGCGTCCTTAATAAGGGGGAAATTAGCGCCCGCTATGACGCCAGAACGGCGCTTCTTTTATCGCCAGTTTGCGCAATTTTTCATAGTCCGCTGCGCGCTGCGCCGCCACGGCACCCTCCAGCGCCTGCCAGTTCGCAATCCATACGGCGCTGTGCGCGGGGGGATATACGCCCGCCAGAATCTGCGCCATATCCACCGCGCGTTGTAAGCGCGGCAACTGCGCCGGATAGTCGGACGGCGGCGCGTGAAATGTTTTTTTCAGTTCCGCGCTGATACGCCCTAACTGAGTGTCGGCAAAACGCTTCAGTGAACCCTGTAGCTGCTTTTTCGCTGCTTCGTCAAGATACGGGCGCCAGCCGCAGGTCACCATGAAGTCAGTGAGTGCTAACTTAGGTGCATTTGCCGTCGCGCTCCAGAGGACGCTCTGCTCCCGCGCAGGGGATATCAACTGCTGCTCATAGTCGGCAAGCTGCTCACGTAAGTGGGTGCTCGCTTTTCTTGGAATTACCGCACCGAAAAGCGCCAGCGCGTGCTGTAACCGCTTGATTGCGAGATACACTTCACTGGCGGCATCGGCTACGCCGCGCGCCCACAGCTCTTCATGATACTGCCAGTGCGATAGCGCGCTTTCCAGCGCCACGACCAACCCCTGCTCCAGCGTTGCGCCGGCAGGCATGTTCTCAGCGGAAAATGCTTTTACTTCACCCACGGCGCGCGCCTGGGCCAGCGCATAGCCGCGCGCGGCTTTGCTTAGGCCGCCCTGACGAATACCGTCGCGCAATATATAGCGCTCGGTGAATTTCAGTAACGCGGATACATCGCCGTCCAGTAGCTCCAGTTCCAGCTCACATAGCGGTTCGCTGCGCGCGTCTGCATCGACGCTCCCATTGTCCAGAGCAATCTCCATGTGGGCCTGCTCGAAAGTGACCACCCACGTCTCGCGCGTGAAATCTGTGCGAAATAGCGGCTTAACCGCCTGCTCCAGCCGGGCGGCATCAAGGCCCGCCGGCCACATGTCGGCAGGGAAGCGCGCAAGTTCCGGCACCGGATGCTCAACCGGGACGTTGTATTCCGGGCGCTGATGCAATCCACCAAGGGTTTTACCCGCGGTTTTCATCGTCATTTCAAAGCGCCCGTCCACCCCGCGCACGCGCAGTCCCATATCATGGCGACGCAGCAATAAATCCGGCGTTTCGTAGTAGATATTCACGAGTTTTCGGCCAGACTGGCGCTCATTAGACAGCGCATTCAAGTCTTCACGCAGTGACGTAATAACTTCGGGTCTGACGATGAATTTGATTTCGATTTCTTGTGTCATAGCTTTGTTTGTATATCGTTTTGTCAGAGTCTGATAAAATTTCTGGCGAACTAACGCGGTAAATATGTGTCAGTAAATAATATTTTGCGCCAAATTGCCACGCTGTGACGATTTGACGGGCGTAAAACCTGAACCAGTGGCTACGGCGAGCGGCGGGATTACCAGGATGATTCTCATTCAGGTTTTATCAGCCCCTCGTCAGACTGAGTCCACTATGACTGTTCCACGCTTTATGACAATAACGACGATCTAATGCAGAAATTACGCCTGATTACCTTTATTTTACTCTCTCTCGGCGCCGGGGCCGTGGCCCACGCGGAAGAGAACCGTTATGTTTCAGACGATTTAACTACCTGGGTACGCAGCGGCCCTGGAGATAATTACCGTCTGGTCGGCACCATCAATGCAGGTGAAAAAGTAACGCTTCTGCAAAGCAGCGGTAAATACGGCCAGATCCGTGATAATAGCGGCCGGACGGCCTGGGTAATGCTGGATGAACTGCGTAACACGCCCAGCCTGCACGTGCGCGTACCGGATTTGGAAAACCAGGTAAAAACGTTAACCGATAAACTGAATAATATTGACGGCACCTGGAATCAGAAAACGGCCGAAATGCAGAAAAAGGTCGCTGAAAGCGACAGTGTGATCAACGGCCTGAAAGCTGAAAATCAACAGCTTAAAAATCAGCTCGTGGTGGCGCAGAAAAAGGTTAATGCAGCAAACCTACAGCTTAATGACAAACAGCGCACCATTATTATGCAATGGTTTATGTACGGCGGCGGCGTTGCAGGCGTGGGCCTGCTATTGGGTCTGTTGTTACCGCACATGATCCCCAGCCGCAAGCGCAAAGACCGCTGGATGAACTAACCCCCTTTCTCAATAACGGGCGCCTGGCGCCCGTTAGTTCTGACATCACCACCTTTCTTTCGCCTTCTTCTCTACACTTACGTATGATGCGTTTTTCATTTTCTCAGGAGTGTGAGCGTGAAGATTTATCTGGTCGGCGGCGCCGTTCGCGATGCGTTATTGAATCTGCCGGTAAAAGATAAAGACTGGGTCGTGGTCGGCGCAACGCCGCAGGAAATGCTGAATGCCGGATACCGGCAGGTCGGCCGTGATTTTCCGGTTTTTCTACACCCTCAAACTCAGGAAGAATATGCGCTGGCGCGCACCGAGCGTAAGTCAGGACAAGGATATACCGGCTTTATTTGCCACGCCGCGCCAGACGTCACCCTGGAACAAGACTTGCTGCGCCGGGATTTGACCATCAACGCCATCGCACTCGGCGAAGCGGAGGATTATATCGATCCCTTCGGCGGCCAGGAGGATATTCTTCAGCGCACGCTACGTCACGTCTCCCCCGCCTTTACCGAAGATCCACTGCGCGTTTTACGCGTTGCACGTTTCGCGGCCCGCTATGCGCATCTGGATTTTCAGATAGCGCCAGAAACCATGTCGCTAATGCGTGACATGGCCGCGCGCGGCGAACTTGAGCACCTCACGCCCGAGCGGGTCTGGAAAGAAACAGAAAGTGCGCTCGGCACTCAAAGCCCTCACGTCTATTTTCAGGTATTACGCGATTGCGGCGCCCTTGCTACGCTGTTCCCTGAAATCAACGCGCTATTTGGCGTGCCAGCACCGGCTAAATGGCATCCAGAAATCGATACCGGGGTTCATACCCTGATGACACTACATATGGCTTCCCGGCTCAGCCCGGCTGTAGATGTACGTTTCGCCGCGCTGACGCACGATGTGGGCAAGGGCTTAACTCCGCCGCGCCTGTGGCCCAGCCATCACGGGCACGGACCGGCTGGCGTCAGGTTGATTGAGAATTTGTGCCAGCGTCTGCGCGTTCCTAATGATATTCGGGACTTAGCAAAACTGGTGGCCCGGTATCACGATCTCATCCACACATTTGCCGTATTGCAGCCTAAAACGCTGGTTAAGCTGTTCGATGACATCGATGCGTGGCGCAAGCCCCAGAGAATTGAACAAATCGCTATCACCAGCGAAGCCGACGCTCGTGGACGCACGGGTTTTGAACACAGCGATTATCCGCAAGGGCGCTGGCTGCGCAGCGCCTGGCAGGCGGCGCAAAGCGTCCCCACCCGTGAGGTTATCGATGCAGGTTTCCAGGGGCCAGCCATCCGCGAAGAACTGCGGCGGCGGCGTATCTGCGCCGTAGCCCGGTGGAAAGCACTGCACGGCCCTCACTCTTAAGCCAGTGGCTTACATAAAGACCATATATACCGCGAACGCAACGATAAAACGATAAATAGCGAAGGGAATAAACGAAATTCGCTTAATGAGTTGCAGAAAGGTTTTGATGGCCAGCAGCGCAACCAAAAATGCCATCACAAAACCGACGGCAAACAGCGGTAAATCCACCAGTGAGAGGAAACCAATACTCTTATATAGGTCGAGCGCCGTCGCGCCGATCATCATAGGCACCGCCAGCAGGAAAGAATATTCTGACGCCGCATAGCGGCTAACTCCCATTAGCATGCCGCCAGAAATTGTGGCACCGGAACGTGAAAACCCCGGCCATAGCGCCAGACACTGAAAGCAGCCAATAGCAAATGCCTGCCTGTAGGTCATATCATCCAGCCCTACCGCGCGCGGCGTTTTAGGTTTGAACCACTCCGCGACGAGCAGCAGAATGCCACCAGCAATTAGCGCATACGCCACATTTAGCGGAGTAAATAGATCCTTAATCGCATGATGAAATATCAGGCCCAGAGCTACTGCCGGCACCATGCCTAAAAGAATATGAATTAATGACAGTCGACCGGTACCTTCGCCTTCATGCGGCTGCGGACCAAAATGAATGCCAATAAGCCCGAACAGACGGCGCCAGAACATCACTATCACGGCAAGAATCGATCCTAGCTGAATGACGACTTCAAAGGTTTCCGCTTTATCACCGCGAAAGCCCAATAAATGGCCGATAATAATCATATGCCCGGTGCTGGAGACGGGTAGAAATTCCGTCAGTCCTTCAACCACGCCAAGAATGGCAGCAACCATCAGCGAATGTACATCGCTCATTAACGACACCCTCTATGCAATCCCTAAAATAAAAACGGCCTTGCGGCCGGAAACAATCAAGCTTATGACTAGCGAACGGGCAATTCGTTTACTGGAATATTACGCTGTGGGCGCTTTCGGAATAACCCCACGCTCAATGATTACCCCTACGCGCGCCGCGCGCGCCACCGCGCCCGGTTTACTGACTTTAATTCGCACCCATGGAGTAGAAAAGCGGTTTAATAGCAGCGTCGCTACTTCTTCCGCCACGCGCTCTACCAGAGCGAAACGCCCGCCTGCGACATGTGCGACTACCGCTTCACTAACGTCGGCGTAGCTCAGGCAGTCCTGGACGTTATCGCTCATCGCCGCGCGTCGGTTATCCCATCCCATTTCGATATCGAACACTAATTGCTGTTCAATGGTCTGCTCCCAGTCATACACGCCAATAGTGGTAATCACTGAAAGTTGCTCTATAAATACTTTATCCATCGTTACCTGCCGTCATTCTCTGTTCACTTCGGACGCGAGCGTTTATCGCAAGCGCTGTGTCACAGACGAGAGCCGCCTGAATACCATCGGTGGGTGCGTGACTTGGTAAAATGTTACGCGTCTCACACTGTGTTCTATTAGGGCGAAGCGCCCGCAAGAGGGATACCACTTGCCGTGAAATATGCGTATTATCCACGGATGCAGAGAATAAAACGATTTTTTCAAAATGGAACCGCGTTATGAGTGCAATCGCGCCTGTAATGGTCGTCCTCGCTTATCTGTGTGGCTCTATCTCCAGCGCTATTCTGGTGTGCCGCATCGCCAGACTGCCCGATCCGCGTGAAAACGGTTCCGGTAATCCCGGCGCCACCAATGTACTGCGCCTCGGCGGGAAAGGCGCGGCTATCGCCGTTTTGTTGTTCGATGTTTTAAAAGGTATGTTACCGGTATGGGCCGCCTGGGCACTGGGCGTCACGCCGCTGTGGCTGGGCCTTATCGCAATAGCCGCCTGCCTTGGGCATATCTGGCCGATATTTTTTGGTTTCCGCGGCGGAAAGGGCGTTGCGACCGCATTTGGCGCTATCGCGCCCATCGGCTGGGATTTAACCGGGGTAATGACGATAACCTGGCTTATCACCGTGCTGCTCAGCGGCTATTCATCCCTTGGCGCCATTATTAGTGCATTAATCGCGCCGTTTTACGTGTGGTGGTTTAAGCCTCAGTTTACGTTTCCCGTGGCGATGCTTTCCTGCCTGATTCTGCTGCGCCATCACGATAATATTCAGCGCCTGTGGCGCGGGCAGGAGCCAAAAATCTGGAAACGCCTGCGCAAACGCTCAAAAAACAAAGAGTAAACGCGTTAGTCACCTACTCACCGGAGCAAAACCCACTCTCGCAGGAAAATCAGTAAAATAGCCGCATAATGCCTTCTAAAAAGCGGCTTCTGACCGCACCAATAATTCCTGACAAAAAACCACGCCTAAAGGGCGTGGTTTCTAGCCAGCGGCAACGACATTCATTTGCGAGTCGGACGCAGGTGGCGCAAACCAGAACTTCACGCCGCGGGCAAATCCGCCAGCGGCCAGCGGGGCCGAACGCTTACTTCAAGGCCGCTTACATTACCCGCTTTTAAACGAATCAACCCGGCATACGCTATCATCGCACCATTATCGGTACAAAACTCCGGCCGCGCGTAGAATACTTCGCCGCGGCGCTTCGCCATCATCTGTGCCAACCTCTCACGCAGCGTTCGGTTAGCGCTTACGCCACCGGCAACCACTAAACGGCTAAAGCCGGTTTGCTCCAGCGCGCGCCGGCATTTAATCATTAGCGTATCCACCACGGCGTCTTCAAACGCACGCGCGATATCAGCGCGTGCCTGCGGATCTTCGCCGCTGTCGCGAATAGTATTTGCAGCAAAAGTTTTTAACCCGGAGAAACTCAGATCCAGGCCGGGTCTGTCCGTCATCGGGCGCGGGAAAGTAAAGCGCCCCGGCACGCCCTGCGCGGCCATTTGCGACAGCCGCGGCCCGCCCGGGTAATCCAGCCCGAGCAACTTCGCTGTCTTATCAAACGCCTCACCGGCGGCGTCGTCAATGGACTCGCCAAGTAGCGCATACTGCCCAATTCCCGTCACGCTAATAAGCTGCGTATGCCCGCCGGATACCAGCAGCGCGACGAAGGGAAACGCCGGCGGCTGGGGTTCCAGCATCGGCGCTAATAAATGACCTTCCATGTGATGTACCGGCACGGCGGGCACATCCCAGGCAAAAGCCAGCGAGCGCCCTATCGTGGCGCCAACCAACAGGGCGCCCACCAGCCCCGGCCCGGCGGTATACGCAACGGCATCAATGTCATTTGCCTGTAGATTCGCCTCTTTTAGCGCGGCCTGAATAAGCGGCACCGTTTTACGCACGTGATCGCGCGAAGCAAGTTCTGGAACCACACCGCCGTAATCGGCATGCAGTTTTATTTGGCTATACAGTTGATTAGCGAGAAGCCCCGCATTGTCATCGTAAATAGCAATGCCGGTTTCATCGCAGGATGTCTCAATTCCCAGTACACGCATAACATTAAACTTTCTTCGCTGTTGACTGGGCGCAGTGTATGCGCGCGCGCGCGTGAAGTAAAATTGTGGTGCCATAGACGGTCGTTTTCGTGCGCTCCAATTGGCAACACACACGGTAAATACCTGTCACGCCAAAGCCAACCGCCCGTGCGGCACTCACTTCCTAGCAATAAAGCGCCATCGCCTGCCTTAATTTCACGCGCGCCTGCCCACATCCATCGGTAAATCTTCGCTCACTTTATGCCCGGCGCTGGTGTATACTTCCACGCCAAAAGGATTCTTGCTAAAAAGCGAATTTCTGGCTGGCTTGCGCTTTACAACGCGGCGGCAATTGCAGTAAAATTCCGCACCATTTTGAAATAGGCTGGCGTCTGATGCCAGCGGCAAACCGAATTAATCAAAGGTGAGAGGCACATGCCGGTAATTAAAGTACGTGAAAACGAGCCGTTCGACGTAGCACTGCGTCGCTTCAAACGTTCCTGCGAAAAAGCAGGCATCCTGGCGGAAGTTCGTCGTCGTGAGTTTTATGAAAAACCAACGACTGAACGTAAGCGCGCTAAAGCGTCTGCCGTGAAGCGTCACGCTAAGAAACTGGCTCGCGAAAACGCACGCCGTACTCGTCTGTATTAATTTCGGGAGGGGATAGCCCCTCGTGACTCAGACAGAGTTATAGTGACAAGGCCGTGCTTCCGAAAGGAATGCGCGGCTTGTTCTCGTTTATGAGCTAATAAATCGGGGCCTATGGCTGGACGTATCCCACGCGTTTTTATCAACGACTTGCTGGCGCGCACCGACATCGTCGATCTTATCGACGCGCGTGTGAAGCTAAAAAAGCAGGGTAAGAATTATCACGCGTGCTGCCCGTTCCATAATGAAAAAACCCCCTCTTTTACCGTAAACGGCGAAAAGCAGTTTTATCACTGTTTTGGCTGCGGCGCCCATGGCAACGTCATCGACTTTTTAATGAACTTTGACAAACTTGAATTTGTCGAATGCGTTGAAGAACTGGCGTCCATGCATAATTTAGATGTTCCCTTTGAGGCGGGCAACGGCCCCAGTCAGATTGAACGTCACCAGCGGCAAAGCCTGTATCAATTGATGGATGGCCTAAACGCCTTTTATCAGCAGGCATTAACACAGCCTCAGGCGCAAGGTGCACGCAGTTACCTGCAGCAGCGAGGCCTGAGCGACGAAGTAATCGCTCGTTTTTCTATTGGTTACGCACCGGAAGGCTGGGATAACGTACTTCGACGTTTTGGCGGAAATCAGGAAAATCGTCAGGCCTTAACCGACGCGGGAATGCTGGTTACCAACGATCGGGGACGCAGCTACGACCGCTTTCGTGAACGGGTTATGTTCCCTATTCGCGATAAGCGCGGACGTGTCATCGGCTTCGGCGGCCGCGTAATGGGCGACGGGCAGCCAAAATATCTGAACTCCCCGGAAACCGATATTTTTCATAAAGGCCGCCAGCTCTATGGTCTTTACGAAGCCCGGGAGCATGCATCCGAGCCGCAGCGCCTGTTAGTGGTAGAAGGCTATATGGATGTCGTCGCGCTGGCGCAATATGGCATTAACTATGCCGTAGCCTCGCTGGGAACATCCACGACGGCGGATCATATCCAGCTTTTGTTTCGTACCACAAACAGCGTCATTTGTTGCTATGACGGCGACAGAGCAGGACGCGACGCGGCGTGGCGCGCGCTTGAAACGGCGCTGCCGTATATGACGGATGGCCGCCAGTTACGCTTTATGTTCCTGCCGGACGGAGAAGACCCGGACACCCTCGTGCGTAAAGAGGGAAAAGAAGCATTTGAAGCGCGCATGGAGTCCGCTCAGCCGCTATCTATGTTTTTATTTAACAGCCTGTTGCCGCGGGTTGATCTGAGTACGCCGGACGGCCGCGCGCAGCTGAGTACGCTTGCGCTGCCGCTGATAACTCAGGTGCCAGGCGAAACGTTAAGGATTTATCTACGCCAGGAGCTCGGCAATAAACTGGGTATCCTCGACGATAGCCAGCTTGAAAAATTAATGCCGAAATTAGCTGAAAATGGCGCACAGCGTGCTTTACCCCAGCTAAAACGCACAACCATGCGTATACTAATAGGGTTGCTGGTGCAAAACCCGGAGCTTGCGCCATTGGTACCGCCATTAAATGCGCTCGATCCCAGTAAACTGCCCGGTTTGGCGCTGTTTAATGCACTGGTAGAGCAATGCTCTGCGCACCCGGGTCTTACGACCGGGCAGCTTTTAGAGCATTACCGTGGCACAAAAGAAGCGGTTACCCTTGAAAAACTCTCAATGTGGGACGATATAGCAGATAAGGATATTGCGGAAAAAACGTTCACTGACGCACTGGACCATTTATTCGATTCAGTGCTGGAAATGCGTCTTACGGAATTGATCGCACGCTCGCGCACGCAAGGGTTGACGCCCGCCGAACGCGAAGAAGTTCGTGTCATCACATTAGCACGCGCAAAAAAATAAATGACTTTAGCGGCTTAACTGCCGATATATCCTCGGGACAGCCCGAAGGCCGCGTAGATGGGCAGCGGCACGAAAACAAAACAGCCCGCATACGTTCTTGTTGGCGGTTTCGCCGACCGACACCAACCCTAAATAAGTGTGGATACCGTCTTATGGAGCAAAACCCGCAGTCACAGCTTAAACTTCTTGTCACACGTGGTAAGGAGCAAGGCTATCTGACCTATGCCGAGGTCAATGACCATCTGCCGGAAGATATCATCGACTCCGATCAGATCGAAGACATCATCCAAATGATTAACGATATGGGCATCCAGGTGATGGAAGAAGCACCGGACGCCGACGATCTGATGCTGGCCGAAAACACCGCAGACGAAGATGCCGCTGAAGCCGCCGCCCAAGTATTATCCAGCGTAGAATCCGAGATTGGACGCACCACGGACCCGGTTCGCATGTACATGCGCGAAATGGGTACCGTTGAGCTGCTCACGCGTGAAGGCGAGATAGATATCGCAAAACGCATCGAGGATGGCATTAACCAAGTGCAGTGCTCGGTTGCTGAATACCCGGAAGCAATCACCTATCTGCTGGAACAGTACGATCGCGTCGAAGCGGAAGAAGCGCGTCTTTCCGATCTTATCACCGGCTTTGTCGATCCGAACGCTGAAGAAGATATGGCGCCCACCGCGACCCACGTCGGTTCCGAACTTTCGGAAGAAGACCGTGACGACGACGACGACGAAGAGGACGACAGCGACGATGATAGCAGCGACGATGACAATAGCATCGATCCTGAACTGGCTCGCGAGAAATTCGGTGAACTGCGCGCGCAGTACGAAGTAACGCGCGATATCATCAAAAGCAAAGGCCGCAGCCACGCCGCGGCGCAGGATGAGATCCAGAAACTGTCCGACGTTTTTAAACAGTTCCGCCTCGTGCCGAAACAGTTCGACTATCTGGTTAACAACATGCGAACCATGATGGATCGCGTACGTACCCAGGAACGTCTCATCATGAAGCTGTGCGTTGAACAATGCAAAATGCCGAAGAAAAACTTCATCACGTTATTCACCGGTAATGAAACCAGCGATACCTGGTTTAACGCCGCGCTCGCGATGAATAAGCCGTGGTCTGAAAAACTGCATATCGTTGCAGAAGATGTTCAGCGCGGCCTGCAGAAACTGCAGCAGATTGAAGAAGAAACCGGCCTGACAATTGAGCAGGTAAAAGATATCAACCGCCGTATGTCTATCGGTGAAGCAAAAGCCCGCCGCGCGAAAAAAGAGATGGTTGAAGCTAACCTGCGTCTGGTTATCTCTATTGCGAAAAAGTACACCAACCGAGGTCTGCAGTTCCTGGATTTGATTCAGGAAGGCAATATCGGCCTGATGAAAGCGGTAGATAAGTTTGAATACCGCCGCGGCTATAAGTTCTCGACTTACGCAACGTGGTGGATTCGCCAGGCGATAACCCGCTCTATCGCAGACCAGGCGCGCACTATACGTATTCCGGTACATATGATTGAGACTATCAACAAACTCAATCGCATCTCCCGCCAAATGCTACAGGAGATGGGGCGCGAGCCTACGCCGGAAGAGTTGGCGGAGCGTATGCTAATGCCGGAAGATAAAATTCGTAAAGTGCTGAAAATCGCTAAAGAGCCTATCTCCATGGAAACGCCGATTGGCGATGACGAGGATTCGCATCTGGGCGATTTTATCGAGGACACCACCCTCGAACTGCCTTTGGACTCAGCGACCACTGAAAGCCTGCGTGCGGCAACGCACGACGTGCTGGCTGGCCTTACGGCGCGTGAAGCTAAAGTCCTGCGTATGCGTTTCGGTATCGACATGAATACCGACCACACGCTGGAAGAAGTCGGCAAACAGTTTGACGTAACCCGCGAACGTATTCGCCAGATTGAGGCGAAAGCGCTGCGTAAACTACGCCATCCGAGCCGTTCCGAAGTACTACGCAGCTTTTTGGACGATTAACGTTATTTAACACTAGCATTAACCAGAAGCCCCGCGCTTAGGCCCGGGGCTTTTTTATGGCTGCCTGAAAGCCTGATTCAGCGTGGCTGGCACCGCTTTTAGCGCTGCGTATTATCATTAGCCTCGTATTTACCGTACAGGCAAAGATTTTTTAACGTGCAGGCTATTCAGCATCGCCTTACGAATAGAGTGATAGCAACGACCCGGATAATTAATCACCTTCAGTCGGCACGTCCAGTGAACGGTTGAGCACCTGATAAGCCTCTACCAGCTCTGCCAGAGATGCCCGATTGAGACCGCTTGGATTAGGCAGTACCCAGACAGCGGTCTCTTCAATGCGCCGCGCCTGTAGCCCCCACTTAACGTTGCGCTCGCCAAATGCCTGCTCATAGGCCTGCTTCCCCAGCACCGCCAGCGACTGCGGCTGCCAGCGCATGACTTTCTTCGTCAGCGCTTCACCACCGCAGCGTAACTCCTCGCGCTGTAGCTCGCCCGCCTGAACGGTAGGCCGAGCCACCAGCATGGTAATACCGCAGTCCGACGCTAAAAGCTGGTGTTCATCAGCTGGTCTGAGCAGGCTCGGAGTAAAGCCCGCCAAATGAATCACTTTCCAGAAACGGTTCCCCGGATGTGCAAAATGATACCCAGTATGAGCCGATGATTTTCCCGGATTAATGCCACAAAACAGCACCCGCAGCCCGGGCGCGACAATATCATCAATCATTACGCTCTCCCTGTACTTAGTCGTCTCAGTATAAACCGGGACTAAGCCGCTGTTTAGAAAAACAGCATACGCATTCAAGGGTGCTGGATTGCCCCGCCGAGTTACATTATAATCTCCCGCCTCGGCCCCTTAGCTCAGTGGTTAGAGCAGTCGACTCATAATCGATTGGTCGTTGGTTCAAACCCAACAGGGGCCACCAAATTTTAGCATTAGAATCATATAATTAAGCCACTCGGAAGAGTGGCTTTTTTGTTACCCTGATGTTGAGAGGCGATAAAATGGCGGTGTTTTTTCTCACCTCCCGGTGATTGCCCTTCCAGCTATATAATGTCCGGTTAACCCTGGCCCTGCTCAACGCGCTAAATACACCGCTTCTTATCCCCACACGTGCGGGGAACACTACATCGTTACTCAACCTAACGATAAAGCCCGCGGTTTATCCCCGCATGTGCGGGGAACACACTAATCATAACCCATTGTTTAAACTTAACTTTATAGGCCTTTCTATTTCCACCAAAAGATTGGCTATAAAACATCCAAATCAAAGAGCGTTAACTCTCTGATTTTAAAGCAATGTCAAAACAAAAAAGTCGCCGGTCTCACATTCTACCGAACAGGCACCAAATATCCTGCGACAGCGCATGGTTGCATTGGCATCAGTGAGGTTTGATGATGTCGGTTTTCCAGCCCTCTGCGGGATATTTACCGTGGAATGCTGTGAATAATAACCATGCAAGAAAACCTGCGAAGAGATTGCACACTCGCTAAAAAAGTGTGATGACACTAAATAAAGCCCGGATATTACTTTACTGCTTACTACTCATTTGAAATTAGTGCATTACATCACGTATCCACTATAAGAAAATGGCTCATGAAAATAACAAAAGTAGTATGGTTAATCAGTCATTAATATGGCAAAGCGATGAGAAAACCAGCCTCAGCCCGATTCATCCGCGTATTACCATCTGCGGTTTCCACTCAAAAGAGATACGGCGGTTTCAATCGATATCTTATCCATTATTACCCTCCCGTTCTTAATATTATGCAATCAATGACCATAGAAATACCATGACCAAGTTAATACTAAATCGGTATCCCGGAAAAAATGGAGAACATCCACATTCCACATAGTTAAAATAAAATATCTATCACAAAAAATGAAATTTTGAGTTCACAAAAAATAAACATTCGAAATAATAACCAACCATTAATAAATAACAGCCTACTTTCATCTTGAAAGAGTAAGCGAAACACTTCCTAAAATCTCTGTTAATATCATCCTCACGTTATTTACAATAAAAACCTCACTACCCAATACTACCCGTAAGCCGCACCCAGCGGCCATCGCTTGCAATTTTGCCGAAAATTATTTTTGTCAAAATAAGTAGCATAGTAGAACCCATATAATTTATACCCTATACACGCTTACGCTATAAATTTCAAAATCATTTTTTGCGATTAAGCGTTTTCACAGCTCATAATACGGACCAACGTAAACTTCAAATATATAAAAAGGCAAACAACTGAAAGCAAAGCGTATATTATTAAAACAGCATAAAAATAAAATAATTAATCCTGACTATCTGCTTAAGAAATATTTACTTTTGCCGATGCTAACAGAGAAAAATAAAATCATACTCGTTAACGGGGTAAAATGTGAACAACTTGAGTATTTCAAGAAAATCATCAATCATGATGATGTTATTCTTCGTCTTCTTTGTATTCTTGTTTCTGAACGCTACGCTCTTTTCTAAAATAACTTCGATAATGTCATGGGTATTAACCAGGCAAAAATCAATATTGATTACCTTAATCGATTAAATTATAACATCGCAATGACTCGCGGTCAGATGAATGCAATCGCGCTGGTGAAAGTGATGAACCAACCGGTAAGCCCGGCGCAGGTTAAAGAGATGCGCAGCCTGTTTACCGCCATTCGCTCCGATCTAAAAGAACTTAAAGCTCTTAACCCAGAAGAAAATGCTCAAAGGATAGGCCAAATAGAACGGGACGCTTACCTGGTCGTGGATTTTTTTGAAGATGTTCTTCCTCACGTCCTTGACGGAACCTTTAAGGATAAAGATATGAGCCAGGCATTAAAAAACCTGGACAGCGCAATTAAAAGCTTTCGTATTCAAAACGAAAAAGCTTACGAACGTGCCATAAAGGATGCCAGTAAGCACAAAAATAGCTCACTCATCATCTCATCGATAGTTTTCATTCTCTATATCGTCTGCGTGCTGGGCGCGACGCTGTGGATAAAACGTCGCTTAGTTAGCAGTATTGTTTTTATTGGAAAAGTATTCGAGAAAATTAGCAACGGCGATTTAACGTCCGATGTACACGTTTACGGCAGCGATGAAATAGGCTCATTACTGTCTAAACTCAAGGACATGCAGAGCTCCTTGCAAATAATGATCTCATCGGTAAAACAATCCACCGATCATATTTCTCACACTACGCAGGAGATTGTGACAGAAAATCAGGATCTTTCTTCCCGTACCGTAGAGCAAGCCGGTGCGCTTCAGCAAATTGCCGCCAGTATGGAAGAAATAAAAACCACGGTAGAAAATAACGCGCAAAATGCGGCACAGGCAAACCAACTGGCTTCTCATACAAATGAAATTGCAATGGGTGGCACCAAAGTGATGGCTGAGGTGGTCAGTAATATGGAGCAAATAGAGCTGAGCGCGAAAAACATTTCTGATATCAATAATGTGATCAATGGCATCGCCAGCCAGACCAATATTTTGGCGCTAAACGCCGCCGTTGAAGCTGCCCGCGCCGGGGAGCAGGGCCGGGGATTTGCCGTCGTGGCAGCGGAAGTCCGCCAGCTTGCAGCACGCAGCGGAGATGCGGCAAAAGAGATTAATAAACTGATTAGCCAGACGGTCGATAATGTTGCCCAGGGTACGGGACTCGTCTCACGCGCCGGGGAAACCATGAGCGAAATAGTACTTTCCACGGCGAAAGTCAGCGACATTATGGGCAATATTTCTTCCGCATCCGCTGAACAGAGCACCGGTGTTCATCAGGTAGCTCAGGCAATCACGCAAATGGATACCGTCACACAGCGCAATGCGGCGATGGTAAAAGAGTCCGTCGCCAGCACGAGTAACCTGGACCGACAGGCGCACCACCTTTCCGAACTAATGGAGAAATTTAATGTGGGCAACGTTGCGCTGGAAGAAAGCAGCGCACAGCCAGCGGAAGCCTAAACAGAGGCTTTATTACCGCCGTAACATCGCGGCGGTACGCTCACAGCGCCTGCGCTATAAACTCGACACCGCTGCCAGGGCAATAGACCGCCTTTGGAGCAGGCAAAAGATTGCAGTAAACGCATTCTCCCGCCTTCACGGCGGGAGCTGCGCGCAGAACAGCTAGCGCACCGGAGTAGTTAATAAACGCTGCAAATGCTGGCGTGCGCTAACGCTAATATCCTCGGGGTGGCGATAATCGCGATTCTCACAACCGCGCACATAAAGCGCCACCAGCCAGTCATACACATAGCGCGCGCCCGCGTGCGCGGGTTTCTCCGGCAAACGCGTTAATCGCCCAACGGCACGCTCAGGTTCAGGTGCAGCAAAAATCGGCCCCTGAGAAATAATACTGGTGGGACGCTCCTCCAGCGGCGCTCGGGCATAACCTAGCCAGCACATGAAGTTCTCCGCCATACGGGCGATTTCCGCCCCACCGGCACCCTCCTCTACGGCTGCTCGTCCAAATTCGGCAGGCAGATCCAGGCGATAGCCCGTCATCACCAAAATTTCACCCACATCGCTCAGCGTTTCAGCGCGCAGCCCTAGCGAATGGGCCAGACGAGCATCCTGCGTTTTTTCCCGCAGATAAGACGCCCAGCAGCGATACAGCGTGAGGCCAGGACCCGCGCCCACACCGGTTTTTTCTTCGCCCTGACGGCTGAACAAATCTAAAGACGCGTCAAAAATCCCCCGGGGCTGCGCGGTCGCGGTTTCAGGTGTCAGAAACCAGTCGGCAGAAGGGCGTAGCGCCTCCAGCAAATCGCCGTGGCGCGGCGCGCTGTGCTGCAGCGCCCGCACAATCTCTTCTATTTCAGCTTCGGTCTGCGCCTGCTCGCGTAATAGCGGCGTAAACGCGGCGCGAAGGGACTCATGGAGCCGCTGACGCAGAGTAGCATAATGCTGCGCCCTCACCGCTGGCGCCTGAGAGCGGGACAGCCATTCGGCCATTTGCGCAATGCCGCGCTCATCTAACGTTTGCAGGGTTCCCCATGCGAGCGACAAACGGCTGCATAACTGCTGTAGCCCTTCATCAACGTGCTCCCCGTTATGAAAACGCGTATCAAAAGGCGTAATCGCCCAGATCATTCCCGGTTCCTGACCGGCATCTCTGGCACAGCACTGTTGCACCCAGCGTTCAAGCTGGCGAGCAATCGCCGGAATATCGCCGCGATCCTCGACTACATCACACATCAGCAATAAATCAGGCTGCTGGCGCTGACGATACACATCGGGCAAAAAGCGTATTTTACTCTGCGCCAGAGTTGGAGTATGCGCAGACGGATAACCCGGCATATCCAGCACATCGCCGTAAGGGCAGTGGCCGGAAAACTCCACCTCAATGCACAATAGCGTTAGCGCATCCAAAGAGATATTCACCGGCGTTAGCCGGGGCGGCTTGACCAGAACAGTCTGCGCTGGCGCAGAAACCGGCGCCTCCAGCAGCGTTTCCGGCGCCATCACCAGTGTGTGATACCCGAGACGCTCCAGCGTAGTCGCAAAATCGAGCCAGCTTTCCGTTAATGCCCGACGATCGTCCCACAGCAGCGCCCAGGCGCTCGCCCGCTCGCGTAAATTTAAATGCGGGATTAACTGCGCAAACTCCTGCCACAAAGCGGCGCTGCCCGTTTCACCCTGTAGCCCACATACGCGCTGCCAGTAATCAACCACCAGCGCGACGTCCTGCTCCGTAAGCGCCTCGCTGGCCTGCGTCTGCCGACGCGCGCCAAGCGTGGTGAGGCGCTCGCGCAGGCGTTCGTTAATCCCGGCAACGATGCCGCCCTGCTCTAAAAAGTGGCTAATAAAAAGCTGTACCAACTCACATTCACGCAGCAGGCGTAAACGTAAAGGAAACGCCGTCGGGCGCATATCCGGATCGGCGCTATAGCGCAGCGCGCATCCACTGGTAAATCCCACGCGCCCGGCGGGGCGCATATGCGGCGCCGGAATATTCAGCGTATTCAGTAAATGACGCTTACTGGCGTGGCCATGCCCATACAAACACAGCGCGCCCGGCGAACTTTCCGCCGCGTTTAACGCCGCGCTGCGCGCGCTGGCCTGCCACAGACGCAATAACAGCGCGTCCGCCTGCGCATCGAGCAGCGCCGAAGTCTGCCGGTGAGCGTTCACCCACTCAACTAGAGCGGTAATGGCCGTTTCTGGGTAAAAAGTGGATTTCATTTCAGATACACGCTCCCGCTGTCGATCCAATAGTGCTGACCGTTAATACGGCGATCCGCCAGCGTATTGAGTTTTAATGCCAGCGCATCCAGCCCGACGCGCTCGCCCGTCTGAAGCGCAGCCTCCGCCAGTTCAAAAGTACACGCCTCTTCCTCGCCCTGCGCATGCACCAGCTTCAGGCGCACATTCAACACGCCGTCACCCGCCAGCGTGCGCGCCAGCTCCGGGGAACGGATCCCAAGCGTATATAACGGCGTCGCTGGCCAGCGCGGGTTATCAAGCTGGCGAAAGCCCAGCGTCACACCGCCGCGCAGCGGAAAAGTCAACTCAGCGTCCAACTGCGCCTCAGGATCGTCAAGGTCGATATCCCGATACCAAATATTTTCCTCAGACAGCCGGTTTTCCTGGGCATCCAGTTCCCCCAGATGCCGCACCGTGGAATAGGCGCCGATATCCGCTGCCTTCAAATTGAAGCGAGGCAGACGAAGATCCAGCGCCAGGCAGCACAGGGCTGCCCCAACCGCCGCCGTCGACTTCGCGTTGCCAATCCGGCCTTTATCTCGCAGCGGGTACCATTCACCAGGCTGATAATGATTCATCCAGCGAATACGGCTGGCGGGCACGGGCTGTAGCTGATTAAGCAACAGCTTCACGCCGGGAAGCCCGGCTGGTCGCCCGGTGACCAGTAAGATATCGCAGTCATAGTGGGAAATAGCTTCACACATAGCGTGCAGCGGCTGATTAATACAGAAGCGCTCTTCCTGCACCGCCTGATTGAGCGCGGAGAAATCCACCTGCAGCGGCGTAGCCAAAATATCAAAACGTATCGCATCATCACTTAGCGCGGGTCGGATAACCTGCTGAAGATATTCCTGGACGCCGCCCGTCAGGGGATGAGTTAACAGCGCACCTAAATGCGTGTGAAGGCCATCGCTGGCATCGGCGGGATTGCTCTGTTCCCAGGCGCGTAGCACGCCCAGCCCCGCAGGAATCAACAGCTGCAGAGTTAACTGCTGGCGCAGCACGCTCTGGCTGGTCATCCGCCCGGCATCGCCGAACAGAGCCATCATCAGCGCAGCGGTATCGCTAACCCCGGCGTTATGCAGCGCGCGCTCAATAGCAGGCAATACCGCTCGCTGGATAACCTCCAGCAAAATATCATCACCGGCGACTTTAAATCCTTCCCGAAACAGCAGTTCCGGCCGGATTTTCGCACCGCTGCCGCCGGTCTCCAGGGAATAGCGCGTAATCGCCAGGTCCATCGTACCACCGCCGATATCCAGAGAAGCCACGCGCAGCGAACGTCCCGCTACCTCTGCCGCATCTGGCACAGCGTCGGTGCGAGCTAAATCGGCAAACAGCCGCGCCGGCTGTCCGGCGTAAGTGACCATTGCTTCGTTGTAGAGCCACACCAGTTGCCCACAGCTCGCTTCATCCCATTCCATCTTAATTTCAGGAACCGGTACTTTGCTCTGCGCAAGCCCGGCGGCGCCGGTAAAATCAGCGTCCTGTGGATGCCAGCCGTTCGCTTTCCAGACTAGTGCGATAGCCTCCTGCATTCGCAGGCGGAAAATATCGCGTTCCTGCTTAGGCATGGCGCACGGCAGCGTCAGAATAAGTGAGCGTAAATAGCGCGGCGCATTGATATCGCCCATTTGTAGACGATGAGCCACGCTGTTCATCTGAGAAATAATTTGGGCCAGCAGTTCGCATAGCATGTGCGTCATCAGGGAGCTGCGGCTATAGCGGGGGTTAAATACCGGTAAACGCAGCGCAGGCGGAATACGGTAAAGCGGCTCACCTTCATCGTTCATTAATAGCATCAGCGGCCGCGCCGTGGCCGGAGCTTCACGCTCCGGGTGATTGAAGCGCCAGTCGGCAATTGCCGGGGCATCATCCCACAGATAGCGCCGCGGGCTGGATAGCCCGCTGCTGCCTTCATTTCCCTGGCGGCGGGCGGCAAGCCAACTGGCTTCATCGCCTACCCGCACCAGAGACGGCCAGATAAACGCGTCTTCACGCCCACTTTCAACGGAAAACGCCTGTTTACCAAAATTCGCCTGGCTGAACTCAACCCGGCTACTGAAAAGCGGCGCGCTCAGGCGGTAGGGTTCGCTCAGGGAGCGCACCCGCAGCGCGGTGGTTCGCGACAGGCCGTCCTCCGCATGAATATCATTTTCTATTAATACGCCGCAGGTGTGCGTGTTGCCCACATCCAGCGTTAAATCTATCGCAATCGCGTTCGTTTCCGCCGCCACCAGGCGCACGTCCGGCACGCGGACCTGAGTTCCGATAAGCGACATGACATTCAACCAGTGGGCCTGATATTCAAAGAACTTCAGCGCGCGTGCGATATCTTCTTCTGTGCGCGCTTCATGCCGACTGACATACTGGGTAAAAATCTCCCGCAGCCAGCCATCGACCCACGTCTGATCTAAAAAGTCACCGACGTCCTCATCGCGCCATGCCACCGCAAAGCGGGAACCATTGCTCACATCGCGCGGCCCCGGCGCCAGCAAACTGTCGCTATCGTCCATCAGACGCGTATCAATTGCTACCGTGACGCGGTGCGTGTACCCCGACTCATCCGGTATATCCAGCCGGTTTATCTGAATGCGCGCCCAGTTATCCGGGCCGCCGACAAATGCGCGCGGCGCATTCACGCGTAGCAGCGGAAACGGTAGCCAAACGCCATCCAGCAGCGCCAGCGACTGTGCCATGCTGCATACATTTTCCGGTTTTACTAACTCCGGGCCGCCGTCGGACGGCAGCGTATATTTCTGCTGCGCCTCGTCGTAATCCAGGCGCAGCAGCGGACCGTTCGCCGTTTTACGAACGAAGCGGCCGCCGTGGGGAGTGTCTTGCGGCGTCACGCCAAAGTCGAGGAACTGAATCCCGCTATTTTCAATCAGAGTGACGTTTTGTTTATAGTCGCACAGAGTTACTAGCATAAAGAATCAGTCGCTTATTTTCTTAAAGGTCACAGGGACAACGGTGTCTGCGCCGTAGGCGCCGCTACACTCGGCCACATCGTTTGCACCGGCTTTACATGAAATTTCAGGCAGCGGATAGCGCGAACTGTCGGAACAGCGCGCCGCGCCGCGCGATTTAATCATTAGCACGCCGCTGGCGTGTAGCCCGGAATAAACATCGGCTTTACACACTACGCCGCCGCTGAGCGTCAGCCGGACGCTGCCTTTATTGTCTTTGATTTGATAGCGCAATACCGGCGGCTTACCGGTGACCGGGCTGGAAAAGTCCACCGCCGCCCGCCAGTTACCGTTTAAAAAGCGCGTTGTTCCTACGCGCAGCTCATCTTCACTCATGATAAGCGCATTTTTCGGCGCGGGCGCGGGCGTAGATACCGGCTTCTCTTGTGTTTCAGCCACGGGCTTTTTCTCCGCCGCCGAAACCGGTGCAATCACCGCCGCATCAAGCGGCAGCGTTGATGATGCGACAGCCGGCGATGGCGCTGGTGCCAGCGCCGTAGTCGGCGTCGGCACAGCGGGTTCTGCCGGTACAACCACCGCTTTCATAAGCGGCAGCGTCTTTTTGAGTACCAAAGGCGCTCTGACGGGCCGTATCTCCGCGGTGTGTCGATGCGCCTGCAGCGCCATCTGCGATGCAGCGTGCGTGTTCCACGCAAACCAGGCGGCGGCGCTAACTGCGACAACCGGCAGTAATAGAGCCGGAATGACCCATAGCCGCCGCCGGGGTGAAGTTAATGTAACGACTGCGGCGTCGCCGTCTTCATCCTCATTGCTCTCCTCGCTTTCAACGGCGATATCTTCAATGAGGGGCGGCGCAACGGTGGGCTGCGGTGACGGAGGCGCGTAAGTGAGCGGCGGCTCGGCGTCGGGTTCTTGAATATTCGATTCCTGAGCCTGAGTTTCCAGCTCGCCCTGCTCCCGTATCTCAGAGGCAGTTAGCGCATCGGTTTGCTCAAATTCCTCTGGCTCTGGTGTTTCTACAACCCGTAGACAATCCAGCACATCTTCACGAATATTTTCGTGTAGATTGACGAAGCCCCAGAACGTGATGACGGGCTTACCGGCTACCAGATATAAATGGTTTTGTGCGGGAAACTGAAGCGCTAGCGGCAATAGCTTACCAAACAGGCGCATTGCCGGGTTTTCCGCCTGCAGGCTGCGCTGGCTTAATGTCTGTACCGCGCTCAGAATATCCGCCAGCGCGTTCAGCGCCTGCTCACGCTCATGCGCATCGGCGGCGATCCAGCTTTTTGCGCGCCCCGGCACCGGTGAATACCAGTCGATTTTATCGCCATCGTCGTTGATTTGAGGAATTGCCAGACAGTCGGCAATCTGCTGTTGCTGACGCAGGCGCAGCGCTTCGCGTAACTGCAGCGCCATTTCGAAGACCGGTAACCCGTTCTCGCCAATCGCCTGAAAATCGGCGAGCTGGCCGCTGCGTAACAAATTGTTTATCACATCATCTTCCCGCTAGAGTACATCCTGATAAATACTTTAGCGTTATTTTGCGTATTCAAAGGAAGAAAGAGGAAAGTAAAGTGGCGAATCCTCGTGCCTTTGGCAAACCGAGGGCAGCTCCGCATACCGTTTGGTAACGTTTTCGCTGTAGAAAATACAAGTGGGTAACATTCTTGATGACGCGCGCGAGCGCCGCGCCCGGCCCGGTTAATGCGGCCCGCTGAGCGCGGGCCCAAAACGCTATTTCGCGTAGTTTACGGTTAACGCGTTGTTATTCACCGAGAATGGCTTCGCCAGTCTGCCCGGCTGATTGACCAGATAAACAAAGCGGAAGCTGTCTCCAGCGCGCGGTGCGGCGCTTTCCGGCCACGTCATTGTGCCAGAAACACCGGGCAAAGTGAGACAGTTTGCCCCGCTGGCGCACAGTTTTACCGTCACGTCGGCGGATGAAGCGCTTATCGACCACGCCACTGAGGTAACGCGCGCGCCGCTAAGCGACTCTGCGGCCGGGGCTTCCAGCGTGCGCCCTGAAAATGCCTGGCGTCCAAACTGAGTCTGGCCGCCATATCCGTCGGCGCTCCAGGAACCGGCGCCGGCGAAAGCCGCCGCGCTAATACCTGCCAGTAACGCACCGCATATCATTCGCTTCAGCATCATCATTATTCTTTTACCATTGAGGTCATACGTACCGTTCTATCCTGCGTAATTTCCATATTCGACAGCACGGTTAGCTGCGGCAGTGTGCGACGCAGGAAGCGCGACAGCATAGCGCGCAGCGCATGGTTTACCAGCAGAACGCCCGGTTCCCCCATCGCCAGTTGGTTTTGCAGCGCGCTGTCGGTTTGAATCAAGAGCCGTTCCGCCACGCCCGGCTCCACGCCACCGCCGCTCTGTACAGCCTGTAACAAAATGCGTTCCAGCGTGGTATCCAGCCCAATCACACACAGCTCGCTGCGCCCCGGGAAGCACTGCTGAGTGATCGCACGTCCAAGACGAATTCGTACCAGCGCCGTCAGTTCTTCAGGATCTCCCTGCTGCTGCGTCGGCGCCTCCGCCATCGCTTCAATAATGGAGCGCATGTCGCGAATAGACACATTTTCCGTCAGCAAATTCTGCAGCACTTTGTGTAGCGTCGTCAGTGAAATCGCGCCGGGGATTAAATCTTCCGTCAGCTTCGGAATATCGCGGTTAACCCTATCCAGTAACTGCTGGGCTTCAATGCGCCCAAAGAGGTCACTTGAGAACTTCATCACTAAATGGTTGAGATGCGTCGCAACCACGGTGCTGGCGTCAACCACGGTATAGCCCTGGATTTGCGCCTGTTCCCGCAGAACTTCATCTATCCAGCAGGCCTCAAGGCCAAAGGCTGGCTCTACGCACTTATCACCTTCAAGCTCGCCAATCGCGCTGCCTGGGTTTATCGCCATCCATTTGCCAGGGACAATCTCGCCGCCGCCAATTTCCACGCCTTTTAGCAAGATACGATAGGCGGTGGGCTGCAGTTCAAGATTGTCGCGAATATGAATCGATGGCGGCAAAAAGCCCACTTCCTGCGCAAACTTTTTACGAATACCACGAATACGCCCAAGTAGTTCACCGCTCTGGTTACCGTCGACCATGGGGATCAGCCTGTAGCCAACCTCCAGCCCCAGCGTATCTTCCAGATGTACGTCAGCCCAGCTTGCTTCACCGGCGCTGCTGGCTTCGCGCTGTCTCTTATCGTCGGTTTCTGAGGTTTCAAACGTTGCTTTACCCGCCATTTCGCGCCCACGAACCCACCATGCGAGTAATAACAGTAGCGCGGTAAATAACAGAAACACGAAGTTCGGCATGCCGGGAATTATCCCCAACAGCCCTACTACGCCTGCACTCAACAGCATTACGCGAGAGTTGCTGAAGAGCTGCGTTACCATCTGCTCGCCGACGTCCTGATCCGTCGCCACGCGCGTGACGATAACCCCCGCCGCTGTAGAGATGACCAGCGCCGGGATCTGTGCGACCAGGCCATCACCGATAGTCAGCAGAGTGTAGGTCGTTCCGGCATCTCCCAGCGATAGCCCGTGCTGCATAACCCCGACCATCAGGCCACCGACAATGTTGATAGCCATGATCATCAGGCCGGCAACGGCGTCGCCGCGCACAAACTTACTGGCACCGTCCATCGAGCCGTAGAAGTCCGCTTCCTGGGTAACTTCCTGACGGCGGCGTTTGGCGTCATCTTCGCCGATCAGCCCAGCGCTAAGATCGGCATCAATCGCCATCTGTTTGCCTGGCATTCCATCAAGGGTAAAGCGAGCGCCCACTTCCGCGATACGCCCGGCGCCCTTGGTGATAACCATAAAGTTAATGATGACCAGGATGGCGAATACCACAATACCGATAGCAAAGTTACCGCCCACCAGAAAGTGGCCAAATGCTTCGATAACCCGGCCCGCCGCGCCGCCGCCCTGATGCCCCTGCATCAGAATGATACGCGTCGAAGCCACGTTCAGGGCCAGTCGCAGCAGCGTTGAGAACAGCAGTACCGTCGGAAACGCCGCGAAATCAAGAACCCGCTGGGTAAAAATCGCCACCAGCAAAATCATGATTGATAGCACGATATTGAAGGTAAACAGCAGATCCAGCATAAATGGAGGCAATGGCAATACCATCATTGCCAGAATCATCATTATTAATACCGGACCGGCTAACGCCTGCCACTGCGTATTTTTAAAATCAGGCAACCTGAGTTTTGCCGCCATATTTGCCATTAATCGTTACTCTCTTGACCAAAATCTAATGATGCAGGTACCGCGATATTACGCGGGCGCGGAGGTAATACTCCGCCCTCTTTGCGCCAGCGCCTTAAGCCATAAACCCAAGCCAGCACTTCCGCTACGGCGCTATAAAGCGTGGCCGGAATTTGCTGATCCAGCTCCGCATGACGATAAAGCGCACGCGCCAGCGGCGGGGCTTCCAGCATAGGAATTCGATGTTCAGAGGCCAGCTCGCGAATTTTTAATGCCACCTCGCCGGCGCCTTTTGCCACCACGGTCGGCGCTGCCATGATGCCTTCTTTATACTGCAGCGCGACGGAGTAGTGCGTCGGGTTGTTAATCACGACGTCCGCCGAGGGCACCGCCGCCATCATGCGCCGGCTCGCCATTTCACGCTGCTGTTGGCGAATGCGCCCTTTAATGTGCGGATCGCCTTCGTTTTGTTTGTATTCGTCGCGAATTTCCTGCTTTGTCATACGCAGTTTTTTGCGATAGCTCATGAGCTGGTAAAACACGTCAAAGCCCACCATCGGAAGCAGGCTAAGCACAACCAACAGTGAACAGTGCGCCATAATGGCCATCGCTTCACTAATGGCGATAAATGAATGTTGATACAACAGCCGAACTATCTCTGCCCAGCGGCTATAGAGATAAAGCGAAACGGTCACGCCCACTAGCACAACCTTTAAAATCGACTTCAGCATTTCCGGAACAATCTTCAGCGAAAATAAACGCTTAATGCCGGAAATCGGATTCATCTTTTTCAAATCAAACTTGAACGTATCCTGCTTTAGGGAGATGCCCCCGATCATCGCCGGTGAAATAATAGCGATAACAAACAGCCCACCAAAAATAGGAAGTAAGGCGCCTAAACAGGTCATGACCAGCCGCGCGATGCGCATCATTTGCTGCTTTTCATCGTCGACAATGCCGCGGTCAAACAGCAGTCCGCCGTGGAACACTTCGCTGAGCGCGCCGGCGATATGGCCGCCGCCGATCCACAGTAGCCCCCAAGCGCAGGTCAACATCAACATAGAAGTGAGTTCTCGCGATCGGGGAATATCCCCTTTTTTACGCGCTTCCGCTAATCGGTGGGGTGTGGGGTCTTCTGTTTTATCCTGGTCGCTCTCTTCAGACAAAGCCTTATCCTAAGTCAGGTACCTAATACGCAAGGCGCATAGGATGACAAAAGTTTGCGCAATTCATCGGGAAAGAAGAGGGTAAATTTGCGGGTTAATCTTATAATACGTGATGCTACCGGCGCTTTCTTGAATCGGAAAGGCCGGTAGCGAAGTATAGCGGGGGTTAAAATCCGAGGCTTTCCAGCAGATCGTCAACCTGCTCCTGCGTGGCGACCACGCCAGCGCGCCCGGCATCAATTTGTGGCCCATTAAGGAGTTCATCCCCTTTCTGCACCTCGCCTTTATTGATAATCGTGCCTTCCGGTAGATTATCCAGCAGTACCTGAACCAGTTCTTTTTCAATTTCCTGCACCACGGCCATCATACGCTTGATTACCTGACCGGTAAGATCCTGGAAATCCTGCGCCATCATGATGTCCATAAGCTGCTCGTGCGTTTTTTTCGCCATCGGCGGAACATCGGCCAGATAACAGCGAGTGTCTTTGACCAGTTCACGGGCATCGCTAAGCTCAACCGGACTTTCGAACCACGCATCCCACCGTGAGGTAAGCCCTTCCGCGCGATCGCTCATTTCGGTTTGCAGCGGCTGTGCTATCTCTACGCAGGTCAGCGCACATTCTGCGGCCTGAGCCGTTTTATTAACCACATAGCTAAGCCTTTCCCGGGCGTCAGGAATTGCTTCCGCCGCCTGGGCAATTGCCTGATCGAGGCCTAATGTTTTCAGGCTGTCGCGCAGCATGCGCGTCAGGCTACCGATACGCGAAATAATATCCGTTGCCTCTGGCGCCTGAACGTCAGCTATACCGGAATGCTGTTCGCTCATTACCTATTACCACCCAAGTTTCTCAAAGATTTTGTTTAGCTTCTCTTCCAGCACCGCCGCCGTAAACGGTTTTACGACATAGCCGCTAGCGCCAGCCTGCGCGGCAGCAACGATGTTTTCTTTTTTCGCTTCTGCGGTCACCATCAGTACCGGCAGCGCTTTAAGCGCGTCATCCTGACGAATTTGCGTGAGCAGTTCCAGGCCGTCCATTACCGGCATGTTCCAGTCACTGATAACAAAATCAAATTCCGCTTCACGCAGGCGGCTCAGCGCAGCCTGACCATCTTCAGCGTCATCAACGTTGTTAAATCCCAGCTCTTTTAGCAGGTTGCGCACAATGCGACGCATTGTTGAAAAATCATCAACCACTAAAAAGCGTAAGTTCTTATCGGCCATACTTCATTCTCCGTACTGACTGTTCTATTTAATGCCCGGCATTAAATTCTTAATGCCCGTTCTCCAACGCACTGGAGCATTCGTTTACTCATATCTGCCAGCGCCACGACTTCACACACCCCGTCGATGGCAATAGCTTCTCTTGGCATACCAAACACCACGCAGCTTTCTTCATTTTGCGCCAGCGTTTTACTGCCCGCCTGACGCATCGCCAGCAAACCGGCTGCGCCATCGGCCCCCATTCCCGTCAGGATAACGCCCGTTGCGTTTTTACCTGCGTTTTTGGCAACGGAGTAAAACAGCGCATCGACGGAAGGACGATGGCGATTGATGGGCGCTTCCTGAGTCAGGCGAACCTGATAGTTAGCGCCGCTTCGCACGAGTTCCATATGAAAATCGCCGGGCGCGATATAGGCATGCCCGGGCAGAACCCGTTCCCCGTCTTCCGCCTCTTTCACCCTAATTTGGCACAGCTTATCTAGCCGTTCGGCGAAAGAACGCGTAAATCCCGCAGGCATATGCTGAGCAATAACCAGCGCCGGCGTGTTGTTGGGTAATTCCGTTAAAATACAGCGGATCGCTTCCGTACCGCCGGTTGAGGCGCCGATGGCGATAATTTTTTCACTGCTTAATAGCGGCGCGCGCAGCGTCACCGCCTTCGGACGCAGCGGATTTAACCGACTCACGCGCGCCTTTTTCGCCGCGCGAATTTTATCGGCGATAAGATGGCTGTATTCCATCATTCCGCTGCGTAATTGCGCCTGCGGTTTGGTAATAAAATCAACCGCGCCCAGTTCCAGCGCCTTCAGAGTGACTTCCGAGCCTTTATCCGTTAATGAAGAAATCATTAACACCGGCATTGGGCGCAAACGCATTAAACGCTCAAGGAAATCCAGGCCGTCCATATGCGGCATTTCAACATCAAGCGTTAGCACATCCGGAGAATGTTGCTTTATAAGATCACGGGCGATAATTGGATTCGGCGCCGTCGCGACTACTTCCATGTCTGGCTGACTGTTAATAATTTCAGTCATAAGTTTCCGCATCAATGCGGAATCATCAACGCACAGCACTCTTATTTTATTCATCGCCTGTCCTTCACTAATCCATAGACTGTCTGACCGATTAAGTAAAAGTCCTCACTCACCTGACTAAAGTTTTCTGAATGGCCGGTAAATAATAGCCCGCCGGGTTTCAACATAGATGAAAAACGCCGCAAGATACGCTGCTGCGTATCTTTGTCGAAATAGATCATCACATTGCGGCAAAATATAGCGTCAAACGGCCCAGGAATATTCCAGCTATGGGAAAGTAAATTCAGCGACTGATAGCAAATAGAAGAAAGTATTTCTTTGCGTATTTTTACTTGCCCGCTTTGTTCCCCGGTGCCCCGTAAAAAATAACGGCGCTTTAATTCTTCTGGCAATGACGAAACATCGTGCAGGCGATAAACGCCTCTTTGCGCATGTTGTAAAACCTGGGTATCAATATCGGTAGCCCATATTCGCGCGCCGGCGCTAGTTCCCAGCGTGCGATCCAGCGTCATTGCAATAGAGCACGGCTCTTCGCCTGTCGACGCCGCCGCGCTCCAAACGCAATAATTACCGCCACGCGCTCTGGCATGTTTTTCGAGAATATCAAAATGGTGCGATTCTCGAAAAAACGATGTCAGGTTCGTGGTTAATGCATTAATAAACTCCTGCCATTCATTACCGTTGGCATCCTTTTCCAAGAATTGTAAATATTGCGAAAAATCATTTAATTTGAGCGCACGAATGCGCTTCATTAAACGATTGTAAGCCATGTCTTTTTTATGATCGGCTAATACTATCCCTGCCCGCCGATAAATGAGGTCTCTAATTTTTTCAAATTCAGCGGACGTCATTTGTACGTTGAGCATGGATTCACCCAGCGGAGAAAATAATGCTTTCGACATCTTATTTTGTGTACACCTGTAAAAATAGCTTCAACTAGCAATGCGGTTTACATCTGCACACTCAAAAAACAACTCCCGATAATAAACTCTCATCCTTAAGTGGAATTAAATTACTTCCGGAGCCTGAATCCTCGTAGGCAGCCACTTTATTATTTCATCAGGCAGACGCGACCTGATCGACTAACGCCATTTCACGGCTATTAAGTAGTTTCTCAATATCAACCAGAATTAACATGCGATCATTGAGTGTACCTAGCCCGGTGAGAAATTCTGTTGACAGCGAAACGGAAAACTCCGGTGCCGGGCGAATCTGATCCGTCGTAAGAGAAAGCACATCAGACACGCCGTCAACTACAATTCCTACGACGCGTTCCTGTAAATTCAATACCACCACGACGGTATTTCCCGTATACGAGACATCGCCCTGATCAAACTTAATGCGCAGGTCCACAATCGGAACAATAACGCCGCGCAGATTGGTAACCCCTTTAATAAAATCCGGAGCGTTCGCAATGCGCGTTACATTATCGTAGCTGCGGATTTCCTGTACTTTGAGGATATCAATTCCATACTCTTCGTCCCCCAGAGCAAAAACCAGAAACTCTTTACCCTGATTTTCAACGGACATCGTATTTTCGCAAGCGTTAGACATATGAAAATCTCTTCAGATAATGTTAAATACTTTCAGCTACAGAAAATTTCTTATTGTAAAACTGAGGCATAGAGGCGACATCAACGATCAGCGCTACGCTGCCATCGCCCAGGATAGTAGCGGCGGAGATACCGTCGACCTTGCGATAATTGCGCTCAAGGTTTTTCACCACCACCTGCTGCTGCCCGATTAACTGATCGACTAACAGGGCAAAACGGCGACCGGCGCTTTGCACCACTACGGCGATGCTTTCAGTAATCTCTTCATGCGCATTTTTAACGTCAAACACGCGATGCAATTCAATCAGCGGCAAATATTCTTCCCGCACCTGCAGCACAAATTCCGAGCCGCCCATAGGATGCAGCGCGTCTTTCTGAACCCGCAGAGATTCCATCACCGCGTTCAGCGGCAGAATGAAGATTTCTTCACCGACGCGTACTGACATGCCGTCCAGAATCGCCAGCGTTAGAGGCAGCAGAATGCGGAACGTCGAGCCTTTGTCTGCTACGGACTCAATCTCGATATGACCGCCCATTTCCTGAATGTTACGGCGAACAACGTCCATCCCCACGCCGCGACCAGACAAATCTGTCACCTGTTCTGCGGTTGAGAACCCTGGCGCGAAGATGAGCTTCCACACATCGTCATCGCTGATATTGTCCGGGATGTCCATCCCCTGAGACTGAGCCTTCGCCAGAATTTTGGTGCGGTTTAGCCCGGCACCGTCATCTTTAATTTCGATAACAATATTGCCGCCCTGATGTTCGGCCGAAATCGTGATATGTCCAATTTCCGATTTGCCTTTTTGACGGCGTACTTCAGTAGGTTCGATACCGTGATCCAGGCTGTTGCGCACCAGGTGCGTTAGCGGATCGACGATGCGTTCAATCAGGCTTTTATCCAGTTCAGTCGAGCTGCCGACTAAACCAAGCTCAATCTTCTTGTCCAATTTGCCGGCCAGATCGCGCACCAGACGCGGGAAGCGGCTGAAGACGTACTCCATCGGCATCATGCGGATAGACATAACGGCTTCCTGCAGATCGCGCGCATTGCGCTCAAGCTGCCCCATACTGTTCAGGAGATCGCCGCAGACCGAAGGATCCAATAGTGAAGAGAGCTGTGAAATCATAGACTGCGTGATGACCAGTTCGCCCACGAGGTTAATTATCTGGTCCACTTTACCCACGGCTACGCGGATAGTGCCGGATTCAGTATTGTTGCGCGCAGGCGCTTTTTCTTTTTTCGCAGGCGCCTTTGGCTGAGAGGCAGCAGCGGCCGCTACAGGAGCCGCCTCAGGGGCTGACTCTACCGCCGGCGCAGCGGCGATTGGCGCTTCGGGAGCGGCAACCGGCGAAATAGCTATCTGATCCGGCTCGACAATAAAGCACATAACCGCGCTAATATCATCCTGGTCTACGGTGGTAGCAAGCGTAACGCTCAGCGTGCCGTTATCCCATGATTTTTCAACAATCTGCCCCAGGTTACCCAGCTCTTCGGCCAGTAAATTCTGCTCGCTTTCCTTGAGGTTCTTTATCTCCACGCGAAGATGGCCCGACGATGCAACAGCGGCAGTCGCAGCCGGAGCAGACTCAGCCACCGGCGCTGGCGCCGCGGTTTCAGCAGGCGCTGCGCCGTTTTTACTCTCAAGGGCTAATTGGCGCAAGGCCTGACAAATATATTCGTAGCTGCTCTGATCGGGTTCCACAGAGGACTTATACGCATCAAGTTGCTCTTGCATAACGTCTTTTGTTTCCAGGAAAAGATTGATGATATCGCCGCTCAGCGCCATATTGCCGCCACGAGCGTCATCGAGCAGGTTCTCCAGCAGATGCGTTGTTTCCTGCAGCACCGAAAAACCAAAAGTCCCTGCCCCGCCCTTAATTGAATGCGCCGCGCGAAAGATAGCGTTCAGGCTTTCGTTATCCGGATCCTGCGGATCCAGCTCTAACAGATGCTGCTCCATATCGGCCAGCAACTCATCTGCTTCTTCAAAAAACGTTTGGTAAAATTCTGTAATGTCCATTTCCGCGCACCTTAATCCTGCCTGCTCGGGGGCGCCGCGTTCGTCTGCTTCGCAGGCGCTCCGGCATTTTGTTTTTCAGAAGGCGCGCTGACATCTGGCGCCTTCGGTTCTCCGGCGGGCGTTGGGGCTGCCGGAGAAAGTTTCGGGGTTTCCGCAGACGGCTTAACCGGCTCCGCGGTTTTTTCCTGAGCGGCCGGAGCCGGGGCCTTCACACTCACGGGCGCCGGAGGCTGAGTTTTAGCTGCCGCATCTTGTGCGGTAGCCGCCTCAGGACTCAGGCTTTTTTGTAATGATTGTGTCGATCCGTCGATGGTAACTTCGTCGCCATCCACATTTTCTTTCAGGATGCTTTCTTCTTTATCGTGCGTCAGGATAAGCAGCGTGATACGCCGGTTTTCCGCGATATCGCCCTGGGTGTTTTTCAGGTTCATCGTGTCCGCCATACCGACGATACGCAGCACTTTTTCCGGGCCTAACCCGCCCTGAATCAGTTCGCGGCGCGAGGCGTTCGCACGATCGGTTGACAGTTCCCAGTTGCTGTAGCCAGCCAGGCCGGAAGCAAACGGAAGGTCATCGGTATGGCCTGAAATACTCAACCGATTGGGGATGTCATTTAGAATGGGTGCCAGCGCTCGCAGAATATCGCGCATGTAAGGCTCAACCTTCGCGCTGCCAAGCTGGAACATCGGACGTCTTTGGCTATCGATAATCAGAATTCGCAGCCCGTCGTCCAATAATGTAATGCGTAAGTTAGGCGCCAGCTGTTTCAAACGCGGATCGTTTTTGATGAGCTGATCGAGGCGTTCACGAAGCCGACGCAGCGCATTCATCTCTTTACGATGACGTTTATCACTGTCATCCAGCTGCTGCGGCTTTTTGAATTGCTCGCCGTCCTGCTTCATAAAATCGTCGCCGCCGCCGGGAATAACGCTGCTGCTAAGGCTGGATTTATCGCCTTTCGCCAGCGCGACTTTGAGCGGCATGCGGAAATATTCCGCTATCTGCATACGATCGGTGGTTGTGGTTGTCGATAGCAACCACATCACCAGAAAGAATGCCATCATCGCCGTCATAAAGTCGGCGTAAGCGATTTTCCAGGAGCCGCCATGGTGCCCATGACCATGCGACTTCCGTTTTTTTTTAATAATGATTACATGAGGCTTTTTCATGCCTGACCAGCCTCAGCTGAATTGCCATCAGAACGCTTAGCGTTACGAACGTGTTCTTCCAGTTCGATAAATGATGGACGTTCGGTGGAGTACAGCGTTTTACGCCCGAACTCAACCGATATTTGCGGCGCATATCCGTGCATACTGGAAAGCAGGGTAATTTTGATGCACTGCATCATTTTGATGCTTTCACAGCTTTTTTGGCGCAGTAAAGACGCCAGCGGCAGAATAAAGCCATAGGCTAATAAAATGCCAAGGAAGGTACCCACCATGGCGTGAGCAATGAGTTCACCCAATTCGGCAGCCGGACGATCGGCAGCAGCCAGCGCGTTGACAACGCCCATAACGGCGGCAACGATACCAAAAGCGGGAAATGCATCGCCAAGCTGGTTTAAGCTGCCGGCAGGGACTTCATTTTCCTGCTCGCAGGTCTCAATCTCTTCATCCATTAGCGCTTCCATTTCATGCGGATTTAAATTGCCGCTTAAAATAAGGCGCATATAGTCGACGATAAAATCCATCAGCATTTTATCCGCCATTAAACGCGGATAATCGCTGAAGATTGCGCTGCTTGCGGGTTCTTCAATATCACGTTCCAGCGACATTTGCCCCTGTTGGCGGCCTTTGGAAAGAAGGCGGAACATGAGGGCCATCAGGTCCATATATAGCGCTTTGTTGTAACTGGAACCGCGAAATAAACGCGGCAGCGCTTTCATTGTCGCCCGCGCCGCTTTTCCATTATTGCCAACGAAAAAGGCGCCAACTCCCGCGCCGCCGATAATAAGCAGTTCGGTAGGCTGATATAATGCCCCTAAACTTCCGCCGGAAATCACGAAGCCACCAAATACCGTGGCGATAACAATGGCATATCCCAGTATAACTAACACGTCATATCCTTAAATCGCTTTAACCAAAAAAGGAAAGCACCTGCTTAACAAAAAGATAGAATATCAGGCCATTTTCATTTGCAATGGCAAATAAACACCTGAAAGGTCCAATTTGTTATCGGCATTAGCCGCGAAAAATTTATCTTTTTTTACCGCTCGTGAAGGCGGCTGGCACATACTGCATACAAATTCGCTTTCCGGCTGATATGCATAAGTAATAAATTTACCGCGGCATTGGGTGCATCCCGTATGCTGTAATACAGAGCTATTGGTAAAACGTAATAAAGTCCAGGCCCGAGTTAAACTTAATACAGGGTCCTTGCCTTCTTCCGGAGCGCAAATCTCAAGATACAGGCGATACGCTTTAACGATAGCGACAATTGAAGATGTTTCTTCATTTTTACGAAAATAAAGATAAATATTATAAAAAATAGAAGAATGAATATTATGTTCCCAAATCATAAACCAATCGGTTGAAAAGGGGAGCATTCCTTTCGGCGGTGGCGCACCGCGTAATTCTTTGTAAAGTTTTAGCAAACGCCCTCTACTTAAACTGGTTTCATTTTCCAAAATTTGTAGACGGGCACCTAATGAAATTAACTCTACTGCGAGTTGAATATCTTTAACTTCGCGTAATACACTTTTTTCTGCAACCATAATTTGATTTATTCTTAATCCAATTAGACGTTATTGACCAACACTATTTAACAACTGCGTCGACAAAAGAATACCCGTATGAATTTGCTGTAAATCAGCAACCCGAGATTCGCCAGTTACGCGTTGAAGTGCCTCGACATCATCCAGTCTGAACTGAAACAGGACTTGATTGCTTTCTGCTAATTTAATTAGCTGAGGCAGCGTTAGTTTCGAGATATAAGCCAAAGTCTCATCTTCCATACCTAAGCGGAAGCCTGCGACAGCGGGGTCGTTCTCGTACAATTTCTGTGCCAATAAAAGATAAGAAAGGTTAATATTATTGATTGCTTTAGTTACATCTTGATAAATCATTCCGGCACTCTCTGTTAAGTAACATTAACAAATCCGTTTGCCTTAATTTATTCCTTTATTTCTCATCCCTGTTAACTGCGCACGGAAAATCTAATCAGATGAGTCTGATCACAGAGTGCTTTTCATTAACTAATTAGGGCTGAGCGTTTCCAATGACCGCATTATTGAGCATTATCTGATCGGGGGTCAATACTCAATTTTGCGGATTTAGGAAAATTAGTCCTAATTTTTATAAATTCAGCGGATAGCCTAGAGTTACTTTCCCGGCATTAATAAATCTTCATGAAATGATTGGCATAGGCATTATTTCCCTCTTTATTATTCCGAAGGTTAATAACGCTTTTCCGTAACTCTCCCAGCCGATTATTTAGCAGAGACATTACATGTTTCTCATTTTGGCAAAGAGAAGTCAACGAATCCGCTACATATTCCTCAGAACACTCCGTATATGTATCGATGTCGTTCACAATACGTTCAACTACGGGCAGATAAATGCTGTTGTGGTTGATTAGCATATCCCATTCCTGCTTTTCAGCCATATCAACCATCTCACTGCTTAACTGTAGAGCGTGCTGAATCAGATTTTTTTGTTCATTCGCGTAATTCGTTTTCATTTCTCTTCTATTTACCCTATTTGTTTCCAGGCATCGGTAATATTTAACAATACACGATCAATATGCACGATAAGTGCAATATCATTATCTAAATTGGCTTTAAGTAAAGACTGAATCATATAACTGTATAAGCGATCCAATTCAGCAGAAACGGTACCGCCACGCTCATGGTCGAGAACAGATTGCAAACCATTACCAATAATATTAATGGCTCTGGAAAGTTCTTTTCCACGCAGCGCGACATTTCCCGTTTCGGCGGCGATTTTTGCACGCAGTAGAGATGCGTGAGCGCCTTCAAATAGCATGGTAATTAACTGATGCGGGCTCGCCCCCATCACGCTGCTTTCCAGGCTCACTTGGGAATATGCTTTACTAGCGTATTGATTGTGATTCATACATTATCTCTCAGGCGCCGCCATCCCGGCGGCGCCGCTATTAATTATTGACCACCGAGTGCGGCAATCAGCGCGCTACTGGTGCCCTGCATCTGCGTCATGATTTTATCAAGGTTCTGGAACTGCTTAGTGTAGACATCCATCTGGCTGTCTATCAGATCGTTAGTTCTGTCAATCTGAGTTTGCAGCGTTTTCAGCTTATCATTCAGCCCTTTGGTGGTGTCATCGATAATGCTCTTCGTGCCGCTAGCGCTGTCGCCAAGGTATTTGTTAGCCACATCTTTCAACAGGCTATCGGCAAGCCCTGGCTTATCGCCCGCGCCCATGAGCATTTTCTGTACATCGTCGCCATTGGTTTCTAAAACGGTGTCCAGCTTAGTTTCATCAATCTTCATTTCACCGGTTTTCGCATCAATGGAAATACCGATGTCAGACAGAGACATAACGTCATGGTTACCGTTACCGGTAACAGAACCCGCAGCCGTTCCTAAAAGCGCCGATGCCAAGTCGCGAATAGTGCTGTCAGAAACCAGCGCGCCGTCCGGAACCTTATTTTTATCGTCATCATCGGATTTTTTGCTACCGCTGGTAGCATTGGCGGCTACATCGGAATAGCGCGAGGTATTAATTTTGCTATTCAGCGCATTGAACTTTTCGACAAAGTCTTTAATTGCATCTTTAACCGCCGAGCTGTCCTTGTTAAGTACCAGTTGCTCGCCGTTGGTCTGATCTTCAGACATTGCTTTCAGCGTAAGCGTTACCCCAGGGATAACATCTTTAATGGTGTTGGACGCACTGTTAACTTCCTGACCGTCAATGTCTATCTTTGCATCTACACCGTCAGTGGTTTTCACTGTGCCCATAAATGATTGAAGATCGGAATTGCCTGTCACCTGGACAGAGTCAATGCTATTGTCTGCACCGGTTGATTTAGACGTCAGTTTCAGCGCGGCTTTACCATCATCGCCAAATACCACGCTGGCAGTCACATCACCGCCGGCGCCGTTAATCTTTTTCACCACCTGATCGAGCGAGGTCTCATCGGCCTTCAGATCGATTTCCAGCGGCGGCTCACCATTTTTCTGCGTAATGGTAATTTTCGCATCAGAGGAGCCCATTTGGGCAGTTCTGTCATCTACGCCTGTGCTTATTCCAGAACCCGCCGTTGCCAGGTTTTTAACGATGACTTTATGTACCCCTTCAAACGCATTACTGTTTGTAGTGACTGAAAAAGCCTTGGTATCGTTGGCAGTAAAAGTATTAAACGCAGAGCCATTCAGCGCGGTTACAGATTTCTGGAAATCGTTGAGCGAATTTTTAATCGCTCCCCAGGCCGATACCTGGTTTTTACATGAGGTTTGCTGGTTGGTGTAAGGCACCAGACGGTTATTCTCAACCTGCCTTAACTTAGTAAGCATGTCGTCAAAATTAATGCCAGAACCGATCCCCATCTGGCTAAAAGAGGGAACATAACTCATAAGATCAAATCCTCTATATAAAGTAGTTGAGCGTTTCTCTTACGGCTCTATCGGCAATATTGAGGAAAAGTTTATAGCAAAGGGCTTTTTTCCGTTCCCGCAATAAACCTATCTCTGAGTGGGGTTATCTGGCGATTGGCACTTTGTTAAGGTAAATAAATCGGAGCGGGGGATGAAAACGAAAGACTGTTTTATCATTTATGCCGCATGATACCGGGAGTTGATACACACTCAGGCGCGATAGCCCCTTTCCCGGACAGTTTTTCCGCGTTGCTGATAAAGAGTATGAATCACGCTTCCTTATAAAGAAGACTTTCTTTTACGAGCAGGCAGTGCCCGTTCATAAAGGGACACACGCTATTATCATGTGCGGGCCTGCAGCGCCAGGCAGCCGCGGATGCTCTTCTTTTACCAGGGCTGGCTATGATAATGGCCAATACGCTTTTTTTCTCCGTCACGGACAGCTCTTTGAAGTGGTTTACTGAATTTGGCCACCTAAACAGAGCATCTCAGAACAATACAGGTGTCCCAATGAAAAAAAGAAATTTCAGCGCAGAATTTAAACGCAAATCCACTCAACTGATCCTTGAACAGAACTACACCGTTGCTCTTCAGCTCTTCAGCTCTTCAGCTCTTCAGCTCAAAATATCTTTTCTATTTATTCACTCCATGCGTCTCCCGCACATAAATATTGAGGCGTAACCCGAACACCCCAATTATTTTGTGACGAATATCTCAATCATATATTTCAGCGTATTCTTTTATGGGCTTAATTAACCGCTCGAATTGTTAAATCCAGCCATTGAAAATCCACAGAAATAGTAAAAACCCGCCTTGAAACGATTAAAACAAATCAATTTAAAAAATAAATCATTTAATAATCAATGAATTACAAAAAATATTCATTTTATTATAAAGCTTCCTCAAAACGCGCCGATAACTAATTTGCGAAGAGAATGCGTTACGCATTATTAAACGACGATTCTGCTGGCACATGCGTTCCGGCACTCCCTTTTAGATAAGTAAGGAAATTAAAATGGCTCAGGTAATCAATACTAACTATCTGTCTCTGGTTGCTCAGAACAACCTGAACAAATCACAGTCTGCTCTGGGTACGGCCATGGAGCGTCTGTCTTCTGGTAAGCGTATCAACAGCGCCAAAGACGATGCAGCTGGCCTGGCGATCTCTGACCGCTTCACTTCCAGCATCAACGGCCTGACTCAGGCTGCACGTAACGCAAACGACGGTATCTCTCTGGCACAGACCAGTGAAGGTGCGATGTCTGAAATCACTAACAACCTGCAGCGCATCAAAACGCTGGCAACTCAGGCTGCTAACGGTACTAACTCTGACAGCGACCGTACGTCTATCCAGGACGAAATCAGACAGCGTATGAGCGAAATTGACCGTATCTGTGCTCAGACTGAATTCAACGGCGTAAGCGTACTGAACGCAAGCGGCACCATCAGCATTCAGGTTGGCGACAAAACTGGTCAGACTATCGAAATCAACCTGACTCAGATGAGCGCTTCTGGTATGGGCGTTGGTTCAGTAGACGTAAGCACCGCTTCTGGCGCTTCTGCTGCTATCGACCTGGTATCTAGAGCTATCGACCAGGTTGATACCAACCGTTCTTACCTGGGTGCTATCCAGAACCGTTTCGAGTCTGTGGTTAGCAACCTGAACAACACCACTAACAACCTGAGCGCTTCTCGCTCTCGTATCCTGGACGCAGACTTCTCTACCGAAGTTTCTGAAATGGGTCGTAACCAGATCCTGCAGCAGGCCGGTACCTCTGTACTGAGCCAGGCTAACCAGGTTCCGCAGAACGTACTGTCTCTGCTGCGTTAATTTTCAAAATTACCGCGTAGTATCAAGACCCCGAGCAATCGGGGTCTTTTGTTGTTGTTCGCTCCCGCCATAAACAGCCTCACATTTACCGCTTTTTCTCATCATTGCTTCCCGCACAACCCAGGATAATAACCGTCCATTTATTATTGAGTCAGTATCCAGGTGACATACTCTGTGAACAAGGATCTTTATACCGCCAGCGGTTCTACGGCGGATAAGAATGCACTATGGGCCAGTTACGCGCCGATGATCCGCCGCGAGGCTCTGCGCCTGCGGGTACGCCTGCCGGCGAGCGTCGAACTGGACGATCTTATCCAGGCGGGCGCCATGGGGCTGCTAAACGCCATCGATAATTTCGACCCTGCCGCAGGTGCCAGTTTTAAGACGCACGTATTACAGCGCATTCGCTGGGCAATGCTTGATGAACTGCGTGAAAGCGACTGGGTGCCACGCAGCGTGCGCCGCAATGCGCGCAGCGTCGCGGCGGCTATTCAAAAAATTGAACAACGCAACGGTACCGGTGCCAGCGAACAGGAAATCGCTGACGAAATGGGTATTTCTTTGGATGAATACCACAAGATTCTGGCAGATAGCGACGCCAGCCAGCTATTCTCACTGGAAGAGCTGGCTGAAGTGCGCGGTGAAACGCCTGAACTTGAACAAGACGAACAGCGATCGCTGGACCCAATGTCCCAGTTAATGGACGGTGAGCTGCGTAACCGGGTAATCGACGCCATATTGAAACTCCCGGAGCGCGAGCAGCTTATTCTAAATCTGTACTATCAGCAGGAATTGAATCTGAAAGAGATTGGCGCAGTGATTAACGTCAGTGAATCCCGCGTTTGCCAGCTTCATAGTCAGGCGGTAAACAGACTGCGTGCGCGACTGAGTCTAAATTGACCCGGCTGCGCATGGCCCAGGAACGCTTATTATTCGTGACGTTCAGTTTGAGAGCACTATACGCTAAGCCCTTGTGCATGCCGCAATATCAGGCTGCGCCAGCGAACGAAGACAATGCATTTATCGTGACATAACGCACAGGTACAGCAATACCCGGTTACGTTTAAAATAGTCGCTGCTCAAAAGCGGAAGCAAAACCGTATGAATCGCTTTGCTTTAGCGTATGGGCCGGGCATTGTTGCCTGGCGTATCGCCTTTCTCTCTTCGCTTTAATCAATAAAGTACGAATTGAAACCTACGCTATTCCCGCATCCGCAAATAGCCGATTTAATCGCCGTACGCGCCTTTAGGCAGGTTAAACGTTATTCCCTGCTTTGCTCTACAGATCGGTTTCACTTTATCAGCCGTCGTAATAATGAGTTATGCGGGCTATTAGCATCCGTAATCGCATAAGATAACTGACGCAATATATTAAGGTGTCGTTATTATTTCACCCAATAAGATACCAATACGAAACGCATGCCCAATAATTATCCCGCCCCACTGCACCAATAAATATTTCAACTCTGTAAAGCTGCAAACCCTGTCATACCGGCGCAGGAAAATCGCCTGTAGCGTATCGCACGCGTAGATACGCTCGTTCATGCATAATCTTTAGCAGACAATAAAAAACCGCCTTTGCCCATAGGGCAAAGGCGGTTTTATAACGAACCAATTAGAGATAAAGGGGGTATTACTCGTTAACAGTACGCGCTTTTTCCTGAAGCGGACGATACACCAGTTTTAATACCAGATTTTCCGGCATATTTTGCAGGTTAAAGTATAAGAATCCGTCATCTGTCAGGTTAGTAATCATATTGTTCACCACCGTGCCGCCTTCAATAAAATAGTCTTTATTTAACTGCAGCGGATAAGCGTTTGCATTCTCCGACCCTTGCCCAATATGGTTTGGCGGCAGTAACGCAATACTCAAGATTTCCATATCGCGCAGCGTTTTCCCTGCCATTAGCGCAATTTCCGGCATCGCGACGGGAATATAGGCCGAGTAGAATCCATCGAAGGTATGGAACGCACTCACTTTTTGCTCCGCAGAGCTGGCACCTTTAATGAACACTACATCCAGCGTTTGCTGGCGATAAATGCTACTGGCTACGTTCCAGGTAATATCGTAACGCAATGCTGCCAGCGCAGAAGTCGCATACTCCGGCCCGTAATAACGCATTTCGGAGGCGTAGTTCATACGCATATTGCCTTTTTCACCCTGCATCAGGCGGGCAACGCCAGATTTACGCATAAAGCGGCCGGCATCCTCAATATTCGCCCCGGCCACCGATACGCCGGTACCAAGGTTAATATCAAACGTATAGCGCTCCTGAAGCCGAATCTCTTCCATTGTCGGGAAATAGGCGTATCGAATCAGATCAATTGCCACGCTGTCGCGCATCGCCTGGTTTAACGGCAGATTTAGCGTATCGGCTTCGCGTATAAACTCAATGGCTGCGTCCTGAGCCGCGCGAATACTGGAAAGCCACGGCGCTTCGTCATGCTCTTCGACGATCACTTCGCCGCCCTCGGTGTAATCATGGGACGACCCGGTGTGGGAAGAACAGAGCATCTCAAACGATGAAATAAACTGCTTAAGCGTCTCAATCAGGCGTGCGTCAACCGTATTCGGGTTAATGACGCCGCTGCGGTTGGCCTGCCAGCCCGCAACAAAACTGGCGATGAGATAACATCCTCTGACCGTTATGCCCAGCGCTTTTTCAAGTAACGGACTCAGGCGATTTTGCGTTGTACCATCATACCCAATGTCCACTAACAGCAGGGTTTCTCCCGCTTCCACGCCGGTTTCTTTGCGAATATGCTGTAGCAAACGCTCCCGGAAACGGGCAGAGTTATCGAGGATTATCTGCATAAAGTTGCTATCTAACAGCGTATCATACAGACACCCGACCGTACCCCCACGGCGTGCAATTTCATCCAGCAGCGCTTCCAGTTGTACAGAGCTGAGCATCATATGTTTCCCCATCAGCTCAACCGCAGACTGCGTAATGGTCCCATTACGCTCACCCAAATGTTTAAACGTTACCAGCAGGTAGTCTTCGATACTCTTACGATCGTGGAAAGAGGCGCGGATGGTGGTCAGGCGTGAAATATGCAGTTCGCTGGTTTGCGCATCAGGATACAGCGTTTGATACGCGCGGCGAGGCATATAGCCGTCGCGCATCAAGAAAGCGACTTTCGCGCGCGGCAGAGCTTCCTGCTGCTGCTTAATAAAGCGCGCAAAGGTATACATAGTCGGCCCCAGCGTCATCCAACCAATAAAGGTTTCGCCACTAATATCGCCGCGCAGCCCGCGAGAATAGCACCCGTGATAGAGCGAAGGGATTGGCTGAGTGATGCGCGAAGCCGGAAGCGTAGCGCCGGCAATCGCCATACGGTGCTCCAGTGCTTTGCATACGCTACCCTCATTTTGCAGAAAATGAACCGCGTTAATACCGGCCTGCGTGGCACGAACATAATCCGAATAGTGGTTATCCCCCACGTGGAAAATGGACTGCGCCTCGACTTTTTCGCACGCAATAATCTGGTTCCACAGCAGGCTATATTTGCCATAGCCGAAATCCGCTGAGCAGTAGACACTATCAATTAGCGTCGCCAATTCGGGCGACGTGCTATGCAGAATATGCGTTAATTGTTCCGAGCTATAGTAGATATCACTGACAATAATGGTGCGGATGCCTCTGCGCTTCGCTTCGCGCAGCAGCTCTACCGCCGGGGCAAATAAAAAGCCGTGTTCAATTTCCAGAGCGATTTCTTTATCAATCAGCGCGCGCTGCTGCTCCGGGGAGAACCCTTTTTCCAGCTCCGCATAAATTTCTTCAATAGTCACTTCATGCACATCGCTCAGACGGCGTTTACGCAGACGCGCCATTCCTTCAGCCCTTTCACGAGCCTTAAGGCTAATACCTTCGCCTATCCGCGAAAAAATATCTTTCGGCTGGGCGACCTTACGCCAGAAAAGCGTATCGAAGCAGTCCAGAGAGAGAACTTTTGCGTCGCTTTGTGCAAACAACTGCGCTATTTCATAAAAAGATTTGGAATTCATATTAATAAACACGTGCTCATAACGTTTAAAGGGCGAAACGCAAAGGCTGCTTTCAGAATAAGGCCCGGCTTAACGCGCGATTCATCGCCCGCGTAAAGAGGCAGGCGGCGTGGAATATATTTTTACTACGGTATTATCGGGAAGTGGGGTGAGTATGATGGCGGAAATAGCGCCCAAAATGGGAGGCTGTTTTTTCGTTCGCTATATGGCAGATACCCAATTTTTTATCAGCATAGAATGAGTATGCGGCGTTTATATAAAAAGCCGCCTTCATAGAAGGCGGCATTGTTTTGATGCCCCAGAGGGGCATACCAAATTCCTTAAAAAAGTCTCTGCAGTCTGGTGAGATTTAACTCCCAAAACAACCGGAGAGCCAAAACCTGTTGATAACCACGCCCATAGGCCGTGGTTTTCAGTTGGCAATAAAAAATAAAGCGGACGATAGCCCGCTTTATTTTCATCTGACCATATCAGCGGCGAATTTATTTCAACAGGTTAAATAAATTCATGCTGTTCATTGACTGAAACGCCATCGTTGATGCCTGCAGAGAATACTGAGCCATATTCTGCTGAGAAATCATGCCGACCTGGGCTTTAGGATCGTTGCCCACGGTTTCAGACAGACGCTTTTGAATATTAATCGTATTGGTTGAGGCGCTGGCAGACAGATCGTCGATCGTTTTTAACGTCGATCCCAGATCTGAACGTACCGTTGCTACGTTGTCCAGCATCGAATCCATCACGCTACCGGCCTTATCCAGCGCATTATGCAGCGTGGACTGATCGATATTGCCGTTTTGTAATGCGGCAATCGCCTGGTCCAGCGCGTCGAATACGTTGTCCGATCCGTTGGAAAAGACTTTGTCACCGGTATGGCCGAGGGCAACCGAATAACCGTCTTCGATCTCAGCGCTGCTGCAGCGATTGCTACCCTGATAGGTGCCGTCAGCGGCAAAGGCAGGCGTATCCGACTTAAACCCGGAAAAGATGTAGTTGCCGTTGCTATCGCGCGTGTTCGCCAGCGACATCAGCGTATCGCGATAAGACTGCAGTTCCTGCGCCATAGTGTCGCGATCGGACTGGCTCATCATATCGGCGTTGCCGGCCTTAACAATCGAACTTTTCGCCAGCGTGATGTTATTGACCACGCCGTTAAGCGTCGTCTCTTCAAAGCTCAGCGATGCCTTAACGCCGGTACGGGCGGCTTCGAACTGCGATATACGGCCTAACGCCGTCTGTAACTGTACGGCGGTAGAGGCTTTCGCCGGTGCGTCTGAAGGGCGCATATTCGCCATGCCGGCAGAAATGTGCTCGTTAAGGTCAAACCCTCTGCCCATCGCGTTATTAAAATAGTTCACGCTGTTCTGGTAAGAGTAAAAAGTGGTAAAACGCATCATATTATTTACCTTATTCTGGCTTAGCCAACTGCGCGCAGGATGGAGTCAAACAGCGTATTTGCCGTGTTCAACATCTGCGTATTGGCCTGATAGTACTGCTGATACATCTGCATATTGATGTATTCTTCGTTCAAGTCTACGCCGACCATTGACTGTTTCTGCTGCGCGTATGAAGAGACGATCCCCGTGTCTCGCTCACTGTCGTTTTTCGCTTCTGAGGTCCGTGAACCGATAGTACTGACCAGGCTTCCATAAGCGTCAGAAATCGTAGAACCGTTCACCAGCTTCTTATTCTTAAGATCGAGGAACCCCTGCAGATTCGCATCATTGCCCGTTCCACCAGTATTGTCGGCAAGGGCGATTTCATCCGCATTATCTAAATCCATGGTTATGGAAGAAGCGATACCTTCCGTCGGATTTAGCTGGAAGGTATCGCCTTCGGCTGCACCGGAGCCCACGTCAACGGAGACGCCGTCGAACTCAAGCTTGCCGCCGTTCATAGTCGCGTTAACCTTACTGCCATCTTCGGTGGTAACTTCCCACGCACCATTTTTGAAGGTGATGTTGTAATTCTGCGACTTCACCTGGCTAATATCGCTATAGCTCATGGTCGGCTGGCTGGTGCCGGTGTTATCCGCGTTCGGCTTCACTTTTGGCGGCGTAAAACCATAAATAGGTTTACCGGCATTGCCGTTCTTATCAAATCCTTTCTGGTTCACTTCATTGAAAGCATTCGCCATCTGCAGCGCGATATCATTAAGCTGGTTACGCACATCAACCAAATCTTCATTACGGTATTTCAGGTAACCGGCCAGCGCGCCGCCGGAGACAATGCTGCTATTCAGCTTCTGCCCTTTGCCGGTCGGATCTTCGCACATGAGCACTAAGCGCGTCGGGTCACCCGGATCCTGCTGGGTGCTCAGCTTGCTGGCGCCGTCGTCGCCCACAAGCTGGGTGCCGTTTTGCAGCGTCACGTTAACAACGCCGTTCGGCGACTCATTCACCGTGATGTTGATCTGCTGGCTCAGGTTTTCCAGCAGCGTATCGCGCTGATCCAATAGATCCGCTGGCGCAGTGCCGGAGGTCGCCTGAATACGCGCGATATCCTGGTTCAGCTTAGCCAGCGAAGACGTCATATTATTGATGTCGTCAACGGTGTTTTTAATGTTAGTGGTGTTGCTTTTTAGCTCTTCATCCAGCGCTTTACCGCGGGTATTGAACTGGTTAGCCAGCGTGCGGAACTGAGCCAGCACGTTAGTGCGCCCAGGGCCGTCATCCGGTTTACCCTGCAGGCCCGTCAGGCCTTCAAATACGTCGGAAAGCGTGGTCGATACGTTATTGGTGACATCGGCAAACAGGTTATCAATGCCGCTAAGGGACTGATAGCGCACGGTGCTGTTGCTGTAGCTTGATAGCGCGCCGCGCACCTGAGTATTGATAAATGCGTCATACGAGCGCTGGACTCCGTCCACTTTCGCGCCGTAGCCATAAAAACCGACGCTAGTAGAGAGTCCGCCATTCTCGCCCAGCATAATATTGCGGCGGTTATAGCCTGGAGTGGTCGCGTTAACCAGGTTGTTACCAATAATATTCAGCGCAGACTGGCCGGCGGATAAACCGCTGCGCGCCAGATACATTAAATTAGACATGCTCTTCTACTCTTACTTGAAAAGTTAACCAACGTGCGGCTTCTTTAGGAATATGCGTTATATATCGGCAGACGGCGAAAAAACTTCAGCCTAAAATATTTGCGATAAATCGGTCTGATAAGACGTAATCGCCTGCTTTCCTTCCTCTACTACTTTTTCGCCAATCGTCTTAATTTGCTTCATGACGTTGATGAGTTTTTTCGCATAGTGAGGATCGGTAGCGTAACCCGCCTTTTGCAGTTCCTTCGCGGCCTGTTCCGCCGTATCTGCCTGCATTACCGAGCGGTAGCGCGGCGATGAATTCAGTAACTGCACATAATCCTGCATGGCCTGTTTATAGGAATCGTAAACGCGAAAACGCGCGCGCACTTTATGCGCCACGCCGTCGATATATTCCGTAGTGGTAATTTCCGTACTTTTTCCTTTCCAGGAAGAGCCGGCTTTAATCCCAAACAGGTTATGGCTGGGCCGCCCTTCGTGGGTCGGGATCTCGCGCTTGCCCCAGCCGGATTCCAGCGCGGCCAGCGCCAGAACCACATGATGCGACAAACCGCTTTCTTTCACCGCTTCCTGGGCCGGACCCGCCAGCGACTGAACAAAGCTTGCGTTTTCCCGCACCGGTCCGGTACGGGATGCATTAGCGCCGCGTCCGGCGAAATCTGGCAGCGCCTGCTCAAGCATATGCTCCAGCCGGCGTTCTCCCTGGGCGTGGACCGCCGCCGGGTTGAGCGTCAGCGGACTTTCAGGTGTTGCAACGCGCTGCACCGCCTGCTCAGGCTCTACCTTACCGCCAAGCTGGCGCACGATAACATCGGCAAACCCCAGCCCTTTCTTCGACAGATCCTGCGATAACTGCTGATCGTACATGGAGGTATAGAGCCGCGATTGATCGTTATCCAGCATACTGCCGCCCGGCAGCGCCTCACGCATGCTTTTCATCATCATTTGCACGAAAAGCCCTTCCATCTGCTGCGCAACGGCGCGCAGCCCTGCCTGAGGCGAGCGCTGCACCTGGTTTTTCAGCGTCGACAGCGACTGGAGATCAAACGCAGCGTCCTGCGTGAACTTGATGTCAGCCACTAGTTAATCTCCACCTTCGCCCGTAAACATCCCGCGCTCTGCATCGACTGGATAATCGCCATCAGATCGTTCGGCGTCGCCCCGAGGGAATTCAGCGCGTTAACTACGCTGCTCAGGTTGGCGCTGGCTTTCACCTGCTGCAGCGATCCGCCGCTATTGCGCACAGAAACTTGGGTATTTGGCACCACCGCAGTTTGGCCACCGGCCAGCGGCGTATCCGGTTGAACGACCTGGTTATTGCGGCTCACTTCCACGGTCAAATCCCCCTGCGCGATAGCACAGGAATCCAGCGTAACGTTGCGGTTCATGACAACCGAGCCGGTACGGGAGTTAATAATGATACGGGCATCCATCGGGCCAACGGTAACGGTCAGGTTCTGGATTTCAGACAGCATGCGTACTTTGCCCGGCCCGCTGGACGGTACGGAAATTGTCACCGTATTACTGTCCTGAGCCATCGCCATGCCGCTGCCGTAACGGCGATTAATCGTGTCGCTAATTTTCTGCGCCAGCGAGAAATCTTCGTCATTTAATTGCAGGCTGATTTGGCTGCTGTTACTAAATTCAGCCGGCACTTCGCGCTCAACCACCGCGCCGCCGTTTATCCGCCCGCCGTTAAGCTGATTGATCTGAACTTTACTGCCGCCGCCCTGGGCGCCGGCACCGGAGATTAAAATATTCCCCTGTGCGAAAGCGTAAACCTGGTTATCCACCCCTTTTAGCGGCGTCATGAGCAGCGTACCGCCGCGCAGGCTCTTTGCGTTCCCCATAGAAGAGACCACAACGTCAATTTTCTGTCCCGCACGCGCAAAGGGCGGCAGCTTCGCCGTCACCATGACAGCAGCCACGTTTTTCAACTGCATATTGGTGCCAGGGGGCACGGTTATCCCAAGCTGGGATAACATGTTATTCAGCCCCTGGGTGGTAAACGGCGTTTGCATTGTCTGGTCGCCGGTCCCATCCAGACCGACCACCAGCCCGTAGCCGATGAGTGCGTTATCGCGCACACCCTGGACGCTGGTTAAATCGCGAATACGCTCCGCGCTCACGGAAAATGACAGAACCGTTCCCAGCACAAGGCAGAGCAAACGAGAAAATAGCCGAATCATCGTGTTATTCATTGCCTTTATTACTCAAAACGGAGAAGCCTGCAGGAAGAAGCGCTGTAACCAGCCCATCTGCTGTGCTTCGTTAATATAACCATTGCCGACATATTCAATACGGGCATCGGCCACCTGAGTAGAAACCACCGTGTTACTGCCGCTTATCGTGCGCGGATTCACTATCCCTGAGAAACGAATGAACTCAGTTCCCTGATTGATAGCTATTTGTTTCTCGCCAACCACCTGCAGGTTGCCGTTCGCCAGCACCTGTTTCACCGTCACCGTAATGGTGCCGCTAAAGGTATTTTTCGCCGCTGCGCCGCCTTTGCCGCCGTAATCGCTTTTACCTTCTATCGAGGTATCCGCGCGATCGCCGCCAAATAACCCTGACAGGAAACGCGGCATTGCTTTAAAGGTCAGCCCAGTAGAACCGTCACGGGATGCATTAGCCGATGAGCTTTTACTGGCGCTCACATTTTCCTGCAGAATAATGGTCAGGGTATCCCCAATATTGCGCGGACGGCGGTCTTCAAACATTGGCTGGTAACCATAGTTCATGGCCTGGCCCATCTGATAAATGGAACCATTGGACATCGCCGGCGCGGGCGGTACCGGCGCTGCTGTCGTGCTGCCTGCAACCAATGGCGGATGCGGCATATACACGCAACCGCTAAGAATAACGGGAATAACAAGACAACTAACGGCAGCAAATTGTCTGCTCTCACGCAGCCGAAACCTGCGTTTCAGGTCACGTGAAAAAAATCGGCTCATAATGACTATCCTGGAACTGAGTGACACCGGGCCGCGATGCGACCCGGTAGACGGTATTACAACTGCGTCAGACGCTGCAGCATTTGGTCGGAGGTAGAAACCGCTTTACTGTTAATCTCATACGCGCGCTGGGTCTGGATCATATTGACCAGTTCCTCGGCAACGTTAACGTTTGAGGTTTCTACGTAGCTTTGCTGTAACGTCCCGGCACCGTTCATGCCCGGCGTGCTTTCATTCGGCGCACCGGAGGCCTGGGTTTCGCGATACAGGTTTTCGCCCAGACTTTCCAGACCGGAATCGTTAATAAAGGTCGTTAGCGTAAGCTGACCAATTTGCTGAGTACCGGTCTGGCCCGCTACCGTCACGCTGACAATACCGTCTTTACCGATAGTCAGCGTCTGCGCGTCCTGAGGGATAGTGATCGCAGGCTGGATTTGGTAGCCGCTGGAGGTAACCAACTGACCATTCTGATCGACCTGGAAAGAGCCATCGCGCGTATAGGCCGTAGTGCCATCAGGCATGGTGACCTGGAAAAAACCCTGGCCCTGAATCGCCACGTCTTTTGAGTTGTTGGTTTGCTGCAGCGCGCCCTGAGAATGGATGCGCTCGGTCGCCACCGGACGCGCACCGGTACCTAACTGCAGGCCGGACGGGATGGTGGTTTGTTCAGATGACTGGGCGCCAGGCTGACGCAGCGTCTGATAAATCAGGTCTTCAAACACAGCGCGCTGGCGCTTGAACCCGTTGGTGCTGACGTTCGCCAGGTTGTTGGATATGACATCCATATTGGTCTGCTGTGCTTCCAGACCGGTCTTCGCTATCCATAAAGAGCGAATCATAGTGTGTTCCTCAATCGTGTAATCACGCAGGGCCTAAAAGCTGGTTAGCCCGCTGCGCGTTATCGCTAACGTTGCTGACCACTTTCATCTGCATTTCAAATTGCCGGGCGTTGCCAATCATTGAGACCATGGCTTTGACCGGGCTGACATTACTGCCTTCAATCGCGCCGGGGATTAACCGCAGCGTGGGATCGTTAGGCAAGGCGTCCTGTTGGTCCTGCGCATGAAATAGCCCGTCATCGCCGTGCTGCAGTTCATTGCCGGAGGCGCGAACCATTTTCAGACGCCCGACCTGCGCGATAGCTTTCGCCTCATCGCCTGCGCCAAGGGCTGAAACGGTGCCGTCCGGCGCAATGGTAATTTGCGACTGCGGCGGAACGGCAATCGGGCCGCCGTCGCCCATCAGCGGCAAACCGCCAACGCGCAACTGACCTTCGCTATCCACTTCAATATTGCCGTTACGGGTATAGCCTTCGCCGCCGTCTGGCAACTGCACCGCTAACCAGCCGTCCTGCTGCAGCGCCACGTCCAGATCGCGCCCCGTGTGTTCCACCGGGCCCATGGAAAAGTCATTGCCAGGCGTAGAGCTGGCTACCATGGTACGCGTCGGGATGGTTTGCCCTTCCACCGGAACCGCGCGAAAAGCGGACAACTGCGCGCGAAAACCCGGCGTAGAAGCATTGGCCATGTTGTTTGATACCACGGCCTGTTGATCGAGGACGGCGCTCGCCGCCCCCATTGCTGTATATAGTGCGCGATCCATAATTGGCTACCGTTAACGCAGGTTAACCAGCGTCTGGAGGAGCTGATCCTGAGTTTTAATGGTCTGAGAGTTAGACTGGTAGTTACGCTGCTGGATCATCATACTCACCAGTTCCTGGCTCATATCGACGTTTGAGGCCTCAACCGCCTGACCGTACAGCGTACCCATCGTACCAGTGCCGGAAAGGCCAAGTACCGGCTGGCCGGATGCGCTGGTTTCTTTCCAGCAGTTATTACCCTGAGGATCGAGGCCGCCGTTGTTAGCGAAGCTTGCCAGCACAACCTGCGCAATTGTCTGCTTCTCACCGTTGGAGTAGCTTGCCGTGACCAGACCGCCTTCATCAATCTGATAGCCAATCATGGTGCCCGGTGCATAACCGTTGGTAGTGTTTTCCGTGGTACCGTCTTTTTCTGAGTTCTGGGTGAAGTTCAGCGTAGTATCAAAGTTCAGCGCATTGGCACCGTTATACGATTCGCCTTCAACCGGGATTTTGACGTCTTTCGGCGTCATATTGCCGCTGGCATCAAATTTTAAATCAACGGTTTTATAAGCAGCCAGGTTATTGGCATCGCCGCCCAGCGGGCTGGTTGCGTCACAGCTATAGACTTTCCACTCATTCGGACCCGTTTTCTGGTAGTACAGGTTAATGGTGTGTTTATTACCGAGGCTATCGTAAGCGCTTACCTGGCTCTTAAAGTTATAGGTATCGTCTTTGGTCGGATCGAAAGCTATCGGATTGCCCGCATCATCGACGATTGCCTTATCTTCAGAGCACAGGTTACCTGTGATTTTGCCAGAGGTAGATGCGGATGCCGGCATGCCATCGCTTGGGATACGGATTGGGCCAACATCAGAACCCTGCTGAATTTTCGGCGGCGTACCGGTTGCCTGGTAGCCCGTCAGGAACATACCCTGGTTATTCACGATATAACCGTCTTTATCTTTCTGGAACTGGCCGTTACGGCTGTAGTATACGGAGCCTGCGTCATCCTGCATCCGGAAGAAACCGTTGCCCTGCAGCGCCATATCCAGAGAATTACCGGAGCTTGCGATAGTACCATCGCTAAAGTTCTGGTTAATGCCCGCGACTTTAACGCCCAGACCGATACGCGAACCGGCAAAAATATCGGCGAAAGAGGCCGAGCCGGATTTAAAACCCACAGTCTGTGAGTTAGAAATGTTATTACCAATCACGTCCAGCGCCTGCGAGGCGGCGTTCAGACCACTTACACCTTGTGCGAAACCCATGTGTTATACCTGTTTAAAAAAGTGATTTTTGCAACGTAAAATTATTTAACGGCATAGATCTGGTTAAGCCCAGCTTTGCCATCAATGCCGAGATCGAACTGCGCCGTTCCATTAACCAGCGTAACGGACTGCACCGTTGCTGATTTCAGCGCTACAACAGTCGGCGCATCGCCGCTGTCATTCAGTGCGCTAAACTTGACTTTGTAAGGGCCATTTTCCTGTGCAGTATCTGCATCTTCAGGCAGCGGCGGCGTAAACTTACTTCTGAAATCTTTATCGCCGAGGTCATAGCGGTGCACCCCGCCATCCACATCTTTGATGGTCTGGGTGTATACGGTGCCGTCTTTCCCGGTCAGAGTGATAGTAAGGTTATCCACTTTATCCGGGTTCGCGACGCCGAAGGTCGACTGAGTGCTGCTTTCGCTCTTAGTCTTATTAGTAGCGCCGGAAGGAACGGAAACGGACGGGTCTCCTTCTATCATGATAGAGCGCCCTACCCAATCGCTGGCGTTCATGGTGACCAGCGAGTTGGTAGCGCCTGCCACGGTCTGGTTAAGCGATGCTATCCCGGAAGCCATATTGAACTGCGCCAACTGAGAAACCATCTCGTTGTTGTTCATCGGGTTTGTGGGATCCTGGTTTTGCATCTGCGCCACCATCATCTTCAGAAACTGCTGAGACAGCTCATCCGCGGACATGCCATTCAGCGAATTACTGCCTGACTGCGGGGCGGATGTCGTTACGGGTGAAACGGACATATTCGATTCCTTTTATTACTGACCCAGCGTCAGCGTTTTTAACATTAAGGATTTGGTCGTGCTCATCACCTCAACGTTCGCCTGATAACTACGTGAAGCTGAAATGGTGTTCGCCATTTCACTCACCACATTCACATTCGGCTTCTTCACATAGCCTTTTTCATCGGCCAGCGGGTTGCCCGGATCGTATTCAAGGCGCGGCGGAGTCGGGTCGTTAACCACTTCCGATACGCGCACGCCGCCGATTTGCTGTCCGGCAGACGCATCGACTTTGAACACCACCTGTTTTGCCTGATAAGGCTCTCCGTCTGGCCCAACGACGCTATCGGCGTTTGCCATGTTGCTGGCGCTCACGTTCAGACGCTGAGACTGCGCCATCATCGCGGAGCCTGAAATATCGAAGATGCTAAAAAGTGCCATCGTCTCTTCTTTTCCGTTGCAAATATGCTAATTACCGCTCGCCCGAAAGCGCGGTAGTGAGTTGTTTAAACTGATTGCCCATAATGGTGAGGCTGGATTGATAACGCACACTGTTATCCGCGAAGTTCATACGTTCGCGATCCATATCCACCGTGTTGCCGTCCGCAGATGGCTGATCGGGCACGCGGTATAAAAGCTGAGAATCCGCAACCGGCATACCTACGGCGGGAATATGCTGCGCAGAGGTCATCGACAGGCTCACCGGTGTTACCGTTGGGCCGCCGGCGTTCCCTACCGCTTTTTCCAGTTCTGCGCTGAAATCAATATCCCGCGCCTGGTAGCCCGGCGTATCCGCGTTGGCGATATTTGCAGCCAGAATTTCCTGGCGCTGGTTTAAAAGGCGCAGTGCGTTCTGTTGAAATTGCAGCGCCTGGTCAAGCTTATCGAGCATAAACGTACCTTTCCGTTCGCTTTTTCTCTGGAGTCAGTTTGTCATTGAGCGCATATATTAGTGAGCGCGCGCAAAAACTATCCGATAAATAGGGCATGATTCTCGCGTTATTTAGTCCCTTCACTTTTCATTACTGTCGTTAAACTGCCCCACCAGTAAACTTGCGTCATGATGAGAGCGCCCCGTGTCACAACGATTTAATTGGATTCATACATACTGCATGCCGCTGTGCGCCCTTCTGTTGGCGTGGAGCGGGCTATCGTGGGGTCAAGACTCGCTGGAGCAGCAAATCGCAGGCTACCTTCAGGCTCAGCATCAGGGTGCAGGTATTAACTTCAACGTTACGCTCAATAAAACGCCGGCATTACAATGCGAAAGCCCAAGCCTGCGCGTGGCGGAAGGAAGTAAACGGCTAACGGGCAATGTTAGCGTACTGCTGAATTGCGGTGGAAAAATGCGCTTTATTCAGGCGCGAGTCGCCGCGACGGGAAGCTATTGGGTGGCCAGTAAACCGCTTAATGCGGGACAGGCAATCGCCGCTGAAGATATCCAGCTGCGCAGCGGCGATCTCGCGAAACTGACGCCTGATATTATCTTCAAAAATGAGGATATCGTCGGTTACGTGCTGCAACATCGTATAGCTGCAAACGCGCCGGTGATTCATCGGGCAATTCGCAAGCCCTGGCGGGTGCGTAATCGTCAGCGCGTCACGCTTATCGCGCAGGGCAGCGGGTTTCGTATTCACAGTATGGGTGAGGCGTTAAGTAACGGCAGCGTGCAGGATAGCATCATGGTTCGTACCGCTTCAGGAAAGCTGGTTAAAGGCACCGTCGGTGAGGACGGCGCTATTTACATAGCAATGTAGTTTTTCGATTCAAGTTATCAGATAACTGGCCGATACTATGTTTACAAGCACCGGAACTGGAGCAATATCCATGAGCATTGATACTGCAAAATCTATTAATCCGCTGACTGATACTCAGAATATCGCTAACGTCACCAAAGCGCCGGCACAAAAAACGCCTGAGCACGCTAACGCTACGTTTGCACAAAGCAGCGCCCAGGTGACCCTGAGCCGCGCCGCCGATTATTTAAATGAAGACAGCGCAGACATCGACACCGATCGCGTTGCCCAGATTAAACACGCGCTTAGCCGTGGCGAATTAACCTTAGACGCGGGAAAAATCGCGGACGCCATGTTGAGCAATATTCATCATTCAGACTGAACAAGCCCGATAAATTAAATGGAAAACTTTGCCCAGACGCTCGGCGGCATCCAGCAAGATCTGCTAAAACTGAAAGTCGTGTTACTTGCGGAATACGATGCGTTGCAGGTTATTCAGCGCGATCCGCTGGTATTGCAGGCAATTACCGATGAGAAAAATAGCCTGCTGGCCGCGCTGAATTATTACGACAAACTGCGTCTGGATGAGGAAAAACGCTTACGCCTCATCGCCCCCTACGCTGAAAACGCCGACTTTGGCGAGCTGTGGCAGGGTATAGTCCAGCTTACGCTGGAGCTGAAAGCGCTGAATATGCAAAACGGCGAATTAATGGAACAGCAGATGGCTATCGTTAACGATATTCGTAAAGTCATCTCCCGTACCAGCCTCGGGCAAATGGTCTACGGTGAAAACGGGCAGTCGCAGGCCGGCGCCAATTTCAACCGTCTAAATATCAATATTTAACGTCTTGCACCGCCGTCAGTAATTTCATTCGCGTCAGGCGTGGCGGTTAAACCCCGTGGTCAGGATAGCGTCGCTCGTGAAAATAACGGCCGCGGCCCTGCGAATCAGCATGATTTCATTGCCGATTAATTCCAGGTTCGACAACCTGTTTTCACGGGCGGTATTACCACCGCGCGGCAATTGCCGCACGTTGCAAGCTGCATGAAATACCTGCTTTCTCCGGCTCACGCCATCATGAATTCCACTATTTTTCCTTTATGACCGCGATGACCGCGCGAATCCGGAGCGTTAGCTACACGCTCCGGATTTGGCGATTAGAAGGCGTATTTCAGCCCCATAATTGCGCTGGCGTCGTTATAACCCCGCGTGCCGACCTGCACCGCCGTGTTCCCCCACATGGTAAACGAACGCGTTAATTTCGCCTCCACGCCGACTTTCACCTCGGCAACGTTGAGCGCGCCGGCCTGCGAGAGCTTCACACCGTCACCGGTGCTTTCAAACTGACGCGTATTATGGATCCAGTTAGCCTCAATGAACGGCTGGAACACTTTTTCGCCTCCGTTATCCGACGCATCGTGACCGGAAAGCGCAGCGCGCAATCCAACGCGGCTCATAATATTGCCATCGCCGGAACTCGCCATACGCGTGCCGTTATCTTCACGGTGACCCGGCGCCCGAACGCCCATCCATACCAACTGCGCCTGAGGCTGTAACCAGGCCTGATACGCGGTGCCTTTGCTGCCGGTAAAGGCGCCAAGCGGCAGCGTATATCCTGATTCCAGAGACGCGGTCAGACCGTGAGAATCATAGGTTTCCTCCGCCAGGTTCTGACCTTTAACGCTGTTCTTAAAGTGGCTGTACAACAACCAGCTATCCACATATAGCCCTTCACGCGTGTCGTCGTTGGCAAACCAGGTTGCATACAATCCGCCGCTGTAGCCATTTACCTGCCCTTCAGAACTCCAGCCAGAAATCCCGGAGGTCGTATGGCTTTTGTTGTGGCCGTAGCCGGCCATCACGCCAAGTTTCAGCGCGGACTCCGCAAACTGCCACTGCGCAACATCACCGCCTAACTGAACCACATAGCGATTAGAGGTAGTGCGCAACTGGCCGCTGCCGTCATACCAGCGGTTGTGTCCGCCGACCTGGCGTAACCAAAGGCTGCTTTGCCTATCCTTCGCATCAAACTGCGGTTCGCCAATACGATCGTGCATACGCGTCACAAACATTGTATTGGCAGCTTCCATATTGGCGATGTAGCTGGCACCTTCAGGGCGCAAACGCGGTGAGAACGGTTTAATTGTGCCGCCGCCGTTACCGTTATTACCGTTATCGGTGCCGCCGCTACCGTTATCGGTGCCGCCGCTGCCGCTATCAGTGCCGCCGCTGCCGTTATCAGTGCCGCCGCTGCCGTTATCATCGCCGCCGTTGTCGGGGGCTGGATCATCCGTCGAACTCACCAAATACCAGCGCCCGTTATCTGCGGCAGCGCCGCGCACCAGGTTGTATTCGTACTGGCCGGCAACAATACGCCCGCTCTGCTCAAAGTTCGCTTTGCTGCTATCACCTTGAACATCCACTACGTTAATACCGTTAACCGTCTGCGCACCGCGCCCGCCCTGGTTTACCACGGCAACCTGGTACTGGCCGTCGGCGCTGCCTTTAACCAGCACTTTATCCGTCGGGGAGCTGTCATCGCCCAGTTCGGTTTTCACGGTAAACTGGCCGTCGCCGGTCAAATTACCGTCCACTGTGAGCGTGCTCCATCCCGTGGTTTTTGAAAGATCCGCATGACCATTTGCCATCGACAGACCTTTCACGCGGGAGCTTTGCTCCAGCGTCCATTGGCTATCGTTCAGCAAGATTTGACCACCTGACTGCGTCGAGCCGGTCCAGATAGACTGCTCATACAGCGCCAGGTTTGCATCACTGACGCTATCCGCCTGGATATCACCCTGCAGCGTCATCCCGTGAGCCGCAACGTTAGCTACGCCTGGCTGCTGCGCCTGGTTTTGCATGACATCCAGTAGCAGGTTATTTCCGGCGTTGAGCGTCGTCCCGCCGCTCATATCTACATTGAGCGTTGCGCCGTTCACCTGAATCGCGCTGCCTTTATCACTGGTCAACGTGGAACCAACCACATTAATCGTGCCGTTATCCATAGTCGCAGCCAGAATCGGCCCGGTCCCTGCGGCGTGTAAATCGCTATTGGTGATATTCTGGGTGCCACCATTGGCCATAGCGGCAGCAGCATTATCGCCGTCTGTAATAACGCGAACACCGTTAGCGTTGAGCGTGGAGCCAGCGTAGGTCATTAACCCGGAAGAGGCCGCGCCGTGCGTCTGCACGGTGCTGTCGGTCATAGTAATGGTACCGCCGCGCGCGGCGAAAGCGCCCGCCGATTTATCGCCATTCGTTGTGACCTGGACATTATTGGCGTCAACCAATGCTTCGGAATACAGGCCGTAGCCCGCCGCGCCGGTGGTAGAAAGGGTGGAGTCCGTAAGGTGCGTCTGACCAAATTGCGCGCTCACCGCGTGCGCCTTATCACCCGTGGTGGTAAATTCACTGCCCGTCGCCGTTACCGTCGCGGCGTCATCGGCAACCCACAGCGCATCCCCGAGCGTTTCGATCCTCACGCCGTTTAAATCAAGATGTGAATTGACGTTGGCGTTAATGCCCATACCGAGAGTATTCGAAATAGTGACATTATCGAATACGCCGTTACCGTGCATGGCAAGAACCGCACTCTCGCCGCTGCTGATGATGTTGCTATTTTTGATATTAGCCTGCGCCATCATCGCATCGCTATAGCCGTATAAACGCAGCCCGTTTTTCGCTAGCGAGTTCAAAATAAGCTGGTCGGCATTCAGCGTCGCTTTACGCACTAAAATACCGGCTGTCGCATTACTGTCCGTAATCGTTATCGAAGAGTCCAGCACATTCATTTCGCTGTCGCTCACCAGGTTGATGCCGTTGGTGGCGGAGAGAATATTGAAATCGCTGTGATTCATATTGAGCGTGGAATTATTCATAGAGGCGCCATACGCTGTGCCCCCCGCTGCATTCAGCGTGGTGTCATTAAGGGTAATCACCGCCCCTTTGACGCCCTGCAGCGCCATACCGCTTTTCCCTTCCGCCGTCATCGCGCCGCCGTTAACGTTGAGCGTCGCGCCATCAACGTAAGCGCCGCGGCTGTTGGCACCTTTGGCAAACGTCTGGCTTTTATTCAGCGTGATGGTAGCGCCGTTGCTGGCATTCGCCCCCTGTACGGAATCACCCGCCAGGTTAAATGTGATAGCGGGACTGGTCTCCAGCGTACTGCCCTGCCCGCTGGCCTTCAGCGCGACATCGTTCGCTTCTGAGCTTTGATATCCTTTTGTCACTGCGACCTGTGAGCCGTCGTCAACCTGCCAGGGCGACGCCGCCAGCGCGACCGCAGGAAGGAGGTTGATGCTAAACGCGACGGGCACCGTCAGATGCCGCCATGAAAACTGCGTAATGGAATATATTTTCATAACCTATTTCCTTATAGAGACCACCGGTGTCGTCGCAACAAAAACGACAAAACTGCCCCTCCCCCGTATCCGGGAGAGGGGCGATACAGCATTTAATTATTCATACGTCAGCGTGAAGGTTGCGGTACTGTGAACCTTGCCTCCGGTCGCAGTGCCTTCCGTCTGGTAATAGCGCGCGATAAGCGGAACCGTGAGTCGGCAGTCCGCCGCATTCGGATAACTGGCGATTTTCCACGGCGTGCCTAACTTAACCGGTAGGTTAGTATCGCCATGCAGCACCTGAACCCCCGCTCCGGTCGCTTTCCCCGGTCCGGTTTCATCAAGCTTCAGCACGCCCTGCGCGGGATCTGCCGTAGCCGAAACGCCATCGATTTGCAGCGAAACATCAAATTTCCCCGAAACGCTGACATCACAGAAGAACTCCAGATTAAAAGGCTTATTACTGACGGACGTAGTACCAGGGCCAGAGCCAAAACCGCCGGGTTTAATCGGCTCAGGTGGAATAAGTACCTCTACCGACTGGTTAAGCGGACGGCAGGTTTCCGTCACAAAGTTAATATTTGGCGCATTCTTCACAAAAAAAGACGCCGGATTACCGCCTGAAGGCGAGCTGTCGAGCTGAAATACCGTAATTAAATTCGAGGGAACGGAAACTTTATCCATCATCTCCCCCGTTTTAACGATTTCAACGGTCACATCGGACAGATTAAACTCGGGCCAGTTAAAACTGGTGCCCGGCGGCCCGAAATAACCGACATCTGATGCCTGCAGGATATTTACCGGCGTATCGCCACGGTTGCCTTTGTAAGTGACAAACATGCTTAAACCACTGCCGGCACCTAAAATATTTTTTAGGTTCTTACGCACAAAATACAGATTATCCGACTTGGTTAATGCCGAACTGGTGCATTTGACTTTTAAGCCCGTCATTGTTTTTGAAAAAATGACGGTCCCAATAGGCGTCGATCGTGAAACCGTAATAGCATCGGTATTACCGATATCAGCTACGGTTGTCGCACCTTCAGCCTCACAGCGTAAATCAGCCCGCGCGGCAAAAGAAAATAACAAGGAACTTATCAATAATAAAAATAAAACCCCTGTCTCTCTTTTGAGATAAATATATTTATTCATGAAAACCATAGAATAATCCTTTACTCACACGTCGCGCTTATATTCTCAAAGCGACGCGATTGATTTTTTTCTGCCGCAGGTAAATTCACCGACATTGCACACAGGGCATTATTGTTAAGCATCACTTTTAAGCGCGAGTTATCCTGCTTCAGACGCACTAATGCCATTCCGCCCTGCCCGACATATCCCACCAGGTTATTATCCTGATCGATAACCGAGGCACCGAAGGGCAGCGGATTATTATGTTTATCCTGCGCCTTAATCAGCACGGAACGCCCGACGTCCGTCATAAAGTTAACGGCAACCACCGCGCCATCACGGGGGACCGCCTGCTCTTTAGTGGAGAGCAGTTCAACGTCAGTAGAGAGCCCTTTCGGATCCAGCGTAATATCATTAAGCCGATATGGGCGCAGGTTAGGCACCAATGCATAACCCTGGCTGTCCAGATGGATATCCGGGTAGCTCAGGATTTGCGCTCCGGCCGCATCCGGCGCATGTACCAGCGCCATGGTATTAGCGGTATAAGGGCTGGCGACAAGACCGCCCTTATGTAGCAATAGCGCGCCTGTCAGCCCCGCTGAGGAAGAATGGTAGTTTTTCCCCTGCGCGTAACTACCGGTCACCATTGTCCACGGCGTACGATAGCCTGCAGATAAGTTGCCGGCATCATCGTCTTTCGTATGGCTGTAGCCCACGCTGTAGTTGGCCTGATTATATTCACCGAGCTGCCCGCTAACGCTGGTCTGGTTCGTCAACTTATTATCAGAATCCCAGCCGGTGCTCATTGACAGATACGGCGTGTGCGCGCTTACCTGGCCAAGCGGCATTGTGAGCGTCAGCGTGAACTGATTCTGGTTGTCACCGGTCGCGTTGCGCTGGCGGCTTACGGCCAGGCTATAGGTCAAACTGCGCCAGTTGTTACTGTAGCCAAGCTGATACTGAGTATCATTCCCGGAGCGCCCCCAATAGTTCTGGTTATAGCCCGTCAAATAAAACTGACCATAGCCGTCCTGTAAATACTGGTTCAGGGTGACAGAGAACCGGCTGCGCTGGCGCCAGCTATAACTGTTATTGGTACTGCTGCCGCCGTTGTGCTGCCATTCAGCCAGCGACATGGCGTTATTTAAATCCAGGTAGCCGGAAGAAGAATAACGATAAGCTGCCAGACTGATGCTGCTGCGCGTCTCAGCTATTCTCTTGCTATAAGTAAGCCGCGTACTGCTCCCGGTGTGCGAGAAGTTATTGAGCTGTGTTTTCGCGCCGGTGATATCCAGCGCCAGCGCACCCACTCCCGTATTCACCGCACCGCCTAACAGCAGGGCGCTGTAGTCATCCGTCGTCAGCCCACCCGCATAGCCGGTGAACACGTTATTGAAACCGTGCTGGATAGTGCCGTGCGCGATTTTAGGATGCCAGGAGTTGTTCTGAATATCGACTTCCCCGGCCAGCAGGCTGTAGCGCGTCATTCCCGCACGCAGCAACTGGGCTACCGAGGAGAACGGTACGCTGAACGTTTTAACCCGTCCGTCAGATTCCTGTACCGTTACGTCAATATCACCGCCATAGCCGGTCGGGTAGAGATCGTTAATGGCAAAGGGGCCAGGCGGCACCACGGTCTCATAGAGCGTCACGCCGTTCTGGCGCACGCTGACCTTCGCATTAGTATCCGCCGTGCCTTGCACAATAGGGGCATAATCGCGCAGTGAGTCCGGCAGCATTTGGTCAACAGAGGCAAGTTCAGCCCCGCGATAGCCGAAACTATCAAACAGCTCACCGCTGGTAAAATTGCGCCCAATAGTTAAACGTGAACGTAACGCATTGATATCACGCTGCACGTAGGTACGGTTAGATTTATAGTTAGAACCCGAGTCATCGCGCCAGTTTAGGTTCCCGGTGTGGCGAAACATCCAGCTTTCAAAGTTTAACCCAACGTTCAGCCCGGCATAGGCAGACTGCCACGATTTCCCGTGTGAGACCGCGTTGTAATAGTTGGTATTGTAATTAAATAACAGCGCCGTCTGGCCGCCATCCCATAATTCCGGGCTGACATAGCCGCGTCCCTGGGTATATAGCATCGCCTGCGGCATGGCAAAATTCAGCGTCAGGCTGGACATATCATAATAAGCGCGGCCTTCCTGCGTTAAAGCGCTAAAGGGCACGCAGGCGGCCGGGTCCTGTAAATGCTTTAGCTCTGCCGACGACAGCTTTTCCTGGTTTATCCCAGAGTCCGTCAAAATCTGCGAAGTAATACACACGGCGGGTTTGCCGTTAACCTTCTCAATGCGGATCTCCCGCTTGCCGAGCTTGCGATCGTTAACGCTAATAATCGAAGGATAGCGCCCTACGACCAGCGGATTGCCGCGGCTATATTGGGAGAGCGTTTGCTGGCTGCCGGGGAAAGCCGATAAAAACGACGGGTTAAATTCTACTTCCTGCATACCGTCATCGGCTGTACGGGTTTCCTGCCTGGCCGCTGTCTCAGTGCTACTCTCCTCGGCCCACGCGTAACCATGAACCGTAAATAACGCACAGCCTACGGAAAAGGCAATCGGCTTTAGCGAAAATAGCGGGGGTGCAGCATTTTTCTTTTGCATCGTGACACCCCCCATTACTTCAGAGCAGATTCAAATTTAAGGGCGGCACCGCTATCGCTGAGAGAGGTATAGTTAATCTTCGAGACCTGCCCTGCGGCCTTCGGCAAATCAATATCAAGCGTACTATTGGGATACGCCATTCCGCCGTGCGTCATCTCAATAGTTTTCCCGCCGGTGCTGGTCAGAGTGATGCCGGTAATAGTGACGTGATAGGGTGAGCTATTGGTGGCGCGCAATTGTGCCTTTCCACCGGTATTAACGATCTTCCAGCTAATTTTCTCTGAGGCTTTAATTAATCCATCAGCTGACAGGCCAGCGGGACGTAAAAAAAGTTTGATGCGGCTACGAATAGCCATCTGTAGATAATTATCTGGCACCGCTTTTTTTGCCAGACCAGGAATATCCAGGACATTCAACCAATAAATACTTTCTTCATTTTTGGCTGTGCCACTGCCGGTATAAATAATTCTTATCGTCTGACCTTTTCCCGGCTCAACCCGGGACATAGCCGGAGTAATAATAAAGGGTACATTGAGCTTATCAATCGGAGTATCACGATTGCCATCGTCGATCCATACCTGCGTGAGCGACGGAATATTGCCACGATTATCAAAATGCACGGAAATATCTTTCTGATCTAAAGGATAAACAACTCGGGTACCGTTAATTACAATACTTGCCTGAGTGGTAACCGTAAAACATAAAGAAAGAATCGCTGCCGTTAAAATTCCGATTGTTTTTCTCATAATAATTAAGTCCCTTTATTACTTCCCCGGAAAGATATGAAAAGAGGCGACGCGAGGTCGCCTCTGCTCAGCTAGGGCGGATTACTCGTAATCGATAGAGTAAGTAACAGAAGAAGTTACTTTACCCGCGCTAGTTTTATCTGTTGCGTGATAACGAACGATGTACGGCAGATCGGCAGTGCCTGCATTCAGGTCAGTAGCGGCATTAGCGCGCTGCCCGGTATCACCTACTTTCAGTGAAGTACCACCTTCGTTCAGCAGCTCAAGCTGTACGTTGCCAGCTGCGCCCTGAGCCTGCATGTTTTTCAGGCGACCGTTAGTCATATCTACGGTGTTGCCCGCTTCAAAGAAAGCACGCACTTTACCGGTTGCCGGGTTACAGTTTTTCAGGTTGATAACGAAATCGGTATCACCTGCAGTTGCGTCAGCGGCAGCCAGCATAGTTGCAGACAGGGTCGGCAGCGTTACAGTCGCGTCGTTTGAACCGCCGTTTACGGTAACGTCACAGGTCGCATCAGTCAGTTCACCGTTAAAAACGATGGTGCCATCAGATGCATTAGCCGTAGAAATGCCGGCCATCAGCAGAGATGCAGCAACAACAGAGAAAATCGCTTTCATTCTTAAAAACTCCTTTTTTAAATACTCTGTAAGTTTTATTCTTCTTACAGCGTTATTTTCCAGAACTTTCTGGCGGGGTGAGATAATGGAAATACTATCTCAGGTAGAATTATATTTTCCCGCCTGACAGGGTCTCAATCGTAATATATCCAAATAGAATTAGATATTTTGGTATAAACTTTATTTTATTTATTTAGCGCGACTGGATTTAACAAGATAATTAATACCAGCAACAGCCGCACCAATAATTGCAACAACGGCGCCACCGGCAATGTCACCAAGCCCATAACCATTTGAAGGTTGAGTATTCGGATTAGTCCAATCTACTTTACCTTCATCGCGTGAATGGCCTATTCCCCGAATAAAATCGAGAAGTCCGGACACAGACAGGCCGCCGCTAACTTGTGAAAGTTGATTTTCGTTTAATTGTTTCATTCTACAATTCCTATTCGCTTAGTGTAAGAAGCGCCCTAGAAAGAATTTGGCAATATTTAATATTGAACCTGCTACGCTAACGCTTACGCCCCATGTGATATGCTCATTAACATCTTTTGCAGAAGTTATAAGCTTATCAAACCAATCTTTAATTGATGTCCATGCGGGGAGTTCGCCGCCGGAAACGGCCTGCAGTTCAGAGGAGTTTAACTCACGCATAATAATCTCCATAGAGTAAAACGCCGGCATTAGAATACCGGCGTTTTGTCAGCAATGATTATGCTTTTTTACCACCACCGATGATACCGGTAATAGTATTTTTCAGGTTATCAAAACCATCAGTCAGAAGCTTAGAAATACCGTCGAAAGTATTTTTGAAGATCGGAGCGATAGTATTATTCAGAAAATCGCTGACTTCTTTAGCAAAAGAACCGTCGAAGAAACCAGACAGATCTAATTTACCACCAGAAACATGATTGATTTCGCTATTTTTTAATTCGCGCATGGTAATATTCCTTTTTTATATTGTATTACACGTGGAAGAATTAGACTTTAGGCGTAGTAACAGTCAGATCGGCAAACTGATCTGAATAGTTATTAAAGGTTTCCAGCGTTTTATCCCAGTCATTAACCAGGCCATAAACAGCGCCGTGAACGGTTGCCAAAGCGCCGCCCCAGACCATGGTAACCAGAGAGGAGATAAGGCCGAAACCCAAGATCCCGCCCACAGAACCGCCAGCTACGCCGCCGCGCATAGTACCGGAAGATAATCCAACCAAAGCCCCTAATCCAGCAGCACCGAGGCGAGAAGCAAAACTTGCGCCTGCAACAACGTCTACTTCATGAATGCTAAGTTCACGCATTGATAATTCCTTTACATTTTTTGATTATTTACTGTTCCAAAGTCATAAAACTATGACTTATTTATCACCAGTTACGCTTCCAGGAAGCATATCAGGATAAATTTCTTGAATAGCACCATTATTAAGAGCAATAACACGGTCAGCACTCCGAATAGTTTCCGGTCGATGTGCAATAATAATACGTGTTATTTTCATCTGCCTAACGGCGTTATTAATTAACATTTCTTTTTCCACATCCAAATGGCTTGATGCTTCATCAAGAACCAAAATAGATGGGTTACGGTAAAGCGCTCTTGCTAATAAAACACGCTGATTCTGCCCGCCAGATAAAGATGACCCCATATCACCAACTAGGCTTTGATAACCCATTGGCATACGCATAATTTCATCATGTATCTGAGCGAGTTTGGCGACATTTTCAATTCGCTCCTGATCTGGCTCAGCGTCAAAAAAACAAATATTATCTGATATTGAACCTGCGAAAAGAATATCGTCCTGCATTACGCAACCTATTCTTTCCCGGTATTGGTATAATCCTAATTGCTGAATATCAACACCGTCAATCATAATACTTCCATTTTCAGGAGTTAAAAGTCCTAGCAATAGTTTTGCCAGCGTCGTTTTACCCTGCCCAGACGGGCCAATTATGGCAACAGACTCTCCTGAATTAATCTCAAAAGAACAATTATTTAAAACCAGTGGCTCTGTTTCCGCATAACGAAATGAAAGATCTTTGATTGTAATACGCGGAGCATGTTCATTACTCAGCGCGGTATTCCGAATTACTTTTTCGTGATTCCCGTCTTTTTCTCTTTCCGTCAGAACAATATCGGCTAAACGCTCACCGTGAAGTTTTAACATCTTAAAATCAATCATGGCATCGATTAATCCAGAGCCACGCGAGATAAACTGATCGGCAAACGACATAAATGCAATCAGCATACCTGCAGAGAAGTGGCCATCTAATACCTGCGTTGCCGCCATCCAGACTAAAATAATACGCCCGACGCCGGAAATAACGCCGTGAACCGTACTAAAGGCAATGGATAAACGCTGAATAACAATGTTTTTATTGGTGGTCTCTACTAATGCATTCGCATATGTTCCCACCCGGACATCTTGCTTATTGTTAAGCTTCAGCGCTTTTGCCCCACGCACCGACTCCAGCAAAATCGTCTCCGCACGCGCGGCCGTGACAATCTGATCTTCATTAGCCCGGCGGAAAGGACGATAGGCGGTAAAACGAATAATGCCGTAAAGCGCAAATTGCAGCATCACAACCCAGCTCAGGGTGGCGCTGTAAGTGAAGAGCATTCCCAGCGTAATTACCGCCATGACGCCATCCAGTACCGAGCTGATAAAGCGAGAAGTCAGCGTGCTTTGGATAGTGTTAATCGAGCCAAAGCGCGAAATAATATCGCCCACGTGACGCGATTCGAAAAAGGAGAGTGGGAGTCCTAATAAATGTGAGCAGACATTCGCTGTCCACTGTACGTTAAGCAGACTGGAAAACCAGGTTGTAACCCAGGAACGAAGCGCGGTAATGGCATTTTGCATCAGCAGAACAAAAATAAAGCCCACGCTTAAAAGCGTCAGCAAGTCCCTATCGGCCGACACCAACACCTGGTCCATTACCCACTGCATATAAAAAGGGGAAATGATCCCAAAAAGCTCTAGCGCTATCGACAGAATTAATACCTGACTGAGCGCAGAGCGGATCCCGTGGACGCTGCCAATCAGGCGATACATTGAAATCGACTGACGAGATTCGGCTGGCTTAAATTCTGCAGAGGGCAATAGCTCCAGCGCTACGCCGGAGAAACAGCGCGAGACCTCGGCAAAAGGAACGACGCGCAGCCCCTGAGCCGGATCGTGGATAGTAATCCCCGTTTTCGAGACGCTTTTAAGCACCACAAAATGGTTCATATTCCAGTGCAGCACGCAGGGCGTTCTCAGTTTTGACATCTCTTCGACTTCAAGCCGAAGCGCCCGCCCGGTCATTCCCAAATGGCCGGCAACCAGCATAATATCGCCAAGGGTTGCACCTTTAAGCGACGTCGAGAAACGCTGGCGCATAGTCACCATGTCGATACGGTAATTATAATAATTAACTATCATCGTTACACAGGCGAGACCACATTCAGCGGCCTGGGATTGCTGTATTACCGGCAAACGTCGGCGAAAGCTAAAATTTAGCGATTTCAAAAAATCCATTTGGATTTAACTCCATGATTACGTAATAAACGGGCGTATTTACAGGCGCTTTCCAAGGGCGTATAGCGGTTCAAATGCCCACTCAATAATGCGGCGTTTCTCAATTAGGAAATCGGCTTCAAGCTTAATACCTGAACGTAATGGCTCCGTTTTTCCATATAGCGAAATATCCTGTCTGTCTAAATTAACGGTGACCTGATACAGTTTTTCCTGAACATTATTATTGCCCGTTAATGACATTACCTCTTGAGGTGAAAGCGTTGCGGTAGAAACTTCTGCCACCTTGCCGCGCTGAACGCCAAATTTCTGATAGGGATAAGCCTCATACCTTAAAATAACTTCCTGGCCTGGGTTAATAAAACCAATCGCCCGGCTGCTGACCATAAGTTTTGCCTGCAGCGTGCTATTCTCCGGTAGTAAATACAGCAGCGGTTGCCCGGTATTTACCACCTGCCCGGTTTTTGCCAGCATGGTGCCAACGACTCCGGCGCTAGTCGCAGGAATAATAATGGCGCGATGAGATTCATTTTCGGCCAGAGATTGTTCAACATCAGCCAGCTTGCGTTCAATTTCACGCTGTTGATTCAGAGTATTTAAAGGCTGTTCACGAAGCTGCTGTTTCAGTGAGAAAATTCGCTGCTCCAGCTCCATGGATTGGCGATTAACCTCCTGCAGGCGCGCATTCGATTCCAGAACATTGCTGGTCTGTTCATCTATCTGATGATTAGAGGCGAAACCTTCATTGCGCATCGCAGTCAATTTCTCTAACTGCCGCTGCGCCAGCGTTAGCTGCTGACGACGCTGGGATTGCTGCTGCTTCAATAACCCAACCTGGCTATCCAATGTTGTCAGTTGGTTTTTAAGACCGTGAGAAGTTTCCTGAGCCAGTTCCTGAACGCCTTCAAGCTGGGCCTTAAGGCGGGCTTGCTGCATGATGAGCTGGCTGCGAACAAACTCACGGGTTTGCCCCATTGAGGTTGATATTTCCGAAGAAATCTCCAGTAATGGCATTCCCTTTTCTACTTTACTGCCTTCTTTTACCAGCATGCGAGTAACGGTGCCGGTAGACGGCGCCGTCACATTATATACCCCATCTTTTGGCAATAATTGGCCGCTGGCTGTTTCTCTCTTTGTATAATGCCCAAAGAAAAGAAATCCCATAATTAATATGGTAAAAAAAGAAACTAATAAAATAACTAACCAGCGATAAGGGGGGCAATAAAGCGAAACTGAGCCCATCATCTTATTTTTTTGAGCGTCCAGTGCTTCCTGACGGAAAAGAGAGTCAGTCATAATAAAGTCCGAAATAGAATGATAGTAAAATTAATTAGTGCATGTAATGTCAGAAAGAACGTTATAACCAAGATCGCCCATAATGCGAGAAAGGTTTATTTTGGCGCTTAATAATTTAAAACGCGCTTCTGCATTATTTTTTATCGCCTCGTAATAACGCTGCTGAGCATTAAGTTCATCAATCTGTGTTCTCAAGCCCATATCTTTTCCAAGTGACGTAGAGTCGACCTTGCTTTTCTCTGACGTAATAACGCGCTGCGTTGAGGTAACCAGCGCCACACTATTATTGATATTTAATAGGGCGGTATGTAAATCCTCTTCAATTTTATGTCGGGTATCAATGAGTTGATAGCGAGCTTCTTCCTTTTTATAGGCGGCTTCACGGGACTGAGATAAAGCAAGGCCACCGTTAAAAATAGGTACTGTAACCTGCACGCCAATGTAGGAATTCGTCGTTTTTGAGGTCGTTCCAAACAGTGAATCAAGAGGGTTCTCACCTTCCCCCCGACTCCAGTTAGTACCGTAGGATGCCTGTAGGCGAGCAACGGGCAGGTGGCCGCTGGTCGCTGCTACAACATCGCTATGCGCGATATCCATTTGCGTTTCAGCAAGCCTGACATCTACGTTTTGAGCGAGAGCGCGATTCAGTAATAACTTTTCCGAGTTGCGCTGAAAAGACTTCCGGGCAACGAGACACTGCGCAGCGATAGGTTCAACTTGCCGATAACTTAAACCCGTCAGGCGTGTATATCGCGCACCCGCTGCGCTTAATTCGTTTTCAGCCTCTATCTCTTTCGCACGTGAAACGTCCAGGTTTGCCTGAGCTTCATCAACATCGATGCGCGTCACATCTCCCATATCCATGGCCGCCCGGGCCTGTGCTAACTGTTTCTCATAGGTCTTACTGGCCACCTGCGCGGAATGAAGCACATCCCGGAGGTAAAGCACGCGCGCGTAAGCATCCGAAACATCATTAATAATTTTTTGCTGTGTCTTTAATAGCTGGATCTCACCGCTCTGCGACATGGCTTTGCCACGCAGATAATCCGCATATTTTGATACATCAAATAGCGGCTGGGTTAAAGAAAGCCCCCAGTCATGCCGGGTGACTTTCGCCGCATAGGCGGCTTTCGGCTGATCCTGCTCGGTGTAAGAACCGGTAAGCTGTAAAGATGGCAGGAAACCGGCAATGCCTTGCCACTCTTTTTCCGATGAAGACAACTGCTGATAAATTGCAGCCTGCATTTCTGCATTCGTTGCCCCAGCGTGCTTTACGGCATCCAGCAATGTATCCGCTTTAGCAAAGCCCGGTAGCATGAGCAGGGCTAAACCAAGATGGTGGTATCTCATGAATGAACAATCCTTTGTACATATATTATTCAGAAATGATGCTCTGAAAAAAATTGTTCTCGTAGGCGAATTTCAATAGCTCCGTATTAGAATTCAACCCTAACTTACGCATTGCGTTATATTTGTGCGTAGAAATAGTGCTTAAAGAACGATTCTTTAACTCAGCGATTTCCGCGAGGGTATAACCGGAAACCACAAGCTTTATGATTTCAAACTCTTTGTTGGAAAGGCCAAATGTCACATCTCCGGCGGCAGACTCAGCCTCTTTGATATTCGCCGAAAGATAAAACTCATTGGTCAGCAGAATCTGTTCACAGGCGCATAAAAGCTCCTCTGGCATATCTTTCTTACTGACAATGGCCGCGACACCAACCTGCTTTAGCACATTGATAACATCGCCCATCACTTTATCGGTATAAAGCACGACTTTTATTCTGGGGCGAATAAAAATAAGGCGTCGAATCATGTTCTGGACATGTTCATCAAGAACATATGCATCAATATCCAAAATAGCGAAATCAACGTGGCTGATTCCAACGGCACTGATCAATTGCTCGTAATCAAGGCAAATGTGAACAACCCTAAACTTATCTGAGGCATTAAATAAGGAAGATAATGCGCCCAACACTAAAGGATAAGGATGCATTATTGCAATAGGCATAGTTTGCATAAACTCATTCCATGAAATAATCGTATAGTTAAACGAAAAGACCGCTTTTCTAACGGTAGCCGTCCTGACTTTTTACGAAGTATAAATACGACCCCTAAAATTCCAAAGTGAATTTTTATTTCCTGATTGTTAAATAGCAATGAAGCCAGATTCATAATAAAAGCACAGAGCAATAATAACTCACCTCACGTTATTCAATTGTTATTCATACTTATCATAACCCAGGGAAATAAGGATTATTTCTAACCTTGATTTTCAATGATTTCCTCCACATCACTGATACCAACATGCAACGTCGACACCTAATATAAAAACAGACTGCGCCACCTTAATCCCAGTAATTCTTAATAGCGATACTTACTATTCCTTAAAGGAAAAATTAAGAAGCCCAGTGCACAAGAGAATCATTCTTCTGGGGGGGAGAAGAGACTTAGAGTATTTTTTAATGTCATTAAAGAGTGTTACAAAGACTACATAACCCTTTCTGCCCTGGCAGGCAGGCTGGCTGGCTGGCCGAAATTATTACTATCCCCATAATTGATAAATTATTTCGTGGCCAGCCAAAAAACCCGATCGGCAGCTTTATAATTACAGTTTGGGTGCCAATGCTAAAAACCTTCACGTTCCAATCTCTCTATCTGGTCAACGTGTTATTGACGTTCTAAAATCGCTCAGACCTTCGCTCTTCAGTTAAGGGTCTCGCACGATATAAAATGCAGAATAGTCGCTACCAGGCAGCGTATAGCGTCTGTACAAACCTACGTTATTAACCGATTCTTTCGCATGGCATGCCATAAAGTCATTAACTGTATGTCATGGAACATCTGAAGTGTGTTATCTTATTCAAATAGCTAATTCTCTTAACTCACCGGGCTGATTGTAATTCCTAAAAGACAAACATTGTCTCTATGAAAATTCTTATTTCATAGCAATTACGACCACTTTTTGAGCTAAATAAGCACAAAAAACACCCAAAACAGGGATTATTCTGCTTTTTACGAGTCGGTAAATACCTCCATGAAAAATAGATATTACAAGTGGTTATCGCCAATTTATTATCACCTTCACGGTAGAGGACTTTTAATTTATCGTGCATTTACTAGGGTAATAAACTCAAAAATGTTCATAGCCCTAACTGAAGGATTGACTTAGATTAAAGGAATAGGTTATGAGTAATATAAAAAACTAGTCATTATTCCTCTTCAATCAAACTTACGTTTCCAATGGAAGGGAGCTCAATCATGGATAAGATGGTTTTCCATATTATAAATAAATACCATTTATTTATAATAACGCACGCTCAGGGATTCACGACCATTGCAACACATAATGTTGATAAGAATGGCGAGCCGGGCGATTTAATTTCAGAAGCCTCATTAAGAGGCACTGAGTCCCGCATGCTTATGTTATTGCTGGAAAATAAAGGTAATGTCGTTACAAAAGACATGATTATGGAGGTGGTATGGAAAAATAAATTTGTCACAGAAAATAGCATTCGGCAGGTTATTTTTAACCTAAGAAGCTATCTTAATGATAAAGATAAGCCACATCGCCTGTTACTGAACGCCAGGGGCGTTGGCTATATCCTGCTTATTCAAAATGAACAACAACATACAAATAATCACTCGACTCCCTACGTACCGATGTCAGAAAAAGATATTCATTCTGATACCGGTAGCGCTGCCATTAAGAGCTCTTTATTGCGTATAACCTCTTTTATTTCCTCGTATTTAACACGGAAAAGAATAGTAAAAAATACCAGGTAATTTTCCATTATTAATCTAAGGCTAATACGACCTTATAAAAATCGGTTACAACCAAGTATTTATTATAGCCTAAGCAGACAGCTATTTGGCTGTAAAATCACATTATTTAACTTGAGCCTTACTGTAAAAAAAAGATAATTGCATCTTTAAGCACTTCGCATAATTCTGCTCAGGAGGTGTTTCGTTTGGAAATTATAACCCCGTAATTACACGGCCTTAACGCAATACCCATTCGATACCCGTACAATCATAGATGATATTGATAATAAACATGGAAAGCTCACTAAAACGTATATTCATCCCTTTAGGTCTATTTGTTATATTTCTCCTGTCAGGCTGCCGTAACGATGATAATCAAGTAACCCAGGGTTATATTGAGGGTGATTTCATCTATATATCCGCACAAACCACCTCCAGAATAGAGCAGGTTTTAGTTAACCGTGGACAACAAGTTAGCACCGGACAAACATTGGTTATTCTTGATAATAACACCGAGAAAAAACAGTATGAAATTGCTAATAAAAATATGAGCAGCGAAATCGCTACGCTGAATGATTTAACTAAGGGTAGCCGTCATACAGAATTAAATATTACTGCGGCGCAAATTGCCCAGGCAGAAAGCGATGCAAAGCTTTCTCAATCAAAGTTACGCCGCTATCAGCAGCTCAAAACTAAAGGCTATGTTTCTGATTTCGAGTTGGAGCAGGCTCAAACCGATAACCATCTTAAACAAGAACGCGTTCGTGAACTCACTTCACAGCTCGCCAGTCAAAAACTCCCTTCGCGCGCAGACAAAATCGACGCTCAGCGTGAAAAAGCGGCCGCTTCCCAATTGCAACTAGAACAAAGCCAAATAACGTTAAATAAATTGCAGCTTAAAAGTGCAAGCGCCGCCGAGGTTTATGATGTGATGTATCATCCAGGCGAAGTAGTGTCACCAGGCACTCCAATTCTTTCGCTTTTGCCCAATAGTGCGGTAAAAATCCGCTTTTTCGTTCCGGCAGAACAGCTCCCTCGCTACCGTCTTGAGCAAAAAATCAACGTAAAAGTTGAAGGAATAAAACAATCAATATCGGCACGGATTCGCTTTATTTCGCCTAAAGCGGAGTATACCCCGCCGGTTATCTATACCAGCGCACAGAAAAAACGCATGGTTTTCATGATAGAGGCTGTTCCACTGAAACCACAGCCAGCATTAAAGTTAGGGTTGCCCGTTGAGGTCAGTTTATAATGGACCACTGCATCGAACTTAATAATGTTAATAAACATTTTGGCGGCAAACACGTCGTTAAAGATCTTACAATCCGTATTCCTACCGGAAAAATAACCGGTTTTCTCGGCCCAAACGGTAGCGGAAAAACAACGTCCATGAGAATGATGTGCGGGCTACTGCGGCCAGACACCGGATCAGGGCAATGTTTCAATTACGATATATTCCAACAGAGGAACAAAATTAAACCGTTAATCGGTTATATGACCCAGAGCTTTACGCTATGGGAAAACCTGACTGTTGCAGAAAACCTATTATTCCTTGCCCGATTACGTAGCATTCCCGATGCGGAACGTCGCGTTGATGAACTCATCGGCGAATTTGATTTGCAGCGATTCCGTCATATTTTAACGCTGCACCTTTCCGGCGGCTGGAAGCAGCGCGTCTCTTTGGCAGCAAGCATTTTACATCGCCCTAAAATTATATTACTGGACGAACCTACGGCTGGCGTCGACCCTTATGCGCGAAGAGAATTCTGGAAAATATTGCATTATTTATCCGGCGAAGGCGTCACGATTTTGGTTAGCACACACTATATGGATGAAGCTGAACGCTGCCATCACCTTGCCTGGATGTCCTACGGGAAACTACTCGCTTCTGGCACTGCAGAAAATATAATTCAATCCCAGGGCCTGACAACCTATGCAATAAAAGGCCCCGATCTTATCGAATTAGAATATCGATTCAATGAAACCGATGCGGTAGAACAGACCGTTATTTTCAGCAACACGCTATACGTTACCGGGCAATGCAGGGACAAACTCACCACATTAGTCGGCGCACTTCCTGGTGTTTATACCACTGAGAAAGCCAGTACTACCCTTGAGGATTCTTTTGCGCACCTGATGAAAAAGGCCATCCCGGTATGAGGACATTTAAACAGTTTTACGGGCATATCATGGCCATCATTATTAAAGAATTTTCGGAGCTGCGGCGCGATCGTGCCAGCCTGCTGATGATACTGGCCATTCCTCTTATCAATCTATGTATTTTGGGTTTTTCGGTTAATGCCGATCCCAAATATGTACGCACGGCAATTATTGATTATGACAGTACACCGATGAGCCGAACATTAATGGTCGGGATGGCAAATACCGGTTACTTCAGTCTTGAAAAGATAGAGAGTGAAAGAGCAGCAGATAAACTTTTCCGTGAAGGCAAAGTGCAAATTGTCGTTATCATACCGGCGAATTTCGCCCGGGATATGATTTCAGAAAAAAAACCGCAGCTTCTCATACAAACCGATGCAACCGACCCGGCGGCAACGGCTAATGCGACACAGGCATTAATGACGTTGTTAAACACGGTCTTTATCAACGATATAAAAAACATTCCCGGGTTGAAAAAATATAATAATCAACTCGTCGATCTCGTACTGCATAAAATGTATAACCCAGAAGCGATAACTAAACTCAATGTTGTTCCGGGACTGGCGGGCGTGGTGTTATCCATCATTCTTATTTTAATGACAAGTCTGTCTATCATTAGGGAAAGAGAGAAAGGATCTATCATTCACATAGTTACATCCCCCGCATTACCGTATGAAATCATGTTAGGGAAAATTATTCCTTACTTCATTATCGGTATTGTACAAACTATCCTGATATTATTAATTTCGATTTACGCAATGGGGGTTCCTATTGTAGGCTCCCTGGTATCTTTAAGCATATTATTAAGTATATTTATAATATTATGCCTTGCCACCGGTATAATATTCTCAACTATCACCAAAAGTCAGTTACAAACAATGCAACTGGCATCATTCTATTTCCTGCTTTCAACAATGCTTTCAGGATTCATGAATCCCTTTTTTGGAATGCCTGCCTGGTCCCAGCTTTTAGGGAAAATGCTTCCTTTAACATACTTTCTACGCCTGGTTCGCGGCATTATGCTAAAAGGGTATACATTAAATGATATGTATCCTGACTTTATTTCGCTTATAACACTAACAGGCATCATAGGCATTTTAAGTTATCTTTTATTTAAAAAAGTTATAGATAAATAGAATACGCATTTTTAGCAAAATTGCTATTGTAAGGATATTCTGCATTGAACTATATTCCTTTCCATGGCTACTTCCTAAGCCATGAATAAGAAGTTATTTATTTTATTACAAAAGGAATTTTCTATGCGTACTTTAAACAGCAATGAATTACAGACAGTATCTGGTGCAGGTTTATTCTCTTTCATCGGGAGTAAGATTGGCGGAACAATCGCGAATGTGGTGGCAAATGAACATGCTATGAAAGGAATTCAAGACCCTGATGGAGTGACTATTGCAGCAGGTACTATTTTGGGACAAGGGATTGGTGGGATTATTGATAATATTTTTAATCCATTCCGCCTGAACAAAACAATCAGTGATATGGCAACTGGAATTCAGTTAATTAAATTAGCCAATGTTATAACTAAATCTCAGATGGCATAATTCCGGGCAAAGAAACACAGCACTAATAAAACCACGTGGTAAGGCGTGGTTTTTTCTATGATAATTTCATGTTTACTATACTCTTATACTCTTATACTCTTATACTCGTTACTTCTAAATTTACGATAATCTATTGCGAAATAATATAAACTAACGATATTCCCCGGTGGTTCTAAAATTTTAATCTAAATGATACTACATTATATTATTGTAATGAATTTGCTTCGCCGTAATGCCGTCTATATTCACGATAAAAAGAAATCAAAAAAGAATCATGTCTTAAATGGAGTTTCTTCATGATATTTCTTTTTATATGACTGGCATATTTATCTGAGAACCCCATATTCTTACCCACTCTTTGTAATGAAATACCACTACAATATAGATGAATAAAATTCCACTCACGCTCGGTCAGTAAACCACATGTTCTGGGCATTTCATTACCCAAACGCTTATATCTTCTCTGCCGAAGATATAGAGTGAATGACTTCACAAATTTGTGGACGGGATCATCCATCATAAAGCATTGATACTGCCACTGCGCTCCACCTAAGTAACGCTTTCTAATGTCTCGCTTTTCTAGAAATACAAAAGCCTGCTGCTTACCACCAAGCTGAAGCGCATTAACGACAACGGCTTCGGCACCATGGCGACACTGCGTTACAATCAAATCACTATGCTCTAGATCTACTTTTTCAGTAAACTCACACTCTTCCTTTTTGTTCACAATATATACCCCCTCTTTAATGAGGGCACAGATACCTAACCTAAAAAAAGCGTTATCGGTAATAATAGATATCTTCAACATAGTCACAACTTCCATATAACGACATCAATTATCATTACATTCTCTTAGAAAAGGCAATGACGGCATTGATATCGGTGTATACCAATTCCTCATACCAGACGCCTGTATAAAAATCATATACATGGAAAACGCCTATATGCCCACAAGGATGTACTTTTTCCTGATATTTATATCGTCTTATATCCCCCAGATATCGCATGCTGATTAATTAAAACTCAGTACTGACATCGTAATTTTCGGCGATATATTAGCGTAAAACCCTCCTAAATAATAAACATCACACAACAAAAGCATATAATTAGACACAATAATATATAACTACACTCAGACGCAAGGATTGGTTTTTTAGTCTACACAAAGAAAACTCACCAGGACAAAAGATCAATAAAGCAGAAAAATCAAGGATAATCAACCTATTTAAGGCCGCACCTTTTGTAAAATAGGTACAAAAAAAACATTATTGGTCACTATTCGATCGAAAATATTATGAATTAATTTCTTCACTTTGAGTGATATCTTTAGACTCACTTTATTTAATACCATAAACAAATTAATTTCTAAGGGTGATATAAGTAGATATATCGCTGCACAGATAAAAGTTATTACCAATTAAAAATAAAATAATAATTGTATTTCCCATTCTAATCGCAAAAGGGTAGTATCTAATGTTAATGAGGAAGAGATGAAAATAAGCGCGAGTAAATCTTCAGTCTTGAATACAAGAGCGTTGCCCGTAGCCGAGAATCCCCCATGGCCTATACCTGTAAACAAAGGACATTATCCGTTATCAATTGAGTAACAGACCTCAGGGGCGCTGCCTGGACACGCATTCAACCGGCCTGCGCCCCCTGGTGACGTAGGAACTTATCTTATTTAATGTTTTCTGTACCCCATCAGGCGGCGGCATGAAGAGGCATTAGCGGTATCCATCCTATTGAATAGCGCACTCATACCCTTAACGGAATCACCGTTCTGGTTAATCAACTATAACAATCACGCCATGATATGCGCGTTTTCTTCAGATGCTACAGCCTGCTGTTTTACCCTAACTCTAGAGGAATCGCACAGTGGCAGTATGCGATAAATAAATCTGAATTAACGCACTGCACAAGCAAAACATTACATAGTACCGTGCAAGATCTTTCGACACCCTACATTTCAGGGCACCTGCGGAGCACCGGCCCGTGAAATACATCACAAACCCCCGCCCCTTTTCTGCGCGTTTAATGAATCCTCACTACAGTTAACTCATCGGACCACGCGACAAAACTTACTGGAGCACGCTAATGCGCTATCCATCGCTTCTTTCACCATTGGATTTGGGATTTACCCAATTAAAAAACCGCGTATTGATGGGTTCCATGCATACCGGGCTGGAGGAGCATCCGGATGGGCCACTGCGCCTGGCCGCATTTTATGCCGAGCGTGCGCGTAATGATGTCGCCCTGATTGTGACTGGCGGTATAGCACCTACTCCCGGCGGAGTCACAACCGCAGGCGGGGCCGTACTTAATCATAAAAGCCAGATCGTCATACACCGGCAGGTAACGGATGCAGTACATCGGGAAGGAGGAAAAATCGCGCTGCAGATACTGCACACCGGGCGCTATAGCTATCAACCCAATCTGGTCGCCCCTTCCGCGCTCCGGGCGCCTATCAATCCCTTTGTCCCGCAGGCGTTAAGTCGCCAGCAAATCCACTCGCTGATTGAGGATTTCGCCCACTGCGCGCTTCTTGCCCGGGAGAGCGGCTACGACGGCGTCGAAATCATGGGCTCGGAAGGCTATCTCATTAATCAGTTTCTTGCTCCCCGCACCAATCAACGCAGTGACGACTGGGGGGGGAAGTGCGGAAAACCGCATGCGCTTTGCGGTGGAAGTAGCGCGCGCCGTGCGCCAGCGCGTGGGCCATGATTTCATCATCATCTGGCGCCTGTCACTGCTGGACCTTGTCGAAGAGGGTTCCACTTTTGACCAGGCAATAAACCTGGCGCACGCGCTGGAAAACGTCGGCATCACTCTTTTTAATTCTGGGATTGGCTGGCACGAGGCGCGCATTCCCACTATCGCTACCTCGGTGCCGCGCGCCGCCTTTAGCTGGGCGACCCGGCGTCTAAAATCGCAGGTCTCCCTGCCGGTTATCGCGACGAACAGAATCAACGATCCTGAGGTTGCCGAAGCGATTGTTGCCGCCGGCGATGCGGACATGATTTCAATGGCTCGCCCGTTCCTCGCCGATCCGGCGCTTATCCGTAAGGCTGCACAAGGGAAGGCAGCGGAAATTAACACCTGTATCGGCTGTAATCAGGCCTGTCTGGATCGGATTTTCGCGGGCAAAGTCACCTCCTGTCTGGTCAATCCCCGCGCCTGCCATGAAACCCTTTATGTTCCGTCAGCTGCAACGCACGCAAAACGTCTGGCGGTGGTTGGTGCCGGACCTGCCGGAATGGCATTCTCCCTTGAGGCCGCGCAACGCGGGCACAGCGTGACCCTTTTTGACGCCCAGTCCGAGGCCGGTGGCCAATTTCTCCTCGCCCGCCAAATACCGGGTAAAGAAGAGTTCAATGAAACGCTGCGCTACTTTCGCGTTCAGCTTACGCTTACCGGCGTTCAACTACGGTTCAATACCCTCGTGACGCCGCAGATGCTTGGCGATTTTGATGAAATCATACTGGCATGCGGTATTCAACCGCGCCTGCCCGCCATTCCCGGCATCGATCATCCCAGCGTATTAAGCTACTTAGCGGTGTTAAGAGATAAAAAATCCGTAGGCAATCGCGTCGCTATCATCGGCTGCGGCGGCATCGGCTTCGACACCGCCATGTATCTGAGCCAGCCGCCCGGCGCTGATAGCCAGAACATTTCCACCTTCTGCAAAGAGTGGGGAATCGATACGCAGCTTCGCTTCCCGGGCGGCCTGTTCCCCACAGGCGCCCGACCGCAGTCAAGCGAGCGCCAGATAACGATGCTGCAGCGCAAACCGGGTAAACCCGGTGCCGACCTGGGGAAAACCACCGGCTGGATCCACCGCGCCACGCTACAGGCGCGCGGCGTCAACATGCTGTCTGGCATCCAGTATCAGTATATTGATGACGCAGGATTGCATCTTCTCGTCGACGGCGTTTCCCAATGCCTGGAAGTGGATAACATTATTATTTGCGCAGGCCAGGAGCCACGCAAAACGTTGATGCAAGAGTTATCCGAATGTGGCCGCCCGCTGCACCTTATCGGCGGCTGCGACGTCGCCGCAGAACTGGATGCCCGGCGCGCCATCGCTCAGGGAACCCGACTGGGAATGAGTATTTAGGTCGAGTATTAGTACGCGGAATTACACTATTTTTCACGGCTGAGAGGGCACTGCAGGATGCAGCGCCCGGCGCGCCTTCACGCTGGCAGAGCTGGCTGACCGGGAATATTAGGCTGGCATTAGCGCGCACGAGATTTGCGTAATTTCACGGCGCGCAGCACCACAAACTTCGCATTACTCCCCACTATCTCGCAGTTGCCAAAAATCTTTTTCAGCTTACGGTGATAATCCAGGTGACGATTACCGACAATACGCAGCTCACCGCCGAATTTCAGGCAGCGTCTGGCATCCTGAAACATTTGCCATGCAATATGATCGGTCACGGCGCTTTGCTGATGGAACGGTGGGTTACACAGTACGGCATCATAAAATTCAGCGCTTTCGCCCGCCAGCGCATCGTTTATCTGAAAGCGGCAGCGCGCGATAGCTTCGGGAAGGTTCACCTCAACGTTCATTCGGCTCGATGTCACCGCCATTGCGGATTCATCCACAAAGGTGATATTGGCCTGTGGATTCTGCGCCAGCAGCATTAAGCCAATCACACCGTTGCCACAGCCTAAATCCACCAGCTCGCCGTCCATCTCTGCAGGCAAATGTTTCAGGAACAAACGCGCGCCGATATCCAGTCCGCTGCGGGAAAATACATTGGCGTGATTATGGATTTCCCACGGCGTGCCTTCCAGCGGCCAGATCAGCGTCGGCGCAGTTTCAGCGAGCGGCGGCGCGTCGAATGTACAGTGAATCAGTCGCGATTTTTTCCATGCCAGCGTGGTTTGCGTCGGCCCGAGGATCTTTTCAAAAAGCGCCAGCGTTGAATTATGGATATCTCGGGTTTTCCCGCCGGCGATGATCCGCGTTTGCGGCGTCGCGACGCGGCGCAGAGCCTGAAGCTGCTGCTCTAACAGCGCTAACTGCTTCGGTATCTTAATCAGCACCAGGCCGGGAGCCGACGGCAAAGGCGCCAGCGTGTCCTGAAACACTACCCCAGATTCATCCAGCCCATTAAGCCGCAAATTGCGCCGCGTTGCCTGGTGAGCGATATATGAATCACCTATCGTAACAGGGTGAGCATCGGCCAGCGCGCAGGTTAATGCGCCGAAAGCGTCATTAAACACTAACACCGGCCCTTCCGGCTGCGACGCCTGCTGCAATATATACTCATCTGCCGCGTCCCACGCCTGCAGCGGCGATGCGTTATCGGTGGCAGGGAAACGCTGTAGCGTCAGTTCACGACCACCTAATTCAACCTGGCTCATTCACCCTCCGGAGTGCTAAAATCCGCGCGTTTTATCCCTTAATTACGCATAACAGTAAACCTTTTTTTCGGACTACTATGCCAACGCTGACTTATTTACAGGGTTATCCGGAATCGCTGCTGGCGCAGGTCAGAACGCTGATCGCTCAGGGGCGTCTCGATGCCTGGCTGTCCGCACGCTATCCAGACCGCCATCAAATCATCACCGATAGCGCACTGTGGAGCTACGCCCAGTCCCTGAAAAATCGCTATATGCGCAGCGCAGCGCCGGTGAGCAAGGTGGTTTACGATAATAAAATTCACGTGATGAAACACGCGCTGGGGCTACACACCAGCGTCTCGCGCATTCAGGGTGCGCGACTCAAGGCAAAAGCAGAAATTCGCGTCGCTACCGTCTTTAGGGACGCGCCTGAGCCATTTTTACGCATGATTGTGGTTCATGAACTGGCGCACCTGAAAGAAAAGGCGCACGACAAAGCGTTCTATCAACTTTGCTGTCATATGGCACCGGATTACCATCAGCTGGAATTCGATACGCGTCTGTGGCTGCAATCTCAGACACTGGCGACCGGGCGCGCATAATTTAACAAAACGCTTTTTCATCCTGTTCACATTTATTTTATGCTGTAGAAACAGTTCCGGTCGCTTAATGACCGACAGCCGTTTATCCACAACGCAGGAATTATGATGAAAATAGTGACGCTGGACGCTGATACCCTACCTCTTCCTCTCCCACAGCCCTACTTTTGCAGCGACTGGGTTTATCGCGGAGCCACTTCGCCGGATGAGGTCGTTTCCATGCTGCAGGGCGCGGAAGTTGCAATTACCAATAAAGTGAAACTTCGCGCCGAGACGCTGCGCCAGCTACCGTCACTGCGCTATATTTGCGTCGCCGCAACGGGGTATGACTGCGTGGATATTGATGTATGTCGCGAGCTGGGTATTGCCGTCAGTAATGTTCCCGGTTATTCCACCACGGGCGTGGCGGAAACCGTGATTGGCTACCTTTTTGCGCTGCGCCGCCATCTTCTGGAATATCATCACAAAGCCGTGACGGAATGGGTAAACGCACCGCACTTTTGTATTCACGGCAGTGCAATCCAGGATATCCATGGCTCCACGCTCGGGATTATCGGGAAAGGGGATATCGGCAGCGCGGTAGCCGTTCGCGCTCAGGCGCTGGGGATGAAAGTACTGTACGCCGAGCATAAGCATGCCACCGCCGTGCGCGCGGGCTATACGCCTTTTGATGATGTTCTCGCTCACAGCGATATTCTGACGCTGCACTGCCCGTTAACGGAGAGTACGCGTCATCTCATCGATGAAGCGTCGCTACAGAAAATGAAACCCGGCGCGCTGCTGATTAACACCGCGCGCGGTCCGCTGCTGGACGAACACGCCGTCGCGCAGGCGCTGCGCCAGCAGGCGCTTGGCGGCGTAGCGGTAGATGTTTTGAGTGAAGAACCGCCGCGCGCCGGCAGCCCGCTGCTGGACTCCACCCTGCCCAATCTGATAGTTACGCCTCACATCGGCTGGGCAAGCGCCCATAGCGTAAAAAATCTGATAGCCGGCCTGAGCGCCAACCTTGACGGCTGGCAACGCAGGGAAATTCTAAATCGGGTCGCCTGATTTTCAGACACGCCCGCAGGATACAAACGCCGTGCGGGCGTTACTGCCCATCTAGCAGAGGATTAATGCATGATTCGCTTTGCCGTCGTCGGCACTAACTGGATAACGCGGCAGTTTATTGACGCCGCCTGTGCGACCGGGAAATACCGCCTGACTGCGGTTTATTCCCGCACCCTTGAGCAGGCCCAGCAATTTGCCAGGGATTATCCCGTCGAGCACCTGTTCATCTCTCTCGAAGCGCTGGCGCAAAGCGACGCCTGTGACGCCGTGTATATCGCCAGCCCTAACGCAATGCATTTTTCACAAACGCGGCTTTTTTTACAGCATCGCAAACACGTTATCTGTGAAAAACCTCTTGCCTCTACGCTGGCTGAAGCGCAGGCCGCAATCAGTCTGGCCCGTCAGCAGCAGGTGGTGCTTTTCGAAGCGTTTAAAACCGCCTGTCTGCCCAACTTTATCGCACTGCGGGACGCACTGCCCGCCGTCGGTAAACTGCGTAAGGTAGTATTGAATTATTGTCAGTATTCCTCTCGCTACCCGGCTTATCTAAAAGGCGATAATCCTAATACTTTTAATCCCCGCTTTTCCAATGGCTCAATTATGGATATCGGCTTCTATTGCCTGGCGACGGCGGTGGCACTCTGGGGCGCACCGCGCGCGCTTAAAGCCTCAGCAACACTACTGGCGTCAGGAGTTGACGCTCACGGCAGCGTGATTATGGATTACGGCGATTTCGACGTCGTCATCCTGCACTCTAAAGTCAGTGATTCCCTGATCCCCAGTGAAATACAGGGCGAACAGGGTTCGCTGCTTATCGACAAAATCTCCCAATGTCAGGGGATACGTTTTGTTCCGCGCGGCGGTGAGGCACAGGATCTCAATCAGACGCAGGCGCCCAATACAATGTGTTATGAGGCGGAACATTTCGCGCATCTCGTGGCATCGCAGGCGGTTACGCATTCGGCGCTTGACGTTAGCTTAACCACCGCCCGGCTATTAGATGAGATTCGGCGCCAAACCGGCGTTATCTTTCCTGCGGATACCGCAGAGGTGGGAAATACGTAAAGCTGCGTAAGCGCATTGACCAACCCATCGCGCCCAACTATTTTGTGTAATGCAAAGGGGAGTAACTTTTCCGCCGGTGGATCGTCATGACGAAGCGACTCGCTTCCGGTTGCCGGGCGGCATTACACAGCACACAGCGTGCGCTGATGCCGTAAGTGAGACCTTGCCGGAAGGCGAGGTATGCCCTTAGCGCAGCAAAACGGCTGGCGTCTTCCGACACCGGCCGTTTTTGTTGATAAGGAGTGCGAGTATGAATAGTGTTGGAACCCCTTTGCTGTGGGGCGCGTTCGCCGCCGTTGTGGTAGTTATGTTAGCAATCGATCTGCTGCTTCAGGGGCGGCGTGGAGCCCACGCAATGACGATGAAGCAGGCCGCCGGCTGGTCGGTTTTATGGGTGGCGCTGTCTTTACTCTTTAGCGCCGCGCTCTGGTGGTATCTTGCTCAGACTCAGGGGCGGGCCGTCGCCAGTCCACAGGCGCTGGCGTTTTTAACCGGCTACCTGATTGAAAAAGCGCTCGCGGTAGATAACGTTTTCGTATGGTTGATGTTATTCAGCTATTTTTCCGTCCCCGCCGCGCTTCAGCGACGGGTGCTGGTTTACGGCGTGCTGGGCGCGATTATCCTGCGTACTGTGATGATCTTTGCCGGCAGTTGGCTCATTTCGCAATTTGAATGGCTGCTGTGGGTATTTGGCGCCTTTCTACTGTTTACCGGCGTTAAAATGGCGCTGGCGCGAGAAGATGATTCGGATATTGGCGATAAACCGCTGGTCCGCTGGATACGTCGCCACCTTCGCATGACGGAAACTATCGACGGCGAGAGATTTTTTGTCTACCGGAACGGGTTGCGCTACGCCACGCCGCTGCTGCTGGTACTCATTTTAGTGGAAATCAGCGACGTGATTTTCGCCGTCGATAGTATACCAGCGATTTTTGCCGTCACGACCGATCCCTTTATTGTACTGACCTCTAATCTGTTCGCAATTCTGGGGCTACGCGCCATGTATTTTCTGCTGGCCGGCGTGGCAGAACGCTTCAGCCTGTTAAAATACGGGTTAGCGGCAATTCTTGTCTTCATTGGTGTAAAAATGCTGATCGTGGAGTTTTATCATATTCCCGTCGCGATATCCCTGAGCGTGGTCGGCGCAATATTGGGCCTGACCCTGATAATAAACCTCTGGGTAAACAAGCGCCGCGCCGGTTAACGCTATTCCTGCACGGGCCAGCCAGGACGTGGCCCGTTCGATTAGCCACCAATGGCGCTACCGGGCGCCGTAGATAACGCAGCGCGCCCGCGCTTATAGTGTAACTCCGCTTTTAAACAGCGCCAGTTCACGAAAGTCATTGCGTTCATTACACGTCTTACGTCCGCTGGCGATTTCCGCAATATCCGTAATAAATTGCGCCAGCAGCGCCTCGATGGTTACTCCCTCCACCAGTACCCCGGCGTTAATATCTATCCAGTGCGGTTTTCGCGCCGCCAGCGCGCTGTTGGTGGCAATTTTTACCGTAGGAACAAACCCGCCATAAGGCGTTCCTCGTCCGGTGGTGAATAACACCATGTGACAGCCCGCTCCCGCCAGTGCGCTGGTCGCTACCGCATCGTTGCCCGGAGCGCTGAGTAAATTGACCCCGGGATGTGAAACGCGTTCACCATAGCGCAGAACATCAATAATGTATCCCCGCCCCGCTTTCTGAGTGCATCCCAGCGATTTTTCTTCCAGCGTAGTGATACCTCCGGCTTTATTTCCCGGCGAAGGGTTTTCATAGACAGGCTGGCCGTGCGCCAGGAAATACGCTTTAAATGACGCGATCATCGCCACGGTTTTATCAAAGGTTTGGATATCGCGGCACTGGCGCATGAGCAGCGTCTCCGCGCCGAACATTTCAGGGACTTCGGTGAGTACCGTTGTGCCTCCGTGCGCCGTAACATAATCGGAAAAACGTCCCAGTAAAGGGTTTGCCGTGATGCCTGACAGGCCGTCCGAGCCGCCGCACTCCAGGCCGAAGCGCAGTTCGCTGAGCTTACCCGGCTCCCGGCTATCGTGGCGCATGGCTGCGTAAAGTTGCTCTAGCAGCGCAACACCCGCCGCAACCTCATCGTCATACTGTTGACTCACCATAAAGCGCACGCGCGCCGGATCGTATGCGCCGAGAGTTTCGCGAAACGCTTCTATTTGGTTATTTTCGCAGCCCAACCCAACAACCAGCACGCCGCCGGCGTTCGGATGCCGCACCATGTTTTGCAGCATCGTGCGCGTGTTGTGATGGTCGTCCCCCAGTTGCGAACAGCCAAAGGGATGCGTAAATAGATACACGCCGTCTATGTCCGTCAGGTCCGGGTGCGCGGCTAAAAAACGCTGGCGGATTTGCTGGCAAATACCATTCACGCAGCCAACGCCGGGCAGGATCCAGAGTTCGTTGCGAATGCCGACGGCGCCCAATGCGCGCCGGTAAACCGCAATATCGCGATCTGGCAGCCGTAGCTGATAGGGTACCCTGGCCGGTTGGTAGCGATAAGTTTCGCTCTCCTGCAGATTAGTGGCTAAATTATGGCTGTGAACGTGGTTACCCGGGGCAATATCGCAGCGCGCATGCCCAATCGGCAGGCCATATTTCAGAACACTTTCTCCGGCTGGAATCGGGCATAACGCAAATTTATGCCCTTGTTCAATGTTCTGGCCCAGTCGAAAAGAGTGGATGCCCGCAGCGACGGGCATTCCTTCCGCCAGCGGCGCCAGCGCCACTGCAACGGTATCCTGCGGATGGATCTGAATCCAGGGTACCGACATTATGTTTCCTTCTATTTCAGCGTAATCCCGAAATAATCCCGCGCATTATTGAAACAAATGTTCTCAATCATCGGCCCCAGTAGCGACATATCCGCCGGTGCTTCACCGTTTTCAACCCAGCGCCCTACCATGCGGCATAACAGGCGGCGGAAATACTCATGGCGGGTGTAGGATAAAAAGCTGCGGCTATCCGTCAGCATACCCACGAAGCGGCTTAACAGGCCTAGCTGCGCCAACTGGGTCATTTGGCGCTCCATGCCTTCTTTTTGATCGTTAAACCACCAGCCGGAGCCAAATTGCATTTTTCCAGGCACACCTTCCTGCTGAAAATTGCCAATCATGGTTGCCAGTACTTCGTTATCGCCAGGATTCAGGCAATACAGAATAGTTTTGGGTAGATTCCCCGCGCGATCCTGTTCATCCAGTAAGCGGGAAAGCGCTGCGGCGATGGGACTATCATTAATGGAGTCACAGCCGATATCAGCCCCCAGACGGGTAAACAGCCGGTGATTATTGTTGCGCAGCGCACCGATATGGTATTGCTGCACCCAGCCGCGGCGAGCGTATTGGGCGCCCAGCCATACCAGCACGGCGGTTTTAAACTGCGCAATTTCACTCGGTTCCAGCACTTCTCCCGCCAGCCGGCGCGCCAGGATAGCATCAAGCTCCGCCTAACTGGCCTGCGCATACACCACGCTGTCCAGCCCATGGTCGGCAATCTTACAGCCGTGGGCGGCAAAATGGTCCAGACGACGTTCCAGCGCCGCCTGCAAATCGCTAAAGCGGCGAATATGCACGTCCGCCGTCCCCCCTAAGGATTCGATATACGCCGCAAACCCGGACTGCCCAATATTAAACGATTTATCAGGCCGCCAGCTCGGCAGCACCGTAACATCAAAGCTTTCATCAGCGGCAATACGCGCATGGTGGCTCAGAGAATCAATCGGATCGTCGGTCGTCCCCACCATTTTGACATTCATCTGCCGCATAATCCCTCGGGCTGAAAAATCGTCCTGCGCCAGTAATGCATTACACGTATTCCAAATTTCATCTGCGGTAGCGGGAGACAGTAGCGTGCCGACAACGCCAAACGGCCGGCGTAGCTCCAGATGCGTCCAGTGATACAGCGGGTTGCCGAGTGTATGCGGCACGGTCGCCGCCCAGGCGTTAAATTTCTCACGATCCCCGGCATCGCCGGTACATAGCCGCTCCGGAACGCCATTGGAGCGCATTGCCCGCCATTTATAGTGATCGCCTTTCAGCCATATGTCATACAGGTTAGTGAAGCGATAGTTATCGGCTATCTGCTGCGGGGGTAAGTGGCAGTGGTAGTCAAAGATAGGCTGTGCTTCAGCGTGCTCGTGATACAGACGCTGCGCATATTCAGTATCTAATAAAAAATCTTCCGTCATAAAACGATTCATCAGACATCATCCTGTTGGGGATTAATCAATGACAACGTGGTCAGATGAATAAAAGTTATCACACCAATTATGACTACTGATGAGAAATTTTGCGCCAGCGCTCACAAAACATAGACAAAGATTATCCTCCCTCAATGCCTAAAAAACAAAAAATCCATATATATCAAAACTATATGCATAACTAGCGCATAGCTCACTATACAACCACTTTTGTGATACTCCGCACCCTTTAAAGTTGTATGACAAGTTATCGTGTCGCCGTCGTTATCCGTTTACCCCCAATACGTTGCCATGACCGGCATCATATTCATTGTTAAGCAGTATTCGGGCAGCGCCTGACACTGCATGACGCGTCACTTATTCCGGTCTGTTCCTGTTGCATTGCATCACCGAATAGAGGTTTTGATATGCGAAAAATAAAAGGTCTACGATGGTACATGATAGCGCTGGTTACCCTGGGTACAGTACTTGGCTACCTCACGCGTAATACCGTCGCCGTCGCTGCACCGACGCTTCAAGAACAACTACACATCACGACACAGCAGTACTCTTATATTATCGCTGCTTATTCGGCGGCCTATACCATCATGCAGCCTGTCGCCGGTTATGTGCTGGATGTATTAGGTACCAAGCTGGGCTATGCGCTATTTGCCGTGCTATGGGCCGGTTTTTGCGGTGCTACCGCACTGGCAGGGAGCTGGGGAGGGCTGGCTATTGCGCGCGGCGCGGTAGGCGCCGCCGAGGCCGCCATGATCCCGGCAGGCCTGAAGGCCAGCTCGGAATGGTTTCCGGCAAAAGAGCGTTCCATCGCCGTCGGCTATTTTAATGTCGGATCCTCTATTGGCGCCATGATAGCCCCACCGCTGGTAGTTTGGGCTATCGTTTGGCATAGCTGGGAAATGGCGTTTGTTATTACCGGCGTATTAAGCTTTATTTGGGCCATGCTTTGGCTCTGGCTGTATAAACATCCTAAAGATCAAAAACACCTGACGCCGGAAGAGCGCGGCTATATTCTTTCCGGCCAGGAAGCGCATCATCAAACCAATAATAAAGAAAAAATGACCGCCGGGCAGATTCTGCGCAACCGCCAGTTCTGGGGGATTGCCCTGCCGCGCTTTCTCGCCGAACCCGCCTGGGGAACGTTCAATGCCTGGATCCCGCTATTCATGTTTAAAGCTTACGGCTTTAATTTGAAAGAAATCGCGATGTTCGCATGGATGCCGATGCTATTTGCGGATTTAGGCTGCGTCGTCGGTGGTTATCTGCCGCCGCTATTCCAGCGCCTGTTCGGCGTTAATCTCATCGTTTCACGCAAGCTCGTGGTGACACTCGGCGCGGTATTAATGATAGGCCCTGGCACCATCGGATTATTTAGCAGCCCTTATACCGCAATTGCGCTACTTTGTGTCGGCGGCTTTGCTCATCAGGCGCTGTCCGGCGCACTCATTACGCTTTCTTCAGACGTATTCGGCCGCAATGAGGTGGCGACGGCCAACGGATTAACCGGCATGGCTGCATGGACCGCCAGCACGCTATTCGCACTTATAGTCGGCGCGCTGGCAGACACGCTGGGCTTTAGCCCGCTATTTGCCGCACTTGCCGTGTTTGATCTTCTCGGTGCCGTGGTTATCTGGACGCTGCTAAAAAGTCAGCCAGCCAGCGAGATAGATGATAAACACCCTGCAAATGCCGTAACGCAATTATAATCTTTCACGGCCGCTTCAGGCGGCCGCACGGCGCCGCGCTCTGTAGTGCCTTTCGGTGAAAAGTGGTATAACAGGTAACGCTGTTCTTACTGTTTATTCTGGAGCCAATATGGAAACAACCGGGCCTCGCCGCCTGTATCAGCAACTTGCCACTGAACTAAAGCAGCGTATTGAGACTGGCACATATCAGGTCGGCGACAAACTTCCTGCGGAGCGATTTATCGCTGAAGAGCGTAATGTCAGCCGCACCGTAGTGCGCGAGGCCATTATTATGCTGGAAGTAGAAGGCTACGTGGAAGTACGTAAAGGCTCTGGTATTCACGTGATTGCTAATCAGGCACGAAACGGCAGCCAGCCGGACGAGCGGCTTGAATTTGCAAATTTCGGCCCTTTCGAATTGCTTCAGGCGCGCCAGCTTATTGAAAGCAATATTGCCGAGTTTGCCGCTACGCAGGTTACCAAGCCAGATATTATTAAGCTGATGGAGATTCAGGAAAAAGCCCGCAGTGAAAAGTGTTTTCGGGATTCAGAGTGGGATTTGCAATTTCACGTACAGGTCGCGCTGGCGACTCAGAATAGCGCCCTGGCCGCTATCGTAGAAAAAATGTGGACTCAGCGCGCGCATAATCCGTATTGGCAGAAGCTCCATGAACATATTGACCGCCACGCCGCCGATCACTGGTGCGCCGATCACGACGAGATTTTAAAGGCGCTGATCCGTAAAGATCCGCACGGCGCGAAGCTTGCCATGTGGCAGCATTTAGAAAATACCCGGCAAATGCTTTTTAATGAAACCAGCGATGATTTTGAATTTAATGCCGATCGCTATCTGTTTAATGACAATCCTGTCGTTCATCTCACGGCGCTGGCACCGCCCAATAAGTAGCGCAATGTCACGGCGAGGTTGGCGGAAAATCCTGAATAATGTCAGCGTTTGTAAAAGCCCTCGCCACATTGCTTCCCGCTAAGCAAAATCAATCCTCAACAAATGCGAAATATTGTGACGCAGGGCGAGCGCCTTTGTTACAATTAGACGCAAATATTGCCGATTAATACCGGATGACAAAGAGGCCTTTCGGCATATCTTATCTCGACGTCCTCCGCCCCAGGTAGCAGTCTGGCAACGTCATGCCCTTATTGCTTGCTGCGTCCCGCAGAGATTTATCAGAAGTGCCCAGGAAAAAATGAATGGAACTATTGACGCAATTACTCAGCGCTCTGTGGAGTCAGGATTTCGAAACCCTTGCCAATCCCGGCATGATTGGCATGCTTTACTGCGTTCTATTTATTATTTTGTTCCTTGAGAATGGTCTGCTGCCCGCCGCATTTCTTCCCGGTGACAGCCTGCTGGTGCTGGTTGGCGTTTTAATCGCTAAAGGCGCGCTCGGTTTTCCGCAAACCATCGTACTGCTTACCACCGCGGCCAGTCTGGGCTGCTGGCTCAGTTATATTCAGGGACGGTGGCTTGGCAATACGCGCATCGTTCAAAAATGGCTCTCTCATTTACCCACCCACTACCACCAGCGTGCACACCATTTATTTCATAAACACGGGCTTTCCGCACTGCTGGTGGGGCGTTTTATCGCCTTTGTCCGAACGCTTCTGCCGACAATGGCCGGGCTTTCTGGCCTGAACAGTACCCGTTTTCAAATCTTTAACTGGATTAGTGGGTTACTGTGGATTGTCATCCTCACATCACTGGGCTATATGCTGGGGAAAACGCCGGTATTTCTTAAATATGAAGATGAGCTAATGGCGGGTCTGATGATTTTACCGGTAGCGCTTCTGGTATTCGGCTTTATTGGTTCACTGGTGGTGCTGTGGAAGAAAAAACGCGCCCATCATCAGGAATAAGGTAATTACATGCGGAGTCATACTCATTACCTGCGATTTATTTTGTTAGCGACTCTGCTAACCGTAACGGTGTTTTTGGCCTGGTCAACAACCCCCCGGCCGGAAGCCACTCTGGAAATACGCGCACAGCAGGCAGGTATCAGCACGCCAGACGGTTTCTCCGTGTGGCACCATCTTGATGCAAATGGCATCGCGTTTAAAAGTATTACTCCTGTCGATAATGGTCTGGTCATTACCTTTGACTCCAGCGCGCAAAGTATGGCGGCCAGAAAAGTGCTTAATCGCACGCTGCCGCGCGGCTATATCATTGCGCAAACGGAAAAAAACAGTATCGCCCATTCTCTCATGGCGCGTTTCCGCTCGCCCCAGCACGATCTCGGCTAACCCACCCACCCAGCCTATCCCCATCGCCTTTTGTTTTTTTAAGAATCTGGCTATGCTTAAGCTGCGTCGGCAGCATTACCGTCGCCCTGCTTTGACAGGATCTTACGGCATCTTTTGCACTGATACACAATGGAAGGCCTCCTATTATGAAATGTCGTATCGCACTCGCCTTAACGCTCATCTCGCTTACCGGCGTGGCAGCACAGGCTGCAACTTCTCCCTGCCAGGATAAGGCACAGAGTATCCAGCGTGAAATCGACTACGCTAAACAACATAACAACTCACACCGCATTTCCGGGCTACAAACGGCACTAAAAGAAGTGCAGGATCACTGTGATAACAGCACAGTGCTCGCCGATCACCAGAAAAAATTGGCCCATCAGCGTGAGAAAATTGCCGAACGTAAAGACGAACTGGCGGAAGCCCATCGCAAAGGCGATACTAAAAAAATCGCGAAGCGCGAGCAAAAACTTGCTGAAGCGGAAAGTGAACTCAAAGCGCTAGAAGCACAGGATTATTAACACAAGGACCATTACCAACAGGAGAGGAATATGTCTAAAGATAATGAATATTTACGCGCCGAGCTTCAGACCCTTGCCGATACTCTGGAAGAAGTGCTGAACACTTCCGGTGAAAAATCCAAGGAGGAGATGGATAAACTGCGCAACAAAGCCGAGCGCGCGCTGAAAGAGAGCCGCCGCCGTCTGGGCGAAACCGGGGAAGCTATCGCCCGCCATACGCGCGAAGCGGCATCCCGCGCTGACGACTATGTGCGCGAAAAACCGTGGACAGGCGTAGGCATTGGCGCTGCTGTCGGCGTTGTCCTCGGCGTATTGCTGGCGCGCCGTTAATATGATTGACCACAGCCAACAAAACGGCCCAGGTAAAAGCGTACTTGGCGCCGGGCAGCGAATTCTGACCGTTTTGGTCAGAATGGTGGAGACGCGCCTGAGGCTGGCGGTCGTGGAGCTGGAGGAAGAAAAGTCAAACCTCCTCCAGATTATGCTGATGCTTGGCCTAACGATGATTTTCACCGCTTTTGGCCTTATGTGCCTAATGGTGCTCATCATCTGGGCCGTAGATCCCCAGTACCGGCTATATGTTATGGCCGGCACTACGGGCCTACTGCTGTTACTGGCGTTGATCCTTGGGATCTGGACGCTGCGTAAAGCTCGCCGCTCCACGCTGTTACGTCACACCCGAAACGAACTGAAGAACGATCGCGAACTTCTGGAGGAAAAGGAGTGAGCAGTAGCCGACGAGAACGCCAGCAGCACACCGCAGAGCTGTTAAGTCGTATACAGCAACAGCGTCTCGATTTTAACGCAGGCTGTCAGGACTGGCTGGCCCTGATGTCGCCTTACGATCGCGGTTGGAAACGCGTCTTGAATCTTCGCGCCTGGCTGGTTGCTGGCAGCGGAGTAATGGCCATCTGGAGCGTACGCCACCCTCGTTTCCTGATGCGCTGGAGTAAACGCGGCGTTGGAGTCTGGAGTACGTGGCGCCTGCTACGTAATACGCTCAGCCGCGTGCGCCAATAGTTTGTTTAAGCAGCTCTTCGGAGCTGCTTTTTTACCGCTTGCATCCTACCTGTACGCCCACCCGCCTTGTTTATAAATAATTTGGCTCAGGCTTTCAGGGGCAAAGGCTAGCTAACGCCACGGCTTTGTCGTCTTTACGTCCGCACGGCACGCCTGCCCGATGAATAATATCCAACCACTGAAAAACACTGCCGGTAATACGCGTTGTTCAGCCTCGCAGCTGGATAAATCCCAGAGTTCATCATGCCACCAGGCTGCGTTCCTTACATCACGGCACCCTGTAAGCGCCAATAATTTAGCTTATCGCACAGGCGTTTGGCGGGCGTAAAAAAGCCGGCCTACTGGCCGGCTGTTATTTTCGCTCAGGAAGAAGTACATCAGGCGCGCTTCATCATGAGCCAAAGACTTATCAGCAGGAAAGTCGCGCTTGGCAATATCGCTCCCAGTAACGGCGGGATGTGATACACCAGGCTGAGCGGCCCGAAAATCTGATCCAACACATAGAACACAAACCCGCAGCTAATGCCTGTTACTACGCGCACACCCATTGGCACGCTGCGCAGCGGCCCGAAGATAAATGACAGAGCCATCAGCATCATTACAGCGACGGAAATCGGCTGGAATATTTTGCCCCACATATTTAGCCGATAGCGGTCTGCGTCCTGACCGCTGGATTTCAGATAGGTCACATAATTGTGCAGCCCGCTGATGGAAAGCGCATCCGGATCCAGAGCGACAACCCCCAATTTATCCGGCGTCAGATTTGTCTTCCAAATGCCGCTAATTGTTTGGCTACCGCTAATTTGCTTACCGTCGCGCAGGTTGGATTCATCTACCTGAGACAGCTTCCACACCTTCTCCTGCGCATCAAATTTGGCCGCCGCGGCGTAACGCACTGACTCCAGCCGGCGCGCTTTATTAAAGCTATAAATGCTAATGCCAGATAGCTCATTATTCTTCTTCACGCGCTCGATGTAGACATAATTGGTGCCGTCCTTCGCCCACATGCCCTGCTGGGTGGAAAGCAGGGACCCACCGTACATCATCTGTGCGCGATAATTGCGCGCCATTTGTTCGCCCTGCGGCGCCACCCATTCACCGATAGCCATAGTGAACAAAACCAGTGGAATAGCCGTTTTCATCACGGATGCGGCCACCTGCATGCGCGTAAAGCCAGACGCCTGCATCACCACCAGCTCACTGCGCTGCGCCAGCATGCCTAAACCGAGCAGCGCGCCTAGCAGCGCAGCCATTGGGAAAAAGATCTGAATATCTTTCGGCACGCTCAGCAGCGTATACATACCTGCCCCCAGCGCCGTATAACCGCCCTGACCTGCTTTTTTTAACTGATCGACAAATTTTATAATGCCGGACAGCGATACCAGCATGAATAATGTCATCATGATGGTATTAAAGATGGTTTTCCCGATATAACGATCGAGTACGCCAAATCCAAACATTACGCTGCTCCTTTTAAAAAGCGCGCGCGAAATCTGCGCATTGGCACCGTATCCCACACATTCAACAACACAGCCAGCGCAAGGTAGGAAAGGTTAACTACCCACATCCATATCATGGGATCGAGTTTTCCTTTCCCACCGTTGGATTTAAGCGACGTTTGCAGTAAGAAGAAAATAAGGTATAGCAGCATCGCGGGCAGCATCGATAAAACGCGCCCCTGGCGCGGATTCACTACGCTCAGCGGCACTACCATCAGCGCCATCATCACCACAGCAAAAACCAGCGTAATTCGCCAGGTTAATTCTGCGCGCGCCTTATCGTTATCCGTACGCCAAAGCGTATACATATCCATTTGATCGGTATCATCAGGATCCAGCGTCACAGCCTGATGGCCGACAATAGCCTGGTAATCCTGAAAATCAGTAATGCGAAAGTCACGCAGCATCGCCGTGCCTTCAAAGCGCGTGCCTTTATTGAGCGTTACCACCTGAGAACCATCTTTGCGCAGTGAAAGTTCACCGGAATCAGCCACCACGACGGACGGCCGGGCATTACCTTTAGGGCGAAGCTGCGCCATGAACACATCGTGGAAACGGCTCCCTGAGACGCTTTCAATGAACAAAACGGCGCTGCCGTTTTTCGTTTGCTGAAACTGCCCTTGCGCCAGCGTTGCCATGCCGGGATTCGCTTTCGCCTCTGCCAGTACTTCATCCTGATGACGGGAAGACCAGGGGCCAGCCCACATGACGTTGACCGCGGCAAGAATGCCGGTAAAAAGCGCCAGAATCATCGCCGCTTTTACCAGTACAATGCGGCTAAGCCCGCACGCGTGCATAACGGTAATTTCACTCTCGGTATAGAGCTTACCGAACGTCATCAATAACCCTAAAAAAAGGCTGAGCGGTAAAATAAGCTGAGCCATTTCGGGTACGCCAAGGCCCAGCAGTGAAAGGACCAGGTTGGTAGGGATTTCGCCGTCAACGGCAGCGCCTAATATCCTGACAAGTTTCTGACAAAAAAAGATCAGCAACAGGATAAAAAGGATAGCCAGTTGGCTTTTGAGCGTCTCCCGGACAAGATATCTTATGATTATCACACTAAATACGCCTGTGAAAACGAGTCTTTTTGCAGGAAAATTACTTGTTTCATCGCTTATACGTCATTTATTCTCATGGATCGTCGAAAACCTCGCTAAGATATCTATACTTAGCCGTTTCGCCCCGTACAGTTCTGACGTGCCGAAACCGTTATAACATTCGTCAAGATTAACACGAAGTCATCACAACAGCGGACAAATGCGTCACGTAAGTCGACAATTCTATACTGCGGCCTCCGCTGTTGTCTTTAAGATTCAGGAGAGTAGTGCATGGAGTTCAGTGTAAAGAGCGGTAGCCCCGAGAAACAGCGGAGCGCCTGCGTCGTTGTCGGCGTTTTTGAACCGCGTCGCCTGTCCCCGGTAGCCGAACAGCTCGACAAAATCAGCGACGGCTATATCAGCGCTCTTCTGCGCCGTGGGGAGCTGGAAGGAAAAGTGGGTCAGACCCTGCTACTCCATCACGTGCCCAATGTCCTGTCAGAGCGCATTCTCCTGATTGGCTGCGGCAAAGAGCGCGAACTCGACGAACGCCAGTATAAACACGTTATTCAAAAAACGATCAACACCCTAAACGACACCGGCTCAATGGAAGCAGTCTGTTTTTTGACAGAACTGCATGTTAAGGGACGCAATACCTACTGGAAAGTGCGGCAGGCCGTTGAAACAGCAAAGGAGTCCCTTTATTGCTTCGATCAGCTTAAAACGATTAAAAGCGAACCGCGCCGTCCGCTGCGTAAAATGGTGTTTAATGTCCCTACCCGCCGCGAACTAACCAGCGGCGAACGCGCCATTCAGCACGGGCTGGCGATTTCTTCAGGCATTCGGGCTGCCAAAGATCTTAGCAATATGCCGCCGAATATTTGTAATGCCGCCTATCTCGCCTCGCAGGCACGCCAGCTTGCTGATGCATTTAGCCAGAATGTTGCTACCCGCGTGATTGGCGAGCAACAAATGAAAGAGCTGGGTATGCATGCCTACCTCGCCGTAGGCCAGGGCTCACAAAATGAATCGCTTATGTCCGTGATTGAATATCGCGGCAGTAATGACCCCGATGCGCGCCCAATCGTGCTGGTAGGCAAGGGGTTAACGTTCGATGCCGGCGGTATTTCACTAAAACCCGCGGAAGGCATGGATGAAATGAAATACGATATGTGCGGTGCCGCCGCCGTCTACGGGGTAATGCGTATGGTGGCAGAACTTCAACTGCCGCTTAATGTTACCGGCATCCTGGCGGGCTGCGAAAATATGCCCGGCGGGCGCGCTTATCGCCCCGGCGATGTATTGACCACAATGTCCGGTCAAACGGTCGAGGTGCTGAATACCGATGCGGAAGGCCGCCTGGTTTTATGCGACGTGTTAACCTACGCCGAGCGTTTCGAGCCTGAAGTGGTTATTGATATCGCAACGTTAACCGGAGCCTGTGTTATTGCGCTTGGCCACCATATTACCGGTTTGATGGCCAACCATAATCCGCTGGCCCACGAATTAATTAGCGCCTCTGAACAGGCGGGCGATCGCGCCTGGCGGCTTCCGTTAGGCGATGAATATCAGGAACAACTGGAATCAAACTTCGCAGATATGGCGAATATTGGCGGCCGCCCCGGCGGCGCGATTACCGCCGGCTGCTTCCTGGCACGCTTTACGCGCAAATATAACTGGGCGCACCTGGATATCGCGGGCACGGCCTGGCGTTCCGGCAAGGCAAAAGGCGCAACGGGCCGACCAGTGGCTCTGTTATCTCAGTTTTTACTGAACCGCGCAGGTTTCACGCACGAAGAATAAGTCGTTCTTGACTAGCGGCGGGATGTCTTTCAATTCCGTCGCTGCCGCTCACCTCGACCAATATAAACATACGCCCCCTAATTTTTATTACATAAAAAACCAATCTCGATACTCGCGTTATAAAACAACCCCCTCTCTACGCATATATCCCTTTTCACGCCGTCATTTGCATAGCCCCCGTCTCAAAATCCACCCATTGTAGAAAACGCGTTATCCCCTTTTCCTCCTGAATAACCACATACTCCAGAATGCTAATCAGGCCCAGGCTTATCCAGCGCCATAATGCCCATTATGGGATGAAGAAATCGTCATAACACACCCTTGGTTAACCATCTGGTAAAAGCTTTTATTGAAGCAGCCATATTAAAAATCTCTTCCTCTCCTAAGTTTCGAAACAATATCTGTTGACCATCTATATCTTAAGATATAGCATGCAATGCATCGTAAGACAGCATCTTAAGATATAAAAAATGAACTACCCTATAAGGAAAACGTTATGTACAACTCAAAACGTAAACGTCACTCTCATCATCATTGCCACCATCATGACCACCATGACAGAGATGCGCATTGCCGGTACTTTATGAAGCAAATGCGGGAGCGATACGACGACAATATGCATACTCTTTTGTGTGAAGAAGACGCTCATTTCGCTTTCCATCATCACGGGATGATGGATCAGTATAACGGCGATATGCGCCATTCACCCTGTGATGAAAACGATCGTCACGCATTCCATCACCCTGCGATGATGCATATGCCAGGCCATCGTAATCGAGGAGTTCACGCAATGATGCGCATGATAGGCCGTCGTGGCCGTGGAATGTTTGGCAATTCACAGAGTGAAGACGGATTCTCCGGGCATCGGGGGCGACCGCCTTTTCTGCGCGGACGTAAATTCAGCGCAGACGAGCTTCAGTTACTGCTACTCGATCTGCTTAAAGAAAATGACAGCTACGGCTATGAGCTAATTAAACGGCTGGAAGAAAAAAGCGGCGGTTTTTATAAGCCCAGCCCGGGCGTGATTTATCCGGCGCTGACATGGCTTGAAGATGTCGGCTACGTTACCGTACAACCAGAAGGCTCTCGTAAACGCTATGCGCTGGCGCCAGAAGGTGCGGCCCATCTCACGGCCAATCGGTCATTTGTCGACGCCCTGATCGAACGCCTGGAAAAATTCGCCCGCCAAATGGACTCCGTGGCGCAGGCTATGCGAGAAGAGCGTCAGCCGTTTACGCCAGAACTCATGGAAGCCGTTCATGCACTGCGCGCGCAAATTCATGAACATCACCACAGTAATGAAGATGTCCAGCGCCGGGTCGCTGCGATTTTGCAGGATACTCTGGCACAGCTCAAAAACATCGACGCCTGACGCCGCCCACTCCCCGCGATAACTCCCCCGAAGCGCCGCACATCTGGTATTATCTTTTTTTCACGGTATGCGGCCTTTATACCCGCCGGCGCATTGCGTCAGGCGGGAAATCAGCGCCGTTATACCATAGCCTTGTTAGACATCAGCGCACATCATCATGAAAAATGCCACGTTCTACCTTCTGGATAGCAGCGAGCAGTCGTCCGGCCTGAATGCCGTTGAACAACTGGTCTGTGAACTGGCCGCCGAACGCTGGCGTGCAGGTAAGCGCATACTTATTGCCTGCGAGGACGAACCGCAGGCGATCCGCCTGGACGAAGCGCTGTGGGAACGCGATCCGCACAGCTTTGTCCCGCATAACCTGGCCGGTGAAGGTCCACGCGGCGGGGCGCCGGTTGAACTGGCGTGGCCGCAGAAACGCAATAGCGCACCGCGCGATCTGCTAATCAGTTTATTGCCGGATTTTGCAGACTTTGCCACCGCTTTCTATGAAGTGATAGACTTTGTACCTAACGACGAATCCCTGAAACCGCTGGCCCGAGAACGCTATAAAGCCTATCGCATCGCCGGTTTTCATCTGACTACGGCCACCTGGGCGGCCCCGGAATGACAGCAGAAATGGAAAAGACATATAACCCGCAAGATATTGAACAGCCGCTCTATGAGCACTGGGAACAGCAAGGCTACTTTAAACCCAACGGCGATAAGAGTCAGGAAAGCTTCTGCATCATGATCCCGCCGCCTAATGTCACCGGCAGCCTGCATATGGGGCACGCCTTCCAGCAAACTATCATGGATACCATGATTCGCTATCAGCGCATGCAGGGGAAAAATACCCTGTGGCAGGTCGGTACAGACCACGCCGGCATCGCAACACAAATGGTAGTAGAGCGGAAAATCGCCGCTGAAGAAGGCAAAACACGGCATGATTATGGCCGCGAAGCGTTCATTGATAAAATCTGGCAGTGGAAAACCGAATCTGGTGGCACCATTACTCGCCAAATGCGCCGTCTGGGTAACTCTGTCGACTGGGAACGCGAGCGTTTCACGATGGATGACGGCCTGTCTAATGCCGTTAAAGAAGTATTCGTTCGGCTATTTAAAGAAGACCTAATCTATCGCGGCAAACGCCTGGTAAACTGGGATCCTAAGCTGCGCACCGCCATCTCCGATTTGGAAGTGGAAAACCGCGAATCTAAAGGCTCCATGTGGCACCTGCGCTATCCTCTGGCCGACGGCGCAAAAACCGCCGACGGTAAAGACTATTTGATAGTTGCGACCACTCGCCCGGAAACGGTTCTTGGTGATACCGGCGTGGCCGTCAACCCAGAGGATCCGCGCTATAAAGACCTGATCGGCAAATTTGTTATACTGCCCCTCGTTAATCGCCGCATTCCGATCGTTGGCGATGAGCACGCCGATATGGAAAAAGGCACTGGCTGCGTAAAAATTACGCCTGCCCATGACTTTAACGACTATGAAGTCGGTAAACGTCATAAGTTGCCGATGATCAATATCTTGACCTTTGACGGCGATATCCGCACGGCGGCGGAAGTCTTCGACACTAACGGGGAAGAATCCACCGTTTATAGCAGCGATATTCCGGATGAATTCCAGAAGCTGGAGCGCTTTGCCGCACGCAAAGCCATTGTTGCAAAATTCGACGAATTAGGTCTGCTGGATCAAATCAAACCCCACGACCTGACCGTGCCCTATGGCGATCGCGGCGGCGTGGTAATTGAACCGATGCTGACCGATCAGTGGTACGTGCGCGCCGCCGTACTGGCGAAACCGGCCGTTGAAGCAGTGGAAAACGGCGACATTCAGTTCGTACCTAAACAGTATGAGAACATGTATTTCTCCTGGATGCGCGATATTCAGGACTGGTGTATTTCGCGCCAGCTTTGGTGGGGCCACCGCATACCGGCGTGGTATGACAGCGAAGGCAATGTTTACGTTGGGCGCAGCGAAGCAGAAGTTCGTCAGGAAAATCAGTTGAGCGCCGATGTAGCTCTGCGCCAGGACGAAGACGTGCTGGATACCTGGTTCTCCTCCGGGCTGTGGACCTTCTCCACGCTCGGCTGGCCGGAAGATACCGAAGCGCTGCGTCAGTTCCACCCGAGCAGCGTCATCGTGTCCGGTTTCGATATTATCTTCTTCTGGATAGCCCGCATGATCATGCTGACCATGCATTTCATCAAAGATGAAAACGGCAAACCACAGGTGCCTTTCCATACTGTCTATATGACCGGGCTTATCCGCGACGACGAAGGGCAGAAGATGTCCAAGTCCAAGGGCAACGTTATCGATCCGCTGGATATGGTGGACGGTATCGAGCTGGAAGCCCTGATGGAAAAACGTACGGGTAATATGATGCAGCCGCAGCTGGCAGAGAAAATTCGCAAGCGCACGGAGAAACAGTTCCCGAACGGTATTGAACCGCACGGTACCGATGCGCTGCGCTTCACGCTGGCTGCGCTAGCTTCAACCGGCCGCGATATTAACTGGGATATGAAGCGCCTGGAAGGCTATCGTAACTTTTGTAATAAATTGTGGAACGCCAGCCGCTTTGTGCTGATGAATACCGAAAATCAGGACTGTGGATTCAACGGTGGCGATATGACGCTGTCGCTGGCGGATCGCTGGATCCGCGCTGAGTTTAACCGCACCGTTAAAGCCTACCGCGAGGCGCTGGATAACTATCGCTTCGATATTGCTGCCAATATTCTGTATGAGTTTACCTGGAATCAGTTCTGTGACTGGTATCTGGAGCTGACTAAACCGGTAATGAATGGCGGAAGTGAATCCGAGCTGCGCGGTACGCGCAATACGCTGGTTAATGTTCTGGAAGGCCTGCTGCGCCTGGCCCATCCTATTATTCCGTTTATTACGGAAACCATCTGGCAGCGCGTAAAAGTGCTGAAAGGCATTACGGCAGATACCATCATGCTGCAGCCGTTCCCGGAATATGACGCCACGCTGACTGACGATGCCGCCGTTTCCGATACCGAATGGCTCAAGCAGGCCATCATTGCCGTGCGCAATATTCGTGCGGAAATGAATATCGCGCCGGGCAAACCGCTGGAGTTATTACTGCGCGGCTGCAGCAGCGACGCCGCTCGCCGGGTTAATGAAAATACCAGCTTCCTGCAAACGCTGGCGCGCCTGGAAAGCATTAGGTTACTGCCTGCCGATGATAAAGGCCCCGTTTCCGTGACGAAAATTATCGACGGCGCCGAACTGCTGATCCCGATGGCGGACCTGATTGATAAAGAAACAGAACTGGCCAGGCTGGCAAAAGAAGTCGTCAAGATTGAGACGGAAATAAGCCGCATCGAAGGCAAGCTATCTAATGAAGGCTTTGTCGCCCGTGCGCCACAAGCCGTTATTGCCAAAGAGCGCGAGAAACTTAACGGCTACATAGAAGCAAAAGCGAAACTACTCGAGCAGCAGGCGATCATCGCCGCGCTTTAATGCATCATCCTCCGGGGAACGGGCGAAGTATTTACCCGTTCCCTTTTGCAAGGCCGCATGTAACGAAAAGGGCGCAATAGCGCCCTTTCTCTTTCGCTGCCTTAACGATAGCAGAGTCATTAAGATCTTTAACGAAAACGGTAGTTTTAACAATATCATTCACCTTCAGTCCAGAGACCTCGATTTTCACCGCCAGAGTATTTCTCTCTGGAAAGCCACTTTCCCACTCAGTTCATATCTTGCACCTGCACGTCGCGGGTGTTATTAGTTGCGTTACTGACACACTAACCCTCACACCAAATCGTATGACGCTTTCCGTTGATCTCTCCACTCAATTACACATGCGTCGGCTGCGCGCCGATGATAATGCCGCTATCGCGCGGGTTATCCGCAATGTCTCCGCAGAGTTTGGGCTTACCGCCGATAAAGGCTACACCGTCGCCGACCCTAATCTCGATATTTTGTATACACAGTACCAGCGCCCGCGCCACGCTTACTGGGTGATAGAACAGCACCAGCAGGTTATCGGCGGCGGCGGTATTGCGCCACTGGCGGGTGGTAAAGACGATATTTGCGAACTGCAGAAAATGTACTTTTTACCGCAGGCGCGCGGTATGGGGCTGGCAAAAAAGCTGGCGTTAACGGCGCTGGATTATGCCCGTGAACAAGGGTTTACGCGCTGCTACCTGGAGACTACCGCCGCGCTGGTTCAGGCTATCGCGCTCTATCAGCGATTAGGATTCGACTTTATAGATACACCGTTAGGGCAAACGGGGCATACGGACTGTGAGGTGAGAATGCTGAAAACGCTGTGACGGGCTTTCTGGCACTCTTGAGCACTCGCAATCCGCATCGCTCTTTGATGATGTAATCCCGCGTTCTGCAGATTAAACATCGTGAGATGTGACCGAGATACACAGAAACGCTGGCTCGCAAAAATGGCATGAATTTACAGTACGAAAGCGCCCTGGACGGTATGAAAAATAAAGGCAGTATCCGCAACGGGAAGCTCAGCGGCTTCGGCAAAGCGGTGCCAAGATGTTTTTCAATCATTTAGCGCCAGGCAGAATGCTCTTCCAGGGCGAGCGGACAGACTGTGCTAGCGGTGAATGGCCGGACAGCGATAAAACGCACGGCGCCGCTCCCCCGTTTATCTTTTCCTGCTACGCCCTGTGCATGCCCCAACCGCGGTGGAGCGGGGCTATTCGCCAGACGGGGATATCTTTAAGGCGCCTTTGACTGCGAATGCCCCATCGCCACTAATGTTCGAATTATCCCCGCAGCCCGTTCCTGTGGCAGCTTCAGCACCTGCTGCCACATAACCTGCGTCATGTCACATACCTGCGCCTCTTTACCCTTTGCTTCCTGCGGCGCCGTTATTAGCGTTAGCGCATTACCGTAGCGTTGTTCCAGCTCCTCCATAATCGGCTGCAAATCACGATATGCCCGCGCCTGTTCATTCAATGCGGGCGTGTGTTGCCCGGGGCCGTATGACGCGCGCAGCATTTCAGCATCTGCCGCCATTCGACGCTGAGACACTGCCTCAGGCAGCGCTTTAGGGTTAAACCCTCCTTTTACCGCAGGAAACAAAAAGCGAAAGCAGGCGTCTGCTCCCAACTTTTCAATCTGCGCCGTCTGCTCCAGGCTGGCCTGCATGAAGCGCACTACATTGATATCCGGCGCCCTTTGCAAACGCTCCGTCAATAGTCCCTGAATGGTCGGCTGTAGCGTTTCTATCACCGCTCGCTGAGATTTCCCCTGCTTGCCCAGTGCCAGCGCCTGCTGGCGTAAGGCGGCAAAAATAGCCGGTTCCTTTTCTCTAATCGCCTGTAATAGCGGCGCTTTCGATACCAGAACGTCAAACGGCGCCTCTTGATGCTGCGGATCGCCGCCCTCACTGATGGGCAGGAAACGAGAAACATTTAACAGCGGCCACACCACCACGGCCAGTGCAATAAAACATGGCGCCAGCCACTTTCCCGCCTGATGGCCTTTACGCCATATCCAGAATGCCAGTAGCAATACGGCGACGCAGTAGATACTTAACAGACCGTTCATTACATTCCCTATGGTGTGGATATCGCGTACAACGCGCCTGAATTCAATATTACCGCCGTGCGCACCGGCAACTTATGTCGGAATGCCGCTATGAAAACGAAAAAGGGGATCCGGCGTTGAAATAAGCCGGGCTTCAGCGGCCCCAATCATACTTATGCGTTCGTCCACTTGCTGTGGCGAAATCAACCGCGCCAGCGCCAGATAATCCTGATAATGGCGCGCTTCCGATCGCAATAACGATAAATAAAACGCTTCAAGCTGTGCATCAAGATAGGGTGCCAGCGCGGCAAAGCGCTCGCAAGAACGCGCTTCGATATAGGCTCCGCAAATCAGTTTATCTACCAGCGCCGCCGGCTCCCAGGTGCGTAATTGCGTTAATAAACCGCGCGCATAGCGACTGGCGGTAATTTTGATATACGGGATATCGCGGGCGAGCATGATTTCTCTAACCTGCCAGAAATGGTGCAACTCTTCTTTAATCAGTGGCACCATTTTATCGATAAGCGCCTGTTCCCACAGGGCTTTCGTGCGCGGCATCGCGCTTTTAGATATCTGTTTGTGGAGCGCCGCGAAGTCTGGTTCGGGACCGGATCGAAAGGTAAAATCTTCATACGGCTTCAGGCCATCTAATAGCGCCTGAGCGCTTCGTTCATCCGCCACGTATTTGCGGATCAGTAACATTGCCGTCTGGGCAGCTTTTAACTCACATACCATGTGATCCGTTAGCAATAGCGCAAGATTTTCTGGTCGACGCGCCTCATCAATCCACGTCTGCGGCGTGGCGCAGTGTAAAAACTGGCGCGCAGGCGCAAGTAGCTGTTGATAATTCATTGATGGCAATCCTTGCAGGGCAGCGGTTCACACCGCCGCCGCTTGATACTATTCGCGTAACTTAATGACGAACGCCGTTATCGTCTTCGTCGATATCATCCTCGTTTTCTTCATCGCCATCTTCATCGTCCCCTTCAAAGTAGGTGCCCCAGCCGTCATACTCCACGCCAAATTTCTCAGCGAGAGTCATAAGCTGCTCAACCTGTGCGTCAATCAGTTCCGCATTCAGCGCACATTCGCTCAGCGCATCACAGCAGATAACGACGTCACCCTCTTCCACTTCCAGTTCTTCAGGCTCCGTTACTTCATAACCTAGCTTGAAGACTTCAACGGCCACCTTTTCCAGTGACTCAAAATCATCGGCAGAAAGATGATGCTCAATTGTATAGAGCGCGTCAGGATCGCTGCCGTCTTCGAGTAGTTCTTCGATAATCAGGCGCGTTTCTTCACGCTGTTCTTCCAGTAATTCAGGGTTCGCCATGATGCATTCCTCAGTGTGTGGCAGTTATCTTCATTTTCACACAGCGCCGGAATTGCCTCCACTCCCGCAGAAAAAGATTTTCCGCCTTGAAAATGAATAATTAGACGTATAAATTGAATTTTAATTCATTCAACTTTACTGCGAGAGAGAGAAGATGGCGCTCTATCAAAGGCACTTCCTGAGACTGCTCGATTCCACATCAGATCAACTGCATACAATGCTGGGCCTGGCGGCCAATTTAAAACAGGAAAAAAAATCCGGCGCGGAAACTCAGCGTCTGCGCGGAAAGAATATCGCCCTGATTTTCGAGAAAGACTCGACTCGCACCCGCTGCGCCTTCGAGGTCGCCGCAGCAGACCAGGGAGCTAGCGTCACCTGGATAGGGCCATCTGGCAGTCAAATTGGCCATAAAGAATCGATTAAAGATACCGCACGCGTTTTGGGCCGGATGTACGACGGTATTCAGTATCGGGGCTATAGCCAGACCATCGTTGAAACCCTCGCACGCTATGCGGGTGTGCCGGTGTGGAACGGCCTGACAAATGAATTTCATCCTACGCAGCTTTTAGCCGATCTGCTCACCATGCAGGAACACTTACCGGATAAACCGCTGCACAGCATGACGCTGGCGTATGTGGGCGATGCACGCAACAATATGGGCAACTCTATGCTTGAGGCCGCAGCGCTCGCTGGGCTGGATTTACGTCTGGTCGCGCCAAAAGCCTGCTGGCCGGAAGCAGCGCTGGTCGAACAGTGCCGGGAAATCGGCGCGCGCCGCGGCGCTAAAATCACGCTGACGGAAGATATCAGCGAGGGCGTAAAAGGCGCAGACTTTTTGTATACGGACGTGTGGGTATCGATGGGCGAAGCGAAAACCGTTTGGGCCGAGCGCATCGCATTATTGCGTCCTTATCAGGTCAATAAGGCCATGCTCACGTTAACGGGAAACCCAGAGGTAAAATTCCTGCACTGCCTGCTTTTCATGATGCTGAAACTACACTGGGCCAACAAATCGCCGACGAGTATCACTTTCCTGACGGCATAGAAGTCACTAACGAGGTTTTCGAATCGCCCCAGAGTATTGTGTTCGATCAGGCGGAAAATCGAATGCACACTATTAAAGCCGTTATGGTCGCGACGCTTACGCCGCTATAAGTGAAACAACAAAGCGAAATTCCTCGCCGCGCGCAGTACTCTGTTTTCTCGTAAGCCCGATTATAGCGCTAAAATTAGACAATAATCTCTTGTAACCACCCCGGGCATCCGTATAATGCCGAACGTTTTGCCGGGAGGAATCATGTTAGGTAACCACGAAACATGCAGTGTCTGTATTGGCCCGCATCGCAGCGGCAAGCGCTCTTTTTTCTCCCGTTATGCATCCCCCCTTTTTTTAGAAAGCCCCTCAATGAGGGGCTTTTTTTTGCCTCTCACTTTCCAACCGCCCGAAACAGGAGAACGCAATGGCTAACCCCCTTTATCGGCAACATATGATTTCGATAAACGATCTCGATCGCAGCACGCTCGAACTGGTGTTAAAGACGGCCACGATGCTAAAAGCCAACCCGCGCCCGGAGTTGCTCAAACACAAAGTCATCGCCAGCTGCTTTTTTGAGGCATCGACCCGCACCCGCCTTTCTTTTGAAACGGCAATCCATCGTCTGGGAGCAGCCGTCGTGGGATTTTCTGACAGTAGTAATACATCTCTTGGGAAAAAGGGGGAGACACTGGCGGATACCATGTCGGTTATCGGTACTTATGTTGACGCCATCGTGATGCGCCATCCTCAGGAAGGCGCCGCCCGGCTGGCCGCAGAGTTTTCCGGCGGCATCCCGGTTATTAATGCCGGCGATGGCGCCAATCAGCATCCTACCCAGACGCTGCTTGACCTATTTACTATTTATGAAACGCAAGGCCGCCTGGAAAACCTGAATATTGCCGTAGTCGGCGATTTAAAATATGGGCGAACCGTGCACTCACTGGTTCAGGCGCTGGCGAAATTCCCCGGGAATCGCTTCTGGTTTATCGCCCCGGATGCGCTGGCTATGCCGTCCTATATTCTGGATATGCTGGATGAGAAAGGCATAGCCTGGAGCCTGCATAACAATATTGAGTCCGTTCTCCCCGAGCTGGATATTTTATACATGACCCGGGTACAGAAAGAGCGCCTCGATCCCTCGGAGTACGCCAGCGTGAAGGCGCAATTCATTTTACGTGCGGCAAACTTAACCGGCGCCCGCCACAATATGAAGATTCTGCACCCTCTGCCCCGCATCGATGAAATCACCACCGATGTCGATGCCACGCCGCATGCCTGGTACTTTCAACAGGCAGGAAACGGTATCTATGCGCGCCAGGCGCTGCTGGCCCTTATTCTTACGCCGGAGTCGGCGCTACAGGAAGGAGCGGTCCAATGACACATGAAACGAAACTCCAGGTAGAAGCAATTAAGCGCGGTACCGTCATCGATCATATTCCCGCTCATACGGGTTTCACGCTACTGACGCGCTTTCGCCTTACTGAAACTCAAAACCGCATTACGATAGGCCTTAACTTGCCCTCTGCAGAGCTGGGGCGTAAAGATCTCATAAAACTCGAAAATACGTTTTTAACCGAACCCCAGGTGAATCAACTGGCACTTTATGCGCCACAGGCGACGGTTAATCACATTGATAATTATGAAGTTGTCGCGAAAAGCCGCCCTGCGTTGCCCGAGCGTATTGACGGCGTACTTACGTGCCCAAATGGAAATTGTATTAGCCGCAATGAGCCCGTTGCATCCAGTTTTAATATCAGAATGCGATCGGACACGGTTGTGCTGAAGTGCAAATACTGCGAAAAAGAGTTTGCACATCATGTGGTTCTTGCCGGCTAAGCCGCTGGCAATGCAACAGAGCCGCCTTATAATGGCAAATAACATCTATCGCTATTAATTAAACTTCAGGAGAAATTATGTCTCGCGAAATCAAAACGGAACGCGCCCCTGCCGCCATTGGCCCTTATGTCCAGGGCGTCGATCTTGGCAATATCGTGATGACCTCAGGCCAAATCCCTGTATGCCCAAAAACAGGTAGCGTCGCAGAAGACGTCACCGCTCAGGCGCGCCAGTCGCTGGAAAATGTAAAAGCCGTAATTGAAGCCTCCGGCCTGAAGGTGAGTGATATTGTTAAAACCACCGTTTTTGTGAAAGATCTTAATGACTTCGCAGCCGTTAACGCGACGTATGAAGCCTTCTTCACTGAGCATCAGGCCGCATTCCCTGCACGCTCGTGCGTTGAAGTCGCACGCCTGCCAAAAGATGTCAAAATCGAAATAGAAGCTATTGCTGTACGCCGCTAGCGACCTCGCCGCGGCTATGTCGCCGCGGCGCATTGCGCAACGCCTGCGCGTTAGCGAGCGCTGGCGCGCAGCAATTTTTCCAGCGGATACACTGCGGTAATGACAACTTCATCCCGCACGAGTGCGGCGTCATCCAGTTTTTTCTGCCAGTTTTGGCGCTCTGTGTCGCTTAGCTTCCCTTGCTTCGCCACTAGCTCGGTAAGACGAATACCTAATTCCGCCAGCCACTCCACGTCTTCAGCTACCGGTCTTAACGCTTTAAGACGATAGTTGCCATCAATTATCGACAGCACATCTTCCGTATTTCGCTGCCAGCGACGAAACAGATGGTGTAATTCAGCGGCGTTTTGCCCCTCTTTTGGAGAGGCTATTAGCGCATCAACCCATTTATCCATCTGACGTACCGTGAGGCTTTCCGCCGGCAGCACATCGGCCAGACGGTTAAGCGGTTCGAACTGATGATAATTGCCGGCGCGGTATTTTAAGTGCTGGCGCGTGTAATATTGCGCAGGCTCCAGCGCCTGAGAGAATATTTGCAGCGGCAACACCTCACTGCTTCCCGCCAGGCGCATCATTTGCCCCAGGCTCTGCATATGCTGCTGCAAGCCAACGGAATAGGTAGACCAAGCGTCTACGCTGTCCAGCCGCTGATACATATTGTCGACATCATTGACATCCTGAGCTGACCATAGCCGCTCGGCAACGGCAAACATGCGCGGCCACAGTTTAATATCCATCAGCGGCGCCACTACATTTTCCGACCACAGCGCCGCTTCCCCTCCCAGTATCTGGCGTTCACTGTTTTTACCCGGCTCCGCTACTTTTAGCGCTGCCGGCACTTTCGACAACTTTTTGCCGCTAACGGGATAACGCGTATTGCCTACTAAAAAGTAACCGCTTAATTCGCTGCTTTTCACAGAGACGACCGGTCGGGTGTCGCCCATCCAGGTATCTACGCTAAATGTCACCTGCCGGCTATCCAACCAGCGAATATCTCGCACAGCGCGGCGCGGTTTCCCCTGAAAATCAATAAACCCGCGCCATTGGCCGTTACGCCCGGCAATCAGCGTAAAGCTTCCCTCAATCGGGTCGCCCTTGAGCCTCGGCATAGTAAAATGCCAACTTTGCGCGCTTTCCGCTTTCCCGGGCGGGGATGTGTCCGGCTGAGTTGTAGGTAAAACCTCATTCCGATAGTGGTACGCCGTTGATTGCGGTTGATCCACATAGAACCCAGCGGAAAGAATTCCCTGATAGCCAGCCCCCACTATTTTTCCCAGAGTATCCTGCCCTTGCCATGACTGTATGAGGATGGTTTTCGGTAATGACGGATTGAGTATTTCATCCCACCCCATCATCCGACGCTGATGCTTTTCCAGCACTTTTTCCAGACGCTGATTAAACCAGGCCTGTAACGCTTTACCGTTTTTGAGTTTATGCTGGTGCATAAATGCCTGAATGTTCGGGTTAGTGTCCCACTGCGTAGTATCCACTTCATCACCGCCGATATGGATCCACGGATCGGGAAAAATAGAAGTGACCTCTTCAATCAACACATTGACGAACTCCCAGGTCACCTGACGCGTAGGATCAAGTACGGGTTTCAGTACGCCCCATTCGCGTGCCATTGAATAAGGCCCTGGCGCGCTCATAATTTCGGGATAGGCCACGGCTATCGCCGAGGCGTGGCCGGGCATATCGATTTCTGGCACAACGCGAATACCGCGCTGGGCCGCGTAGCGGACAACCTCGCGCATTTGCGCCTGGGTATAAAACTGCTCATCGCTCGCCGCGTGCTGAAGGCGAGGATAATGTGTCGAAGCGAAACGCCATCCCTGATCGTCAGTCAGATGCCAGTGAAGGACATTGAGCTTTGCCGCCGCCATCCCATCAATCTGGCGTAAGATATCATCAACCGGAATAAAATGGCGTGCAGAATCAAGGAGTAACCCGCGCCATGAAAACCGAGGCGCATCTTCGATAGAGACAAAAGGTATCGCTACCTGCTGCGCATCGGCCCGGATCAGTTGCAACAGCGTTTCCATACCGCGTATAGCGCCGAAGCGGGTTTTCGCCTGTAACTTTACGCCTTCTGCCGTAACGCTAAGACGGTAGCTCTCATCGCTGTCAGGCTGCGGTAACGCATCCACTTTTTGTTCAATAATGATGTTTATTGTGGGCCGCTGCGGCTCATCCGACTGCGGTTTTAATACCCATCCCGTTTGCCTGGCGATACGCTCACGCCACAAATCAAGCGTATCGGGCATTCTGTCGCCCTGCACCCTGATTGAGATTTCATTGCTAAGCGGCAGATATCCTTCACCGGAGAGGCGCTCAACGCGCTGCGGCCATGGCATTAACGGTAAATCTCCGGCGGGCGCGGCCTGAACTGACAGGCTGACGATTAGCCCTGCCCCCAGAACGATACAGCGCGCTGTTTTTCTCATTCCAATTTCCTTCTGTAAAACGGCAAGCGGAGATAAAAGCTCCCTTGGTTAACATGAGAAAAAAAACAGAGCAAGTGTAAACGCACATCCTGCACCGAATCTGGCGGTCTATCCTTAAGGGCGCGATAGCGATCACACGTTAGCGCATTCTATTACCGGCAGCGCCAGCGTACTAAGTTGCTGTAAACGCGCCATCCACTGAGCAATTCCTCCAGATAATTTTTCATCGGTCAAATGATTGGCCCCCTGGATAAGCGAAGGGTGTTGCCACACCATGCCAGTCAGGTTCACCATCGCTTTAAACGGCAGGAAAAAATCCTCAATCGGCCAGTGGTTATATCCCGACGCCGAATAAGCCTGTTCATCTCCCCCTGTCGAGATCATCAACATAAAAGGTTTCCCGTGAAGCCGGTCTCCCGTGCTGCCGTAGGCAAAGCCGTGCTCCAGTACTTTGTCCTGCCATTCTTTAAGGATTGCAGGCGTGCTATACCACCAGAACGGAAATAGCATCACAACAATATCGTGTTCTGTCAGCAAACGTTGCTCACGTTTCACATCAATGGAGAAATCCGGATACTCACGCGCTAGTTCGTGAACGTGCACATTCTCTAGCCCCCGAAATGCTTCGATAGCGGCAGCGCTAATGTGGGAATGCGCAAGGTCCTGATGGCCAGATAACACCAGAATACGATTCATAAAAAACTCCATTATTGTCGATAAACGATGTGCTTATCATTCCACTTTCCAAGGCCAACCTGTAGTATCAGCATTGTTACATCTGTTTCAACTAAGAGTTAAAGCATGTTTACGACAACGGATTTCCACCGGCTGCTTCCTACATTTTTAGCTGCGGCAGACTGCCAAAATTTTTCCGCCGCGGCGCGCCAGCTTGGCATTACGCCCGCCGCCGTGAGTAAAAATGTGCGCCGGCTGGAACAACGCCTCAATATGGTGCTGTTTCGACGTAATACGCACTATGTCGTTCTGACCGAGGAGGGCATGCGCCTGCGCGATCAAATCGCGCCGCTCTGGCGGGCACTGGAACAGACGCTGGAAAATCCACACGATACGGTACCCACTGGCGTAGTTCGCGTGAGCGTAATCCCCGGTTTCGCTCGATATCGCCTTTTGCCTCTCCTTAATGAGTTCCAGCGCCGCTGGCCGCTGGTGCGTCTGGATTTGTCGCTGGAACCTCGCCCGGTAAACCTGCCAGGCGATCGTATCGATGTTGCCATTGGCATGCAGACCTCCAGCGGAAACCGTATTGTCATGCGTGAAATTCAGTCGACGCGTATGCTCATCGCCGCCTCGCCGGCCTATTTAGCGCAATATGGCGCTCCGCAAACGCCAGCCGATTTAGCGAAGCACCGCTGCCTGAGATTTCGTAACGCCGATACCGGGCGGCTCCAACCCTGGCTGAGCCGGGAAACGGAAGATGAACTACCCGAGCCCTGGCTTATCAGTAACCATCCTGACGCTCTACTCGACGCTGCGCTCAATGGCATGGGAATTGTGTGCTTATCCGACTGGTATCTGGAATCGTTGTTTCGCCAGGAGGCAATGACGCCCGTTTTGCAAAATTACTGGGCCGCCCCGCGAACAATGTGGGTGAAATACGCGGGGCATAAACTGGCACCGCGCACCCGCGTCTTTGTCGACTTTTTACTCGAAAATTTTAAAAAATAACCGGTCAGTTTTTTCAGTATTTTCTAATCTTTTTATTCAGCCCCCGTCGCTTAAGGCACACAGGATTTACTTTGTTCTGAATCAAAAAAACAGTAAACATCTTTGATGGCAATCACTATATGTAGACACTAGAATATATAAAAACCCAACATATTGTACTTATCAGCGTTGCTCTGCCGTATCGCGTTACTTACCCAGGAATGAGACGTAGATAACCTGCGTTAGCGTAAGTAAGTGACTAATTGCACTTAGTAAATGTACGAAGGCAGATTTGGCCCGCTGTAAATAATCTGTATTTAACGGAGAAATTATGACGCCGCACGTGATGAAACGGGACGGATGTAAAGTGTTTTTCGCTCCTGAGCGCATTAAAGAAGCGATACTTCGCGCCGCTAAAGCCGCAGGTATCGAGGATGCCGATTACTGTGCGACCGTCTCGGAAATCGTCAGCAGCCAAATGCAGGACAAGGAACAGGTAGATATCAACGATATCCAAATCGCCGTTGAAAACCAGCTTATGGCTGGCCCGTACAAAAACCTGGCGCGCGCTTATATTGAATATCGCCACGACAGAGACCTTGCGCGCGAAAAACGCGGGCGTCTGAATCAGGAAATCCGCGGTCTGGTTGAGCAAACAAATGCCGCGTTACTCAATGAAAACGCCAATAAAGATAGTAAAGTGATTCCCACGCAGCGCGATCTGCTAGCCGGTATCGTCGCCAAGCACTATGCACGCCAGCATATGCTGCCGCGTGACGTCGTGCAGGCGCACGAACGCGGAGAGATCCATTATCACGATCTCGATTACGCGCCGTTCTTCCCCATGTTTAACTGCATGCTTATTGATTTAAAAGGGATGCTTACCCACGGCTTCAAAATGGGCAATGCAGAAATTGAGCCGCCAAAATCTATCTCAACGGCGACGGCGGTTACCGCGCAAATTATCGCTCAGGTAGCAAGCCATATATATGGCGGCACGACTATCAACCGTATTGATGAAGTTCTGGCGCCCTTCGTGAGCGCGAGCTTTAACAAACATCGGGAGATCGCTGCCCAATGGGAAATTCCTAACGCAGAAGAGTATGCGCGCTCGCGTACAGAAAAAGAGTGCTACGACGCTTTTCAGTCACTGGAGTACGAAGTCAATACGCTGCACACCGCGAATGGCCAAACGCCGTTCGTAACGTTTGGATTTGGGCTGGGTACCAGCTGGGAATCGCGCCTCATTCAAACCTCTATTTTACGGAATCGCATCGCAGGGCTTGGGAAAAACCGTAAAACCGCCGTTTTCCCCAAGCTGGTATTCGCTATTCGGGATGGCCTGAATCATAAACTGGGCGATCCAAATTACGATATCAAGCAACTGGCCCTGGAATGCGCCAGTAAGCGTATGTACCCGGATATCCTGAATTATGACCAGGTTGTAAAAGTGACGGGATCGTTTAAAACCCCGATGGGCTGTCGAAGCTTCCTGGGTGTATATGAGGAAAACGGCGAGCAAATCCACGATGGGCGTAACAATATCGGTGTGATTAGCCTTAATTTGCCGCGCATCGCGATAGAATCTAAAGGCGATGAACAACGGTTTTATACGCTGCTGGATGAACGTTTACGCCTGGCGAAAAAAGCATTGATGACGCGTATCGCAAGGCTGGAAGGCGTAAAAGCGCGCGTAGCGCCGATCCTGTATATGGAAGGTGCCTGCGGCGTGCGGCTACAACCTGATGATAACATAGCGGATATTTTTAAGAATGGCAGAGCGTCTATCTCTCTGGGCTATATTGGCATTCATGAAACTATCAATGCCCTTTATGGCGGGCAGCACGTTTTCGATAACGCGACGCTGCGCAATAAAGCGCTGGCTATCGTCAAACGATTGCGTGATGCAGTTGAAGCCTGGAAAGAGGAAACCGGTTACGGTTTCAGCCTTTACAGCACGCCCAGCGAAAATCTGTGCGATCGTTTCTGTCGCCTTGATACCTCAGAGTTCGGCGTTATTCCCGGCGTAACCGAAAAAGGCTACTACACTAACAGCTTCCATTTGGACGTTGAGAAAAAGGTGAACCCTTACGATAAGCTGGATTTTGAGGCGTCCTATCCTCCACTCGCGAATGGCGGTTTTATCTGTTACGGCGAATATCCTAATCTCCAGCATAACCTCAAAGCGCTGGAAGATGTTTGGGACTATAGCTATCAGCACGTGCCGTATTACGGAACCAATACGCCTATTGATGAATGCTACGAGTGCGGTTTTACCGGCGAATTCGAATGTACCAGTAAAGGTTTCACCTGCCCTAAGTGCGGTAATCACGATGCTTCGCGTGTTTCAGTCACGCGCCGCGTGTGCGGCTATCTCGGTAGCCCGGATGCCCGGCCTTTTAACGCAGGTAAACAAGAAGAAGTTAAGCGTCGCGTGAAGCACATGGATAACGGGCAACTGGGATAACCCTCCCGATAAAAAGCAGGCTCTCGGGCTTAGGATATACCACCGGGAGCAGGCTGCTAAATCGTCCCGACGCTTTGTGAGAAAGGGAAAGGAGCGAATATGAACTATCATCAATATTATCCGGTCGACGTTATCAATGGGCCGGGAACCCGCTGTACGCTGTTTGTCTCGGGCTGTGTTCACGAATGCCCAGGATGCTACAACAAAAGCACCTGGCGAGTTAATTCAGGCAAACCTTTTACCGACGCAGTGGCAGATCGGATCATTGCCGATTTGAATGATACGCGCATCAAACGCCAGGGATTATCCTTATCCGGTGGCGATCCGCTGCATCCGCAAAACGTTCCCGCTATTTTGCGATTGGTGCAGCGCGTACGCGCGGAATGCGTTGGTAAAGATATTTGGGTATGGACAGGCTATCGTCTGGATGAACTTAATTCAGAACAATTACAGGTTCTGGAGTACATCAATGTCCTCATAGACGGGAAGTTTATGCAGGATCTAAAAAATCCCTCACTTATCTGGCGCGGCAGCAGCAATCAGGTAATTCACCATTTACACTGATGTTCTCTACCTGGAACTGGCTCCGGCGCGTACGGTACACCCTGCGGGAATCCCCTCTTTTATTCAGATTGTTCTCCCGCAGTGTAAACGCTTTACTTATTTATTACATGCCGCACGCGGTAAGTTAATCCCGCGGTTTGCCTGAAAGCATCCCTGCCCATAACGCTTCGTTTCCCGGATAAGCTCACACACCGACCGCCGATTACCCTTACCGCTGAAAGTTACTGCGAGTGTTCCATTATTGATAAACAGGCAGCATATTCAGGCTGGACAGCACGTGCACCAATGCATTGCCAATGCCAAAGATGAGAATTAGTAGCAGCATCCCTTTTCCACCCCATACCCGATAGCGCGGGCTGCCAAAACGGCGACGGGAAGCCCGGGCTAATAGCGCAGGAACTATTGCGGCCCACACTGTGGCGGCTAACCCGGCATAACCAATCGCATAGAGGAAGCCGTTAGGCCACAGTAGCCCGCCAATTACCGGCGGGAGAAAAGTGATAGACGCGGTTTTCAGGCGCCCCAGAGCAGAATCATCAAAGCCAAACAGATCGGCAAGGTAATCAAATAACCCGAGCGTTACACCCAGGAACGAACTGGCGACGGCAAAGTTCGAAAAAACAATTAGCAGCACATTAAGCGATCGGCTGTGTAGGACGCCGCTGAGCGACTGCACCAACACATCGATATTGCCGCCCTTTTGGGCTATGGCAATAAAATCACGGCGCGGCAGGTTTCCCATTGTGCCCAGCAACCAGATGATATAGAGCCCCAGCGCCATGAGTGTCCCCCAAAACAGGCAGCGGATAATGGTACGCGGCTCGCGGCCATAATACTTCATCAGGCTAGGTACATTGCCGTGATAGCCAAAAGACGCCAGGCAAAAAGGCAGCGTCATCAGGAGATAGGGAGAGTACTGTGGATTTACTTCAGTGAGGTTAAATAGCGTGGCAGGTTTCACATGACTTAGCAGGCTGCCAAAGGTTAGAAAAAATGTAATCACCTTCGCGCCAAGAACAACCGCAGTCATGCGGCTTACGGCTTTGGTGCTAATCCAGACAATGATGGCCACTAACAGCGCAAACAGGGTTCCAGCAAGACGAGCAGGGATACCAAATGCCAGCTCATGCAGGGTGTGATGCAAAATAGAGCCGCTGGCTGAAATATAAGCATAGGTAAGAATATACAGCACAAATGCGATCGAAATGCCGTTAATGACATTCCAGTTACGCCCTAGCAGATCGCGCGTCATCGTGTCAAAACTGGCGCCCGGCGTATAATTTAAATTCGCTTCCAGAATCATTAAACCGGAATGCAACATGCAAAACCACGTGAAAATCAGGGCAGCCAGAGACCAAAAAAACCACGCGCCTGACATGACGACCGGTAAAGAGAACATTCCTGCCCCAATGATGGTTCCACCGATAATCATTACGCCCCCTAATATCGAAGGATTAGGACGAGGCACGCAGTAAGCTGACATAAACAAATATCCTTAAAGTAATAATAATTGGGCGAAGTGCAATATTGTACCAGTACATGAGTACAAAAGGGATAAAAAAAACCCCAATCAACGATCGGGGTTTTGTACCATAAACGTTACAACCGATTAGGCATCGCCAAAACGTCGACGGCCGGTGCTGTTATCGTCCCGACGCGGACCACGGCCGCCTTCGCGGCGCTCACCGGAAAAACGACGACCTTCACCGCCGCCGCGACGCTCGTTATTACTGAAGTTACGTCCCCCACCGCTGCGACGTTCGCCACGCGGCTGTGCATCACCCAATAGTTGCATATTCATCGGTTTATTCAGAATACGCGTACGAGTGAAATGCTGTAACACATCGCCTGGCATACCTTTCGGTAGCTCGATTGTCGAATGGGAAGCAAACAGCTTGATATTACCAATGTAACGGCTGCTGATATCCCCTTCGTTGGCGATGGCGCCAACGATGTGGCGAACTTCCACGCCATCATCGCGACCTACTTCAATACGGTACAATTCCATTTCACCAGCGCTGCGACGCTCACGACGCGGGCGCTCGCTGCGATTCTGGCTCTCATCACGCTCGCGGAACTCACGGCGCGGACGACGCTCAACTACCGGATCCGGCGGCAGAATAAGAGTGCGTTCGCCCTGCGCCATTTTCAGCAGCGCGGCAGCCAGCATCTCCATTTCAGACTCGCCTTCTGGCTGGATCTTCGCCAGCAGAGCGCGATATTGCTCCAGATCGCTGCTTTCAAGCTGCTGCTGGACGCGACCGGCAAATTTTGCCAGACGGCGCTGACTCAGCAGTTCTGCGTTTGGCAGCTCGACCTCAGGGATGGTTAGCTTCATTGTACGCTCGATATTGCGCAGCAGCCGGCGCTCACGGTTCTCGACGAACAGAAGTGCACGCCCGGCGCGCCCCGCACGGCCGGTACGCCCAATACGGTGAACGTAGGATTCGGCATCCATCGGGATATCGTAGTTAACGACCAGGCTGATGCGATCAACATCCAGGCCGCGTGCAGCAACATCGGTAGCAATCAGAATATCCAGACGCCCATTTTTTAAGCGTTCCAGCGTCTGCTCACGCAGCGCCTGGTTCATATAGCCGTTTAATGCGGCGCTGTTGTAACCATTACGTTCCAGCGCTTCCGCCACTTCCAGCGTCGCGTTTTTAGTGCGCACAAAAATAATTGCCGCATCAAAATCTTCTGCTTCGAGGAAACGCACCAGCGCTTCATTTTTACGCATTCCCCAGACAGTCCAGTAACTCTGGCTGATATCAGGGCGCGTATTGATACTCGTCTGGATGCGCACTTCTTGCGGATCCTTCATAAAGCGACGAGTGATACGGCGGATAGCTTCCGGCATCGTTGCGGAAAATAGCGCAGTTTGATGCCCCTCAGGGATTTGCGCCATGATGTTTTCAACATCTTCAATGAAGCCCATGCGCAGCATTTCATCGGCTTCATCCAATACCAGACCGCTCAGATTAGAGAGATCCAGCGTTCCGCGTTTCAGATGATCAAGCAGACGACCCGGTGTTCCCACAACGATTTGTGGACCCTGACGCAGCGCGCGTAGCTGTACGTCATAACGCTGGCCGCCATAAAGCGCCACCACCTGTACACCGCGCATATGTTTAGAGAAATCGTTGCACGCCTCAGCGACCTGAACGGCTAGTTCACGCGTCGGCGCCAGCACCAGAAGCTGCGGTGCGCGCAGATCCGGGTCGATATTATTCAGCAGCGGCAAAGAGAACGCCGCCGTTTTGCCACTACCGGTCTGTGCCATACCCAGTACATCTCGCCCTTCCAGTAAATGTGGAATACAGGCGGCCTGAATCGGAGAGGGCTTTTCATAGCCCAAATCATTCAGAGCGGTAAGGATGGAGGTTTTCAGACCCAGATCGGCGAAAGTGGTTTCGATATCAGCCATGTAGTACGTGTGCCTCAATATTCTTGGCGGCCAGTCTACATAACTCAATATGAAAATATTCGGCAATTTTCATTAAAAAGTGTGAACCGGCTCAAATTAGATGGATTAACAAACAAAAACGCCCTCACCCGTAAAGATGATGACTTACAAAAGTTATGGGCTGAAAATGTTCGTCAGCTATTGCTGGTCCGATTCTGCCAGGTCATCTTGCCCCTGGCCCAAGAGCGCTAACTCCAACAATGCATAACGGTGCTCAACGAAGTTATGTACGTTGTTGGCGACCGCTAACTTAAACAGCGCCGTAGCACTGTTCTTATCCCCCAGACTTAGGTAGTACTTACCTAAATAGAAGTTGGTTTCACTGAGATGTTCAGCGAGCGAAGTGTTATCCGTTGCGTCTGCCTTCAGGCGATCCATCAGCGTGTTTTCGCTGATATGGCCAAGGTAGAATTCGACGATGTTCCATCCCCACTGCGACTTATCCGATTTGTCATAACGCTGCTGAAGCAGCATCTTCGCCTGTTTCTCATTTAGCTTGCTTTCAGCAAGCCAGAGCCACAGGCATCGGAAAGGATCATTGAGATCGTCTTGATAAAACGCCAGCAGATCATCTTGCGCTAACCGGTAACGGCCTCCGTAATAGAGAGCGATACCGCGATTTAAATGCGCGTAGTTATAAGTTGGATCAAGCTCAAGTACAGAATCAAACGCTTCATAGGCAGCATCAAAGTTGCCTGCCTGCGTTAAATAAATGCCTAAGTAATTGAAAACCTCAGGCATATCTGGGCGAATCGCCAGCGCTTGTGAAAAATCATTTCGCGCCAGTGCTCGCAAACCAAGACTATCATACAACACTCCGCGCTCATATAAAAGCTGAGCGCGTTCATCATCGGTTAAAGCCCGACTGGCGAGAATCTGTTCCATACGCGCCAGAATCACCTCCTGCTGGAGGGTCGGCTGCAATGGTACGGCCAGAACTTCATTCTTACGCCATGCAGAGTTGCCGCATCCTGCCAACGTCAGTGCCGTCGCAACGAGACACCAGCGCAAAAAAGGCTTCATTTCCTACTCCCGAAGACAACGATTGAATGACGTCCTGTCACCGGTTGCGATAAGAGTATTAAGCTGACGTAGAAAGACTTCCCGCAAAGGGAAGTCTTCGTCAACGTGTTACTCAGCTTCAGGCTCAGCAGGCGCTGCAGCAGGAGCTGACTCCACCGCTTCCTTGATACTCAAACGGATACGTCCCTGACGGTCAACTTCCAGCACCTTAACCGGCGTTTCCTGGCCTAACTGCAAGTAGTCAGTGACCTTCTCAACGCGCTTATCCGCAATCTGAGAAATATGCACCAAGCCTTCTTTGCCGCCGCCAATAGCAACAAATGCGCCAAAGTCTACGATGCGAGTGACTTTACCATTATAGATACGCCCGACTTCAACTTCAGCGGTGATCTCTTCGATACGACGAATCGCGAATTTCGCTTTTTCTCCGTCGGTCGCTGCAATCTTCACAGTACCGTCATCTTCAATTTCAATTGTCGTACCGGTTTCTTCAGTCAGGGCACGGATGACAGAACCGCCTTTACCGATAACGTCTTTGATCTTATCAGGGTTAATCTTGATAGTGTGGATGCGCGGCGCGAATTCGGAGATATCCCCACGCGGCGCATTGATAGCCTGCTCCATCACGCCCAGAATATGCAAACGAGCACCTTTTGCCTGGTTCAAAGCCACCTGCATAATTTCACGCGTGATGCCTTCTATCTTGATATCCATCTGCAGCGCAGAGATACCATCGCGGGAACCGGCAACTTTAAAGTCCATATCGCCTAAGTGGTCTTCATCACCCAGAATATCGGACAGAACCACATAATTGTCGCCTTCTTTTACCAGCCCCATGGCGATACCAGCAACGGCCGCTTTAATTGGCACACCTGCGTCCATCAGCGCCAGAGAGGCACCGCAAACAGAAGCCATAGATGACGAACCGTTAGATTCGGTAATTTCAGAGACCACGCGCACCGTATACGGGAAGCGATCGGCATCCGGCATCACGGCAAGTACGCCGCGCTTCGCCAGGCGACCATGACCAATTTCACGACGCTTAGGCGAACCAACCATACCCGTTTCCCCTACAGAATACGGAGGGAAGTTATAGTGGAACAGGAAGCTATCAGTACGCTCACCCATTAATTCATCCAGTGTCTGTGCATCGCGCGCGGTACCCAGAGTTGCGGTTACCAGCGCCTGCGTTTCACCGCGGGTAAACAGCGCCGAACCGTGTGTACGCGGCAGTACGCCGGTGCGTACATCCAGACCGCGAATCATATCTTTTTCACGGCCATCGATGCGCGGTTCACCAGCCAATACGCGAGAACGCACCACATTTTTTTCAATCGCGTGCAGAATATCACCCAGCTCATTTTCATCCAGTTGCGCATCTTCCGGCTGTTCAGCCTGCAGTGCAGCAATAGTTTCCGCTTTGATAGCGTCAACCTGAGCATAGCGCTCCTGCTTGTCTGTAATGCGGTAGGCGTCGCTAAGGCGCGCTTGCGCAAGTGCGGCAACGCGTGCGTTCAAGGCTTCATCAACCGCTTCTGGCTGCCAGTCCCAACGCGGTTTACCCGCTTTCGCAACCAGTTCTTTAATATTCTGGATAACGACCTGCTGCTGGTCATGCCCAAACACAACGGCGCCAAGCATTTGTTCTTCGCTCAGAAGCTCGGCTTCAGATTCAACCATCAGCACCGCGCCTTCGGTACCAGCAACCACTAAATCCAACCGGCTGTTTTTCAACTCATCTGCCGTCGGGTTTAATACATACTGATCGTTGATATAACCGACACGGGCTGCGCCAATGGGGCCATTAAACGGCAGACCAGATAAAGACAGAGCGGCAGAGGCGCCAATCATCGCAACAATATCCGGGTTTACCTGAGGGTTAACGGAAACTACGGTTGCGATAACCTGAACCTCATTAACAAAACCTTCAGGAAATAATGGACGAATGGGACGGTCAATCAGGCGAGCCGTTAGCGTTTCACCTTCGCTAGGACGGCCTTCACGGCGGAAAAAGCTCCCCGGAATACGACCAGCTGCGTAGGTACGCTCTTGATAATTGACGGTCAGCGGAAAGAAGTCCTGACCCGGCTTCGCTTTTTTAGCGCCCACAACGGTCACGAACACGGCCGTGTCATCCATGCTGGCCATTACGGCTGCCGTTGCCTGGCGAGCCATCATGCCGGTTTCCAGCGTTAATGTATGCTGACCATATTGGAATTTTTGAACGATCGGATTAAGCAAAATTATATCCTTACTTATTTAACAATAGCCGCCCACAGCGCGAGCAGCGTTTTACTCCGATCTTATCCGCATCCTCGCGACTAATGACAACCTTAACCCGTAATTACGGATAAAGCCTCTCATTAGCCGCGCGAACCTCTGCAGTAAGATCGCTCTTAAACATTCAGAATGCTGTACTAATACGTCAAATGAACAGGTCATGCTGTTACAGCAAAAACTGTTGCCAGTAATAGGTTACGACAATCCTGATATGCTGCCAGTCCAACAGCAACAATACATGAGTTTATCGTTAATTGCTGCTGCCCTACTGAAAAAAGGGGCCATAAAGGCCCCTTTTTATGAAACTCGCAATGATTAGCGACGCAGGCCCAGACGTTCAATCAGGCTAGTGTATCGCGCAACATCTTTACGTTTCAGGTAGTCGAGCAGTTTACGACGCTGAGAAACCATACGCAGCAGACCACGACGGCTGTGGTGATCTTTTTTGTGCTCCGAAAAGTGACCCTGCAGATGGTTGATCTGCGCAGTCAGCAGCGCTACCTGTACTTCAGTAGAACCGCTGTCGTTAGCATCACGACCAAACTCAGAAACGATTTTTGCTTTAGCTTCAACGCTTAGAGACATTCTTTACTCCAGACAACTGTAGATATTAAAAATATAGGGTGCCGATCTCTAATTCAGCCACCCCCAGATAAAACCGAGCTATTCTAACTGGCTATACGGGTTATCGCAAGGAGACCACATAGCTTACAGCGGATACTCCACAACCAGGCGACGCGGCGCGACGCGCCCTTCATCATCGATGATACCCATACCGATAAACCGCTGCTCCTCGCCTTCGGTCACCCGCACAAGCCCCTCAAATGGCGCATTCGCAGCGCGCACCGGCTGGCCTTGCCTGAAATAACTGGCGACGGATGTCAGTAAATTCACCACCGGAAAATCGGCCGCCGGGCTATCCATCGGTAATAGCAAGGGATCCAGCAGTGTGGACGAGGGAACGCTCTGGCGCTCGGCGTCCGCAACCAGCTCAGTAAGCTGTGCCAGCGTCACCATACGCTCTACGGGATAGCGGCTTACAGCCAGGCGCCTTAGCATAGAAACATGCGCGCCACAGCCCAGCACTTCACCTAAATCATCAATAATTGTGCGGATATAAGTGCCTTTTGAGCAGTGGATCTCAAGCTCCAGCTCATCGCCCTCATGGCGCAAAAATAGCAACTCATACACGACGATAGGACGCGCCTCTCGTGCCACCTCAATCCCCTGGCGCGCGTACTCATATAGAGGGCGCCCCTGGTGTTTCAACGCTGAAAACATTGAGGGAACCTGCTGCGTCTCTCCACGAAACCGGTCAAGTGCAGCGGCAAGTTCGGCGGGCGTAAAGTTAACTTCCCGCTCCTGAACTATCTGCCCATCCGCATCCGACGTGTCAGTCCGTTTCCCCAACCGGGCGATAACGCGATAGCGCTTGTCCGCATCTAACAAATACTGTGAAAACTTTGTCGCCTCACCAAGACAAATAGGGAGCATCCCGGTTGCTAAGGGATCTAAAGCGCCGGTATGGCCAGCCCGGTTAGCCTGAAATAAGCGTTTTACTTTTTGCAGGACATCGTTTGAAGATGCCCCTTGAGGTTTATCCAATAGCAAAACACCATGTACATCGCGACCGCGACGACGGGGACGACTCATTATTCCTCCTTGTCGCTATCGTCGCTATCCGCGCGGCGCGCCTCATCGCGCTTCACGACATTTGACACCAGATTTGACATCCTCATTCCCTCAACCAGTGAGTTGTCATAGAAGAAGGTCAATTCCGGTACAATACGCAAACGCATCGCCTTACCTAAAAGTGAACGAATAAAACCTGAGGCATCATGCAGGGCTTTAAGCCCTGACTTAACGGCCTCTTCATCATCATCATTAAGGAAGGTAACAAAGACTTTCGCATAAGCTAAATCGCGAGAAACCTCTACGCCAGAAACGGTGGTCATTAGTCCAAGACGGGGATCTTTAATTTCGCGCTGCAGGATGATGGCAATCTCTTTTTGCATCTCCTGCGCCACGCGCTGCGGGCGGCCAAACTCTTTAGCCATAATAAATTCTCCAGACAAAGAGGGGGGCCGCAGCCCCCCGAAATTATGTCGATGAACGATTAGCTAATAGTACGCTGGATCTCGATAACCTCGAAGACCTCAATCATATCGCCGGTGCGAACATCGTTATAGTTCTTCACGCCGATGCCACATTCCATACCGTTACGTACTTCATTCACATCATCTTTAAAGCGGCGCAGGGATTCCAGCTCGCCTTCATAGATAACAACGTTATCACGCAGAACGCGGATAGGATTGTGGCGCTTCACCGTTCCTTCCGTCACCATACATCCAGCGATAGCGCCAAATTTCGGTGACTTAAATACATCGCGAACTTCAGCAAGCCCGATAATCTGCTGCTTATACTCAGGCGCCAGCATACCGCTCATCGCCTGCTTCACTTCGTCTATCAGGTGATAGATAACGGAGTAGTAGCGCAGATCCAAGCTTTCCGCATCGATAACCCGACGCGCAGAAGCATCCGCACGCACGTTAAAGCCAACGATAATAGCGTTCGACGCCGCCGCGAGCGTGGCGTCGGTTTCCGTAATCCCACCAACGCCGGAACCGACAATTTTCACTTTCACTTCATCGGTAGACAGCTTCAGCAGCGAATCACAAATGGCTTCGACAGAACCCTGAACGTCTGCTTTCAGGACAATATTGACTTCGGACACTTCGCCTTCTGTCATATTAGCGAACATGTTTTCCAGCTTCGCTTTCTGCTGACGCGCGAGTTTCACTTCACGGAATTTGCCCTGACGGTACAGGGCGACTTCACGCGCTTTTTTCTCATCGCGTACTACGGTCGCTTCATCACCTGCTGCCGGAACGCCTGACAGACCAAGAATTTCCACCGGGATCGACGGACCGGCTTCAGTCACTTCCTGACCCAGTTCGTTACGCATAGCGCGTACGCGACCATATTCAAAGCCGCACAGTACGATGTCGCCCTTATGCAGAGTCCCTTCACGCACCAGCACCGTAGCAACCGGCCCACGGCCTTTATCCAGGAATGACTCAATAACCGCACCGCTGGCCATACCGTTGCGCACGGCTTTCAGTTCGAGCACTTCTGACTGCAACAGAATTGCATCCAGCAGCTCGTCAACGCCGGTTCCCGCTTTCGCAGAAACATGCACGAACTGGCTTTCTCCGCCCCACTCTTCTGGGATGATACCGTACTGAGCCAGCTCATTTTTAACGCGATCCGGATCGGCCTCCGGTTTATCAATTTTATTGACGGCCACAACAACCGGCACCTGAGCGGCTTTAGCATGCTGCACGGCTTCAATTGTCTGCGGCATCACGCCATCGTCCGCGGCAACAACCAGCACAACAATATCCGTCGCCTGAGCGCCGCGCGCGCGCATTGCGGTGAACGCGGCGTGCCCCGGGGTATCCAAGAACGTAATGCTACCGTTATCCGTTTGAACGTGATACGCACCAATGTGTTGGGTAATACCGCCTGCTTCACCTGACGCAATTTTCGTTGAGCGAATGTAGTCCAGCAGCGACGTTTTACCATGATCGACGTGGCCCATGATTGTCACTACAGGCGCACGCGGCTCAGCTTTCGCGCCCGTGTCGCGATCGCTCATTACCGCCTCTTCCAGCTCATTCTCGCGGCGAAGAGTGACTTTGTGCCCCATTTCTTCGGCAACGAGCTGCGCGGTTTCCTGATCGATTACCTGATTAATGGTCGCCATCGCGCCCATCTTCATCATCGCTTTAATTACCTGCGAGCCTTTAACCGCCATTTTGTTAGCCAGCTCGGCGACAGTAATAGTTTCACCGATAATCACGTCGCGGTTAACTGCCTGCGCAGGTTTCTGAAAGCCCTGTTGCAGCATACTGCCGCGGCGATGCTTACCGCCTTTGCCACCGCGAACGGCGGCGCGAGCCTCTTCACGATCCGCTTTGGTTTCAGAATGTTTATTGCCTTTTTTCGGACGTGTAACTTTGGCATTACGCCCGCGTCCGCGACCGCCTTCAACTTCACGGTCGCTATCGTCTTCCGCCTGACGTGCGTGTTGAGAAGTCGTGAGATGATAATCACTATCTTCCTCAACGGGAGCCGGCGTTTCTTTGTTATCCCAATTCTGGCTTTCTGCCATGCGTCGTGCCTCTTCCACCGCGCGACGCGCCTCTTCTTCAAGTTTACGACGCGCTTCTTCTTCCGCTTTGCGTTTCAGTTCAGCCGCTTCAGCTTCTCTGCGCGCTTTTTCGGACTGTGCGGCTTTTGCCGCTTCGTCAGTTGGTTTATTGCTCACTTTGTCTTTTTCCGCCGCTTCACGTTTTGCTTTTTCAGCGGCTTCGCGCCTGGCCTGTTCTTCAGCTTCACGTTTCGCTTTTTCTTCTGCCTCACGTTTAGCGGCTGCTTCCGCCTCGCGCTGGGCTGCCTCTTCCGCTTCACGCTTAGCCTGTTCTTCCGCGGCAAGACGTTCGGCTTCTTGCGGATCGCGTTTTACAAAGGTGCGCTTTTTACGGACTTCAATCTGTACCGATTTATTCTTACCACCGGTACCCGGGATGCTCAGAGTACTGCGCGTTTTGCGCTGTAGCGTTAATTTATCCGGCCCGGAACCGTGTTCACGGTTTAAGTGGGCCAGTAGCGTTTGTTTCTCTTGCGCCGTTACAGAGTCTCCAGCAGACTTCGGAATCCCTGCATCAGCAAATTGCTGTACCAGGCGATCCACAGAGGTCTGAATCTCAGCGGCCAGCGCTTTTACGGTTACATCGGTCATGCTGTTCCTTCCTGCTACAGTTGATTACGCCTCGTCGCCGAACCAGCAAATATTGCGGGCCGCCATGATCAGCTCACCGGCTTTCTCATCGGTGAGATCTTCGATATCGGCTAAGTCGTCGATACCCTGATCGGCAAGATCTTCCAGCGAACAAATCCCACGCGCGGCCAGTTTAAAGGCCAGCGAGCGCTCCATACCCTCCAGGTTAAGCAAGTCTTCCGACGGTTTTTGATCCCCGAGACTCTCTTCCTGGGCCAGCGCCATCGTGGTCAGCGCGTTTTTCGCGCGCTCACGTAATGCTTCAATGGTCGTTTCATCAAGGCCATCAATCTCCAGTAGCTCTTTCATCGGCACGTAAGCCAATTCTTCGAGGCTAGAGAAGCCTTCTTCCACTAACACCGTGGCAAAGTCTTCATCAATATCGAGATACTTTGTGAAGGTTTCGATCGCAGCGTGCGCTTCTGCCTGGTGTTTCTCCTGCAGATCCTCAATCGTCATGACGTTAAGGTCCCAAGTGGATAACTGCGATGCCAGACGCACATTCTGCCCATTGCGCCCGATCGCCTGCGCCAGATTGCCAGCTTCAACGGCGATATCCATCGTATGTTTATCTTCGTCCACTACGATAGAAGCAACATCAGCCGGCGCCATCGCGTTGATAACAAACTGCGCCGGGTTGTCATCCCACAGCACGATATCAATACGCTCACCGCCGAGTTCTGTCGATACAGCCTGAACCCGCGCGCCCCGCATACCTACACAGGCGCCTACAGGATCGATACGCTTATCATTGGTTTTTACGGCAATTTTTGCGCGTGAACCCGGATCGCGGGCTGCCGCTTTGATTTCAATAACTTCTTCACCAATCTCAGGCACTTCAATGCGGAATAATTCAATCAGCATTTCAGGCTTGGAGCGTGTAACAAATAGCTGCGCTCCACGGGCTTCCGGACGCACGGAATACAAAACTCCGCGCACGCGGTCGCCAGGGCGGAAATTTTCGCGTGGCAGCATATCTTCACGCAATATCACGGCTTCCGCGTTATTTCCCAGATCAAGCGAGATATTCTCGCGATTCACTTTCTTAACAACGCCGGTAATAATTTCACCTTCGCGGTCGCGGAACTGCTCCACAACCATTGCACGTTCGGCTTCACGCACTTTCTGAACAATTACCTGTTTCGCCGTTTGCGTGGTGATACGGTCAAAGGTTACAGACTCTATCTGGTCTTCAACGTAATCGCCCAAGTTTAGTTCTGGTTCATCGTAACGTGCTGCTTCAAGCGTAATTTCACGCGTAGGCATAGTAACTTCATCAACAACCAGCCAGCGGCGAAACGTATCAAAATCGCCGCTTTTGCGATCGATGCTGACCCGAACATCGATCTCTTGCTCATATTTTTTCTTGGTCGCCGTTGCTAGAGCACTTTCCAGCGCTTCAAAAATTTTCTCGCGCGGAACAGCTTTCTCATTAGAAACCGCTTCAACAACAGCCAAAATTTCTTTGTTCATCAGGGGCTTCGCCTCAATCCAGACTGTTAAAAATGGGGAACCAAATTCGCCTTCTGAATATTGCTCAGCGCGAACACGTCATCGCTACCCTCAACGGTAAGCGTAATCATTTCGCCATCAACGGCTTTGATGATGCCCTGCCATTTACGGCGATTTTGAACAGCCATGCGTAATACAAGACTGACTTCTTCGCCGAGGAAACGGCGATAATGCTCGGCGTTAAATAGCGGGCGATCTAGCCCCGGCGAGGAAACTTCCAGGTTATAAGCCACGCTGATAGGATCTTCTACATCCAGCACCGCGCTGACCTGGTGACTCACATCAGCGCAATCATCAACATTGATACCATTCTCACTATCAATATAGATGCGCAGCGTAGACGTGCGGCTGCGGATAAATTCAATGCCGACTAACTCGTAGCCTAGTGCCTCTACCGGCGCCGCCACCAGTTCTGTTAATTTCTGCTCTAATGTGGACAATTCCACCCCCGGGACATAAAAAAAGGGCATATAGCCCAGTTATTGCTCGTCAGATAACAAAAAACCCCGATAAATCGGGGCTTTATATAACTGAACCCTGTATAACCTTCTAGGAGAATTTTTTTTCAAAACCTCGTAAAGGCACCTGCCGGTCTCTACAGTATATTTGAAAAAGAACTCTTAAGGAAAGTGGTTGCGGGGGCCGGATTTGAACCGACGACCTTCGGGTTATGAGCCCGACGAGCTACCAGGCTGCTCCACCCCGCGTCAGAAAACGTGGCGTATGCTACACAAGCTGCGTTAAAAATGCAAATTTTAACGAGGATTGGTACCGAGGACGGGACTTGAACCCGTAAGCCCTATTGGGCACTACCACCTCAAGGTAGCGTGTCTACCAATTCCACCACCTCGGCACTAAGATATCCGGATTTACGATTACCCGGATTTAACGAACAACCAAAGCTGTTAGTTAGGGATATCGCTGGACGGCTTTGCCGGCGCTGCGGGTTGAGTCTGCTCGGACTTCGGCTGAGTCAAATTATCCCATTCGCTTCCTTTATTGGTTTTATTGCTGTTTATGTTCCCCAGCACAAGGCTGATGATAAAAAACAGCGTAGCTAATATAGCAGTCATGCGGGTCATAAAATTCCCGGAACCGCCTGAACCAAACAGCGTAGCAGATGCACCAGCGCCAAAAGAGGCTCCCATATCAGCGCCTTTACCCTGTTGCAGCATAATTAGACCGACGAGGGCCACGGCTACAATAAGGAAAATAACTAAAAGAGCTTCGTACATAATTGACCTGTTCCTTGCGGATCTCCGCACACTATATTGCTTCAACCAAATAATTGTGAAGACGTTTTTCATTCCCCACAGAAGCGGGTGTGAATACTAACCAAAGCAGTAGCCGCGCGCAAGGGCAATTTTACATGATGATGCCGACTGAGGAAAAAAGCAGCGTCCGATGAACCATTAGTGGAATCTTACGCTCTTTATTACCAAAGGCTGTAACCAACTTTTCCCAGATTCTGCGATCCTGATAAGCAAGCAAAGCCATGCTTTAATGAATCTTGCAGAATAAAAGTAATCGCGTCTTCATACGAAGGCGCGATTACTGTTTGAATCCCCTAAACGCTTTTAACCGCATCTGCTATCCGGTTAGCAAACTCGATGACCTGTGCTTCATCCTCGCCTTCCACCATTACACGAATCAGCGGTTCTGTTCCTGATTTGCGCAGTAAAACGCGGCCGCGAGCACCAAGATTATCTTCAACTTCCTTCGCGACCTGTTTAACCGCTTCAGTTTCCAGCGGATCGCGGCTACCTGCGGTATACCTTACATTTACCAGCACCTGCGGGAACAGCGTCATACCGCTGCATAAATCATGTAACGTCATGGCGTTACGCGCCATTGCGCTTAACACCTGCAGGGCAGCGACAATGCCGTCACCGGTCGTAGTTTGATCGAGTAGAATCACATGTCCGGAGTTTTCCGCACCGATACGCCACCCTTTCTCCTGTAATTTCTCAAGAACGTAACGATCGCCTACCTTCGCTCGCTCGAAGGGAATACCTAACTGCTTTAATGCAACCTCAAGCCCCATATTGCTCATTAGCGTGCCAACCGCGCCGCCGCGTAACGCTCCCTGACGCAGGCCTTCTCTGGCAATAACATAAAGAATCTGGTCGCCATCTACTTTATTCCCCGCATGGTCGACCATAATTACGCGATCGCCGTCGCCATCAAACGCGATACCTAAATCAGCCTTTTCGGTCAAAACGCAGTTTTGCAGCATACGGACGTCCGTGGCTCCGCATTGGTCGTTAATATTAACGCCATTAGGCTCACAGCCAATTGTCACCACCGTAGCACCCAGCTCACGCAGTACATTTGGTGCAATATGATAAGTAGCCCCGTTTGCACAATCCACTACGATTTTCAGGCCATTCAGGCTTAACTCGTTTGGAAACGTCGCTTTACAAAATTCGATATAACGACCAGCGGCATCGACTATGCGGCTGGCTTTACCCAGCTCAGCCGAGTCAACGCAGTTAATTTCTTTTTCTAGTTCGGCCTCAATGGCTTCTTCCACGTTATCCGGCAATTTTGTTCCATCGATGGAAAAGAACTTAATACCGTTATCGTAATAAGGATTATGAGAAGCGGATATTACAATACCTGCCTCTGCGCGAAAGGTACGCGTCAAATAAGCAATCGCCGGTGTGGGCATTGGACCGGTAAATGAAGCAGATAACCCTGCCGCCGAGAGCCCTGCTTCCAGCGCGGATTCCAGCATATAGCCCGAAATTCGCGTATCTTTTCCAATAATAACTTTACGTGAACCGTGACGCGCCAGTACCTTCCCTGCAGCCCAGCCTAATTTCAGCACAAAATCTGGTGTGATCGGTGAATCTCCTACCCGCCCGCGAATACCATCGGTACCAAAAAATTTCCGCTTACTCATAATGATTATTTTCCTTCTCTGAGAGCGTAGCTTCTACTACGCGCAGCGCTTCTACCGTCTCTTTTACATCGTGCACGCGTAGTATATGTGCACCCTGCATAGCCGCAACCACCGCACATGCCAGGCTGCCACTCAAACGCTGGCCAGGCCCCACATTTAAAAGCTGCCCTATCATTGATTTCCGTGACATTCCTACTAATAACGGCAGATTAAAGCGATGGAATGTAGAGAGTTTGGCAAGAAGCTGATAGTTATGCGTTAGATTTTTACCGAAACCAAAGCCCGGGTCGAGCAACAATTTCTCTTTTGTTATTCCTGCCGCTTCACAGCGGGCAATTTGGTAAGTAAAAAAATCACCGACATCCTGACATACATCCAGATAAGACGGCGCTTCCTGCATTGTCCCGGGCGTCCCCTGCATATGCATTAAACATACTGGAAGCTCAGATTCCGCCGCGGCCTCCAGAGCCCCAGGTTCGCTTAAAGAACGAATATCATTAATGATATGCACGCCGGCCTGCGCGCTTTCCGTAATGACTTCCGGCTTTGAGGTATCAACAGAAATCCACACCTCAAAGCGCTGGGCTATAGCTTCAATTACCGGAACAACTCGTTCCAATTCTTCTTCCGCACTGACTTCTGTAGCCCCCGGGCGAGTCGATTCTCCGCCGACATCAATAATGGTCGCACCGGCGTTGATCATCTCATTCGCATGGCGGATAGCCTCCACCAGAGTGTTATGCCGTCCTCCATCAGAAAACGAATCAGGCGTAACATTCAATATCCCCATAACGTGAGGATAGGTGAGATCCAGTGAAGATCCCTGAGCATGCAGTTTCATGGAAATTCTCTTTTCGTTGAAAGGATAGTTTTGGAATATCACGGCACGTTAACTGGCCATTTTATGTGTTATTGCAAAATAGCGCAGCCCAATGCTTCTCTTACAGAAAACACGCTTTTCAAACGAATACCTCATGGAATATGAATACGCCATATTTCGCGCCGGTGCCAAACAATAGCTTCAGACATAAGTTAAGGATTGGAAAAAGCAAAACCCCGGAATTCCGGGGTTTTATTTAACGCTTACGACAAATGGTTTTATTTATCGTTGAACTGCTCAGACATGGTGTTACCTGGGTTTGGCGTCCGAGGTTCATCGACTGGACGTGGAGCCTGAGGCTTACCGTTATCATCAGTATTATCAGATGATGCAGCCTCTTCCCAGCCAGCAGGCGGACGAACTTCACGACGGGCCATCAAATCGTCGATTTGCGGAGCATCAATGGTTTCATATTTCATAAGCGCGTCTTTCATCGCATGTAAAATATCCATATTGTCATTCAGGATCTGGCGCGCGCGGTTGTAATTGCGTTCAATTAACGCTTTTACTTCCTGATCGATAATACGTGCCGTCTCGTCAGACATATGCTTCGCTTTTGCGACGCTGCGACCAAGGAATACTTCGCCTTCCTCTTCCGCATACAGTAAAGGCCCAAGTTTCTCAGAGAAGCCCCATTGGGTTACCATGTTACGTGCCAGGTTTGTCGCAACTTTAATATCATTCGATGCACCGGTCGAAACATGCTCTACACCGTAGATAATTTCTTCAGCAAGGCGCCCACCGTAAAGGGTTGAGATTTGACTCTCAAGCTTTTGGCGGCTGGCGCTGATCGCATCACCTTCAGGCAGGAAGAATGTAACGCCTAGCGCGCGGCCTCGCGGAATAATGGTCACTTTATGTACAGGGTCGTGTTCTGGCACGATGCGCCCAATAATAGCGTGACCGGCTTCGTGATATGCGGTGGATTCTTTTTGCGCTTCAGTCATCACCATGGAACGGCGTTCCGCTCCCATCATGATTTTATCTTTCGCCTTTTCGAACTCAACCATGGAGACCACGCGCTTATTACCGCGAGCGGCAAACAACGCGGCTTCGTTAACCAAGTTCGCCAGATCGGCACCGGAAAAACCCGGGGTGCCACGAGCAATGATAGCAGCATCAATATCTGGCGACAGCGGTACACGGCGCATGTGGACTTTTAAAATTTGTTCACGACCACGAACATCCGGAAGCCCCACGACAACCTGGCGGTCAAAACGACCAGGACGCAATAGCGCCGGATCTAAAACATCGGGGCGGTTAGTCGCAGCAATAACAATAATGCCTTCATTGCCTTCAAACCCATCCATTTCGACCAGCATTTGGTTCAACGTCTGCTCACGCTCGTCATGACCACCGCCAAGCCCGGCGCCACGCTGACGGCCGACCGCGTCGATTTCATCGATAAAGATGATGCATGGCGCAGCTTTTTTCGCTTGTTCAAACATATCGCGGACGCGAGATGCACCTACGCCAACGAACATTTCAACGAAATCAGAGCCGGAAATGGTAAAAAATGGCACTTTTGCCTCACCGGCAATCGCCTTCGCCAGCAGCGTTTTACCAGTACCAGGCGGGCCCACCATCAAAACACCTTTGGGAATTTTACCACCCAACTTCTGGAAACGGCTGGGTTCACGCAGATATTCAACCAGTTCAGCCACTTCTTCTTTTGCTTCATCGCACCCTGCGACATCGGCAAAAGTCGTTTTAATTTGATCTTCCGTTAGCATCCGCGCTTTGCTTTTGCCAAACGACATTGCGCCTTTACCACCGCCGCCTTGCATTTGGCGCATAAAGAAGATCCACACCCCAATCAGTAATAGCATTGGGAACCAGGAAATGAAGATAGAAGCCAACAGGCTGGGCTCTTCAGGGGGTTCGCCAACAACCTTGACATTCTTAGTAATGAGATTATCAAGAAGCTTGGGATCGTTAACCGGGATATAAGTCGTGTATCGGTTACTATCTTTCTTGGTAACGTTGATTTCACGTCCGTTGATACGCGCTTCGCGAACCTGATCCTGATTGACCTCTTGCAGGAAGGTAGAGTAATCCACCCTACGGCCATTCGACTCGCTGGGCCCAAAGCTCTGGAACACCGACATCAGCACAACTGCGATGACTAGCCAGAGTATTAGGTTTTTCGCCATGTCACTCAAGGGATTAACCTCATATTACAACTGTGTTAAAAACAGCGTCAGGATACTATATATCCAATGTCTTTCAAGCTGCGATATGTGCCTTCAGCGCTGGCCTCTTCCCTCGGCATAAAGTTATACGCCTTCAGAATCCATACGATTGCTATACCGCCGCCCGAAATTCACCGGTTATACTTTACGCCCGGTCGCTACAATATACACTTCACGCGAACGGGCACGCGAAGAGTCCGGCTTACGAACTTTCACCTTCGTAAACAGGGAGCGAATTTCCCGCAGATATTCATCGAAACCTTCGCCCTGGAAAACTTTCACTACAAAACTGCCGCCCGGCGCCAGAACATCACGACTCATTTCCAACGCCAGTTCTACCAGATACATGGCCCGCGGGATATCCACTGCGGGTGTACCACTCATATTAGGTGCCATGTCAGACATGACGACCTGAACTTTATTATCTCCCACGCGTTCCAGCAGCGCTTTCATCACTAATTCATCACGAAAATCGCCCTGAAGGAAGTCTACGCCGACGATTGGATCCATAGGTAAAAGATCGCATGCGATAATACGCCCTTTACCACCAATCTGTGTTACGACGTATTGAGACCATCCACCGGGCGCCGCGCCGAGATCGACAACGGTCATCCCCGGTTTGAAAAGCTTATCGCTTTTCTGTATTTCATCCAGTTTAAACCAGGCGCGGGAACGAAACCCTTTTTTCTGCGCCTCCTGGACATATTTATCGCTAAAGTGTTCCTGTAGCCAGCGACTGGAGCTGGCAGAACGCTTTTTACCTGTCATCTTTTATTCCATCTGAATTCATCGCGCGCAGCCGCCAAATGATGTCGCCTTGGCTATAGTTAAGAGATGGCGGTAGAATGCCCCGTTTTCAATCCCAACTTAAGCAAAAACATAATGAATCTGAGTACTAAACAAAAACAGCACCTGAAAAGTCTGGCTCATCCACTCAAGCCTGTCGTGCAGCTTGGCAATAATGGTTTGACCGAAGGCGTGCTGGCCGAGATTGAACAAGCGCTTGAACATCATGAGCTTATCAAGGTAAAAATCGCCACGGAAGATCGTGAGACTAAAATCCTGATTGCAGATGCAATTGTGCGAGAAACCAAAGCCTGTAACGTGCAGATTATTGGAAAGACGCTTATTTTATATCGTCCAACCAAAGAGCGTAAAATTTCACTGCCGCGCTGAATACGCCACCGACACCATAGATGCCAGTATTGCCAGGCGCTTATTCTACAGGGGCGTGAGCAACATGCCACGCCCCTATTGTCGTTAAAAGGCCGCATTGCGGCCTTTTCTTATCTTTACAAAAGTGACTGGCGTTCAGAGTAGCAGAAATCAGAGGTATTCTACCTTCAAAATTTCATACTCAACTTCACCGCCCGGAGTTTTAATTACCACAACGTCGTCTTTCTCCTTGCCAATAAGCCCGCGCGCTATAGGGGAATTCACTGAAATCAGATTTTGTTTAAAATCGGCTTCATCGTCACCCACTATGCGGTAGTTCTGTTCTTCATCGGTATCGAGGTTTAAAACCGCCACGCTCGCACCAAATATCACCCGCCCATTATTTGGCATCTTCGTCACATCGATAATCTGGGCATTCGATAATTTAGCTTCAATGTCTTTGATGCGGCCTTCACAAAAGCCTTGTTGTTCACGCGCCGCGTGATACTCCGCATTTTCTTTCAAGTCGCCGTGCTCACGCGCTTCGGCGATCGCTGCAATAATTTCAGGCCGACGAACAGACTTCAGATGTTCCAGCTCTTCACGAAGTTTATCTGCACCGCGTAAGGTCATCGGAATAGGTTGCATTTGTTATACCTCTTCATACTGTCCTGTTGAGATTGCGCATCGCAGCTAGCGTCAACGCTATATTCGGTGGCAATCCTCCACCGACTGAGAACAAAAGAAAACCAACCCGGGAAGTTACCCAGGCCAGCAACAATTTTTCATTTTGATGCACATTTTATCCCGAAGTTCATCGGGGGTCATCGTTTACTTTTCAGCACAATGCGCCATAGTATGGCTATTCGTTTCCAGGCCGTCATTGCGAGATTTATGCGATTTTCCAGTTTTATCATCGGATTGACCAGCATCTTTACACTGAACGCTCAGGCTATCAGCATTGAGGAATACGCGCAGCAACTGCCGCCCGGTTCAAACCTGGCGCTGTTAGTCCAAAAGACCGGTGCCGGAAATCCGGTGCTCGATTATCACGGGCAGCAAATGGCCCTGCCTGCCAGCACTCAAAAGGTGATTACCGCTCTGGCGGCATTGCTCCAGTTGGGGCCGGAATATCGGTTCACTACCACACTGGAGCGACGCGGTAATATTAACGGCGATATTCTCAACGGGGATTTAATCGCGCGTTTTGACGGCGATCCCACGTTAAAAAGACAGAGCATTCTTAACCTTGTTGCTGCGCTTAAGAAAACCGGGGTACGTGAAATAAAAGGCAATGTTCTTATTGATACCTCAGTTTTTGCCAGTCACGACAAAGCGCCAGGCTGGCCGTGGAACGATATGACGCAATGCTTTAGCGCCCCGCCTTCCGCCGCAATTATCGATCGTAATTGTTTTTCTGTATCTCTCTATAGCGCGCCAGAAGCTAATAAACCCGCCTTTGTGCGTATTGCATCTTATTATCCAGTCACTGTCTTTAGCCAGGTCAAAACGCTGGCTAAAGGCTCGCCGGAAGCGCGCTACTGTGAACTGGACGTAGTACCCGGTGATTTAAATCGTTATACGCTTACGGGCTGCCTGCCTCAGCGCAGCGATCCGCTACCGCTTGCCTTCGCTATTCAGGACGGCGCAGGATATGCGGGTGCCATTATCAGGGAAGAACTTAAAAAAGCCGGGATCCGTGTCACCGGTACGCTTTTGCGTGAAACCCAGCCTTCCACACCGGGTACGATCATTGCCAGTGTACAATCGCCCCCGTTGCATGCACTTCTGCATACAATGTTAAAAAAATCAGACAACATGATTGCAGATACTGTATTCCGAACCATTGGCCGCCAGTATTTTGGCGTTCAGGGAACCTGGAGAGCGGGTGCAGATGCGGTGCGCCAATTGCTGCGTCAAAAAGCAAATATCGATTTAGGAAATACTCTCATAGTTGACGGTTCCGGCCTTTCCCGTCACAACCTGATCTCCCCAGCGACAATGATGCAGGTATTGCAATACATCGCCGCTCACGATAGCGAACTAGATTTTATCTCTATGCTGCCTCTTGCTGGTCATGATGGCTCACTACGCTACCGTGCTGGCCTGCATCTCGCCGGCGTCGACGGGAAAGTTTCTGCGAAAACTGGCTCGCTGCAGGGCGTGTATAATTTGGCGGGCTTTCTTACCGCCGCCAGTGGGCAACGGCTGGCCTTCGTCCAGTATTTATCCGGATATGCCGTTGAACCAGCCGAACAACGAAACCGCCGCGTACCGCTTGCCCGCTTCGAAAGCCGGTTATATAAAGCGCTTTATCAAAATAATTAGTCTGCGGGATAAAAGCTTCAGTAAGTTTCACGGCGCGTAAAAAATTGAGGTCCGGGCTAAGCCGGACCTCAACAAAAACTAGCAGCAGCGTTTACAGCGCATTTCTCCAAAAGACTACTAAACACCACTAAAAACGCTAGTGTTTATAGATGAATTCAATGCCTTCCTCGTCATCTTCATCCCAGTCATCATCCAGAAGGTCGTCGTCCACTTCGGCGTCTTCAAGCTGCTGGCGATGATAATCATCCCACATGAATTCAACTTTTTCCGGCTGGGCCTGCTCTGCTTCCTTGACCAGCGGGTTTTCGATGATGAAATTCATCACATCCCAGCATAGGGCATTGACACCCTCATGGCTGGCGGCCGAAATCAAATAATAATTGTCTTCCCAGCCGAGCGCCGCAGCAATTTCCTTCGCTTTTGCTGCTGCCTCTGTCTTATCCATCAAATCAACTTTGTTAAATACCAGCCAGCGCGGTTTTTCTGCCAGGTTAGCGCTGTATTTTTCCAGTTCACCAACGATAATAAGCGCATTATCAACCGGATCGGTGCCGTCTATCGGTGCCAGATCGATAAGATGCAATAGCACCCGGCAGCGTTCAAGATGCTTCAGAAAACGGATCCCTAAACCGGCCCCTTCAGAGGCTCCCTCAATAAGGCCAGGAATATCCGCAACGACAAAGCTTTTCTCATTATCCATCCGTACGACGCCAAGGCTCGGCACCAGCGTAGTAAAAGGATAATCAGCCACTTTGGGTTTTGCCGCTGAAACAGCCCGAATAAAGGTCGATTTCCCCGCATTCGGCAGCCCTAGCATCCCTACATCCGCCAGTAGCATTAATTCCAGTTGTAAATCGCGTTTATCGCCGGGCGTACCGTTTGTCTTTTGGCGTGGGGTACGGTTTACAGAGGATTTAAAACGCGTATTCCCTAATCCGTGCCAGCCGCCTTTCGCTACCATTAGCCGCTGGCCGTGCCGCGTCATGTCGCCCATGACTTCGCCTGTTCCCTGGTCGATAACCCGAGTACCGACAGGGACCTTAATTGAGACATCTTTACCACGTTTGCCGGTACAATCACGGCTTTGGCCGTTCTGACCCCGCTCGGCGCGAAATGATTTTTCAAAACGGTAATCAATGAGCGTATTCAGGTTTTCATCGGCTTCCAGCCATACGTCGCCGCCGTCGCCGCCATCACCGCCGTCCGGGCCACCTCTAGGAATGTACTTCTCACGGCGAAAACTCACGCAACCATTTCCACCGTCACCAGCCACAACCAAAATTGTCGCCTCATCTACAAACTTCATTGTACTTCTCCGTAAATCATTCGCCCGAGCGCTGAACAACCGCTACCGTCTGTCGCTCCAGTCAAAGGCTATGGTCTGATATATTGCTCTGGAAACGGTATTAAGTGCTAATTAATGGCACGATGCCGGAATTTAATGTGTTATCGCACTCATTATCACGCCTTAAAGCCTGCAATTAGGCATCATTGGGCATTCAAAGCATGACACACGTTTATTTTGTGCAGGCAGGCTGCCGTATATAAAGTGTACAACATAACTACAGTTCGTTGCGCCTCAGCCCTGGCTTTCTTTATAGCACTCTAATGTTTGATTATCTCTCGCACAGTTTCTATAACACTGCAGGTTAGGCTTGCTTTAAAAGATATAACAGATATGCATTAGTCTGGTTTCAGCTTGTTTCATAACCAAAATGGCTATATCAGCGCTGCTTCCCATAAGGCAACCGCCCTATTCTTACATCATTCATGCCGGTAATTATGGCTTACTCACCCTCAGCATCATAGCCAGAATGGGGGTTTATTCAGAGCTAATGCCATCGATAAAAAAGCCCAGAAGCAGAATATAAAAAGCCCCGCAACATGTTGCGGGGCTCCATCCGTATCCGGAATGCGTAAAACTTATTCAGCTTCGATGCTGATAAACTTACGGTTCTTCGGACCTTTCACTTCGAACTTGACTTTACCGTCAGCCAAAGCGAACAGAGTATGATCGCGGCCACAACCTACGTTGTTACCAGCATGGAATTTAGTACCACGCTGACGAACGATGATGCTACCAGCCAGAACTGCTTCACCGCCAAAGCGCTTAACGCCCAGACGTTTTGCTTCAGAATCGCGACCGTTACGAGTTGAGCCGCCAGCCTTTTTGTGTGCCATTTAAATTCGCTCCCCTTGTATTAAGCGCTGATGCCAGTAATTTTAACATCAGTGAACCACTGACGGTGGCCCTGCTGCTTACGGTGGTGTTTACGACGACGAAACTTAACAATTTTAATTTTTTCGCCACGACCATGCGCAACGACTTCAGCTTTGATGAGACCGCCATCAACGAAAGGAATGCCGATTTTGACATCTTCACCGTTAGCAATCATCAGCACCTGGTTGAATTCAACGGATTCACCCGTTGCGATGTCCAGCTTTTCCAGGCGAACGGTCTGACCTTCGCTTACTCGGTGTTGTTTACCACCACTTTGGAAAACCGCGTACATATAAAACTCCGCTTCCGCGCATGCCGTGATCACAATGCAGGCCGCGCTATAAATATTCACAATAGGGCGCGAATATTACGCAAATCGCAACGCTTTGACAAGCCCGATTGTCATTCCCCGTTGAAAAAAAACGCAGCCGTAACGACGCCGTTTATCTGACGCATTTTTCCGGTACAATCTGTACTACATTATCAGTTCAACCCCTCTCGTTATCCCATACGGATGTGTGGTCAAACAGGACGATAGCCAGACTTTGCGATGAATTTAGAAAATATAAACCAGTTAACCGCACAAGACATGGCGGGTGTCAACGCAGCGATTCTCGAGCAGCTCAGTTCTGACGTGCAGCTTATTAATCAGTTGGGATATTACATCGTGAGCAGTGGGGGAAAACGTATTCGCCCTATGATAGCCGTGCTTTCGGCGCGCGCGCTTAATTATCAGGGGAATGCCCATATCTCGCTGGCCGCGCTGATTGAATTTATACACACCGCCACGCTTCTTCATGATGATGTCGTAGATGAATCCGATATGCGCCGGGGGAAAGCTACGGCCAACGCAGCTTTTGGCAATGCCGCAAGCGTGCTGGTCGGCGATTTTATCTATACGCGCGCTTTTCAGATGATGACGAGTCTTGGCTCGTTAAAAGTACTGGAAGTGATGTCTGAAGCCGTTAACGTCATCGCGGAAGGAGAAGTGCTCCAGTTAATGAATGTTAACGATCCGAATATCACCGAAGAAAATTATTTGCGCGTAATTTACAGTAAAACGGCGCGTCTTTTTGAAGCTGCATCCCAGTGTTCTGCAATCCTTGCGGGAGCAACGCCGGAACAGGAACAAGCGCTACAAGACTACGGGCGTTATCTGGGCACTGCGTTCCAGCTAATTGACGATCTCTTAGATTACAGCGCTGATGGCGAAACGCTTGGAAAAAACGTGGGTGACGACCTCAACGAGGGTAAACCTACGCTCCCACTGCTGCATGCCATGCACCACGGCACGCCGGCTCAGGCCGCATTGATTCGTCAGGCGATTGAACAGGGCAACGGGCGTCATTTACTGGAATCTGTTTTGGAAACGATGGCGGCATGTGGTTCACTGACATGGACCCGCCAGCGCGCTGAACAGGAAGCCGATAAAGCCATTGCCGCTCTGGCGCCGCTGCAGGATAGCGACTGGAAAGAGGCGCTCATCGGGCTGGCTCATCTCGCAGTACAGCGCAATCATTAATCTTTATGCCGTTCACCCGGTCTGTGAGCGGCCACTTCTTCTGTTCCTTTTCATCAATTACATATCCTTTGTGTCGTAAGCCACATTTCGCAATCGTTTACGAAACAACTGGAGCGTTTATGAAACTTTTTGTGCTATAAAAGGCGGGTAAATATAACAGGATTATTACCGTATAGGTTGCTGACAGGGAGAACGCATGGAACGTCAATTTGCCGACTGGCACCCCGCAGACATTATCGCCGCACTGCGTAAACGGGGAACTTCTTTGGCTGCGGTTTCACGCCAGGCCGGTCTTAGTTCTTCTACACTCGCCAATGCCCTTACTCGCCCATGGCCAAAAGGGGAATGGCTTATCGCGAGTGCACTGGGAACCGACCCCTGGATTATTTGGCCTTCGCGATATCACGATCCCATAACTCATGAATTCATCGATAGAACCCAGCTTATCCGATCGCGATAACTATCGATTGCATCTTCCAAAGGAAATGCGCTGATAACAGTCCCTCTCTCGTCTCAGTTCCGATACCTCATCTGTAGAGGAAATCGCTTTCAGATGCCGCCCGTTGTTGGAAGCGGCATCGATATCATTAATGGCAAGGATTTTTATGCCAACAATTTCAGAGATCGCCATTAACCACCTTTTGCTAATAGCTCAACGCTCCGCCATTCTTTGAATTTGGGTAAACATAAAATTCTCACACCGAGCGTCAGCCGCTGGCGATAAATCGGTAATCATATAAAACGCAGGTTTCATTGCTTCTTAAAAGGTTAAGCACGCCTGTTTGCTGGGGTCTACTAGCATAGCAATAGGCGAACCCCACCTATTTACGCTGCGCTTTTACCTTTCAGGCAATGTTATCTATGCGCAAATAAAAATCCGCCTTCGTAGAAGGTGCATTGCTTTGGCGCGCCGGAGGGGCGTACTAAGTTCTAACCCGTTGGGACCTCGCCTCACATTCCATTCAGGCTCAGTCGGGTTTCTTCATGCTCATGTTTCTCCTGATATTTTACATATCTACGGATCGTTTCTGCACTCACTCCTACGTATCCACACAATACCCTTTCGCCCAAAAGTGACTCCCCATAATTATGCTTCCTGAGGTATGGAAATTTATTAAAGAGTCGTATCGCTGTTCTGCCTTTCTGGATGACCCAACATTTTCGATACTGACAGCTTTAGTAGGGTTTTTACCGGCAAATGGACATGATCCAGCTGGATATTTAGCTCCACTATTTCAATATGAAGTTATTGGCTTAATAACCTGATTTTACTGAAAATCTCTTCGCCTACACTGCTCTTCAGCATTCGAAATCGACACTTGGGTGTCCAGTCTATATGGCATTGTCAATGCTATAGCACATGCGATGCTTTTTCGAACCTACTCAGGGTTAAACCCTTATCAGTAATGGGGATAACAGATTCGGATTTTCCCATGAGTAGCCTTATTAGCAGAGCCAAAAAGCCGATAACCACGCCCACAGGACGTGGTTTTTAGTTAAGAATAAAAAAGCCCCATCAAAGATTTGATGGGGCTGAGGGGTGTTGGCGCGAGACTGGCGTCTTTATCACCGTACGATAGCGTCCGTATTATTCACCCTTGATACGTTCGATATTCGCGCCCAGTGCCTGAAGTTTATCCTCAATACGCTCATAGCCGCGATCGATATGGTAGATACGATCAACATACGTTGTGCCTTCAGCGATACATCCAGCCAAAACCAGACTCGCAGACGCACGTAAGTCAGTCGCCATCACCTGAGCGCCGGAAAGCTTTTCCACACCGTGGCAAATCGCCGTATTACCTTCAATTTCAGCGTGTGCGCCCATTCGAATCAATTCTGGCACATGCATAAAACGGTTTTCAAAGATAGTTTCGGTAATGATGCCCGTGCCTTCCGCTACCAGGTTCAGCAATGAAAATTGCGCCTGCATATCCGTAGGGAAGCCGGGATGCGGCGCAGTGCGAATATTTACGGCTTTAGGACGCGCGCCGTGCATATCCAGACTTATCCAGTCTTCACCGGTTTCAATATCCGCACCGGCCTCACGCAATTTAGCCAGCACTGCATCCAGCGTATCCGGGGCCGCATGTCGACACACGACTTTCCCGCCAGAAACTGCAGCAGCGACCAGGAAGGTTCCCGTTTCAATACGATCGGGTAGAACGCGATATACGCCACCTCCCAGTCGCTTAACGCCCTCAATAGTAATGCGATCGCTGCCCATACCGGTGATTTTTGCACCCAGCGTATTTAAAAAAAGCGCAGTATCAACGATTTCCGGCTCACGCGCGGCATTCTCAATTACCGTTGTACCTTCAGCTAACGTCGCTGCGGTCATTACCGTAACAGTTGCGCCAACGCTAACTTTGTCCATTACTATATGCGCCCCTTTCAGGCGACCAGTGACAGAAGCTTTAACATAGCCCTCTTCCAGCGTGATTTCAGCGCCAAGCTGTTCCAGACCGCTAATATGTAAATCCACAGGGCGAGCGCCAATCGCGCAGCCACCGGGCAACGAAACCTGCCCCTGGCCAAAACGCGCAACCAGCGGACCCAGCGCCCATATAGACGCGCGCATAGTTTTCACCAGCTCGTAAGGTGCGCAGTAAACGTTCACGTTACTAGCATCAATCCATACGGAGCCATTACGCTCTACTTTTGTCCCGAGCTGACTTAACAGCTTCATAGTTGTATCAATATCTTTTAATTCGGGAACATTGCGGATCTCAACGGGTTCTTCTGCCAATAAAGCAGCAAATAAGATAGGCAAAGCGGCGTTTTTCGCCCCAGAGATAGTGACTTCCCCGCTAAGACGGGTGGGGCCCTGTACACGAAATTTATCCATTCAACAGCTCTCTAATAATTATTGTCGCCACGGGCAACGTGCCGGTAGCTTAAAAACCGTTTAACTTGCGATCCCGATCCCATTGCTGGGGGGTGTAGGCTTTAATTGAGACGGCATGAATACGGTTATCAGCAATATATTCCTTTAATGGAGCATACACCGCCTGCTGCTGCTTAACGCGGCTCAGAGCCTCAAACATCTCTCCGATAGCAATCACTTGAAAATGGCTACCGTCACCGGAGACGTGAACTTCCTGAAGGGGCAGCGCATTCATAAGCGCCGACTGAATTTCATGATTTTCCATGGGATCTACACGCAGGTTATTGTTCAAACAGCCCCACATCTTAGAGGAAAGGGGCGTCGGCATAAATAAGAAAACAGCCCTGAATCACGAATCTTCAGGGCCAGGTGATTAACACGCTGAAAATGCAGCAGGTTTAATTTTCAAGCGGAAATATGGCATGCGGGAGGTTATAGAGTTGAGCCAGCGTTTTTACGCTATGCCCTACTCCAGTCAAAACAGCCTGTCCACCTTGCCGATGCGCATCTGCAACTAACTGAATCAGGAGCGCCAGACCTGCCGTATCCACACGTGTTATCGCTTTGATATTAATTATAGAAAGCTTGTCGGTCACTGCCCGACGCTGCTCCCACAGGGGCAGCAGCGTATTGCTTTCCAGCGCGCCCTGCAGGTAAAGCGTATCCTGCTCGCGTCGCCAGTTCAGCGCGGCGTTCATTATTTTTTCTCGTCCAGCGTAATTGGCTGGCTGGATATTGATTTCAGCTGCGCCGTCAGGCCATCAACGCCTTTAGTGCGTAAAAGATCGCTCCATTCACTTTGCTTAGTAGTAATCATGCTAACGCCTTCCGCAATCATGTCATAAGCCTGCCAGTTGCCGGTTTGGCTATTCTTACGCCACTGAAAATCAAGCCGAACAGGCGGACGGCCATTAGGGTCAGTTATCGTGACACGAATCGCAATAATATTGTTATTCCCTAGCGGTTGCTCCGGTGCGATTTGATACGACTGACCATGATACATTGCCAGCGCCTGCCCATACGCCTGTTTCAAATATTCGCGAAAAGCGGCGAAATAGGCCTCACGCTGAGCCGGAGTCGCTTCTTTATAATACCGCCCCAATACTAACGCACCTGCATACTTCACCTGCACATAAGGCAATAACTCCTGCTCAACGATATCCCTTAAATAGTTCGGATCGCGACGGATTTTCGGCTGCTCGTTCTTCAGGCGATCGAACGTTTTTTGCGCCGCTTCATTCATTAGCTGATAAGGATTTGATTGATCCGCCGCGGTCGCTGTGCCTGTGAGCAGCGGGGCAATCGCCAGAACTGCAATCATTAATAAGCGCTTAAACATAATTCTTCTCCTGAAATTTAGTGCGTTACTTCAGTGCCGGTTTGCGCTTCATTATTGTCTGAAGCAGCCGGCGCGCTATCGCCTTGATTCTGAGTTTTGCTATCGCCGTTGCTCTTATAAAGAAACTGACCAATCAGATCCTCCAACACCATCGCCGATTTTGTGTCCTGAATCGTATCGCCGTCTTTAAGAATAGCGGTTCCCAGCTCGGGATCTTCAAATCCGACATTTAACGCCAGATACTGCTCCCCTAAAAGACCGGAGGTGCGGATAGCCAGCGAACTGGTATCCGGTATCTGGTTATAACGCTGCTCAATATCCATGCTAACGCGTGGTGAATACGTTTTTGTATCCAGCGATATATCGTTCACGCGCCCAATAACCACGCCACCAACGCGTATCGGCGAATGCGCTTTCAGACCACCGATATTGTCAAATGTCGCGTATAGTCGGTAGGTCGGCTCGCTGCTCAATGCGCTGACATTGGCAACCTTCAGGCAGAGAAACACGATGGAGGCTAGCGCAATGAGCAAAAATGCGCCAACCCAGATTTCAATTTTCTTCGTTTGCATGCATTCAATTCCCGAACATCAGTGCAGTTAGCACAAAATCCAGCCCCAACACTGCCAGTGAGGCATGTACCACGGTGCGCGTCGTCGCTCTGCTAATGCCTTCAGACGTCGGCACCGCATCGTAGCCGTTAAATAGCGCAATCCAGGTTACCGTAATGGCAAAAACAACGCTTTTGATTACGCAGTTAACTAAATCCAGCTTCCAGTCCACCGCATTTTGCATTGCAGACCAAAAGAATCCGGCATCTATTCCCTTCCAGCCAACGCCAACCAGCGCTCCTCCAATAATCCCCACGGCGACAAAAATGAGAGAAAGCAGCGGTAGCGAGATAACGCCGGCCCAAAAGCGTGGAGACACAACGCGGCGCAGTGGATCGACCGCCATCATTTCCATACTTGAAAGCTGCTCAGTCGCTTTCATTAAGCCAATCTCAGCGGTCAACGCGGAACCGGCGCGTCCGGCAAAAAGTAAAGCGGAAACCACAGGCCCAAGCTCGCGCAGCAAAGAGAGCGCCACGAGCATGCCCAGGCTGGTTTCGGCGCTATAAGTGGTTAGCACCAAATAGCCCTGTAACCCCAGCACCATGCCGATGAATAAGCCTGACACAAGGATTATCAGCATTGAAAGCACGCCAACGTTATACAATTGACGTAACAGTAAAGGCGCGTGCTTATGAAACTCCGGGCGGCCAAATAGGGCATTAAACAGCATTAATCCGGCGCGCCCAAAAGACGCGCAGGTAGCAATCCCGCGTCTTCCCAATGCCGCCAGTGCATTTAAAAGCATGAGTGACTCAACTCCCTGTTCCTGTTAGATCATACCGGTAATCCCCGGCGGGATAACGAAACGGCACGGGGCCATCGGCAACGCCGTCCAGAAACTGCCGTACCCGAGGATCTCGATTACTCTCCAGCGCCTGCGGCGATCCTTCAGCGATCGCGCACCGATCGGCAACGATATAGGCGTAATCGGCAATACTCAATACTTCCGGCACATCATGCGAAACAACAACGCACGTTACGCCCAGGGAAGCATTCAGCTCAGAAATTAATTTAACGAGCACCCCCATGGTGATGGGATCTTGCCCCACAAAAGGCTCATCAAACATAATAAGCTCCGGCTCAAGCGCAATGGCGCGAGCCAGTGCGGCCCGCCGCGCCATGCCGCCAGAAAGCTCAGAAGGCATTAGCTGCGCCGCGCCGCGCAGCCCCACGGCTTCAAGCTTCATCATTACGGTGCTGTGCAGCAAAGGCTCTGGCAGTTTTGTATGCTCCCGCAGCGGCCAGGCAACATTTTCAAAAACGGTGAGATCGGTAAACAGCGCGCCTGATTGAAACAGCATGCTCATACGTTTACGCACGGTAAATAGCCGCGAACGTGACATCGCGGGAATATTTTCACCATCGAATAAAATCTCGCCACTTTCCGGCGCGATCTGGCCACCAATTAGGCGTAATAGCGTCGTTTTACCGATGCCGGACGGCCCCATTATCGCCGTAATTTTCCCCTGTGGGACCGATAGAGAGAGGTTGTCGAAGATGCACCGTCCCCCTCTTGAGAACGTGACATTTCGCACTTCGACCAGATTCATCGGCGTCTGGTTCATTGATAGACTTCCTGTGTACGCATTGTCGGTTACGCCCTTTTACTCGCACATAAGCGCCAGCATGGCGCATAAACGGGCTATAAACCCGGCATTTTTGCAGAATATAGCGCTGACCTGTTAGCGAAAGCTGGCATTTGTTTTACTTTTTCTGCGCTTAAAGTCAAAATTAAGCATTCAACGCATTAGTGCAGAATCGCATGCGCTCCCGCTGCTTTCAGGCCAGTGGACCGGTGATTATACCTGACTAAAGGACTCTGCATGCTTTTAGCTACGGCTTTGTTAGTAATCGGTTTACTTCTAGTGGTTTATGGCTCGGATCGCCTCGTCTTTGCCGCCTCTATATTATGTCGCACGATCGGAATTCCCCCTTTAGTGATAGGGCTTACGGTTGTCAGCATTGGCACATCTTTGCCTGAAATTATCGTGTCCGTCACGGCCGGGCTTAGCGGCCAGCTCGATCTCGCCGTAGGAACCGCACTCGGCTCCAATATTACCAACATCTTGCTGATCGCCGGTCTGGCCGCACTTTTACATCCTTTTACCGTACATTCCGATATCCTGCGCATTGAATTACCCGTAATGTTAATCCTGTGCCTGTTAAGCGGCATTTTACTTTATGATGGCGAACTCAGCCGCAGCGATGGCGCCATATTGCTCGTCTCCGCCGTGCTTTATTTGTTATTTATCGTTAAAATCGCCCGATCCGCAGAACGCCACGGGCAAGACACCTTTACCCGGGAACAATTAGGTGAGGTAGCCCAGGGCGGAAGCCTACCGGTTGCTTTTTTATGGCTGGGCGTTGCTCTGCTAATAATACCCGTGGCTACGCGCATGGTGGTTGATAACGCTACCGTTCTGGCAAACGCATTTGGCGTTAGCGAGTTACTGCCGGGGCTAACCATTGTTGCCATTGGCACCAGCCTGCCGGAGCTGGCTACGGCCATCGCCGGTGCGCGTAAAGGCGAAGACGATATTGCTATCGGGAACATTATAGGCTCCAGTATCTTCAATATTGCTATTGTGCTGGGCCTGCCGGCGCTCTTGACGCCCGGCGCGTTCGATCCGCTCGCCGCAACGCGAGATTATGGCATTATGGTGTTCGTTAGCGCAGTGTTTGCCGTTGTTTGCTGGCGCCGCCCCCGATGTATCGGTACTGGAATCGGGAAGGCGTTCATCTGCGGCTTTGTTTTATGGATGATTGTGCTGTGTACCACGGCGCCTCATCTCATTGGATAATCAGGAAAAAAGTATGTCGCAGATTACGGTGCCCCCGGGGTTTGACTTTCAGCAGGCGGGGAAAGAAGTCCTTGAAATTGAGCGTGCGGGTCTGGCTCAGCTTGACCGTTACATTAACAATGATTTTTCTCGCGCCTGCGAAGCCATTTTTCAGTGCGTTGGCAAAGTCATCGTAATGGGAATGGGTAAATCTGGCCATATTGGGCGTAAAATGGCGGCTACCTTCGCCAGCACCGGCACCCCTGCTTTTTTCGTGCATCCGGGGGAAGCCAGCCACGGCGATTTAGGCATGGTGACGTCAAACGATATCGTTATTGCCATTTCTAACTCGGGCGAATCCAGCGAGATTCTGGCGCTTATCCCCGTTCTAAAGCGTCTTCGCGTACCTCTGATTTGTATTACTGCGCGCCCGGACAGCGCGATGGGGCGCGCCAGCGATATTCATTTATGCATCAGCGTTCCTCAAGAAGCCTGCCCATTGGGACTTGCCCCAACCACCAGCACCACGGTCACCTTAGTGATGGGAGACGCGCTGGCGGTGGCACTACTGAAAGCGCGTGGCTTTACAGCAGAAGACTTCGCGCTTTCTCATCCCGGTGGCGCGCTAGGCCGGAAACTATTGCTGCGCGTAAACGATATTATGCACAGCGGGGAAGACATTCCCCGCGTCGGCAAAGATGCGATGCTGCGCGACGTTCTACTGGAAATCACGCGGAAAAACTTGGGTATGACGGTCATCTGCGATGACGATATGAATATCGCCGGGATTTTTACCGACGGCGACCTGCGCCGCGTCTTTGATATGCAAACCGATTTGAACAATCTTCCTATCGCTGACGTGATGACATCCGGCGGCATACGGGTAAAATCAGGCACCCTGGCGGTCGATGCGCTCAATATCATGCAGTCACACAATATTACTTCTGTACTGGTCGCCGATGGGAATCATCTGTTAGGCATTGTACATATGCACGATTTACTGCGCGCAGGCGTAGTATAAGTTAAGGACAAAGCGCTAATGAGCAATCAGGAAGCAATGCTAACTACCTGTTATGGCCCGGTAAGCGCCCAGGTTATGGCTAAGGCAAAAGCGATACGCCTGTTGATTCTCGACGTCGACGGCGTAATGTCTGATGGCCTCATTTATATGAGCAATAGCGGCGAAGAACTGAAAGCCTTTAATGTCCGCGATGGCTACGGTATTCGCTGCGCGCTCACGTCCGGAATTGAAGTCGCTATCATTACCGGACGTAAGGCAAAACTGCTGGAAGACCGCTGCGCAACCCTGGGCATTACCCATCTTTATCAAGGGCAATCAGATAAAACGGTCGCTTTTAAAACGTTGCTAAGCACCCTGTCCGTATCTCCAGATAACGTTGCTTATATGGGTGATGACCTAATTGACTGGCCCGTTATGGCGCAGGTTGGCCTTAGCGTTGCCGTCGCAGACGCTCATCCGCTGCTGCTTCCCCGAGCCGATTATATTACCCATATTTTAGGCGGACGCGGCGCGGTGCGAGAAGTTTGCGATCTTTTATTACTGGCTCGGGGCAAGCTAGATGACGCCAGAGGACAATCTATATGAGTAAAACCAGACGTTGGGTCATTATCCTACTGGCGCTGGCCGCACTGATCCTGATAGGCGTGAACCTTACCAGTCGCGATGGCGATACGCCTGCAAAGGTAGATAATAACGAACCTACTTATAAGAGCGAGCACTCAACGACCCTGGTGTACAATCCTCAGGGCGGGTTGAACTATCGCCTGATAGCGCAGCATGTCGAATACTTTTCCGAACCGGCTATCTCATGGTTTACTCTGCCGGTGATGACTATGTATGACAAGGACAAAATCGAAACCTGGTCAATCCGCGCGGATCGCGCCAAACTGACCAATGATCGTATGCTCTATCTCTATGGGCACGTTGAGGTTAATGCGCTGACGGCCGACGCCCAGCTTCGGAAAATCACAACGGATAACGCTCAAATTAATCTTGTGACACAGGATGTTACATCTAACGACCTGGTTACGCTTTACGGAACGACGTTTAATTCCAGCGGCCTGAAAATGCGTGGCAACTTACGCAGCAAAACTGCCCAGCTGATTGAAAAGGTTAGAACTTCTTATGAAATACAGAATAAACAAACGCAGCCTTAACTTCATCCTGGCCAGCGCGCTTTTTGCTGCCTCGCTCCCCGTATTCGCTATGACCGGTGATACGGATAAGCCCATCCATATTGAATCCGATCAACAGTCGTTAGATATGGAAGGAAACGTGGTGACCTTTACGGGAAACGTAATCGCGACCCAAGGCAGTATAAAAATCAATGCAGATAAAGTTGTCATCACGCGCCCGGGCGGCGAGCAAGGCAAAGAAGTTATCGAAGGATACGGTAACCCCGCAACGTTCTATCAGATGCAGGACAATGGCAAACCGGTGAAAGGCCACGCCAGCAAAATGCGTTACGAATTACAAAATGATTTCGTAACGCTGACGGGGAAAGCTTATCTGGAACAACTCGATAGCAATATTACTGGCGACAAAATCACCTACCTGGTGAAAGAGCAAAAGATGCAAGCCTCAAGTGAAAAAGGCAAACGCGTCACAACGGTACTGGTACCTTCTCAGCTCCAGGACAAAAATAAATCCGCCCAGAAAAAGAGCAACTGATCGCGTATGGCAACTCTGACAGCAAAAAACCTCGCCAAAGCCTACAAAGGCCGTAAAGTGGTCGAGGATGTAAGTTTAACCGTACAGTCCGGCGAGATTGTTGGGCTGTTAGGGCCTAACGGCGCCGGGAAAACCACCACATTCTATATGGTTGTCGGGATTGTGTCCCGCGATGCGGGCAATATTATTATTGATGATGAAGATATTAGCCTGCTACCGCTACACGCGCGCGCGCGTCGCGGCATCGGTTATCTCCCACAGGAGGCCTCAATATTTCGCCGCCTGAGCGTCTACGATAACCTGATGGCCGTGCTGCAGATCCGAGACGATCTTACCGCAGAGCAGCGAGCTGACCGCGCGGAAGAATTGATGGAAGAGTTCCATATTGAGCATCTCCGTAACAGCATTGGGCAATCACTTTCCGGCGGCGAGCGTCGCCGCGTAGAAATCGCCCGGGCTTTAGCGGCTAATCCCAAATTTATACTGCTTGATGAACCATTTGCGGGCGTGGATCCCATCTCTGTTATCGATATAAAGCGTATTATCGAACACTTGCGTGACAGCGGCCTGGGCGTGCTCATTACCGATCATAATGTCAGGGAAACGCTGGCGGTTTGCGAGCGAGCCTACATCGTCAGCCAGGGGCATCTGATTGCGCACGGTACTCCCGCTGAGATTTTGGAAGACGAGCAGGTCAAACGCGTCTATCTGGGAGAAGAATTCAGACTGTAACAAAGATGTTCCTGTTCTACGCGCTCACAAATCCCCCCGCCGATGTGCAGTATGGGGGTGTGACTTCAGGGACTAACGTAACGACACATTAACCTGAGGACATTCGCTCTGAATATGAAGCAGGGTTTGCAGCTCAAACTGAGCCAACAGCTTGCTATGACGCCACAGTTGCAACAGGCCATACGCCTGCTGCAGCTTTCAACGCTGGAGTTACAGCAAGAGCTTCAGCAGGCGCTGGAAAGCAACCCGCTTCTGGAGCAATCTGAGCCTAATGGCGAAGTAGATATTCAGGAACCGCGCGAAGAAGAAGAACCGCTGGATAGCCTTGATGCGCTTGAGCAAAAAGACATGCCAGATGAACTCCCCCTGGATACCAGTTGGGAAGAAATTTATACCGCCGGTGCCCCTGCCGGTGCAGGCGCCGACTACAGTGACGACGAGCTTCCTATTTATCAGGGTGAAACAACGCAAAGCCTGCAGGATTACCTGATGTGGCAAGTTTCACTGACGCCGTTTTCTGAAACGGATGCGGCAATCGCAACATCCATTGTCGACGCCGTAGATGACACAGGTTATCTCACTATCTCACTCGAAGATATTCGCGACAGTATTGGTGACGACGAAATAACGCTGGAAGAAGTAACCGCCGTTCTTAAGCGAATTCAGCGTTTTGATCCCGTCGGCGTTGCTGCCCGCGACCTGCGTGACTGCCTGTTAGTACAATTATCGCAATTTAGCCCGGAAACTCCTTATCTGCCAGAAGCCCATCATATCGTTGATGAATACCTTTCTTTACTGGCAAACCATGACTTCCGTGCGCTAATGCGTGCAACCCGGCTGAAAGAAGATGTGCTCAAAAATGCGGTCGATTTCATTCAAGCATTAGACCCGCGTCCAGGGCTGTCGATTCAAACCGCAGAACCCGAATATGTCATTCCCGATGTGCTGGTGCGCAAAATTCAGGGCGCATGGGTGGTGGAGCTCAATGACGATAGCCTGCCCCGCTTAAGCATTAATCAGCACTATGCCGCAATGTGTAATAGCTCACATAACGCCAGCGATAATCAGTTTATCCGTAGCAATTTACAGGAAGCGCGCTGGCTCATAAAAAGCCTGGAAAGCCTTAATGATACGCTGCTGCGCGTAAGCCGATGTATCGTCGCCCAACAGCAGGCCTTTTTTGAACACGGCGAGGAACATATGAAGCCCATGGTACTCGCGGATATCGCGCAAGCGGTGGATATGCATGAATCGACCATCTCCCGGGTGACTACGCAAAAATATCTTCACAGCCCGAGGGGCATCTTTGAACTTAAATATTTTTTCTCAAGCCATGTGAATACAGAAAATGGCGGTGAGGCTTCGTCAACCGCTATTCGCGCACTGGTAAAAAAACTTATTGCTGCGGAAAATCCAGCCAGACCGCTGAGCGATAGTAAACTTACCGCTATGCTTTCTGAACAAGGAATCATTGTGGCGCGTCGCACCGTCGCTAAATACCGAGAGTCTTTATCAATTCCTCCGTCCAACCAGCGTAAACAACTGGTTTGACCTCAACCTGATAAGGAAGGCGCTATGCAACTCAACATCACTGGACAAAACGTCGAAATCACCGATGCCTTGCGCAGCTTCATTAATACGAAGTTCAGCAAACTGGAGCAGTATTTTGAACGGATAAACCAGGTTTATATAGTGTTGAAGGTCGAGAAGGTGGCGCACCTTGCTGACGCAACGCTACACGTAAACGGCGGGGAGTTGCATGCCAGCGCGGAAGGGCAGGATATGTACGCCGCACTGGATGGCTTGTTGGATAAGCTGGCGCGCCAGCTAAATAAACATAAAGATAAACTAAAACAACATTAAATTGTCCGGGCATCTCTTCTTCTGCGGCCCGTCAGAATAAACTGACGGGCCGCAGACGCAGAAAGCTTAGGTGAAATTATGACAAACAATGATTTAACTCTGCAATTGAGTAGTGTCCTTAACCAGGAATGTACCCGCAACAATGTCCAGTGCCAAAGTAAGAAACGCGCGCTGGAAATCGTTAGCGATTTGGCGGCAAAACAGCTTGGGCTGGCGCCTCAAATCGTTTTTGATGCAGTGCTCACCCGCGAACGTATGGGCAGTACGGGTATCGGTAACGGTATCGCCATTCCTCACGGAAAACTGGAAGAAGATACGCTGCGCGCTGTCGGGGTATTCATTAAATTGGAAACACCCATCGCATTCGATGCTATCGACAATCAGCCTGTCGATCTGCTATTTGCTTTACTGGTGCCTGCGGATCAGACCAAAACGCATTTGCATACGCTTTCTCTGGTTGCAAAACGTCTGGCAGATAAAGCTATTTGCAAGCGGCTGCGCGCAGCGCAAAGCGATGAAGAGCTATACCAAATTATTACTGAAGATATTCATAATATTAATGACGGTGAATTAAGTTAAGGTTGTCATTCGTATTGGTTATACGATGGACGGCCATTTGGGGAGAAATTGCACATGGTGCTGATGATTGTCAGCGGTCGCTCTGGCTCAGGCAAATCTGTGGCTTTACGCGCGCTGGAGGATATGGGGTTTTACTGCGTAGACAATTTGCCGGTCGTACTTCTACCCGCTCTGGCGCAGGAACTCGCCACCCGAGAAATTTCTGCGGCAGTCAGTATTGATGTGCGTAATATGCCGGAATCACCCGAAATATTTGAACAGGCAATGGGCCATCTGCCCCCAGGATTTTCGCCGCAGCTTCTGTTTCTGGACGCAGATCGTAATACCCTGATTCGTCGCTACAGCGACACACGGCGTCTGCATCCCCTATCCAGTAAAAACCTCTCTCTGGAAAGTGCAATCGACAGGGAAAGCGATCTGCTGGAGCCCCTGCGCTCCCGCGCCGACCTTATCGTGGATACCTCAGAGATGTCCGTCCACGAGCTGGCGGAGATGCTGCGTACGCGCCTGCTGGGCAAGCGTGAACGCGAACTAACGATGGTTTTTGAATCGTTTGGCTTTAAGCACGGCATTCCCATTGACGCCGACTATGTATTTGATGTCCGCTTTCTCCCTAACCCACACTGGGATCCTAAATTACGTCCAATGACTGGCCTGGATAAACCCGTTGCGGCCTTTCTCGATCGTCATACCGAAGTACACAACTTTATCTATCAAACCCGCAGTTACCTCGAACTGTGGCTCCCAATGCTGGAAACCAACAACCGCAGTTACCTAACCGTCGCCATTGGCTGCACGGGAGGTAAGCATCGCTCTGTTTACATTGCGGAGCAGCTCGCTGATTACTTCCGATCGCGCGGCAAGAATGTACAATCACGGCATCGTACACTGGAAAAACGTAAATCATGACTTTGAGAAAAACCGTTAAAATTACTAACCGCCTTGGCATGCATGCGCGGCCAGCTATGAAACTCTTTGAATTGGTTCAAACTTATGATGCAAATGTTCTTCTACGCAATGAAGCCGGCACAGAAGCCGAAGCCAGTAGTGTTATTGCTCTTTTAATGCTGGATTCTGCGCAGGGAGGGCAAATTGAAATTGAAGCCAGTGGCCCTCAGGAGCAAGAAGTTATGGAAGCCGTCATCGCACTCTTTGATGCGGGATTTGATGAAGATTAAATAGCCTCTAAATCTCCACTTTTTGCATTAAATGCTAGTAATTTTGGTGAAAAAGTGCGGTTTTGCTACCCAACGCGCCTTTACACTCACTACCTCACGACCGTTGAACCGCCATTGAAGTTCCCTTGCCATACTGAATATTACGCAGCAGTTTGTAACGTATTGTGACAGGAAGGCAACCATGATCCTACTCTCAAACCATACGCCATTGGGCACTGGACGGCACCGAAAATGCTATCTCCATCCAACCGATCCCACGAGTTGTATCAAGATAGTTTACAACCAGGAAAGTGGAGGAGACAAAGAACTACTGCGCGAACTCAAATACTATGCTCGTCTGGCGCAACAGCTTAAAGACTGGTCCGGTATTCCTGCTTATCATGGTAGCGTTGAAACAGATCTGGGCACGGGTTATGTCTACGACATTGTTCGCGATTATGATGGAAAACCATCGATTTCTCTGACCGACTTTGCCCGGGAGTGCCGAGAAACAGGCGATACGCGGACATTACGTAATGTACTCTTCGCGCTGAAATACTGGCTGTCCCGCAATCGCATTGTCACAATGAATCTGAAATCTCAAAATATCCTGTGCCGCCGGGTCAGTGAAAAAGAAATCATTCCCGTCGTCGTTGATAACATTGGTGAAGCGACGCTTATTCCTCTGGCCACTTGGTCCGGATGGTTTTGCAGGAAGAAGCAGGCGCGCCAGTGGCAGCGTTTTATTAAGGAACCGCTATTGAGAGATGCGGCTTCTATACCTGGAGCCTCAAATCCCATGCCAGTGGATAACGTTCCTCACACCAGCGGCCTCATGAACTAATACGGCAATAATACACACCAACCGGCTATATTCAGAGCCGGTTGCGCGTTAAGAAAACCCGCCCGCCTAGCTGGCGCATTTGTCGTAAAATCCATTGCTGCCGCTGCAGTACATATCCCGAAGGGCGGTTAACTTTAAAGCGCAGCGGATTAGGTAATACCGCCGCCAGTAACGCAGCTTCAGGTTGAGTCAGGCGGCTTGCAGGCTTATGAAAATAATGCATGGACGCCGCCTGCACCCCAAAAACCCCCTCGCCAAACTCTGCGATATTAAGATATACGGTTAGGATTCGACGCTTAGTCCAGGCTAGCTCAATACCACAAGTTAGACCAGCTTCCAGTCCTTTACGCACCCAGCTTCGTCCGTTCCATAACATTAAATTTTTCGCCGTTTGCTGAGAAAGTGTAGAAGCACCGCGCAGGCGTTTTTCTTCATCAGCGCCTTTTATAACGCGTTGAATTGAAGCAACATCAAACCCCCAGTGAGAGGGAAAAGACTGATCCTCAGCGGCAATAACAGCCAAAGGCATCCAGGGAGAGATTTTATCCATCTCAACCCATTTGGAATGGGCAACGTATTGAAAATTTCCTGAAAACCAGGCACTAAATTGCTTCTGTAGCATAACCGCCGAAAAAGGAACGGGAAGCAGGCTAAATGCAGCAATACAGACCCCCCAAAGCAAAATAATGCTTAGCAATATATAAATAACACCCTTCTTTAGACGGGAATATGCTCCCCCGCGCCGTCTCTTCATTATTGTGGCCTGTTATCCTATCCTCTGATGCTCTTACTCCGCACTACACGGTTGGCCTACAACTACCATCCCACCGTGCTACTTTATAGCAATATTATCCGATACTTCATTATCCACCTGCGTTATTTTGCATGAAAATCAGACGCACAACATGCAAGGAATGTGTAATACCGTTGCTCATAGCGGGCTTAGCTGGTTAGTGATTTTCTATGTGATGAAGATGTGAATTGGTTCCCCCCGCGGACGTTCTACGGTACACTCGCTGTCGGCAGCACCAAAAAGACTAGGATTCTTAGTAGTTTTTGCTGATTGCGGATAATTAGCGCATCTAAATTATTCGCATGAGGCTGGGTTAAGAAAAACATGGGTAATATTGACGTAAGCACCTTACTACACGGCGTTATGGTTTCGAGATATGAGAACCGTTAGAGTTAATTGATTAGCCCACCTTTAGTTTCAGTAAAGATCGCGTCTATTAACCCAGATGAATAGAAAAGACTGCTCTTTGAGTATTTATTGCTTTTTGCTGCTTAATAGCTGCCATATGAGAGAGTTTCGCGGTAGAATACGTTACTCTGGATATACATTTATCCTCTTTTCCTAACCAAAAAAAGGCGGATAAAAATTTTTAATTAGGATGTTATACTTCACATATTTTACTGATTCGGGTAACAAGTCGCTCAGAATCTGCTATCTTATGGGCTGGATGACAGCCCCCTTGTGAAGGCGTTGCTACTCTTACACCATAATGTATAAAACAGCAGCGCCAAGATTTCCCTGGTGTTGGCGCAATATTCGCGCACCCCGGCCTCGCCGGGGTCATTTTTTATCAGCCCCCGCCACCCACTGTTTCAATACCGCCACATCATGCGTCCATTCCTGCTTTAACTCATCAACCCAATCACCCACCTTGTCCCACCATGCTGGCAAATCAGGAGATTGGATCTGTTGCGCCAACTGCTGTAAATGACGTAGCCCAATAGAACCGGCAGCGCCTTTAATTTTGTGCCCTTCCTCTACAATGCCCTTTTGGTCGCGCGCTGTAAGGTTAGATTCCAGAACGCTTAAATAGCCCGGCATCATTTTTTCAAACATCTCTAAGCCATCGTATATCAACTTTGGACCTACTAATTCTATATATTGCTCCAGCATCGGCAAATCCAGCAGTGATTGTGGCTTTTCACCCACAGACTGCGCCTGAAATTTTTCAACTGATTCAGCAGCTTCCGCCTGAACATCCCAGAATTTTTTAATCATCGCTGTCAATGCTGGCACCGCTAACGGTTTGCTTAACACATCATCCATCCCGGCATCGAGATACTCTTTTTTATCTTTGAGTACATTAGCCGTCAAAGCCACCAGCGGCGGCAGCTCATCACTGGCATAACGCTGATGCAGCTCGCGTGAAATATCCAGGCCGGTCATATCAGGTAGCTGAATATCCAACAGTACAAGGTCAAACTCACCGGGCGTAAACATATCCAGCGCTGCGCTGCCGGTCATAGCAACCTCAACGCTATTGCCCAGTTTCTCAAGAACCGAGCGCGCCACTATCACATTTAATTCAATATCCTCGACCAAAAGCACGTGCAGAGCGGGTAATGGCATATCGTCATCCATCAGCATGTCATCGACATCTTCTGCAATCTGAGGCGCCTGCACGGTAAGACTAAACGTCGCGCCATGACCGGGCTGGCTGTGTACTAAAATATCCCCGCCCATACTTTTCGCGAGACGCCGCGATACGGCAAGCCCGATTCCCGTACCTGTAGCAGGTTTTCCACCGCTACTACCGTGCACCTGGTAATACATCGCAAAAATTTTGTCCTGTTCTTCCTGAGGAATACCAATACCAGAATCTTCAACATCAAAGTGCAAAATACCGTTACTTTCGTATCGGACACGTACGATAACCTGGCCCTGCTGGGTAAATTTCACGGCATTGCTGATTAAGTTCCAGAGGATCTGACGCAATCGGGTGCCATCCGTCAGAATTTTATGCGGCAACGGCTGGGAAGCTTCCAAAATAAAGCGCAGCCCCTTTTGCTGCGCCTGCAACCCCGAAAGATTTTCGAGATCCGCCAGAAAACCGGTAAAATCGACGGGCTGATTATCAAGTTGGACTTTACGCCGTTCAATTTTATCCATGTCGATAATATCATTAAAGATATTGCCTAACGTTACGGCGGAAACGTGGATAGTTTTCAGGTACTTTTCCTGCTCAGACGTGAGATCGGTATCCATCAGAATGCGGCTTAATCCAACGATTCCGTTTAGCGGCGTTCTCAGTTCATGGCTAATCGTAGAAATGAACGTTGTCTTATCGCGGCTGGCGCGCTCTAAAGCATCCTGATACCGTTTGCGTTCGGTAATATCACGCCCAAACCCCATTAATCCGTGGCGTTTACCTACCCGATCGTAATAGGGAACTTTACGAATTTCGAAACAAGCCTTACGGCCATCCGGATAATCCAGCCATTGTTCGTAAGTGAGTGACACATTATGGCGAAATACTTTTTCGTCCGTTTCAATCACCTTCACCGCGGCTTCGTCCGTATAGACTTCATGCGGTTTCAGGCCGATGAGCTGCCTTTCGCTTTTCCCTGTCAGCAACTCCATTGCGCGGTTGCAGCCAGAAAATTCCTTATCTTCATTCCGATAAAAGACTAAATCAGGAGAGGCATCTAAAAAGGAGCGTAAAAAAGAGAATTGTTGTTCAAGGCGTATCTGCGTTTCTTTACGCTCCGTCATTTCAACTTGCAACTGCTCCAACATCTTATGCCGTTCGGCCTCAGCCCTTTCTCGCTCACTAATCTCTTGATTAAGCTGGGTAATATTGTCTTTTAACTGAACATTTAATCGGAGATCGCGTTCACGCATTTCTTCCAGCTTCTCTACCAGTCGCGACAGACGCTGACGTGATTCTTCAAGCTGCTCAACCACAATGGACAAAAAATAAACGGCCCAGGGCGTAATCAGCAATCCAAAGAAAATAGATCGTATGACATCAATGCTTTCAACTTGCCCCCGAAGCAGCATCGTGACAGCCATTTGTACGACCATCGCCAGCATTACCAGCACCAGGGCCAGTAATAAAGAGAAGCGGACCAGCCCCAATTTCATCATTAGGTCCACATAATATTGTGCCAGTTTCCGTATTTGCTTCATGGAAGGCTCCTGCGCCGCGATCAGAGTTCAATCATATACTGAAATCGGCAGGAGTTGCAGAAAGGTAAAAATAGAGGGGTGGCTGAAATCACGAAATCAGAGATTTGCAATCATTCCCCACACATGAACCGGCAGATTTCGGCTATCTCTGCCTGTTAAAGATAGCTAAAGTGCATAACGCAACGCCTTATCCGAGATGGTCCGACTATTTATGGTTTATGGCAAACGCCACGGCTGTCCCAGCGCAGCGCCCTGAACCCCATGCTCACGTAGCCAGGCATCAAGCGCCACCATACCGGTCCAGCGATTCTCGCACCAGAGCGGCGCCAGTAGCGTTGGTCGCCTGGCGCTGGCAGAAATCCGGTGATACACCACATCAACGGGCGTCGCGCGGATCATTTCTCCCGCCGCCTGTGTATACTCATCCAGCGAAATAGCCTGTAAACGCCCGGCTAGCCAGGCCTTAGCCATAATACTTCCCGTAACGATGTGTAGCGGGTGCAGTTTGATACCGTCTACGCCGGTATCAACCACTTTCTGCAGCGTCTCCAGGCAATGCTGGCGCTGCTCCCCGGGTAAACCGACAATCAGATGCGTACACACTTTTATTCCGCGCGCCCGGGCACGCCGGGTTGCCTCCTGATAACAGGCAAAGGTATGCCCGCGATTAATACGGTGCAGCGTTTTATCCTGCGCGCTTTGCAAACCCAACTCCAGCCAGACCTCATAACCTTGCTCGCGATAATCAGAGAGTAAACCGAGCACGCTATCGGGCACGCAATCGGGACGCGTACCGACGCATAACCCCACAATATCGGCCTGACCGATGGCTTCCTGATACATTGCACGTAGTACTTCAACTTCGGCAAAAGTACTGGTATAGGCCTGAAAATAGGCGAGATAGCGCCTGGCGCGATTAACGCGGCTCGCCTGGTACGCCAGTTGGTCGCTAATGGAGCGGTATTGCTGGGCCTCATCGGCGAACGAGGCGACATTGCAAAATGTACATCCTCCTCGCCCTAACGTGCCGTCCCGGTTTGGGCACGAAAATCCACCGTGCAGGGTCAGTTTATGGACCTTTTCTCCATAGCGCCGCTGGAGATCGCCGCCAAACATATTGACTAATTTCTGTAACTGCATAATCTGGTCGCTGGCCTGTAAAACGGGGGGCCAGCCTGCCATCTTCTCATTTTATCGGCGATGACGTGGATCATATTCGTCAGCCTGCGCACATCCATATGAATTTAAATCTCAAATAAATGCTTATATATGCACAATGCACTATGATTTTTTTTAATCTTCATCTCACGCCATTAAGATTTTCTGTAATCGCTAAAAACAGAGACAAAAAACAATCAGTTCGCTACAAACAGCATAATCCGCCATTACTAATGAAAATATCAGCACGATAATAAAATTACTCCCCCGTTAAACAGTGAGAGCGATCACACTCTCCCGCATCGTTCCCTAAGAAAAAATAGCCTGCCAAGATGGATAAACCTATTTAAAAACAAAAGATTAATGCGATTAATGTTTTCCATCGCTTTATCTGTACGCCATTTGACCTGAATTGGCTTTATCGATAAGTTGAGATCTCACTGGAAGCAATTCAGATGGGAAACGACTCCATCATATTTATGCAGTAGTCTCGATCACCCGGAACAAGTCCTCAACGCTTGTATCTCGCAGCGATGATCTCAGGCAGAGCGACAGCATCAGCGTCAATCTCCACGCTTATTTGTCGCTCTGCCGAGACATCCATCTGCCTGCACCACCGGAGATCCGCAGAGCCTGGGGAGGTTCACCGCAATGTTGTACGATAAGTCTCTCGAAAGAGATAACTGTGGCTTTGGGTTGATAACCCATATAGAAGGCGAACCAAGCCATAAAGTTGTCCGTACCGCGATTCACGCCCTTGCTCGTATGCAGCATCGGGGCGCGATTTTGGCCGATGGTAAAACCGGCGATGGCTGCGGCTTGCTGTTACAAAAACCCGACCGTTTTTTTCGTCTGATTGCGGAAGAACACGGCTGGCGATTGGCGAAAAACTATGCTGTTGGAATGCTATTCCTAAGCCAGGATCACACCATTGCACAGGCGTGCCGTCAAATTGTCGAAGAAGAGCTTCAGCGCGAAACGCTATCCATCGTCGGCTGGCGCGAGGTGCCGGTGAATACCGATGTGCTGGGTACCATTGCGCTTTCATCACTTCCCCATATCGCCCAAATCTATGTTAACGCGCCTGCAGGGTGGCGCCCGCGTGATATGGAGCGGCGCCTGTTTATCGCCCGCCGACGCATTGAAAAACGTATTGATGATAAAGACTTCTATGTCTGCAGCCTGTCTAACCTGGTCAATATTTACAAAGGCCTGTGCATGCCAGCAGACCTGCCGCGCTTCTATCTCGACCTCGGCGATTTGAGGCTAGAATCGGCCATCTGCCTGTTCCATCAGCGTTTTTCCACTAATACTGTGCCGCGCTGGCCGCTGGCGCAGCCATTCCGCTATCTGGCGCATAACGGCGAAATTAATACGATTACCGGCAACCGCCAGTGGGCAAAAGCGCGCACATATAAATTTAAAACCCCGCTTATTCCCGACCTTCAGGACGCCGCGCCGTTCGTTAATGAAACCGGATCGGACTCCAGCTCGCTGGATAATATGCTGGAGCTGCTGCTTAGCGGCGGAATGGATATCGTGCGCGCCATGCGCCTTCTGGTACCACCGGCCTGGCAGAATAATCCCAACATGGACCCAGAACTGCGCGCCTTCTTTGATTTTAACTCCATGCATATGGAGCCCTGGGATGGCCCTGCAGGCATTGTGCTTTCAGACGGCCGCTTCGCCGCGTGTAGCTTAGATCGCAATGGCCTGCGCCCCGCGCGCTATGTGATTACGAAAGATAAATTGCTCACCTGCGCTTCTGAAGTGGGCATCTGGGATTACCAGCCCGATGAGGTGGTAGAAAAAGGGCGCGTCGGTCCCGGCGAACTGATGGTTATCGATACCCGTGCCGGTCATATTCTCCACTCAGCAGAAACGGATAACGACTTAAAAAGCCGCCATCCCTATCAAACATGGATGGAGAAAAACGTTCGTCGGCTGGTGCCTTTTGAAGAGTTACCGGACGATCGCGTCGGCGCCCGGGAAATGAACGACAATCGCCTGGCAAGTTTTCAAAAACAGTTCAATTACAGCAGCGAAGAATTAGAAAGTATCCTTCGCGTCCTTGGCGAGAATGGTCAGGAAGCCGTGGGATCAATGGGTGACGATACCCCATTTGCCGTGCTTTCCAGCCAGCCGCGAATCATCTATGACTACTTTCGCCAGCAATTCGCCCAGGTAACTAACCCACCGATAGACCCGCTGCGTGAAGCGCATGTCATGTCGCTTGCGACAAATATCGGCCGCGAAATGAACGTCTTTTGCGAAGCAGAGGGCCAGGCTCACCGCCTGAGCTTTAAATCGCCCGTACTCCTCTACTCAGATTTTCATCAGCTCGTCACTCTGGATGAAACCCACTATCGCGCAGATACGCTGGATATCACCTTTGATAGCTCACAAGCCTCTCTTGCCACAGCGATAACCGCGCTCTGTGATGAAGCAGAGCGCATGGTTCACCACGGTACCGTGCTGCTGGTACTTTCCGATCGCAATATTGCCCCCAACCGTTTACCCGTCCCGGCACCGATGGCGGTTGGTGCGATTCAAACCCGGCTGGTTGACAAAAATCTGCGCTGTGACGCAAACATTATTGTTGAAACCGCTAGCTGTCGCGACCCGCACCATTTCGCTGTTTTGCTGGGCTTTGGCGCTACGGCGGTCTATCCCTATCTCGCTTACGAGACGTTGGCCCAGATGGCAGATAGCGGCGCAATTAATAAGCCTTACCGCACCGTTATGCTCAATTACCGCAACGGCATAAATAAAGGGCTTTATAAAATCATGTCGAAGATGGGCATCTCGACAATAGCCTCTTACCGGTGCGCAAAACTCTTCGAGGCGGTTGGACTGTCGCGCAGCGTTAGCGATCTCTGCTTCGCTGGCGTAGTCAGCAGAATAGGCGGCGCCTGCTTCAGCGATTTCCAGCAAGACTTGCTTAATTTATCGAAGCGCGCCTGGCTGGCACGTAAGCCGCTTGACCAGGGCGGTCTATTAAAATATGTCCATAATGGCGAATACCACGCTTACAATCCTGATGTCGTACAGTCACTGCAAAAGGCGGTACAAAGCGGTGATTATCAGGACTATAAGGCCTATGCGCGCCTGGTGAACCAGCGGCCTGCGGCTACGCTGCGCGATCTTTTGGCGTTATCTCCGCCAGAAGAAGGCGTCTCTTCCGACGATGTAGAGCCATCCAGCGCATTATTCACGCGTTTTGATACTGCAGCCATGTCCATCGGCGCCCTAAGCCCCGAGGCGCATGAATCGCTGGCGGAAGCGATGAACAACCTGGGGGGGTTCTCCAATTCAGGGGAAGGGGGCGAAGACCCCGCCCGTTATGGCACTCATAAAGTATCCCGGATAAAACAGGTCGCTTCGGGTCGCTTTGGCGTCACGCCCTCCTATCTGGCCAGCGCGGATGTTATCCAGATTAAAGTGGCGCAGGGAGCCAAGCCCGGCGAAGGCGGCCAGCTTCCCGGAGATAAAGTCACGCCTTATATCGCGAAATTGCGCTATTCCGTACCGGGAGTCACGTTAATCTCGCCGCCACCGCATCACGACATCTATTCGATTGAAGATTTGGCTCAGCTTATTTTCGACCTGAAGCAGGTCAATCCGCGGGCCATGATTTCCGTCAAACTGGTATCGGAACCGGGCGTCGGCACTATTGCAACGGGCGTTGCTAAAGCGTATGCCGATCTCATTACCATCGCAGGTTACGACGGAGGCACCGGCGCCAGCCCGTTAACGTCGGTCAAATACGCAGGCTGTCCATGGGAACTGGGGCTGGTAGAAACGCAGCAGGCGCTGGTTTCAAACGGGTTACGTCATAAAATCCGCCTGCAGGTGGATGGTGGTTTAAAAACCGGGCTGGATATTATCAAAGCCGCAATCCTTGGGGCGGAAAGCTTTGGTTTCGGCACCGGTCCGATGGTCGCGCTCGGGTGCAAATACCTACGCATCTGCCATCTCAACAACTGCGCAACCGGCGTAGCCACTCAGGATGAAAAGCTGCGCAAAAATCATTTTCACGGGCTGCCCTTTAAAGTGACCAACTATTTTCAGTTTATCGCTCAGGAAACGCGCGAACTAATGGCGCAGCTTGGCGTTAAGCGGCTTGTCGACCTGATTGGGCGAACCGATTTATTAACGCTCCTTGATGGTTATACGGCCAGGCAGCAAAAGCTCGATCTGTCACCGCTCCTGGAAACGGTTGAACCGCTGTCCGGCAAAGCGCCGTATTGTACGGAAACCAACCCACCCTTTGACAAAGGCGAACTTAACGCCCGGCTCCTTGAGCAGGCCCGTCCCTTCATCGATGCTCAACAAAGTAAAACTTTCTGGTTTGATATTCGAAATACCGATCGCGCGGTCGGCGCCGCGCTTTCTGGTTATATTGCACAACATTACGGCGATCAGGGTCTGGCAGGCACGCCCGTTAAAGCGCATTTTTCAGGGACGGCTGGGCAAAGCTTCGGCGTCTGGAATGCCGGCGGCGTCGAACTGCACCTTACCGGCGATGCAAATGACTATGTGGGCAAAGGCATGGCCGGCGGTCTTATCACATTACGACCACCAATTGGCTCTGCATTCCGTACTAATGAAGCCAGCATAATCGGCAATACTTGTCTTTATGGTGCTACCGGCGGGCGTTTATACGCCGCTGGTTGTGCAGGTGAACGCTTTGCCGTTCGTAACTCTGGCGCTATCACCGTCGTTGAAGGTATCGGCGACAATGGCTGTGAGTATATGACCGGCGGCATTGTCTGCGTTATTGGCCGCACCGGCGTGAATTTCGGCGCCGGGATGACGGGCGGCTTCGCCTATGTGCTGGATGAAGACGGCGAATTCCGCAAACGCGTTAATAGTGAACTGGTTGAGGTGCTTCAGGCGGCAGACCTGGCTATCCATGAAGAGCACCTGCGCGGGCTTATCACCGAACACGTACATTACACTGGCTCCCAGCGCGGCGAAGAGATCCTGGCAAACTGGCCGGCCTTCGCTGCGCGATTTGCCCTGGTAAAACCAAAGTCCAGCGATGTCAACGCGCTACTGGGCCATCGCAGCCGTTCCGCAGCCGAGCTGCGGGTACTGGCGCAGTGAGGAGGAGGCGACTATGAGCCAAAATGTATATCAATTTATCGATCTGCAGCGCGTCGATCCGCCTAAAAAACCGCTTAAACTGCGGAAAATCGAGTTCGTTGAAATCTATGAACCCTTTTCCGACGGGCAGGTAAAAGCGCAGGCGGATCGCTGTCTCGCCTGCGGGAATCCTTATTGCGAATGGAAATGTCCGGTTCATAACTACATTCCTAACTGGCTGAAGCTTGCCAATGAGGGGCGAATTATTGAGGCGGCAGAGCTTTCGCATCAGACGAACACGCTGCCGGAAGTTTGTGGGCGTGTCTGCCCACAAGACAGATTGTGTGAAGGTGCCTGCACGCTTAATGATGAGTTCGGTGCCGTAACTATTGGTAATATCGAACGCTACATTAACGATAAAGCCTTTGAAATGGGCTGGCGGCCCGATGTAAGCGGCGTCCAGCCAACGGGTAAGCGCGTGGCGGTTATCGGCGCCGGGCCGGCGGGCCTTGCCTGTGCGGATGTCCTCACCCGCGCTGGCGTAAAAGCCGTCGTCTACGATAGACACCCTGAAATTGGCGGATTACTCACATTCGGTATTCCGTCATTCAAATTAGAAAAAGAGGTCATGGTACGGCGGCGAGAAATATTTTCCGCAATGGGAATCGAATTCCAGCTGAATACTGACGTCGGCCGCGATGTCGCTTTTGACGCACTGCTGGCGGAATATGACGCCGTATTTTTAGGCGTCGGCACCTATCAGTCTATGCGCGGCGGGCTGGATAATGAAGACGCCGCGGGCGTTTACGACGCACTGCCTTTCCTGGTTGCTAATACAAAGCAACTGATGGGATTCAACGACGATGCCGCGCCCTACGTTAACCTGCAAGGCAAACGTGTCGTTGTGCTGGGCGGCGGCGACACGGCAATGGATTGCGTACGCACCGCGATTCGTCAAGGGGCCAGCCACGTTATCTGCGCTTATCGCCGCGATGAAGAAAATATGCCGGGTTCAAAGCGCGAGGTAAAAAATGCGCGCGAGGAAGGCGTTGAATTTCAGTTTAACGTGCAGCCGCTGGGCATTGAGCTCAACGCACACGGCGGCGTTAGCGGTGTTTTGGCCGCGCAAACTCGCATGGGCGAGCCGGATCGGCACGGCCGCCAGCGTGCGGAAATTGTTCCAGGCTCTGAGCATATTATTTCTGCCGATGCCGTAATTATGGCGTTCGGTTTCCGGCCTCACGCGATGCACTGGCTTGAAGAACACAGCGTCGAATTGGACCAACAAGGTCGCATTATCGCGCCTGCGTTCAACGATAATGCGTTTCAAACCAGTAACCCAAAAATCTTCGCCGGTGGCGATGCCGTGCGCGGGTCCGATCTGGTGGTAACCGCAATCGCTGAAGGTCGTAAAGCCGCGGAAGGCATCATGAACTATCTTGAGGTTTAAGCCACCTCTCGCGCGGGTGTAGGTATTTTGAGCCGGTTATAAGTCAAAAGCCACCTTCTCAGAAGGTGGCTTTTTAGAGTCAGCAGAGATATTCCAGCATCAGCATTCTTCAGGCTATGGCCTTACAGAATCGATAACGACTTATTCAGGAAGTGGTTTAGGGACAGGGACAGTAAAGAGGGATACTTTTACCCATCACAATATATACCGGCCTTCATTTGGGCCAGCCCACCGCGACGCGTGCGCGGGCAAACGCTACGATTCAACGCTTCGGTTGTTTACTCATCATGATATATACCGGCCTTCATCTGGGTCAGCGAGGCGTGCGCGGGCAAACGCTACGATTCATCACTTCAGTTGTTTACTCATCATGATATATATACCGACCTTCATTTTGGCCAGCCCGCAGCGACGCGTGCGCATAGCGGGTGCCACGCATCTCCGACGATTCAACGCATCCGCATCCATTAGCGGATTTATTCTCTACGCTTCTCCTTCTCAATAAGCGCTCCAATCTCAATAATGCGATCGGCGCTAGCGATAGTAGACGGCCTGTGCGCAACAATAATTCGCGTCACGTTAAGACTGGCAATCGCGGCGTTAATGCGAGACTCATTGCCCAAATCCAAGTGACTGGTAGCTTCGTCCATAAATAAAATATGCGGCTGCCGATAAAGCGCCCGAGCGATTAATAAGCGCTGACGCTGACCGCCGGACACACTGCTGCCCAGCTCGCTCAATAGGGTTTGATATCCCATTGGCATGCGGGCTATTTCTTCATCAATGCAGCTTAATTTCGCACACTCAACAACGCGCGCTCTGTCCAGCGCCTCATCAAAGCCTGCAATATTTTCCTCAATGGATCCGGCAAACAGTTTGTCATCCTGTAGTACACAGGCAATGCGCGCCCGGTAACCTTCTACGCCCGCTTTATAAATATCCACGCCGTCAGCCATAATCTGGCCGCGCTCTGGCTCCACTAAACCCGCCAGGATTTTCATCAGCGTCGTTTTCCCGCAGCCAGAAGCCCCCGTTAACGCCACGCACTCACCTGCGGCCACGTTAATATCGAGTTTATCGAATACCGGCTCAGAGAGTTTATCGTAACGAAAGCGTAACCCACGCGCGCTCAGGGCGACGGGCTGCCCTCCAGCAGGCGTTGGCAGTGTTTCGCCGGCTGGCTCCGCATCTTCATCGGCAATATCCGCCACCCTCTCGATGTGCAGATTAAGCATACGCAGCTGCAGTACGGTATTGGTTAAATCCGCTACCCGCATTGAAAACTCACCGCGATAAGCATTAAACGCGACAAACATGCCCAGCGATAAATGCCCGTCGATGACCATGCCAGCACCGAGCCATAGAATAGCCACCTGGTCGAGCGTCGCTATCAGCGTACTGGCGCCGCTAAATGCCATATCGAAGCGGCTGATGCGGATACCGCTGTTAATTGCATCCACCTTTAATGTTAACCACTGCATTCCACGCAGATGGGACAGGCTCAGCGCCTTAATCGTCGCCATTCCGTGCAGCGTTTCCATAAAATGCGAGCTTGCACGGGCCTCATTCACAATCTGCTCTTCGGCGATTTGTCGATAGTGAGGCCACGTCAGCAGCCGCATGGCCACATAAATAACCATGAAAGCCACCACCACCCATACCAGCCAGCCGCCGTAAAAGATCATCATCGCTAACACACCCAGTGCGACAACGCTATCAATAACAAGGCTGGTTAGCTGGGTGGTTAATACATTACGGATGGTACTCAGCGACGTGAATCGCGACTGGATATCGCCCAGTCTGCGCTTTTCAAACCAGGTATAGGGAAGGCGCAGCAGGTGAGAGAACAGGCGTTCATGCCATTGAATATCAATCATCGCATTCGCGGCAAGTGTTACCCAACTACGGCAGAAACCTGAAAAGGTACGCAGTAAAATAAACGCCAATAGCCCACAGCAAATGAGCGTCAATAGCGGCCTGTCTCGCGCGATAATCACATGATCCATGATGAGCTGCGTTCCCACCGGCAATAATAAGTTAATCCCTTCAATCAACAGGGATAGCGCGAGCAATTTGGCTAAAAAGCCGCGAAATCCGGTAATGTTTTTAAGTAATCCTCGCAGCCGAAAGGTGCGCGACATCTTCTGGCGCGTAAAATCCTCACCCGGCCATAATTCAAGAGCAACGCCGGTAAAATGCCGGGAAACCGTCGATAAACTTAGCGTCCGCTCACCCATCGCGGGGTCCTGAATGGTGATCGAACGTTTACCCGCCCGCAATAGCACCACAAAATGGCATAAATCCCAGTGTAAAATGCACGGTGTTTTGAGCTGGGGGAGTTCTTCAAGCTCCAGGCGCAGGGGGCGGCAGCGCAAATTCATCGCCGTCGCAATCGACATAAGTTGCTTAAGATTCACGCCCTGCGTTGAAAGCCCAAACCGCCGACGCAGAGAGGTCATATCAATTTGCTGGCGATAATAGCCGGAAATCATCGCAAGGCAGGCAAGCCCACATTCAGAAACCTCTGACTGAATAATTTGCGGAACCTTCCGGCGCCAGCGAAGCGCCAGCCGAGATACTAGAGCGGCAGGGTTATTCATGGACGTGCTCCGCAACGCTATCCTGTATCTTATACAGCGGAGAGAACATCCACTGGTATAAAGGGCGTCTCTCAAGGAAGAAAACGGCAGACGTTTTCATTCCACCGGTAATATACAGTTTGTGTGCCTGAAAGAACGGCTTTGCCCGCGCGAATTTGACAACGGTTTTATAGTACGCCGCCACGTGCGACGACTCGCCATTCACCGGACTATTTTTATAGTTTGCCAGTTCCTGAAGCGACGCCGGAACAGTGGAAACGGAAATGATTTCGCCCGAAAATTGACCATATTTTTCATAGGGAAAAGACTCAAAGCGTACGTTAACGCGATCGCCATTTTTCACAAACGGGCGAGCGCGATCCGGCAGCCAAAATACTGAATACACTGCCTGCTCACTGTTATTCGCTACCTGGGCAAGCGTATCGCCGCTTTTAACCATTTGCCCTTCTGTTACTACCAGGCTTTCTACCTGCCCGGCCATAGGCGATAACACTAGAAAACGGTCTTTGATCTCAGCCTCAGCCAGTTCGCGCTGCAAATTTTCATGTTGCGCTTCAGCTTTTAGAATTTGCTCATCAAACTCTGCAGATTTTATTTCTAAATCGCTGCGTAAATTAACGAGTTGAAGCACATTACTCAAATTCTGGAAATATAAATTACTATAAGTACTTTTTTGCTGCTGATACATATAACGCTGGTTATTCAATTGATCTTTCGTAATTAAATGCGATCGGCTATATTGTTGATACTCATTAAGCGCACGCTGCATCTCTTTCGTTAATGTCAAAGAGTCTGTCATCATAATCTTTGACTGCTTAAGCGCATCATTATATGTTCCAATCTGTTGCTGAATATTATTCAGTATGCTTTCTCTGTTCTTCTTCAGCGCCCGAATTATTTTGTCACTTTTTACTAACTGCAGCCTAACGCTGGCTATTTTTTTCTTATTAACATCACCAAATTGCGTCACCTGTGAAGCCGATATTTGATACAAAGGTGTATCTTTATCAACCCGCTGGCCGACGTCCACAAAGCGCTGCTCTACAATACCTGGCGCACCTGCAAAAATATCAACAGGATGAGGATAAATGATGACTTCCCCACCAACATTAATACGCCGCGTATAGTGCCCAAATGTTATTAGAGAGATAAAGAGAGTTAAGAGCGTTATAACAGTAAGAGCGACAATAAAGGCAGGCATGCGCGAAAAAAGCGTCACACTCCCCGTCCAGCTATTGCGATTGTTATCGACGGCTTCCTGGCGAAAAAGTGAATTTTGCTGGTGGCTCATGAAGGAATTTTTTATTCTATCAGCGGAAAATCAATATATCAAAAAAACCGTGGCCACGGTGACAGCCACGGAAAAGAAAAATACGGAACAAAGAAAAAGAGAGATTAACCTTTTTTGGAAGAACCAGAGAACATATTAGTGTATTGATTCAGAATATCAGCAACTTTATTAAATGCAGAGCCTACGGCTGAAAGCAAATTATTCAATGCGTCAGTAAAATCATCACACGGAGTTGAAGCTGCCGCGCCTGATGATTTAGGGGATAGAATTGAGCTGAGGAAACCAGCGCCAGATACCTGTTCAACTTCATTACTGTTTAAGCTTCGCATGAATCGTCTTCCTTAATCGAATAAATATAAGAAACTAAACTGTAGTGGCTAATAAGATACTCTTTATTATTCTCTCAGGCCTTAGTCTCGCCTCATATTTCCTTATCAATCATCATTTACTATCATCATATTTATTATTACACCCTTTGATTTCTACTTTGCTATACCCTCAATAGAAAACACATCGATTTCAACTAACATCCTATTCTACAAGGGTATATTTATTGCCTCTGCTCTGACACAGAAAAAAATGAATAGTAGATATTGGCACGTTCATAAGATGCCTTTAACCTAGTCCTGCGAATAAATTAGCATCAGGCATCGCGAATAATAGAGGACCGCGGTCAGGATGCAGAAACAGAATATTAGGGTATAAATTTTATCCCAAAGACAAGGTTATCTGTTCGAAAGGGAGATCACAGCGTTTGCGAGTCCAAATATCTGTACTAACAGATGGCAGTGGCTATATATAAATAAAAAAGGCGTCTGGGACGCCTTTTTTATTATTTTACCACTCGCAGCGCGGGTCGCTTCCCACGAGCAGGAGGCGGAGTATCATCCGGATCGTCATCGCCTTCTGGTTTATCAGGGCAATCACCATCAATAACCGACATCATGCTGCGATTAACCTCCGGTGACGGAGATGCCGCGTTGTCCTCCAATTTGGCATCATCTGATGGCTCATAGCCGTCATACGCTGGCTCGGCCTCAAACATTGTGCCCGCACCGTTTTCACGTGCATAAATCGCCAGCACGGCGGCCATTGGAACATATACCTGACGAGGCACACCGCCAAAGCGCGCGTTAAAACGCACTTCATCGCTACCTAATTCCAGATTTCCAACCGCTCGCGGCGCGATATTCAGGACAATTTGCCCGTCACGGGCATATTCCATTGGCACATTAACGCCCGCCAGCGTGACATCCACCACCAGATGTGGTGTAAGCTGATTATCGAGCAGCCAGTCATAAAACGCCCGTAGTAAATAAGGGCGACGCGGCGTTAATTGAGCGGTATCCATCAGATACGACCCTGCAAACGCATTTCACGCTCAGGTTCTGTCAGAGACGCAAGGAAAGAATCGCGCTCAAATACGCGAGTCATGTAGCCTTTCAGCTCTTTAGAACCTGCACCATTCAGCTCAATGCCCAATTGCGGTAAACGCCAGAGCAGCGGAGCTAAATAGCAATCCACAAGACTGAATTCATCGCTCAAAAAGTAAGGCTTCTGCGTAAAGACCGGAGCGATTGCCAGCAGCTCCTCACGTAATTGTTTGCGCGCAGCATCGGCTTCCTGAGCGCTACCTTTCTGAATGGCATTCATTAGTGAATACCAGTCTTTTTCGATACGCTGCATATAAAGTCGGCTTTCGCCACGTGCAACCGGATATACCGGCATCAGCGGCGGATGAGGAAAACGTTCATCAAGATATTCCATGATGATGCGGGATTCCCACAGCGTAAGCTCCCGATCGACCAGGGTCGGTACACTCTGATTCGGATTCAGATCGATAAGATCCTGTGGCAGGTTATCCGCTTCGACGTGTTCAATCTCAAAGCTGACGCCTTTCTCGGCCAAAACGATACGTACCTGATGGCTATAGATATCAACAGGACCAGAAAACAGCGTCATTACCGAACGTTTGTTGGCGGCGACAGCCATGGAAACCTCCAGGTATATTCAGAAAAATACTGCTGTCAGCCGCAACCATGGCCGACATGATGAGTCGCCCTTCCCGCTGACGCATGCCCGATGAAGCCTTTGCTTACACCTTGCGTAGCGCCCGCAAATTGGGCAGAAAAGTGGATGCCAGTTTAGCAGATTTTATCCTACTTGTGGTGAGGCGTTTTACGGATTTCACATAATCCGTAAAATGCCATCAGGCCTGCTGCATCGATACGCATAAAAAACCCGGCCTGTAAGCCGGGTTTTCGAAAATTGTATAAAACAATTAACGTTTGGAGAACTGCGGACGACGACGTGCTTTGCGCAGACCCACTTTTTTACGTTCAACCTGACGAGCGTCACGAGTGACGAAGCCAGCTTTACGCAGTTCGGCGCGCAGAGACTCATCGTACTCCATCAGAGCGCGGGTGATCCCATGACGGATAGCCCCTGCCTGACCAGAGATACCACCACCTTTAACGGTGATGTACAGATCCAGTTTTTCAACCATATCAACCAATTCCAGCGGCTGGCGAACGACCATGCGAGCGGTTTCGCGACCGAAGTATTGTTCCAAAGAACGCTGGTTGATAACGATTTTGCCGTTGCCCGGTTTGATAAACACGCGAGCAGCGGAACTTTTGCGGCGACCAGTGCCGTAGTATTGATTTTCAGCCATTGCCTATAATCCCGATTAGATGTCCAGAACTTGCGGTTGCTGTGCCGCGTGGTTGTGCTCATTGCCCGCGTAAACTTTCAGTTTGCGCGCCATTGCACGACCCAGCGGGCCCTTCGGCAGCATGCCTTTAACCGCGATTTCAATTACACGCTCAGGACGGCGGGCAATCATCTCTTCAAAGGTCGCTTCTTTGATACCACCGATGTGGCCAGTGTGGTGGTAGTACACTTTGTCAGAACGCTTTTTACCGGTAACGGTAACTTTTTCTGCATTCAGGACGATGATGTAATCACCAGTATCAACGTGCGGAGTATATTCCGCTTTGTGCTTACCGCGCAGGCGACGAGCCAGTTCGGTAGCCAGACGGCCCAGAGTTTTACCGGTCGCGTCAACAACGTACCAGTCGCGTTTTACGGTTTCTGGTTTAGCTGTAAAAGTTTTCATTAAAAGCTTACCCAAATAAATAGTTACACGTTGGTGAACACCCAAACGCTTAAAATCAGTTGAGGTTCACGCGACATTGTCCAGTAAACCTACCCCCTCGGATATGTTTCACCGGCATACAAAGTTTCGGGAAAAAAACTTCGTTGTAACGTGGGGTCACAGGATTATAGAGAAGTCAGGGGCAAAGGTCGACCCCTTTTTACAGGCAAAAGGGGCAATCTGGAGGAAGGCAGAGTATTTGCTAATTTTGAATATTACGGCCACGCTCGCGCGTTTATCATGGATGATAAACGTATCTAAGGCATATACGACTGGTGTAAATATTCTTCACTTTGCATCTCCTGCAAGCGAGACAGGCAGCGCTGAAACTCAAATGTCAGGCGCTCACCACAGTAAATGTTCAGTAATGGCGCTTCTGCACTGACGATAAGTTTGACGCGGCGCTCATAAAATTCATCAATCAGAGCAATAAACCGCCGCGCCTCGCTTTCATTGCGCGGCCCCATAACGGGAACATGATAAAGCAACACCGTATGGTAATCCCGGGTCAGTGCAACATAGTCAACCTGACTGCGCGCCTGCGCGCATAGCGTATGAAAAGTTACCGCCAGCGTTTGATGAGCGCAGCCGATTGCCAGCAACGGGCGGTGATTAACCTCCAGCGTTTGCTGTTTCTGAGCTTCACCGCCGGTTAGTGACTGCCATAACCGGAGCATTTGCTTTTCTGTCTCATCGCTAAGCGGCGACAACCATAAATGCGCCTGTACAAGCGTGCGTAACCGATAATCAATACCCGCATCGACGTTAATTACATCGCAATGGCGCTTAATAGCGTCAATTGCCGGTAAAAAACGAGCCCGCTGTAGACCATTACGATAAAGCTCATCCGGTGGGATATTCGACGTGGCAACCAGCGTAATTCCGCGCTCGAATAGGGCCTGCATCAGGTTACCTAACAGCATTGCATCCGTGATATCAGAAACAAAAAACTCATCGAAACATATGATATCCGTGCGTGCCTTAAAATCATCTGCCACGCGCAGCAGTGGGTCGCTTTGACCTTCAAGCGCAGCCAGCGCTTCATGTACTTTCATCATAAAGCGATGAAAATGCAGCCGCAGTTTACGTTCGCCGGGAATACTTTCAAAAAAGAGATCCATTAGCCAGGTCTTACCGCGTCCAACGCCGCCCCACATATATAACCCGCGCACGGTTTCTGTAACCCGGGGTTTACCGAGAAACTGCTTAAACCGGGTAAACATCCCTCGGTTTTCAACCGCCCCAGATTGATGCGCGCAAAATTCTCGCCAGATAGCATCCAGTCTGAATATGGTTTCTTGTTGTATGACATCGGGCTGATAGCCGCTCTCGCTCAGAGCCTGCTGATAACGTAATGCGGGAGAAAGGATTTGCATAATAATCGTTTATTTTATGATTGTGATACACAGGTGATGAAAAAAAGCGCGGTCTACATTACGCGATGCGTGCACAGGATTCCACTTCTGCTGAATTAACGGTTATAGTGGCAGCGGGCCGCTTTCTTTCTGCGTATCATTTACGCATTGAAAACAATATTGGCCTCACAGCGTGGGCGCGAACAGCGTGAAAAACCCGCGCCATTAACCCCCTACGGAATCACAAGATAACGGGAGTCGTTCATGACCTGGGAATACGCGATTATTGGGTTAGTCGTCGGTATTATCATCGGCGCCGTCGCGATGCGTTTTGGCAACCGCAAATTGCGCCAACAGCAGGCTCTGCAATACGAACTTGAGCAGAAAAAAACCGAGCTTGAAACATGGCGTGAAGAGTTAGTCAGCCATTTTGCCCGCAGCGCTGAGCTGCTGGATAACATGGCGACGGATTATCGCCAGCTTTATCAGCATATGGCGCAAAGCTCCAGCAGCCTGCTGCCGGAAATGTCAGAGCAAACTAATCCATTCCGTAATCGGCTGGGTGAATCTGAGGCCGGGAACGATCAGGCACCGGTACAAATGCCACGCGATTATTCTGAGAGTGCTTCCGGCCTGTTACGCGCAGACCGCAGCAAACGAAACTAAGAGTGAGCCATTTCGGAGCGCCCGGCGCTCCATTTTTCTCTGGATCCTTTCGCTTCCGGATGGCGCCCCGATGCACCATTGAGCCTTGCCCCGGAATTCAATACTATCTATTCCTTTAATATTTACTTTCACTTTTTTGTTGCGAGAGCCAGCACCGATGAAAAAACCACAACTGCTGTTGAGCGCATTAGCACTGAGCATTGGGCTTACCCTCCCGACGTTTTTTACAGCCAACGCTGCCCTGCCAGCGCAGGTTCCCGGCCAGCCGTCGACTCCAAGTTTGGCTCCAATGCTGGAGAAAGTCCTTCCCGCCGTCGTGAGTATCAAAGTTCAGGGCAGCGCAGCGCAAACACCACGGCTTCCGGAAGAGTTAAAACGATATTTTGGTAACAGGCTGCCGAAGCAACAATCACGGCCTTTTGAAGGGCTGGGTTCCGGGGTCATCATCAATGCTGAGAAAGGCTATGTTCTGACTAATAATCACGTTATTAATCAGGCAGATAAAATCGCCGTACAGCTAGATGATGGGCGTGAATTTACCGCAAAGCTCGTTGGTAGCGATACACAAAGCGACATCGCCTTATTGCAGCTTCAAAATGCCAGTAAATTAACCGAAATAATATTCGCTGACTCAGATAACCTAAAAGTGGGCGATTTTGCCGTCGCCGTGGGTAACCCTTTTGGGCTTGGCCAGACCGCAACCTCCGGGATTATTTCAGCGCTGGGACGCAGCGGCCTGAACATTGAAGGCCTCGAAAACTTTATTCAGACGGATGCCTCGATTAATCGCGGAAACTCAGGCGGTGCGCTGGTGAATTTACGTGGCGAATTAATCGGCATTAATACGGCTATCCTTGCTCCCGGAGGCGGTAATGTCGGTATCGGGTTCGCAATTCCGGGCAATATGGCGCAAGCGTTGGCAAAACAATTAATTCAGTTTGGTGAAATCAAGCGCGGTCTACTCGGCATTAAAGGCACCGAAATGAGCGCCGATATCGCAAAAGCGTTTCATCTGAATACCCAGCGCGGCGCATTCGTCAGCGAAGTCCTCCCTAATTCAGGATCGGCTAAAGCCGGCATTAAGGCAGGGGATATTATTACCTCAATGAACGGCAGGCCGCTAAATAGTTTTGCAGAGCTACGCACGCGCGTCGCTACCACAGAGCCCGGCGCTAAAGTAAGATTGGGGCTACTGCGTAACGGCAAACAGATGGATGTCGAAGTGACGCTGGATAAAAATACCTCATCAGCCGCCAACGCCGAGCTTATTTCTCCGGCGCTACGCGGCGCTAATCTCAGTGACGGTACGCTGAAAGACGGCGTAACGAAGGGTATTCAGGTCAACGATATTGAAAAAGGCAGCCTTGCGGCTCAGTCAGGGCTACAAAAGGGCGACATTATCATTGGAGTAAACCGCGAACGCGTGCGCTCTATCGCGGAGATGCGTAAATTTTTGGCCTCTGAACCGGCCATTATCGCGCTCAATGTGGTACGCGGGACGGGAAATATTTACCTGCTATTGCGATAAAACAAACTTCAACGGGTATCCCGCATGGGATGTCCGTTTAACTCATGTTATCCTTCCTGCGTTTTCCTGTTGGGTTATTGCGCATCCATGTTGCTGAGAATGTTACGTCCCATCTTATTGGGATTAATTGTCGCCATATTGCTGCTGGCGTTTATACCGTCGCTGCGGCAGCATAACCCTTTTCCGGCGCCCAGGCTGGATAGCGCAGACGACGCTCCCGTAAGCTACAACCAGGCCGTGCGACGGGCGGCTCCCGCCGTGGTGAATGTCTACAATCGCAGTGCCAGTGCTTCTTCACATAATCAGCTAGAAATTCGCACCGTCGGCTCTGGCGTTATTATGGATAAGCGCGGTTATATCATCACCAACAAGCACGTTGTAAATAATGCAGATCAGATTATCGTCGCGCTGCAAGATGGGCGAATTTTTGAAGCGCTATTGGTCGGCTCTGACGCGCTTACCGATCTTGCGGTACTAAAAATTAATGCCATTAATTTGCCCGTTATCCCTATTAACGATAGGCGCACGCCGCATATCGGTGATGTCGTAATGGCGATTGGCAATCCCTATAACCTCGGGCAAACCATCACTCAGGGCATAATCAGCGCGACCGGGCGTATCGGCCTGAACCCGACAGGCCGGCAAAGTTTCCTGCAAACCGACGCATCCATCAACCACGGCAATTCCGGCGGAGCGCTGGTCAATTCACTGGGCGAACTGATGGGCATTAATACGCTATCTTTTGATAAAAGTAACGATGGTGAAACTCCGGAAGGCATAAGTTTTGCCATACCAGTGCAACTGGCTAACCGGATTATGGACAAACTCATTCGCGACGGGCGCGTTATTCGCGGTTATATTGGCATAACAGGGCGCCCCTCCTCGCACGGCCCCGCCTCGGGATTAGATCAGATTCAGGGAATTATCGTGAATGACGTCGCGCCTGACGGACCGGCAGCACGGGCGGGGATTCAGCCAAACGATGTTATTACTTCCGTCAACGGTAAACCGGCCATTTCTGCGCTGGAAACGATGGACCAGGTTGCTGAGATTCGCCCCGGTTCCGTGGTTCCCGTCGAAGTTATGCGCGATGAGCGTAAACTTACCTTCCAGGTGACGGTGCAGGAATACCCCGTCACAAACTAAGCGTTTCGCCGCAGTGATTATGCACTTCGGCGGCGCTCCCTAACCTCATATAAGATAAAACGGCCAGGCGGGTGAATAGCGCGCATACGCCGGAGAATTAACGCTTACGCGGAAACGGTAAGTATGCCATTCAGGCTCTGATAATAAAAAGCCGCATGACAAGGCGTATTATTTTTTCCCGAAGCGGGTTAAAAATCACCTTCTGTCGGTTTGATGTTAACCCCAAGTAATATGCCGGTATTGCTAAGCACCGCTACGGAAGTGATATTCCGATACGCAAAAAAAGGAAGGCTGACGCCTTCCCTAATAATTATGGTTAACCGCGGGTTTAATCACTTATTTGACGAAGTCTTCACCCAGCGCAATATCTTTCTTTAGCGTATCCAGCATGCCTTCCAGCGCCTGGTGCTCAAAAGCGCTTAGTGCGCCGATAGCGCGGCGCTCTTCGATACCGTTCTTACCCAATAACAAAGGCTGAGAGAAAAAGCGGGCATATTTGCCATCGCCTTCTACATAAGCGTACTCAACCACATTCGCTTCCCCTTGCAATGCTCGCACAAGCGCCAGACCAAAACGTGCCGCCGCTTGTCCCATTGATAGCGTAGCAGAGCCTCCTCCGGCTTTCGCCTCAACCACTTCCGTTCCCGCGTTCTGGATTCGTTTAGTTAAATCTATCGCTTCCTGTTCACTAAACGTGACGCCCGCAACTTGAGACAGTAAAGGCAAAATCGTCACGCCCGAATGCCCGCCAATAACGGGGACATTAACCTCAGACGCCTGTTTACCTTTCAGTTCGGCAACAAAGGTATTAGAGCGGATGATGTCCAGCGTGGTAATGCCGAACAATTTGTTTTTGTCATACACACCGGCCTTTTTCAGCACTTCTGCAGCAATGGCCACGGTGGTATTTACGGGGTTGGTAATAATGCCAATACAGGCTTTTGGACAGGTTTTTGCAACCTGCTCAATAAGATTTTTTACGATGCCCGCGTTCACATTGAATAAATCAGAGCGATCCATGCCCGGCTTCCGGGCGACGCCTGCAGAGATCAGGACAATATCAGCGTCCTGCAGCGCGGGAGACGCATCTTCGCCGGAAAAACCCTGAATTTTAACATCGGTAGGGATATGACTTAAATCCACCGCCACGCCTGGAGTTACGGGCGCGATATCATAAAGTGAGAGTTCTGAACCTGAAGGCAATTGGGTCTTTAATAAAAGCGCCAGCGCCTGACCAATACCGCCAGCCGCACCGAGGACTGCAACTTTCATCCTAAACTCCTTAATTATAGTTAGCGAAGTTATGCGGGTTTTGCGTAGCGGGCGACCATAATTCAGGATGCCGAAAATTACAATCACTCCATAATTATTATGTAAACATATCCAATAGCTTAGATATGCAATCGCCTCTTTATATTCCGCTCAGTCATGCCGGAGCTACCCGCAATCAATAATGACAGGTAGCTACATTACACCCACACAACCAACCAAACAACATCATTTTGATAACATATATTTTACTTTTAAGGATATTTATATGCTGTGATATAGACATGTTTCTCGATAACAATTTCTGATAGAATTACGCGCTTTTATAAAATAATTTTAAATTTGGCCACAGCATTTAATTTGCATAAAAATTCACTTAAATGCATAGTATTATCCTGCATGACAGCCAGACAGGTGACCATTTATGCGCACTTCTGCTAAACAAGAAGAATTAGTAAAAGCGTTTAAAGCGCTGCTTAAAGAAGAAAAATTCAGCTCTCAGGGCGAGATAGTTCAGGCACTGCAGGAGCAGGGTTTTGAAAATATCAATCAATCAAAAATATCTCGCATGCTCACCAAATTTGGCGCCGTGCGTACACGCAATGCCAAAATGGAGATGGTATATTGCCTTCCGGCTGAATTAGGCGTCCCCACTACCTCAAGTCCCTTAAAAAACCTGGTTTTAGATATCGACTACAACGACGCGGTGGTAGTGATTCACACCAGCCCTGGCGCAGCACAGCTTATCGCTCGCCTTCTTGATTCTTTGGGGAAAGCGGAAGGCATTCTCGGTACGATTGCCGGTGACGATACTATTTTCACCACGCCATCTCGCGGTTTTACAGTGCAACAACTCCACGAAGCTATTCTGGTCCTGTTCGATCAGGAGCTATAAACCTGCAGGACGCTAACACTACTCACCGTCAGACTTATCTTTTTAATCCATTGTTAGCGACCCTGACTCATCTTTACCCAATAATCCCCTATTCCGGTCATGCGCGGGTGCGCCCTGCGCCCACCACCCAATACAACACTATTGAAACCACTCTGACCAGATAAAAGCACCATCATTAATTCCATTAATGGCTTTTAATACCTAAAACAAACGCATAAATAGTTAAATTGACTTATCATATTGATTTAAAAAGCAAACCAATCTCCTTTCACAATAAATACGAATTTTTAATAACTCAATGGAATAAAAAAACCATTTCATTAGCATAAAGTTTCATTGATTATAGTTAGCGTGGTATTAATTTTTACAGTTATTAGTGTATACTCGTTTTCGTGATGAAGGTCACACATCGTGACCCAAAACAAAAGAATTCGACGAGGTGAAATAATGAATACTAAAACTAATATTGTCGCTCTTAGCCTATTATCTATGCTGTCATTTGGCTCTTTCGCAGCTACTTCTATTAATGCCGATCAAGCGCAAGAACGCCAGACAATAGGGACTGTTTCAGTGAGTCAAATAGGTAGCACGCCAATGGATATGAATCAGCAACTGAGCAAAAAAGCGGATGAGCAGGGCGCATCTGCCTATCGAATTATCGAAGCTCGTACGGGCGGGAGCTGGCATGCGACAGCAGAGCTTTATAAATAATGCCGTTTGACCAAATTGGTTTTAGGCACCAGCGCTAACCCTCGATGGGTTGCGCTGTGCCTTTTGTTTCAGGGGTAGAGATAATGAGAAATATAATACTCACGCTCGCCGCTTTCGGGCTGGCAACCACATTTGCCCTGTCTTTTGGCGCTAATGCCGCGGTAAAAAACATAAGTAATCAGGATGCGCAACAAATGCAGGCCATGGGCAGCGTATCGGTTTCCCACGTGGGCGGTTCACCGATGGCTATTCGCAGCGAACTGGCGCATAAAGCCGAAAAGGAAGGCGCTAACGGCTACCTTATCACTGAATTACATCAAGGCAGTAACTGGCACGCAACTGCACAGCTTTACAAATAAACCCTCGTCGTCGTGTCCGACGACTTGCCCCCGCATCCGCGGGGGCTTTTTTATGCCTCTCTGACCTCAGGTAAATTTAACCAGAGAAGCGCTACGAAAGGCCTCCCCAGTGCAGTGCTTTCACCTCCATATATTCTTCAAGCCCCAGCACCGATCCTTCACGCCCCAATCCGGACGCCTTCACTCCCCCAAAAGGAGCGAGCTCCGTCGAGACCGTGCAGGCGTTAATTCCGACCATCCCACTTTCTAACTGCCCGGAAACGCGGAAAATCCGCGATATGTCCTGAGTGTAAAAATAGGCGGCAAGGCCATAGGGCGTATTATTGGCACGCTTAATGACTTCTTCCTCACTGGTAAATCGAAAGCAGGCGGCTACGGGACCAAAGGTTTCCTCTTGAGCCAGCGCCATATCATCGCTGGCGTCCGCCAATACCGTTGGCGCCCAGAAATTCCCCCCTTTCGAGTGCGGTTTTCCTCCGGTGAGCACGCGAGCGCCTTTATTAACCGCATCATCAATGTGTTCCTTTACTTTCTCCAGCGCCGCAGGTTCTATCAGCGGGCCAACCACAACGCCTTCTTCCATTCCATCGCCCACATTTAACTTAGCCACGGCCTGCGCAAGGCGTTTGGTAAAGTCATCATAAATGCCTGACTGAATAAAAAATCGGTTTACGCTAACGCACACCTGCCCGGCATTCCGGAATTTATTGGCAACTGCGCCGGCAACGGCAGCGTCAATATCCGCATCATCAAATACGATATAAGGCGCATTACCACCGAGTTCCAGCGAGATTTTTTTTAGCGTTTCCGACGAGCGACGCATCAACATTTTTCCGACGCGCGTTGAGCCGGTAAAAGAGATTTTGCGTACTACCGGGCTTTCCATGATTGCATCACTGATTGAAGAAGTGTCACCAGCCACGGCGTTCAGCACCCCCTCCGGCACCCCCGCTTTTTGCGCCAGCGCTAGCAGCGCAAAGGCGCTCAGCGGGGTATTATTCGCAGGTTTGATGATGCCCGTACAGCCGGCCGCCAGCGCCGGACCAAGTTTGCGGGTTAGCATCGCCACCGGGAAATTCCATGGGGTAATCGCAGCCACAACGCCAACGGGTTCCCGGGTCGCCAAAATCCGCGTCCCCGCCTGCGCCGGGGGAATAATTTCGCCGTTTGCGCGCTTGGCCTGTTCTGCAAACCATTGGATGAAACTGGCGGCGTATTCGACCTCTCCTTCCGCCTCTTTTAACGGTTTGCCCTGTTCCGCCGTCATCAGACGCGCCAGCCACGCTTTATGGCTGATTATCAGGTGATACCAGCGATAAAGAATTTCACTCCGCGCTTTCGCCGTTTGCGCCCGCCACTGAGGAAAAGCGTCAGATGCAGCAGCAATGGCTGCCTCAGTCTCACGACGTCCCGCTTTCGCCACTTGCGCTATCACCTCGCCGGTCGCGGGATTAAGCACATCAAAAGTGTCAGCTAGCGATAGCCATTTGCCACCCACAAAATATCCGTGGCGGAACAGTTCATGTTCCGTTATTGCCGTCCCGGTCATATTCACCTCCTGTATTCACATCAAAGAGGTAAGTATAGAAAAGCCGGCGCAAAGCGGCCGGCTGGAGAAATCTATCGCAACTAATTTAGTCAGGCGGGTATTTGGCGCACCCCGCTATCAACCACGGAATGCCGCCGGGTTAGCTTTCTGTAAGCACGTGCTGATATTTATTCAGAATATAAGCTAATCGTCGCACCGGCTCCGTTACCTGCAGCGGTGCTTCCCAGAACCGCAGCTTATCCTGATAAATTTCAAGTTCTTCCTGAAGCTGGTGAAAGTAGAGCGCGCGCTTTGCATCACTGGATGCCGAAATAACGCGATCCGCCGTTTGCCTGAGTATCCGGTGGAAAGCTGATAGATCGTCATTCTCTGGAATCGGCGCGTTTCGCAGGCGCTGATGCGCAATAATCAACGTCAGCGCCAGCCGAAATTTTGCGATATCCCCGGGGAACTTGTTAAGCAGCAGGAAAAGCTGCTGATAAAGCGCAGGCAAATGGTTTTCTCTGCGGCGCGCTTTATTGGTGGTTAGCGCCGACACGGCCGCAGAAACAAACTGATTTAACAGGGTGCGCCCGGTATATTCCCGGGAATTATCGCGTACCAGCAAAATGACGAGCAGCGCCAGCGCCACGCCGACCAGTTGCCCCAGCGCGCTATCCAGGAACATATTGAACTGAAAAGTCATTGGGTTGCTTAACACCAGCGTGTTAATCGTTCCGGCCATCGCGCCAAGAGTTCCCAGCCTGCGTTTTTGCACTTCAATACCGATAAAAAACGCAAATAGCCCCATACTCAGGCATAGCAACAGCATGCTTTGCTGCGTCGAAGGCAGCACCACCAGAAAGTAGAATGCTCCAATGGGCAACGCGGCAATCATGCCGTATAGAAAATCGATTGCGACCATCTTAGGGTTAGGCAGACGCATCGCCAGAGAGGTTACAACAGCGATCATCACCATTGCCGAACTGCCCGATGTCCAGCCGGTCCATAGCCAAAACAGTGTCCCCAGCGCGCTGGCCAAGGTTGTACGCCAGAAATTGACCATCGCATGATGCCGCTCGGCAGAAACCGGTTTAATAATTGTTTCACCAGTCAGTACTCCATTCTCGATAGCGCTGATGCGCGTATTCCCCTGCACGCCGCGTTTTAACAGCAGATAGCGCGTCGCGCTACTGACCCAGCTATAGAGCGTCACCGGAATATCTTTTTGTCCGGCGCCGGCAAAAACCTGGCGAGCCGCCTTCAGCCGGTTATGGACTTCCAGCGCGGTTTCCGCCGGCTGTGAAAAAAGCGCCTTATACTCATGAGGGAAAGCCTGAGGGCGGGTATTTTGAATCAAAAAACTTTCACAGGCCTGAGTGATCATCGTCAGCGACAGTGTGTTAATCACCTGCAAACGGCGATTGGCGCGCCGCCAGCGCGACGACTCTATATTCAAATTGCTGCGCATTCCATCTAATGCGGTGGTACGCCGTACCAGGCTGCTCCACGCATTGTCTACCGCTTCAGCGTCTTCATGGGCGAGGCAAAGCTGCATCAGTTTGTACTGATCGACTAATAATCCATCAAGCTCGCGATCGATTTCCTGCTTAATAGAGCGCGGGGAAAACAGCAAATCAGCCACTATGGCGCAGATAATCCCGATGACAATCTCACTACAGCGCTCAATAGCAAGCTGCGGCGCGGTCAGTGGCGCATGTTCGATGCTAATGATAATAATCAGCGCCGTATAGCCGGATAGCCCCCAGGCATAAGAGTTCTCAATGCGCACCAGTGAAGAGATCCAGGTACAAAATCCTGCCCAGATACAGCCCACCAGCAGCATCACTACCGGCGCGCGGATCAGCGATGTGATAATAACCAGCGCGGCGATACAGCCAATAAAAGTACCGGCAATCCTTAACATACCGCGATAGCGGATTGCGCCGGAGTATGGCTCTCCACCTGCAGCAAACGCTGGTCCGGCAGCGACTATCGCCGCAGTTAGCGCCGCCCAGCGCGGCGTGACCAGTTGGAAATGGAAACCGATAAAAAGCGCCAGCAATACGGCCGTGGCCAGCTTGACCGCAAAGCGTAAATGCAGGTGTGAAATCGTCAGAAAGCCCATACCCGCTTAGCCAAACTCACGCAGACGATGCAGTAACCGCATGAAGGGAGAGTGCTGCTGTTCACGACGATCGCGGGCGCCGGTTATCACGATAGTCGCCGTAGTGCCAGCAGGGAACAAATTACCGACCCGCTCATCCAGGCGGATACGCACCGGAACACGCTGTGCCAGGCGAACCCACTCCAGATTGGAGTCCACCGTCGCCATGCCTTTACTGTCATTTTTACTGCTGGCATTAGTCACCCCGGCGGAGATACTTTCAACGGTGCCTTTCAATACGCGGTTGCTACCGAGCGGCGTGATCTCTGCACGATAGCCCGGCCTAATCCCATGAAGCTTAGTCTCTTCCATATAAGCCAGAATATAAAATGAGTCTTTTTTTACTAACGCAACTGCGGTGGAGCCGCGCGTAATAAACTCGCCGACGTAAACATTAAGATTGGTTATCCATCCGTCAGACGGCGCGCGAACGGTCGTGCGTTCTAAGTCCAGCTTTGCCAAATCGCGCGTCGCCTGGGCCTTAGCTAACTGATGCAGCGAAGTCTGCAAACCATTATTCGATTGTTCTATCTCTTCGCGAGACATGGCCTGGATGCCTAAGCGATTACGTCGCCCGGCTTCGCGCCGCTTTTCATTCACCAGCGCTTCATAATAGCCGACGTCCGCCTCAGCCTGCGCCAGCGCCTGCTGGTAGCGCGGTTTATCCACGGTGAATAATATCTGCCCTTTTCGCACCGGTTGATTATCATGAACCTGTACGTCCGTTATCAGCCCTGCAACATCGGGGGCAATAGCGACAACATCGGCGGTAAAACGCGCGTCGCGCGTCCATGGCGACTCCGTATAAAAGCTCCAGATACGGAAAATAGCAATGATGGCAATAAGAACCAGCACCAGCGTCACGCCGGTGCGGAGCAATTTTCTTGTTAGCGTTTTCACATCAACCTCAAACAAACAAGCGCGATATCAACCAAAACAGGCAGCAGTACAGGGCCGTATTAAACAGCGCCGGGTGCCAGACAAAATCATAGATCCCCGTAGGGGTAAGCACGCGCCGCACCAGCCAAAAAATCGCCAGTGAAAGAAGCAGCTCAACGAATATCGGTGGAAACGAAAGTCCGAAAACCACGATAACCGGAAATAAACTCATGTTAATCCTGGAAGTACAAGCAGGTGACCGTTTATTGTTTACCAGCGGCGCCACGAAGAGAATGGCGGAAGGTGCGAGGGAGAAATCGCGCCGTTGGTTTTGTTAAAAATAGTATATTAACGTAACTGTTAACCTGTTATCTATTACTTGTGATCTAAATCACTTTTAAGCCAGAGTGAATAATGAATCGATTAAAACACATGTCCGTGTTTGCAAGCGTTGTGGAATTTGGCTCGTTTACCGCAGCCGCGCGCCAGCTACAAATGAGCGTATCCTCAATTAGTCAGACCATATCTCAACTGGAAAACGAGCTACAGGTTAAACTGCTTAACCGCAGTACGCGCAGCATTGGCCTGACAGAAGCCGGGAAAATCTATTATCAGGGCTGCCGAAAAATGCTACAGGAAGCGCACGCGGTTCATGAACAGCTTTATGCATTTAATAACACGCCTACCGGCACGTTACGCATCGGCAGTTCTTCAACGATGGCGCAAAATATCCTGGCGAGTATGACCGCCGATATGCTGCGAGAATATCCGGGCCTCACGGTCAATTTAGTGACCGGCATCCCCGCACCGGATCTGATTGCCGATGGTTTGGATCTGGTTATCCGCGTTGGATCACTGCAAGACTCCAGCCTGTTCTCACGTAAACTGGGCGCAATGCCCATGGTGGTTTGTGCCTCGCGGGGCTATTTAGCCCAATATGGCACGCCGGAAAAACCGACGGACTTAGTCAATCATTCCTGGATAGCCTATAGCGTTCGCCCTGACAATGAGTTCGAGCTGGTCGCTCCGGAAGGAATTTCAACGCGGCTGACGCCAAAAGGCCGGTTTGTCACGAATGACCCGATGACGCTGACGCGCTGGATTTCCGTCGGCGCGGGCATCGCATATGTGCCGCTGATGTGGGTAATTAACGGTGTAAACAGCGGTGAACTGGAAGTTTTGCTCCCGCGCTATCAGTCTGCACCCAGACCGGTTTACGCGCTCTATACCGAAAAAGACAAGCTGCCGCTTAAAGTGCAGGTTTGTATCAACTATCTGAGCGATTATTTCGTGAAAGTCGCGCAGCTTTATCAGGATATGCGCAGAGGCAGCAGTGGCAGGCGAAGCGAGCGCTAACTTCCCGCCCCGCCGGAAGAAAGTTTATGCCGTACCGCCGACGGTCAGTTTATCGACTTTTAGCGTAGGCTGGCCCACGCCGACAGGCACACTTTGCCCCTCTTTACCACAAACGCCCACGCCGTTATCCAGCGCTAAGTCATTTCCCACCATGGATATCTGCTGCATGGCTTCGATTCCGGAGCCAATCAGCGTCGCGCCTTTCACCGCGCGCGTCACTTTCCCTTTCTCAATCAGATAGGCTTCTGAGGTTGAAAAGACAAATTTCCCGGAGGTAATATCCACTTGCCCACCGCCGAAATTAGGTGCGTACAGGCCGTAGTCAACGGATTCAATAATTTCCTGCGGCGTGGATTCACCTGCCAGCATATACGTATTGGTCATTCGCGGCATTGGCAGATGCGCGTAAGACTCACGACGCCCGTTACCCGTAGGCTGCAAACCCATCAGGCGCGCATTTAGCTTATCCTGCATGAAACCTTTCAGGATGCCATTTTCAATCAGCACATTATACTGGCCGGGAACCCCTTCATCGTCGATGGCGAGTGAACCGCGACGATTGGTCATTGTGCCATCATCAACAACGGTGCACAGCGGTGAAGCCACCAGCTCGCCCATCTGCCCGCTAAATACCGACGTCCCCCGGCGATTAAAATCACCTTCCAGCCCATGGCCAACCGCCTCATGCAGTAAAACGCCAGGCCAGCCGGCGCCGAGAACCACGGGCAATGTTCCGGCCGGTGCCGCGACGGCGGAAAGATTGACCAGCGCCATACGTACCGCCTCTTTCGCCCAGGCTTCAGCGCGCACCTCACCGTTTACCGGTGCCAAAAACCATTCATAGCCGAAGCGTCCACCGCCGCCGCTTGAACCGCGTTCACGCTTACCATCTTCCTCAACCTGGACACTCACGGACAAACGCACCAGCGGGCGAACATCCGCCGCCAGCGTACCGTCCGTGGCGGCGACCAGAATCAGTTCATAGACGCCGCTCAGGCTGGCGTTCACTTCCTGAACGCGCGTATCTTCTGCCCGCGCCACCGCATCCACCCGGCGCAGAATATTCAATTTTTCTTCACGCGTCATACTTTGAAGCGGATCGATCGCCATATATAAAGGTTTATGTTCACCCCCTACCAGCGCTCGGGCTTTTCCATTTCCCTGTTCCCGCACAATACTGCGCGCAGCCTGCGCGCTTTGCTCCAGCGATAGCAGGTTTATCTGGTCTGCATAGGCAAAGCCGGTTTTCTCGCCGCTTACCGCACGCACGCCGAGGCCCTGGTCAATATTCCAGGAACCGTCTTTAATAATTTTATCTTCCAGTACCCACGACTCATGGTAGCTGGACTGAAAATAAAGGTCGCCGTAATCAAGACGGCGCTCGGATAGCTGTTCAAGGATAGAAAACAGATGCTGATGGCTCAGACCATGAGCAGCAAGTAACTGCTCACTGACAAGATTAAGGGTCATTGATGATTACTCATGCGTTCCGCGCCGGCTGTCCGGCGCATACGGGTTTATTCAGTGAGCTTGAGGCAATTCCCGGCGCGCGTCAATCATTGCGCTTTTTCGCGCCGCGGCTGCCTTAGCACTTCGTTTATTTGCGGCTTATCGATGGGGCCGGAAATGTGATAGCGCAGAACTGAAATTTTATTCCACAGCGGGCTTAACACCTGGCTTGCGGCAAACACGGCGGCACCGATTATCGGGTTAACCGCAAAAGCGGTCGCAACGCCGACTGTCGCAGAGACCGCAGGCGTTACCGTTGCGTCGAGATTTAGCTCTCGCCGCACGAAATCCACGCGACCTTTCATCGCAATATCGGCCTCCAGCCCATCAACCAGCATATCATCGGTATGCAGTACACCATCTTTTATCCACGCAGTACTGCGCACGGAGTCAAAATAGAATCCCTGGCCGAAGGTATCGCTGAAATCCAGTTTCAGTTTACGCAGCAGCGCATCAAAACTGATTAACCGCAGAAGCTGCCCCGCATGGCCCGCGCCAAAATCATCAATCTGCCCTTTCCCAAGCCGACTATGAATAATGCCGTTTAGCGACCGTTCATCCAGCCGCCAAGGCGCATCGCGCCAGTGCAAATCATATTTTGCATCGAACGGCGCCCCCTTCACCGGCGTTGTCAGCCCAAAAAAACCAAGAGCAGCATCTATTTTTTTGCCCACCAGCTCGCCTTTTAGCGAGGTGCGCGGCGCGTCGGCTTGGTTTATCCATTCACCATTGACAGTCAGTCGGGCAAACCCGGCGTCAACCAGCCCATTACGCAGCGTTAACGTACTTCCCTTCACGGCAAAATCACCGTCAATGCGGCCATATTTTTGTCCCCACAGCCAGCACTCCGCGCAGCGCAAAGCAATGTCCGGCCAGCCGTGGAAATCAATATGCTCAGGCGTATCAGCCAGCGGCGCAGGCGCAGTTTTATCATCTGCGGCGCGCCTTTTTTGCTGCGGATTATAGTAAAGATAGCGAATTTGCGCCTGCCAGGGGGCTCCGTTACTCATGGTCAAATCGCCATCCAGTTCTCTGGCACGGGCGGTGACGCGCATGCCATCAGAAAAAGGCTGAGCGTTTAGTTGAAGGTTCCGCCACTGCTGCCCTCCCAGCGTCAAGGCCGGCGTCGACAGGCGAGTAACCTCCGGCAGACGCAGCTTCGCTGTCGTCGACGGCGCCGGTTTGCGTTGAAACAGCGCCAGCCACGCCTCGCCGTTAAGCGCTGGCAGATTCAACTCCAGTCCCGCCGCTGAAGGCAATGCCGGGCTTTTGGTCGTCTTAGTGGTAACAATCCCGCGCTCCAGCTCCAGGGTATTGCCTAATAACCAACGGCTGGCAAAGTGACTTTGCCCGCCGGCGCTGGCGTTGAGGTCAAAATGCGTAAGATCGCCATTAGCGTTAACTTTTACCGGTAAAGGCTCGCCTGCGGACTTATCTAACGGCGATGGTAAGTGACTACTTACTTCTTTTAAATCCCCCGCAAGATTAACCTGATACCGGGCACCGCCGCGATAGGGTAATGTAATTGCCACGTCGCCTTGCCAGGGCACGACGCCGGCTACGACGTCATCTAACTGTTTCGGTAGTATGCCCATCGCGACCGGATTCCAGCGCCCATTCAGATTAATGCCGACCTGATACTCTTTCGCCCCTTCCCGCGTTTCAAAGCGCAGAGCAACCGGCTGATGAAACCAGCGGGCGTTAAGCGGCTGGCTTGTTAGATAACCATTCGCAAAATGAAAATCACCGCTCAGGCTGTCCAGTTCACAATCGAGCGGCTTGATAAATAGGCGGTTATTACGTAGCTGCACATCACCTTTTGCCAGCACCGTTTCCCCGTCGAGCGGAATATCAAGATTTAGCCGCGCTTTTACATCGCCGCTAAGCTGCAATTGTTCCAGCGTCGCGCCCAACGAACTCTTCAGCGGCGTTTGCTGGAAATAAGGGCCCACCGCCTCACCAGGCCCACTGATATCTGCATCTATTAACAATTTGCTGCGCGAATAATCCGGGATAGTCGCCCGTAAATTTCGCCCGGTCACGCCGCCCAGTTTCACCTGCGGTGCCTTCATCCATAAACCGTCGTTAATAAAATCCAGTTCCATATCGAGATTTTGTAGTGCAGGCCAGCCTGGCTGGAAAGCAAACGTGGCACCGCGCAGCGGTACCAGTACTTCAAATTGCCCTTCATTGTGTTTGTAGGGAAACAGACGTGGGTTTCCCCCGTACACCAGCGTTGCGTTATCTACTTTTCCTCCCTGAATCGCACCGGAGAGATAGTCCGCCAGTTTGTTCCCCATCAGATTATGCGGGAAATATCGCCACGCCTGCCCGGCATCGGTAGTACTAATGCCTGCAACAATGCCAAGCCACGGAGCGTCATTATTAAGTTGGCTATAGCGAAAATCACCGCGCGCGCGCAGCGCTTTTGCCTGCACGTCCAGTTGCTGGCCGAGCAGGGAAAACCCATCCGCACTGTGCCGCCAGTGGAACGCACCCGCCCCGTGCACTATCTCAAGCGGCGCTTTGAAAACGCCGCTATAAGGCATCACGGCATCGTGCAAATTGAGATGAAGCAGGCCGTCTTCAAGACTGCCTGCAACATCTCCGGATACATGCTGCGCGCCGGGCAGCAGTTTCCACTGCTGCCAGCTCAGATCGCGCCAGCGCCCCTGCAAACGCGTCTTCTCCGGCTGCTGCAGCGGGATATCCAGCGCCAGTTTTTGTAAATGTCCCTGCGGGCGCAGGTTTTTCCAGACGTCACTCAACGTCGGCGCAAATTTCTGCGCGATGGTGCGTAAAGGAAGAAGATCTTCCAGCCGCAGATTCCCCGCGCGTACCCGCAGTTCCGCGCTACGCTCGTTGTTTATACCACCCACGCTTTGTTCAGGAAGCCACGCCAGGCTGAGCGCTCCGGCGGGCCAGCGCCGCCCGTCAATGTCAATCCGGGTATCTGGAATGCTTATTTGCCATCCGTTTTGCAGCGCATTGACGTGCGCCGTTAGCCCATCGACGTTAAGGCGATGCAGGCTATCCTGCTCTCCGGCCCAGGCGGCCCCGCCCTGGCGCAAAAACAAATCGCCACCGGTGGGAAGCCCGTCTTTAATTTGCATCCACGCCTGCAGGCTAAAGCGCGCTTCATGCAAATCGATTTTTTCATTCAACCAGTGGCTAAGCCACGGCTTTACATCAACGTCATCCGCCTGCATCCATACGCGGCCGTGGCTTAATAAGCCGCCGTTATCCCTGAGATCCATGCGCATTTGTACCACGCCGTGCTGGCCGGTAAAGCTCGTCATACTAATTTGCCCTTCCGCGCGGTGGCGCCCGGAAGTATTCAGCCAGGTAAGCTGAGGGACAGCGATTTCCGCGCGCTGCCCGGAGGGCGTAAGAAAGCTCACGCGGCTATCGCGCAAAGTAAAATGGTCGAATTGATTTAGAAAGAGATCGGTTGCGCGATCGGAGGAAATCCCTTTTCCGCTGCGCTGAGCAATCGGCTGATTTAAGCGTAGATATAGCTGATAAAAGGTGAGGTCGCGAAACTGCCAGCGCATATGCAGCAGGCTTTGCCAGACATCCAGCGCCAGCGTGACGCGGGATGCGTTCAGATGCCCGCCGTCTTCAAGCCCAATATTCAGGTCGCGCATCTCAATCTGCGGCCCGAAATTGCGCCATTTGGCCCGGATGTGCTGTAGCGAAACAGGAGTACCGGTGGCGCGCTCAATCTGCGTGAGTATCGCAGGGCGCCAGCGGTCCAGATGCGGCAGCGCCAGACGCAAACCACTCACTATCAGTGCGACAATAACGATAAGCGTTGCGCCCGTGAGTAGCAAAATGCCCGGCAGTCGCCTCACTCTTGACTCCTTGTTAACCGCCGCAGCGGATGCCAGTATGCGGCGCAGGCCACATTACATCATCACAACGTCAAACTGCTCCTGGTTATAGAGCGGTTCTACCTGAACTTTCACCTGCTTACCGACAAAGATCTCCACTTCGGCCAGCGAGTGAGACTCTTCGCTTTTAAGCGCATCTGCCACGGTTTGGGACGCATACACCAAAAAACGATCGGAGTCATAAGCGTGATGCACACGCACAATCTCACGCAGGATTTCATAACACACGGTTTCGACGGTTTTTACCGTTCCACGCCCCTGGCAGGTAGGACAATCAAAGCACAGTACGTGTTCCAGGCTTTCACGCGTGCGCTTGCGCGTCATTTCTACCAGCCCCAGTTGTGAAAATCCGTTAATACTGGTTTTTACGCGATCCTTGCTAAGCGCCTGCTCAAGGGAATGCAGTACGCGCCGACGGTGATCGTCACTGTTCATATCGATAAAATCGATGATGATAATCCCACCCAAATTGCGCAGCCGAAGCTGGCGCGCTATCGCCTGCGTAGCTTCAATGTTAGTGTTAAAAATCGTATCGTCCAGGTTGCGATGCCCGACAAAAGCGCCGGTGTTAATATCCACCGTCGTCATCGCCTCGGTTTGATCGATAATCAGGTAACCGCCAGACTTCAGTTCCACTTTGCGCTCCAGCGCGCGCTGAATTTCATTTTCTACGTCAAACAGATCGAAAATCGGCTGACGCCCGCTGTAATGTTCCAGTTTGCTGGCCATTTCAGGAATATATTCGCCGGTAAACTCAAGCAGCCTCTCATAAGTAAGCCGCGAGTCCACGCGAATACGATCGAGCGCTGCGTCGGCAAAATCGCGCAGTACGCGCTGCGCCAGCGCCAACTCTCCATACAGTTTACAGCGGGTTTGCTGGCGCTTTTTGCGCTCCATGACCTTATTCCACACGCGCTTGAGATAAGCGGCATCGGCAGCAAGGGCGTTATCGCGCACGCCTTCCGCCGCGGTGCGAATAATAAATCCTCCCTGATCGTCGCAATAGTCAGCGACAATGCGTTTTAGCCGCTCGCGCTCTTCCTCGCTCTCAATACGCTGGGAAACGCCGACATGAGACGCCCCGGGCATAAAAACCAGATAGCGCGATGGCAGTGTGATATCGGTGGTTAAACGTGCGCCCTTCGTCCCGAGCGGGTCTTTCACCACCTGCACCATTAAATCCTGCCCCTGGCGTACCAGTTGGGAGATATCCCGCACGGTGAAATTCTTCTGTTCGTCCCCGGCAACGCACTCCGTATGCGGCATAATGTCTGAAGCGTGCAGAAAAGCCGCTTTTTCCAGGCCAATATCTACAAAAGCCGCCTGCATGCCCGGCAGCACGCGACTAATTCGACCCTTGTAGATATTTCCTACAATTCCCCGGCGCGCATCTCGCTCAATATGGATTTCCTGAAGAATACCGCCATCGATATACGCAACCCGCGTCTCCGATGGAGTCATATTTACCAGAAGTTCAGCCGTCATGTTGCCCTCGTTCATCCCGTAACGCAGTAAAGTTGCTGAGCAATTCGCGCGTTTCAACCAGCGGCAGGCCCATCACGGCATAATAACTGCCATCTATTTTTCTGACGAAGCAACCGCCGCCGCCCTGAATGCCGTAGGCGCCTGCTTTATCCATCGGTTCGCCACTGGCGACATAATCCGCAATATCCTGCGGCGACAGCGTACAGAAACTCACCTGCGTCGCCACAATGCAATCCAGCATATGCCACTTGTCTGCAACGGCGACAGCGGTGATAACTTGATGCGTCTGCCCGGAAAGCTGCCCCAGCATTTGTGCGGCGTGCTCCGCGTCGCGCGGTTTTTCCAGAATCTCACCGTGCAGCACAACGATAGTGTCCGCTCCCAGCACCGGCAAATCTCGGGGAGCCAGCGCTACTCCTGCGCGCGCTTTTTCCTGCGCTAGCCGGCGAACATAGGTCCGGGCATCTTCATCGTAACGGCGGACTTCTTCAATATTCGGCACAATACGCTCGAATGGAATACCCAGTTGCGCCAGGAGTTCCTGGCGGCGCGGCGATCCCGATGCCAGCCAAATTGGATTCATGAATTACCTTATTGCACGGAAAACTGATGGCGGATTTTTCGCATGAGCAAAAACAGCCACGGCCAGAGAACGCCGCTGACAACGCTGCTCCAGAACACTTCCGGGCGGAACGCGACATCAATTACCAGAAATTCTGACCAGAACACGATAACGTCAACCGCCAGCGAAAGCAGCATAATGACCAGCGCCTGCTGCCAGAGCGCCAGGTTACGTAACAGCTGGAACTTCAGCGCAACTAAATAAGCAACCACACTGATAGCCAGCGCGCGTACGCCCAAAATCGAACCGCCTATCAAATCCAGCACTACGCCCAATATAAAGCCGGAACCAACGTTAACCCGATGCGGCAGCGCAAGTATCCAGTATATCAGGATTAGCAATACCCAATTTGGCCGGTATACCATAAGGTTATCCGGCCATGGCATCACCTGTAGCAGTAGCGCAATCAGGAAAGAAGACCAAATGATAAGGCGCCCCTGGCTACGATAGCTGCCCACTAACGACCTCCTGGTGCCATCGACGCTGGCGGGCGGTTGACTGACGAGGGCGAATTCCCCTGCGGCGGTGATGCCTGGGGGTACGGCGCAGCACTATTAGAGGGAGAGGCGTCGCCGGTGGTCGGTGCAGGAAGCGGAGCGGGCGGTCCCATAGTTGTCGGAGCAGGCAACACTTGCGGCATCATTTGCATTAAGCGTTCATTAGCAACGCGATGAACCTCTTCCGGAGTCATAGGATTTAGCCCATTGCGATCGGCGCCCCAGAGTAATAGCAAATAGCGTAACCGCTGCAGCCCGGCGGTTGAGCGCGCCTTAATAACCGTATAGGCCCGCTGGTTATCCACGCGAACCGAGGAAACCACGCCGACCGGATAACCTTCAGGAAAACGACCGCCAAGACCGGATGTCACCAGGACATCGCCAACGCGGATATCAGTATTCGCCGGCAGATTCTCCAGTTGAAGATCGTCGGTACATCCACTGCCTGCCGCAATCACCCGAATGTCGTTGCGCAGCACTTGTACCGGCAGCGCATGTGTGGCGTCACAAATCATTAATACCCGGCTGGTCAGTTTCGCAACGGCAATAACCTGCCCAACGACGCCTTTATCGCTAATGACCGGCTGGCCTTCATACACGCCATTTACGCTGCCTTTATCGATGACAATCTGATCGCTATACGGATCGTTAACCGTAGAAATGACCTGCGTGACCATTTTTTGTTCATCTTGCCGCAGCGGAGAGCCCAGCAGCTCACGCAGGCGCGCGTTTTCCTGCTTGTATTGCCCAAGCAGCATTAAATCGCTATTTTTCATGAGCAACTCATGACGTAGCGTGCGGTTTTCTTTTTCCAGACGATCGCGGGAAGAGAGCGACTGAGACACGCTGTCGAGCAATTCACGAGGGCCATTGGAAATAAAATAGAATGGGCTGACGGCGGTATCCATATAGGTCCGGATTTGGCTAAACGCACCTAAACGGCTGTCAGCAATAATCACGCCAAGCGCCACTATTACCGCCAAAATCAGGCGGATCTGCAGCGACGGGCCTCGGCTAAAAATAGGCTTCATAGATTATGCATATCCCGGCTCCGGAAAAGGGGCTGACGCCCCTTTTCTGTTGCGAATTACTCTTCGCTGAACAAATCGCCGCCGTGCATATCAATCATTTCCAGCGCCTTACCGCCACCGCGGGCCACGCAGGTTAACGGATCTTCAGCAACAACAACCGGAATGCCCGTCTCTTCCATAAGCAGGCGATCGAGATTACACAGCAGCGCGCCACCGCCCGTCAATACCATGCCGCGCTCGGAGATATCAGACGCAAGCTCAGGCGGACATTGCTCAAGCGCCACCATTACAGCGCTAACGATGCCGGTAAGAGGTTCCTGCAGCGCTTCCAGTATCTCATTGGAATTCAACGTGAAGCCGCGCGGAACGCCTTCCGCCAGATTACGCCCGCGCACTTCGATTTCGCGAACCTCATCGCCAGGATAAGCGGAACCGATTTCATGCTTGATGCGCTCAGCCGTCGCTTCACCAATCAGAGAACCGTAGTTACGACGCACATAGTTGATAATGGCCTCATCGAAGCGATCGCCCCCAATACGCACAGAAGAAGAATATACGACGCCGTTAAGCGAAATGACGGCAACTTCCGTAGTACCACCGCCAATATCGACCACCATTGAACCGGTGGCTTCAGAAACAGGCAGGCCTGCACCAATCGCTGCCGCCATAGGTTCTTCAATAAGAAATACCTCGCGGGCGCCTGCGCCCTGGGCCGATTCGCGGATAGCGCGACGTTCGACCTGGGTCGCGCCTACCGGCACGCAAACCAGCACGCGCGGGCTGGGACGCATAAAACTGTTGCTATGCACTTGTTTAATAAAGTGCTGCAGCATTTTCTCCGTCACAAAAAAGTCGGCAATAACGCCGTCTTTCATTGGGCGAATGGCCGCAATATTGCCAGGCGTACGGCCAAGCATCTGCTTAGCATCATGGCCCACAGCCGCAACGCTTTTTGGAGAACCAGCACGATCCTGGCGAATGGCCACAACGGAGGGCTCATTCAGTACGATGCCTTGTCCTTTTACATAAATAAGGGTATTCGCAGTACCCAGGTCAATGGACAGGTCATTGGAAAACATGCCGCGAAATTTTTTCAACATAACTAAGGGATAATCCTGAAAGCTGGGGCGGAAAACAAAATCCGCTTACTTTACCAACCACATGAAGCAGCGACAAGGCACAAAAAACGTTCTGCTTCGGTGAAAAATAATGCAGTTCGTTTCACCATTAACAGTTTGGCACATCTGGCGAAAAGCTCGCGCTAAATGTACTGAAGGTGAATTATTACGCTGCAACGATTCATGTAATGACTAAACTGGCGTTAATGTACTGCTTTTCCCGGCCCGCACTGATGCGATACTTCCGGAAAGCAGCGCGCGATATTCTACGTAAAAACCAGCTAAACGACAGGTTAAACCGGATATCTTTGCGAATATTTTTTCACATTACTGTCCAGAGGGCGCGATCCTACGAAAAAATCACCTTGCGCGCCCGCAACACCTTTCTCAATTAATGTCTGCCATTCGCCGCGGGTTCGCGTACCGGTCGCAAAAACTTGCGCCCGGGAGCCGCTGCACGCAGCAACCAGACTTTCAACAAATAGCTGATTTTCTGTACGCTTATCAATATTACGCACCAGGCCGGGATGTAATTTGACCAATTCGACGTCCAGAATGTGAATATAGGAGGTGCTGACTACGGTTAATCCCGCCTGCGTCACCGCCACTCTGGCCCCAAGCACCTTGATCAAACGTACGGTCGATTGTAAACGACCGATATGTTGACAAACATCCGCCTCTGCAAGTTCAAAAAGAATTCGCTGGCGTATCGATTTCTCACACTGCATTAGCGTATCGCGCAACCAGCGCTGAAAAGGCTGGCGAATCAGCGATTCTACCGTTATCGGGATAGCCAGCGTCTCTTCAGGCCAATATTGCAATAGCGCTATTACGCGCGAGACCATTAGTCTATCGTACTGCTCTGCCAGTCCAAACTGCTGAACAAGGGGCATGTATTCAGCGGAGACGACTTCCTGCTCGCCATCAAAAATCCGGCACATAATTTCACGATGATGCACTCGCCCATTGCGCATTACCGCTGGCTTTTGATACAAACGCGGGCCACCGCGACGCAGCATCTCTTCCAGCATAGTCCGCCATTTCACATTCCCGCGCCCTTTCTCCTGCAGCGTGTCATCAAACACCGCCCAGCCATTACTACCCTGAAGCACCGCATTACGCGCAGCCTCTTCCGCGTGCTCCATGACTTGCTCTACGCTCTGCCCACTGCGCCACACGCAAATACCGATGTGCAACATATCATGGCGATCCAGCATGTGCGTGGTCGGCAGTGAGTCCACGGATTTAAGAAGCTGATTGGCAATCCCTTCCGCTTCTTTCAGCGAGCTGTGAGGCAACAGTACCGCAAAATCACTGCGGAAATAGCGGGCCAGTAATGCCCCGGGATAGCGCAAAACAAACGTCGACAGAAGATTAACCAGCGTAAACAGGTATTCTTCAACGGCGCTGCGCCCTCAGGACTCGCGCAAAATATCGAAATCCGGCAGCCGGATCATCATGACGGCGCCATGCGCTCCAACCTGTTCATGATCTTCCAGCAGCGTCGCCAACTGGTTATCGAAAAATAGCCGGTTGTGTAGCCCGGTTTGCGCATCCTGAGCGGCATAGGAGCGTATTAAGGTATCCATACGGCTACGCTGTTCCCCCGCATGCTGCAGTTCCGTAAGCAGCATATTCAGCGCACCGCTAATTTTGGGAGGCCACTCCTGCAGCGTCCCAATGACCGCTTTATCGCGCTCGCCGTTCAGCACCCGCGCAGCCCGCCTTTCCATTAATTCAAGCCCGGCGAATTGGCGTCTTATCCAGCGCGCGGAAATAAATATCATGACAACCATGAAACCAATCCCCAGAGAAAGCGGTACGGTGGTCAACATGGAGCGAAAATAATCATCTACCGGATCGCGATAGCTCAGGCTCAGCGTTAATCCCGGATGTTTCATCAGGCTGGTTTCATAAATACGCGTGCGAAAGTAACTGCCTGCCGCCAGATAAGGTGGGGTAATTGCATAATCCACAATGCTGCGCTGGCCGGCGCTTAATGACAGGTGCGTAATTTCCTGTGGCAGCATCAGGCTTTCCAGGCGATCGCTCAACTGCGCCGGCGAACGCCACATGAGTTCATTATCAATAAGAACAATCACCATGCCTAATCGCTGATTAACCTTTTCCTGCACGGTGTGATAAAAGCTCCACGAGCACCCAATTAGGGTCACGAAGATGGCTAACCCAGTGATAAGAGCAGCGAAAGCGGAGAACTTCGTCGTTAAGCGCATCCTTGTGTTAACTCCGTTAAGTAAGATAAATAAACTTTCACTGCAATGATAGTAAGCACTAACTTATCAGTCAAAACGCCGTATGTTACCAAAATTACCGCAAACCACTGCGATTTTTTCTTGCGATGTGCCGCTATATTATCGGCATGATGCGAGTATAGTCTTGAGTAAGAATTTTCAAAAAAATATGTCATACATCAACAGGAACCGTTTATGAAGGCACTTCTCCTTGAACAAAAAGATAAAAACACACTGGCGGCGGTAAAAGAGATTGATGAAAGTTCGCTGCCGGAAGGAGACGTAACCGTTGAAGTCGAGTATTCCAGCCTGAATTATAAAGACGCGCTGGCCATTACCGGCAAAGGAAAAATTATCCGTCAGTTTCCGATGGTGCCGGGCATCGATTTCGCCGGACGGATCCGCCACAGTGAAGATGTTCGCTTTCATGCGGGACAAGAGGTGTTACTGACCGGCTGGGGCGTAGGCGAAAACCATTGGGGCGGTCTGGCCGAACTGGCACGCGTGAAGGGAGACTGGCTGGTGCCTCTTCCCCAGGGGCTTGATTGCCGTAAGTCGATGATTATTGGTACCGCCGGGTTTACCGCAATGCTGTGCGTCATGGCGCTTGAAGATGCAGCAATTACCCCTGCAAGCGGTGAAATTTTGGTTACCGGCGCCAGCGGTGGCGTTGGAAGCACCGCCGTCGCCTTATTAAGCGCCCTGGGCTATACCGTCACCGCTGTTTCTGGCCGCGAAAGCATGCATCCGTATCTTCATCATCTTGGTGCCAGCACAATTTTGGATCGCAGTGAATTCGCCGCAGCGCGCCCGCTGGAAAAGCAGCGCTGGGCCGGAGTGATTGATACTGTAGGTAATGAAATGCTCGCTGCGGCGCTGGCGCAAACTCAGTACGGCGGATGCGTTGCTGCATGCGGACTGGCCGGCGGCTTCGCGCTGCCAACAACGGTCATGCCTTTCATTCTACGTAATGTTCGCTTACAGGGCGTGGATTCCGTGATGACACCGTCAATGCGGCGCCTGGAAGCCTGGCGCCGCCTGGCAAGAGATTTGCCTGAGGCGTTTTTCACCGATGTGGCCACGGAAATTACGCTTAGCGAAACGCCGCAGCATGCGCAGGCGATAATGGAAAACAGCGCGCACGGGCGTATCCTGGTAAAGATGAAATAATTGTTTACCGCTCCAGGCGTTTTTTATTCGCGCTTCCGGTCTTCGGCAACCATGCTTAATACATGCGAACTGGCCGGAATTAAACCATGAAACGAAACCGCCTCACTGAAGCCGATGTCACCGCCGAATCGGCTTTTTTTATGCAGCGTCGGCGTATACTCCAGGCGCTGGGATTAACCGCTGGCGGCCTGGCTCTTCCTTCTGTTGCCAAAGCCGACTGGCTTGACTGGTTTAGCGGGCACGACAAGCCGCTCGCTCCGGCGGGCAAAGCGCTAACCTATTCCCGCCCAAAACAGTGGCAGGCAGATTTTCCTCTCACGCCAGAAGATAAAGTCACCGGCTATAACAACTTCTATGAATTCGGGCTTGATAAGGCCGATCCGGCAGCGAATGCCGGCATGCTGCACACGCAGCCGTGGACGTTAACCGTCGGCGGCGAAGTCAATAAACCTTTTACGCTTTCATACGATGAACTCACTACCCGCTATCCACAGGAGGAGCGAATTTACCGCCTGCGCTGCGTTGAAGCATGGTCAATGGTGATTCCATGGGTAGGTTTTCCGCTTGCCCGCCTTATCAAACAGGCCGATCCTACCGGTCGTGCAAAATATGTTGCTTTTCAGACGCTCTATCGCCCGGAAGAAATGCCGGGACAGAAGGATAGGTTTATTGGCGGAGGGCTGGAGTATCCGTACATAGAAGGGCTGCGCCTTGACGAGGCGCTGCATCCCCTCGCGTTATTGGTTACCGGGGTTTACGGTAAAGCACTACCGCCGCAAAACGGCGCGCCTATTCGACTGGTGGTTCCCTGGAAATATGGTTTTAAAGGGATTAAATCGCTGGTGAGTATCCGACTGGTTAGCGAGCGCCCTGCAACAACGTGGCATTCATCCGCGCCAGGTGAATACGGTTTTTACGCAAACGTGAATCCCCACGTCGATCATCCCCGCTGGTCGCAGGCTTCGGAGCGCGTCATTGGTGCAGGCGGCATCCTGGATGTAAAACGGCAGCCGACGCAGTTATTCAACGGTTATGCCGAGGACGTTAGCGCGCTCTATCATGGGCTGAATTTACGGGAAAATTTTTGATTATGCGCCTGACGCTCCCTCAACTACGCATGCTGAAGTCACTCCTGCATTTGCTGGCGCTGTTACCGTTAATATGGCTGTTCTATGCCGTAAATCATGGGCAATTCAGCGCCGATCCGGCAAAAGATATTCAGCAGTTTACCGGCAGAATGGCGCTAAAATTGTTGCTATTAACGCTGGCTATCTCTCCCGTGGCGCGTTATTTGCGACAGCCTGTGCTTATCCGCATGCGCCGCCCGGCAGGCCTTTGGTGTTTTGCCTGGGCGACATTGCATATGACCAGTTATGCCCTGCTGGAATTGGGGGCGAACAACCTGAATTTACTTGGACGAGAGCTGGTATTGCGACCCTGGCTCACGCTCGGGCTGCTGAGTTGGGTAATTTTGCTCGCATTAACTTTCACCTCAACCCAGGCAGCGCAGCGTAAGTTAGGCAGACGCTGGCAGCAGTTGCACTACGCCATTTATCTGGTCGCAATCCTCGCACCGGTTCACTATATATGGTCCGTAAAAGTCCTTTCTCCCCAGCCGCTCATCTATGCCTGTATTGCAGCCATAATGCTGGCGTTCCGTTATAAAACATTCCGCCGCTGGTGGCGTCTGTAGTGAATTCGCAAGCGCATATGGATTATTTACGGTTGATAATCTTCCCTGATAAGACCAGTATTTAGCTGCTAACTGTAGCGAAATAGATATAATGTGCCCCCTTAACTCATCGTCGGTCAGCTTTTCGCCGCACCGGGGGTGACAAGCAGACACTGAAGGTATATTTTGTAACTTCATAGAAGTTCGCAGGAGATAGCAGCAAAATGGCGGGTAAATTTCAGATTTTACTTTTGAACGGCCCCAATCTTAATATGCTCGGTACCCGTGAACCCGAAAAATATGGGTCGCAAACGCTTGAGGATATCGTGAATGGCCTGACGAAAGAAGCTGAAAAACTGAACGTCTGCCTCGAACATCTGCAATCAAACGCTGAACATGTGCTGATCGACCGAATTCATCAGGCTAAAGGGACGATAGACTATATCCTGATTAATCCGGCCGCTTTTACGCACACTAGCGTGGCTCTACGCGATGCGCTGCTGGCTGTGGAAATCCCGTTCATTGAGATCCATTTAAGCAACGTACACGCTCGCGAGCCTTTCCGCCACCACTCCTGGCTCTCTGATATTTCCAGCGGGGTTATCTGTGGTCTGGGCGCCGATGGTTATTCATGGGCGCTGCAAACGGCGGTGAAACGTTTGTCACAATTACACTAACAAAGAGTACGGAACCCACTCATGGATATTCGTAAGATAAAAAAACTGATCGAACTGGTTGAAGAATCAGGAATTGCTGAACTGGAAATCGCCGAAGGCGAAGAGTCCGTGCGCATTAGCCGCGCGGTCATCAACCAGCCTATGCCCATGATGCAGCAAACCTACGCAGCTCCGGTAGCACAGCCGCAACAGCCTGCCCTCTCTACCGCAGTCGCGCCAGCGCCTGTAGAAGCGCCAACAACGTCTGAAATCAGCGGCCATATCGTGCGTTCACCTATGGTAGGTACGTTCTATCGCACGCCAAGCCCGGAAGCAAAAGCCTTCGTAGAAGTTGGTCAGCAGGTTAAAGTCGGCGACACACTGTGCATCGTTGAAGCAATGAAAATGATGAACCAGATCGAAGCTGACAAAGCCGGCGTAGTGAAAGCCGTTCTGGTAGAAAGTGGTCAACCGGTTGAATTTGACGAGCCGCTGGTCGTCATCGAATAACGAGGCGAACATGCTGGATAAAATTGTTATCGCAAACCGTGGTGAAATAGCTCTGCGTATTTTACGTGCCTGTAAAGAGCTGGGGATCAAAACCGTCGCCGTACACTCCACGGCGGACCGCGATTTAAAACACGTGTTGTTGGCTGACGAAACCGTATGTATCGGCCCGGCACCGTCTGTAAAAAGCTATCTGAATATCCCGGCTATCATTTCTGCCGCCGAGATAACTGGCGCCGCGGCGATTCATCCGGGCTATGGTTTTCTGTCTGAAAACGCAAACTTTGCTGAACAGGTAGAGCAATCAGGCTTTATCTTTATCGGCCCGCGCGCCGAAACCATTCGCTTGATGGGCGATAAAGTGTCGGCCATCAGCGCGATGAAAAAAACCGGCGTCCCATGCGTACCTGGCTCCGACGGCCCGCTGGACGACGATATGGATAAAAACCGGGCCATTGCAAAACGCATTGGCTACCCGGTGATTATTAAAGCTTCCGGCGGCGGCGGCGGGCGCGGTATGCGCGTAGTGCGCAGCGACGCAGAACTGGCGCAGTCCATTACCATGACGAGAGCGGAAGCGAAAGCTGCTTTCAATAACGATATGGTATATATGGAAAAATACCTCGAAAATCCACGCCACGTGGAAATTCAGGTATTAGCAGACGGCCAGGGAAGCGCTATTTACCTGGCTGAACGCGACTGCTCCATGCAGCGCCGTCACCAAAAAGTCGTGGAAGAAGCGCCGGCTCCGGGCATTACGCCAGAATTACGCCGCTATATTGGCGAGCGCTGCGCTAAAGCCTGCGTGGAGATTGGCTATCGCGGCGCCGGTACTTTCGAATTCCTGTTTGAGAACGGCGAGTTCTATTTCATCGAAATGAACACCCGTATTCAGGTTGAACATCCGGTGACCGAGATGATAACGGGCGTTGACCTTATCAAAGAGCAATTACGTATCGCCGCAGGCCTGCCACTGACTATTCGTCAGGAAGATATCGTCATTCAGGGGCATGCCATCGAATGCCGTATTAACGCGGAAGATCCCAAGACCTTCCTGCCCAGCCCGGGGAAAATCACGCGCTTTCATGCGCCCGGTGGCTTCGGGGTGCGCTGGGAATCTCATATTTATTCCGGTTATACCGTGCCGCCTTATTATGACTCCATGATAGGCAAACTTATTTGCTTCGGAGAAACCCGTGAAGTCGCCATTGCCCGGATGCGCAACGCTTTGCAAGAGCTGATTATTGACGGCATTAAGACCAATATCGAGCTGCAAATGTACATTATGGAAGATGAAAACTTCGAACACGGCGGAACCAATATCCACTATCTGGAGAAAAAGCTGGGTCTTCAGGACTAAGCGTTAACGCCTCTCTTTCAGGGCCGGATTATCCGGCCCTTTCTTTTTCGTCTCGTTTTGCCTTAATGTACAATCGCATTTTTCCAGAATTGACGGGGAATAGACTTGGATAATCGTTTTGTTCAGGCCCACAAGGAAGCGCGCTGGACGCTCTGGCTCACCATACTCTATCTGGCTGCCTGGATTGCAGCCGCATGGATTCCGGACTCCGCCATCGGCCCTACCGGCCTGCCACACTGGTTTGAAATGGCGTGTCTGATTACTCCTTTTCTTTTTATTTTACTTTGCTGGCTCATGGTGCGTTTTTTATTTCGGGATTTCCCGCTGGAGGATGAGCAGCATGCAGACTGAAATTATTATTCCACTTATTGCCTACTTATTGGTGGTTTTTGGGCTGTCGCTGTGGTCCATGCGTCGCAGGCAAGCGGGTAACTTTCTCAACGAATACTTTCTCGGCGGTCGTTCGATGGGCGGTTTTGTGCTGGCCATGACGCTCACGGCAACGTATATCAGCGCCAGCTCGTTTATCGGCGGGCCCGGAGCCGCCTATAAGTACGGTCTGGGTTGGGTGCTATTGGCCATGATTCAAGTGCCTGCGGTGTGGCTATCGCTTGGCGTTCTTGGGAAAAAATTCGCTATTCTCGCCCGTCGTTACAATGCGGTGACGCTCAATGACATGCTTTATGCTCGCTACCACAGCAAGCTGGTAGTTTGGCTGGCGGGAGTTAGCCTGCTCGTCGCGTTCATCGGCGCAATGACGGTGCAATTTATTGGCGGAGCCCGTTTACTGGAAACCGCCGCAGGGATCCCATACCAGCACGGCCTGTTAATTTTCAGCGTCAGTATCGCGCTGTACACGGCCTTTGGCGGGTTTCGCGCCAGCGTACTCAATGACGCCATGCAGGGGTTGGTAATGCTTATTGGCACTGTTCTCCTGCTTATTGCGGTCATTCACGCCGCTGGAGGAACAGGAAAGGCCGTTGAAACGCTGACGCATATCGATCCTAAACTGGTAACCCCACAGGGCGCTGACGATATTTTGAACCCACGTTTTCTGGCCTCTTTTTGGGTGCTGGTTTGCTTCGGCGTTATTGGTCTGCCGCATACTGCGGTGCGCTGTATTTCTTATAAAGACAGTAAAGCCGTACATCGGGGCATTATCCTGGGTACGATAGTGGTGACGATATTAATGCTGGGGATGCATTTGGCAGGCGCGCTGGGACGCGCGGTGATTCCCGATCTCACCGTCCCCGACCAAGTGATACCGACATTAATGGTGCGGGTGCTGCCACCCGTGGCGGCAGGTATTTTTCTGGCGGCGCCAATGGCGGCTATTATGTCGACCATTAACGCCCAACTATTGCAGTCATCGGCCACGATAGTTAAAGATCTCTGGCTAAGTCTTCATCCCGAACAGGCACAGCATGAAACTCGGTTAAAAAGGATGTCGACAGGAATTACGCTGCTTTTAAGCACACTGCTGCTTCTGGCTGCGTGGAATCCGCCACAGATGATTATTTGGTTAAACCTGCTGGCATTTGGCGGGCTGGAAGCCGTCTTCCTGTGGCCGCTTGTTTTAGGGCTTTATTGGGAGCGTGCTAACGCCGCAGGAGCGCTGAGCGGAATGATTACGGGCGGTGTATTGTATGCCATCCTGGCAACGCTCCATGTTGAAATCGCAGGTTTCCATCCCATTGTGCCCGCGCTTTCTCTTAGCCTGTTGAGCTTTATTATCGGCAATCGATTTGGTTTACCATCCGCGTCGATGCCTGTGACTTCTGACGATAAATAAAAGAGTTTTTTCATGCCATGGATCCAACTGAAAGTTAATACTACCGGCGCTGATGCGGAAGCGCTGGGTGATGCACTAATGGAAAGCGGTGCCGTGTCGGTCACTTTTCAGGACACGCATGACACGCCGGTCTTCGAACCGCTACCGGGCGAGACGCGCCTGTGGGGAGATACTGACGTTATTGGTTTATACGACGCCGAAAGTGATATGAAAGCCGTCATCGCGCAACTGGAACTTTCTCCGCTGCTGGGACAACATTTCCCTCATAAAATTGAACAACTGGAAGATAAAGACTGGGAGCGGGAATGGATGGATAATTTCCATCCCATGCACTTTGGCAAGCGCCTGTGGATTTGCCCAAGTTGGCGTGAGGTGCCTGACGCAAGCGCCGTTAATGTCATGCTCGACCCCGGGCTTGCTTTTGGTACAGGAACACACCCCACAACATCACTCTGTCTGGAGTGGCTGGACGGACTGGATTTAACCGGAAAAACGGTTATCGATTTCGGCTGCGGTTCCGGCATCCTTGCTATTGCTGCGCTAAAGCTTGGTGCTGCGCACGCTATCGGTATCGATATTGATCCGCAGGCTATTCAGGCGAGTCGTGACAACGCGCAGCGTAACGGCGTTTCCGACAAACTAGAACTATGGCTGCCACAGCAGCAGCCGGAAGGTCTTAAAGCAGATGTGGTAGTTGCCAATATTCTGGCCGGTCCGCTACGCGAACTGGCACCGCTTATCGGTGTGCTTCCTGTTAGCGGCGGTCATTTAGGGCTCTCCGGTATATTGGCAAGCCAGGCAGAAAGCGTCTGCGCCGCATACAGCGCACAGTTCCAGCTCGATCCCATTGCAGAAAAAGAAGAGTGGTGCAGAATTACCGGGATTAAAAAATAAGATTTATTACCTTAATGCGGCCTAAACGGGTCGCATTATTTCCGCTCTCGATTCTTTCGCTTTCCGCTAGTATTGCCTGGGTTTAACTCGTTGATTTGCATTTTTAAAACATAAAATTCAATGGATGAATACTATGGCTAAGAAATTTAATCGCATCATGCTATTAACGCTCGCTCTGTCTCCACTGGGAGTTTCGGCAGCACACTGGGGATATGAAGGACAAGAGGCACCCGAGCGCTGGGGCGACCTTGACGCCGCATGGCAAACTTGCCATCAGGGGCGAAATCAATCTCCTATTAATATTACACATACGCAGCCTGCGCATTTGCGCCCTCTTCAGGCCCGCTATTCCAGCGGCCCGGATAGCCTGCTGAACAACGGGCATACAATCCAGGCAAATTTCTCTGAGAATAACAACAAAAATACCCTTTCTCTCGATGGAGAAACCTTTGTCCTTAAGCAATTTCATTTCCACGCCCCGAGTGAAAACACTATTCACGGCAAACATTATCCAATGGAAATGCACTTAGTTAACCAAGATGCTGATGGAGAGATAGCCGTTGTTGCCGTCATGTTTGAGGTCGGTAACACAAACCCTGAGCTAGAAAAACTCTGGCACGTTATGCCTCCAGAGGCAGATAAAAGCAGCGCGATAGAAACTACTATCAACCTTAATGCACTTTTGCCCAAACAGAAAACGTACTGGCGCTTTAGTGGTTCACTTACCACACCACCGTGCACGGAAGGGGTGCGCTGGATGGTATTAAAACATCCCCTAACTCTTTCTCGCACGCAGCTTGAGCTGTTTACTAAAACAATGCGTCACGCGAATAACCGCCCGGTTCAGAAATTACACGGCCGCGTAGTTATTGAGTAAAGTGACGGGCAGGGGCTACCTGCCCGTCTCTTCTTACTTCATCCCCATAAATTTCAGTATTTATAGCCCATTCCCTTAATTTCCTGGAGAAAAAACCAAAACAGCACCGAAACCGAATTGAAGTTAACTTTTTGATTAATAAAACTTATTAAGTTTAAGCCCACCCTCCCAGGAAGATTCTTTGATCTACGACATCGGATTGTTCAAAGTTTGGCCTTTCATCTCGGGCAAAAAATGCGTAATATACGCCGCCTTGCAGGCACAGTATGGTCATTTCTTAAGTCATGCGCATCGGACACTACCAGCTTAGAAATCGCTTGATAGCAGCGCCTATGGCCGGTATCACAGATCGGCCATTTAGAGCGCTATGTCATGAGATGGGAGCCGGTCTTACTGTTTCTGAGATGATGTCGTCTAACCCAGAAGTTTGGGCAAGTGATAAATCTCGTTTACGTATGGTACATGTGGATGAGCCTGGAATACGCACCGTGCAAATTGCCGGTAGTGTTCCTGAAGAAATGGCGGAAGCCGCGCGCATTAATGTGGCCAACGGCGCTCAAATTATTGATATTAATATGGGTTGTCCGGCAAAGAAAGTGAATCGAAAACTGGCAGGTTCTGCTCTCTTGCAATACCCGGAGCAGGTGAAACGGATCCTCACCGCCGTGGTTGGAGCGGTTAACGTTCCTGTTACGTTGAAGATTCGAACCGGCTGGGCGCCTGAGCATCGCAATTGCACAGAAATAGCCCAGCTGGCCGAAGATTGTGGTATTCAGGCACTGACCATACATGGTCGTACCCGAGCCTGTCTGTTCAAAGGCGAGGCTGAATACGACAGCATTCGAGCAGTTAAGCAGTTAGTTAATATTCCAGTTATTGCGAATGGCGACATAACTGACCCGCAAAAAGCCAGAGCCGTGCTCGACTATACAGGAGCAGATGCTCTTATGATCGGACGTGCGGCTCAGGGGAGACCCTGGATCTTTCGGGAAATCCAGCATTATCTGGACACTGGGGAGCTGCTGTCCCCGCTGCCATTAGCAGAGGTTAAGCGCTTGCTTTGCGCGCACGTTCGGGAACTTCACACCTTTTATGGTGAAGTGAAAGGTTACCGAATAGCGCGAAAACACGTCTCCTGGTATCTACAGGAGCACGCGCCCAGTGACCAGTTTCGGCGCACATTCAACGCCATTGAGGATGCCAGCGAACAGCTGGAGGCGTTGGAGGCATACTTCGAAAATTTTGCGTAAACAGAAATAAAGAGCTGACAGAACTATGTTCGAACAACGCGTAAATTCTGACGTACTGACCGTTTCTACCGTTAACTCCCAGGACCAGGTGACTCAAAAGCCTCTGCGTGACTCGGTAAAACAGGCACTGAAGAACTATTTTGCTCAATTGAACGGTCAGGACGTCAATGACCTCTATGAGCTGGTACTGGCTGAAGTAGAACAACCTTTGTTGGACATGGTGATGCAATACACCCGCGGTAACCAAACCCGCGCTGCTCTCATGATGGGCATCAACCGCGGCACTCTGCGTAAAAAGCTAAAGAAATATGGCATGAACTGATTCTCAGGAATGCTTTAAAAAAGGCGCCTACCATTCGGAGGGCGCCTTTTTTGTTGCCCTCCTCCAACCGCCCCCATAAGGCTATAGCTGAAGAATGCCCATGACGAAATATCTCTGCTTACTCACCACAAGTAAAAAGCGGTAAACAGATATGGTGCCATACAGTTCATTACTGTATATTTTTGTTGCGAATATCACATAGTCTGAACCCCAAATAGATCTCTGACAGTTAAATTGGACAAGAAGCTTTACTGGGCAATCTGCATTCTCTGCGCAATAAGTGATTGTGAGGTTCTGATGTTAAATGTCTGGCCAAATCGTGTGTAATAATCCCGCCGAAAACATCAATATCGCTCCCAATCGGTCATTTGAAAGGCCGAAACACCATCGGCTCTACAATGATTCTCCAATATAAGAAAGACGCTACTTGGCAACCATGTTTGTTCACGTGGCTAGTTTGTTGATACCGACAGGGGTGAACGAAGCAATAGTCAGGTTGTATGAATCAGCCGATATATAAGGCATCGGGAGAAAATATAACAACAACATGAAACACAGGTAGAATTGTCGGAGTTAATGAGCGGAAAGTAACTTTCGCTTACTTATAAGGTGTATTAGCTCAGACCTGATCTGACAGTTACCGGTTATTTATACAGGTATATGTCAGATTACATCTGGCTTAAATTCTTCTCAGTCCAGATGCGCTTTCCATCAAGTAACGTTTCCATTGGCGTACGACCACAGCACATTTTCCCCTGATGGGTTCGCTCATTATTATAGTGAGCCAGCCATTCATCAAGATCGCCATATAACTTTTTGCGGAACGTCACCTGATAAAACTCGTTCAGTATCGTTTTATGGAACCGCTCGCAGATGCCATTGGTCTGCGGTGACATTGCCTTCGTTTTCGTATGCTCAATGTCATTTATCGCCAGATAAAGCTGATAATCATGCTGTTCCACTTTACCGCAATATTCTGCGCCTCTGTCTGTCAGTATCCTCAGCATTGGCAGGTTCTGAGACGCATAAAACGGCCGCACACGGTCATTTAGTAAATCAGCCGCAGTAATCGGTGTTTTGGTGACATAAAGCTTGCAGTGAGCCACCTTTGAGTACGTATCGACGAACGTCTGCTGGTAAATACGCCCGGCACCTTTCAGATTGCCGACGTAAAATGTGTCCTGCGAACCCAGATAACCCGGATGAGCGGTTTCAATCTCACCACAGGCCTCGTCATCGCTGGCTTTACGCTCCAGTGCAGCGATATGGCTGTCGGTCAGTTCAATGCCATCGCGGGCCACTTTCTCTTCCAGCGCTTTTAGGCGTTTTTTGAAGTTCTCAAGGTTATGGCGTAACCAGACAGAACGAACACCACTGCCGGAGATAAAAACACCCTGTTTACGCAGCTCGTTACTGGTCCGGTGCTGACCGTGAGCGGGGAATGCGACAGCATAATCAACAACAGCCCGCTAGGTTGCCTCATCGGTACGGTTCTTAAGGTTAGGAGCGCGACGGCTGTGATTTATCAGCGCATCTACACCGCCTTCACCGGCCAGTTCTCGGTAGCGATAAAATGTATCACGTGAAACGCCCATGATTTTGCAGGCTTTGGATACGTTGCTGAGTTCTTCAGCCAGATTAAGCAAGCCGGCTTTGTGTTTGATGACGGGATTGGTAGTATGAAGCATGAGAGTTACCTCGTATTTTGTATAAGGATTCGACACCCATATCAAAACCGGTAACTCTCAACCTTTCAAGGCCATGTGTCAGATCAAGTCGTGACTAATACATATAAGGAACTTTTTAAAGCCATCCTATCATCAGAAAGTCGTCTTATTGCTGGCGTGCTTACGTGAACGAGCACCGCTGCTGGCGTCCTCAAATGATATGGATAAACAATTTATTCCTGCCCTTGTGGACTAGAAAGGATAGGGACCTAAGTCGATATTTAGACCCAAACACTTTTACGTATCTTGCTGTACCGCATATTCACACTGATACTTTTTATTTATATAACATCGAACATTTAATAAATAACCCGCATCTTAGACAACCGGTGTATTTTCACAGTCCTGCATCAAACCTTGACCCACTGGCTGTCAACCTGACCGAGCGATCCGAAAATCGCTAAATATCTACCGACAGGTAGTGTAAACCATCTAAAATCGGGCGCTAACGACTCTACCTTCAGCGACTAGTGTAAGGAAATTTCTCACCCGACAGAGACTTAAGGTTAAGCATGGAAATTGCCTCTTTCGCTAGCCATGCTAGCGCTTTCCTTTTCCACCCTGGGCAATACCAAAACATAGGATTTTGCTACATCAGCAGTATGATGTGCCAAGACAGCGTATTCGTTTCCTACCTACATACTCAGCTGCATAAGGAATTAAGAATATGCCTAGCAGAACCTATACTGAACAAGTGAAAACCACATATCAACACCTTCTTTAAGTGATTTGTTGCCTTTAAAACCTGGGACAGCCAGATATGATTTTCAACATTCAAGAAATCTCCAATAACTGGCCATTGCCTTATCCCCATTTACCGTACCTGGAGTAATAAACAGGGAGCGAGCGCTTTCCTTTAAAACTTTAACTGATATACGCATAACTTCCTGATTTATATAGCACTTAACCGCAGAATTCGTATACTCATGGTCGTAAGCAGGATGGTTGCGGCATCAGCGGCTGAAGTTGAAACAGAATTATTGCAATAAATACAGCTTAATATATTCATTAATAAAATAGCGATCGGGTGTTCACTCATAGCTCATTTATAGCCCCTGCATTCGGGTAGCAAAAGACGTTAAATTACGCAAGGAAGGCTGGAAAATATATACTGGCAACATAATCACTTTTTCTTCATCCTTTCTCCTTAATTATTGCCACACAATAGCATTATGTACACTGGCTGAAAAAATACACAAATTGAGATTATTCAGTAATGAGGTAAATGCATTATTGATGGTAAAATTTATAAATCGTTTCAGAATGTAATGTCGATACTCCAGAGACGTTTCTGAAAACTTTGATGAGGTAACACCATGAAAAATATTATAGCTCTGACACTTCTTTCAACGCTTCTGGCTGGCTGCGCCCATGATTCCCCATGTGTTCCGACTTATGACGATCAGGGGCGTTTAGTGCATACAAATACTTGCATGAAGGGAACTACTCAGGATAACTGGGAAACCGCGGGTGCTATCGCAGGCGGAGCCGCTGCCCTGGCTGGCCTGACGTTAGGTATTGTCGCACTTACCAAATAATGTTCTCCAGTGGGTTGGGCTTATACCAACCCACTGGAATGAAACTCGTAAATATCCCCCCCTCGAATCTCGCCTTACATCCTTAATATCATTTCTGCTTTATCCTTACTTCCTGATATAAAGATTAAACCTATACTGTTAAAGTAAATATTTTTCCACGCGCATAAAAACTTTATTCCAAGGTGAAAGTAACATATAGATATTAATTGTGAAATATTCCGTATGAGCATTAAATAATGATAAATAACCCAAACATGGCACATTATAAATGGTCGGTTCGCTATTCTTACAAAAGAAATAATGAAAGGATTATTAGAAGGCGTTAATTATTGCCCGACAAGCACTCTTATGTAAAATATTGGGTTTTTAACACCTCAAAGCATATAACTGCAATGATATTACTATCTGAACCAGCCCTTATCTTTGTGCATATAAGTTTAGACACTAGTAGGTATAGATAAAGCGAGGTTTTTGCAATAAAAACTCGGCTCTTACCAAATAAGTATCCCCAAGGCCCTGATTTGTGCTCCAATAAGGCACCTGATTCAATATCTAGCTTGTCATCTAATCCGCATAAACTGCAGGGAGTTTAATTATCCCAAATATTAAATGCAAAAAACCCCGGTCAGATGACCGGGGTTCTTCCTTTATAAAAGCCTGGCAGTTCCCTACTCTCGCATGGGGAAGCCCCACACTACCATCGGCGCTACGGCGTTTCACTTCTGAGTTCGGCATGGGGTCAGGTGGGACCACCGCGCTGTCGCCGCCAGGCAAATTCTTTATTACGCCGAACTTTAACCGCTAAAACTGGTGCTGATACCCAGAGTCGAACTGGGGACCTCACCCTTACCAAGGGTGCGCTCTACCAACTGAGCCATATCAGCACACTTAATTAAAAGCCTGGCAGTTCCCTACTCTCGCATGGGGAAGCCCCACACTACCATCGGCGCTACGGCGTTTCACTTCTGAGTTCGGCATGGGGTCAGGTGGGACCACCGCGCTGTCGCCGCCAGGCATATTCTGTCACCCGCCGCCGCACTCTCGCGCCGCCACGGGTCTTATCCGTCACAAACTGAAAATACTCTCAACCCCTCAAAACACCTTCGGCGTTGTAAGGTTAAGCCTCTCGGTTCATTAGTACCGGTTAGCTCAACGCATCGCTGCGCTTACACACCCGGCCTATCAACGTCGTCGTCTTCAACGTTCCTTCAGGAGACTTTAAGTCTCAGGGAGAACTCATCTCGGGGCAAGTTTCGTGCTTAGATGCTTTCAGCACTTATCTCTTCCGCATTTAGCTACCGGGCAGTGCCATTGGCATGACAACCCGAACACCAGTGATGCGTCCACTCCGGTCCTCTCGTACTAGGAGCAGCCCCCCTCAGTTCTCCAGCGCCCACGGCAGATAGGGACCGAACTGTCTCACGACGTTCTAAACCCAGCTCGCGTACCACTTTAAATGGCGAACAGCCATACCCTTGGGACCTACTTCAGCCCCAGGATGTGATGAGCCGACATCGAGGTGCCAAACACCGCCGTCGATATGAACTCTTGGGCGGTATCAGCCTGTTATCCCCGGAGTACCTTTTATCCGTTGAGCGATGGCCCTTCCATTCAGAACCACCGGATCACTATGACCTGCTTTCGCACCTGCTCGAGCCGTCACTCTCGCAGTCAAGCGGGCTTATGCCATTGCACTAACCTCCTGATGTCCGACCAGGATTAGCCCACCTTCGTGCTCCTCCGTTACTCTTTGGGAGGAGACCGCCCCAGTCAAACTACCCACCAGACACTGTCCGCGACCCGGATTACGGGCCTGCGTTAGAACACCAGCCATTAAAGGGTGGTATTTCAAGGATGGCTCCGTGCAGACTGGCGTCCACACTTCAAAGCCTCCCACCTATCCTGCACATCAAGGACCAGTGTTCAGTGTCAAGCTATAGTAAAGGTTCACGGGGTCTTTCCGTCTTGCCGCGGGTACACTGCATCTTCACAGCGAGTTCAATTTCACTGAGTCCCGGGTGGAGACAGCCTGGCCATCATTACGCCATTCGTGCAGGTCGGAACTTACCCGACAAGGAATTTCGCTACCTTAGGACCGTTATAGTTACGGCCGCCGTTTACCGGGGCTTCGATCAGGAGCTTCTCGCAACGCGATAACCCCATCAATTAACCTTCCGGCACCGGGCAGGCGTCACACCCTATACGTCCACTTTCGTGTTTGCAGAGTGCTGTGTTTTTAATAAACAGTTGCAGCCAGCTGGTATCTTCGACTGGCTTCAGCTCCGTCAGCAAGTGACTTCACCTACGCGCCAGCGTGCCTTCTCCCGAAGTTACGGCACCATTTTGCCTAGTTCCTTCACCCGGGTTCTCTCAAGCGCCTTGGTATTCTCTACCTGACCACCTGTGTCGGTTTGGGGTACGATTTGATGTTACCTGATGCTTAGAGGCTTTTCCTGGAAGCAGGGCATTTGTTACTTCATCACCGTAGTGACTCGTCATCGTGCCTCAGCGTTAAAGCAGACCGGATTTGCCTGGTCCACACACCTACACACTTAAACCGGGACAACCGTCGCCCGGCTAACATAGCCTTCTCCGTCCCCCCTTCGCAGTAACACCGAGTACAGGAATATTAACCTGTTTCCCATCGACTACGCCTTTCGGCCTCGCCTTAGGGGTCGACTCACCCTGCCCCGATTAACGTTGGACAGGAACCCTTGGTCTTCCGGCGAGCGGGCTTTTCACCCGCTTTATCGTTACTCATGTCAGCATTCGCACTTCTGATACCTCCAGCAGACCTCACAGTCCACCTTCGACGGCTTACAGAACGCTCCCCTACCCAACAACACATAGTGTCGCTGCCGCAGCTTCGGTGCATGGTTTAGCCCCGTTACATCTTCCGCGCAGGCCGACTCGACCAGTGAGCTATTACGCTTTCTTTAAATGATGGCTGCTTCTAAGCCAACATCCTGGCTGTCTGGGCCTTCCCACATCGTTTCCCACTTAACCATGACTTTGGGACCTTAGCTGGCGGTCTGGGTTGTTTCCCTCTTCACGACGGACGTTAGCACCCGCCGTGTGTCTCCCGTGATAACATTCTCCGGTATTCGTAGTTTGCATCGGGTTGGTAAGCCGGGATGGCCCCCTAGCCGAAACAGTGCTCTACCCCCGGAGATGAATTCACGAGGCGCTACCTAAATAGCTTTCGGGGAGAACCAGCTATCTCCCGGTTTGATTGGCCTTTCACCCCCAGCCACAGGTCATCCGCTAATTTTTCAACATTAGTCGGTTCGGTCCTCCAGTTAGTGTTACCCAACCTTCAACCTGCCCATGGCTAGATCACCGGGTTTCGGGTCTATACCCTGCAACTTAGCGCCCGGTTAAGACTCGGTTTCCCTTCGGCTCCCCTATTCGGTTAACCTTGCTACAGAATATAAGTCGCTGACCCATTATACAAAAGGTACGCAGTCACCCTCCATAAAGGAAGGCTCCCACTGCTTGTACGTACACGGTTTCAGGTTCTGTTTCACTCCCCTCGCCGGGGTTCTTTTCGCCTTTCCCTCACGGTACTGGTTCACTATCGGTCAGTCAGGAGTATTTAGCCTTGGAGGATGGTCCCCCCATATTCAGACAGGATACCACGTGTCCCGCCCTACTCATCGAGCTCACAACAGGTGCATTTTCATGTACGGGGCTGTCACCCTGTATCGCCGGACTTTCCAGACCGTTCCATTAACACACCCGCTGATTCAGACTCTGGGCTCTTCCCCGTTCGCTCGCCGCTACTCAGGGAATCTCGGTTGATTTCTTTTCCTCGGGGTACTTAGATGTTTCAGTTCTCCCGGTTCGCCTCATTAACCTATGGATTCAGTTAATGATAGTGCAACGAATTGCACTGGGTTTCCCCATTCGGACATCGTCGGTTATAACGCCTCATATCAGCTTACCGACGCTTTTCGCAGATTAGCACGTCCTTCATCGCCTCTGACTGCCAGGGCATCCACCGTGTACGCTTATTCGCTTAACCTCACAACCCGAAGATGTCTTCGGACTGCAGGCTTGAGAGACCCATTAAACGGTTATTCCGTTTATGGATTTTCAATTTTCAGCTTGTTCCGGATTGTTAAAGAGCAGATACTTCACAATGCACTTATCAGTACATTCTGAAGTAGATTATGGTGGAGCTATGCGGGATCGAACCGCAGACCTCCTGCGTGCAAAGCAGGCGCTCTCCCAGCTGAGCTATAGCCCCATAAAGTAGTTAAACCTCACGTACCCTGCATTCTGTTGAGAGAATGCAATTTCTTCTCAGGCAAGGCGTGGTATGCGAGCGATGCCATAACGCAGTATGAGGAGAAATTTGGTAGGCCTGAGTGGACTTGAACCACCGACCTCACCCTTATCAGGGGTGCGCTCTAACCACCTGAGCTACAAGCCTGTAGAGGTTTCACTGCTTCTTTTCTTTCATCAGACAATCTGTGTGAGCACTGCAAAAGACCGTATCTTCAGGTAAGGAGGTGATCCAACCGCAGGTTCCCCTACGGTTACCTTGTTACGACTTCACCCCAGTCATGAATCACAAAGTGGTAAGCGCCCTCCCGAAGGTTAAGCTACCTACTTCTTTTGCAACCCACTCCCATGGTGTGACGGGCGGTGTGTACAAGGCCCGGGAACGTATTCACCGTGGCATTCTGATCCACGATTACTAGCGATTCCGACTTCACGGAGTCGAGTTGCAGACTCCGATCCGGACTACGACGCACTTTATGAGGTCCGCTTGCTCTCGCGAGGTCGCTTCTCTTTGTATGCGCCATTGTAGCACGTGTGTAGCCCTGGTCGTAAGGGCCATGATGACTTGACGTCATCCCCACCTTCCTCCGGTTTATCACCGGCAGTCTCCTTTGAGTTCCCGACCGAATCGCTGGCAACAAAGGATAAGGGTTGCGCTCGTTGCGGGACTTAACCCAACATTTCACAACACGAGCTGACGACAGCCATGCAGCACCTGTCTCACAGTTCCCGAAGGCACTTCTCCGTCTCCGGAGAATTCTGTGGATGTCAAGACCAGGTAAGGTTCTTCGCGTTGCATCGAATTAAACCACATGCTCCACCGCTTGTGCGGGCCCCCGTCAATTCATTTGAGTTTTAACCTTGCGGCCGTACTCCCCAGGCGGTCTACTTAACGCGTTAGCTCCGGAAGCCACGGTTCATGACCACAGCCTCCAAGTAGACATCGTTTACGGCGTGGACTACCAGGGTATCTAATCCTGTTTGCTCCCCACGCTTTCGCACCTGAGCGTCAGTCTTCGTCCAGGGGGCCGCCTTCGCCACCGGTATTCCTCCAGATCTCTACGCATTTCACCGCTACACCTGGAATTCTACCCCCCTCTACGAGACTCAAGCCTGCCAGTTTCAAATGCAGTTCCCGGGTTGAGCCCGGGGATTTCACATCTGACTTAACAGACCGCCTGCGTGCGCTTTACGCCCAGTAATTCCGATTAACGCTTGCACCCTCCGTATTACCGCGGCTGCTGGCACGGAGTTAGCCGGTGCTTCTTCTGCGGGTAACGTCAATCTGATGGCGTATTAAGCCACCAGCCTTCCTCCCCGCTGAAAGTACTTTACAACCCGAAGGCCTTCTTCATACACGCGGCATGGCTGCATCAGGGTTTCCCCCATTGTGCAATATTCCCCACTGCTGCCTCCCGTAGGAGTCTGGACCGTGTCTCAGTTCCAGTGTGGCTGGTCATCCTCTCAGACCAGCTAGAGATCGTCGCCTAGGTGAGCCTTTACCCCACCTACTAGCTAATCCCATCTGGGTTCATCCTATGGCGTGAGGCCCGAGGGTCCCCCACTTTGGTCTTGCGACGTTATGCGGTATTAGCCACCGTTTCCAGTGGTTATCCCCCTCCATCGGGCAGATCCCCAGACATTACTCACCCGTCCGCCGCTCGCCGGCAAAGAAGCAAGCTTCTTTCCGCTGCCGCTCGACTTGCATGTGTTAGGCCTGCCGCCAGCGTTCAATCTGAGCCATGATCAAACTCTTCAATTAAAGTTTGATGCTCAAAGAATTAAACTGTTAGTTCGTAATGAATTAACTGTTGTTCACTCTTGAGACTTGATAATCATTTTTCGTCCGAAGACGTTGATATCAGTGCTTTCGAGTGCCCACACAGATTGTCTGATAAATTGTTAAAGAGCAGTTGCGCCGGGCTTTCGCCCCGGTCGCGAGGTGGCGTATATTACGCTTTCCTCTTTCAGAGTCAACCCCATTTTTCAGGCGTTTTCTCTTTCGGCCCGGCCTTCACTTTCGTCTGCGCCGTGTCGATGGAGGCGCATTATAGGGATCCCAGTTTCTGTCGCAAGCTAAATTTGCTATAAAATTCACTGACTGCTGCATTCCCCAGCAAAACGCGGATTTATACCTACTTGTACACAGAATTATCCACAGCTCTTATTTTCTAGAAATTCCTCGCGCGCCACGCAAACGTTTTCGTTACAATCTTTGTGGCAGATGAAAGACATCCGAGTGGAGCATGGGCAGACTATTTACGGCTTCCTGCCTGAAATTTTGCCCCACGCTTCTCTTTAAACCAGATTCAGGGGATTTACTATCATGCAATTATCTCGTCCTATTCGCCGCGCTTTGATTAGCGTCTCTGATAAAACGGGCATCGTCGAATTTGCCCGTGCGCTTATCGCGCGAGACATTGAAGTGCTCTCCACCGGCGGGACCGCGCGCCTGTTAGCTGAAGCGAAGCTGCCAGTTACCGAAGTCTCTGATTACACCGGGTTTCCGGAAATGATGGACGGACGAGTAAAAACCCTGCACCCCAAAATTCACGGCGGCATATTAGGGCGTCGCAACAAAGACAGCGAAGTAATGGCCCGCCATGGTATAGCGCCTATCGATATGGTGGTCGTCAATTTATATCCCTTTGCTCAAACCGTCGCACGGGAAGATTGCACACTGGAAGACGCCATTGAGAATATTGATATCGGCGGCCCGACCATGGTGCGCTCAGCGGCTAAAAATTATCGCGATGTAGCTGTTGCCGTGAATAGCGATGACTACCTCAAAATTATTGAGGAATTAGACGCCAATGATGGCGCCCTCACACTGGCGACGCGTTTTGATCTGGCCGTTCGCGCCTTTGAGCATACCGCAGCCTATGACAGCGCTATTGCGAATTACCTGGGGCGCCTGGTGCCTCCCTATCGTGGAGATACGCATTCTCCCTCCGGATATTTTCCGCGAACGTTAAATCTCAACTTTATCAAGAAACAGGATATGCGTTACGGCGAGAATGCTCATCAACAGGCCGCTTTCTATATAGAAGAAGGTATTACGGAGGCTTCTGTCGCGACTGCCCGCCAAATGCAGGGAAAAGCGCTTTCCTATAATAATATTGCCGATACTGATGCCGCGCTGGAGTGCGTGAAAGCCTTTAGCGATCCGGCCTGCGTTATTGTCAAACACGCTAATCCGTGCGGCGTCGCGGTCAGCGACTCAATTCTTAATGCCTATGAGCGCGCCTATAAAACCGATCCTACTTCTGCTTTTGGCGGCATTATTGCCTTTAATCGTAAGCTGGATGCAGATACCGCACAGGCCATTATTTCACGCCAGTTTGTTGAAGTGATTATTGCACCGTCCGCTTCTGAAGAGGCCCTGAAAATAACATCTACTAAACCCAATGTCCGCGTATTGCTTTGCGGTGATTGGCAGGCCCACCAGCCGGGCATGGATATCAAGCGCGTGAATGGTGGTTTACTGGTACAGGATAGAGATTTGGGTATGGTAGCCGCAGGTGATCTGCGCGTTGTTACCCAGCGCCAGCCCACGGAGCAGGAGCAGCGTGATGCGCTGTTCTGCTGGAAAGTGGCAAAATTTGTGAAATCGAATGCCATTGTGTACGCCAAAGGGAATATGACGATTGGCATTGGCGCGGGGCAAATGAGCCGCGTGTATTCTGCCAGAATCGCCGGGATCAAGGCGAATGATGAAGGATTAAACGTTGCCGGCTCGGCGATGGCTTCTGATGCCTTCTTTCCATTTCGCGACGGTATCGATGCGGCGGCGGCGGCGGGCGTAACCTGTGTTATTCAGCCCGGCGGTTCAATACGCGACGATGAAGTCATCGCGGCTGCGGATGAGCACGGCATCGCCATGATTTTCACTGGTATGCGACATTTTCGTCATTAATTTATGGAGCGACTATGAAGCTACTGATTATCGGCAATGGCGGACGCGAACATGCGCTGGCATGGAAGGCGGCCCAATCATCGCAGGTGGATACCGTTTTTGTCGCACCCGGTAATGCGGGTACCGCGCTGGAACCCAATCTGAAAAATATCGATATTGCGGCAACGGATATTGCCGGGCTGCTGCGCTTCGCACTGCAGGAAAAGATTGATTTAACAATTGTCGGCCCGGAAGCGCCGCTAGTGCGGGGCGTTGTCGATCAATTTCGCGCAGCGGGCCTGGCAATTTTTGGCCCCACTCAGGCGGCCGCCCGGCTTGAAGGTTCCAAAACTTTTGCCAAGGATTTTCTGGCACGCCACGCTATTCCCACCGCGGCCTATCAGAGTTTTAAAGAGGTGAAACCGGCGCTCGATTACCTTCGTAAGACGGGTGCGCCCGTTGTAGTTAAGGCCGATGGGCTGGCTGCGGGTAAAGGCGTTGTTGTGGCAATGACGCTGGAAGAGGCGGAAGCAGCGGTCAAAGATATGCTGGCAGGCAACGCTTTGGGCGACGCCGGGCATCGTATTGTCATCGAAGAGTTTCTCGATGGCGAAGAGGCCAGCTTTATCGTAATGGTTGACGGTAAGCATATTCTGCCCATGGCTACAAGCCAGGATCATAAGCGCGTGAATGAAGGCGACCGTGGCCCTAATACTGGAGGAATGGGCGCTTATTCGCCGGCGCCCGTTGTTACAGATAGCGTCCACCAGCGCGTAATGGAACGTATTATAGAACCTACCGTGCGCGGAATGGCGGCCGAAGGCAATATCTATACCGGCTTCCTGTATGCGGGTTTGATGATAGACCAACAGGGCAACCCCAAAGTCATTGAGTTTAACTGTCGTTTCGGCGACCCAGAGACACAGCCGATTATGCTGCGCCTGCGCTCCTGCCTGGTTGAGCTTTGCCTCGCCGCCTGCGCCGGCCGCCTGGATACCGTAACTACGCATTGGGATACCCGCGCGGCGCTGGGAATTGTAATGGCGGCAGGCGGTTATCCCGACACCTATTCATCAGGTTCGACGATTTACGGGCTACCCGATCAACCCGATGAAACCGTGAAAGTTTTTCACGCTGGGACAGCGCTCTCGGAAACAGGGCAGATTCTTACCAGCGGTGGGCGAGTGTTGTGCGCTACGGCGCTAGGCAGCAGCGTCTCAGAAGCGCAGCGGCAGGCTCTGAAGCTCGCATCCCAAATTCACTGGAAAGAAAGTTTTTATCGCCGTGATATTGGCTATCGCGCCATTGCGCGCGAGCAAGCTTAAAGCACGGATATCTGGCCTGGCGCTTAAACCTTCCTATCCATATAAGTATTCCTTACATAATTGCATCGCAGGCAGCGGCCTGCGATGCTACTGCCAGCGTGCCGGGAACATTCTCATTGACCAATGCGGCCGTTAAACCGGCAGGATTTATGCCTGAGCCAGTTATTAATAGTGATTTGTAGTAATGAATGTTAGTAGGCGCTTTCTACGGTTTAAAAATCTTTTTCCTGCGGTTGCCAGACGCAGAAATTTTCATTGGCGACTAATAAAAGCTGGGAGCCTTTAGGTGCTTCAAGCCACGCAACGCTGACCGCCATAGAGGAATGCTGCTGTCTGCGATGTATATGCGCCAGCGCCGCACCATCAAGATGAGGAGCCAGGAGATGCCCTTCACAGTCCAGCACTGAGCCATCCTGCTGCCAGCGCCCCTGCATAAGCTTAACGTGCCCACTAACCAGTGCTGCACTAATATCGCGCATACGCTCTGCCCGATAGCGCGCCAGCGCTATATGTTCCGGAGAGAGTTGCTGTTTGCTGCCTTCGACGTCGCGTTGCATAAAACTCACTGCGCCGCGCTCATCAAAACGAATTTTAATATGTTCCGGCGTTTTACGGAAAAGGTGCCAGTCAATAAGCGTCAGCTTTTCATCTTGCCAGGTATATTCACCGGTGCTGGTATCTCCCTGAGTCCAGGGACTAAACGCGGTAAAAAGATGTATCGCACCGTTGGTACCATCTTTGCGCCACATGCGCACCGCACCGCCATCGGCAAGATAGCCTGTCGCTGCAAACGGGGGAGGAGAAGAATGAAAAGAACAGGCGGTGAGCATGAGTGTGCCAACAGACAGTACCCGCTTCCACCAGATGGACAAAAGGGGCGAAACCGCCCCCTTGCTAAAACTGTTCACTGACACGCGATTAATTACTTAACGGCGTCTTTCAGTGCTTTACCAGAAACAAATGCCGGAACGTTAGCTGCGGCGATTTTGATTTCTTTACCGGTCTGCGGATTGCGGCCAGTGCGCTCAGCACGGTGGTTCACTTTGAAGGTACCGAAACCAACCAGTTGTACAGCATCACCTTCTTTCAGAGACTCAGTAATTGCAGCCAAAGTGGATTCCAGAGCGGCTTTCGCCTGTGCTTTGGACAGATCAGCCTTGTCCGCAATTACATCAATCAGTTGAGTCTTGTTCATAAGTTATCCTTACAATGTGTTTATCGCTTGCTAAGCATCGAGTGCGACGGAAATGCCATAACAGCACTCTCCTGCATATACGCACCGATAGCCACTTTTATTCGCCCCACAAATGTAGACCAGACGGGGGGTTAATTGGAAGCCTTAAGCCGTGACAAAACAGGCTGTAAATCACGTTTTACTGTCTCACTGCTGAAAATTTATACCGATATTACTTATTCCAGACTCTCGCAGGTCACTTCTTAACCCTTTAATGAGTTCAATATCGCGTTCTTCACAGTCGGCAAGAAGGCGAAAAATCTCCCACTGAATGTCCCATTCCTGTTCCACTGAAGGATTTTCCTTCAGTTCATCATCGCTCATTTCACGTCCGGCATGCGTCATTTCCAACATTGCTACACTGGTAATCGATGCTTTACTGACCTCAATCGCATGTTCCAGCGTTTCTCCACTCAAACGTGAATGCAATAATTCACTTAACGCAACGCAGGCATCGATTGCCGGATAAACGCCATAGAGGTCATAATCTTCCGCAGCGGGAATGGCCTCTTCCAGTTTCTCTAACTGAGCATCGAAATTAACTTTGGCATCTTTAACCGTCAGCGTTTCCCAAACCAAGTCGAGAATGCGACGATAAAGCTGCCCGTCACCGAACGCCGTCTGTTGGCAAAACATAGCGTAGTTAGGATACATCCGCTCACACAGTGCGGCCATAAAGGTAACGTGCTGCCAGCTTTCCAGCTTTTCCAGCCGCAAATGAATGGGGTTTCGTAACATATCTCTATCTCTGAATTAAGTTAGCGTCGCGGCTGCCGCGCTGGCCGTGGACAATACGGACAGCAAATATAGATGAAGCCACTTTTCATCGCCGCACGCTGACAGGCTTTTGCACCGTGCCCCAGGGCCCTTTCTTAAGCGTGGCCTGTACGGCTGTCCCTGACAGCCCGGCGGCAGTGTACCTGAATTATCGCTGTATTTCCTGCCAGCGAATAAACGCCGGCCGGCGCGATGCAACGGCGTCTGCCCAGCGCGTCGGTTCAGGAAGGCGATAGCCGCGCGTACAGTTCTGCACCAGCGCAAGAGCGCTGTCCAAACCGACCCGATGACCGGTTGAAATAAACAAAGGGTTACAGCGCACTTTACTGCGCCAGACCCAGGCCAATTGTTCGCCTTTATCCATTAATGGCGCAATAGCGCCAGGCTCCTGCGAGAGGTCTTCCACGCGCCCGCACAGCCGCTTTTTTGCTACCCCAATAGTGGGCACGTCCATTAACAAACCAAAATGGCTGGCCACGCCGAGGCGCCGCGGATGGGAAATACCGTGACCATCGACGAATAGCAAATCAGGTTTTTGGGATAACAAATCCCACGCCGCCTGCAGCGCGGGAAATTCACGAAACGAGAGAAAGCCGGGGATGTAGGGCATTGTCGTGGCAATGCGCGCCACCTGATACTCAACCAGCTCCAGCGAGGGATAGGTTAAAAGTACCATCGCCGCACGGGTAATATCTCCCCCTTGCTCAAATCCCACGTCCGCGCCGCCGATAAGCCGCAGGGGCGCGTCATTCAGGCAATCTTCACGAATAACCGACGAGGCCAGTTCAATCTGCTGAGCGCGCAGCGCTGCAAGATCCATCATGATTCCTTATTGGTGCCACGGGGCAGAGAGACGATGCACCGCGTCAACAAAAGCACCGGCGTGCTCTGGCGACACATCCTGGTGGATACCGTGACCCAGATTAAAAACATGACCTTCTCCATGGCCAAATCCAGCCAGGATTGCCGCCACTTCTTCTTCGATTCGCGCAGGCGTCGCGTATAGCATTGAAGGGTCCATATTACCCTGCAGCGCAACTTTATCCCCGACCCGGCGCCGCGCATCGGCAATATCGGTAGCCCAGTCCAGGCCAAGCGCATCGCAGCCGGTTTCAGCCATTGCCTCAAGCCACTGCCCGCCTCCTTTTGTGAAGAGCGTAACGGGAACGCGCTTGCCATCGTACTCTCTTAACAGACCGTCTACTATTTTATGCATATAGTACAGCGAGAACTGCCGATAATCGCGCCCTGTCAGCACGCCGCCCCAGGTATCAAAAATCATCACAGACTGCGCGCCCGCACGGATTTGCGCGTTCAGATACAGCGTGACGCTCTGCGCCAGCTTATCAAGTAACAAATGTAGCGCCGCAGGATCGGCATACATCATTTTCTTAATGACGGTAAATGCTTTACTGCTTCCGCCTTCCACCATATATGTTGCCAGCGTCCACGGGCTGCCGGAAAAACCAATCAGCGGCACTTCGCCATGCAGTTCCCGGCGAATTGTGCGCACCGCGTTCATGACATACCCCAACTCCTGCTCAGGATCGGGGACAGGAAGTTTCTCAATATCTGCTTTATTCTTTATCGGTGATGTAAAGCGCGGCCCTTCCCCCGCTTCAAAATATAGCCCCAGCCCCATCGCATCTGGGATGGTTAAAATATCGGAAAAGAGGATGGCCGCATCCAGCGCATACCGACGCAGTGGCTGTAATGTGACTTCACAGGCCAGTTCCGCATTTTTGCACAACGACATAAAATCGCCTGCCTGCGCGCGAGTCGCTTTATATTCCGGTAAATAACGTCCGGCCTGTCTCATCATCCACACTGGCGTCACATCTACCGGCTGGCGCAACAGCGCGCGCAAATACCGATCGTTTTTTAATTCGCTCATTTTACATTTCCTTCAGCGGCAGAGACGCCAGTGTATACATAAACTTATGCCTGTTGCAGCGCCGCGCAGTGACGAATAAATCGCGCGGGAGAATAAAAGAAAGAGACGACTACTCATATTCTGCCCGACACAGTGCGACGGTATCTTCAATAAGCCGGCGCGCGATGGTTCCCGGCGGTGGCAACAGCGGTAACTCATCATAACGATACCAACCGGCATCCATCAATTCATGGGGATCTATCGTGAGTTTACCGCTTTCGTAGTCAGCCATATATGCCGCCATCAGTGAATGAGGAAATGGCCAGGGCTGAGATGAAACGTAGCGCAGGTTGGTTATCCGGATACCACTCTCTTCCATAACTTCCCGCGCAACGGTTTGTTCTAACGTTTCACCAGGTTCAACGAAACCAGCCAGCACGGTATAGAGCGGGCTTTTATTGTGTCGATTATGGCGCGCCAGTAAAATTTTATCTTCGCGACGAATAGCCACAATAATGCAGGGAGCGATTTGCGGGTAATAACGCTGATGGCAACTATCGCATAACATGGCCCATTCCTCGGCACTGGGGCGCATTTTATGACCGCAATATCCACAGAAGACATGAGAGCGTCGGAACTCTGCAAGCTGCACACCGCGCCCGGCAAGTTGAAACAGGCCGCTATCGCCGTCTAATAACTGACGCAAAGATCCCATCTCCTGCGGCTGCTGTCGCTCTATCAACCATACAGGCTCGTGCTGCCAGTGACCAATGAGCATTGCGGGGTAATCTGCCAGCTCAAACTGTTTCGCTTCGCCATAAGGTAAGTCCCCGCCAGGCAACCATATTTTTTGCTGATGACTGACTATCCACCAGCCGCGAGCCGTTTTTTCTGATATTTGTTCCATAACCTCTTGTAAGACCTCTACATTGCTGGCAACTTATTAACATTAAAGTTACACAATTAGATCAATCTGTCGTTTTATCCTTTCACCCACGGAGTCAACTATGCTTAACCAACTTAAGAACCTGAAGGCGCGCGTTGGCGATGGCAATGCGTTTATTAATCGCTGGTTGCTCGCGCGAAAGCAGTTGTTAGTCGCTTATTACAACCTGGCGGGCCTCACTCCAGGCAAAAGCGGCATTGCTGCACTGGATGAAAAAGCGCTCGATGATTTCTGCCAGGGACTGGTAGATTATCTTTCAACCGGCCATTTCACTATTTATGAACGCATTATCCATGAAATGGAAGGCAAAAAACCGCTGGCCACCGTCTGTAAAATTTGGCCGCAACTTGAGGCCAATACTCAGCAAATCATGAATTACTATGATACACATCTCGAAACTGTTATTGGCTACGATAATTTTCACGCTCTTCAGCCGGTGCTGTCTGAATTAGGCGAAGCGCTGGCGGCGCGGTTCGCTCTGGAAGATAAGCTAATCGTACTCGTGCTGAATAATGACCTGAAGGCCAGCAGCGAAGACAACATCGCGCGGCCGGCTTGAGTTCTTAATCGTTAACGAGTAATTTACATCTATTGCCCCTCTTCGGAGGGGGATTTTTCTTGTCGGAGTGCCCAGCGTTTGTGAAAACGCAGGCTGAGACCGTTAATTCGGGATCCGCGGAACCTGATCGGGTTAATACCCGCGAAGGGAACAAGAGTCACACTGCTGCTGTATCGCCTTTCTGGCGATCTCCTCTTGCTTCATCCGTCGTCTGATAAGCCACGTCCTTCACCTTTGGAATGAGCTATGTCTGCAACTAAACTGACCCGCCGCGAACAGCGCGAACACGCCCAGCGCTTCATCGATACTCTGGAAGGCACCGCTTTCCCCAACTCAAAACGCATTTACATCACCGGCTCTCAGGCTGATATCCGCGTTCCGATGCGCGAGATCCAGCTCAGCCCGACGCTTATCGGCGGCAGCAAAGAGATGCCGCAGTTTGAAGACAACGAAGCCGTGCCGGTATACGACACCTCTGGCCCGTACGGCGACCCGGACATTGCGATCAACGTACGACAGGGGCTGGCGAAGCTGCGTCAGGCGTGGATTGACGCCCGCAATGACAGCGAAGAATTACCTGACCGCAGTTCGGCTTATACCAAAGCGCGCCTGGCCGACGACGGTCTGGACGCGCTGCGTTTCAGCGGGCCGCTGACGCCAAAGCGCGCTAAGCCGGGCAAATGCGTTACGCAGCTACACTATGCGCGTCAGGGTATGATTACTCCGGAGATGGCGTTCATCGCCCTCCGTGAAAACATGGGGCGCGAGCGCATCCGCAGCGAGGCATTGCGCCACCAGCATCCGGGCGAAGGGTTCGGCGCTCGACTGCCGGAAAACATCACGCCGGAATTTGTGCGTGACGAAGTGGCGGCAGGCCGGGCCATCATCCCTGCCAATATCAACCACCCGGAATCGGAGCCAATGATTATTGGCCGCAACTTCCTGGTGAAGGTTAACGCCAATATTGGTAACTCCGCGCTCACCTCTTCCATCGAAGAAGAGGTGGAGAAACTGGTCTGGTCCACGCGCTGGGGCGCGGACACAGTGATGGATCTTTCCACAGGCCGCTATATTCACGAAACCCGCGAGTGGCTCCTGCGCAACAGCCCGGTTCCGATCGGCACCGTGCCGATCTATCAGGCGCTGGAGAAGGTCAACGGGATCGCTGAAGACCTGACGTGGGAGGCCTTCCGCGACACACTGCTGGAGCAGGCCGAACAGGGCGTAGACTACTTCACCATACACGCAGGCGTGCTGTTGCGCTATGTGCCAATGACCGCCAAACGCCTGACCGGTATCGTCTCGCGCGGTGGTTCGATTATGGCGAAGTGGTGCCTGTCCCACCATCAGGAAAACTTCCTCTATGAACATTTCCGCGAGATCTGCGAAATCTGCGCCGCCTATGACGTATCGCTGTCACTGGGCGACGGCCTGCGGCCGGGGTCAATCCGCGATGCCAATGACGAAGCACAGTTTGCCGAACTGCATACGCTGGGTGAACTGACCAAAATCGCCTGGGAATATGACGTGCAGGTAATGATTGAAGGTCCGGGCCACGTGCCAATGCAAATGATCCGCCGCAACATGACCGAGGAGCAGGAGCACTGCCACGAAGCGCCGTTCTACACCTTAGGGCCGCTGACGACCGATATCGCACCGGGTTACGACCACTTCACCTCCGGCATCGGTGCGGCGATGATTGGCTGGTTCGGCTGCGCAATGCTATGCTATGTTACGCCGAAAGAGCACCTCGGCCTTCCTAATAAAGAAGATGTAAAACAAGGGCTTATTACCTACAAAATAGCCGCCCACGCCGCAGACTTGGCAAAAGGCCATCCGGGCGCGCAGATCCGTGATAACGCGATGTCGAAGGCGCGCTTCGAATTCCGCTGGGAGGATCAGTTTAACCTCGCGCTCGACCCGTTCACCGCCCGCGCCTATCACGATGAAACCCTGCCGCAGGAGTCCGGCAAGGTGGCACACTTCTGCTCTATGTGCGGCCCGAAATTCTGCTCGATGAAAATCAGCCAGGAAGTCCGAGACTACGCCGCCGCGCAGGCGATTGAAGTTGGGATGGCGGATATGTCAGAGAACTTCCGCGCCAGAGGCGGCGAAATTTACCTCAAAAAAAAGGAGGCATAATGTACCAGCCTGATTTCCCTCGCGTCCCTTTTCGACTGGGGCTGTATCCGGTAGTGGACAGCGTCGAGTGGATCGCGCGTCTGCTGGAGGCAGGCGTGCGCACTATCCAGCTGCGCATCAAAGATAAACACGATGACGAAGCCGAGGCCGATGTGGTTGCCGCCATTGCATTGGGGCGCCGTTACCACGCCCGCCTGTTTATCAACGACTTCTGGCGGCTGGCGGTAAAACACCAGGCCTACGGGGTTCATCTCGGCCAGGAGGATCTTGAAACCACCAATCTGAGTGCCATTCGTGACGCAGGGCTGCGCCTGGGCGTATCAACGTATGACGATATGGAAATCGACGTGGCACTGGCCGCCCGACCTTCCTATATTGCCCTTGGCCACGTGTTCCCGACGCAGACTAAGCAAATGCCTGGTTCGCCCCAGGGCGTGGAACAGCTGGCGCAATATATTACTCAACTAGGGGATTATCCCACGGTAGCTATTGGCGGCATCACTCTTGAACGTGCGCCGCAGGTGCTGGCTACCGGCGTCGGTAGTTTAGCCGTGGTCAGCGCCATAACTGAGGCGCCGGACTGGCGGCTGGCAACGGAGCAGTTGCTCACCCTAGTGGGGGCTGGCGATGAAGCTTCATGAACGTTAAGCCCTATGATCTTCTATTAAAGAAGGTTAACCCGGGCGAGACCTGGATTTATCTTTCATGCTCCGCTCTGCACAAAAAGCTTTTTGATTGAGACAGACTAAATGGAGTAAAGATAATTAATAGCACTGGATATGTTGCCGCCGCGCCGCTGCGCATTTTCCCGACCAATTAATATCAGTAAGCACTAGCCATAAATAATCCACCTGCATAGCAGGTGGTTTTGACACTGCACCCTAAAAGGGGGCATAAGCTCTAACATTCCAGACCTGGCTGCATCTGACGTTCTGCTTCTTCTTTCGCTACCTTGTCCTGATAACGCACATTTCTGCGTATTATCTCTTCGTTTGCACCTGCTGAATCTACAAAGTTATCCTTTGCCAAAAGGGGTTATCCCACTGTTTCTGTTTTCTCAGATACGGAAACTTCGCGAATACCCTTATCGCTGTTCGCCCTTTCACAAAACCCATTAGTTCCGAAACGCTCACACTCAGCGGGCTCCTTACAACCAGATGCACATGAGCTATCTGCACATTCAGTTCTGCCACCGTGCATTTCTTCATATGGCAGTAGATGTAGATACTCCGGTAAAGCTCTTTACCAGGATTACCTTTGAGGGTTTTGTACCTGTACTTCGCTGTCCAGACGAGGTGATACTGACAGCAACAGAATACGTGTGAGGCGGATTCATATCTGCTCATGCTATTTACTCCCTTGATTTGCGGGTAACAAACCGGGGCAGTTTTTAGCATGAGCATGCTACGGGCAAAGTCCCACATGAACGATCGCCACCTCTCCGGGAGGAGGTTTAGGGATGACAATAAAAAAACCGCGCCGGAGCGCGGTTTTTAATTTTATAGCGTGACAACCAGTAGAGAGTTACTCGCTGTCTGAGCCGCTGAGCCCTGCGTTAAGCAGCTCAGCCAGGCTGGCCGAAGCTTCTTCTGCGCTAACCTGCGGCACAGTAGTTTCTTCGCCGGCCGCACGACGACGCGCACGATCCTGATGATACGCATAGCCGGTACCCGCAGGGATTAGGCGCCCTACGATCACGTTCTCTTTCAGACCGCGCAGTTCGTCGCGTTTGCCCGCAACGGCCGCTTCGGTCAGAACGCGCGTCGTTTCCTGGAACGATGCCGCAGAGATGAACGATTCCGTTGCCAGAGAGGCTTTCGTGATACCCAGCAGGTCACGCATATAGGTCGCGCTCACTTTGCCGTTGGCTTCCAGCTCACGGTTAGCGATCTTAATGCGGGAGTATTCCGCCTGTTCGCCTTCCAGGAACTCTGAGCTACCCGCGCTGGTGATAGTCGCTTTACGCAGCATCTGACGAACGATAACCTCAATGTGTTTATCGTTAATCTTAACGCCCTGCAGACGGTATACGTCCTGCACTTCGTTAACGATATAGCGAGTCACCGCATGAACGCCGCGCAAACGCAGAATATCGTGCGGCGCTTCCGGACCATCAGAGACAACGTCACCGCGCTCTACGCGTTCGCCTTCAAACACGTTGAGCTGACGCCATTTCGGGATCATCTCTTCATACGGATCGCTACCATCCAGCGGTGTGATCACCAAACGACGCTTACCTTTGGTTTCTTTACCGAAGGAGATAATGCCGCCGATTTCAGCCAGGATTGCCGGCTCTTTCGGACGACGCGCTTCGAACAGGTCAGCAACGCGTGGCAGACCACCGGTGATATCTTTGGTACCACTGGATTCCTGTGGAATACGAGCCAGAGCATCACCCGCGCCAATCTGAATGCCATCTTCCAGCTGAACGATGGCTTTACCCGGCAGGAAGTACTGAGCCGGCATATCAGTGCCAGGGATCAGAACATCGTTACCCTGTGCATCAACGATTTTCAGCGCCGGACGTAAATCTTTACCGCCTGCGGTACGCTCAGAAGAATCCAACACTACCAGAGATGATAGACCGGTCAGTTCGTCGGTTTGACGAGTAATCGTCTGACCGTCAATCATATCCACAAAGCGAATGTTACCTGATACTTCGGTGATAACCGGCATGGTATGCGGATCCCAGTTTGCTACGGTTTCACCGCCGGCAACCTGTTCGCCATCGCCTTTCGCCATTACCGAGCCGTAAGGCACTTTATAGCTTTCTTTGGTACGACCAAATTCATCAATCAGTTTCAGTTCGGTGTTACGAGAAGTAATTACCAGCTTGCCGCTGGAGTTCACAACCGACTTCGCATTGGTAAGCTTAATGCTACCTTTGTTTTTCACCTGAATGCTGGATTCAGCAGCCGCACGGGAAGCCGCACCACCGATATGGAAGGTACGCATGGTAAGCTGTGTGCCAGGTTCACCGATGGACTGTGCTGCGATAACCCCGATAGCTTCGCCTTTATTGATGATATGACCACGCGCCAGGTCACGACCATAGCAGTGCGCACATACACCAAAGTCGGTGTCACAGGATACAACGGAACGCACTTTCACGGAGTCGACGGAATTAGCCTCCAACACGTCACACCACTGCTCGTTCAACAGAGTGTTACGCGGCACCAGAATATCCGCAGTGCCCGGCTTCAGTACATCTTCTGCGGTTACACGACCCAGAACGCGATCGCGCAGCGGCTCTTTAACATCACCACCTTCAATAACCGGGGTCATGGTGATACCTTCAAGCGTGCCACAGTCATCCTCGGTAACCACCAGATCCTGTGCTACGTCAACCAGACGGCGCGTCAGATAACCGGAGTTTGCCGTTTTCAGTGCGGTATCCGCCAGACCTTTACGCGCACCGTGCGTGGAGATGAAGTACTGGAGTACGTTCAGACCTTCACGGAAGTTCGCGGTGATTGGCGTTTCGATGATGGAGCCGTCCGGTTTCGCCATCAGGCCACGCATCCCGGCAAGCTGACGAATCTGCGCCGCAGAACCACGCGCACCGGAGTCAGCCATCATGTAGATGCTGTTGAAAGAAACCTGCTGCTCTTCTTTGCCTTCGCGGTTAATGACGGTTTCGGTTTGCAGATTCTCCATCATCGCCTTGGAAACGCGATCGTTAGCCGCAGCCCAAATATCGATAACTTTGTTATAGCGTTCGCCTGCGGTTACCAGACCAGACTGGAACTGTTCCTGAATTTCCGCAACTTCGGCTTCGGCCTCTGCGATAATTTCCGCTTTTTTCGCCGGGATAACCATATCGTCAATCCCAACCGAGGCACCTGAACGCGCAGCGTACGCAAACCCGGTATACATGGTTTGGTCAGCGAAAATAACGGTCGGCTTCAGTCCCATAATGCGATAACAGGTATTCAGCATTTTGGAGATCGCTTTTTTACCCAGCGGCTGGTTCACAATTGAGAACGGCAGCCCTTTCGGCACGATCATCCACAGGATGGCACGACCAACGGTCGTATCAATCAGACTGGTTTTCGAGGTAAAACCGCCCTGCCCGTCTTTTTCGTATTCGGTAATACGTACTTTTACCCGCGCGTGCAGCTCGGCCAGACCAGAGCGATACAGGCGCTCAGCCTCTTTTGGCCCGGTCAGCACCATGCCCTCGCCTTTGGCGTTAATTTTGTCGCGGGTCATATAATACAGACCCAATACCACGTCCTGTGAAGGAACGATGATAGGTTCGCCGTTCGCCGGGGACAGGATATTGTTGGTCGACATCATCAGCGCACGTGCTTCAAGCTGGGCTTCCAGCGTCAGCGGAACGTGAACCGCCATCTGGTCACCATCGAAGTCGGCGTTATATGCCGCACACACCAGCGGGTGCAGCTGAATAGCCTTACCTTCGATAAGTACCGGTTCAAACGCCTGGATACCAAGACGGTGCAGCGTCGGCGCACGGTTCAGCAATACCGGGTGTTCACGGATAACTTCATCCAGAATATCCCAGACGACCGCTTCTTCGCGCTCAACCATTTTCTTCGCGGCTTTGATGGTGGTGGCAAGGCCACGCAGCTCCAGCTTGCCGTAAATAAACGGTTTGAACAGTTCCAGCGCCATTTTCTTCGGCAGGCCGCACTGATGCAGACGCAGGTATGGACCTACGGTAATAACAGAACGACCGGAGTAGTCCACGCGCTTACCGAGCAGGTTCTGACGGAAACGACCCTGTTTACCTTTGATCATATCGGCCAAAGATTTCAAAGGACGTTTGTTAGAACCGGTGATAGCGCGACCGCGACGACCGTTATCCAGCAGCGCATCAACCGCTTCCTGCAGCATACGTTTTTCGTTGCGCACGATAATATCCGGCGCAGCCAGATCCAGTAGACGCTTCAGACGGTTGTTACGGTTAATTACGCGACGATACAGATCGTTAAGATCAGACGTAGCGAAACGACCGCCATCCAGCGGAACCAGCGGACGCAGATCTGGCGGCAGTACTGGCAGAACGGTCAGGATCATCCACTCAGGTTTATTCCCTGACTGGACGAACGCCTCCAGCAGTTTAATACGCTTAGTCAGCTTTTTACGCTTGGTTTCCGAGTTAGTTTCATTTAACTCTTCGCGCAGAGTTTCGCACTCCTGCTCCAGATCCATACTCTTCAGCAGGGCCTGGATCGCCTCTGCGCCCATCTTCGCGTCGAATTCATCACCAAACTCCTCCAGCGCGTCCAGATACTGCTCTTCAGTCAGGATCTGGCTGCGTTCGAGGTTGGTCATTCCGCCTTCGATAACCACATAAGATTCGAAGTACAGAACGCGTTCGATATCACGCAGCGGCATATCCAGCAGCAAACCGATACGGGACGGCAGCGATTTCAGGAACCAAATATGTGCGGTCGGGCACGCCAGCTCAATGTGGCCCATGCGCTCACGACGCACTTTAGTTTGCGTTACTTCAACACCGCACTTCTCACAGATAACGCCGCGGTGCTTCAGGCGCTTGTACTTACCGCACAGGCACTCATAGTCTTTTACTGGCCCGAAAATACGGGCGCAGAACAGACCGTCACGTTCTGGTTTGAACGTACGGTAGTTAATGGTTTCCGGCTTTTTAACTTCACCGAACGACCATGAACGGATCATGTCTGGCGAAGCCAGAGCAATTTTGATCGCATCAAACTCTTCGGTTTTAGTTTGCGCTTTCAGAAACTTTAATAAGTCTTTCACGGATTGGCTCCCGTCGGAGTTAGCACACTCCGCCGCCGGGCATTACCCCGACGACGGTGACCTGTTTGAGCGAGAATTACTCGTCTTCCAGTTCGATGTTGATACCCAGCGAACGGATCTCTTTCAACAGAACGTTGAAGGATTCCGGCATGCCCGGTTCCATCTGATGGTTACCGTCCACGATGTTTTTATACATCTTAGTACGGCCATTCACGTCATCAGACTTAACGGTCAGCATTTCCTGCAGGGTGTAGGCGGCGCCGTAAGCTTCCAGCGCCCACACTTCCATCTCCCCGAAGCGCTGTCCGCCGAACTGCGCCTTACCACCCAGCGGCTGCTGAGTTACCAGGCTGTAAGAACCGGTAGAACGGGCGTGCATCTTATCGTCAACCAAGTGGTTCAGTTTCAGCATGTACATGTAACCGACGGTTACCGGACGTTCGAATTGCTCACCGGTGCGCCCGTCATACAAGCGAATCTGACCAGAGGTCGGCAGATCGCCAAGCTGTAATAGCTCTTTGATTTCCGCCTCTTTGGCACCATCAAATACTGGCGTCGCGATCGGCATCCCTTTCTTCAGGTTTTCCGCCAGACGCAGCACTTCGTCATCGCTGAAAGTATTCAGGTCAACTTTTTGACGTATATCAGCGCCCAGGTCGTAAGCACGCTGAATAAACTCGCGCAGCTTCGCGACTTCTTGCTGCTGCTTGAGCATAGCGTTGATCTTGTCACCAATGCCTTTCGCCGCCATCCCCAGATGGGTTTCCAGGATCTGACCGATGTTCATACGCGAAGGAACGCCCAGCGGGTTTAGTACGATATCAACGGGGGTACCGTTTTCATCGTAAGGCATATCTTCGATCGGGTTGATCTTAGAAATAACACCTTTGTTACCGTGGCGGCCCGCCATTTTATCGCCCGGCTGGATCTGACGTTTAACGGCCAGATATACCTTAACGATTTTCAGAACGCCCGGCGCCAGATCGTCGCCCTGGGTTATCTTACGACGCTTCGCTTCGAGTTTTTTCTCAAACTCATGCTTCAGTTCGTCGTACTGTTCAGCCAGTTGTTCCAGCTGGTTCTGTTTCTCTTCATCGGTCAGCCCAAGCTCCAGCCAGCGATCGCGCGGCAGTTTATCGAGCTTATCGGCTTCAACGCCACCGGAAACCAGTACCGCATGAATACGGCCAAACAGACCGGCTTCAAGAATCTGCAGTTCTTCAGACAAATCTTTCTTCGCCTGCTTAAGCTGCATTTCTTCGATTTCCAGCGCACGTTTGTCTTTTTCCACGCCATCGCGGGTAAAGACCTGTACGTCGATCACAGTACCAGATACGCCGTTCGGTACCCGCAGGGAAGAATCTTTAACGTCTGAGGCTTTTTCACCAAAAATGGCACGCAGCAGTTTTTCTTCCGGGGTAAGCTGAGTTTCACCTTTCGGTGTTACTTTACCGACCAGGATATCGCCACCGGTTACTTCCGCACCGATATATACGATACCAGACTCATCCAGCTTGGAGAGCGCCGCTTCACCTACGTTCGGGATATCAGCGGTAATCTCTTCTGGCCCTAATTTGGTGTCGCGAGACACGCAAGCCAGTTCCTGAATGTGGATCGTTGTAAAGCGATCTTCCTGAACCACACGCTCTGAAACGAGGATGGAGTCTTCGAAGTTGTAACCATTCCACGGCATGAACGCTACGCGCATATTCTGACCAAGCGCCAGCTCACCGAGATCGGTGGATGGGCCATCCGCCAGTACATCGCCACGTTCAACCGGCTCACCCAGCGACACGCACGGCATCTGGTTGATGCAGGTGTTCTGGTTAGAACGGGTATATTTGGTCAGATTGTAGATGTCGATACCCGCTTCGCCCGGGTACATCTCACCTTCATTTACTTTAATTACGATACGAGAGGCATCGACGTATTGAACGGTACCGCCACGTTTCGCAACGGCGGTTACGCCGGAGTCAACGGCTACGGCACGTTCCATACCGGTACCAACCAGCGGCTTATCAGCGCGCAAAGTCGGAACAGCCTGACGTTGCATGTTCGCACCCATCAAGGCGCGGTTGGCGTCATCGTGTTCAAGGAACGGGATCAGGGATGCACCGACTGAAACCACCTGCTGGGTGGAAACGTCCATATAATCCACCTGATCGTTGCTGAACAGGCTCGATTCACCTTTATTACGGCAAGTAACAAGATCGTCGACAAAACGGCCTTCATCATTAAGATGGGCGTTCGCCTGCGCGATGACATAATTACCTTCTTCAATCGCTGACAGGTAATGGATCTCATCGGTTACAACACCATCGGTCACTTTACGATAAGGCGTCTCAAGGAAGCCATATTCGTTGGTCTGCGCATAGACAGACAGTGAGTTGATAAGACCGATGTTTGGACCTTCCGGCGTTTCGATAGGACATACGCGACCATAGTGAGTCGGATGTACGTCTCGAACTTCAAAACCCGCGCGTTCGCGCGTCAGGCCGCCTGGACCCAGCGCTGAAATACGGCGTTTGTGCGTAATTTCAGATAGCGGGTTGTTCTGATCCATAAACTGCGAAAGCTGGCTTGAACCAAAGAACTCTTTCACCGCCGCGGAAATAGGCTTAGCGTTGATCATATCCTGCGGCATCAGTGTATCCAGATCGCCCAAGGACAAACGCTCTTTTACCGCACGTTCTACGCGCACTAACCCAACGCGGAATTGGTTTTCTGCCATTTCGCCTACGGAGCGAATACGACGGTTGCCGAGGTGGTCAATATCATCCACTTCGCCTTTGCCGTTACGGATATCAATGAGCTTTTTCATGACATCAATGATGTCTTCTTTGCTCAGGATACCGGAACCTTCCACCGCATCACGCAGCAGAGAGCGGTTGAACTTCATGCGCCCAACCGCAGACAAGTCGTAGCGATCTTCGGAGAAGAATAAATTCTCAAACAGGCTTTCTGCCGCTTCACGCGTCGGCGGCTCGCCCGGACGCATCATGCGATAGATTTCAACCAGCGCGCTCAGGCGATCGTTGGTTGGATCAACGCGCAGTGTTTCAGAAATGTAAGGCCCATGATCGAGATCATTGGTAAATAGCGTATCAATACGCTTATGGCCTGCCTGGCTCAGTTTCGCCAGCAGATCCAGGGAAAGCTCCATGTTCGCCGGGCATATCAGTTCGCCAGTGGATTCATCCACATAATCTTTTGCCGCCACTTTGCCGGCAATATATTCGACGGGAACTTCGATATGCTGTACTTCGTCTTTCTCAAGCTGACGAATATGGCGGGCGGTAATACGGCGACCTTTCTCGACGTATATTTTTCCATTAGCTTCAATATCAAAAGAAGCAGTTTCGCCGCGCAGACGCTCAGGGACCAGCTCCATCTGCAGCTTATTATCGCGAATCTCAAACACAACTTTTTCAAAGAACAAATCAAGAATCTGTTCAGTGGTGAAGTTCAGCGCGCGCAGAATAATAGATGCTGGCAGTTTACGGCGACGGTCAATACGGACAAACAGGTTGTCTTTAGGATCGAACTCAAAATCAAGCCAGGAGCCGCGATAAGGAATAATACGTGCGTTATACAGCACCTTCCCTGATGAGTGGGTTTTACCTTTATCGCTATCGAAGAATACACCCGGGCTACGATGCAGCTGAGAAACAATAACACGCTCGGTGCCATTGATAACAAAAGTACCGTTGTCCGTCATGAGCGGAATTTCACCCATGTAGACTTCTTGTTCTTTGATATCTTTTACTGTGCCTTCCGGTGCTTCACGCTCATAGATTACCAGGCGCAGTTTGACGCGCAGCGGTGCAGAAAACGTGACGCCACGAATCTGACACTCTTTCACATCAAATACAGGCTCGCCAAGGCGGTAACTGACATATTGCAGCTCAGAATTTCCGCTATAGCTCTGGATAGGGAATACGGAACGGAAAGCGGCTTCCAGACCATACTGCCCTTCAGGATCTTGCTCGATAAACTTCTGGAACGAGTCAAGCTGGATAGAAAGGAGATAGGGAACATCCAGCACCTGCGGACGTTTGCCAAAATCCTTACGAATACGTTTTTTCTCGGTATAGGAGTAAACCATAGGGTTCCTCAGCTCGCTGACAAGTCGACCCACTCTGCCCATTGAAAAGACAGTTTATGCAACACCATTTTGTTGACCGGGAAATGAACTATTTCCCGCAATGCTTGTTTCTATCACTCTTAAATCATTTCATTGCGATTTACACAGCGCGGTGCTGTCGCAGTATATTAAGTCGTCGATAGAAACAAACATTGTTCGGAAACCAGCAGCCAAACAGTGTGAAACGCCGCTAGCACCGTACAGCGCAAAAAGGCTGGTGACCCAAAAGTCACCAGCCATCAGCCTGATTGCTCAGGCTGTAAGCGGAAGTACTGACTTATTTAACTTCAACTTCAGCGCCAGCTTCTTCCAAAGCTTTCTTCAGAGCTTCTGCGTCGTCTTTGCTCACGCCTTCTTTCAGAGCGGCAGGAGCAGATTCAACCATGTCTTTTGCTTCTTTCAGACCCAGGCCAGTCGCGCCACGTACTGCTTTGATAACAGCAACTTTGTTAGCGCCAGCGGCTTTCAGAACTACGTCAAATTCAGTTTTTTCTTCAGCAGCTTCAGCAGCGCCACCAGCGGCAACAGCTACAGCAGCAGCGGCAGAAACGCCGAATTTTTCTTCCATTGCAGAAACCAGCTCAACGATGTCCATTACAGACATAGCGGCAACTGCTTCGATGATTTGATCTTTAGTGATAGACATTTAATTGTTCCTGAAAATCAGAATAAAGTTTATACGTTAGCGCGCACGCTGCAAAGAAAAGTGCAATTATGCAGCTTCTTTCGCATCGCGAACAGCAGCCAGAGTACGAACCAGTTTGCCGGCAGCGGCTTCTTTCATGGTCGACATCAGGCGTGCCAGTGCTTCTTCGTAAGTCGGCAGAGTTGCCAGGCGGTCGATCTGAGACGCCGGGATCAGCTCACCTTCAAAGGCTGCAGCTTTGACCTCAAAGTTTGCATTCGCTTTCGCGAACTCTTTGAACAAACGAGCAGCAGCGCCCGGGTGTTCCATAGAGTATGCAATCAGGGTCGGACCAACAAACGTGTCTTTCAGGCACTCGAAAGGAGTACCTTCAACAACGCGGCGCAGCAGAGTGTTACGAACAACACGCATATATACGCCAGCTTCACGACCTGCTTTACGCAGTTCAGTCATTTTATCTACAGTAACGCCACGAGAATCCGCAACGACTGCAGACAGCGCGCCTTTGGCTACTTCGCTGACTTCAGCAACAATTGCTTGTTTGTCTTGAAGATTTAAAGCCATTAGCTTTGCTCCTGGATTTTTAGCCGGGATGACTCCCGGAACTCACTTCTACTTTGGGCCTAAACCACAAAGCGTCGAAATACGGTGAGCAGAATCCAGTAAAGATTATAAAAATACTCTTCAGGTTCTGTCACCGTCTACGCAGGAGATTAAGGTTCAATGAACCACCTGCGGTCTTGGACGGAGGCCTGGATAAGGCCAGGCTCCAACCGAAAATACTGTTTACCCGCGCTTATTAGCAAATACTGCCCTGAGAAAAGCATCAAGCCTTCAGTGCATATCATGGCGCAAGGTAAAGATCGTGGGGGAAAGATTGTAGACAAATCCTCCCCTCACGTAAAGACTAAACTTAATTAGCGGTAGTGCTCAGACCGGACTGGTCGATTGCAACACCAGCACCCATCGTAGTAGACAGGCTAACTTTCTTGATGTACACGCCCTTCGCTGCTGCAGGTTTTGCTTTTTTCAGAGCAATCATCAGCGCTTCCAGGTTTTCTTTCAGTTTATCAGCATCAAAATCTACTTTACCGATAGTGGTATGGATAATGCCGTTTTTGTCGTTGCGATAGCGAATCTGACCTGCTTTCGCATTCTTCACAGCTTCAGCAACGTTCGGCGTTACAGTACCTACTTTCGGGTTCGGCATTAGACCGCGAGGACCAAGAACCTGGCCCAGCTGCCCAACAACGCGCATCGCATCCGGAGAAGCAATAACCACGTCGAAGTTCATTTCGCCTTTCTTAATCTGCTCAGCCAGATCTTCCATACCTACCAGTTCAGCACCAGCGGCTTTTGCTGCTTCAGCGTTCGGGCCCTGAGTAAACACGGCAACGCGAACGGAGCGGCCAGTACCGTGCGGCAATACGGTAGCGCCACGCACGTTCTGGTCTGATTTACGAGCGTCTATGCCAAGATTTACGGCAACGTCAACGCTTTCAACAAATTTAGCAGTGGCCAGCTCTTTCAGAAGAGCAACGGCTTCGTTGATGTCATACTGTTTAGTTACATCAACTTTCTCACGGATCACACGCATGCGCTTGGTCAGTTTAGCCATTGTATTAGTCCTCCACGACCAGGCCCATGGAACGAGCGGTACCTTCAATTGAGCGAGTCATCGCTTCAATGTCAGAACCAGTCATGTCCGCAGCTTTAGTTTGCGCAATTTCCTGCACCTGAGCGCGGGTCACTTTACCCACTTTATCTTTGTTCGGCTTGCCGGAACCAGACTTGATACCCGCTGCTTTTTTCAGCAGAACTGCCGCAGGCGGGGTCTTGGTAACAAAGGTGAAAGAGCGATCAGCGTAAACGGTGATAACAACCGGGATCGGCAGACCTTTTTCGATGGATTCTGTTTTGGCGTTAAACGCTTTACAGAATTCCATGATATTTACGCCCTGCTGCCCCAGAGCTGGACCGACTGGCGGACTCGGGTTAGCCATACCGGCTGCAACCTGCAGCTTAACGTAGGCTTGTACTTTCTTGGCCATCTTAAGTTCCTCTGTGGGTATAGCGCCTTATGAAAAGGCTTCCCATGTATAAATCAACTTTTCACGACTAATGCATGAAAAACAAAAGGCGCGAAATTGTATTCCAATCTCGCGCCCCCTGCAAGGTCAAAAAGGCGAATTACGCTTTCTCGACCTGGCTAAAGTCCAGCTCTACCGGCGTCGCTCGTCCAAAAATAGAAACGGACACTTTCAGGCGACTCTTCTCATAATCCACTTCTTCAACGACACCGTTAAAGTCGGCAAACGGCCCATCATTGACACGCACCATTTCGCCCGGCTCAAAGAGCGTTTTCGGACGTGGTTTATCACCCACCTGCTGGAGCCGATTCATAATGGCATCGACTTCTTTATCGCTGATCGGCGCTGGGCGATCGGAGGTACCGCCTATGAAACCCATCACGCGCGGCACACTGCGTACAAGGTGCCAGCTGGCATCATTCATCACCATCTGAACCAGAACGTACCCGGGGAAGAATTTACGCTCACTTTTGCGGCGCTGGCCGCCACGGATTTCGACCACTTCTTCGGTCGGAACCATGACCTCACCAAACAACTCTTCCATATTGTGCAACTTGATATGCTCACGCAGCGAGGTTGCTACGCGGCCTTCAAAACCGGAAAACGCCTGAACGACGTACCAGCGCTTTTTAGGGGCTTCAGACATCTTAGAACCTCAGGCCAGTAATAAAGGAAACCAGACGGACCAGAATTCCATCCAGCCCCCATAAAATCAATGACATAACAGCAGTAACGGCCGCCACAATCAGCGTAGTGTGCAGCGTTTCCTGACGAGTCGGCCAAATGACTTTACGGACTTCTGTTTTCGCTTCACGAGCAAAGGCAACGGTAGATTTGCCTGCCTGAGTTAGCATTAGAATCCCGCCCGCTGCGACAAATAAAACAACTACGCCCAGCGCCCTAAGGGGCAATGACACATCGCGATATAAAAAGTTACCCACCACCGCGACTACCAGTAAAACAATAGCAACCAGCCATTTAACTAAATCCAGGCCGCGCCCGCTTCCCTGAGCTTCGGTATTCGCACTCATAAATCAACCTGTAACAATAAACCAGACAACTATCTTACCCCGCCTAAAGCGAAGCAACCGGGCCGGTATGTGTATTTACACACGCCGGCATTGCGCTATCTTCAGAGCCTGTCCCAGCAATGATTATGTAAAAGAAATCACTGATGAGCCAGGTTCTGGATCGAAAGCGGACAAAAAGGGCATCAAATGATGCCCTTTCCTTGTGCATTGCGTCAAATATTATCGGCAATTAGCTAAGAACTTTAGCAACCACGCCCGCGCCAACGGTACGGCCGCCTTCGCGAATCGCGAAACGCAGACCGTCGTCCATCGCGATCGGGTGGATCAGGGTCACAACCATTTTGATGTTGTCGCCCGGCATTACCATCTCTACGCCTTCCGGCAGTTCGATGGTGCCCGTTACGTCCGTTGTACGGAAGTAGAACTGCGGACGGTACCCTTTGAAGAACGGAGTATGACGGCCGCCTTCGTCTTTAGACAGAATATACACTTCTGATTCGAATTTGGTGTGCGGCTTGATTGAACCCGGCTTCGCCAGTACCTGACCACGTTCGATTTCTTCACGTTTGATACCGCGCAGCAGTACGCCAACGTTCTCACCTGCCTGACCCTGGTCCAGCAGTTTGCGGAACATTTCAACGCCGGTACAGGTTGATTTCGCCGTATCTTTGATACCAACGATTTCTACTTCATCACCCACTTTGATGATCCCGCGCTCTACACGACCGGTAACAACGGTACCACGGCCTGAGATGGAGAATACGTCCTCGATTGGCAGCAGGAACGGCATGTCGATAGCACGCTCCGGCTCCGGGATATAGTTATCCAGGTGGCCTGCCAGCTCGATGATTTTCTCTTCCCACTGCGCGTCGCCTTCCAGCGCTTTCAGCGCAGAGCCGCGTACGATCGGCGTATCATCGCCCGGGAAATCGTACTGAGTCAGCAGGTCGCGAACTTCCATCTCAACCAGTTCCAGCAGCTCTTCGTCATCAACCATGTCACATTTGTTCAGGAACACGATGATGTACGGAACGCCTACCTGACGACCCAGCAGGATGTGCTCACGCGTCTGAGGCATCGGGCCATCAGTCGCTGCAACAACCAGAATCGCGCCATCCATCTGAGCAGCACCGGTGATCATGTTTTTCACGTAGTCGGCGTGCCCTGGGCAGTCAACGTGCGCGTAGTGACGGGTCGGGGTTTCATACTCAACGTGTGACGTGTTGATGGTGATACCGCGCGCTTTTTCTTCCGGTGCGTTATCGATCTGATCGAATGCGCGAGCCGCGCCGCCGTAGGTTTTAGCCAGTACGGTGGTGATTGCTGCGGTCAGAGTGGTTTTACCGTGGTCAACGTGGCCGATAGTACCTACGTTTACGTGCGGTTTAGTACGCTGAAATTGTTCTTTAGACATCGATTGTCCCTCTAAGACACGGATAAATCGGTGATATCACCACATCAACCAGGCTCATGCCTGAAATCGTTGAATTCTGAAACAGAAGAGAAACAGGGAAAAGTAAGAGAGGTGGTGCTGATAGGCAGATTCGAACTGCCGACCTCACCCTTACCAAGGGTGCGCTCTACCAACTGAGCTATATCAGCATATCCTGGAGCGGGCAGCGGGAATCGAACCCGCATCATCAGCTTGGAAGGCTGAGGTAATAGCCATTATACGATGCCCGCATCCTGAAACCCGGCTACCTGATTCTTTCTGAAGAAAAACTCTCAAGTATTCGAGTCAACCGTTCTGCTTCGGTTGTCTCAACGCCGCGCATTCGCGCCGCTAAAACAGTGACTGCGATAACTATTTAGAAACCACAGTGAGTGTTACTTTTAACAATTCACCTCATTGACTGGAACTTCATCATAAGAGGTTTATCCATTCCTTTAATCATCTAACGTGATGATCTATTGGGTTACCACAATAAAATAATTCCTTATATCGTGGTCTTCGAGATTGAATTTATTCTTTTCTCACTGGCGCTGAGCTATAAAACTCTGCAACCCGACAACCTTAAGTAAGGTTAGAAATGGTGGTGGGGGAAGGATTCGAACCTTCGAAGTCGATGACGGCAGATTTACAGTCTGCTCCCTTTGGCCGCTCGGGAACCCCACCCGATACTTGATGGTGCCGGCTGCCGGAATCGAACTGGCGACCTACTGATTACAAGTCAGTTGCTCTACCAACTGAGCTAAGCCGGCATCAAGTAGCGCGCATTCTAGGAATAGCTGCGCCAGCTTGCAACAAGAAAATTGCTTAAATTAACTCTATGGCGATATTTTGCTCAAAAACACGCTTTTCAGATGGAAATTTGTGCGATTACAACACAATGTTTCAGCATATCCCTGCAGCCTCTGGCTACACGCACAGGATTGCCAAAATTATTGATGTATACCTGAAGAACAGTTTTAAGCGAAATAACCTTAATAGATTGTAGGTGGATAAAAACCATCCGGTGAAAATCTCTACCACGATTTTTTCTTATTAATCGCTGGCATCTGGTGATACTCTCCTGCCCATTGTGAAAAATAAACTGACGTAATGTGTTACAAATCTGCGTCTGTTTCTTCCCGAATTGCAGGCGGAAGCATGATTATGGGCAATTTAGAGCAACCAGTAATGACGCCATATCTCAAGTTTAACCGCAGTCAGTGGGCCACGTTACGAAATACCGTCCCAATGACACTGACGGAAGCAGATATAGCCCAATTAAAAGGGATTAATGAGGATCTTTCTCTTAAGGAAGTAGCAGAAATCTATCTACCGCTCTCGCGTTTGCTAAATTTCTATATAAGCTCAAATTTGCGCCGCCAGGCCGTTTTGGAACAATTCCTGGGAACTGATGGGCAACGCATTCCTTATATCATTAGCATTGCAGGAAGCGTTGCAGTCGGGAAAAGCACGACAGCGCGTGTTTTGCAGGCCTTATTAAGCCGATGGCCTGAACATCGCAGCGTTGAGCTAATTACTACCGACGGTTTTTTACATCCCAATAGCGTATTAAAAGAACGCGGACTCATGAAGAAAAAAGGCTTCCCGTTATCTTATGATATGCATCGTCTGGTTAAGTTTGTCTCTGATATAAAATCCGGCGCGCCTTCCGCTACGGCACCGGTATATTCCCACTTGATTTATGACGTAATACCCGACGGCGATAAAACCGTTTCTCAACCCGATATTTTAATTCTGGAAGGGCTAAATGTATTGCAGAGTGGAATGGATTATCCTCATGATCCCCACCATGTATTTGTGTCTGATTTTGTGGATTTCTCAATATATGTAGATGCTCCAGAAGAACTCCTGGAGCACTGGTATATCAATCGTTTCCTTAAATTTCGCGAAGGTGCCTTTACCGATCCCGATTCTTACTTCCATAACTATGCGAAACTAACTGAAAAAGAAGCGATTAATACGGCCACACAGCTATGGCATGAAATTAACGGGCTAAATCTGAAGGAAAATATATTGCCTACGCGCGAACGGGCAAGCCTGATATTAACCAAAAGCGCAAATCATGCCGTTGAGCATGTTCGTTTACGTAAATAGAAAAATTTCACTCAAAATGGAGCCAATTCATGGCTCCTGATCAGGAAATTAACCCGCCGGACGTAAAGAGATTTCTCCACCTACCCATGGTGTAACTTCACCATTTTGTTCAAGTAGCAGCGCGCCTTGTTCATTTATCCCGCGCGATATACCGATTACTTCGCGATTGCCAATAATAAGCTTTACCTGCCGGTGAATAAAGTTATCAAGTTCAGCCCACCGAGGAAGGAAAGACATCAGTCCTTCACGTTCAAAAATACCGAGAGACTCACGCAGACGCTGTATTAATAAGACGGCAAGACGATTGCGGTCGATATTAACTCCCGCCTCTTGCAAGTTAATCCATCCTTGTTTAACAACCTCATCAGCCACACTGCGCATCGCCAGATTAATGCCTGCGCCTATCACTATTTGTGCGGCATCACCAGTTTTTCCCGTAAGTTCAACCAGGATCCCTGCAAGTTTTCTGTCTCTGAGGTATAAATCGTTCGGCCATTTCACTCTCACATCCGTCGCGCCGAGTTCATGTAAAACCTCCGCCATAACAATACCGATTACCAGACTTAAACCAATTGCAGCGGCTGGGCCTTGCTCCAAACGCCAGTACATCGATAAATATAGATTTGCTCCAAATGGAGAAAACCAATGGCGCCCGCGTCGGCCTCGTCCTGCCTGCTGATATTCGGCGATGCACACATCACCAGAATTCAGTGCATCGAGTCTATCCAGTAAATACTGGTTCGTTGAATCAATGACGGGTATGACAGCCACACTGCCATTATTTATTTGGGCTTGAATGCTTTCTTCATGTAATAACTGTATCGGCTCTGGCAGGCTATAGCCTTTGCCTGGAACAGTAAAAATATCCAGCCCCCAATCACGCAGAGTTTGAATATGTTTATTTACAGCCGCACGGCTCATGCCTAAATATTCACCTAACTGCTCACCAGAATGAAACTCCCCATCAGCAAGGAGAGATATCAGGGCAAGCGGCGTTTTGTTTTTCTTCACGCAATAGTCTCCACGGAATTAATTTCTCCCTGTGAACCTATAAAACGTACTTCCGGCTCCAGCCAAATATTGAAGGTTTCGCCAACGCACCTCCTGACATGCCGCGCCAACGCAACTACATCCTGGCCCGTTGCATCTCCTACATTAATTAACACCAGAGCTTGCTTCCGATGTACCGCCGCGCCGCCATATCGATAACCCTTTAATTCACAGCGATCGATTAGCCATCCGGCGGCGAGTTTAATACTGCCATCGGGCTGAAGATAATAAGGCGCATCAGGGTGATGTTGTAATAGTAATTTTGCCTGTTGCTCATTTACTACCGGATTTTTGAAGAAGCTGCCTGCATTCCCAGTAATATCAGGATCCGGTAATTTTGATCGACGCATGTGACATACGACATCAAAAATCTGACGAGGAGTCACCGTTTCGGCATCAAGTTGCTTTAGGTCGCCATAATTTAAAATAGGCCGCCAGTCTTTAGAAAGACTAATCCCTACGGCAACGATAGCAGTGTCAGCCATTTCGCTATGTTTAAATACGCTATCGCGATAACCAAATTGGCATTCCTGCGCGCTCAAACGTTTTCGAGCACCGCTAACAAGATTTAGGCAATCGACGTACTCACACACATTTTGTAGCTCACAGCCATAAGCACCGATATTTTGGATAGGGGCTGACCCCACGCAACCAGGAATCAACGCCATATTTTCAAGGCCGGCTATACCTTTATTTAAAGTATATTTAACCAATCCATGCCAATTCTCGCCTGCGCCAACGTGCAGATGCCACGCATCTTCAGTTTCATGAATGGTAATACCACAAAGGCGGTTTAGGATAACGCTGCCAGAAAAATCGCTCAGTAACAGGATATTGCTTCCCCCACCGAGAATTATCGCTGGTTTTTTTTTCTGCACCGCGTCCTGCCAGGCGGTACGCAGTTGGTGTTCATTATCAGCGTAGATAACTTGTTCAGCATTAGCCTGAATGCCAAAGGTATTGAGGGATTTAAGTGAGACGCTCATTGTATCATCCTGTTTACTAAACACGGCTAGTTTACCCGATCTCTTAGCGCATGGCTTGCAGATGCACCACCTCGCAGGGCTTATACAGATGGACGCTAATTATGGATGAATATGATCTCTTTGATGGGTCACTAATTGCTTTCTCTTTCAATTTCGCCCGCGCCCACATTAATAGTAGGCTTTCCAGGCCTTGCGCATTTTAAGGCCAATATTTCACGGAAAGAATATTTATTACGCTGGTGGCCGGCGCTGACGCACTAGATCTGTAGTGGTCAAGTAATATTGGCCGCGGTTTTACAGTAAAAACGATATCTGTTTTCTGATTTTTCCGGCGTCAGCCCTACGTTGGAATGGTGAGGCCTGACACTGTTATAGTAATTCAGGATATAACCGCGATTTGTCGCCGGGCCTCGTCCTTACCGGCATAACCATTCGCTAGCACCCATTCGGCTTTGAGACTGCGGAAGAAGCGTTCCATGAAGCTGTTATCCCGGCAGTTTCCCCGTCGATGGGCGCTCTGCTTTATTCTGTAACGCCAGAGAATTTATTGATATTTCAGACCTGTATACTGGCTTCCTTACTCGCTATGGAACATGGCATCCTGCGGCTTGCCACGCATTTCATATGCCATCCGCAGGGCATTGCTTATCAGTGCTATATCGGCATTTGCTGAAAGGCTCCAGTCGATAACCCTGCGGGCAAAAAGAGCCATGACGACCGCCAGATAGCACCAGCGATTTCCTGCCCGGATATACGTAATATCTCCGCACCATACCCGATCTGGTTCCGATACCGCGAACTGACGCTCGGGCAGATTCGGCAGGCGTGTATGCTCCTGACGAGCATTTTTATATTGTTGTTTTCCGGGCTGACAACTGCTCAGGTTCAGGTATTTCATCAGACGCCCGGCACGGTAACGGCTCATCGGGACACCGTTTTGGGTCAGCATTTCAGCCAGAGTACGTGCGCCTGCAGAGCCCCGGCTCTGGTTCCACGCCCGGCGTATTTCGCTGTAAAACCTGACTCGCGCCGGATTGACAGTATCGCATCGTTTTCGCCAGTACCGGTAACTGCTACAGTGTATTTCCAGCGCGGAACAAAGGCTGAAAACCGTATGACTGTCGCCCAGCCTGGCAGCTATCGTAAACCGTTCAGTGAGGCGGACATCAAGAGCGCAGTAGCCTTTTTTAATATTGTATTCTGTTCCTCCGGGCGGCGAACCTGCTTTTCCAGCACGCGGATACGTTGCTGCTCTGGGGTAATGGGCTTCGCAGAGGGCGTAATACTCTTACACTCTCGCCTGATCTGACGTACACAGGTATCAAGGGTGGTAAAACCGACATTCATCGCCTCACTGGCTTGTCGATATGAGTAGCCCTTATCAACAATCAGCTGTGCACATTCCAGCCTGAACTCAGGGGTGAAAGTACGCTTAGTTTTCTTGTTCAGTAAGTCACCTGCTTTGTGTTGAGGTGAGAATATCACCTTTAATCAGCTGGCCGCACGGGATGGATGGCATGTGAGACGCGCGGCCGGGCGCGTGACGTTATGGTCCGGCAATCAGTAAAGGCCGCAGGGCCTGCGACAGCGGCCGTTCCGCTGGCTCGGCAGAATAAAGCCGCGCGTCCGCTGCGGGGAAACCGCCCCGGGGCGCCTCTCCCGCAGCCTGTCCGCAGCCGGTAAACACTGCGCGGGCCGGCGGGCGGTTACCCAGGCAAAGCCGCGCCCGGCGCAAACACGCGGTGATATTCTGGCTCATTGCGACGGCGTCAGGCTAAAGCATTACGGCGGCGGGCCGGCGCCGCAGGCGTCAGGGGGCAGATATTATTTTACCCTCAGACGCGGTCAGTGGCAGGGCAAACAGGATAAACAGGATAAACATAATCCGGCGCGGTGATAACCGGCCAGTGCGGCTACCGGCCGCGGGGCTTACGGCGTGAGCCTGTCCGGATGCGGCCGGGCCCGGTATCGCGCTGTTTTTCGCATAAAAAAAAACCCGGCCAGATGACCGGGGTTCTTCCTGTATAAAAGCCTGGCAGTTCCCTACTCTCGCATGGGGAAGCCCCACACTACCATCGGCGCTACGGCGTTTCACTTCTGAGTTCGGCATGGGGTCAGGTGGGACCACCGCGCTGTCGCCGCCAGGCATATTCTGTCACCCGCCGCCGCACTCTCGCGCCGCCACGGGTCTTATCCGTCACAAACTGAAAATACTCTCAACCCCTCAAAACACCTTCGGCGTTGTAAGGTTAAGCCTCTCGGTTCATTAGTACCGGTTAGCTCAACGCATCGCTGCGCTTACACACCCGGCCTATCAACGTCGTCGTCTTCAACGTTCCTTCAGGAGACTTTAAGTCTCAGGGAGAACTCATCTCGGGGCAAGTTTCGTGCTTAGATGCTTTCAGCACTTATCTCTTCCGCATTTAGCTACCGGGCAGTGCCATTGGCATGACAACCCGAACACCAGTGATGCGTCCACTCCGGTCCTCTCGTACTAGGAGCAGCCCCCCTCAGTTCTCCAGCGCCCACGGCAGATAGGGACCGAACTGTCTCACGACGTTCTAAACCCAGCTCGCGTACCACTTTAAATGGCGAACAGCCATACCCTTGGGACCTACTTCAGCCCCAGGATGTGATGAGCCGACATCGAGGTGCCAAACACCGCCGTCGATATGAACTCTTGGGCGGTATCAGCCTGTTATCCCCGGAGTACCTTTTATCCGTTGAGCGATGGCCCTTCCATTCAGAACCACCGGATCACTATGACCTGCTTTCGCACCTGCTCGAGCCGTCACTCTCGCAGTCAAGCGGGCTTATGCCATTGCACTAACCTCCTGATGTCCGACCAGGATTAGCCCACCTTCGTGCTCCTCCGTTACTCTTTGGGAGGAGACCGCCCCAGTCAAACTACCCACCAGACACTGTCCGCGACCCGGATTACGGGCCTGCGTTAGAACACCAGCCATTAAAGGGTGGTATTTCAAGGATGGCTCCGTGCAGACTGGCGTCCACACTTCAAAGCCTCCCACCTATCCTGCACATCAAGGACCAGTGTTCAGTGTCAAGCTATAGTAAAGGTTCACGGGGTCTTTCCGTCTTGCCGCGGGTACACTGCATCTTCACAGCGAGTTCAATTTCACTGAGTCCCGGGTGGAGACAGCCTGGCCATCATTACGCCATTCGTGCAGGTCGGAACTTACCCGACAAGGAATTTCGCTACCTTAGGACCGTTATAGTTACGGCCGCCGTTTACCGGGGCTTCGATCAGGAGCTTCTCGCAACGCGATAACCCCATCAATTAACCTTCCGGCACCGGGCAGGCGTCACACCCTATACGTCCACTTTCGTGTTTGCAGAGTGCTGTGTTTTTAATAAACAGTTGCAGCCAGCTGGTATCTTCGACTGGCTTCAGCTCCGTCAGCAAGTGACTTCACCTACGCACCAGCGTGCCTTCTCCCGAAGTTACGGCACCATTTTGCCTAGTTCCTTCACCCGGGTTCTCTCAAGCGCCTTGGTATTCTCTACCTGACCACCTGTGTCGGTTTGGGGTACGATTTGATGTTACCTGATGCTTAGAGGCTTTTCCTGGAAGCAGGGCATTTGTTACTTCATCACCGTAGTGACTCGTCATCGTGCCTCAGCGTTAAAGCAGACCGGATTTGCCTGGTCCACACGCCTACACACTTAAACCGGGACAACCGTCGCCCGGCTAACATAGCCTTCTCCGTCCCCCCTTCGCAGTAACACCGAGTACAGGAATATTAACCTGTTTCCCATCGACTACGCCTTTCGGCCTCGCCTTAGGGGTCGACTCACCCTGCCCCGATTAACGTTGGACAGGAACCCTTGGTCTTCCGGCGAGCGGGCTTTTCACCCGCTTTATCGTTACTCATGTCAGCATTCGCACTTCTGATACCTCCAGCAGACCTCACAGTCCACCTTCGACGGCTTACAGAACGCTCCCCTACCCAACAACACTTAGTGTCGCTGCCGCAGCTTCGGTGCATGGTTTAGCCCCGTTACATCTTCCGCGCAGGCCGACTCGACCAGTGAGCTATTACGCTTTCTTTAAATGATGGCTGCTTCTAAGCCAACATCCTGGCTGTCTGGGCCTTCCCACATCGTTTCCCACTTAACCATGACTTTGGGACCTTAGCTGGCGGTCTGGGTTGTTTCCCTCTTCACGACGGACGTTAGCACCCGCCGTGTGTCTCCCGTGATAACATTCTCCGGTATTCGTAGTTTGCATCGGGTTGGTAAGCCGGGATGGCCCCCTAGCCGAAACAGTGCTCTACCCCCGGAGATGAATTCACGAGGCGCTACCTAAATAGCTTTCGGGGAGAACCAGCTATCTCCCGGTTTGATTGGCCTTTCACCCCCAGCCACAGGTCATCCGCTAATTTTTCAACATTAGTCGGTTCGGTCCTCCAGTTAGTGTTACCCAACCTTCAACCTGCCCATGGCTAGATCACCGGGTTTCGGGTCTATACCCTGCAACTTAGCGCCCGGTTAAGACTCGGTTTCCCTTCGGCTCCCCTATTCGGTTAACCTTGCTACAGAATATAAGTCGCTGACCCATTATACAAAAGGTACGCAGTCACCCTCCATAAAGGAAGGCTCCCACTGCTTGTACGTACACGGTTTCAGGTTCTGTTTCACTCCCCTCGCCGGGGTTCTTTTCGCCTTTCCCTCACGGTACTGGTTCACTATCGGTCAGTCAGGAGTATTTAGCCTTGGAGGATGGTCCCCCCATATTCAGACAGGATACCACGTGTCCCGCCCTACTCATCGAGCTCACAACAGGTGCATTTTCATGTACGGGGCTGTCACCCTGTATCGCCGGACTTTCCAGACCGTTCCATTAACACACCCGCTGATTCAGACTCTGGGCTCTTCCCCGTTCGCTCGCCGCTACTCAGGGAATCTCGGTTGATTTCTTTTCCTCGGGGTACTTAGATGTTTCAGTTCTCCCGGTTCGCCTCATTAACCTATGGATTCAGTTAATGATAGTGCAACGAATTGCACTGGGTTTCCCCATTCGGACATCGTCGGTTATAACGCCTCATATCAGCTTACCGACGCTTTTCGCAGATTAGCACGTCCTTCATCGCCTCTGACTGCCAGGGCATCCACCGTGTACGCTTATTCGCTTAACCTCACAACCCGAAGATGTCTTCGGACTGCAGGCTTGAGAGACCCATTAAACGGTTATTCCGTTTATGGATTTTCAATTTTCAGCTTGTTCCGGATTGTTAAAGAGCAGATACTTCACAATGCACTTATCAGTACATTCTGAAGTAGATTATGGTGGAGCTATGCGGGATCGAACCGCAGACCTCCTGCGTGCAAAGCAGGCGCTCTCCCAGCTGAGCTATAGCCCCATAAAGTAGTTAAACCTCACGTACCCTGCATTCTGTTGAGAGAATGCAATTTCTTCTCAGGCAAGGCGTGGTATGCGAGCGATGCCATAACGCAGTATGAGGAGAAATTTGGTAGGCCTGAGTGGACTTGAACCACCGACCTCACCCTTATCAGGGGTGCGCTCTAACCACCTGAGCTACAAGCCTGTAGAGGTTTCACTGCTTCTTTTCTTTCATCAGACAATCTGTGTGAGCACTGCAAAAGACCGTATCTTCAGGTAAGGAGGTGATCCAACCGCAGGTTCCCCTACGGTTACCTTGTTACGACTTCACCCCAGTCATGAATCACAAAGTGGTAAGCGCCCTCCCGAAGGTTAAGCTACCTACTTCTTTTGCAACCCACTCCCATGGTGTGACGGGCGGTGTGTACAAGGCCCGGGAACGTATTCACCGTGGCATTCTGATCCACGATTACTAGCGATTCCGACTTCACGGAGTCGAGTTGCAGACTCCGATCCGGACTACGACGCACTTTATGAGGTCCGCTTGCTCTCGCGAGGTCGCTTCTCTTTGTATGCGCCATTGTAGCACGTGTGTAGCCCTGGTCGTAAGGGCCATGATGACTTGACGTCATCCCCACCTTCCTCCGGTTTATCACCGGCAGTCTCCTTTGAGTTCCCGACCGAATCGCTGGCAACAAAGGATAAGGGTTGCGCTCGTTGCGGGACTTAACCCAACATTTCACAACACGAGCTGACGACAGCCATGCAGCACCTGTCTCACAGTTCCCGAAGGCACTTCTCCGTCTCCGGAGAATTCTGTGGATGTCAAGACCAGGTAAGGTTCTTCGCGTTGCATCGAATTAAACCACATGCTCCACCGCTTGTGCGGGCCCCCGTCAATTCATTTGAGTTTTAACCTTGCGGCCGTACTCCCCAGGCGGTCTACTTAACGCGTTAGCTCCGGAAGCCACGGTTCATGACCACAGCCTCCAAGTAGACATCGTTTACGGCGTGGACTACCAGGGTATCTAATCCTGTTTGCTCCCCACGCTTTCGCACCTGAGCGTCAGTCTTCGTCCAGGGGGCCGCCTTCGCCACCGGTATTCCTCCAGATCTCTACGCATTTCACCGCTACACCTGGAATTCTACCCCCCTCTACGAGACTCAAGCCTGCCAGTTTCAAATGCAGTTCCCGGGTTGAGCCCGGGGATTTCACATCTGACTTAACAGACCGCCTGCGTGCGCTTTACGCCCAGTAATTCCGATTAACGCTTGCACCCTCCGTATTACCGCGGCTGCTGGCACGGAGTTAGCCGGTGCTTCTTCTGCGGGTAACGTCAATCTGATGGCGTATTAAGCCACCAGCCTTCCTCCCCGCTGAAAGTACTTTACAACCCGAAGGCCTTCTTCATACACGCGGCATGGCTGCATCAGGGTTTCCCCCATTGTGCAATATTCCCCACTGCTGCCTCCCGTAGGAGTCTGGACCGTGTCTCAGTTCCAGTGTGGCTGGTCATCCTCTCAGACCAGCTAGAGATCGTCGCCTAGGTGAGCCTTTACCCCACCTACTAGCTAATCCCATCTGGGTTCATCCTATGGCGTGAGGCCCGAAGGTCCCCCACTTTGGTCTTGCGACGTTATGCGGTATTAGCCACCGTTTCCAGTGGTTATCCCCCTCCATCGGGCAGATCCCCAGACATTACTCACCCGTCCGCCGCTCGCCGGCAAAGAAGCAAGCTTCTTTCCGCTGCCGCTCGACTTGCATGTGTTAGGCCTGCCGCCAGCGTTCAATCTGAGCCATGATCAAACTCTTCAATTAAAGTTTGATGCTCAAAGAATTAAACTGTTAGTTCGTAATGAATTAACTGTTGTTCACTCTTGAGACTTGATAATCATTTTTCGTCCGAAGACGTTGATATCAGTGCTTTCGAGTGCCCACACAGATTGTCTGATAAATTGTTAAAGAGCAGTTGCGCCGGGCTTTCGCCCCGGTCGCGAGGTGGCGTATATTACGCTTTCCTCTTTCAGAGTCAACCCCATTTTTCAGGCGTTTTCTCTTTCGGCCCGGCCTTCACTTTCGTCTGCGCCGTGTCGATGGAGGCGCATTATAGGGACTGCTGCGTCCCTGACAAGCAAAAACTGAAAAATCTTTACCGTTCGCTCACTTTTCAGACGCAAGGCCTATTTAACCGACAAATCGCTCGTTAATTCTGCAATATCTTCCATGAAATCTGTCACCTGCTGCCAGTCCGTATAAACCACTTCTTTATTAATATTCGTTTCCCCGCCGGTCATTTTCATAATCAGGCGAATCATAAAGCGATCGAGCCAGCGATAGCGTGGGTAACGCAGCGCGCCTGGAAAAACAGCGCATAGATTTGGCCGCCACGGAGAAGAAAGCAAAAACTTACGGGTATAGGAATTGGTTTGCGGCGAGCGTTTTTCAGGCTTACGCGCAACCAAATTCACTGAAAAAAATGCGCTGGGGATCTTATTCAACGCTGCCGCATGTTTATTTACAAACTGCTTAAACGTCGGATGGAAATGGCCATAGCGGATTGATGCACCAATCACTACTTTATCGTATTTTTCCCACGGCACATCCGCAAGGTGATGAAGATTATGTATTGCGGAATCAATGCCTTTTTCCCTAAGCCCGGAAGCGATAAAAGCTGATATCTCGCGCGTCTGGCCATCCCGGCTTGAAAACAGTATCAATATTTTCACTGTAACTCCGCTTATTCGCGCCAAAATGTCGGCGTAAACAATACCAATAATGTGAAGACTTCTAGTCGCCCAAATAGCATATTGGCAATTAATATCCATTTGGCGATAGGGTTCATACTGGCAAAGTTATCCGCAACAACGCCAAGCCCCGGCCCCAGGTTGTTTAGCGTAGCGGCAACGGACGCAAACGCAGAGAAATCGTCCACGCCAGTGGCGATAATCGCCAGCATACTGATGATAAAAACTAGCGCGTAGGCAGAAAAGAAACCCCATACGGCCTCAAGAATACGTTCCGGCAACGCCCGGTTACCCAGCTTAATGCTATAAACCGCGTTTGGATGAACAAGTCGCTTAAGTTCTCGATTACCCTGCTTGAACAACAGTAGGATGCGGATAACTTTCAGCCCACCGCCGGTAGAGCCGGCACAGCCACCAATAAAGGCCGAGCATAGAAGTAGTACGGGGAGAAATAGCGGCCAGCGGGCAATACTGTCTGTGGTAAAACCGGCCGTAGTGGCCATAGAAACGACCTGAAAGAACGCCTGATTCAACGTCTGCCAAACAGAACCATATACGCTATGGAACCAGAGAACCAGCGAGCAGACTACCACCAGCGAAAATTGTACGCCGATAAACATCCGAAATTCGGGATCTCGCCAGTAAATCTTTAAACTGCGCCCGGTCAGCAAAGAAAAGTGCAAACTATAGTTACAGCCAGAAATCAGCAGGAAAATAGCAATAATGGAATTAATTGCCGGGCTATTGAAGTAGCCTACACTAGCGTCATGGGTAGAGAATCCACCGATAGCTATCGTCGCAAAGCTATGGCCTATAGCGTCAAACGCCGGCATCCCGGCAAACCAAAGCGCCAGCGCGCAGGCTACGGTGAGCAGCACATAAATTAGCCATAGTGTTTTCGCCGTTTCCGCAATACGCGGGCGCATTTTATTATCTTTCAATGGCCCCGGCATCTCGGCGCGATAGAGCTGCAGCCCCCCGACGCCCAAAATCGGGAGGATCGCCACGGCCAATACGATTATCCCCATCCCGCCAAACCACTGTAGCATTTGCCGGTAAAAGAGAATCGCATGCGGAAGTGAATCCAGCCCAACCAGGGTAGTCGCACCGGTGGTGGTTAACCCGGAAAACGACTCGAAAAAGGCATCGGTGATCGATAAATTGGGTTGGTCGGAGAAAATAAACGGCAGCGCCCCTACGCTTCCCAACACCGTCCAGAACAGCACAACTATCAGAAATCCTTCACGCGGCTTAAGCTCATTCTTTTGCCGGCGGTTGGGCCACCAGAGAAACAGACCAATCGCCAGCGCAACAAAGAAAGTTTGCGTAAAGGCGCGTCCCGCGCCGTCCCGATAAATTAGCGCCGCCAGTCCTGGAACAAACATCGTTCCGGAAAATAAAATGACCAACAGGCCGACAATTCGGGTTATGGCGCGAAAGTGCATTTAAGCCGATTCCTCAGAATTCGATCACAGTAAGGGTGGGGATTATTATTCAACGGGAAATAATTGCAATGAACCACGACTGATATCCGCCAGTTTTGACGAAAATTCATGCAAATCCGTAGAAGGCAGCGCGATGCGAAGCTGAATATCAGCCTGAAATATACTCTCGGCTATATGTCCGTGAGCCTGCTTCAGTAGTTCTTCAATAATAGCCAGTTGCCCATAATCACAGGTTAGACGATATTCCGTTAACGGTATTTTACGTATTGTCTGAAGCTGGCTGAGGGCCTGCTGCACACCCCCGCCGTACGCTTTTACCAGCCCACCCGTGCCAAGTTTAATCCCACCGGAATATCGCACAACGGCGGCGGTAATTTCGCCGATGCCGCTGCCCATAAGCTGAGCCAGTATGGGTTTACCCGCCGTCCCCGCAGGCTCGCCATCGTCAGAAAACCCCAACCGCTGCGAATCATCCGGAGCGCCCGCTACCCAGCCCCAGCAGCAGTGGCGCGCCGCAGGGTGTTGCTGACGCGCATGCTCAATAAAAGCTTTAGCCGCTTCAATTCCATCTGTATGCGCCAGCAGGGTGATAAAGCGACTTTTTTTTATCTCCTCTGCTACCGTGGCTGGCTGAGCCGGAATTAACCAGCTTTCCATCAGGCAAGCTTCAGATCGCGGGTCATGTTTTCAACCCCATGCTCATGGATGACGACATTATCTTCAATGCGAATACCGCCAAAGGGTTTGAGTGCCTCAATTTTCTGCCAGTCAAAATGGTCGCTAAAAGCACCTTCACGCCACGGGGCTAGCAGTGATTCAATAAAATACAGGCCAGGTTCAATCGTCAGTACCATCCCCGGCGCTAACGTTCGCGTACAGCGTAAATAAGGATGCGCATCAGGAGCCGCAAGGTGCGTCCCGCTCTCATCCTGCATAAATCCGCCTACATCATGGACCTGCAACCCTAACGGATGCCCAATTCCGTGCGGCATAAAGGGGCTTGTCATTCCTTTTTCAAGAACCATTTCCTCACTCACACCGTGCAAAATACCGTGCTTCAGCAATATTTTTGCCAGCCTCTGGTGAAATTGCAGATGATACTCAGTGTAATTAATCCCTGCTTTCATGGTGGCAATCAGCGCCTGCTGGTGTTCATCCACATCATGAATAAGCTGGGCAAAATCGCTATCCGCCTGCGTCGCCCACGTGCGGGTTAAATCGGCGGCGTAACCGTTATACTCCGCCCCGGCGTCCAGCAGAAAGCTACGCAGTTCCGCAGGGGCCTGATAATCAAGTCGGGTATAGTGAAGAACGGCGGCATGCTCATTAAGCGCCACAATATTAGTGTAAGGCACGTCCAAATCGCGATGCCCGGTGGCCGTCAGGTAAGCCTGATTAATATCAAACTCACCCATTCCGGAAAGAAACGCCTCATGAGCGGCCCGGTGTCCAACCACTGCCACCTTCTGCGCCTCGCGCATACAGCTCAGTTCATAATCGGTTTTATAGGCACGGTGGTAGTGAAGATAATTAATTACGCCTTGAGGATTAATATTGCCGGCGGCAATGCCTAATTGCGAAGCCCGCTCCGGCACCGGGCCAATATAAGCGACGTTTTCTCTTGCGGCGGGAAGCAGGCCGCCTATCGCATCCGCTTGCGGCAGCGCTATCATTTCAACTTCATCAGTCCAAAAGCTTTCCGGCAGCGGTTCCACGCTATGCCAGTAATCCACGGGCAAATAGAACCAAAGCTTAGGCTTATTGACTCCATCAACCCACAGCCAGCAGTTCGGCACCTGCGTCACCGGTACCCAGGCTTTAAATTGCGGATTTACTTTGAAGGGATAGGGATGGTCGTCTAAAAAAACATTAAACAGTTCACCGGAATGGATAAGCAATGCGTCGAGATTAAAGCGCTCCAAAACGTTACGCGTACGTTCCTGCAGCGTAGCCATATGTTCTTTATACTGCGCAGCCAGTGAATCCATAGCTTATCCCTCCTCTGAAAACTCGTGTTTTGCGCATTTTAGCATACCCAGACTTCACCAGGCGATGCCGACCATACGTGATCATTACTGCAAATAATTAACTATTATTTGCATTTAATTAACATATCAATCACACTTCCTTCATCTGGTATGACCAGATCACCCCGCTGGATTCAGGAGACCGATATGCTTTATCAAGGCGACACCCTCTATCTTAATTGGCTGGAGAATGGCATCGTTGAACTAGTGTTTGATGCGCCAGGCACTATCAATAAACTGGATACCGCCACGATCGATAGTCTGGGTCATGCGCTGGACATTCTGGAAAAGCAGCCGTCATTACAAGGCGTATTACTTCGTTCAGCAAAAGGGGCTTTTATCGTCGGGGCGGACATCACCGAATTTCTCTCTCTATTTCAGGTGCCTGAACAGCAGCTTAGCCAATGGCTAAGATTCGCTAACGGTATCTTTAATCGGCTGGAAGATTTACCGGTTCCCACCGTCTCCGCCATTAATGGTTACGCATTAGGCGGCGGCTGCGAATGCGTGCTGGCCACGGATTACCGGCTAGCCGCGCCAGACCTGCGCATCGGGCTCCCGGAAACCAAGCTGGGGATTATGCCAGGCTTCGGCGGCTCCGTGCGCCTGCCACGCTTATTAGGTGCCGACAGCGCTCTGGAAATTATCGTCGCAGGAAAAGATGTCAGCGCAAATGAAGCGTTAAAGCTCGGGTTAATCGACGGTATTCTGCAACCTGAAAAGCTACAAGAAGGCGCACTTTCGCTGTTACGCCAGGCCATTGACGGCACGCTGGACTGGAAAGCAAAGCGGCAGCCGAAGCTGCAGCCGCTGAAGCTCAGCAAGACCGAATCGGCAATGAGCTTTACTATTGCTAAAGGAATGACGGCTCAGATAGCCGGACCTCACTACCCGGCGCCGCTCACCGCAGTCAAAACTATTGAAGCAGCGGCCAAATACGGACGAGATGAAGCGCTGGCTCTGGAGACGCAGAGTTTTGTTCCACTGGCGCACTCTCCGGAGGCGCGCGCGCTGGTAGGCATTTTCCTAAGCGATCAATACATTAAAGGAAAAGCTAAACAGCTGACGAAACAGGTTACAGCACCGGCTCGCGCTGCGGTGCTGGGCGCCGGTATCATGGGCGGCGGAATCGCTTATCAGTCGGCCTGGAAAGGCGTTCCCGTTATAATGAAAGATATCAGCGATAAAGCGCTAACGCTGGGCATGAACGAGGCGGCTAAATTACTCAATAAACAGCTTGAACGTGGAAAAATCGACGGATTAAAGCTCGCCGGCATCGTTTCAACCATTCATCCCACTCTCGACTATTCGGGATTTTATCGGGTAGAGGCCGTCGTGGAAGCCGTGGTTGAAAACCCACAAATTAAAAAGGCTGCGCTGGCCGAAACCGAAGAAAAAATCCATGCCGGAACTATTCTCGCCTCTAACACATCCACCATTCCCATTAGCGAACTGGCAGGCGCGCTGAAACGCCCGGAAAACTTCTGCGGCATGCATTTCTTTAACCCCGTACACCGTATGCCGCTGGTCGAGGTGATCCGCGGCGAAAAAACGGCGGACACCACTATCGCCAAGATCGTCGCCTGGGCCAGCAAAATGGGTAAAACGCCTATCGTGGTAAATGACTGCCCGGGATTTTTTGTTAACCGCGTTCTGTTTCCCTATTTTTCCGGCTTTAGTCAATTACTGCGCGATGGCGCCGACTTCCGCAACATAGACAGAGTGATGGAGAAGCAGTTTGGCTGGCCCATGGGCCCAGCTTATTTACTGGACGTCGTCGGTATTGATACGGCGCACCACGCTCAGGCGGTGATGGCCAGCGGGTTCCCCCAGCGCATGCAAAAAACGTATCGAGACGCCGTGGATGCGCTTTTTAACGCCAGCCGGTTCGGCCAGAAAAATGGCCTAGGATTTTGGCGCTATAAAGAAGACAGCAAAGGGAAACCAAAAAAAGAGAATGACGGGGCCGTCGACGCTCTGTTAGCCGATATCAGCCAACCGGCGCGCGCTTTCAGTGATGATGAAATTATTGCGCGCATGATGATCCCGATGGTGAATGAGGTAGTGCGTTGCCTTGAAGAAGGCATTATTGCCAGCCCGGCGGAAGCGGACATCGCGCTAGTTTACGGGCTTGGTTTTCCTCCTTTTCGCGGCGGTGCATTTCGCTGGCTGGATACGCTTGGCAGCGCGGCCTATATCGAAATGGCGCAGCGTTATCAGCATCTGGGGCCACTTTATGAAGCACCGGAAGGTTTATGCCAAAAAGCACGCCGTAACGAAACATATTACCCTGTGGTTGAACCAGCCCGAGCGCCTGGCGAACTGAAGACGGCTTAAGGAGATACAATGGAACAGGTTGTCATTGTCGATGCAATTCGTACCCCAATGGGCCGCTCAAAAGGCGGTGCATTTCGCCAAGTGCGCGCAGAAGATCTTTCTGCTCATCTCATGCGCAGCCTGATAATGCGTAACCCGGCACTTCAGGCCAGTGAAATTGACGATATCTACTGGGGCTGCGTTCAGCAAACGCTGGAGCAGGGGTTTAATATCGCGCGCAACGCCGCGCTGCTGGCAGAAATTCCGCACTCCGTACCCGCGACGACCGTGAACCGCCTGTGCGGTTCCTCTATGCAGGCGCTACATGATGCCTCCCGCACGATCATGACCGGTGATGCGCAGGTCTGCCTGGTGGGCGGCGTGGAGCATATGGGGCACGTTCCCATGACCCACGGCGCTGACTTTCACCCTGGGATGGGTCGCCACGTCGCCAAAGCAGCGGCAATGATGGGCCTTACGGCAGAGATGCTCGCGCGTTTGCACAGTATTACCCGGGAAATGCAGGATAGCTTTGCAGCACGCTCCCATGCGCGCGCCTGGGCTGCCACTCAATCCGGCGCTTTTGATAATGAAATAATCCCAACCGGCGGTCATAACCCCGATGGGGTACCCACATTATTCGATTATGACGAAGTTATTCGCCCCGAAACCACGACTGAAACATTATCGACGCTGCGCCCTGCATTCGATCCGGTTAACGGAACCGTGACGGCGGGTAGCTCTTCAGCACTTTCTGATGGTGCGGCTGCCCTATTACTCATGAGTGAAAGCCATGCGCGAGAATTAGGCTGCCAGCCTCGCGCCCGCGTACGCTCAATGGCGGTAGTCGGCTGCGATCCTTCAATCATGGGATATGGACCTGTGCCTGCATCAAAACTAGCGCTAAAGAAAGCCGGGCTATCCGCCAGCGATATCGATCTCTTTGAAATGAATGAAGCATTTGCCGCTCAGATTTTACCGTGTATCCGCGATCTCGGTTTAATGGAGCAGCTTGATCAGAAAATTAATCTCAACGGTGGCGCCATCGCGCTAGGCCATCCTCTCGGCTGTTCCGGCGCGCGTATTAGCACGACGCTGATTAACCTGATGGAGCGCAAGGACGCTCAGTTTGGACTCGCGACGATGTGCATCGGCTTAGGCCAGGGAATTGCCACCGTACTGGAGCGTATATAGTACGTCGTTATAGCCGGAGAGGCCCGCAGCCGTAGCTTAACGGCTGCGCCAACAGCGCCATGGCGATTGCAATTGCCGTGGCGCAATATCATCTTTACGAAGCCGCATTAGCCCAATGTGATTTGGGGGATGTTCTATCAAAGGCGCAAACACGGAGCGCCGCTATATAGATAATTACCAGCCAGCCCCCCAGCACTGAAACCAGCCGCATTAAATAAACGTAAATGCGTCGCCAAACATACGATCTTCACGCGCATCACGCTCATGACAAAAAAGCTCGCGGGCAATCTTTGCCATCTCAAAACGCCCCGCAATATAAATGTCATAATCGGCCAGCGAACCATAATCCTGAAGTACCGCGGTCAGCACGGTACCTGTACGCCCACGCCACTCCTCCGGCGGCTGCTCGACCACCGCCTCCAGCCGCATCTGCGGATGATTCACGGTTAAAGCTTCCAGCTCGCTCAGGTCGTACAAATGCTGCGCCTCACGACCGCCCCAGTAAACGGCGATATCCCGCTGTGGATTTCGCTCCAGCGCGGTCAGCAAAATTGAGCGAACATACGAGAAGCCCGTTCCACCGGCAATCAAAATCAGTGGACGCGTTTCATCATCCTCACGCAGCCATGCCTCGCCGTGCGGCATATCTACCAGGATTTCATTTTGCTGTAGAACCCTGTCCATCACAGCCATCGCGTAGAGATTCAGTTCCGATGCGCCGATATGCAGTTCAATATGCTTTGACTCAAAAGGCGTAGATGCCATGGAAAAAGGGCGCTTATCACGCTCATCCATAACAACCATTAAATATTGACCGGCACGAAAAGCGCACGGGGTTTCAGGAACGAGCCGAACCCGATAAACCGTATCAGTAATTGCGTCCACCGATGTCACTTTACAGCTTAGTATTGTCATGCGCTCCCTCTAATCGGGTCATGAGTGCAAATTGCGCGCCGGCGCCCGGGCGCCGGCCTCTACTTATTTAAAAATGGCCAGTTCATCCCATATCGCATCAATACGCGCCGTTACCTGCGCGTCTTTACGAATTGGGCGCCCCCATTCACGGTTCGTTTCACCCGGCCATTTGTTGGTGGCATCCATACCCATTTTGGAACCGAGGCCGGAAACCGGTGAGGCGAAATCCAGATAATCAATGGGCGTATTTTCCACCAAAACGGTGTCGCGCGCAGGATCCATACGCGTAGTGATAGCCCAAATAACATCATTCCAGTCACGCGCGTTTACGTCATCGTCGCATACGATAACGAATTTGGTATACATAAACTGACGCAAAAAGGACCAAACGCCCATCATGACGCGCTTAGCATGTCCGGCATACTGTTTTTTTATGGTGACAACCGCCAGACGGTATGAACATCCTTCCGGCGGCAGATAAAAATCGACGATTTCCGGGAACTGTTTTTGCAGTATCGGCACGAACACTTCATTCAGCGCAACGCCTAAAACCGCGGGCTCATCCGGCGGGCGCCCGGTATAAGTAGAATGATAAATCGCATCATCTCGCTCCGTGATATGCGTCACCGTGAATACCGGGAAATTATCCACTTCGTTATAGTATCCGGTATGGTCGCCATAGGGCCCCTCAGGCGCCGTTTCGCCGGGCTCAATATAACCTTCGAGGATGATTTCCGCACTGGCCGGTACTTCCAGATCGTTCGAAAGGCATTTCACCACTTCGCTTTTAGTGCCGCGCAGTAGGCCCGCGAACGCATATTCCGACAGCGTATCCGGCACCGGAGTTACCGCCGCCAAAAGAGTTGCAGGATCGGCGCCTAAAGCGACAGAGACAGGAAAACGTTCTCCCGGATGAGCAGCACACCACTCTTGATAATCCAGCGCGCCGCCGCGATGAGACAGCCAGCGCATAATCAATTTGTTTTTGCCCAGTTGCTGCAGGCGGTAGATACCGAGATTTTGCCGCTCTTTATGCGGCCCCCGGGTCACTGTCAGCCCCCAAGTGATTAACGGTGCCGCATCGCCCGGCCAGCATTGCATTATGGGAATATGCGTGAGATCGACCGCATCTCCTTCTAAAATCCGCTGCTGACACGGCGCGCTCCGCAGGCGCTTTGTCGGCATATTCAATACTTGCTTAAATTGCGGCAGCTTATCAACTAAATCGCGAAACCCTTTTGGCGGCTCCGGCTCTTTGAGAAACGCCAGTAGTTTACCTACCTCGCGCAGCGCGGTAACGTCCTCTTGCCCCATACCTAACGCAACCCGACGCGGCGTGCCAAACAGGTTACACAATACGGGCATGCGATAACCTTTGGGATTTTCAAACAGAAGGGCCGGCCCACCGGCTCGCAGTGTGCGATCGGCTATCTCGGTCATTTCCAGATGAGGGTCAACCGGCAACGCAATGCGTTTTAGCTCCCCTTGCTGCTCCAGCAGCGTGATAAATTCGCGTAAGTCGTGATATTTCATAAGTCACTTTTGCGTCTGGTCAGGTGGCGTATTATACGGCCTTCACCGGCCCCTTGCTGTAGTTTCGTTAATAAGCGTGATGCGATGAGATAATGATGTTGCCCGGCGAAGTATTATGGTCTTAACTATCACTCTAAGGGGCGTTTTGCTATGCTTGCGCGCCTGGCAAGTTAAGAAGAGTTATTATGCAATCCTGGTATCTACTTTACTGCAAACGAGGTCAATTGCTGCGAGCGAAAGAGCATCTGGAGCGCCAGTCTGTCGACTGCCTGACACCAATGATTACGCTTGAGAAAATGGTCCGGGGAAAGCGCGGTGAAGTCAGCGAGCCGCTGTTTCCCAACTACCTGTTTGTCAAATTTGATCCGGAGGATATTCATACCACCACGATCAATTCGACCCGGGGAGTTAGTCATTTTGTGCGTTTCGGCGCACTGCCTGCCACGATACCAGAGAAAGTTATTCATCAGATTACACATTATCAACAGGAAGAGATTGTCGACCCTCATACACCGTGGCCCGGCGATAGCGTCATTATCACCGAAGGGGCCTTTGAAGGGCTGCAGGCAATATTTACTGAACCTGATGGCGAAATGCGTTCCATGCTGCTGTTAAATCTGCTTAACCGACAAGTGGTTCAGAGCGTAAAAAATACTGACTTTCAGAAACTCTGATAGCATTTAAAATTCGATACTGAATAAGCGCCTGACATTTTCATCCGTTGCCTGCTCCAAAGCATCTCTCGTTTCTCCTCGCCGAAGTGCAGCCTGCTCCAGAATATGTGCCAAAAAAGCAGGCTCATTACGTTTCTCTGCAGGCTGAGGACGAAGGTCACGCGGTATTAACCACGGCGCATCGGTTTCCAGCATTAATCGCTGTCGCGGAATCTCAGGCAGTAGTGCGCTTAATTGTTGGCCGCGCCTTTCATCGCATATCCACCCGGTAATACCAAGGTAAAGGCCCCGTTCTAAACACGCCGTGGCCTCAACTTTTTTGCCAGTAAAACAGTGTAATACGGCGCCTGGCAGTTTATCTAACCAAGGGTCCAGTAAAGCAATAAAGCGCTCATGAGCATCGCGGCAGTGAAGAAATACCGGCAGTGACAGCTCCGCAGCCAGTGCTAACTGCGCGCTAAAGGCCCGTTCCTGCGCCTGCGGGGAAGAAAAATTTCGATTAAAATCTAACCCGCATTCACCAATCGCTACCACTTCCGGCTCCGCCGCCAGCAGCGCCAGTTGCTCCACGCACCCTGCGGTCCAATTTTCAGCGTCGTGCGGATGTACGCCCGCAGTACTCCAGCAATCAGGGTAGCGGCGGGCCAGTGAAAGAACTTGTTTGCTCTCATCTATACTGGTGCCCGTTAGCAGCATGCCACGCACACCCGCCTCACGCGCACGCATCACCACCTCCCCACGGTCGTTTTCAAACCGCTTACTGCTCAGGTTTACCCCAATATCAAACATTCTTTTTTCCTGGATTGTGATGTTTCAAAACCCGATAACCGGTTTATTAGCAGCAGTACCATCGCTGGCCTGCTTGCGCGCGGTTACAATGTCGATTATCCCAACGCCTTACCCGCGAAAGCGATAAGAGTTCATTACGAGACACTTTAGCCCACGGCATACAACTCTTTGGGCTTAAATAAGGTATTTATCGCCAAAGATTGTCTATCAGGCGCTGCGGCACCGGGCAGGATGCAGCTACAGAAACGCGTGCGTAAAAGGTAAGATTTCTGGCCTTTGCCGCCATAATGGCGAACCCAGTGAAAAAGCATTCTCAGGCCGCCAGATAAAATTCTGGCCCTTTTGCGATGGCACCACAGATCCCCCAGTAGCAATAATAAACTTTCCAGGGCAGCCGCTAAAGCCGCATACGCAGTTACAGGCAATTACCATCACCAGGCCGTTATATCAGCCCGCCGTAAAAACCCGCCTTCATAGAAAGCGGCATTGCTTTGATGCCCTAGTGGGGCATACCAAATTCCTTAAAAAAAGTCTCTGCCAGGTCTTGTGAGATTTAAATCCCAAAACAACAAGGCAGAGCCAAAACCCGTTGATGACCAGGCCCATAGGACGTGTTTTTCAGTTGGCAACAAAAATGCCGGTCAATTTTCACTGACCGGCATTTGTTCTAGAAAGATAACGTTATTCTTTAGGCGTAACGGAAGTTTCCGCTGAGGACGCGGCATTTTCCGCATCGTTTTCTCCATTCGAATCTTCATCATCTGGCTTACGCCGCTTACCGACATAGAAGCGGGAGAAGAAAACCCCAACCTCAAACAGAAAATACATTGGTACAGCCAGCAGCGTTTGTGAAAACACATCCGGAGGCGTTAACAGCATGCCGACAACAAACGCGCCAACCAACACATATGGACGTTTTTTCTTTAAATCTTCCGGAGTCGTCACTCCCATCCAGCACAGCAAAACAATCGCTACCGGCACTTCGAAAGAAACGCCGAACGCCATAAATAGCGCCATGACAAAATCAAGATAATTGGTAATGTCAGTTGAGATGGTAACGCCTGCGGGAGCCGTTTTAGTCAAAAAACCGAATGCCAGCGGGAAGACGACAAAATAGGCAAATGCCATGCCGATATAAAATAGCAGAGTACTGGATACCAACAGCGGCACGATAAGCCGACGTTCGTGCCGATAAAGCGCCGGCGCAACGAACGCCCATACCTGATACAAAATAACCGGTGCCGACAAAATGACTGACACCATAATCGTTAATTTAATCGGCGTGAAAAAAGGCGATGCAACATCGGTCGCAATCATCGTTGAGCCAAGCGGCATCTGAGAAATCAACGGTGCCGCAACCAACTGATAAATATCATTTGCAAAATAAACCAGCGCCAAAAAGATGAGCAATATGGCGATGATGCAGTTTAACAGTCGTTTTCGCAGCTCAATTAAATGGCTGATTAGTGGTTGAGTATCTTCAACGGCCATGTTCAGGATTTACTATCTGGAGAATGAGTTGATTCAGGCGATGGACTCATTGCCTGCGTGGTATTTTCAGCGACGCTATCCGCCTTTACTTGCACAGGCGCATCCACTGCGCCATCGCCCGGAACTTGCTGAGGTGCGCTCACCTGATGAGCAGCCTGAGCGGGCGTCGCGCCCTGAGGCTCTTCTACAAGCGGGTTGTGTATTGTATGCGCTTCGTCACTCTCTTTTTCCGGATCGTTCGCCGTATAAGAGCGCTTCATTGCCTCGGCTGCCTGACGTAGCTCGTCCATCGACGACTTCAGTTCAGGCGAAAGATTATTCAGGCTCGCTTTTTCAACCTTTTTCAGGCTGTCCTGAAGCTCCTGCAATTTAAGTTCCTGGCTAAGCTCATTTTGCACCGTGGTTGCCAGCGAGCGCAGCGCCCGGATCCATCCAGCCACCGTTTTTACCGCTACAGGAAGACGCTGTGGCCCTAGAACTATCAGGCCAACGATAAACACCAGAACCAGTTCGCCAAAACCAATATCGAACACGCCTTACACCTGATTGTTATCGTGATTTTTGACTTCGTCTTTACGGAGGCTGTCTTCAGCTTTTTCCGGTAAAGGCGCCGTGGGGAAATCGGCATCTTTTTTCCCGGATTCGGTCGATGCCGTGGTTTTTTCTTCATCGTCGCCCATCGCTTTTTTAAAGCCTTTGATTGACGCACCGAGGTCGGAGCCTATAGATCCGAGCTTTTTAGTGCCGAATAACAACACCACAATTACGGCAATGATAAGCAACTGCCAGATACTAATACCACCCATGATAAATCCTCAGATATTTAAGCGAGCCAGTACATAGAGTATACGGCACGCGAATAAGTTCGTTACGATGTAAATCAGGCCGTACGTCGCCAGCCAATCAGCCAGGCAATAATCCCACCCGCCATTAACCAGACAGGACGCCACTCCCATTCGGGTTTGTGAATCAAAAACAGCGTCCCACTCAATATCAATGTGGCTCCGATTCCGAGCAAATATTTGGCCCGACCGTTACGCACACGCTGGAAATGAATGTCGTGGGCGATTTTATCAACACTCAGTTGTAATTGTTTGCTTTGGCGCAAACTGTCGTAGACCAGTTCCGGAAGTTGCGGCATTTTTTCCACCCAGAACGGCGCCTTTTCTTTCAACGCCCGCAATAAGGCGGGTACACCAACCTGATTTTTTAACCACGATTCCAAAAAAGGCTTGGCCGTTTTCCATAAATCAAGCTGTGGGTATAGCTGTCGCCCCACCCCTTCAACGTATAGCAATGTCTTTTGAAGCAATACCAGCTGTGGCTGAACCTCCATATTAAAACGGCGCGCCGTATTAAAGAGATTTAGCAAAACGTGGCCAAAAGAGATTTCCGACAGCGGTTTCTCAAAAATGGGTTCGCAAACCGTGCGGATGGCAAATTCGAACTCTTCAACGTTGGTATCTGCAGGAACCCAGCCTGAATCAACGTGTAGTTCCGCCACCTTACGGTAATCGCGATTAAAAAACGCAATAAAATTTTCTGCCAGATAACGCTTATCGTCTTTATTTAACGATCCCACTATACCGCAATCAATACCGATATACTGGGGGTTTTCAGGGTGTTCATAACTGACAAAAATATTCCCAGGGTGCATATCGGCATGGAAGAAACTGTCACGAAAAACCTGGGTAAAAAACACCTGCACTCCCCGCTCCGCCAGAAGCTGCATATTGGTACCGTTACTTACCAGTGCCTGTGTGTCTGACACCGGGATACCATAGATGCGTTCCATTACCAGCATATTTTGCCGACAGTAATCTGAATACACCTCAGGAACATACAGCATCGGGCTGGCTTCGAAATTACGCCGAAGTTGAATTGCGTTTGCAGCCTCACGCAGCAAATTCAGCTCGTCCAGCAGTGTCTTTTCATATTCACGCACCACTTCAAGAGGTCGCAGCCGTCGGCCATCCGGCAGCAGGCGTGGCACCCAGCCAGCCAGCCGGTAAATCAATTTCATATCCGCTTTAATGACCGGCAAGATATCAGGCCGAATCACTTTAATAACGACGTCTTTGCCATTGGATTTCAGGCGGGCTGTATGGACCTGCGCAATCGATGCGGAGGCTAAAGGCTCAATTTTAAAATCCTCAAACCAGCTTTCGACCGGGATATCACCCATCGCACGCTCTATTTGCCGCTGCGCCAGGTGGCCGTCAAAGGGGGCAACGCGATCCTGCAGCAATGCAAGCTGATCGGCAATCTGGGGTGGAAACAGATCGCGGCGAGTGGAAAGCATTTGCCCAAACTTAATCCAGACTGGCCCCAACTCCTGAAGAGCCAGGCGCAGACGTTCGCCTAAGGGTTTTTCTTTGTGCCGATTAGGGAGCCAAAACAATAAGCGCCGCCACAGTCGCAGCGGCAGCGTAATGCGAATTTTTGGGATCAGCTCATCAAGCCCGTAGCTTAAAAAGACTCGAACAATAAGATACAGGCGGCGCAGTTCTCCAGGCGTCATTTCCCCTCCAGACGCGCCATGCGTTTTTCCAGCGATTCTACTTCATCTGCTATCGCGCTTACTTCATCGATAAACCAAACCGTTTCGAGGCGCCCTGGTGCCAGGCGCCACTCTTCCGTCATCGCGTCCGCAAGATAGCGCTGGCTATGCTCCGCACGCTTTTTTAGAAAACGAGCACCGCCGCGGAGAAATTGACTCACACCCTCTGCTGGGATATCGCCTATCCAGGGCGCCAGTAACTCTGCGGGATCGAAATCGGCAAGATGAATAAGCGAAACGAGATGCTGCACGACCTGGATATCGCCATGCACTTCCAGGTCACCTTGCTTTATTAGCGCCGTAAGCCTCTGGCGATCGCGGAGCTGTGGCAAAACGGCTATGCGCGTAGCGACAGTACAATCGGCACTATCTTCCCACTGACTTAAAACATCGATTTGTTTATCGCTAAACGCCAAAATCAGCGGCGAGTCCAGTTCTTTAAGCTCAATGCGTAGTATCTTGCCTTTTAAAGGCTGGCGAGCCGCTTTAAGCGCATCGTCACGCCAGAGCATACGATTAACGAAGGTTTCCACAGCGGCTGTTACCAACGGCATAAAGGGCACGCGCATTCCTCCGTTCAGAATTTATAACCGCGATGCAGAGCAACAATGCCCGCCGTCAAATTGTAATAGGCGGTATTCTCAAATCCGGCCTCTTCCATCATTGTTTTCAAAGTATCTTGATCCGGGTGCATACGGATTGACTCCGCCAGATAGCGGTAGCTTTCCGCATCCTGCGCCACGACCTCACCAATACGCGGGAGGACGTGAAAAGAGTAGGCATCGTAGGCTTTACTTAGCGGGTCTATAATAGGTTTAGAAAACTCAAGCACCAGTAAACGCCCGCCCGGTTTTAATACCCGATACATGGAACGCAGCGCTTTCTCTTTATCGGTTACGTTACGCAGTCCAAAAGAGATAGTAATACAGTCAAATGTGTTGTCCGGAAACGGCAGCGCCTCTGCGTTGGCCTGCACATATTCTACATTGCCAATAACTCCGGTGTTACGCAGCTTCTCACGCCCCATCTTTAACATGGAATCATTGATATCAGCCAGCACGACACTGCCCGTTTCACCAACTAAACGCGAAAATTTAGCCGTTAAATCCCCGGTGCCTCCGGCCAGGTCTAATACGCGCTGACCGCGACGCACGCCGCTGCAATCAATAGTGAAGCGTTTCCATAACCGGTGAATGCCAAACGACATCAGGTCGTTCATTACATCGTATTTTGCCGCAACGGAGTGAAAGACTTGCGCTACCATGTCCGCCTTTTGCGTTTTTGCAACGGTACGGAAACCAAAATGCGTCGTATCCTGCGAATCTCCAGCCATCTCAATGCCTGCTTGTTGAAAAATATTTGAAGGAGTGTAACAGATTGCACCGTGTTGCCCTATGATTCAGCGCCACGCAGGGTATACCTTATCAGATATCACCCGCTGCACGGCGCGCTGGGGTGATTTCTGGTTCAACCTGGGTGTCATACCGCTCTCCGGGTGCAATAGCGGCATTGTCGCCATCCAGTTTCGCCCGGGCAGACAATTCTGGATTGATTTCTCTCTTGATTTCAACGCCGAGTTCACGGAAAGCCTCGGCCTGGACCAGAATATTTCCGCGCCCACTGGCCAACTTTTTCATTGCCTGCCGGTAGGTATCCTGCGCTTTATCCAGGTTATTGCCGATAGCAGACATATCATCGACAAACAGCCGCATTTTATCATAGAGACGCGCCGCCCGATCGGCGATACGTTGGGCATTACGGCTTTGGTGTTCATAGCGCCAGAGATTGGCAATAGTCCGTAGCGCCACCAGCAGCGTAGTGGGGCTGACTAGCATAATATTGCGCTGTAGCGCTTCATTTATCAGCTCAGGCTGTTTGTCTATTGCCGCCAAAAACGCCGGCTCAATCGGGATAAACATCAGTACATAATCAAGAGATTTTACCCCTGGCAAGCACTGGTAATCTTTACTCCCCAGCGAGCGAATATGCTGGCGAATCGCGGCAATATGCTCTGAAAGCGCCTGCTCCCGCGCGTACTCTTCTTCAGCGTTAAAGAAACGCTCCCAGGCCACCAGCGTCATTTTTGCATCAATCACCACGTCTTTGCCTTGGGGCAGGCGTACAATGACATCCGGCTGCATCCGGCTACCGTCTTCGCGCTGAATATTTACTTGCAGATCATATTCATGGCCTTCGCGCAGCCCCGAGGCCTCCAGCACGCGGCCAAGCACCACTTCTCCCCAATTTCCCTGGGTTTTGTTATTACCTTTTAATGCCTGGGTGAGATTGACGGCTTCCTGAGCCATTCTGGCGTTAAGCTGTTGCAGATTGCGGATCTCATGAGTCAGCGTGTGCCGCTCCCGCGCTTCCTGACCAAAGCTATCCTGCACCTGGCGCCGAAAACCGTCTAACTGCTCCCGCAGCGGTGTAAGTAGCCCCTGCAGGCTTTGGCGATTTTGCTCATCCACCCGCCGGCTATTCTGTTCAAAAATCCGATGCGCGAGGTTTTCAAACTGCTCGCTCAGGCGGTGTTCGCTGCTCATCATCTGCCGGACTTTTTCTTCCGCGTTAATACGCGTTTCTTCAAGTCGCGTGCTCAGTTCACGCAGATCGGCTTCCTGTACCCCGTTGATCTCCAGCTGGTGGCGCAGCTCACCGTTTAGACGCTCACACTCTTCATGCCAATATTCAGCCTGCTGAAGCTGCTGCCGCGCCGCCATCAGTTCGCCGTAAAGCTCGCGCTGGGCGGTATGCTCCAGCGCCAGTTTTTGCGCCGCGCGCAGGCTGGCCAGCAACCAACCGGCACCAACGCCTGCAAGCACCATGATGATAACGAGCAGTAATGAGTTGTCCACTCCGCCTCCAGAATGCGAGTTTACCGCCCTCCAGCAGAGGGCGAGGCTTTAATCAAAGTAAAATTGTGCTGTATGGATGTCCAGATGAAAAGCGCTTTTCTGCGTAAAGCCGCGCAAAAAAGCGCGGTACTCTTACCGCGCCAGGAAAATATATTTCGCAGGAGCGCAAACCAAGGATGTCCTCAACAAGCAATATAGGTACACGCGGAGTAAAAATATTTACGGGCGGCAAGCGCATGATTCTACGCCGCAGAATTGGCAAAGAGCGTTAAAAAGCGCCTTTTAGGCGCGCATCTGACAAAACCAACCCGCGTTTTCTGCCAGAGCAAACCGCTGCCAGCGCGCGGGCGAGCTACCTGGTATCAACCTATGCTGAGTCAGAATATGGGGACGAGACATACGATTAAGTCGATGGCGCGTCTCAGCTTACGCGCCACCGAGCGGGCGAAATTAAAGCAGACGGCGCGCGGCCTCAACCACAATATTTATCGCGTGGCCTTCCGTTTGTTTCATCAATTGCGCATCCGGGATTTCTTGCTGAGTACGATTAACAATGACCCCGGCTATCATACCGGCGCGCAATCCCTGACTCGCGCACATGGTTAACAGCGTCGCGGATTCCATTTCATAATTCATCACGCCCATCGCCTGCCATTCAGCCATTGAACCTTTAAAACGCCGCTCTACGCGACCAGAAAAGGTATCATAGCGCTCCTGGCCTGGATAAAAAGTATCGGAAGACGCCGTCACGCCAATATGCGTTACCGCACCGGCGGCCCTGGCTGCCTCTACCAGCGCGGTGGTGCAGGTAAAATCTGCAACCGCCGGGTATTCGAGAGGCGCAAAGTGCAGGCTGGCACCGTCCAGGCGCACAGAAGCCGTAGTAACCAGCACATCGCCCACACTGATATTCGGCTGGATAGCTCCGGTGGTTCCCACGCGTAAAAAAGTGCGAATCCCCAACTGCGCTAATTCTTCAACGGCTATCGAGGTAGAAGGGCCGCCAATCCCTGTGGAACATACGATGATGGACTTACCGTCTATCTGTGCACGCCAGGTCGTAAACTCGCGGTGCGAAGCAAGCAATACGGGGTTATCCATTAATGCCGCTATTTTTTCCACCCGCTGTGGATCGCCCGGCACAATGGCAAGCGTTGCACCCTGTAAATCACCCTGAGTCAGGCCCAAATGGAAAACGTCAGTCGCTGACATAGCGCGCTCCTTGAAATCACTGTGGGAAAATAAGGCGTCTACTCTAACCGGGCCTGCCGCGTAATTACGTGATACATCTCACCTGTAATGAAACAAATTACTCTTATTTATGCATCACTAAGTGATTTGCTTCACAAATACTGGCGTATGGCTTTACACCTCAAATGGCAGGCAAACCCGCCCGCACGCCCATTAAAATTGATGCCCTCACGGCGTTTTATCTCCATTTTGGTCGTTGCTACGCCAGCCCAACATTTTACGTGCCGGGTTTATGGCTATAGTTATTCGGACGCACGCATTTAATGAAAACGTTGCCGCCTGTCAGCTACCCGCCGCCAGGCCAGACAACGCAACGCAACGCAACGCATAACTTAATTACGTCGGGCGCTGCCCGCGCGCCAGGATGGAGATAGCCATGACTCAAACATCAGTGCCACCTCTCCCCTTCGCCGATAATGCCACAGCGGTGATTCACACCACGGCAGAAAACCTGCGCACCGGGGAAACCACAATCCCAAGCCAGGGCGACAGCATGCCCGCCTGGTTCGCTCGCCCGGAAGACCAGAGCGAAGGGCTACCCGTCGTTATCGTGATACAGGAAATTTTTGGGGTACATGAACATATCCGGGATATTTGCCGCCGGCTGGCGCATGAAGGTTATCTGGCTATTGCGCCGGAATTGTATTTCCGTCAGGGAAGCCCGGACGACTATTCTGATATTCCCACGCTTCTCAATGGGCTGGTAGCCCACGTTCCAGACGCGCAGGTACTGGCGGATCTCGATCACGTCGCCAGTTGGGCCGCGCGCCACGGCGGGAATGCTAATCGCCTGATGGTGACCGGCTTTTGTTGGGGAGGACGCATCGCCTGGCTTTACGCCGCGCATAATCCTCAATTGAAAGCAGCCGTCGCGTGGTATGGCCGCTTAACCGGTGATAAGACCCTGAATTCGCCGGAGCAGCCAATTGATATCACCACTCGCCTGAACGCTCCGGTGCTTGGTTTATATGGCGCTCAGGACAGCGGCATTCCACTGGAATCCGTTGAGTTGATGCGCCAGGCGCTGCGTGCGGCAAACGCCAACGCTGAGATTGTCGTCTACCCGGACGCCGGACACGCGTTTAACGCGGATTACCGCCCCCAATATCATCAGGCCTCGGCTGCAGACGGCTGGCAAAGAATGCTGGCATGGTTTCGGCGCTACGGCGATGGGAAAAAATAGCGCGCCTTTCAGCGCGCTTTACCGCCGACCTGAAAGGCTACGCCCGGCGCAGATTTTGCGCCGCCTGAACCATGCTTGCCAGCGCCGCGCGGGTTTCCGGCCAGCCGCGCGTTTTTAAACCGCAGTCCGGGTTTACCCACAAACGCTCCGCTGGAATGCGCCGGGCCGCCTTACGTAGCAGTGCCTCAATCCATTCGACATTCGGGACATTTGGCGAGTGAATATCATAGACGCCCGGCCCAATTTCATTCGGGTATTCAAACTCCTTAAATGATTCCAGTAGTTCCATATCTGAACGCGAGGTTTCAATGGTTATTACATCGGCATCCAGCGCTGCAATCGAAGCCATGATGTCGTTGAACTCGCAATAACACATATGCGTATGAATTTGGGTGTCATCCTTCGCCACCGCTGCATTGATGCGAAAGGCTTCCACTCCCCACTGGAGATAAGCGTCCCAGTCGCTGCGCTTAAGCGGCAGCCCTTCCCGCAGCGCAGGCTCATCAATTTGAATAATGCCAATCCCCGCCGCTTCCAAATCGGCAACTTCATCGCGTAGCGCCAGCGCAATTTGTTTCGCGATTGTTTCCCGACTGACATCTTCGCGCGGGAAAGACCAGCACAGAATCGTTACCGGGCCGGTCAGCATGCCTTTCACCGGTTTGTCCGTGAGCGATTGCGCATATTTTGCCCATTCAACGGTGATAGGCTCGGGCCTACTGATATCACCGATGACAATCGGTGGTTTTACGCAGCGGGAACCATAGCTTTGCACCCAGCCATTTTGCGTGAAGACAAAGCCGTCCAAATGTTCGCCGAAATATTCCACCATATCGTTACGCTCGGCTTCACCGTGCACCAGCACATCCAGCCCCAACCGCTCCTGCTCAGCGATTGCCTGTTTGATATGTTCCGCAATTCCGGTGCGGTAATTATTCGCGTCTAAAAGACCTTTTTTAAATTCCAAACGCAGCCCGCGGATCTCAGTCGTTTGTGGAAATGAGCCAATCGTCGTCGTCGGCCACGCCGGGAGTTTAAAGCGCTCGCGCTGCGCTTTAGCGCGCAGCGGATATACGCTGGCACGCTGGCTATCCTGAGCGGTAATCGCCGCCAGTCGCCGCGCTACGGCGGCGTTGTGTACGCGCACCGAATTCTCACGCGCCCGAATTGGCGCGCTCCATGCGTTCAGTTGCTCAGGGTTACCGGAATTTAGCGCATCGCGCAGCAGCGCCAGTTCATGGCATTTCTGTAGCGCAAAGGCAAACCAGCTTTTGGCTTCCTCATCCAGCCGGGTTTCTACGCTCAAATCTATCGGGCTATGTAATAGCGAGCAGGAAGAACCAACCCAGAGCTCACGCTGCCCGACAATAGATTGAATTTGCGCATATTTTTCTTTCAAATCCGCACGCCAGACGTTGCGCCCGTTAATTACGCCCGCCGAAAGTACCCACTGAGACGGCAGGCGTTTATGCAGCCCGGCAACATCATCGTTACCGTGTACTAAATCCACGTGCAGCCCTTGAACCGGCAAGGCGACGATGGCCTCTAAATTCGGCGCGACGTTTTCAAAATAGGTAGTCAATAACACCTTTACCTGCCCTTGCAGCGCGTCATAGGCAGTTTGATAAGCCTCTAACCAGGGCCGTGGAAGTTCCAACACCAGCGCTGGCTCATCGATTTGCACCCACTCAATTCCGCGTCGGGCCAGTTCAGCCAGTACCTGTTTATACACCGGGAGAATGTCGTTCAGCAGGCTCAGGCGGTCAAACTGTTCACCTTTCACTTTACCCAGCCATAAATAGGTAACTGGCCCTAACAGCACGGGTTTTACGCGATGCCCCAGCGCCAGCGCTTCATCGACCTCATCCAGCACCTGAGTCCAGGTAAGCTGAAACCGCTGGCCTTTGACAAACTCCGGAACCATGTAGTGATAGTTGGTATTAAACCATTTGGTCATTTCCGCCGCTGCCGCCGGTTTACCGCTGGGCGCCCGCCCGCGGCCTATGCGAAACAGCGTATCGATATCTACGGTACCATCGTCATTCTGATGGCGGGCGGGGACGTTTCCCAATAATAAGCTGGTAGTTAACACATGGTCGTACCAGGCAAAATCGCCGACTGGCAGCAGATCGACGCCAGCCTGCTTCTGTTGCTGCCAGTGGCGAGCGCGCAGCTCGCGCCCCGTTTCAAGCAGCGCTTCGCGCGTCGCTTTGCCCGCCCAATAGCTTTCCAGCGCTTTTTTTAGCTCGCGTTTCAGGCCAATACGCGGAAAACCAAGGGTGTGGTTCAGGATTGTCATGCTGTTTGCCTCATGTTTGCGGTTTCAGTGCCAGCGTGCCGTGGACGATGCGGTCGTATAGGGATCCGTTACGCGCCGAGCGGTCTGCCACTGGAAGTAATTTTTATTTAGCCGTCTGGATGTTTACACATCCATAATCCACAGGTACTGTGTCTTCCTCAAGCGCAAAATATTCATGACAAGGTGAAGGGGATTCATGATCGAGATAAAACATCTGCGGACCCTACAAGCGCTGCGCAATAGCGGCTCGCTCGCCGCGGCGGCTGCCGTGCTGCACCAAACGCAGTCTGCGCTGTCGCATCAGTTCAGCGATCTGGAACAGCGGCTCGGCTTTCGTCTCTTTGTACGCAAAAGCCAGCCGCTACGCTTTACGCCCCAGGGTGAGGTTTTGTTAGCATTGGCGGAACAAATTTTGCCGCAAATTAGCCACGCGCTGCAGGCATGCCGCCAGCCTCGGCATAGCGGGCTAGGTGTTGCGATTGAATGCCATAGCTGTATTCAGTGGCTAACGCCGGCGCTGGCGCAATTTAGTCAGCGGTATCCGCAGGTGGAAGTGGATTTCAAATCAGGGGTCACTTTTGATCCGCAGCCTGCGCTGCAGCAAGGCGAGCTGGACATTGTTCTCACCTCTGACATTTTGCCCAAAAGCGGCCTGCACTACTCTGCGATGTTTGATTACGAAGTACGTCTGGTAATGGCCTGCGATCATCCTCTGGCGGCCAAAGCGCAGATTAGTCCGCAGGATTTAGCGGCGGAAACACTGCTGATTTATCCGGTCCAGCGTTCCCGCCTTGATATATGGCGGCACTTCCTGCAGCCGGCGGGGATTACGCCAGCGCTGAAGCATGTAGATAACACGCTACTGCTTATGCAGATGGTAGCTGCGCGAATGGGCATCGCCGCGCTTCCGCACTGGGTAGCTGAAAGCGCGGAGCGTCAACGGCTGATCGCGACGCGTCCGCTGGGAGATGGATTATGGAGTCGGCTTTATGCCGCCGTTCGCAGCGGCGAACAGCACCAGCCGGTCTCTACGGCATTTATTCATTTTGCCCGCAGTCACGCCTGCGAGCATTTACCCTTTGTGCGGAGCGTGGAGCGACCCAGCGCCGGTGCACCCAGAGCGACCCCACAATTATCGCACCTCCAGCCAGAAAGCTCGGCCAGTGAGGACGCTGCTGCCAGATAGCCAGGTTAACCAGTAATCCTGCCGGTACGTGCATATTATTCATAATGCCAAGCGTACCGGCATCCACGCGGGTAGCGCCGTAGTTCCACATGAAGAATCCCAGCCCCGATGCGACAACCCCAAGCCAGACCAAAACTCCCCACTGTAATGGGGTTGTAGGAAGCTGCTTTGAGTTGCCCAACAGCAGCCACGCCACCGCAGCCACCAGGAAAGCGCCAAGATAAAACCAGGAAAAAGCGCCGCGCTGCGGCATTGGACGAATTTCCATGAGCCGCTTATACCCCACCATGCCGATGGCAAAGGTAAGGTTAGCCAGTTGCACCAGCAGCAAGCCGGTCCAGAAATGTTCGCTCAGGCGGTCATAACGAATAATTGCGGCTCCCAGCACCGCCAGCAGTGCGCTCAGCATATAGCTCCAGCGCAGCCGCTGTCGGCGGAGGATATCGTAGATAAGGGTGATGTACAGCGGCGTAAGCACGGTAAACAATAGAAACTCGGAAACCGTCAGATATAAATAGGCCTGAAAACTCAGCAAATAAGTAAGGCCCAGCTGCAGCACCCCAACCAGCATATATAGCGCGCGGGTTTTGATACTTTGCCCATAGCCGCGTAAAAAAGGCAAAAAGACGGCAAATGCCAGACCAAGGCGCATTAACACTGAAAAATAGCTGTCAACGTGCCCTGCCAGATACTCACCAATCAGGCTAAAAGAAAATGCCCACAGCACCGTGGTAATAATAAGTAGCGCCACGACCAGGCCTCGCTTCGCATTAAAAAAGCCTATTGTAGCGAAGTCGTAGCGCTATTATTTCATTTTCTCATTGACCAGTGGATGTTTTATAATCACTCCAGTTTTAAATCAAACCTCAGCTAAGAAAAGTTTCCGCAGGTAGTGCGGCACGGCTTCTTCCGCATTGGTGCCAATCACTTCCAGCGCTGGCAGGAGATCTTTCAGGCGCTGATGGGCGTTACCCATAATGCAACCTTTACCCGCCATGCTCAGCATTTCTTTGTCGTTCATACCATCCCCGAACGCAATGCAGTCCTGCAAACCATAGCCCATCGCGGTAGCAACCGCTTCCAGCGCGTGACCTTTAGAAACCCCGCCCGCCATCACCTCAAGGCAGGTGAGCGTTGAAAAGCTCACGTTTACCCTATCTCCCCAGCGCGCGTTAATGGCCTGCTCCAGCGGCAGCAAATGTTCATGCCTGTCGCTGATAAAGAACACCTTGCTGATCCCCTGCGGTTCAAGAAGCTGGGGTTCATAAAGCTGATATGTGAAATCCGCCTCCGGGAAAAACAGCATCTCCTCAGGGCGATGACGGTTGATAAACCAATCATCGTCGCGATACACGTTGGTCACAATATTCGGATCGACGTGCATCATGCCAAAAAGATCGGCGGCAATATCGCTGTCCAGATTGTGAGAGAAAACTAATTGCCCGGCCATATCATGCACCCGCGCACCGTTGGAGGTTATCATGTAGGCGGGAATATCAAGACCGTCGCGGATTTGCGCGACATCCACGTGGTGCCGCCCGGTGGCAAAGACGAAATGCGCGCCGCGGGCAGTCAGCAGGCGCAACGTTTCTTTCGCATAAGGCGTCAGCATATGCTCGGGAGACAGCAGCGTGCCGTCAAGATCGGACGCAACAACCTGGTACATAAGCGATATCTATCCTTCTGGGGTAATTGTTTTATGATTTATCAAATGTGCTAAAAAAATCGATAATGCTATGCAGCGCTTTGGCGCGCATTGCATCTTTCTCAAATAAAATTTCGTGGTAAGCGCCTTCGATTACCAACGGCGTTTCGCCCGCGCAGGGATGTCCTGCCGCAGCGCGCAGCGCGCAATAGCGGTCCTGAGCGCGATTATCCACCACCCGGTCGTCCTGCGCCTGAACCAATAGCGTGGGCGTTTGCATTGCCCCGGCACCGGCCAAAACCTGCTCACCGGCAAGAATGCCTTCCCGCACCCAATGATAGGTAGGGCCGCCCACTCGTAGCTGAGGGTCGTCTGCGTAAAAGCGCAAATTGCGCCGATAGCGCTGGCGGCTGTGCGTCAAAATGTTGAGCGCAAACGGCAGCGCCTGCCAGCGCCCGGTCCCCACCGCGTAGCCTTCACGAATATGTGGCCGCTCTTCGGCCCAGTCCAAAATATGGCGCACGACCCACTCCGGCAGGCGCAGTACAATGCCAAACATCGGCGCACACAGCGCCACGGCGTCAAACGCCTGAGGATTACGCTGCAAAAAGAGCGAAGTGATTGCTCCGCCCATCGAGTGTGCCAGCGCGTAGCGCCGCCGCCACGGACCTGGTGCGATTTCCTGATGCCAGAGGCGTTCTAAATCATCCACATAATCGCTAAAATGCACGACGTGCCCGCGATGAGTGTCAGAGAGCATCCGCCCGGAGCGGCCCTGCCCGCGATGATCGATAATCAGCACGTCAAACCCACAATAGAACAGGTCATATGCCAGTTCGGCATATTTCACATAGCTTTCAATGCGCCCGGGGGAAACCAGAATAACGCGGTCGTGCCGCGGCGCGTGGAAGCGAACAAACCGTACCGGTATGTCGTCAACGCCCAGCAGCTCGCACTCCTCGCGCTGCCGCCAGAAATCCATTAATGGGCCGGTAGTGAACGCCGCAAACGCGTCTTCTCGCGTGAGCCAGTCGGTTGTCTGTTGAGATGCGGGCATGCCTGCGCCTCCACGCGCGAACATTGGTACAAGGATAATTGACCAAACATCAAACCAGAGTGCATTGTGGCATAAATACGCAGGCGGCGGGAACCGTACACTTTTATAGCACCCGGCAGCACGCATTTAACGCCGCATTGTCAGACACGCTGCGTTCGCGCCAGTTTTTAGGCGGGCGCGGACGGCAATTCGGGCAGACGGGCCGTTAGCGGGAAATAATCAAATGGATACCAAACCCGGCAAACAGTACGCCGGCAACGCCGTCTATCCACTTTGCGAGACGCTGGTAGCCGCGACGCATGGTTGGGAGTGCAAATAGGCTTGCCACCAGCGAAAACCAGACGAAAGTTTCCAGCGCAATCAGAGCAAAAAGCCCACCGCGCGCCGCTGCGCCTACGTCATCGCCCACAAACAGCGAAAATATACTGCCGAAATAGATAATGGCTTTGGGGTTGGAGAGATTGGTCAGCAGCCCTTTCGCAAAACTGCGTCCGCTGCGCGCCAGCGCTACCGGCTGCGCATCAGTTGTCTCAGGCGCGCCTTTTTTTAGCGCACCGCGCAGCATCTGGTAGCCCATCCAGCACAGGTACAGCCCGCCGCCAACCATAATCAGGGTATGCAGCCACGCCATTTTCGCAAGAATAAGATGTAGCCCCAGCAGCGCAACGCCAGCCCATACCATAACGCCGCAGGTTATCCCCAGAACGGCCATCATCGCTTCTTTACGCGAGCGGCTTATCGCAGTTTGGGAGACAAAAAAGAAATCAGGCCCGGGGCTCATTAGCGCGATAATCTGCACCGCCGCCACCGTCAAAAATAGCATTAACATAAGTACGCTCGGAAGGAAAAATCGAAACAGGCAGGCGTTATCCTGGCACGTTTAGCGCGCGCAAACCAGCGTCACGGCTTACTCATCGTCACCGTCGACGTGCTGGCGAATCAGGGTCATAAACGGCGCGCCAAACCTTTCGAGCTTGCGCGTACCTACGCCGTTTACGCTAAGCATTTCGCCGGGGCTGAGAGGCAGTTGCTCCGCCATTTCAATCAGCGTCGCATCGTTAAATACAACGTAAGGCGGAATATTTTCTTCATCCGCAATGGCTTTGCGCAGCTTACGCAGCTTTGCAAAGAGCCTGCGATCGTAGTTACTGGCCATGACCCGCTGATTAACGCGCGGTTTCAGCGCCTGCACGCGCGGTACCGCCAGTTGCAGCGGCGTTTCGCCTCGCAGTAGAGGACGCGCCGCTTCGGTAAGCTGCAGCGCCGAATGGTGCGCGATATTTTGTGTTACCACTCCGAGGTGAATAAGCTGACGGATGACGCTGACCCAGTGTTCCTGGCTGTGATCGCGCCCAATGCCGTAGACCGGCAGTTTCTCATGCTGCAACTCGCGAATACGCTGATTGTTAGCGCCGCGCAGCACCTCAACCACATATCCCATCCCAAAACGCTGATTAACGCGATAAATAGTCGATAGCGCCTTTTGCGCATCCACCAGTCCATCGTAACGCCGGGGAGGATCGAGGCAAATATCGCAGTTTCCACACGCCTGCTGGCGGCTTTCGCCGAAATAATTTAGCAATACCAGGCGGCGGCAGGTCTGCGCTTCGGCGAAGGCGCCCATCGCATTGAGTTTATGCCGCTCAATATCCTGAAGCTGTCCGGGCGGTTTTTCCTCAAGGCAGCGGCGCAGCCACGCCATATCCGCAGGATCGTAAAACAGCATCGCTTCCGCAGGCAGGCCATCGCGACCGGCGCGACCGGTTTCCTGATAATAGGATTCGATATTACGAGGGATATCAAAGTGGACCACAAAGCGCACGTTGGGTTTATTAATGCCCATCCCAAACGCCACCGTGGCAACCACAATTTGGATATCGTCGCGCTGAAACTTCTCCTGCACGTCGGCGCGGATGGCGTTGTCCAGCCCGGCGTGATAAGCGCCAGCGCTAATACCGCGGCTTTGCAAACGGGCGGCGGTATCTTCCACTTTGGCCCGGCTGTTACAGTAGATAATCCCTGATTTTCCGCGCTGTTCCTGTACATAGCGCATCAGTTGTTCCATCGGCTTAAATTTCTCCATCAGCATGTAGCGGATGTTTGGCCGATCGAAACTGCTAATTTGGATAAAGGGATCGTGAAGCCCGAGCAAACGTGCAATGTCCAGCCGCGTGGTATCGTCTGCGGTAGCGGTTAGCGCGATAAACGGCACCTGTGGCAAACGCGCGCGCAATTGCCCCAGCGCCGCATATTCCGGACGGAAATCATGCCCCCACTGCGAGATACAGTGCGCCTCATCGACGGCCAGTAACGATAGCCGCCACTGGCTCAGCCGCTCTATCATGTTGTCCATCATCAGGCGCTCAGGTGCGATATAAAGCAGCCGGATTTCCCCGCTTCGGCAGCCGTCCATCACCGCAAGCTGCTGCTCGCGGCTCTGCGTCGAATTCAGACAGGCGGCGGCCACGCCGTTCGCCAATAGCTGATCGACCTGATCTTTCATGAGGGAAATAAGCGGAGATACCACCACCGTTAGTCCGTTCAGTACTAACGCGGGTATCTGATAACAGAGAGATTTACCGCCGCCGGTAGGCATCACGACCAGACAGTCGCGCCCCGACAGTACGGTATTGATAACGGTTTGCTGGCCCGGGCGAAATTGCTGATAGCCGAAGGTTTCCTGCAAAACCTGTCTGGCCAGCAACTCCTGATTCATAACCTCCGCCTGCGCCACATTTACCCCATTACCTAATTAGAAACAGGCGCTATTGTCAGCGCCTGCGCAAAAAACTGCAATGCCTCAAAGAATGTCGTTAAGCATAACGCCTAAACCAACGCGAGTCTGATTGAAATTGTAATCAATTAACGATTCGCCATAGCCACTATACACCTGACCGTACAGCCTGACATGCTTCGAGATGGGGTAACTGGCGCCCAGTTCCGCACCGCCGTAGCCAGTATTCCAGTTATATTGCCCCTTCGCACTGATGACCGCATCGCCCAGCGCATAACCGACTTTAAGCCCGCGTATTTGGTGATATTCGGGTTATCGTCCGTACTACCCACCACAAACCAGGGCTTAACTTCTACCTGCCAGTTGCCGTTCTGCGCCATCAGGCGCGTATACATACGATTCCAGCTGCGGGATGTCGGATCGCTGCGCCCGTTAGACTGATGGTTGTACCCAAACTCCACGTCGTGCAGAGTCCATCCGGCGAATGCATACTGCGTCGCAAATCCCAAAAATAGCTGGGGTTCATAGTTCGTTTCGCGAAACGGTGAAGAATGATCGCTATTTGAAAGCTGCCACCAGGAACGCTGCGTGTAAGAAGCGCCCAGTACGGAATTCTCGCCTAGAATGCCGCGCCACAGAGGAAAAGCGAGGCTTAGCTGAAATTTAACTTCATCTCTGCGCGCATCGTCACCCCAATCGTAGGAATGAATCGCTTTTTTATTGACGTGGTCAGTCACGGTGTACAACAGATAGTTGCTCTCATAAGGATAGAGCGTGAATGGATTCTCATGATCCTGAAGCAGGTTAGCGATTATACTGCCGCGAACGGCAGGATAATCATGCACCGTTGTCGCGATATCCTTATCTGCAAACGCAGAAAGCGGCAAAATGCCCGCAACGATAACTCCACCCAAAAGCTTGCGCATTGATAATGTTCTCCTGAACAAAAGCATAAAAGTGTGTAATTCAACCGGGAAGCATTCTAGCGGTTAAGTTTCTCCTAATTCAGGTCCTGATGTCTTAATAAATTGCAAGTTTACACTCGGCACATAAAATCAACTTATCAAAAGTAAAAATCCGCTTTCATAGAAGGCAGCATTGCTTTGATGCCCCAGTAGGGCATACCAAATTCCTTAAAAAAGTCTCTGCCAGGTCTTGTGAGATTTAAATCCCAAAACAACAAGGCAGAGCCGAAACCCGTTGATGACCACGTCCACAGGACGTGGTTTTCAGTTGGCAATAAAATATCCACCCCGGCCGGAGAAACGTCATGTCAGACGGGCTATTGAGCAATGAGGACGTACTGCAACTGGTGGGCGATATTTTTGTGTACCAGATGCCATTCAACCGCCTGTTAGGGCTAGAACTGGAGCACTTTGATAACCACCTTGCCCAACTTAGCTTTCGTCATCAGGAGACGTTAGTCGGTAACCACGCACAGCGTATTTTGCACGGCGGAGCTATCGCCGCTGCGCTGGACGTTACCGCCGGTTTAGTCTGCGTCGGCAGCGCGCTGACGCGCCATGAAACCATTGCCGAAGACGAGCTACGTCAGCGCCTGGCGCGGATGGGAACCATCGATTTGCGCGTTGACTACCTGCGCCCCGGGCGCGGCGAGCGATTTATCGTTACCGGAACGCTGCTGCGCGCGGGCAACAAAGTCGCCGTCGCCAGGGTGGAGTTACATAACGAAATGCGGCTGCATATCGCCAGCGCAATCGCCGCCTATATGGTAGGCTAAGCGCCACATTTTAGCGGACAGGATTCGTCCACAACGGGTTATTCACTATGGATGCAAAACAAACGCGCCAGGGCATCATACTTGCGCTGGTCGCCTATTTTATCTGGGGAATTGCGCCCGCCTATTTCAAGTGTATTCAGGCCGTGCCCGCCGATGAAATTTTAACGCACCGCGTTATCTGGTCGTTTTTCTTTATGATGGCGCTACTTACGCTCAGCCGACAGTGGCAAGGCGTACGCGCAATCGTTCGCACCCCTAAGAAGCTATTTGCCCTGGCGCTCTCCGCCGTGCTTATCGGCGGCAATTGGCTGCTATTTATCTGGGCAGTTAATAATCACCATATGCTGGAAGCCAGCCTGGGATATTTTATTAATCCGCTGGTGAATGTGCTGCTTGGTATGCTGTTTTTAGGTGAGCGATTTCGGCGGATGCAGTGGGTTGCCGTATTGCTGGCCGTGTGCGGCGTACTGGTGCAGTTGTGGACTTTCGGCTCCGTTCCGCTCATTGCGCTCGGTCTGGCGTTTAGTTTCGCCTTCTACGGGCTATTGCGTAAGAAGATTGGCGTTGAAGCACAGGGGGGGATGTTGATAGAAACGCTCTGGCTCCTGCCCGTAGCCGCGATTTACCTGTTTGGGATCGCCGACAGCCCTACCAGCCATATGTCGCATAATCCATGGACGCTAAACGCCCTGCTGATCGCCGCTGGCGTCATCACAACGGTTCCGCTGCTATGTTTTACCGGTGCCGCTACGCGCCTGCGCCTTTCTACGCTTGGCTTCTTCCAGTACATTGGCCCCACATTGATGTTTATATTAGCGGTAACGTTTTATGGGGAAACGCCAGGGCAGGATAAAATGGTTACCTTCGCGTTTATCTGGACGGCCTTGCTTCTTTTTATTATGGATGCGATTTATACCCAGCGCCGGGCGTGGAGAGCAGCATAGTGCAATGTACGGGGCGGCAACCGTCCGATGAGAATAAGCAGCCGGGCGGCGCGCACCCGGCGTTAGATATTGCAGCTTGCTCATAGCAAACCCATTCTGCGTTAAGCTACGTCGCAATGGGCTACTCGGTTTAATACAGTATTTCTGTTTTAAACCCGTCGCGCTTAACGCATGCCCTAAACATAGGGCTTGCGATATGAGGGATTTATCCTTCTTCACCTGCCGCCTTACGCTGCCTCTTCACGGCATCTAAATGCAAAAGCCCTTCATACGAAGGGCTTAAATGTAACCGTCACTTACGCTATTAAAGATAGAAGTGAGACAGTCCACTTTTTGCGTTTACCGGCAAAACGGCCGGCGCGAATAAAAGGAATCAGAGCCAGTTTTTACGTTTGAAGTACAAATAAGGCGCCAGCGCCGCCAAAATCATAAAAACAATGGCGCCGGGATAGCCAAAACTCCAGTGTAGCTCCGGCATAAACTCAAAGTTCATCCCATAACTGGATGCCACTAACGTCGGCGGCAGGAATACCACGGAGACCACCGAGAAGATTTTGATAATGCGGTTCTGTTCTATATTGATAAAACCCATTGCCGCCTGCATCAGGAAGTTCACTTTCTGGAATAGGGATTCATTATGCGGCAGCAGGGACTCGATATCGCGCAGGACTTCACGCGCCTGCTCCAGTTGCCCTCCCGGCAGGCGCGCTTTACGCACCAGAAAGTTAAGGGCGCGCTGGGTATCCATCAAACACAGGCGCACTTTCCAGCCGATATCTTCCTGTTCAGCGAGCTTCGACAGCGCTTCATCGTATTCATCGCCCTGCTGACCTTCCATGATAATGCGGCTCAGGTTTTCCAGGTCGCTGTAGATATTTTCAATTTCGTCAGCCAATTGCTCTATTTTAGTTTCAAACAAATCGAGCAGTAGCTCGTAAGCATTGCCATCAACCAGCATTTGGCTGCGGGTGCGCATACGGTATAAACGGAAGGCGGGAAGCTCGCGCTCGCGCAGCGTAAACAGGCGCCCGTCGCGAATGGTAAATGCGACCGTTGAGTTACCCGCGTGATCTTCGGCATCTTCATAGAAGAAGAAGGAGTGAACGTGCAGGCCGTCTTCGTCTTCAAAGAAACGCGCAGAAGCCTCGATGTCTTCAAGCTCCGGGCGCGTTGCCAGGCTTTGCCCTAGCTCGGTTTGTACGCGCTGACGCTCTTCGTCGTCCGGCTCGACTAAGTCGACCCAAACGGCGTCGCTCAGAGGGGCCGACTCGTCCACTTCCAGACGCGTCAGTCGTTTGTTTTCCAGTTGAAATGCGCTCAGCATGGCCAGGACTCCCAATCAATATATCCTGGACAGTTCGTCGGGCACGTGGAATCAGGCAGTTCCAGACCGTTCAACAATCTGGCTCAATATGCGACAAAGCAAAGCGGAGTCGCCGACAACCTCTAAGGCCATCAGCGAAGCGAGGAAAGCCTTAGGAGTTGTACCTGTGTGACAGGTCAATGAGCCAGCATCTACTGGGTGTGTCCAAGGCGAATGTCCTCTTTATGTAATCGTGCGCGCATGTTACGCCAGCCAAAAGGCAGCGTCAACATGGCAACCGGAGCTCTCGTAAAGGGGATTAGGCCGTTTCCAGGCGCGCGTAGGCGGCAACCAGCCATTTGATTCCCTGCCCCTGAAACGCGACCTGAATTCGGCAATGTTCACCCGCGCCTTCCAGATTGACGATAGTGCCTTCGCCGAATTTTGGATGCCTGACCCGCTGCCCAAGTTTATAGGGCGCATCGTTATCGACCGGGGTGCGGGAGCCGCGCGCAGGCGCTACGGGGCGGCTAACCGTGGCACGCAGGCGCACTTCTTCCAGACATTCCGGCGGCAGCTCGCCAATGAAGCGAGAAGGACGATGATACGCCTCTTTGCCGTACAGGCGGCGGCTTTCGGCATACGTTAGCGTGAGCTTTTGCATGGCGCGCGTAACGCCAACGTAAGCCAGACGCCTTTCTTCTTCCAGGCGGCCGCCTTCATCCAGCGACATCTGACTTGGAAACATGCCTTCTTCCATTCCGACGATATACACCTGCGGGAACTCCAGGCCCTTTGCCGAATGGAGCGTCATTAGTTGTACCGCATCCTGCCAGGTATCCGCCTGCCCTTCCCCGGCCTCCAGCGCCGCATGCGATAAAAACGCCTGCAGCGGCATGAGATCTTCATCTTCATCCTGATAGCTAAACTGACGCGTTGCCGTCACCAGTTCCTCCAGGTTCTCAATGCGCGCCTGCCCCTTCTCGCCTTTTTCCTGCTCGTACATCATCCATAATCCGGAATCTTTAATTACCCGATCGGTTTGTACGTGCAGCGGCATATCCGAGGTTTCGTGGGCCAGCGCATCAACTAACTCCAGAAAACGCTGTAGCGCCGCCGCCGCGCGTCCGGCAAGCGCTCCGTCCTCCAGTAGGCGTCGGCTGGCCTGCCAGAGCGTCAATTGATTATCTCGCGCCGCCTTGCGCACAACGTCCAGCGTGCGATCGCCGATACCGCGCGTGGGTGTGTTAACTACGCGCTCAAACGCCGCGTCATCATTCCGGTTCGCCATCAGGCGCAAATAAGAAAGCGCGTCTTTGATTTCCTGGCGCTCGAAGAAGCGCATACCGCCATATATGCGATACGGCATACTGGCCTGCAATAACGCCTCTTCCAGTACGCGCGACTGCGCGTTGCTGCGATAGAGAATGGCGCAGTTTTCCAGCGCTCCGCCGCCCTCCTGCCAGGTTTTTATCCGGTTAACGACAAAACGGGCTTCATCCAGCTCATTAAATGCGCAATACAGGGAAATCGGCTCGCCTTCGCTGCCGTCGGTCCAGAGATTTTTCCCAAGTCGCCCGGCGTTGTGGGCGATCAGCGCGTTGGCTGCGCTCAAAATAGTGTTAGTTGAGCGATAATTTTGCTCCAGGCGAATGGTTTTCGCACCGGGGAAATCGTTCAGGAAGCGCTGGATGTTTTCGACCTGCGCGCCACGCCAGCCGTAGATAGACTGGTCGTCGTCGCCGACGATCATTACTTTCCCGGTATCGCCCGCCAGCAGCCGTACCCAGGCGTATTGAATGCTGTTGGTGTCCTGGAATTCATCCACCAAAATATTGGTGAAGCGCTCGCGATAGTGATTCAAAATGGTGGGTTTGTTTAGCCAAAGTTCGTGAGCACGCAGCAGTAATTCAGCAAAATCAACCAACCCGGCACGATCGCACGCCTCCTGATAAGCCTGATACACTTTCAGCCAGGTTTGTTCCACCGGATTACCGTAGCTTTCTATATGCTGGGGGCGCAGCCCGTCGTCCTTTTTCCCGTTGATATACCACATCGCCTGACGGGGCGGCCACTGCTTCTCATCCAGGTTCATCGCTTTAATCAGGCGTTTCAGCAGACGTAATTGATCTTCGCTGTCGAGAATTTGGAAATCCTGCGGTAAACCAGCGTCAACGTGGTGCGCGCGCAGTAAACGATGCGCCAGGCCATGGAAGGTGCCGACCCACATTCCTCCCTGGCTGGTACCCATTAACTCGCCAATACGGTGGCGCATCTCCGCAGCGGCTTTATTCGTGAAGGTCACGGCCATAATCGAATAAGGAGAGCAGTTCTCAACCATTAATAACCAGGCGATGCGATGCACCAGAACGCGCGTTTTACCGCTGCCCGCACCGGCCAGCACCAGCATATTACTGCGAGGGGCCGCCACGGCGTCGCGCTGTTTATCATTGAGGCTATCAAGCAGGTAAGAAACGTCCATTGGCACCGCCGGGTCATGAGGGGTTGCGTATAAATGCGAGGTACCGGCCGTACGGCAGGCTCATTTCCCGGCGCGAATCACGCACACTAATAAGGAAAGAGACTTATGGCCGGCGCGCCTGTCGATAAGCGAACTCTGCGCATCCACCCCTGGAATTTTATACAGAAGATAAGAAAGGATTATATCAGCGCAGCGAGGGATGCCAACCGGGAAATTGCCAGATGGGGCAACAGTCGCGCCTTTCTGGCCTGCATCAAATTTTGCTCGCGAGACATTATCCAGCAGGCCTGCATGCCGCTGCATATCGCCCCTGCCACATCCGTATTCAGGTCATCGCCTACGTGAAGAATTTGCCCTGCCGGAAGGCCAAGGCGCTGCGCGGCGGTGTGATACATATCGCAAAACGGCTTAGCCCGGCCGTGCGGCCCGGCGCGGAGTATAAAATCGAAGTAACCATCCAGCCCAAAGCGTGCCGGATCGGCATTGCCGTTGGTCACCGCCGCCAGCGGCCATTTTTTCCCCAGCGCCGCCAGCGTATCATGCGTTTCCTGAGGGACATCTACGCGGCTGCGCCAGTTGGCAAAGTCAGCCATTGCCTCAGCGGCCCCCCGCTGCGCCTCTTCAACGGAAAGCCCTGCTTCGCGCATCAGGCGTTCCAGCGCGCGGTGACGCCATTCGGTCACATCATGATAAATTTCAGGCTCATCCTCACGCAGCGCCTGGCGCACTCGGAGCATGTCCTCACGCTGAATGCCGCTCAGGCGCGGGTGATAGCGCTGGATAAACAGTAACGTCGCCTGCTCCGTGCGCTGGATAACCGGCGCGTTATCATACAGAGTATCGTCCAGATCGAACGTCAGCGCGGCGACTGGCCCCAGCGGTCGGTAAAAATGCATTAGGATTTACCTCGTTTTGCACGCGGATGCGCAGCATCATACACCGATGCCAGATGCTGGAAGTCAAGATGAGTATAGATTTGCGTCGTCGACAGGTTGGCGTGCCCCAATAGTTCCTGGACCGCGCGCAGATCGCCGCTGGACTCCAGCATATGAGTGGCAAATGAGTGGCGGAGTTTATGGGGGTGAATATGCCCGTTTACGCCTTGTTTTATACCCCATTCAGCGAAGCGCTTCTGGACGTTTCGCGCCGATATACGTCGCCCGGTTTTTGCCAAAAATAGCGCGTCGTCCTGCGGGCCAAAAAGCTCACGCAGATTGAGCCAGCGGGCAATCCACTTAACCGCGCTGCGCCCAATCGGCAGACGGCGCTCTTTGCTGCCTTTCCCCATTACCCACACTTCCCCGCTCTCACTATCGAGATGGGCGCAGTTAATGTTCACCAGTTCGGAAAGACGCAGCCCGGCGCCATACATCACTTCCATCATGGCGCGATCCCGGACGGCAAGGGGATCGTTGATATCGATATCCAGCAAGCGGCTTACGTCATCAACTTCCATATTTTTCGGTAAGCGTCGCGCGGCTTTCGGTGCAGAAACGCCTTTCGCCGGGTTTGCCGATAACACGCCGGTGCTCACTAGCCAGTCGAGAAAGCTACGCAGTGCAGAGAGCCGCAGCGCGAGGCTTGCCGCCTCCAGGCCGCGCCGCCGGCCGCGTACCACTAATCCGCGGATCGTCGCCGCGTCGCACTGCGACCAGGCGCTGATTTTCATTTCATCAAGCTGAAGCATTAGCGTTTCGAGCTGGCGGCGATAATTTAATAAGGTAATGGGGCTAAGCTGGCGTTCTACGCGCAAGAACCGCAGATAGGCCTCAACGTCTCCTGACAATGGATTCATGGACGGCGGCGCTCAATCCAGCGTTCCAGTTGCTCAGGCAATAGTTGAGCCAGCTCGTGCAAAAGCTGGGTGCCCTGCCCGTGCTGATAATGCAAAGGGTCGCGGCTGGTAAATATGAGTACGCCAAGCTCGCCCCGGTTGCCCATTAATGACATTGCCACCGAGCCAACGGCCTTTGCCTGCGGTAAAGCCACTAATAATTCAGGGCCGTGTAATGTTCCCAGATAGTGCCTGGCGTCGCCAAAGCGCTGCACGCGCAGCGGTTCAAATGCCTGCCGATTTAATGCCAGATGCGTAAAGCTGGAAGGCGCACCGATATGCCAATATTCAGGGAAGAGGCGCAGGTAGGCGCCAGACAGACCTAAATCTTTAGCCCAGCGATGCAGGCGCGCCAGCATATCCTCCAGGTTTTCCGCCGCGCCCAGTATTTCCTGAAGCGTAAGCAGGCGTGAAAATAACGCATGATTTAAGGTCGCCTGTTCCATCAGGATATGCATATCGGCTTCAAGTTGTTCAATGCGCTTGCGCGCGCGCGCCATATGCCATTCAACTAACGATACGCTGCCGCGCACGGGATGCGGCACCTGCAATTGTTCCGCCAGTTGCGCATTGCGAATAAAGAAATCGGGATGGCGCAGCAGATAATTGCATATCACGCTGTCGTTAAGCGTTGTTGAACCCTCTTGCTGCTCTTCGGCGTTCTTCATAGTGGTATGAATCCATCGTAAACATGAGCCGCCGGGCCGGTCATATACAGCGGATGACCAGGCCCCTTCCAGGCGATATCGAGTCGTCCTCCCGGCAGGTCGACGCGTACCTGCTCAGACAGTAATCCCTGCTGGATCCCAACGGCGACGGCGGCGCAGGCGCCGCTGCCACAGGCTTGCGTTTCGCCAGCGCCCCGCTCGAAAACGCGCAGTCTAATGTATTGGCTATCCACAACCTGCATAAAGCCGATATTCGCACACTCAGGAAAACGCTCATGGCTTTCCATTAAGGGGCCGAGTGCTTCAACTGGCGCAAGGGAGATATCGTCTACCTGTATAACCGCGTGCGGGTTACCCATGGAAACCACGCCGCACAGCACCGTTTCATTTCCAGTGCGTAAAATGTAAGTCTTTTCAGCTTTATTCGCGCGAAACGGCACCTGGGACGGTTCAAAATTAGGCTCACCCATATTAACCTTCACCAAATCAGTTTCATTAACGCTAAGCACCATGCGCCCGTTGGCCGTGCTGACGTGAATATCGCGCTTATTGGTTAGCCCTTTCAGGCGCACGAAGCGCGCAAAGCAGCGCGCGCCGTTGCCACACTGAGAAACTTCACTGCCGTCGGCATTAAAAATACGGTAATGAAAATCCAGTTCGGGATCGTATGGCGGCTCGACTATCAATAATTGGTCGAAACCAACCCCTAGATGGCGATCCGCCAGGCGGCGGATTAGGTCAGGGGAAAAAAAGACGTTTTGCGTTACCGCGTCGACGACCATGAAGTCGTTACCCAGGCCGTGCATTTTAGAGAACTGCATTTTCTGCTCCATCACCGCGGTTACACGCTATACGCTAATAAATAACCTGTGTCGGGCCATCGCCCTGAACGCGATCGTTTCGATCCGGTTCCGAAGACTGTATCGTAGACTCTTGCTTTTGAACCGGCTGTACGTCCGGCGCTTTCTTATCCTGCGGGGGGAAAAACAGCGGCCCTTTCAAACCACAGCCTGCAAGGGTAAACAGTGCCAGCCCAATAGCCAGCGGACAGAAAATTTTCTTCATTCTCGGTTGCCCGTTATCATCCATTCTGCTGTCTATCATCGCAGGTGAACACCGAAAAGCAACTCCCTTTTCATCCCACTATTTCAATCTAAAATCGCTCGTCTCGTCATCACGCCCGGTTCAAAGCCTGAGCCAGCAAAACGAGGTAAAATGATTCCCTGCGATATCGTGTAAATGCAAAGGTAACCAGCCTGACTTTAATTCAAACCACTTGTGAAGAGTAAAACCCAGTCTGGCTCACTCTATAAAGTTTACAATAATTTATATAACCTTAAGGATTACACCGTTAATCTTGCCTTTGTCGCTTTGTAACGCATTTATACTGGTGCTTCATTCCGGTTTAGAACATGGCGCCATGAAAAAATTCATATTCACGCTCAAGATGTTTATCAACATAATGGAAAGTACCCCTTTACACGCTGAGGGTCTGCAATCTTTCGCCGATTTTATCAAGGAAAATCAGGAAAAATTTGATGAACGTTCCGTTGAGCTTATTAACGCAACCTGCCGTTCTTTAGAGAATGGAAATATCCAGGATAGTCAGCTTTATTCTGAAGCCGTTGAATATTTATTATATCTAATTAGCACCACGGGCATCAATTTCTATTATATTGGCAGGGAGAAATATATAAACCAACTGAATAAAATTATTGACGATAAAAGTATTGCTAGCTTCGTGCACATTACAGCAGACAACGTTGGTCACGTCAGAAATTTTCCTGCGCTAACCACCGCCCTTAATTTATCCACAGTTCCTTATATTATTTACGACCCCGATTATATCCGAGTGGTTAATGCCCTCGATCACACTCTTTGTCTGAATATAGAATCAATTTATGATCTTATGTTAGATAGAAATATTGTGATGACCGATATTCATCACAGTCTTTCATATTATATGGAAAAGGTGTATAGCAAGTTAAAAGAAAGGGGATCAAAAACTTTTATTACCGGAAACTCATATGCTCATTTCGGTTTTCCTGAGAAATATTTAGCGCATGAGACCGTAAATCTATCCGCCCCCTGCCTTTGTATCAAACAAATACATGCCATCACACACCATATTCTTTCTTACTATAATGAGGTGGATAATTTTATTTTCTGTATTGGTCTATTTGATCTCTATCATGACATGCTTAAAGTGAACCATGAGATACCCAGAATGGTTGCCGAATCCTACAGTACTTTTTCCACCAAAAATAATATATCTCCCTATATCTACGAAAAAAAGTTATCTCATTATATTAATGAGCGATTCTTCAAGGGATTCAAGGACGATGTATTATTTAATGAGGACGACTTAGAAAAAGAATACATAACTCAATTCAATAACATCCATGATGCCACTGTTGTCGACAGCGAGCATAAGCATAATAACGCAGCCGCAGAAAGGGCTTTATGTTACAAGGGGCTACTTTATAGGGAAAATACCCGTCAGGAAAATCAGCGGCTACTCAGAGAAATCACCGAAAATTTCAAACAGAATGGCAAGCAACTCACCATTATACTGCCACCGTTAACCAAAAGTTATACTGAGAATTTAGGTTCAGAGATGATTAACAACACTCTCTTATTCTTAAATACCTTGGTTTCCCCTAATATCCGCTTAATTGACTTTTCTAATCATCCAGATTTTTTATGGAATGATTTCCGCGACGGCGAACACCTCAGCCTCGGTGGTGCTGATAAAATGATTAATAAATTACGTGCGGAAGGCATTATCTTATAATACACCGCGGGATAACTCCCAGCCCGGTTATCATCATCTTTAATAATAGAAGAAAACGGTTGAAGCACGATAACTGAGCTGTTTTATCGCTTTGGCATCCTTTGTTTTAACAGCGCAGGCTATTTGCTAAAAAGAGTACAAATGTCGTTGTCGTCTGCCTGATGCCATCGCGACAATGAGAATGCAGATGAAATAAAGCAACCCGAAGAAGTATACCGTTCATACCAAATATTAGGATATTTACTAAGCAGCTACGTATACAGAAAATTAATAAAAGCGCCCGGCTTTTACGTACAGGTTTTCAGAGAGAAAACGTCACTCACAGCGAGCTATGAATGGCGTTTTTTATTGGTTCAGGACCGGTAACACAAAATCAGTTACAAGGAGATTCTCATAACCTTACGCACCGACCCACGTGGCACAATATCAATGCATCGACTTAAACATATAGCGGTTTTTCACCCACTGGACGCGTTTTAAACCGCCGATGTACCCACAAATATTGCTCCGGTGCACGCATGATCTCTTGCTCAATGATACGGTTCATCCAAACCGCTGCCTGGGCTTCATCATCATAAGGGTAGTCCTGCAGCTCTGGTGCGATAATGAGGCGGTAGCCGCTGAAATCCGCTTTCCGTATCATTGAAATAGTCAACATCGACGCACCAGAAAGACGAGATAGTACAAAAGTACCGTTCGTGGTCGCCGCACTCGGAACTGCAAAAAAAGGCGCAAAGCGACTGCCTTTAGGGCCGTAATCCTGATCGGGAGCAAACCAAACCGCTTCTCCCTGCTTCAGGGCGCTAACCATTTCTCGCAGCCGCCGCCTGTCGATCATACCTTTATTTGAACGCATCCGCCCCCGCGTCTGAACCCATTCCATTAAGGGGTTATTATGGGGACGATATACGGCCATCATAGGCTGGCACATACCCATAATCCTTCCACCCAATTCAAGTGACATAAAATGGACTCCAATCACCAGCACGCCGCGTTTATCCTTCTGGGCTGCCTTTAAATTCGCCAGCCCATCGACATCGAACCAGCGCCGCAACCGACGCTCTGACCAAAACCAGGCCATGCCGGTTTCCATTAACGCCATTCCCAGAGAAACGAAGTTATCCGTAACCAGTTTTTCATGGGCTGCTTTCGATAGATCGGGGAAACACAGCGCAATATTCTGCCGAGCAATACTTTCTCGCCGCCGCAGAAACCGTCTGGATAGTCTCCCGCTGCCGGCTCCCAGGCGCGCCATCAGCGGATAGGGCAGCTGGACTAGCCCCCAAAGACAGATAAGGCCAAACCAAGTTAACCAATACTGAGGGTGTAAATAGCTAAGAGAAAAGGTGCGATTTTTCATCATTAATCCTCAGTATTTTTAATGCATAGCCCGCATTCATAATAAAGCGGCACGTGTTTTAATAAGGCACCGATAACGCGATAGAATTCAGAATGAATCAAAAAAATTTTCCTTTACACATTTTCTGAAAATATTACTCGGCTATCTTTGTTTGTTAATTGCCAGCCGTTGATTAATAGGCATCTCAAAAATGATAAACCACGAAACTATAAGCCCGGTATTTACATATATCCGGCTTAATTGTCTCTATTCTTAATACGCTAAAACATTAGTAACATAGGCGTCATCACAAAAGCGCGTACCCACTCATGTTGCTATAATCACATTACGCGCCTTTAGATTCAGAAAAACTTTATTAATTCTGATGAGTATGAATACTCCGAATTTGTTGCTCCACTCTTTTAAACATCACCATATCTGATTTACAAAAAATACATTTTGCACCTGCAGGATTTCTTATGGATGAATCAAATACCGAAGTCCGGTATTGCGATCCTTGACAGCAAGGGCATTTGAAGGAAAATTTATCTATATTTAACATAATGTTATATCGCTTATCTAATTTTCTACTCGCCGTAATCCCCCAAGCAGGCCCATTCTCATGGCGGTTCCATGTAAAAAATCTGGGAATCTAATAGGATGAATTATCGGACCATTAATATGCTTTCCACGATCCGGCGCTATACGTAAACGGGATGCTATTTGGTAAGCATTCTCTAACCTGTCAATATAAGGTTAAATAAAACCTTGTATTGATATCCGCACGCGGAGGAAGAGATAACTCAAAAGGAAACGAACCAGGAAGGGACTCTCATTCTTATATTGATGAGGGTGGCTTATACTGTCACTCACCTTATGGGTAGAGGTTTAATCAAACCTGCGCCTCTAGTAACTCACGTATTTTACTTTATAGCAAGTTATTTTTTATGCTCATGCGGCGCATTTGTTAAATGTCCCTCTTTTTTCTACAAATGAGAAATTTAGTGAGCAATTTTTTTGATAAACCTGTAGCCTGCTCTTTATCAACACGATAAGAGATGCTTATGCTTAATAAAAGAAAAGATGGTCCTAAAAGTTTTCTGGTCAGCGTCAGTTGCCCACAATGCGCAAAAAAATCAGAGCACAGTACGGCACGTGTGAATAAAAATAAGAAACTTATTTGCCCATTCTGCAATACCCTGTTTTTATCCAATTCCCCTGCATCATCATCCCCAGCAAATTTTTCCCTTAGAAAATAATAGATTAAAATTTTGGATTAACCGTTAGCGCAGCTTACAGCATCTGTCGATGACAAGCCGTTAATGCACTAACGGTTTTCTCACCCGACTAATCATCAGGATAGACGCTGTACGCTAACCGGCGCGCCGCGTAATCGTATGAATCACGCTCGGCATCGCTCACAAAGCACTTTCAAGCACGGCGTATCATAGTTAAATAACACATTGACTATTAAATATATTTTAGACGAATTTAGTGCGATGGAGCGCCAGCTAACTAAATCGAAAAGCAATAGTGGCATAGTCAGAGCGCAGGTTTCTATTCCCTGACTTTACTTTTATACTGCCTGCAATACCCGAAACAGGAATACGATATGAACGACAGTGAATTTCATCGCCTGGCCGATGGGCTTTGGTTAACGATCGAGGAGCGCATGGACGCCTGGGACGGCGATAGTGATATTGACTGCGAAATCAACGGCGGCGTATTAACCCTTAGCTTTGAAAATGGCAGCAAGATTATTATTAATCGCCAGGAGCCTTTACATCAGGTCTGGCTGGCGACGCGTCGTGGCGGCTATCACTTTTCGCTGCAGGGCGATGTTTGGCTATGCGACCGCTCCGGGGAAAACTTTTGGGCGCTGTTAGAGCAAGCCTGCTCGGAACAAGCGGGCGAAAGTGTGCAATTCTAACGCATTAGGATGGATACTGAGGAAGCAGCGAAGACGCAGCTTCTGAGGCGTCCTCATCTGGTCGCGCCGTGATAACCGGCTGTATACAACGAGTCCTAAACGGAACGACCTGCTGCAGCCCATCCACGGTCACTATTTGATAAAATTGCGGCAAATTAAAGTTTATGAAGCTCGCGCCCCACGTAAATCGATCGTGCGACGAAGAGTAAAAACGACTCACATCGCGTACTAACTCTTCTTTGCTGCCTTCACAATGAAGATAAGCTTCTGCGCGATTGCTCTCATCGAGAATATAAATATTAAATCCCTTGCGCTCTGCCTGACTCTCTTCAAAAAAGAATTGAATAATGCCTTCACTGGCAAACCCGTCAACCACGGAAGGCAGTTGCACATGATGAGTCTCTACCTGAACGGAAAGCCCGTGCAGCTTGTTGTTGGAGATAGCGCCATAAAACTCAACGGCGTTTTCAAGCTTTTGAATAGAAACATTTAGGCGCTCAAAGAACAGCCCCCAAGTCTGGCCGGCAAAACGTAGCGCTTTAAAACGCCCGGCATCGTGGCGCGTACTGGTCAGCCGCAGTTGAATACATTCAGAGACTAATTGCTGAACCCGCGTGCGGATCATGCCGCGTAAGTGCTGGCTATAACAAAAGACCTCCACGCTGTCCGGCGGCGCCGCATCCTGGTGCATTTTACCCAGAATCGTCTTCAGCGCCTCTATCATGGCCTGCTCGCCGTTGAAGTGCAGCGTGCGCACTTCGTTCCACGAGTTTCGGTAGAGTAAGTCCACGCTGCCAACCAGGCATTTTTGCTCTTCGCCAAAGCTAAAGACATCCAGTTTACGGAAATCAACGTGCACCACCTGGTCCTGAAACGCCTGAGTCGGATCGTATTCAAGATTAACAATGATAGCCAGGTGCCTGATTTCACAAGGACTATACAGCGCTTTTGGCGTCGGAGCCGGCAGGCGAAGCGGGAAACGCTGAGAAACCTCAGAGACCAATTCCTGCAGTTTTGGTAATTCGCACACGCCGTTTCCTTTGACAAACAAATGGGTGCGCGGAGTCAGCAGGCCGTTAAACCAGGCCCAGGCAACCAGCTTATTCAGATAACGGTTATATTCCAGCGGCTGATGGCTGATAATCGCGTCAATGGTCGGCGCCCGGTTATAAAGATACCAACCTGAGCGATTCGCTCGCCCAAGAGGCACATAGATAAATGTCAGATAAGGTTCAGAAAGATCCGGCGAGATCTGTGGGTTCACCAGCGTTACTTTGCCCGGCAGTGCTTCAAATGCCGCGTAAAGTTTACGCGTTAATACGCCAATATCCTGCGGGCTGGCGCTTACGCTCAGGTTATTGCGCCGCGCAAAGCGAATTAAGTTACGATAGCTTTGCATCATGGCGTCCAGAAGCTCGTTGTGCGCTTCGCGTACCTGTGCAATTTTCCAGTTCGCCCGATCGTCAAGCACGGCTAAACGCTGCTCATCCCAGCCCCAGCTTTTTACCATCTGGCTCAATATCTCACGGCGCCATCCAACGCACGCCCGATCGCGAGACAACTTTTCACAAACTTTAAGATAGAAACAGCGGCGAACTAAATCCAGGCGCGCCTCATCTTGTATCTGCTGTAAATAATAAGTCACTCTTTCCAGCATCATGCAGTAAGGATCCAGCCCAAAAGAGACTATCTCCCCATCGTGCAGGCGCTGCTTAATGTCTTCGGCTAAGAGGCGGGTATTGGGATACTCCCAGGAATAAGCCTCAAGGAGCAGCGTTTTCAACACGGCTTTGTACGGAGAATCAATACTCTTATAGAGCTGCCATAAGCTGGCACCGAAATACTCCTCTGCGGAAAGCGATCCTAATCCGCCAAGATCGAGCCATTCGTTAGGCGTAAGTACGCCCCGCCCATACAGCGACATGACATATTCATCATAGCGATATTCTTCCGCTACCGGCACCATATTCCACAGAATGCGCTTACCCGCCATACGCACTGCGGAGCGATAAAACTCATCCAGCAATAGAATGTGCTGAGTAGAACCGCAGTCTTCACCACCAAGGTTGCCTCTTTCATTGTGACGGAATCGATTTTCATCAATCAAAAAGAAGCTGACTTCAACGCCCATAGACGCGGCCCAGTTTTCCAGCAAATTACACTTGCGCTGCAGCAGGCGGCGTTCCTCACCGTCAAGCCAGGACTGATGGCAGACCCAAATATCCAAATCAGAGGTACAACTTTGGCCAACGGACGACGTGCTACCCATAGAATAAACGCCGGTTATAGGCAATTCTCCCGTAGGGGTGAGCTGGGCTGCAACGCCACGGCGCTGCGCCAAATCCTGTAGCGCAAGTAATTGATTTTCATCAGGCGTGAAAAGACAGATACCGGCGGGAACGTTACCTTCAAGGTAACCCGGCATCAGCGGGTGATGATAATGTAGAAGTCCGGGCAGTAAACTGTAAACCTGCTGAAAAGCAGGCCCCATAGCAGCAAGCGCGCGATCGACGCGCAATTGATTTATGGCATCCAGTCTCTGCTTTAGCGTCTCAATATAGAGGTACAAGACATATTCGCCTGATGTTTCAGTATTTCGTCAAAAAACCAGTTTCCATGGGCCACTGCCTATTACTAACAATGATCTGACCGGGAATTGCTGGAAACGTGATCAATTTAACACCATGCCGTTTGACCGTAAAGAAAGATGCACTACACAAAGTGTAGCATGACAGCGCTTCATCCAACGTTGAAAGAGTATCACGCCTTCTGCGCTCGCGTGGCCGTTACAACTGACAGTTTTCCGGTAACAATGTTAGGATGTTCTTTAAACGGTTATCACGGTAAAAAGCATGTCTGACGAAGTATTACGCATTGCAACCCGCCAAAGCCCGCTGGCACTGTGGCAGGCAGAGGATGTAAAACAGCGCCTGGAAGCACATCACCCCTCTCTAAGGGTCGAACTGGTGCCGATGGTGACACGCGGCGATATTCTGCTGGATACCCCGCTGGCGAAAGTTGGGGGCAAAGGGCTATTCGTCAAAGAGCTGGAGCGGGCGCTCCTGGAACATCGCGCCGATATCGCCGTTCACTCGATGAAAGACGTGCCGGTCGCCTTTCCGGAAGGCCTGGGTTTGGTGACTATATGTGAACGTGATGACCCGAGGGACGCGTTTGTCTCCGGTCATTTCGACAGCCTGGATGCGCTGCCTGCCGGTAGCGTCGTAGGTACCTCCAGCCTGCGTCGTCAGTGCCAAATAATGGCCCAGCGCCCGGATTTAGTTATCCGCTCTTTACGCGGCAACCTGGGCACCCGTCTTGGCAAGCTCGATGCAGGAGAATATGACGCGATTATCTTAGCCGTTGCCGGCCTGAAGCGCCTAAAAATGCCGGAGCGGATCCGCTGTGCGCTTTCGCCGGAAGTTTCTCTTCCCGCCGTTGGCCAGGGCGCAGTCGGCATCGAATGCCGGCTCAATGATAACCATACGCGCGCTTTACTGGCACCGCTTAATCATCGTGAAACGGCGATATGCGTCACCGCCGAACGCGCAATGAATACTCGTCTTGAAGGCGGCTGCCAGGTGCCTATTGGCAGTTATGCCGAACTTAGCAACGGTGAGCTTTGGCTGCGAGCACTGGTTGGCGCCGTGGATGGTTCACAAATAATTCGCGCGGAGCGGCGCGGGCATCCTGATGATGCGCAGGCAATGGGGATTTCTCTGGCTGAAGAGCTGTTACATAACGGCGCAGATGCGATTCTTAGCGCTATTTATCAGGAAACCGCATCGCAATGAGACGCGTTCTGGTCACTCGCCCTTCCCCTGCAGGAGAGGAGCTTGTAGGCCGCCTTCGCACGCTCGGCGTGGAGGCGTGGAGCCTCCCCCTGATTGAATTCACTCCGGGCCGCGAGTTGCCTTATCTTCCGGAATATCTGACCCATCTCGCACCTGGCGACCTGTTAGTCGCCTTATCGAAACAGGCGGTTAACTTTGCCGCAGCAGCACTGAAGCAAGCCGAAATGCGCTGGCCGGAACAAGTTTCAGCCTTTGCTATCGGCAGGGCGACAGCGCTGGCGTTACACGCCAATAGCGGCCTCCAGGTAAATTATCCGCGGGATCGGGAAATCAGTGAAGTCCTGCTACAATTACCTGAATTACAAAATATTAACGGAAAAACAGCGCTTATCCTGCGCGGCAATGGTGGACGAGAGCTATTAGGCACGGTGCTAGGCGAGCGCGGCGCGTCCGTCAGATTTTGTGAATGTTATCAACGCAACTTCATTCATTATACTGGCGAAGAAGAAGCAGCTCGCTGGTATGAACGCGGCATTTCAACGCTGGTCGTCACCAGTGGAGAAATGCTACAACAGCTCTGGTCACTGTTTCCTGACTGGCATAAACACCATTGGCTACTCCGGTGCCAATTGATCGTTGTTAGCGAACGTCTGGCTATTCAGGCCGTGGAGCTGGGCTGGAAAAAGATTAAAGTTGCGGATAACGCCGATAATGACGCGCTGCTGCGCGCAATAACAACATGAACGATGGGAAGAATGATGACGGAACAAAAAGAGCCCTCCGCGATGACTGAAGAGGCCAACTCCGCTGCAGAAAACAACGCGCAGCCTGTTCAGCCTGAGTCAAAACCAGTAAAAACGCGCAGCAATGCCGCTGGCATCACGCTGAGTATCGTCGCTATCGCCATAGCGCTAGCCGCCGGTGCCGGCCTGTATAGTTGGGGAAAACATCAGGCAGCAAGCCAGATGGCGCAAAATGAATCGCTCAGCGCGCAGCTCAACGCATTGCAACAGCTACAAAGCCAGCAAAAAATTGATCTGGAGAATTTGATTAAACAGCAAACCGCGCGGCTTGAAGAAGCGCGCGCGCACCAGGTGCAAATGGCAAAAGCGCTGGCAGAAACCCAGCAGAAAGTCGCCGCGATCTCCGGCAGCGACGCTAAAGTCTGGCAGCTTGCGCAGTCCGATTTTCTGGTCAAACTCGCCGGGCGCAAGCTTTGGAGCGATCAGGATGTCACTACGGCCATTGCGCTGCTGCGCAGCGCTGATGAAAGCCTGGCGCAGATGAACGATCCCCGCCTGATCAACGCACGCCGCGCATTGACTCAGGATATCTCCAGCTTATCAGGCGTAACGCAGATTGACTTCGATGGCATTATATTGAAGCTCAATCAGCTTTCGAACCAGGTTGATAATCTTCGCCTTGCGGATAATGACGACGATGACAGTCCGATGGATTCCAACAGCAAAGAGTTATCAGGCTCGCTGACTGAATGGCGGCAAAACCTGGTTAAAAGCTGGCATAACTTTATGGAGAATTTCATTACTATCCGACGCAGGGATACCACCGACGTACCGCTACTGGCACCAAATCAGGATATCTACTTGCGCGAAAATATCCGTTCGCGTTTATTAATAGCCGTACAGGCCGTGCCGCGCCATCAGGATGAAACCTATAAGCAATCTCTTGAGACCGTCTCTACCTGGATCCGCGCCTATTACGATACCGATGATGCTGCCACAAAAGGTTTCCTGGCGGATTTAGACACGCTCAGCCAACAAAGCATTGAAATGGATGTGCCGGATACCTTAGCCAGCCAGCCCATTCTCGAAAAACTGATGCGCGCCTGGGATCGCCACGCCCCGATGCCAGCGTCTGACGCCGCCTCTGGCGCCCAACCTCAGCAAGGAGAATAATCATGCTAAAAGTTCTCCTGTTATTTCTCCTGCTGCTGGCAGGTATTGTGGTTGGCCCCATGCTCGCAGGTCACCAGGGCTACGTATTGATTCAAACCAATGACTACAATATTGAAACCAGCGTCACTGCACTGGTTATTATGCTGTGTTTATTGATTCTGGCGCTGCTGGTTATCGAGTGGATACTGCGTCGGATATTTCATACCGGTTCTCGCACCCGCGGATGGTTTGTCGGGCGCAAACGTCGTCGCGCCCACAAGCATACCAGCCAGGCGTTAATTAAGCTGGCGGAAGGGGATTATCAGCAGGTTGAAAAGCTGCTGTCCAAACATGCCGATCACGCGGAACAGCCCGTAGTCAATTATCTGCTGGCCGCCGAAGCCGCACAGCAGCGAGGTGACGATGCGCGCGCCAGCCAGCACCTGGAGCGCGCAGCAGAGCTTTCAGAAAACGATCCTATCCCAGTAGAAATCACGCGCGTTCGGCTTCAGCTTGCGCGTAATGAAAATCATGCCGCCCGCCACGGCGTTGATAAGCTGCTGGAAATCGCACCGCGCCACCCTGAGGTGCTGCGCCTTGCTGAGCAGGCCTACATACGCACCCACGCGTGGAGTTCTCTGCTTGATATTCTCTACTCCATGGAGAAAGCGCATATTGGTGATGATGCTCACCGGGCAGCGTTAGAGCAGCAGGCCTGGATTGGGCTGATGGACCAGGCTATGGCCGATGGCGGCAGCGAAGGGTTGAAATCCTGGTGGCATAATCAGGGGCGTAAAATACGCCTGCGTTCAGATCTCCAGGTGGCCATGGCGGATCGGCTGATTGAGTGTGACGATCACGCTACCGCCCAGCAAATTATTCTGGACGGGCTGAAGCAGGAATATAATGAAAGCCTGGTTTTATTGATGCCGCGTCTAAAAACCAGCGCGCCGGAGCAGGTCGAGAAGGTATTGCGTCAGCAAATTAAAAATCATGGTTCGCGCCCGCTGCTCTGGAGCACGCTGGGCCAAATGTTGATGAAGCACGGAGAATGGAAAGAAGCCAGCTTCGCTTTCCGTGCTGCCCTGAAGCAGCGTCCGGACGCCTATGATTACGCCTGGCTTGCCGACACGCTCGATCGCCTGAAGCAGCCAGAAGAAGCGGCTGCCATGCGACGAGACGGCCTGTTGCTGACGCTAAAAAATAACGCCCCATCTTAAGCTTCTTTATACGGCCATCTCCTCTGAAGATGGCCGTTTTTACTTCCACGGCAGGTCGTTTTTATGGCCCTATCCCACAGCCATCTCTACCCAATAAATAAAAAAAACGCCGGCCAAAATAGCCAGCGCAAAGACAGGTCTGTTAGACAACAAGCGGTGCTTCACTCAACGTAATGTCCATACGCTTTGATGAGATCAATAAAGACGACATCAGTGTCTGGACGATAAGCACCCTGAATGGCTCTACATCATTCCCGGGATTATGAAGCCATCGCGGCAAACATAACAAATGGAATGAGTATCTACAGGTCAGTTAATGCATATTGTGTGCCAACAATAAAATACATTATAAATCAACATATTATACCATTTATTATTCCTGTTAATAGTTCGCTCTTCTCAATGAATGTCATGGATTAGAGACGAAACGACGCTGGATTTAACAATTTATGCAATAACAACACGTTAAATGTCACCATTTAGAGACACGAAGCGGCACAATCTGTCTCCTTTTAACGTCACTCGGGCTTATCTCTTTATATTCTTAAACGCCCGCATCAACTCACTCTGATTAATACGCTGCCCTGTTTATAGAAATACGCCATCGGGCTGTCCATGCACCCAGTGATTCTGTATGCCAATTGCGTTTTTTCAGTCTGTCATTAAAAGGCAAGCCGTAGGCGCCAGAGCTTGATAAATAAAAGTGTGAAAGTCTGTATAGACGGCGTTACCCTGCCCAGTTCCTGCTGCACGAGGTTCCCAGCCTCCTGACCACCCTCTCTGGGTCTGGGTCTGGGTCTGGGTCTGGGTCTGGGTCTGGGTCTGGTAGAGAAAACTTACAGGAGCCAGCCTGTTAATCATTTAATAGGCAGGAGGAGAATATCTTACTGGCCGCACGGCTCTTAAAAGGTAATCAAGTACCCTATCCTATTGCAGAAAGCACCGCGGTGCTCCGCTTTACTCAGCGCTCTGCTGCTGACTCAATTAATACACTTATCCGCGCTTTCTCAAAGATAGTCAGAATACCAACCTATCATTGTTCTCAAAGCTTCCGTAGCGGAATAAAGCGGCCACGCAGAATAAATACATGACAGAGAGACAAGGGCACCTTGTGCTTAGGCTGAGATCTATAGCCGCATGCAAGGCGATTCCAACTCCGAAGCGCAAGAAACAAAAAAGCAGACCATAATAGTCTGCTTTTTCATATAACAGGGAAGAGAGTGGTCGGCGAGAGAGGATTCGAACCTCCGACCCACTGGTCCCAAACCAGTTGCGCTACCAGGCTGCGCTACTCGCCGATTTTTCACTATCTTTTCACTTCTCTTTAAGAAGAAGGTTGTGGTGCGAGGGGGGGGACTTGAACCCCCACGTCCGAAAGGACACTAACACCTGAAGCTAGCGCGTCTACCAATTCCGCCACCTTCGCATTCCACGAAATTAGATGGGGTGGCTAATGGGACTCGAACCCACGACAACTGGAATCACAATCCAGGGCTCTACCAACTGAGCTATAGCCACCACTGTAATCACACGGTTAATCGTACCACCGCAGCTCAAGCGCCTTAAATTAAATGGCGCGCCCGACAGGATTCGAACCTGAGACCTCTGCCTCCGGAGGGCAGCGCTCTATCCAGCTGAGCTACGGGCGCGTAGCGCCGTTGCGGAGGGGGATACTACGGACTTCACACGGCGCTGTCTAGTGGTTTTTTTAATAAAATGCGCGTTTGGTTATGCTTTGCACATTCCGGTGATTTAACCATCCTATTTTCAAGACGCGGTGCGATTTCCTAAACCAAAAAGCTTATACACCAACGCGACGACGCCAAGGAAGAAAAGCCCAACAATCAGTGACATTCGCGTATCCTCATTCAGCCCCATCCCCACCAGAACGCAGAGCAAGAATGCCATCGTCAGCCAGTTTGTCCACGGAAATAATAAAGAGCGGAACGGGTGCGTTGTAAGCGCCTCGCGATGCGCCTTACGAAAGCGTAATTGACTTATCAAAATCACAAACCATGGCACCATTCCTGGTAACACGCTGGCGCTATATACATAGACAAATACGCGCTGTGGATTTGGAATGACGTAATTAAGGCAAGATCCTATCAGTAGAATAACGATAGACAGCGCGACACCGGCAACCGGCACGCCATTCGCGGAAACTTTACCCATTACAGCAGGCAGATGGCGATTTTTCGCCAGCGCATAGAGCATTCGTCCACAGCTATACATACCGCTGTTACAGCCGGATAACGCCGCGGTTAACACCACGAAATTAATAATCCCCGCCGCTGCGGTAATCCCTATTTTCGCGAAAGTCAGGACAAATGGGCTACCGTTACTGCCAATTTCATTCCACGGGAAAATCGTTACGATGACAAAAATGGCACCGACGTAGAAAATAAGGATACGCCACAGCACCTTGCCAATAGCGCTACGCAGCGTCACCTGAGGGTTCTTTGCTTCGCCCGCAGTAATACCAATAAGCTCCACACCCTGATAAGACGCAACAACGATACATAATGCGGTGAGGAAACCTTTCCAGCCACCCGCGAAAAATCCACCGTTTTGCGTTAGATTACCAAAACCGGTAGGCAAACCACCGTTGCCCAAGCCAAAGAAAATCACGCCCAGGCCAACAATGATCATCACCAGAATCGTGGTCACTTTGATCATGGCGAACCAAAATTCAATTTCACCATATAATCGCACTGCCGCCAGGTTCGCCAGAGCCACTAGCCCCACCGCGCATATCGCAGGTATCCACTGCGGTAGTTCCGGAAACCAAAACTGAACATACACGCCGATGGCGGTTATTTCGGAAATCCCTACCGCCATCCACATAAACCAGTAAGACCACGCCGTTAAATAGCCGAAGAAGGGGCTCATATAGCGATGAGCATATACGGCGAATGAACCGGTTACCGGCTCCAGAAACAGCATTTCGCCCATTGAGCGCATAATAAAAAAGACAAATAGCCCGGCGATAATGTAAGCCAACAGCACGGACGGCCCTGCCCATTTCAGGGTGCTTGCCGACCCCATGAATAGCCCAACGCCTATCGTTCCGCCAAGCGCAATCAGCTCAATATGCCGCGCCTCCAGGCCACGCTGGAGCCCACTTTTACTTTCAGCCATATATCCTCTTATTGTTGTATTTGCTATACCGTGACGGGTTTTCCCGCTTATTTTTATGTTTCACGCCGCAGCCGCGCTGCGCCGCCGCAAAAACCGGCGTGCGAGCGCAATAGTTCCGTATTTTTGTACAAATAGCAAACCAGACGTAAGAAAACGCGGTCAGCGAGCCAAAAGCCAAATTAAAATCGTAAAAAAGCGATTGGGGACGGCGTACGTAAGGCCCTATAAACGGCCTGAGTAGTGCCAACCTAAATAGCGTAGCAGGCGTAACTGGCGCGTGATTCGGCTTGGCTGGCACAGTAGACGATATAGCCACTCCAGCCCCAGCGCCTGCCAGCGCGCAGGCGCTCGCTTAACGCGCCCGGTGAATACATCATAGGTACCGCCGACCCCCATATATAAGGCATGAGGAGCGATGCAGCGACAATCACGCATAAAGCGCTCCTGTACCGGCGATCCCATGGCAACGGTAACAATACGCGCGCCGCTGGCACGAATGCGCTCAAAAATAGCCTGCCGCGCCTCCGGTGGAAAAAAGCCGTGCTCGCTGCCAACAATATTGACCTGCCAGCGCTCCCGCAGCACTGTCACCGTTTGAGCTAACACATCCGGCTGCCCGCCCACTAAAAAAACGGGTGTACCATCGCGCCCCGCTCGCGCCATTAGCGCTTCCCACAGATCGGCGCCTGCCACGCGGGAAACTTTCGCTCCAGGATATTTTTTGCGGATTGAACGCACCACGCTAATGCCATCTGCATATTTGAATTCTGCCTGTTCAATCAATGCGCGCACCTCAGGGCTGCGTTCAGCGGCCAGCACTTTCTCCGCATTGATAGCAACCAGCGTTCCTTCTTTTAGCACACCGTCTTCATGCAGCCATTCCAGCGCATGATCCATATCGCGCCACCCCAGAAGCCTGAGCCCCCGCAGGATATACGACGGCGCTTCCGTCCGTTCACCCATTGTTTTACTTATCCGACAAAAGTGTATCTCGCCGCGAAATACGCACATCCCGCGGATGAATCAAACCGGCGCTATCCAGTAGCCAAAAAATGAGTTTTGCCAGAACCAGGCAAATACTAAAAACCAGTAAAAAGAAAATAACGCGGGACACGAAAGCATCCAGCCCTTCACGCGCCAACACGATCATATTAAAGATGGCACCAAAGCAGAAGCTTTGTAAGATAGCCGCTTTATAGCGGTTAGTTTCCTCGCGCCCGCGCTGATACAGCCAGTCAAACCATTTGATAATTAATCCTACGGCTATCGCCCCGGGCGCGATAAACCCATAACCGCCCATGACCAGTAGCGATCCTATCAGGGTCGGGGAGATAGCAAGCCCCGAGTGGTTATTGAGAACCTCCCAGGTAAAATAGTTAGCGCTGTTGAGTACCGCCGTCGGGCGGCCAGGCCAAAGCCAGGAAGGAATAAATACATAAAAATCCCGCACAATAGGCGCCAGCCCCTGGAAATGAATGTCACTGTAATGCTGCAGCAGCAGCGCCAGGTTTTCCCAGGGCGAAAAAGTATCGCGCGTCAAATACAAAAAGGTGTAAAAGGCTTCGTCGCCGCTCACGTTCAATCCATACCGTTTTAATGCCAGCCAGAACATACCCACAATACCGAACGCGCCGGCGGTGATAACCATCCACAGAGAAATCCAGCCGCGAATCATGCCGATAAACAGGAAAATAGCGAATGCGATAATAATATTCGCGCGCGTACCGCCAACAATTGCATACGTCAGCAATCCAAAAGCGACGGTGGTGACCAGGAAAAACAGCCACGCTTTACGATCCTGACGTAAAAAATAGAGCACCAGCATCGCCGGGATGAAGAAGTAGAAAAAACGTTTCAGAGCAACGCCGGACACCTGGCTTGAAAAGATTTCGCTGTATGAATGCAACTTAAAAAGTAGAAAGCCATTGTGCAGAAAAAAAACGGCCACGCTTACCAGCGCGACGGCCAGAAGAAGATAAAAAGTCAGGTGGGTTTCTACCCGATTCATCGTAAATAACGCAGGCGCTTGATCTCGCCGCGCCGGACGCAGTCGCATTTTATAAGCCACAGAGTAAATGGCATAGAACGCACTCGCACAAATCAGGGCCTGCTGCAATTCTGCAGCGGGAACAACGGCGACGTTAAAGCGAAAGACCAGTACCGCCGTCAGCGGGAAACCGAAATAGAAGGTTAATAAAAATAGCAGCGAAAAGAATACAGTGAAGTTAAAGCGTGCCCGACGAATTTCACGCCAGGTTAGGGTGCCGATAAATATAATCGATAGCAGCCAAATCACGAACAGACCACTAAACTCCAGCAATGTCATGTACTTTCTCCCGATGCAATCAGCAGCGCACGCCGCCAGCCCGCAATATAGTTCGGGCTAAAGAAAGCTATCTGTCGTTTGTCCCTATTTTGCAACTGTTGCTGTGCTTCTCGGATCTTCTTCTCATCCAGCGGCTCACCGGCAAAGAGCACCGGTACCTGCTGTTCCGCCATATCGCACCAAAACGGGTTTTTACGGCTTAAGACACACGGCACCCCGGCCTGAATCAGCAAGCACAGCGTACCAATGCCCTGCTGGCGCTCGAAGATAAAGTAGCCGAGATCGCAGGTCTGCAGCAGAGCAAGGTAATCTTCAAACGGCATACGGTCACGCAGGATGGTCAGATTCTCCGGGCTGAACAGCGCCTGCCCCTCGCGCGCCACTTCCTCAATCCAGGCGCTATTCCCTTCGGGATAGCCCATAGGAATAATAATTTTGACCGTATCGCCAAATTGCCGGTAAATTTCATGCAGCGCGGAAATGTGAAGATTACTGCGATCGCCAGAATTTCCTATCAAAATCGTCAGTCGTCCTCCCATTTTCCGTATTTTGCCCGATGAATTTAACGCCGGATCCATACGCGTAGGAAAATAGAGTAACTCCGTTGGCACACCGGAATGCCGTTGGCTAAAGTAGCGCAAATCGCCGCGCGTGCCGAATACGCGGCCAACGCGCCCCTGCGCACGACGGCGCAGAAGATAAAAAAGGCGAAATTTCACGCTGGAAGCGGCTTCATAAAGATCTGCGCCCCACATATGCCAGCTCACCTGATTTGGCCGTAAACCGCCAGTGAGCAAGGCAAGCCATAGGCTTACATTAAACTGCCCGTGGAAAAAGAAGCGCTGCGCCCGCTGGTTACGCGCGATGGCCACCACCGCCCGCGCCAGCGATTTTTTGTCCGGGAAACGGGCGATCTTCAGCCCCGGCCACACCTGTTGCAGGCCAGGATCGTTACTGACTACCATAAAATGGCGCCCTTGTTCAGGTGCGCCCAGCGTATCCTGGAAAAACGCCAGCATCGTACGATTATGATGCGGGATATCCGATCCCAACACGTGTATAAGCGCCGTCATGGCCGCCTCCGCCAGATCAGGAAACCAGTACAGCACAGAGCAAACCACACGATATAGGTCGCCATATAAGCCTGCGTTGCTCCCAGCGCTCCATTCTTTGGAATTAGCCAGTGGGACAACCCGGTAAGCAGGATAAACTGGCTAACTTCTGCTACCAGGTACAAACGCAGCGACGCGCGCGCGATTATCAAATAGCCAAACACATAGGCGCCGACTTTCAGCACATCGCCGCATAATTGCCAGCCGAAGAGATCGCGCATTGCGGTAAACTTCGGGGAAAATAGCAGCCAGATAGCCACATCTCGCAGCAACCAAACTAGTAGACTCGCTATCGCCACCGCCGGTAGCACGAAGCGCAACGCTTTAATAATCTCATGGCTTATCGCCGGTTTTTCACTTAGGCGGGCAAGAGTCGGCAATAGCCAAACGCTAAACGCGGCCGTAATAAACTGTAAATAAGCATCCGAGATACTGCTAACGCCTTGCCAAATCCCAACCGCATCCCATCCATAGCGCATCGCCAGGAGATTACGCATCATGACGTAGGCGACGGGCATGGTAACGGAGGTCATCAGCGCCATCGCGGTAAATTTCGCCAGCCCCGCCGCCAGAGGTTTATCCCAACAAGGTGCGAAATAGTTAAGCGGCATAGCCCGGCTGCGCGCCAGTAATAACATGGCAGGGAAAACAATTAGCGCCGGCACTAACGCCAGCCCAATTAGCGCGCCCGGGTAGCCCCCAGTTCGCCAGCAGACGAAGTACGCCAGTACGCCGACAAAGCTGCCGATAATCAGCGCCAGCGCATTAATGGCCGCATTTCGAAACCCTTTGATAACCGCCAGCGCCAGATTTGCCCAGGCAATACCAAACTGGATAAGCGCCACCAGCCGGATTATGTTCACATAATCCGCATGCCCGAATAGCGCAATGCTTATTAAAGGCGCCGCCAGCAGAAAACCTAAAGCCAGTAAAGTCGAAAAGCCAAGCACCATCGCTGAGGCCGTCCCGGCTACGCGACGAAGCCGCGCAGGTTCGTCGTGGTACTGAGCGACGTATTTGGTCACGCCGTTGAAAATACCTGCGCCAGCTAGCACGCCGAGCACGGTAATAAGCTGTCGGAAATTGCCCGCCATACCAACGCCCGAAGGGCCGTAGGCTAACGCCAGCAGCTTTACTACCAACAGCCCGGCACCGATTTTTACAAGCGTAGAGGTTGCCGTCCATACCGAGGCTTTTGCCAGCGACATCAGGCGAGATAACTCACTAATGAATTAATCACCGTGCGCTGGTTAACGGGAGCAAGGTTGTAGAAGAGCGGCAGGCGTAATAAGCGCTCACTTTCGCGCGTCGTATAGTCGTCTTTCCCGTGAAAATAACCGTATTGCTGGCCCGCCGGGCTACTGTGCAGCGGGATATAATGAAAAACGGCCAGGATTTCCGCCTCTTTCAGCCAGGCGATAAGCCGCTCGCGATCCGCCTCATCGCGCAGTTTGATATAAAACATATGCGCATTGTGGTTACATTCTGCAGGCAGCGTCGGCAATTCAATACGCCCCTTTTGCATCAGCGGCAACAGGGCATCGTAGTAGGTTTGCCACAGCGTTAAGCGCTGGCGATTAATGGTATCGGCGGCTTCAAGCTGCGCCCACAGGTAGGCGGCCTGTAAATCCGACATGAGAAAACTCGATCCCAGGTCACGCCACGTATATTTATCCACCTGGCCGCGAAAAAACTGGCTGCGGTTCGTCCCTTTTTCACGAATAATCTCTGCCCGTGCAACAAGTTCCGCATCGTTGACAAGCGTCGCACCGCCTTCGCCACCGGCAGTGTAATTTTTCGTTTCATGAAAACTAAAACAACCAATATGGCCGATGGTGCCCAGCGCCCTGCCTTTGTAAGTAGACATCACGCCCTGCGCGGCATCCTCAATTACCCATAGCTTATGCGCGTTGGCAATACGCATAATCGTATCCATTTCACAGGCGACGCCCGCGTAATGGACAGGAACAATCGCGCGGGTTTTTTCTGTAATAGCCGCTTCGATTTTCCGCTCATCGATATTCATGGTATCAGGACGGATATCGACAAACACGAGGCGTGCGCCGCGAAGGGCAAACGCATTCGCCGTCGACACAAAGGTATAGCTCGGCACGATCACTTCATCGCCGGGCTGAATATCAATTAGCAGCGCCGCCATTTCCAGAGAGGCAGTGCAAGAGGGCGTCAGGAGTACCTTACGTACGTTAAAACGCTGTTCCATCCACTGCTGGCAGCGTCGGGTAAACGCGCCATCGCCGCACAGCTTCCCGCTCTCTATGGCAGACTGCAAATAATCTTTCTCCGTCCCCACTACCGGCGGCGCGTTAAATGGAATCATGATTTCACCTGTATAACCAATACGCGACGTTCTCAATACCAGCGCCGCTTCTGAGATAGCAATTAAGTGCCGCCCGATTGCCGGGCTGCGTAGCGACCCACAGCCGCGTCAGGCCGCGCTCTGCGCTCCAGTGACACGCCGCCTGCATTAACGCATCCCCGACGCCGCGACCGGCCAGCAGACCTATCCGGGCGTCGTTATCATTAACCTGCCGCAGTGTAACAAAACCTCGCAGCGCTCCGCCTTCACGTAACACCAGGCAGATATCGTCAAACGTTCCCTTCACCGCATTCTCCACCCAGCGCGAATAAAAACGCGCGCTGGCGCCAGGCGTGTACCAGGGGGCACGGAAACGACTGTACTGAAACACTGCGTCCGCCATTGAGCGCAGTGGTGGAATATCCAGCTCCGTCGCTGCGGTCAGCCCAGCGTCTACATAGTTCTGAGTCAGAGGAAGACTAAGATTTACCTCGCCGTCAACCAGGCGAAAACCCTGTGCCTGAAGCACATCCAGATGCGAATCATCAGCGGCGTTTACCTTTGCCTGAATCCGGTCAAAAGCCTGGAGCTGGGCCTCCGTCAGAGGACCTGCGCTCGCTGAGAAATTCACGCGTGCAGTACGCAGGCCAAAGAATCCGCTTTCCCACTCAAGAGGCAGCAGATCCGCACACAAAACGGGGGTCGACGACAAACTCAACGCCATACGCCCCGGGTGTCAACTATCCACGGCTGAAGAATATTCCCGGCGTCGATCGCCTTAAACGCGCGGTGATCGACCAGCATTACCAGTACATCAGCGCGCGCCAGCGCGGCGGAGATATCAACCAGTTCACAGCGCGGCGCAAGCGTTGGGGGCAGCGTATGGATATTGGGTTCAACCGCCAGCAGCGCGCCGGCGTGCCATTCAGCCAGGGCGTTGACAATCGTCATCGACGGGCTTTCCCGTAAGTCATCAATATCGGGCTTGAACGCCAGTCCAAAACAGGCAATCGTTATCTCACTGGCGCGGCGGTGCGTTTCTGACAGGCAGTCGGCAACCGCCGCTTTAACCTGCTGAACGACCCAGTCAGGTTTAGCATCGTTCACTTCACGCGCCGTGCGGATTAACCGCGCTTCTTCAGGGCTTTGTGCCACAATAAACCACGGATCGACGGCGATACAGTGTCCGCCTACGCCTGGCCCTGGCTGCAATATATTGACGCGCGGATGGCGATTTGCCAGACGAATCAACTCCCAGACGTCAATGCCTTTATCCGCGCAGATAAGCGATAATTCATTGGCAAATGCAATATTCACGTCGCGAAAGCTATTTTCCGTCAATTTACACATTTCCGCCGTTCGCGCGGTAGTCTCGATACATTCACCTTTTAAGAACAGGCGATAAAGGTCGCTGGCGCGCGCAGAACAAGTGGGCGTTAATCCGCCAATAACGCGATCGTTGGCAACCAGTTCCGCCATAATCTTCCCAGGCAGTACCCGCTCAGGGCAGTAGGCGATATTTACATCTGCCTGCTCGCCCGCCTGCTGCGGAAAAGTGAGATCCGGGCGAAGTTTCGCGAGCCACTGCGCAACCTGCTCAGTCGTGCCCACCGGCGACGTCGATTCAATGATAACCAGCGCGCCTTTGGTTAACACCGGAGCAATAGACTCTGCGGCCGCCTGAACATAGACCATATCGGGCTCATGCCCGTCTTTAAAAGGCGTCGGTACCGCAATGAGGTAAGCGTCTGCCGCCACTGGTATCGTTCGCGCGCTGAGCCAGCCTCCCTGTACGGCATTTTTTACCGCCGTATCCAGTTCGGGTTCAACAATGTGGATTTCACCGCGATTGATGGTATTTACGGTTTCTACATTTATATCAATCCCCACGACGCGCCTGCGCCGTGAGGCAAAGGCCGCCGCGGTCGGCAAGCCTATATATCCCAGGCCAATCACTGAGATAGTGTCAAAACTCATAGTGTCGTCCGATTATTTTTCAACGCTGCAATAATGCGCGCAGAGGCTTTTCCATCGCCATAGGGGTTATGTGCCTGGCTCATGGCCTGGTAGGCATGCTTATCGTGTAGCAGCCGGGTAACTTCTTCAACGATGGTGTGAGTATTTGTCCCTACTAAACGCACTGTTCCTGCTTCTACTGCTTCCGGGCGCTCTGTAGTATCGCGCATCACCAGTACCGGCTTACCTAATGATGGCGCTTCTTCCTGAATGCCGCCTGAATCGGTCAAAATCATCCAGGCGTGGTTCATGAGCCATACAAAGGGACGGTAATCCTGAGGCGCAATCAGAATGACGTTTTCAACATGGCTCAGAATGCGATTCACCGGCTCACTAACATTCGGGTTCAGATGTACCGGATAGACAATCTGTACGTCCGGGTTTTCAGCGGCTATCTGCGCCAGCGCCTGACAGATATGTTCAAACCCACTGCCAAAACTTTCCCGGCGATGCCCCGTCACCAGGATCATTTTTTTATCGGCCTGCAGGAATGGATAGCGAGCGCGCAGCGCCTGACTTTCGTCTTCATTGTTAAGAATACGATCGCGCATCGACAGCAAAGCATCGACCACGGTATTGCCGGTCACGAAAATCTTCTCCGGAGCGATATTTTCGCGCAGCAGATTCTGTCGGGAGGTTTCCGTTGGGGCAAAGTGAAAACGGGCAAGATGTCCCGTCAGCGTTCTGTTGGCCTCTTCAGGCCATGGAGAATAGAGATCGCCAGTGCGCAATCCCGCCTCAACGTGCCCCACCGCGATACGCTGATAAAAGGCTGCAAGGCTGGTCGCAATGGTAGTAGTAGTATCACCATGCACCAGCACCACATCCGGACGGAAAGATTCCAGCACGGGTTTTAAGCCTTCAAGAATCCGGCACGTAATTTCCGTCAACCCCTGTCCGGGACTCATAATATTCAGGTCATAGTCAGGCTTAATAGAAAACAGATCCAGCACCTGATCTAACATTTCACGATGCTGGGCCGTGACACAAACTTTAGCTTCAAATGCAGGATCGGCCGCCAGCGCATGAACCAGCGGCGCCATTTTTATAGCCTCAGGACGTGTACCAAAAACGGTTAACACTTTCACAGTTATCTACCTCAAATTACCCTGTGGGGTAGTCGCCCTGCTCCCGCCACAGAGAGTGATTCAACGACGCGGGCGACGACGGACCAGCGCAATTCCTGCACCGATCAGCGCGCCGACGCATCCCCACATAATCAGCAGGAATGCGCGACGCGGACTGTCTCTTTTTACAGGTTCTTCCGGAGTGCGTAGATAACGATAGGTCTGAAAACGCGGCTCCAGCGTCGGCCCGACATCGAGCGTCGCCAGCATCGCTTTATTTTGATCGTAATCGACATCGTAAGAAGGGCCGATCGCCTGTAAGTTTTCCAGGCGAGCCTGCAGCATGGCACGTCCCAGCATAAACATCTCTGATTCAGGTAGCTCGTTTGCGGGCACGTCTGCCTCGCTGCGCGCAATATTATGCTGCTCAGCGATGGTCAACGCCTGCTGCAGGCTGTGCAGGCGGCGCTTGTATAGCGCCTGTGCCACGGCTTCCTGACGCTTAACCTGCGCTTTTAACTGAATATTTCGCGCAGCCCATGCCCCTTTTAGTTCATCGTTAAGGTGGCGTGAAGCGCGTTCGCTGGCGAATGCAACATACTGGCGCAACAGATTATTCGCGTCTGCCGAGGTTTCGGCGATGAGCTTCACGCTATCATTCAAGTTACGCGTGATATCCCCGGCCGTGAACTGAATATTGTCTATCAGCTCATCCAGCGTCGCCGCGTCGGCTTTACTGTTCCCGACCTGGCGCTGACGGTAATAATCAGTTTGCAGCCAGAACTCGCGGCGGGTATCCCATGAAGAGAGCTGCATGATGAACTCTTTGTAAGCTTCATCCATCACGGAAGGCAGCTCAATGGGTAACGGGCCGCCATTCACGTTGAGATTACGCAGAAACTGCTGCTGCGAATAGTATCCGCCCAGCATATTAACGGTCGGCCTATCAGTAATCGCAGTCGAGCTCCACTCCTGGCGTGCAAAAAACGCATACACCATGACGAGAATGGCAAAAATTACCGCACAGCCGATAATCCAGAACTTACCGCGCCATAGCGTATAAAACAGTCCGCGAATATCCAGCTCATTCTCTTCAACACCCGCGCGGCTGTTTACGGATACCTGTTGTTTCATGACATCCCCTGTATTTTATTTAATCAGGTCCGGGCTGCTTTCTCTGCGCCGCATCCGGCGTTTTATGCGTTTTACAAAACGCGCGACTTTCCAGGCTCTCTTAATGCAATAGCCATAGAGCATGAATGCCAGTAAAAACAGAACCAACATCGCCCATTCAGGAATGATATGCAGGTATTCAGATATCACACCGATTGCAGCCAGTAGCGCGGCAGATAGCGTAATCAATACGAATGCCTGTCGTGAGGTAAATCCCGCCCGCATAATTAAATGGTGAATATGCTGCCTGTCGGCCGAAAAAGGACTCATCCCTTTACGCAAACGACGATACATGATGGCGACCATATCCATAAGAGGAATGGCGATAATCCATAGCGCAGTCACCGGGCTTATAGGATGACGTTTTCCCTGGGTTGTCTCCAGTAAAATCCAGATGACCGTAAACCCTATCAGCGTGCTACCTGCATCGCCCATAAATACTTTATAGCGCCGCCCGAGGATGCCCAGATTGAGTAAAATATAAGGAAGAATGGCGGCAATCATAGCAAAGCACCACATGGCGAGGCTAACCTGACCGTCAAACCATAAGATAATCCCCATTGCGGCAAACGACACGCAGGAAAGACCACCCAGTAGCCCATCAATGCCGTCAACCATGTTAAAAGCATTGATCGCCGCCCATACGGCAAACAGCGTTAAAAAATAACCGAACGGCCCGAGCACCAGCTCCCAGGAACCAAAAATATGGCCCAGGCTACTTAGATAAAGTTTGCCGACGACCATCATGACAATGCCAATCGTGGCCTGGATAGTCGCTCGTATTTTCACGCTGATGTCATAGCGATCGTCCAGTGCGCCGATAAAGACGAGCACACCGGCACAGCTCAGGTACAGCGCAGCATGAGGAATATAATAATCAGCGAGGAGGAAGGTAAAGCATATCCCCGCGTAAACGGAAATGCCGCCAACAAGCGGGATGACGCCCTGGTGACGTTTGCGAAAGTTCGGCCGGTCAACAAGACCTATCTTTTTAGCAGCCTTGCGGGCAAAAAAAAGGAAGACGGTTGTGAACAAAAAAATACTGATTAACTCAGTACTAGCGGAGATAAAATTCACAATGAGCGCTCTCTGCAAAATGTACGTTCAGCGCCAGTACAACCACCAGTCTCCATATTATGCCGGAAACGCATCGGTGAGGCTGAACAAACGGCGTATTATTCAACTATGACTGAGCGATTTATACCCTGCCAAAAGTGTCATCCATGGAAACACGACAAATATAGCAGTGACGGCACGGTCGTATAAAGAGGAAAAGAAAAACGCCACGTTAAAACGTGGCGCTCCCCCGAGTTTCCTGCAATTACGAACGCTTCATCATGTCAAAAAATTCATCATTGGTTTTGGTCATAGCCAGTTTGCCAATTAAGAATTCCATTGCGTCAATCTCGCCCATTGGATGGATGATTTTGCGCAGGATCCACATTTTTTGCAGTTCTTCAGGCGTAGTGAGCAACTCTTCTTTACGCGTACCGGAACGGTTGTAATCAATCGCCGGGAAGACGCGTTTTTCTGCGATTTTGCGGGAAAGGTGCAATTCCATATTACCGGTACCTTTAAACTCTTCGTAGATGACTTCATCCATTTTAGAGCCAGTATCGATAAGCGCGGTTGCGATAATTGTCAGACTGCCGCCTTCTTCTACGTTACGCGCGGCACCAAAGAAACGCTTCGGACGGTGTAGCGCATTTGCGTCAACCCCGCCGGTCAGCACTTTACCGGAGGCCGGAACGACCGTGTTATAAGCACGTGCCAGGCGAGTAATAGAGTCGAGCAGGATAATAACGTCTTTTTTATGCTCAACCAGTCGCTTCGCTTTTTCGATGACCATTTCCGCGACCTGCACGTGGCGGGAGGCTGGCTCATCAAAGGTAGACGCGACAACTTCGCCCTTCACCAAACGCTGCATCTCAGTAACTTCTTCCGGGCGTTCGTCAATTAGCAGCACCATCAGCACACAGTCCGGGTGATTGTAGGCGATACTCTGGGCGATATTCTGCAGCAGCATCGTTTTACCGGCTTTCGGCGGTGCAACGATCAAACCACGCTGCCCGCGCCCTATTGGCGATGCCAAATCCAGCACGCGAGCGGTTAAGTCTTCGGTAGATCCGTTGCCGCGCTCCATACGCAAACGTGAGTTTGCATGCAGCGGCGTTAAGTTTTCAAACAGGATTTTGCTGCGCGCATTTTCCGGTTTGTCGTAGTTAACTTCATTAACTTTTAGCAGCGCAAAGTAACGCTCGCCCTCTTTCGGCGGACGAATTTTCCCGGCAATGGTATCACCAGTACGTAAGTTGAAGCGGCGAATTTGGCTGGGAGAAACGTAGATATCATCGGGACCGGCGAGGTAGGAGCTGTCTGCAGAGCGGAGGAAACCAAATCCATCCTGTAATATCTCCAGCACGCCATCGCCAAAAATATCTTCGCCGCTTTTGGCATGCTGTTTCAGGATGGCGAAAATAATATCCTGTTTGCGCATACGGGCCAGGTTTTCCAGACCCATGCTTTCGCCGAGAGTAATTAGCTCAGAAACCGGCGTATTTTTTAATTCGGTAAGATTCATAATGGTGGGTTCTTAAACTCGGGGTAAATCTCGAACTATTATGTGAACGGTATGGCAGGATCATCCATGCCTGTTAATGGCCATCACCCCGTGTCCGATTGCGATCTGGTCACAGAAACGCTCAGAGCTGGAACGACAAAACGGATTGGGTAACAGGCCCGAAATCGACTTACTTTCCTCTGCACACGACATTAGTAAGGCACTGTCTGTACGGAAACTTCGGGTATAACAAGATTTAAACTATAAGGTAAGTTCAAAATGCAGTTAGGCTAAGTTAGCATGACTGACGCCGGGCGTCCAGCAGTCTGGAGAAATTTTAGACCACGCACGCACCGGCATCCGATTATTTTACGCCAGGTTAGCATCCAGGAATTCTTTCAGCTGTCCTTTGGACAGCGCCCCGACTTTCGTTGCCGCCACTTCGCCGCCTTTAAACAGCAGTAGCGTAGGGATACCGCGGATACCATATTTCGGCGCAGTGCCCGGATTTTGATCGATATTCAACTTAGCGACGGTCAATTTGCCTTCATATTCCACTGCGATTTCATCAAGAATTGGGGCAATCATTTTGCACGGACCACACCATTCGGCCCAGAAGTCGACCAGAACTAGTCCTTCTGCCTTAAGTACATCCGTGTCAAAACTGTCGTCTGTCAGGTGAATAATTTTATCGCTCATACTTAACTCCACAGGATTATGCCCGGCTTATTGGTGTAAATTTAGGCTGTTAATTATAAATACGGTACGCTGTTCACCCCACGCTCATCGCACCACAAAGGCGATGCCGATCCGACAAAGCGTAAGGAAAGCACAGCCTCACCAACATTTAGGTTGACTTTATTTCAACGGATACGCTTTCGTAAAGCAATAATAAGCTGATATTCTACCACACTATGAGCAAAACACATTTAACAGAACAGAAGTTTTCCGACTTCGCCCTGCACCCTAAAGTAGTTGAAGCCCTTGAAAAGAAAGGGTTTTATAACTGCACCCCAATCCAGTCGCTGGCGCTGCCTTTAACGCTAGCGGGCCGGGATGTGGCAGGGCAGGCGCAAACCGGTACCGGTAAAACGATGGCGTTTCTGACGTCCACGTTCCACTATTTACTCTCCCATCCGGCGCCTGAGGGACGTCAAATCAATCAGCCACGCGCGCTGATCATGGCGCCGACGCGTGAGCTGGCGGTGCAAATTCACTCAGATGCAGAACCTCTGGCGCAGGCCACAGGACTCAAACTCGGCCTTGCCTACGGCGGCGATGGCTATGATAAGCAGTTAAAAGTGCTGGAAAAAGGTGTCGACATACTGGTCGGTACCACCGGGCGCCTCATTGACTACGCCAAACAAAATCACATCAATCTGAACGCAATCCAGGTGGTGGTTCTTGATGAAGCCGATCGTATGTACGATCTTGGGTTTATTAAAGATATCCGCTGGTTATTTCGCCGCATGCCTACGGCCACTGAACGTTTAAACATGCTGTTTTCCGCCACGCTCTCTTATCGGGTACGCGAACTGGCTTTTGAGCAAATGAATAACGCGGAATACGTTGAAGTAGAACCGGAACAAAAGACCGGGCATCGCATTAAAGAAGAACTTTTCTATCCGTCAAACGTAGAAAAAATGCGCCTGCTGCAAACGCTGATTGAAGAAGAATGGCCGGATCGCGCGATTATTTTCGCCAATACAAAACATCGCTGCGAAGATATCTGGGGGCACCTGGCGGCCGACGGACATCGTGTCGGATTGCTCACCGGCGACGTACCGCAGAAAAAACGCCTGCGCATTCTGGATGAGTTCACCAATGGCTCGCTGGACATTCTGGTTGCCACCGATGTCGCCGCGCGCGGCCTGCATATTCCGGCCGTAACACACGTATTTAATTACGACCTCCCGGATGACTGTGAAGACTATGTCCACCGTATTGGTCGTACCGGACGCGCTGGTGCCAGCGGTCATTCTATTAGTCTCGCCTGTGAGGAATATGCGCTTAATTTACCCGCGATTGAAAGCTACATTGGCCATATGATCCCGGTCAGTAAATATAATCCGGATGCGCTTATGAATGAATTGCCACCGCCAAAACGGCTTACGCGCCCTCGCTCCGGTAATGGCCCGCGTCGCAATACTTCCCGCAACCGTCGCCGCTCAGGTTAACTGATATGCTAAGCGCCTCATCGCTATACGCCGCTATCGATTTGGGATCCAATAGCTTCCATATGTTAGTTGTGCGTGAGGTCGCTGGCAGCATTCAGACCGTGGCTCGTATTAAGCGTAAAGTCAGGCTCGCCGCCGGGCTGACTGAAGACGAAATACTCTCCGATGAAGCCATGACGCGCGGCTGGCAATGTCTGCAGCTATTTGCAGAACAACTGCAGGACATTCCCACAGACAGTGTCCGCGTTGTTGCTACCGCAACGCTGCGGCTGGCAAAAAATGCAGACGCGTTTCTGGAAAAGGCTCAGCAAATTTTGGGCATTACAATAAATGTCATTAGCGGAGAAGAAGAAGCGCGGCTGATTTATCAGGGCGTTGCACATACTACCGGCGGCCCGGATAGCCGCCTGGTTGTTGATATCGGCGGCGGCAGTACCGAGCTGGTAACCGGCAGCGGCGCGCAGGCTACAGAACTTTTTAGTTTATCGATGGGATGCGTCACGTGGCTGGAGCGCTATTTTGGCGATCGAAATTTGATTGAGGAAAATTTCCACCGCGCCGAAAACGCCGCGCGCATGATTATCCGCCCTGCCGCATCTACGCTACGAGCGCGCGGATGGCATATCTGCGTCGGCGCCTCTGGCACCGTTCAGGCACTGCAGGAAATCATGGTTGCTCAGGGCATGGACGAGCGAATAACGCTTGCCAAACTGCAGCAACTCAAACAGCGTGCGATTCAGTGCGGCAGACTCGAAGAGCTGGATATCGATGGCCTGACCCTGGAACGGGCGCTGGTTTTCCCAAGCGGTCTCTCCATTTTGATAGCGCTATTTCAGGAACTGAGCATTGACAGTATGACGCTGGCAGGCGGCGCCCTGCGTGAAGGCCTGATCTACGGAATGCTACATCTCACCGGCGATCGGGATATTCGCAGCCGCACGCTTAACAATATTCAGCGCCGCTTTGCAATTGATGCAGGCCAGGCACAGCGCGTAGCGCGCCTGGTACGCAATTTTATTCGTCAGGTAAATGGCGACTGGGCGCTGGATGAACAATGTTGCGAAATAGTGGAAAGCGCCTGTCAGATCCACGAAATAGGCCTGAGCGTCGATTTTAAATTTGCTCCACAGCACGCCGCTTACTTAGTTCGCCATCTCGACCTTCCAGGCTTCACGCCCGCACAAAAGAAACTCCTGGCGATACTGCTGCAGAATCAAAGTAACAGCATCGACCTACCGCTATTAAGTCAACAAAATGCCGTAACTTCGCACACCGCTGAGCATATGTGCCGTTTACTACGCCTGGCGATTATTTTTGCCAGCCGCCGCCACGACGACGCACTCCCGGAAATGCATCTGCGCGCGCGTAAAGAGAACAATACGCTGACTCTCACGCTGCCGACTGGATGGCTGGGAGCGCACCCGTTACGCGCAGAGCTTCTTGAGCAGGAACGGCGCTGGCAAAGCTATGCGCACTGGACGCTGGAAATTATTCAGGCTTAGCCCTATAAGGCGGTAAGTGAATCTGGCTAGCTTATCGATAACGAATATTATAGTCAGGCGCAGAAGATAACGATTTCTCATACAGATAGCGCCATGGCAGATAGCGTACAGAGAATCACGTTATTACCTGCGCCAACGTGTAGTCCATGCAAACCGATATAAAAATCAGCCGGATTCCCGATCCTATTAGCGCTATTTTTTCGCTTTTTCCAGCATCGCCCTCAGGCCCGCAACGCGGCTTTGCCCCGTTTTCATTCGCTCTTCCTGGCTGATAACTTTACGCTCTGTCTCCCAAACCACATCGTCCTGAGGCAATTCCAACAAAAAGCGGCTCGGTTCAGGGCGAACCAGTTCGCCATATTGACGCCGTTCCTTACATAGCGTAAACGTTAGCTCTTTTTGAGCGCGGGTAATACCCACGTAGGCCAGCCGACGCTCTTCATCCACATTATCTTCATCGATACTGCTCTGATGCGGCAGTAGCCCTTCTTCCATTCCCACCAGGAAAACATAAGGAAACTCAAGGCCTTTTGACGCATGTAGTGTCATCAGTTGAACCTGATCCAGGTCCTCATCGCTCTCTCCACGCTCCATCATATCGCGCAGAGTAAAACGAGTGACTACCTGCGTCAGCGTCATCGGCTCGTCCAGCTCGCTGCCTTCCAGCATCTCCGTCATCCAGCTAAATAGCTGATTTACGTTTTTCATACGCATTTCGGCCGCTTTCGGGCTGGGGGAGGTTTCATATAGCCAACTTTCGTAATCAATGCCGCGTATTAAATCGCGCACCGCAGCCACCGGCTCTCGCTCAGCGGTTTTTATTATCTCACTCAGCCACTGGGTAAACCGCGTAAGTGCTTCCAGCCCGCGTCCGGTCAGCGTTTGGCTCAACCCCAAATCGAAGCTGGCATTAAATAGACTTTTATTACGCCCATTCGCCCATTCGCCCAGTTTTTGCAGCGTCGCCGGGCCAATTTCACGCTTGGGCGTGTTTACAATGCGTAAAAAAGCAGAATCATCATCGGGATTGGTCAGCACGCGCAAATAAGCTAATAAATCCTTAATTTCCGGACGAGAAAAAAATGAGGTGCCGCCAGAAATGCGATAGGGTATGCGGTTTTGCATAAGCAGCTTCTCGAACACCCGCGACTGATGATTGCCGCGATACAAAATCGCGTAGTCTTTGTACTGCGTTTTATTAATAAAATGATGAGCGATAAGCTCGCCGGCAACGCGCTCGGCCTCATGCTCCTCATGAGTGGCCGTCACTACCTTCATTTCTGCGCCGTAACCCAGTTCAGAAAACAATCGCTTTTCAAATACGTGCGGGTTGTTTGCAATCAGGATATTCGCCGCTTTAAGGATGCGCCCGGATGACCGATAGTTTTGCTCAAGTTTGATAACCCGCAGCGTCGGAAAGTCTTTATTCAGAAGTATCAGGTTTTGCGGGCGCGCGCCGCGCCAGGAATAAATTGACTGATCGTCATCGCCCACCACGGTAAACCGGGCGCGGTTTCCCGCCAGTAGTTTCACCAGTTCATACTGGCTGGTGTTGGTATCCTGATATTCATCCACCAGCAGATAGCGAATTTTATTCTGCCAGCGCTCGCGCACCTCTTCATTACGCTGTAGCAGTAGCGTTGGCAGCAAAATAAGATCGTCAAAATCCAGTACATTGCACGCTTTCATATGCGCATCATATAAACCATAACAGTGCGCGAATACGCGATCCCGCTCGCCGCGCGCCTGTGCCGCCGCCTGCACCGGCGTTAAAAGATCGTTTTTCCAATTGGAGATTGTCGAGATTAGCTGCTGAAGCACAGTTTTATCGTCATCCAGCAGGCCTTCGCTTAATTCCTTTAATAATGCGGTTTGGTCCGTATCATCGAAGAGGGAGAAATTGGATTTCATGCCTAAGGCGGCATATTCACGTTTGATGATTTCCAGGCCCAGCGTATGAAACGTCGAAATAATCAATCCCCGCGCTTCTTTACGCCCCAGCGTCTGCGCAACGCGCTCTTTCATTTCACGCGCCGCTTTATTCGTGAAGGTGACAGCGGCGATGTGCTTCGCCTGATATCCGCATCCGCGGATTAGATGTGCGATTTTATTGGTAATAACGCGAGTCTTACCGGAACCGGCACCCGCCAGCACCAGACAGGGTCCGGTCACAAATTCAACGGCATCTTGCTGAGCAGGGTTCAGGCGCATAAGAAAGGTTACTCAATGACAGTAAAGTAAAAGCCATTTCAGGCACAGAGCGCATATCTACAGCCGGCGTCTCTGGCGCTTCAGGTTCGTCGAGGGAAAAACGCGTGGTAGTATATCGACCACATACACACTGACTCAAGGCGCTAACATGGCAAAAACGGCAGCAGCTCTCCATATCCTTGTAAAAGAAGAAAAACTGGCTTTGGATTTACTGGAGCAAATTAAAAACGGCGGCGATTTCGAAAAGCTGGCGAAAAAGCACTCAATTTGCCCGTCAGGCAAAAAAGGCGGTCATTTGGGTGAATTCCGTCAGGGACAAATGGTTCCGGCCTTTGATAAGGTTGTGTTTTCCTGCCCGGTGCTGGAGCCAACCGGCCCGCTGCACACACAGTTCGGCTATCACATCATCAAAGTATTGTACCGAAATTGAGATAGTACGAGGCAGAGCGCTACTGCGCCTGCCCTTTTTCATTTAAGTAGTGGATAAACTCCGCTCCCACCTCCTCTAACGTGAGGTGCTTAAACCTTTCCAGAATAAGCGTTTCTGCATCCGCCAGCGTTTGTGACATCACTCTGTTCACCCCTTTTTCCACCAGGCATTGCGGATTGTCATTGCGGTTTCCCAGAGCAAAAAGTGCCGGAGAGCCCAGCGCTATATAAATATCATACAGCGTCACGTCATAAGCGGCCCGGGATAACGTCCAGCCACCGTGATGGCCTTTACTGGAGTCCACAATTTTCCGCTCACGCAATCCAGCCAGAACTTTGCGAATAAATGCCGGATTTCCGTCAATAAATGCCGCCATTTGCTCCGATGTTAGCGGTTTTTCCATCTGCATGAGATGCAAAAGAATATGCAGCGTCGCAGAGAAAGAGTTATTCATTTTCATGCCGCTCACATTATGACATGCGCGGAAAACTAACAAGCCTCCCTCACATCATTACCGTCTCTGATAGATTGACGGATGAAAATATTATGATACTTTTGTTGTTACATAAGATTAAAGCAACAGGAGAAGATAATGTCTGACGCTGAGATATCACCCATTGCATTTTGGGAAGATCATTATCAGGCGATGTCCCCTTTAACGAATGGGATCCCCGGAAAAATTCTGGTGCGTTTTACCGAACATCTGTCACCAGGCAAGGCGCTGGAGCTTGGCTGCGGGCGCGGGGACGATGCCGTATGGCTCGCCAAAAAAGGCTGGCAAGTTACCGCACTAGACTTATCCTCCAGGGCCCTGGAATACGCTCGCGCAAACGCCAGTCGCGCCGGGGTCGATGGGAACATCGCTTTTACACAACACGACCTGACGCAAAGCTTCCCACAGGGGCAATACGATCTCATCGTCGCCTCTTTCCTTGAATCTCCTTTGACTTTCGATCGCTTCACCATTTTCCGCGCGGCATTTGATCGCATCGCACCGGGAGGTATGTTACTTATCACCTCACATGCGAAGCCGCCATGCTGGGGAAAACATGCCGATCGTCCTTTTTTGTCTGCCAAAGAGGCTTTCTCGCAGCTAGAGCCGGTCCCTGAAGGATGGGAAATCGTTTTCTGCGATGATGTTTCCCGCGTAATGAAAGGGCCGCAGGGTCAGGAAAGCGACGTATCGGATTCGGTGATTGCGCTACGTCGTGCCGTATAAAACATAGCGGCGGCTAACATAATACGTTTAGGCCGCCGCATTTATAGAAATGTATCACATCGTAAAAGCACGCGACGCAAGTACCAATTCACACCCACACTCTCACCGGGCGCAGAAGTTAACCGGCCACCGCAATACGTTTCATATCCGTCATATAGCCGCGTAATTTCCGCCCAACCTGTTCGATAGCGTGTTCGCGGATAGCTTCGTTAACATCGCGCAATTGGGCATTGTCTACCGCCTTTTCAGGGAAAGCCTGTCCTAAATCCCCCTTTTGTAACGTGGTCATAAATTCTTTTAGTAGCGGAATACAGGCATTCGAGAACAGATAATTTCCATACTCTGCGGTATCTGAAATAACCACGTTCATTTCATATAAGCGCTTACGGGCAATGGTATTCGCGATCAGCGGTAATTCATGCAGCGATTCGTAATAAGCAGATTCTTCTATAATGCCCGAAGCAACCATAGTATCGAACGCCAGTTCAACGCCGGCTTTAACCATAGCAATCATCAGCACGCCGTAATCAAAGTATTCCTGCTCTTCAATTTTATCCGCATACTGAGGCGCGTTTTCGAAGGCCGTTTTTCCCGTTTCTTCGCGCCACGTTAGCAGTTTTTTATCGTCATCTGCCCAATCCGCCATCATGCCGGAAGAAAATGCGCCGGAAATAATATCGTCCATATGCTTCTGAAACAGCGGCGTCATTATCGTTTTCAACTGTTCAGACAGCGCGTAGGCGCGCAGTTTGGCCGGGTTGGACAATCTGTCCATCATCAGAGTTATTCCGCCTTGCTTCAGGGCTTCGGTAACGGTTTCCCAGCCGTATTGAATAAACTTCTCCGCCCAGGCAGGGTCAGCGCCATCTGCAACCATTTTATCGAAGCACAGCAGCGAGCCGGTTTGCAGCATGCCGCACAAGATTGTCTGCTCGCCCATCAAATCAGACTTCACTTCTGCAACGAATGAAGATTCAAGCACGCCGGCGCGATGGCCGCCGGTTGCTGCGGCCCAGGCTTTCGCAATCGCCATTCCTTCGCCGCGCGGATCGTTCTCCGGATGCACGGCAACCAGCGTCGGCACGCCAAATCCCCGTTTATATTCTTCACGAACTTCCGTTCCCGGGCATTTTGGCGCTACCATCACGACCGTAATATCCTTACGAATTTGCTCACCGACTTCGACAATATTGAAGCCATGGGAATAGCCCAGCGCCGCACCATCTTTCATCATCGGCTGTACGGTTTTCACCACGTCGGAGTGCTGTTTGTCCGGCGTCAGGTTGACAACCAAATCCGCCTGCGGGATCAGTTCTTCATAAGTGCCCACCCGAAACCCGTTTTCCGTCGCTTTCCGCCAGGACGCGCGTTTTTCCGCAATCGCTTCTGCCCGCAGCGCGTAAGCGATATCCAGGCCGGAGTCGCGCATATTCAATCCCTGATTTAGCCCCTGGGCGCCACAGCCAACAATGACTACTTTTTTCCCTTTAAGGTAATTGGCGCCGTCGGCAAATTCCTCGCGCCCCATAAAGCGACACTTCCCTAATTGCGCCAACTGTTGGCGCAAATTCAGCGTATTAAAGTAGTTAGCCATGTCATACTCCGTCGATGTTGTGTGATGCCTGTTATTTTTCTGGCCTTTGCGCGAAGCGGTTAAACAACCTGAATGACTCACCCGCCGCTTGCCCGTTGAGATTCACTATATGACAGGAAATACGTTGCTGAAATTGATATATTAACAACATTACGTTGCATTTTCCGCAACGCATGTAAGAGGGCTTCATCACCGTGGATTTTCGCGACCTAAAAACATTTATACATCTGGCCGAAAGCCGCCATTTTGGCCGTAGCGCCAGGGCCATGCACGTCAGCCCTTCCACGCTCTCCCGGCAAATTCAGCGCCTGGAAGAGGATTTAGGGCAGGCCTTATTTATTCGCGATAACCGGACCGTCACGTTGACGGAGGCAGGCGAGGAGCTGCGAATGTTCGCTCAGCGAACGCTATTGCAATACCAGCAATTGCGCCACACTATCGATCAACAGGGCCCTTCACTGCTTGGCGAATTGCATCTGTTCTGCTCTGTGACTGCCGCCTATAGCCACCTGCCGCCCATCCTCGATCGTTTCCGCGCTGAACATCCGCTGGTTGAGATAAAACTCACCACGGGGGATGCGGCCGATGCCGTAGAGAAAGCGCTGTCGGGGGAAGCCGATTTAGCTATCGCCGGCAAGCCCGAGGCGCTGCCCGCTGCGGTCGCCTTTTCCACGCTGGACTATCTGCCGATTGCCATGATTGCGCCCGCGCTTCCCTGCCCGGTGCGCACGCAGGTCAGTCAGGCATCCCCGAGCTGGGAAGAAATCCCGTTTATTTTGCCCGATCAGGGGCCAGTCAGGCGGCGGATTGAGTTATGGTTCCGGCGCCAGAAAATCAGTAATCCCATTATTTATGCCACGGTCGGCGGACACGAAGCCATGGTCTCTATGGTCGCACTCGGCTGCGGCGTTGCTCTCATTCCTGAAGTTGTACTGGAAAATAGCCCTGAACCGGTGCGTAATCGTATCCAGATAATGGAGCGCAGCGATGATAAAACGCCGTTCGAACTCGGCGTTTGCGCACAAAAAAAGCGGCTGCATGAGCCGCTAATTAATGCCTTCTGGAAACTATTACCCGGGCAACGCTAACCGGCCAAAAAGAAACGAAATGCCGGGTTATCCGTTTCATCATGACACTCATAGCCCAGTTCATGCAGGCGCGTATCAAAATTCGGCTCGTGCTGTTCCAGTTCGAATGCCGCGAGAACGCGCCCGTAATCGGTGCCGTGGCTCCGATAGTGGAACAGTGAAATATTCCAGTGCGTACCCAGCGTTTGAAGGAATTTCAGCAGCGCCCCCGGCGCTTCCGGGAATTCAAAACTGTATAAACGCTCGCGTAGCGCACGCGAAGGACGCCCGCCCACCATATAGCGCACATGCAGCTTGGCCATCTCATCATCAGAGAGATCGACCACGCCATAACCCCGATCCGTTAAGAGCTGAATGATCTCCCGCCGTTCTTCAAAACCGCGGCTCAGGCGCACCCCAACAAAAATACAGGCGGAACGGCTGTCAGCTAAACGATAATTAAACTCCGTGATCGCCCGGCCGCCTAATTGCTGACAAAAAGTGAGAAAGCTGCCTTTCTCTTCAGGAATAGTCACCGCCAGCAGCGCTTCACGCTGCTCCCCCAGTTCACACCGCTCGGACACATAGCGCAAACCGTGGAAGTTAACGTTAGCGCCGGAAAGCACGTGCGCCAGCCGCTCGCCGCGAATAGCGTGCTGCTGGATATATTTTTTCATTCCCGCCAGCGCCAGCGCACCGGACGGTTCTGCAACGGCGCGCACATCGTCGAACAAATCTTTCATGGCGGCGCAAATCGCATCGCTGTCCACGGTGACAATATCGTCAATATGCGCCTGACATAAACGGAACGTCTCATCGCCGATACGTTTGACCGCCACGCCTTCGGCAAACAGGCCTACGCGCGGTAAATCAACGGGCTGCCCCGCCTCCAGCGCTGCGCGCAGGCAGGCGGCATCTTCGGCTTCTACGGCAATCACTTTAATTTGCGGCATAAGCTGCTTGATGAGCACGGCCACGCCAGCCGCCAGGCCACCGCCACCGACCGGCACAAAAATCCTGTCGATATGAGCATCCTGCTGCAACAACTCCAGCGCCAGGGTGCCTTGCCCGGCGATAACGGCCGGATGATCGAACGGGGGAACATAGGTGTACCCCTGTTGTTCAGCCAACGCGATGGCTTTCGCCTTGGCCTCGTCGAAATTGTTCCCGTATAGCAGTACTTCTGCACCAAAGCCGCGAACGGCATCCACCTTAATATCCGGTGTGGTAACGGGCATAACTATCAGCGCCTGAATTTGTAAGCGCTGCGCGGAAAGCGCCACGCCCTGGGCGTGGTTCCCCGCTGAAGCGGTAATGACGCCGTGGGCTTTTTGCTCCGCCGTAAGCCCCGCTATCATCGCGTAAGCGCCGCGCAGTTTGAAGCTGTGTACCGGCTGGCGGTCTTCACGCTTCACCAGGATGACGTTATCCAGGCGCGCAGACAGCTTGCCCATCGTCTGCAGCGGCGTTTTCTGGACCACTTCATAGACCGGCGAGCGCAGGATCGCCCGTAGATATTCCGCGCCACTCAGCGCGTCTGCGCTACGTTGGGTCGCTGGCATCGGTTATCCCCCCAGCTTGCTTTTATCACGCACGGCGCCCCGATCGGCGCTGGTGGCCAGGCTTGCGTAGGCGCGCAGTGCATAGGAAACTTCGCGCTGCCGGTTGCGCGGAGTCCAGGCGTCTGCGCCTCGCGCATCCTGTACTTCCCGCCGCGCGGCCAATTCACGGTCACTGACATCAAGCTGAATACTGCGCCCAGGGATATCGATAGTAATAACATCGCCATTTTCAATCAGGCCGATATTGCCGCCACTCGCCGCTTCCGGAGAAACATGCCCAATGGAAAGCCCTGAGGTGCCACCGGAAAAACGCCCATCGGTAATTAGCGCGCAGGATTTACCTAACCCCATCGACTTGAGAAAACTGGTGGGATACAGCATTTCCTGCATGCCAGGGCCGCCTTTCGGGCCTTCATAGCGAATAACCACGACATCGCCGGCGACCACTCCGCCGCCTAAAATCGCGTCTACTGCCTCTTCCTGGCTCTCAAAGACTTTTGCCGCCCCTTTGAACGTCAGGTTTCCTTCGTCCACGCCGGCGGTTTTAACGATGCAGCCGTTTTCCGCAAAATTGCCGTACAGCACCGCCAGCCCGCCGTCCTGGCTATAGGCGTGCTCTCGGGAACGAATACATCCCTGCGCGCGATCGGTATCCAGAGCATCCCAGCGGCATGACTGGGAGAATGCCTGCGTCGTCCGGATCCCCGCAGGACCAGCGCTATACATTTGTTTCACGTCTTCATCTTGCGTCAGCATCACATCATACTGCGCCAGCGTCTGCACCAGCGTCAGCCCCAGCGCGTTCTTCACGTTACGGTTGAGCAATCCAGCGCGCTCCAGTTCGCCCAGGATAGCAATAACGCCGCCCGCCCGATGAACATCTTCCATATGATATTTTTGCGTGCTGGGTGCGACCTTGCATAATTGCGGCACCCTGCGCGATAACCTATCAATATCGCTCATGGTAAAATCAATTTCCGCTTCCTGCGCGGCCGCCAGCAGATGCAGCACGGTGTTTGTCGATCCGCCCATCGCAATATCCAGCGTCATCGCATTTTCGAACGCCGCTTTATTCGCGATATTGCGCGGCAGCGCGCTGGCGTCATCTTGCTCGTAATACCGCTTTGTCAATTCAACGATGCGCTTTCCCGCATTGATAAACAGCGTCTTACGATCGGCGTGCGTTGCCAATAGCGAACCATTGCCCGGCTGCGATAACCCAAGCGCCTCAGTAAGGCAGTTCATGGAATTGGCGGTAAACATGCCGGAGCAGGAGCCGCAGGTTGGGCATGCGGAGCGCTCTATCTGCTCGCTCTGGCTATCTGAAACGTTCGGGTCGGCGCCCTGAATCATCGCATCCACCAGATCCAGCTTGATAATTTTATCGGAAAGTTTTGTTTTGCCGGCTTCCATGGGGCCGCCCGAGACAAAAATCACCGGGATATTCAACCGCAGCGCGGCCATAAGCATCCCTGGCGTAATTTTATCGCAGTTCGAAATGCATACCATCGCATCGGCGCAGTGCGCGTTGACCATGTATTCAACGGAGTCCGCGATTAGCTCACGCGAGGGCAGAGAATAGAGCATTCCGCCGTGTCCCATCGCAATACCATCATCAACCGCAATAGTATTGAATTCTTTTGCAACCCCGCCTGACGCCTCAATTTGCTCTGCCACCAGCTTCCCTAAATCGCGCAAATGTACGTGGCCGGGGACAAACTGCGTGAATGAGTTAACCACGGCGATAATCGGCTTCCCAAAATCATCATCCGTCATGCCAGTGGCGCGCCACAGCGCGCGGGCGCCCGCCATATTACGGCCGTGTGTCGTTGTCGCAGAACGGTACTTCGGCATACTTAACACTCCCAGTCTGTCTTGTTCTTTCTTATTTATCGTTGGCCTTTCAGGCACCAGCGGGAACGAGCGCTGGCGCAAGCAGGCAAGCGTTATAGTGCGCGTTTTAGGCAGGGTTCACGGGATCCAGCCAGCCCCATTTATCTTCTGTCTCACCGCTAAACAGGCCAAAGAATGCCTGTTGAATACGTTTAGTCACCGGGCCACAGCGCCCTTCTCCGACCTGAATGCCGTCAACGCTGCGTACCGGGGTAATTTCTGCGGCGGTCCCTGACATAAAGACTTCATCTGCCAGGTATAGCGATTCACGGGATAAGACCTGCTCACGAACTTCAATCCCGGCATTCTTCGCCAGTTTAATGATGGCGTCGCGCGTAATGCCCGGCAGAGCGGAAGAGGTAAACGGCGGCGTAAATAACACGCCGTCTTTAACTTCGAATAGATTTTCGCCTGCGCCTTCAGAGATATAGCCATGTACGTCCAGCGCGATACCCTCCTGGTAGCCGTGGCGCCGCGCTTCGCTACCGACTAACAGAGAAGATAGATAATTTCCCCCCGCTTTTGCAGCGGTAGGGATAGTATTCGGCGCCGCGCGATTCCATGAGGAGACCATGGCATCAATGCCCTGATCTAACGCCTCTGCACCTAAATAGGCTCCCCACGGAAATGCGGCTATCATAATATCGGTGTTATAGCCTTCAGGCGGATTAACACCCATTCCGACGTCTCCCACAAAGACAAGCGGACGAATATAGGCGCTTGAAAGTTTGTTTTTACGCAGAACGTCACGGCAGGCTTCCATTAGCGCATCAACGCTTAACGCCACCGGGAAACGGTAAATTTTGGCGGAATCATGCAGGCGCTGCATGTGTTCGCGATGGCGAAATACCACCGGTCCTTTATGAGAGTCATAGCAGCGAATACCTTCAAATACCGACGTACCGTAATGCAGGGCGTGCGACATAACGTGAACTTTCGCCTCCGCCCACGGCACCATCTCACCATTGAACCAGATGTAGTCAGCTTTCTTCGTCGTCATTACTCTCTTCCTTTGCGCTCAGGCGCGAATTTGTTGTGATGTGGATTGGTGAATCTCAACGCAGGCGACATCCACCAGTTTATTTAATTGCGTAAACAGTAGTTCTACCGGCCGCTGGCTGGCAATGGTTAACGCAATGTTTATGTCTCCGGGGTTGCCGGCAGCCTCCATATTCATGGCGCAAATATGAAAACCACGGTGGCGGATTACGCGTATTACCCGCTCCAGCGTTTCAGGGCGTGAACGCGCCTGCACGGCAAGTTGATGTTGTATCATGAAACTTTCTCCAGCATTTGTGAGTTGCTAGCGCCGGGAGGCACCAGAGGCCAAACGTTTTCAAGCGCATCAATCGAGACGTGAAGCAAATAGGGGCCGGGGCTGTTCAGCATGGTATTAAGCGCTGCATCAACCTGATCTTTGCGGGTAATACGCTGGCCCGGTATATCAAACGCGCTGGCCAGCGTGAGGAAGTCGGGATTATCAGAGAGGTTGGTTTCACTGTAGCGCTCACTGAAAAAAAGCTGCTGCCACTGGCGTACCATCCCCAGCCGCTGGTTGTCCAGCAGCACGATTTTCAACGGCAGGCGTCGACGTTTTACCGTCCCTAACTCCTGGATGTTCATCATGAATGAGCCATCGCCGGAAACACAAATAACGATATCCTCTGGCCGCGCTACCTGAGCGCCAACGGCCGCAGGCAACCCAAACCCCATCGTGCCCAAACCGCTGGAGGTGATAAAGTTTTCCGGGCGACTAAATGACATGTGCTGCGCCGCCCACATTTGGTGCTGTCCGACATCCGTTGTCACTACGCTATTAGCAGGTTTCTTTTCTGAAAGTTGCTTCAGTAATAATGGGGCATAGATAGCCTCGCCGGGATGGTCGTAACGCCAGGCGTGCTCAGCCTTCAGCGCGCGAATTTCAGCGCGCCATTCATCAATTGCCAGCGCCTGCTGCAAGGCTGGTAAGATGCGATTTATATCTCCCGGCAAAGCAATGTGCGCCTGGCGCAGTTTATTCATTTCTGCAGGATCGATATCCAAATGAATGACGCGGGCATTTGGGGCAAAAGTGTTCAGCTTGCCGGTAACGCGATCGTCAAACCGCGCGCCGATAGCAAACAATAAATCACACTGTTGAACTGCCAGATTGCCTGCCCGGTTACCGTGCATCCCGAGCATTCCCAGGTAATGAGGGTCCTGAGCGTCTACGCATCCCAGCCCTTTCAGCGTACATACGGAGGGAATCTTCGTTGCCGCAATAAATTCGTGCAGCGCGGGGACGGCATGCGCCATCCCTACTCCACCGCCGATGTACAGCACGGGTTTTTTAGAAGCAAAGAGCATTTCCCTTGCCTGGCGCATCGTCGGGAGCGGCAGGTCTGCGGCGTCTTTTACCGCGCTCAAAAACGGTTCTGGCTCCCCTTCTGTCAGTTGAATATCTTTGGGAATATCAATCAAAACCGGTCCAGGTCGGCCAGTTCCCGCAATCTCAAAGGCTTCTGCGATAATTTGCGGCAACTCGTCCAGCGACTGAACTAAAAAACTATGTTTGGTACAGGCCAGCGATAATCCCAATACATCAATTTCTTGAAAGGCATCAGTGCCCATCAAGGGAGCGGCTACCTGGCCGGTGATAGCCACCACCGGTACGGAGTCCAGTAATGCATCTGCCAACCCGGTCAGTAGATTTGTCGCCCCCGGGCCGGAGGTCGCAATACATACTCCCGTACTTCCCGTTGCGCGCGCATAGCCAATTGCAGCCATTGCCGCGCCTTGCTCATGTCGGCACAGTAGATGTTCAACGCCGCCGTCATACAGTGCATCGTAGACCGGCATTATTGCTCCACCAGGATATCCAAATACTGTTTTAACACCCTGCGTTCGCAACGCATGAACTACCCACTGTGCCCCATTCATAGTTATTTCTCCGATCGTCTGTTCGATAAACAGGATTTTGTGCTACTGCTCATTCTCTGCTCACCTCATCGCATAACACTGACCAATAAAAAACCCCCGGACCTGGCGGTGCGGGGGTTTTGTCGATTCTGGCTTGATATTTAAGCCTTTCTTCTCCCAAATGCTGCCCCGCACGATGGTTTAATAATCACCACCACGCTAATCACGACAAGGCTGAGCACACTTAGAAGAGCTTTCATTAACAATCCGTTCGTTTCATCTTTCGAAGTAATGTCTACAGAGGTAACACAGAGCATAAATTAATGACAAGCTTTTTTTCGAGAGACTTAAATAACGTTTAAAGCGATGAAATATAATTCCCTTATTAATCATTAAGATAATTTAATATGAAAATATTTCATGGATGCCGCTGCCAGGTTTAAAAATATGAAAATCAGTTAACGCCTAATTTCTTCGAGTAAGCGTCTATTTGCTATGAAAAATAAACAAATAAAGACTAAGTTCTGGATATCTCTTCACAATAAGAAAACCGCATAATTCCACAAGGAAATGAATTAGCCCATAGTTTCCTCATACGGGAGGAGTTATGGCACTAGCAACTGTTTATACGCGAGCGGCTTTTGGTATTACTGCGCCACTAGTCACCGTTGAGGTACATATAAGCCCGGGTCTTCCGGGATTGACGCTGGTAGGGCTACCAGAAACAACGGTGAGAGAGGCTCGGGATCGCGTTCGTAGTGCAATAATCAATAGTGGATACCAATTCCCCGCTCGTAAAATCACCATCAATCTTGCACCCGCAGATTTGCCCAAAGAAGGAGGGCGGTACGATTTGCCCATCGCCCTGGGCCTGCTGGTTGCATCTGAGCAGCTTAACGGCGATCGGCTAGGCAACTATGAGTTTATTGGTGAATTAGCGCTTACAGGCTCGCTAAGAGGGGTTTGTGGAGCAATCTCAAGCGTCATGGAGGCTCGAAAATCAAAGCGATTCGCCGTTATTGCCATAGACAACGCCGCTGAAGCAGGCCTGGCAGGCGCAGAAGAAAGCTTTATTGCCGCGCACCTAACAGATGTATGCGCATTTTTGGAAGGCAGGTCTGAGCTACAGTTTCCTCCCTTTCAATCATCTGAATATCAAAGTGCACCTCATGACCTCAATGAAATTATTGGGCAGCACCAGGGGAAAAGGGCGCTGGAAATCGCCGCGACGGGAGGACATAACCTTATGTTCATTGGCCCTCCGGGCACGGGAAAAACAATGCTAGCTAGCCGCCTCAACGGGCTTTTACCACCATTAAGCAATCATGAAGCTCTTGAAAGTGCGGCTATTATGAGCCTTGTTAACCCCCAAAGATTACAGCAACTCTGGCGCCAGCGCCCTTTCAGAACCCCGCACCATAGCGCGTCTCTTACGGCAATGGTTGGCGGTGGAGCTATGCCATTGCCCGGTGAAATTTCACTGGCGCATAATGGTGTCCTGTTCCTGGACGAATTACCGCAATTTGAAAAGCGCGTTTTAGATGCGCTGCGCGAACCTATCGAGTCCGGAGAAATCACCATTTCTCGCACGCGCGCTAAAATTTGCTATCCCGCACGCTTCCAGCTTATTGCCGCAATGAATCCCAGCCCGACGGGGCATTACCAGGGGAACCATAATCGTTGCACGCCGGAACAAACCTTACGTTATCTGGAACGGTTATCTGGCCCCTTCCTTGACCGATTCGATATGTCTTTAGAAATTCCTTTATTGCCTCCGGGAATATTAAGCCAGCACCCTACTCCTGGAGAAAGTAGCGCGTTAGTCAAAACCCGCGTTGCTGATGGCTGGCAGCGGCAACAACAGCGCCAGGATAAACTAAATGCACGATTATCGAACCATGAAATATCGAAGTTTTGTAGCCTTCAAAAAGAAGATGCACAATGGCTTGAAGAGGCGTTGTTACAGCTTGGGCTATCCGTACGCGCCTGGCAGCGATTATTAAAAGTAGCGCGAACTATCGCTGATATAGAAAAGGCAAAAGAAATTAAGCGAGAACATTTACAGGAAGCGCTGAGTTATCGGGCGATAGACAGACTACTTATTCATTTAGGGAAAATGGTTTCATAAGCCATTTTCAAAAAAATCTCTTTAAAACCCTTTACTCATGCTTATCTCCACAAAGAAAAAATGAGAAGGATTGAATGCCCTGGCTTACGAAAGGGATTTTCTGTTTGTTCAATCGCAGGTCACCTATATCTCATACTTGAAATTCGCAGGGCTAATTAGATCTAAACAAAACCGGCTATGCCTTTGCTATTCTATCCACGCTAAATCAGCCCGGATGTTTCGAATCAAACGCTGAGTAAAAAATGGATTCCACCTGTAGCCGAGGTTACTGTCGGGGATGATCCCCGACAGATTATGCTGATATGCGAGTACCCACCTGAATATCATTAGTGTGTACTGGCAGTGTATTCAGGCCCAGACCACTGCCTCTTTTGAAACATCAATCATCGGTATCAGTATAGTCTTCTGCGCCATCCATTTGCGGTTTGCCGCCTGACAGCGTGTGAAAACGTCTGGGTCGTTTGATACGAGCCATGTATTTAGACCATACGCGTTCAGCTTCTGTTGCTGGTTCACGCTGCCCGCGGCAAACCTCTACAAACTGCTGCTCTTCTGCAGTTGCTGGGTTACGTTTACCAAGATCCAGTTCATTAAAAGCGTATCCATAACGCTCCAGAACCTGCGCCTCTTTAATCGTAAAATCACCGTGGCGCGAAAACCCACGCGGATAATGTTTAGTGTCGAAAAACCGATTAGATGTCGTAAAGCTTTCCGCCATCTTATACGCTCCTAATTCTTCTTGGCCGAGCTATTTATGGCGCGGAGTATTAGTTACGCTTGACAGAGTGTAAAACAATACATTTAAATCATAACGACAAAAAAATTTCAGGAGCTTGCAGTGGATACAGAATTACTTAAAACTTTCCTTGAAGTCAGCCGAACCCGACACTTTGGCCGGGCAGCTGAGGCCCTGTATCTTACCCAATCCGCGGTTAGCTTCCGTATTCGCCAGCTTGAAACCCAGCTCGGCGTTAATTTATTCACACGCCATAGAAATAATATTCGACTTACCCCTGCAGGAGAACGCTTACTACCGTATGCAGAAAATCTGATGAGCACTTGGATAGCTGCAAAAAAAGATGTCGCTCATACTGCCCGACATAATGAGCTCTCTATTGGCGCAAGTGCAGCTCTCTGGGAGTGTGCTCTGACAAGCTGGCTTTCTCGGCTATACCAAACCCAACCGGGTATGCAATTTGAAGCCAGAATAGCGCAGCGGCAATCTTTGGTTAAACAATTGCATGAGCGTCAGTTGGATCTATTAATCACCACCGAAGCGCCCAAGATGGATGAATTAAGCAGCCAGCGCGTTGGGGAATTTACGCTGGCGCTTTACTGTCATGCTCCTGCTCGCTCTAAGATGGCATTAACTTATCTACGCATGGAGTGGGGGCCGGATTTTCAACAATACGAGGCGGATTTTCTTTTAGGAGATACTCTTCCAGTATTAACAACAAGCTCAGTGGAAATCGCCGTCAGTATGCTCTCACAGCTTAATGGCTGTACATGGTTACCTACATCATGGGCGGATCAAAAAGCAGAGATCCATAAGGTCACCGATAGCAGCGATATCATTCGTCCTTTTTATGCAGTTTGGCTACAGAATAGCGATAAACTCACGCATATAAAGACACTCCTAAAAACTCCCTTATAATCGACGTTATAAGGGAGTTTTTCACGCAGAGTTAATACAAGCGTTGTTAGAAGCATTAAACAGGCATTTTTACTGTGATTAACAGAAGTAGAAGTAGAAGTAGAAGTAGAAGTAGAAGTAGAAGTAGAAGTAGAAGTAGAAGTAGGAAAAAGGTAAAAAAAATCCTTTGCCGAAGCAAAGGATTATTTCTGGCAGGGGCGGAGAGACTCGAACTCCCAACACCCGGTTTTGGAGACCGGTGCTCTACCAATTGAACTACGCCCCTAATAGGGTGGCGGAACGGACGGGACTCGAACCCGCGACCCCCTGCGTGACAGGCAGGTATTCTAACCAACTGAACTACCGCTCCACCGAATTTTTATTACACCAGGATATTCCCCGGTTTACTGCAATTAAAAGCCTGGCAGTTCCCTACTCTCGCATGGGGAAGCCCCACACTACCATCGGCGCTACGGCGTTTCACTTCTGAGTTCGGCATGGGGTCAGGTGGGACCACCGCGCTGTCGCCGCCAGGCATATTCTGTCACCCGCCGCCGCACTCTCGCGCCGCCACGGGTCTTATCCGTCACAAACTGAAAATACTCTCAATCCCTCAAAACACCTTCGGCGTTGTAAGGTTAAGCCTCTCGGTTCATTAGTACCGGTTAGCTCAACGCATCGCTGCGCTTACACACCCGGCCTATCAACGTCGTCGTCTTCAACGTTCCTTCAGGAGACTTTAAGTCTCAGGGAGAACTCATCTCGGGGCAAGTTTCGTGCTTAGATGCTTTCAGCACTTATCTCTTCCGCATTTAGCTACCGGGCAGTGCCATTGGCATGACAACCCGAACACCAGTGATGCGTCCACTCCGGTCCTCTCGTACTAGGAGCAGCCCCCCTCAGTTCTCCAGCGCCCACGGCAGATAGGGACCGAACTGTCTCACGACGTTCTAAACCCAGCTCGCGTACCACTTTAAATGGCGAACAGCCATACCCTTGGGACCTACTTCAGCCCCAGGATGTGATGAGCCGACATCGAGGTGCCAAACACCGCCGTCGATATGAACTCTTGGGCGGTATCAGCCTGTTATCCCCGGAGTACCTTTTATCCGTTGAGCGATGGCCCTTCCATTCAGAACCACCGGATCACTATGACCTGCTTTCGCACCTGCTCGAGCCGTCACTCTCGCAGTCAAGCGGGCTTATGCCATTGCACTAACCTCCTGATGTCCGACCAGGATTAGCCCACCTTCGTGCTCCTCCGTTACTCTTTGGGAGGAGACCGCCCCAGTCAAACTACCCACCAGACACTGTCCGCGACCCGGATTACGGGCCTGCGTTAGAACACCAGCCATTAAAGGGTGGTATTTCAAGGATGGCTCCGTGCAGACTGGCGTCCACACTTCAAAGCCTCCCACCTATCCTGCACATCAAGGACCAGTGTTCAGTGTCAAGCTATAGTAAAGGTTCACGGGGTCTTTCCGTCTTGCCGCGGGTACACTGCATCTTCACAGCGAGTTCAATTTCACTGAGTCCCGGGTGGAGACAGCCTGGCCATCATTACGCCATTCGTGCAGGTCGGAACTTACCCGACAAGGAATTTCGCTACCTTAGGACCGTTATAGTTACGGCCGCCGTTTACCGGGGCTTCGATCAGGAGCTTCTCGCAACGCGATAACCCCATCAATTAACCTTCCGGCACCGGGCAGGCGTCACACCCTATACGTCCACTTTCGTGTTTGCAGAGTGCTGTGTTTTTAATAAACAGTTGCAGCCAGCTGGTATCTTCGACTGGCTTCAGCTCCGTCAGCAAGTGACTTCACCTACGCACCAGCGTGCCTTCTCCCGAAGTTACGGCACCATTTTGCCTAGTTCCTTCACCCGGGTTCTCTCAAGCGCCTTGGTATTCTCTACCTGACCACCTGTGTCGGTTTGGGGTACGATTTGATGTTACCTGATGCTTAGAGGCTTTTCCTGGAAGCAGGGCATTTGTTACTTCATCACCGTAGTGACTCGTCATCGTGCCTCAGCGTTAAAGCAGACCGGATTTGCCTGGTCCACACGCCTACACACTTAAACCGGGACAACCGTCGCCCGGCTAACATAGCCTTCTCCGTCCCCCCTTCGCAGTAACACCGAGTACAGGAATATTAACCTGTTTCCCATCGACTACGCCTTTCGGCCTCGCCTTAGGGGTCGACTCACCCTGCCCCGATTAACGTTGGACAGGAACCCTTGGTCTTCCGGCGAGCGGGCTTTTCACCCGCTTTATCGTTACTCATGTCAGCATTCGCACTTCTGATACCTCCAGCAGACCTCACAGTCCACCTTCGACGGCTTACAGAACGCTCCCCTACCCAACAACACTTAGTGTCGCTGCCGCAGCTTCGGTGCATGGTTTAGCCCCGTTACATCTTCCGCGCAGGCCGACTCGACCAGTGAGCTATTACGCTTTCTTTAAATGATGGCTGCTTCTAAGCCAACATCCTGGCTGTCTGGGCCTTCCCACATCGTTTCCCACTTAACCATGACTTTGGGACCTTAGCTGGCGGTCTGGGTTGTTTCCCTCTTCACGACGGACGTTAGCACCCGCCGTGTGTCTCCCGTGATAACATTCTCCGGTATTCGTAGTTTGCATCGGGTTGGTAAGCCGGGATGGCCCCCTAGCCGAAACAGTGCTCTACCCCCGGAGATGAATTCACGAGGCGCTACCTAAATAGCTTTCGGGGAGAACCAGCTATCTCCCGGTTTGATTGGCCTTTCACCCCCAGCCACAGGTCATCCGCTAATTTTTCAACATTAGTCGGTTCGGTCCTCCAGTTAGTGTTACCCAACCTTCAACCTGCCCATGGCTAGATCACCGGGTTTCGGGTCTATACCCTGCAACTTAGCGCCCGGTTAAGACTCGGTTTCCCTTCGGCTCCCCTATTCGGTTAACCTTGCTACAGAATATAAGTCGCTGACCCATTATACAAAAGGTACGCAGTCACCCTCCATAAAGGAAGGCTCCCACTGCTTGTACGTACACGGTTTCAGGTTCTGTTTCACTCCCCTCGCCGGGGTTCTTTTCGCCTTTCCCTCACGGTACTGGTTCACTATCGGTCAGTCAGGAGTATTTAGCCTTGGAGGATGGTCCCCCCATATTCAGACAGGATACCACGTGTCCCGCCCTACTCATCGAGCTCACAACAGGTGCATTTTCATGTACGGGGCTGTCACCCTGTATCGCCGGACTTTCCAGACCGTTCCATTAACACACCCGCTGATTCAGACTCTGGGCTCTTCCCCGTTCGCTCGCCGCTACTCAGGGAATCTCGGTTGATTTCTTTTCCTCGGGGTACTTAGATGTTTCAGTTCTCCCGGTTCGCCTCATTAACCTATGGATTCAGTTAATGATAGTGCAACGAATTGCACTGGGTTTCCCCATTCGGACATCGTCGGTTATAACGCCTCATATCAGCTTACCGACGCTTTTCGCAGATTAGCACGTCCTTCATCGCCTCTGACTGCCAGGGCATCCACCGTGTACGCTTATTCGCTTAACCTCACAACCCGAAGATGTCTTCGGACTGCAGGCTTGAGAGACCCATTAAACGGTTATTCCGTTTATGGATTTTCAATTTTCAGCTTGTTCCGGATTGTTAAAGAGCAGATACTTCACAATGCACTTATCAGTACATTCTGAAGTAGATTATGGTGGAGCTATGCGGGATCGAACCGCAGACCTCCTGCGTGCAAAGCAGGCGCTCTCCCAGCTGAGCTATAGCCCCATAAAGTAGTTAAACCTCACGTACCCTGCATTCTGTTGAGAGAATGCAATTTCTTCTCAGGCAAGGCGTGGTATGCGAGCGATGCCATAACGCAGTATGAGGAGAAATTTGGTAGGCCTGAGTGGACTTGAACCACCGACCTCACCCTTATCAGGGGTGCGCTCTAACCACCTGAGCTACAAGCCTGTAGAGGTTTCACTGCTTCTTTTCTTTCATCAGACAATCTGTGTGAGCACTGCAAAAGACCGTATCTTCAGGTAAGGAGGTGATCCAACCGCAGGTTCCCCTACGGTTACCTTGTTACGACTTCACCCCAGTCATGAATCACAAAGTGGTAAGCGCCCTCCCGAAGGTTAAGCTACCTACTTCTTTTGCAACCCACTCCCATGGTGTGACGGGCGGTGTGTACAAGGCCCGGGAACGTATTCACCGTGGCATTCTGATCCACGATTACTAGCGATTCCGACTTCACGGAGTCGAGTTGCAGACTCCGATCCGGACTACGACGCACTTTATGAGGTCCGCTTGCTCTCGCGAGGTCGCTTCTCTTTGTATGCGCCATTGTAGCACGTGTGTAGCCCTGGTCGTAAGGGCCATGATGACTTGACGTCATCCCCACCTTCCTCCGGTTTATCACCGGCAGTCTCCTTTGAGTTCCCGACCGAATCGCTGGCAACAAAGGATAAGGGTTGCGCTCGTTGCGGGACTTAACCCAACATTTCACAACACGAGCTGACGACAGCCATGCAGCACCTGTCTCACAGTTCCCGAAGGCACTTCTCCGTCTCCGGAGAATTCTGTGGATGTCAAGACCAGGTAAGGTTCTTCGCGTTGCATCGAATTAAACCACATGCTCCACCGCTTGTGCGGGCCCCCGTCAATTCATTTGAGTTTTAACCTTGCGGCCGTACTCCCCAGGCGGTCTACTTAACGCGTTAGCTCCGGAAGCCACGGTTCATGACCACAGCCTCCAAGTAGACATCGTTTACGGCGTGGACTACCAGGGTATCTAATCCTGTTTGCTCCCCACGCTTTCGCACCTGAGCGTCAGTCTTCGTCCAGGGGGCCGCCTTCGCCACCGGTATTCCTCCAGATCTCTACGCATTTCACCGCTACACCTGGAATTCTACCCCCCTCTACGAGACTCAAGCCTGCCAGTTTCAAATGCAGTTCCCGGGTTGAGCCCGGGGATTTCACATCTGACTTAACAGACCGCCTGCGTGCGCTTTACGCCCAGTAATTCCGATTAACGCTTGCACCCTCCGTATTACCGCGGCTGCTGGCACGGAGTTAGCCGGTGCTTCTTCTGCGGGTAACGTCAATCTGATGGCGTATTAAGCCACCAGCCTTCCTCCCCGCTGAAAGTACTTTACAACCCGAAGGCCTTCTTCATACACGCGGCATGGCTGCATCAGGGTTTCCCCCATTGTGCAATATTCCCCACTGCTGCCTCCCGTAGGAGTCTGGACCGTGTCTCAGTTCCAGTGTGGCTGGTCATCCTCTCAGACCAGCTAGAGATCGTCGCCTAGGTGAGCCTTTACCCCACCTACTAGCTAATCCCATCTGGGTTCATCCTATGGCGTGAGGCCCGAAGGTCCCCCACTTTGGTCTTGCGACGTTATGCGGTATTAGCCACCGTTTCCAGTGGTTATCCCCCTCCATCGGGCAGATCCCCAGACATTACTCACCCGTCCGCCGCTCGCCGGCAAAGAAGCAAGCTTCTTTCCGCTGCCGCTCGACTTGCATGTGTTAGGCCTGCCGCCAGCGTTCAATCTGAGCCATGATCAAACTCTTCAATTAAAGTTTGATGCTCAAAGAATTAAACTGTTAGTTCGTAATGAATTAACTGTTGTTCACTCTTGAGACTTGATAATCATTTTTCGTCCGAAGACGTTGATATCAGTGCTTTCGAGTGCCCACACAGATTGTCTGATAAATTGTTAAAGAGCAGTGCCGCAAGTTCTCTGCGGCGCGGGCTGCGTATGTTACGCTTTTCCGCTTTGGAGTCAAGCAATTATTTATGCTTTATCCTGCCTGAGCCGGCGGCTTTTCAGCCTCTGTGCCGTGTCAGTGGAGGCGCATTATAGGGACTATTGAGCCGCTGGCAAGCCCTTATTTCAAAAAAAGACTCGTTCGTGCTTTTTTTACTCAAAACGGCCCTAAAAGGGTACTTTTTGCAGCGATGAGAAACCGTAACGCCGTAATACCGGCAGTAATTGCAAGGCTTCAGTCGTTAATTCTGTGCAAAATGCTTTATTTTCTTCTTTAGAGAATATCGCCGGTGCTTCATGTTCTAATAGCCAGGCCGTGCGACGCGCAATTGCTGCCCCGGAATCCACAAATCGTGTACCTGAAGGCAATACCTGCGCTAACTCATCTTTAAGCAAAGGGAAATGCGTACACCCTAGCACTACCGTATCTGGAGGCTCTGGCATACGTAACCACGGGCGTACTATTTGTCTGATAGCCCCCAGAGACACTGAGCGCCCGTGCAATTTGGCTTCAGCTAACTCAACCAGCTCCGCCGAGCCTAATAATTCTATTTGGCATTCCATTGCAAAACGGACAATAAGATCTTGAGTATACGGGCGGCGCACTGTCGCTCGCGTCGCCAGCAGCCCTACTATCCCATTTACCGTTAAGCGCGCTGCCGGTTTTATCGCTGGCACAACCCCCACAACCGGGAATGCGAATTTTTCACGTAATGCGGGTAGAGAAACCGTACTGGCGGTGTTGCAGGCAACAATAACCATCGCTAAAGGGTATCGCTGCTGAATAGATTCAACAATAGTAACCACCCGCTCGACAATAATCGTTTCGCTCTTTTCCCCATAAGGAAAAGCTCCGTTATCGAAAGCGTAGAGATAATGCAACCCGGGCAATAGTGCGCGCACTTCATCATAAACCGATAGCCCACCCACGCCGGAATCAAATACCAGCACGGTGGGCTTTCCATTAGAAGGAGTAGCTGCCAGACAAGAAGTATTCTCGCCCTGCAGTATGATAGCCATAAACCGTCTCGTAATTTTTATCGAACAGGTTGGCGATTCTACCACGAACGGTTAACGCGGAGGTGAGAGGATAAGAAAGCGCAGCATCCCAAAGACTCACGCCGCCCAGTTTTACCTTTTGATTTGTTACCACATTGAAGTTGCGATCGTAACGCTCACCAAGGTAACGGTACGTCAGCGACCAACCCATCTGGTATATGCGCCCGTTCAAAGCATATTTTACCTGCTGTTTTGCGCGCCGTAGCAGTACCTCATGCGTAGTTGCATTACGTGGATCTAAGTAATCGTATGAGAGTTGATGCGTGACGGGTCCGGTATCAAAAGAGGCCGTTGCTTCCACGCCTTTGATCCGCGCCTTACCGATATTTTCATATCGCCATGTCGTGGGATTAGCATCAATAAGATTATCTATTTCATTACGATAGCCCGAGATACGCCAGGTAACAGGCCCAGAGTCTCCTTCAATACCAGCTTCCCATTGCCGACTCTCTTCAGGCGATAACCGTGAGTTACCGTAAAAATCGCTATAAAGTTGCCCGAGGTTCGGCGCCTTGAAAGCCGTGCCGTAAGAGGTAATCAGACGATAACCTTTTGCAAACTGCCAGGCCGCACTGGTTTGCCATGTCGTATGCCGGCCCTGACGAGAAATATCGTCCCCGCGCACGGCGCCTTCTAGCGTAATGTCTCCCATTTGCTGCTGCGTGGTCGCGTACAGGCCAAGATCCCGCGCTTCGTGTCCTTTTGATAAGTAAGCCGTGCCCGGTTGTGTGGTCTCTTTCTGCCAGTCAACGCCTGCGCTAAGCGTGCCATGCGCTATTTGCAGTGTATTTCCCCACTGCAGATTATATTGCCGGGCATCATCCAGTGTGGCCCCTGTCCGGTAACGCCCAATACGAGGGTCGTAGTTGTAATCTTTACTGTGGCTATAGCTCGCTATAAGTTGAGACGATAATCTGCCGTCCTGATAACGTAGCCCGGTATCCCAGCTCTGAGTATATAGCTGGCGCGTATCCATAATACCTGTAGCATTGTAGTTTGAATCATAAATCAATGAACCATCAAAGCTTGTCCGGTTGTCGTAATTATAACCGCGAACAAACCCTGAAAAGGCGTCGTTAAACCGGTGTTCCAGTGCGCCATAGAGTGATTTGCTTAAAAAACCGTCCCGATCCGGTTGACGGGGGCCGCCATAGTTATCCGGCAAGTTTGCCACCACATCAAAACCTTTAGTGTGGGTATAATCCCCCGCCAGCGTAATCCGCGTATTTCCCAGCGTTTGCTGAGTAGCAATGGTGTCATTTTGGTAGCCATGAGATCCCATTTCTGCACCAATCGTGGTGCCCGCATGCTCGCGACCAGTAATAATATTGACTACACCGCCGATAGCATCAGATCCATACACCGCTGAACGTGCGCCTCGCACATATTCGATACGCTGAACAAGCGACAAGGGAATTTGGCTAATATCCGATGAACCGCTGATCCCTGCAGAATTCAAGCGAATACCGTCAATAAGCAGCAGCACGTGGCGGCTTTCAGTTCCGCGAATAAACAAAGAGTTGGTCTGCCCTAATCCGCCATTTTGCGCAATATCCACGCCAGGCAAATGCGTTAATGCCTCAGCAACGCTTTTTACCTGCCAGCGCTCAATGTCATCACGGGTTACGACGGATGCCGGTGCTAAAACTGAAGAGACGGGCTGAAGAAATCGGCCCGCACTAACTACCATAACATTGGGAGCGCTTTCCTGCGCCCACCCGGAAAATGCCGTGACGGGCAGCGCCGACAGCAGCATTATTTTTTTTATCATCATTAATGGAGCATCCAATCAAAAATAACGGATGCCACAGGCAGTCTTGATAGCACGCGATAAGACCGCCGGAGGCGATACAGTTCCGGCAGGTCTTCGGGCTTAGAGGCGATAATGGACAAGGACTTCCCATTAGATCAGCATAACCGCGGCAAACAGTTTGTCAGGCATAGCCTGACCGTTTTGTTTGCTAAAGTGGCATGTTGACACCAACAGTGTCTGCAAATAGTGCTCTCATCCCGCCTGTCTTTACCGCTGCGCGTCAGCTCCAGAATTGCACTGGATTCCCTTTTCACTCAGGGGAGACCGGAGCGCGCATGCTACAGGCTACGGCACAGAGGTGTCCAGAATTGTGAAAGCGCTTCATTTGATTCAATACTGGACATCACGCGGCTATCCCCTACAATCCACCGCGTATTTTTTATCGCCTGGAACGATATATGACGCCTGAACATTTACCTACTAATCAGTATGAAGCACAACTGGCCGAGAAAGTCCTACGCTTGCAAACGTTGATGGCCCCTTATTCTTCACTGATCCCGGAAGTGTTCCGTTCGCCGCTAAGTCACTATCGTATGCGAGCCGAATTTCGCGTTTGGCACGATGGCGACGACCTGTATCACATCATTTTTGATAAGCAGACGCATGCCCGGATCCGGGTTGACTCTTTTCCGGCGGCCAGCGCATTAATTAATGCGCTGATGGGCGAAATTCTATCAGGCGTGCGTGAGACCCCGGCGCTGCGGAAAAAACTCTTTCAGATTGACTATCTTTCAACACAAAGCGATCGGGCTGTGGTGACTTTGCTATATCATCGCGCGCTGGATGATGAATGGAAACAACACGCTTTGGCGCTGCGAAACGCCCTGCGTGCCAAAGGATTCAATCTGCATCTCATTGGTCGAGCGACAAAAACCAAAATAGCGCTCGATCAGGATTACGTAGATGAACGGCTTCTGGTTGATGGCCGGGAAATGATCTATCGCCAGGTTGAAAATAGCTTTACGCAGCCTAACGCCGCTGTAAATATCCAAATGCTGGAATGGGCGCTAAACGTAACGGCCGACGCCGAGGGCGATCTATTAGAGCTTTACTGCGGTAACGGCAACTTTTCGCTGGCGCTGGCGCGTAATTTCCGGCGCGTTTTAGCAACAGAAATCGCTAAACCTTCGGTTGCCGCAGCGCAATATAATATCGCCGCAAATCACATCGATAATGTACAAATTATCCGCATGTCCGCCGAGGAATTTACTCAGGCTCTGAACGGAGAACGCAGTTTCAACCGTCTTAAGGGCATCAATTTGCATGAATACCAGTGCAACACAATTTTTGTCGATCCACCGCGCAGCGGGCTGGATGCTGAAACAGAAAAGATGGTGCAAGGCTGGCCGCAGATTTTATATATCTCCTGCAATCCTGAAACACTGTGTAAGAACCTCGAAACGCTTACTAAAACGCATGATGTCAAACGTCTGGCGCTGTTTGACCAGTTCCCGTATACCCACCATATGGAGTGCGGCGTTCTGCTGGAGCGGAAATAAAACGTGCCGTTTGCCGTTTGCCGTTTGCCGTTTGCCGTTTGCCGTTTGCCGTTTGCCGTTTGCCGTTTGCCGTTTGCCGTTTGCCGAAACCCTACCCGGCCGCCTCTATAAAGACAACCCGGCGCACATAATCTGCGCCTGCCACTACTTTTCCACCGGCGCTTTCGGCCACATCTGGCTCAGGGAAATGCGCCCAACACATTGCGCGTCGAAGATTTTCCGTCAGCCGATAATAAATGATGTATTCATCTTGCGGGCTACAAATTAGCCGCCCGCACCGCCGAATCCGTCTGGGTAATCAGCAAACTAAGCCCGTCATTTTTACGGCCAATAACGGGCGCGTAATCTAAAACCAATCCAGAATAACAGCGCTACAGAAAGCACTGATGGCAAGAAATTAGAACCAATATCGGGATATTGCACCCGAACTACGGCGCTATAAATCAGCACGCCTAACACAAAGCAGGATGCTGCAATCCCCGGCAATCCTGCGGCCATTGCACAACGCAGATAGCGCTGGTGCAATCCCCAAACGGTTAATATCAACGAAATGAGTGGGAAAATTGAGAAAGGAACCGCAGGGCTAAATAGCGCAGAGCAGGCGCCGTTAATCGATAGCCCGGCCAATAAAGCTAAAACGAGGGTACTTCTCTCCTGATTAAACGCTTTCATGATTCTAACATTGAACCTTAACTATCCAGTTATTCGACTTTATCACCAGGCAAGTGCCGGGCGATCGCCATTTTCTCTTGCTCACGCCGGTACCAGTAATAGGCGCCTTTGGAAATCATACGCAACTGCAGTACCAGGCGCTCCTCCAGCAGACATCGCTGTTCCACATCAATATCCAGCGCTTCGGCACCGGCATTAAAAACGATAGTTACCATCGCCTCAGCCTGCGCTTCGGTAAAGCTTCGCGGCATGCGGTTTTCCAGCTCCAGATAATCAGCCAGCTCAGCAATAAAGTGCTGGATTTCGCGCGCAACGGCGGCGCGAAACGCCGCGGAGGTTCCGGATCGCTCACGCAATAGCAAACGAAAAGCATTGGGATTATTACCGATAAACTCCATAAATGTCGAAACAGAAGTGCGTATTACGCTACCCCCTCTCGCGATGCGCTGACGCGCCTGGCGCATTAGCTGGCGTAGCATCAGGCCGCTCTCATCAACCATCGTTAACCCCAGCTCATCGACGTCGCGGAAGTGCCGGTAAAACGATGTTGGGGCAATGCCTGCCTCGCGAGCCACTTCGCGTAAGCTCAGGCTGGCAAAACTTCTTTCAGCGCTCAACTGACTAAATGCGGCCTCGATTAATGAACGTCGAGTTCGTTCTTTTTGCTGCGCTCTTACACCCATTCAGATGCCTGAATCCTTCAAACCATAGCGGCACTATATCAGAGATTAAAACCGCTGGGGTTATAAAGGATTGTGAATGGTTGTTTACGCGGCGAGCGTCGCAGCACGCAGAAAAACGCACAATTCTAATTGGGCCTTCCAGTTCGCGATGTTATCATTATGTTGATTTGATGTATAAAAACAGGTGAGTTTCGCCATGTCACATTCATATGATTACGACGCTATCGTTATCGGATCTGGTCCCGGCGGCGAGGGAGCAGCCATGGGCCTGGCTAAACAAGGTGCCCGGGTCGCCGTTATTGAGCGCTACCATAACGTTGGCGGCGGTTGTACCCACTGGGGCACTATCCCTTCCAAGGCTCTGCGGCACGCCGTTAGCCGTATTATTGAATTTAATCAGAATCCCTTATATAGCGATCATACCCGCCTTCTGCGCTCATCATTTGCCGATATTTTGCGCCACACGGATAGCGTAATTAGCCAGCAAACTAACATGCGCCGGGGATTTTACGAACGAAATCGCTGTGAAATCCTACAGGGCAATGCATGTTTTATTGACGAACATACGCTTCAGCTTGAGTGTCATGACGGCAGCGTAGAAACGCTGAGCGCGGAGAAATTTGTTATTGCCTGCGGGTCTCGCCCCTACCATCCGGATGACGTCAACTTCACGCACTCGCGTATTTATGACAGCGATTCGATTTTGAGCCTGCATCATGAACCTCAGCACGTCATTATTTATGGCGCGGGCGTTATCGGCTGTGAATACGCCTCCATTTTTCGCGGTATGAGCGTTAAAGTGGATTTGATTAATACCCGGGATCGCCTGTTGGCGTTTCTCGATCAGGAAATGTCCGATTCACTCTCATATCACTTCTGGAATAGCGGCGTGGTTATTCGCCACAACGAAGAATACGAGAAAATAGAAGGCGTTGATGATGGCGTTATCGTTCACCTAAAATCCGGCAAGAAGGTGAAAGCGGATTGCCTACTCTATGCGAATGGCCGTTCGGGTAATACTGATACGCTGGCGTTACATCGCATTGGACTGGAAACAGACAGTCGCGGCCAGTTAAAAGTCAACAGCATGTATCAAACCGCGCTGCCCCATGTTTGGGCGGTGGGTGATGTCATTGGTTATCCCAGCCTTGCTTCCGCTGCCTACGATCAGGGGCGGATAGCCGCTCAGGCTATGATAAAAGGGGAGGCCAACGCGCATTTGGTCGAGGATATCCCCACCGGAATTTATACCATTCCGGAAATCAGTTCGGTTGGGAAAACCGAGCAACAACTCACCGCCATGAAAGTCCCTTACGAAGTGGGACGCGCGCAGTTTAAACATCTCGCTCGCGCGCAGATTGTTGGCATGAATGTGGGTACGCTGAAAATTCTATTTCATCGGGAAACCAAAGAGATACTGGGGATTCACTGCTTTGGCGAGCGTGCGGCGGAAATTATCCATATTGGGCAGGCCATCATGGAACAAAAAGGCGGCGGTAACACGCTCGAATACTTTGTTAACACCACCTTTAACTACCCTACTATGGCAGAAGCCTATCGGGTAGCAGCGCTCAACGGGCTAAATCGTTTATTTTAATTACCCCTCGAAATGCCCGTCCATCTGTGAGCGGATGGCTTCTGCCAACTGCTCATAACGGTTACGCAGCGGCGAGCCAGGGCGATAAACTAAGCCAACGGTACGTTTGGGCTCAGGCTTATAGCACGGTAGATACACCACACCATCACGCTGGCGCTCCTGCGGCACAGAAAGCGCAGGCAAGAGAGTAATTCCGCTTCCGGCTGCCACCATATTGCGTAATGTCTCAAGGCTGGTTGCACGGAAATGGGTATCTTCGTCGGCCCCGGCTTCGAAGCAAAATCCCATCGCCTGGTCGCGTAAACAGTGCCCATCTTCCAGCATCAGCAATTTTTCACCGGCCAAATCAGACATTGGCACCCGATCGCGCCCAGCCCACGGATGATCTTGATAGATAGCCAGCGACATAGGCTCATCAAACAGCGGCACTTCAATAAACGATTCGCTTTCTTTAACCAACGCCAGTATCGCGCAATCCAGTTTACCGCTATCAAGCTGGGCCAAAAGTTGATGCGTTTGCGCTTCATGCAAATACATCTCTAATTTCGGGAAAGCCTGATGCAGCATAGGAATAATATGGGGTAACAGATAAGGGCCTACGGTGGGAATTAGCCCTATATGGAGAGGTCCGGACATGGTTTCGCCTTGCTGACTCGCCATCTCTTTAAGTACTTTTACTTCGCGCAATACGGTTCGCGCCTGATCCACCAGCAATAAGCCAGCCTGAGTGAACAGAACTTTACGGCTGGTTCGTTCCAGCAACATAACGCCAAGCTCATCCTCAAGTTTACGGATTTGCCCGCTCAATGTGGACTGACTCACGTAGCAAGCATCAGCCGCACGACGAAAATGTCGGTGCTCTGCAAGGGCCACCAGATACTCAAGATCACGAATATTCATTGCTAATCCTCCGCCATCATGATAGTTCATGACGATAGAAATGATAGCAATTTATGACTATCCCTATCAAGGATTCTAATGAATAATCCCCTGCAACCAGAAACAATATTGATTACATCCCTTAATAAAGGTTTCTGATGCTACCTTCTGAAGTTTCGGCTAAATGCAGCCACACGATTCCGATGAAGAGCTAATAGCCAACGTGAATCTTTGCGGACAGTAATGTCCGCTTTTTTTATTACTAGAGTTCTACACCCGTAACGTATTTCATATTATTCCAAATAGCATCAAATATACGAATAAAAAAAGACTTCCACCATCATCAGTCCATAAAGAAAAATAACGATAGAAATCCCTTTAATAAACATCCATATTTATAAAAAATGAATACTCACTATTTTTATAAAACAATCCATTGTAAATAATGAAGTAAGAATCAACTCAACTTGTTATAGTGAATTAATAACTTATTTGCTGTACTTTTATAAATTTGCTTTAAGCCGATTTCCCGGGCATGCCTTTCATTAGACCATAAATCATATCTGAAGCAATTTTCAATCCACGATCGTACCCAATGAATGGCCCGATAACCGCACCAGCAGCAGCACCAAGGAATGCACCGCCAACCATCCCCGCCAGCGCGGTTAAGCCACCGCCAATACCGACTAAATCATGTTTAAAAGCAGCACTGCCGCCTTGAATAGCCAGAAGCCAGCTCACTAATACCGCCCCGCCAAGCGAACAAATTACTCCCTCGCCAATATTGGCTCCTATATTGTCACCATATGCACCTGCAACACAGCAGATTTCGCCCGCATTTAACTCACGCATGATAATCATTCCTTGAAAATAATAGGTTAATATAATAAGCAAAAATGAATTACTTAACGCCGCCGGCCATCATATTTTTCACCGCATCAATAGCATGCTGGTATACATAATCGAAAGGAACTAATAACCCACCTACCGCGCCACCAATACCGCCAATAATCCCACCACCGGCAGCTCCAACCAATTGACCTATCAGACTTAATCCCCAAACCCCCGTTGCATCACCGCCACGGTTATAGCCAATCACAGCGCCATTCATTGCCGCAACGGTTGCCGCCAGAATAGAGCCACCAAGGCGGCTTACGATTTGTTCAGGTGTTAATGGTGCACCACCTGATACAGAGATCACTTCATCAACGTTTAGTTCACGCATATTTCTTTCCTTGATAAGAAAAATTATATCCTTGAGAGTACACCGTCAGAAGCTTCGATTATTTGAATCATCTCCTCTGAACCGTATTTAATATCCCAGCCCGTGTACAAAACGACTATAGAAAAAAATTATTTTTATGTGGCAAATTTGATTGCCTTGTTAAATAAAAAATAGATTTACTTATGCATAATAAGAGGGCGAAAAAATAGAGTTAAATTAAACCATAAACTTTAATTAGCCACTCACTAATAAGTAGATGTCTTTGAAAAAACCAATGGGAATAATACATACACAACAGCCATTATATACAAAAATAAATGAACACCTTTAACCCCCCTGCAACCCCGGCTGATAAATCACGGAAATAAATCAATAAAAAAACAACAAGTTAACTTCATTAATCTTTTTCCCCTCGTAGGGATAAAATATAAACCCTCTCTATAAAGCAGAAATATTGTTTAGCTTCATAAGCACCAGACGGGCTGTGATTTAATAAACATATTAAAAGATAGTTCTATAACGTTATAATTCAACTTCATTTTTTATTTACCATCAAAATATCCCAGCTAAGTTAAGAACCAGTAAACAAATATATTTTTTGTATGTTTTACACCTAAACTCACGCTGTTTATTAACTCAAATATAGTCACAAATACGCCTATCTCACGAAAAATATAGATAAAAATAACACCAGAATGAATTCATGCGATCAATGGATTAGGTAAAATTTGATAAGAAATTTTTCAAGAAGATCGTTTTTTTACGGGTTATGCTTAAAAAAGACACAGCGCTGTATACGGTGAGGCTGGATAGTAGCAGTAAAAAACGATCGTTATGGAAGGAGGTATTTCTCTCCAGGGGGGGCACCAGCGCATGTATGAATAAGGAAGTAAAAGAAGGCTAGTGGTGGCTTAGTCGATAGCAGATAACTTTTAGTTGGCAATAAATAGCACCGATCTTACCAATATCGCTCGGTGCTATGCGCGTGCGCTAAATGTTTAAACGCGCCCTGGCGAATTCCAGTGCTTTGGCAACTTGTTCACCTGAGACGCCGCCCTGAGCGTTTCGCTTATCCAGACAGGATTGAAGTGAGAGCGCAGGATAAACATCCTCATCAATAACGGAGCTAAATCGCTGTAATTCCTGTAACGTCAATGCTTCCAGCGGTTTTCCCTGAGCAATAGCCTCTACAACAACTTCACCGACAATGTGGTGCGCCTCACGAAAGGGGACGCCCCGGGCGACCAAATAATCAGCCAGCTCAGTTGCGTTGGCATAACCTTGTTGAGCCGCCTCTTCACAGCGTTCACGCCGTAGCTGGATCCCCTCCAGCGTCAATTCCGCCATATGCAGGCATTCAAACCAAGTGTCCAGCGCATCAAATAATCCTTCCTTATCTTCCTGCATATCTTTGTTATAGGCTAGCGGAAGGCCTTTCAGCGTCATCATCATCCCGGTCAACGCTCCTTGCACACGTCCACACTTGCCGCGAATCAGTTCCAGCGCGTCTGGGTTTTTCTTCTGCGGCATGAGTGAAGAACCCGAGGTAACGCTATCTGATAATTCAATAAATCCCGCCTCACCGGTGTTGAAGAAGATGAGGTCTTCAGCAAAACGTGAAAGATGGACCATACCAATGGCCGCCGCAGAGAGCAGTTCCAGCACGTGATCGCGATCGGACACGCTATCCAGACTGTTTCGCGTCGCCGAGGCGAATCCCAGCCAGCCAGCTAACTGCTCCCTGTCGATGTTATAGGCCGTTCCCGCCAGCGCGCCGCAGCCGAGCGGGCTGATATCCAGCCGCGTTAACGCATCCTGCAACCGGCTCTCGTCCCGCACCAGCATCTCCACATAAGCCAGGCACCAGTGCGCAAAAGTGACCGGTTGCGCACGCTGCAGGTGCGTATATCCCGGCATTACGACATCCATATTCTCACCGGCTGTTGCAATTAACGCAGATTGCATACTCCGACAGGCTGCCAGCAGCTCTGCAACCTGAGCTTTACACCATAGCTTGAGATCGGTGGCCACCTGATCGTTACGGCTACGGCCGGTATGAAGTTTTTTACCCAAATCGCCGACTTTATCGATCAGTTGCCCTTCAACCCAACTATGAATATCCTCAGCGCCGCTCGATAAAATTTGCTCAGGGCTCTCCCGCACTTCGCTCAGCAAATCATTCAGGGCGTTTTCAAGCTGTTGCTGCTCCATTTCACTCAGAACCTGCACGCTCAGGAGCGCTTTCGACCAGGCAATGGAACCTTCGATATCCTGCTCGGCCAGGCGATAATCAAAACGCAAAGAATCATTAAACAGTTTAAACCGCCGATCGGCTGCCTGAGTAAAACGCCCGCCCCAAAGTGCCATAATTATGCTCCGTTAAATTCCATGCCGGACCTGTATTGGCCGCTCGCACGGTGAACGGCCAACAGTAAAATAGTCGCGATGCTAATCTGCATCGCGATTCCTCGATTTATTGCTTTTCATTCAGTGCGCGAATGCGCGATGACAGGGAGAAAAGACGAATAAAGCCGCCCGCATGGCTGTGATCGTACACATCGTCTTCACCAAAGGTGGCAAAATCTTCGTTATACAGACTATTAGGAGATTTTTTCTGGATCGCAGTGACCTGGCCCTTATACAACCGCAAAACCACCTCGCCGTTCACCTCTTCAGCCAGAGATTCAGCCGCAGCCTGTAATGAGCGGCGCAGCGGCGCAAACCAGCGGCCATCATAAATCACATACGACATTTCAAGGCCCAGTTGTTCACGCCATTTAAAACAGTCGCGATCCAGCACCAGTTGCTCAACTCCACGCAGCGCCGCCATCATAATGGTGCCCCCAGGCGTTTCATAACAACCGCGCGATTTAATGCCAACCAGCCGGTTCTCAACAATATCCACGCGCCCAACGCCGTGTTTCGCACCAATCTGATTTAGCATCTCCAGGCACTGAAACGGCGTAAGCGTTTTGCCATTTACCGCGACAACACGACCTTTTTCAACGCTCACCGTTACCTCTTCAGGCTCGTCCGGCGCGTTTAGAGGATCGACGGTCCACACCCAGCAATCTTTATTGGCCGCGTTCCACGGGCTTTCCAGTACGCCGCCTTCGGTAGAAATATGCCAGGCGTTTTCATCACGGCTATAAATTTTTTCGAGCGTTGCGGTAGTTGGAATATCGCGCTCTTTTAGGTAATCCAGCAGCGCCTCGCGTGAGCGCAAATCCCATTCACGCCATGGCGCAATCACTTTTAGCTCTGGTGCCAGCGCCGCCCATGCGGACTCAAAACGCACCTGATCGTTACCTTTACCGGTAGCACCGTGACATAACGCATCTGCACCCACTTTATGTGCGATATCCACTAACGCTTTCGCGATCAGCGGGCGCGCCATCGAGGTGCCCAGCAGGTAGCTGCCTTCATACAGCGCGCCGGTCTGTAATACCGGATAAACATAATCGCGAATAAATGTCTCACGCAAATCAACGACGTAGCACTCACTGGCACCGGAGCGCAGCGCTTTCTGTTCAACGCCGTGTAAATCATCGCGGTCCTGCCCAATATCCACCACGCAGGCGATGACTTCGCAGCCGTCATAATTCTCCTTGAGCCACGGAATAATCGCCGAGGTATCCAGTCCGCCTGAATAGGCGAGAACCACTTTCTTAATGCCGTGATTTTTCATATTTGTTCCTTCAGAATGCTATTAACTTATGCCAGTATCCGGGTGCCAATCGCCACGCCGTTGAATAAAGAGGGGAGCAGCTCAGCGTGGCGCCACGAGGCTATATCTACCGGCCGTCCTAATGTCCGCGCCGCTTCCAGCGCCGCATTTACTTTTACAACCATTCCATCGGTAATAATCCCTTGTGCAATTAGGACATCAGCCTGCGCAGCACTGACTTCGGCGATACGCTGCCCTTTGCCATCGAGAATACCGCTCACATCAGACAGCAGCACCAGATCCGCTTTCAGCGTCGCCGCCAGCGCCGTTGCCGCCTGATCGGCATTAACGTTCATGAGCGCACCGTCGTCAGTAATGCCGATAGAGCTCACTATTGGTAAAAAGCCTGCGTCCAGTAAGCCGCTTAGCAGCGCTGACGCACCCGGCTGCGCGCGACCTACGTGGCCAAGCTCATCATCATATTGCGTAACCTTAACGCTATCGCCATCGCTGAGGCACAGGCCAACGGCCTGGATGCCATGTCGTTTTGCGCGGGCTAGCAGAGTTTTATTTGCCGTTCCGGCCAGAGCGCCGGTAATAATGTCAATCTGATCCGCCGGCGTGATACGCAGCCCATTCTTTTTTTGTACCGGCAATGCCAGCTTTTTCATTAGCTCATCGACTACGCAGCCACCGCCGTGAACGATCGCTAGCGGGCGCGCCCGATCGCTGCGCCAGGCAACCAGCGCCTCAAACAGGCGGGTTAGCGCGTCTTCACTGTCCAAAAGCACGCCACCTAATTTGATAATTAATGGACTCATCGTTCCCCCGTCGCTTAAATCAGAGACTCAGTTTCCGCAAAACCAAAACGAATGTTGGCACACTGGATAGCCTGAGCGGCCGCGCCTTTTAGTAAATTATCTTCCGCCGCGACGACAATCAGATGCTCCCCGTCTACGGCAAAACCAATGTCGCAATAAGGTAGCCCAACCACATTGTTAAGCGCCGGGAAAGCCTCGTCATACAGCCTTATCAGCGGCCGATCGCGATAACAGGCCTGATATGCCTGCGCTACCTGCTCGCGGGTAACGCCAGCGGCAAGACGGCAGGTAATTGTTTCCAGAATACCGCGCGCAAAATCGCCCAAATGCGGCGTAAAGATCACCGGCGTGCCTAAATGCGTTGCGATTTCCGGACTGTGACGATGCGTAAAGATTCCGTATGGGTGCAGGCTGACTTCACAAAAACTATTGCCAAGCGCAGCTTTGCGCCCCGCCCCGCTTACCCCACTCACGGCATTAATAACTGGGCGCTGGCGACTATCTAACAGCCCGCCCTCAAGGAGCGGACGCAGCGCTAACTGGGCGGCGGTGGGATAACATCCCGGTACCGCGATTAACTGCGCTTCTTTAAGTTCGGGCTTGCACCACTCCGCCAGCCCGTATACCGCCTGGGCTAAGAGCTCAGGGTGCTGATGCGTAAAACCATAATATTTCGGATAAAATTCGACATTGTTAACGCGATAAGCACCGGATAAATCAAATACTACACAATTGGCTGCCAGACACTGCGGTACAAGATAGTGGCTTACCTCATGCGCCGTTGCCAGAAATACGATATCCGCGTCGGCAGCAAGCGGAGCGATGTCATCCACGCCCACCAGCGGTAGATCTACGCAGCCTTTTAACCGCGGATGCAAAGAGGAAATATTTTTCCCTGCATCCTGGCTTTGCGCGGATACCGTTAAAGCGGTTATGTTCATAGAGGGGTGACGATGGGCATAAGCGGCCAGTTCCGCACCGGTGTAACCGCTTGCGCCTACAATTAGTGTATTCAACATTAAGCTAAACCTTTTCTCATCAGAAAAAATACGCTGGTACCGCACAGGAGGCTAACCATAAGGCACCGAAGTGTATCACCCTTTATGAATACGCTTTTTATTGCCAGCTGCATCATGTATTTTTATTCACTATAAATGAATTTTTATTAAACATTGAGTCATGGGGCCTGTCAACCGTGAAGAAACAATTACCGCCTTTTATCGAAATTTATCGCACGCTCATCGCCACTCCCTCTATCAGCGCAACGGAAGCCGCATTAGATCAGAGCAACGCACCGCTCATTGAGCTGCTATCAGGGTGGTTTAACGACTTAGGCTTCGAGGTTGATGTGCAGCCCGTGCCAGATACGCGTAATAAATTCAATATGCTGGCAAGCGCAGGCAGTGGAAACGGCGGTCTACTCCTGGCCGGGCATACCGATACCGTTCCTTTTGACGACGGACGCTGGACGCGCGATCCCTTTACACTCACGGAGCACGACAATAAGCTATACGGGCTGGGAAGCGCCGATATGAAAGGCTTTTTTGCTTTTATTCTGGATGCCCTGCGCGATATCGATGTGCGGGCGCTTAAAAAACCGCTGTATATTTTGGCCACTGCGGATGAAGAAACATCCATGGCCGGTGCACGCTATTTTGCCTCAACCAGTACACTGCGCCCGGAATGCGCCATTATCGGCGAACCCACATCGCTGCAGCCTATTCGCGCGCATAAAGGCCATCTTTCTACCGCGATACGCATCCTGGGCGAATCCGGCCATTCAAGCGATCCCGAACGCGGCGTCAACGCTATTGAGTTGATGCATGCCGCCATCGGGCCGGTTCTGGCGCTGCGAGACGCATTAAAAGAACGCTATTGTTTTGACGCTTTTACCGTGCCCTACCCGACGCTCAACCTGGGGCATATCCACGGCGGCGATGCTTCAAACCGAATATGCGCCTGCTGTGAAATGCACATGGATATTCGCCCGCTGCCGGGGATGACATTGAGCGAACTGGATGGATTACTTGCTGAGGCCTTAGCACCGGTAAGCGAGCGCTGGCCCGGGCGCCTTACCCTGTCTGAATTACATCCACCGATTCCAGGCTACGAATGCCCACCGAATAGCAAACTGGTGCAAGTGGTAGAAAAATTGCTGGGCGCGCGCGCAGGCGCAGTAAACTACTGCACTGAAGCGCCGTTTATTCAGGAGATTTGTCCTACGCTGGTACTCGGCCCGGGCTCCATTAATCAGGCCCATCAGCCAGACGAGTACCTGGAAACACGCTTTATTAAACCCACCCGCGAGCTGCTCACACAGGTGATACACCATTTTTGCTGGCATTAATTTTTCTCAGCTTGCTAACGCTTTTTCAGCGAATGTCGATGAGTAAAATTGATATCGACGTTCGCGCCATAAATCTTCCTCGTTCTTATGCTGAAGCGATTTCGCCCTCATTGACGAATCCGGTGTTACATGGCTTTATAAAAGACGGCAATGCCCCTTCAGGGCAACAGGAAAATGAATAAAAGCGATAACGTTAAACCGCGGGCTGCGGTTTCCGAATTCACGGGTAAAGGGTGTCTGGGGCCATATGAACGAACAATATTCCGCTTTGCGAAGCAATGTCAGTATGCTCGGTAAACTTCTCGGAGAGACAATTCGAAGCGCGCTGGGAGACACAATTCTCGAACGAGTAGAAACTATCCGCAAGTTATCGAAATCCTCTCGCGCAGGCAATGAAACCAACCGCCAGGCGCTACTTACCACCTTACAAAATCTCTCTAACGATGAATTATTGCCGGTAGCCCGCGCGTTCAGCCAGTTCCTTAACCTGGCCAATACGGCGGAGCAATATCACAGCATTTCTGCTAAAGGCGAAGCGGCGAGCAGCCCGGAAGTTATCGCCCAGACGCTGCGCAAGCTGAAATCGCAGCCGAATCTGGATAACGCCGCCATTCAGCGCGCCGTTGAATCTCTCTCACTGGAATTAGTGCTCACTGCCCACCCAACGGAAATTACGCGCCGCACGCTGATTCATAAAATGGTGGAAGTTAACAACTGCCTGCGCCAGCTGGATAACGCCGATCTTGCCGACTATGAGCGCCACCATATTATGCGCCGCTTGCGTCAACTTATTGCGCAATCCTGGCATACTGATGAAATTCGCAAGCAGCGCCCTAGCCCCGTTGATGAAGCGAAATGGGGGTTTGCCGTCGTTGAAAATAGCCTATGGCAAGGCGTGCCGGACTATCTGCGTGAATTAAACGAGCAACTGGAAATCCATATCGGCTATAGCCTGCCCGTTGATTTTGTCCCGGTACGTTTTACCTCCTGGATGGGCGGCGATCGCGACGGCAATCCAAACGTAACCGCTGAAATTACGCGCCACGTTCTGCTGCTTAGCCGCTGGAAAGCAACCGATCTGTTTCTAAAAGATATTCAGGTTCTGATTTCAGAACTATCGATGGTGGAATGCACCGACGCGCTGCGCCAGCGCGTTGGCCCAAACGGCGAGTCTGAACCTTACCGATATATTCTGAAAGGCCTGCGCAGCCAGCTGCTGGCCACGCAAACGTGGCTCGAAGCGCGCCTTAAAGGCGAGCGCCTGCCGAAACCTCAGGGATTATTAACCCATAATGACCAGCTGTGGGAACCGCTGCACGCCTGTTACTCTTCGCTGGCTGCCTGCGGCATGGGGATCATCGCGAACGGCGATCTGCTGAATACGCTGCGCCGGGTAAAGTGCTTCGGCGTTCCTTTGGTGCGTATCGATATCCGCCAGGAAAGCACGCGCCATAGCGAAGCGCTTGGTGAACTTACGCGTTATCTGGGGCTTGGCGATTATGAAAGCTGGTCTGAAACCGATAAACAGGCGTTCCTAATCCGGGAACTCAATTCTCAGCGCCCGCTGTTACCGCGCCAGTGGGAGCCCAGTGCGGAAACGCGAGAAGTTCTTGAAACCTGTGAAGTTATCGCTGAAGCGCCGCAGGGCTCGATTGCCGCCTACGTGATTTCAATGGCGAAAACGCCTTCCGACGTACTCGCCGTTCATCTTTTACTGAAAGAAGCCGGCATACGCTTCGCGCTGCCGGTCGCGCCGCTGTTTGAAACCCTCGACGATCTGAATAACGCCGACGCCGTGATGACGCAACTGCTCAATATCGACTGGTATCGCGGATTCATCCAGGGCAAACAGATGGTGATGATCGGTTACTCCGACTCGGCAAAAGACGCGGGCGTTATGGCCGCTTCATGGGCGCAATACCAGGCGCAGGATGCATTAATTAAAACCTGTGCAAAAGCCGATATCGCTCTGACATTGTTTCACGGGCGCGGCGGCTCCATTGGGCGCGGCGGAGCACCTGCACACGCCGCCTTGCTCTCCCAGCCGCCGGGAAGCCTGAAGGGCGGCCTGCGCGTGACCGAACAGGGAGAGATGATTCGTTTCAAATACGGTTTGCCTGAAGTCACAATTAGCAGTTTATCCCTGTATACCAGCGCGATTCTGGAAGCAAACCTGCTTCCGCCGCCGGAGCCGAAGCAGGCATGGCGTGAAATTATGGATGAGCTTTCCGTTCGCTCCTGCGAAATGTATCGCGATTATGTCCGTGAAAAAGCCGATTTTGTCTCTTACTTTCGATCCGCCACGCCTGAGGTTGAGCTGGGGCGTTTGCCGCTTGGTTCGCGCCCGGCAAAACGTCGCCCTAGCGGCGGCGTCGAATCGCTGCGCGCGATCCCCTGGATCTTCGCCTGGACTCAAAATCGCCTGATGCTGCCCGCCTGGCTCGGCGCCGGTGCCGCGCTGCAAAAAGTGGTGGAAAACGGGAAACAAAGTGACCTGGAAACGATGTGCCGCGACTGGCCGTTTTTTTCAACGCGGCTTGGCATGCTGGAAATGGTTTTTTCAAAGGCCGATTTATGGCTGGCCGAATATTATGATCAGCGCCTGGTGCAGCGTGAACTTTGGTCTTTAGGCGAAGAGTTACGCCAGCAGCTGGAAAAAGATATTAAAGTCGTTCTGGATATCGCGAATGATTCACACCTTATGGCAGATTTGCCCTGGATCGCAGAATCTATTCAGCTACGTAATATCTATACCGATCCACTAAATGTGCTACAGGCCGAATTACTGCACCGCTCCCGTTATGCGCAAGAGCGGGGCCAGGAGCCGGATCCGCGCGTGGAACAAGCGCTGATGATAACAATCGCCGGTGTCGCCGCGGGTATGCGTAATACCGGATAGCGGCCCTTTTCTACTGGAAGCCATTGCCAGGATACCGCATTCTGCAATGGCCTCCTTTACACTGACTAAGGCCGTTCATACGCCCAAAATATTGTTTAACGTTCTCATTCATATTACTTCAAGTTGAAAAAACTCTCAGGTCTCTCTATTTGAAACATCAAAAAATATACCTGGTAATTAGTAGTGATTCAGTATATTAATAGTGCCCACCTTTATATATTTATAAAATATATTTTATGGCTTAAACTAACCCCACCGCATAACAATAAGATACTTATACTCCCCAGCCAATATTGGTAAATATAATAAAAAATTCAGAAAAAAATACAATCAATCAGGCTACTTAGAAAAGAGATAAATATCGGCATCAGGGGAAATAATTTTCACTATCTTTCAAATACTCCACCCACTAAGTCATCAATCATTTTATAAACCGAAACAGGATGAATCCCCTTATTCATCAACAATAATCGCTGAACCAAAAGTTTAGATACAACTTAGGGTAGAGAATACTAATATCAACCGATGAAATATTATTATTCTATACAGGAATTATTTATTCAAAACAGTCATGGACAAAAAATAACACCAAAAATATTAAATAATAACCGCTGGCAGCAGATAGCATCTTATATGAGCAGTCCAGCCCGGACGAAATTCAATTGCTAATAATAGAATTTAGGCGTTTTTCAAAAGGTTATTCCTAAATCAAGGGGGTATTCCCTTATAATTAATACACTATTCCGCTTCCTAATCTACAAAAATAATGCTTTTTACTATTTATCGCTCTTACAGATTAGCTTTAAATTAATCTATACAAACAGGCTGATTAAGTTTGTTTGTATAAACCTAAGGATATAACCCAGATCAATCAGGATATTATTATGAGAGAACTAAACGCTACTGAGATTACAATGGCCAGCGGTGCAACCGTTAACGGCGCTATCTACGGCCTTTTTGAAGGCATGGCGACAGGTATGGCTATCGGCGGGAAATGGGGCGGCGCGGGCGGCTGGGGTTTCGGCGCACTTTCACAGTTAGTCGGTCTCATTATTCCTACTATGATGGGCGCAGCATATGGATTCGTGACTGGAGCAATCTTCGATGATAAGACCATCGGTTCTCTGTTAGCGGATTACCGCGACAAATTTGGCCCAGGTAGTACCGCAAACGGCGGTGGCCCGCTGTAATAAGGTAGTTCTATCCGGCAGCGATTGCCGGATAGAACGACAGAAACAGCCATCTACTCTACCAGATTTATTATAACCTTCCTGGTCCATTCTCATTCAGTGATTATGTGCCGACCTTCAATAGATATGAATACCACTTACCCGTTTTACATCGCCAAACTATGGGATATAAAACGTGCACCTCCCCCCTTATAGCAATTTATTCTTAATCGTCTATAGATAACATTCGATAATAATAAATACTATCTTCTTATTTTCTGTCGGCAATGTAACAGCGCCTTCGGTAAAAAAATAAGTATGAACCCATACCCATACCCATACCCATACCCATACCCATACCCATACCCATACCCATACCCATACCCATACCCATACCCATACCCATACCCATAAATGATTACATGAAGAAATAATTTCTCAATAAATAATCGCTGTTTTTCCACCCAAAAATTACTGAATTTTATGATTCATCTTATATCAATACTATATTTTAATATGTCTCACCATGCATCCTACATAATGCATGGTTATGACTTTAGGAAACAAAATAGACAAGGATAATATCATGAGAACTTTAACATCTACTGAAATCACTGCTACAAGCGGAGCCACCGTCAACGGCGCTATTTATGGTCTTTTTGAAGGCATGGCATCCGGTATGTCGATTGGGGGTAAGTGGGGCGGCGCGGGCGGCTGGGGCTTTGGTGCAATTTCACAGCTCGTCGGCCTTATCGTGCCTACCATTATGGGCGGCGCATACGGATTCGTGGTTGGGGCAATGTATGATGAGAAAACCGTAAGCGATTTAGCCGCCGATTATCGTTCAAAATTTGGTCCGGGCAGCACGGCAAACGGCGGCGGCCTGATGTAAGATTGACACGCTTTCGGCGCTCGCGCCGAAAGCGTCCTACTTCCCTTAACCAATGTGCTGCTCTTGCCGGCTAGCACCCAACCCGCACTCATTGCTCTTTATTCAATGCTCAGGCGGCCAGCGGGCGCACACCCAGCGTATGGCAAATGGCATAACTCATTTCCGCGCGATTAAGAGTATAGAAGTGAAAATCTTTCACTCCCTCGCGGCTTAAAATTTTCACCATATCCATCGCAATATTCGCGCCAACCATTCTGCGCGTTTCAGGATCGTCGTCCAAACCTTCAAACATGCGATCCATCCACGTGGGTACCCGCACATTAGTCAGTGTAGCGAATCTTTGTAGCTGCCGATAATTACTTACCGGCAAGATACCTGGAACAATCTCTACATCAATTCCCGTGGCCACGCAGCGATCGCGGAAACGCAGATAACTTTCAACATCAAAGAAGAATTGAGTAATCGCACGATTGGCCCCGGCATCAATCTTTTTTTTCAGGTTAATCAAGTCGGCCTGTGCGCTTTTCGCTTCCGGATGACCTTCCGGATAAGCGGCTACTGAAATATCGAAATCTGCTACTTCTTTTAATAACGCAACCAGATCGGCACCGTACATCGCAGGCTTACCGCTACCCGCAGGTAAATCTCCGCGCAGCGCCACGATGTGGCGAATGCCATTGTCCCAGTAATCCCGCGCAATAGTGCGCAGTTCATCGCAGGTTGCATCGACACAGGTTAAATGCGGCGCTGCTTCAAGCCCCGTCTGTTCTTTAATACCTTTAATAATGCTATGTGTGCGATCGCGTTCGCCGGAATTAGCGCCATAGGTAACGGAAACAAACTTTGGCCTTAGGCTGCTCAAACGATCGATAGAGCTCCAGAGCGTTTGCTCCATTTCTGGAGTGCGGGGCGGGAAGAATTCAAAGGAAACGTTAATTTGCCCGTTCAATTCCGCCAGGCTCTGGTTCAGGGCATCCCGCTGGCTGGCGTGAAAAAAACTCATACCTTACCTCTTCAATCGTATGGTGAAAGCTATTCTTACTTCTATACGTTTAGACGTCCAGATGCCAAAATGACGGAAAATAACGTTACCGTCAACAGGAAAATCGACGGTGCTGGAGAAGAATCTTCAGCGGATATGAGAAAATTTCATACAGGATGTGCAGGGGGATAGGTGCTTCCATCCTGCAACGCTACGCGCAGGCCGCGCTGGCATCGGACAGAAAACGCTACCATTCGGCTACTCTCCGACTGGATTGCACCGGCCGTGACGTCGCGCCCATGGCCGCGAATTAATTGCCGGCGGGCTGTCTCACTTCAACTGCCCGCTGCTTTAAGCAGCGGCCCGCTGAGTGCGGGACGCCGCCTGACCGGTCTCAAATTACGATAACTGCGCTAACCGATTAATATCCGGCTGGATTGCCCCGGCCGTGACGTCGCGCCCAGGGCCGCGAATTAATTGCCGGCGGACTGTCTCACCTCAACTGCCCGCTGCTTTAAGCAGCGGCCCGGTGAGTGCGGGACGCCGCCTGACCGATCTCAAATTACAATAACTGCGCTAACCGATTAATATCCGGCTGGATTGCCCCGGCCGTGACGTCGCACCCATGGCCGCGAATTAATTGCCGGCGGGCTGTCTCACTTCAACTGCCCGCTGCTTTAAGCAGCGGCCCGCTGAGTGCGGGACGCCGCCTGACCGGTCTCAAATTACAATAACTGCGCCAACCGATTAATATCCGACTGGATTGCACCGGCCGTGACGTCGCGCCCGGCACCAGGTCCGCGAATCACGAGCGGATTGTCGCGATACCAGCGGCTTTCGATAGCAAAAACGTTATCGCACGGCAGGAGTGCCGCTAAAGGATGCTCCGGGCGCACCGCCTCCACCCCCACTCTCGCTCTACCGTTCGCATCAAAACGCGCAACGTAGCGTAGTACTAATCCCATTTCCTGAGCAGCCTCAAAGCGCTGAATCATTTGGGCGTTTAGCGTCTCACTCTGTTCAAAGAAATGGTCGATACTGCCGGTTTCACAGCCGGATGGCACCAGTGATTCCACGCGTACCTGACTCGGTTCAATATCATACCCGGCTTCACGCGCCAGAATAACCAGCTTGCGCATAACATCCTTGCCGGAGAGATCGACGCGCGGATCCGGTTCCGTTAGTCCCTGCTGCCAGGCTTGATCGACGAGTTCCGTGAAGGAGACGCTGCCGTCAAATTGCAAAAATAGCCAAGAGAGCGTACCAGAGAAAATCCCGCTGATAGACAGAATAACGTCGCCGCTTTCACGTAAATCGCGCACGGTATGATTTATCGGCAACCCGGCGCCAACCGTGGCATTGTACAGCCAGTGACGACCGGTTTTGGCAAATGCATCCCGGATCTGGCGATAGCGATCGCTATCGCTGGCGCCAGCCAGTTTATTAGCGCTGATAACATGAAAACCGTGGCTGGCAAAATCCAGATATTGTTCTGCCAGGCGCTCGCTCGCCGTCACATCCAGCACCACTAAATCATCCCAAGGATGGGCGCGCATCCAGAGAAAGAGCGACTCCTCTTCCATATCTTTAGCTTCATCGTTAAAAAAAGCGAGCGCGCGGCTGGCGTCCAGCCCTTCATAACTCAGCAAACTACGGCGACTGTCGACAACCCCTGCCAGCACAAATTCAAAACCGGTGCGCGCTGATAGCGTCTTCTGCTCCCGGGCGAACAGCTCCAGCCATCGTGAACCAATATTGCCTTTACCAAATAAAATCAGGCCAATGCGTTTTTCCGCCCGGAACAGCGACTGATGAAGCCCCCGCACTAAACTTTCCGTTGGCCCCACGCGCAGTACGGCAACCAGGCTTATCTCATCCTCAGACTGCCAAATAAACTCCACCGGCTGATCGTTGAGCTGCTGCCAGAAGCGGTGGCTGTGGAGTGGGTTACGGCATACGCCGGCGCCCACCATTGCCACCAGTGCCAGCGACTCGCGCAGGCGTATTTCCCCGGGCAGAGACGCATCTTCCAGAAGACTAAACGCGCTCGTCACCACTTCCCGGGTATAGCATAACTGAAGTAAATTTCTGTCCGGGTGGACTCCCGTCGCCAGTGGACGAAGCTGCGCGCGCTTAAGCAGGGCATCGAGCTGCTGGCGCACCTGGTGAAAGTCGTGTTCCGCAAGCGTGCGGATCTCAATCAGACAGACATCATCATGACTGGTGACAATCCGGGCGCCGGTACCGGATGCCAGTACGCGTTCGATACGCGTCGAGCCTTGTTCCGGGTTATAGCTACAGCGTAATTGCAGATCGATATCACTACCGGAAACCGGCTGAAGCGTGCGGGCATGCAGCACGGGCGCCGCCAGGCGCGCCAGTTCGCTGGCTTCATCAAGCCGCAGCAGCGGCAGCAGGCAGGCATCCTTTACCTTGCGTGGGTCTGCGCTGTAAACACCCGCCACGTCGCTCCAGATAGTAACGCGCCCGGCGCCCGCCAGCGCGCCGATTTGCGTCGCAGAATAGTCAGAGCCATTACGCCCGAGCAGTACCGTCTCACCCGCGAGATTGCGGGCGATGAAGCCAGTAACAACCAGCCGCTTACCTGGATGCTGCGCCAAAAGTTGCTGCAGCAGCGGAAAAGAAAGACCTTCATCGACCTGCGGCTGCGCTGCGCGCTCCGCCCGCAGAAAAGACCGTGCATCCAGCCACACGGCGTCCAGCCCCTGCTGATTCAATACGGCGGCCATTAGCCGCGCCGACCAAAGCTCACCGTGCCCGACAATTTCCGCATAACTCGCGTCAGAAATGCCGTTCTCCATTAGGCCCGCTAGCCGCTCCAGATCCTGGATGAACGCCGCTATCATGCCGTCCGCCTGCTGCGCAGGGAGTAAACCGGTGATTAAGTCGCACTGATAGCGCCGCAGCGCCTGTTGAACCTGATGCGCCGCCAGGCGATCGCGCTGGCTGAGCGTCAGCCATGAAATCAACTGATTGGTGGTACTGCCTGCCGCAGAAACTACCATCATATCTTCAGGCTGAGAGTAGGCTTCCATGATGCCCGCCACGCGCAGGTAACACTTCACGTCGGCCAGACTACTGCCGCCAAATTTATGCAGTTGGCGGTTTTTCGCCCCACTCTGCGCAGAAATACTCATCTTTACCCCTCGGCGACGATACGGAATGCATTATCCAGATCGGCAATTAAATCTTCACTATCTTCAATACCAGTAGACACGCGCAGCAGCATGTCAGAAATGCCCGCAGCGGCGCGCGCCTGCGCAGACATCCCCGCATGCGTCATCGTTCCTGCATGTGAAATCAAACTCTCCACGCCCCCTAAAGATTCCGCCAGCGTAAACAGCGACAAAGCGCCCAGGAAGCGGCGCAGCGTACTCTCATCGCCCTCAAGTTCAAAACTGAGCATCGCGCCAAACCCTTTTTGCTGGCGAGCAGCGATGTCATGACCCGGATGCTCAGGAAGAGACGGATGATAGAGGCGCCTGACCAGCGGCTGCGTTTGCAGATAAGCCACCAGCGCCTGCGCGTTTCGCTGAGCGGTTTCCATACGCGGCGCGAGCGTGCGTAAGCCTCGCAGAAGTAAATAGCTGTCGAATGCGCTGCCGGTGACGCCAATATTATTCGCCCACCACGCCAGTTCAGTCACGACATCAGGATACTTTGCTATCACCACGCCTGCTACTACATCCGAATGACCGTTGAGGTATTTCGTGCAGGAGTGAATAACCAAATCCGCTCCCAGCGCCAGCGGGTTCTGCAGCGCCGGGCTGAGAAAAGTATTATCCACGACGCTCACCGCCCCTACCGCGCGCGCCAGCCCGCAAATTTTCTCAATATCCACGACGCGTAACAATGGATTACTTGGGCTTTCAATTAATACCAGCGCCGGTTTCTCATCCAGCGCCGCCGCCAATTCCCGCTCATTGCCCTGATCGACAAATAGCACCCGATAGCAGCCGCGCTTCGCCAGGCTTTCAAATAAACGATAACTTCCGCCATAGCAATCATGCGGTGCCACCAGTAAATCCCCCGGCTTTAAGAATACCGTGGTCACTAAATGGATAGCCGACATACCGGTATTCGTTAATACCGCACCCGCTCCACCCTCCAGTTCAGCTAGCGCGCGCTGCACAACATCGCGCGTCGGGTTCCCCCGGCGCGAGTAATCGTGCGCTCTGGGTTGACCAAATTCGGTAAAATTATACGTGCTGGATAGATGTATCGGCGGAACGACACAGCCGTACTGCTCATCGTCATTTAAACCGCTGCGTACGGCAATAGTGGCCTGCTTGCGCGTCATAGAATCGGTCCTGGCTTGAGGGAAGATCAGGCATCAGAGTAATCATTACAATAATAGACGTCAATACATCTGGACATCTAAACTTCTTTGCGTATAGATTGAGCAAAGCCGCAATAGCCGCTAAAATTATGTGTTTTAGATAACTGGCACAGCATTCTACCCTGAAGCGCGGTATATTCACCGGCATAAACGGCAGCGGATTTTACCAACGCTGATATTGTGCCCGCGGCGCCCCGTTATTTTGAGACAATCCGACGCCTGACGTGATAGTAACGCGCGGATAAATGCACACTGAATTGAGAGGACTAAAGGTATCCCATGGCTGAATGGAGCGGCGAATATATCAGCCCTTACGCTGAACACGGCAAGAAAAGCGAGCAGGTAAAAAAAATTACGGTATCCATTCCCCTCAAGGTACTGAAAATCCTCACCGATGAGCGCACTCGTCGCCAGGTGAATAACCTGCGTCATGCCACTAATAGCGAATTACTGTGCGAAGCTTTTTTGCACGCTTTTACCGGGCAGCCTTTGCCCAATGATGAAGATTTACGCAAAGACAGAAATGATGAGATTCCACAGGCGGCAAAAGCGCTCATGCGTGAACTGGGAATCGATCCTGATACCTGGGATTATTAATTTCACGGCGTCCAGCTTCGGTCGGGACGCCAGCCCTGGCGAAAACAGGCTTTTGTGTGTTTTCCGCCATGGTTTGCCTTTAAAGCTGACACCTGCGCTGGCAATGATAAATAAACCCCGACTCACCGCCGCGCAAACCTCAAGGTTTTCTATAGATGTAAAAAAGGCGCCCTGCGGCGCCTTTTCTTCGAACAACGACTTATTTGCTGCCCGGAATGCTGAAACGCTTGTTGAAGCGCTCAACGCGACCACCGGTATCAACGACACGCTGTTTGCCAGTATAGAACGGGTGGCATTTACCACATACGTCCAGGCTCAGATCGTGGCCCACGGTGGAGCGAGTTTTGATGACATTACCGCAAGAACAAGTCACGGTAATTTCGGAATAGTTCGGGTGAATACCTTTTTTCATGGGAAAACCTCTGTATAAGGCCGCGTCGCTCTTCCGGCCCCTACGCCAGACACCACGCGATGTGAATATGAATAATTCAGGTTTCTTGATGGCAGAAAAGCGCATCGAAGGCGGCGAATCATACAGGGATTTATGAGCGGATGCAAATTCCAGGGCGGCGGATAGCCGCCGACACCGCAAATACAGTACGCTTTCCCTGGATAAATTAGCCTGTGATAATATCCGGCGTGCTGCATCGGGTTGCGCAATCAGAGAATATATTCCTGTTACTCCCCGCAACAGCGTCGCTTTAGCTCATTCGCCGTGCGTGGCGTGGCCAGAATTAGACTAAATATGCCTGCTGGCAGCGCGTCCGAATCACGCAATAACAACCGAACCGCGCCGTACAACTACAAGGATGCTGCAATGTTAAAAATACTTCGCACCGCTGAAGGGAAAAAATTTCTTATTGCCGCCACGATTGTGTTTCTGATTGCCGCTACGACGATTGGCATCGCGACATTCCAGGGCGTTGTCGACGAATATAATATGCCGATGCAGCAATGGCCGCTCTCGCTTTTCATCATGCAGGGGCTTTGGGTATTTATCTATACGCTGATATTTACCGTTATCGGATCTTTACCCTTCGGGTTTTATTTTTTAGGCCCAAAAGACGAACAATCATAACCTCATGTTCTTACGCTGAAAATTAACAGGAAGAGCTTTCTTTATAGCCGTGCGCTGCGCTTATGTACTTCGCCAATGTTCCAGCGCCCATTAACATTAACAGAGCCACGCATCGCGCGATCGGCTGCTGTCGGCCAGAAACAATAGTGGCGAATCCGCTGGATACGCGCCTTGCAATATCACCAACGCGTACACAAATTCGTGAACATGCCCGATTCCCGAAGCCGGGTACAGGCGCCGGTAATGTCTTGATATGGCAAAACACGCGGTTTCTAATACGGCTATTTGTGGAATTACTCCGTCATGCATCTTGTTAAAACCGTCGCCTGCCCGCACCATAGGTCTTTCTAACCTAACGCGATGATATGACCCGGACTCCCATTACATGCCCGTAGCCCAAATTGCCCTGCCAGTCCCGCTGGCCCGCACCTTTGATTATTCTATTCCGCAGGGGATGCGGGTGGAGGCTGGTCTACGGGTAAATGTTCCATTTGGGCGACGCAACATGGTGGGTATTGTGTTCGGAGTCAGCGAATCCAGTGAACTGGCGCCGGAGAACCTGAAACCGCTCATTGATGTGATTGATGAAACACCGCTGTTTTCCGAGACGCTCTGGCGCCTGCTTTTGCGGGCTGCTGCCTATTACCATCACCCTATCGGTGACGTTTTATTTCATACGCTCCCGGCTCCGCTGCGTCTGGGGAAACCCGCGCAGGCGGCGCCGCTCTGGTACTGGCGTGCCAGCGCTGAAGGCCAGTCTCTTGATTTAAACAGCTTAAAACGCGCCCCTAAACAGCAACAGGCACTCGCCGCGCTACGCCAGCGCGATATCTGGCGGCATCAGGTCACGGAACTGGATATCAACGAGGCGGCGTTACAGGCATTGCGGAAGAAAGCGCTGTGTGAATTGCATCATCAGCGCCCTAAAATCGAACGCTGGCAGCAGCACTACGCGACCCAGGGAGAGCGCCTGCGCCTGAATACTGAACAGGCAACCGCCGTCGGCGCGATTCATGGTGATGCGGATCAATTTTCTCCCTGGCTGCTCGCAGGCATTACCGGCTCAGGAAAAACCGAAGTTTATCTGAGCGCGCTGGAAAATGTCCTGGCTCGCGGGAAACAGGCGCTGGTGTTAGTGCCTGAAATAGGGTTGACGCCGCAAACAATTGCCCGCTTTCGCGAGCGTTTCAAAGCACCGGTCGTGGTTGTCCACTCTGGCCTGAATGACAGTGAACGCCTCGACGCCTGGTTAAAAGCGCGCGACGGTGAGGCAGCGATTGTCATCGGCACGCGTTCGGCGCTATTTACGCCGTTTAACCATCTCGGCATCATTATTGTCGATGAAGAACACGACGGCTCCTATAAACAACAGGAAGGCTGGCGCTATAATGGCCGCGATTTGGCGGTATGGCGCGCGCATGCAGAAAATATTCCTATTATCCTCGGCTCTGCCACGCCTTCGCTTGAAACGCTGCACAATGTCCGCCTCGGTAAATATCGCCAGCTCACGCTCACGCGGCGCGCCGGTAACGCCCGCCCTCCGCAGCAGCATTTATTGGATCTGAAAAGCCAGCCGCTGCAGGCAGGCCTTGCGCCAGCGCTGATCGGGCGCATGCGCCAGCATTTACGCGACGGTAATCAGATTATTTTATTTCTCAATCGCCGCGGTTTCGCGCCGGCGCTGCTGTGCCACGATTGCGGCTGGATAGCTGAGTGCCCGCGCTGCGATCGGTATTACACGGTGCACCAAATGCAGCGCCATTTACGCTGCCACCATTGCGACAGCCAGCGCCCGCTGCCCCCGCAGTGCCCCCAGTGCGGCTCAACGCATTTAGTCACCGCCGGGATTGGTACTGAACAACTGGAGCAAGCGCTCTCCCCTCTATTTCCCGGCATTCCGCTTACCCGTATCGACCGTGATACCACCAGCCGTAAAGGTGCGCTTGAGCGCCAGCTTTCTGAAGTGCAGCAGGGTGGAGCGCGAATTTTGATTGGCACACAAATGCTGGCTAAAGGCCATCACTTTCCTGACGTTACACTGGTGGCACTATTAGATGTCGATAGCGCGCTGTTTTCAGCCGATTTCAGGGCGGCCGAGCGCTTTGCCCAACTCTACACTCAGGTTTCCGGGCGCGCGGGGCGCGCGGATAAACAGGGTGAGGTCGTATTACAAACGCATCATCCGGAACACCCTTTGCTGCAAACATTACTGTATAAGGGATACGGTGCGTTTGCCGATCGGGCGCTTGCAGAGCGGCAAAGTGTCATGCTGCCCCCCTGGAGCCATCATGTGTTGATTAGAGCCGATGACCAGGACAATCAGCAGGCTGCCCGCTTTTTACAGCAATTTCGCCAGCGGTTAGAAGCCAGCCCGCTGGCAGACGCACAGCTGTGGATTATCGGCCCCGTACCAGCCCTGCAGCCCAAGCGCGGAGGACGATATCGCTGGCAATTGCTGCTGCAGCACACTTCTCGTCCCATCATGCAGCGGCTGCTGCAATCCGTATTGCCGCAAATTAATGAGCTTGTGGAAGCCAGACGTCTCAAATGGGGAGTGGATGTCGATCCGATTGACAGCTAATCGGCCATCGCGTACACGCACTGGGATCTGCGAACCAGATCCAGAATCTCACCTGAAGTCACATTTCCAATGAAAATTCTGTAACTCTTTGCACGGCGGATCTGTTAAGTATGTGGACACTATCATAACTGACTAAAAAGACGATCCGCTGATTTTCAAAAGCTTTCCGCACTCTTCTCTCTTTATCCCGGCCAGCCTACAGGGGGTTACCGGCTTAGACAGCAGATGCTCAGCAGAAGGCTTTCGCTGCCAGCGTATGAGGTGCAGAACGTTGAAGACCAGGAAGCAAATATCTGGCGCTACCATGAAAGACGTCGCCGAAAGAGCGCAGGTTTCCACGGCCACCGTCTCACGAGCGCTAATGAATCCCGAAAAGGTTTCTCAAAATACGCGAACGCGCGTTGAGCAGGCCGCTATAGACATTGGGTATTTGCCTTTGGCGGCAGGGCGCGCCCTCAAACGCGGCGATTCTCGCACGCTGTTGGTTATTGTGCCTGATATTTGCGATCCCTTCTTCGGCGAAATGCTCAGAGGCATTGAAACAACCGCTGCCGCACAGGGATATTTGGTATTAATCGGTGACTGTGCGCATCAAAATCAGCAGGAAAAAACATTCCTGGACTTAATTGTCACCCGTCAAATTGATGGCCTGCTATTGCTTGGCTCCCGGCTGCCGTTTGATGCGGGCAAGGCAGAGCAGCGTCATTTGCCGCCGATGGTGATGGCCAATGAGTTCGCACCAGAACTGGAACTCCCCACGGTACACATCGATAATTTAACCGCGGCATTTAATGCCGTTACTTATTTGTACGAGCAGGGACATCGACGCATTGCCTGCGTCGGCGGGCCGCAAGAAATGCCCTTATGTCACTATCGCATGCAGGGCTATATTCAGGCGCTGCGCCGACACGGACTGCCTGTTACCCCCCAGTATATTACGCGCGGTAATTTTAGCCTTGAGACCGGTGCTCAGGCGCTGGAGAGTTTCATGGCGCTTCCCGAGCCACCTGACGCACTTTTTTGTCATAGCGACATTATCGCACTCGGCGCGTTATCTCAGGCTAAAAAACGCGGTTTACGCGTTCCACATGATGTTTCGTTAATGGGATTTGACGACATCGCCTTATCGCAATTTTGCGATCCACCGCTCACCACTATGGCACAGCCGCGCTTTGAAATTGGGCGCCAGGCGATGCTGCTGCTGCTCGATCATATGCAAGGCCGCACGGTAACCAGCGGCTCCCGTCTGCTGGAATGTAATCTAATAATTCGGGATTCAGTACAATGCAGGTTGCCTGGATAGTGGGTGCCACTCTTTGAACGCGGTACCAAGACTTATCCTCTGGTTTCGCCGCGCAAAGCGCCCTTCACCGGCAGCAACGGCGATTCCACAGCTTCACCATCAATTAGCGCCAGCCTGCGCACAGTAGACGTTAAATCATTTCTCAGATTGACGCTGTTCGCCTTCTGCGACCGGCAGTAATCGTATATTGTTCAACCACGTGCTGTTCAATCACGCGGTATAGTGCTGCTATAGCCCGGCCCAACCGCCTTCTATAAAGTCTGATATAAACTTATACTCCAGGTCTCATAAATGAGTCGCAGCGAGTGTTTGTCATTGGTCAGATAAAGGCAGCGTCGGCGACACAAAGCGGGTGAATAAGTCATATCGCCACGATGTGATAAGTTTATACGCAGGCAATCACTAACAATTATTTTTAAATCAAGTAACTAACTGCGAAGCGCTCATTTTGCCTGCAGACCGCCCTATCTTTCCAGAATAAAGTGTTGTGATTTCAGACAGACAATCTGGTCAAAGCAGTAACCCTTAAGTAACATGATCTCTTCTTCTCGAATGGATACAGCGAAACAATAGTGGCACAAAAAGATTATGTCAGCCGCGGGCGCCCATCCCCCGCCCGACGCAAAAAAAGCAACTCTCGCAAAAAGCAACGTAGTGCTGTTTCCCCAACCATGGTCGCCATCGCTGCTGCCGTGCTGGTCGCTTTCATTGGCGGCCTGTGGTTTATCACCCATCACAAAAAGGAAGAAGCAGACAATCTCCCGGGCCATAAGGCTACCGGTAACGGGCTTCCACCAAAGCCTGAGGAACGCTGGCGCTACATTAAAGAACTGGAAAGCCGCCAGCCCGGTATAACCAAACCGACCGAGCCTTCTTCGGGCGGTGAAAATATCCATCAGGACCAACTCACCGACGAGCAGCGCCAGCTTCTTGAGCAAATGCAGGCGGATATGCGCCAACAGCCTACGCCGTTAAATGAAGTGCCCTGGAATGAACAAACGCCCGCGCAGCGCCAACAAACTCTGCAGCGGCAGCGACAAATGGATACCCAACGACAGCAGTTTGAAGCCCAGCAGCGCCAGGTCGATCAACAGCGCCAGCAGCAGCAGCGTCAAATAGACCAGGAGCGGCAACAGCAATTGCGCCAGATGGCGCTTGAACGTCAGCAACAGCTACGCCGGATGGAGCAGGAGCGCCAGGCTCAGACTGCGAAACAGCAGGTACAGCGCGCGCCTGCAGACTCACCGTCGCCGGGCATTCGTGCCGATAAACCCGCTAACGCAACCCGTCAGGCTCCTGCTCCTGCACAAACTCAGGCGCAGAAACCGGCATCGACAGAGAAAGAAGTAGTGCCTGCAAACACAGCAGCGGCGGAGCCAAAAGACGCCCGCCGCTGGATGATCCAGTGCGGTTCATTCAAAGGCAGCGAGCCGGCTGAAAAAGTGCGGGCTCAGCTTGCGTTTGAGGGGTTTGATTCGCACGTGACCACTAATAATGGCTGGAACAGAGTGATGATCGGGCCGCTGACCGGTAAAAATAGCACTGACGCAATGCTTAAACGTCTGCAATCCTCAGGTCATGCTAACTGCATTCGAGTTGCTGCCGGGGGTTGAAACCCTCAAATTCTCCCCCATCTATAATGTCATTCTGCCCCGAGCTTACGCGCGGGGCTCCCTATTCCGCTAGTAAAAAAGGGGTCTGCTCGTGACAACAATAGTAAGCGTACGCCGCAACGGACAAGTCGTGATTGGAGGCGATGGCCAGGCCACGCTGGGTAATACGGTCATGAAGGGTAACGTCAAAAAAGTACGCCGCCTCTATAACGATCGGGTCATAGCAGGCTTCGCCGGCGGCACCGCAGATGCCTTTACGCTATTTGAACTTTTTGAGCGCAAGCTAGAGATGCATCAGGGCCACCTGGTCAAAGCGGCGGTTGAACTGGCAAAAGACTGGCGCACTGACCGTATGCTGCGTCGGCTCGAAGCACTGCTGGCGGTTGCAGATGAAAACGCCTCGCTTATCATCTCCGGTAATGGCGATGTGATTCAGCCGGAAAATGATCTTATCGCAATTGGCTCCGGCGGGCCTTATGCGCAGTCAGCGGCGCGCGCGCTGCTGGAAAACACGGAGCTAAACGCCCGTGATATCGTGGAGAAGTCGTTGGGTATCGCTGGAGATATTTGCATTTACACCAACCACTTCCATACCATCGAAGAACTCCCGTCTAAAGCCTGAGGACTCTCCTAATGTCTGAAATGACTCCCCGCGAAATCGTCAGCGAACTGAATAAACACATTATTGGCCAGGACGCTGCTAAGCGCTCTGTCGCCATCGCGCTGCGCAACCGCTGGCGCCGGATGCAGCTTGATGAAGAGCTGCGCCATGAAGTGACGCCAAAGAATATTTTAATGATAGGCCCAACCGGCGTAGGTAAAACCGAAATCGCTCGCCGCCTTGCCCGCCTTGCAAACGCACCGTTTATTAAAGTTGAGGCCACTAAATTCACAGAAGTGGGCTATGTCGGTAAAGAAGTGGATTCTATTATTCGCGATCTGACAGACTCCGCGGTAAAAATGGTGCGCATGCAGTCGATAGAGAAAAACCGCTATCGCGCTGAGGAAATGGCTGAAGAACGCATTCTCGATGCACTAATCCCGCCGGCAAAAAATAACTGGGGCCAGGCTGAATCCGCTCAGGAACCGTCCGCTGCGCGCCAGGCATTTCGTAAAAAGCTGCGCGAAGGCGAGCTGGATGAGAAAGAGATAGAAATCAATCTCGCCGCCGCACCGGTGGGCGTTGAGATAATGGCGCCTCCCGGCATGGAAGAAATGACCAGCCAGTTACAATCCATGTTTCAGAATCTGGGTGGCCAAAAGCAAAAGCCGCGCAAGATGAAAATTAAAGACGCCATGAAATTGCTCATCGAAGAAGAGGCGGCAAAACTGGTCAATCCCGAGGAGCTGAAAGAACAGGCGATTGAAGCCGTGGAGCAGCACGGGATCGTGTTCATTGATGAAATCGACAAAATTTGTAAGCGCGGCGGCAATACTTCCGGGCCCGATGTTTCCCGCGAAGGCGTTCAGCGTGATTTATTGCCGCTGGTAGAAGGCTGCACGGTATCAACCAAACACGGCATGGTACGCACGGACCATATTTTGTTTATTGCCTCCGGCGCATTCCAGGTCGCAAGCCCCTCCGATTTAATTCCGGAACTGCAGGGGCGCCTTCCTATTCGCGTCGAGCTGCAGGCACTGACTACCGAAGATTTCAAACGCATCCTGACTGAGCCAAGCGCGTCGGTCACCGTACAGTATAAAGCGCTGATGGCGACTGAAGGGGTGAATATTGAGTTTACGGAAGACGGCATCGATCGCATTGCCCAGGCTGCGTGGCAGGTGAATGAAAGCACCGAAAATATCGGCGCCCGCCGCCTGCACACCGTGCTGGAGCGCCTCATGGAGGATATCTCCTATGACGCAAGCGATCTGAACGGAGAAACGGTGACGATTGACGCGCAGTACGTTAGCAAACACCTCGATGAACTCGTGGCAGATGAAGATCTAAGTCGTTTTATCCTATAATTCGGCTTAACGTATTTTCATCGCACTGGTGGGGGTTCCGACTCGCCATATTTCAGGTGAAGATTGAGCGAGGGCGACGCGCCCATTGCGCACCAATCTATAGCGCCTGAGAATATGAGAGTCAGGCCCCCATTATTTATTGTCAACGAGATCTCATGACTGAACCACAACCCACAAGTCGCACCCGCGCCTGGCTGGAAAGCCTACGACCCCGTACGCTGCCCCTGGCTTTTTCTTCAATTATTGTCGGTATCGCCCTCGCGTGGTGGCAGGGGTTTTTCGATCCGGCGGTAGCGCTATTAGCGTTACTCACCGCCGGGCTGCTACAAATTCTCTCCAACCTGGCTAATGATTACGGTGATGCCGTGAAAGGCAGCGATAAACCCGATCGTATTGGCCCGCTGCGCGGCATGCAAAAAGGTGTGATTACTCAGCGCCAAATGAAAATCGCACTCATGATTACCGTTGCGCTAATCTGTTTGTCTGGTCTTGCACTGGTAGCCCTGGCTTGCCATAGCCTGACAGACGTATTAGGTTTTCTGCTGCTTGGCCTGCTATCTATTATCGCCGCCATCACTTATACCGTTGGTACCCGCCCTTATGGCTACATGGGGCTCGGGGATATTTCTGTTTTGATTTTCTTTGGCTGGCTGAGCGTGGTTGGGAGTTGGTACCTTCAGGCGCACATGCTGGTGTTTTCTATTTTTCTGCCGGCAACGGCCTGCGGGCTGCTGGCGACCGCCGTTCTCAATATTAATAATTTAAGAGATATCAACAGCGATAAAGAAAACGGCAAAAATACTCTGGCGGTTCGCCTTGGCCCGGTGATGGCCCGCCGCTATCACGCCTGCCTGCTATTAGGATCGTTAATCTGCCTGGCGCTGTTTAATCTCATTTGGCTGCAGGATTTGTGGGGTTGGCTATTCCTGCTGGCAGCACCGCTATTATTCAAGCAGATACGCTATGTGATGCGCGAACATGAGCCACTGGCAATGCGCCCAATGCTGGAACGAACAGTGAAAGTCGCTCTGCTAACTAACTTGCTGTTTTGTATTGGCCTTATTCTCAGCCAACTGCATTTTTAACTGACACATATCAATTAACATTGATGATTTTGCCAACAGTCAGCGTTAAGAGATATACTGACTATTCCAGCAGCAACTGAATGTTAAGCCTATGAAATATGATACTTCCGAGCTTTGCGACATCTACCAGGAGGATGTCAACGTGGTGGAACCGCTGTTCTCCAACTTTGGGGGACGGTCTTCATTTGGTGGGCAAATCATCACAGTAAAATGTTTTGAGGACAACGGGTTGCTGTATGAAATGCTAGAGGAAAACGGGCGTGGCCGCGTTTTACTCGTTGACGGCGGCGGCTCTATGCGTAGAGCGCTAATCGATGCCGACCTGGCGCGTCTGGCCGTGCAAAATGAATGGGAAGGGATTGTGTGCTACGGCGCCGTCCGTCACGTTGACGATCTTGAAGAACTGGATTTAGGTATCCAGGCTATCGCCGCCATTCCCGTTGGCTCCGCAGGGGAAGGCGTGGGCGAAAGCGATGTGCGCGTCAATTTTGGCGGCGTAACATTCTTTTCCGGCGATCATCTTTATGCCGACAATACCGGTATTATTCTGTCCGAAGATCCGCTGGATATCGAATAACCGCTATTGCTGAGCGTACAATGATAAAAGAAAAGGCACCTGAAAGGGTGCCTTTTGCATGCCTTCAACGAGCTTAGTTGACCTCGTCCATTTTACCCAGCAGCGTTTGTAGGCGCTCATGCCAGGCGCTTTGCTGCTCGCGCAGCTGCGCGTTCTCGCGCTCCAGCGCTTCACGATTACCGTGCGCTTGCTGCGCTTCCTGCGCCAGTTGGTTATTCTTTTCTTTCAGCTCTTCAATTTCCATCTGTAACAGCGTAATGGTATCAATCGCCTGCTGAACCTTAGCTTCCAGTTTTTCAAATACTTCAAATGACATCGTGGTACCTCTCCTGAATTTGCAAGGCGCGGATCCCCTCTGGCTAAAGTTATACGCTATTCCGGGGAATATTTTGCATCAGCCCGAATCATTGCACGGGCATCTTCCGTATAACTCAGCCAACATAAGGTATATCTCAACCTAATTTCCGGCGAATGCTTCAACATTAACATGCGCGCACTGATGATAAGCCTGATTGTATGGAGCGCGCTCTTCAGTGTCCAGCAATGCGCCGCGCTGTTTGCGCTTTGCAACACTTTTCAGTCTATGCCGAAAGTTCATAACCGCCATTGTAGATAAAATGTTAATAATCGCTAGACGATAACGGCATTTTTGCTACATCAACGCACCGTTTTATCGTATTCGTCAGCGCGAAATCGCGCATTTTTTTGACCTGACACGCACATTTTGAGTTCGTAATTTTTCACTTTCGCTCGTTAACGATAAATTAACACCCGCAGGCAGATTGCCGACAGTGTTTTTATCCATATTATTCCCTTCAGGAGCCTGATTATGAGTCAACTATCATCACTAAAAGGCCAGTGCATCGCCGAGTTCCTGGGGACAGGGCTGCTTATCTTTTTTGGCGTCGGCTGCGTTGCCGCGTTGAAAGTGGCTGGCGCCAGCTTCGGGCAATGGGAAATTAGTATCATATGGGGGATTGGCGTTGCTCTGGCGATTTATTTAAGCGCGGGCGTTTCCGGCGCACATTTAAATCCGGCGGTAACGCTAGCCCTGTGCGCTTTTGGCGGGTTCGATAAAAGACGGGTTATTCCCTATATCATCGCCCAGTTCCTTGGCGCTTTTAGCGCCGCCGCGCTGGTGTACGGTCTCTACTACAACTTGTTCTTTGATTACGAGCAAACGCATCATATGGTGCGCGGCAGCGTTCAAAGCCTGGAACTGGCCGGTATTTTTTCTACGTATCCTAATCCCCACCTGAACTTCATGCAGGCCTTCGCCGTCGAAACCGTCATTACTGCAGTATTAATGGGGCTGATTATGGCGCTCACGGACGATAACAACGGGCTGCCGCGCGGCCCTATGGCGCCGCTACTCATCGGATTATTAATTGCCGTCATCGGCGCATCAATGGGGCCACTGACCGGCTTCGCCATGAACCCGGCGCGCGATCTTGGCCCTAAAACCCTGGCCTGGCTCGCAGGCTGGGGAACCACAGCTTTTACCGGTGGAGGAGATATTCCGTACTTTCTGGTACCGCTGTGCGCGCCCGTCATCGGCGCGATGCTGGGCGCATACAGCTATGGCAAGCTGGTTGCCTGCTACTTACCCCATACCGCCGAGGCAAAGAATACTGCCGACATTCGGGCAACCTCCGAAGATACCGTAAATTAACGCCTCTAACGGCCATGACTTCTGGCTTGACACAGTAAAAGCCGGCCTTACACCGATATTGGGATAATCCCATTTTCAGGAACACACTATGACTACGACATCAGAAAAGAAATACATCGTCGCTCTCGATCAGGGAACCACCAGCTCGCGCGCTGTCGTACTGGATCATGATGCCAATATCATCAGCGTATCTCAGCGCGAGTTTGAACAAATTTATCCTAAAGCCGGCTGGGTGGAACACGACCCCATGGAAATTTGGGCTACGCAAAGCTCAACCTTAACTGAAGTGCTGGCCAAGGCGGATATTCGCTCCGATCAGATTGCTGCTATCGGAATTACCAACCAGCGTGAGACGGCCATTATCTGGGATCGGGAAACCGGAAAGCCCATCTATAACGCTATTGTCTGGCAGTGTCGACGCACCGCAGAAATCTGCGAAGAGCTTAAACACAACGGCATGGAAGAATACGTGCGCCGCAGTACCGGGCTAATTATCGACCCCTATTTTTCAGGCACAAAAGTAAAATGGATTCTTGATCACGTGGAAGGTGCCCGTGAACGGGCGAAGCGTGGCGAACTTCTTTTCGGCACCGTCGATACCTGGCTTATCTGGAAAATGACACAGGGGCGGGTTCACGTCACCGACTATACCAACGCTTCGCGCACCATGCTGTTCAACATCCACGATCTCGACTGGGATGACCGTTTGCTGGAAGCGCTGGATATCCCGCGAACCATACTGCCGCAGGTGCGCAAATCGTCCGAAGTTTATGGGCAAGCCAATATCGGCGGTAAGGGCGATGCCGTAGATATTGCCGTCGACCCCATCGAGGGCACGCGCATGACGGCAATGGGCCAAGCCAATGCCCTGGCCGTGCTGGCCGTGGGCGATCGCGGCTGCTTTCTGAATGCGCCAGATATGTATATGGAAAAGCTTATCGTTGGCCCAGGTGCAAAAGGCGCTATTGATTTGACGCTTCCTCTACGGGAAAACCTGCTGCGTATCGCCAGCGCATTGCAAAAACCGTTAACGGAATTAACGGTGACTATTCTGGCAAAACCGCGCCACGATGCTGTCATCGCGGAGCTGCAGCGGCTTGGTATCCGTATTTTCGCAATTCCGGACGGCGATGTCGCCGCGTCAATACTGACCTGTATGCCTGATAGTGAAGTTGATGTGCTGTACGGTATCGGCGGCGCGCCGGAAGGTGTGGTTTCCGCTGCGGTAATCCGCGCACTTGATGGCGATATGCAGGGTCGCCTTCTCGCCCGCCATCAGGTTAAAGGCGATACGCCGGAAAACCGGCTAATCGGTGAACGGGAAATTGCCCGCTGCCTGATAATGGGCCTAACTCCCGGCGAGCGCTTATGCCTGGGCGATATGGCGCGCAGCGATAATGTCATTTTCTCTGCAACCGGCATTACTAAAGGCGATCTGCTAGAGGGTATTACCCGTAAAGGCAATATTGCCACCACAGAAACGCTACTGATTCGCGGAAAATCCCGAACAATTCGCCGCATACAATCTATTCACTATCTGGATCGAAAAGATCCGGATATCCAGCAACATATACTGTAGCAGTTGGCAAGGCGCCATTTGTCAGATGGAGCCTTGCCGCCTTATTGGGCTGGAAAAGCGCGGGCGATTCCTGCCATGATAGATACGGCATTAAATCCAACAGGAGTACCACCATGGCGGAATGGGTTACCGGCAAAATTACCCACGTACAACACTGGACTGACGCACTCTTTAGTCTGACAATCCGCGCCCCCGTTGCGCCATTCACCGCAGGACAATTTACCAAACTTGGGCTGGAGATTAACGGAGAGCGTGTGCAGCGCGCCTATTCCTACGTTAACGCACCGAACAACCCCGATTTAGAGTTTTATCTGGTCAATGTGCCTGAAGGGCAGCTTAGCCCCCGGCTCCATGCGATGAAACCCGGGGATGAAGTCCAGGTAGTAAATGAAGCCGCAGGCTTCTTCGTGCTGGATGAGGTTCCTACCAGCAATACGCTCTGGATGCTGGCGACGGGCACCGCTATTGGGCCTTATTTATCAATCCTGCAGCAGGGCATCTCACTGGAGCGCTTTGATAATCTCGTATTGGTACATGCCGCACGCTACGCCAACGATCTAAGCTATCTGCCGCAAATGCAGGCATTACAGACGCGTTATCAGGGAAAATTACGCATTCAAACGGTCGTTAGCCGTGAAACTCAGCCAGGATCGTTGCATGGGCGTTTGCCCGCACTTATTGAAAGCGGCGAGCTGGAAGAAAGTATCGGGTTGCCAATAAACGCTGAAACCAGCCATATGATGCTGTGCGGTAATCCTCAAATGGTCCGCGATACGACCCAACTTCTGAAGACTCAGCGGGGAATGACGAAGCATTTACGCCGTCGGCCCGGGCATATTACCGCTGAGCATTATTGGTAATCGCCGCGCCATATCATTTGGCGCTTTTTTCCATAGCGGTTTAACCCTGGCGTTCCTGCACGAACGCCCAGTTCCAGTAGTGCCCACATCCAAATCAATGCGGGAAGTATACGCCCCAAGACCCAGACCCCAGTCGCGCCAGCGACACGCCAATCTCCCACGACCAGCATCCATGCGGCTATCAATAACAGCGCCCAGGCACCGGATAAATTGCGATCGTGCAGCCGCTTTATTACGACCGTTGCCGTCGGCCAAAGCAGGCATACCAGCATAAACGCGGCGGTCTGAAGTGTCACTACAGACTCCGCCAGGGTAAACAGAAGGCATATCGCCGCAGCCCAAAGCGCTAACCACAGCCAGAAATCGCGGCGGCCCAAACGTCCTTTTGCGGAAAATAACCATTGCTGTATCGTCACCACGATTTCCTTATAATTTACCAGGGTAAAATAATGTGCGCCTTCGGCTCAAATTTTGACAAGCGCATCGCGTATCGATTTAATCGCAGACAGCAATAATAAAGAGAACACAGCAATGAAAATCCGGTTTTTTACTTTTCTGCTCTCTACGCTGCCGCTAACGGCAGGGCATGCAGCGATGCAAACAACCACGAGCGGCGACCCTGCGCCCCAGGCGACTTATTTGTTACCCGGCGCGCCAACTTTCGATCTCTCGATTTCCCAATTTCGAGAGAAATTTAATCATGATAATCCTACGCTTAAACTTACGGAGTTTCGCGCTATCGGCCACGTGCAGGATAAAGCGAACCTAATGCGCGCGGCCAGTAAAATCAACGAAAACCTTTATGCTTCAACGGCGCTGGAACGTGGCACGCTTAAAATAAAAAGTATGCAAATTACCTGGCTGCCTATCCCTGGGCCGGATAAAAAAGCCGCACAGGACACGGCCTGGAATTGGATGGCAGCGCTAATGCGCGTATTTACACCCGGTTTGACGAAGGAGCAGAGCCAGAACCGCCTGAAACGTTTACTGCGAGAAGGTAAGCGAAGTGGTTATTACGCCTGGAATGAGGGTGCCATACGCTATGTTGTTGCGGATAACGGCGAAAAAGGGCTAACTCTCGCTATTGAACCGGTTAAGCTTACGCTATCTGAAAATAGCGATACGCATTCGTGATAAAAAGCAAAGCCTTTGCTTCGCATAATCTCTATACTGTTTCACCATCCCGCTGCTTATCGGCAGCGCTGTTTTATCTTTACCGCGTGGAGACGTAACATGAGACATCCTTTAGTGATGGGTAACTGGAAACTGAACGGCAGCCGTCATATGGTTAACGAGCTTATCAATAACCTGCGCCATGAACTCGCTGGCGTCGCAGACTGTGATGTCGCGATTGCTCCGCCGGAAGTCTATCTGAGCCTTGCCAAACAGGCCACAGGCGGCAGCCATATCCTCCTCGGCGCGCAAAATGTCGATCTGAATCTGTCCGGCGCTTTCACCGGTGAAACGTCGGCAGAAATGCTAAAAGATATCGGTGCCCAATACATCATTATTGGACACTCAGAGCGCCGTACTTACCATAAAGAATCTGATGAACTGATCGCCAAGAAATTCGCCGTTCTAAAAGAGCAAGGATTAACGCCGGTACTCTGCATCGGCGAGACTGAAGCGGAAAATGAAGCGGGCAAAACGGAAGAAGTATGCGCGCGCCAGATTGACGCCGTCCTGAAAACCCAGGGTGCAGAAGCTTTTAAAGACACCGTTATTGCCTATGAGCCAGTTTGGGCGATTGGTACCGGTAAATCCGCAACTCCGGCACAGGCACAGGCTGTTCATAAGTTTATTCGCGCTCATATCGCCAAGGCCGATGCCGCTATCGCCGAACAGGTTATTATTCAGTACGGCGGTTCCGTAAATGCCGCTAACGCCGCAGAACTATTTGGGCAGCCGGATATTGACGGTGCATTAGTTGGCGGTGCTTCTCTGAAAGCAGATGCCTTCGCCACTATCGTTAAAGCCGCAGCGGCCGCTAAGCAGGCCTAATCACTCTAGCGACGCCTGCGCGCGCCGCTGTGATTCAGCAGGCGGTTACCAGACCTGGATTTCCGCCTGCTAACTCAATAAGCCTCCGCTCCGCTTTTTACAATACATTTGCTGACGTCTATCGCCGATAATTAAACCGTGGTTCATCCAAAATCAGGCAATCATGGTCTTGAAGGGTTTCGGCCGAACCTCTGTTAAAAGTCAGTAGATTACGCTCGGTCGCCAGTAAGATAAAATCCCCACCTGAAAGCTGCGCCAGGGCGATGCCATAGCGCCCCATATGCGAACGCGCATCGGGAACCTCATTAGCCAAAGAGATAAAAGGGCCGCGCTGCGCCAGCTCATGTGATGTTGCGCGTCGGGCTAAATAATGGATCCCGTCCAACCGCTCAGGAAAAGGCCGCCAGAGCGTATTGATGCTTTCTGCATATCTATCGATTACCGCTCGCGTATCACGACGCAGGCAGGAGATATGAATATGCAGATGATTCTGGGTGCGCCCAAACCGGGAGTTTAAGGTTAATGCAATGGCGGCATCAGGAATCGGTGCACCGCGCTTTATTCCCATTACATTTCGGGACTGCCAGGCTTGCCAGAAATAATTAGGCGCGCTTGCCGCAAGCAGCAGCGGACTTTCCACACCGTTAATACGCATGGTCGGCATCAGCAAATATTGTAACGCGCCCCGCTTATCCTTAAATAATACATAGCCATCGGATAAATCTACGCGCAGGCAGGGCGCCGGCGTTCCTTCATACTTTTGGTGAGGCACACACCGTTCTAAAACAATACGTCGCAGTGCATCAGCATTACCGGTACCAGCCAGCTTTACGCCTGCGCCCACGGCCAATAGCCCGATAAGCAGCGCAATCCATTGCCATCCCGAAGTTTTCATTATTTCCCGCGCCCGCATGGTTTTTTAGTAGCGTAGCGCAGGGGAAGATGTGGGTGAAGTAGCAACTACCGTCTGCTGATTTGATCGAAAATACCGCCGCTGGCAAAGTGGGTTTTCTGCGCCTTATTCCAGCCACCGGCAATATCGTCTACGGTAAATAGCGTTAACTTAGGAAACTGAGCGCCATATTTTGTCGCCACCCCACGATCCCGGGGCCGGTAATAGTTTTCCGCCGCGATTTTCTGCCCTTCCGGAGAATAAAGGTGCTTTAAATAGGCTTGCGCTACCGCTCGGGTCTCTTTTTTATCTACTACTTTATCCACTACCGCTACCGGCGGCTCTGCCAGGATAGATTCCGATGGCGTCACTATTTCAAACTGACCGCTTCCTAACTTCCGCGTAGCAAGAAGCGCTTCGTTTTCCCATGCGATTAAAACATCGCCAATGCCTCTTTCTACGAAGGTATTCGTTGCACCACGCGCCCCGGAATCCATGACTTCGACATTTTTATATAGCGCCTGCACAAACGCCTGCGCTTTAGCAGGGTTATTATGACTATGGTGCAATGCGTAGCCCCAGGCTGCAAGATAGTTCCAGCGCGCGCCGCCTGAGCTTTTAGGATTTGGCGTGATAATCGAAACGCCTGGTTTGGTTAAATCGGACCAATCACGGATCTTTTTGGGGTTCCCTTTACGCACCAGAAACACAATAGTGGAAACGTAGGGAGACGCATTATCCGGCAGGCGCTGCTGCCAGTTTTGATTAATACGCCCGCGTTGCGCAATGGCGTCGATATCATAGGCCAGCGCCAGCGTTACTATATCAGCCTCCATGCCATTGATAACAGCAGTCGCCTGTTTCCCCGATCCTCCGTGCGATTGACGGATCGTGACATTATCCCCCGTTTGCTGCTTCCACCAAACGCGAAACGCCTTATTGTATTGTTCATAAAGTTCGCGCGTAGGATCGTAGGAGACATTCAGTAGCTGGACATCTTTCGCCAGCGCACCCGCCGACAGAAATAACAACGCCGCGCCGATACCCCATTTTTTCATGGCATTCTCTCTTGCATCAATTAGCCTTTCAATGAGGCTCAGCCTGCCAGAAACGGGTAATACTTAATAAAGAATAAAAAAAGTACATTTATAAATAAAAGGAATAACCATACTGAAGTCACCCGTGCGTTATGTTTCGTGACACAGAAATTCACCGCAGTATTTAATTCTGATTACCGCTAACGCGATATTCGTGACAGGGGCTGGCCTCCGAAAATATAGTATTCTGCCGGAGTGAATAACGCTGAATAAGATGAACAAAGAATTGGGCGCCAACGGCAAAACCAAGCGCCAATAAACTCGCTGCGTCAGTGTGATAGCGCAATGCCAGACGCATAAACCGGCGGGTTAATCACCGGCAGCGAACACCGTTTAGTGTCCGATACCGGGTAGAACACTGCGTTATGCGCTGGAAAAGGTCTGCGAGCGAATAAATCAGTAGAGTTTTTTCGCGCAGTCCAGCCAGTCGCCTTTGAACGGACGCTTCATATTTTCAATGGCATCAACGATATCATGGTGCACCAGCTTTTCATTCTGAATACCGACACAGCGCCCGCCATAGCCCTGTAGCAGTAATTCAATCGAGTAAGCGCCCATTCGTGAAGCGAGAATACGATCGTATGGCACGGGCGAGCCACCGCGCTGAATATGCCCCAGAACCGTCGCGCGCGTTTCACGTTTAGTTTCTGTCTCGATGTATTTTGCCAGTTCATCGATATCGCAAATGTGCTCAGTAATCGCAACGATGGCGTGCTTTTTGCCTTTTGCAATCCCGGCCTTAATTTCCTCAACCAAATCTTCGCGTTTAAATTCTACTTCAGGAAGAACAAGGAATTCACACCCACCAGCAATGGCGGCAGCAAGCGTCAGATCGCCACAGTAGCGGCCCATCACCTCAACAATAGAAATACGCTGATGTGAAGATGAGGTATCACGCAGGCGGTCAATGGCCTCTACCACGGTACTCAACGCGGTGAAAAAACCAATGGTGTAATCAGTACCGGCGACATCGTTATCGATAGTGCCCGGTAAACCAATGCAGGGAAAACCCATTTCTGTCAGGCGTTTTGCTCCCATATAGGAGCCATCACCGCCAATTACGACCAGCGCATCAAGGCCGCGTTTTTTCATATTTTCGATTGCGACAGCGCGCACATGCTCTTCACGAAACTCAGGAAAGCGCGCGGACCCCAGGAAAGTACCGCCGCGATTGATCATGTCAGAAACGCTATAGCGGTCTAGATTGATCATGCGATCTTCGTATAGCCCCAGGTAACCATCATAGATGCCAAAGACTTCCAAACCTTCCGTCAATGCGGCACGTACCACCCCGCGAATTGCCGCGTTCATCCCTGGCGCATCGCCACCGCTCGTCAACACCCCGATTTTCTTAATCATGACTACCTCTGAACTTAGAATGCAAAATTAATCCCGCTGCCGGAAACCGCCGTAAAAGTTCCGGAATGAAAAGCATAGTGAAAATAGTATATCAATATTTCTTTGCTGAATTGATTCAGGTCAGTCGCCACGGCGGTTATTTATACTAAAAATGTGGGACTGCCTCACTTTTTTCATCTGTTTTACTATCGAGGATTGGTAAATATTGGGCTGGCACAACCGAGCAAGGATCCTGATGAATGATGACATCTGAACCCGGGAAACGGCGAAGGATCTCCTGCTCAACCTGCTCGGCTATCTCATGAGCCTGCACTAGCGGTAAGTCGTCTTCCATCTCAAGATGAAGTTGGATAAACCTGGTCGGGCCAGATAACCGCGTACGAAAATCGTGTGCGCCATGCACCCCAGGCCAGTTCGTCGCAATCTCAACGATTATTTTTTGCTCGTCCTCCGGTAACGCCCTGTCAAGCAAGGACTGAATAGCCTCATAGGCCATGCGGAGCGCGCTATATAAAATATAGACGCCTATCGCCAGAGCAAATAGCGAGTCCGCACGATGCCAGCCTAATCCCGATAAAACCAGCGCGACAAGAATTGCACCATTCATCAAAACATCCGACTGGTAATGAAGCATATCTGCCCGTACAGCCTGGCTATGAGTCTTACGTACCACCCAGCGCTGAAAAGTAACTAATGCCAGCGTACTGACTAAAGCAATTAACGTGACGATAATACCGACGCCTGGTTGATTAAGACGCCCTGGCTGGGCTAAATGCTGTAATCCTGTCAGAAATAAAAATAATGCCGATCCGGAAATAAACATACTTTGCGCCAGTGCCGAGAGCGACTCCGCTTTACCGTGGCCAAAGGTATGTTTTTCATCGGCCGGTTGCAGCGAATAACGAACAACCAGCAAATTGGTTAATGAGGCACCAATATCCACTAATGAATCGACCAATGCTGCGAGAATACTGACTGAACCGGTATACCACCACGCAAAGATTTTAATTGCCAGTAACGATGACGCCATTACCGTGGCAGCGATAGCCGCGCGGCTTACCAGTCGACCATATTGCTGTTCCATAAAACGCCTCTCTGCTAATACCGCGACAGTATAACCAACCCCTTCTAAGTCACGAGCATTAATCTCAGTGACAAAGGTGCATTTGGTAAAGGATATAAAAAGAGAGGAGCATACTGACCCTAATCAAACCTCATGACATTTTGCAAAAAATATCGGCTTATCTTCAAAAGGCTTTACTGACTTATCAATGGCTTCATATTTTCGATGCTATAAACCATTGCAATGTATCAAAATTAATATGAAATATTCTTCGTATCGCAAAGGGGTGCTCGTAGCGAGAAGCTATTACGTTTTTGTCTACATAATGCGGTAAGCTCTCTGACGTATTCCCGCATTAATACCCCCTTAATACGATTCTTCTAAATCAGATAGGGGTAAGCTTTCTCAAGATAGGAATGAAAGGTCTCATTTTAACCAAAAATCATATTGTTTGCAGGGATACTCACTGAATCATTAGCGTGTCTACTAAACTTTTATAGATTGCGTAAAACCGGCGATAGATAGGTTGTAACGACAGAGCTAAAGATTGAAGCAGAGAAAACCATTGCGGATTAAGCACTCAAATGTCTTATTGAATCGCAATACGGTTATCAGGTGTACACTTGAACACAACAATTTGCCATTAGAGCAGAATGAATTGCCTGATAAAAAAAACCCCCACATCATGTGGGGGAAGACAGGGATGGTGAAGGAATTCGGCCAGTAACACAATGGAATAAAAGGATTTATTTCAATCTTCGTCTACATTTTGACTACGCTTCGACAAAAAGCCCTGTATTTGCAATGCAGGGCTTTCCTTGATTTGATGGTGACGACTTTTTTACTGGTGTGAATTTGCACAAACTAAAGGAGTGCCATAGATGACAATGACTACATGCAGGAAGTGCGGGAGTGAAGTCGATCGTAAAGAAAAAAAATGCCCGTATTGTGATGTTAAAAAACCAGGGGATCGATGGTGGCACCCTTTAGCTGCCCTGGCTGTTCTCATAGTAGTTTTGGGGGTGATTCCAAAGGCGTGCTCTTATATACCAGAGGCACCAAATGATACATCGTCTAACTACAAAAACACCTCACTCAAGCAATGGCGAAGCTTAGATAAAGATGAACGCTCTAAAATCATTGAAAGCTATTTATCTCAAGCTGGCTTACCTCTAAGCGCATCAAGCGATTTTTACAAATGTATTAGCCAGCACTCATATACGAAAAATGATGATATCAAGGCTTCCGAGGCACTTGATTGGTGTAAGCAAGATTATCAAAAGGATCCGTCTTCTTTAGCCAAGATGGTAGATTTTGACGTTTTCAAAAGTAATGTCAGATTGTTTGATAGCTCATACCAACCGCTTATTGCTGCAATAAAAGACGACATGAATGATCCGTCTTCATTCAAACATTTGGAAACTAAGTATCGGTTTATCCTGGATGGTGCAGCACCTTACGCCATTGCGACAACCACTTATCAAGGTGCCAATAGTTATGGCGCAACGGTGAAAAATCAGTTATCCGCTAAAATCGATCTGAAGACTGGTCATATTGTCGAATACTTACGATGAACAAAACCCCGCGATAATCGCGGGGTTCTTTTATAACGCAAGATTTAACTGATCCCTTCCATAGTGGGACGCAGGGAAGGCATCGCGAGGGATGAAGTCAGGCGGTAGCGGTGCAACACCTGCGCGTTTTGTCACTTCCCTTTCCACGCTGTTTAGAGTGGTGAATGACCGGCTACATTCCAGATTCTGGCACTGGTGATATTGCCGGATAGTCATATCAGTTATTTTACGGCTGGTACGGGTGCGGGCCATAGCGCCGCAAAATGGACATCTGAACATAATGATGGCTCCCCTGTGGGAGTTGAACTCCATTTCATTTTATTCAGTTTCCGCTATCCAGTCAGGTATTTTTGCTTCCAGCTCCAGCCGGGTGGTGAAACCGCTGTCGTCTATGACGTGCTCAGCACGCGCAATGATCCAGTCCTGATTATCTATTTCATCCTTAAAACCGCTAACCGTGACGTGCATTTCGGGGTAAAGCTCAGCGCGGCCACGCGCCAGGGTGATCGAAAACTCTGCTGCGCCACGCTGAAGCTGTTGCCACTTTGCTGCCGCCGCACGTTTCGCTGCCTCTTCATTCTGGTAGGTTTTGCGCAGCACATAGACGTTACCGTCTGCGCCCTCCATGTAATCGCCCTCACGGCTGCTGCTCTTCTCTTTTTTGGGCTTTGCAGGTTTGCGGCGCTTAACGCTGACCTTTTTCTTTTTGCCAAAATTTAGATCCAGCCAGTAAGCCCGGACACCGGTATAGGCATCCCGATCGGCAATACGAAAGCGATGCCGATCGCCACTTGTGCGGTCAATACTGGCAGAGGGGAGCGCCTTCCCGTCAGCGGTCACACCACCACCCGGCAGGATAAACAGCAGACTGCCGTTCTTGATGGTGGCAATTGCACCCAGCATGTCCGCCATGCGGGTAAGGAAAGACATATCGCTTTCCTGCGTCTGGTCGGCGTGATCAATCTCAATATCTATGAGCATTTCACTGATCTGCGCCTTCAGTCCGTAGCGGTGCGCTATTGCCGACACAACACGCTCTACGGTCACGTCATGCCATGAGACTTCGCGCTTTACGTTGAACTCTTCACGAAAATCAGCGCTGCGGGCAGTAACGCCAATGGTATCTGCCGGGCCTTCGTGGGATACCTCGTCAACCGTGTACAGCCCCTTGTAAATCAGCGGTTCACCCAGCCAGCCAAATGATACGGCAAGCTCAGCCCCGCGCGGCGGCAGTGCAACCATACCGTCACTGTCATCAATGGAAATAGATAGCTGATCAGCATCAAAGCCCCTGTTGTCCGTCAGTGACAACGACATGATCCGATCATCAAGCTGCGTCAGCACCTTGCCGCCCATCGTAATGCTGAATCCCGGACTTTTTACCGCCTCGGTAAGTGAATCGTTATAACTGCTGACGGCGTCGTTAAGTGATTTGGTCAGGTCTGTAAGTGCCATGCTTTCCCCCTTCTTCCGGCGAAGGATCCCACGCGCGCGGGAGAGACCAAATCGGTTTTTGTTGTCACCGTCCGGCCAGACCCGCAATAGCGTGAGCGACGGTCAAACATGGGGGATTATCACTGCGAACTCAATAACGTAATGGTGGAAACTATGGCGGAAGATCGCTTTCATGGTGCCCGCATCCGGGAGAATACCGACCTTGTGGCGGCTATCAATGACATTGAATCGAATGTCATTGGGGTCGTCGCCGTGGCGGATGATGCCGATGCGGAAGCCTTTCCCCTGAATACCCCCGTGTTAGTGACGCGGGTTAACAACGTGCTGGGTAAGGCGGGTAAAACCGGCTCCCTGTACAAAACGCTTAAAGCCATCGCTGACCAGACCAGCCCGAAGGTGATCGTTGTGCGCGTGGCAGCGGCTACGGAAGAGGAAGGCGGTAAAACGCAGGCACAGCTTATCATGGGCGGCACGGCAGAAGACGGCAGCTATACCGGCATGTACGCATTTCTGACGGCAGAACAGAAGGTCGGCTATCGTCCGCGCATTCTGGCTGTGCCGGGATACGACACGGAAGAAGTGACCTCCGCGTTGTGCGTCATTGCGCAAAACCTGCGCGCGTTTGTCTATGCCAGTTGTTACGGCTGTAAGACGATGGCGGAAGCCATCACCTATCGCGCAACCTTCGCCTACCGCGAACTTATGCTTATCTGGCCTGATTTCATCGCCTATAACCCGCTGACTGGAGAAAACGAAACCTTCCCGGCCCCGGCGTATGCCTGCGGCCTGCGTGCGCTGATTGACAACAATCAGGGCTGGCATAAATCGCTTTCCAACGTGTCGGTCAACAACGTGCTGGGTATTTCGCAGGATGTTTTCTGGTCGCTTCAGGCTGAAGACAGCGACGCGAACGAACTGAACAACAAAGAGATCACGACGCTCATCAAGCGTAACGGTTTCCGGTTCTGGGGAAACCGCGTCACGGATACCAAAGATTACATCTTTGAGGTTTATACCCGTACCGCCCAGATCCTGGCTGATAGCATCGCAGAAGCGCAGTTTGAGGCCATTGACGAGCCGCTTACCCCTGCCAACGTCAAGGACGTGGTCAGCGGTATCAGCGGGAAACTCAGCTCGCTGGTGACGCAGGGACGGCTAATCGGCGCTGAATGCTGGTTCGATATCCTGGATAACCCGACAACCGGTCTCCGTCAGGGTCAGGTGCGCATTCGCTATAAATATACGCCGGTTCCGCCGATGGAGGATCTGACGATGTACCAGACTTTCACCGATGAATACTTTGAATCGGCGTTCTCTTCTCTGGGAGGTGCATAAATGGCGGCTCCTCACAAACTGCGCCTGTTCACCTGCTTTGTGAACGGCAGCAATTGCATCGGCAAAGTCTCTTCCGTGACGCTGCCAAAGCTGACACGTAAAACGGAAGATTTTCAGGGCGGCGGGATGATTGGATCCGCTGCGGTGGATCTCGGTCTGGACAGTGGCGCGCTGGATACCACGATGGTGGTTGGCGGTCTGGTTCAGTCGCTTCTGCTGAACTACTGCGGCGATATCGACGAGACCCGCTTCCGCTTCGCCGGCGAGTATTACACCGATGGTGAAAGCCTGCTGGTTGAGGTCGAACTGCGTGGCCGCATCACCGAAATGGACGGCGGTGAAAGCAAGCAGGGAGAAGACACCTCCGTCAGCTACACGATGAAGAACACCTATTACAAGCTCACCATCGACGATAAGCCGTTGTTTGAGTTTGATCTGCTGAACTTCATCTACAAGAAAGACGGCAAGAATATCTACCCTGACCGCATTACGTCTGCGCTGGGAATGGGTAACTGATTAACCTGATAAGTGGCGGCACACCAGTGCCGCTCGGAGTATTCAACAATGAGCAAAAAAAACGATAACGCCATTACGCTGGCAAAACCCGTTGTTCGCGGCGATGAGAAAATTACTCAGGTAACGATCACTGATGATATCAAACAGGCTGGTTCCCTGCGCGGACTGAAGCTGGTTAACGTGATGAATATGGATGTGGATTCAGTGGCGATATTGCTGACCCGCGTCACGTCACCGCGCCTCAAGCAGACCGAAATCAACGAAATGGATACCCGCGATTTCGTCAGCCTCTCAGAAGCGCTCGTCCCTTTTTTGACGCCTGCGGGGTCTGGAGCATCGAACGAGGCGGAGACGGAGAATCAGTAACACTCCTGCGGTTCGACCTGATCGACGATCTGGTCGCTGATATCGCGGTTGTTTTCAACTGGCCGCCCTCTGAAGTCTTCACGATGGAACTGGGCGAAGTCATAGCCTGGCGTGAGCGGGCGGCTGTCCGAAGTGGAGCCAGTGACAGTGAAAAGCCTTAATATCCGCGTCGCGTTCAGCGCGATCGATAAACTTACCCGCCCGGTCAATGCCGCCCGCCAGAGTGCGGGCGGTTTGTCTGAATCCCTCAAAAAAACGCAGTCCCGCATTAAAGATCTGGACAGTCAGTCCCGCACGTTCAACCGTCTGCGCGACAGCGTGCAAAAGACCTCCCGCAAAATTGACGAAGCCAGCCGGACGCTTGAAGGGCTGAATCAGGCGCAGCGGGAAGGTACACAGCTTACAGACAAGCAAAAAGCACATATGGCAGCACTGGCCGCAAAGCTGGAGCGCCTTAACTCTGCACGCACGCAGGAAATGGTTAAGCTGCGCGCTGCCTCACAGGCGCTGCGCAGCCACGGCGTTTCACTTGTCGGCAGCGATCGCACCATTCAGAGCGCCATACGCCGAACCGAACAGTACAACCGGACTCTTGAGCGGGAACGGCGACAGCTTGCCGCTGTCACGCAGGCACGTGCGCGCTACGACCAGATGCAGCAAACGGCGGGTAAACTTCGCGGCGGTGGCACGATGGCCGTTGCCGGGGCCACTGCTGCCGGTTACGCAGCGGGACGCTTCTTATCCCCGGCTGTTGGGTTTGACCGTGAAATGTCCCGCGTGCAGGCGCTGACCCGCATAGATAAAAGCTCCGTTGACTTTTCCGCACTGCGTGAGCAGGCCAAAAAGCTGGGCGCTGAAACGCAGTTCACCACGACTGACGCCGCCAGCGGGCAGGCGTTTCTCGCTATGGCAGGTTTCACTCCGCAGGCCATTCAGGCCGCACTGCCCGGCGTACTCAATATGGCGCTGGCCGGTGGTATGGATTTAGGCGAAAGCGCCGATATCAGCTCAAATATTCTGTCTCAGTTCCGCCTCGATCCCAAAGAAATGGATCGCGTCAGTGACGTACTAACGGGGGCGTTCACCCGCACCAACACCGATCTGCAAAATATCGGTGAGGCGATGAAGTACGCCGGGACAGGTCTTTCCAATCTTGGCGTCAGTGTTGAACAGACAACAGCCATGATCGGCGTAATGGCGAACGTGGGTCTGCGCGGGAGTATCGCCGGTACAGGTTTGCAGGCCACATTTTCACGCCTTGCCGCGCCAACCGGCAGGGCAAAAACCGCGCTTAAAGAATTGGGCGTAGAAGTCGCTGACGCAACGGGGAAAATGCGCCCTGCTGAAGTGGTTCTAACCGATCTCTATAAAAAGATCAGCAAGTACGGGGATACCGATAAGCTCTCATTCTTCAAAGATATTGCCGGTGAAGAGGCATCAAAGTCATTCCAGGCTCTGGTTATGTCGGCCGGGAGCGGCGAACTTCAGAAGCTGCTGGGTGAACTGAAAAACGCCAAAGGTGAAGCACAGAAAGCCGCAAAAATAATGGCGGATAACCTTGATGGCGATCTCAAAAATCTGGACAGCGCCTGGGAAGGCTTCCGTATCCAGATTAACGATCTCGTCAACAATCAGCTTCGCGGCCTGACTCAGGGACTGAGTGACGTTGTGGGAAATATGACGGAGTGGGCGAAGAAGAATCCGAAGCTCGCCCAATCCCTGCTGGTTGTCGGTGGTAGCGTTCTGGCACTGACCGCCGCCATTGGCGGCACATCGCTGGCGATCGGCCTGCTGATGGGGCCGCTGGCTAAACTCCAGCTAGGTTTTACCCTGCTGACAGGAGGCAGGGGCATAACCGGAACGGTTGCCGCTCTGCGAACGCTCGGCACGGCTTCCGGCCCGGCAATGGCTAGCGCGCGCGGATGGGGGCCAGTTCTCGGCTCGTTAGCAGGGAAAATGCGGGGAGTTTCAACCATCATCCCCACGATGCGTGGCGCACTTATGGGGGTATTTCTTGCCCCTGGTGCCGCGCTGGGAGCACTGACTAAAAACCTCGGAATGCTCGCCCTTCGCCTGACAGGTTTACCGGCCATATGGAGCATGATCACTACTGCGGTGTCTATGCTGGGTACAGCGCTGTCACTGCTGTTTAGTCCGATTGGCCTGTTAGTAGCGGCGTTTATTGCTGCCGGAGTACTTATCTGGCGGTATTGGGAGCCTCTTAAAGCATTTTTTGCAGGTATATTCACCGGCATCATGGAAAGACTCGCACCATTACGCGAGACCTTCGCGCAGTTCAGCCCCATCTTTGATGCAATGAGCAACGGTATAAGCCAGGTCTTTAACTGGTTCAAATCTCTGCTTTCCCCAATGGAGTCCAGCAAGGAAACGCTGGATAAATGCGCCAGCGCCGGTGAGGTGTTCGGCAACGTTCTGGGTGGTGCGCTCCAGCTTGTTCTTACGCCTGCGAAAATGCTGCTGGATACGCTGGCATGGATACTCAAAAAACTCGGCGTTCTGCCTGATGAAGCCGAAAAAGCCAGGAAGAAGATCGAAGACGCGCAGCGTATGGCCGTTCTTCAGGACAAAATAGCTTTTCTTCAGGGTGATATTGCTAAGGTTGCACCGAAAAAAGTTGAGGTGAAAAACGTTCCACCAGGCACACCACAACCCACATCACCTCTGACCGGCGATAACGGCACAATGCGCCGATTGCAGAATATCGACAGCAACACCAAAGCGACAGCCGACAACACGAAGAAGATCGGCCCCGGCGATATCGTGTTTAAAAACCTGCCGCGTGCTCTGGCTGTTCGTGGGGAATGGAAAGAATCGCAACTGGCCAGCACGGTCAGGAACAACGGGTTAAGCGCACGCCCCGCAGTGGTGGCGGCATCGCTTCCCGTTAAACAAGCGGAACTTCTGCCAGTCAGCCGCAACGCCAGCAATATACCGGTTTCCACTGGAGGCTTTACGGGCGAAATCCACGTACATCTGCACGGCGTTGACCGGCAGGACGCGCGCGAAATTGGCCGGATTGCCGCCGACGCCGTAAGTGCCGAACTGGCCCGCCGTGAACGCCTCAACCGTGGCAGCTTCAAAGACAGAGATTAAGGGGAAGCAACATTATGATGATGATATACGGGATGTTCGTTTTTGAACTGAAAACGTTGCCTTACCAGCAGCTGCGCCACTCGCTGAACTGGCGGCATGTGAAAAATGACCGTATCAACCGATCGGCAAAATGGCAGTACATCGGCGCGGGGGAGACACAGATCAACCTAGACGGAGTGCTTTACCCTGAAATTACAGGCGGTGACGTGTCTCTTACTGTTCTGGCAACGCAGGCATACACCGGGCGTCCGTGGCCTTTAATCAGCGGCGCAGGGCAGATTTACGGGATGTATGTGCTGACAGGGCTACAGGCCACGCATACGGAATTTGACCGTTACGGAAAGGCGAAAAAAATAGAGTTTTCGATCAGCTTCCAGCGCTGCGATGAAGACCTGCGCGAACGCTTGCAAGCATCGTCCGTTGGCGATCTGCTTTCAGGGCTGAAGGATAAAGCCACGTCTGCCTACAACTCTGCCAGTAATACGCTGTCGGGCCTGTTCTGACGGCATCCACATAAAACTAAAGCGGGCATTTGCCCGCTTCCCCTTCCTGAACACACCGCCATAACTGACAGTGCTGCAGCACCGTTAAAAATGACTGTACTCGATACACATGGCCAGCACGGTTAAAACTGGCAGTGCGTGCCGGAACGTGGCCTTATTCCGGTTTATCCGGCCAGGTGATACCCGGCGCTTTCGAGGTGTCCCCCCCCTGCACTGCCTTGATGTAGTTCATCCAGGCGATCAGGCTGGCTTTATCTTCATCGCTGATAATGCCTAACTGTAATTCCGTCTGCCACAGGCTGATCGTCGTTTGTGCCTCTGTAAGTAACGCAGCTTTCTGTTGTTCTGCTGCCTCCACGTCCGCCTTGTGCTGTGCTTCGTTATCCGTCACCCACTCGCTACCGTTCCACGTATCGTAAGGCGTGGACGGCTCCAGCGTGGTGGTGCCCTCCGGGTAATCACCTGGTGCAGAAATGATCACCGATTCCCCTGTATCAGTGCTGTACACCGTTTCACCACGGTGATCAGCGACGTATTCCCAGGCGGTAAAGTCTGCTGTCCGGCAAATGGCGAAATTTTCTTTGCTTTCTCCCGGCTCGTCAGTGCAGGAGTTGGCTGGCAGGCCAACGCCAACAGCCAGATATTCCACGGATGTAGACAGGTATTCGCGCGTCTCGCCATCGTAGTTAAACACCGTGATATCACCCGCCACAGTGGCAATACGTTCGCTATTTAGTTTTGCCTGCGTCATTATGCAGCCCTCACGATGTAGTTAAATACGACGTTGCGCGGACGATTCTCGCTTGCTGTGGGTACCTGCCGAGAAGCATCAAAATTAAACCCCGTGCAAGGGTTATTCTTAGTCGTGTAAGTTCCAGAATTATCATAGATATTTCTGTTCGACTGAGAAGCTAAGGCAAAGACACCATTACCAGTCTGTAGCCTGAATGTAGCTGTATCAATGACACCTTTAACTTCATTCACGGCACCCGTAATATTTCTAATTGCATCCCCTTGCACACTTAACAAAGCCCTTTCCACATCAACCCCGCGCCCATCATCCCAGCCTCGCAAAAACTCCCCACGCAGATCTGGTAATACGCCAGAAGGGTAAGCCGTCGCCAGCTTCGGATACTTCACCTTATCGAACGTTGCACCATTGCACTTAAGCCAACCACCTGGCGGCGTTGCCTGCGGCCACGGAAGTGGGAAACCCACAGGGATATATTTATCAATATCCGACTCCAGCAAATATTGCGTATGTGGATCAGCCGCAGCAACATGCGCCGCCAGTTGCTGATCAGCATAGGCTTTCACCTGGATTATCTGATCATCAACATACTGGCGGGTTGCCAGCACTACCGAAGGGTCAATTTTCAGCGTCACAGCCTCAGTGCTGCTAACAATCAGGATCATGCGCACGACCTGCACGCGCCCGCTTCCCTCCTGTAGCTGCGGCTTATAGGTTTCCGCACAGTTGGCGACGGCAATCATATCGCCATCTTTATCAAACAAACCGATTTCACGGATCCACCACCCGCCCTCATTTTCAGGGATCACCTGCTCGGCAATAATCTGGCTATCGTTATTCGGGTCAACGCTCAGGCTATTAAGCGGCTTGCGACGCTGCTCATGAACCAGCGCTGTTTGTGCCGGGTTCGGTGTCGGCAGTACACCGTTACCATCGCCTACGGCCATCTGGGTGATCTCAACCTGCGCACCCAATGCCGTGGCGTTTGCCAGTTTTGCCGCCCCGATATTGGTCAACAGAGCAAAATATTTAGTCGCCACTTGCGATCTCCACGGTATCAATTAAATGGACTGCCGCGCCGGTGTAGTCACCACCGCCCACGGATATGGTTTCAGGAAAATAGGGGTAAACGGTCAGCGTATCGCCGATATAACATCCCGCCCCGGCTTCGATATAGCCCTGCGACTGAAGTGAAAGGGACAGGCCAGTCAGGTGGCGACTTCTCGGCTTGGCATCGTCAATAAGGCGCTCAAGCTCAAGATAGGTTTCCTCCGTAATCCCCTGGTCCTGAATACCGATTTCAAGCCTGAAGGTTCCCGGCTCTTCGCCGCTCTGCCACCACTCGATCACACGCAGCAGAAAGCCGAACGGTTCAACCACGCGGCGCAAAGCGGAAATAGTGCCCTTCTGACGGTGAACCAGCCAGGAGGCTTTAATTACCTGCCGTTTGGTTTGTTCTGACCAGTTCTTATCCCATCGGTCAACAGACAACGCCCAGGCGAGATAAGGCAGAAGATCAGCCGGACATTCGTCCGGGTTCCACAGCTTGCGCAGGTCCACAGGAATATCGGTTAGCCGCTCCGTCACCTTCTCTGTGCTGCGCATAAAGCCGCTGACCGAAGGCGGCAGCATGTTTTTATTCATCGGTGCCCCCGGTCTCGATCGTGAAGGATTCACACCGCGCGGCCTGCGTATCAGCGATCACAATATCGCTGGCAGGCTCCAGCAGCTCCACCCTCTGCACGCCCTGAACATGCAGCGCCGCCATAATGGCTGAGCGGGCAACGTCACGCCCAATTTTGCCCTGTTGATTCAGCCAGGACTGAAGCGCGTCCTGCGCGGCGGTATGGATAGGTTCAGACTCAGGGCCGGGGTAGAAATACAGCAGCGCATTAATCTGATAATTCACGATCTCTGCGGCCTGAACGGTCAGACGATCGGCAACGGGGCGCTTATCGCCAGCAGACAGCGCCTTATCCACCGTCGCCAGCAGTTCCGCGCTGGCAGTGCCGTCGCCTTCGGTGGACAGCACAGAGACCACCACCACGGCAGGCGACGGGCTGATCGCTTTGGCGTCCGCCACTTTGCCGCTGGCACTTTTGGCAAAATATTCATATGCGCCAGTTGGCCCCGCCACGCTTAGCCCTTCAAACGCAGCCTGCGCCCGCAAACGCAGTGCGGTATCACTTTCCGTTACCGCGTCAGTGGTTGCCGTCTCCGGGGTGATGATCAGACGCTCGGTGTTCAGGTTGCCCGCGAGGTTATCAAGATCGGACGATACGGCATGGCTCAACATACATGCAGCCGCACCGTCATTAATCCGCTGCCTGAGCATCATTTCACGGTAGGCAACCACCTGGGCGATCACGTTCAGCGGTTCGGATTCCAGATCCAGCGCGGCGGCAACAGACGCCTGCTGTTCCTGCGGGAATGCCGCCAGCAAGACGGCTTTGACCTCGCTGAGAATGACTTCAAAATCCAGCACTTCGATAATTTGCGGCTGCGGTAGCTGCGATAAATCAACTGTTGCCATTGCTGCCACTCCTGAGCGTCAGCGCACTGCCTGCCGTCTGCATGGTTTCGGTGATAATGCCGACCAGTTCAGCGGTAACAGCGCCATCCTTTGAATAACTGATACTGATGCCGTTCAGGGCAATACGCGGCTCCCACATCGTCAGGGCGATCACTGCCGCACTCATACATTGCAGGCGCGTCACTTCGTTTTGCGGTTCATCCAGCAGATCGGGGATCATGCTGCCGTAATCCCGCCGCATCACCCGGCTTGCCAGCGGCGTGGTCAGTATGTCGCGTACTGAATTCCACAGCTGATCGGTGTCTGTTAGCTGGCCCGTGCCGTCCGGGTTCATCCCGGTATAGCGGACTGTCATTTCGGCCCCCCGGTGTTGCTGCTGCCACCCTGCACACCACCATGCACGTGCGAATGAACCGTCACCCCGTTAGACGAAAGCGATCCGCCAGAATGGGTAACATTGCCCTTCATCGTGCCGCCCTCCGACAGTTCGAACGTCCGCGCTTTCAGATGGTCGGTGCATTCTACGATCGGCGTTTCAAGCGTGACGCTGGCAGAGGCTTTGATATGTGCGGTCTTCATGCCCTGCGCTTCCAGCGCGCTGGCCTCTGCGTCATAGCGGAAAGAGGCACCGTCCGGCGCTGTCAGCACAATCTCTTTCAGGCTGCTGCCCGGCGCAGGGTGGTCACTGCTGTAGAGACTGCCGATAATGACCGCCGTTTCAGGGTTGCCACCGATACAGCCCAGCCAGACCTGCTCACCCACGGAAGGCGGCACCCAGATACTGAATGCCCCGGCGCGTGTGGTGTTCCAGCGCAGCCAGTCGGTCTGAAGCTCGCCGCTTTGCACGCGCACGCGCCAGCTCTCTTCATCAACGGCAATAACGACACCGACGCGGAGGATATTTTCCAGCAGGCGGATCAGTTCAGCGCTCATCGTGCGGCACTCCCCAGGCTGTTAACTACCTGTTCTGTAATCATCTGTTCATCGCCAGCGGTAAAGCCCAGCAGCTCACGCACAGGATATTTAGCAAAGGCACCCGGCCCGACCTGATCGTGCTGGCCGTACTGGTGCACACGCGCAATGCGTGCGGCCACGCCGTCATAGCCCACGGTTGTACCGCCTGCATCAGCGCGCATTTTGAGAAAGCGATAACTGCGCAACCGCTGAAACATCGGCACCTTCTTCGCAGTGCTGCGGCGCACTGAGCGCGTATTGATCTCGATGTAACGCTCAATATCGCTGCGGTAAAACGTGCGAATATCGTTGCGCTCTTCGTCAAAGCCGGTAATGGTTCGCCCGTATTTTCCCCGGCCACCGTGCCAGTTTTTGAGGCGGCGGATCTCCCCCTGCCAGACAAACACAATGCCCTGTTGAGAACGCAGCACCCGGCGACGGCGGGCAGGATATGGCGAACCTTCCGGGTTTTGCTGGGCTTTAATGCGCTGTTGCTGGCTCTTTCGCAGTGCCTGACCAACAGCGCGGGCGGTGCGAACACGTCCGGCCTGCGAGGTGCCCGCCAGTATGTCGCTGAATACCTGATCCAGCTCACGGAAGAGATCGTTACTCATGCGCGTCTGCCTCCCACGTCACATCCTCAAAGATGACGCTCCAGTCGCCGTCCGCTGACGGGATACGCGGTTTCGGTTCCGGCAAATGCTTCGCGCGAGGAATACCGTTTGCATCCAGAGTGACCTTCACGCGCTCGCGCATCGGCATTTCAAAAAGAATGTCGGCGGTGTCGTCGTTGTTGATAAGGGTCGTAAATTTAATGTTCCTGTTCTTCTCTGGGTTCAGCAGCAGATCGGGCTGGTTGTGCCAGAGCCATGCCATTAACGGCAACGTGAAATCATCAATATCACCGGCAAAATTCATCACAAACAGCACCAGGGTATAGCGGTACATAAATGACGGTGTTTCGCCGGTCGTCTCAATGTTCCCTTCTTCCACAAAAACGGTGAAGGCTTCAGGATTGGCCCTGCACCATTTGTTTGCGCGGGTCAGGGTCTCGCGTAGTGAATCAGCTTTTAACATGGCGCTATCTCTTAGGCGTAGTCGCTATTGAACCGTATGCGGCTTCACAGGCCAGCCCTCTGGCTCTTGCCTCATCAGCCTCTCTTGCCAGTTCTCCCGCTCGATCGTCAGCGCGGCGGAACAAGTCGGCGAGCAGTACGGCGCCGCTGGTTTCTGCCTCGCTTCTGCCGGGAGTTCCGGCACCGCAGGCGCGTTCACGGTCTGCCAGTTGCCTGGCGAGTTTGTCGGCCCTGTCGTGCAGCCCACGAGAAGCAGCACGGGCACGATCGGCATCAGCCTGCACGCCAGCAAGCTGCTGGCTGGCTTGTTTTCTGATCGCATCAATTTCACCTTGTCGGCGTTGTTCTTCTGCCCTGGCCTCAGCCTGCCGCTTAGCCAGCGCGGTAGCATCATCGGCATCCCGCTGTTTCCATTTGAGTGCCCACTCTGCGTTAGCCTTACTGTATCCAGCGGTATAGCGTTGATGGCTGAACCACCAGACAACCAGACCGCAGAGCACAGCGATCAGTGCGGGTTTCCAGTAAGACAATAACCAGCTCATGACAGGAACAGTGACCGCTCAGCGGCACGGCGTTTAACCAGACCGTTAAGAATTCTGCCGCCTGCTTTGTTCCACTTCGGAAACTCATCCCCTGCGCCCGCAAAATCCCCGGCATTCAGTTTTTTCAGCAGTGTTGACCCCGCCAGAGCGTTAACGCCCAGGTTGTAGGCAAAATCAACGAGAGCATCAAACTGGTTTTGATTAACGGCTACCTTCACCAGACCTGTAACACCTTTTTCATACTGCACCACGCCGCTGCTCAACAGGCTATCGGCGGTTGCCTGTGTGATGGTCATCCCTTTACCGACCGGCACGCCGTTAACGGGTTGCGTCCAGCCATAGCCGATAGTCCAGACACCTACTGCATCCTGATAGGCGGTTAGCTCACAGCCCTCAAAGCTTTTCAGCAGGGCCAGTCCGTTTTTACTCATTTCCACTTTTCGCCCCTCCGATACGGGTTTCAATAAAGCCGGTCACTTTGTTGCGTACCTTGTCAGCCCCCATGAATCCGATTGACGCCCCCACGAAGGTGACGGCATTGGATGGCAGGCCCAGATATTCAAGCGATCCGGCAACCGCCAGCGTGACAATCCCGCAGACCAGTGAACCGGTGGCGGTTTTCAGCATTGACTGGCCGTCATACAGACTCATCAGCGCCGATATGCTCAACGCTGCACCTGCCGCGTAGAGCGTCGGCAGATATGTAGCAATCCATTTCATTGTTTGTTCCAGCATCCCCGTAGGTACGTCGCTCATGGCAACCTCTCAATCCCAAAGCTGCACCATCTCCCGCTGCGCTTTGCTCGCGATTTCTGGCAGTTCAATCTCCTGACCGGCATCAAGAAAAACCTGCTGGCTCAGTCCGGGATTGGCAGATAACACCTTTTCGGTCACGCCCTGCGTGGTGCCGTAGTGACGCCAGCAAAGCAAATCCACCGTATCCCCCTGCAATGCCTTCACTTTCATCAGCAAAGCTCCGCATAGAGTCGCGGCGTGTCGCGAATGTCGGCGATACTCCAGCGGGCATCCCGCCAGAGATCATCCCGTTGCAGGTCAAGTGCAGCGGCGTCTTTGTCGCCTTTCGCCGTGGTATCAACGTCGCGATAGCCTTCAAGTACCAGCGCCCTGGCAATCGAATAGACTGCGCGGCGGAAGCGGTACACCTTCACGTTTTCACCGTTGATAACCAGCTTTTCCGTCTCACCTGACGGCAGGACGGAAGGCACATCTTCCAGCGAGTGAAAGCCTGCGCTGACCTGACCGGCGCGCCAGTCCAGCAACTGTGCGGTGACATGGGCTACCGCTTCCGTGGTGACGTGCATCAGCCTGGACGTGGTGATACCACCTGTGATGCGCGCGGCCAGGCGGAGATCGGCTAGTTTAATCACCGGCCAGAAGTCCCCGGCACTGACGGTGGTATCGCCATCATCAACATCGGGGGTATCACTGTCGGCAGGCAACACGCGCTTATTTGCCACAAGGCTGCTCATGCACTTATCTCCCATAAATCAGGCGGTGGGCGGGTGGTTAAAAGACCGTAAACGGGCAGATATCCACCCGCGCCGCCTGTCGGACGGGGCCGAAGTCGTTAATTCTTTTTCTGGCTGGCAGGCTTGCGCTTTGTCGCTTTGCCTGTTGCCGTCTTAGTCGTGGTTTTACGCGCCGTCGCTTTACCTGCTGCGCTGGCGGTGGTGGTCTTTTCAGGAACAGGCCCTGCAGTACCGTCAGTTTTGTCGGTGCTGGCCGCGTCGCCTTCACCCGTGCCGCCATCCGCAGACAGCTTCTTAACCTCACGGGCAAGCGTGGCAATCTCTTTTTTCACACCGGCATTAGGGTTGCGCGTCAGCGCCTCACGGAACAGCGCCAGCGCTTCCGCTTTGGTCGTGATATCAGTCGCGCCACGGCGGGCAAGCGCACGGGCCTTGCACAACTTGGCGCGTACCACATCCGGCATATCACTGTCGGCGACAATCTCCGCCACTTCATCAAGCACTGCGGTACTGGCCGATAAATCAGCATCAGTATCAGCAGCGGCAAGCGTCAGCACCGGTTTGCTCATTTCTTCGGTCAGGAATGTTGCTGCCGTGCGGTTGAAATTATCCGGCAGCGTCAGCCCGTGGCGCACCACATAGCGCCCCAGCCTCAACGCAAGCGCATAGTCACGACAGTCAATCGCCCAGACCATCAGCCTGGTAATGACTTCATCCTGCCGCCCGCTGTCGCCGTCGAGCGTGCCTTCAATCCATCCTTCGTATTCAGGCAGCATGGATTTTTTCATTTCGGCTTTGGTTTCTTCGGACTGCACGCCGCTGAGGCGGGACAAGTCCATACGCAGGCGATGCAGAATTTGCTCATGCGCGGTGCGCTGGATATCGGATTCTTCATCCGCCTGGCCCCGGCGTTCTGCCATGAGCTGCTGAAAATGTCGTTGTGCTGGTGTTAACATCGTCACTTCTCCCCGTCATGGCGGGGCAATGCCCCGCCGCTTCTGTCACTCGCCTGCCTATTCGGCCTGGGCGAACTGAATGCCGTCAATGAACGCAACATTGCCGTAGTCTTCAATGACGAAGTCATCATTCGAAGACTGATACGTTGCGACACGGTTGTATTCCGGCTCTTCTTTGATCGTCCGGCGCAGACCGCCGCGCTGGTAGTAGATCGACAGGTTTTTGAACGGCGTGATCAGTACGCCATTTACCGGGAAGTAAGGCGCGATAAAGGTCGGCATATTGCCTACGCGCTCCTGCGCGACAATCAGCTGACCGGCCAGCATTTCGGTATTCGGGTTGGTCTGGCTTAAAGCGTTGATAGCCGAGAAATTGCTGCTCGTCAGCAGGTCGCCCGCCAGAATCACCACGTTATCCGGGTTACGTTTGTGCCATTCATCCATCAGGCTGTTTTTGGCGTCGTACGCCGCAGCACCAATGTTGCCGTAGGTGCCTTTTGCCACAACCTTGTTATCTTCATCACGCGAGGTGATCGTCACATTGGAAATGACGCGGTGCGGCGCTTCCTGGCGGATTTTTTCCAACCAGCCAATGCCACAGTCCTGCAACAGCGGATTAGCGGCACGGTCAGACGGGTCACTATACTTAACGCCGTTAAAACCAATCATGATGCGGTCAAGCGACATCTGGCGGGCCATTGCCTTGCTGATCAGCGGCTGGAACTCCGGCATGTGCGCCCACGCATCAAGCTGTTCATAGCTGATGCCGTAGTCATAGTTGACCTTGCGGCACATGTAGTCGAACGGCTCCATTGAATGATTAGAGCCAGGGTTGCGACGACTGGTGACGCTGTTGTTTACGCCAGCCATCGGGCCTTTACTGCCGATCAGGACTTTCTGGCCGATCTGCTGGTTGACGCCAAACACGTTAATTTTGCTCAGGAAGGAATCATTTTCCTGTGCGGCCTGCTCCAGGCGCTGCTGACGCGTCGGGTCTACAGCGAATTTTGCAGCAATAGCGGCGGTTGATACGCCGTTAAGCTGTGCCTGCCGGGCGATGTACTGATCAAATAGCTGGCGGGTATTGTTATCCATGTTCTCTGCTCTCTTTGTGAATATCAGTAATCAGCCAGTTGCGCGTTAGCGCCACCGCTCGCGGGTTCCCGCTGGCTGAAATTGGCGTCTGTGCTTCCCAGCTTGCTGGTCAGCGCGGCAAGATCGGAGGTCAGCTTCTGGATGGCCTGGCTGTCCTGCTCGCGGGCGCGGCTCAGGTCATTAAAACTGTCCAGCAGATCGGCATGGGACTGGGCGACGTTCTCCACGGCGTCACGCACCTGGCTGAACTGCTCACCGTCAGATTTACGGCCTTTGCCGATAATCCCCATGACGCGCCCGAACCACTGCTTACCTTCATCGCTGCGCTGCTCGGCCAGTTCGATGATTTCTGCCTCAATGGCATCGGTGAACAGCGGGGCTTCACCTTGCTGATTGTTGAAGGACATAACCTGCTGACGCTGCTGCGCGGCAAATTTCAGGCGCTCGGTGCCGAGGCTGGCCGGGGTATCGGTCATCGCCAGCCCCATGACATACGCCTTGCCGTTAAGCGCAAACTGCGGATGAAGTTCAATGCTGGAGTAAATTTTCTTACCTTCTTCCGTCAGCTTCTTCATGCGCTCAGAAGGTTCGATCTCGGCGTAAAGCGCGGTGCGCCCGGCGAGCGGGCCTTCGCTGATATCTTCAGCACTCAGCGCCGTCACATCCCCCATCGCGCCGAAATCACTGCCGGGGAACGGCGAAAGATAGTGCTCCACGTTGACGCGTGCGCCGTACACGTCCGGGCTGTAGTTTGCTGCTGCATCACGAAGGTGCTCAGGGCGAATCTCACGCCCGTCAACGGTGGCACCGGAGACAGCAACGCGGAATTTCTTACGGGCTGGTTTAGCTGCGCTAGCCATGTCGATAATCCTGTTGAGTGGTTTCTGTACGGCCATGATGGCAGAGCGTAACTTGCTGTCTCAACGAGGTTTTGTTGTCGGAGGAAGGTCAGACCATAAAGGGGGCGATAGCGGGATCGCGCGCGGGGTAATCTTCACTCCATAAACGGTGGAGGGCAGATGATACAGGACGCTTTTGTACGTCAGAGAGCAAAACAACTTTACTGGCAGGGCTACCCGCCAGCGGAGATCGCGCGCCTGATGGGGATTAATCAGAACACAATTTACGCCTGGAAGAAACGTGATGAATGGGATGAGACGCCCCCCGTCCAGCGCGTTAGCCAGTCTATGGATGCCCGCCTCATTCAGCTTACGGACAAGAAAGACAAGACCGGGGGAGACTTCAAGGAGATTGATCTGCTGACCCGGCAACTGAAAAAGCTGTCTGACGGACAACCGGCAGGGGCTGGCGCGGGGAAAAAGCCGCGCAAGCGCAAGCTGAAAAACCACTTCACCGAAGAACAGATCGTCGCGCTGCGGGAGAAAATACTTGATTCGCTTTCGTGGCATCAACGCGGCTGGTATGAGCAACGCCACCACCGAAACCGCATGATACTGAAGTCCCGCCAGATTGGCGCAACCTGGTACTTTGCACGCGAGGCGTTGCTTGATGCGCTGCGCGATGATGTGAAATACCCGTACCAGCGCAACCAGATATTTCTGTCTGCATCCCGCCGTCAGGCACACCAGTTCAGGGGATTCATTCAGAAGATGGCGGAAGAGGTGGACGTTGAGCTTAAGGGCGGTGACAAAATCGTACTGAGTAACGGCGCAGAACTGCATTTCCTCGGCACGTCCGCTGCAACTGCGCAGTCATATACGGGCAACCTGAAGTTTGACGAATTCTTCTGGGTCAGCAACTTCACCAACCTGCGAAAGGTTGCAGGTGCGATGGCAACGCTGAAGGGGCTGACGCGTACCTACTTTTCCACGCCGTCAGGCGAGACCCATGAGGCCTACCCGTTCTGGACGGGCGATCGCTGGAATGAGAAACGCCCGAAGGCACAGCGCAAAGCGTTTGATGTGGGCTGGAAAACGCTGAACAGCGGGCTGTTATGCCCGGATAAAACCTGGCGTCAGATTGTCACCCTGAAAGATGTGATAGACCACGGCTGGGAATATACCGACCTTGAAGAGATTCAGGATGAAAACAGCGAGGATGAATTCCGCAACCTGTACATGTGCGAGTTCGTTCGCGATGGCGAGTCAGCCTTCAACCTTAACGCACTGATTGGCTGCGGGGCAGATGGTTATGACGAATGGCCGGACTGGAAGCCTTTCGCGTCCAGGCCGATGGGTAATCGCCCGGTCTGGATTGGATATGACGCCAACGGCAGCAGCGGCAACGGTGACAGCGGCGCGATTTGCGTTGTGGTTCCGCCACTGGTGCCGGGCGGTAAATTCCGCACGGTGGAAACGGAACAGGTGCGCGGCCTTGAATTTGAAGAGCAGGCGAAAGTTATCGAAAACTTCACCTTCAAATACAACGTTCAGCATGTCGGCATCGACGTGACGGGCGGTAATGGTGAAGCCGTTTACCAGATAGTGAAGAAGTTTTTCCCGATGGCGATGCCCTACACCATGTCAATGACGTCAAAGCGCGCCCTAGTGCTGAAAATGCTACAGCTGATCCGCGCCGGGCGATGGGAATATGACCGCAGCGAGCGCGCCCTGATCAACGCCTTTAACTCTGTTCGCAAGGTAAAGACGCCGGGCGGATTCATCACCTATGACACTGACCGCTCGCGCGGCGTCAGCCACGGGGATTTAGCCTGGGCGAATATGCTCGCCATTATTAACGAACCGTTGGGCCAAGAGAGTGGCAGCGGCGGGTTTGCTATGGAGTTCTGATGAAGAAGCGCACCTACAAAAACAAACACACTGCCAGCAGTGGCAGTGCCGGACAGCCTGATATTTCCGAGGCGCTCAGAAGCGATCCGGCGCTCAGCGCCTTCACGTTTGACGGGCCATATTCAGTAACAGACGGCTATGATCTGCTGGACAGCATGTGCTGCGTCGATAATGGCCGGTACTACGAGACGCCAATAGACTGGAAAGGGTTAACCCGTGCGTTCGCACAGTCCCCGCTGCATCAGTCGGCGCTTTACTTCAAGCGTAATGTGCTGACCGGGTGCTATATCCCCCACCCGTTACTCTCACGTCAGGCCTTCTCTGCGTTTGCGCTGGACTGGTTTGTCTTCGGCAATGCCTATCTTGAGCGTCGGTCTAATCGCCTGGGAGAGCCTCTAAAACTTAAGCATGTTCCGGCACTGAACACGCGACGGGGAAGCGATCTTGATACCTACTGGTTTATCCGGCAGTGGAAAGATGAATACGAGTTCAGGGCGGGCGAGGTCTGCCACATCATGAACCCGGACATTCATCAGGAAATCTACGGTATGCCTGAATATATGGGGGCGCTGCTGTCCGCCAGCCTGTCGCATTCTGCTGATAAGTTCCGCAAACTCTATTACGACAACGGCTCCCATGCCGGATGTATTCTCTATGTCGGTTCGGAGAAGGTGGATCAGGAAAGCATAAAGGTGGTTCAAAAAACGCTGTCACAGGCCAGAGGGAAAGGCTCCTTCAAAAACGTGCTGATCCACGCGCCGGGTGGCGGCAAAGACGGCGTGCAACTGTTGCCGTTCAGCCAGATATCGGCAAAGGATGAGTTTCTTAACATCAAATCAGCAACGCGCAACGATTTGCGCGACGCGCACCGCATCCCGCCGCAACTGATGGGCGCAATGCCGGAAGGCAACGGATCGCTCGGTGATGTTGAGAAGGCCGCGCGTGTCTTCGCCATCAACGAAATGTTGCCCGTGATGGAAGCCATGAAGGGCGTCAATGACTGGCTCGGTCAGGAAGTGATCCGCTTTAATCCCTACGCTCTACTCAAAGACGAGTGACCCGACCCACCCGCCGCACATCCTGCGGCGGTTCTCCTTCAGTTATTTTCAATTCCCGTATGACCGGCCACCACCTGAGCACCACTCAGCACAACCTTTAACCCCCCCCCTCACTCAGAGCGCATGAGCGCCATTCTGGCAGGCGCAATCTGCATTTTACCCCGCACATATCCAGAAGTGAGAAAACGCGCGGAGAAGGCGAAAAAGGCCGGAGAATGGCAATTAAAGGCATCACCTCCCGACCCTCCGTCGCGTGGGCTGTTCCCCCGTCACCTGCGCGCGACATTTGCTTCGTTTTTTGTGCATTTGCCGATCCGGGGGCAGACCGCGCCGACACAGGGCGGAAAGGGTATAAATAGCTTCAAAAAAATTGTGCAAATTTGTGCACTATTGTGCAAAACAAAAAAGCGCCATTTAATGACGCTTTCGATAGGATTGGAGGGAATTTCAAAATGTTAAATAATCCGCTCCTGAGACATTTAACTTAACTACCAATTGTCGTTGTATCTGCATGAAAAGTTTTACCATGTGCACTTTCGGAAACGTATTTCAGCGCAAGAGTCATTAGATCGTTGTAGGTATAGTGCTTTTCAGCAACGGCCCCGCTAGTTATGTATGCGTCCTCAATGTTGGCAGCAATGCAAGACAAGGCATCCGATAAAAGAGTCATGTCATAACTATCATAGCGTTTTATTAACATTTTCATTTAAAGCCCCTCAATCGGTATAGACAAACATTAAATACTGAGCAGAAATAGCCACCGTTACGCGTGTTTCATGCGCTCGTTTAGCGTTTCAATAATGAAAGTATTAACAGAAGTTTCGTGCTCAGCAGCGGCCTGGTTAAGGCGCTCCCCAAACGATTCCGGGTAGCGTAGCGTGAATGTTTTAACTTTTTCCTGGCGCACGTATGGCTCAATGCCCGCTGCACTGCAATCCTCCAGATATTCACGCAGTGAAATCTCACCTTCGTTTTTCAGCCCCTGGATACTGTCCGATACAAAATCACAATAGCCGGTCAGCCCCAGAAACTTACCGCGAAACGCGCCAAGCTCCGGCACGTAGTTGATAATGGCTGGTTGTCCGGCGATATCAATGGTATTCGGTGTTGATGGTTTGCTCATGGCTTAACTCCTGTGCTTTCAAGCCAGTCGCGCAGGTTAACTACTGCGCCTTTGTCCGTATCTGGTGAAGGGTGGGGACGATGAAAGTTAGCGATGCTGCCATTAAGGATAAACTTACAGCGGGAACCGCGCCCCTCTTTTACTTCCCCTCCCAGCGCCCTGATCAGTGACTCGATATCAGCCCATTTAATGCCCGACTGAACAGGCGTTTTAAATATCTGCTCAAGCGTGCTTTTTTGCTTCTTCCGTAGTGATGAAACCTGCTCTTTCATTCCCTGCCTCACGAAGTCACTTTATGAAGTCATTATTACGCACATTAATCATGAAGTCAAACCATGAAGTCATTCAGATATTGGCCTCTTATATCCCTGCCCTTTATCTGCCAGCGCCCTGATCGCCGGACGTGCCAACACCATGTTTTGACAGTGGTGAATAGCACGGCAAAATTCATCCAGCCCCATTGGATGCTCAACAGGCAATGCAAGGTAGAGATTCCACGCATCACCTAAAAGCTGGGCTACCTTCTGTTCTTCAGCCGTCAGTACACAAGCAGAATCACTAAACACCTGATATTCATCCATGATTACCCCCGTCTACTTCATTTAATGCCACCATGATCGCCAGCCGTTCAGCAGGCGGAAGCGCGGCATATTTCGCGCGCCAGCGCTCAACTTTGCGCTTAATACGGTGCCGATCGTTGTAATTTTTCCCGGCAAACGCGTGGGAATACGCGCGCCCTTCCGGGTAGTTCATCCAGATTTTTTCTGTTCGCACGCCTCCGCGTGTCATGGCCTGAAACTCCTCACTGCGCCAGCCCGCTAACGTTTCGTCATAGAGCCGCGACGGATAGCCAGACAGGATCACGTTGACGTTTTCCGGCAGGCTTATGAGGCAGGCTAACAGGCGCTCATGATCGGCAACCGTATATTCATGACGATAGCGGGCGCGACTGGTGCGCGTTTCTGGCAGATAGGGAGGATCGGAATAAACCAGCACGCAGCCATGTTGAGTAAAGTCTTCTCTTTCCAGAAAACCTACAGCATCACCGTGATAAAGATGCAACCGGGGCGGAGTTTCCCCCATATCAGACCAGCGCTCCCGCGTTAATTTAAAAGCATTTTCATCGACATCAATTCCAATCGTCCTAGCTGCAAGTGGCTTGTGAAACATTACTGCGCCACTGCCCAGGTGCGTTTCAATGTAGGTATCATGCGGGGGCATTTCAGCAATAATCTTCTGATAAACCCCGCTCGCCGCTTTACTTCCCAGATAGCTCATACTCTTTCGTCCTCAGCTGGCACCGTCATTTTTAACCACCTGCAGCACTGTTAAAAATGACGGTTCTCGATGTACGGCCAACACTGCCGGAAATGGCTGTATTTGCCGGAATCCGGTACCACACCGTCAAAGCTGACCGTTCCGGCCATTGCGGTATTTCGATACCACACTGTCAAAGCCGACCATGCCGATCGGCATCCTACTTCCGCCCCGAAAACGCAGCCTTCATCCTGCTCACGAGGTCGCTTGTCTTTTTCTTCGCCGCCATCACCTGCGACGGCATTTTTTCCGATGCGGCACGGCTGCGGGATACCAACCGCCCGTCCTGCACGGTCATAACAAGATCGCCGCACGCCACTGACGCACCGGCCATCAGCGATCTGACCATTCCGGCGCTGGCATCAATCCCACGCAGCGCCAGCAGTTCACTGATCTGCTGCTCTTTCAGAGATAGCCCTGCCCCTTCTTCCCGTTCTGGTGGCCGTTTTTTACGCTTACTCCGCACATCGTCACTAAGCCGCTGCGCCAGTTCTCGCTTTTCCTGCCGTGAAAGCGCATCAAAATTCACCGTCACGCCCTCAGCTGGCACAGTCATTTCCGACTGTCCTGCAGCTTCGCTGGCGGCATGTTCAACACCGTCAGCACCTGCCGCGGGATCCCGCGTACAGTTATTGACAGAACTCCGAGGGGCGGCGTTGCCGCCAGAAAAACCAACGTCAACGGCCACACCGTCAGCGCTCTGGCGCTTCGGCACGATTTTGTATTGAGTGGTGCGAGTAAAGATCAAAGAATCATTGCCCGTTATCGGGCAATAGATACCGGTGATGCGCTGGACGTCATCGCCGTAAGCGTTGCCGTTTTCGGTGGTTTCATAGTTCAGACGAATGCGCAGCTTATCGCGCTCAACCAACGGGCCACCCTGGGCTAACACGTAGTTATCCCACTCACCCTCATTAGCAGCCTGCCGGGCGGTTTCCAGTTCAGGGTGTAACACCAGTTCACGATCGCCCAGGCGGCGAAGCTCGCGATATACCGTGACCGGCGCACCGCCGATCTGCTGAAATTGGCGAATAGACCAGCGCGACGCCCACGCGCTAACGCGGAGAGACATTTCTTTCAGATCTTCCCCAGTTTCGTCGTCCTTCTCGCCATCCAGCGCGAAGCCGTCGATATTCTTCGAAATGTATTTGGCTATATAGCCGGTAGCGCTGCCGTGGGCTTCATCGATCGGCACAACCTGAAAGCGGTTTTCCTGCGCTCCCGGTTCGTTGCCGTCTTCTTTCAGGGCATGTTTACGGAAGATTTCACGCGCCTGCTCAACGCATTCCGGGCGCATAAAAAGAAGCAAATGCCAGTGCGGCGTTGCATCGTGGTGCGGTTCCACCACACGAAAGCCAAAGACCCGGATACCTTTTCTCTTCCACGCGGCGCGGGTTCTCGCCCAGACTTTGCAAAGATACTGCTGCGTTTCGCGCGGCGACGCACCACGGTATTTATCATTGCGAAGGCCATTGTGCTGCATAGAGTGATAACGGGAAGGCGCTGTCAGCGTGTAGAAGTCACCGGCCAGCCCTTCCAGCTTCGCCAGTTCTTCAAATCCGCGCATTCTCGTCATGAGTTCGCGGCGGCGATTGGCCGGATTGGCAACACTGCCGGCGACTTTATCGATCAGTGAAATGCGTTCGCCCGTGTCCTGATCTTCCAGTTCCATAGCCTTGAGGTATTCACGGTTAGCTTTTTTCTGGGCAAGCCATTCCGTAAGACACGGTGCACTACTGTACGGAGAGGCTTTCACCTGTACGTATCCCGTAGCGATCATCAAATGCTCGCGCCAGCGGGCATGGATACGACGCAGGCGGTTTAACCACCACTGCGGTGACTCAAGACGAAGAACCGCGCGTAACGCGTCCTCCGCTTCAAGTTCTTCATTGCAATACGCTGTCCAGCCGGGAATCGGCGTTTTCAGATGCACCGCCAGCGACGCAATACGACCATAGCCAGAAAGCGCCGCAAACTCTGGATCGCCGGTGTGCGCCAACTGGTGATCGGACTCGCGTATAAACTCGCTCGTAAAGATATCGGCAAGCGTATAAGCCAGTCTTTTTAACTCTTTTTTTCCCGCCCAGAGAATACGGAAAAGCTGATCGCGGATAGGCAGCAGAATACCGGGCATCACGCTGTCAGGCTGGTAAATGCTGTTTACGTTATCAATACGAGTTAATACGTGGCGCTCAAAGGTATTAACCAGCCAGTGATCTGCCGCTTTACGGTCTTCCACGTCCATTTCATCCAGCTTCGCGGCGAAGTAGCGGCGGACATACTGTGGAAGAGAAGCCAGGCGGCGGCGAAGCCACTTGCTGCGATCCGGTTTTTCGTCTTCCGCTACCAGTTCACTAAACGCAATATGCTTACGCGCGCCGTCCGGCGTGAGATAGTCGAAACCATCCAGCCCCGGTGCTACATCAACGCCAATCGGCTGGTATGGTTTGTTCCCGCCATAAGCGTAAGGGATAGCATTGTCAGTGCTACCCGGATACGGTGGAGGTGGAGAAGGGGCGCGACGGCCACGGGTTGCCGTGGTCATTGCAAACTTTCCAGATATGCAGCTATGAACGCTTCTGCGACCGGCGCAACGATGGCGTTTCCGTAGGCACGCAACTGGCCCACGCGTCCGGCAAGCCCATTAACCAGCGGCTTAAGTCCGGGTTTAACTGGCCTCCACTTTCCATCGCGGCAAAAGAGCCAGTCAGCATCTCGCCAGAAACCGTTAACCGCGCTGGCAGTATCTCCACTTCGTGTGGTGCTGGCGTTCGTCCCTGCAACCGATCCGGTGAACGAATTTTCATTGCTGCCGTTGGAGTCGCCCAACCCGCAAGCTGTGCCGTCACATCCAACCGATCCGTTGAAATCTTCCCGTTCCTGATCCTTCCGCCCACATATCCGCCCTTCCCATCCGTTGCTGTCGGAGTGTTCCAGCCCGCCAGGCAGGCAAAGTCCTGAAGGTTCGATTGCCGCCCCGCCAGCATTCTGGCTATGACCTTCTGGGGATCCTGATAAGCGTTTTTGACATTGCTCGCGTTCGGCGTCGGCCACCCAGAAGAGGCGTTGCCGGATGTGCGGAGCACCGAAGCCCGCAGCGCAGAGATCGAAGCCTGCGAAGGCATACTCCGATCTTTCCATTTGATCGCGTACATCGTCGAGCCAACCGAGGCCGTCTTTGCTTGCAACCTGTTCGCCAAAGATAACGTCAGGGCGGCACTCCGATATAAGACGAAACCATGTGGGGAAGAGGTGGCGCTCATCGTCTTTTCCTTGCCGCTTTCCGCAGGCGCTGAAAGGCTGGCAGGGGCATGAACCTGTCCAGACGGGGCGATCATCTGGCCATCCGGCACGGCGCAGAGCGTAAGACCAGACACCGATCCCGGCAAAGAAGTGGCATTGCGTGAATCCTTTAAGGTCATTTGCGGTTACTTCCTCAATTGAGCGAGTGTCAACAACGCCGGGGGCAATGTGTCCGGCATCGATCAGGTTGCGCAGCCATTGCGCGGCGAAGGGGTCGATTTCGTTGTAGTAGGCGGTCATCAGAATGGAAGCTCCCCGCCTTGTTCGTCAGTAATCTGACGTACCTGGATGATTGCTCCCGGCTTGATGTTACATGCCTCTTTGGCACTGCCACATATAACCGAATCGCTGATACGGACATGCGCATCAAGGATGAACGCTTTAAAATTAACAACCCAAAAATCGTGCAGCTTCCAGCGATCATTGATGCGATAGATCACTGCATGTAGCATCGAATCCCCTGATTTTTCGGCAGGATCTACTGCCATCCAGATTGGTTTATTCATCAGAATGGCACCCCATCATCAAACCCATAGAAAGCCATCTGGTGCCAATGCACCCACAGGCCTTTAAGGCCTATTTTTTCAGCAGGTGAAAACCAACCGATTTCAAGCTCATCCATCTTTGCGAAAAGCATATTCAGGCGCGGAAAACCTTCATCTTCGTCTCTATGCAGTCGACACAGCATGGCGTTAATGACCATCACGCCACCTCTTTACGGTTGTGAGACATGCGGAGAACGCCGATCACTTCTTTGGCCTTCTGGCGGTTGTCTTTGTCAGTGCTGACGGAACGTTGCACGGTGATTTCGTGCAGATTGAAGGGGTGGTAAATCTCGCGGGTGGCTTCGGTATCGCTGTTGGAAATAACGACCTTCGCGCCATGCTTACGATTAACTTCCAGCAGCGCCTGGACTAACTGGCGGTGGTTATCTGCTAAAAATGATTCGCCGTAATATTGGGTAAAATCCGCCGTCTTACTCGTCGGCAGGTACGGCGGATCACAGTAAACGACAACATCGCCGCCCGTGACGACCTGTAGAGAACGCTGGAACGGTGCGCAAAGAAATATCGCTTTTGTGTCGTTGGCTTTTTCAGCAAACAGGCGGATTTCATTTTCAGGAAAGAAGACGCTTTTATATTTGCCAAATGGCACGTTAAAGCCGGTCTTACGGCTGTAACGGCATAAGCCGTTAAAACCGTGGCGATTCAGATACAGGAATTGAGCAGCGCGCATGATGCACGCCATTTCTGCGCCATAACGCAACCCACCGCTTTTTACCGTACCCACTTGCTTATTGAACGCGGCGCGGACTTCGTTGTATCCCTGCGGGCTGTTCTTACCGTTGAACAGTTCGCGGGCCGCATCGATCACTAAGTCTGGGTAACGGGTCACTTCCCGATACAGGTTAATAAGATCCGGGTTGATATCAGCCAGCACATAGCGGCGGTATTCAGTCGCCAGAAATACCGATGCGCCGCCTACGAACGGTTCGATCAGACAGTCGGCTTTAGGAAGGTGCGGCAGCAAGTCAGGAAGGACACGGGTTTTCCCCCCTGCCCATTTGATGAACGGGCGGATCATAATACCGCCTCCGCCGATTTATCATTCCCAGCGGCTGCAATAGCTTTCAGATTGTCAGAAAGCTGCGCAATCTGGTTCCAGACGTCAACGGCAGCATTGTGCTTATTCTCATCAACTAAACGGCGGGAGGCGTACCCGCAAACCATTAAAGAGATTTCTTCAACCGTGCGAACATCCCGAACGTTCCAGAAATTCCATACTGGCCGGATACCAAGAGACTGCATCGCGTGGCTGATGATCGGCATATCGTAGTCAGTGCCACGCGCCCAAACCCTTGCTGAGTCAGCATCGCAATACGCAAGAATAAACAAGTTCAGGTCAGCGAGGGCAACGCCTAACTGCACAGCCTGATCGCTTAATACAGCGGCCTGAACCTCGCGGGACTTCTTAAACCACCATTTCACAGTATCTGCGCCGATGGTTCCGCCTGCTGCCTGACTGCTTTCAATGTTGACGGTGCGATACATTGACGCATCAACACAGCCAGTCATGGGATCAAATACAGCCGCAGCAAGAGAGACGATCGCCGCAGTTGGCTTTTTATCCAAAGCTTCAATATCAATCATTACATGTTTCATCGCGTTAAACTCCGTATGGGGAAGCGGGAATAGAAGGGCGCTGCAACTCTTCAATGCAGTGCTGGCGCAGATTGCTTATAAAATTGGTGGTTACTGACCCACTGGCTGAAAGGGTTAACTCACCATCACGGCGGGTTTTAATGGTTAAGCCTTCATTTTCGATAGCAGGTAAAAGAACATGCAAAATGAAGCTATATTGATCACGTCTGGTCATAATCTCTTCCTCAAAAAAAGAATGAGTTGAACCGCCGCCACTTAATAAAGAGGCGGAGAAAACAGAGTTGATTTTTTAAAACCGAATTACTTAATTATCTTTTTAAATAATTCAGACAGTGTAAGCAGGAAGCCTCTATTTATTCTTTGGGTATAAATAAACGGTTTATTTTTACCTTTGATAAATTGAACCTTCGCCGGTTCGGGCTTAAAAAATCTTCCGTCCGGCGTTTCCAGCCAGCCGCGTGAGTTCTTAAAGTGTGTGACCTGGCACCCGTGCTTAAGCAGGCTTGCCAGTGATGGGCCCTCATCGTGCATTACTGCCCCCTTGCTTATACATCTGATCAACCGTGCGCATGGCTTCCGCTAAAGCAAAGTCACGCCCGTAATAATCGCCATTGCTGGAAATACGATAAGAGTGCTTAAACGTAAATGGATTACGCGGGCACTTTTGAATCGTGAAGCCACGATATAAATAAGAGTGGCGGCTTAATTGCACTAACTGGCTCATATCATCTTCCTGTGATAGCCACTTTAAGATCAGCAATTAAACGGTTTAATTGCTCGCGCCCTTCTTCGTTCAGTGCTTCAATGCCGTAATCGTAAGCAGCAAGAATAGATATTTCCTGCTCACGCGAATCAATGGCAACCGTTACTTTAGTGCCCGGTTTTATATATGTCGGCACATCATAGGTATTGTTATCAGAAAAAGGGTTGATAACTGCCGTATAGCTTTTATTCAGTGGATTAAACATATCGCCCTCACATTCCCAGCTTAAGCAATTCACCATCAACATGGCGGGCCACGTCTTTGGTTATTTTCTTAATCAGCTTTTTATCCCTGATCATGAACTCGCCGCTATTGGTGCGAATCATGAAGCCCGTGTGCATATCTTTTAAATGGGTGTCCAGAATGTCGTCGCATTCACGCACTCGGTTTTCGTGGTTGGCTGTTTTCTGGCTCATCGCGATAACCTCAAAGACCGATCCACAGTAACCAGGCGTCGCGCTGCTCTTTCGGACGGTTAAAGTAGGCGTCACGCATAGCGCGGTTAAATTCAGGAATGTAGATCCAGTTTTCTGAACGGCCTGTAAGGGCTTCCGGGTTCTTCATCTGCACCACTGGCAACTTACCGTCACGCACCATATCGCCCACTGCGTTGGCGGATTTACCGATCATTTCAGCAAATTTCGGGGTTGGTACTGCGTCCACCGGGTGGCGTAATTCGATGTAGCCCTCTGGGTATTTGTCTTTCATGTGCAATAATCCTCTTCAATGTTCAGCCGCCTCTAGCTGGCTGTAGCCGCTTCTGGCGGCTGTTCATTTGGTTAGGAAGTTCCATATACGAACTTCCTGTGTGTGAAATCTAGTTCGAAAATGGAACCGTGTCAATGAACTTTGAAGAGAAACTAAAGCTGATTCGCAGCGCTGAGGGGCTGAATCAATCACAGCTATCTGATATTTCAGGCATCCCGCTAAGTACCCTCAAGAAGATCGAAGCCGGGTATCAAGACCCTGGCTGGAATGTTCTTAGCAAGATCACCGAACACCCCCGATTTCAGAAATACACGCTTTGGTTAATGACTGGCACCACCGCACCACAGGCCGGGCAAATAGCCCCGACTCTCTCCCCTGATGGGCAAGAAAGAACAACATCACGCCAATCAAGGCCGAAGGCTGGCTAAAAATCTGGTTTTTCTTTGCGCTAGAACAATCAGCGCAAAATGACAATTGCACTGGAGGGCTTCGCTATGTCGATTAAGAAGCTCGAAGGTGGTCAATACGAAGTAGACGTTTACCCGCGCGGGCGTAATGGAAAACGCATCCGTAGGCGGTTCGACAAGAAACAAGAAGCCGTACTTTTTGAGCGTTATGTATTGGTCAACGCCGACAAAAAAGAATGGCTTGGCGCGAGCGTAGATCGCCGCACCTTAAGCGAGTTGCTAGAAGCCTGGTGGTTGCTGTACGGGCAGACGCTGGAAAATGGCGAAATTGAGAAACGACACCTGAACAAAACGATCAGGGCGCTGGGTGATCCAGCCGTTAACCGGTTGAGCAAACGCACGATAGCGCAGCACCGAAGCCAAAGGCTGGAAGATGGGATCAGCGCGGCCACGATTAATCGTGATATCTACCGGCTTTCCGGCATGTTCAGCGCGTTGATCAAGATGGAAGAGTTCAGTAAGGAAAACCCCTGCAAGGGTCTGGAACCGTTGAAAGAAACACCGCCCGCCATGACCTATCTAACAAAGTCAGAGATCGGCAGGCTGCTGGAAACTTTGACCGGGGACGATCGGCGCGTAGCTCTGGTATGTCTCAGCACTGGCGCGCGATGGGGAGAGGGCAGCACGCTGCGAGGTGAACAAGTTAACCACGGGCGCGTAACGTTCCTCAAAACCAAAAACGGGAAAAAACGAACGGTTCCGATATCGGAAGAATTGGAAGAAGAGATCAAGACCAGCGACACGGGGCCACTGTTCAAAGTTGACTATGAAAACTTCTGCGAACGGCTCAAAAAGGTTAAGCCAGATTTACCGCGCGGGCAGGCCACGCATGTGCTCCGGCACACGTTCGCAAGCTGGTTCATGATGAATGGAGGTAACATTATTGCGTTACAGCAGATCCTGGGGCACGCCAGCATACAGCAGACGATGGTTTATGCTCACCTCGCGCCCGATTATCTGAAGCACGCAGTAACGTTAAACCCGCTGGGTGGAGGGTTGGCAATTTGACTACACGTTGACTACGCCACCAAACACTACAACCCGTTGTAGCCGCTTCTGGCGGTTACACGGTTGTTTGATTTAAAAGGGATTTTTTCTAAGTACCTGATAAAAAAAACCCGCCATCATGGCGGGGAAGACAGGGATGGTGTTGTTTTTTAACTCATAACCCACTGATAAAATTAGTTATTTACTGTAATTTCCGTCCACAAAACGTCCACATCGACCAGAAACCCCGCAGCAGTTAGTTGCGGGGCTTTACTATACGCCATTGACTTACACCACCAACATGATAATCTTACTCACACCATACGCCAATGACGTACAGATATGTTATTTATTGAAACCCATATCTTCACCGAAGATGTAAAGGAACTACTGAACGATGATGAATATCGTGAGTTTCAGCAGTTCATGGCAGATAACCCCGACTGGGGTGATGTAATCCAGAACACTGGTGGCCTGCGCAAAGTTCGTTGGGCGGCCAAAGGCAAAGGTAAGCGTGGCGGCGTCAGGGTGATTTACTACCACAAGGTGTCTGAATCACAAATCAGGCTGCTGCTGATCTACAAAAAAGGCGTCCAGGATGATTTATCCGAGGATGAAAAACGCCAGTTAAGGGCGTTGAATGAGGGCTGGTAATGGACAAAAAACTGTTTGAGCGTCTGAAAGAAAGCATGACGCAGATGAATGAAATCGTGGAAGGTTCCCGCGAGCCTTCCCGTGAAAATACGGTTACTGCGGTTAAGGTTAAGGCTATCAGAACCGCTACCGGCCTTTCACAAAGCGGCTTCGCTAAACTGATTTCAGTAAACGTCGATACACTGAAGAACTGGGAACAAGGACGACGCGAGCCAACCGGGCCAGCTAAAGCGCTGTTGAGGGCCATAGAGCGCGATCCGCAGCATGTAATCCCCGCACTTTCACCTAAGCACTAAACAGAAGCCAGCCTATGAGCTGGTTTCTTTTTACCTTTCGTTTCCTAACACCTCAAATGTTAACAAAGGTAAGGGGCCATTCCCTTCATATTTAAGTCGGCCATCGGAAAACCATCACAACCATCACACCCCACAAAAACACGCCTTATCAATATGATTTAGCTGAATAAATCTTGTGACGGTAAAACCATCACAAAACGTAACACAAACCGTCACACCTAACAAATTCAATAAGTTATAAAACAGAGTTGTGATGATTTAAGACCGTCACACTGTGATGCTTCCGTGATGCTTTTGTGATGGTTTTAGATAGGCTTATTTATTATTAAATATCATTTAGATAGAAGATATTTTTAAAGCTTGTGACGTTTGTGATGGTTTTCCGATGCCCCCCATCAATTTTTGAAAAAGCTCAGACTGGTCAGAAATCGCCCTGATTTGTCGGTGAGTTTGTATCTCTCTCTGTTACTGATTTGGTCACTGGTGGCGGCATGTGTGTGCAGGGATGAGGACGGTCAGAGCTGTGCGAAGTATTTCAGTTGCGCCCACTCACGCATTACCCCGCAAACCCGCGCCAGATGAGGCTTTCTGTTTTTTAACTCTCACGAGAACCCGCGCCAGCCGTTACGTAAAAAATCACGTAATCACAACTCATCCCGCATGGCTCAAGGCGTTACCTCCTGTGACGCCCTGCCGGCCATCGCACAAAAACTGAAATCTTTGAAATCTGTTTCACACATTTCAGTTTGAGATCTGGTGTCAAAGCCCCAGTGCTGGCGCGGTCTGGCGATATGTTTTGTACCCCCGGAAAAACTGAAATCATTCTCAACACGAAAACCGCAGGCGGGTGCGGTGTAGCGCCGTTTTCGTCACTTCCGCCGTTATTTCGCCGCCGTCAGGATGCGCAGGCGCAAGCGTGCGCCGCTGCGCTGAATGAGGGCATGGTATTTGCTCAGGCGTGTTAAAGCGAGGCTCTGAGAGCGTTCTGCGACGTTTGAGAGAGGTACAAAAAACCCGCTACATTGAGCGGGTGGGAAGGGTGTTTTACTTACCGATTACGGGGGAGTATTTACCGTTCAGCTTGTCGGCTTGCGTGCCGGTGCTGCGAATGTCGCCGGCGTTCGTCGGTGTGCCTGTATTGCTGTGCGAATGGCCGGCCGTCAGTTCTGCCAGCTGCTTGACCACATCAAGCGTATCAAGCATCAGCTGCGCCACGTTAATACTGCCGGAACCGATCCACACCACCGGCGCGATAATCTGCTGCTGTACGGCCGCAACGCTTTTTCGAATCTGGCCAATCTGCTCCGTCAGGCTTTCGCCAATCATCAACGTACTGCTGCCGGCTATATCGGTTTCGTCGCTACCGCCGACAGTGGCCAGCCGGCTCCCCTGAATCGCCTGGCTAAACTTGCCGGTGCTGACCTGCTGAATGGCTCCGGCCAGCAACGTGGACGTACCGATAACGCTGGTTTTATCCGTGGCCTTGATGGTCGTTTCGCGGCTTACCAGTTCCCGGCTTTCCGTATCAGCCTTAACGGTTCTGGCCATAGAGGTTTCGCTGATCGTCTGGTCAGTCTGTCGCACCCAGTCCCCGGCCTGCGTCACGCGCTGGGAGACTTCCGCCCGCTGCTGCTGGAGCTGCTCACCGGGTTTGATATCAGGCAGGCTGGTACCATCCGGCACAGTCTGGCGGATGAAAGGCTTATCCGGCCGGCCATCAGTAAACGCAACTTCTACCAGCGTCCCTTCAGGTGGAAACTGGTACATGCCGGAATCATTGCCGGCCATCGGTACCGGTAGCGGCACAGCGGAATAGGTCGGCGTCTGTGCGTCAGGCTTTCCGTCTGCGTCAAGCAGCTGCACGTCCACGGCATAGCGCGGACGGAACGGATCCGAAAAGTTGCCGCTCTTAACGACTTCTGTCGGTGCAATGACCCTGGCAAACTTCGGCAGGTGTAGCCCGGACGCCAGCTCCGGGTAATGGCTTTCAATCTGCCTCTGTACCGGCGATTTCTGCAATGGCTGGCCTGTTGCCCGATTACGCGGCGTCCAGGTAACAGCCATCGTATCGTTAGTCAGGTGTACCTTTGTGACGCGCTCGCCGTTCATTTCAACCCCCGGCCGCAGGCTCTGGACAACTGGCAACGTCATGGTATTGCCGCCAGCAGCCCCCTGACTGAACCCGGCCGGGATATCCACCGGCTTACCGGCAAAGAGGGACTTTTCCGCACCTCCCACATACAGCCCGCCATCCGGCAACTGGTACCAGATGTAATCCGTTACACCAAAGGCTTTACCCAGATTATTCAGCAGCTGATACCCGCTGCCACTGTGTGTAAAGTGGGGGATCGGTTTATCAGCGTAATCGGCATCGGGTACCATCACCGTAATGCCGCTGTTCTCTTCCAGCCAGCCGGCCACGCTGCGCAATGTCGGGTGCTGAAGTGAGCATGGCCACAGGCGTTCAAACACACCAACCAGCTCACGAACAAAAAGCCGCTGGAAGCCGTTATCAGCCGGCTGCGACCGTTCCACATACCCCGTAAACCACCGCAAAAGAAGGTCGGTATATCCGACATTAAGACGCACCAGCTTGCCGGTGTAGTCCTGGTCTGTTTGGGCCGTAATAAATCCCCGACCGCAGCTGTTCAGCTCCAGCACCAGGCTGGCATCAGCGAGATGTACCTCATCCGTTGACAGGTACAGGCGTTTTATCGGCTTCATCCTTACCCCAGCGCATCATTAACGGGCTTCAGGACTTTACGCTCAAACCACGTCATTTTTTCATCACCCTCGTCGGCGGACTGGCCACCGGCTGCGCCCCCCTGCTTTGTCGCCGTCGTTTTACTGCTCGCCCTTGCCTCTTTCTTCTCCTGGACGCTGATATGCTCGGTCAGCGTAAATGTCACCAGCCAGGACATTTTCCCGTCCTGCTGTGGGGCATCCAGCGTGCCGGTAAAGGTGGCTTCACGAAAATTAACTGCCCGCGCCTGCTCATGCGCAACGCGGTATTTCTGGCGCTTTCCGCTGGCATCGGTAGCGCTGGCCAGCTCAAAGATACGGCGCAAAATCTCCTTATTTTTGAAGGGAACCTCACCGGACACGCGCAGCTCCTTACCCTTTGCCCCCTGCTCGGATTTAGTCGTAGAACTGGTCTGGCCGGACTGGTCTTTATCCTGGAACTGCTGCGTTATCGTCACACGCATGTTTTTCAGCTGGATCGCTTCTCCGTTAAGCGCCAGCGTTGGGTTCGGGGTCATGTATCATTCCTTTTATACCGTCGAGATTGTCACCAATCAGCATCATCGCCGCAGAGTAAACCGCCGATTGCAGCGGGATGCCTTTAACCAAATCCAGCAGCGTGGTAGCCAAATCACCGCTGGCAGTAAATACCCAGGCTCTGGCGCTTTTGCCCTGCAACTCTTCCAGACCACCGGCGATATCACCCAGCACGCTATCGCGCAGCTGGTTAAAGTCGTCCAGCTGCTGCTTCAGCGCTCCAATATCCACTACGGCGGCGGCTTCTTCCTGCGCTTTTTTGACTGCCGCTGCTGCCAGCGCTGTTCTGCTGGTTGGGATTGATAACGGAAGTGCATCCGTCAGACCTGCGGCATATTTCGCGGGGATTTGCATCTTTTCCAGGGCAAGCTCTGCGGCAGACTGTGCCAGGCGCTTTACCTGGGAGAACGCCGGCGACGGGAAAACATCTACCAGCTGATTAAGGCTGTTCATAAAGCTGTCATGCGTCTGGCCAGCAACCATCATAATGACTACATCAGCGGTACCGCCTGTTCCAGCCAGTTTTTCAGCCAGATAAGAGATAGCATTAACCGGGCTAAGATACGCGCCATTCTCGGTTTGCTGACCCAGCCCGTATACCCACGGATGCGCCGGCACGACAGTACATTTGACGGCCGCTACACTGTCGGTGAAGGCCAGTTTTGCTTCACGCCACATTTTCAGGTGCCTCCGGCCAGGCAATATCCGGTGCTGTACTGGTATCAACACGATTAAGCAAAACACGATATTTCTTCCATACCAGCAGTTGCGCAATTTCTTCATCAGTGGCTATCTCAATGTCAACGGCATCCTGTAGAGGAGCAATTGCAGCACTTGCTGCTGCCAGCAGGGATGATTTCTTTGCTTCTGCTATAGCTATCAATTCTTCCAGTGATGGCGCGGGTAGATCGCCCCAGGCTGGCAGGCCGTCTTCACCAGTTACCATAATTTTTCCAACTGGTGCCGGATTCGCTCCAAATTCCTGGTATATATCGTCACTAACCGGCTCAGCGTCGTCAGGCCATAAGCCAGTTGAGCGATAATCTTCAAAAAGCGATTTGGGAAACAACTTACTTTGAGATGCACTGTAGTAATACTGTTCCATATAATTAATATCCCGTAGCCTCAAAATAAACACCACTTATTCCGTGGTTGTCCCAGTTTGCACAAGCTGAAACTCTCATCTGTGAATTACTGATAGTTTTACCGTATGCAGATAATACCTGGTCTGCCGCGTTTCCAGCCTGAGAAATGGCCGTTAAACTCAGTGAAGCGCAGGAGCCAGGAAATGGAATAGGGAAGTTTGCAGTAACAACATTATTGTCTGTGACATTAACTATTCCCCACTGCCTGATAATTCCCGTTGACGCATCCTTATGCCAGCCATTGGTTGCTTTAGACGCCGTATTCTTTAACTGATATCGGCTATCACTTTCGCTCTTTGAGTAAGCACCGACATCACTGGCTGACGGCTTATTTCCTGTTGAATAAAGTGTTCCCGCGACAGAGGGAAAAGAAAGAACCCGCTGGCCTTCAGTTGTGTCTCCTCTTCTGAAGGCAATATATAGAGTGCCTTTGCTCTGTTCGAGGAGAATATTTTTGCCGATGACACTATCACTCGCTGAAGTATCACTCAGCGTAATACCGGGATAGGCTTTACTGACACCTATACCCCCCCTGAATAATCCTCCTGTTGTGGCACTTACAGCATCCACTTCTGCTGCCACGGGTTTATTTGCCGTATCATATTGCTTAGCCCACGCAGACCAGATGCCACCATATAATGTCCTTATATAACTGCGTGAGTTGTTGTAAATACGATAAATCTGCGTAATACCAGCGTGTTTATAGACTTCCAGAGAACCAGCCTGCGCTTCGGGGTAATTTTTGCCAGTTTGCGCCTGTGCATTCATTGGCTGATAATATAAACCCGGCGTTGTGAAACTGTTCAGATCGAGCGCATTGCCAATACCTACTGCCTGACCGTTAAAAATATCCTGTGCTGTTATGTTGATATCGGCAGTAAGCGCCTGACCATTTACTTTTCTGCCGGATGGTACTCTGCCATTTGCATTATCATTTGCAGCCTTTACAGCTTTAGGTGTTGCTGCCAGCAATTCACTTTCACTATTTGTTGCGCTGCTCAGTTGGGTAAACCCTTTAGCACTGGTTGTCGCATCAGGATGATTACGTGATTGCTCGTGCTTCTTCAGTGCATCATTTGCCGCCTGTTCATTCAGCGAACCTTGAGGGCGCAAATCCGTGATATTCCCGTTGGCGTCAATGCTGGCAAGCGCAAAAACGTAATGTTTCACGCCGTTCTGCTCATAGTCCGCCTGGTTAGCGGCCACCGTCACTTTGCTCTGTGCCGCCCAGATACTGGTCAGCGCTCCCGCCCAGCATACATCCAGCCAGACTTTGACCGGCTTAGTCGTTACAGTAATGTTCTGGTTCGCAGCCAGCACCGCCCGCAGCCCGGCAACATATCCCGCGCCTTTGGTCACAAAATACTGATTACCGGTTTTATCAACCAGCCAGCCATCATCAAAGAACGCCGCAGCACCGTAAAGGTCGATATTTTCCAGGCGCTGGCGCTCGTCCATACCCGCCATACGGGCAGTGAAATCAATCTGCCAGGTTTCAGCGGGCGTATTAATGCCGGTTTCAGCCTGTGCGCCGTTGTATTCCATCAGGAACGAGCGGGTAAGCACGTTGCCCTGCTGGCCCTCTTTCGTTTTCAGCTTCTGCTGCTCAGGCGCATGAACAATCATCGCCAGCGTACCGGTGGCCTTATTTGTCAGCCCGATCCAGTTAAAGGAGAAATCGCCTACATCCGCGCCTAATACCGCCGAATGCACCACAGCATTGTCATTCACGACCCCTTTACGGGCGACGGGGGCGCGGTAAACAATCTGCGCGGCCGGTGGCAGCGTTTCACTGCGATCAACAGGCAAATCCGGATCAAGCCCCGGTACCAGTGCGAAAACAAACTCATCGAGCAGGACAGGCTCACCCGTTGCAGCCTGCTGCGCCTTCCACTGCTCAAATGCCAGCGTGATAGCGGTCTGTGACATAAAAACTACTCTCCCTGTATGCTCGCGCTGAATGTCGCGCTACTGGTTTCCGTACCGGCAATCCTCGCCGGATAAACAACATATTCACCCTGATCCCATCCGGCCCGGATGGCCAGACTTTCGGAAGTGATAACCTCAAACTGATAGCGCCGGCACGTACGGCCATACTGGCGGATAATCTGGATCATCAGCTGCGTATTGTCGGAGATTTGGCTGTCGGTGACGCGAACCAGTATCACGTCCCAGTCTATCCCCGGCTGGCGCTCCAGCAGTTCCACATAGCCGATCCCCAGCCGGTCAAAGATATTGATAAAGCCCGCAACGGAGCCGGCATCAGCCGCATTCACAAAGGCATAAGCAACGCGCCGGCGAAACAGCTTCAGCGGTTCACCGTTAAAGCGGCTGATATCCCTGTCCCAGGCGATAAGGCCCAGTATCGTCTCGTTGCAGGTCAGCGGATCAAACTGGCGCAGCGGCCACGTAATCCAGTCGTAAACCTCCGCCCAGAAGGTCTGCACTGCTTTGAGGAGCTTTTGCGGCTCCCCCTTATCCATCCAGGAGGGCAGCACCATGCCGGCCAGCTTTTTAAGAAAATCATTCATCCTGTAAATCCACCGTCAGCGTGTTAAGGCGCGGTACGCTAAGTTCGCTGGTGATATCTTTCAGTGAAAATTCCAGCGAATCCGTGTCCGGGAACGTCTTATGGATCTCCCGGCCCAGCTGCGAGAAGGAAAAGCGCGAGTATGGCCACGTCTTCTTCACGTCATAGTCGGCGTTTTCCCGAAAGGCGCAGCGGATAAGGTTTTCCACGCCATTTTTCAGGCTGTCGCGCTGCTCCTGTTCCAGGTTACCCAGGTTTTTGACCCAGACCGTGGCAACCAGATCGTGACGGGTTTCCGGCATGGCGAAACACTGCATATCATCGCCGTGGCCATGATGGCCCTGGGTATTGATGTAATCATTGACGGCATCAATAAACGGCTCGGACGCAACCCCGCTGTCCAGCAGTAAATACGCATTAGCGGTACCCGGCCCGCGCGGCGCGTCATGTTCAAAGAAAATCCTGTCGATACTCAAACCAGCCACGCCGGCAATCATCGAACGATAAACCGCGTCGGTATGGTAATTCCCCACCAGGTTAAACTGATTGCGGCAGCGTTCGCGCAGTTCATCGTCGCTTTCCTCGTCAGCTCCCGGCACCGTCAGCCAGTTTTCTTCACTGGCGACGTGGCTGATACCGTCCACCGCCACCGGCAAAATTCGGTAGTATCCCGGAGCAAGGTTGTACGCACCGCCCGTTCCCGTTGCTTTTACTGCCAGTAAAGCGCTGGCGGTACCAGAAGGGAGCGTCACATTCGCAACGGTGGACACGGCGTACACCTTGCCGTTGATACGCTCAGTCTGTATCACCGTGCCGGCCTTGACCGTCACCGCCTGCTTTACATCGTCCTTAAAGAAACGGATCACACCTTCGGCCGCGCTGGCCGGTTTCGGCGTGACGTTCACCGCCCAGGCAAGCAGGCGCAGCATTTTGCCGGTGGCAGTGGCCACAAACATACCCGGCATCACCACTGCAACCAGCGCATCCTTGAGCCACATCACCGGCGCGGTCACAATCGCCGTAATCAGCCGCCAGAATGGCGACATACGGGACGTATTGGTAATCAGCCCTTCATCGGCCACAACGGCATTAAAACGGGTGCGCACCTCATCTTCCGTGGTCGGCATCCCGCTGGCCTTCACCACTTCTTCAAAATCGACCTGTGGCTTTTCCGTCATAGGTTCACCTGATAAGTAATGCTGCCAAAGTCATACGTACCGGCTGTCACCCACAGACGTTTAGCGCTTTCCTCACTGATTTCCACCGTACCCGGCACAATGCGATCGTCACTTTCAACCAGCAGTTCCAGCTGGGTGAAAATATCCGCGCGTAAAGTCGGGCTGCGCTCGGCAATTAATTGCGTGGCCAGCCCGCTTTCGATAATTGAATGGACGACATCCTGGCCGATACTCTTTCGGTTATTGCACAACTCAGGCTCGCTGCCTGTGTTAAGTACAAAGTTTCGCCCCTCAATAAGCAGGTCGATATAAAGCAAATCACTCATTAATTAAGCTCCTGCCATTCCATTAGCTGAGCCGGTGAAAGTGCTTCTTTGGTATGGAAATGCACTTCACCAATCTTTTTGCTGTTGTCCGTTACAGACTTTGAATTTTTGCTGATAGTGCTGCTGATACCGCCCCGGTCAATGCCTTTTAACTCACCGCCCGTTGAGAGGGTATTGGTTGTCAGCGCCGGCTGGCTTTCGTTCGCCATTGAAATACTGACGCCGGGTATCTTATTGAGCTTTTCAACGATCCAGTTCCAGGACTTCAGGAACCCGCCTTTGATGGTCTGCCAGACGTTATCAAACATCGTCACAATGCCGCTGGCCATACCGCTTAACGCCTTTGATGGAGAAAAACCGGTGAGCAGTGCAATGAAGCTGTTCCAGCCGGCGACAATCGAATCCCAGGCGGAGCTGAACACGCCAGCCAGCCACTTCACGACCTCCGCAGCAGCTTTAAAGGCGGCGCTGTCCATGACGGCGGCTTTAATGGCGTCCCAGTGTTTAACCAGCAGGTAGCAGCCCACGACCAGCGCCGCAATAGCCGCTATGACCAGCAGCACCGGCCAGCTCATCAGGTTAATACTGATACCGGCCAGCATCGCCGCCATACGTACCGCCAGCAGAACACCACGCAGGGTTTTCAGCACGATATTCCAGGCCAGAACCGCTTTCTGTGCCAACCAGACAGCCGCACTGTAAATTTTGGTGACGGAAGTCAGCACCTTCCAGATCCCCGTCCAACCCATCATGATGAACTTAGAGACGCCTATCACAATATTGGCCGCAGCCCCTACGGCCGCAAACCCCAGCAGCGACATTGAGGCATAACCGATAACACGCGCGATATTGGGGAACATCTGCATCCAGCGGGCAAAGGTCTGCCCCATATCGGCCAGGCGGTTTAGCAGCGGATACAGAACGGGGATTAACGTCAGGCCAATCACCGTCTGAATGGCTTTCAGGATTTGCACAAAGCGATCCCACGGCTTCACCATTTTCGCTGCCATTTCCTGCGTGCGCTTCAGCCCGTCAGCACCGCCCAGCTCGGTGATATTGCGTTGCAGTAAGGCAACATTGCCATACAGCTGCTTGACCACGGCGGAACTGTCACCAAAGGCTTTATCCAGCTCCGCCTGCGCCTTCAGGTTGCCATCCAGGCTTTTACCGTACTTGTTCTGGAGTTTGGTCAGCATATCCGGCATGGACAGCATTTTGCCGTTTACGTCTGTAAACGACAGCCCCAGCTTTTTAGCGCCATCAATCGCGCCGGTCATAAAGCCTTCGTAGGCGCTGCTGGCCTCCGTTCCCAGCGTACGCTGGAGCTGCCCCAGTACCGCCAGCTGTTCATCCATTCCAACGCCGTAGTTCGTCCCGACGCCGCGCGCACCTTCCATCAGGTCTTTGATGGTTCCCATCTCGGTACCGAAGGTTTTGCGCATGTACACCATCTTGCCCGCCAGCTGTTCGGCAAACGGGACTTTCCCCAGCCTCGCCGCCTCAGCGGAAAAGTTACCGAACATCTGCCCCATAAACTCCGTGGTTTCAGCGGCGGTGGATTTCATGGCAAACGCCAGCGTATTGGCAACTTTCGTCACCTTCGGCAGCTCGGTATTGCTCAGGCTGGCGATAGAGGCGTTAATGTCTTCCGTTGACTTCACGAACTCCACCGCGCTGGCACCGTATGTCATGCTGAAGCGCAGCGCATCACGCTGTACGGTCTTCAGCGAGGTATCATCAATCCCTTTAGCGGCCGCATCGTTCAGCGCGTCATACATCTCGATAGCCGGTGACAATGCCCCCTGAATGGCCTGAGCAACGCCCCACATGGCCAGCGAGCCGGCCCCAATCTGCTTAAAGGCACTTTTTGATTTTTCCGCGAAGCCGGATACGCTGGCCTGCGCCTGTTTTAACGGGCGGGTCAGTTTATCAATCAGGCTTAATGTTAAATCTAATTGTTTCATTCCGTGCCTTTAAATGCCGTGCTAATTCCGTTAGCCACTGCGACGCGCATATATTCCCAGTGACGATTATCCAGCCATATGGCAGCGGAAATATCATCCACGGTATCTTCCCCGTGCGGAAGGTAATGACGACGTAATATTAAATATTGTGCGAGTCCATTCTGTTCAATAGTCTGAACCCGGCTGGTTAGTTTTTTACTTCAATTTCCAGTTCCGGCGCGTAAAGCTCATTAACCTTACCCGCAAGCTGAAGTGCAGCGCCCGGACGTTTTAAAATATCCGTCAGTGCTTCTTTACTTTCTGCTGCCACAATGCGCGTCAGATAATTGTGCGCAGGCACAACTTTATTATCCATCGCCATTTCATTAATAAACTTATTATAAGCCGTCTGGTTAGGTTCAAAGGTAATATCCTGACCACAAACAGTAAGGTTAATTTTTTCCATGAGTAACACGCTCTCTTAATTTAATTTCATCAACAAGCTGGTTATGCCGTGCGGCACACTGCCCATACAGTTCAGGGTAAATGGTTAATATATCCGCCGCGTCTTTACCCTGGGTACCTTTCAGGCGCGGCAGCTGCACAGCGCACTTAGTCAGCAGATTTTCCTGATAACGCACGTTCGGTGCCGGCTGCGGCTTCGTTGTACATGCGGACAAAATCATCAGACATACACACATTGGTAAACACCGGCTTAACCACTTCGGTACGAATTTCACGCGGTTGTGCCTCCTTCAGCGCCTCCAGTTTCTCTTCCAGCTGGCGACCGGATGAGCTGGCGATACCTGCCAGCTCTTTACCCGTGGCGGCTGCGGTATTCTGGATGGCCAGGTCAATGCTGTCCCGATGCCAGAGCGCCACTTTCCAGCCCAACAGAAAAGACAGCGCCAGCGGAACGATAATCACCGTGATACGGCTCATCAGCGAATCCCGTTATGCTCTAGGCTGAAATGATTACCGTCCGGACGGGATTTGAAGCGCCCGCCCCACGAGCCGCCAAGCGTCTCCCAGTATTCGCCCAGCGGCAGGTATGCCCCGCTGTCGGTCTGGTACTGCCCCTTAATGAACAGATTGAAGTCCACGGCCAGACGCTGGGTATGCAGACTGTTGGTGATACCACTGCCTTTTTTCGCGTTCAGTGCGGCCTGCTCCGGCGTGCGGTACGCTTCACCAAACGTCAGCTGCATACCATTTGCATTGGCATACTGAATTAACAACGCAATCATCGAAGTAAACCGTTGTTGTTTTTCGCTCAGAGTCATTTCCCTGCCCCTTTACTCAGAAAACCGCCGATCCCTTTTTTACGCAGCCAGGCTTCCACGCCATTCAGCCCCAGAATCCCCAGCCCCGAACCAATGCCGACCAGCGCCAGCGGATGAATATCCGGTACCACATACAGCGCCACCCCGGCCAGCAGTGACAGCGCACTGCCAACAATCAGACGACCAGCCAGTAAACGGGCAGTAATCGGCTCACCGCTGTTCAGCATCTTTCCCAGTGCAATCACCGCCCCCATGATGGCCAGCGCGATAAATCCCTTTTCGTACTCCTGCATTCCTGCCTTCTTATCCAATCAGGTTTTCCGTGGCTTCCGCTTCCAGATACGGAACGCCGTCAATGTTGATAAATTTGGGGCTGGTCACGAGAAACTTGATTTTCCGCGTGGACAGCGACCCGCCTTTGGGATCGAGATCCAGAAGGTTGTTCAGCACCAGCTTGCAGCCGAACGCCTCCACTTTGGTTTCTTCGTTGCCGGCTTTGGCATAGAAGAGAAAATCCAGCTCAGGAATGCCGCGCCATGAACCGGCAGACTGCGCACGGGCCTTAATGACCTTCAGCGCTTTGGTAGACAGCTCCAGCTCACCTTCGGCGGAAACGTCGCCATCCACCCAGCCATCCGGCACGCCGCGCGTCTGTGCAGCGGCGGTGTTATCAGTGATATCGAGTGAAATTTTCTCAGCATGTACCAGCTCAGCGTCCATGTAAATATCCACAGCCTTTTTGTTCTTCCAGACGATCGTGATATCGCCATCCTGTGGCGGCTTCACCTCGCCGGGGAAGGACACGCCGTTAATGTTCGCCGCTGTGGACATTTCACGCAGCGGACGGGCAAACAGCGTCTGGTGTGCCGCAATGCTGCCCGGTGTGCTGTTAAGCGAACGATCGGCAATTTTGCCGATAGCCAGCAAACGTACACGACGCGCGGCTTTATCCACGATACGCAAGGTTTCGATGGACTGATAATCGCCCCCTTCAACGTCCAGCGTACGGCCATCAGACCAGTAGTAACCGTCATAGTCCGGATACCACATCGGTACGCTAAAACGCTGCGCTTCCAGCGCCTGAAGCGTGGCCAGTTCCAGCACCGCACCGGTGCCGTCCTTTGGTAGCTCATCGCTCCCCATGCTCAGCAGCGCCCCGGTTTTCACACGCGCGGGGCTGTCAGCGATGGTGACAGCGCGGTTACACAGACGGCCGGCAAGCACACCCGGTTCATTCCCCCAGAGGCGGGGAACCAGCTGTACAGCTTTCTCGGCAATACCATCCTGAAGCGTGGACAGGCGGGTAAGATAATCGGCCTGCGCTTCCTCTGCCTGCATCCCCTGCACCGCCAGAATGAACCAGACCCAGCGGCCATACTTCGCCGTCAGTTCCGATCGCAGCGTTGCCGCCTGGTTAACAATGGCTTTAGCGGACACATCATCCGACAGCACCACGCCTTCCACCGAACAGACTACCTGCGCAGCCTTGACCGCCTCCACCCACGCATCTGCTTCGCTGTCTGCGGCCAGCACATGGACAAATCCCCACCAGTTCTGGCCGGCGTTTGCCTGCGCGGCCAGAACATCATTTTTTAACGGGCTGTCACCGTCACCCAGCAGCGCGTCAAAATCGCTCTGTGCGTTGACGGCCAGCGTCTTTCCTACATTGGTTGAACCGGTACCGATAAACAGCAGCGTGCGCTCCACCTCATTGGTTTCGCCCAGCAGCTGGTTCACCTGATTCACGGTTACGTTTGGCCAGGTCATGCTCTCCCCCTGATATCCTGCGCGTTAACATCCAGACCGAACCCGACAGCCTGAAGCTGTCGCGCCAGCGCTTTGTTAAAATCTTCCTGACCAATCCCCAGAAACGCCCTAGCGGGCAAATCAATCTGCCAGGACGTTTTGACCGGCTTATCTTCCAGTATCCGGATAAGCAAACCAGCCTGGCGGGCGGTCATTTTTTCCTGTATTTCCTTATAGCCGGGTTTACGCCAGCGCTTGCCACGCCTGACTTTGTACCCGGCTTTGCGCAGGCGCTTCGCCTGTCGCAGTGAGGCAGGTTTATCCCCCTGTTCACGGCCTGCCACCTGCTTACGGTTGACGGTGACACTCATCCCGTTTTGCTGGACATATCCCACGACGCCGGCAGAGAGTTTCCCCTTTGCGTTGCGGTAATGACCACCGGCAAGATACAGCCTGACGGACTCGGTTTCCGGCATCTCCCGGATGCGAATCAGTTTTGGCATGTTGCGCAGCATCTTGCCCTTACGCCGCGTCTGCCTGCCCTGCCATTTCGCTCCGTCCGGTGCCTGCTGGTTACGCACATTACGCTTAGACGCCGCCTCCACCCCATATTTGGCCATACGCCACAACAGACGGCGACGTTTGGCCGGGGGCAATTCAAGGCTGGTCAGCGCCGCCTGAAGCTGGCGGAACTGCTCCTGATTCAGCTCTCCCTGAATCATTGCTGCCCCTCAGTAAGCGGGATAATGGTCACTTCCTCCGCCGTCCAGATATCCGGCTCATCCAGTCGCCAGCGCTGGCCATCAAAGGGGATTTCACCTTTGGGATCGGGAACCATATTCAGTTCTTCCGCCATCGGCAGCGTCACCACCATGATGGCCGTCTCCTGGTCGATGGTTTCGATATCGAATTCCGGCAGCTCGCTGTCAATGCCGGTTTCCTCCAGCAGCCCCCGCTCATCCAGCGTTAGCCAGGACATAAACAGCGCCATCAGGATTTTGGGATCGTACTCACGGTAGGGGTAACGCTCCCACGTCAGGACGGCGTTATAGCGGATGATGGCAAGACGATACTGCCCCAGCCCGTTATCCCGCTGCGCCGGAATGAACGTGATTTCATCCATCTGGCTGTCAAAACCCTGCATTGCCCGCTTCGGCATGTTCGCAATGAGGAAATCGGTCAGTTGCTTCAGCTGGCTCATATCATGGCCACCGTAATACGTTTAAGCCCCTTGATACGCCGTACCGTCAACGTGGATTCGGCAATCAGGCTGGAGCGGGTTTCGTCGCTCTCCTGCCCCGGATGGCTCTCACGCCGCCCAATGGACGCAAACTCCCCCATCAGGTCAGCTTTGGCACGGGCATACACCGCCTTGCGGTAGCGGGCGCACAGCAGGTTTTCGCCGTCGATTTCCACCCCCGGCACAGACTCCGCGCTGGTGTGGCCATCGCCCTGATATTTCGCGGCTACCTTAACGAGATCATCATTGATTTCGCCCGCTGCGGTCAGCAGCGCCTGGCGAATGGTGGCCGCGTCGATATCGGCCGGAATAGTGCGCTGGGACTGAAAATCCTTCACGTTCAGGTCTGGCCAGAAGCCATCATTCGTCAGAGTGGCATCATCAAAATCAATAGAGGTTCCGCTGAACATCCTGTTTCTCCGGAAAAAAGCGGGCTGGCCGGTTTCCACGGGCGATACGCTTATGCGATCCCCTCCACCGCGCCCGCTTTCGGGTCGGTAGCCTTTTATTTATCCAGTACCCGCAGACGTGCAGCGATACGCTGCAACATCGTGCCGACACCACATTTAGGGTCGAATCCCTTCGCCTGCTCCAGCAGTTCCTTAGCCCGGAGCAATACTTCCCTGTCTTCCGTTGCCGCTGCGCGTGGCTCTCCGTTTTCATCGCGTAGCAGGTGCAGACCGGCGAACTTCAGGTATTTGGCCTTAATGACCTCATACACATTCCAGTGCTGCATCACGTTTTCCAGCGTGCGGCTGAAATACGGCTCTAAATCGTTCCCCTGCACGGCTTCCACTTCCGCCCAGGACAACACCGTATCCGCCACAAACACCGGGAACGTACTGCCGAACGCGGCCGGGGTTTCCTGCCCCCGTGTGATTGCCACATCCGCCCAGTCCAGCGCCTGGTCAAACTGGCCTGTATCAAACAGCCAGACGACGCACCAGGCAAAAACAGGATTTTGCTGCACACTGTCACCTTCCAGCCAGGTCTGAGCGGTAGGCATCCAGCGCGGTAACAGCACATCACGCTTAAACTCCATGCGCTCTGCGCGGCTCTCAATCGCTGCGGCCGCTGCCACATCCTTTTCCAGCGCGACGATCTGAATATGCAGGCTGGTTTCCGTATCCAGAGACTGCTGCTGTCGCAGTAACCGCTCTGCTTCAATACGTGCGCTGTGACGCTGTGCTGGTGACAGTTGCATCAATCCCCCTTATTCCCCATCCGGTGGCACGACAGGTGCCCCGATAGTTACCGCACTTTCATCAAACGCGGCGTACAGCTCCGGATACTCAACCGCATAACCTTCGTTACGCAGGTATTTGTTCTCGTACTGCTTACGGTCTTCCACAAATTCAGCCTTACGCTGGCGGGTGCCGCGCTGGGTGTAGATGTGCAGGTTCGGCAGCGTGGTGACAATCATGCGTTTACCCGGCATAAACGGCGGGACGTAAGCAGTGCGGCCAGCGATACTGTCAGACAGCAGCTGCGCGGCGATCTTCTCGGTCGGCTTATCCGCTTTCTGGTACAGGCGGAAAGATTCAGCCGCCACAAGGTCGGCGCCAACCAACACCACCAGACGCGGGTCATTACGGAACTGCGCCGGAATTTTGGTATTGATAAGGTCGGATGCCATAGCATCGAGTGACACATAATCGCCTTTACCGTCGCCATCGAGCACAACCGCATCAGTGATGATCTGCTGGCCATCCTTCCACTCTTTGACGATTTGATGCCAGCCCTTGTTCACATCTTCGCCGTTCGGGTTTTCCTCGGCATTTGTGGTTTCCGCGACAGACTTACCGTTAAAGCCAATGCGCAGCATATCCAGCGCAAATGACTCGTTAGTAAATTCCTGCACGCGCTGGAAAAACTCACCTTCGTCGCCGGCGTTCGCCCAGACAGAAAGCAGTTGCCAGGTCAGTGCGGCGCAGGAGTCTGTTTCGACCAGCTTGTAGTCATTGCCGGTCACGCCCACTTTCTTACGGAAGCGGCCATCCAGCACACGCCCGGTATACAGGCCAGAACTCCCGACCGGCACCACCTGCCCCTGTAACTGGTCAACATCAGCAACGGTGATCAGATTCAGAAAATCAGACTGCTCCATCAGCGCATTGCGCAGCTGGGTTTCTTTCGGGTCGGTCAGCGCAAACCAGCGATCATCTTCGCTGGCACCGTAGGATTCACGCAGCCCGGTGTGGTACTGGCGCAGAAACTGACGGGCTTTTGCATTCAATTGCATATTCATTTTCCTTAAAGAAAATCAGCATCATTCCTTACAGGAAGTTGAAGCCTTTTTTGCCCTTACTGAACTGCTTGTTCGGCAGCTTAGTGACCTTCTCGTTCAGCTTGCTGAAGCCCTTCACCAGCTCCGGCAGGTTGCCAACCAGACGCGCGAAATCTTCGGTATCCACCACCTCTTTCACGGTATCCACATCGTCCTGCACATCGGTCATAGCGGATTCAATCGCGCTCACACGGTCTTCCAGCGAGGCCAGCGCATCGGCCAGCGCCTGCATGGCATCAGACGGTACGGTTTCCTCTGGTGGCGTTTCTTCCGGCTCTTCAATGCTGAAAAAATGACGCCAGCCTTTTTTCGCTGTTTTTGACATTCCCTTTTCCTTTTTAAATTCCCTGACTTCATCAAACGCGAGCGGCTTATATGGGCCGATGCGCTTTCCCTTTGTGCGGCTGAAACGTAGCCGTGTGGTGCTTACCCCGGCCGGACTGTCAGTAATAGCTAGGCCTTCAAGATAGGTTTTCCCGGTATTTCTGAAATTACCGTCCGGTGTAAACTCCGGTGATAAAAATAAAAGCTGCCCTTTCGCGTTTGCCTGTAGCAATGAAATCGCAGGGCAAAGGCGAGCATATAAACGAAGAATATCTTCATCATCACGCTCGGCTTTTACTTCCAGCACCTCCCCCATATTCCCGAAATTACGGGTATGTTCCGGCCATAACAGCGCGGTATATAAATTGGGGTCATATAATTCAGCGGCATCAAGTAACCATTGTTCTTCAATGGTGCGCTTGTCCACCGTTTCACCCGCAGTGGCGATACAAATCCAGTTTGTTGCCAGTTGTGAACCTGACATATTGCCTCCGTTCATTCTGCGAGTTTCAGTATCACCAATAAATATCATCCGCGCACTTCAATTATCCCGGATAAATTCGGTTATAAATTCATTACCGAATACGTCAGATTTTATTTTCAAAAATCACGGCCAAATTGCTGAATAATTCGCTTGTTAAATAAAACAGACATAAAGGCACGGAAGCCAATGGCGAAATACAGCGAAGAATTAAAAGGGGTAGCACGGGCGCTTTACCTGAAGCGCTATACCCCGCAGGAAATAGCCAGTGAACTTAATTTACCCAACCGGCGTATCGTCTATTACTGGGCGGAGAAATATCACTGGAGCGAACTACTCAGCCACGAATCCACAGAAGACGCGCTGAACCGCCGCGTGCAGACATTGACACTACGCGATGGAAAATCAGAGCTGGAGCTGCGCGAAATAGACAGTCTGGTAGCCCATCTGGTGAAGCTACGGGCGCAGCACAACAAGCATCAGGAAAAGCTGGCTGAAATTAATCACCGTGGCGGCGAAGATGCAGCTGCACCGCGCCAGTCTGATGACAGGGAGAAATCGGGTAAACGAGGAAAATACAAAAAGAACGATATCAGCAAACTCACTCAGGAGGATTTTGACGCGTTCGCCGCAGAGCATTTCTTCGGCTATCAAAAGCATCTGCGAGCCAATCTTGGCCAGCAGGTCAGAAATATACTCAAAAGCCGCCAGATTGGCGCAACCTGGTACTTTTCGATAGAAGCCTTTGAAAGTGCCGTGATGACCGGCGATCCGCAAATTTTTCTCTCGGCATCCAAGGCCCAGGCTGAAGTCTTCCGCAGCTACATCGTCAACATCGCAGAGCAGTATTTCGGCGTGGAACTCACCGGCAACCCCATCCGCCTGTCCAACGGCGCGGAGCTGCGCTTCCTGTCCACCAACAAAAACACCGCCCAGTCCTACAACGGCCATCTGTACTGCGATGAATATTTCTGGGTTCCGAACTTCGCCAAACTGAATGAAGTGGCCAGCGCAATGGCCACGATTGATAAATGGCGCACCACCTACTTTTCCACGCCCAGCAGCAAGACCCACCAGGCGTACCCGTTCTGGACGGGCGAGGAATGGAAGCGCGGCGACAAAAAGCGCGCACGAACCGTATTCCCGACCGATAAAGAGCTGCGCGACGGCGGGCGGCTTTGCCCTGACGGCCAGTGGCGTTACATCATCACGATGGAAGACGCTATCGCGGGTGGCTACAACCTGGCCAGCATCGAGAAGCTACGCAACCGCTACAACCGCGACACGTTCAACATGCTCTATATGTGCGTATTCGTGGACAGCAAGGACAGCGTATTTTCGTTCTCTCATGTGGAACGCTGCTGTGTGGATCCTACCGCATGGGAAGACCATGACGAAAACCTGCCCCGGCCGTTCGGCAACCGCGAGGTGTGGGCCGGCTACGACCCGGCCCGTAGCGGCGATACGTCCACCTTTGTGATTATCGCGCCGCCGATACTGGTCGTCGAAAAATTTCGCGTGCTGCGCGTTTTCCACTGGCAGGGAATGAACTGGAAGTGGCAGGCCGCACAAATCAAGAAGCTGTTTGGCCAGTACAACATGACCTACATCGGCATTGATATCACCGGGCTGGGAAGCGGTGTCTTTGAAGATGTTCAGCACTTTGCCATGCGCCAGGCTGTCGCGATCCGCTACGGCGTCGAGACGAAAAACCGCCTGGTCATGAAGATGATCGACGTTATCGAAGACGGCCGCGTGCAGTGGGATAAGGAGAAAACCGAAATCGCCGCCAGCTTTATGACTATCCGCCGCACCTCCACGGCCAGCGGCAACGCCATGACATTTGTAGCCGATCGCACCGCAGAAACAGGACACGCAGACAGTTTCTGGGCTATCGCTCACGCTATCGACAATGAACCACTCAATTACGGAAACCAGCGCAAATCCCGCTGGGGTAACTTAGGGAAAGCAGCATGAAGAAACGCAAATTCAGGGAACGCCGCAGCGCCCCAAAACCACGTCATATGAGCCTTATCAGCCTGGGTAAGCCTGAACCCATTCTGACCACCGGCACCAACTATACAGATGTGTGGTACGACAACGAGGCAGAGCACTGGACGCTGCCGATTGACCGGCTGGCGTTGGCGCAGCTGGTTAACCTCAATGCACAGCACGGCGGTGTGCTGTATGCCCGCCGCAACATGGTGACGGCAAACTACGAAAATGGCGGGCTGACGCATGAACAGCTGGGCGCGGCGGTATTCGACTGGCTGACGTTTGGTGATGTGGCCATTCTGAAGGTGCGTAACGGCTGGGGGGATGTGGTGGCGCTGTATCCGCTGCCGGCACTGTATACCCGCCAGCGAAAAACGGGCGAATTTGTCGTACTGCAACAGGCTGAACCGATGATTTACCCGCCTGAGGATATCATTTTCCTGAAGCAGTACGACCCACAACAGGCGGTTTACGGCCTGCCGGACTACATCAGCGGCATTCACTCCGCACTGCTGAACGGTGAGGCGACAATCTTCCGCCGCCGCTACTACCACAATGGCGCTCACACCGGGGGCATTATCTATTCCAATGACCCGAACATGACCGACGAAGTGGAAGAAGAGATTATCAGCAAGCTGGAACAATCGAAGGGGATCGGAAACTTCAGCACCATGTTCGTGAACATCCCAAAAGGCGATCCGGATGGCATCAAATTTATCCCGATTGGCGATATCAGCGCCAAAGATGAGTTTCAGAACATCAAGAGCATCAGCGCCCAGGACGTACTGACCGCGCATCGCTTCCCGGCCGGGCTGGCGGGGATTATCCCGACGAACGGCGCAGTAATGGGAGATATTGAGAAAGCGGCTAAAACCTACCGCAAAGCCGAAATTCTGCCTATCCAGCGCATGTTTGCGGCTGCGGTGGCAAATCAGCCCGATATTCCACAACATTTGTACCTGAATTACATGAAAGACAGCGAGCTGGAAGGTGATTAATGCCAGCAAAAAGGCTAAAATATAGGCGTTTTCAGGTTCATGGAGCGCGGAATATGCGGGTACTAAAAGTAAAATGTCCGGAATGCGGGGCAAAGGCGATCATCAGAAAGACCAACCCCAAGCACCGCCATATTTCAGATATTTACTGCGCCTGTTCAGACGTGGAGTGCGGCCATACCTTCGTGCTAAACCTGACGTTCTCCCACACTCTAAGCCCCAGCGCCAAGACCGGGGACTTGATGGTGCAGACGATCCTCAATTCTTTCTCGCCTGAACAGAAGCAAATGACGCTGGATTTATTGAAAGCCGGACTGGCTGCATAGAAAAAGGCACCAACCGGTGCCTTACTTTTTACGTGCAGGCCTCAGTCTTAACAAAGGCAATGCCATCTTTAAGGAATGCGTGATAGTTTTTTCCACTTAAAGCAGAATGAACCACAGCAGTAAATGGCAGCAAAATATCGACAACGTTAGCAAATTGTTCAAAACTGATATCAAAATGCTCCATTGTCAGTTCATCAAAATCAGTCGTTTCATACAGTTCATCGCTGATATTAAATATCCCCATCAGCAATTCTTCATACGAAGAATAATCCTGTTTCATCTTTCCACCTTACTTTTCTCGTCGGAATATCCAGCACCGGAAGGTATCCGGCATTCTTTGCATTTCACCTTTGCCACGGTTGTGGCGTTCGCTTACCGCGCTACGCGTGGTTTTTGTGTCGATAAAACGGCGCTCGTTGCCGTTTTTAAGCAGCTTTTTAATCTCGGTTAACGTGAACGGAATGCGCTGCCGGTGGGCGGCGGCGACTTCTTCCAGATGGTTAAAGTTGACCGCAATTTCCCCTTCATCCGATGAATGGTTGATGCCGTACGGTGCCAGCTCGTCGAGATAATCAAACAGTTCCCAAAACTCCTGCACCAGAGGGTGATCCTTTTTAAGCGCCTGGCAACGTTCTACGGCCAGCGCGGTGATGGCCTCGCGGGTCTTCTCAATGCGCTCCACCGGTACCGGCACAACCAGCGCCAGCGCTTCCAGCAATCCGACAAGCTGCGCGTGGTTTTTGGCGATACGAATATGGCGAATGTTAGTATTGGATTCCAGCTCACTACGGGCGCGTTCGTAGCCCTGGCCGAACACCTTCATAATTTCTTTTTCGCGCATGGTGGCCAGCAGTGTGAACCCGGATACCTGACTGACCGGAATTTGTTCAAGGCGTTCGGCGGCGTAGCGGGTCTGAATGGACTGGCCGCGCTTGTCGGTATAGATGTGGATGATACGCTCCAGAAACGCCTTGCTGCCGTCTGTGTCGGCGTTCTGCGCTATCACTATGCTGCCCCTGAATGGCGGCTCGTAAGTCTCGTTATTGTTCGATTTGATACCCACGGCGCGGGATGCGCGGCCGTTGTACAGTGATTTCAGCTCGTCCCAGTCAAAAGCGCGTTGTTTGGCGTTATCGGTGGTGCGATCGCCTTCGATTAAGACCACCGGCAAGTTACCGACCTGGGCAAAGTTGCGGCCACGCGCGGCAGCGGTAGATTTCGAAGGGTCAAAACCTTCATACTCTTCACGGCCAGCGAGCTTCCACAGAAATTCAATCAGCGTCGATTTACCCGTTCCCGGCTCCCCCACGATTTCAAGGAACGGGAAAGACTTGTCACGCTCGCGGATTTGCTCAGCAAACAGCGACCCCAGCCAGAACGCCAGCGCCACATACCCTTTTTCACCAAAAGCCGTCCAGATATCGTCCACCCAGCCCGTGGTAAATTCGTTCAGCTTCGGATTCAGATCCAGCGACGGCGTGAGGCTCAGGCTCTTAACGCTGGCACTGTTGATTTCGAAGTAGTCTTCATCGTTCATTTCGTACAACCGGCCATCGCAAACAGCCACACGGTTATACAGCCAGGCGGCATAATCCTTGTTATAGCCGATGAAATTCTGTGTCTTGACCTCTTTGATTTCAGGCAGGCGCATCTGGATGAACTTATCCAGCTGTTTAGTGCTGCCGGTGTACACCGCCCCTTTGGCGATGTGCAGCAGCCGCTTTTTAAATTCGGCGGAGCTGGTGAGCTGGTTAGCCGTGAAGGTATCTTTCACCGCTGGCCGGTTCGGCATGTTGACCTTCACGTAATACCAGGATTCGTCTGTGGGTTCAGACCGCTGGAAATAGAGCGGCGTCAGCCAGCAGTTGGCGATTTCGGTCACGCCGCCAGACTCTTTAACCGCCCGTTCTTTGGCTTCCCACTCCATCACCACTTCGGATCCAGTATTGGCGATGCGCTCATAGGCTCGCATGTACCTGTCCAGATCCAACTCAAACCAGTACATGCGGGAGTTATGCTCAAAATAGAACGAGTGCCACTCGTTATGCTGATGCATGAGCAGCGCTTTTTCAGTCGGGCTTTTCGCCAGCAGGATATCGCCATAGTAGCGATAATTTTTGATGTCCGATTTACCAAGCCGGCCACGTAACAGCAGGTCATTCCAGTCCAGGCTGGAGGATGTTTTCACCGGCTGCGCCGCGCGAACCTTCCAGCCGGCTTCCTCGCTACGTGCAGCAAAGGCCAGCGTATGCTTTGTGCCGGCTTTGTCGCCATCAAACGCCCATATCAGGCGTGGGCGGGGTTTCTCGCCCAGCTCTTTAGCCAGGGTATCCAGCGCCGCCAGTGGGTAATTGTTGCTGCTCAGCGTGGCCACCGCGGGTAAACCCGCCTGGCACAGGCTCAGCGCATTGAAGATGCCCTCAGTGATCCAGATATCATTCACTTCCAGCAGGTTCACGGACGGCGGAACCCACCAGTGACCAACGTAGCTTCCTTTGATGTTCGCTTTCTGTTTACCGAAACGCTGCGGCTGGTCAATGATGCGCTCCCACGTCGCACCACAGGCCAGCTTAAATCTGACGGTTGCCGATCCCATGCCATCTTTGGCGAACGCGCCCTGGGTAAAGCAACCTTTCAGCGGTTCGGTATCCAGCCCCCGCGCCTCACGCAGATACGCTTCAGCGGCAGCGTGTGGGGTTTCAGGGGTGTCCTGGTATCGCTTAGACCAGTCCTCAAAGATTTCAGGGTACTGCTCTTTGACAACGACCTGATGACCGCAGTTGTTTTCGCGGCCACACTTCAGGATCCAGGGCTTATCTATGCTGGTGAATAATTCGCGTTTATGGCATTTAGGGCAAACGCCCTGCTGCAAATATTTATCCCGTTCCTTGAATTCAAAATCCTGAACGAGCCGGCGCACAACGTCCTGCTGTATTGTGGCATTCATAATTAATCCAGATGTAGAAAGGTGTGAAAGGCAAAAAACTATATTCGGTATTGTTTGTTATATCGCTCATGCGTCATTAATTCCCAATGCCTGCCCTTATCTTTACTCAGTAACCGCCAGCGATAAGAGACATGCACAGAAAAATAATGATGCGGTTTTATAACCTGATATACTTTTTTGCCGCTGTAATATTCCGTCAGCACAGAAAAGGCCTTACATATGACACTTTCACTTGTATGAGAGGTCACTGTCAGCATCGTTATTTCACACTGGCTATTTTAATGAGATACATCCAGACGTAAGAAACAATTTTTGACTGATGAATGGCGTCATATAAGGCGTGATGTTTAACACCTTCAAACTGGATAATATTACGAACATTCAGCCCAAGTGTTTTAGACAATTCAACAACCGTTCTTACATCACGGTCATTCCAGTAGTACCAAAGTGGATCGGCAAACCCGCATTTATCTGATGCATTACGTAAAATAACATTGTCGAACGCCGCACCATTCCCCCATACCTGCACTTTAGATGGGTCAGAATGCTCAGTAATAAAGGCTTCCAGATTCGCTAAAGCAAGAGGCAAGTCCAGGCAATCATCATTAAGCAACTCACTACGCACTTCTGCATCCTGACGCATCCACCATAATACGGTTTCTGACCCCATAGTGAGACCGTGGCCCGCACAGCTACCCAGGCTGACGCGTTGATAAAACTGCTCACCCATTTCGCCAGTTTCAGGGTTAAAGAATACAGCACCAATAGAAGCAATCGCAGAAGTTGGTTTATTATCCATTGTTTCAAGGTCAATCATTAAATGTTTCATATCGGTTCCTCAACGTTGGGAAGCTGCAACAGGTTTAAGATGAGAGTTATTGCTTTTTAATGCGGTAGTAGCCAGCGACATAAGACCAGATATATTATTTTCAGTTGGTATATTCCCACCAAATACCATAAGCGTGATTTTATGCAGCTCTTCAAAATCATCGCTATCGTTATTAAAACGAGCAGTAGAGGTTATTCCCTCAAGACATTTTGCCAGCTGGATATTTAATTCCATTAACTGCAAACCATCGCTATGGACAGAGAATGTTTCTTTTTCAATAGCGTTTGCCTGAGCATGATAATTTTGCAGCAGGCTACGAATCAGCGTGGCGTATTTAGTTTTCATAATTAAAGCCCTAACCACATTAACCACGCATCACGCTGTGCTTTTGGTTTTTTAGAAAATGCAAGACGAATTCCTTTATTGAACTCTTCAATGCAAATCAGTTTTTCCGTACGCGCCCCAGGCTTCTCTGGATCCTGAATCTCAATAAAAGGAATTTTGTCTGCTTTAACCATCATGTCCACGGCGTTTTTAGACTTACCCAACAACTCCGCGAACTTCTCAGTTGTCACCCCTTCGAGCGGGTACTTGATAAGCAAATCATCAAGGTTCATGTGTTATCCTCCGTTTTGCAAACCTTTGCAGACCGTTCCAGAACATTTGAGAACGTTCCACATGTGACACATTACAAATGGAGGATATTCCTTACATGGCACATATGTCAAGTATGGGTGAGAAGTTTCGTTTGATTCGTAAGGCTGAGGGAATGACACGGCAAGAATTTGCAGATGCGGTGGGTCTACCTTACGGAACGCTAACTAACTACGAAACGAAGGGCTTTCAGGTAACAGAAGGTGCGCTAATGAAAATAACCAAAAACCCCAGGTTTAAAAAATACGCTTACTGGCTTTCAACGGACGAAACCATGCCGGAGGTAGGTCAAATATCCCCGGCTCTCTCTCTTGATGGGTCAGAGCAACAGGAGGATGTTCCGGACTTAACCCCCAATGCAGCAAAATCACACCGTTAAAAGCTGAAAATTGGTTAGACCTGTATTTTGAATTTGCTGACTGCCTGTGGTCGCAGGCCGGAAGCTACATCGGAGGGCTTCGCTATGGCGATTAAGAAGCTCGATGATGGACGTTATGAACTGGACACAAGAACGGGCGGACGCACCAGTAAGCGAGTCCGCAAAATATTCAACAGACGGGCTGATGCTGTTGCGTATGAACGCTACATGCTGGGTAAGTTTCAGCGTAAGGAATGGGATCCGAGCGCACAAATTGACAGGCGCACGCTGGACGATATCAGGGAACTGTGGTGGCTCTATCACGGCCAGACGCAGAAGAATGGCGAGATTGAAAACAGGCATCTCATCAAAACCATCACCGCGCTGGATAATCCGCAGGTAGGCGAGGTAAACAAACGAATGCTGATAGTCCACCGCAGCCGCAGGCTGGCACAGGGGATAAGCGCATCCACGATCAACCGCGATATTTACCGGCTGTCCGGCATGTTCAGCGCCCTGATTAAGCTGGATGAGTTTGAGGGGGAAAACCCGCTGCGTGGCCTGCCTCCCCTGAAAGAGAAAAATCCCGGCATGACCTTCCTCACAAAACCGGAAATAAGCCGCCTGCTGGACGCACTGACAGGCGATTACCGGTTGATTGCGCTGCTGTGCCTCAGCACAGGCGGACGCTGGGGAGAAGTCAGCACGCTGACGGAAGCGCAGATTATGCACGGCCGTGTCGTCTTCCTGGAAACGAAGAACGGCAAAAAGCGCGTGGTTCCCATCTCTGCCGAACTGGAAGACGAAGTCATGGCCAACGCCAGCGCGGGGCTGTTCCGGGTGGACTATGAAAACTTCTGCCGGAAGCTACGGAAGGTCAAACCAGACCTGCCGCGCGGTCAGGCCACCCATATTCTGCGCCACACGTTCGCCAGCCACTTTATGATGAACGGCGGAAATATCATTGCGCTTCAGCAGATACTTGGCCATGCCAGCATTCAGCAGACGATGGCGTATGCACATCTGGCACCGGATTATCTCCAGAACGCGATCGCACTGAATCCGCTGAAAGGGGGGCTGGGAGTCTGATGATTCCGTCCACATGTGGACGCATTTTTCCGTTTCGGGACTGCCTGAAACCGCCTGAAACGGAAGTGTGGACAGTGTGGACGGAAAAACTGGCCTGAAAAGTTTGTAAGTCGTTGAAAAAAAAGACCCCCACATCATGTGGGGGAAGACAGGGATGGTGTCTATGGCAAGGAAAACAGGGTTGTTACTGGTTACTACTTACGGCTACTACTCAACTGCAATTCAGTATTAGATTGAGTTGCTGTCAGCTCACGCAGTTCCTGCATGCGTTGACGATGCTTGTCATTTAAAACCGCCTGCTGCTCGGGCGTTAACAACCGGAACATTTGATTGCGCACTTTAGCCATTTCTACCTGGCGCGTAATCTGTTCCTGTGCCATTTTTTCTGCCTGAGCACGCACGGCTTTTTCATCAAATTTTTCAGCGGTAATCAAATTATGCATGGACTCCAGCTCGCTAATACGAACGGAAGGATTATCATACCTAACCAACTGCATAAGATCGCGCATTTGCTGACGCTGGTGTTCGGTAAGATTAATTCCTTCGAACATCCGATTTTGCAAACTATTGCTTCGCTGAATAGCACTTTGGGAATGAGGCCAGTTATCACCGGAAGTGATGTCATCCTCTGCAGCCTGGCTCGCCTGTACTGCTGCCAACGCCAGGATTGAAATCATGACGGCGACGATCACATTGCGCATCACTTGCTCCCGAAATCTTATGTGGTGCGATTCAACGAGAGCCAGTCTACGATTCTCGCTGCAAACTAGCGTCAGGGGGTGTAAAACAACGTAAAGTCATGGATTAGCAGTTTCGGATGTCGTAATTTCTGCCCCGGAGGAATTAAAAATGAATAAAATTTTATTGGTCGACGATGACCGAGAGTTAACATCGCTGTTAAAAGAACTTCTTGATATGGAAGGTTTTAATGTCATCGTCGCTAATGATGGCGAGCCGGCTTTGGGGCTTCTTGATGATAGCATCGATCTGCTATTGCTGGATGTCATGATGCCGAAGAAGAACGGTATCGATACGCTAAAAGAAATACGTCAAACATACCAAACGCCCGTCATTATGCTTACGGCGCGTGGCAGCGAACTGGATCGTGTTTTAGGACTAGAGCTAGGCGCTGACGATTACTTACCTAAACCATTTAACGATCGCGAACTCGTGGCTCGGATTAGGGCAATTTTACGCCGCTCTAACTGGAGTGAACAGCAACAAACCAGCGAAAATACGTCCCCAACTCTTGAAGTTGATGCACTCAAACTTAATCCAGGACGCCAGGAAGCAAGCTTTGAGGGGACTGCGCTTGAGTTAACAGGTACAGAGTTTACCCTGCTGTACTTGCTGGCTCAGCATCTTGGCCAGGTGGTCTCGCGAGAACATCTTAGCCAAGAGGTTTTAGGTAAGCGGCTAACACCTTTTGATCGCGCAATTGATATGCACATATCCAATCTACGCCGGAAACTACCGGACCGTAAAGACGGGCATCCGTGGTTTAAAACCCTCCGTGGTCGCGGTTATCTAATGGTGTCGGCTTCATGATAGGCAGTCTTACCGCGCGCATTTTCGCTATTTTTTGGCTTACACTGGCGCTGGTATTGATGCTGGTATTAATGCTCCCAAAGCTTGATTCGCGCCAGATGACCCGTCTAATGGAAAGCGAGCAGCGCCAGGGAATTATGATTGAACAGCATGTCGAAGTGGAGCTGAGTAACGACCCTCCCAATGATTTAATGTGGTGGCGACGCCTGTTCCGCGCTATAGATAAATGGGCCCCTCCAGGACAACGGTTGTTACTCGTCACCAGCGAAGGGCGCGTTATCGGTGCTCAGCGCAACGAAATGCAAATAATCCGTAACTTTATCGGCCAGTCAGATAACGCAGACCAGCCTCAAAAGAAGAAATATGGCCGCGTCGAACTTGTTGGCCCGTTCTCTGTGCGCGATGGCGAAGATAATTATCAACTCTATTTGATTCGTCCAGCCAGCAATTCTCAATCGGATTTTATTAATCTTTTGTTTGATAGGCCATTATTGTTACTTATTGTCACCATGTTAGTTAGCGCTCCGCTACTGCTGTGGCTGGCATGGAGCCTGGCAAAACCTGCGCGTAAGCTTAAAAATGCCGCCGATGAAGTGGCCCAAGGCAACCTGCGACAGCATCCCGAGCTGGAAGCCGGCCCTCAGGAATTCCTGGCTGCAGGAGCAAGTTTTAACCAAATGGTAACCGCCCTAGAACGAATGATGACCAGCCAGCAGCGTCTGCTATCCGATATCTCTCATGAGTTAAGAACGCCTTTGACGCGGTTACAGCTTGGAACAGCATTACTGCGCCGCCGCAGTGGCGAAAGCAAAGAGCTTGCGCGTATTGAAACGGAAGCCCAGCGCCTTGACAGCATGATCAATGACTTACTGGTTATGTCACGCAATCAGCAAAAGAATGCGCTGGTGAGTGAAACGCTTAAAGCCAATCAGTTATGGAGTGAAATGCTGGATAACGCTGCGTTTGAAGCCGAACAGCGTGGGAAAAAGCTGGAAATTACCTATCCCCCAGGCCCCTGGCTTCTATACGGAAATCGTAGCGCACTGGAAAGTGCGCTGGAAAATATCGTGCGCAACGCATTACGCTATTCTCACTCACAGATTTCGGTGAATTTTTCTGTTGATAATCAAGGGATTATGGTTACAGTAGATGACGATGGCCCAGGCGTCAGCGCAGAAGATCGGGAACAGATTTTCCGTCCTTTTTTCCGCACGGATGAAGCTCGCGATAGGGAGTCCGGCGGCACCGGTTTAGGGCTCGCCATTGTTGAGACCGCCATTCAACAACATCGAGGTTGGGTAAGAGCGGACGACAGCCCGTTAGGCGGGTTGCGCTTAACCCTCTGGCTTCCACTCTATCAGCGCTCCTAAGGCAGATCATCTCTCTGCGGAGAGATGATCCAGGCATAATAAAAATTTGCTATGCTGCATCCGCCTATAAGGAATTAACAATGCTCAATATTGTACTATTTGAACCAGAAATTCCCCCAAACACCGGTAACATCATTCGCCTGTGTGCTAATACTGGCTTCCGCTTGCATATTATCGAACCTATGGGATTCACATGGGATGACAAACGGTTGCGCAGGGCTGGGCTTGATTATCATGAATTTGCTGCAGTCATACGCCATAAAAATTATACTGCCTTTCTGGAACAAGAAGCGCCCCAGCGCTTATTTGCCCTCACCACAAAAGGGACTCCTGCCCATAGCGCCGTTCACTATATTGCCGGGGATTATCTGATGTTTGGACCAGAAACGCGCGGCCTTCCCGCTGAAATTTTACACGCTCTGCCAGAGCAACAAAAAATCCGTATTCCCATGACGCCAGATAGCCGGAGCATGAATCTTTCGAATGCAGTGTCCGTTGTAGTTTACGAGGCCTGGCGGCAATTGGGTTACGCCGGCGCGCTACTGAAGGGATAATGAAGACACCCTCAGTAAAAAACATGATTATTTAAATATATCTAACTAAAGCTGATGCCAGGATTTTCAATTTCTTGTGAGGTATTTTCCTTATAAGAATGCTTGCATATAAAGATTATAAGCTCATAGTAATAAAAAATTTTCATTAGTGCATTTTAGCTTTACGGCAAATCATATTAAGCCTTCTTTTATTTATTAACAGGCAAACAGAATAGTACAAACAAAAAATTTATAAATAGGTAGTTCTGAGAAAAATAAACTAACCACTTGGATAACAAAAACAAATTTTTGTTATCGCTTAATAGCCTTTAAATATTATCCTGGTAATAATGAAAAAGAGTTCTGCTGAATAATTCCGTTATAAGAAAAAACCCATAACTAACTTCTCATCTAATAGCCAATAAAAACATTGCATCAACCCTTTATTAATTTAAATGCCATCACCAAATTCAAAACCGGGCACAGTTCCATTGAAGTGTTGATCCATATCCATAGCGGGTTTTTCAGTGCCAGGCTTACCTACAATACGCGCCGGCACACCGGCCACGGTCGTATGAGCCGGCACAGCCTGCAGTACAACGGACCCCGCTCCGATTTTCGCGCCTCGCCCTACTTCAATATTTCCCAAAATTTTTGCCCCGGCGCCTATCATCACACCTTCACGAATTTTGGGATGGCGATCGCCGCTGGTTTTCCCGGTGCCTCCTAGCGTCACCGATTGCAGAATAGAAACGTCATTTTCCACAATCGCTGTTTCCCCGACCACAATACCGGTTGCATGGTCTAACATGATTCCGCGCCCAATATGTGCAGCGGGATGAATATCAACCTGAAACGTCACCGAGACCTGATTTTGTAAAAAAATAGCCAGAGCACGACGTCCTTCATTCCATAGCCAGTGGCCGATACGGTAGGCCTGAAGCGCATGAAAACCCTTCAGATAAAGCAAAGGGGTCGAGTACTTATCAACGGCCGGATCGCGGGTTCGCACGGCCTGAATATCACACGCCGCGGAGGCTATCATTTGGGGATTGGCTGCATAGGCCTCTTCAACCATTTCGCGAATTGCGATCGCTGGCATAATGGGCGACGCCAGCTTGTTAGCCAGCATGTAACTCAGCGCATTGCCCAGGCTATCGTGTTTTAGCAGTGTCGCATGATAGAAGCTGGCTAGCATTGGCTCACAGTCCGCTAATGCGCGAGCTTCTGCCTTAATATTATTCCAGACTAGTCCAACCTCTTCACACAACATCTCTCTCTCCTGAAATAGAGCCGATCGCTAAAACTAGGTGGATAACGCCACCGAACGACGTTAGCTCTATTTATAACGCTTATCAATGCTCGTTTTTTTGCGAGCGTCCTAATAAGGTTAACGCCGCTTCGCGCGCATTTTTATGGCAATACAAGACCTGGTAAATTTCCTCGGTTATCGGCATTTCCACGCCAACACCGGCAGCCAATTCGCGCACCTCGCGGGTATTACGATAGCCCTCAACAACCTGGCCGATTTGATGCTGCGCGCTATCTACATCCAGCCCTTGCCCTAGCATCATTCCAAAGCGGCGATTACGCGATTGGTTATCCGTACAGGTCAATACTAAATCACCTAACCCCGCCATCCCCATAAACGTAGCAGGATCCGCACCTAAGGCGCTTCCCAGCCGGGACATTTCTGCCAGTCCGCGGGTAATTAGCGCAGTTCGTGCATTCGCACCAAACCCAATGCCATCTGACATTCCAGCGCCAATAGCAATGACGTTTTTCACCGCCCCGCCAAGCTGTACGCCAATAAAATCATGATTGCGATAGACCCGGAAGCTTTTGCCACAATGCAAAAGTTGCTGCAGATCCTGGGCAAAATCATCATCAGTCGCCGCAACGGCTATCGCGGTTGGTAAACCTGCCGCCAGCTCTTTAGCAAACGTCGGGCCTGAGATTACGGCTAAAGGAATGTTGTCTCCCAGAATCTCCCGCGCGACGTCCTGCAACAAACGCCCGGTTTCAGCTTCCAGCCCTTTAGTCGCCCATACTAAACGAGCATCTGGTCGTAGAAGTGGCTTAATTTGGGTTAGCACTTCACCAAATACATGGCTTGGTACCACAATCAAAATATCACGGCTGGCGGCTAGCGCATCACTTAAGGAAGACTCAAGATAGAGTGTATCCGGAAACGGAACATCAGGAAGAAAGGCCGTGTTACAACGCTCACGCTGTAATTGCGCGATATTTTGCGGGTTATGCCCCCACAAAACAACGGGATGCCCATTTCGCGCTAATGTAATCGCAAGAGCGGTGCCGTACGAGCCGGCACCGATCACAGTCATAGACGCACGCTGAGTCTTCATCAGGCATCCTGATGTTCTTGCTCGCCTTCACCAGCCTGCTGCTGTAAATAGTTCATAAACAGCGCATCAAAATTGACCGGGGCAAGGTTGAGCTGCGGGAAGGTACCGCGAGAAACCAGGCTTGTGATACTTTCGCGCGCGTACGGGAACAGGATGTTCGGGCAATACGCACCCAGGCAGTGTGCCAACTGCGTGCCTTCAATACCGCCAACGCTAAAGATACCAGCCTGCTGTACTTCACACAGAAAAGCCGTCTCATCATTCAGTGTCGCAGTGACCGTCACGCGCAGAACCACTTCATATATGTCATCCGCAAGCTGACTGGAAGCGGTATCCAGGTCCAGCTTAACTTCGGGCTGCCACTCTTTTTGAAAAATCTGCGGCGCATTTGGCGCCTCAAAAGAGATGTCTTTGGTGTAGATGCGCTGAATCTGAAAAACCATTTCGGTGGTATTTTGTTCTGACATAAATAAACCCTTTGTAAAGTCCTATCCTTAATATTACGCGCGATAATCGATTACCGCCCGGCTAGCGATATTTCCTGACACATTGCGCAGAAAACTATTCGCCTACGGCACTGCGGCAGCCATCGGCTCTTAACAGAGCCCAACCCTGCCTCAATGGCCGGTAAACTCATCTAATTAACTCAATGTGTGCAATTACAGCAGCGGATCTAATCCGCCCTGCGCTTCCAATGCCATCAAATCGTCGCAACCACCAATATGCCGCTCATCAATAAAAATCTGTGGCACCGTAGTGCGCCCACTGCGCGTAATCATCTCTTCACGCTTTTGCGCATCGCCATCAATTGGCAATTCGTTGAACGCCACGCCTTTACCTTCCAGCAAGGCTTTTGCGCGATGGCAGTATGGGCAGGTAGCTTTAGTATAAATATCGATCTTTGCCATAACATTTGCCTCCCGGCTTTATGATTTCCCACTCACTAGCGGAAGGTTTTCGCCGCTCCAGCCAGCCACACCGTCTTTAAGTACAACGACACGTTCAAAACCGGCTTTCATCAATCGCTCGCCCGACTCCTGTGCCGTCATGCCATTAGCATCTACAACAATGACAGGCCTGCCTTTATGTTTTTCGATTTCCGCTAAATTACCGCGTTTAATGTCGCCAGCCTGCACATTTACAGCGCCTGAAATATGGCCTTTGCGGAATTCATCCCGCTGACGTAAATCAACCACCAGCGCATCTTCTTTATTAATTAGACTTGTAGCCTCACCGCGCGTCACGACCTTAACTTTAGAGGTCAGGCCCTTGAATGTGGTATAGAGCACGGCTGCCAGTAACGCCAGCCACGCAATACTGAGTATGGGGTGACGGCCAACGAATTGCATAATCTCTTGCATGGGGGGTACAGCTCCCGACTAAATAAAGATAAAAAAACCAAGACAGGAGTATACCTGCGCGCCGTGGCAAATACAGCCGGTTAAAATAATGGAATCACGTTTTGCGCTCTATTACGAAAAAATTATCGCGCCTGTGCTTCATCTACTTACCCAGCGGCAGGCTCAGATTCTTTGATCTTTCGAGGCTATAAATCCCGCACGCCTGTAGTAGAATCGATTCAACTTTGACTTTGATGCACGAGGTTGTTTGCAATGTCAGTATCTAAAAAACCAATGGTTCTGGTCATCCTGGATGGCTACGGTTATCGCGAAGATCAGCAGGATAATGCTATTACTCGCGCAAAAACGCCGGTAATGGACGCCCTATGGGCAAAGCGCCCTCATACGCTAATTGATGCATCAGGGCTAGAAGTTGGCCTTCCCGATCGCCAAATGGGTAACTCAGAAGTTGGACACGTAAACCTAGGCGCGGGGCGCGTCGTTTATCAGGACCTCACCAGGCTGGACGTTGAAATCAAAGAGCGCTCATTCTTCAAAAATCCTGCGCTATCCGCCGCTGTCGATAAAGCAGTCTCCGCCGACAAAGCTGTACATATTATGGGCCTGCTCTCCGCGGGCGGCGTTCACAGCCATGAAGACCATATAATGGCAATGATTGAACTAGCCGCAGAGCGCGGTGCACAGAAGATTTATCTGCACGCATTTCTGGATGGACGCGATACGCCGCCGCGTAGCGCAGAGCCATCCCTCCGCCGCTTCAGTGAAAAGTTTAACGCGCTAGGTAAAGGCCGCGTGGCTTCTCTCATTGGCCGTTACTACGCAATGGATCGCGATAATCGCTGGGATCGCGTTGAGCTAGCCTATGATTTATTGACGCAGGCTTCAGGAGAATACCTGACTGATAGCGCTGTAGCAGGGCTGCAGGCGGCTTATGCGCGCGATGAAAATGATGAGTTTGTAAAACCAACGGTAATTCGCGCAAACGGTGAACCGGATGCCGCGATGGAAGATGGCGATGCGCTCATCTTTATGAATTTCCGAGCCGATCGCGCCCGCCAAATCACCCGCGCATTCGTAAATCCAGACTTTACCGGCTTCGCGCGCAAAAAAGTGGTTAACTTCAGCGATTTTGTCATGCTGACAGAATATGCTGCTGATATTAATACAACCTGCGCCTACCCGCCGGCCTCGTTACTAAATACTTTTGGTGAGTGGATGGCGAAGCAGGATAAAACCCAATTGCGCATTTCCGAAACTGAAAAATATGCACACGTTACCTTCTTCTTTAACGGTGGCGTCGAGACGCCATTTGAAGGCGAAGATCGCATCCTGATTAACTCTCCGCAGGTGGCAACCTACGATTTACAGCCTGAGATGAGTTCTGAAGAACTTACAGAGAAGCTGGTTGGCGCCATACAGAGCGGCAAATACGACGCGATTATTTGTAACTATCCGAACGGCGATATGGTTGGGCATACCGGCGTTTTTGAAGCCGCGGTTAAAGCCGTAGAAACGCTGGATGCCTGCATCGATAAAGTAACGCAGGCAGTGGAAACTGCTGGCGGCCAACTGCTGATTACCGCCGATCACGGCAATGCAGAGCAAATGCGCGATCCGGCCACCGGCCAGGCGCATACGGCGCATACCAACCTGCCGGTCCCGCTGATTTATGTGGGTGAAAAATCAGTGAAAGCAATCGACGGTGGCCGGCTCTCAGATATAGCGCCAACCATGCTGACTCTCATGGGAATAGAAATCCCGCAAGAGATGACTGGTAAGCCGCTGTTCATCGTGGAATAATCTTTCCCCATGTGGGGAAAGACGATTTTTGCGAGAACATGGGGCAATATATCGGGACGATTCCCGTTAAAGCCTTTCGTTTACGCCAGCGCGTTCAGCGCTGGCGTATTGTTATGCCTGACATCCGCTCAGGCCGACGATAAGGCACGCCTTAAATCTATTCAACAGGACATCGCCGCCAAAGAGCAGGCCGTCCGGCAAAAGCAGCAGCAGCGCACTGCGCTCCTCAATACGTTACAGGCCCAGGAAAAAGCGATAGCCACCGCCGCCCGTAAGCTGCGCGAAACACAAAACGTTCTCACCACCCTCAACCAACAAATCACTACTTTAAACGCCTCTATCAGCCGCCTTGAAAAACAGCGTATAGCCCAAACGCGCGCGCTTGCGGCCCAGCTCGACGCAGCATTCCGTCAGGGGCCTCACACGGGTCTACAGCTGATTTTAAGCGGTGAGGAAGGCCAGCGCGGGCAGCGTCTGCAGGCTTATTTTGGCTATCTGAATCAGGCGCGTAGAAACACTATTCACGATTTGCAAAAAACGCGGGCGGTGGTATCGCAGCAAAAAGCAGAGCTGGAAGAAAAACAATCACAACAGCAAACATTGCTCTATAACCAGCGCGCTGAGCAAGGAAAACTGGAAGCGGCTCGTCGCGAGCGTAAAAATACGCTTAGTCGCCTTGAAGTCTCTATTCATGAAAACCAGCAGCAGTTGAATGAGATGCGGCAGAACGAGTCGCGCCTGCGCGATCGCATCGCCCAAGCCACCGCGGCGGCAAAAGCACGCGCCGAGCGTGAAGCCAAAGAAGCGCAGCGTGTACGCGATCGCCAAAAGGAAGCGTCACGTAAAGGCACCACCTACAGGCCAACGGAGAGTGAGCGTTCGCTCATGGCGCGAACCGGCGGCCTTGGCTCTCCGCGCGGCCAGGCGCTTTGGCCTGCCCGAGGGCCGCTGTTACATCGCTTTGGCGAAGCGCTGCAGGGCGAACTACGATGGAAAGGCATTGTGGTTGGCGCATCCGAAGGGGCCGAAGTAAAAGCCATTGCCGATGGGCGCGTAATTCTGGCCGACTGGCTTCAGGGATACGGACTGGTGGTGGTCATCGAGCACGGAAAAGGCGATATGAGTCTTTATGGTTATAATCAAAGTGCGCTGGTAAATGTCGGCGCGCAGGTTAGAGCAGGACAACCCGTTGCGCTGGTTGGCAACAGCGGGGGCCAGGGGCGGCCATCGCTCTATTTTGAGATTCGTCGCCAGGGGCAGGCCGTCAATCCACTACCGTGGTTGGGAAAATAAGTTTTGCTGCGATTCCGAAGTACAATTTTTGCGGTAACCGTATCGCTGATGCTAAATGCTAACGCGGTTGCGGGAAAGCTGGCGATTGTGATTGATGATTTTGGCTATCGTCCGCATCAGGAAAATCAGGTTATCGCTTTTCCAGCCCCCATTTCTATCGCCGTACTGCCTAACGCACCGCATGCCCGGGACATGGCCAATAAAGCGTGGGGTGCCGGGCACGAAGTGCTTATTCACTTACCGATGGCCCCGTTAAGTAAACAGCCGCTGGAAAAAGACACCCTGCGCCCAGAAATGAGCAGCGCTGAAATCGAGCGAATTATCCACGACGCCGTGCAGAAAGTCCCGCACGCTACGGGTTTGAATAATCACATGGGTAGCGCCATGACCTCCAGCCTGTTCGGTATGCAAAAGGTCATGCAGGCGCTCAAGAATTATCGCCTTTATTTCCTTGATAGTGTCACCATCGGTAATAGCCAGGCAACGCGCGCCGCCGCAGGCACTGGCGTTAAAGTAATTAAACGTAAGGTTTTTCTGGATGATAACCAGAATGAAGCCGCTGTTCGCCAGCAATATGACCGTGCGATAGCGTTGGCGCGACGTAATGGCTCGGCGATTGCTATCGGCCATCCGCACCCCACTACGGTGCGAGTGCTTCAGCAAGAGTTACGCAGACTACCCTCAGATATCACACTGGTACGCCCATCGAGCCTGTTGAATGAACCACAGCATGCGGCAGCCTCTACGCCGGGCTACGCTGACGCCGCACCGCCCGCGCATAAGCCTCTTTCACCCACGGCGCAAAACCTGCATATTTGTAAGCTGAGGCGGCGACCAGCGCCGGTGAATGCAGATCGCTTCTTTAGCGTCTTACAAGAGAGCATGGCGCAAAGTACGCTGGTTAAATATCTTCAACTTCAGTGGCAAGGCTGGAACCAGCCGCGCAGCTAATACGAAAACCAGGTAGACTTTCCGTAAAACTCTTCGCATAGAAAGCGACGTTGATTGCGTGCTGAAAAGGCGTATTGCGAATGCCTTTGTGAGGATCCACTCGCATTTTTACTAAGAGAAGGGCCGCTTTTAGCGGCCCTTCTTCCGGGTGAATAAGCGCGTTTAGGCACCCCAGTCTAAAATAACTTTTCCAGACTGGCCGGAGCGCATAGCGTCGAAGCCTTTCTGAAAATCATCAATAGAAAAACGATGTGTAATGATGGGTTCTAAATCAAGGCCAGACTGAATGAGGGCCGCCATTTTGTACCAGGTCTCGAACATTTCGCGGCCATAGATCCCCTTAATGAACAGCCCCTTAAATATGACTTTCGTCCAGTCAACGGCCATATCTGATGGAGGAATGCCTAGCATCGCAATACGCCCACCGTGATTCATGGTATCCAGCATAGTTCGAAACGCGGGTGGCGCACCGGACATTTCCAGACCAACGTCAAACCCCTCGCTCATACCTAGCTCATGCATGACGTCGGGCAAATTTTCCTGCGCCACATTTACCGCCCTGGTTACACCCATTTTGCGCGCCAGCCCCAGGCGATATTCATTTACATCGGTTATCACAACATTCCGGGCTCCCACGTGCTTTGCCACTGCGGCAGCCATAATGCCGATAGGTCCGGCGCCGGAAACCAGGACATCCTCGCCGACCAAATCAAACGACAGCGCGGTATGTACCTCATTACCAAATGGATCGAAAATAGAGGCCAAATCGTCAGAAATATTGTCCGGGATTTTGAAGGCGTTAAAGGCCGGGATAACCAGATATTGCGCAAAACAGCCGGGCCGGTTGACGCCAACGCCAATGGTGTTGCGACACAGGTGCGTGCGCCCCGCCCGACAATTACGGCAGTGCCCGCAGGTAATATGGCCTTCGCCAGATACGCGATCGCCGATGCGAAAACCGCGCACCTCCTGCCCCATTCCAACGACTTCTCCAACATATTCATGGCCTACGACCATCGGCACCGGAATCGTTTTTTGCGACCACTCATCCCAGTTGTAAATATGTACGTCTGTGCCGCAAATAGCGGTTTTACGAATCTTAATCAGTAAATCGTTATGCCCCACCTCAGGTTGAGGGACATCGGTCATCCAGATACCTTCTTCGGCTTTCAGTTTCGCTAACGCTTTCATAACGTGTCCTCAGGCAATAACGTTCAGCTTCCGGCCAATGCGCGTAAACGCGTCAATGGCACGCTCAATTTGCTCGGTGGAGTGCGCCGCGGACATCTGCGTACGAATGCGCGCCTGGCCTTTTGGTACCACAGGATAGAAAAATCCGGTAACGTAAATGCCTTCCTGCTGCAGCTCACGGGCAAAATTCTGAGCCACGACGGCATCGCCCAGCATGACTGGGATAATCGCATGGTCGGCTCCAGCCAGCGTAAAGCCGGCAGCACTCATCCGTTCCCTGAACAAACGAGCATTGGCCCACAGTCGCTCACGCAGCTCACTGCCGCTGGCCAGCATCTCCAGCACCTGAATTGACGCGGAAACAATCGCCGGAGCCAGAGAGTTAGAGAATAAATAGGGCCTGGAACGTTGACGCAGCCACTCCACCACCTCTTTTCGGGCTGCAGTATAACCACCGGATGCGCCGCCCAGCGCCTTACCCAGTGTGCCGGTAATAATGTCAACGCGGTCCATCACACCGCAATATTCATGCGTTCCACGCCCATTTTCGCCCACGAATCCGACAGCATGGGAATCATCTACCATTACCAGCGCATCATATTTATCCGCCAGATCGCAGACGCCCTGCAGATTTGCAATAACGCCATCCATTGAGAACACGCCATCGGTCGCTATCATGATATGACGCGCACCAGCCTCGCGTGCTTCTCTCAGGCGCTGGTCCAGCTCTTCCATATTATTGTTGGCATAGCGGTAGCGCTTCGCTTTACACAGACGCACGCCGTCGATAATCGACGCATGGTTTAGCGCATCAGAGATAATCGCATCTTCCGGCCCCAGCAGCGTTTCAAATAACCCACCGTTAGCGTCATAACACGATGAGTACAAAATCGCATCTTCCATCCCCAGGAAATCTGCGAGCTTTTGCTCAAGCTGTTTGTGGCTATCCTGAGTACCGCAGATGAAGCGTACCGACGCCATACCAAAACCGTGACTGTCCATTCCCTGTTTCGCCGCCGCAATCAGCGCCGGGTGATTGGCCAATCCTAAATAGTTATTAGCGCAGAAATTAATGACACTGCCGCCGCCCGCGACCGTAATATCCGCCTGCTGCGCGGAGGTAATAATGCGTTCCTCCTTGAACAGCCCTTCAGCGCGTGCCGCATCCAGACTGGCCGTTAACTGTTGATAAAAATCTCTTCGCATTGCAATTCTCCAGGCATGACGAAATTTGGCCCATATTACCTAAAGGTACGGTCTGATACGAGATGACGCTTCAGGGATTACCCATTTTGCAGCATAAATCACGACCACCGGTAAAAGTTTCAGGATCGATATTGCTCCCGGGCTGCCCGGTCATCAATGAGATGGTATGATAAAAGGCATTAAGCGCCCGGGCGCCTGTCGCCCGGCTCCACTGTTTAAAGGTTAACACTTATGATTATTGTCACCGGCGGCGCTGGCTTCATCGGCAGCAACATTATCAAAGCTTTGAACGAAATTGGACGTAACGATATTCTGGTTGTGGATAACCTGAAAGACGGTACCAAGTTTATTAATCTGGTGGATCTGAATATCGCCGATTACATGGATAAAGAAGACTTCCTGATTCAAATCATGGCCGGTGAAGATCTCGGTGACATTGACGCCATCTTTCATGAGGGCGCCTGCTCATCCACTACGGAGTGGGATGGTAAGTACATGATGGATAACAACTATCAGTACTCAAAAGAGCTGCTTCATTATTGCCTTGAACATGAAATTCCTTTCCTGTATGCCTCTTCTGCCGCCACTTATGGCGGCCGCAGCAGCGATTTTATTGAATCCCGCGAATACGAACAGCCGCTCAACGTTTACGGCTATTCCAAATTTTTATTCGATGAATACGTGCGCCAAATACTTCCACAAGCATCATCTCAAATTGTCGGTTTCCGCTATTTTAATGTGTATGGTCCGCGTGAAGGCCATAAAGGCAGTATGGCAAGCGTTGCTTTCCATTTAAATACTCAGCTTAACAACGGGGAGAACCCCAAATTATTCGAAGGAAGCGACGGCTTTAAGCGAGATTTTATCTATGTGGGCGATGTCGCTGCTGTTAACCTGTGGTTCTGGCAACACGGTAAATCCGGCATATTTAACTGCGGCACCGGTCGCGCCGAATCTTTCCAGGCCGTCGCCGACGCTGCGCTCGCGTATCATCAGAAAGGCAGCATTGAATACATTCCCTTCCCGGAAAAGCTGAAAGGCCGCTATCAGGCTTATACTCAGGCCGATCTGACAAATCTGCGCGCCGCAGGATACAGCCAGCCGTTTAAAACAGTGGCAGAAGGCGTTGCGGAATATATGGCCTGGCTGAATCGCAGCGTATAACGGTTGCCTTGCTCATGAAAATATTGGTGATTGGCCCTTCGTGGGTAGGCGACATGATGATGTCGCAAAGTCTTTATCGCACGCTTCGAGCCCGCTATCCTCAGGCAATTATCGATGTAATGGCACCTGCATGGTGCCGTCCTTTACTCGCCCGCATGCCGGAAGTGAACGAAGCCATTTCCATGCCTCTGGGGCATGGGGCTTTTGCACTGAGTGAACGCCGCCGTCTGGGTTTAGCTCTGAGAGAAAAACGCTACGATCGCGCTTTTGTACTACCTAACTCATTTAAATCAGCGTTAATTCCTTTTTTTGCTCACATCCCAATTCGGACCGGCTGGCGGGGAGAAATGCGCTACGGTCTGTTAAATGATGTTCGCAAGCTGGATAAATCAGCATGGCCGCTTATGGTTGAGCGCTATATCGCACTGGCCTACGACAAAGGGACAATGCAATCGGCAAAAGAACTGCCTCACCCTCTGCTCTGGCCACAATTACAGGTTAGCGAAGGGGAAAAAGGTAAAGTCTGCGCTCAGTTCTCTATCGACGACGCTCGCCCATTAATCGGATTTTGTCCGGGCGCTGAGTTCGGGCCAGCCAAACGCTGGCCACATTACCATTATGCATCTCTGGCTCAGTCCCTCATAGAGGATGGCTACCAAATTACGCTATTTGGCTCCGCAAAGGATAAAACCGCCGGTGAACAGATTATCGCGGCCCTTCCCGCCGAGCAGCAGCCATGGTGCCGAAATCTGGCTGGCGAAACCGAGCTGGATCAAGCCGTGGGGTTAATTGCCGCCTGCCAGGCTATAGTCACTAATGATTCAGGCTTGATGCATGTTGCGGCCGCGCTAGGCCGCCCACTGGTAGCGGTATATGGCCCTAGCAGCCCGGACTTCACGCCACCGCTATCAAACAAGGCGCGGGTAATCCGCCTAATCAGTGGCTATCATAAAATTCGCAAAGGAGCTGCGGATGAAGGCTATCACCAAAGCCTGATAGATATTTCCCCTAAGCGTGTTTTAAATGAACTGCACGGTCTATTAAATAACAAAGAGGTGTAGTTTATGCGCGTGTTGATCGTAAAAACATCGTCTATGGGCGATGTTCTGCACACTCTTCCAGCCCTAACCGATGCTGCAAAGGCAATTCCCGGAATTCATTTTGACTGGGTGGTTGAAGAAAATTTCGCGCAAATACCGGGCTGGCATCCGGCGGTTAGCAATGTTATCCCCGTAGCTATACGCCGCTGGCGTAAATCCTGGTTTTCATCAGCAGTTCGCGCTGAGCGTGCCGCATTTCGTCGCAGGCTCCGCTCAGAACGCTATGATGCCGTCATTGATGCGCAGGGGTTAGTAAAAAGCGCGGCTCTGGTCACTCATCATGCAAAAGGCGTTCGCCACGGTTTTGACTGGCGCAGTGCCCGAGAGCCATTAGCGACACTGTTCTATCAGCGCCGCCACTCAGTACCGAAAAACCAACATGCCGTTGAGCGTACCCGGGAGCTCTTCGCCAAAAGCCTGGGCTATCAAAAACCCGCAGAACAGGGTGATTACGCCATTTCAAGCCATTTTGCGGGTTTAAATTTAACGGACGAAAAAAAATACGCCGTTTTCTTACATGCAACTACTCGAGAGGATAAACACTGGCCAGAAGAGCACTGGCGGGAACTTATCGCGCTGATGGGGCCAACGGGGTTAAAGATTAAACTCCCCTGGGGTGCACCGCATGAGGAAGAACGCGCCAGGCGTTTAGCGGAAGGGTTCAAATATGCTGAAGTGTTGCCCAAGCTGGATCTCGAATCCATCGCGAGAATACTTGCAGGCGCAAAATTCGTTGTTTCTGTAGATACGGGGTTAAGCCATCTGGCCGCCGCGCTGGATTGCCCAAATATCACTTTATATGGCCCTACAGATCCTGGGCTAATTGGTGGGTATGGAAAGCATCAAATCGCATGTCGTGCGCAAGGCGGGGAGCTTAAAAAACTATCAGTAACTTTACTTAGTCAAGCAATAAAAAACTTTCTCTCTTGAGATTATTATAAATATCCAATTATATTAACAATAAGGCCAACATTAATGTGTTGGCCTCAGAGGCTAAATAGTTCTATTTCTTCTTTCCGATATAAGGGAGCAAAATAATAGCAACGTAGTCAACCATGATGAAGGAATAGGCTTAGCATGCATAATTACATCACTTATACCAAATAGTAGCATTGCTATAAGAAATGTTAAAATTAACGGCTCTTTCTCTGAAAAAGAGTAATATGCTAGTGATATATAGAAAAATACGAGGATGATTATTCCAATAATTCCTTTTGTCGATAAAGCTTCAATCCACTCATTATGCATGTGTACGTCCAAATAAGCAGAAACACTATTGAATATTTTATTTTCCTGAGATAATTGTTTGATTTTTCTTCCCCTATCTTCCAATGATTGCCACGTTAAGTCTTTCTCAGTAACTAAAAACCCACCTTCTAGCATCGCAAAACGTGCACCTATAGATGTAGATGCTTTACCTTTTTTATAAAGCTCAACATCTTTATAGGCTAAATTTACTCTGGAAGTGATTGCTTTATTAAACAATAATCCGCATGCCAAAACCAATATAACAAATACAGGGATAATCTTAATTACCTTTCGCTTATCTTTATAAGAAAATATAAGCGCAATAGCAGTTATTAACGGTAAAGTAAAAATTGCAGATCTTGTTCCAGTCATCGTCACTGCAGAAAAACTCAGTATAAAAATAATGAAAAAAAGAGGTAATCTATATTTTAAATTAGATTTAAGTAAAGTCAGTAACGCATAAAGTGATGAGAAAGTGATCATATATGCAGCAATAGTAGCGGCCCCCATAGTTCCAGGGACAGCATCCATTGCAGACAGAGGGATGCGATCAATATTCAAGTAGGCGCCTTGATAGAATGCCCTTATTAACAAAATAATATGCCCTGTTAAAGCAGGTATCAGAAAATAGTTATAGCTAGAGAATATCTCTCTTTTGGTTATTACCAGAAGTATAAATGCGCTAAAAAATAACATTTTTCCCGCTTCAAGATACCCACGATATGCATTCTTATATATTGCTTCAGGTGTTTTGAAGTAGCCATACCAAAGCAGGTTAAGACACCCAAGGAATAATAATGACAAGAAAAAACACTTCATTCCCTTTGACAGCAGTAGATAATATCTTACATTAAAAGAAACAAGAGCTAACGACAGTAAGCCAGCGATAGTAATTGCTTTATTTGCGATATGCGGATCAATTGAAAGTGAAATAAATCCAAGCGAAAGAAAAATAAAAATTATTATTGGGATATACCTTCTTAGAAGGAGTTCAATCATATTAGTTTTCTCGGGATATAATAAACATATTAGGCTGAAAAAGAGAAAAAGAAAGTCCGAAGCCAAGCTCTAGATTTTTTCAGAAACAAATTAACTTTACTTCTTGGAGACTTTTTATTGATTGTTCTTAAATTACGTTCTGCCTCAAGGTGACTATTTAATTCACATACAATTGGATGTTCTATTATTTCAGACAGGAAAAAGTTATTTATAACTCCATTTCTCTTCATTCTCTTCCAGTCATCGGCACGAAATATACCATCTTTCTTCGCTAAGTTTAGTATTTTCCCACACATTTCTTGACTAATTAGATAACTGCAAGTTCGTCTAATTTTATGTTGATTATAGGTCACTCTTCTTAATTTTATCTTCCCAAAATCAACAAAAGTGAATAAACTCGTGGCAATTACGGGATAGTCATGCAATCCTTTCTGCCCACCAAGAATATAAAGATCGTCATTATTCAGTTTATTTATTTTTTCTGAATTCAACAAATCGAAGAAATAACCTAGCTGATCATCAATAATGACATCATCTTCAAGTATAATAGCCCAATTATGATTTTTAATTAGAAAATCATGGTAAACGCTACGATGACTTAATGCACAAGCAATCTCGCCATCACTCATTTCAGCTGCATCCCCACCGCTCAAACGAACTTCTTCTATAAGAGTTTTATTTTCAGAACATTTAGCATCAATGGCATCGTAAAAGGAAAAATCGATATCTATTTTCTTGAAATCATCTGAGATTTTTTTTCGACGTTCTTTATCTTTTAATAAAGAAACGACATAAATAGGAACCGCCATCATACGCTCCAAATTTTCCGTTATTACTTAGAACCTAATTTATTCAAAACCTTTACAGTTTGATATTTTATATAATAGATAATTGATTGAGAAATAAGGCTTTTTTTAAAGGAATGTCGGAATCTCACTTTATATTGCTTTTCACCACTAGCATCCAATAAGGGAATATCAAACCATGCAGAATGATTATAAGCATCACGAAAGAATTTCCCGCTAGGGTAAGTAGCCCATGTATGCCATGGTTTAGTGATGCCAACATAATGGATCAACTTTGTATCACTTTTTATACTTTTCAGGTATTCGGAACCACTTTTATTACGTAGCTCATAATCTATTCCATAAAGTTGATTAAATGCATTATTAAGGTAAATACATCCTCCAAAGAAAAGAATGTTAAGTATATCTTGATCAAGACATTTATATTTCATATGGTTAGGATCATCATTTAGCATACTAATGGCTTTATGTATAAACCCTCTTCGTTTCCATTCAGAGAGATTAAGGTATATTACACCCGCATTGAAATAGTTACCTGCCAAGCCAGGAACATTGAGCCTTTCTGCCGGTTTACCTTGCATATAGGCATTGTCTTTAACAACTGCAACGTATTTTTCTGAATCAAAATTTAATTCATTAAGCGATAATATATCGTCTTTACAAATCACATCAGCATCTATATACAAAACTCTATCACAAATATAACTAAGCTTTTCAAAAGCAAGAAATCGAAAAAAAGTGGCATGAGACCATTGTTTAACGCTTGGAAATATTTTTACAAAATCTTGGGATACAACATAAATAGAAAGATGAACATTACTCTTTTTAGAAAATAACTCAGCACGAGCTAAATATTCATCATCTATATAGTCGGTAAATATGTGAAATTTTAAGTTCAAAGTACTATTATAATCACATATTGATTGCATTGAAATTGCAGCACCGAACATAAAATTCTTGTCGACGCCATAGGCAATGTTTAATACTGAGTCCGTATTAGCTAGATCGGTACCAAACATATAGGTTTTTTGTATGCTATCTTTCATTATTTTTAACATTTACCATCTCCCAGAGATAAAGCCACTCATTTCTTTCCTTTTATTTTTTTAAGAAAATTACGTAACTTTAATTTATAAACGACCAGATAATAACCAACATCTTTTTTATCATTCTTTATGCCTAAATGGCGTTCCATTGCTAGCCTATCTTTTGCCATTCGTTGGGAATTACAATACTTACCCGAGAGATCTATTATCCTAACACCGCTCTTTTCAACAATAAAATTCCCACGATGCGGATCACCTGATAACATTTTATCTGAATGAAGTTTATCCATCTTCTGTTTTATTTCAGTTTTTATCTCTTCACTAATACATTCCATATCATCCAATTCAATGCCATTTATATACTCAATTAGCATAATAAATACACTGGCGTAATTAAGTATTTTCCTTTCAGCAAGAAGATAAAAATCATTCGGGAATTCGTTACCCTTCTCCCTAACCCTATCTGTCTGAATGATAAGGTTTTTATAATAATCTCCTTTTACAAAGGACTTCAAAAAACGTTCTAGCTTTTTAGATTTAGGTGCAAAAACTTTAAAAATATAGAGACCATGCTCGGTTCTGATTAGAGAAACTTTGGTGTCATCAATATTTCTTAGGACCTTTACACATTCAACCTTATACTTTATTGCATTCAGAAAGATATCAATATATTTATGATTATCATCTTTCAAGTAGACTTTATAACCTAAAATCTTTCTATACGTTATCATATTCAAGCCGCTTCAATGTTTTAATTTATAATTAATTAGATGCATTAATGCATAAATATATTTCCTTTGCCTTAATTCATGCTTATAACGCTTCTGATATTCACTTCTGGTACTTGCATCTTTTAAAGGGCTGTCCTTCCAGGGAGAGCGCAGAAGTGCCTGATGAAAAAATGATGTTGACTCATAACTGGCCCATTTGTGCCATGGTTTTGTGACACCAGTATAATGAATAAAAACAGTTGATTCTTTTATTGTATTTTTATAATCGGAGTTATTTCTTGCCTTAAGTTCATTTTTAATTGAATATATACAATTAAAATCTCGAGAGAGATAAATATTATTATTACCAAAGGCAATATTTAAAGCATCTTGATCAAAATACTTTAAATTACCAAATTTAGTATTACCTTTTAATAATAAAAATATATACTCTGATAAATTATTTTCTTCCCATTTATTTAAATTAGCGTAAATTAATCCTGAATTAAAATATGTTTCATTGAATTCTTCAACTCCCAATCGCTTGGCGCTATTTTCTCTGGTCTTTTCCAGATCGGGTACTACCGCCGAGAATTTTTCTTCCAGAGAGATTTTTAACAGAGATGAAAGGCTCCCCTTACAGACGATATCAGCATCTACATATAATACTTTCCCTAAAATGTTACTAAGATAATCAAAAGCTAATAATCTAAAATAGATCGCATGGCTCCAGAAATCAGAAACAGGTAAGTAACTCAAAGTCATAGGGTCAATTATATAAACAGTTATCATTGTATTATATAATTTCGCTAACTGGTTAAATTTATCCAGATTGTCGCTATCAATAGAATCAGTGAATATATGAAATGCCAGAGGTATATCTTCGTTATTTATAAGTACTGACGTAATTGAGATTGCTGTTCCAAATATAAAATTCTTATCCACGCCATACGCGATATTTAAAGCGATTTGTTGGTTCCTTACTTTTGTATCGCCTAAGGTAAATGTATCTTTGATAAAATTTTTCATTTTACATCCTAATTATTATATTAATTTTGAGATAAAATACTTTAAATATAAAAATAATCCATGAACATATTTATTTTGATGAAAATTATGTTTTGCGGCATAACGATATTGCATACTATTTTTAGGAGAAATATATCTATCATTTTCCCAAACCGATACTTCTTTAGCGTCTCTATAAAATTGAGCAGCATCATACATAGCAACCCAACTATGCCATGGCTTGCATGGACCTATATAATGAATAAGTCGAGTATTCTCATTTATCGGACAAACTGATTCAGTTTTTAATTCATAATTTAGACTATATTGCGTATTAAATATTTTATCTATAAAAACTACGCTGCCAGCAGTCAATATATTTAACACATCCTGGTCATAGTAAATAATTCCTTTAAAATCTTTTATATTATTTAATGTCAAAATAGCCTTTCCTGTAATATCTCCTTTTTTCCATTCATTAATATTAATAACTAAAACACCACTATTAAAATAACCATCTTTAATCTTACTTACACCCAGATCGTGAGATCTTTTCGCCCACCATTCATTATTACGCTCTGCTACAGCTGCAACATAATTATTATTGATATTGAGCGAAAATAGTTCTGAGATATCACCTTTACAAATAATATCCGAATCAAGATAAAGTATACGATTTACTTCTCCATAGAAAAAATCCGCAATTAACAAACGATAATATATAGCAATTGACCATAGTTTATTTTTGGGGAGATTTTCTAATTTATCTGTTTTAATAAAATATATTTTGATAACTGTAGAGCTTGTCTCAACCATCTCTTTGATTTTTATTAAATCATTTTTATCAATGCTATCTGTAAAAATATGAAAACAAAAATCATGTTCTTTATTTTGTTGTAATATCGAGGATATTGAGATTTTGCAACCAACCAGAAATCTAGCGTCAGTGCCATAGGCGATGTGCTTAACACTTTCTATCTTATTAGAGTGCGAACCAAATGCTATGATCTCTTTGATAATCTCATGCCTATTAAAATACATAACTCCTCCAGTAGACATCTATGTTATCAAGACTATTAAAGGGATTTTCTTCTGGTTCTATCATGAATATATTGTGCTTTGACTTGAGCTTTTTTTATGAAATTACTTTCTAACGTTAAAATTTTTCGGAGGTCGATTTGAAAATAAACCCGAAGGAAACGATAAATATCTCTTTGCGTCAGTCCAATATTTAACGTGGAAAAATACAATCCGATAAGATCTTTATCTCGCCATCGTTTCGGTACTCGATGCCGAATTTGGGCACGATGTAAATCTATTATCGATATCTTCAGGTCTTCCTCTTCTCCATCAAAAGGTAGATGTAAAAGAAAATGACAGATATAGCAATCGCGATGATTAACTCCGCCATAGTGCATATCTCGCACCATTTCAGCGACGCGCTTTATTAGCATACGTTTAATGTGAGGTTTCGGCGGATGTAGCACCCAATCAGCACAATACTCTTCCAGGCTAACTGTTGGAGTAAGATCTTCGGTAATAATAAAAGAAGTACGACGTAAAGGGTTTAATCCTTTTTGCCCAAACGCCACGCCAACCATCGTGTCTACGCCCAGTCTTTCTAAACGATGGATAGCCTTCCATTCTCTGTCCGCACCCAATACAGGCAGGCGAAGAGAAATGAGATTTTTAATAACTTCTTTTAATGTCGTACCTTTATGTAGCTTCAGGAAATAGCTTTTCTCTTCACACTCAAAACGCAGAGTGCGCCGCGTTTCCAGTTCGCGGAAGATCTCACCCTTTAGAAGCTCAACCTCTCTAAACGCATCTTTATTACGCCAGAGAGTGGAAAATGGCTCTTTTAAATCAAGCATTAGGCTCACCTATTATCAAGTCTGCCGCTTTTTCAGGTAGGCTATATAAATCTTCGGTATCAGCATAATGGCGCGCAGCAGCCGCCCACTCACCTCGGCGGGTATCCTGCATTAATGCCTGGCCAAGTATTTCATTTAATTTGCTTTGCTGGAAAGGCGAGGCGATAACCCTGCCACATTGTGCAGCGACGATGTAGGGCGCATAGCCGCATATTTCAGTCACAATTACCGGCAACCCGGCAACGATCGCTTCCAAAAGCACGATCCCTGCAGCCTCCTGTCGGGCGGGATGAATCAATAAATCAGCGGATGCCATAAGCTCAGCAATATCGTTACGCCCGGCAAAAAAACTGACCTGGCCGGCTATGCCGTGCTTACGCGCCAGAGCTATATAACGGTCCGGTTTATCCTGGCCAACAACCATGAGTTGCGTGCGCGAACGTATCTTCTCTGGTAGGGCCGAAACAGCTTCAATGCTGCGATCAACACCTTTACGTTTAAAATCGGACCCTACCTGTAATACTAATAATTGCTTGTCGTCTATCCCATTTTTCTGCCGATAAATAGCCCTGGCATTAGGTATTTGATGGTCATATTTACGATCGGGATAAATTCCGGGGGGGAGCAAATGAAAACGCCCTGATTCGGTCTTATAGTGACGCTGAAAATCCGTGATCTGATTTTCAGTTAACATGAGAAGCTGGGTCTTCGCACCAGGCTCAAATACACAGCGCTCAAAGGCAGAAAAGTGTTTATAGCGTGGAGTCAGGCGATACAAGTACCCTTTTTCGCGTGCTACTTTTTCGGCGTAGCACACATCGGCTGCATAATAAACGTCCAGGCCGGGCATTTTATTAAATCCAACAATCCGTTCGACAGGATGCTTATGCAAATGTGCCTGTACCCATGCATAATATTCCGCGTTTCGCCCGTGGTTTGTTCGCGCATGAACCGGTACTACGATGAGTTCGAATTCTGCAGGGCACTCCCCTTGCCAGGATTGGGTATACACGCGAACGCTATGCCCTCGGGCCGCTACCGTTTTAGCAATACGTATAAAATCACGTTGCAGGCCGCCAAACGGAAAATACTTATACAGGCAAAACGCGATTATCATGTTGCACTTCCAGACTCACGGATAGGTTCAGATCCCTCAACTTCGTCTTCGGCTTTATTCGAATTTAACATCTGATTCGCCGCCGCAATAACATCCTCTGCAGGAATAACTGACAGATATTTTTGGCTCCGATCCAACTCTTCGCGTTCTGGCATTTCCGCATAATCTCCAGCCCACAACTGAATCGCGTTATCCGTCCATGGACGCCAAAATACGCGGTCGGTCGCACCAAATAGACACACGATGGGCGTATCGAGCGCGGCAGCCATGTGCATAGGAGCAGAATCAACTCCAATAAAAAGCGCAGCATGATCGATAAGCGCCGCCAGCTCTGGCAGCTGCGTTTTTCCTGCCAACGCAGTGATGGGGCGCTGCTCGCATTCATCAGCAATACGATTTACGCACACTAAGTCATCATCTCCCGGCCCGCAGGTTAACACTACTTTATATCCCTGAGCCTGGAGAGCATCTGTGACTACTGAAAATTTGTCCTCATCCCAACATTTAAATATTTGGCGGGCGGTTGGCTGTATGACAACATACTGCCCGTGAACACCGGCTTCATTTAATATGATTTCCATTTCATGCCAGTGTTCAGGCTTATAACTCATCGTCGTTTTGGTATAAAAATCCTTAATACCCAGCGCTGACAGTATTGATAAATTACGCTCGACAATATGCTCCCCTGTTATCGGTGCCAGGCAAGTGAAGCTATTTTTCCAAAAGGTGGTTTGACGATGCGCATAATCCTGAGAAATTTTTATCTCTGCAGGAATGAGTCGCATGAGTAGTGCCACCATCCACTGATCGGTGAGGTTAAGAATGATATTGTAGCGATTAGCGCTTAATTGCTGGAGAAGGTCTAAAAAGTTACTGACTTTTTCCAACACACCCGCACTCTTTTTCGCAACACCATATAATGAACCAATTTGTACATTCTCAGAAAGAATAGGAATGGTATCTTCATACAATAAGACGTCGATTTGGGCATTTGGATAATGTTGCTTCAATGAACTAATTACCGGCGTTGTCAGTAACATATCGCCATGAAAACGCATTTTTATAACGAGGATCTTATTAACCGGCTCTTCCACAAATCCCTCACCAGATATGTAATGAATGGAAGTAATGAAATAGGCACGCTACCGCCCCAGGCTCATAGCTACCCGTAAACTGTCCATACTTCTCAAATTTATGAAGTAGTATATCACTTCCTTGTAAACAATCCGAAATGAATCTTTTTGCTCAAAGCCAGCCATTTGATATAAATATCAATAAGATATGTTTATACTTTGACTTTAATATTGCGTTTTTTGCGCTCTCTTTTTCACCTTTCCGCTATACTCACTCTAGCGAATGAATTCATGCTTTTTATTGAAATTCAATAAAATAAATACTATTTTTCTGGCATGAGCGTTCATCTCAGGGAAATGAATAGCAATATCCCAGTGAAATACATAGAATCCCCTCACATTCCCCGGATAACGATACGCCATGCTGCAATTGCTCTACACCATACTCCTTTATCTTATTCAGCCGCTCATATGGCTACGACTATGGCTGCGCGGTCGTAAGGCGCCAGCCTATCGTAAGCGCTGGGGAGAACGGTACGGCTTTTATCGCCAAAAGTTACAACCAGGCGGAATTATGCTCCACTCGGTTTCGGTTGGAGAAACACTGGCCGCTATCCCGTTAGTAAGAGCTTTACGCCATCGTTATCCTACATTACCTATTACAGTCACCACAATGACGCCTACCGGCTCAGAGCGAGTACTGTCTGCCTTTGGCGATGACGTACAGCACATTTATTTACCCTACGATCTTCCAGACGCCATCGGGCGTTTTCTGGATGCTATTGAACCAAAACTTGTGCTCATCATGGAAACGGAGCTGTGGCCAAACCTGATTTCGGCACTGCATCAACGTAGTATTCCATTAGTAATTGCCAATGCGCGGCTTTCCGCCCGCTCGGCAAAAGGGTATGCAAAAGTTGGCAAATTCGTACGTAACCTCCTGCGCCGCATTACGCTCATTGCCGCTCAAAATGAAGAGGATGGCGAACGCTTCATTCAACTAGGTGCCAGACGATCGCAGCTTACCGTAACTGGTAGCCTTAAATTTGATATTTCAGTAACACCGCAAATGGCATCAAAATCTGTCACGCTCCGCCGCCAATGGGCGCCCCATCGCCCGGTCTGGATAGCCGCCAGCACCCACGAAGGCGAAGAAAAAATATTACTATCTGCGCACAAAGCGCTATTAAAGCAATTTCCCGATTTATTATTAATTTTAGTCCCGCGCCATCCTGAGCGTTTCCCTGAAGCCATCACATTAACGCGCGATGCCGGGTTAGAATACGTTACCCGCTCTTCAGGAGAAGTGCCTTCTGCCACAACGCAGGTTGTTATCGGCGATACAATGGGAGAATTGATGCTGCTGTACGGCATCTCAGATTTAGCTTTTGTGGGGGGATCGTTGATTGAGCGCGGCGGTCATAACCCGCTAGAGCCAGCGGCGCACGCCCTGCCTGTAATTATGGGGCCACATTCCTTTAATTTTAAAGATATCTGTGCCCGCCTAACCCAGGCTAACGGGCTTATTACAATTACCGATGAAACATCGCTGATTAATGAAATTGCCCAACTACTTTCTGATGCGGATTACCGTAGCTACTACGGTCGCCACGCGGTAGAGGTGTTATATCAGAATCAGGGCGCATTACAGCGTCTTCTACAACTGCTCGAACCATATTTGCCACCAAGAATGCACTAGGGATCGCCATGCAAACTCGCGCTATTTACCCCGGTACGTTTGATCCGATAACGAATGGTCATCTCGATATTATTCAACGCGCCGCGGTGATGTTTGATGAACTGGTTATCGCTGTTGCCGCCAGCCCGCATAAAAAAACGTTATTTTCTTTAGATGAGCGCGTCGCGCTGGTTGTACAGGCCACCGCGCATCTTACCGGCGTGTCGGTCATCGGCTTCAGTAATCTTATGGCAGACTTCGCGCGCGCGCAGCATGCCAATATCTTGATTCGGGGGCTACGCGCTGTCGCCGATTTTGAGTATGAAACGCAGCTGGCTCAAATGAACCGACACCTGATGCCCGAGCTGGAAAGCGTATTTCTTATGCCAGGAAAGGAATGGTCTTTCATCTCATCCTCTTTAGTAAAAGAAGTGGCGCGCCATGGCGGCAATGTCGATGATTTTTTAGCACCTCATGTACGCCATGCGCTCCTGGCTAAACTGCATCAATAATTAATGCTGACAGTCAGGACACCACCACGTGCTCCGCTGCCCGTGCTTACCCATCATAATTAGCGAACCGCATGTACGACAAGGCTCTCCCTGCCGCCCATATACCTGAAGCTCTTGGGCAAAATAGCCGGGTTTACCATCACTTTGTAAAAAGTCGCGCAGCGTAGTTCCGCCCTGCTCGATAGAACGCAGCAGCACAGCTTTAATAGACTCAGCCAGGCGCGAATACTCTTCAGGCGAGAGAGAGCTGGCCTGCCGATCGGGGTGAATCCCGGCGGCAAAGAGCGATTCGCTGGCATAAATATTCCCGACTCCCACAACCAGTTGGTTATCCATAAGCCAGGGCTTAATCGCACTTTTTTTTCGAATGCTTTTGGCCCGTAGCCATTCACCATTAAACGCCTCGCTTAACGGTTCTGGCCCCAGGTGAGCCAAAACGCGGTGCCCTTCCAAATGCGTAGCCCAAAGCCATGCCCCAAATCGCCGCGGATCGGTATAACGCAATATTTTCCCATTGCTCATCACCAAATCAACGTGATCGTGCTTCTCAGCCGCACGCTCGTTTGGAAGAATTCGTAGGCTACCGGACATGCCAAGGTGGATAATAATCCAGCCGCTTTCCAGCTCCAGTAAAAGGTATTTTGCACGCCGCTGAACGCTTATTACACGCCTGTCGCTTAGCGAATGTATCTCACTGGATACAGGCCAGCGTAGGCGGCCATTACGCACTATGGCATGAAGTATCGTCTCACCTACCAGATGCGGCTCAATGCCTCGCCGCGTTGTTTCTACTTCCGGTAATTCCGGCATCGTATTTCCTCCCGGAACAAGCACAGTCCACGGATAAAAAGTTGGTTGTCATTACGCACTGAAAAAGCGGTATCTACATATTACCGCCTGTCTCCCGCTATTTTCATCACGGCTTAAAACAATCACCCGCGACGATACATTTTTACTCGGTAGTGGAATTATCAAACCGTGTTCACTGGCGCAGTGTGAAAAAGCGAAGCGCCAGCTATAGCAATAAAGAAAGGGAAACTTCAGGCCACTTTTATTAGTCACACTTAGTGCCACTGGCGATACGTAAGCAGAACGTTTGCCATATCCACATTATCTCAACCCACTTAATGGAGAAAGGCCTCTGCGCAGTAAACGGCACTGTTAGCACCAGCATCCATTATGGAAAATTTCTGGATGATTGAAGGAATTGAAAGAAACAGATTCAGCCTATCTTCCATAGTTATAGGCGTATCAACATTGCTATAGCAGAAGATAGGGTTAAGTATTCCCCCCTGCGAAATAACCAAATACCGCCCAAGGAATTTTTTGCCCATTCCGCTATGTTTTATGCAAAACAATAAGGCAGAGCCAACGGATTTAAGGATTCGTTTGCAGGCCATGATTTTTAGTCGGCAAGCAATACCACCTGCCAGGAAGGGAGTTTACGGATGACAATAAAAAACCCGGCCTAAGCCGGGTTTTTAAAATACAAACCGCTGAAATTATTTAATTTTAGCTTCTTTGTATACAACGTGCTGGCGAACAACCGGATCGAATTTCTTCAGTTCCAGTTTTTCAGGTTTGGTGCGTTTGTTCTTCGTGGTCGTGTAAAAGTGACCAGTACCGGCAGAAGAAACCAGCTTGATCTTCTCGCGAATACCTTTAGCCATGACTTAGTTCCTCTTAGTACTTCTCGCCGCGGGCACGCATATCGGCCAGAACCGCATCGATGCCTTTTTTGTCGATTACACGCATACCTTTAGCAGATACACGCAGGGTAACGAAACGCTTTTCGCTCTCAACCCAAAAACGGTGAGAGTGCAGGTTCGGCAGAAAACGGCGTTTAGTCGCGTTCAGTGCGTGGGAACGGTTATTACCGGTCACCGGACGCTTGCCAGTAACTTGGCAGATTCGGGACATGTCTATTCTCCAAAAATCAAATTAGCTCGAGCTTCGTATAGGGTATTGGCAGCCTCGTCAGGCCTGCTGGCCTGGTCCTGCGGTTCATTTGAACTCGTGATGCCAGGCCCAAATGCCAAACCCGAGATTCTCAAAGGTGGCGTAGTATACGCTGTGTAAGGGATGTGCTCAAGCCCAGAACGGAGAAAGATCCCGAAGGATCGGGCGCTCTGGTTTAAATCCAACCGCGTTCAGCGAATGAAACGTACTCTCCACGCCCAATAACCAAGTGGTCAAGTACGCGAATATCCATAAACGTACATGTTTTTATGATACGTTCAGTAATCATTTTGTCTGCCCGGCTGGGTTCAGCCCGCCCGGAAGGATGATTGTGTGCCAGAATAACAGCGGCGGCATTCACTTTCATCCCTTCGCGCACAATTTCTCTCGGGTGGACCTCAACGTGTCCCAGCGTCCCCATAAACATTCGGCTGCATTTTATTACCCGATTTTGGTTATCCAAAAATATAACCATAAAAATTTCCCGCTCTTCATCAGAAAGCTGACTTTGCAAAAAAATCCGCGTCATCTCCGGGCTGAGGAGCGCCTTTTCTTCCTCGATGCACGCTGAATAATAGCGCCGCGCTAGCTCAGCAATCGCATGCAATTGCGCGTATTTGGCCATACCGATTCCGCCAACCTGACGAAACTCCGTCAGTTCAGCGGTGAGAAGATGCCGCAAAGAAGGAAAATGGCGCAGCAGCCTGTTAGCCAGCACTAAAACATGCACCCCAGGTTTTCCGGTACGCAAAAAAATTGCCAGCAGTTCAACATCCGTGAGTACGCGCGCGCCATACTTAAGCAACTTCTCCCGAGGCGGCATCAGCACATCCTGTTCATCTTTCATTGCCATACTCCTGTATATTAATACAGTAAAAATATCAGGCGTTATTCAGACGAGCGAGAAAAAAACGGATAGAATGCGGCGCTCCTCGTAAAAGCAGATACGTCCGACCTTTATCGGGTTGTGATAAAATATCCTACTCACCGCGGCCATCACAGGAATATAAAATGACGGGGCTTTCCGGCAAAAAAATCGTTCTGGGCGTCAGCGGCGGCATCGCCGCTTATAAAGCGCCGGAATTGGTTCGACGCCTGCGCGAACGCGGCGCAGAAGTACGGGTTGCAATGACTGAAGCAGCGCGTGCGTTTATTACGCCGCTAAGCCTGCAGGCTGTGTCCGGGCATCCGGTATCGGAAAGCCTGTTAGATCCGGCCGCCGAGGCGGCGATGGGACATATTGAACTGGGTAAGTGGGCGGATTTAGTCATCCTGGCTCCGGCGACGGCGGATCTTATCGCACGCCTTGCCGCCGGTATGGCAAACGATTTAGTAACGACGCTTTGCCTTGCTACCGCCGCGCCTATTGCACTGGCCCCGGCGATGAACCAGCAAATGTTTCGTGCTACCGCCACGCAGGACAACCTGGCGCGCCTGACCGCGCGGAGCTTTTTCATTTGGGGGCCGGATAGCGGCAGCCAGGCCTGCGGCGATATAGGCCCGGGCAGAATGCTCGATCCCCTTGCACTGGTTGATTTCGCTGAGCAGCATTTTTTACAGGCTAGTGATTTAAAACAGCTTAAAATAATGATTACCGCCGGCCCAACACGTGAACCGCTGGACCCGGTGCGTTACATCAGCAACCACAGTTCCGGAAAAATGGGGTTTGCCATTGCCGCCGCCGCCGCGCAGCGTGGCGCCGAAGTCACTCTTGTCTGCGGGCCGGTTTCGCTACCTACACCCCCTAATGTAAAACGTATCGACATCACCACCGCGCTGGAAATGGAATCCGTAGTGCAGCAGCATGCGCCGCAACAAAATATCTTTATTGGCTGCGCCGCGGTCGCAGATTACCGGGCAATGCATATCTTTGATGAAAAAATTAAAAAGCAAGGCGATGAATTAACAATAAAAATGGTGAAAAACCCGGATATCGTTGCAGGCGTCGCCGCGCTTAAAACGCATCGACCTTATGTTGTTGGGTTTGCTGCGGAAACAAATAATGTGGAAGAATACGCTCGGAAAAAACGCACACAGAAAAATCTAGACCTTATTTGCGCCAATGACGTATCGCTTTTAAATCAGGGGTTTAATAGCGATAACAACGCATTGCATTTATTCTGGCAGGAAGGCGATAAAGTACTTCCGCATATGCGTAAGGCGCTTCTTGGCCATCATTTACTCGATGAGATTATGACCCGTTATGATGAAAAAAATCGACGTTAAAATTTTAGATCCCCGCGTCGGCAATCAATTTCCTTTGCCGACGCACGCAACATCAGGATCTGCCGGGCTCGATTTGCGCGCTTGCCTGGACGACGCCATAGAACTAGCACCAGGAGCGACAGTATTACTGCCGACGGGGCTTGCGATACATATTGCCGATCCATCGCTGGCTGCCATGGTGCTGCCGCGTTCCGGGCTTGGTCATAAACACGGAGTTGTTCTTGGCAATTTAGTCGGTCTTATTGATTCCGACTACCAGGGACAATTAATGGTTTCTGTATGGAACCGCGCCCAGGAGAGCTTTACCATCGAACCAGGCGAGCGCATCGCACAAATGATCTTTGTCCCGGTGGTACAGGCAGAATTTAATGTCGTAGAAGACTTTTCTGCAACAGAACGTGGCGAAGGCGGTTTTGGGCATTCAGGTCGACAATAAGCGGCCGATATTTTAAGCACGCCAATAGCTTTAATAAGATATTCCTTATTCCACAGGCGCCCTTCGCTTGTGGTCGCTATGTGAGCGATGACCGTGGGATGTTCTTTTCAGGGGTATTTTAAAACATGGCAGAAAAACAGACTGCGAAAAGGAATCGTCGCGAAGAAATACTTCAGTCTTTGGCGCAGATGCTTGAATCAAGCGACGGCAGCCAGCGTATTACCACAGCAAAATTGGCCGCATCCATCGGCGTTTCGGAAGCTGCGCTTTATCGCCACTTTCCCAGTAAAACTAAGATGTTTGACAGTCTGATTGAGTTCATTGAAGACAGCCTGATAACACGTATCAATCTTATTCTTAAAGACGAAAAAGATACTACGCAGCGTTTACGTCTCATTGTTTTACTTCTGTTAGGCTTTGGGGAACGCAATCCCGGCCTTACGCGTATCATGACGGGACATGCGCTCATGTTCGAACAAGACAGGCTTCAGGGGCGCATTAATCAACTTTTTGAACGCATCGAGGCACAAATTCGCCAAGTGCTACGTGAACGAAAAATGCGTGAAGGTGAGGGTTTTATTACCGATGAAGCGCTGCTTGCCAGCCAGTTACTCGCTTTCTGTGAAGGAATGTTATCCCGGTTTGTGCGCAGCGAATTTCGCTACCTTCCTACCGATGACTTCGATGCTCGCTGGCCGCTGATTGCCGCCCAGCTTCGTTAAGCGTTGTAAAACGCTTTCACCTCCAATAAAAAACGCCTGTATCTCAACCCGGGCGTTTTTTTATTACATACCCGGCTAAAATTCGCGTTACTGAATAATCTAACCTGGAATCTAAGGGGTGAGTCAGCAATATGGGTTTTAAACGCTGACTCACCGAATCACGCTTTATCGCACTTACACACCGTACATTTCACGATAAGCCCGCACGGAAACCAGGTGCGTCGACATGCCTTCCTGCTCTTCCAGCCACGAGACCACGTCATCCAGCGAGATAATTGAGGTGACCTTACAGCCATAATCACGCTCTACCTCCTGAATGGCAGACAGCGTTCCCTGCCCTCTTTCCTGGCGATTCAGTGAAATTAGTACGCCAGCCAGCGTCGCGTCGTTTGCCTGAATAATGTCCATTGATTCACGGATCGCCGTACCTGCGGTAATCACATCATCAACCAACATAATCCGCCCTATTAACGGGCTGCCAACCAGAGAGCCGCCTTCACCGTGATCTTTTGCCTCTTTACGATTGAAGCAATACGGCACATCCCTGTTATGGCGCTGTGCCAGAGCGACTGCCGTAGTAGTTGCAATAGGGATGCCCTTATAAGCCGGGCCGAATAGCACATCAAAAGCAATATCGGCATCCATCAGCGCATCGGCATAGAACTGGCCTAATAGCGCTAAATCACGGCCGGTATTAAATAATCCGGCGTTAAAGAAATAAGGGCTGACCCGCCCGGACTTAAGCGTGAACTCGCCGAATTTCAGTACCTGTTTGCTGAGCGCAAATTCAATAAACTGGCGCTGATACGGTTTCATGGGCTGACTCCTCAGATAATGGTGCACCTTTGCCCGCCTGCACGGTGAACCTACGGGCACAAAAAAGGCGACCCGAAGGCCGCCTGAAAAACTATTCTGCCAGCGCCGCCTTCTGCGACGCGATTATCGATTCTATTCCCCCTCTGGCCAACGCCAGCAGGGACAGCAGCTCCTCATGCGAGAACGGCTCACCCTCCGCGGTACCCTGCACTTCAATCATCCGGCCATCTTCGGTCATCACAACGTTCATATCGGTTTCCGCCGAGGAATCCTCAATATATTCGAGATCGCACAGCGCTTCACCGTTAACAATACCGACAGACACGGCAGCAACCATCCCTCTAAGCGGGTTACGCTTTAATTTACCGCTGGAGACAAGGCCATTCAGTGCATCCGCCAGCGCAACGCAGGCGCCGGTGATCGAGGCCGTGCGCGTTCCGCCATCTGCCTGAATCACGTCGCAGTCCAGGGTTACGGTATATTCGCCTAATACGGTTAAATCAACGGCAGCGCGCAGCGCGCGTGCGATAAGGCGTTGAATTTCCATGGTGCGGCCGCCCTGTTTGCCTCTGGCAGCCTCACGTGCATTACGCGTATGGGTCGCCCGCGGCAACATTCCATACTCAGCGGTGATCCAGCCCTGGCCCTGGCCTTTCAGAAAGCGCGGTACGCCCTCTTCCACGCTAGCGGTACACAACACTTTGGTTTCACCAAACTCGACCAGCACGGAGCCTTCTGCGTGTTTTGTATAATGGCGGGTCAGGGTAATAGGACGCACCTGTTCGGCGCTACGACCGGATGGACGCATAGGTAAGCTCCTGCTTGCAACGAGTGTGGCTGCGCATTATACGGACTTCGGGCGCTTATTCCTATCCTGCCGGGGCCCCTGTAGCTATAATCCCTCCATCCACGTTTAAAAAGCAGGTATGACTTATGATTCGCAGTATGACCGCCTATGCCCGACGAGAGATTAAGGGTGATTGGGGTAGCGCCTCCTGGGAGCTGCGTTCGGTAAACCAACGTTACCTGGAAACCTGGTTCCGTATGCCGGAGCAATTTCGCGGCCTGGAGCCCGTCGCCCGCGAACGCATTCGCAATCGACTCACGCGCGGTAAAGTAGAATGTACTCTGCGTTTTGAAGCCGATCCCCGCGCCAGTTCATCTCTGCAATTAAATGAAGCGCTGGCAAAGCAGCTGGTTCAGGCAGCAAACTGGGTAAAAATGCAGAGCGACGAAGGTGAAATTGATCCGGTAGATATCCTGCGCTGGCCCGGTGTTATGGCAGCGCAGGAGCAGGATCTTGATGTCATCAACCGCGATATTCTGGCCGCGCTGGAAAGCGTGCTGGATGATTTCATCACCGCGCGCGAAACTGAGGGCCAGGCGTTGAAAACGCTCATTGAGCAGCGGCTGGAATCCGTCAGCGCGGAAGTCGCCAGCGTACGCGCGCAGATGCCGGATATTATAAAGTGGCAGCGTGAGCGGCTGGTTGCAAAACTCGAAGAAGCAGACGTGCAGCTGGAAAATAATCGCCTGGAGCAAGAGTTGGTGCTGATGGCCCAGCGCCTTGACGTTGCTGAAGAGCTGGACAGGCTGGATGCGCACGTAAAAGAAACCTATAACATCCTGAAGAAGAAAGAAGCCGTTGGCCGGCGCCTGGATTTTATGATGCAGGAATTTAACCGTGAGTCGAACACGCTCGCCTCAAAATCAATCAATGCGGATATTACAAATTCGGCCATTGAGCTGAAGGTGCTGATTGAGCAAATGCGTGAGCAGATTCAAAACATCGAGTAGGGTTTCACTTAAACTCACTAAGTCTCACGATACCCCACCAACATCTATAACCCAGTGTAAATGCTGGCTTTTTTTAATTCCACAAAGTCTCATATAATACCACTAAAGCGCACATTGGACTGACCCCACCCCGGTAGACGATCCTGATGTATAGTTTGAGCATAGGAGGACCGTATGGGCACACCACGATTTACCCCTGAATTTAAGGAAGAAGCCGTCCGTCAAATTACGGAACGCGGTTATTCCGTCGCAGAAGTTTCCGACCGACTGGGTGTCTCTGCGCATAGTCTTTACAAATGGCTGCGGGCCATCAAACCCGATAACAGCGAGCAGCATGCGCGTGATTTACTGGAAGCCAAAAGCGAGATCCTCAAGCTTCGGTCTCAGCTGAAGCGCACCGAAGAAGAGCGGGACATCCTGAAAAAGGCCGCGCGGTACTTTGCAAGGGAGCCCGACTGAAGTACCGCTTTATCAATGAACACCGCTCCGTATGGGGTGTCATGACAATGTGTCGGGTACTGAATGTCGCCCGGGCCGGGTTCTATGCGTGGCTGCATAATCCAGTTTCCGCCCGCGATAAAGATAACCAGCGTCTGCTGGCGCTTATCCGTGATTCGTATTCCCTCAGCGGTGGCGTATATGGCTATCGCCGGGTTCATGGCGATCTGAATGAAATCGGGGAAACCTGCGGTAAAAACCGGGTGAGCCGTATTATGCAACTGAACCGGATCAAAGCGGTGCGCGGCTATAAAGCGCCACGTCGTATCGCCGGCAGGCCTTCAGTGGTTGCGCCTAATCGCGTGCAGCGGCAGTTTACCGTTGTCCGGGCTAATCAGGTCTGGGTGACCGATATTACCTATATCCGCACCTGGCAGGGCTGGCTGTATCTGGCGGTGGTCATTGATCTCTTCGCCCGTAACGTGGTGGGCTGGTCGATGAAACCGACGCTGTCACGTGAACTGGCGCTGGATGCGCTGATGATGGCAGTATGGCGTCGAAAACCGGACAGAGAGGTAATAGTACATAGCGATCAGGGCAGCCAGTACGGCAGCGAGGACTGGCGGCGCTTCTGCCGGGCCAATAATCTGGCGCCCAGTATGAGCCGGCGTGGCAACTGCTGGGATAATGCAGTAGCGGAATCGTTCTTCAGTTCACTGAAAAAAGAGCGTATCAGGAAGAGAATATACAAAACCCGGGCTCTGGCCCGGGCGGATATCTTCGATTACATTGAAGTGTTCTACAACCGGGTCCGACGCCACAGCCATCTCAGCGGCGTCAGTCCGGAGGCCTTTGAACAGGCCTCGTCGTGAGGACAGAATTTGTCTACTGTCACGGGGTCAGTCCAATTCCTTTAAAACAGTTTTTTGAAGAAAATCCGCCGACTATGTTTTTATTAGATGGGTGCACTATAGCTGGATGCATTCACACTAACTATGGTGAGGCATTTGAGGTACAGATTCCTGAAGATAGAATCAAAGTACTTGAATGGAAGAATGTAAAATTCACAATAGAATCATTATATAAAGGAGATCAAATTCGAAATAACTCAATACAAGAATATATGATGATGCATCTCAAAAAAAATGGAGCCCAGATTGTTTTTAATGACGATAATTCTGGTGAATCATCCGACATTGTAGCAATCTTCGTCGAAGAAGATTTAATAAAATTTGAGATGATCCATTGTAAATACTCAAAAGAAACATCAGGGGCTAGATTAGCGGATCTTTATGAAGTTTGCGGCCAAGCAGTAGTTTCTTTACGTTATAAATGGAAACCAGAAGAGCTACTAAAACACATGGAAAGACGTAATAGCATGGGTGTGTTAAAAAATAAACGGTTCTACCATGGTAGTCTTGATGATTTGGATAATATAAAAAAGGCATTAAAATATTCGAATGTAAAATTCGAATTTGCAATTGCTCAGCCTGGCGTAGAAAAGTCGAATTTGCCAATAGATATGAGAAATTTCTTGGGTTCAATTTATGCAACTATTGTAGAAATGACTGAAACCAAATTAAAATGTTATTTTAGCAAGTAAAAAACATATAGGCCCTTCAAAAAAAGGGCCTATATTCTTATACATAAAGTTAGAACTTAAAAGGAACAACAATATCGTCATAGCCATCATCAATATCAGGAGCATACTTGATGCCTGATATATCTGATAATAATTCAGGTTTGACTTTAAATTTCTCGGCTAACATTTCAAAAGATATACCCAGCTGTTCTTTCAAAATTATTAAACTCTCCTCAAGCACATGAGGTTCTTCTAAAGGAATTTGGTCGTCGAGTTTCTCTTTTTTAGTTTGTCTCGTTTGACTAAACCAAACATTAGCATTTCTATATTGCTGAGCATTAATGAAGCCTAAAAAATGTGCCCTATAAATAATCGCTCTAGCGCTTACTTTCCAGCGAACTTTTAAGTTATAAACCTTCTTCCAGTCAATTGCACCACCAGCACCTAAGCAAACAGGAAACTCTCTTGCAAATGATTTGCGAGGGAATAGAAAAGCACTCGCAAAAGCATCCGCTTCTCTCTCTGTTTGTTTACATCCAGTTTCAATACCATCGTGCATGATTAAGTGGCCGCATTCATGAGCCAAGTCAAAACGCATTCGACATGCACTTTCTTTCGCTGTATTGCGGATTATTATTGGAAATTTTCTATTAACTGATAAAGCATCTACTTTTTCAGAAACACCGTCAAAACAGGTAACGATAGCCCCCTGATTTTCGACAACATTAACCATATTATCTATGGGTGCATCAGGTGTTAATCCCCAGCGAACACGAGCACCTTCAGCAATCTTCTCAATCAATGGAGGTGTTAGTTCTACAATTTTACTGTTATCTATCAAATTAAAACCGTTTTCGGGCATATCTAAATGCTCATGTAGCTCAGTAACAAGCTGTTCAAGAATGGTACTGTATGCCTGAACCCGTTCTTTCACTCCCGCAGGGGTTGTCTGTCTCTTACGAAAATGGCATTGCTCAGGTTTAACATCACCAGAGAGAGGTAAACCAAAAAACGCAGAAGACACCTGTAAAAATTCAGCCAATGCATTCCGAACATCATTTGCAGGTGCTCTGACATCACTTTCATATTGATGTATGCTTTGCCGGGTCACAGAAACTGCATCACCGAGCTCTTGTAGAGTATACCCTTTTAACAAACGAGCGAGCCGAAGCCGCTCGCCATAAAATGCTATAGCCATAACTTATTACTAACCATTATTCGAATCATCATTCTCCGCCTTTTTGTCTTTCCTTTTAACAGAGATTGGTGCTTTCTGAGTTTTGACTGGCTCAGGTAATTCAGCATCAATTGAACTGAAAGCAGGAACTCTCTCATCCAGAGGAATTTCCCAGCATGAAACCTGCACACCCTCTAAAAAGCCAGTAAATGTTACACGCTCTACATAACGAAAATCATCAACTTCAACAGCAAAAAACCAAAGTACAGAAGCAGCATTACCTACTTCTACAGGTAATAAGCTCATCTGACTCAGTGCTTCCACACAAGGTATCAGCCTACGCTCTTCCGGACGATTAGGCCCTCCACGATATAAACGAACAGGTACTGAATCAATAGAAAAAGTGAACTTACCATCGTCTTTTACTATGCCCAGCCAAGGCCATTCTTCGTGTTGAGTGGCAGCACGAATTATCCTCGTCCGGCAGCACTCATAAGCCCTCAATCCCGTGGAACGAGCAGAATCGCCGAGATCTTCATTATGTAAATCAATTACATCATCCCTGACATTTCGAATCAGAGACGCAAGTTGTTTAAGTCGCTCTAATGTTAGAGCAGGGTTTAATTCCCAAGGTTGCTTCATTATAACAGCTGTCCTCATGCGTAGAGTTATGTAGCCCTTAAAGGGGTTCGGTGAAATATCTGCCAATAATCCTGCATTTTTTTATTATTTGTCAAGCTGAATTAAAAAAGTAACCCAAACAACGAAATGTAAATAAAAATTTAATATGCTGATTAATAATCAAAAATTATTAAATTTGAATAAAAACAATATTAAAAGTACAATTCAAATGTACATTTTAGGAGGCACATTATGCGTACATACACCTCAACTCAAGCTCGTGCCAATATCTCAGAAGTGTTGGATGCAGCAACCCACGGCGAACCGATTGAAATCACCCGCAGAGACGGCAGTTCAGCGGTAGTTATCAGCAAGGCCGAATTTGAGTCATATCAGAATGCTAAGTTGGATGCAGAGTTTGATGTGATTATGCAACGTCATGGGCATACTGTAGAAGCGCTGACAAATCGATGATATGGATTAGCGCACAGGAAGTTATCGCTTTCCATGATCGTATATTGCAGCGGCTTCCCGGCGTTGCTGGCATGTCCGATCCCGGTAGAGCCGAAGCACTCATCTATCGGGTGCAAAACCGTACACATTATGAAGGTGTTATGGATGTATTTGAGCTGGCTGCAACTTATTGGGTGGCTATCGCTCGAGGGCATATATTTAATGACGGCAATAAGCGCACCGCATTTTTTGTTACCATGACCTTTCTCTATCGCAACGGTATCAAGATCCGTGATAACGATAATATGCTGGAAAATTTAACGGTAGAGGCAGCCACAGGTGAGAAGACCGTAAACCAGTTAGCGCAGCATTTACGGGATTTAGTAGACAATTCCAGCCCAATTCGTTGAGCACCCTCGCATTCCGTGTACTTAAGTGTGTACTTACCCCAAAGATAGATTAATAAAAACACAATAAAATCAATGCATATATGTCATCACTCAACATTCAGATTCAATCCCGGCCCGCTCATTGCGGGCTTTTTCATAAATAACACCGTAGCAATACGGTAAGCCCGTTAAGAAAAGATCCCGTCCTTCACTTTATGCAGCCAGAGGCTAAATGCCCCATGTCTGGATCTCACCGTCAATTTAATGACACAATCATCGATAACCACATGATTATACTGGAAAATAAATGAAGTTAGCGCATTAAAAGCGCGTCATCTATTGTTGAATATCTACCACCGTTAGGCCTCTTTTAAGAGGGGAAAGCGATATACAACGGCTACGCAAAACCAATTTCAATTTATCGTGTAAATAGCAATTAAGCGGCCAGAATAAAAATGATACGGGGAGGTAAATCATAAAATCACGATTATTACTTATCACATAATTAATAATAAAACTCGAAGATAACGCCTACGTTCTGAGAGAAGCAATTAGCAATATGGATGTGATGAATATGTTATATACGGTTATATTTTATAATAGAAATTAATGCACTGTCATCGTCAAAAAAAAGAATAATCCCAAAATACTCAATGCCATACCCCATGCGGTTAAAAGATGATGCTGTGACAGCGAGGCAGCCACATTCGCACATACCCCCTTAAGAACCCACAGAGAACAAAGCCCACAGGCTGAGATAACAAACCACAGAGTAAGGCTCGCTGTATAAATATGGATAGTTGGACTAACCCCATAAATACCGAGAATAATAACTACAAGAGATAATTTGCCTAACATTGTAATTCCGTCTACAACAAATTTATTCCTAATAAAATAATAACACGTAAATTTCTATATTATAGAACCCCGAAAAAGCAAAGTGTATCTTAATATTTCATTTAATAGGGTAAATTAAGCGATATTTTAAGAAAAGGATTAATCACAGCGTTCACTATTCCTAAAATAATTAGGAAATATAAAATTCTTTATCATAACTTTCCCAGTAATATTTATTGCTTTGCATAATTACATTAGCTGCAAACAAGTCGCACCATACTGGCAACTAAGGTTGCCATAAATCTGCGATACAAATCCTCGACAGTAGCGCTTTTATTCAGGCTAATTGCATACACATTTAGCCTCCATGTGGTAGATTCACCTATTCAAAAATCAAAATACAGCCACTTATTCCACACTCCGTACGGACTGTCATGAAATCCATTGCAAATCACCATCTGCTATTGATGCTAATTTTACTGGTAGCCGTCGGTCAGATGGCACAAACCATTTATATCCCGGCAATCGCTGATATGGCGATTGCGCTCAATGTACGTGAAGGCGCCGTTCAGGGTGTAATGGCGGCCTATTTACTGACCTATGGCGGCTCTCAGCTCATCTACGGCCCTATCTCCGACAGAGTCGGGCGCCGCCCGGTGATTTTACTCGGTATGGCTATTTTCATGCTGGCAACGATACTCGCCATCTTTGCTCAAAACCTGCACATTTTAGTCATCGCGGGCGCGTTACAAGGCGCGGGCACAGGGGTTGCCGGCGTTATGGCACGTACGTTACCGCGCGATCTGTATGAAGGCCAGCCTCTGCGCCATGCAAACAGTTTGCTCAATATGGGAATTCTGGTCAGCCCATTACTGGCACCTCTTATTGGCGGCATGCTGGATACACTCTGGAACTGGCGCGCCTGCTTTATTTTCCTGCTGCTATTATGCGGCGGCGTCGGTATCAGCATGCTGCTCTGGATGCCTGAGACGCGGCCTAAAGATGCGCCACGCACCCGCTTGATTTCCAGCTACCGCACGCTGCTGGGAACACTGCCGTTCAATTGCTACGTTCTTATGCTGATTGGTGGTCTGGCTGGAGTGGCTGCCTTTGAGGCCTGCTCCGGCGTCCTGCTTGGTAGCGGGCTTGGGCTGGATAGTTTCTCCGTCAGTATTTTATTTATTTTACCTATACCCGCTGCATTTCTCGGCGCATGGGTCGCCGGGAGACAAAACAAGCGCTTTACCACTATGATGTGGCAGGCGGTAGTGAGCTGCGTCGCTGCTGGCTTAATGATGTGGATACCGGGATGGCTGGGGGTGATGAACGTCTGGACGCTGCTTGTGCCTGCTGCGCTGTTTTTCTTCGGTGCAGGTATGCTATTTCCGCTGGCCACCAGCGGCGCGATGGAACCCTTTCCTTTCCTGGCAGGCACTGCGGGGGCGCTTATCGGTGGCCTGCAAAATATTGGCTCCGGTACGCTGGCGTCCTTTTCCGCAGCGCTGCCACAAAGCGGGCAAAACAGTCTGGGTATGTTGATGACCCTGATGGGGCTACTTATTCTGGTCTGCTGGCTGCCGCTATTCCGCCGGGAACAGCGTCTTAAGCAGGCGATTTAATCCTGCTGCGCCAGCATCCTCATCAGCAGAGCCGGCGAGCGCCGCTGGCGAATTAAATCACGCATAACGCGCATGGCGGGCGCGCTGTGGTTGAAAAAAGCGCGATAGCCTTCGCACAGCGCGCTTTTCGCGTTTTTATCACGATGTTTTGGACAGTCGCCGCCGCAAAAACGCAGCACATCGCAACCCTGGCATTCCTCGCTAAGCGTCTTACTTTTCGCTTCACCAAATGCCCGCGCCTGCTGGCCTGCATTTAACGCTATCAGCGGCGTTGTATTCAGGTTCCCCAACCGATATTCAGGATAAACATAGTGATCGCACTGATACAGTGAGCCATCAGCCTCCAGTGCGAAAGCATGTCCGCAATTTTCACTAAAAACGCACATTTGCGATGGCTGGCCGCACCACACGCCCAGCGTAGAATCAAACTGCTGTACAAAGATGCGACCGATATCTTCCCGTACCCAGATATCGAAAATACGCGTTAAGAAATGTCCCCACGCAATAGCATCAACCGACTCCACGGTTAACTGGCCCTGCTCGTCTCGCTCAACTAAGGGAATGAACTGCAAAAACGGCGTACCTAACCCTCGTAGATAGCGCCAGACTCGCTCAGGCTCATGCACATTCGCTGCGCTGACAACCGTGAGTAGATTAAACGCTACGCCGTATTCTTTAAGTCTGGCCAGCACCCGCACCACGCGCTCGTGAGTGGGCTTCCCGGAGCGACTGAGTCTGTATCTATCGTGTAACTCGGCGGGTCCATCCAGAGATACGCCGACCAGCCAGTTCTCCTGACGTAAAAAGCGACACCAGGCCTCATCCAGCAGCGTTCCGTTGGTTTGCAGGCTGTTGCGAATAGTTTTACCGCCGGCATAGCGCTTTTGTAGCGCAACAGCGCGCTGAAAGAACGAAAGCCCCGCCAGCGTTGGCTCACCGCCCTGCCAGGCAAATTCCACCTCATTGCCGGGTTGGGCGGATATATGCTGCCGGATAAAGGCCTCCAGCGTCTTCTCATCCATCCTCGGCTGGCGCGGTTTTTCAATATAAAAACAGTAACGGCAATCCAGATTACAGCGCGAGCTGGCGGGTTTCGCCATAACATGGCAACCGGTCACTATGTCATTCCCCCTAACAAAATGAGCCGTTGGATATGTGAAACGGCAAACAGCAGCGCTAAAAACAGCACCGCCAGCGCAATCAATAATTTCGCCCTCACAACGCGCGGCAGGGCGAAATCCTCAATCACAATATCCATGAGATTGCGCTGGCGCGCATAGCTATAAACCAGCGGCACCACCAGCGCTAAAATCACCACGGAGACCCAAAATAACGCTCCCGCCTGATACCAGGCGTGACGCAGCGCCAGCGCCAGCAGCGCGCCATATCCCATTAAGGTGCGCAGCCAGGCGAGAGAAGTACGTTCAGGCTGTAGACCCGGATCGGCGAGACGACGAGCCCGACGGCTATCCGCCATAAACAACCAGCATAATCACTACGGCTACCGCAGCCGCCATGGCCACGCTGATAAACAGCAGCGTCCACGTATAGGGCAGGTCTTGTTTCAGGCGCATCGCCTTTTCATTACGCAGCCAGCGCAAATAACCATAAATTGCCAGCATCCCGGCAAATAAGCACAGCAGCAGAGAAACGCTTTCCCGCACTATCGGCGTCGCCAGGTTTGGCGCGAGCTGGTCCAGCCCAACACCAGCGGCTAAAAAACCTAACGCGGTGCGTATCCAGGCGAGAAAAGTACGCTCATTCGCCAGCGAAAAACGGTAGTCCGGTGCTTCGCCAAGCCGGGATATTTTCATGCCTTCTCCTCAGCGGATTTAGCGCTTTCTTTCGAAAGCGCCTGCCCATCAAAATTTTTGTTTCTTATCTTCCACTTTTACACCCTGGGTCGGCAAGCCGGTATCATAATCGCGAACTACCGGCGAGTAGCCATCTTCCGGACGCGGCCGGAAAGATCCCATCCAGCGCGGCTGCGCATTCAAGCGCCACGGGCGACACGACCATTGATAAGTACGGAACGGATCGCGAATATAATCCATATAATTTAACAGTTCATCATGCAGCGCGTCGCGCTGCGCCGCATAGTGCGGGTCATCAATCAAATTACGCATTTCCTGCGGATCTTCGTGACGGTCATATAGCTCATCGCTGGTAAACAGATTTAGCACCAGTTTGAAACGATCCGTCACCCAGCAGCGTACCGGAATAAAACCGCCAAAGCTGTCATGTTCGATTTCATAGCGGTTAAACTCCACCATCACCCCGCGATCGCCGCTAATGTCGACAATATTTCCGCCCGGCAGGATATCCGGTGGCGTAATACCGGCAAGCTGCATCATCGTTGGCAGTACATCAATATGGCTGACCGGCGTATCGACCTGCTTCGGCGCCTCCTGCCCCAGCGGCGGGCGGAAAATAAGCGGAATACGCGTAATATCGTCGTACATCGCAGCACCTTTGCTGATGAGGCGATGTGCCCCCATCATTTCACCGTGATCGGAGGTATAAATTACCCAGGTATTTTCACGCTGTTCTGGCGTCAGCGCCGCAACGACGCGCCCAATTTCGTCATCCACAAAGTCATTACAGGCGAAATAGAGCGGGTGGTGATAATGGCCGTCCTCACCAACCGGAGAAGGCATCGCCTGCGCCCATAAGCGGTGATGTTCTGGTTTATCTTCCAGGCTATCGCGCGCTTTCTCACCTAGGTCGTAGCGGAAATCCTGATATTTTTCAAGATACTCCGGCGGGCAGGTAAACGGATGATGCGGTTCATCATAAGAAACCACCAGCAGGAACGGAGAGTCCTGATTGTTACGCTGCGCCAGGAAATCTACCGCGCGATTACTGATGCGATGCGCCCAGGTAAAAGTTTTATCGATATGATTTTCACGCAAATCTTCAATGGTATTCAGGCCGTTGCGCCATAGCCCAATTTCACGCTCGCTGAGTTCTGCCAGATAATTCGCGCCGTCATACCAGTAATCAGGGTCCCACTCTTCCGGGCAAACGCCGGTGCCGAAATAATCATGTCCGTCGAGATGCCATTTTCCGATATAGCCCGTGTGATAGCCTGCATCCTTAAAATAGCGCCCCATGGTTGAGATATTTTTCCCCGGTGCGACATTATTGGTCCACGGTCCAGATTGATTCGCATAGATCCCGGTAAACAGCCCCGCGCGAGCGGGGGTGCAGACTGGCGTGCAGGTATAGGCTGAATTAAAACGAATACCTTCTTCCGCCAGCGCATCGATATGATCGGTGTTAAGGGGCTTACCGCTGTAGCAGCCCACCATATTAGTGGCCTGAGTATCGGTCATAATAAACAGGAAGTTAGGGCGAGCCATTATTTCTCCTTAACGTCTGAGGCGTAAACGATGGGCGCTGCGCGTTTGGCGCGAATACCGCTATAAATGAGATAAACCACTACAGCGGCCACAATGAGATAACAAATAATTGTCAGCATATGCGTTGGGTAACCCCCGAACTGTGCCAGACCTGCATACACGCCAATCATGGCGAACAGCACGCCCAGTGAGGCGATTTTAGTATGACGCCAGGGATTCATATCGACAGCGAACGCATCCTGGAAGCGGAACGCAGTGTCCCGAGGCTTTAACCAGCCTATAAGCAGCATTAGCGCCACATTTATACAGAAAGTAATAAACAAGACATACAGGAAGTGAATGTGGATATTTACCAGATAGTTAATCACGATATAGCTAACAATCCCGAATAGCAGCGCTGCTTTGGCCGCAATAGCCGGGATGCGCGGGAAGAAGAACCCCATAATGACAATGGTCACTAACGGTACGTTGTAGATACCATTAAGCTGTTTCATCCATGAATAAAGCCCATCCGGCGCGTTTGCTATCCACGGCGCCACCAGCACAGAAACTACCGCAACAACCAGACCAAATAGGCGCCCTACACGAACAAGCTGCGTGGAAGAGGCATTCTGGTTAATGATCCGGTTGTAAATACCCAGGCTAAACAGCGTACAAGCGCTATTCAGAAATCCACAAAACGCACTGATAATCGCGCCAAACAGCACGGCGCTAAAGAAACCGACCAGCGGCAGCGGCATCACTTTATTGATTAAGGCGGGATAGGCCATATCCGCTGACGGAAGATCCTTAAACAGATGGAACGCGATGACGCCCGGCAGCACTAAAATTAAGGGGTCAAGCATCTTAAGCACCGCAGTCATCAACGCGCCCTTCTGCCCTTCAGCCAGGCTCTTTGAAGCCAGCGTACGCTGTACAATGCCCTGATTGGTACACCAGTAAAACGTGTTGACTAAAATCAAACCGGTAAGCGCAGCGCCCAACGGAACGGGATCGTTAGCTCCCCCCACGGAGTTCAACATTTCGCTGTGGCTGGTGGTTAGTTTATCAATGCCCGCCGACAGGCTACCGTGCCCCATCGCCATCAAGCCAAACAGCGGTACCATCAACCCGCCGATCACAAGCCCAATACCGTTAATGACATCGGCAATGGCGATTGCACGCATGCCCCCGACCACGGCGTACAGAATGCCAGAAATCCCAAGGACAATGACCATTGCCCAAATCGCCGCATTTTGAGAAATACCGAAAGCTTCCGTCACATGAAACATACTGTTAAAAGCCAGAGAACCGGAATACAGCACGATTGGCAGGAAACAAATTCCCGTGGCTATCAGAAAACAGCAGTCAACAATGATGCGCGTCGTTTTGTCATAGCGCTCTTCAATAAAATCAGGAATGGTGGCGATACCGCGCTGCAAATAGCGGGGTAAAAAAATCAGCGCCAAAAAAATCAGCGGGATAGCGGAAATGACCTCCCAGGCCATAACGGACATGCCGCTACGGTAGGCCTGCCCGGTCAGCCCAACAAGCTGTTCCGTTGATAGGTTGGTTAACATTAATGAAGCCGCGATTACCGGTGCTTTCAAAGAGCGTCCTGCTAAAAAGTACCCCTGCTGAGACGCGGTATCCTGTTTTCGTAATTTCCACCAGGTAATCACAGCCACCAGCAATGTAAAGGCGATAAAGCTCACTATTTGTTGAACATTCATTTTATTGTCCCTTAGGTATTCTTTTGCCCCGGCCTGAATCAGATACAGAAAATAGTGCGGCCGGCCCTCTGGCTGTGACTTTTATTCAAATAGAGGTTTCCCCGAAAACGAAGTCTGTTAGATTTCTCTTCAGGATGGATTGCATCATTCTCCGGTGGAGGAATGAAATGAATGGAAAAACCAGGGTTTTAGATGTAAAAAACGAAACCACATACAATATTCCGCTGGTTCTTGAAGAAAGTGTGATCTCAAGCGGGTTAGCGCTTATCTCCCTGTGGCATACCCGGGCGGATAATCAATATCATGTCATCTGGCCGCGTGATAAAAAGAAACCGCTTATCGCCAATTCATGGGTGGCTATTTATACGGTCCAGGGCGTGGGAAATATTACGCTACAGGACGATGCCGTCATCACGCTGAACGGTAACTGCGTTATCTTCCTTAAGCCTACTGATATTAAATCCTACCACTGTGTCGGCCTTATTTGGGAGCAGTACTGGATGGAGTTTGTGCCGACGGGTTTTATGGAAATTCCCCTTTCGCAACCGACGATAATTTATAACGGCGATACGTTTAACCGCGAACTGGAGCACGTCGAAGCGTTAATCCGTAGCCCAATCCCGATGGAAAATAATCTGGCGGTCGCATCGCTCACGCATATGATTTACCAGTGGGTATGTCTGATTACGCGACACGGCACCCGGGAACCGCGGTTGATTCAACTGGAGAAACTGCTCTCCACATTGCATGCAGACTTACAGCGCCGCTGGACGGTAAAAGAAATGGCGGGCGCTTTACAGTGTAGTGAGCAATATTTACGCCGCCTGTTTTTACGCTATACGGGGAAATCGCCAAAAGAATACTATTTAGATGCCAGACTTGAGCTGGCGCTGTCGCTGCTGCGCCAGGAAAGTCACAGTGTAAGCCAGGTTGCTGATATGCTGAATTTTTTTGACACGTTTCACTTCAGTAAAGCGTTTAAACAAAAATTTGGGTTTTCGCCCTCCCAAGCACGGCGCCGGGCTGGCCCCGATCTAATCTGATATAAAGAACGGTAAAACGCGCGCCGCGCTTTTCAGACATGATGTCTCCGGCATAGCCGGGTTACCAATGCAAAATTCGCAATCGCTTCCTGCTATTACGCCGCTGCTTACTGCCGGTTACCGCCCAACCTCCCCACTTTTCTTTTGCAGTTCTGTACACGCGTTGAGCAAGAGCGATTAGCGCGACGCTAGTCGTGCCGCTGGCCCCCCTCATTCGCACCTATGAATGGCAGCATCATTATTTATAAGGGGCTCACCCATAAAAAAACCCTGCCGAAGCAGGGTTTTTTTCATTTACGCAGTACCGTTTACTCTTTAGGGCCACGGTTAGCGCGACGACGATCGTTTTCCGTCAGATGGCGTTTACGCAAACGTATGGACGTCGGCGTAACTTCCACCAGCTCATCGTCATCGATAAACTCCAGCGCCTGCTCCAGCGTCATTTTAATCGGCGGAGACAGCGTAGTCGCTTCATCCGTACCGGATGCACGCATGTTAGTCAGCTTCTTACCGGTCAGGCAGTTAACGGTGAGGTCATTAGAACGGCTGTGAATACCGATAACCTGGCCTTCGTAAACTTCAGCGCCGTGACCGAGGAACAGCTTACCCCGATCCTGCAGGCTATACAGAGCGTAAGCGACCGCTTTACCCTGACCGTTCGAAATCAGTACGCCGTTCTGGCGCTGACCAATTTCACCCGGACGCACATCGTCATAATGGCTGAAAGTAGAGTACAGGAGGCCGGTACCCGAGGTCATCGTCATGAAATCGGTACGGAAGCCGATAAGCCCACGGCTTGGAATAATGTAGTCAAGACGAACGCGGCCTTTGCCATCCGGCAGCATGTCGCGCATTTCGCCTTTACGCAGACCCAGAGCTTCCATCACGGAACCCTGATGCTGCTCTTCGATATCCAGCGTCACCTGCTCGAACGGCTCCTGCTTACGGCCATCGATTTCGCGGAAGATAACTTTCGGGCGGGACACTGCCAGCTCAAAGCCTTCACGGCGCATATTCTCGATAAGAACCGACAGGTGCAGTTCACCGCGGCCAGATACGCGGAATGCATCCGGATCTTCCGTCTCTTCTACGCGCAGCGCTACGTTATGCACCAGTTCTTTGTTCAGACGGTCCAGAATCTGACGAGACGTCACAAACTTTCCTTCTTTACCGCAGAATGGCGAGGTGTTCACGCAGAAATACATAGAGACCGTCGGCTCATCAACGGACAGCGGAGGCAATGCTTCAACCGTCGCCGGATCGCACAGCGTGTCTGAGATATTCAGCTCGCCCAGCCCGGTAATCGCGATAATGTCTCCTGCTTCTGCAGAAGCAGATTCAATACGCTGCAGGCCCATATGGCCTAATACCTGAGTGACTTTCCCGTTACGACGCTTGCCTTCAGCATCAATAATCGTCACCTGCTGGTTAGGTTTCACCACACCGCGCTTGATACGGCCAATGCCGATTACGCCAACGTAGTTGTTATAATCCAGCTGGGAAATTTGCATCTGGAACGGGCCGTTCGGGTCAACGTTAGGCGCTTCAACGTGCTTAACGATGGTTTCAAACAGCGGTGTCATATCATCGGCCATGTTTTCATGGTCAAGACCAGCGATACCGTTCAGCGCAGAGGCATAAACAATCGGGAAGTCCAGCTGTTCGTCCGTTGCACCCAGGTTCACGAACAGATCGAAGACCTGATCCACAACCCAGTCAGGACGCGCGCCGGGGCGATCGACTTTATTGATAACGACAATAGGCTTCAACCCGTTAGCAAACGCTTTCTGGGTTACGAAGCGAGTCTGCGGCATCGGGCCATCCATTGCATCAACAAGCAGCAGCACAGAGTCGACCATCGACATGACACGTTCTACTTCACCACCGAAGTCGGCGTGCCCTGGGGTGTCTACAATGTTAATGCGGTAGTCACGCCAGTTAATTGCCGTATTTTTTGCGAGAATGGTAATCCCACGCTCTTTTTCCAGATCGTTGGAGTCCATGACTCGCTCGGTAAGCTCATTACGCTCACCGAAGGTGCCAGATTGTTGCAGCAGCTTATCAACCAGGGTGGTTTTACCATGGTCAACGTGCGCAATAATGGCGATGTTACGCAGATTTTCGATCACAACTTTGCCTCAGGCATTAGAAATAGCGCGTTATTGTACACGTATTAATCGAAGGACTGAACAGATCACAGAAAACCTTTACCAACAAGATGACAGTTTAGGGTTTGTGATCGCTTTCACGAAGCGTCAAGAGACACCGAACTGCCGAATCGCACCAAATTGGTGCTACACCGTTAGCGTTGCGCACCATGTTGGTGCAAAACGCTAACGCAGGGCGTTTCTCTTGCACGATGACGCGCATAATAGCGCTTTTTTAGGGAATATTAAAAGTTGGCATAGTTTTCGCTTCTATTTTTCTATAAACCCAGCCCGGGAGAACTCCTGGCTAACAGGGTTTGGCTCCCTCGCTACCGCGAGACAATAACAAATCCGGGAGAGTAATTTATGTCCGTTGAACATGTCCTGACGCTGCTGAATGAACATGAAGTTAAATTTATCGATCTGCGCTTCACTGATACGAAAGGAAAAGAACAGCACGTGACGATCCCCGCGCATCAGGTTGATGCGGACTTCTTTGAAGAAGGGAAAATGTTTGACGGCTCCTCTATCGGCGGCTGGAAAGGCATTAATGAGTCCGATATGGTGCTGATGCCGGATACCTCTACCGCGGTTATCGATCCATTCTACAAAGATTCTACGCTAATCCTACGCTGCGATATTCTCGAACCGGGTACGCTGCAGGGTTACGATCGCGACCCGCGCTCAATCGCCAAACGCGCGGAAGATTACCTGCGCAGCTCAGGCATCGCCGATACCGTCCTCTTTGGGCCAGAGCCTGAGTTCTTTCTGTTCGACGATATTCGTTTTGGCACTTCGATTTCCGGCTCCCACGTTGCAATTGACGATATTGAGGGTGCCTGGAACAGCAGTACCCAATATGAAGGCGGCAACAAAGGCCATCGCCCGGCGGTGAAAGGCGGCTACTTCCCCGTGCCGCCAGTCGATTCTGCGCAGGATATCCGCTCAGTTATGTGTTTAACGATGGAAGAGATGGGACTGGTGGTTGAGGCTCATCACCATGAAGTCGCCACCGCAGGCCAGAATGAAGTCGCGACGCGTTTTAACACGATGACCAAAAAAGCGGACGAAATTCAGATTTACAAATATGTGGTGCATAACGTGGCGCATCGCTTTGGCAAAACGGCTACTTTCATGCCAAAACCGATGTTTGGCGATAATGGCTCCGGGATGCACTGCCATATGTCTCTTTCCCGTAACGGCAATAATTTGTTCGCGGGCGATAAATACGCAGGCCTTTCTGAAGACGCACTCTTCTATATTGGCGGGATTATTAAACACGCAAAGGCGATTAATGCCCTGACGAATCCGACGACCAACTCGTATAAACGCCTGGTGCCAGGCTACGAAGCACCGGTGATGCTCGCCTACTCTGCGCGTAACCGCTCCGCATCAATTCGTATTCCGGTCGTCGCGTCGCCAAAAGCGCGTCGCATCGAGGTTCGTTTCCCGGACCCGGCCGCTAACCCTTATCTGGCATTTGCCGCGCTGCTGATGGCAGGGCTGGACGGCATTAAAAACCGTATCCACCCAGGGGATGCGATGGACAAAAACCTGTATGATCTGCCGCCAGAAGAAGCCAAAGAGATCCCTCAGGTGGCAGGCTCATTGGAAGAAGCGCTCCATGCGCTCGATAATGACCGCGAATTTTTGACCGCCGGTGGCGTCTTTACTAACGATGCCATTGATGCCTATATCGCACTTCGGCTTGAAGAAAACGATCGCGTTCGTATGACGCCGCATCCGGCTGAATTCGAGCTTTACTACAGCGTTTAATCACTTTTTAGCGCAGCGGCTCTCCTTATATAATTGCCCGCTGCGCCGTTTTCGATGCCGTGGAAGTATTGGCCCATCTTTTGATGGGCTTTTTTCTCTGTGCTACCGCAGAATGACTCAGCAACAGGGTATGAAGGCTGTTCGTACCCGTTACGACGACGCAGCAATCACTTATAATGCACTCTTTTAGTGCAACCGGAGAGACGCAATGGCAAACGGCGTCCAGCCCGACGCGGGGCAGATCCTAAATACTTTGTTAAACAGTATCTTGCTGGTCGATGACGCATTGGTGATTCATTATGCTAATCCCGCTGCGCAGCAAATGCTGGCCCAAAGTACGCGTAAAATTTACGGCACACCGCTTCCAGAGCTATTGAACTACTTCTCACTGGATATTGCTCTCATGCAGGGCACTCTAAAGCAGGGCCAGGGATTTACAGATAATGAAGTCACGCTGGCGATAGATGGTCGTTCTCATATCCTCTCGCTCACGGCCCAGCGCATGCAGGACGGCCTTATTTTACTTGAGCTGGCGTCGATGGATAATCAGCGGCGACTTAGCCAGGAACAGTTACAACAGGCTCAGCAACTGGCGGCCCGCGATTTAGTGCGCGGGCTGGCGCACGAAATTAAAAACCCGCTCGGGGGCTTACGCGGCGCGGCTCAGCTTCTAAGTAAAGCACTCCCCGATCCTTCGCTGCGTGAATACACGAATGTGATTATCGAGCAGGCGGACCGATTGCGTAGCCTTGTCGATCGTCTACTTGGCCCCCAGCGGCCGGGGCAGCACATCACTGACAGCATTCACAAAGTACTGGAGCGCGTGGTTAAACTGGTATCACTGGAATTGCCGACCAATATCACATTAGTGCGCGATTACGATCCGAGTATGCCTGAATTGGCGCACGATCCCGACCAGATAGAACAAGTGATGCTGAATATTGTACGCAATGCATTACAGGCTCTTACGCCAGATGGCGGTACCATTACACTCCGTACCCGTACCGCCTTTCAGATAACACTACACGGAGAACGCCACCGTTTAGCAGCCCGCATTGATGTCGAAGATACCGGGCCTGGCATTCCGCCGTCGCTTCAGGACACGCTATTTTATCCCATGGTCAGTGGCCGCGAGGGCGGCACCGGGCTGGGGCTTTCCATCGCACGCAGTCTGATCGATAGACACGCCGGGAAAATTGAGTTTTCAAGCTGGCCGGGGCATACCGCCTTTTCAGTATTTTTACCCATCCGTAAAACGAGGTTTTTATGCAACGAGGAATAGTCTGGGTCGTTGACGATGACAGTTCCATCCGCTGGGTACTGGAGCGCGCACTCGACGGCGCAAATATACGCAGCGTCACTTTTGAAAACGCCGCTGATGTGCTTGAGGCCCTGGCGACACAAACGCCCGACGCGCTGCTTACGGATATACGGATGCCAGGAATGGATGGCCTGACGCTCCTCACGCACATTAAGCAACGGCATCCGATGCTACCGGTCATCATAATGACTGCGCACTCAGATTTAGATGCCGCAGTCAGCGCTTATCAGCAGGGAGCATTCGACTACCTGCCAAAACCGTTTGATATTGATGATGCTATCGCGCTGGTAGAACGTGCAATGAGCCACTATCAAGATCAACAGCAGCCCAGAACGCCGCCCGTCAGCGATCCAACGACGGATATCATTGGCGAAGCACCCGCAATGCAGGACGTATTTCGTATTATTGGCCGATTATCTCATTCATCCATCAGCGTATTAATTAACGGAGAGTCCGGAACCGGAAAAGAACTGGTCGCGCACGCGCTGCATCGCCATAGCCCGCGCGCGAGTGCGCCGTTTATCGCACTCAATATGGCGGCTATCCCGAAAGAATTGATTGAATCAGAGCTTTTTGGTCACGAGAAGGGCGCTTTTACCGGAGCCAGCCAGATTCGCCATGGTCGGTTCGAACAGGCGAACGGCGGCACTTTATTTCTGGATGAAATCGGCGATATGCCATTAGACGTGCAAACGCGTTTACTTCGCGTTCTGGCGGATGGGCAATTTTATCGCATAGGCGGCTACGCACCGGTAAATGTTGACGTACGCATCATCGCGGCCACGCACCAGAACCTTGAACAGCGCGTTAGAGAGGGCCAGTTTCGGGAAGATCTTTTTCATCGTCTGAATGTTATTCGCATTCAATTGCCGCCATTGCGCGAGCGCCGGGAGGATATACCGCGTCTGGCGCGGCATTTTTTACAAATCACCGCTCAGGAACTGGGAGTTGAGACGAAACAACTGCATCCGGATACAGAAGTGGCGCTAACGCAGCTTTGTTGGCCGGGTAATGTCCGCCAGCTTGAAAATACGTGTCGCTGGCTAACGGTAATGGCCGCCAGCCAGGAAGTACTGGTGCAGGATTTACCACCAGAGCTTTTTAGTAGCGTACCGGCAACGGCCTCTTCTGTACCCTCATTATCTGAAAGCTGGCCTACATTATTGGCCCGCTGGGCAGAGCAGGCGCTGCACAACGGTCATCAGGATTTACTGGCGGACGCTCTGCCGGAAATGGAGCGTACATTACTCACTACCGCGTTACGTCATACGGGCGGCCATAAACAGGAAGCCGCACGCCTGTTGGGCTGGGGGCGTAATACTTTAACGCGTAAGCTAAAAGAATTAGGAATGGAATAGCCCTCGCAATTCTGTATAAAAAAACGTCCACCTTATAAAAATTGCTGCTATTTTGCGCTTTACACAAGTAAGGGGTGAAGTATGATCGGGCGCGTTAATGCAGGAGAGACGCTATGCTGGAATCACTAATACACTTGGCGGCAGGCGGCGCAGATGTCGGTGCAGCGGCCGGTCATTCGCCACAGGCCGCTATTGCCGCACTACTTTGCGCGGCGCTGGTTAACTTTTTTAGTTAACCGTATTGAGAACCGGGCCAAAACTAAATCCTGGCCCGGTCACGTTTAAATTACGCGCGAATATTTTTGTAGCTGCGCTTTACGCCGCAGATAAATATCAAAACACATACAGATATTGCGGATCAGCAGCCGCCCTTTTGGCGTAACGCGTATTGCCTGGTCGCTTAATTCCACCAGCCCATCCTGCGCCAGTGGGGCCAGCAGCGCCATATCTTCCGCGAAATAGCGCTGGAAATCTAATGCCCACGGCGCTTCAATCTCCGCATAATCAAGGCTGAAATTACAAATAAGCGCTTTGATAACATCGCGACGAATACAATCATCACGCGTAAGCGTTAAGCCACGCCATAGCGCATTCCCGTTATCTTCAACTTGCTGATAATAGGAATTCAGTTCCTTCTGGTTTTGCGCATAACTATCGCCCAGCATGCTAATGGCCGAGACGCCTAATCCAAGGAGATCGGTATCGCCCTGCGTGGTATAACCCTGGAAATTACGATGCAATACGCCATTGCGCTGAGCCACGGCTAATTCATCGTCCGGCCGGGCAAAATGATCCATCCCAATAAACTGATAGCCCGCACCGGTCAGCGATGAAATGGTATTTTGAAGAATATCCAGTTTTTGCGCAGCCGACGGCAAATCTTCATCTTTGATTTTTCTTTGCGCGGCGAACAGATTCGGTAAATGGGCGTAATTGAAAACGCTAAGCCGATCGGGGCTGAGTTGCGCAACCCGGCTTAGTGTAAAAGCAAAGCTTTCGGGCGTCTGCTTTGGCAGACCGTAAATCAGGTCGATATTGGTGGAGGTAAAGCCTAATTGCCGCGCCCGCTCGATCAGCGCAAAAATGAAGGCTTCATCCTGCTCGCGGTTAACCAGGCGCTGAACTTCTTTATTAAAATCCTGAACGCCCATACTGATACGCGTAAAGCCTTCCTGCTTGAGGAGATCCAAAACATCCAGTTCAATTTCACGCGGATCGATTTCAATAGAAAGCTCGGCGTCATCATTAAAGTTGAAATACGTGCGCAGGAGTTTCATCAGGCGCGTAATTTGCGCTTTGCTTAAATAGGTGGGGGTGCCCCCACCCCAGTGCATCTGGCTAACGTGGCGATCGGTAAACAGCTTCGCCCGCTGGACAATTTCCTGTTCCAGCACGTCCAGATAGCGATCGGCTTTATGCTGCTGGCGCGTTACCTGCTTATTGCAGCCGCAAAAGTAGCAAAGCTTATGGCAAAAAGGGATGTGCACATATAACGATAACGGCCGGGAAGGATACCGCGCGGCAGCCTGTGCGAATTCAGCGTCACCAAAATCTTCTGAGAATTCAAGAGCTGTGGGATAAGAGGTATAGCGAGGGCCGGAATAATTATATTTTTGGATCAGCGCTAAATCCCAATCGATGAGTTGTTCAGACATATTTACTCCTTACTGCGACGCCGTTTTGCCGTAAAGCGCATCGGCGGCGTAGCGCCCGAAGCTCGAACAAAAAAGCGATTAAGCAGCCTGTGCTTTCGGCGCGACAGGCGCTGTAATTTTATTAGTAACCACGCCAGATAACATGTCACCGGCACGACAATAATCACGACTCCTGGCATAGCTTTTAGTCAGACTTATCCCTTGAGCAGACGGAAAATGTCATCGCCCTGCTGCGTGGTCTCTTCACCTTCTTCATCGTCATCCCAGGAGATACCAAGCTGCTGCATAAGCGCATCAATTCTATCGAGCTGCTTATCTAACCAGCGTTGTTCTTCTTCAGAGATAGCTTCACCGCCCTCAATGCGCTCCAGCAGCGCATCCAGGCGTTCATCGCTCTCCAGCTTGTCCAGCTCCTCACGCGGCGACAAGGCGGGTGTGGTGGATTTAGGGCGAGAAGGTGCTACAGCGTTATCATTGCCCAGGGCAATCGGTTTTTTACTTCCGATGCGCGGATCCGCAACCGACGCTGCGCGATTACTATTACCTTTCTGCGCAGCCCCCTCAGCACGACTGCCCGCGCGATTTCCGCTACGTTTTTTTTGGCGTTTACGTTCACGCCCTTCCTGATTAAGTTCTTCGCGCGTTGGGCGACGACGAGCTTTTGTGGGGGTTCTACCGCGAGGAGAATATTGTTGCGTCATGAGATGTCATCTTAAGGCGTTGCCATTTTGAACAGTATATACCGATTGGGCGCCAGTCTACAGCGTGGCGGCCAATGTAGCTGCCCCAGGCAGCCCACTGGCGCGAAATCTAGCAGAAAGCGCATAAAGAAAAAAGGCGACAGATTAACTGTCGCCTTTATTAGACTCATTACTCAAACGAGTCAGACAATCCATGTACGCTATCGACACCCCTGTCTATCCCTTAGCAGTAACACGTCCTGGTTATGTCCTTTTCCTTTTTATGCGTATCCAAACGCCCGCCATCCTGGCTTTCTTCCCTGCTCCTCGACATCCAGTCGCTCCTGAGCACCGTTTGTGGCTTCCTGCCTGTGACACGTACTTTACGCTTATCCCTTACGTTCACAAGGCCATCTTCCGCTGTTTATTTATGACAGCCGGCAGCATATCTAAATTAATCCTTATAAATACAATAGGTAATAATGTTCAATCCCGTGCGATAACCGCAATCTCCACCGACTGCTATAGCAAATGTCTCACAGCGCCTTGCGATTCCGCCTCACTTATCCCTCAGGATGAATCGCCAGGTTTTCCCTGTAATTCAGGTATAATCACCAGCAGTGCACATCCTTAATTTGGAGACAATCATTTTGACCACCTGGAATTACCATCTCACGCATTTTGTGACTAGCGCGCCAGACATCCGCCATTTGCCTGCCGATATTGGTACAGAAGTCGCATTTGCCGGGCGTTCAAACGCTGGTAAATCCAGCGCGCTGAATACATTAACCAATCAAAAAAACCTTGCTCGCACCAGTAAAACACCGGGACGCACACAATTAATCAACCTCTTCGAAGTTGCTGAGGGTAAGAGGCTGGTTGATTTACCGGGCTATGGCTACGCCGAAGTTCCTGAAGAGGTAAAGCGAAAGTGGCAGCGGGCGCTCGGTGAATACTTACAAAAGCGCCGCTCTTTGCAGGGGCTGGTGGTGCTAATGGATATTCGCCATCCAATGAAAGATCTCGATCAGCAGATGATTTTCTGGGCGGTTGAGAGCCAAATTCCGGTGCTGGTATTGCTTACAAAAGCCGACAAACTGGCATCCGGTGCACGAAAAGCGCAGCTCAACCAAGTGCGTGAGGCGGCAATCGCGTTTAATGGAGATGTACAGATTGAAATGTTCTCTTCGCTGAAGAAAATGGGTATCGATAATTTACGTCAGAAGCTGGATACCTGGTTTACTGAGCGCGTCGTTAGCGAAGAAAATATTGCTGAAGAATAAGGCTACCAGGCTTTTTTCGCAGTATGAAACATGTTTGCTTTATTGTTACATAATCCCGCTGGGAGCGTTTTATTCTCCTGTAACGTTACCAGCAATCCCACTGCGTGTATTTTTATTGCTTAAGGGCTGCAAACACCCGGTTTTCCAAAGAAGGACCACCGGTTTCGCACGTCAGAATGAGCCCAAAAGTTCTAAAAAACCATGGCCCATTGCTTGGTTCAAAATCAAAGATAATAACGCAACGCCGTGAATCTCTACGCTTACAGAATGTGGCTTTAAGCTGCCAAAAAAAAACGCCCCGGCCATTTCTGACCGGGGCGGCTAAACTATTCAGCCAAATCCGATTACGTGAAGTAAAAGGTCTGAAAGATAGAACATCTTACCTCTGTACCCTACGCCAAGTAATGTACTCTTTTTTTTAGGCGCGAAAAAGCACTTTTTGTAATTTATTGCATTTTTTGCATTTCAAAACCCTATCAACTTCACAAAAATTTGCGTCTAAAAAGGCCTTTTGCTTAATTTTTATTCACTTTTAATGCGCTTCATCCCAGTTATTACCACTGCCAACTTCAACCAACAATGGCACATCCAGACGCATACTATTTTCCATTAATAAATGGAGTTTTTTAACTACCCCATCCAGGCTGTCTTTATGAACTTCAAATACTAATTCATCATGAACCTGCATAATCATTTTTACCGGCGGGCGTTCATCTTCAAGCCATTGATCAACGGCTATCATCGCTTTTTTAATAATATCTGCAGCCGTACCCTGCATTGGCGCATTGATTGCCGCTCTCTCAGCCGCCGCGCGCCGCGCGCCGTTCGTCGCATTAATATCAGGTAACCAAAGGCGACGCCCGTCCAGTGTTTCAACATAGCCTTTTTCTTTTGCCTGCTCGCGAGTGCGCTCCATGTATTCACGAACGCCAGGATAGCGTTCAAAATAAAGATCCATGTATTTTTGCGACTCTTTGCGCGGAATATTCAATTGACGCGATAATCCAAACGCGCTCATCCCATAAATAAGCCCAAAGTTTATCGCTTTGGCGCGCCGCCGCTGTTCTGCAGTAACCTCTTCAAGTGGCAAACTAAATACTTCAGCTGCTGTAGCCTGATGAATATCCTTACCCTGCGCGAATGCATCCAGTAGCCCTTTATCGCGGGATAAGTGCGCCATAATGCGCAGTTCAATTTGTGAGTAATCTGCAGAGACAATCAGACAATCTTTGGAGGCGATAAATGCCTGACGAATACGTCTTCCCTCTTCACTGCGCACGGGAATGTTTTGCAAATTAGGATCCGACGAAGAGAGACGCCCGGTTGCGGTAACCGCCTGATGATAGGACGTATGAACACGTCCTGTTTTAGCACTGATCATTAACGGCAATTTATCGGTATAGGTCGACTTTAGTTTCGACAATCCACGATATTGCAGAATAACTTTAGGCAGCGGGTGGTCCAGCGCAAGCTCTTCCAGCACCTCTTCTGACGTAGATGGCGCCCCTCCTGGCGTTTTCTTTAACGGCTTTATCCCCTGCTTTTCAAACAGGATAGTCTGCAACTGTTTCGGGGAAGATAGATTAAAGGGCTCACCCGCAATTTCATGCGCCTGCTGTTCCAGCTCAACTAAACGCTGCGCCAGTTCCTGTGAGTGCGCATGCAGTACGGCAGGATCAATTTTCACACCGTTACGCTCAATGCGTGAAAGTACAGGCACCAGCGGGATTTCTAATTCATTGAAAATATTTAACGGGCCAGGCTCTTTCTCTAATTCCGGCCACATTTTCAGATGAAGCTGTAGCGTAACATCCGCATCTTCAGCCGCATAGCGGCCCGCCTGCTCAAGGTCGATTTGATTAAAAGTAAGCTGCTTTTTGCCCTTACCGGCAATTTCCTCAAAAGTGATGGTCTTATGATTTAGCCAGCGGCTTGCCAGACTATCCATATCATGACGACCAACGACGCTATTAAGCAGATAGGATTCCAGCATCGTATCGAAAGCTATACCGCGTAATTCAATATCGTAATTATCCAGAATGCCGCGATCGTATTTAAGGTTCTGGCCTACTTTTAGGGCGCTCTCATTTTCTAAAAGCGGCTTCAACAACGCCAAAACACGGTCGCGATCGAGCTGCTCTGGAGCATCGGGATAATCGTGAGCAACGGGTACATAGGCTGCCTGCCCTGGTTCAATAGCAAAAGATAGCCCAATAAGGTTCGCACTCACATTGTCCAGGCTATCGGTTTCAGTATCGAAAGCAAAAAACGGTGCCTTTTCCAGTTGTTTTATCCACGCGTTTAGCGTTTCTTCATCCAGAATCGTGACGTAATGTTCATCCGCCAGTACGCGACCAACTTCTACTTTTGCTGCTGTTTCTGACACTGGCACCGAAGACGCCGGTGCCTTTTTTACCTTCGCATTCAGCCACACGCCCGACGCCACATCAGCCGTCCAGCGTTTAAATTCATATTTTTTAAATAGTGCCAGCAACGCTTCTGTTTCTGGCGGTTGAAGCGCAAGGCTATCGCAGTTTAGCGCCAGATCAACATCAATTTTGATTGTCGCCAACTGATAAGAAAGCCGCGCCATATCTTCATTGGCCTGCAATTTTGCTGCCATTGTTTTGGCACCACGGAAGCTAAGTTCGGCTATTTTTTCAGGATTTGCATACAGTACATCCAGACCGCCCAGCCCCTGCAATAGTGCCTGTGCCGTTTTCTCACCCACGCCAGGAACGCCGGGAATGTTATCGGATGAATCGCCCATGAGTGCCAGGAAATCAATAATAAGCTCGGGAGGAACGCCGTATTTAGAAACGACTTCATCGGGCCCCAACACCGTATTATTCATGGTATTGATAAGCGTAATCGATGGCGTTACCAGCTGCGCCATATCTTTATCACCCGTGCTTATTAGCACGTGGCGGCCAGCTTGCTCAGCTTCCCGGGCAAGTGTACCAATAACATCATCAGCCTCAACGCCAGGAACAACCAATAAAGGGAGGCCCATTGCTTTGACCATTGCATGAAGCGGCTCAATTTGAGCACGTAAATCCTCCGGCATTGGTGGCCGATGAGACTTGTAGCTTTCAAATAGCTCGTCGCGAAACGTTTTTCCCTTAGCGTCAAAAACCACGGCCGCATGCGTAGGCTGAAACTGCATCAGCAGGCTGCGCAGCATATTCAGCACACCATACATCGCCCCTGTAGGCTCGTTTTCACTATTGGTTAGCGGTGGAAAGGCGTGGTACGCCCGATAAAGATAGGAAGAGCCATCAACTAAAATAAGAGGATTTTCTGGGATCTGAGCCATGATCGTTCGCGCCTGCATTATCTAACTGTTACCTAAAGGATGCCACATGCAGCAGGTAAACTCGACGTTTTCCCTAAATCACAGCAAAGCATTCGATCACAGCTCTCGACCAACGCCTTCTCTGTGGATAACTTTGTGAACAAAAAGGTGCAAGATTTCCCCCTCAAAATCACAATAGAAGAAAAAAAGACAAAAATTATTATTTTTCAATAAGTTAATGAGCACACTCTTTAATTGCGTATTAATTTACCCGATCATTGCTATTGTGGATATAAATGATTTTATTACTCCATTTTCCCTTATTTTATAGTTAATAATCATCAATCCCCTCTGCCACCGCTTTTGCGCTCATCTTCATTCCGCGTTTCTGATAGTATTTGTAGCTGGCGAAATTTTGCCGGCGATTCTTTTACCTATAAAACAGAAAAAACCATGTCGAGACTTCTCGCCCCAATAACTTTATTTTTAAGCGTCATACTTGCCTGCCTGGTAACTATTGTCTGCTCCATCCCCATGATTATTGCCGGGGTAATAAAACTACTGCTCCCGATACCAGTTGTGTGGCGCTCTATTTCACGTTTTTGTAATGTCATGATGTATTGCTGGAGTTGCGGACTGGCAGTTTTGTTACGACTCAATCCATTTTTAAAATGGGATGTCCAGGGGCTCGAAGGGCTTAGTAAAAAAAATTGGTACTTATTAATTTGTAACCACCGCAGTTGGGCAGATATCGTCGTATTATGTGTTTTGTTCCGTAAACACATTCCCGTAAATAAATATTTTCTTAAACAGCAACTTGCCTGGGTTCCGTTTCTTGGTCTGGCCTGCTGGGCACTGGATATGCCTTTTATGCGGCGTTATTCCCGCAGTTATTTGATTCGCCATCCAGAAAAGCGCGGGAAAGACGTGGAAACAACCCGTCGCTCATGTGAAAAATTCCGCTTGTGGCCGACCACCATCGTTAATTTTGTTGAAGGGTCCAGACTTACGAAAGAGAAGCGTCAACAAAGTCGATCGCCTTATCAAAATTTGCTGCCACCTAAAGCCGCAGGAATTGCAATGGCACTGAATGTTTTGGGTAAACAGTTTGATAAAATGCTGAATGTAACGCTGTGCTACCCGGAAAATAACCAAAATCCTTTCTATGCCATGCTAAGCGGTAAACTGACCTGCATTGTCGTTCGCATCAATCTTATTCCTGTGGATAAAGGCTTACACGGTGATTACGTGAAGGATAAGAACTTCAAACGCCAGTTTCAGCTTTGGCTCAATACTATCTGGCACGATAAAGACGATGTTATTACCGCTATATATAAGGAATATGGAATAACAGAAGATAACAGGTAGTTAGAGGATGTTCTTATTTTAGATAACTCTTCACAAACGTATCCACAGATGTATTCCTGAAAATAATAAAAAGCATATGCATTAATAATCCATATATTTTAGATAGATTTTATAATTAAAGCCGATGTTAATGAACTATTGTTTTTAGCGGGCAATAAAAAACTGCACCTCTAATCGCTGGGTAGCCAACTTTTAGGATGCAGTCGAAAAGAGACGATTTTTTCATCGACCTCAGGTTTTAATTATTTTTTCTCAACCAGGTATTTTACGGTATTAGCGTATTCCTGCAGGAAACTGTCCATATCATCAGTATTCATACCCTGCGGGTTTAGCATATATTTGCCATTAACGAACATGGCCGGCACGCCCTGTAACTGCAGATCGGAAGCCGCTTTTTCCTGCTGTGCAACGAGTGACTTAACCACAAAGCTATTCCAGGCCGCATCATATTCTTCCGCTTTAACACCCGCATCAATAAAGACTTTACGAATATCCGCAACGTTGTTGACCGTCTGTGTTTTTTGAATAGCTTCAAACATCGGGGCGGTAATCTTATCTTCAACACCCAGCGCCATGGCTACCGCCCACGCCTGAGTTAACTGTTTCCCTAAAGGACCAAGGAACTCAACGTGATATTTGGTCATTTTCACACCCTGCGGCAGTTTCTTTTTTACGTTGTCAGAAACATGCAACATTTCCTCAAACTGATAACAGTGCGGGCAATAAAAAGAGAAAAACTCCAATACCTGAGGCTCTCCTGCTACAGGTTTATCCAAACTTGTATATTGTTTGCCATTGGTGATTTGCGCTGCAGAAGCACTAAATGCCAGAATCATACCAGCCAGCGCCATCAAAATTTTTTTCATCACTCATTCTCTCCTGAATATTGCATTAATACATCGGTGTTAGTTGTAAAGGGGGTTCCTGTAAAACTCTAATCTGTTCGTTGAAGGTAGCCGTTTGTCTTCGCCAGAAATCTTCATCCTTAATCCAGGGAAAACTGCCAGGAAAAGCGGCATCGCTCCAGCGTCGTAAAATCCAGCCAAGGTACCAAACCATTCGCATAGCGCGAAGAGGCTCAATCAAAGCCAGCTCTTTAATATTGAATGGCGTAAAATCTTCATAAGCCTCAATAATCGCTTCCAGTTGCATCCGCTGTTCGGCCTTATCGCCATTAAGCAGCATCCAGAGATCCTGTACCGCTGGGCCATTTCTGGAATCATCAAAATCAACAAAAAGCGGCCCATCACGCCACAGTATGTTACCGGGATGGCAGTCACCATGCAGCCGCAAAAAGCCAGGCAAATCCTTCCAGCGTTCCTCAACTATCTGAGTCAGCTTATCCACACTATTTAGAAAATCCGTCTTAAGCACTGAAGGAATCAAGGCCGATGCATCAAATAATTCACGTGGCTGGTACAGATATTCCTGCATCCCCATGTTTGGCCGCTGCTGATAAAGTTGCTGGCGACCAATTTGATGGATCTGCCCCAAAATATGTCCAACGGACTCCATATGTATAATGTTGTCTGTTTCATATTGCCGACCGCCAAGACTCGGAAAAACAGCAAATAAAAACCCCTGATAGTTAAACAACGTCTGCTGGCTCAACACAATAGGAGCAGCAACAGGAACATTATTTTTCTGCAAATTAAGTGTAAATTGATGTTCTTCTTCAATTTGATCAGCATGCCAGCGTTCAGGGCGATAGAATTTCACTACATAACGTTGACGCTCTTCATCCTGAAACTGATAGACACGATTTTCGAAGCTATTGAGTGGGGTTAAACCGGATTCCACACGAATTCCCTGCTCAAAAAGAGCATCCAGTATGGTTTCCGGTTTTAATGTCTGAAAGTGAAACGCGCTATCCGTCATAACAATATCCGCTAACGGTAATAGCTACTTAGGATAACATTTCATATGCTTTTGCGTTGATTCGCTTACAAGGTTTTACTCTTTAATGACGCCGCGGGCTTTAAGTAATGCTGTTTTAAAGTCATCTTCATAGTCTTTTTGCAAGCCTGGTATGACTGCGTCTTTTGCAGAGCCGCGCATTTTAAGGTGATAAATTAGAATATCATCCGTCAAATCTGTGAGCTCGCCTTTAAAGCCTGACTCCTGCGCCAGTTTCTGCAAAAATTGCATGAGATTAAGATCGGGGTCCTTCTGCCAGGCTGGCTGAAGAAGTTCAATAACCTCATTAAGACGTTTACATTTCATAGTTGAGCTCCTTTATCTCGATGTAGACACGTTAACAGGCTCAAACCCACATTAAAAGAGGCGATAATCATGACAAAGCAGATATCCGCATGCGGCGTTATTTTAGCTGGGGGGCGTGCTACACGCATGGGAGGCAAAGATAAAGGGCTGCTTCTACTCAATGGCAAACCGTTATGGAACTGCGTTTATGAAAAATTATATCCACAGGTCGAGCAGGTAGTCATTAGTGCAAATCGTAATTTTGCTGAGTATGCGAAAAGTGGCCTAAAAGTAGTAGCTGATTCTTTACCCGATTATCCGGGGCCGCTTGCCGGCATGCTCAGTGTGATGCAGCAATTAGAGCATGAATGGTTTTTATTTTGCCCCTGCGATACGCCCGCTATTCCAAACTCCCTCGCAGCAACTTTATGGCGGGAGCGCAACAAAGCCCCCGCCGTTTGGGTACATGATGGCAATAAAGATCATCCAGCTATTGTACTTATGCATCGGCGGTTAGCCCCGGCATTACATCAATACCTGGCAGCAGATGAGCGTCGGGTTATGGATTTTTTACGCAAAGCGGGAGGCCATGCAGTAACCTTCCAGGATAGCGCAATCTGCTTTATCAATATTAATACGCCAGACGATCTTCAATGCAGAGAGAAGCGTTGTTACGCTCCTTTATTAGCCATTGCTGCCTGGAGCGGCACAGGAAAAACAACGCTACTAAAACAGTTAATACCATTATTACAACAGGCTGGTGTCCGGGCAGGTTTAATAAAACATACGCATCATGATATGGACGTCGATACACCGGGAAAAGACAGTTATGAATTGCGGCACGCCGGGGCACATCAAACTTTGGTTGCGAGTGATAAACGCTGGGCTTTGATGACTGAAACACCGGATATCCCGGCCCTGAATTTGCATTACTTATCTCAAAGGATGGATCATCGCTTTCTCGATCTCATACTTGTAGAAGGCTTTAAGCAAGAAACTATCCCAAAAATTCTTCTTTATCGGGCAGCGCATAGATACGACAGCAGGGATTTACCTATTGATCAATATACTATCGCCATCGCCAGCGATACGTATTTCGAAAGCCCAGTCCCGCTGCTGGATTTAAATGCGCCTGCAGAAATTGCCCGTTTCATTTTATCCTGGCTAGAGAAACAACTGAAAGTACCGTCATAATGAAATCAATCTGAACCCAGATGCCATCAGCGTATTTTATTAACAGGTGATATCTATTTATTACCAGCAGAATAAATGGTCTCTAAGAGCCCATCTAGATACCAGATAGCGCAGGCGGGATCGGATAAGTGAAAAAGTTTCAGGCAGGTTAGCGGCATTTTGCTGCTGATACGGAGATACGCCATCGCTTTTGCGCTGAGGGTTATGAAAAAGGGCTGCCTGCGCTGGCCGGACGGGATGGATGGCATGTGAGATGCGCGGCCGGGCGCGTGACGTTATGGTCCGGCATTCAGTAAAGGCCGCAGGGCCTGCGACAGCGGCCGTTCCGCTGGCGTGGCAGAATAGCCGCGCGTCCGCTGCGGGGAAATTGCCGGGATCACCGCCCCGCGGCGCCTCTCCCGCAGCCGGTAAACACTGCGCGGGCCGGCGGGCGGTTACCCAGGCAAAGCCGCGCCCGGCGCAAACACGCGGTGATATTCTGGCTCATTGCGACGGCGTCAGGCTAAAGCATTACGGCGGCGGGCCGGCGCCGCAGGCGTCAGGGGGCAGATATTATTTTACCCTCAGACGCGGTCAGTGGCAGGGCAAACAGGATAAACAGGATAAACAGGATAAACAGGATAAACAGGATAAACAGGATAAACATAATCCGGCGCAGTGATAACCGGCCAGTGCGGCTACCGGCCGCGGGGCTTACGGCGTGAGCCTGTCCGGATGTGGCCGGGCCCGGTATCGCGCTGTTTTTCGCATAAAAAAAACCCCGGCCAGATGACCGGGGTTCTTCCTGTATAAAAGCCTGGCAGTTCCCTACTCTCGCATGGGGAAGCCCCACACTACCATCGGCGCTACGGCGTTTCACTTCTGAGTTCGGCATGGGGTCAGGTGGGACCACCGCGCTGTCGCCGCCAGGCATATTCTGTCACCCGCCGCCGCACTCTCGCGCCGCCACGGGTCTTATCCGTCACAAACTGAAAATACTCTCAACCCCTCAAAACACCTTCGGCGTTGTAAGGTTAAGCCTCTCGGTTCATTAGTACCGGTTAGCTCAACGCATCGCTGCGCTTACACACCCGGCCTATCAACGTCGTCGTCTTCAACGTTCCTTCAGGAGACTTTAAGTCTCAGGGAGAACTCATCTCGGGGCAAGTTTCGTGCTTAGATGCTTTCAGCACTTATCTCTTCCGCATTTAGCTACCGGGCAGTGCCATTGGCATGACAACCCGAACACCAGTGATGCGTCCACTCCGGTCCTCTCGTACTAGGAGCAGCCCCCCTCAGTTCTCCAGCGCCCACGGCAGATAGGGACCGAACTGTCTCACGACGTTCTAAACCCAGCTCGCGTACCACTTTAAATGGCGAACAGCCATACCCTTGGGACCTACTTCAGCCCCAGGATGTGATGAGCCGACATCGAGGTGCCAAACACCGCCGTCGATATGAACTCTTGGGCGGTATCAGCCTGTTATCCCCGGAGTACCTTTTATCCGTTGAGCGATGGCCCTTCCATTCAGAACCACCGGATCACTATGACCTGCTTTCGCACCTGCTCGAGCCGTCACTCTCGCAGTCAAGCGGGCTTATGCCATTGCACTAACCTCCTGATGTCCGACCAGGATTAGCCCACCTTCGTGCTCCTCCGTTACTCTTTGGGAGGAGACCGCCCCAGTCAAACTACCCACCAGACACTGTCCGCGACCCGGATTACGGGCCTGCGTTAGAACACCAGCCATTAAAGGGTGGTATTTCAAGGATGGCTCCGTGCAGACTGGCGTCCACACTTCAAAGCCTCCCACCTATCCTGCACATCAAGGACCAGTGTTCAGTGTCAAGCTATAGTAAAGGTTCACGGGGTCTTTCCGTCTTGCCGCGGGTACACTGCATCTTCACAGCGAGTTCAATTTCACTGAGTCCCGGGTGGAGACAGCCTGGCCATCATTACGCCATTCGTGCAGGTCGGAACTTACCCGACAAGGAATTTCGCTACCTTAGGACCGTTATAGTTACGGCCGCCGTTTACCGGGGCTTCGATCAGGAGCTTCTCGCAACGCGATAACCCCATCAATTAACCTTCCGGCACCGGGCAGGCGTCACACCCTATACGTCCACTTTCGTGTTTGCAGAGTGCTGTGTTTTTAATAAACAGTTGCAGCCAGCTGGTATCTTCGACTGGCTTCAGCTCCGTCAGCAAGTGACTTCACCTACGCGCCAGCGTGCCTTCTCCCGAAGTTACGGCACCATTTTGCCTAGTTCCTTCACCCGGGTTCTCTCAAGCGCCTTGGTATTCTCTACCTGACCACCTGTGTCGGTTTGGGGTACGATTTGATGTTACCTGATGCTTAGAGGCTTTTCCTGGAAGCAGGGCATTTGTTACTTCATCACCGTAGTGACTCGTCATCGTGCCTCAGCGTTAAAGCAGACCGGATTTGCCTGGTCCACACACCTACACACTTAAACCGGGACAACCGTCGCCCGGCTAACATAGCCTTCTCCGTCCCCCCTTCGCAGTAACACCGAGTACAGGAATATTAACCTGTTTCCCATCGACTACGCCTTTCGGCCTCGCCTTAGGGGTCGACTCACCCTGCCCCGATTAACGTTGGACAGGAACCCTTGGTCTTCCGGCGAGCGGGCTTTTCACCCGCTTTATCGTTACTCATGTCAGCATTCGCACTTCTGATACCTCCAGCAGACCTCACAGTCCACCTTCGACGGCTTACAGAACGCTCCCCTACCCAACAACACATAGTGTCGCTGCCGCAGCTTCGGTGCATGGTTTAGCCCCGTTACATCTTCCGCGCAGGCCGACTCGACCAGTGAGCTATTACGCTTTCTTTAAATGATGGCTGCTTCTAAGCCAACATCCTGGCTGTCTGGGCCTTCCCACATCGTTTCCCACTTAACCATGACTTTGGGACCTTAGCTGGCGGTCTGGGTTGTTTCCCTCTTCACGACGGACGTTAGCACCCGCCGTGTGTCTCCCGTGATAACATTCTCCGGTATTCGTAGTTTGCATCGGGTTGGTAAGCCGGGATGGCCCCCTAGCCGAAACAGTGCTCTACCCCCGGAGATGAATTCACGAGGCGCTACCTAAATAGCTTTCGGGGAGAACCAGCTATCTCCCGGTTTGATTGGCCTTTCACCCCCAGCCACAGGTCATCCGCTAATTTTTCAACATTAGTCGGTTCGGTCCTCCAGTTAGTGTTACCCAACCTTCAACCTGCCCATGGCTAGATCACCGGGTTTCGGGTCTATACCCTGCAACTTAGCGCCCGGTTAAGACTCGGTTTCCCTTCGGCTCCCCTATTCGGTTAACCTTGCTACAGAATATAAGTCGCTGACCCATTATACAAAAGGTACGCAGTCACCCTCCATAAAGGAAGGCTCCCACTGCTTGTACGTACACGGTTTCAGGTTCTGTTTCACTCCCCTCGCCGGGGTTCTTTTCGCCTTTCCCTCACGGTACTGGTTCACTATCGGTCAGTCAGGAGTATTTAGCCTTGGAGGATGGTCCCCCCATATTCAGACAGGATACCACGTGTCCCGCCCTACTCATCGAGCTCACAACAGGTGCATTTTCATGTACGGGGCTGTCACCCTGTATCGCCGGACTTTCCAGACCGTTCCATTAACACACCCGCTGATTCAGACTCTGGGCTCTTCCCCGTTCGCTCGCCGCTACTCAGGGAATCTCGGTTGATTTCTTTTCCTCGGGGTACTTAGATGTTTCAGTTCTCCCGGTTCGCCTCATTAACCTATGGATTCAGTTAATGATAGTGCAACGAATTGCACTGGGTTTCCCCATTCGGACATCGTCGGTTATAACGCCTCATATCAGCTTACCGACGCTTTTCGCAGATTAGCACGTCCTTCATCGCCTCTGACTGCCAGGGCATCCACCGTGTACGCTTATTCGCTTAACCTCACAACCCGAAGATGTCTTCGGACTGCAGGCTTGAGAGACCCATTAAACGGTTATTCCGTTTATGGATTTTCAATTTTCAGCTTGTTCCGGATTGTTAAAGAGCAAATATCTCAGACCTGACTCCGCCTTCACGGCAAAATCAGCTTTGAGATACAGTGGCCGGTGACTTTCACTCACAAACCAGCAAGTGGCGTCCCCTAGGGGATTCGAACCCCTGTTACCGCCGTGAAAGGGCGGTGTCCTGGGCCTCTAGACGAAGGGGACACGAAAATTGTCTGCCACACATTGTGTGACATTTTCGTGTAGGGTGAGCTTTCGTTAACAGAAAGCGAACGGCTATATCCCGCCCTTACTCACGCCCAACGCGTAAACGCCTTGCTTCTTTTCTTTCATCAGACAATCTGTGTGAGCACTGCAAAAGACCGTATCTTCAGGTAAGGAGGTGATCCAACCGCAGGTTCCCCTACAGTTACCTTGTTACGACTTCACCCCAGTCATGAATCACAAAGTGGTAAGCGCCCTCCCGAAGGTTAAGCTACCTACTTCTTTTGCAACCCACTCCCATGGTGTGACGGGCGGTGTGTACAAGGCCCGGGAACGTATTCACCGTGGCATTCTGATCCACGATTACTAGCGATTCCGACTTCACGGAGTCGAGTTGCAGACTCCGATCCGGACTACGACGCACTTTATGAGGTCCGCTTGCTCTCGCGAGGTCGCTTCTCTTTGTATGCGCCATTGTAGCACGTGTGTAGCCCTGGTCGTAAGGGCCATGATGACTTGACGTCATCCCCACCTTCCTCCGGTTTATCACCGGCAGTCTCCTTTGAGTTCCCGACCGAATCGCTGGCAACAAAGGATAAGGGTTGCGCTCGTTGCGGGACTTAACCCAACATTTCACAACACGAGCTGACGACAGCCATGCAGCACCTGTCTCACAGTTCCCGAAGGCACTTCTCCGTCTCCGGAGAATTCTGTGGATGTCAAGACCAGGTAAGGTTCTTCGCGTTGCATCGAATTAAACCACATGCTCCACCGCTTGTGCGGGCCCCCGTCAATTCATTTGAGTTTTAACCTTGCGGCCGTACTCCCCAGGCGGTCTACTTAACGCGTTAGCTCCCGAAGCCACGGTTCATGACCACAGCCTCCAAGTAGACATCGTTTACGGCGTGGACTACCAGGGTATCTAATCCTGTTTGCTCCCCACGCTTTCGCACCTGAGCGTCAGTCTTCGTCCAGGGGGCCGCCTTCGCCACCGGTATTCCTCCAGATCTCTACGCATTTCACCGCTACACCTGGAATTCTACCCCCCTCTACGAGACTCAAGCCTGCCAGTTTCAAATGCAGTTCCCGGGTTGAGCCCGGGGATTTCACATCTGACTTAACAGACCGCCTGCGTGCGCTTTACGCCCAGTAATTCCGATTAACGCTTGCACCCTCCGTATTACCGCGGCTGCTGGCACGGAGTTAGCCGGTGCTTCTTCTGCGGGTAACGTCAATCTGATGGCGTATTAAGCCATCAGCCTTCCTCCCCGCTGAAAGTACTTTACAACCCGAAGGCCTTCTTCATACACGCGACATGGCTGCATCAGGGTTTCCCCCATTGTGCAATATTCCCCACTGCTGCCTCCCGTAGGAGTCTGGACCGTGTCTCAGTTCCAGTGTGGCTGGTCATCCTCTCAGACCAGCTAGAGATCGTCGCCTAGGTGAGCCTTTACCCCACCTACTAGCTAATCCCATCTGGGTTCATCCTATGGCGTGAGGCCCGAAGGTCCCCCACTTTGGTCTTGCGACGTTATGCGGTATTAGCCACCGTTTCCAGTGGTTATCCCCCTCCATCGGGCAGATCCCCAGACATTACTCACCCGTCCGCCGCTCGCCGGCAAAGAAGCAAGCTTCTTTCCGCTGCCGCTCGACTTGCATGTGTTAGGCCTGCCGCCAGCGTTCAATCTGAGCCATGATCAAACTCTTCAATTAAAGTTTGATGCTCAAAGAATTAAACTGTTAGTTCGTAATGAATTAACTGTTGTTCACTCTTGAGACTTGATAATCATTTTTCGTCCGAAGACGTTGATATCAGTGCTTTCGAGTGCCCACACAGATTGTCTGATAAATTGTTAAAGAGCAGTGCCGCAAGTTCTCTGCGGCGCGGGCTGCGTATGTTACGCTTTTCCGCTTTGGAGTCAAGCAATTATTTATGCTTTATCCCGCCTGAGCCGGCGACTTTTCAGCCTCTGTGCCGTGTCAGTGGAGGCGCATTATAGGGACTATTGAGCCGCTGGCAAGCCCTTATTTCAAAAAAAATCTTAACTGGTTATTTTTAGAACGCACTACGGAAAAAAGCATCAGTTCTGCCAAAATTTGCCGTTTTATTCATCACATACTCTAAACGAATGGCATACTACGCTATGCACAGACTGCGCTAAGGAATCCTGTCAATGTCATTATCCGCTCAACAACTTGCCGCCCAAAAGAATCTCTCATGGGTTCTGGCTGAAAAGCTAGCCCGACAAATTTTTCAGGGCGAGTATGCTCCCGGCAGTATTTTACCTGGTGAAATTGAGCTATGTGAGCAATTTAGCGTTAGCCGTACCGCCGTTAGGGAAGCCGTGAAGACGCTAGCGGCAAAAGGAATGTTACTGCCTCGCCCTCGTATAGGCACACGTGTAATGCCACAAAGTAACTGGAATTTTCTCGATCAGGAATTGTTATCCTGGTGGCTAAGCGTAGAGAATTTTAATGACATTGTTGATTCCTTCCTGGTGTTGCGCCACGCTTTAGAACCCCAGGCATGTGCTCTGGCCGCAGCTAATGCATCTCAGGACCAAAAAAATGAATTAAATAAAATCATGGTGCAAATGCATGAACTTGCTCGACATTTTGATCGCGAAGCGTGGGTCGAAAATGATATGGCCTTCCATGAACAAATATACACAATGAGTAATAACCCTTTTCTTTCATCATTTGCTAATTTACTGCGCTCTATTTATTACAGCTACTTTTCTTCTATTACTCATAACGAAGTTATTAAACTCGACCTTCACCAGCAAGTAGTGGACGCTATCATGCAGGGAAAAAGTAAAGCAGCGCAAAAAGCCTGCGAGGCATTACTAAATGCCCCAATACCTTCCTAATCGATAAACGGATAAGTATGACCCGAACAGCCCGTAGTATGTCTGGTTTGCCATGGATAGCAGCCATGGCTTTTTTTATGCAAGCTTTGGACGCCACTATTTTAAACACGGCGTTACCTGCTATAGCACATAGCCTTCAACGCTCACCGCTGGCTATGCAATCAGCAATTATTAGCTACACGCTCACAGTTGCTATGCTTATCCCTGCAAGCGGTTGGCTAGCGGACAGATACGGAACAAGACGCGTGTTTATGCTTGCCGTCGCGCTTTTTACTTTAGGCTCCCTGGCCTGTGCGCTTTCAAGTACGCTCGGAGAGTTAGTGCTTTTTCGCATTGTGCAAGGCATTGGCGGCGCAATGATGATGCCCGTAGCCCGACTGGCTTTACTACGCGCTTACCCTCGTAGCGAGCTACTTCCCGTTTTGAACTTCGTCACAATGCCAGGATTGGTAGGGCCAATTTTAGGGCCGCTGCTAGGCGGTATTTTAGTCACCTGGGCTAGCTGGCACTGGATATTCCTAATTAATATTCCGATTGGTCTATTCGGGCTTCTGTACGCACGAAAATATATGCCAAATTTCACTACGCCTCGCCGCAAATTTGATATGCGTGGGTTTACGCTATTTGGCTTAAGTCTGGTGCTGATATCCTGCGGCATGGAGCTTTTTGGCGAACACATTGTTACCACAGGAATTGCGCTATCCGTGATTGTGGCCGGGATTATTTTATTATTGTTATATGTTCGACACGCTCACCGTAATCCAAATCCGCTGATTGCATTACCGCTATTTAAAACTCGCACCTTTTCAGTTGGTATCCTTGGGAACATCGCTTCGCGTTTAGGTACCGGCTGCGTTCCTTTTCTTATGCCGCTCATGCTACAGGTCGGTTTTGGTTATAGTGCAATTATCGCAGGGTGCATGATGGCGCCAACGGCTCTTGGTTCAATTATTGCCAAATCAACGGTTACTCAAGTTCTGCGCCAGTTTGGTTATCGTCGCACGCTTATTGGTATAACGCTTTTCATTGGGATAATGATCGCGCAGTTTGCTTTGCAAACGGCACATACTGAATTCTGGCTACTTCTTATTCCACTATTTATTCTCGGCATGGCCATGTCTACCCAATTTACGGCCATGAATACGATTACGCTGGCTGATTTAACCGATGAACATGCCAGCGGCGGCAATAGCGTTTTGGCCGTTACACAACAGCTTTCTATTAGTCTCGGAGTCGCCGTTAGCGCAGCCGTACTGCGGTTTTATGAAAGCATAGAACCTAACGCGATGGTGGCGCAATTTCATCATACGTTCATTACGATGGGGGTTGTCACCGCCCTCTCCGCGATGGTTTATTTATTATTACGACCAAAAGATGGCCATCATCTGATATCTGACCGTCAAAAAGGTTAAGCTGAGTCTCGGACCACCAGCGCTGGCGATAGTTGCAGGCGCTGCTGGCCTAAATCCCGGCAGGCCATACGTTGAATAAGCACTTCCAGCGCCAGTTCGCCTAATTCATCCTTAGGCTGGTGTACGGTTGTAAGCGGCGGCGTCATATAACGCGCCAGTTCAATATCGTCATACCCTACAACCGCCATATCCTGCGGCACACGAAGCCCGGCGCGCCACAGAGCCTGATAAGCGCCTAGCGCCATTGCATCATTACTGCTAAACACCGCCTGTGGCGGCGAATCTAGCGCCAGAAGCGCCTGCATTGCAGCTTCTCCACCGGCAAATTCGAAATCACCGACAATTTCATAGCCAGAGAGAATAGGAAGCTTTGCGCGCGCCATCGCCTTTCGATATCCTTCCAGCCGCAAGCGCGAGGGCGTTTTATCCAAAGGCCCGGTGATACAGGCTATTCGGGTATACCCTTTCTCAATGAGATACCGGGTTGCGATATCGCCCCCTAACAGCGAATTATCCTGAATAAGATCGCAATTGCCGTCAAAAGGTGCCCAGTCCATCATTACCGTCGGGATAGCAGGGTAACGTTTTATCATCAACGGCGACGGCCGATGGTTTTCAGTACACAGCAATAAAACACCATCTACTCGCTTCTGCAACAGCGTTTCCAGACTGCGATTCATACGCTGTTCATCGCCCTCGGTATTGCATAAAACCAGGCTATAGCCGCGATTAAAACAACTGCGCTCAACGCCGCGCACTAACTCAGAATAAAAGGGATTTGTGCTGGCCGTGATCAGCATCCCTATCGTATGCGTTTGATTAATTTTCAGGCTTCGGGCTACAGCAGAAGGCGCATAATTTAGCGTGACTATTGCCGCCTCTACTTTTTCACGTATTGCATCGCTGACATAGCGGTCGTTGTTAATTACATGCGACACCGTCGAGGTTGAAACTCCCGCCAGCCGGGCGACATCTTTCATAGTAGCCATGTAGCTATTCCTGACGCTTTAGAAACGCCTCAATTTCTTCACGCCACGGCACCGAAGGCTGCGCCCCTTCTCGCGTTACGGCAATCGCCGCCGCCGCATGCGCAAAGCGTATGGCGTCAGGCATCTCTTTGCCTTCCAGGAGCGCGGTAACCAGCACACCATTAAAGGTATCCCCTGCGGCAATTGTATCAACGGCATCCACAGTAAACCCCGGAATGCGCAACCCCTGTCCGCGTTCACTGAGCCAGACGCCTCGACGCCCTAAGGTGATAAGCACCGTCGAAATGCCCTTTTCATGTAATATTTGCGCTGCGCGAGCCGCGCTTTCATCATCGCTAACGTTAATTCCCGTTAGTACCCCGGCTTCAGTTTCATTAGGCGTGATGATATCGATAAGTGACAGCATTTCATCGCGTAAGGCACAGGCTGGTGCAGGATTTAACACAATTCGCGTATTATGCATTCGCGCAATGCGCGCAGCGCATAGTACGCTTTCAATAGGCGTTTCTAACTGCATTAATAATACTTCCGCCCGGGCAATACTCTCGCTGTTAGCTTCAACCAAATCCGGCGTTAAGCGGCTATTCGCTCCCGCGTGGATCCCAATAAAGTTCTCGCCGCTCGCATTAACAAAAATGAGCGCCACACCGGTCGCTTCACCGGGGATCACGCTTACCGGAGCGGTATCAATACGATCATCGGCCAGTTGTTGACGTATTCTTTCCCCCGTATCGTCATCACCGACGCAGGCAATAAACGCGATATCCGCTCCGCTGCGCCCTGCGGCTACGGCCTGATTTGCCCCTTTACCGCCAAAAGCGATTTTATAGCGACGTCCGGTTAAGGTCTCTCCCGGAGCAGGAAAGCGATCGAGATTAAGAATATGGTCGGCATTGATACTACCGAGCACAACAAGTTGGCCTGAGGTTTTCATAAGGAATATCCGTTGGTAGCGCCGCCCGCGGCGGCGCAAAAAGCATAAAATCGAGGTTACTCTTTTGTTATCAGTTTCAGATCGACGGGGATTTTAGCATCCACTTTCTGCCCTTTGAGGACTTTATCCGCCGTTTCTATGCCAATGACGCCTATCTGATCGGGCTGTTGAGCAACAGTGGCCGCCATTTTACCGCTCTGCACGGCTTTAATGCCGTCCGCAGTACCATCAAATCCAACCACAATCACATCGCCTTTGCCCGCCGTTTGCAGCGCACGCAGTGCGCCCAGCGCCATTTCATCATTTTGCGCAAATACAGCCTGTACATCAGAATGCGCTGTCATTAAATTCTGCATCACATTCAACCCTTTAGTGCGATCAAAGTCCGCAGGCTGGCTACCTAAAATACTGAATTTATGCGCTGTGACGGCCTGTTTGAAGCCGGCACCGCGTTCGCGCGCGGCGGAGGTTCCTGCGATCCCCTGCAGTTCGATGACTTTCGCGCCCTCGCCCAGTTTATTAGCAATGAAATCTCCGGCCATTTTCCCGCCGGCCACGTTGTCCGAGGCGATATGGCTAACTACTTCGCCTTTAGCGGCTTGGCGATCCAGGGTAATCACAGGAATATTAGCCTGATTGGCCATTTTAACCGCATTGCCGACAGCGTCGGAATCGGTGGGGTTAATCAGCATCAGTTTAGCGCCACGTACGGTTAAATCTTGTACGTTCGCCAGCTCTTTCGCCGGGTTATTTTGTGAGTCCAGAACAACCAGGTTATAACCCAGCTTATTGGCCTCTTTTTGTGCGCCATCTTTTAATGTAACGAAGAAGGGGTTATTCAACGTCGAGATAACCAGCGCGATCGTTTCTTTCGCCATCGCGTTTGCACTTACCGTCGCGCTCAGCGCAACGGCAGATATTAAGGTAGCCAGTTTCTTCATATTCATAGGTAAGGAGTCCTGTAATCACTACTTTTTGTTATCTACCAGTACCGCCAGCAGTATAACGACTGCTTTTACGATCATCTGATAGTAGGAGGAAACGCCTAATAAATTCAGGCCATTGTTTAAAAAACCCAGAATCAGCGCGCCGATAAGTGTGCCAATGACGCGGCCTTTACCGCCAGACAGGCTGGTACCGCCGAGAACTACGGCCGCTATCGCATCCAGCTCATAGCCGGTGCCCGCCGTAGGCTGAGCGGACGAAAGCCTGGCAACTTCAATCACGCCCGCCAGCGCCGCAAGCAGCCCACACAATGAATAAACGATAATTTTGATTTTATCTACGCTGATGCCTGACAGGCGGGTGGCGGCTTCATTTCCGCCCAGCGCATAGATATAGCGCCCCAGCCGAGTGTGATGCAGCACATACCACGCCGTCAGAAATACCAGCGCCATAATCCACACCGGCGTTGGTATCCCTAGAGGACGCCCGATACCAAACCAGCCAAACAGGTCTGCATTATCAGTAAATCCCGTACTAATAGGGCTACCATCGGTATAAACCATGGTCACGCCGCGCAGCAGGAGCATCATTACCAGCGTTGCAATAAACGCCTGGACGCGGCCTTTAGCGATGATGACTCCCGTTACGCCCCCGATTGCAGCACCCAGCGCCAGCGCGCCGACAACGGCTACCAGCGCATTAACTTCAAATCCAACGATAGACGCAGCGACCGCGCCGGTTAATGCCAGTAATGAGCCTACCGATAAATCGATACCAGACGTTAAAATAACTAACGTCATCCCAACGGCCATGATGGCGTTGACCGATGTTTGCTGGAGAATATTGAACAGATTATTAAGAGTAAAAAAGTTGGGACTAAGCGTTGAGACAATCACAATTAGCACTAATAGCGCTATTAGCGATTTTTGTTCCATCAACCACGCTTTACTGAACCAGCGACGGCTCGGGAGGGTTTGGGCATTAGTACTCATTCTTGTCGCTCCTGCTCCACACGATGTAGTTTCCCCACGGCCGCCGCCATTAGCGCTTCCTGGGTTGCTTGTTCGCGAGTAAATTCGCCGCTGATACGGCCTTCATGCATTACAATAATGCGATCGCTCATCCCTAATACCTCTGGCATTTCACTGGAGACCAGGATGATGCTTAAACCTTCAGCCTTGAACTGATTAATAAGCTGGTAAATCTCTTTTTTCGCTCCCACATCAACGCCGCGGGTCGGCTCATCGAGGATTAATACCTGTGGTCGTGTCATTAACCCGCGAGCAATCGCGACTTTTTGCTGATTGCCGCCGGAAAGCAACCCGATGGGCTGCTCCATTGACGGCGTTTTCACGTTAAATAAACGAATAAAATCCTGTACTGCCTGCGCCTCTTCTTTTTGCTTTAACCTGCCGCCTGCATGGCTGAAATAGCGCAATGCCGTGAGTGACATATTATCCTTCACCGACATGCCCAGCACCAGCCCATCGCGTTTTCGATCTTCAGAGATATAAACAATACCGTTCGCTAGCCCATCCTGAGGAGAAAGCGTCACAACCTCCCGCCCATTAAGCGCTACATATCCCGCCGAGCGTGGCAACGCGCCGTAAAGCACTTTCATCAGCTCGGTGCGTCCTGCTCCCATAAGCCCGGACACACCCAGTATTTCACCTTCTTTTAAGGTAAAGCTAATCTCATCAATACCGGGGCCAGATATACGCTCAACCTTAAGCCGCACCTTACCGGGCGCTTTATCCAAATGGGGATATTGGTCTTCCAGTTTGCGTCCTACCATCATTTCAATCAGGGAATCTTCCGTGAGATCGGAGACCGCGCGCTCAGCTATAAACTGCCCGTCGCGAAATATCGTTACGTCATCGCAAATATCAAAAATTTCTTTCATACGATGCGAGATATAGACAATACCGCAGCCCTGAGCTTTTAGTTCATGGATAGTACGAAATAACGAGGCCGTTTCGGTATCCGTAAGCGCATCCGTCGGCTCATCCATAATAATGACTTTAGATTCAAAGCTCAGCACGCGGGCAATTTCAACCATTTGCTGATCGCCAATAGAAAGCTCACCAACCAGACGATGGCTTGAAAAACGAAGATTTAATTTTTTCAGAAGCCTGTCGGCTTCCGCATACATTTTTTTCCAGACAATACGACCAAAACGATTAACAAACTCGCGCCCCAAAAAGATATTTTCTGCGATAGTGAGTTCAGGAATAAGATTGAGTTCCTGATGAATAATACCGATCCCCGCTTCCTGCGAGGATTTAGGGCCAGAAAATTGCGTTTCATTACCTAACCAAAGCAGCGATCCCGCATCTTTATTATAAATGCCGGTCAGTACTTTCATCATGGTCGATTTTCCGGCACCGTTTTCACCCACCAGCGCCATTACTCGTCCAGGATAGACATTTAGCGATGCGCCGGAAAGCGCTTTTACTCCTGGAAAAGCTTTATCTATACCTTTGAGTTGTAATAGAGCATTCATAACAACCTCAAAAAGTTACGCCTGCACACAAAATAATATTTGCAAATGGTGTGCATTCACCGCTACGTACAATCGCCCGACTGCACGCCGTTTGCTGTTTAAATTGAGTATGCGAGATATAACTTACCTTAATAATATTCCCCTGATGCCGCTGTAGAGCATCGATATGCGATAAAATAGCATCATGTAAATCTGAGTTATGTTGTTTTATTTCTGATGCCAGAATGGCTGCTTCAACCTGCATTTCTTGGGTAACCACGTTTAGGACCTGCATAAATGCGGGGATCCCCTGAGTAAGCGCAATATCAATACGCTGCGGCCCGGAAGGTATAGGAAGCCCCGCATCGCACACAACCAGGGTATCCGTATGGCCTAGTCGCGAAATGGCGGAGGATATGTCCGCATTAAGTAAAGCACCTTTTTTCATTATATATACTCCAATAGCGAAACGTTTCGCTATTGGCAAGTTTAGGCGCCTAAAGATTACGGAAACAATCAGAACGGCATAGAAATGTGATCGCCATCGAAACGTTTCGCACAGCAATAACAACGTAAATCAAGCCTTATCGATTCAGCTATAAGTAATCACAGCAGTTAGCGAACCCTTTAAAGGCTCACTAAAGAACCTCCTGTTTTGAGGCAGCGTTAAATATCATAATGACGTAATTTTTTAAAAGCGATAACATAGTTTTTATAAATCCCCATAATGGGAATAGTTTAAACATCGATGCTATTTTTAATCGAGTATATTAATATTACGGCATCACTTAACATAATCAGCTTTTAAACGAAAACACTGTCTCATAAAATATTATGACAACCGATATAACCAATCTGAATTTATGCTATATAAAAATAGTAATGTAGTAATTATTTCTACATTTTTATTTTAGAACTCTTCAGTCTTAAAATCACACATTCACCCTAAGAAATATAATAATTCTATTCTCTAAAAAATATTTTTTTAGAGTGCACGGGAACATTTATAAAATGATATGGCATAAATACCTGACGTTTACTACATCCATGGAACATGAGGTATCGTCATAAGAAAAAAGGCGCTCATTTCGCGCCTTTTTTATATAAGTCTGTCCCTTGCAGGCATTAAATCTCTACTTGGGTTCCCAGTTCAATTACGCGATTAGGCGGGATCTCAAACTGATCCGGCGCCCGTAACGCATTTCGTTGCAACAGCATAAAAAGCTTGCCACGCAAACGAAGATACCATGGCCGTTTGCCAATAATTAACGATTCATGAGACATAAAGAAAGAGGTCTCCATCATGCGGCAATTAAGCCCCTCCAGCCCACAGCGATGAAATACCTCTTCAACATTCGGCGTTTCACGCCAGCCGTATCTGGCAACGACGCGCCAGAATGTAGGAGAAAGTTGTTCAATAGATACGCGACGAACATTATGCACGTAAGGTGCATCTTCAGTGCGTAGCGTTAACAAAATGACCCGCTCATGCAACACCTTGTTATGTTTAAGGTTGTGTAGCAAGGCAAAAGGTATGACATTCAGCGCACGTGACATATATACCGCGGTACCGGATACCCGTACCGGCGGCGATTTTTCCAGCGACGCAATCATCGCCTCCAGTGAATTTCCGTGCTCATGCATACGGCGCAACAGGCGAAACCGTTCACTTTTCCAGGTCGTCATAATAATAAACATGATAAAACCCAGGCATAGCGGCAGCCAACCACCGGAGAATATTTTCTGGACATTAGCCAAAAACAATGGAATATCAATGAATAAGAAACCAATACAAATAAGCAGAACCAGATATTTATTCCAGTGCCAATTTTTTCTCGCAACGGTACATGACAATATTGACGTCAACACCATCGTTCCCGTTACGGCAATACCATAAGCGGCGGCAAGGTTACTGGAATGCTCAAAACTGACGATAACCATGACAACGGCTGCGTAAAGCAACCAGTTAACCATCGGTATATAAATCTGCCCGGACTCTCGCTCAGAAGTATGAATTATCCGCATTGGCGACAGATAACCAAGCCTGACAGCCTGTCGGGTCAATGAAAATACGCCAGAAATCACGGCCTGAGACGCAATAACGGTCGCCAGCGTCGCCAAAATCAACAGAGGGATTAATGCCCAGTCTGGCGCCAGCAAAAAGAAGGGGTTTTTAATCGCCTCCGGATTTTTTAATAACAGAGCCCCTTGCCCGAAGTAATTTAGCGCCAGCGAAGGCAGCACGACGGAAAACCAGGCGACGCGAATAGGCAATTTACCAAAATGCCCCATATCAGCATATAGCGCCTCTACGCCGGTAATCGACAACACGACAGCGCCGAGCGCGACAAAAGAAATTGATTTGTACTCAATAAAAAAATGAACGGCCCAGACTGGATTCAGCGCCCGCAAAACGTCAGGGTTTCCCATAATACTGCGGATCCCCAGAACCGCCAGCGACAGGAACCATAACAACATTATTGGCGCAAAAAGCTTACTGACCATGCCTGTACCGTGTTTTTGAATAACAAACAGCAGCGTTAAGACAGCAATAGATAGAGGAACAATGTATGCATCCAGCGCCGGAGCGGCAATCTCCAGCCCCTCGATAGCAGACATCACCGAAATAGCGGGTGTAATGACCACTTCACCATAAAAAAAGCTGCCGCCAATAAGCCCCATAATGACAAGAATAGAAGTTACCCTGGCCGGCGTATTTCTTCCAGCCAAAGACATAAGCGTGAGGATCCCTCCTTCACCGGCGTTATCCGCACGCATAACAAAAGAGAGATACTTTGCGGAAACCACCAGGATTTGTAGCCAGAAAATCAGCGACAAAAAACCAAACACCGCATCTCGTCCAACGCCAAAACCAAACTGGCCAGATAAACATTCACGCAGGGTATATAGCGGACTAGTGCCAATATCCCCGTATACAACGCCAATCGCCGCCAGCGTGACTGCGGCCAATGGTTGTTTATTGTCAGTGCTCATAGGCTAATATTTATTTAGATACTGATTATCGATTACGCGCCTGCTTATACAGCCACGAAAAGCGCACAGTATGCACGATTAGGAAAAAAAACATACTCCTGGCGCCAGCAGAGTTAACCTGCATCAAGGAAACGAAGACCGCACCTCAGGCCATTATCGCCAGACGAAGGAAACCTTTATACTCGCCTTTTTAGCGTACATTCAACCAGGTAAGGATACAGATTCATTATGGCGCAATCCGCTTTACTGGCAGAAAGAATCTCTCGTCTCAGCCAGGCGCTAGAGGCAGGGCTATTCGAACGAAGCCATGTCGTACGCCTGTGCCTTCTGGCCGCTTTGTGCGGAGAAAGCGTTTTTCTGCTAGGCCCGCCAGGGATTGCCAAAAGCCTGATCGCGCGCCGGTTAAAATTCGCTTTTAGCAACGCCCGCGCATTTGAATACCTGATGACGCGATTTTCCACTCCGGAAGAGGTGTTTGGCCCGCTTTCTATTCAGGCATTAAAGGACGAAGGCCGATATGAACGCCTGACGGCAGGTTATCTTCCGGAAGCAGAAATCGTTTTTTTAGATGAAGTCTGGAAAGCCGGTCCCGCAATATTAAATACGCTTCTCACCGCCATCAATGAACGCCGCTTCAGAAATGGTGCGCGTGAAGAAACGATACCAATGCGCCTTCTGGTTACTGCCTCAAATGAACTACCAGAAGCAGACAGCAGCCTGGAAGCGCTTTACGACCGCATGCTTATTCGCCTTTGGCTGGAGCGCGTTCAGGAAAAACATAATTTTCACGCCATGCTCACTAACCAGCGAGATGAAAACGAAAACCCGGTTCCTGGCGCACTGCAAATTAGCGATGAAGAATATCAGCGCTGGCAAAGTGAGATTAGCCGAATCACTCTTCCTCAGGCGGTATTTGAACTTATCTTCAGGTTACGAGAGATGTTAGATGAGCAGCAGCAGGCTCCGTATATTTCCGACAGACGGTGGAAAAAGGCGGTACGCCTGCTGCAGGCGAGCGCCTTTTTTTGCGGCCGTGATACCGTAGAGCCAATTGATTTAATTCTATTAAAAGACTGTTTGTGGCATGACATTAACGCCATGCAAGTTTTGGCTGAACAGATGGGTATTTTGATGACCGAGTATGCCTGGCAACAAAAAGCGATGGTGATGCAACTCGGTGTTATACAACAAAGAAAGCTTCAATTACTGCAACAACAAAGCGATCGCGACGCATTACGCGTCGAGCGTCTGGGCAGCATGTTTAGCCGCAGGCCGCACTATACGCTGCCAGACTCGCTGCAGGGTGATAATCTAACATTATTGCTATTAAAACCGCTTATTCTGCATGATATAGAAGTAATTCATATCGAAATAGCGCGAACCTCCCTTGAACAGTGGTTGCAAAAAGGCGGCGAAATCCGCGGTAAATTAAACGGTATTGGCTACGCGCAACCGCTAAATATGGAAGTTGACGGCGGCCAGCACCTGGTTATTCGAGACGTCAGCCTGCAGGGCACGTTACTGGCGCTTCCCGGCACCCGCCAGAGTGCCATGCCGGTTGAAATAGCCCACCAGCTAGAAACTCTGAATAACGACTGGCGCCAGCAGCATCAGCGCTTCAGCGAACAACAAAAGTGTCTGTTCGTTGAAAATGAATGGCTGGGACGCATTGAGGAAAGCCTTCAGGCGGTAGCCGCTCAAATAAAGCAGGCGAGGCAATGTTAAGTCTCGCCGCGCTCGACTCAATATTAGGGATTAGCGAAGGTAAGCTAATCGAAGATATTCTTGTCACGCTAATGGCTGCCCCTCAGTTAGTGGTGTTTTTTGAAAAATATCCCCGCCTTAAACAGGCAATGATGCGCGACATTCCACGCTGGCGCGAAAAGCTTCAACAACGCAGGCGCGATATCCACATACCGCCAGAACTGGAGCGAGAAATTCGCGAATACCAGGCGTGCCAAATCCTCCCGGAATCGGCTTTTATTTCACGCCTGTCTAATACGCTGGCGCTGCTGGAGGAAACTCGCTCCCCCTTCTTCCCGCAGGCTAATGTGCTAGTGGCTGAAAACCCGCAGTTTACCGCTGCCTTGCACACTTTATTTCTTCAACGCTGGCGCCTGAGTTTAATCGTGCAGGCTACCACGCTGAACCAACAGCTGCTGGAAGATGAACGCGAACAGCTTATGGCGGATATCCAGCAGCGTATGGAAATTGGCGGTCAGCTAGAACCGGTATTTATCAGTAACGAAAACGCAGCGGGGCGCCTGTGGGATATGAGCGCTGGCCATTTGCAGCGCGGAGACTACCAGCTCATCGTTAAATACGGTGAATTTTTACAGGCACAGCCTGAATTAATGCAGTTAGCGGAACAACTGGGGCGTTCGAGAGCCGCAAAATCAATCCCTAAAAAGGATGCACCAACCGAATTATGGCGTCAGTTAGTGCGCGAACCAGAAAGCGTGCCTGAACAGGTTGATGGCCTGCAGCATGGGGATGACATCCTTCGCCTGTTGCCAACCGAACTGGCAGCGCTCGGAATCGATGATCTGGAATATGAATTTTATCGCCGCCTGGCGGAGAAGCAGCTGTTAACTTATCGTCTGCACGGAGAGGCCTGGCGGGAAAAAATCAGCGAACGCCCCATCGTTCATCAGGATGTTGAAGAGCAGCCTCGCGGGCCTTTCGTCGTTTGCGTGGATACTTCCGGCTCAATGGGGGGATTTAACGAACGCTGTGCGAAGGCATTTTGTCTGGCACTCTTACGGGTAGCGCTGGCAGATAATCGCCGCTGCTTTATTATGCTGTTTTCCAGCGAAGTTATACGCTATGACGTTAGCAGTAATGGCGGTTTAGAAGCGGCAGTGCGTTTTTTGAGTCAACGTTTCCGCGGCGGTACTGACATCGCTGGCTGTTTGCGCCACGTGGCTGAAAAATTACAGGAAGTCGACTGGCGCGACGCGGATACCGTCGTGATTTCAGATTTTATTGGGCAGCGCCTGCCGGATGAAACCATTGAACAAATCAAGCGGCTCCAGCAGCGTGAAGCGCACCGCTTTCACGCTGTCGCTATGTCACAACACGGCAAACCCGGTATCTTACGTATTTTCGATCACATCTGGCGCTTTGATACCGGAATGCGTAGCCGCCTGCTAAGGCGCTGGCGGCGTTAAAGATAATTACAGCAGATGCCCTACGCTCTGGCTGACAGAGGCTGGCCAAACGCCACACTGAACCTGCCCAATGTGCGGTAATTGAAGCAAAAGCATGGTCAGGCGAGATTGCCCAATTCCCCCGCCGATAGTTTGCGGCATTTCACCGTTAATCAGGCTTTGATGCCACTCCAGTTTCATTCGATCTTCATCACCGGTAAGCGCTAACTGGCGCTTCAGGGTAGAGGCATCCACGCGAATCCCCATAGAAGAAAGCTCCAGAGCATCTTCAAGGGCCGGGTTCCATACCAGAATATCGCCGTTTAAACCGCAGTAGCCGTCATCGCAAGGCGTACTCCAGTCATCGTAATCAGGCGCACGCACGTCGTGATATTCGCCATCACCTAATTTACCGCCAATACCAATTAAAAAGACGGCGCCAAGCTCTTTGGCAATCGCCCGTTCACGCGCTTTCGCATCCAGATCAGGAAAGCGGCTACGTAAATCTTCACTTTGTACAAAATGAATTTGCTCGGGCAGGAAAGGGGTCAGCCCATACTCCTCAGCCACGGCCTGTTCCGTCGCTTTAATGGCTTTCCAGAGGCTTTTGACCGTGCTTTTAAGAGATGCCAGATGCCGCTCACCATCGCTCATCACGCGTTCCCAGTCCCACTGGTCGACATAAACTGAATGTATCGGCGACAAACGATCTTCATCCGGACGCAGGGCTTTCATATGCGTGTAAATACCTTCTCCCGCGCTGAAATCATATTGACCGAGCGTTTTTCGCTTCCATTTTGCCAGAGAATGAACAACTTCAAACTGCGCTTCAGGCAAGGCCTTAACCCGCACCTGTACCGCCTTTTCATGCCCAGAAAGGTTGTCCTGCGTTCCATCGCCAACCCGGCTTAGTATCGGCGCCTGTACCTCAATGAGACCAAGCTCACTCTCTAACTGGCGAGAAAAATAAGATTTAACAAAACTAATCTGACGCTGCGTTGTGATGTATGTCGTTTTCATTCTGTGCACTCCAGTCTGTGATGAAGTGATTAAGCAACATAAAAGCCTCCATATTCAATATCTATCAATAAAAAAGCCTTATCATGTTTTATTCATGTAATATATACGGCGAAAATTTAATTATTCTTCATTTTTTACAGGAGAAAACCGTGGAAAATTATCAGATCGATAATCTGGATCGCGGCATCCTTTCAGCGTTAATGGAAAATGCCCGCACCCCGTATGCAGAGCTGGCAAAAAATTTTTCCGTTAGCCCAGGAACTATCCATGTTCGGGTAGAGAAAATGAAACAGGCTGGAATCATTACCGGCGCGCACATTGATATCAGCCCAAAACAGCTTGGCTACGATGTTTGTTGTTTTATCGGCATCATCCTGAAAAGTGCGCGTGATTACCCGACTGCGCTGGCAAAACTGGACAGCCTGAAAGAAGTAACCGAGGCGTATTACACCACGGGCCACTACAGTATCTTTATTAAAGTGATGTGCCGGTCGATTGATGCTCTGCAACAAGTACTTATCAACAAGATCCAGACCATTGATGAAATTCAGTCAACAGAGACGTTAATTTCACTACAAAACCCTATCATGCGTACCATTGCCCCTTAAGAACTGCGAGTATTATCAGACAGTAACACCTGTGAAATTAACCAGCGGATAATCCGGATCTGTTTTTTTAGTTGGTCGCGATCAATTTATTTCCCATAACACGCCCAGCTTATCCACAAGTAGATCCCAGCTCGTTCACCGCGTACAATAAAAGGCAAATTATGTAAGAAGCAGGTATTGTATGGCGGATATTACGCTCATCAGCGGCAGTACTTTAGGCAATGCGGAATATGTCGCCGAGCATTTGGCGGAAAAACTCGATGAAATGGGTTATACCAGCGATATACGGCATGGCCCAACGCTGGATGAACTAACCGCTGAAGGCACATGGCTTATTATCACATCAACGCACGGTGCGGGCGATCTTCCTGATAATCTTCAGCCCTGGTTTGATGCGCTTAATAAGCAGCGCCCTAATCTTAGCGCAGTCAAATATGGTGCAGTAGGTATTGGTAGCCGTGAGTATGACACTTTCTGTGGTGCCATTGAGAAGTGCGATCTTTTGTTAAATGAACTCGGCGCACAGCGCATTGGCGAAACATTAAAGATCAACGTGCTGGAGCATGAAATTCCAGAGGATCCGGCAGAAGAGTGGCTACATTCGTGGGCCAAATTGCTGAAAGAATTGTAAAGATCGCTCTTTTTTCTGTGGATAACTATGGCTAAAAGCTTGTAATAAGCGGTAGTTATCCAAGGTATAAGACCAGAATAGTTTTTGATCTGTGCATAAGTTGACGTTTTGATCCCAGCTTATACGGAAAAGGATCACCAGTCGTTCACAGCAAACGATCGTCTCTAATTAATTGATCATTATGCCGAAAGCGGAGTTATCCACCGAAGAGTGCGATCGTAATAAGAGATCATAACAGAACAGATCCTCAATATATAAAGATCTTCTATTTAATAGCCGCGATCCCCGGGGTTTCTCCCGCATCCAAAGTTGAGTAGAATCCCCAACCCGGGAACTTCCCCAACTTCATCATTCGCACAAGCGCGAGGCAGTCACCATGTTTTATCCGGATCCTTTTGACGTCATCATCATCGGCGGGGGTCATGCAGGCACAGAAGCAGCTATGGCTTCAGCGCGTACAGGTCAAAAAACCCTATTGTTGACGCACAACATCGACACACTAGGTCAAATGTCCTGTAATCCTGCAATAGGCGGCATCGGAAAAGGACATCTGGTCAAAGAAGTGGACGCGCTTGGCGGACTGATGGCGGAAGCGATAGACAAAGCGGGTATCCAGTTTAGGATACTAAACGCCAGTAAAGGCCCTGCGGTGCGCGCCACTCGTGCCCAAGCCGATCGCGTGCTTTATCGACAGGCAGTACGCACAGCCCTTGAAAACCAACCTAATTTAATGATCTTCCAGCAGGCGGTGGACGATCTATTAGTTGAAAAAGGAAAGGTCATCGGCGTCGTTACGCAGATGGGCCTAAAATTCCGCGCCAGTGCTGTCGTACTCACCGTTGGCACTTTTCTGGACGGGAAAATTCATATCGGTTTGGACAACTATAGCGGCGGGCGTGCAGGCGATCCGCCCTCTATCCCGCTAGCCCGGCGTCTACGAGAATTGCCGTTACGCGTTAACCGCCTGAAAACGGGAACCCCGCCGCGCATCGATGCCCGAACCATTGATTTTTCAGTCCTTGCGCCACAGTTCGGAGATACTCCGCTCCCCGTTTTCTCATTTTTGGGGAGCGCTGACTGGCATCCTCGGCAGGTGCCGTGCTACATCACTCACACCAATGAGAAAACGCATGAGGTTATCCGAAATAATCTCGATCGCAGCCCGATGTACGCGGGAGTGATCGAAGGCATCGGCCCACGTTATTGCCCGTCAATTGAAGATAAAGTGATGCGCTTTGCCGATCGTAATGCGCACCAGATTTTCCTGGAGCCTGAGGGGCTGACCAGTAACGAAATTTATCCAAACGGGATATCAACGAGCCTGCCGTTTGATGTCCAAATGCAAATAGTCCGCTCTATGCGTGGTTTAGAAAACGCACTGATCGTTCGCCCCGGTTATGCGATTGAATATGATTTCTTCGATCCTCGCGATCTGAAACTTACGCTTGAAAGTAAGCACATTCACGGCCTGTTCTTTGCCGGACAAATTAATGGCACAACCGGTTACGAAGAAGCTGCAGCGCAGGGCTTACTTGCCGGCCTGAACGCAGCTCGTTACTCCTGTGAAAAAGAGGGATGGGCGCCGCGTCGGGATGAAGCATACCTGGGCGTACTGGTTGACGATCTTTGTACACTGGGAACTAAAGAGCCTTACCGAATGTTTACTTCACGGGCTGAGTATCGGCTCATGCTGCGGGAAGATAACGCCGACTTAAGGCTTACGGCTGCTGGGCGTGAGCTCGGTCTGATAAGCGATGAGCGCTGGGCGCGATTTAATGAAAAACTGGAAAATATTGAACAGGAACGACAGCGCTTGAAATCGCTATGGGTTCATCCTTCCTCAGAGGCTGCGCCGGCAATCAATGCACTCTTAAAATCGCCGTTATCCCGGGAAGCCAGCGGTGAAGAGCTGTTACGCCGGCCTGAAATAACTTACCGGAGTTTAACCGCACTGGCGCCGTTTGCACCCATGCTTGAAGACGAACAGGCCGCTGAGCAAGTTGAAATTCAGGTGAAGTATGAAGGATATATTGCGCGTCAGCAGGATGAAATAGAGAAACAGCAGCGTAATGAAAATGCGTTATTGCCCGCAACGCTAGATTACCGGCAGGTCTCCGGGCTATCTAACGAGGTCATCGCAAAGCTGAACGATCATAAACCGACCTCTATTGGACAGGCATCGCGCATATCTGGCGTAACGCCTGCGGCTATTTCCATTTTACTTGTCTGGTTGAAAAAGCAAGGTATGCTGCGCCGCAGCGCCTGATTAAGCCAATGCATAGGGCCGGGGAATCCCGGCTTTTTCGGAGAATACCGTGCTGAATAAACTAAATTCACTTCTTGAGGCAGCCGCCATTACGCTGTCTGAACGTCAAAAACAGCAATTGGTCGATTATGTCGGACTGTTGCACAAGTGGAATAAAGCCTACAACCTTACTTCTATTCGCGATCCTGAAGAGATGCTGGTTCGCCATATTATGGACAGCATTGTGGTTGAGCCATATTTGCAGGGGACGCGTTTTATTGACGTAGGCACTGGCCCCGGGCTTCCAGGCATCCCGCTGGCTATTGTACGGCCTGATTCTCACTTTACTCTGCTGGATAGCCTGGGAAAACGCATCCGGTTTTTACGGCAGGTGCAGCATGAACTGGGCCTGGAAAATATCACGCCGGTACAGAGTCGCGTAGAGGCGTTTTCAGCCGTACAGCCGTTTGACGGCGTAATTAGCCGAGCTTTCGCCTCTCTCAACGATATGATTTCATGGTGTAACCATTTGCCTGGAAATACGGGGAGTTTTTATGCACTTAAAGGCGTCAAATCTGAAGATGAATTAACGGCATTACCCCCTACGGTAGCTGTAAAAGATGTTGTGCGTTTACATGTTCCTTCACTTGAAGGTGAGCGACATCTGGTGATTATTTGCCCGAATAAAAATTAATTTTTATCAAAAAAAGTCGCATTTTTATCTGATAAAAACCGGGTAATAACATGATAAGTCTTAGAGTTAAATGACATGACATTTAACCTTACACTAACTGTTTAATCTCCTTCGTTTAACGTAACTTTTTTTGCTAATCCACTTTTATCGACAAAGTAGAAAATAGAAACAATAAAAATCGAGCAATGAATAATTTTTTTACATAAAAAATGTCTGCCAAATGTCAATGAGTTGTATTTATCGTGTTTACATGGCTTTTAATAAGAATATTTTGTAATTGTTTTTTAAATCATTAGGATAAATTTTGTTTTTTGCGAAATAAACCTAAAAACGCCTTATTATGATTATTCGTTTTGTGACTCACAGCACGCTTTATAACTAGTCGATTTCGTACTTATTGTGATTATGAGAGCTTGCTCAAGTTTTTTTTAAAATGAGAAAATAGGGTGTTTGAAAAAAAATTAAATATTTATTCACCTTTTTGCTACTTATCGTTTGAAATCACGGGGCCGGCCCGTATAATTTGAGCGCTTTTTGGCGCTTGACTCAGAGTCCTAAAGGCAGTTTTATACGACACTTGATGTACCCCGAAGGGAGCAGAAGCGAAACATTATGTCAGCATCACTTTCGGGCAAAAATGTGGCAAACAGGCTGTTGGTTATTCAGCTACTGACAGTAATCGTGATTGGACTGTTGTTTAGCCTTAAAAGCCTGGAATGGGGCGCTTCCGCAATTGGAGGTGGTCTGGCAGCCTTACTGCCAAATGCATTCTTTATGAATTTTGCCTGGCGTCACCAGGCTCAGATACCGGCCAAAGGGCGCTTAGCGTGGTCATTTGCGTTAGGCGAAGCGGTAAAGGTGATAGTGACATTTATCCTACTGGTGGTGGCGTTAGCGTGCTTTAAAGCGGTGTTCTTACCGCTGATAGTGACCTGGATATCGGCGCTGGTGGTACAGATACTGGCGTCTGCTGTAATTAACAACCAAGGGTAAGAGGCATCATGTCTGCAGGAGAAATCTCAACCCCGCAGGACTACATTGGACACCATCTGAATAATCTTCAGATTGACCTTCGTACGTTCTCGCTGGTGGATCCGCACAACCCCCCGGCCACATTCTGGACGCTTAATATTGACTCCATGTTCTTCTCAGTGGTTTTGGGGATATTGTTTTTATTCCTGTTCCGTAAAGTGGCTAAAGGCGCCACTAGCGGCGTGCCTGGAAAATTTCAGACGGCTATTGAACTGGTGATTGGCTTTGTTCATGGCAGCGTAAAAGATATGTATCACGGCAAAAGTAAGGTTATTGCACCGCTGGCGCTGACTATCTTTGTTTGGGTTTTCCTGATGAACCTGATGGACTTACTGCCTATCGATTTGCTGCCATACATCGGTGAGCATGTATTAGGCCTGCCTGCTTTACGCGTGGTGCCTTCAGCGGATGTTAATATCACGCTGTCGATGGCGCTTGGCGTATTTATCCTCATTCTTTTTTACAGCATCAAAATGAAAGGCGTTGGTGGCTTCACGAAAGAGCTGACGCTTCAGCCGTTTAACCACTGGATTTTCATTCCAGTAAACCTGATCCTCGAAGGCGTAAGTCTACTGTCTAAACCTGTTTCTCTCGGGCTGCGACTGTTCGGCAACATGTATGCCGGTGAGCTGATTTTCATTCTGATTGCGGGTCTGTTGCCGTGGTGGTCTCAATGGGTGCTGAATGTGCCGTGGGCGATTTTCCACATTCTGATTATCACGCTGCAAGCCTTCATCTTCATGGTTCTGACGATTGTCTATCTGTCGATGGCGTCTGAAGAACATTAATTTTATATAACACTACTGCGTTTAAACTGAAACAAACTGGAGACTGTCATGGAAAACCTGAATATGGATCTGCTGTACATGGCTGCCGCTGTAATGATGGGCCTGGCGGCAATCGGTGCTGCGATCGGTATCGGCATCCTCGGGGGGAAATTCCTGGAAGGCGCTGCGCGTCAGCCAGATCTGATTCCTCTGCTGCGTACTCAGTTCTTTATCGTTATGGGTCTGGTGGATGCTATCCCGATGATCGCTGTTGGTCTGGGGCTGTACGTGATGTTTGCCGTCGCGTAGTACGTGTTGCTTTCTTTAAATTAAAGATAGCGATATGAAAACGTTAACTAAATAAGAGGCATTGTGCTGTGAATCTTAACGCAACAATCCTCGGCCAGGCCATCGCGTTTGTCCTGTTTGTCCTGTTCTGCATGAAGTATGTATGGCCGCCGATTATGGCTGCTATTGAAAAACGTCAGAAGGAAATTGCTGACGGACTGGCTTCAGCAGAGCGTGCGAAAAAGGATTTAGACCTTGCACAGGCTAATGCGAACGACCAGCTGAAAAAAGCGAAAGCAGAAGCCCAGGTCATTATCGAGCAGGCAAATAAACGCCGCACACAGATGCTGGACGATGCGAAAGCTGAAGCAGAGCAGGAACGTGAAAAAATCGTAGCGCAGGCTCAGGCTGAGATAGAAGCTGAACGCAAACGCGCTCGTGAAGAACTGCGTAAGCAGGTTGCCTCGCTGGCGGTTGCCGGCGCCGAGAAGATTATCGAACGTTCCGTGGATGAAGCTGCAAACAGCGACATCGTAGATAAACTGGTCGCTGAACTGTAAGGAGGGAGGGGCTGATGTCTGAATTTATTACGGTAGCTCGCCCCTACGCCAAAGCAGCTTTTGACTTTGCCGTCGAACACCAGAGCGTTGACCGCTGGCAAAATATGCTGGCATTTGCCGCCGAGGTGACTAAAAACGAACAAATGACAGAGCTTCTCTCCGGCGCACTGGCGCCGGAAACGCTCGCCGAATCGTTTATCACAATTTGTGGTGACCAGCTTGATGTTCATGGTCAAAACCTGATTAAGGTTATGGCTGAAAATGGGCGTCTGAAGGTGCTTCCTGATGTTCTTGAGCAGTTCATTAACCTGCGCGCCGCCCAAGAGGCGACCGTTGAAGTTGATGTAACTTCTGCCAACACACTGAATGAAGAGCAGCTTTCGAAAATTGGCGCCGCAATGGAAAAACGTCTGTCACGCAAAGTGAAGCTGAATTGCAAAATTGATAAGTCTGTAATGGCAGGAGTCGTCATCCGTGCGGGTGATATGGTCATTGACGGTAGCGTACGCGGCCGCCTTGAACGCCTGGCAGACGTCTTGCAGTCTTAAGGGGACTGGAGCATGCAACTGAATTCCACCGAAATCAGCGAACTGATTAAGCAGCGTATCGATCAGTTCAATGTTGTGAGCGAAGCTCACAATGAAGGTACTATTGTTTCCGTCAGTGACGGTATCATCCGCGTACACGGCCTGGCCGATGTGATGCAAGGGGAAATGATCTCTTTGCCTGGTAACCGTTATGCTATTGCACTGAACCTTGAGCGCGACTCTGTAGGTGCAGTAGTTATGGGGCCATACGCCGACCTCGCTGAAGGCATGAAAGTAAAATGTACCGGCCGTATTCTGGAAGTTCCGGTCGGACGTGGCCTGCTCGGGCGCGTCGTGAATACATTGGGTGCGCCGATTGACGGTAAAGGCCCCGTTGAGCATGACGGGTTCTCTGCGGTAGAAGCCATCGCACCTGGCGTTATCGACAGGCAGTCTGTCGATCAGCCGGTGCAAACTGGCTACAAATCTGTCGATGCGATGATTCCAATTGGCCGTGGTCAGCGTGAGCTGATTATCGGTGACCGTCAGACCGGTAAAACGGCGCTCGCCGTCGATGCCATTATTAACCAGCGTGATTCCGGCATTAAATGTATCTATGTGGCGATTGGTCAGAAAGCCTCGACCATTTCAAATGTAGTACGCAAGCTGGAAGAACACGGCGCACTGGCTAACACGATTGTTGTGGTGGCTACAGCCTCTGAATCGGCTGCGCTGCAGTATCTGGCGCCGTACGCTGGCTGTGCGATGGGCGAATATTTCCGCGATCGCGGGGAAGATGCATTAATCATCTATGATGACCTCTCTAAGCAGGCCGTAGCGTATCGTCAGATCTCTCTGCTGTTACGCCGTCCACCTGGACGTGAAGCCTTCCCGGGCGATGTTTTCTATCTCCACTCTCGCCTGCTGGAGCGTGCTGCGCGCGTTAATGCTGAATATGTTGAAACGTTTACCAAAGGCGAAGTGAAAGGTCAGACGGGTTCTCTGACGGCATTGCCTATCATTGAGACTCAGGCCGGCGACGTATCTGCGTTTGTTCCGACTAACGTGATTTCAATCACTGATGGTCAGATCTTCCTTGAGTCCAGTCTGTTTAACGCCGGTATTCGCCCTGCGGTTAACCCGGGGATTTCCGTATCCCGCGTTGGTGGCGCGGCGCAAACCAAAATCATGAAAAAGCTTTCTGGTGGTATTCGTACTGCCCTGGCGCAGTATCGTGAGCTGGCGGCGTTTTCTCAGTTTGCATCCGATCTGGATGATGCAACTCGTAAACAGTTGAATCACGGCCAGAAAGTGACCGAACTTCTGAAACAGAAACAGTATGCGCCGATGTCTGTAGCACAGCAGTCGTTGGTACTGTTTGCAGCAGAGCGTGGTTATCTGGAAGACGTTGAGATTGCTAAAGTTGGCAGCTTCGAAGCGGCATTACTGGCGTATGTCGATCGCGATCATGCTGCGCTAATGCAGGAAATCGACAAGACGGGCGGCTATAACGATGAGATCGAAGGCAAGCTGAAAGGCGTGCTCGATACCTTCAAAGCAACCCAGTCCTGGTAATGTTCTGGCGGTCCGTTGTTGAATGGACCGCCAGGCTTTGAGGAGAAGCTCATGGCCGGCGCAAAAGAGATACGTAGTAAGATCGCAAGCGTCCAGAATACGCAGAAGATCACGAAAGCGATGGAAATGGTCGCCGCTTCCAAAATGCGTAAATCGCAGGAACGCATGGCGGCCAGCCGTCCTTACGCTGAAACCATGCGCAACGTGATTGGGCACCTTGCAAACGGTAATCTGGAATATAAGCATCCTTACCTGGAAGAGCGCGACGTTAAGCGTGTCGGTTACCTGGTGGTATCTACCGACCGCGGCCTGTGCGGTGGTTTGAACATTAATCTGTTTAAAAAACTGCTGAATGAAATGAAAGCCTGGTCCGATAAAGGCGTGCAGTGTGATATGGCACTTATTGGATCTAAAGGGGTTTCATTCTTTAACTCAGTTGGCGGTAACGTTGTGGCGCAGGTGACAGGGATGGGTGATAACCCCTCTTTGTCCGAACTGATTGGCCCGGTGAAAGTCATGCTGCAGGCCTATGACGAAGGTCGTCTGGATAAGCTTTATATTGTCAGCAATAAATTTATTAACACCATGTCTCAGGAACCGACGATTACTCAATTGCTGCCGCTGCCAGCGGCGGAAGATGAGGAGTTGAAAAGTAAAACCTGGGATTACCTGTATGAACCAGACCCTAAAGCGCTGCTGGACACGCTGCTGCGTCGCTATGTGGAGTCACAGGTTTATCAGGGTGTGGTGGAAAACCTGGCCAGCGAGCAGGCCGCACGAATGGTGGCGATGAAAGCCGCGACCGATAACGGCGGAAACCTGATTAAAGAGCTGCAACTGGTGTACAACAAGGCTCGTCAGGCCAGCATTACTCAGGAACTCACCGAGATAGTCTCGGGGGCCGCCGCGGTTTAACCAGGTTAATACGTAGAGGATTCAAGATGGCAACTGGAAAGATTATCCAGGTAATCGGCGCCGTGGTGGACGTCGAGTTTCCTCAGGATGCCGTACCAAAAGTGTACGACGCTCTTGAGGTGATGAATGGTAATGAGCGCCTGGTGCTGGAAGTTCAACAGCAATTAGGCGGTGGCGTGGTGCGTACCATTGCCATGGGTTCTTCTGATGGTCTGCGCCGTGGGCTGGACGTCAAAGATCTCGAACATCCTATTGAAGTACCGGTTGGTAAAGCAACGCTGGGGCGTATCATGAACGTACTCGGCGATCCGGTCGATATGAAAGGTGATATCGGTGCAGAAGAGCGCTGGGCAATTCACCGCGAAGCGCCAACCTATGAAGAGTTGTCAAACTCTCAGGAGCTGCTGGAAACCGGTATTAAAGTAATGGACTTGATTTGCCCATTTGCTAAAGGCGGTAAAGTTGGTCTGTTCGGCGGTGCGGGCGTAGGTAAAACCGTAAATATGATGGAGCTTATCCGTAATATTGCGATCGAGCACTCCGGTTACTCTGTGTTTGCAGGCGTGGGTGAGCGTACTCGTGAGGGTAACGACTTCTACCATGAAATGACCGAATCTAACGTACTGGATAAAGTATCGCTGGTATACGGGCAGATGAACGAGCCGCCGGGAAACCGTCTGCGCGTTGCGCTAACTGGCCTGACCATGGCGGAAAAATTCCGTGACGAAGGGCGTGACGTTCTTTTGTTCGTCGATAACATCTATCGTTATACGCTGGCTGGTACAGAAGTTTCCGCGCTGTTAGGACGTATGCCGTCTGCGGTAGGTTATCAGCCGACGCTGGCGGAAGAAATGGGCGTTCTGCAGGAGCGTATTACCTCAACGAAAACAGGTTCTATCACCTCCGTGCAGGCGGTATATGTCCCTGCGGATGACTTGACTGACCCGTCGCCGGCAACCACCTTTGCGCACCTTGATGCTACCGTGGTTCTGAGCCGCCAGATTGCCTCTTTGGGGATTTATCCGGCCGTTGACCCGCTGGATTCCACCAGCCGCCAGCTAGACCCATTAGTGGTTGGCCAGGAGCATTACGATGTCGCGCGTGGCGTGCAGTCAATTTTGCAGCGCTACCAGGAGTTGAAAGACATCATTGCTATTCTGGGGATGGATGAACTGTCCGAAGAAGATAAGCTGGTGGTTGCTCGCGCCCGTAAAATTCAGCGCTTCCTGTCGCAGCCATTCTTCGTAGCAGAAGTCTTTACAGGTTCGCCGGGTAAATTCGTTTCTCTGAAAGATACTATCCGCGGCTTTAAAGGCATTATGGACGGTGAGTACGATCACCTGCCGGAGCAGGCGTTCTACATGGTTGGCACCATTGAAGAAGCAGTGGAAAAAGCCAAAAAACTGTAACGCCTTGACAGGAGGGTGACATGGCAACGACTTATCATCTGGATGTCGTCAGTGCAGAACAACAAATGTTTTCTGGTCTGGTCGAAAAAATCCAGGTTACGGGTAGCGAAGGTGAACTGGGTATTTTCCCCGGCCACGCTCCGCTCCTCACCGCCATTAAGCCTGGTATGATCCGCATCGTAAAAGATAACGGCGCTGAAGAGTTTATATATCTCTCTGGCGGCGTGCTGGAAGTGCAGCCAGGAACCGTAACGGTTTTGGCTGATACAGCAATTCGTGGTCAGGATCTCGATGAAGCTCGCGCTCAGGAATCTAAGCGCAAAGCGGAAGAACACATTCGCAGCTCCCACGGCGATGTGGATTACGCTCAGGCTTCTGCAGAACTATCGAAAGCTATCGCCAAACTGCGCGTGATTGAACTGACTAAAAAAGCGATGTAATACAGGCTTGAAGCATAAATGCCAGCCCCGGGGCTGGCATTTTTATTGCCAATATTAAACCATCTTCTGGGGAGGTGGCGATCGTTCATGTAGGGCTGTGCCCGGGGAATGCTTTGCTAAATACTGCCCCGGTTTGCTACCTGCAAATCAAGGAGTCAATAGCATCCGCTTGCCGCGTATTCTATCGCTGTCAATATCATCTCGTATGGGCGCCGAAGTACGGATACAAAATCCTCAAAGGTAGCCTCGATAAAGAGCTTTATCGCAGCGTCTATATCTACAGCAATACGAAAAGCGCACGGTCGTTGAGCTAAATGTGCCGGTAGGTCATAGCCAGAACGCCGCCAGGTTTAGGTGCCCAGGAACTCACAGGATGCGAACGGCTATCAGACTGTTTGCGACGTTTCCTTATCTCAGAAAGCGCAAACGTTGGAACAATTATTCCGGGAAAGAGATATTTTGCGGACTCAGCGAGCGCACACGAAGAAAATGTCCGGTACCAGGAAAGATAGCGAAAGAGGAAGAAGAACGGCAAATCCAGCCTGGTGTGGAAGGGGAGTGTTTAAGCCTGCTTTTAGGGGGCTGCGTCAAAGCCACCTGTTATGCAGGCGAATTTTTATTGGCAAATGCTATGCCCATAAAATATGACTCTCCGTTTTACTTTAGCTCTGCCGGTAAAACTTACCTTCGCCATAATTCCTTTCTTTACCGCACAGTTTTGGCTTGAACCCGCTCCCCAATTTTTATTGAGCCACTTGGGTTATTGCTCTGATTATATTAATGCTTTTGTTAAAGTGCCTGTATATACAGAGTGTGGAATTATCGAAATTTACAGAAGATGGCCTTTGCTAGTTAGAGGCCATCTTCTGATGCCATAAAAGGCAGTTACGCTGGGCCGTGCCCGTTAGAGCGTGATTCAGAAAGCTGCTGTAACACTGCTAACTGATTCAAAGACTCCTGCATAGAATCAATTCTGTCGGTTAATGTATGCAGGCTGTGAAGATGTTGAGATATGCTCTTCTGATCATTTATGGTTTTACTTTCCATTGACGAAAGGCTATCCGCAGCGCTGAGACTACGCTGCGCCATGTCGGTCGCTGTTTTCATGGTAAGGTCAGCGACAGCGCGGATACGGGTAATAGTTTCGACGGCCTTCCGTATGTTGCTGGTGGTGGCATCCGCCTGCTCTTTAGATGAGTGAGCCAGACGACGCACTTCATTAGCGACGACGGCAAATCCCCTGCCCGCCTGCCCCACGCGCGCGGACTCTACCGCAGCATTAAGCGCCAGTATATTAATCTGAAAGGCCATGTTGCTGATGATGTCCGTAATTTCAGTAATGCTATTCGATATCTTTTCAAGTTCAGTTAACTCGCTTTCTAGCCGATGCTGGGCCTGCTGGCTTTCCTGCGCCACATTACTGATAGCCCGAATACCGCTTTCTGCAAGGTTCAATGTTTTGTGTTGATGCTGCGTCGCTGATTCGAGAATAGGTAGTAGTTCAATCAGCGGTTCAAAACCCCGCTGATGTGAAATCATGCTCTGAAGTACACGGTTTTGAATATCATGCAATGTTTCCCAGCGTGACAGTTCGCGCTGAGCATAATGTCCCGCGTAGCTGGCGTATTGCACAGGGAAGTGGGTCATACTTTTTACATCTCTATCAAAGAAGACCAACGCAGATAGAGTTTGATTCATGGGTACGCCAAGAATTTCACCAAAGCTGGAAAAACCAGCGGCAATTATTCCTTTAAAAAAATGGGCATCGGAAAGCTGCGGTTGATTTCCAAGCCGCCTTAATACGCAATCGTTCATCAGAATGGCCGCTGGTTTACCCCGGCTTTTAATGAAAGTCTTCCAGTCGTTACGCGTAGTTTGTTTAAAATCGGTCTTTTCAAGCAGGTAAAGTTTGTCGCCAAATTCAAGATCGCAAAAGAAATGAATACAGGTTTCTTCAATGCTGGCGATGGAGCGAATGAAATATTCATTGCCGACCTTAACTCCAAAAGTCAGTGATTCAAGTCGTTCACTAAGCTGGTGAATAGAACAATTTAAATGGTCGGCCAGGGCATGGGTGAACGGATATTGTTGCCCATTATCGTCGAGTACTGATGTGACGGTGCGAGCAATAGGATCGGCTTCGGCAATAAGCCAGCTTTTAGCCGTTGGCTTGAAGTTCTGGCTTTTAAAAGGCGCAAATGATTTCCCTTCCGCGATTTGGCAAAAAACAATCACGGCTTTACCTTGAAGTACGTGGTTATCGATACCTATCCAGGTTCCATCAAATTCAATTCTCCCTCCTGCTGAGCCACCAATAGCCAGGCAAGGAAAACGCCCGCTATTATACCAGGCCTGCATCAGAAAGCCTTCCGATGCTGAAAGTCCATCGCAATAGATAAGGGCGAAAGTACGATCGGAAGATAAAGGCGTATTTACCCGTAATGATTCTAATTCGCGTTGAATTGCCTGAATGCGATCTGCGGCATTTTGTGTGTCTTTAGTATGTAAATCAACAATATGTGATTCATGATGTGAAATTAATTTTTGTGGAAGATAAATCCAGCTCCCTTCCTGGCTAGTGCTATCGCAATAAGTGGTGCGCTCGCCGCTACTACTTAGTGCACCGCTGGAAGACAATGTTAAGACAGTTAATCGGTTTGTCGTAAATTGTTGAAAGCTACGGCTTACTGAAGAAAATTGAGTATTGGGAGGAATAAATACCATCAAAATACCGGCAGCGTGTTTAGATAATCCCAATGCTGATAGCGATCCCGGTGGGGTATGACAATTAAAAGTCCCGTTATTTAAACTATGTCTGTTTCGGTTAAATACGGGGGGGATGATAGATTTTATATTTAATAACTCTTTCATTTTATTATATTTCGTTAATCTGTTAATAATATGGTGTGCCGAAAGCATTACCCAATAGAGAAACATTCTTGATAACAGCCAATGAGGTGGCTATCAACCTTATATTAGTAGTTCTTTATCATTTTACTTAACATGAGCAATATTCCTTTTGTCTGTTTTCCTTCAAGAACACTGTGTGTCGGTAAATAATAATTTACAGTTTATGACTTATACAAATATGAAGCTAATGAGTGGAACTATTTTTGTATATCCAGATATGTAATTATCGCTACTTTGATACGTATTGAAGTACTACATTCTGGAAGTCAGCAAAATATCCATAGTAATCTCTTTTACCGACGGCCGTTGAATTAGTGTTATGAATTAAAAATAACTCATTGTTTGTAATGGTTTTTATATGATGTAACTTTGCTTTTAACAGATTGTTTTTAATTGGGTAGTGTATCTTATCCCTGATTCGTGCCATTGTCTGACCGTCCGATGTTTGGTTTAACAGGCAAAAGAAGTAAATAGCCTTACTGAGGCGACGTATTTTGTTCTCTTGAATTGATTGTTGCTATTTATGCCTGAAGTCGTTTGAAATGCTACCTTCCTGATAGCCTGTATGTAATTTCACCTGCAGCTGCTTTTATGCTGCTTATTATTTCCTGACGAGCAATATCATCAATGCATCGTCATTTTGTTAGTGATTTATTTTTACCGCTTATTTCTTATTATTAATTTTCGATTGATTATGAACGCAGTTTTTTATTGAAGTGTTTATTATTTAATAATTTAATTTGTTTTCTTCAGTTATTGAAAAGATAGATGTTATTTTTTATTTTTCATAATTGTTGCATTAATGTTGATTGTGTTTAATTTTATTCTATTATTATCTTTACTCTAGAAGTAACGCAATTTCCGAATATATGTTGGCTTCTCAACGCAGAGATAATAGAGCTATTTTCCTGAATTTCAGCATGCCTTTTATATTGGTATATGTATTTTTTCTGTAAAATAATTGCTATGAAGAAGGTTTTTTTCGTCTGCATCTTTCACCATTGGCATCGAAAGAAACGTAAAGTACCCCCCTGGCGATGCCGAGCAATGAAAGGTTTTCTTTTACTGTTAAAAAAAAGCGTTATTCTTGCAATATCCGGTATGTTTGCTGCTTACAGCGCATTTTTCCCGCGCTTTGTTTGCTCTATTTTGAGTGAAGGCCTGAAATGCAAAGCCGTAGAGACAGGTTTAGTGATTGCTTTTTCAGCAAACCATTTTTACATGAAAAATATGTAGAAGTTTTAGGGTGAAGTCGTTTTACTTTCCATACAAGTTAGAATCAGGACGCATATGTTAAACAGTATTTTAAGCGTAGTTATCCTTGCCGCTGGTAAAGGAACGCGCATGTACTCCGATTTACCTAAGGTACTGCATACTCTGGCGGGGAAGCCTATGGTGCAGCACGTTATTGATACAGCTGAAGAATTAGGGGCGCGCAATATTCATCTGGTCTACGGGCATGGTGGAGAATTGCTCAAGCAAACGTTAAAAACTGAATCTCTCAATTGGGTGGAACAGCGTGAGCAGTTGGGTACCGGGCATGCCATGCAGCAAGCCGCGCCTTTTTTTGCTGATGACGAAGACATACTCATGCTTTACGGTGATGTACCGCTAATCTCCGCTGAAACGTTAACGCGCCTTTGTGCCGCGAAGCCTGAGGGTGGAATTGGATTATTGACCGTTGAGCTAGACAATCCTACCGGTTATGGCCGTATTACGCGGGATAACGGTAAAGTTAGCGGTATCGTTGAGCATAAAGACGCCAATGATACGCAGCGCCAAATCAGGGAAATCAATACCGGCATTTTGGTTGCGAACGGGGCGGATTTAAAACGCTGGCTCGCCAGTCTGGATAATAATAATGCGCAGGGCGAATATTATATTACTGATGTCATTGGTATGGCCTGGCAAGAAGGTCGGGAAATTTCTGCGGTGCAGCCAGAGCGTTTGAGCGAAGTAGAAGGCGTGAATAATCGCCTGCAGTTATCTCGCCTTGAAAGAGAATATCAACGCGAGCAGGGAGAGAAACTTTTGCTGGCTGGCGTTATGCTGCGCGATCCCGCTCGTTTCGATTTACGTGGGACGCTAGCTCACGGGCGCGATGTAGAGATTGATACCAATGTCATTATTGAAGGCAGCGTTACGCTCGGGCATCGCGTTAAAATTGGCACCGGATGTGTAATCAAAAACAGTGTGATTGCTGATGACTGCGAAATCAGCCCCTATTCCGTTGTTGAAGACGCCAGGCTTGAGTCTGATTGCTCGATCGGGCCTTTTGCCCGTCTGCGTCCGGGCGCTGAGCTTGCTACTGGTGCGCACGTAGGCAATTTTGTTGAAATGAAAAAGGCGCGGCTCGGGAAGGGGTCAAAAGCCGGGCATTTAAGCTATTTAGGTGATGCAGATATTGGCGATAACGTGAATATTGGCGCAGGAACCATCACCTGTAACTATGATGGTGTTAATAAGTTCAAAACCATTATCGGTGATGGTGTTTTTGTAGGATCAGATACGCAACTGGTCGCGCCGGTTACCGTTGGCGCAGGGGCGACGATAGCCGCTGGCACTACGGTTACGCGAGATATTCAGGAAAACGAATTAGTGTTAAGCCGCGTGCCTCAGGTACACAAACAAGGCTGGCAGCGTCCGGCGAAGAAAAAATAGTATTTATTTGGCATCCTCTCATGTCCGAGGGGGTGCCAAGGCGCTTTTCGGTCTCTTTTTCATAAAGAGGCCCGGGGAAGGGAATCATATAAATTCTCCCCCAGGTACTTCCTATAAAAAACCCCAATCTCTACAAGGCTCGGGGAGCCGGTATTCCGGTATGACAGGTTAGCGACAACGCTGGCGGAAACGCCGTTATCAGGAACTCATATTATGTGTGGAATTGTTGGCGCAGTAGCGCAACGCGATATCGCAGAAATTCTGCTGGAAGGATTACGCCGTCTGGAATATCGCGGCTATGACTCAGCGGGTCTGGCAGTTGTTGATGATAAAGGAAATATGTCCCGTTTGCGACGTGTCGGCAAAGTGCAGGCGCTGGCTAGCGCGGTGGAGTCGCAGCCGTTGCACGGTGGAACTGGTATAGCGCATACGCGCTGGGCGACGCACGGTGAGCCTTCAGAATCGAACGCGCATCCTCATGTTTCTGGTCATATCGCAGTAGTGCATAACGGTATCATTGAAAACTACGAGCCACTGCGCAACGAGTTAAAGTCTCGCGGGTATGTTTTTGCTTCAGAAACCGATACTGAAGTGATTGCTCACTTGGTGCACTGGGAAATGGAACAGGGCGGATCGCTGCGCGATGCCGTGCTGCGCGCAATCCCGCAATTACGTGGCGCATACGGGACTGTAATTATAGATACTCGCAACCCCGATGTTTTATTAGCCGCGCGCTCAGGTAGTCCACTGGTTATTGGCCTTGGGGTGGGAGAGAACTTTATTGCTTCCGATCAGTTGGCTCTGCTACCGGTAACCCGGCGGTTTATCTTCCTTGAAGAAGGCGATATTGCAGAAGTTACTCGCCGTAGCGTGACTATTTTTTCACGCACCGGGGAAGCGGTAACGCGCCCTGAAGTGGAGTCAAACCTTCAATATGATGCGGGTGATAAAGGGATCTATCGCCACTACATGCAAAAAGAAATTTACGAACAGCCAAACGCGATAAAAAATACCCTGGTCGGGCGAATTAATCATGGCTCCGTCGATCTTAGTGAAATTGGCCCACAGGCGGATGAGCTGCTCTCTCAGGTTGAACATATCCAAATCGTTGCCTGCGGCACGTCTTATAACTCCGGAATGGTGTCGCGCTACTGGTTTGAAGCTCTGGCTGGCGTACCGTGCGATGTCGAAATCGCATCGGAGTTTCGCTATCGCAAATCCGCCGTGCGGCGCAATAGCCTAATGATAACGCTTTCTCAGTCGGGAGAAACCGCAGATACGCTGGCCGCACTGCGTTTGTCTAAAGAGCTGGGATATTTAGGATCGCTTGCCATATGTAACGTTGCCGGATCGTCGCTGGTGCGAGAGTCTGATTTGGCGCTAATGACTAAAGCGGGAACGGAAATCGGCGTGGCTTCTACCAAGGCGTTTACTACCCAGTTAACGGTACTATTGATGCTGGTGGCAAAAATAGGGCGCCTGAAAGGTGTAGATGCCGCTATCGAGCAGGATATTGTCCATGCTCTGCAGGCCTTACCTAGCCGTATTGAGCAAATGCTTTCTCAGGACAAGCTAATTGAAACATTGGCTGAGGATTTTTCTGATAAGCAGCATGCGCTGTTTCTTGGGCGTGGCGATCAGTATCCCATCGCTCTGGAAGGCGCGCTCAAGCTGAAGGAAATTTCTTATATTCATGCAGAAGCCTATGCGGCTGGTGAACTCAAACACGGCCCGCTGGCGCTAATTGATGCCAATATGCCCGTCATTGTCGTCGCGCCTAACAATGAGTTGCTGGAAAAGCTGAAGTCGAATATTGAAGAGGTTCGCGCGCGAGGTGGTCACCTGTACGTGTTTGCCGATGAAAATGCAGGTTTCACTGATAGTGAAACAATGCACGTTATTTCATTGCCACACGTTGAAGAGGTGATTGCACCGATATTTTATACCGTGCCGCTACAACTGCTGTCTTATCACGTTGCTTTAATTAAAGGCACTGATGTAGACCAGCCGCGCAATCTGGCGAAATCAGTTACGGTTGAGTGAGTTAATATTGTATTAAAAAACCCCGGAATAAAATCCGGGGTTTTTTATTGCCAACTGAAAACCGCGTCCTGGGGGCGTGGTCATCAACAGGTTTTGGCTTTGCCCTGTTGTTTTGGGATTTAAATCTCACAAGACTGGCAGAGGCTTTTTTTAAAGAATTTGGTATGCCCCCCCGGGTATCAAAGCAGTGCCGCCTTCTATTTCTATGAAGGAAGATTTTTACTGTTAGCGAAAAGTCGAACCCTGGATACAGGGTTATTAACAGAAGTTTTGGCGGAACCTATAAAAACTGGCTTATGCTAAAACGTTCCGGGGTTTCCACGCCGTTTAAAGGGAGAAAGACTGAAGAGGGCCTAAAGTGCTCCCGGCAATTTTATTCGAAATGTAGGGAAGTTCCGCTCAAAACTGAGCAGAGTTTCAATATTAGCTATGGTTCTAAATTCATTGTTCGGCAATATCATGTTTTCTTCCCATTAGGTAATAGCAATCTCCGACACTATAACCAACCAAGTTAATACTGGATAAGAATAGCTATCTGTATGCGAGCCTGCACGGCATGAAGCGATATTGTTAGTTATTGCTCGATTTTCTACATTGATAATTGTGAATAATTTCTCTTTATCATATTTCTTGAATAACGAACTAATGTCTCCGAATACATTCTTATGGCTTTATTCCTATTGTAATGAACATTTTTCTGAATATAGCATAAGCAGCACGGCTGTCATGTAACCATGGTAATGAGATGACAACAATAAAATATCAATGCAGAAACAACGGGATGTCGTCTCTGATAGTGGGGTAATGTTTAATAATATAAAATAACTTTTTAATGTTTATTATACCTTTAACTAAAGATCATCATTTTGCCCGGCCTTTTTTCTTAAAGAAAAGACATTATTTTAATTTATTTTAATGTTACATGGATTTGATTTTTACAATAAAATCAATTAGTTATTGTGTTTTTGTTATATTGTGTATATTGAGATTATTTACATTAACCTATTCATATACATTTTATTTTTTCGTTTTTGGTATTGTGTTTAAATCTTCTTTGTGAATAATCTCAATGCATGGGAATTGATTTGTAGGCTGTATCTTAATTCCTTTTATGTGGTTCTTATGGATGTCATTTAAAATGGAAATAACTATGAAAAGATTATCATTGCTGTCTTTAATTATGTCAGGGGTAATGGTTAGTAGTGTGGCGAATGCTAATGACTGGAACAACTGGACATCAAATGTGGATAGTAGCAATGGTCATGCTGGATCGGCTGCTACTAATGGAAATTTCTCTGATATAAAAAATAATGTCGATAGTATTGATTCGACGCTGACTCAGCATGTTAAGGATCAGGAGGCTGTAAATAAGAAACAGTCCGCTATTAATGATAGCCAATCAGCGTGGAATAAGGCCCAGGAAGGTCTGAACAATCAGCAGCGTGATATTAATCAGAAGCAGGCTGATACCAATGCGAATCAGTCTACATGGAACAAAAGTCAGGAATCGATAAACAACCAACAAGCCTCGGTTAATCAGCAGCAATCGACGGTTAACCAGCGGCAGGATCAGTGGAATCATCAACAGGAAGGGGTTAATACTCAGCAGCAGATTGTCAATCGTACGCTAACGCAACAGAATGCCCAAATGCGTAATGATATTAATAGTTTGCATAATAGGGTAGATAACCTGGATAATAAAATGAAGCGTGGATTTGCCTCACAGGCCGCTTTATCTGGCTTATTCCAGCCATACAGCGTAGGCCGGTTTAATCTCTCTACGTCGGTTGGTGGATATGAATCTACGAATGCTCTTGCGGTAGGCTCTGGTTATCGTTTTAATGATAATGTCGCAGCAAAAGCCGGTGTGTCTACTAATACCGAGGATTTTAAAGGCGTTACTTATAACGCTGCGATAAACTTTGAGTGGTAAGAAATTTAATTGGTTTTATACACATGGCAATAGTAAAAATAATTATAAAATAAACAATATAATTATAAGGTGTTTGCTGTTATTTGTTTTCCTCCTGGCGTTGATACATCATAACAGGAACTATGCGTGTGTAAATGATATGGTGTATCACTATTATTTCTTGTTGGCCGCCACTTATGTGGCGGTTTTTTTAGGATTAAATATGATTAGTGACGGTTCAGGTTACAGCCGCTAATTATTCATAGTAATGGATACAATAAATTTAGAGACCGTTATAACTCTACTTTATCTTACTGCTAAGCTGAGATATTTCATTTTTTAGCGCACTATAATCGCGTTTATTATTTTCTATATCGCGCTTTAAGGTGTCACTTTCACGCTTCATATTATCAAGCTCCCCTTTTAACTTGCTATTCTCATTACTTATTTCTTTAATATTACTCTCCAGAGCGGCATTTTTATTTTTAAGCTCATCGATCGTTTTTTGTTGAGCATTGACGTTTTGCACAGCTGTATTGACCGCATCGATACTGAGATTTGAGACAGAAATATTATAGTAACCGTTATGATCTTGACTGCCTGATCCTGTTAGTATCGTTGAGCCAGAGTCGTAATTATAGAACCTTATGTTATCTGCTGCGGTGGCCTGCAGAATAAAGGTTGTACAAAGTAAAGTGCTAATAAAAAGAAGAGGCTTAATCATACTGAATTTCCTTATTTATCATTTATATATGGTATTTTTGCTCTTGGGTGAGCGTACTTTTTTGTCATAAAACTGTCATATTGCGGACATTTCTCTGTCATGTTTAGGGCCTATTTTCTTTTATGGCAGCGGGCCTTTAATACCTGCTACATAAAGCCATTCGCGTAATTAAGTGGCTCCCTGGGTCTAATAAAACAGACAATTCTGGAGATATTATGAATGTGCTGCGTTATCCAGTTTTTACTGCCTTTGTCGCACTCCTTTCGTTACCCGCCTTTTCTTCTTATGCTGCTGTAAATCTCACCGGAGCCGGGGCTACGTTTCCTGCGCCGGTCTACGCCCGCTGGGCCGATAGCTACCAAAAAGCAACGGGCGGAAAAGTGAATTATCAGGGAATAGGTTCTTCGGGGGGCGTAAAGCAAATTATCGCTAATACCGTTGATTTTGGTGCTTCAGATGCGCCGCTTTCGGAAGCAAACCTTGAAGAAAATGGTCTGTTTCAATTCCCTACGGTTATCGGTGGCGTCGTTCTGGCGGTAAATATACCCGGGATAAAAAGCGACCAACTGGTGTTAGACGGCGCGGCGGTTGGTGATATTTACCTTGGGAAAATAAAAAAATGGGACGATCCGGCTATTAAAGCGCTCAACCCGGGCGTTAACCTGCCGGCGATTAATATCGCCGTAGTTCGATGTGCAGATGGTTCAGGCACCTCTTACGTGTTTACCCGCTATCTATCAAAAGTAAATGAGACCTGGCAAAAACAAGTGGGTTCAGGAACTACGGTTAAATGGCCCGTGGGACTGGGCGGTAAAGGAAATGATGGTATTGCGGCGTTCGTACAGCGTTTACCTGGCGCAATAGGCTATGTGGAATACGCATATGCGAAACAAAATCGCCTGGCCTGGACGCGCCTGATATCTGCAGATGGGAAACCCGTTAGCCCGACCGAAACGAATTTCTCAAATGCGGCAAAAGGCGCGGACTGGGAAACTTCATTTGCTCAGGATCTCACTAATCAAAATGGTGCGGATGCGTGGCCGATAACCTCAACGACATTTATTCTTTTACCCAAAAAAACGCAGCGCCCGGGCCAGACCCGCGAAGTATTAAAATTCTTTGACTGGGCGTGGAAAACCGGTGGTAAAGACGCTAAAGCGCTGGATTATGCCACGCTGCCAGATGAGGTTGTTCAGCAAATTCGTCTGGTATGGAAAACCGCATTAAAAGACGAGCACGGGAAGTCGCTTTATTAAGCCCATTCGTCAGTATTCCTATCACAACCTGAAAAGATAACGTTATGGTGACAATAATGCGTGCGCGGAAATTTTCGGGGAAGCGAGCGGACCTAGTATTTGGCACCCTGGTCAGACTGGCAGCGCTGGTCATATTGCTATTTATGGGCGGTATCATTGTTTCGCTAATCGTAGCTTCGGTGCCGAGTATGGAAAAGTTCGGCATTGCATTTCTCTGGTCGAAAGAGTGGGATGCGCCGAATGAAATATTTGGCGCACTGGTGCCGGTTTACGGCACGCTGGTAACCTCTTTTATCGCATTGATTATTGCGGTTCCCGTAAGCTTTGGCATCGCATTATTTTTGACTGAACTTGCGCCGCGCTGGCTACGTCGGCCTTTAGGCATCGCCATTGAGCTGCTTGCCGCTATTCCCAGTATCGTTTACGGAATGTGGGGACTATTTATTTTTGCCCCGCTATTTGCTACCTGGTTTCAGGCGCCTCTAGGGCAGATTGTATCTACGGTTCCGTTTATTGGTGCGCTTTTTTCTGGTCCGGCTTTTGGTATTGGATTACTGGCCGCCGGTATCATCCTGGCGATTATGATAGTGCCGTATATTGCCTCAGTGATGCGCGATGTTTTCGAACAAACCCCTGCCATGATGAAAGAATCCGCGTATGGCGTTGGCTGCACAACGTGGGAGGTTATTTGGCATATCGTTTTGCCTTATACCAAAAATGGCGTTATCGGCGGCGTGATGCTGGGTCTGGGGCGGGCGCTGGGAGAAACCATGGCAGTCACATTTATTATCGGTAACACCTGGCAACTGGACAGCGCTTCCTTATATATGCCGGGCAACAGCATTACATCGGCGCTGGCGAACGAATTTGCTGAAGCAGAGTCGGGATTACATTCCTCTGCGCTCATGGAACTTGGGCTTATTTTGTTTGTAATTACGTTTATTGTGCTGGTTCTTTCCCGGCTCCTGGTCGCGCGCTTAGGCAGAAATGAAGGTCGGCAGACATGAATAAGCCAGAAACACGAGTTCAGTTATTGGCTACGCGGCAGCGAATGCAGTCCCGCAGGCGTGTAAAAAATGGAATAGCGCTTACATTATCTATGGCTGCAATGATATTTGGCCTGTTCTGGCTATGCTGGATTTTATTTTCCACAGTGACGCGGGGCGTTGAAGGTTTATCACTGAGTGTTTTTACCAACATGACACCCCCACCCAATAGCGAACAAGGGGGACTTGCGAATGCGCTGGCTGGCAGCGGGCTTCTGCTTTTATGGGCAACGATAGCCGGCACCCCGGTGGGTATTTTAGCCGGCATATATCTGGCTGAATACGGGCGTAGTTCAGCGCTGGCGGGGACGATTCGTTTTATTAACGATATCTTACTGTCTGCGCCTTCAATCGTAGTTGGGTTATTTGTTTACACCATCATGGTTGCCCGTATGCAGCATTTTTCGGGATGGGCTGGGGTAGTAGCGCTGGCGTTGTTACAGGTACCGATTGTTATACGAACCACGGAAAATATGTTGAAACTGGTGCCAGATAGTTTACGTGAAGCGGCTTATGCGCTGGGAGCACCAAAGTGGAAAATAGTTACCGCTATTACCCTTAAAGCCGCTGTACCTGGCGTTGTGACGGGAGTTATGCTGGCGATTGCTCGTATTGCCGGTGAGACCGCCCCGCTACTTTTTACTTCGCTGTCAAATCAGTTCTGGAGCACCGATATGATGCAGCCGCTGGCGAATTTACCGGTGACAATATTTAAATTCGCAATGAGTCCGTTTACCGGCTGGCAGCAACTGGCATGGGCTGGCGTACTTATTATTACGCTATGTGTACTACTACTGAATATTCTTGCGCGGGTTCTTTTTACTAAAAATAATTCCGGATAAATACAGGGCGATAGATATGCATGTTGAGTCCACGTATTGTGAAAAAATAAGGATTAGAAATCTAAATTTTTGGTATGGAAAATATCAGGCTCTGAAAAACATCAGCATGGATATTTCATCACAACAGGTAACGGCTTTTATTGGGCCTTCAGGGTGTGGTAAATCTACTTTACTGCGTACTCTAAATAAAATGTACGCGTTATACCCTGAGCAGCGGGCTGAAGGTGATATATTTCTGGATAGAGAAAATATACTTACTCAACAGCAAGATATTTCTTTATTACGAGCCAGAGTGGGGATGGTGTTTCAAAAACCAACGCCGTTTCCCATGTCTATTTATGACAATATCGCCTTTGGAGTAAGGTTATTTGAAAAATTATCGCGCGCGGATATGGATGAACGCGTGCAATGGGCATTAACGCAAGCCGCATTGTGGAACGAAACAAAAGACAAAATTCATCAAAGCGGATATTCGCTTTCTGGAGGTCAGCAGCAGCGATTATGTATTGCGCGTGCAATAGCAATACAACCGGAGGTATTACTTTTAGATGAGCCCTGTTCTGCACTCGACCCTATCTCTACCGGGCGCATTGAAGAATTAATTACTGAGTTGAAAAAGGATTATGCCGTTGTCATAGTAACACACAATATGCAGCAGGCGGCACGCTGTTCCGATAAAACCGCTTTTATGTACCTTGGTGAATTAATTGAATTTAGTGATACCGATACTCTTTTTACTCGACCGGCGCATAAGAAAACTGAAGATTATATTACCGGCCGCTACGGTTAATAATATTTGGGCCATTTTTACGACAACTGTACCTGGAAAACCCAATGGATAATCTTAATTTGCATAACCACATCTCTGGTCAATTCAATGCCGAATTGGCGCATATCCGCACGCAGGTAATGAGTATGGGTGGGCTGGTTGAACAACAGCTAACCGATGCGATTACGGCGATGCTTAATCAGGATAGTCAGCAGGCGCTGCGTGTTATCGATGGTGATAAAGAAGTTAATTTGCTGGAGGTGAGTATTGATGAAGCCTGTGTACGTATCATTGCCAGGCGACAGCCAGCGGCCGGTGATTTACGGCTGATAATGGCAATCATTAAAACTACCTCTGAACTCGAGCGAATTGGCGATGTGGCAGATAAGATATGCCGTACCGCGCTGGAAAGTTTTACGCAGCAGCATCGGCCATTAATTGTAAGCCTGGAATCCTTAGGCCGACATGCAATACAGATGCTACACGATGTTCTGGATGCGTTTGCAAGAATGGATATCGAAGACGCTATTCGAATCTACCATGAAGATCAAAAAATCGATCGTGAATATGAAAGTATTGTTCGTGAGCTTATGACATACATGATGGAAGATCCCCGAACCATTCCCAATGTATTAACTGCTTTGTTTTGCGCGCGCTCGATTGAACGCATTGGCGATCGCTGTCAAAACATCTGTGAGTTTATATTCTATTTTGTAAAAGGGCATGATTTCAGACATATCAATGGTGATGAAATAGAGCGGCGACTCTCCGGGAATGATTTTGTAGACAATAATTATTAATAGCAAGTACTATCCATGACGATTATTTATTAAAAATTAATAGCATTAATAATGAAAGTTATCGTTTAGTTTCACCTGAGAAAGTAATCGGTTAAATAAAATTACGAGCGATAATGCGTAAGACGCTATATGGGAAAATAGGTTATTAATAAAAAATTGTTATTAATTTATAACAATACTTAATAAAAAAGTGATGCTAAAGGATGTGTTTTATATATTAACTTGTTGTTTTTAAAGATTATTATTGCAGCCCCTATCTCGATTGTCGATATTTTTATATTATTGTTACCTCTCAATGAATATCTAATATAAATAAATTTTTCTAAGTGGGTATTTTATAAAATGATTAAAAATATTATTAAATCATAAATATATCTACCTGGAATAACGAATGAGAAATCCCTCCTTCTGATATATAGTATCTCTGTACAATTTGATTTTCATTTCGACTTATACGGGTGGCTATTTATGTGAATCCATAAAAATAGAATACACACATGCTTTCGATATTATCGTAAAAATTGAATGGTTAGTAATTTTAACATTGAATAGGGATGTCAGGATTTTTAAATGGAAATTATAAATAAAATAATTAATGAGTTTTTACCTGGTAAGAAGTTGTCTCCCTGGCAACATAAGTTGATAACATGGATTTTCTCAGAGAAATCTGTAACTCATTTACTTGAAAAAAATGAAGCAGCGACAGGTATTACTTGGGTAGAGTCTGTTATTGATACCTTTGAATTAAATATTGATATAAATAGCGATGCATATAATAAAATACCAGCTACTGGCCCAGTCATTGTAGTTTCTAACCACCCAACTTTAGCTGATGGTATTTCTCTTATAAAAACGATCTCTAAAGTGCGTACTGATATTAAATTTATCGCTAATCATTTACTGACGATTATTTTTCCTCAGGTTAAAGAGCTGACAATTGGCATTCATAATATGAATGGAAGCATGGGGAGAAAAGAATATAAAGAGATGAATGATCATCTTAAAAATGGTGGTGTTCTTATTATATGTCCTTCTGGGCGTCTGGCAAGTGCGGGGTTAACCGGGCTGCGTGAATCTCCGTGGCATGCGGGCTTTATTCAGCTAGCTATTAAGGCAAAAGCGGCGATAGTACCAATACATATCCATGGTCGAAATAGTATCCGGTATTATATTACGGCATTAATTTATCGCCCATTATCTAATCTGACGATAATGAGAGAGGCATTGAGGCAACGCGGCAATCGTCTGCGGATCACCGTGTGTAAACAAATCGATTTATCGAAGATTAAGAAATCCGATAATGATTATTCTGATATAGCAGCAAAAATACAGCGACATTTATTTCTATCCGGAAATGGGAAAAAAGGCATAGTGCCCGAGCTTCCCCCAGTTGCGATACCGGAAAAACGCTCTTTTTTAATTTCAGAATTGAATGAATGCGAAATTCTAAAAAGAATGTCAGATGGTAAAATTGTTTATCTTTATCATTATAATGGGTCATCTTATTCAGCAGTATTGCGGGAAATTGGGCGACTTAGAGAAATTTCTTATCGATCTATTGGTGCTGGCACAGGTGCGCTTCGTGATAACGATATCTATGATAGAGATTATTATCATATTATTTTGTGGGATCCAAATACGTTAGAAATTGCGGGAGCATACAGGGTAATATATATAGATGAGCAAATTAAAAACAAAGGGTTTGCTGGTCTTTATAGCTACTCTTTATTTAATTATCAAGAAGGCCTAATTCCAAATTTAGAGTCAAGTATCGAAATTGGCCGTGGGTTTGTCCAACATCAATACCAAAAAACAAATGCTATTGATGTACTATGGAAAGGAATCTTTTGCTTTATTGCAAAGTACCCACGGTGCAAGAACCTATTAGGTGTATTATCCATATCTCAGTCTTACCCAACTGATGCTCAGAAGTTAATTGTTTCTTTTTATCAGAAGTATTTTTCAGAAGGGAACTTGTTATGTTCCATTAATGGCTCATATGGATTTGATTGTAGTAGTATTGATAATATTTTCAGCGGTGATAATTTTGATGCTGATTGGAAAAAACTAAATGAAGAAATAAAAAAACATGGAAAAGATCTTCCATGGCCATACAAACAAGCGGCTAGGTGGTTTCAACCAGGTGGTTCTAAAATACATGCTTTTGTAAAAGATGACCACTTTAATTCAATTGCAGCGCTTAATACCTATGAACTTTCGAAGTTGAAAGAAATATATATCAAACACTTTGTTTACAGTGTAGATGGCAATAATTAACTAACTTTGTATCTATTAAGACTTACGTAATTGAATTAGAGAAAATAGTTATGCGATTTGTGATAGGGATATTAACTATATTAACAACCTTACTCATAGGATGTAAGGATACTAATAGCCAGCTTTTTCCTGGCTATTCTTATGGAGACTTTGTTTATCTGTCTTACAACATGTCAGAGAAAGTTTCCCAGATCTACGTAGAAAAAGGTGAAACTGTAAAGAAAGGGGAGCGTTTAGTTAAAATGGATGATTTCCCGAGTGAAAATGCAAAAAAAATAGCTGAAAAGAATTATCGAGCTGAAGTTTCATCTCTTCATAATATGCAGTCTGGTGAGCGCCCAGAAGAATTAGATATTATTCGAGCCCAACTTGAAAGGGCTAAAGCGGCGCTTAAACTTGCCAAGAGTCAGCTAGAGAGGTATCGACCACTGTATTCTAAGCGGGTTGTTTCTGAAGCGGAATGGGATAATTTTAATAATGATTTTGCGCAGAAATCGGCGCAAGTTAAAGAATTATCCAGGCAATTGGTGGCTAAAAACCTGCCTGCGCGCGATGAACAGATTCGTAATCAAAGATCACGCGTAGAATCAGCTAAATTACAGTTAGATAAAGCAGAATGGGATCTTCAGCAAACCTTTATTTCTGCGCCTCAGGATGCATTGATATACGATGTTATATATCGACCTGGTGAACGTCCTGTTGCAGGGCGACCTATAATTAGTCTGCTTCCCCCTGAAAATATAAAAATACGTTTTTTTGTTCCAGAATCAACATTAGCAAAATTCCATGTGGGTATGAAGGTCAAAATTTACAGCGATGGGGTTCATAAAACCGTATCCGGGAAAATAAACTACATTAGCCCTCAGGCTGAGTATACACCGCCCGTAATTTATAGTACCTCCCGCAGAGAGAAGCTTATTTTTATGGTAGAGGCTATTCCTGATATAAATCAGGCTATGAATATAAGAATTGGCCAACCTGTGCGCGTGGAGCCAGTTCCTCATGAGTGATTTGTGTATCGATGTCCGAAAGCTAAATAAACATTTTGCTAAAAATCATGTGGTTAAAGATTTTTCGCTCCAGGTACATAAAGGCGAGATCTATGGCTTTTTAGGGCCTAATGGCAGTGGAAAAACGACATCAATACGCATGATGTGTGGGCTTATTACACCGGATTCGGGTAGCGGGCGCTGTCTTGATATGGATATATTTACCCAAAGCGATGACATAAAAAAGCGCATTGGTTATATGACACAGCATTTTTCAATGTGGGGAAATTTGACCATTAAAGAAAATCTGCTTTTTGTCGCCAGGCTTCATAACTTGGATCAGAGAAAACAGCGAGTTGAGAAAACGCTGACTGATTTAGGTTTAACGGCTCGCCAGGATCAATTGGCAAAATACCTTTCCGGAGGCTGGAAACAAAGAATGGCGTTAGCTGCCTGCATGTTACACCAGCCTTCACTATTATTTTTAGATGAACCTACGGCTGGGGTCGATCCAAAAGCAAGACGTGAATTTTGGCAAACGTTACATCGTTTATCCGATGAAGGTATTTCCATTCTTGTGAGTACGCATTATATGGATGAAGCGGAGCGATGCCATAAAGTAGCATACCTATCTTATGGACAATTACTCGCCAGTGGAACAATTCAGGATATTATTAAAGCGCAGAATCTAACGACAATACAGATAACTGGAACAAACTTGAGTGAAATAGAAAGCCGACTCTTGGAATTTCCTTCAATAGAACAAACCGTAATTTTTGGAAATAAATTGTTTGTTACCTCACGCGATGAAAGAAAATTGGGAGAAATTATCTCCCAAAACTTAACCCGAGAATATCAGTTCAGTAAAGTCGATACGAATCTGGAAGATGCCTTCACTTGGTTAATGAAATCGAATGATGAAAAAAATGAAACTTAATTTTTCTATAACACGCTGGATCGGTATTGTTATTAAAGAACTACATGAATTGAGAAGAGATAAAATCAGCATTGGTATGATTTTTCTTACGCCATTATTTCAACTTATTATTTTGGGGTATGCTGTGAATATGGATCCACACAGGGTTCCTACCGCGTTGCTTAACTATGATACAGGGCGATTTAGCCAGGTATTTATCAGTGCGACCCAAAATACTGACTACTTCTCAATGATTCCTTTCTCATCCGAGCCGGAGGCTAAAAAAGCATTCATTAATGGCGATGTTATTTTTATTCTCACTATCCCGGAAGGGTTCTCAGAAAGGATATTAAAAGGAGAGAAACCAAAATTACTTATTCAGGGCGATGCTATCGATCCAATGGCGATAGGCAATGCATTGAGCGCTATTGTACAGGTATCCAAAAATGCTTTTCAGCATGATTTACCCGATGCATTAACTACCAATCAGGGTGAGGATGTTTTTGAGTTAGTTATCCATAAAATGTTTAATCCGGAAGGTATTACTCAATATAATACGATCCCAGGAATTATTGGTTCGATATTGAGCACTACACTTATTTTGATGACGGCTCTTGCTATTACCAGGGAGAGAGAAAGCGGCGCCATTGAAAACTTATTGGTTTCACCTGTCACCGGGCTGGAAGTCGTTTTGGGTAAAATAACACCTTATATTCTTATTGGTATTTTCCAGTCTGTACTGATACTTGTTTTTGCAGTTTACTTATTTAAAATTCCTCTAATGGGAAATGTTTTTCTGTTGTTCTCAGTCTTAATTATGTATATTTTTTTATGTCTGTCGCTAGGGATTACTATCTCTGGCGTGGCGCAAAGTCAGTTGCAGGCTTTACAAATGTCCTCTTTCTATTTTATTCCGTCGGTGATGTTGTCTGGGTTTATCAGCCCTTTTATCAGTATGCCTGTTTGGGCGCAGGCGATAGGTTCATGCCTCCCGCTAACTTATTTTATCCGGTTGATTAAAGGGATTATGCTGAAAGGCTACACACTCATTGAGCTGTTACCTGATTTACTGCCTTTATTTATCTTATCCGCCGTTGTTATTTTTATTGGATTGAAAACCTACCGTAAAACCCTGGATTAATAGCAATTCAGTTAATAAAAAAATTAATTACAAAAGCTCCCCTTATTATTTTAATAAGGGGAGCTTTTAAATAAAATTAAAGCATTACTTCGAACCGTATTTTGCCTATCGCGTTAACGACCAGCCGCGGGCCTGCCATAGTGCAGGCAGCTCACTAAGATGCTTAAATGTCGTCACATTAGGGTGGTTTATCGGTTTATTATGCGGATCGGCGCAGAAATAGAACACCGACATTCCGGCGGCTATTCCCGACTGCGCACCGGCGACAGAGTCATCAACCAGTATGCAGCGTTCGGTGGCAACATCCATTGCCGCCGCCGCATGATACATAAGCGCCGGATCGGGCTTCCACGCCTGAATGTCATAACCGCTAAACAATTTATTTGGAAAATGGTGCAGCATATTGGTGTTGCCAAGCGAGTGCTGCATTTTGCTGACAGGGCCATTGGATACTACGCACATAGGCACCGTAATTTGGTTAAGCAGCTCTGGCGCTCCGGGAATTACCTGCAATTCACTCTCGAAGAGCCGCGCGACTTCAGCACGATATACGGGTTCCAGCGTAGAGGGTGAAAGCTGAGCGCCATATTCTTTGCTGATAGTATTGATGATTTCGTAGAGCTTTACGCCCTTAAAGCGTTTGAAAACCTCTTCCAGTTCCAGATGTATGCCGCTTTCGGCGAACATATGAACATAGGCGCGAGAGCAAATGACTTCACTGTCCACCAGGGTACCGTCGCAATCGAAAAATACTGCATCAATCTGAGACATACCTTTTCCTGTTTTTGAATATTAGGCGTTTACTTTACGATGTTTGCGCTACGCAATCGATGCCGTATAGGAAATAAGCCCTAAAAATTTGCTAATTCGGCATTAATTCACATTCGTTTTGGTATAGGATAGCGGCCTGGTCGACCTCCTTAAACGTTCGGAAACAAACATGAGCCAACAACAGATACGCCGGGATGCACCCTCCGGGCTGCTTGAACGCGTGTTCAAATTGCGCAGCCACGGTACTACGGCGCGTACAGAGGTAATCGCCGGTTTTACGACCTTCCTGACGATGGTCTATATCGTATTCGTTAACCCGCAAATTTTAGGCGCTGCGGGCATGGATACTCAGGCGGTGTTTGTTACCACCTGCCTGATTGCTGCATTGGGCAGTATTTTGATGGGCTTTATCGCGAACCTGCCAGTCGCGCTGGCACCGGCGATGGGGTTGAATGCTTTTTTTGCGTTTGTAGTGGTGGGCGCGATGGGGCTTTCCTGGCAGGTTGGCATGGGCGCGATTTTTTGGGGCGCAGTCGGTTTGCTATTACTCACCGTTTTCCGTATTCGCTACTGGATGATAGCCAATATTCCGCTGAGTTTACGCGTAGGCATCACCAGTGGAATTGGCCTGTTTATTGGCATGATGGGGCTAAAAAATGCCGGAGTGATTGTCGCCAGCCCGGAAACCTTGGTCTCAGTGGGGTCGCTGGCGTCTCATAGTGTGTTGCTGGGGATTCTGGGCTTTTTTATTATTGCTATCCTCGCTTCGCGTAATATTCATGCAGCCGTGCTTGTCTCAATTGTTGTTACGACCGTTCTTGGGTTGCTGTTTGGCGATGTGCACTATGGCGGTGTCGTGTCGCTTCCGCCCGATATAACTTCCGTTGTAGGGCACGTTGATTTGGCGGGGTCTTTGAATCTGGGGCTGGCGGGCGTGATTTTTTCTTTTATGTTGGTCAACCTGTTTGATTCTTCCGGAACCCTGATTGGAGTTACGGATAAAGCCGGGTTAACCGATGAGAAGGGCACTTTTCCGCGTATGAAACAGGCGCTATTTGTCGATAGCCTTTCGTCCGTTGCCGGCTCTTTTATTGGCACCTCTTCAGTGACGGCATTTGTGGAGTCTACGTCGGGCGTGTCGGTAGGCGGGCGTACCGGGTTAACGGCCGTTGTCGTTGGCCTATTGTTTTTACTGGTTATTTTCCTGGCTCCACTGGCTGGAATGGTACCCCCCTATGCGGCGGCCGGAGCGCTTATTTATGTGGGCGTACTCATGACGTCAAGTCTGGCGCGCGTTCAGTGGCAGGATTTAACTGAAGCGGTGCCCGCTTTTATTACCGCAGTAATGATGCCTTTTAGTTTCTCTATTACTGAAGGTATTGCGATGGGGTTCATTTCCTATTGCATCATGAAAATATTCACCGGGCGCTTTCGCGATCTTAGTCTGTGCGTGGTTGTGGTCGCGCTACTGTTTATATTAAAAATCGCATTTATCGATAGCCACTAAACTAAGTAAAAATCCGCCTTCATAGAAGGCGGCATTGCTTTGATGCCCCTCAGGGGCGCACCAAATCCCTTAAAAAAGCCTCTGCCAGTCTTGTAAGATTTAAGTCCCAAAACAGCAGGGCAGAGCCAAAACCTGTTGATGACCACGCCCACAGGAAGTGATTTTCAGTCGGCAATAAAAGACCACCTTACTTATAGAAAGAGGCTTTTGAGATGCCCCCTGTAAGGTGAGCTATTGTCACCTTCCGCTTATTGCTCTGGCAATTCCATCTGCTGTTCATGTGTTTGTTCCGTTTTCTCCTGATGTCGCACATATCTTCTGAGTATTTCTTCGTTCACACCTGCCGTATCTAAAGTACCCACGGCGCCAAAAATGGTTTCCCCGGAGCTTCTTCCCGATGGGTGGAAAACGATTACAGAGCCTGATGGTACTGCGACCTTTCAAATGACCCGTTAGCGTTGATATTGAGGTTTTAGGTGGGACGATGACCACAGATGTATATGAGCTGGCTGAACATTTACCTCCGGAACTTCACAATCCTTTATTCCGCATAGAATGTAGATTGTCCGGTAAAGCTCCTTGCCCGGCCTGTCTTTAAGGCTCCTGAATCGATACTTTGGCGTCCAAACTATATGCTATTTGCAACGCCAATATACCTGTGATGAACGCCTGTAAAGCCCCGTGTTGGTCTACCTGCGGTGAGTAAGCAGAGATATTCCGCCATGGGCATTCTTCAGGCTATAGTTTTACAGGATCAATCACCGCCTCCCCGGGAGGGGGTTTAGGGGCGGCAATGAAAAGGCCCGCCGTGAGCGGGCCTTTTATCGCGATGGGAGCGTATTTAAGGCCGTATACGCACGCGCTGTATATACGCCGCGAATGCGCTAAGCTGCCCTGAAAGGTGATCCAGAGTACCTTGATCGATGACCTCACCGCTGTTTGTATCCACTTTATTCTGAATTACACCGCCCATAAACTCGGGCTTATTCATTACCTGCGCGTCTAAAAAGACCAGGATCTGGCGCAAATGATACTGGCAGCGCGCGCCGCCTATCGCCCCCATGGAGCTGGTTTGGATAAGCACGGGTTTACCGGCAAGCGGTTGCTGAGGCAGGCGGGAAAGCCAGTCGATAGTGTTTTTCAGGCCGCCGGGCACGGAATAATTGTATTCTGGAGTAACGATAACCACGCCATCAGCCGCCTGAATTTGCGTTGCTATTGCCTCTATTTGTGGGGGAAACTCCGACTCTTCCTGCATATCTGCATCGTAGAGTGGAATATCCCCAATCGAGGGAAGCGCGTCAATGTGCATGCCTGCAGGAGCAATTTTGGGCAATGTGCGGGCAACCATGCCGTTAAATGAGCCTTTGCGTAAGCTCCCCAACAGCGTAACAACATTCAAACTCTCGGACATGCTGACTCCTTATGAAGGTCTGTCATGCCGCCGTGTGACAGCACGATACGGGCAGATGAGTCCGGTTATCATACCGCACGCTGGCGCGGTGGGGGCGTTAATGGTTGGCATTTTGTTATTCGGGCGCCAGCTCATTAAGGTAGATAAAGTCTCCTTATATGAATACTGGGAGTGATTTTCACCTTATAAAATTATATATCTAATGAGCAAACTACATAAACACTTCCCTTATCTTGGCCTACGTTATAGTCATTATATAAATACCCACTACTCAGATTTACAAGATAATGATAACCTTGTTGTCCTATATCATTAGTCCAGTAAGTAATATCTGTGGCCCAATTATAGGTTGCTAGATTCCCCCATTCGCTCCAGAGGTTACCCACACCTCTGGTACCGGAACCGCCGACTATCGCATTAGTTATATTTTTGTAACTGGTAAGGCTATATCCTTTATTCTTACAATAGTTAACGGCATTAGAAATTGAATATTTTGTTTTCCCTGCATTGATAAACCACTTTTTAATGGTGAAGGCGTATTCCTCTTCTGTACCATTAAAATTTATTGTAATGGTTGCTTTGTTTTTTTCAGGTGAAGGTTTTTCTAAAATAGTCACTATCCCGTTGTTATCTACTTTTATCCAATTACTGTCCGTTTTCCAGATTACATTTTTATCATTATCGATGTTTATTTTAAAGTTAGCACCTATAAAACCTGTGTTAGGAAAGTTGTCATCAATGGAGTAAGTAAAGTTGTTTGCCGTAATACTTTTGATTTTTGATGCGGAAGCCATTTTTTTACTGCAAACAATAAATACACTTCCAGTATCATTGCCTACTTTGTAATCGTTATACAGATATCCATTTTTTAGACTTGAAAGATAATGATAACCTTCAGGGCCAACATCATTAGTCCAGTATGTTATATCTGTAGGCCATCCATATGCTGCGAGATTTCCCCACTCTCCCCAAAGTGTACCTGCATTACGCGAGCCTGTATTTCCAACGGTTGCATTAGTAATGATTTTAAAAGGTGGTACATCATATTTTTTAGCAGCACAAGTTGATTGTAATTTATTTATAGGATAGCGTACATTTCCTCCATTTATAAACCATGTGGTTATAGTAAACGGATATGTTATAGTTTCATCTCCCTTCTTTGATTCACCTTTTATGATGACACTTCCATCATCTTCTGTGGGGGGGGTATCTAATATAACTTTTCCGTTCTGATCTATAGAAGCCCAGCTTTTATTTGAATGCCATGTGTAATCGGTTATAGAATTATTCTCATAAAGGAGAATATTAAAAGATGCATTACTAAATCCTGTTGTGGGGAAATGCTCATCAGGTAAAAATTGATGTCCGTTTGCTGATATTTCTTTTATACCTTTGCTCTCTTCAGCATAGGTTGGTAGCGATATTAGTAGTAAGTATATTATAAGGTTAATGTAGTTCATGATTACTCTCAACCATTAGAGGTACTATTATATGATGACATATTGCGTAATGTTTTTTTAGTTTTAGTTATAGTCATAGTTAATAATAAAGTCAATTTTAAAAGTCAGCTATCTTCATATACATAACGTTCATCAGTATGTTTGCCGGTGAGAATATGTTTATTTTTCTAGGCTGAAATAGCCTAGTTGGCTTGTATGGGAAGCAAATATAGACCAGCTGCTAAACATATTTATTAATGATAATCCACATTGTCAGGCGTGTGCTAGTAGTAGCAAGATTTTCTTGCTGTTATTACGATGACTATTTTAATTTGAAAGGAATTTTGGATTAAAATTAAACAAGTTTAAGTAAATACCCACTAACAATCCCTGGCCGCGATTGCGGCCAGGGTGCGGTTTACTTACCGATACAGAAGCTTGAGAAAATGCGGCCCAGCAGATCGTCTGAGGAGAATTCGCCGGTAATCTCGCTCAGGCTCTGCTGGGCGAGACGTAGCTCTTCAGCCAGCAGTTCACCGGCGCGCGCGCCAATAAGCTGCTCTTTTCCCTGCTCAAGGTGTGCAGCGGCCAGTTCCAGCGCCTGCAGATGGCGGCGGCGTGCCAGAAAACCACCCTCCAGTTGTGTATCAAAGCCCATGCAATGCTTCAGGTGCTCGCGCAGGGCTTCTATTCCATCACCCGTGCGGGCAGAGATGCAGGCAAGTGAGTGACCATTAACTTCACGTAGCCCCGGTTTTTCATCCGCGATATCCACTTTATTACGTACAACGGTAATGGGTAGGTGCGGCGGCAGGCGTGCGATAAAATCTGGCCAGATTTCTAGCGGGTCAGTGGCGGGGGTTGTCGTGGCGTCCACCATAAACAGCACTCTGTCAGCCTGTTCAATCTCCTGCCATGCGCGTTCAATCCCGATACGCTCCACTTCATCGCTGGCCGTGCGCAGACCTGCGGTATCGATAATATGCAGTGGCATTCCATCGATATGAATATGCTCGCGCAGGACGTCGCGCGTGGTGCCGGCAATATCAGTTACAATGGCCGCTTCTCTTCCTGCCAGCGCGTTTAACAGGCTTGATTTACCGGCGTTGGGCCGCCCGGCAATCACGACTTTCATCCCTTCACGGAGCAAGCTGCCCTGGCGCGCTTCGGCGCGAACGGCTTCCAGACTGGCAATCACTTCATTGAGCTGGGCCTCTATTTTCCCGTCTGACAGAAAATCAATTTCTTCGTCTGGAAAATCAATGGCTGCCTCTACAAAGATTCGCAGGTGAGTAAGTGCTTCCACCAGTGTATGAACGCGCGTGGAAAACGCGCCCTGCAGCGAGCTTAAAGCCGAACGCGCCGCCTGTTCAGAGCTGGCGTCAATTAAATCAGCAATGGCCTCGGCTTGGGCGAGATCCAGCTTGTCGTTAAGAAATGCCCGTTCGGAGAACTCTCCCGGTCGCGCGATGCGTACGCCTGGCAGAGTTAATATGCGCTTGAGTAGTATATCCAGAATAACCGGGCCGCCGTGCCCCTGAAGCTCCAGCACATCCTCACCGGTAAACGAATTCGGTGCCGGAAACCAAAGGGCAATCCCCTGATCGAGCGCATTCCCGTGAGCGTCGTTAAACGCCAGGTAATCTGCGTAGCGGGGTTTAGGCAACTTTCCTAATACCGCTTGTGCAACGTGGCGTGCCTGAGTGCCGGAAATACGTAAAATACCGACGCCGCCGCGTCCGGGCGGCGTTGCCTGAGCAATGATAGTATCGCTGTGGCTCATAAATTTTCTCTGTTCTGGCCAGCCTGTGATAAGGCATTGATAAAAACGTTACCGATGAATATTACGCAGAGAATATACGCCGGATTTTTAAAGTGAATTGAGTGCCTTTAATTTAGCAATCACACTCTGGTTAGAGCGAGCATGCGCTATTGGCGCACACTGGTTAATAATAGCGCCCGGCTGTCGTCGCTAAAATAACGTTAGCCAAAAGAATTGTGTTATCGGCCCGCGTTTTTTAATTAGCAAAAAGGCGGTCTTTCGACCGCCTTTCCATCACAGCGTTAGCACGCTATCAGGACTTTTTCTTATCGCGGCTATGCAGGCCGCGTTTTTCCAGCCCGCGATAAATAAGCTGCTGTTGGATGATGGTAACCAGGTTACTAACGATGTAGTACAGCACCAGGCCGGACGGGAACCACAGGAAGAAGACGGTAAAAATGACCGGCATAAAGGTCATAATCTTCTGCTGCATCGGGTCGGTTACGGTCGTCGGCGACATTTTCTGAATGAAGAACATCGTCAGACCCATCAGGATTGGCAGAATATAGTACGGGTCCTGCGCGGAGAGATCGTGGATCCACAGTGCGAATGGCGCATGGCGTAGTTCAACGGAGCCCATCAGCATGTAATAGAGCGCAAGGAAGATTGGCATCTGAATAAGCAGCGGGAAACAGCCACCCAGTGGATTCACCTTCTCCGTTTTATACAGCGCCATCATTTCCTGACTTATGCGCTGCTTGTCTTCACCAAGGCGTTCACGCATAGCCTGAATTTTCGGCTGAAGCATGCGCATCTTCGCCATCGACGTATATTGTGCTTTGGTTAGCGGGTACATGATACCGCGCACAATAAAGGTGATAACGATGATCGAGAAGCCCCAGTTGCCCAAGAAACTGTGGATCCATTTCAGCAATTTAAACAGCGGTTGGGAGATGAACCACAGCCAGCCGTAGTCTACGGTTAAATCAAGGTGCGGCGCGACTGCCGCCATTTTGTCCTGAATTTCCGGACCCACCCATAACGTACTGCCCAACGTGCCTGTTTGCCCTGGCTGAATAAGCACCGGCGCCGATCGATAGCCGACGGCCGCAATCCCATTACCTAGGTTGTTGGTGTAAAAGTGATTTTCACCTGCACTGCGCGGCACCCAGGCCGTGGCGAAATACTGCTGCAGCATGGCAACCCAGCCGCCTTTGGAATCTTTACTCAGGTTGTCGTTATCGGAAATGTCATCAAATTTATATTTAGTGTATTTCTCATCGGACGTCGAGTAAGCCGCACCGCGGAAGGTGTGTAATGCAAAATTACTGCTACCGGTATCACGGTGTTTTGGCAAATCGAACGTTTGCTTTAACTGGCCAAACGTGGTGAGTTCCAGCGGTTTGGCGCCCGCATTTTTCACGTTATAGTCAACGTTAACCGCGTATTCGCCGCGTTTAAGCGTAAATGTTTTGGTAAACGTATTACCCGCCGCGTCGGTCCAGGTCATCGGAATCGTCAGCGTGTCCTGGCCGTCTGCCAGCGTATAGCTGTCTTTTTCGGTATTATAGAGCGGACGCGAGCCGTTAGCCGGGTTATCCGGGCCATCGCGCCCCGTCAGTCCACTTTGCGCTTGATACAGGAACTCTGGGGTTGTTTCCAGTAACTGGAATGGTTCACTGGAACCCAGCGTTTTTGGATAAGTAGTCAGCAGCGCTTGCTCAACATCGCCACCACGGGTGTTAAGCGTCAGCGAAAGGACATCCGTTTTTACGGTAATCAGTTTTCCCTGGCCACTGGCCGGTACGCTTTGGTCTACGGCATTGCCCGCTGAAGTTGTCGTCGTCTGCGTAGTCTGCTGCTGAGGTTGAGGATTGTTATCCTGTTCCCAGGCCTGCCAGATCATAAAAGACACGAACAACAAAGCGATGATAAGAAGATTGCGTTGCGAATCCATCGTTAGTGTTCTCTGGTATCAAGGGGTGGGACGGGATCGTCTCCCCCCGGGTTCAAAGGGTGGCATTTTAATACGCGTTTTATCGTCAACCAACTGCCTTTTATTACACCAAACCTGCGCAGCGCTTCAACGCCGTAATGAGAGCAGGTTGGAGTAAAACGGCAGTGCGGCCCGAGAAGCGGACTAATCAGGCGCTGATAGACCCTAATCAGGGCAATCAGGATTCGCGAGCCAGGCGACAATGGCGGCGCCATAACTTTTCCAGAACGTCTGAAAGCGTCCGGTTATCGAGGTCGGCAATACCTTTTTTCGCTACCACGACAAAATCCATGGCTGGCAGCGTATGCTGACGTAAGCGAAAACTTTCACGCGTCAGACGTTTAATCCGATTGCGTTCATGGGCGCGCTTGACGTTTTTCTTAGCGACGGTAAGACCGATACGGGGATGCCCCAGCGAATTCGGGCGGCCGAGAATGGTAATTTGCGGCGAGCCTGCGCGAAAGGGTTGCTGGAAGACGTAAGTGAAATTACCGGGAGTTAGCAAACGTAACTCCCTGGGAAAAGCGAGCTTAACCACTCAGGGGTTAGCTATTACTTAGAAGAAACGGTCAGACGAGCGCGGCCTTTAGCACGACGACGTGCCAGAACCTGACGACCATTTTTAGTTGCCATACGAGCACGGAAACCGTGAGAACGGTTGCGCTTCAGTACAGACGGTTGAAAAGTGCGTTTCATGGCGAATTCTACCTAATCGATTAATTTTCACTGACTTTGCGTATGCCCGGCCGGTTAAGGAGAAATGACCTGAGCCTCAGCACAGCTTATAAAGAGGCCGGATTGTAATAATTGTACACTCCAGAGTCAATTCACTTTCCTTGTATTTCAGGCGCGTTCTCGCAAGTTTTCAGTTCAGAAGCCAGCGAAAAAAACGGGGGCAGACGCACCGGGTGGTGGATTATACGGCGTTGCGAATAAAGCGCAAGGATCGCACCGGATCTTTCGGCGATCCGCCGGGCGCTGCGGGGAAAGAAGGACCGAATTTTCTGATTAGTGGCAGATTCAGGGCAGAAATTCTGCCGCACCTATTCAAGGATCGATTACACTTGATCCCGCCAGAAGTTCCCTGTGGATAAATCGGGAAGAATCTGTGAGAAACAGAAGATCTCTGTCGCGCTTTACGTTATGATCCGCGGTCCCGGCGCGATCCTGAGATCGAAAATAACGTTGGGGAAACTGCAGATAGCGGTTCGCACGCTGCCCGCACCGGGTTTGTCGGCGTGTGTCAACAATCATGAATGTAACAGTCTTCGTCTTTTGATCGACTTTGTTCGAGTGGAGTCCGCCGTGTCACTTTCGCTTTGGCAGCAGTGTCTTGCCCGATTGCAGGATGAGTTACCCGCCACAGAATTCAGTATGTGGATACGTCCCCTACAGGCGGAACTGAGCGATAACACGCTGGCCCTGTACGCGCCAAATCGTTTTGTGCTTGACTGGGTAAGAGATAAATACCTCAACAACATTAATGGTCTGTTAAACGATTTCTGTGGGACGGACGCGCCACTGTTGCGTTTTGAAGTGGGCGCCAAACCTGCGGCTCAGGTGAGGCCTGCGCCTGTGAGTGTGGCGGTTGCTACTGAACAAATTGCGCGCCCGGCAGCACCCAGGCCTCCAAGCTGGGATAACGTTCCAGCACCGGCAGAGCCTTCTTACCGCTCGAATGTAAATCCAAAACATACTTTTGATAATTTTGTTGAAGGTAAATCGAACCAACTGGCTCGCGCGGCGGCGCGGCAGGTGGCAGATAACCCCGGAGGGGCTTATAACCCGCTGTTTCTTTACGGTGGAACCGGGCTTGGTAAAACCCACTTATTACACGCCGTTGGCAACGGTATTATGGCGCGCAAAGCCAACGCGAAAGTGGTTTACATGCATTCAGAGCGCTTTGTGCAGGACATGGTAAAAGCGCTACAAAATAACGCAATTGAAGAATTTAAGCGTTATTACCGCTCGGTTGACGCACTGCTTATCGATGATATTCAGTTCTTTGCTAATAAAGAGCGCTCCCAGGAAGAGTTTTTTCATACCTTTAATGCCCTACTCGAAGGCAATCAGCAGATAATCCTTACCTCAGATCGCTATCCCAAAGAGATTAATGGGGTGGAAGACAGGCTCAAATCACGCTTTGGCTGGGGATTAACCGTGGCCATTGAGCCGCCTGAGCTGGAAACTCGCGTTGCGATATTGATGAAAAAGGCGGATGAAAACGATATTCGCCTGCCAGGCGAAGTGGCGTTTTTTATCGCTAAACGCCTGCGTTCAAATGTACGAGAGCTGGAAGGTGCGCTGAATCGCGTGATTGCCAATGCGAACTTTACCGGGCGCGCGATAACTATCGATTTTGTTCGCGAGGCGCTAAGGGATTTGCTGGCGCTTCAGGAAAAGCTGGTCACTATTGATAACATCCAAAAAACGGTGGCTGAATACTATAAAATTAAGGTTGCTGACTTACTTTCTAAGCGCCGTTCTCGCTCAGTGGCGCGTCCACGCCAGATGGCGATGGCGCTGGCAAAAGAGTTAACTAACCACAGTTTGCCTGAAATCGGCGATGCATTTGGCGGCAGGGACCATACCACCGTGCTGCACGCCTGCCGTAAAATTGAACAATTGCGTGAAGAAAGCCACGACATTAAAGAAGATTTCTCCAATTTAATCAGAACATTATCTTCGTGACGCTATGAAATTTACTGTAGAACGTGAATATTTATTAAAACCGCTGCAGCAAGTGAGTGGTCCGCTTGGCGGGCGCCCGACCCTGCCTATTCTTGGCAATTTGCTGCTACAGGTGTCAGACGGCGCGCTGTCTTTGACCGGTACCGATCTGGAAATGGAAATGATTGCGCGACTAGCGCTGGCGCAGCCTCATGAAGCTGGCGCGACCACGGTGCCGGCCCGTAAGTTTTTTGATATCTGTCGCGGGCTTCCCGAAGGCGCCGAAATTTCCGTCCAGCTTGAGGGCGATCGTATGCTGGTGCGTTCGGGGCGCAGCCGTTTTTCGCTCTCTACGCTGCCGGCGGCGGACTTTCCTAACCTGGACGACTGGCAAAGCGAAGTGGAATTTACGCTGCCGCAGGCCACGATGAAGCGCCTGATTGAAGCCACCCAGTTCTCAATGGCGCATCAGGATGTTCGCTATTATCTCAATGGTATGCTGTTTGAAACCGCGGGCGAAGAGCTGCGTACCGTTGCAACAGACGGGCATCGTCTGGCTGTCTGTGCGATGCCGATTGGTGAAACGCTGCCGGAACATTCCGTCATCGTTCCGCGAAAAGGTGTGATTGAGCTGATGCGCATGTTGGACGGCGGCGATACGCCGCTGCGCGTTCAAATTGGCAGTAATAACATTCGCGCCCACGTTGGCGATTTTATCTTTACTTCCAAGCTGGTAGACGGGCGTTTTCCTGACTACCGCCGCGTGCTACCCAAGAATCCGGATAAAACCCTGGAAGCCGGCTGTGACCTGCTTAAACAGGCCTTCGCCCGGGCAGCGATTTTATCTAACGAAAAATTTCGCGGCGTGCGGCTGTATGTTGCCGATGGCCAGCTCAAAATTACGGCGAATAACCCAGAGCAGGAAGAAGCAGAAGAAATCCTCGACGTTAATTACGGCGGTGCCGAAATGGAAATCGGTTTCAACGTTAGCTACGTGCTGGATGTATTGAATGCGCTTAAATGCGAGAATGTGCGTATTCTTTTAACGGATTCCGTTTCGAGCGTACAAATCGAAGATGCTGCATCACAGTCGGCGGCTTACGTTGTTATGCCTATGCGTCTGTAGCCCGCGAATTACAGAGCTAACTGATTTGCGACTGTGTTTTGTGGCGCTGCGAGGTAAAGCGGCGCGTATTGAACGTTCTGCAGGTTGCCTGCAGAACGTGTCTTATTTATCCAGAAACCTTTTTTTGCGTGTCGGTGGGATTCTGTTAGCCCTTTTGCCTCCACGTCCCTAAAGAGTCAACTCTTATCTATGTCCCTGACGCGCCTGCTTATTAAAGATTTCCGTAATATTGAGAATGCGGATCTTTCTCTTTCATCCGGCTTTAACTTTCTGGTTGGCGCGAATGGCAGCGGAAAAACCAGCGTCCTGGAAGCTATTTACACTCTGGGGCACGGGCGTGCCTTTCGTAGCTTACAGGTGGGGCGCGTAATCCGCCACGAACAAGAAACATTTGTACTTCACGGCCGATTACAGGAGGAAGAGCGGGAAATTTCTCTCGGATTAAGTAAAGACCGACACGGCGACAGCAAGGTACGTATTGACGGCACCGATGGGCATAAAATCGCCGAGCTGGCCTTAATGATGCCGATGCAGCTCATTACGCCGGAGGGCTTTACCCTACTCAGCGGCGGCCCAAAATACAGAAGGGCCTTTTTAGACTGGGGATGTTTTCACAACGAACCGGGTTTTTTCACCGCATGGAGTAACCTAAAGCGCCTGCTAAAACAGCGTAATGCGGCCCTTCGCCAAGTTAATCATTATAGCCAGATACGCCCCTGGGATACCGAACTGATCCCACTGGCCGAGCAGATTAGCCGCTGGCGCGCTGACTATAGCGCCGCCATTGCTGAAGATATGGCGGATACCTGTAAACAGTTTCTCCCTGAATTCGATTTGACCTTTGCATTTCAGCGCGGCTGGGAAAAAGAGACGGATTATGCCGAAGCGCTGGCGCGTAATTTTGAGCGTGACCGCATGTTAACGTATACCGCGCACGGGCCACATAAAGCAGATTTGCGCATGCGCGCCGACGGCGCCCCGGTAGAAGATACGCTGTCGCGTGGACAGTTAAAATTATTAATGTGCGCGCTGCGCCTGGCGCAGGGTGAGTTTCTTACACGCCGCAACGGGCGGCGTTGCATGTACCTGATAGATGATTTTGCCTCTGAACTTGACGACCATCGTCGCGGGCTGCTGGCCAGCCGGCTAAAAGCAACGCAGTCGCAGGTTTTTGTTAGCGCGATTAGCGCAGAACATGTGATGGATATGGCGGATAAAAATTCGAAGATGTTCGCCGTGGAACAAGGTAAAATAACCGATTAACCCAGTTTAAATGAGCGAGAAACGTTGATGTCGAATTCTTATGACTCCTCCAGTATCAAAGTCCTAAAAGGGCTGGATGCGGTGCGTAAGCGCCCGGGTATGTATATCGGCGACACGGATGACGGCACCGGTCTGCACCATATGGTATTTGAGGTCGTGGATAACGCTATCGACGAGGCGCTCGCCGGTCACTGTAAAGATATCGTAGTCACCATTCATGCCGATAATTCCGTCTCTGTTCAGGATGACGGGCGCGGCATTCCCACCGGCATTCACCCGGAAGAAGGCGTTTCTGCGGCAGAAGTGATTATGACCGTGCTGCACGCGGGCGGTAAGTTTGACGATAACTCCTATAAAGTTTCCGGCGGTTTACACGGCGTAGGGGTGTCGGTGGTGAATGCGCTGTCTCAGAAGCTGGAACTGGTGATTCGGCGGGACAGCAAAGTGCATCAGCAAATTTATGAGCACGGTGTACCGCAGGCGCCGTTGAACGTTGTCGGCGATACTGAGCAAACCGGCACCATGGTGCGTTTCTGGCCAAGCCTGGAAACCTTTACCAATGTTACCGAATTTGAATATGACATTCTGGCTAAGCGCCTGCGCGAACTTTCCTTCCTGAATTCCGGCGTATCAATCCGCCTGATGGATAAACGAGACGGCAAGCAGGACCATTTTCATTACGAAGGCGGGATTAAAGCGTTTGTTGAATATCTGAATAAGAATAAAACGCCGATCCATCCTAATATCTTCTACTTCTCTACCGAAAAAGACGGTATCGGCGTTGAAGTTGCACTCCAGTGGAACGATGGTTTCCAGGAAAATATCTACTGTTTCACTAACAACATTCCGCAGCGCGACGGTGGTACGCACCTTGCTGGCTTCCGTGCGGCAATGACGCGTACGCTGAACGCGTATATGGATAAAGAAGGCTACAGCAAAAAAGCGAAGGTTAGCGCTACCGGTGATGATGCGCGCGAAGGCCTGATTGCTGTGGTGTCGGTTAAAGTGCCGGATCCCAAATTTTCCTCCCAGACGAAAGACAAGTTGGTCTCTTCTGAAGTGAAATCAGCGGTAGAACAGCAGATGAACGAACTGCTGAGTGAATATCTGTTGGAACATCCATCAGATGCGAAGATTGTGGTTGGTAAGATTATCGATGCGGCGCGCGCGCGCGAAGCGGCGCGGCGCGCACGTGAAATGACGCGGCGTAAAGGCGCGCTCGATCTTGCCGGCCTGCCGGGGAAACTGGCTGACTGCCAGGAGCGCGATCCTGCGCTTTCTGAACTTTACCTGGTGGAAGGGGACTCCGCGGGCGGCTCTGCAAAACAGGGGCGCAACCGCAAAAATCAGGCTATTTTGCCGCTGAAAGGTAAAATCCTGAACGTCGAAAAAGCGCGTTTCGACAAAATGCTCTCCTCGCAGGAAGTTGCGACACTCATTACCGCGCTGGGCTGCGGTATCGGGCGTGACGAATACAACCCGGACAAACTGCGCTACCACAGCATTATTATCATGACCGATGCTGACGTAGATGGTTCGCACATTCGCACGCTGTTATTAACGTTTTTCTATCGTCAGATGCCGGAAATCATTGAGCGTGGGCACGTTTATATCGCCCAGCCGCCGCTATACAAGGTGAAGAAAGGTAAGCAGGAACAGTACATTAAAGATGACGATGCTATGGACCAGTATCAGATTGCCATTGCGCTGGATGGAGCCACACTCCATACCAACTCCAGTGCACCGGCGCTTGCGGGTGAGTCGCTGGAAAAACTGGTGGCAGAGCACAATAGTACGCGCAAGATGATCGCTCGCATGGAGCGCCGTTATCCGCGCGCATTACTAAATGAACTGGTTTATCAATCTACCTTAAGCGAAGCTGATCTGGCCGACGAGGCAAAAGTCACGCAGTGGATTTCAACGCTAATTACGTCGCTGAATGAAAAAGAGCAGCACGCCAGCCAGTGGAAATTCGCCATCCACGACAACAGCGAGCTGAATATCAAAGAGCCAATAGTGCGCGTGCGCACCCACGGTGTGGATACCGACTATTTGCTGGACCGTGAGTTTGTGATGGGGGGTGAATACCGCCGTCTTTGTACGCTGGGCGAAAAACTGCGCGGCCTCATTGAAGAGGATGCGTATATAGAGCGCGGTGAGCGCCGTCAGCCGGTAGACAGCTTTGAACAGGCGCTGGAATGGCTGGTAAAAGAGTCACGCCGCGGTCTGTCAGTGCAGCGCTATAAAGGGCTGGGTGAAATGAACCCGGAGCAGCTATGGGAAACTACAATGGATCCTGAAAGCCGCCGTATGCTGCGTGTAACGGTAAAAGACGCTATCGCCGCCGATCAGTTATTCACAACGCTGATGGGCGATGCGGTGGAGCCGCGCCGCGCCTTTATTGAAGAGAATGCCCTCAAGGCTGCAAATATCGATATCTAAGGCTGGTCTGGTAATTACGCCGCGCGGTTATCGTGTATCGTGCGGCGTTTTTATTGCCAACTGAAAACCACGTCCTGGGGGCGTGGTCATCAACGGGTTTTGGCTCTGCCTTGTTGTTTTGGGATTTAAATCTCACAAAACTGGCAGAGGCTTTTTTTAAGGAATTTGGTACGCCCCTCTGGGGCGTAATCAAAACCGCCTTCTATGAAGGCGGGTTTTTATTTTCGGCTGTGGTGCGCGCTCTGTGGGTGCAATCGCCTGGCATGTTGTGCCCGTTGGTAGAAGACAACATTTCGCTTGAGAAAGACGAATTTGGATTTGTATCTCGGGAATATGGATAAACCCCGGGTCTGGCATAAAATTAAGGAACAATCGGTAAATTTACGGAGGATAGAATGGGACTTTTAGATCAGGTAACCGGCATGCTGGGTGGTCAGGGTGGCGATCTGGGTAAATTCCAGTCCATTTTACAGTGGGTGAATCAGCAGGGCGGTGTTCAGGCCATTCTTGATAAGTTTCGTCAGGGCGGGCTGGCCGGCGTAGTTGAATCATGGATTAGTAGCTCAATGACCAACCAGAGCATTAGCGGTGAGCAAATTGAATCCGTGCTGGGTTCCCCGGCGATAAGCGAACTGGCGGGTAAACTCGGTATTGACGCGGGTAAAGCCTCTTCTTTACTGGCTGAATATCTCCCGCAAATCGTTGACAAACTTTCACCAGAAGGCGAAGTGAAAGCCGATAGCGGCAATGATTTGATGGCAAAAGGGCTGGACCTGCTCAAGGGAAAACTTTTCTCCTAAGCGTTCAGGCATTAAACCGCCGGCCTTCGCCGGTGGTTTTCTGAATGGGTTTATATAGACAAAATGCAATCAAGTAGCTATCCCATACTTAGCATGTACGGACGTTATTTTTAATCTTTACCCCAGGATGTAGCCCGTTCATTCCATGAGTCGTTGAATATGATATTTTCATCACAGTGTTGTTTCCATGTGATTTTCTCGTATTGCAGCAGAATGGTTTCAAGATAGGTGCCAGTATTTGATCCCGGATAGATATTGGGCGTAATTGAGGTTAGTTTTACACCTTCAAGAATAATATTGAAATATTCCTGTTCTTATCCTGCCTCATTAATTTGATACATTTTAAACGTTGCCGTTTGCAGCGTTTTACCCGTGCTTAACGCTCTGAATAAAAGAGGGGTGATACGGTCAAACTCCTTCTGAAACATGACAGGCGTGTGTATGCGCGTACCCGTTAGTCTTCCCGTATTACCATCTACTGGTACATTAATGTTATGAGTGAATGAGTTCAGCTCAATTGCTCCCTCGCGGCCCAAAATGAGCGATGACCCAACCATCGGAGAGCCGTTTTCATCGGTTAACCATAAATAAACGGGGTTAGACATAAAACTTCCTTTTTTAATTGAGGTTATTTTTTGTATTTGTCAAATCTTGCAGTGAATTTAGGGGGTATAATAATAAGTGCTATAATTGAAATTATTGTTAATGGAAACCAGTATTCAGGAAAAAATTCAAGATAAAAAACAAAATAGTATAAGACAGATAAATATAATCCCTTCGTTTAATATAAGAGATAGGAATCTTTTAAACATAGTATTCCCTCTTTATAATGTTGTAGATTTCATCAAATTCTCGACCTAGATTCATTTGAACATTTTTTATTATATTAGTCATTACAGGTTCGATGAAATAATAAACCATTTCTAATTCATTTTTATAAAGGATGGCGTAATATTTGGGGTCTAATGTTTTTAATCTGCGAGCGGCAAGAGCACATTGCTGATCGGTGCCAAATAACTGAAATAACCAAATTACATTAGGAATTCTTGCTGCAAGTTTTTCTATAACCGTCTTTGATACCAGATTTGCCATTGACAGTGATTCCGATAACGCAGTGGCAAGCCCTAGGCGAGTGACTTTGCTTATTGGTATGGTGGTTATGACTTTGGCTATCATTGAATTAGTTGATCGCACCTTTTTTTGGGTGTTTCCATTTTTGTGTCATCTGTGACTGTTTGGAAATACAGGTAAAACATATGGGCGATAACATCTTTATATCGATAAATAGAACGAATGAAAAGCAGCGTTCTTTTTTCTTCGGATAGTAGCTGTTTGCATACGTCATGATATAAGGGAATAAGACATGATGAATACCAGCTCGCACACTCCACGCCAGAATATATATCTGTTCCGATCCCCTGCATGGCTTTCCACGTTGAGGTTACACCTTGCTGACTATAAACAGCTAACTGCCTGTCACTCTGGAACTTCATTTTTAAATAGTCTGAAGCCTGCATAACGTATCCTTACGTTAACTGTTGTTATAGGAATATATAGTGAAAGAGTTGGTAATTCCAGGCATTGTAATTTCAAAATTATTTGAGGCTAATCAGTGAATAGACCTGCGTTGATATAATTTTGGGAGGGATGTTGAAGCAACTTCCTGAGATAATTTACCTCCGCACGTCATCTTTGACTCAGTTAACGAAAAAACTCCCGGCACGTGATTTTTCGAAGGTTTGATAGTCATGGCAGACTTCTAATCGAGGTTACTGCCTGGTGGAGCATAGATACCGCTTTTGCTGTAAAACCGGAGCTATTTTTACTGGACCATTACTGGTTATCAGCCGTAATACTCCCTTCACTACGCAGTGATTGCATCCTACATGTATCGCAAATCCCATAAAAACTGAAATATCAATAAGTAAACACACGTTTTATACCGCGCTGCGGCACCCATAGAAGCGATCCCGCCAGGGTAACGGCCATCAGGTACAGCCTGCTGGGCTGTTATGTGAGCATAATCTCGTTACAATGCAGGAACTCTTATGGCATCAGACAGACAATTATGACGATAAAACTGATTGCGATTGATATGGATGGCACTTTACTGCTGCCGGATCACACAATATCTCCGGGTGTCAAAGCCGCTATCGCGGCAGCGCGTCAGCGCGGCATCAATGTGGTACTGACAACGGGACGCCCCCACGCTGGTGTACACCGCTACCTTCATGAACTGGGGATGGTTCAGGATGGCGACTTCTGCATCACCTATAACGGTGCGCTGGTACAAAAAGCAAAAGATGGCAGTACGGTGGCTCAAACCAGCCTCAGTTATGATGATTATCGCTTTCTGGAAAAATTATCACGCGATATCGGATCGCATTTTCACGCTTTGGACCGCCACACGTTATATACCGCAAATCGTGATATAAGCCGCTATACCGTACATGAATCTTATGTTGCGACTATTCCGCTGGTCTTTTGCGAGGCGGAAAATATGGATCCTGATGCGCGCTATCTGAAAGTGATGATGATTGATGAACCAGACGTACTGGATAAAGCCATAGCGCGCATCCCTGAGGATGTGAAAGCGCGTTACACCCTGCTCAAGAGCGCGCCGTACTATCTTGAAATTCTGGACAAACGCGTTAACAAGAGCACTGGCGTACATTCTTTAGCCGAGGCGTTAGGTATTCGGCAGGACGAAGTCATGGCTATTGGCGATCAGGAAAATGATATTGCCATGATTCGCTACGCTGGCGTAGGCGTTGCTATGGGGAATGCCACCGACGCCGTGAAAGCAGAAGCTGATGTTATTACACGCTCCAATCTGGAAGACGGCGTAGCCTGGGCCATAGAAAAGTACGCTTTGACGGTATTGTGATATGCGAAATATCGGCATGTTATCGTGATGGAATGTGGGCGATTTTACTTTTCATAACGCACTGACGCACTCCGGGCGAGGTCAGCAGTCGTGCTTTTATTATCTTGCCTATTAATTTAAGCCGCAGGCCACGCGTGGCTTTCCGATATGCCTGCATCGGATCGTTGTGCCTTTCATTCAGGATGCGGCTTAGCATATCCGCGCTGTCCAGCGCATAGCTAATGCCTTCCAGCGAACTGGCGCTGATAAACCCGGCGGCTTCGCCAATAAGAAACGCATTATCCCGACCACACAAAAAATCCTGCCATCGGGATGGGTATAACACAGTGCATTTTTCTGTTTTAACGGCGTCACCAAATACAAATCCGCGATCGGTCATTTGCGTTTTTAGTTTCTGATAGCATTCGCGGGCGCTTTTCATAGGGAACGCGCCGCCAAAAATAAAATAACCGTCTTTGCTAATGCTCCACGAGTAGCAATCCGTAATCGTGTTATCAAACAGACAGGAATAAAACGGCACCGGATGTTTATCGGTAAATCATTGCTGAATTGCCAGGTAAGTTCAAATTTTATGGCTGGGATATAAATGACGCCGAACCAGTGAACTGGCGCCGTCTGCTCCTACGAGATATCGGATAACTACGGTTTCCTCGCCCGCAGGGCCATCAATAAGCAGTTGGTAGCCCTTATCACTCTCCTCAATTTGTCGGCAGCGAGCGTTGTGTCGCACGTCGACATGAGCAGGGATCAGGCTTTTTAGCCATAAGTCAAAGGCATGACGATTGATATTAACGTAGCTGCGCTGGTAATTACGGATATAATTCGCAGCGAGATCGTAAGTTTTAACGCTAAATATTTGTGGGTTTGCGATAACGCTGACCGGCAGGTTGGGCCGAACCGAATAAATGCGCGCTGAGCGTCAGATGCTAACAACCCACCGCAGGGCTTTTGAAATCCCTGATTACCGCTACTCTGTTTTTTTATCCAGGGCAATAACGCGTAAATGGGGGGCAGCCAGTCGTGCCAGAGTGGTGCCCGCCAGGCCTAATCCAATAGTAGCCAGATCGTAACGTTCCATTTTTAAACATCCCTGAAAAGTGGTTACTAACAGCAGGAAAATATCACGTTGAGCGCTTTGCATTATCTGAAAATTCACCGGCATTGAGAGCCGAACTGTAAATCAGGGAATGGTCTTTTCCAATGCAACTACGTGGCTAAAAACATTTATTTCGAATCTGATCCAGATAGCGCTGCGAAAAGTGTGTAAATCATGGCGAAAACTTCGCTATCGCTCGTGAAATTATGCACGAGCAGTGGGTTTTTATGGGTAAATCTTTTACTCTGGCGTCCGGGTTTTCATAGGGCATAAAACACGTGAAACAACTTACTTTTGCGCCGCGCAACCATCAGTTAACCAACATTAATACCTGGACACCGGATAGCCGCTGGCTGGTCTTTGATGTTCGCCCGTCAGGTGCTTCCTTTACCGGCAAAACCATCGAGCGGGTGAATATCGAAAGTGGGGAGCTGGAGGTTATCTATCAGGCGCATCACGAGGCACACGTGGGGGTTGTCACGGTTAATCCGTGCCCGCCTGCTCGCTATGTGTTTATTCATGGCCCAGAAAACCCCGATGCGCAATGGCACTATGATTTTCATCATCGTCGTGGGGTTGTGGTTAGTGGGGGACAGGCCGAAAATCTGGATGCAATGGATATTACGCCGCCCGGTACGCCGGGGGCATTGCGCGGTGGCAGTCACGTACACGTCTGGAGCCCTGATGGCAACCGCCTGAGCTTTACTTACAACGACCATGTTTTGCATGAGTACAATCCGGTGCTTGATTTACGAAACGTTGGGGTAGCACTCCCGTGGGGGCCGGTACACCCTCCTTGCCACCATCCTCGGGAATATTCTGGTAGCCACTGGTGTGCGTTAGTAAGCCAAACTACGCCAGTGCCGCGCCCGGGCAGTGACGATATAAATCGCGCCTATGAAGAAGGATGGGTCGGAAATAACGGATATTTGAAAGCTGATGGCGCTCATCAACGCTGGGCGCTGGCGTTTATCGGCAATACGCTGGCGCAAAGCGGTGCTGAAGTGCCAGAACTGTTTATCGTTGATTTGCCAGAGAATGAGGCTGACTGGAAGCGCGCTGGGGCAGTGCCGTTACAGGGAGCCGCAACGCAAATGCCTGCGCCGCCGCTGGGGGTTAAGCAACGGCGACTGACATTTACGCATGGGCGCCGCTATCCTGGGCTGGCTACAATGCCGCGTCATTGGATTCGCAGCGATCCCGGGGGCGAACATCTGGCGTTTTTAATGCGTGACGACAACGGGCTTGCGCAAATATGGCTGATATCACCCGCAGGGGGGGAACCGCACCAGTTAACGCATAGCATTTCGGGCGTTGCATCCGCGTTTAACTGGCATCCCTCCGGCCATTGGCTGGGGTTTGTTCAGGGAAAGCAAATTGTTATGTGCGATGCTTCCAGCGGTGGCATAAAAGCGCTTACCGAGATACTGCCGGATGCGCCTTCTGCGGATGCCGTTGTGTTTTCGCCAGATGGTAAACATATCGCATGGATGCAGGAGGTTGACGGCTTCCGCCAGCTTTTTATTACGCAAACCGGCCAGTAGCTGAATACTCATGCTGATAAAAGGCCAATCATAACGCCGCCGCCAGCGACAAAGAGCAGCCCAGTGACGACGTATGCCATTTCTTTGGGTGTTTTACGTTCGCCCAGTAGCCAGATGCTCAGGAGCGTTGCGATAACAACGTTCATTTGCGATAGCGTAAATCCGGTGGCGATGCCGTTGCGCTGTGCCGAAATAAGATAGCTGAAGGCGGCGAACGCAAAAATAACGCCGGACAGGAGATTACGTGCGGTCGCCGGGCGCATGAGCGGCGTTTGGCGTGAAAGGCTTGCCATAATTAGCGCTGCACTAAACATTCCTACGGCTTGGGGCATGAACGCCTCCCATCCGCTAACGCCAGCCATACGCGGGAATGCAGAAAACCCAAGATAGCCAATCGTAGATATCAGCAGTATGCTCAGTCCCTTCTTTATATTAACCGGGGTCTGGTTTTTTTTCTGCTGCCAGGTAGTCAGAATAATACCAACAATAATGATGGTGACCGCCAGTAGCCCGATATAACGAGTGACTGTTGCAGGCCATTCTCCAAATGCCAGCACACCCAGCAGGGATGTCGACGCAAGCTGTAACCCAGTGGAGATTGGCATGGCGCGTGATACGCCAATGACAGCGAACGCCTTATATTGATTTATCTGCCCGAAGGCCCAAAAAGCGCCGGAAATAAAGCTGAATAGAAAAGCCGTGGCGCTAATATGCGGATGATAGATACCTAAAAAAATCAGGGAGACCAGGAAGGTACCCGCAGTAGTGCCAATAATTTGTTGTATGGGTTTGCCGCCGGCCCGGGTAACAACCACGGGAAGAACGCCCCAAAACAACGCAGGGAGTAATGCGATAAATATATTCATATTGATTTCCGCTGTGCAGAGAGAGCCTCCGCACAGCTATTAAAGTGATTTTGTTTAGCCGTTGCCGTTCATGAAAGCGGGGTAAAGCGTCATACCGCCATCGACAAATAGCGTAATGCCTGTGACGTAGGATGATTGCTCTGAGGCAAGCCAGGCGGCCGCGTTCGCCACGACGCAAGGTTCTGCGGCATATCCCATGGGGATGATTTTTTCGAGCGCAGCTTTTTTCTCAGGGTCGTTCATTTTCTCTTTATTGATTGGCGTATTAATAGCGCCAGGCCCAATCGCATTGACGCGAATGCCTGAGGGAGCATATTCCAGTGCTAGCGTCTGGTTCAGTAATTTAATACCTCCTTTACTGGCGGCATAATGGGCAAACGTTGGCCAGGGTATCTGTTCGTGTACGGAAGACAGATTAATCAAATTGCCTTTAATACCGTTATCAACGAAATATTTTAGCGCTGCGCGTGAGCCCAGAAAGTAGCCTGTGAGGTTGACGTCTATTACCCGTTGCCAGTTTTCCAGCGTCATTTCGTGAGAGGGCGCAGGCATTTCCATTCCAGCGTTATTAACGAAGATATCAAGTCGGCCAAAGTGATGGATGGCTGCATCGACCAGCGCCTGAGCGCTGGCTTCTTGCGACATATCTCCCTGCACGGCAATAGCTTTGCTGCCGTAAGCGATAATGTCCTCCACTACGCGCTGGGCACCGGATTTATCGCTGTGATAGTTTACGATAACGTTGATACCTTCACGCCCGAAACGGTGGGCTATCTCCGCGCCAATGCCCTTGGATGCCCCGGTAACAATGGCCGCTTTTCCTGCGAGATCTTTATACATATTTGTTTAACCTTAGCCGTATGGCTGTTATCTGGAAAGGATGCAGACACTGTTCTAAAAATAGACGCGTTATGAAAAGCCCACCGGGCTGATATGCGTATTCTTAGGAGCATCCAGAGTGATAAGGCGAGTTTCCCGTCAGGGAGGCGCTTATTTATAAACAATCGCCGTGCCAGTAGTGCGATTCCCCATACGCGCAGAGGTAATGGTGTAATGATTACCGCCCAGACGAATCGCTTTATCCTGTAGCAGATTTTCCAGCTCGGTTAGAGTGCTGGCGGTGGCGGAAACGGTACCGATAACGGCATCAGTGTGAGTTTGGGTTGCCTGTGCGGGAGTAATAAATGCTGTCAGCGTGGTGCTTAAGACCAGAGCCGTTAAGATAAATTTGTTCATATTAAGTCCTCAGAATTAACTATTACATGTCGCTTTCATCGACACGTTTATCGGATGGCAGGCATTATGCGCTGGATAGTTTTTTCTAAAAACAGGCAGAATATGAATATATTTTTGCTTATTTGGCAAAAATGAAGACAATATTAACAGACGACAGACGACAGACGACAGACGACAGACGACAGACGACAGACGACAGACGACAGACGACAGACGACAGACGACAGACGACAGACGACAGACGACAGACGACAGACGACAGACGACAGACGACAGACGACAGACGACAGACAGCCGTCCGTTGTCGAATCTGGGGATAAGATAGGCGATTAAGAAGCTGGTGGGATAGCGTTATTTACAGCGTCATTACTGCGCTCACTTTCTTCAACGCGGGATTTAACCGACTTATCGTTGCGAAAAGCATCCCATGGAAGAAGAAGGGTATCCAGAATAGCGGTGAACGGCATATCTACAGCAACGAAAGATTTCATTCCCCAACCCGGCCCATTACTGGTCAGCATATTATAACTGGAGCGTGTACCGGGGTAGTAGCCTTGCTCGCTGCCACCCGTATGGCTCATGACGCTGGAGCATCCCCCTAGCGTCAGCATCGTGCTGCATAATGCAGTTTTTAGCAAATAGCGTCTCATCTTCATACTCTTCCATTAGGTAGCATCATGTAATGCATTTTTATAAAGGGTATATAAGTACCCGATTCCGTATTGAATAGTCTTAGAAGGCTACTTTGTGGCAGCGGTCGCAGATTCTTCTGCTTTGTGTAGCGCTCGTCCAATAAAGCTATTCGACAGGGTTCCTGAGGCTACTTTCGGTTTCAGTGTAAGCAAAGATAACGCCCGGGACAAAAAAATCCATCGGTAAGTCTTGAAAATCAGTCGATCGGCGCCATTTTATTTTGGCGGTCAGTAAAACGTTTGCCGACTGGAAACGTTGTCCGCTTTGCCCGTCCTGCTTTGGAGGGTGATATAAATTCTCGCTGATTTCAGGAGCTATAACTTATGCGTAACTTTGACCTTTCTCCGCTTTATCGTTCTGCTATTGGTTTTGATCGCTTGTTTAATTTACTGGAAAGCAATCAGAGTCAGGGCAGTGGTTATCCGCCATATAACGTCGAACTGGTAGATGAAAACCATTATCGAATCGCGATTGCCGTCGCCGGTTTTGCCGAGAGCGAACTGGAAATTACCGCACAGGATAATTTGTTGCTGGTAAAGGGGGCGCACGAAGGTGAGCAGACGGAGCGAACCTATCTTTATCAGGGGATCGCTGAGCGTAATTTTGAGCGTAAATTCCAGCTAGCAGAAAATATTCATGTTCGCGGCGCTAACCTGGTCAATGGCCTGCTGTATATCGATCTTGAGCGCGTAATACCAGAAGCAATGAAACCGCGCCGTATCGAAATTAATTAATTTGATTAGCGGCCCGTTCTTTTAGAAGTCCGCAATACCCAAATGCTTGCCGATTATCGGGAGCAATAACGTCGGTCATGCACCGGCAATACACTGCATGCGCTGCGCGCACGGCAGACCTCGCTTCATTGAAGGAGATAAAACTATGCGTAATTTAGATGTATCCCCCTTACTGCGTCAGTGGATTGGCTTTGATAAACTGGCTAACGCGCTACAAAGCGCCGCTGAAACGCAAAACTTCCCGCCTTATAACATTGAAAAAAGCGATGATAATCACTATCGCATTACGCTGGCGCTGGCGGGGTTTCGCCAGGAAGATTTAAATATTGAACTTGAAGGCACGCGTTTAAGCGTCAAAGGATCGCCGGTGATACCGCAGAATGAGGCAAAATGGCTGCATCGAGGGCTAACGCTCCAGCCGTTTAATCTAAGCTTTACGCTGGCTGAAAATATGGAAGTCTCTGGCGCTGCTTTCACTAATGGGTTGCTGCATATTGATTTAACACGAAATGTGCCTGAGCCCGTGCAGCCGCAGCGTATCGCTATCAACCAACAGTCGACGCAAAGCTAATCTATATCCTATTGATAAAAAAGGCCCGCTGGGCCTTTTTTATTACTAACTGAAAACCGCGCCCTATAGGCGGGGCTATCAACAGATTTTGGCTGTGCCTTATTATTACCCAGGGATTTAAAACTTACAGGGCCGGGCAGAGACGTCTTTTTAAGGGGTTGGTACGCCCGTGTGGGGCGAAATCAAATCTGCTCTCTATAAGGGCGGTTTTTCATTGGCCATGGCCTGTAGGGAATGATTAATTGGCTGCAAACGCTAGCCTGAGCCAGGGTTTATCTATGCCTTATTTAAATCCAGCGGGCCGTCAACGCACGCTTTTATCGCTCTCGTCTGCGCCCTCATCCTTATCGGCACATACTTTGTTTGGCGGTGCTACCGGTAATTCATCGCTTCCTTTATCTCATTACAGCAAGGCAATAAATACAGACTGTTGCCTCACTTAGTCCGATATGCTTTGTGGCATGATGGTCTGGCGGTATCAGACGGAAGTGCAACAAGGAATAATGGATGAGCTTCCAGCGTTGCTCTGCTCCGCAGATAGTCAAAGCGGCCCATACCCGCTACAGTTAATTGTCCATGGCGCAAAGGAGTAAAGGATGCTTTATATCTTTGATTTGGGGAATGTCATTGTTGATATCGATTTTGGACGGACACTTGGCGTGTGGAGCGATTTTAGCCGGATCCCGCTGGCGCGACTGAAGAAAAATTTTACAATGGGTGAGGCGTTCCAGCGGCATGAGCGTGGTGAAATAAACGATGAGGATTTTGCGCGACAGTTATGTGAAGAGATGGCGATACCGCTAAGTTTTGAACAGTTTTCAGCCGGATGGCAGGCGGTATTTGTAGCATTGCGCCCGGAAACGCTTGCGATTATGCAGCGCCTGCGTGAACAGGGGCACCGCGTTGTGGTTCTATCTAATACCAATCATCTGCATACTACATTCTGGCTGGAAAAATACCCGGAAATACGCGAGACCTCAGATAGAATCTGGCTTTCACAAGAAATGGGCATGCGTAAACCCGAGCCAGCTATCTATCAAAAAGTGCTGAGCGAAGAGGGATATAGCGCCTCTGATGCGCTGTTTTTCGATGATAACCTGGAGAATATTCGCGGCGCCGAACAGTGTGGGATTACCAGCATATTAGTTACGGACAGCCAAACCGTTCCGGATTATTTTTCCTCTCATTTATTGAGCGCGGTAGCGCAAGCCTGAAAGTAAGCTATCTACTCGGGGGGCGGCCCGGTCATCATAATACAGGGAGCTAAAATGATAGCGTTAATCCAGCGCGTCACGCATGCCAGCGTGACGGTGGGTGATGAAATTATCGGGGAAATCGGACATGGGCTTTTAGTTTTCCTCGGCGTTGAAAAGAACGATGACGAAGCGCTGGCTCGAAGGCTGTGCGATAAAGCGCTGGGTTATCGAATCTTTAGCGATGAGCAGGGAAAGATGAACCTCAACGTGCGGCAGGCTGGCGGCAGCGTGCTGGTGGTTTCACAGTTTACGCTAGCGGCGGACACCGCCCGCGGCATGCGCCCGGGGTTTTCCCGGGGTGCGCCGCCCGAGCAGGCGCAGGCGCTATATACCTATTTCACTGCGTATTGCCGCAGTCAGAATGTCGAGACCGCAAGCGGCCGTTTTGCCGCAGATATGCAGGTTGCGCTGGTCAATGATGGTCCGGTGACGTTCTGGCTACAGGTCTAACGCTCCGCAAAGCAAGTTGAAGGAGGCGAGTAATGTATCACCTTCGCGTACCACAAACGGAGGCGGAACTGGCGCGTTACTATCGGTTCCGCTGGGAAATGCTGCGAAAACCGCTGCGTCAGCCTAATGGATCTGAAAGAGACGCCTGGGATGCCATGGCGCATCATCAGATGGTGGAAGACGAAGACGGGAATATTGTGGCGATTGGACGCCTGTATGTTAACGCTGAGAATGAAGCCTCAATTCGGTTCCTTGCGGTGCATCCTTCCGTGCAGAAAAAGGGGCTGGGAACGTTAGTCGCGATGACGCTTGAATCGGTTGCGCGCCAGGAGGGCGTAAAGCGCGTCACCTGCAGCGCGCGCGAAGATGCGGTTCCCTTTTTTACCAAGCTCGGTTTTGTTAGCCAGAGCGCCATTGCCACGCCGCAAACCACGCCAATACGCCATTTTTTAATGGTGAAGCCAATACAAACACTGGATGATATATTGCATCGCGCCGACTGGTGCGGGCAGCTTCAGCAGGCCTGGTACCAGCACATTCCGCTGAGCGAAAAAATGGGTGTGCGAATCCTTCAATATACCGGCCAGAAATTTATTACCACGATGCCGGAAAGCGGCAATCAAAACCCCAATAATACGCTGTTTGCCGGTAGCCTGTTTTCAATTGCTACGCTGACTGGTTGGGGCTTGATTTGGCTAATGTTAAGAGAGCGCCACTTGGGCGGTACGATTATCCTGGCCGATGCGCATATTCGTTATAGTAAACCGATTAGCGGCCGCCCCGGTGCTGTTGCTGACCTTGGTTCTTTGAGCGGCGATTTAGATAGGCTGGCGCGCGGGCGTAAGGCTCGGGTACAGCTTAACGTCGCCCTGTATGGGGATGAGGTGCCCGGCGCGCTGTTTGAAGGCGTTTTTCTGGTATTACCGGCAAAGCCTTTTGGCGCGCTGGAAGAAGGCGGTAACGAAGAAGAGTAAAGCGCCGTCTTTTATAAGTGCATGTGCGATTAGGCAAAAGGTATTTTCATAGCAGGCTGTTTTGCTTAAACCCGGTAAAGATCATGCCACAGCCGGGCATGAAGTTTCTTTTTCCGCCACTTTAAAATCAAATACCGTGATGCAGAGCTATAGGTGTTAATAAGCATGCCTGCAAGGCATCGCTTTCCGCTAACTGCCAGCAATGCTCACCTTTAGCCCGCTCCCGGGGTGCTATTGCGCATGTAGCGCCGGGGCTGGAGCCATTTCACCGTTGACCAGGCGCTGTGTTTCACTATGACCGTCCTGCCGCTGCGCCCGCAGCTCACCGTTAAGCGTATGACGTAACGGCGGATGAGCGAGATTGCCCTGAAGCTTCAACTCAAGGTTGCCTTGCCCCGAAAACGCGCTGCGCCATCCCCAGTTATCAAGCATATTAAGCGGAACGCGCTCGCCGTGGAGCCTGAGCGTAAACGCCAGCGGTGATATCGATGCGGCTTCCACGCTTGCTTTTAATGTTCCCGCATCGGGTAAAGATGCCTGAGCATTGCCCGTGATGAGAGCATCACGGGTTTGCAGTTCCAGCATCGGATGATTTAAGTCAGTGCGATTGAAGGTGGCGGCAAGCGCGTTTAGCCGCAGATGCTCTGCATCGAAGCGCCAGCGCCCATTACGAACCAGCTCGATCCCCTGACCTTCACCACTCAGGCCAGTGAGCTGAAAAGGAAAATCCGGGGTAATATCGATAAGTAAATTACGGTTGAGCGTGAGGTTTTTTATGCTCAACGTATTCAACCAGGCGGGGAGAGGTGTGCTTAATTGTGCGCGCCACGCCGATGGCAACGTATATTCTGTATCGCTAATAGACAGCGTGTCGAGCGCCAGGGCGCGCGTCGCACGCTGCCATTCGCCAGACACGCGTACTTCGCCACGCTCCCACTGCGCCGCGCTTTCCTGAATTTTCACACCATCTGATGAGAACCGCGCGGAAAGCCGCGGAGCGTTTAATTGCAGGCTGCCGTATAACAGATTACCGGCGTGTAAATTGAGCGCGCCGTTAGTGCTATGCCAGCCTTTTTCGTCATGTATGAGATTATTCGCACGGATATGAAGCCCGGTTGTCGCCCAATTTTTGCCCTCAAGCGTAGCGTCTTCAATGATTAGCCGCTGCAGGGTGAGGTTGGGGAGGGTGGAAAGAGACTGTAATAGAGAGTTCAAAGGGGCGTTACTTTGTGCGCGTAACCCCTGCAAAGCGAACTGTTGAATTTGCCAGCTACCATCCTGATAGCGCTGTGCGCTAAGGTTAAGCGCTCCGCGCGCCACCTGAGCGTGCAGGCTGGAGATAGTCAGTATTCCATCATGCGTTTCGCCCTGTAATTGCACCTCTTTGCTCGTAACCCCTTTCAACGTGACGCTTTGCGCGCGTAATTGAAATTGCGCTGAAGAGCCGGGAAGCTGTCTGGCATTTGGGTGCCAGTGGCGGATATCGCCGCTAATCTGAATAGCTTCGATTGGCCATGAATCGTCTGCCCGGTGAATATCGACGTTTTTCAGTTTTAACACATCCGCCCGTACAGGAAACGAAGGTGTCGCTGCGGCAACGGTGAGCGTGCCATTGCTCAGGGTTAACATAGTGGTATGGAAGGGCGAGAATAATTGGCTTAACCCTAATTCAATATCAACGCGTTGAGTGGTAAGTATCGTCGGCTTGCCTTTCGCGCCGAGGCTAACGTTACGTAAAGTCAGGTTACCGGGGGAAGACCAGCGATGTTCAATTTTATCAATAGTAATGTGATAAGGCGTGGTGTTATTAACCCAGCGGCTTAGAGAAACGGCGCCCCAGCGTGTTTGCAGCAATGTATAGATGATAGTGATGGCCAGAATTACGATAATAATTATCGTCAGACCCCAAGCTGCAAGCCGTTTCATCATTGCTATCCCTTATCCTGGTTGAGGGGATGTTATGCCTAATTATTTGTGTGAACTCAAGGCGGCGTTTCTAAAATCCCCATTGCAGCTCCCTGTCAACGGGTTTAATTGCTATTATTTTTCCTCAGTTTCTATTGGGAAGATAAGATTTAAAATAATGGCGGTAATTCCCCCGGCGGCGATGCCGGAAGAAAATAGATTCCGTAGCCACTCCGGGGCAAACTGCAGGATTTGCGGCTGCTGTGAAACGCCAAGCCCTACAGCAAGCGACAGCGCTAAGATCATAATGCCGCGCCGGTTTAGCGGTTCGCGCGATACAATGCGCACGCCAGAGGCGGCAATAGTGCCAAACATCACGAGCGTAGCGCCGCCCAGAACGGGTTCCGGAATATGCTGAACAAATCCGCCTACGGCAGGAAATAACCCCAGCAGCATCAACATTAGTGCGACAACAAACCCCACGTGACGGCTGGCTACGCCGGTCAGTTGGATAACGCCGTTGTTTTGTCCAAAGCAGGAATTGGGAAACGTATTGAAGATGGCGGAGACAAAAGAGTTAAATCCATTTGCCAGCACGCCGCCTTTCAGGCGCTGCATATATATGGGGCCGGCAACGGGCTGTTCGGAAACGTCGGACGTTGCGGTGATATCGCCAATCGTTTCCAGCGATGTAATCATGAAGACCAGCATTAGCGGCAGTAACAGATTCCAGTCGATGCCAAGGCCATAATAAAGCGGTGTAGGTATCGCTATCAGAGGTGACGCGGCATTGTGGGTGGGTGTGGTGGGCAGCATATCCAGCACCCACGCCAGTAAATAACCCAGCCCCATAGCGATAACCAGCGATGCAATCCGCAAATAAGGATTACGCTGGCGATTCAATAAAATAATGCTCAGAAGCACCACGCCCGCGAGTAACAGATTTTTAGGCGCGCCAAACGTATGATCGTTTATAGCGGCATAGCCCCCGCCGATGGAAACCAGCCCGGTTTGAATGAGCGAAAGCCCGATAATCATGACCACCACGCCGGATACCAGCGGAGTAATAATGCGGCGGGCCAGGTGCAATACTCGCGAGATAATCATTTCCGTGCAGCTTGCCAGCATTAGCGTGCCAAATAGCGCAGCCATCATCGTGGGAGTGTCCGCGCCGCCATTTTTCAACGCCATTCCGCCCATAATCAGCGGCGAGACAAAATTAAAACTGGTGCCCTGGATTGAAAGCAACCCCGAACCAACGGGTCCCCAGGCTTTAATTTGGATGATTGATGCCACACCGGAGGCGAACAGGGACATGCTAAGAATATGCTGGGTGTCTGCGGCAGGTAGTCCCAGCGACTGACAAATCAATAGTGCAGGAGTGATTACAGCAACAAACATCGCCAGCAGATGCTGTAATGCAGCGAATAATGTTTGCGGTAGCGGTGGTCGGTCTTCCAGTCGATAAATCAGTTCGCTTGATGATGACGGAGTTTTAGCATCGGGCCTGGCGACATTCGCGGACATTACTGAGAAATCTCGTAGTGGAAAAAGGGCATTTTATCTAAGATACCTATGTAAAAGCAAACGTTTGCTTTTGTGTTGGCAGTAATCTGGGCGCGATTGATAACTATTGCCGCTATGCCCAATCCGGCGCTTTGCTAAAAGGGCAAGTTCTGCTCGATCCGGGCTGGATTATTACCGATCATATTTAAAATGGTATTATTGAGTGAAAAATCGATGCAATGCAGAGCAAGATAATAGATTTGCCAATCTTGGTGGGAGCACTTACACTTAAGTATATGATAGTTTTCATTTTCGTGCCATTTAATATGCAAATGTATTAGTACGGAGGCCTTTCATGGCTGCCTGGAAAAGTCGCGGTAGCAGATAAATCGCAATATATAAGCGGTAATGTACGGCGCTGCCCTGAAATACAATGGTGCTAATTTTTACTATACTATTCAGAAAATGAAGCGATGCCAGGATATCGTGCATGAAGATTAAGTCTAAAAATATCATCCTTAATACAATAACCTCTTTGATATTTGTGTTTTTTTTATTAATGGCTTTTTATTTTTCGCTAGCAAAGAATATAGATATTATAAAAAATATGAGCATGAAGTTTGATAATCTACTGCTACAAACTTTTATGGATAATGAAAGGATAGCCGATGCTATTACAGTTAGGTATTTTGAAAACATTAATAAAATAGATAAGGTGAAAATAAATAGAAACTATGATCATGTTAAAGATATATATGGTTTCAATTTACGTAAAGATCATATGACTGCATCATATATGGGGACTCTGCAATCTGATACACCTATAAGTGATAGTATTATTATTCTTATAAAATCGACAGATGAAGTGATGTCTGAGGTTAATCAAATAGCCGGTTACTCTGAAAAAAATAATCGTTATTTGTTATCAGTTGAAAGGGGCTTCATTTATACCCTTGCAAAGATATCACTCAAGGATTATAGCATTGATAATCTTGCCATGTTAACTCACGCAGGTCGTTACTTTACCTCTCCACCGGATTATTATAAACGAAAGATCGAGAAGGAACTACGTTATAAAGGTATGACTTCGACCAATATTTATCATGACGTCCTGTCGAATGAAGATGCGTATAGCATCACGAGTTTCGTTTATTCTCTTACTAATAATAATATGCCTATTGCGATGCTGATGTATGACCATAACCAGTCAGAATTGAAAAATTTACTTACCCCATTTATCGACAAGCGCCTGGAGAATGACTTCAGTATGCAGTTGACAGATAGTAAGGGTAAGGCAATATGTATTTACGGGGATTGTAAGCATTTATTTAAACAATACATTGTTAAACTATCAGAAAACCATACAATAATATCAGGAATTTATTTTGGGACTGTAGTGAAAAGCGTCTATTTTATTATACCTATGTTAATTGTGGTTTTCTTTATGGGGATGGCTTATACCTATATTAGGAAATATATTAATAGCAATGTACGTGATATTATCACTGATCCACTGACTGGTGTTTATAATCGAAGGATTCTTGATCATTTGAACTTAGTTGAAGATCGCGTTGTTATTGCAGTATTTGATTGTAATAAATTTAAAATTATAAATGATAATTATGGGCATAGCGTCGGAGACTATGTGCTTAAAAAAATCGCCTCTATTATGAAAAGTTCGGTCAGGGTTAATAACGATTATATTATAAGAACCGGCGGTGACGAGTTTCTTATCATTTTTAATACGAATGATATTTCTGTGGCCGAAAAAGTCGTCACCAGGATTTCTCATGAAGTAGAAAATACAGAATTTATTTTTGATAGTGAGCGTTTAGATGTCTCGCTCTCTTACGGCATTACTACTTTAAAAGGGAATATTGAACAAAGCCTCCAGCAAGCGGATATATATATGTATCATATGAAAAGAAATACCAACCGCGATAACTAATGCGGTATAGGGAGCGCATCAGGCATTCGAATAGCGCTCGGTTTCAGGCATCCAGCGCTCAATCAGCGCCTGAGCCTGCTGCGGATAGCGTTCATGAATGTGGCGCGCGATGCGCTGTACTTCAGGAATCAGCGCCCCGTCGCGCAGTAAATCCGCGACCTTAAATTCGGCGTTGCCGGTTTGGCGGACGCCCAGCAGTTCGCCAGGGCCGCGAATTTCGAGATCTTTTTGCGCGATAACAAAGCCGTCGTTGCTATCGCGCAGTACCTGAAGGCGTTTTTGCGCGGTTCTGGAGAGCGGAGATTTATAGAGCAGGACGCAGTGAGAGGCGATGGAGCCACGGCCAACGCGCCCGCGTAACTGATGCAACTGAGCCAGGCCAAGACGTTCTGGGTTTTCGATAATCATCAGGCTGGCATTGGGAACATCCACGCCGACCTCTATAACGGTAGTGGCGACTAATAAATGCAGCTCGCCAAGTTTAAATGCCTGCATAACCGACTGTTTTTCGGCAGGTTTCATTCGACCGTGTACGAGACCGACATTAAGCTCCGGCAGCGCGATTTTCAATTCTTGCCAGGTAGCTTCAGCGGCCTGCGCTTCGAGCAAATCAGACTCTTCAATCAGCGTACATACCCAGTAAGACTGCCGGCCTTCGCTAAGACAGGCGTGTTGCACGCGCGCAATAATCTCAGCGCGGCGAGTATCCGCAATTGCAACGGTAGTGACAGGCGTTCTGCCCGGGGGAAGCTCGTCAATTATTGAAGTATCAAGATCGGCATAGGCAGTCATTGCCAGCGTACGTGGTATTGGCGTAGCGGTCATAATTAATTGATGAGGATGAAAACCCTGCCGTTCGCCTTTTTCCCATAGCGCGAGGCGCTGATGTACTCCGAAGCGATGCTGTTCATCGATAATGACCAGCGCTAACGCGTGAAACTGGACTTGTTCCTGAAAAATAGCGTGCGTGCCGACTATCATAGAGATTTGCCCGCTGGCGATAGCTTCCTGCTGTGCCTGACGCGCCTTCCCTTTTTGCTTACCCGCCAGCCAGCCAACGTTAATACCGAGTGGAGTAAACCAGTCGCGAAAATTATTTGCGTGTTGTTCGGCCAGCAGTTCGGTTGGGGCCATTAGCGCAACCTGTTGGCCGTTAGCGATTGCGCGCAGCGCAGCGAGCGCAGCAACCAATGTTTTCCCTGAACCGACATCGCCTTGAACCAGCCGCATCATTGGCGCGTTATGCCCCATATCGCGTTCAATCTCTGCGACGACGCGCCGCTGGGCGGCGGTAGACTCGAAAGGTAAATTTTTCAGAAGTTGCGCTTTAAGTTCGTCTTTTGCGAGCAATGACTGCGTGTGATAACGGCGAGCGCCAGCGCGCAAAGCCAGCATACTCAAGTTATGCGCTAACAACTCTTCCATAATTAAGCGGCGCTGTGCCGGATGCTGCCCGCTCTCCAAATCCGCCAATTGCAGCGTTGGTGGTGGCCGGTGAAGTGTGCGCAGGGCTTCCGGCAGGCTCATCATCCCTTGTGCCAGTTCGGCGGGGAGTAGTTCAGCGATAGCACAGCTTTCCAGTAGCTCCAGTGCCCGATCGGTAAGCTTCCGAAGCGTTGCCTGACGCACGCCTTCCGTCGTTGGATAAACCGGCGTTAGCGTCTCCTGAAGCTCCGGAGACGCACTTTCACCCTGCAAACGGTATTCCGGATGTGCCATCTCTGGCCCGTGTTGACCGCGCCTGGCTTCTCCCCAGGCCTGAACGCGGCGACCCGGGAACAGGCTGTTTTTCATCGCAGCGTTAAAATTGAAGAAGCGCATGGTCAGGATGCCGCTGCCATCGCTTATCTGACAGACCAGCATACGGCGGCGTCCGAAGAGGATGTTACTATTCAGGACTTCGCCTTCCACGGTAGCATGTACGCCCGGCAGGAGCTCGGCTATTGCGTATAAACGGGTGCGATCTTCGTAGCGTAGGGGAAGGTGTAACAGTAGGTCCTGAACGGTGTGCAAGCCGATTTTTGCCAGTTTTCCACTTTGACTGGCACCGACGCCGGTTAGCGACTGGAGTGGGATGGCGTCAAGAAGCTGGCCTTTCATGCGTTAACCTGCCGCTTGCATTGCGGTCCACCATTCCGGAGAAGCCTCAACGTCTCCGATATCGTTAACGTGGGGATATGGCAAACCCTTGCGTTTTGCCACTTTGGCCAGCACCGGGTAGCCCCCCTCGAATAACAGACGCTGCTGTTCTTCCAACGGCAGCGAACTATTTTCCCTACAATACATTCCGGCATTTTGGCGCTGCCGCTGAGCTTCATAGAGGATCAGCGCGGAGGCGACGGAAACGTTTAGAGATTGCACCATCCCTATCATAGGAATAATGATATCCCGATCGGCCAGCTCCAGCGCTTCAGGCGTTATCCCGGTTTTCTCTTGACCCATTAAGATGCAGGTCGGGCGTGTATAATCAATCTCGCGGAAATCGACGGCGCTATCAGAAAGATGCGTAGCGAGGATTTGCATGCCTTGCGCTTTGAGTTGGGTTACGGCCTGCGTAATGTTCGGATGGGTTTTCACCTGCACCCAACTGTTACTGCCTGCAGCGGAAGAATACATGGTTCGCATCCGGCTGCCTGGCCATACCGCGTGAACTTGATGGACGCCCACGGCATCCGCCGTGCGAATAATTGCCGAGACATTATGCGGCTTATGCACCTGCTCCATGCACACCGTTAAATCTGGCTGGCGCAGGGCGAGCATTTCGCGAATACGTGCGTAGCGTCTCGGGTTCATGGGTTAATTTCGGTTGCGATTAACTTTAATAACGTCCGGCATTACGCGGATTTTGCGCATGACGTTAGCCAGATGTACTCTGTCTCTCGCCGTCAGGCGAATAAAAGTAGTGTAAACCCGGCCATCTTTTTCTTCTGTGTTCAGGCTTTGAATATTGGAGCCAGCGGTATTGATAGACGCGGTCAGGTTGGCCAGAGCGCCCTGGTGGTTAAACATATCCACCTTAATTTCAGTAATAAATTCTTGCTCAATACCTTTATCCCATTCGACGCCCATAAACTTCTCGGGTTCTTTTTGGTAACCCCGAATATTACGGCAAGACTCATGGTGGATAACCAACCCTTTCCCCGGGCTAACGTGCGCGATGATAGGATCGCCGGGTATCGGACGGCAACACTTCGCAAAAGTAATCAATACGCCATCGGCGCCTTTTATCGGCAAATGATGGCCGTTACCGGAATTACTCTCCGGTGCGCCCGACGCGCTTTGGAAAAGATTACGCGCAACCACGACGCTCATCGCATTGCCAAGCCCGATTTCGGCCAGCAGGTCGTCGAGAGTTGCCAGTTTCATACGCTCAAGTTCGCGCAGAATATTCTCTTGAGGGATTTCAGCCAGTTTACGACTGCCGCCTAATGCATGATTGAGCAGGCGCCGGCCCAGGCTGATGGAGTCATCGCGCTTTAGGTTTTTCAACATCTGGCGGATGCGCGCGCGTGCTTTTGAACTGACCACGAAATTAAGCCATGCCGCATTCGGGCGTGCGCCAGGTGCAGTAATAATTTCAATGGTTTGGCCGCTGGAAAGCGGCTGAGAAAGCGGATAAGGCTGTCTGTCCACCCGGGCCCCGACGCAGGCATGGCCGATATCGGTATGTACCGCGTAGGCAAAATCAACCGGCGTGGCGCCAGCAGGTAATTCAACAATACGCCCTTCAGGGGTGAAAACATAAATCTCATCCGGAAATAGATCGGATTTTACGCTCTCGATAAATTCAAAGGAACTGCCCGCACTTTGCTGTAATTCAAGCAGGCTTTGCATCCAGCGCTGAGCGCGGATTTGCGCCGTGGTGCTGCTTTCCCCGTGCTCTTTATAGGCCCAGTGGGCAGCAACACCCATTTCTGCCATCTGATCCATATCTTCGGTTCGGATCTGAACTTCAACCGGAACCCCGTGCGGGCCGATCATCGAAGTATGCAGCGACTGATAACCGTTCGCTTTGGGAATGGCAATATAGTCTTTCACGCGCCCGGGGCGGGGTTTATACAGGTTGTGCATTTGGCCGAGTACGCGGTAGCAAGTATCGACGTCTTTCACGACCACGCGAAATGCATAAATATCCATAATGGAATGGAAGCGCTGCTCTTTCAGCACCATCTTGCAATAAATGGAGTAGAGATGCTTTTCGCGACCGCTGACCCGGCAGGAAATCCCGGCCTCCTGAAGACGCCCGTCGATTTCCGAGAGGATTTTTTGAATCATCTCTTTCCGGTTACCGCGCGCGGCTTTGACTACTTTTCTAATAACGCGGTAGCGGTTTGGATAAAGCGCTTCAAAACCCAGTTCTTCAAGCTCGGTTTTTAAATTATGGATACCCAGACGATGGGCCAAAGGACTGTAGATTTCCAGCGTTTCTTTGGCAATACGGCGACGTTTGTCCGGGCGCAGAGCGCCCAAGGTACGCATGTTATGTGTACGATCGGCGAGCTTAATCAGGATGACACGAATGTCCTGCACCATCGCCATAATCATTTTGCGAAAGTTTTCGGCCTGCGCCTCTTTCTTATCGCGAAACTTCAATTTATCCAGCTTGGATACGCCTTCAACCAGTTCGGCGACGCTTTTGCCAAACAGTTGTTCCATATCCTGATAGGTGGCCGGAGTATCTTCGATAACATCGTGCAGTAGCGCGGCCATCAGCGTTTCATAGTCGAGCTTCATCTCGGCCAGAATACAGGCCACCGCTACCGGGTGTGTAATATAGGGTTCACCGCTTGAACGTGCTTGGCCCTCGTGAGCGTCACGTGCGACTAAATAAGCCTGCTGAAGCCGTTTTATTTGGTCCGCAGGCAAATAGGATTGAATCAGCTGATTCAGGCTTTCAAACAGATACAAGGGCTACCCGCAAACTGTAATTAACGACGACCTTCAGCAATTGCGGTAACGGCCTGTAATTCAGCGGCTTCCTGCTCTTGCTGTTCCTGACGTTCGCGCACATCGAGAATCTGGTTGTTAATTAACCCATCTTCGATTTCTCGGAGCGCAATAACGGTGGATTTATCGTTTTCTTCCGGTACCAGCGGATCTTTACCGCCCACCTGCATCTGACGAGCGCGACGTGCGGCGACCAGTACCAGGTCAAAACGATTACCAATTTTTTCTACAGCGTCCTGAACAGTTACGCGTGCCATAATAAAAGTGCTCCACAGATGAAGAAATGACTGGGAATAATACCCGAATATTGCCTTAGTCCGCCATTAATTTGCTGATTAAAGCGTCATGACGCTGTTTTTGACGCTCCATGCGCAGACGCTCGGCGCGAATGATAGTTTTTAAATCCCCCAATGCCGTATCAAAGTCGTCATTGACGATGAGATAATCATATTCCGCATAATGACTCATTTCTGTCACGGCCTGCGCCATACGACGTGCGATAACTTCTTCACTGTCTTGCCCGCGACCACGCAGGCGGCGATTTAGCTCATCTTTAGACGGCGGCAAAATAAAAATACTGCGCGAATGGGGCATTTTTTGCCGAATTTGCTGAGCGCCCTGCCAGTCAATATCCAGAAAAATATCGACTCCGGTGGCCAGCACCTGTTCGATAGTTTCGCGCGAGGTTCCATAAAAGTTGCCGAAAACCTCGGCGTGTTCAAGGAAAGCATCCCGGGCAATCATTGCCTCAAACTCATCGCGATCGACAAAGTAATAGTGTTCGCCGTGTGACTCGCCTGGCCGCGGCTGGCGCGTGGTATGTGAAACAGAAACCTGAGTGTCATACAGAGGCTGAGTTTTTAGTAAAGCCTGAATCAGGCTGGATTTCCCCGCGCCGCTGGGGGCTGAAACGATATAAAGCGTGCCGTATGCCATGAATAATATATTTCGCATGAATTAACGAGAACATTAATAGCCCTGATTATACACAGAGCACTGGCCGTGCGTCGCGTTTGTTACCTTAAACACTCGAACTTTATAAGGCAAAGCTTTTAAACCCGATAGCGATAACGTGACGGCTTCGTTCTATCTTGCGCGCATTTTTTTACATTATGCATGCAATATCATCAATAAGCCTGGAATCAGGAGCGGAAAACTGAAAGGCGATACTGTTTCGGTAAGATAGCGTTAGGTAGTCTTCTCGATGCGAGAGTACGGGATGATGAGTGAGGACATAATGAGAGGTGTCGTAGGTGCGCTGTGTTTATGGATAGGGACCTTCTGCGCTGGCGCATCAGGAATGTGTCCTGCCTGGTCACCGGCAGCGGCAGCGCAGGAAATCGATCGTTTGGCCGCTCAAATAGCACGCTGGGATAAAGCATATTTTCAGCAAGGGGAAAGCCTGATAGACGATTCGCTCTACGATAGTGTACAGGCTCGGTTAGCGCACTGGCGGCGCTGTTTTAAACCTGGCGTTTCTGAAGAAAATAAGTACTTTCCCGGGCGCGGAAAAATCGCTCATCCGGTTGCGCATACCGGTGTGAATAAACTACACGATGAACAGGCGGTCTCGGCATGGATAACGGGTAAGCAGAGATTATGGGCGCAACCAAAAGTAGACGGCGTGGCGGTAACACTCGTTTATCACAACGGTGAACTGGCACGTGCGATAAGCCGTGGCGATGGATTGTACGGTGAAGACTGGACTGAAAATATCCGGCGGCTGGCTTCTATCCCACAGCGTGTGTCCGGTGAGCTAAAGAACAGCGTACTACAGGGAGAATTGTTTTTAAGGCGTGAGGGACACATTCAACGTAAGGATGGTGGCGTGAATGCACGCGCACTAGTGGCTGGAACATTAATGCGTCGTAAAATGGACTCCGGTGCACCTAATAAAGATATCGGTGTATTTATTTGGGCGTGGCCTAATGGCCCCGGAACGATGAAGGCACGCCTGAGCGCATTGCAGCTGGCGGGGTTTGAATATGTACATCAATGGAGCGTCCCCGTTCGGGATATTCGTGAAGTTGCATCGCTGCGCGAACACTGGTTTACCTCTGCGTTGCCGTTTGTGACAGACGGCATTGTGATACGCCAGGAGCACGAGCCTGCAGGACATCTCTGGCGTCCCGGGACGGGCGACTGGCTGGCAGCGTGGAAATATTCTGCTGCAGAGAAAGTGACGCAGGTGCGTCAGGTGGTGTTTCGGACCGGGCGAACCGGGAAAGTGACTGCAATATTAGTGCTGGAACCGGTGATGATTGACGATAAGCGTGTGATGCGCGTGAACGTCGGCTCCCCTGAGCGTTTGCGGGAACATGATGTTGCACCGGGGGATTTAGTAAGCGTTGCGCTGGCGGGCCAGGGTATACCGCGGCTGGAACGCGTAGTGTGGAGAGCGGTGCATCGGGAGCTACCTAATGCGCCGTCCCGTGGGCAGCTCATGGGTTGCCTTTGGCTCACTGCTCCCTGCCACGCTCAGTTTCAAGGGCGATTAAATCGTCTTAGTCACAGGGAGGTATTAGATCTGGCGGGTATCGGCCCTGCCAGATGGCAGGTTATGTCTCAGGCGTTTCACTTTGAACATATTTTTTCCTGGCTAACGCTGTCGCCGCAGGATTTAGCACTGGTGCCGGGGTTTACACCGCAGCGTGCGCGCCAAATCTGGCATCGCTTTAATTTAACGCGCCGGATGCCATTGAAGCGCTGGGTTAAAGCGCTTGGCATACCTCTGCCAGAAGCGACGCTTGCGACGATATCAGATGTGCGTTGGGGGGAGCTGCTGGCGCGTAATAAACGAGACTGGGCGCTATTGCCGGGTATTGGCACCGTACGGGCAAGACAGATTGTAGAAATACTTAAGCACCCGCAGATTACTGCATTGGCTGACTGGTTATCGGCGCAGGGCGTGGAGGTATTTCAACGGGCAGGGAAGTAAAAATCGATCTTACAAGCCGTGAAGATAATTTGTTCAGTCATGGGTTATAAAGCTGTAGGCGTGAAGCGCAAATTGTCCTGGCAGGCAGAAACTGAAGGTAATCTGATGTTCGCTGCTATTTAAAAATGAGTATGGTCACTCATGAAGTTAGAAGGATCATTAGAAGTAAGTATTAACGAAGTGGCGGAAGATCACAGGAGTCGAACCTGCCCGGGACCGCTGGCGGCCCCAACTGGATTTGAAGTCCAGCCGCCTCACCGGAGACGACGATCTTCCATACCTTCATTGCTACATGGAGGCGGCCGCATTATACCGGGTTTCGCCCTACAACCAAATAATCGTGTCGGTTTATTATAAATAAAGCGACACCAGCACGTGCGTTGCTTTAACTCACTGTCGGTGATACGGACTCAGATAGCCAAAAGAACTGGGCATAAGGCGCTTTTAATCACTTTGTACTCAAATTATGGTCGTTATTATTGCAGTGCATTAAGTGCATTAAGTGCATTTAGCGATAACGGTATGTGTCAGAGTTTTGTACGCTGGCAGGCCAGGAGGCTGACAATGTGAGTATTACGATCGTCGGTGTAAATTCCACCCGCATGCGCGGGTGGATGCTTACATTTACTCCCCTTCGCCTGGGAATAGGAAGGGGTTGATGCTACTACGGGCAAAGCCTTCTTGCTCCATGCGGGCATCCAGCATCAGTGAGGCCAGGTCATCAGCGACGGCTTCGACACCGGCATCCTTTTCCTGATAGAGGATTTTTAGATACGTACCGCAGTCGCCACAGCTTTCGGCCTTAATGGCGGAGGCTTCACTTTCTAGTGACCAGTAATGAAGATCGCGCGTTTGTTCGCAATTGCTGCATTTCACGCGCACGACGTGCCATTCGGTTTCACACAAATTACAGTGCAGATAACGAAGGCCATTAGTTGTGCCTATATGCACCATGCTTGAAACCGGCATACTGCCGCACACCGGGCAGAATTGGCGCTGCTCACCGTATTCAGCGCGAGCTTTGCCGGGAATTTTACTGGCCATTTGCGCCCAGTACAGAGAGAGCGCGGCCCAAATGAAAGGCGCTTTGTCGCTACTAACCTGATTGAAATCTCCGTTAAAAAGCGTATCAGCCATCTCTTCCAGCTCCTGGTCAGAGGCTTTTTCCAGATTTTCAATCACAGCCAGCGCGGGGCCGCTCATTTCAGGTTTCAATTCTGCGATAAGCGAATGTAGCAGGCGGTGCCAGTGCTTATCGCGTGGTATTACGTGGATATCAAGCGGCGGCTTACCCTGCTCAGCTGCTTCTTGTAAGCGGGCCGTCAAATCTATCTCTAGTGGGTGATCGTAAAGTACGACTTCTTGCGCATGGGTGATTTGTGCAGCAAAGCGCAGGTATTCGCCCAGCGGATTATTATTCGCGAGTTCGCGCAGGCGCTCTGCACGGCGGTTATAAAGATTTTTTAAGCGAGGAAATAACAGCGGCGGAATTGTATCGCCAGCCTGTTTTTCGCCCTTCGTCAGCTTATCTTGCGGGATGATGCGAATACTCATTCTGTTTTCCTTTTAACTCCGGGCGTTAGCATAACGAAAGGCGGATTATAGGATATTGTGTCCGGGAGTTATCGCCCGAATAACCGCCTCCACATTATCCGAAGTGTGGCACATGATGCGCCCATAATAACAAGAATCGCAGGAAAACCGCTAATCAAGGGCAATAAAGCAGCCTATTTGATAGAAGAGAGGCGGGTGCTTCTTTGTCAAAATACGGGGAATCAGATGGATAGTGCGTGGCTGAATACAGGCGGGGTTTCCCCCGTCCTGAGAAGTCAAAATGCTACCAGTGGATCAGTCTGTCGGTTTCTGCGCTTTTTCCTGCGTTTCCCGGTACCAGCGTGGATGATGTTTTTTAGCCCATGGGCGGGTAACCCAGCCCTCAACCATGGCGGTAACCGAGCCCTTAACCCACAGTGCGGCATAGATATGTATCATGATAATGATAATTAATCCCACGCCTGCAAAGGAGTGCAGCATAAGCCCAAAACGGACAACTGGAATGGAGAACGCAGGGGCAAACCAAGGGCGCCAGATAATGATGCCGCTGATAAGCAACAATGCCAGTAGCAAAATAGCGCTCCAGAAGATAAATTTCTGCCCAAGGTTATAGCGCCCAATATCGCCGACGTCTTTATTCGTCACTATTTTGCGGATGTTTTTTGCCCACACAATATCTTCGCGATTGGGCAAGTTATGACGCCAGTAGTGAAAGAACATGATGATGAAAGAGGCGAACATCGCCACACCGATGAATGGATGAAGAATGCGGGCAAGCTGCGGTGTGCCTAAGATATACATCAGCCAGTTAAATGAAGGGAAAAAGAACCCCAACCCGCTGACGGCAACGAGCAAAAAGCAGAACGCGGTAACCCAGTGGTTAATACGTTCCGGCGCGGTATAGCGCACGAGGGTATCACGACGTTTCATTTACGCACCTCGTCTCTTTCATTGTGGAGATTATCGTCTTCTTCATCCGGTCGGTTAGGCCCAATGCCAACATAGTGGAAGATGCTGGCAGCAAAGGTTGCGGCAAAACCTACGGCGGCAAGCGGCTTCCAGATACCTTTCCAGAATTTTACCGTTTGGCTAATTTCCGGGTTCTCCGGCAAGCCGTGATACAGCGTTGGTTTATCGGCATGATGCAATACGTACATGACATGCGTTCCTCCTACGCCCGCCGGGTCGTACAAGCCTGCGTTATCGTAGCCGCGGGTTTTTAGCTCCGCCACCCGCTCGCCGGCGAGCGTAGTCATGTCCTCTTTAGTGCCAAAGTGAATGGCACCGGTAGGGCAAGTTTTCACGCAGGCCGGTTCTTGACCAACATTAACGCGATCGACACACAGTGTGCATTTATAGACGCGATTATCTTCCGGGTTAAGACGCGGTACGTCAAACGGGCAGCCCGCGATGCAGTATCCGCAGCCGATGCAGTGCTCTGACTGGAAATCTACTATGCCGTTAGCATATTGAATGATAGCGCCAGATGAAGGACACGCCTTTAAACAGCCCGGGTCAGCGCAGTGCATGCACCCATCTTTACGAATCAGCCATTCCAGCTTGCCGTTCTCCTCAACCTCGGAAAAACGCATGATGGTCCAGGATTGGGCAGTAAGATCCGCCGGGTTATCATATACCCCCACGTTGTGTCCTACCCGATCGCGGATGTCGTTCCACTCAGAGCACGCGACCTGGCAGGCCTTGCAGCCGATACAGGTCGTAACGTCGATAAGCTTCGCAACCGGTTCCTGATGGCTGCGCGCCTGGGGTGCCGGTGTAAATCCGTTTGTGGCGGAGCGGCGAATGACATCCTGAGATTGATAAGCCATAGTTCGTCTCCGTTACACCTTTTCTACATTCACCAGGAATGCTTTAAATTCAGGCGTTTGTGTATTGGCATCACCGACAAACGGCGTAAGCGTGTTAGCTATAAAGCCTTTTTTCGCGACGCCTTCATATCCCCAGTGAATCGGAATACCGATGGTATCTACCTCTCGATCGTGCACCTTCAGCGTACGAATACGCTTGGTAACTACCGCTTTCGCTTTAATGTAGCCGCGATTTGAGGAGACTTTGACCGTATCTCCCTGCGCGATGCCCAGCTTGCCCGCCAGCGTTTCGCCAATCTCCACAAACTGTTCCGGCTGTGCGATAGCGTTCAGCAGAGCGTGTTTGGTCCAGAAATGGAAATGCTCGGTTAAGCGGTACGTGGTACCCACATAAGGGTATTTATCGGCTTTCCCCATTGCGTCGAGATCGTGTTGGAACACGCGAGCTGCCGGGTTAGAAATGACGTTCGGATGCAATGGATTGGTACCCAGAGGCGTTTCAAACGGCTCATAGTGTTCCGGGAATGGGCCTTCTGCCATTTTGTCGATAGCGAATAAACGCCCCATACCTTCCGGCTGCATAATAAACGGCCCGACGTCGCTGTCCGGCGCGGCGGTGCTGTAATCCGGAATATCGATGCCGCTCCATTTGTCGCCGGTCCATTCCAACAGTTTGCGTTTGGGATCCCACGGTTTTCCCTGGGGGTCCGCCGAGGCGCGGTTATATAGAATGCGGCGATTGAGCGGCCAGGCCCAAGACCAGCCGAGCGTGTTGCCAAGGCCGGATGGATCTGCGTTGTCGCGCCGCGCCATTTGATTGCCTTCCGGTGTCCAGCTACCGGCGAAGATCCAGCAGCCGCTGGCGGTAGTGCCATCGTCGCGCAAATGCGCAAAGGTGGAAAGCTGCTCGCCTTTTTTCGCCAGCGTATTGCCTTTGTCATCGAGGATGTCTGCCAGTGCTTTCCCGTTGCTTTCCTGAGCGACCTCTTCTGATGCAGGCGCTTGCGGCGTGCGATAATTCCAGGTCATATTGAGCACTGGCTCTGGGGTAGCACCGCCGTCACGCTGATACATATTGCGCAGGCGCATGAATATTCCGGCCAGAATTTCGCCGTCATTCAGGGCGATGCCTGGAGCGTCGGCACCTTTCCAGTGCCACTGAAGCCAGCGTCCGGAGTTAACGATAGAACCGTTTTCTTCCGCGAAACAGGTAGAGGGTAGCCGGAATACTTCGGTTTGAATCGACGCCGGGTCCACGTCATTGGATTCACCGTGATTCTGCCAGAAGGTAGATGTTTCGGTGGTTAGTGGATCAATTGTCACCAGGAACTTCAGCTTACTGAGCGATGCGACCACTTTATTTTTGTCAGGGAAGGAAGCGACTGGATTGAAGCCCTGGCAAATATAACCATTGACCTTGCCCTGGTGCATCATCTCGAAATATTGCAGGACATCGTAGCTTTTGTCCCATTTCGGCAACCAGTCAAATCCCCACGCGTTATCCTTAGTGGCTTTATCACCAAAGAACGCCTTCATCATAGAGACAAAGAATTTTGGATAATTGCCCCAGTAATTGACCTGCCCTTTGAGCAGCGGTTGCGGGGTATTGGCTGCAAGATAAGTGGCGAGATCCGTTTGATTTTCGCTTGGCAGCGACATATATCCCGGCAGGCTGGTTGATAACAGGCCAATATCTGTCAGACCCTGGATATTGGAGTGGCCGCGCAGCGCGTTAACCCCACCGCCTGCCATGCCCATATTGCCGAGCAGGAGCTGCACCATTGCCATCGTGCGAATATTTTGTGCACCGATTGAGTGCTGGGTCCAGCCGAGCGCATAAAGGAAAGAGGCAGTTCTGTCCTTCGCGCTGGTTTCCGCAATATATTCACAGACCTTCAGGAAGTCGGCTTTCGGTGTGCCGCAGATAGTCTCTACCATTTCTGGGGTATAGCGCGCGACGTGAGCTTTAAGTAAATTCCATACGCAGCGTGGGTTTTTGAGCGTGACGTCGCGTTTGGCAAACCCGTTTTCGTCCAGCTCATAATGCCAGCTTGTTTTGTCATATTGGCGTTTTTCGGCATCGTAGCCGGTAAACAGGCCGTCATCAAAACCGTAATCTTCCCGCACAATCAGGCTGGCGTTAGTGTAAGCCTCAACGTATTCGCGGTTAACTTTGTTGTTATTAATGAGATACAACAATACGCCCGACAGGAAGGCGATATCGGTGCCTGAGCGAATAGGCGTGTAAAAATCGGCAACAGATGCCGTTCGGGTAAACCTTGGATCGATAACAATGAGCTTCGCACCGTTATGGATTTTGGCCTCCATTGCCCAACGGAATCCCACCGGATGTGCTTCAGCCGCGTTTCCGCCCATGACGACAACAAGATTGGCGTTCTTAATGTCAACCCAGTGGTTGGTCATCGCGCCGCGACCGAACGTTGGAGCAAGACTTGCTACCGTAGGTCCGTGTCAAACGCGTGCCTGGTTATCCACCGCGAGCATGCCGAGCGCGCGCGTAAATTTTTGCGTTAAATAGCCGGTTTCGTTGCTGGAAGCAGATGCGCATAGCATGCCGGTAGAGAGCCAGCGGTTTACCGTTGTGCCCTTGGTGTTTTGAGCGATGAAATTCGCATCGCGATCCTTTTTCATGAGGGCCGCGATTCGCTCAAAGGCATCATCCCAGCTTATTTGCTGCCATTTATCGGAGCCGGGGGCGCGATATTCAGGGTATTTCAGACGGCTTTCGCTATGTATAAAGTCCACCAGACCCGCCCCTTTCGGGCACAATGCACCGCGATTTACGGGATGATCCGGATCGCCTTCGATATGAAAAATGGATGCTTTTGCATTTTTTGCGCCGTCGCCCTGGCTGTACATTAACAGCCCGCAGCCAACGGAACAGTATGTACATGTCTGGCGGGTTTCACGGGTGCGCAATAATTTATATTGCCGCGTTTCCGCCAGCGCAATTGCGGGCGCAAAGCCCAGCGCGGCGGCCGTTGTGCCCGCCATACCGCCAGCGCAGATCTTAAAGAACTGCCTTCTGCTGACCTGCATGGTGTGCTCCTTGTTCTCGACATTGTCACATGTGTAGTTTTTTTGCGGTCTGCGCCACAAAGGTTCAATATTGACCTATTCCCCCCTTTAGATGAGGGGTAATGGTTACAGAATATCATAATGCAGTGAATGTTGTTCTAATACGGTTAAAACAAAGTGAATAAAACGCTCAATAATAAGGCGGAAGATGTGATGGATTTCACATGTTATCGTTCTGCCACCATATGGTCGCGCGCGGATTTTCTGCATGAAGGAGAAGACTGGTTAGCTGAAGAAGCGCCGGTTGCGCTGGTATATAACGGCATTTCTCATGTGGTGATGATGACGACGCCGAAAGATTTGGAGCTTTTCGCGCTTGGTTTCTCATTATCGGAAGGTATTATCGACGCTCCGAGCGATATTTACGGCATGGATGTCATTCAGCGTTGCAACGGTTTTGAAGTGCAAATTGAACTTTCCAGCCGCCGTTTTATGGGGTTAAAAGAGCGACGTCGTCAGTTAGCCGGCCGTACCGGCTGTGGCGTGTGCGGCGTTGAGCAGCTTAGCGATATAGGAAGAGCGGTTACGCCGCTGGCATTTACTCAGCGTTTTGAATTAGCGATGCTCGATAACAGTCTGACTCAGCTTAAGCGTTTTCAACCGGTTGGGCGGCTGACTGGCTGTACGCATGCTGCCGTCTGGGTCTCGCCGCAGGGTGATGTTCTGGGGGGACATGAAGACGTTGGTCGGCACGTCGCGCTGGATAAACTTTTAGGGCGCCGCTGCCGCGAATCATGGCGACATGGTGCCGCGCTGGTTTCTAGCCGGGCGAGCTATGAGATGGTACAGAAAGCGGCCATGTGTGGCGTTGAAATTCTATTTGCCGTTTCTGCGGCAACGGCCATGGCCGTGGACATGGCACAGCGCTATAACCTGACGCTAGTCGGTTTTAGTCGGCCGGGGCGGGCAATTGTATATACTCACCCTCAGCGGCTGTACTGATAGTTATTATTGTTATTGGGATTTAAATACACAAGTAGCCTCATTTATTGCGGGTAAAGCGCCATACATGACAATTTTTCGCATTTATTGAGAATAGCGTATCATTTTTACAGAAAAACTCTTTCTTTTACGGATATTTAAAATGCTGCAGTAATTAATGATTTACTTTCGCATTTAGTACATTACAACACTTTATTTATATATGAGGGAAATAGCACCCTGTTTTGTTGTGATGATTTAAAGAAAAGTGTTTTTTACTTAACATGATATTCACTGTCTGGAGATGTAAACATTTTCTGATGGATTTGTCCGTAATCAGTTTTTCACCTGGTTTTGCATTCAGCTCCACGCATTTCGTTTGTTTGCCTGTCGAAATTATAGCCGCAGATGAGAGGTGGATAATATAATTTATTGATAATTATATAAATTACTCTCGGTATGCTTCATTGGTTTTTTCGAATAAATTCATAAACACGATAGCTGACACCTATCAATAAAACTACTATTTATTGTTCAAATCGTGTTTATTTTTTTAATGATCTTGCTAAGATTATTGCCTAGGAAAATGAACTAAGAATTATCCACACCCACTGGAATTTATCTTGCTCTGTAAAAAATACAGCGGTTATTCTGTATTTGAATGACAACATTAGGATACTTGTTGTCGAAGAGTTAAATGTGATGACTGCTAAGAAACATTTATATTAGCAGCGCATGGAGGCGAAGATGGCAAGTATTGTTTGTCACGATACGGTAGTAAATATATATGGACAAGATAGGTTCTATATATGCGGTGTTCAGGAACTACTGACTGACTTTTTTGCCGTATTTACTCCCTTAAAAAACGACAATTCCTCTCTCCCCGATTTTTGGGTTTTGCCCAGGCTGCTGGACGTGTGTTTCTTTGTTCAGAAAGCCGATAAGAACAAAAAAAGCATCATCTTTTGTCTTGAGTCACATATGCGCATTTTGTCCAACTTGCGCTCATTAGGTGAAATTATATTTGTACCAATTTATGCGACAGTCAAATTGGTTAATGCGTTATTGTTTTCCTTCTTTGTTGAGCGTAAGGAATTGGGTTTTTCTGCTACAAATTCAAAACAAGAAAAAATCCCTGAGACAATTACCCGTACGCTGGCGTTATTGTTGTCCGGAATGCCGCCTAAAAGAATTTCTCATGTTCGCAATATTGATATCAAAACAGTGAGTTTACATAAGCGTATTGCCATGAGTGAATTAAATGTTGTGAGCCTTCCTGAATTGGTGGTTAAAGCATGGGCTTTGGGTTTGGATGGCGAATTTAGTTTTACAGGTCGCTAATGTTTTAAACGCTGGCGAATATTTCATATTGGATACCTTTATCAGGGATAACGGCATCCGTAGCTGAATATAAAATACAGGATGTATTATGAATAATATTTTTAAAGTGATTTGGAACAAACAGCTTGCCCGCTTTGTTGTTGTATCTGAGTTAGCCCGCGGCTTTTGTAAAACATCTTCTTCATCACCCCGTACGAATCGTGTCACTGCCTTTTCTGAAATGGGGAAATTTCCCGTAAGCGCTCTGGCCTTTATCATCAGCGCTACTCTGCCTGCGGCTTTTGCCGAGGAAATAACGGTCCATACTTTTTCGCCTGAATCCGACTTTCAGCAGGTAGTGACAGGTACCGACAACCTGCTTACCGGCAGTTTTACTTCTATTCAGCGTGGTGGTTTAGGCTATGTAAAAATGGCACTAGGTGAGGCCCGGGATAAAGGCTTGCTTACCGCAGAGAGCGCAAAGTGGATTGACTATAATATTGTGCGCATTGGCTCTCAGACCCGCTCAATTAACTATATTGATCCCGTCACTGGAAATACGGAAAGCATGCGGGTCTATGACAGTAATGATATGCAATCCGAACCAGCGAAAGATTTTAAAACAACAATATCCGTCGCGGTAGGGAAAAATGGTCAGTACGTTGATAAAAACTTTTATGAGATTGGTCCAGGAAGCTCACTGGACGTTAATGTAGGTCAGCAGGGGGCCGGCTGGGCAAAGTCTTCTGATAATTTATTAAATGCCATACTGAAAAGCAGCGATCAGACTCAGAATAAGGCATCCATATTTCACGTATTATCTTCAGCAAGCCAGGCGGCGGCTCTAAATTATCGTTCTAAAACTATTGTTAGCCTTGGTAATACGGAAAGTAATATTAAGAATGTGAATAACCCAACGACTTGGATGGGCGTGGACGATTTTGTCGGCGAATTTAATAGTGTTATTGGTAAACAAAACGTCAAAACGCTTGATGATTTTAAAGCGTATAACAATGCGCTTATAAAAGCGCTGCAGACGCCCGAGTCTCAGGGCGGAGTGCGGCTCACAGAACAAGAGTACGTCAATGAACTGAATAAAGCCCGTGGCAGCCTAATGCATCCAATTTACGCCAACATGGATAGCATTGCTGATGATGACGCTACGCGCGCGTTTGTAAACAGCCGCGCCGTATCTTATATCCATGCCGACGGCGATGCCGCGACTGTGACCGTTCAATCCGGCGCGAATATTCAGATGGTGGATTCGGACGCTACCCTGGTGAATCTGGAGAACGGCGCCACGCTGATAAATGAAGGGACGCTGGGCACCGCCGGGAATACCTTCCATGAGGCCTATGTTATTACTGCGCATCATAATTCTGTTGTAGAAAACCACGGGGTTATTGATGCGGGAACCAACCCCGATATGGTGGACTTCTTCGTGGATGGCGCGAAAGGTGTAGCGTTGGGACACCAGAGTGGCGTAATGGCGGACGGCAGCGCGGTGGTGAACAACCACAGCGACGGCGTACTTAACCTTGCGTCCCGCGGCAATTATCAGGGCAACCTGGGCATTTGGCTGAAAGGCAACGCGGTATTAAATAACGATGGTGTTATCAATATCGCCGCCAGCCAGGAAGCCGCACAGATTTTTAGCGATTACAGCAATATTGGCATCGAAGCACAGCACAGCACCGTGATGAATAATCGGGGCACCGTATATATTGGTCGCGCTGCGCAAAGAACGCCCGATGAAGCGGTTGCCGATCTCGATATCAAACAGCCTTCCATCGGCGTGCATATCTACGGCAGCGCTACCTATAACGGATTTGATGACTCCTCGATTGTTATTGGCAGTAAAACGCAAAATGCGGTGGCGATAGATATAGGTGGTAATGCGTCGCTTAACCAGCGCGGGCTCATTCGTATCAATGGCAACATTCCGGGTAAAGAAGTGGCGGAAAATATTGGCATTGTGGCTCGTAGTGGCACTCAGGCAAGCAAAGTGGTTAATTATGGCACTATTGAACTGAATGGCCTAAATGCAACGGCTATCGTTGTGGAAGAGGGTGGCAACATCACCCACGCCGGAACGATTGATGTTAACGGCGGCCTCGATCCGCAAAGCGGTTATGCGAATTACGGTATCCGTGCTTCAGGGCAATCCGCCAGGGCTATCGTTTCCGGTGGTATTAATCTGAAAGGCGATGGCGCGATTGGCGTATATGTAAAAAACAAGGGTCAGGTTGATATCCTGGATACGGGGGCGGTTAATTTTGTCGAAGGGCAAAAACAAACCGGGTATTTCATCTTCGGGCAGGACTCTATCGTCAACAATGGTGCCACCCGTAGCCAGGATGTCGCAACGGCGAATTCCACACTGTATCGCATCGACGGCGGTGCGACGTTTAATGCCTCTCTGTTGAAGAGCGCTTCACTAAAAGCGTCCGGCACTGATTCAACGCTTATTCGTACCACCGGCACCGGCAGTTCGATGCACACCGGGGCGCTAACATTGAATGTGGCTGGCTCAGGAGCGACCGGCGTTCGCGTGGAGGGCGGCGCTACCGGCACCATTGATGCGGCAACGCAAATCGATATTTCCGGGAACGGCGCCACCGCAGGTATCGTCGATGGCCGCTACTTTAAAGCAGATGGCACTGAAGACACCGGGAAAAAAGGCGAGTCTGGTTTGCTGAGCGAGGCAACATTAACGACGGCGAATACAGCTCGCAATGCGCTGGGTTATAAAGTGCTGGCCGGAGGCACGCTAATCCATCGCGGAGAAATTAATTTTACCCAGGCTGGCAGCACGGGCGTGTTGGTCGATGGTGGTACGCTGGAAAATCAGAAAACTATCGTGGCGAACGGCGTTGCGGTAGATATTCAGGGTGCTGGTTCTGCCGTAACCAATACGGGAACGGTAACTGCGACGGATGGCACGGCGGCATATCGAGTGGGAAATGGTGCATCACTGACGCTTGGCGGTGCAGGCACCACCACGGCGCAGGGCTCGGCGCATGGCATTCAGCTTGCGGCAGGCGCTAAAGCATTAAATATCAGCAATGCAACTATTACCATGGCGGCGAACGGTAGCGGAAACGCGATTGAAAATACCGCCGAAATTTCAGGCATTCAATTAACGGACACCACGATTAACGTGGGCGGCGGTGCCGGCGTGCGCACTGGCGCAACGCTTGCTGCGCAAAACAGTGGAACCATCAATGTAGATGGCAGCGGTACCGGTATTTTGTTTCAGCGCGCTAACGGCGCGGAAACCAACGGCGACTTTGATTTATCTGCCTCACAGGCGCTGGTGGTTAACGTAAATTCTGCGCAGGGTAAAGGGGTGGTGACGCATACTCAGGGTGCGGTAAAAAACGGCGTTAGCGTCAATGTTAAACATGATGACGGCGCCGCCGCGCTGGAGGTGCAGGGTGGCACGGCCAGCGTCATCCAAAGTGGAATCTTAACGTCCACATCCATGCGCAGTGCCGTGGTCGATCTCCAGCACGCCGCTTCGCTGAAGACGCTGACCAACAGCGGGGCAATCCTTGCCCGTGATGCGCAGCAGGTAGCGATTCAGGCAGATGCAAACGCTGGTGGCATAGATTTCACTAACGAGGCGGGCGGTGTCATACGCGGCAAGGTTAACCTGGAAGCGGGGAATAATCGGATCACGCTGCAGCGTGAAAGCCAGGCGACGGATATCTTTACCCTTGCGGGCAACGATCTTTATCGTTTACAGAATATCGATGAAAAAGATAGCGCGCTATTTACGTCACTCAATGCCGGGCATGGCGATGATACCTTATTGTTTGATAACGCAAAATACATACTGCATGACGCCGCGGCGCTGAACGGTTTTGAACATATTCAGTTAACCAATAGCTCAACCCTGACGCTGGATAATGTCGGCCTGGCGCTGGGGGATGAGAAAAATGATGTGGCGGGAACGGGGTATCGCATTGATGCCCACAGCCAGCTAGCTGTTCGGGCGAATAGCGAACACAATTTTGCCAGTCATCTCTCAGGTACCGGGGTGTTGAGCGCAGATCTGGGCAGTGAGAATAATGCGTTTAATTTCACCGCCAATAACGCCGGGGATGGTTTTGCCGGCACAGTGGCGCTAACGAATAGCCGTTTCCTGCTGTCCGCAGACAATACGCGGGCTTTAGCTGCTGCAACGCTGAAAACCGGTGCTGGAAACATCACGACGGTTGCTAAAGGCGCGCAGCGCATTGGTGGGCTGGCGTTTGATGGTGGCACAATAAAATTTGAAACCAAGACGCTGGGGCAGGCGACGGCGGACTCTTTCATACAGGCGGAAAAAACGCTGGATATTGCCGGTAAAGGCACCGTACAAGTGCAAATTAACCCGGTTTTAAACGCGCCAGTGCTGCCGAATAACGCGCTTAACCTTCTGGCACAGGACGATATGCAGACAGGCCTGAAACTGGCGGGAGTAAATGGCCAGGCGCAGGGCAGCGCTGGCAACCTGACGCTTATCGATCAACAAGGCAAGGTGATTACCAGCGCGGTTAGCGCAAGCGTCGAGCAGGGTGGTATAACGGCGGCGCAGGCGACGTATGATTATCGGCTGACCGGCGGTGAACGCAGCGATGGACTGTATATCAATTACGGCTTAAAAACGCTGGATTTATTGACACAGGGCGCAAATGCGCTGGCGCTGAACGCGAGCGGCCAAAGCGGAGCCGGCGCCGACCTCAGCGCCCGGGTAACGGGAAGCGGCGATTTGGCCATTGCGACAGAAAAAGGAAGCACGGTTTCTTTGTCCAATCTTGATAATGACTACACGGGTGTTACCGATGTGCGCAGTGGGGCGCTGCGTCTGGCGAATGATAACGTGCTGGGGAACAGCAGCGAATTGCGCCAGGCGGGCGAGACGCGCGTGGATATGAACGGTCATCGTCAAACGGTGGGTGCGCTGAATACCGCAGCAGCAGCGGTGACTGATATCAATGGCGGCGAGTTAACGCTCTCGCACGGCGGAACGGTTGACGGTTTTCTGCGCGGCGCCGGTGAGCTGAACATCGCCGGTGGCGTATTGAGGCTCACCGGCGCAAACGCGGAATTAACGGCAACAACCCGTATAGCATCCGGCGCGCAGGCGGTAATCAACAGCGGTGCCGGCCTGGGTAATGGCGCGATAGCCAATGCTGGCACATTGACAGTAACGAGCGCAAAAGGGCAAATAGCCAATAATCTGAGTGGCAATGGTTTAGTGAGTGTACAGCAGGCCAGTGATGTGGCGCTTACCGGCCAAAACTCCGGCTTTAGCGGTCAGTTTGCCATTGAAAAAGGCAGCCATTTAACGGCGGCTTCTCAGGCGGCGTTAGGCGCGTCTTCTCTTTCCGATGCGGGCCTGTTAACGCTCGCTGCGGCGGATACCTGGCAGCTTAATAACCACATTACCGGCGCGGGCGACGTTCAGAAAACGGGGGGAGGAACGGTCACTCTCCTGCAAAATGCGGCGCAGTTTACCGGCGTCACAGATGTACAGCAGGGCGCACTGATGCTCGGCAGCGCGAGTGCGGAAACCACGCTGGCCTCTTCCCGGGTTGAGGTGTCTGAAGGCGCCGTTTTTGGCGGCTTTGGCGGTACGGCCGGTGATGTAAATAACCGCGGTACGTTAACCGTGGGACAATCCGCCGCTATGAAGGCCCGGTTGCTGGCCGCAGCCGAACAGCCTGCGGTATTTACCGTCGGCGGTAATCTGGTTAATAGTAACGCGCTGGTGATAGGCCACCCGGGCAGCTCCCGCGTGGGTAATCAACTGCACGTAGCGGGGGATTATCAGGGCAATGGCGGACATATCTATTTCAACACGGCGCTCGGGGGCGATAATTCTGCGACGGACCGAATGATTATTGATGGCGCCACTTCGGGGACATCGGCGGTAAGCGTCGCTAACGCCGGCGGCTCAGGGGCAAAAACCCTCAACGGCATTGAGCTGATCCACGTCGGCGGTGACTCTGCCGGTGAATTCACTCAGGCCGGACGTATCGCAGCCGGTGCCTATGATTACACCCTGATTCGCGGTACGGGCAGCAACGCAGGCAACTGGTACCTGGTCAGCGGAAAATCCGATCCTACTCCGGTTCCCGATCCTGGACCGGGTCCTAAACCGCAGCCGGTGCCGGATACGCGCCCGGAAGCAGGTGCTTATACTGCCAACATCGCCGCTGCCAACACGCTGTTCGTCAACCGCCTGCACGACCGCCTGGGCGAGACCCACTACGTGGATGCCCTTACCGGTGAAGCGCGCGTCACCAGCCTCTGGCTGCGTAACGTCGGCGGCCATAACCGCTTTAAAGACGCCAGCGGACAGCTCAGCACCCAGGCTAACCGCTACGTCATGCAGCTCGGCGGTGACATCGCCCAGTGGAGCAGCAGCGCCCGCGACCGCTTCCACCTCGGCGTGATGGGCGGCTACGCAAATCAGAAAAGTCATACCCGCAACCAGCGCAACGGTTATCGCGCCGACGGCAGTATTGACGGCTACAGCGTGGGGCTGTACGGTACCTGGCTGCAGGATAACGATGAAAAAACCGGTGCTTACGTCGATACCTGGTTACAATACGGGTGGTTTAACAACCACATCAACAGCGACGTAACGCAGGAAAGCTACAAATCCCGCGGCCTGACCGGCTCAGTGGAAACCGGGTATACCTGGAAGCTGGGCGAGCGCGATACGCGCACGGCGTTTTATATTCAGCCGAAAGCGCAGGCCGTATGGATGGGCGTGAAGTCGGACGATGTAAAAGAGAAGGGCACCGGCACCCGGGTGAGCAGTGAAGGCGACGGCAACCTGCAGACCCGGCTTGGGGTGCGCGGCTTTATCAAAGGGCACAGCGGGCTGGATGACGGAAAACAGCGGACTTTCGAGCCGTTTGTTGAGGCGAACTGGCTACACAACACGCGGGCGTTTGGCGTCAGGATGAACGGCGTGCGGGTGGACCAGGCGGGCAGCCTCAACATAGGGGAAGTGAAAGTGGGCGTGGAAGGTCAGCTAAACCCGCAGGTTAATCTGTGGGGCAATGTGGCCCAGCAGGTGGGTGACAAGGGTTACAGCGATACCAGCGCGATGTTTGGCGTTAAGGTCAATTTCTGAGAATCATCAGGGCCTCTTATTAAAGAGGCCTGTTCTCTCAATAACGGTAATTAACTATTTATGAAACTGCATAATTTACTAACCGCTTTTTTTATTTTTTCACTGACTGCCATTACAGCAGGCTGTGATAACAAAGGGGCACAAAAGAGCGAGGTCGTTTATATTGATGTCGCAAAAGCTATCATTGATTCTCCGCTTGCCACGCAGGAGAAAGCCCGCCTCGATCAGGTGCGAAAGATTCTGATAAATGCCGGCGATGATGCCGCAAAAAATTATAAAGGCATGGATAAGAATAAAGCCGAGCAGGCCAGAGTTGCAGATACTGAGGTATTAAACCGGCAGTGGGTGCTGGAACAACGCGCGACTCGTGGCATCGTATTGAAAAAATTAGAAAGCGCTATTAATGACCTTCGCCAGAAAAAGAAATATGCCATTATTATTAATCGAAATGCGGTGTTATCCGCCGCTGATGGCAGTGATGTTACCGATGAAGTAGTAACGCTTTTAAAGGATACAAAACTGAATTTTGGTAAGTTGCCAGAAATTTCCGTTAAAGCGAAGGCGGAAAATTAAGATACGCAGCAACACTATTTCAGAGCATTGAGAAGGCACCGGCTAAACCCGGTGTCTTTTCTCATTAATTACAAAGCGATAAAATCAACGTATTCTACGAAATAAACAAAACGATCTTTAAAAGAGGCATGGATGAGTAAAGATAACTGGCTAAGGATTTTGCGAAGGTGCAATAATATTGAAACGCTGGAAAAGGTAATTGATAAGAAAAACTACGAATTGACCGATCGGGAACTCTCCGTTTTTTGGGGTGCGGCAGATCATCGATTAGCAGAATTAATTACCGGGCGCTTATACGATAAAGTTCCCACGGAAATTTGGAAATATGTGCGTTAATCAACGAACTCAAAATTGCGGCATTATATGCTCAATTCTGAAAATGCGTTTATCAGAAAAGTGTTTGTATTGAATTAAAAGTGAATGCGTAATGTCTTGCGCCCGCATTCGCGGGCGAAGAATATTTATTTAAGAAAAAATACCGGCTTAAGCTCTTCACTTAACGGGCTGTTATCTGGATTTGTCGGCATAATATCCCGCATATGCTTCCACCAGCGTTGACACACCTCCGTTTGCGCCACGGCGTCCCACCGTGCTTCAGATTCAATTTCCACGCTGGCGAAAAGTAAATGGCGTTGGGTATCCAGATAAATCGCGTAATTGTGAGCGCCGTGTTCTTTTAAAACACATTCTAGTTCGGGCCAAATAGGAGAATGACGGCGCTGATATTCGTCATGGGCCTCCGGGTTGACCTGCATAACAAAGGCTTTGCGGATCATAACGCCTCCAGATAAAGCGCCCGGATTTCATCGCGGTTAGCGCTGCGCGGATTGCACGGGGCGCAGGGATCGGCCAGGGCGCTATCCAGCCAGCCTTCGATGTCATTTTGGGTAATTCCAAGCTGAGAAAAGCCTGCAGGGATACCGACCCGCGTCGAAAGCTGACGAATCGCGGTGATGGCGGCTTCGCTCGCCTGTTCCACGCTCATCGCATGTGTATCTACACCCATTGCCTGCGCGATTTGTGCAAAGCGCGCGATGGCCTGAGGACGATTAAAGTTCTCAACGACCGGTAGCAAAATCGCGTTACAAACACCGTGCGGCAAATTATGCGTTGCCCCCGGCTGGTGAGCCAAGGCGTGTACCAGCCCCAAACCGGCGCTGTTAAACGCCATGCCGGCAAGATACTGTCCATAGGCCATCATTTCGCGTGCCTGTATGTCCTGGCCGTTATCAACCGCTTTACCCAGCCAGGCGCTAATAATTCGAATGGCCTCCAGCGCGCTGGCATCCGTTAGTGGATGCGCGCCGGTCGAGACAAAAGCTTCAATGGCGTGAGTTAGCGCATCCATGCCCGTGGCGGCGGTGACATCTGCAGGTATATTCAGCATTACGCTGGCATCGTCGACGGCGATATCCGGGATGATATTAGTATCGATAATCACGGCTTTAATATGACGAACAGGATCGATAATAACGGCGTTACTGGTCATTTCCGCTGCGGTACCCGCCGTAGTATTGATTGCAACAAGCGGCACGCCGGGATGCGTTACGTGACCAACGCCCGCATAGGTCACTGAAGGCGGTGGGTTGGCGGTAAGTATTTTTATCGCTTTGGCAGTATCGATAGGGCTGCCCCCGCCAAAAGCGATTAAATAATCGCAGTTTGCGCTCTGATAGGCTTCCAGCCCGCTTTGCACCAGCGTTTCAGTAGGATTGGGAAATACGCCGTCAAATAAATGATAGGGTAATTGATGTGCTTCCAGCGCTGTAAACAGGCTATCGAGCAGGCCGAGTTTTACTAACTGGGCGTCGGTTACGATAAGCGCTTTTCCCCAGCGCTTTTGAGCGATGAGTTTTACCATATCGCCGATGGCGCCTGCGCCGTGCAGGCTAATTTTAGGCAATGCCAGCATAAAGCTCATGTATGTCTCCTTGTATACCGCATACGGTTACTTTGGCGGCGCAGGCGCTGCCGCCGGGTTATCAGCAATCCAGCGCGCTTTGTAGCGGCGTAACGCCAAAACGCTGCGCCAGCGCGATAAGTTGCTCGCGGCTGATGGTTTGTTTCATCCCACCCATCGAAATGACTTTTACTAATACTTCGGCGGATTTCTCTGCGGTGTCAATCAGCCCAAAGGCTTCATCCAGAGTTGGGCCGCTGCCAAATACGCCGTGGAATGGCCAGAGCACCAGCGCGCGTTTCTCCATTTCCAGAGCCGTTGCGGCGCCGATTTCGTCTGTTCCCGGCACCATCCACGGTAAAATACCAACGCCTTCAGGAAACACCACCAGACACTCGGTACTGCCTTCCCATAATTTACGGGTGAAGATATCGCTATTGTTTTCCAGCACATAGGTCAGGGCGATAAGATTAGTGGCGTGGCAGTGCATGATGACCCTATCTTTACCGCCGCTGGCCTTCATACGCGCGCAGTGAGATAAAAAGTGCGCCGGAAGCTCAGATGTCGGTACCGCGTCATTCTCCAACCCCCACAGGATATGATATCCCGCGCCGTCATTATCGATTTGAACAATGCCGAGATTAGCCGCCGGAGAGAGTTGTACATTACGGAAAAATTTCCCGGAACCGGTGACAATAAAGGGTATACCGGCCAGGTCAGGCATTGGCTGGCTAAGGGAGATATAGCGCGGATGAGCGTGGAAACTCGCGCGCCAGGGGGCGATGTCGTCCGCGTCCAGGCGCAGCGTCAGGTTTCCGCCATTTCGCTCATCCCAGCCTTTTAACCAGGCATCAGAAGTGGCTTTAATCATGCCCTGGACAAACCAGGCGTCGATAATGTTCTGCATAGTCTTATGGTTCCGTTAGGTGGAGGCGAAGGCCTCATCTTTACTTCCCGCTACAGGGGATAGCCCTATGTCAGCTTCCCTGGCGAGAGGTCGGGATATATTGGGTTTTTAAACGCGTGCTACGACGTATTGCCTGTCTCTAAGCGCCGCTGTCATCACTCAACAACGGCGCTGACGAACCTTGCCCGGCGGCTAGCCGGGCAGATCGCCTGACAATCACTATTTACGCAGGCTCAGCACATCTTTTTCATACGCCTTAATATCTGTCAGCCAGCGGCTATCTGCCGGCGTATCGTGACGCTGGCAATACATCTCCCACACTGCCTGCCAGGGCAGCGTTTTTTGTTCTTCCAATAGTGCCAGGCGCTCGGTGTAGTTGCCCGCCAGTTCTAACTGACGCAGATGTTCCGTTGGCTCCAGTAGCGCGCGCAGCAGCGCTTTTTTCACGTTACGCGTCCCGATAACCCAGGCGGCGATACGGTTAATCGACGCATCAAAGAAATCGAGGCCGATATGTACGCGATCGAATAAGTTGTGGCGGATGATTTCGCTGGCGATAGCCTGCGTCTCATCGTCCAGCAGTACCACGTGATCGCTATCCCAGCGCACCGGGCGGCTAACGTGCAGCAGCAAATGTGGGATGTACAGCATGGCGCTGGAGATCTTGTCAGAGATAACTTCCGTTGGGTGGAAGTGGCCGGCGTCCAGACAGAGGGCGGTTTGACGGCTGGTGGCATAGCCCATGTAGAATTCGTTAGAGCCGACGTTATAGCTTTCGGTACCAATCCCGAAGAGTTTGCTTTCTACCGCATCAATGTGATGCGCCGGGTTCAGTTTCTCACTGATAACCTCGTCCAGCGCTTCCATCAGGCGCTGACGCGGCGCAAAGCGATCGACGGTGATGTCCTTCATGCCGTCCGGCACCCAAATGTTCATTACAGAAGGTGTGCCAAGCTGTTCACCAAACCAGGCGGAAACGCGGCGGCTGGCTTTGCAGTGGTCTATCCAGAACTGGCGGATTTTGTCATCGGCGTGGGACAGGGTAAAACCATCGGCGCTGAGCGGATGCGAGAAGCAGGAAGGGTTAAAGTCCAGTCCCAGCTTGTGCTGTCTTGCCCACTCAACCCAATTTTTAAAATGCTCAGGTTTGATTTGGTCACGCTCGACGTGGCCATCGGCTTCCAGATAAATAGCGTGTAAGTTTAAACGCTTAGGACCAGGAATCAGGCGCAGCGCCTGTTCCAGGTCGGCGCGTAGTTCTTTTGCCGTGCGCGCTTTACCCGGATAGTTGCCCGTCGCCTGAATGCCGCCGGTAAGCTGGCCTTCCGGGTTCTCAAAGCCGGCAACGTCGTCGCCCTGCCAGCAGTGCATAGAAACCGGCAGGCGGTCGAGCTGCTTTAACGCCGCTTCGGCATCCACGCCGACGGCGGCGAAACGCTCTTTAGCGAGGCTCCAGGCTTGTTCGAGTTGAGTAGTCATGCGCAAAGCTCCTTGGTTTGACGTGAGCGCAAAAACTGCGACGCGTAGCGTGCAATTTCACTGCTTGAGTCAGGGGTATAAGAAATTAAGGTGTGGTTGGCCGCGACGACGCGGCGAAAAGCGTCGACGTCAGCGATTTCATCCAGTGCCATAAGCTGGCAGCCTATATTGCCAAGCGTTGATGCCTCAATCGGCCCGACCAGAACCGGGATGCCGCAGGCGTCGGCGCAAAGCTGATTCAGCAATTGGTTTTGGCAACCGCCGCCCACAATGTGCAGGCGCTCGAAGGGGCGCCCGCGCAGGGCGGCAAGTTCATGCAACACTTCGGCGTACAGCAATGCCAGACTGTCGAAAATGCAGCGCGCCAGCTCCGCGTCGTTTTGCGGTTCGGGTTGACCCTGCTCGCGGCAGGCCGCCTGAATTTCCTGGCTCATATTGGCCGGGTTGATAAAACGATCGTCATTAGGATTGATCGTAAAGCGGCAGGTTGGGATCCGCTGCGTGCGGGCTATCAGATCGGGAAGATCGCTAACGTTCTGCTCTTTCAGGACTCGCTGGAGCAGCCATAATCCCATGATATTTTTAAGTACCCGGTAGCGCCCTTCTGCACCACCTTCATTGGTGATATTTGCCGCCAGCGCCGCATCGCTGGTGTAAGGCGTGGTGCTTTCAAACCCCATCAGCGACCACGTGCCTGAAGATAGCCAGGCAGCATTGGTGCTTTCCAGCGGCGCGGCGATAACGGCGCTCGCCGTATCGTGCGTGGCGACAGAAACCACGGGGATGCGATTGTTTAATGGGCAAATCCAGTGGCCGATAATATTTCCCGGATGCGTCGGCGTTCCCAGTAACCGTGCGGGGATACCCGCCCACTCCAGTAACGCGGGGTCCCAGTTATCGGTATTAATATTAACAAGCTGGGTAGTGGTGGCGTTGGTGTATTCCCAGTTAAGCTCACCGGTGAGGCGAAAGCAGAAATAATCGGGCATCATCAGCGCACGTTCTGCCTGCGCCAGCGCCTGTGGAGCTTGTTCTGATAGCGCCTTGAACTGATATAACGTATTAAAAGGCAGGAACTGGATGCCAGAACGGCGGTAGATATTTTCGCGGCCCAGCGCAGCAATAGCGCGTGGCATAATTCCATCAGTACGCGCATCGCGATAGGAGACTGGTAGCCCCACGCGTTCGCCTGCTTTATTAATCAGTACATAGTCCACGCCCCAGGTATCAATCCCGATGCTGTCAGGTTTTATCTGTAGATCGCAGACTTTTTGCAGCCCCTGACGTATTTCCGCCTCCAGCGCGTCCACGTCCCAGCAATCATGGTCTTTTTGACGAATAAGATTGTTGGTGAAGCGATGGATTTCCTGAAGCGTCAGGCGATGAGCGTTACGGTGATACGTGGCCAGCATGACGCGGCCGCTCGATGCGCCCAGGTCCACGGCCACACAGTGGCGAACAGTCATAACTGAGGTCCTTCTGATAATCGTTGTTCGCCAGTCTAATCAGGCACGGCGTTACCCACCTTCTTACCAGTGACAGCGCCGGTAGCGCGCTGGCAAGAAAGCAAAACTAAGCGTGAGGAAAATCACATTTTGGGGAGAGCCATGAAATGACCCGCGCGGGTTCCACTGCGCATTTGGTTTTACGACGATGTGATACTCGCCGCAAATTCGCGTGATGGTGCTGCTTTTCTTGAATATTGAACGCGATTTCCACCGCATTAACGTCGGAAATTTAAGGTGAGAATGACTCGCGTTGCATACTATCGGACAAATAATGAGCGGGAATGGGGGTGCATATGACGGTACTACATGGGGTGGATTTTTTTCAGTCCGGCAAAGTGTCTGTTACGATCGAACCGCGCGTGCCGCAGTCGGCTTTTCCTGAGCATCATCATGATTTTTATGAAATTATTATCGTTGAGCAGGGCACCGGTACCCATGTTTTTAATGGACAGCCCTATACTCTTAGCGGAGGTTCCGTGTGTTTCGTGCGCGATCACGATCGCCACCTATTCGAGCACACCGAAAATCTGTGTCTGACAAATGTATTGTACCGCGCGCCGGACGCGTTCAAATTTTTGTCCGGGCTGGACACGCTTTTACCGCAGGAGAGAGAGGGGCGCTATCCCTCCCACTGGCGGATAAACCAAAGCCGTCTTCAGCAGGCCCGGCGCATTATTGAACGCCTGGAAGAGCAGGATGATACCGATGTGCCACAGGCGGTAGCGGGCCGGGAAATTCTCTTTATGCAATTACTGGTGCTGCTCAGCCAGGGAAGCCCGGTAGATGACGTGAGCGAACACGACGGGCGGCTGAATCGCTTACTGAGCTGGCTGGAAGAGCATGTTGCAGAAGAAGTATGTTGGGAGGCTATAGCGGCACGCTTTTCTCTGTCTTTACGCACGCTGCACCGGCAGCTAAAACAGCGAACCGGCCTGACGCCGCAGCGCTATCTGAATCGGCTGCGTTTAGTGAAGGCGCATCACTTATTGCGATACGGAGAGACAAGCGTTACCGACGTCGCGTTTCAGTGTGGTTTTGGTGACAGCAATCATTTCTCAACGCTGTTTCGGCGTGAGTTTGGCTGGTCGCCCCGTGATGTCCGTCACGGACGCGATCAACAGTTTCTTTAATACCAGCCGCATTATCGTATTCTGGCCCGGAATCAGGATAATGGACGATCCCTGAACGTTGAGGATATCTATTGAGCGGGCTGGTTCTTCGTAAATCTGAGTTTTTCATATCTCCACAGCAGTCGGTTGCTGTCGCTGGCCGTTATCCACAACCCGCGTTTGCGGAGCATTCCCACGATTTTTGCGAGCTGATTCTGGTCTGGCGTGGGAATGGCCTGCATAAACTTAACGGTCGGGCATATCGTATTACTCGGGGAGACCTGTTTTACATCCGCGCAGAAGATGTTCATAGCTACGCGTCCGTTAATGATTTGGTGCTGCAAAATATTATCTGGTGCCCAAAGCGTTTTCAGCTAGCGTTTGACTGGCCTGCCGTAATTCCTGCCGAAGCGCCCGGGGCCGCAATGTCGCGCGCCTGGCGCCTGAGCAGCCAGGGGATGACGCAGGCGCGTAGTATCATTAATCAGCTTGAGCATGAAAATCATTGCCCCGATGCGTTCTCACATACGTTATCCGAAACGTTATTTTTACAGTTGCTTATAGCATTACGGCGCTATCGTTACCGTCCTGACCGGGCGCGGGATAAGGAAGAGAGCGTATTAGATCTCTTGATTGCGCATCTCTCCGCCAGTCTTGATTGCGCGTTTGATTTGGATGCTTTCTGCGCTGAAAATCGCTGTAGCGAACGGGTACTGCGCCAGCAGTTTCGACAGCAGACCGGAATGTCGATTAACCATTATTTACGTCAGTTACGCATTTGCCATGCGCAGCATCTGTTACAGCAGTCTGCGCTGCGGGTGAGCGAGGTCGCGATGCGATGTGGCTTTGAGGACAGTAATTACTTTTCCGTGGTTTTTGCGCGTGAAACGGGGCTGACGCCCCGGCAGTGGCGTCAGCATCATGCAGGGGCGGGGGCAAGTTAGCTTGCCATTCCCAGGCCGACAATATTGGCGGCAATAATAATCACCACGCAGCCTACGCTGAGCACGCCTACTGGCCGCCGCCCCGCGTTGTTCCACTCCCGCAGAATTAAACCCACCAGACCGCCGCAGAGTACGTAGAAGCTCATGTGCAGCATCCAGCTCATATAGTCATACTTCGCAGGAATGCTGGCGTGGCCCCAGGCATAGAAGAAGAATTGCAGATACCACATCGTGCCTCCAAGTGCGGAGAGCAGAATATTGCTGATGATAAGCGATTTTGCCTGTGAGAAATCGCGTTTTATCGATAGTTCGGGGACTTTCGCTAAGCGTATGAAACAGAAACCAAGGTTTACCAGTGCGCCGCCGCCCATGATAATCACATAGCTAGGCAGCGCTACATACATAGCGTTGACACCCAGCGCCGCTGCGGCTTCATGCATGGGCCTTGCGGCATCCATGGCAAACGACATACCGGCGGAAAAAATACCGCAAATGACTGCCAGAACCAGCCCTTTTTTCAGGTTAAACTCTTCGGCCCGAATTCCCATTTGCCGCTCTTTAAGCTGACCTGCGCGAGTCACAATAGCGACGCCAATTAGTGCGACAAAAACGCCCAGCAGTGTCATACGTCCGCCGGTAGTGCCAATCAGAACGGAAAACTTTCCGCCCAATATAGGCGTCATGAGGGTACCGACGATAAGCGTAATGCCGATCGCGATGCCGATTCCCATCGACATACCCAGATAGCGCATGGTCAGCCCGTAGTTGATGTTGCCGATGCCCCACATCGCGCCAAATAAAAAGACCGGCAGTAATGTTGATGCCCCAAAGGCGCTGTAGTAATCCCAGAAATGCGGCAATAGCGCCAGGCTTATCGCGGAAGGCAAAATGACCCATGAGACGATACCGCCGATGGACCACATAGTCTCCCATGACCATTCCTTGACTCGTTTAAACGGGGCGTAGAAACAGGCCGCGCTTGCCGCGCCGACCAGATGCCAGACGATCCCCATTGTTATTGCGTCACTCATTATTTGTACTCCCTGGTTTGCGGGTTAGCGGAGAAAACGCCGCTTATAGCAGGAGTCTAAAAAGTGACGGGATGGATAACCTTTATACCGCTGCCGCCTTCATGGGCGAACTGGCAAAATGCGCAGGAATCAATTGCCTGCCTTCACATTTTTGTCATTCTGTCGCACAGTAAATAACCGGACGAAGAGTAAGGCACTGATAAACATTTTCAATATCATTTAATTAACTATAATAAACCGATTGCTCACGCGGCATTAACAATATTCGGCCGCTCAATAATGGAGATGAGACTATGAGTTATACATTGCCGTCGCTACCCTACGCTTACGATGCTCTGGAACCGCATTTTGATAAGCAGACGATGGAAATCCACCATTCTAAGCACCACCAGACTTACGTTAATAACACCAATGCCGCGCTGGAAAGCTTGCCCGAGCTGGCTAATCTGCCGATTGATGAACTTATCACCAAACTGGACCAGGTTCCGGCAGACAAAAAAACGGCGCTGCGTAATAACGCGGGTGGTCACGCTAACCACAGCCTGTTCTGGAAAGGCCTGAAAAAAGGCACCACCCTGCAGGGCGACCTAAAAGCTGCCATCGAGCGCGATTTCGGCAGCGTGGAGAAATTCAAAGAAGAATTTGAGAAAGCAGCTACAACCCGCTTTGGCTCTGGCTGGGCGTGGCTGGTGCTGAAAGATGGCAAACTGGTTGTGGCTTCTACCCCGAACCAGGATAGCCCGCTGATGGGTGAGGCGATTGCCGGAGTTTCCGGCTATCCCATTCTGACGCTAGATGTGTGGGAGCACGCCTACTACCTGAAATACCAGAACCGTCGTCCGGATTACATCAAAGAATTCTGGAATGTCGTGAACTGGGATGAAGCCGCAGCGCGCTTTGCAGCAAAAAAATAACGTTGCAATCTTACATTCAACAAGCGAGCCTATTGGCTCGCTTTTTTGTGTTCGCAATAGAGGAGTGGCAATGCGTTATCCAGTGCAAGTTTATCTCGGTCAGATTTGTGATTACCCCGGTAGCCATCCCAGCGCGATAGATAAGCGGCTGGTTGATGGCGAAGTAATGCTGACGCCGCTTGGGCTGGAGGGCGATCAGCAGGCCGAGGCCGCGCGCGGCATACACGGTGGTATTGACCGTGCATTGTGTCATTATCCCCGTGAGCACTATCAGCGCTGGGCCAGGGATTTCCCGCTTTTGGCTGAGCATTTTACGGCCCCGGCATTTGGTGAGAATCTTTCTACCGAAGGGCTGGATGAGCACAATGTCAATATCGGCGATATTTTCCGCTGGGGAAAGACGCTGATTCAGGTTACTCAGCCGCGTTCCCCCTGCTATAAACTGAACTTTCATTTCGACATTGATGATATCTCGCAGCTTATGCAAGACACTGTCAGAACCGGCTGGCTTTATCGGACGATCGCCGGTGGAGGCGTGAGCGCAGATGCGCCGCTGGAACGCGTTTCTCGCGTTAGCGATGTCAGCGTATACGAAGCGGGAGCCATCGCCTGGCATTTCCTTTTGACGATGAGCAATACCAGCGCCTGCTAAGCGCAGCGGGGTTATCCGCGAGCTGGACAAAGACCATTCAGACGCGGCGAATTTCTGGCGAGATAGAAAGCTTTTCCCACCGGCTTTTTGGCCGGCGCTGAGAGCGCAAGCCTTCGGATGAGTGAGCCAGCGCAATCTGCGGCATCTGCGGCGAAAAAAGCGCCTGATTACGCGCTCAGCGGGCTTAAAAAGGCGTGCGGGCGAAACCAGTCATCTCTTCTAATCCCATTTCACGGCCCAGCGCGGTCATTGGATGCACGACAACAAGCCCACGCACGCTCTTTTTCAGTTTCCCCATATCCGCCTGCTCTTTCTTTGTGATGGCGCGGCGATGAGGCATTTGCATGAGTTTTTGTGCTTCTTTGCTGAGCTTTTGAGTGCGTACTTCATGCAGGCGCGCGATTTCTTGCTCCAGCGTCTCTTTTTCTTTTTCCAGTTCCGCGTATTTATCCGCATTTTCAACCAGAGACATCGCAGCCTGCTGGTGTCGAATCGCGTCCAGACGGTCGCTCAGGCGTTTAATTTCGTTTTTTTCAATCTCTTTCATGGGTATATGCCGACGTGAGGTAAACAGGGCGAATAAGGATACACCAGACGAAGCGCCGTGGGAAAAACGATTATTTTTGGAATGCTTTTTTCATACTGATGTGTGAAATCAGCTCGGTGAGAGATAGCACCATGGTTGAGCGAACTATCTGCTGATAACGCTGCTGTTGAAGCGCAAGCAGTGCGGGATCGTCGCCAATAGCAGGCGCTGGCGGTAATGTGGTTACGCAGTGAAGTTCGCCAAACGGCCCCAGGATTTCGTCGTCGGTAAACGCGTAGTCGCTGCCGTCATAATTTAGCTCTTCACGCAGGGCCATTAACAGCTCGCAGTCTTCATATTCCCGGCGGCTTATCATGCCTAAACCATAGATTAACTTTAGACGCACGGAAAGATTGCCCAGCGGTCCGCTGCCGCTTAAAAGCGGTTCTACGGCGTACTTCACCGCATAGTCATCTTTACGAAATACCTGCGTGACCAGTAGATTAACCGCCTCGGCCAGCAGATCAACTGAGGCAATAAGCAAACTCCTGACGCTGCTGCCCGCGTTAAGCCGCTCTAGAATGCGGTTTTCAAAGGCCTGGACTTCTTCCATTTGTGCCTGCATGTAAGCAATCAGCTCCGGGCGCGGCGTGACCGCCGCGCCTGATGAGGGTATTACTGTGCGTTATAGCACGCGACTACGTCATTAACGACGTCGCTCTGGGCATCCAGACCGGAGATCTGCGCAAGCGCGTCACGCGGGCCTTTTTCCGCCAGAAGCTGCGCCAGTTCCTGCGCCTGAGGATCCTGATCGCAGTGGAAACGCAGCCCGGCTGCAATGCCTTTTACCAGGTTTTTATGAGGCAGACCGTATTCCAGAGTACCGAGGAGCGGTTTAATCAGACGGTCGCCGGCGCTCAGTTTACGCAGCGGCTGACGGCCCACGCGTTCTACGTCGTCTTTCAGGTATGGGTTTTCGAAGCGCCCCAGAATTTTTTGAATATAAGCCGCATGTTTTGCTGGTTCAAACCCATAGCGTTTAATTAGCACCGCGCCGCTTTCTTCCATCGCGCCTTTCACCACGGCACGGATTGATTCATCCAGAATGGCGTCGCGAATGGTGCGGTGCCCGGCCTGCTGTCCCAGCCAGGCGGTAATCGCGTGCCCGGTATTGAGCGTAAATAATTTACGCTCTACGAACGCCATCAGATTATCGGTCGGCTCCATGCCTGCAATCGTCGGTAGCGCGCCTTTAAACTGCGTTTTATCAACAATCCATTCGCTGAATGTTTCAACCGTGACGGCCAGCGGATCGCTGTCTGCGGATTCTGAAGGCGGAACGATACGATCGACGGCGGAGTCGACGAAACCTACGTGCGCTTCGGCCCAACTTTTACCTTCCGCGCTGAGCGCATTCAGGACGTGCCCTTTAAGCTGGGTGGTGCCACGCACCATATTTTCACAGGCGATGATATTCAGAGGGCGTTCATTTCCGGCCGCGCGGCGTTTTTCCAGGCCTTTAGCGATAGTCGGTGCGATGCGCTCCAGTACCACGGGCCCAACGGCGGTGGTAATTAAATCTACCTCGGCAATGAGCGCCACAACATCGTCGCCGATGCTGCTGACTGCATTAACGTCGGAAACGGTATCCACCTGCTCCTGCTCACCGACGACGTGGACTTGATAGCTGTGGCGGGCATTTAGCGCGTCCAGCACCGTTGGGTTAACGTCCGCAAAGGTGAGGCTGGCTCCCGCGTCTGCCAGTAATTTACCGATAAATCCGCGGCCAATATTTCCTGCGCCAAAATGTAATGCTTGCATATGATTCACCTTCATCAATGTTGTTACCCGAGAGGGCTGGGATGAGGCGTTTCCCTCACCCTAACCCTCTCCTTAGGGAGAGTCGCGGTACCGAATTTATCTCCGGTACCGCCAAAATCATTGCGACGGTATCAGCGTTTTGTGAACCGTCGGCCAGTGAGGCAGAACCGGGTTAACGGATCTGCCTGCACGGTCTTATTTTCCAGACAGCAGCGCGAGTACTTCGTCCACGCTGGTGGTGTTCGCCAGGCGTTCGATCACTGTGTCATCATCCAGTGCATTAGTCAGGCTGGTAATCACCTGGATATGTTCGTTATTGCGGGCGGCGATACCAATAACCAGCCGGGCAATCTCGTCTTCTTCTTCACCAAACCTTACACCCTGCGGATACTGGCAGAAAACAACGCCGGTTTTAAGCACCTTATCTTTCGCTTCTATCGTACCGTGTGGAACGGCGATGGATTCACCGAGATAGGTCGGGGTTAATTTCTCACGCTCCAGCATGGCATCAACGTATTCCGGCTCCACGTAGCCGCCTTTCACCAGTTGTTCGCCGGCGAAGCGGATAGCCTCTTCTTTAGTGGCTGCCTGGCGACCGAGGAAGACATTGTTCGCGCCCAGCGTAAACAGATTGCCAGCTTCTGCGTTGACCTCGGTTTGTTGAGGAGCGCTGGCAATCGCGGGGGCTTCCTGCGTTGCCGGATGCTGCGCGGCGACCAGACGTTCGGTCAAATCGTTATACAGCCCGCTGTCGAGGAAGTTATTAAGGGAAATGTGCTGTGCGTGCGGCGCCTGACGCATTGCGCGCTCGGTGAGATCGCGGTGCGTAATGACCAGGTCAACGTCGCCAGGCAGGTTATTAATCGCGCAGTTAGTTACAGAAATCGCGGTCAACCCTGCATCCTGCACTTTTTTGCGCAGTACGCCGGCGCCCATGGCGCTGGATCCCATGCCCGCATCGCAGGCCACGATAATTTTACGCACGTGGCTCAAATCGCCTGCTGCAGTCTCAGCAGTGGCTGTGCCGCCTTTTGATTGCGCTTTCATCGCCTGCATGCGGCGAGTTGCGGCATCAATATCGTCTTCTTCTTTAACCTTACTGGTTTTCAGCAAAATAGCGGAAACAACGAAAGAAACCACCAGAGCCACCGCAATAGCGGCAATATTGGCGAAGTAAGCCCCTTTTGGCGTCATGGCCAGTACTGCCAGAATAGAACCCGGAGATGCCGGAGAAACTAAGCCGCCGTTCAGAACGCTCAGAGTGAATACACCGCTCATTCCGCCCAGAATAACGGCGATAATCAGACGAGGATTCATCAATACGTAGGGGAAGTAAATTTCGTGGATACCGCCAAGGAAGTGAATAATTGCGGCACCCCCGGCTGATTGTTTGGCGCTACCGCGGCCAAAAAACATGTAGGCCAGTAATACGCCCAGGCCCGGACCTGGGTTTGCTTCAATCAGGAAGAAGATAGATTTGCCGATATCATGCGACTGCTGGATACCCAACGGCGAGAAAATACCGTGGTTGATCGCGTTATTAAGGAACAGAATCTTCGCTGGTTCAACGAAGATAGACGCCAGAGGCAGCATATCGTGCGCCACCATAAAGCTAACGCCAGCCGCCAAAATCTTCGACAGCACTTCAACCGCCGGGCCGATACCCATGAAAGCCAGAATGGCGAGGATCATCCCGATGATACCGGCGGAGAAGTTATTCACCAGCATTTCAAAGCCGGACTTAATTTTACCGTCAATTAGCGCATCGAAACGCTTGATACACCATCCACCCAGCGGGCCGGCAATCATTGAGCCGAGGAACATGGGCATATCCGCGCCGACGATAACACCCATGGTTGTGATAGCGCCGACAACGCCGCCGCGCTCGCCGCCAATCAGGCGTCCGCCGGTGTAGCCGATAAGCAGTGGCAGAAGATACGTGATCATCGGGCCTACGAGTTTTGCCATCGTCTCGTTCGGGAACCAGCCGGTAGGGATAAAGAGTGCGGTGATAATCCCCCAGGCGATAAAGGCGCCGATATTCGGCATCACCATATTGCTAAGAAAACGACCAAAGCTCTGCACTTTGATCTTGATATCGGATGACATAAAACACCCCTTATGTGAGTACGTGCCGGGAATAGCCCGTTTCTTTTTTTGTTAATGAGGCGGCAGGTAAGCCAGCCTGATGTCCGTGATGCGAAATCTGGCACTGAAAACGCAAACTGTCCAGATGGTGCCATTTTGTGTGACATGAATCACTAAACATTAGGGGGTAATGGGGGCATTGATGTGATTTTGGTCACAAAAAAATAGCCAATCCCCTCGATTCTGATGAAATATTTGTCATTTCATGACACTCAATGTGACTTGAGTCACATTTGTGCTGATCGAGTTTATGTCACTTATGTGAGATGAATCACCTAAGTACCTATAAAAATATCATCGGTACGGGTGATAAACGCCGATGGAGGCAGGCACCGTTTCCAGTCATATGCTTAATATGAATGCCTCGCCAGGCGATGGTTATATCTGCAGGGTTGGCAAAGCGTTGCTCCTGACGGTGTGCCTATCACTGAGAGAGTTCATGTCAATATTATCTATTCACGGCCGTGCTCAACGGCGCGCGGCGAGGTATCCGCAGAATGGTAACGCGTCATCCGCGAGCTATCCCGGCGTTTAAAGCTTGATAGCATGGTTTTTCAACCTGTAAACCGCCGCCGTGGGCGATATCTCGGGTTATACGCCATACTTTCCGGGCGCGCGCGCAGGTCGCTCAGCCACTATTGCGATATCGGGCAGAGCCAGCAATCCTCACTAACAATTAAGTGTGTGTCGGTAATCGGGCGCTGGCTGGCGTCAACATTCATGGTTTGTGAAGTAGTATTAAATCGGGAGGCGCCGTTATTATGAAGCTTGTGGGTCGTTATACTTGTCCGCACGTGCGTAAAATCTCAATAATGCTTCTTGAAAAAGAAATGCCTTTTGAGTTGATTGATATACAGCGCGCCGGTGGGAAAATATCAGCAATGAATCCTCTGAGCCATATGCCATTATTGTGCACCGACAGCGGTGAGCGCTGGTTTGGCTCTGCGGTAATTAGCGATTATCTGGAAGAAATTTATCCTACGCCGTCGTTACTTCCCGGCGATTGCGCTGGAAGGCGATGGGAAAGCCAGATAGAGGCGCTTGCCGACGGTATTATTAACGTGGCGGAGCGGCTGGTCAGTGAGCGTCAGCGCTCGCCGGGGCAACAATTAGACGTTCTGCTATTGCAGTTGCGGGATGAATTGGGCGGCTGTCTGGACTGGCTGGAACACCAACTTTCGCAGGGTCGCATTACGACGCAGCCGCTACGCTTAGGCGCAATTGCCGTGGGCTGCGCTATTGGCTATCTCAATGCACAGCGCATCGCTCCGGGCTGGTGCGCTTCGCGCCCGCTGCTGGTGAATATGGTGGGTGCCCTGTTCGAACGAAATAGCTTCGCCCGCACCGGGCTGCCGGGGTAAACCCCTGGGCGGGGTCATTTGGCTATTTAAGCCGGATTTAGGGCGCCCGTTTATCCGTCGATTATTTAATGTTTATCTACAGCCGCCGGGATTTAACTAAAGCTTAAGCGCGTGCGGGTTAGCTTCGCGCTGGCTTTGGGTTTGTGTCTCACTGACGTGCGGTACGCCATGCAATGACTCAGGGTATATGACAGAGCGAAGCGGCACCTGTTACACTCGCTATCTTTCCCCCGAACGATATTTAGCCATGACTCAACACGATTTGTTCAGCCAGCTTCCTGCCCTCGATCGCCTGTTGCATGATGCAACGTTTGCCCCGTTGTTAACGAAATACGGTCACTCACGGCTGGTTGAAACGCTGCGCCTGATGCTGACGGAAGCACGCTCGGTTATTCGCAAGGAAGGGGCGCTTCCAGACTGGGCGCAGGCCTGGGCCGTGGAGGCGGAAACTCGCCTGCATCGTGAAGATACCAGCGCGCTACGTCCGGTTTTTAACTTAACCGGCACCGTGCTGCATACCAACTTAGGGCGCGCCATTCAGGCGGACGCCGCCGTGGAGGCGGTAAGCCAGGCGATGCGGGCGCCGGTGACGGTGGAGTACGATTTGGACGGTGCCGGTCGCGGGCATCGGGATAGCGCTATCGCCCGGCTGCTGTGCGAGCTAACCGGTGCGGAAGATGCCTGTATCGTGAATAACAACGCGGCGGCCGTGTTATTGATGCTTGCTGCCTGTGCCAGCGGGGAAGAGGTGATAGTGTCGCGCGGCGAACTGGTTGAAATTGGCGGCGCGTTTCGCATCCCGGATGTCATGCGCCAGGCCGGGTGCATACTACAGGAAGTAGGCACAACTAATCGCACGCACCTGAAGGATTATCGCAGCGCCATCAATGAGAAAACGGCGCTGTTGATGAAGGTACATACCAGCAATTATCAGATAGCCGGTTTCACGAAGGCGATAGATGAGGCAGAGCTGGCAGAGCTTGGCAACGAATACAATATTCCCGTGGTGGTGGATTTAGGCAGCGGCTCGCTGGTGGATTTAACCCAGTATGGCCTGCCCGCCGAACCGATGCCTCAGCGGCTGATTGGTGCGGGCGTTAGCTTGGTCAGTTTTTCAGGCGATAAGCTGCTTGGCGGCCCGCAGGCGGGGATCATCGTGGGTAAAAGAGCGCTGATAGAGCGGCTGCAAAGTCATCCGCTGAAGCGTGCGCTACGCGTGGATAAAATGACGCTGGCGGCGCTGGAGGCGACATTACGGTTATATCGCCATCCTGAAACACTGCGCGAGCGCTTACCGACGCTGCGTTTGCTGACGCGAACCGCTCAGGAGTGTACGGCGTTAGCGCAACGCCTGATGGCGGCATTGATGCCGCATTATCCGGAATTTACGTTCCGCGTTGAGCCGTGTCTGTCGCAAATAGGCAGCGGTTCGCTGCCGGTGGACAGGCTGCCAGCCGCGGCGCTAACGCTGGCACCTCTTGACGGCCGGGGAGGCACGCTGGAAGCGCTGGCGCAAAAATGGCGCAGCCTGCCGGTACCGGTGATTGGGCGTATCACCGACGGGCGGCTGTGGCTGGATATGCGCTGCCTGGAGGATGAAACGGGGCTGTTGGAGATGCTGTTGAAATGATTATCGCGACTGCGGGTCACGTCGACCACGGAAAAACGACGCTTCTTGAGTGCCTGACCGGCGTGAATGCCGATCGGCTGCCGGAAGAGAAAAAGCGCGGTATGACCATTGATTTAGGTTATGCCTATTGGCCTCAGCCCGATGGACGTATTCTGGGGTTTATCGACGTTCCCGGGCATGAAAAGTTTTTAGCAAATATGCTGGCAGGGATTGGAGGTATCGATCGCGCATTGCTGGTAGTGGCCTGCGATGACGGCGTGATGGCCCAAACCCTGGAGCATCTTGCTATCCTGGCGCTTACCGGCAAACCGGCCCTGACCGTGGCGCTGACGAAAGCGGATAAAGTTGATGAAGCGCGCATTGAGCAGGTTAAAGCCGAAGTGGCGCAAGTGCTTGAAGAACAGCGCTGGGCAGAGGTGACGCTTTTTGTCACCGCGGCCACTGGCGGCGTCGGCATCGACGCGCTGCGCGCGCATTTGTCTCAGTTGCCCGAGCGCTCACATCCGGAAAAAAAACGCTTTCGGCTGGCCATCGATCGCGCGTTTACGGTCAAAGGTGCAGGGCTGGTGGTGACCGGAACCGCGCTCAGTGGGGATGTTCGCGTGGGCGATTCACTGTGGCTGACCGGTGCGGATACGCCGGTGCGCGTGCGCGGATTGCATGCGCAGAATCAGGCGACAGAGAGCGCCTGCGCCGGGCAGCGCATTGCGCTCAATATTGCCGGCAATGTGCAAAAGGCGGAGCTTCAGCGCGGCGACTGGTTACTTAGCGCCAGCCCTTCGCAGCCCGCCTCAGAGCGCGTGATTGTCGAGCTGGAAACCCATGTTGCGCTAACGCAGTGGCAGCCGGTGCATATTTATCATGCGGCGCGCCATATTACCGGGCGGGTTTCGCTGTTGGAAAATTCTCTGGCGGAGCTGGTGCTGGATACGCCTCTGTGGCTGGTGGATGGCGATCGGCTGGTGTTGCGTGATATCAGCGCGCGCACCACGCTGGCGGGCGGGCGCGTCGTTAGCACCACGCCGCCGCGCCGGGGCAAGCGTCGGCGCCCTTATTTGGATTGGCTGGCGGCGCTGAGTGAGGCTCCGGACGATGCGCAGGCGCTGGATACCTGGCTGCAGCGCGGTGCGGTGTCGCTGGCAGAATTCGCCTGGGCGCGCCAGTTAACGCCGGCCGGTCTCGAAAACCTGCTTTCGGAGCGCCCTGGTTTACTCAAGGCGAGTGAACATATCCTAAGCCAGGAGGTGGCGGCTGACTGGCAGCACACACTTTTACAGGCTTTGACACGCTATCACGAGCAACATGACGATCAGCCTGGACCCGGTCGCGAGAGGCTGAGGCGCATGGCGCTGCCTTCGGAAAATGAAGGGTTGGTGCTGGAACTCATTGAACGATTACGCCAGCAAGGCGAGCTTGAATCACGCCAGGGCTGGCTGCATTTACCCGGGCATCAGCCCGGTTTTTCGGGTGAGCAGCTCGCGCTATGGCTGCAGGTGGAAGCGTTATTCGGCGATGCTCCCTGGTGGGTGCGCGATTTGGCGCGCGAAACCGGGCAGGATGAACAGCGGATGCGGCAGCTGCTAAGGCTTGCAGCCCAGCAGGGGCTAATCACCGCCATCGTAAAAGATCGCTATTACCGTCGCCAGAGTATTCTGGCGTTCGCCGATCTTATTCGCAGCCTGGACCAGGAGCGCGGTTCTACCTGCGCCGCTGATTTTCGCGATCGTTTGGGAACCGGACGGAAGTTGGCGATTCAAATTCTCGAATATTTCGATCGCATTGGCTTTACCCGCCGCCGCGGGAACGATCATGTGCTGCGTGATTCCCGCCTGTTCGAACATTAATATTTTCTTCTCTTGCACCGCCCCGCTCGGGGCGTTTTTCATTGCCGTCCCTCCCATTTTTATTGAATTGAACGCTGGTGAATCCGGTTGTTTTGTGATCGCTATTGCATATTCCCCTGTTGGGTTACAGAAGAGCGCCAGAGCTGTCTCGATCCTGGACGAATATTTATTAAAAATAGCCGCCGCATATTGAGAGAGGCTTTTAAAACGTTGTCTGCTTCACAGTTTGAAGGGGGATAGCCGTTATGTTCGAAGGGTTATTTATAACCGGAGATGAACAATGGCAATATCCTGCTTTTACATCCCTTCCGTGAATGTTATCGGTCAGCACGCCCTGGATGAGGCGCTGAATTTTTTACAGGAACGTGGGTTTCGGCGGGCTTTAATTGTCACCGACCAGGGACTGGTTCGTATGGGCGTTGCGCAAACGCTCAGCGATGCGCTGGCCCGGCGTGATATTAATGCCGTTATCTATGATGAGACGCACCCAAACCCGACAACGACCAACGTTGAGGCCGGGCTGGCATTGCTCAGGCGGCACGATAGCGAATGCGTTATTTCTCTCGGTGGCGGTAGCCCGCATGACTGCGCGAAGGCGATTGCGCTGGTTGCCGCGAATGGCGGCGATATTCGCGATTATGAAGGCGTTGACCGCTCCGCCGCACCGCAATTGCCGATGGTGGCGATAAACACCACGGCGGGAACGGCTTCTGAAATGACGCGGTTTTGTATTATTACGGATGAAGTCCGTCATATCAAAATGGCTATCGTTGATAAACACGTTACGCCGCTTCTTTCCGTTAACGATCCATTACTGATGCGGGCGATGCCTGCCTCGCTGACTGCGGCTACCGGCATGGATGCGCTGACGCATGCGATTGAAGCGTATGTTTCCACGGCGGCGAATCCGATAACCGACGCCTGCGCCCTTAAAGCGATCGCCATCATCCATCGCGCCCTGCCTGCGGCCGTTGCGCGTGGCGATGATATGGCCGCGCGGGAAGACATGGCCTGGGCGCAATTCATGGCCGGCATGGCGTTTAATAACGCGTCGCTGGGCTATGTTCACGCAATGGCGCATCAGTTAGGGGGCTTCTATGACTTACCGCACGGCGTTTGCAATGCGGTGCTACTTCCGCACGTTCAAATATTTAACAGCCGGGTTGCCGCTGAGAGGCTGCGCGACTGCGCCGCCGCGCTTGGCGTGAATGTTGACGGGATGAACGCGGAATGCGGGGCGCGGGCGTGTATTGAGGCCATCCAGGCGCTTTCGCGTCGCGTCAATATTCCTGACGGGCTGCGCCAGCTTGGGGTTAAAGAGGCGGACATCCCCGTGCTGGCGGACAATGCGCTTAAGGATGCCTGCGGGCTGACCAACCCCGTGCAGGCGACGCATGAAGAGATTATGACCATTTACCGTAATGCGCTGTAAGTCGATATAACAGTGTTCTCACGCGCGCAGCGGCGCGGTGGGACAAGGAGAAAAACATGGCTACGCAATCAACCAATAATACTCAACTGGCCTCTGAAACCCCGCCTTATTCTTTGCGCCTTAAGGCGCGCTATGACAATTTTATCGGCGGCGAATGGGTTGCGCCGACATCCGGGAAATACTATCAAAACCTGACACCAGTGACGGGAGAAGCGCTGTGTGAAGTGGCAAGTTCCAGCACGGCAGATATTGATAAGGCGCTGGACGCTGCGCATGCCATAAAAGAAGCGTGGGGGAAAACGGCGGCTCAGCAGCGCGCTGCGGTTTTGTTAAAGATAGCCGATCGCATGGAGCAAAATTTAACGCTGCTGGCTGCGGCTGAGTCGTGGGATAACGGTAAACCTATTCGTGAAACGCTGGCGGCGGATGTCCCGCTGGCCATCGATCACTTCCGCTATTTTGCTTCCTGTATTCGCGCTCAGGAAGGGGGCATTAGCGAGATAGACAGCGAGACGGTGGCCTACCATTTCCACGAGCCGTTAGGGGTGGTTGGGCAGATTATTCCGTGGAACTTCCCGCTATTGATGGCAAGCTGGAAGATGGCGCCCGCGCTGGCGGCGGGGAATGCGATTGTCCTGAAACCGGCGCGCCTCACGCCGCTGTCGGTGCTGGTTTTAATGGAAATTATTGGGGACTTGCTGCCGCCGGGCGTGGTTAATGTGGTAAACGGTGCGGGCGGCGAGATTGGGGAATATATGGCGACATCGCCGCGCATTGCCAAAATTGCGTTCACCGGTTCCACGGAAGTAGGCCGCGAGATAATGCAGTCCGCGACGCGCAATATTATTCCCGTGACGCTGGAGTTGGGTGGTAAATCGCCGAATATCTTTATGGCCGATGTGATGGATCACGATGATTCCTGGCTGGATAAAGCTATCGAGGGATTTACGCTTTTTGCGTTTAACCAGGGAGAAGTCTGCACCTGCCCCAGCCGGGCGCTTATCCACGAATCGATTTATGAGCGTTTTATGGAACGTGCGCTGCGGCGCGTAGAGTCGATTCGCGCCGGGCACCCGCTGGACCCAAAAACGCAAATGGGCGCTCAGGTTTCCGCAGGGCAGCTGGAAACTATCATGGATTATATCAATATTGGGCGTAAAGAAGGCGCGGAAGTACTGACCGGCGGGCAGTTGCGTAAACTGGACGGCGATTTGAAAGGCGGTTTTTACATGGAGCCGACTATTTTGCGCGGCGACAATAAAATGCGCGTATTCCAGGAGGAAATCTTTGGGCCGGTGTTAGCGGTCACAACCTTCAAAACGCCGGAGGAGGCGCTTGAGATAGCCAACGATACGCTATTTGGCCTGGGAGCCGGGGTGTGGAGCCGTAACGGCAGCCTTGCCTATAAAATGGGGCGGGGTATTCAGGCTGGACGCGTGTGGACCAACTGCTATCACGTTTATCCGGCGCATGCCGCATTTGGGGGCTATAAGCTATCGGGGATTGGGCGTGAAACGCACAAGATGATGCTGGATCATTATCAGCGAACGAAATGTTTACTGGTGAGTTATTCCGACAGGCCACAGGGGCTGTTCTGATGGAAGGGGCGCTTTGTGCGCCCCCGATGTTATGGCTAACTGCAAACCACGCCCTTTGGACGTGGTTATCGACCGGGTTTTGGCTCAGCCTTATTTATTGTCCAGCGATTTAAAACTTACAGTATTGGCAGAAGCTTCTTTTTAAGGGGATTGGTACGTCTCCATGGCACGAAAGTCGAAATCAATGCCACCCTCTATAAAGGCGGGTTATTACTGCCGGAGCCTCCGGGCATCTACAGATGTTGTGTCACGATGTTTTACAAGGCGGTTATCCTTACGCGCAGGCGTATTGCATGGGTGCAAAAGGAGAAGTGGCGCAAGGAATAAGCGTTGAAAGCGGGTGATGCCTGCCCGCCTGTCATGCCGTGCCTGGTTAGCTGGCTTCACGCCATGCGCGTTCAATTTCCTCTGCCAGCACGCGAATACCGGCTTCAATTTTATCCGGCTCCGGAACATAGTTCATGCGCATACACTGCCGGGTGTGTGGCCAGGGGTTATCCAGCCCGGGGAAGAAGTGGTCGCCCGGCACCATCAGCACGCCGCGCTGTTTCAGGCGCTGATAAAGCTGCTCGGTGGTTATCGGTAAATCCTTAAACCAAAGCCACAGGAAAATGGCGCCTTCGGGCTTATGAATAAGGCAGCGCTCTGGTGATAGATAGCGCCGAAGAATCGCGATAGTTTGCTGTACCCGCTGTTGATAAAACGGCCTGATAACCGTTTCCGACAGGCGCAGCATATCCTGGCGCTGTAGCATTTCGCAGGCGATGGTCGGGCCAATTCCGCCGGGTGCCAGGCTGATTATGCCATTCATGTTGCGAATAGCGGTAATAATGCGCTCATTTGCAACGATAATGCCGCATCGGCTGCCCGGTAATCCAAGCTTAGACAAACTCATGCATAACACGGTATTTGGATTCCACATGGCCGTGGCATCGCTAAAAATGATGCCAGGGAAGGGGAGGCCATAAGCGTTATCGATAACCAGCGGTACGTCGTGTTTACGCGCCAGAGCGTCCAGTTTCTGCAATTCTTTATCGGTGATAACGTTTCCGGTTGGATTCGTTGGGCGGGAAACGCAAATCATGCCCGTATCGCTGCCGATATGCAGCCTTTCAAAATCAACGTGGTACTTAAATTGCCCGTCAGGTAACAGTTCAATATTGGGGCGCGTGGAGGTGAAAAGGTCATCTTCCAGCCCGGCATCGGCATAGCCGATATATTCCGGTGCCAGTGGGAAAAGCACCTTTTTAATGCGGCCATCGGCGGCGCGCCCGGCGAACAGGTTAAATAAGTAGAAAAATGCGCTCTGGCTGCCGTTTGTCAGCGCAATATTTTGTGGCCCAATATCCCAGCCAAAGTGGGAATGTAACAGCTTTGCCAGTTCGTGAAGCAGCGTATCTTTACCCTGTGGGCCGTCATAGTTGCAGAGAGTATCGATGAGTTTACCGCTGGCGAGCATTTCCCCGAGCAGCGACTGGAAGTACTGCGTCATGGCTGGAATTTGCGCCGGATTACCACCGCCCAGCATAATGGCGCCCGGTGTGCGCAGCCCATCGTTGAGATCTTCCATCAGGCGGGTAATACCCGAATGACGCGTAAATTTATCGCCGAAAAGTGAAAAAGTCATCGCGGTAACTGTATTGAGTGTGAATGGAAAGGTATCCACCATAGCGCTTGCCTGAACGAGGCGCAAATGCACATTCTGAGGGGGAATTTCTTGTTTATGCTGGAAAATCGACGCAATAAAGCACCCTGTGCTGTCTGTTGTCGACATGAGCGGGGCGCTGTTAATTTAAGCGGGAAGTCCCCACCCCAGAGCAGAATGTGCGGCCCGAACATTAAGACTTTCCCTAATAAAGAGAGCCAATTTTCCATAAATTCGGAATCGAGGTAACGCAATCTGTATGCGGATTGCCCATTTTTTGATAGGATCCCCGGCTTATCTCTGAGGATAGAGGTTACACACATCATAATGAGTGGCCGCCCAATGAGGCTGCCTACGACCTGGAGACACAATGTGATATCGACATGCTACCGACGCATCGGGGCTGTGATACTCATGTCGCTCACGCTGGGATTATCAGGTGAGGTGCTGGCACAAAAGCACGAGACACACAAAAAGAGTCATAAAGCCCAAATATCGCAGGTAAGTAACGGTAAATTACTGGCGAAAACCAGAAAAGAGTATTCTCGCAATAGTGAAAGCAGTCCACTTCCTGATTTGCGAAAATACCCTTCCGGAATCAAAAGGAAAAAAGCATTTCTTCGGACCATCATGCCGTATATCGCGCATCAAAATGCTGCGATTACTTCAGAGCGCAACTGGCTGGTTTCGAAGCAATATGATGGCCGCTGGGCGCCTAGCGAACGCGCGCGTCTAAAGGAAATTGTGACGCGCTATAAAATTGCCTGGAACGGTAATCTGCGCGCTATTCCGTGGAAAACGCTATTAGATCGCGTGGACATCATTCCTGGCAGCATGATTGCCACAATGGCGGCAGTAGAAAGCGGGTGGGGGACATCTAAACTTGCGCGTGTGAATACCAATTTATTTGGTATGAAATGCTCAAGCTCGTCCTGTAATAGCGGGCCGGGTAAAGTGAAGGGGTATTTGCATTTTGCCTCCGTGAAAGAGTCGGTTAGCGCTTATGTATATAACCTGAATACGCATCCGGCCTATAAGTCGTTTCGCTCTTCACGGGCGCAGTTGCGTAAAACCGATACTACGCTTACCGCAAAGAATATGATCCATAAGCTGAAGGGATATTCGACCCGGGGCGTGAGTTACAATAATTTCCTGTTAGCGATGTATCAAAGTAATCAGCATTTGATGGTTGCGACTAATTAACATCGGGCGTAGCCGCAGCGGGCGGTAATCAGTGATTTGCGAGACAGAAAAAGAGCGGCTTAAGGCCGCTCTTTTTACATTTTACATCCCGTTAATTACTCTGTATGGGAACCTTCAAATAAGATCTTGAGGCTTAAGTGAATGGCATTCGCCCGTCACGCAGCCCTCTTGGCCGGTTACCAAAAGGTTATTGTTCCAACAGTTTTAGTTCCGCCACCACCGGTAGATGATCGCTGACGGCCGACCATTTGTAGCTCACAGAATCGTTCATTACGCTGATGCTTTTCGCGTGCCATTTTTGGCCGCGCCAGGTGAGGATATGATCGAGGTCGAGTGCGGGGTTAATGGCCGGCCAGGAGCGATGGTCTTCGAGGTCGTCATCCACGATATTCCACATCGCTTTCAGCTCCTGCATCGGCTGTTCGCGCGCCGTAGAATTAAAATCACCGGCGAGAATTTTTACCGCTGATGCAATATCCGGGAAGTCGCTGGGCGCATCGCCGATGGCCAGGTCCATAATGCGGCGCACCTGCATCAGGCGAATGGTAGGGTCTTTTTGCCAGTCCAGATGCGTAGTCATGACGATAATCGGGTGCTCGAAGCCGGGTTTATGTACTTCGGCGATCAATACGCCGCGCTGCTCTGCATCGCCGGAAGGCAATTTAACCAATTGCGATTTTGCAATGGGGTATTTAGAGAGTAGCCCTATGCCGTACTGCCCACCGTCGAATTCCAGTACATCGCCGAAGGCATAATGTAATTTTAAAGCATCAGCGAGAGTTTTAAGCTGGTCGATATTGCCGCTGCGGCGGGTATTTTTATCGATTTCAGTAACAGAGATAACATCGGCGTCCAGTTTGCCAATGGCATCGATGAGTTTACCGAAATCATTAACATTATTTGAGGCTTCATTTTTACCAATATTATATGTCGCGAATTTTAACGTTGGGTTATTGGTATTCCACAGCCTGTTTGGCGTACCCGCCCCTGCCTTTTGAACGGAAAGCACGGTTTTCCCGGATAAAGGGTCGGCGTGCGCCTGCATTAAGCCTGACAGCGCAAGGGCTGCCAGCAAGCGCGCGGAGATGACGATAATATTTTTCATGGTATTGCTTCTCGTTATGAATGATTATTCGGCCGGGCAGCATAGATCATAGAGATATCGCCGGCACCTTTGCGCGGCGATTTTGTGATGTTAGGCGCAATACGTATTGTTTACCTGCGCAGTGAATAAGTTGAATAAAGAAGCGGGTAGACAGGGCTTATTGTTTATTTCCCTCACTCATTATAAAAACAATTAATGTATTACGTTCCGTTAATATTGTTTTAATCCGATAAGATAAAGACGTATTCCGCAGCCTGATTACTGGAATTCTCTCTGTTTTTTATAATGATTGAGTAACAGGGACGGCGCGTATAAAGAATCTTTATTTGTTAGCTGTTTTAGGGAATATAAAGCAAAGCCGTGGGGCGTATTTGGCGAGCTGAAATAGAACAGCACAGGTAATATTGCCCGCGCCGATTCGTATTCAAATCTTTCACTAATATAGTGGGTTGCACGCTGCCATCGCTAAACGGGGTTCCCTGGCATTCCTGAGGTGCAGCCTGACGGGAACACACGATGACAAGTTTCGCTGCTGGAGCCGGGCGCTAACTGACTAAGCGCCGGCTATCAATACGCCGTAAAGCGAGAGAGAGTAGCGTACTGCCGCCTAACGCTATGGCAAATACCCACAGAATATCCAGCGCGGGTATCTGTTTAATATCCAGCCCGTGGGTACGTAAAAAGTGGATAAAAAGCGCGTGAAACCCGTAAATGGCCAGCGAATTGCGTGATATTACGCGCAGCCCGGGCAGCGTGCGGCGATTAATCCCGCTTTTGGCGAACAGGAATAGTGCGATAGCGCCGATAAACACCAGCGGGCCGGCGTATTGATACCAGGTATCGGCAAAATCGCCGCGCACTTTTAATTCGTGCCACGTTCCCCAGCTTATACCGGTAATACACAGTAAAAATAGCGCGGCGCTGAGCGTACCGACGCCGGGGTAATCCGTTTTCATCGTTCCTAAAGCGCGCCCCAGCAGCCCATAGAGCACGTAGTAAAACGTATCGCCGCTAATAAAAAGATTTATTGGCAGCCAGTGTATTCTCCCGCCGGAGAGCGGCACGAGGTTTGGATTCGCGATAATGCCTATTAAGACAATAAGCGCGGCTATAGACGCCGGTCGCACGCGCTTTACTTCAATCAGCGGTGATAACAGATAGACGATCCACAGCGCAAAGAAAAACCAGAGGTGATAGAACACCGGTTTTTGCAGCAAATTTTCAAAGGATAACGTAAGGCTTATCGGAGTGAGTACGGCGATATAGATCAGTGCGACAGCGCTGTAAAAAAGCAGGCACAGGCCTAATCGCGTGAAATGACGGCGACCCGCGCTGCGTGCGCCAAAAAACAGGTAACCGGAAATCATAAAAAACAGGGGAACGCAGACGCGTGAAGCAGAGTTTAACGCATTGGCGAATAGCCAGGCTGGCATACTGATTTCATCGGGAGAGGTTAAATACCAGGTGGTGGTATGAATAAGGACCACCATCAGGCAGGCAATGCCTCGTAAATTATCAATCCAGTGTATTGTATGTCGCTGCATCGGTTCCTCTAAAGTGTGGCACTCTGCACAGTGTGCCGTTTATTCCCGGCGCATGGCTTTCGGGAACTGTCCGAGTTTTCACCGCGCGCGCTGAACGCGCCAGAAAAGTGTATCAGGGGCGAGTTATTGTCGGCCAGGCGATGAAAGCATATTGCGTTACTGCACGCGCGTCGGCCGTCGTATTGAATGGACATTTTTCATTCTGTGCATTATTCGCAGTAAAAAGCCGAATGAGATAGTCCTTAAATACGTTTTGCCGGGCGTTACAGCGCTATTATCAACGCACTGAAAATCCTCCGAGGGCGGTAGTAAACCCTGAATTCTGGCTGTATATCTGGCGGTCAAAGGGTATACTGGCCGTTTCCTAAAATACACATATGCGTATCGCACACGAATATTATGCAAAAGTTTGATACCCGGACCTTTCAGGGGCTGATCCTGACCTTACAGGATTACTGGGCGCGCCAGGGTTGCACCATCGTTCAGCCGCTGGATATGGAAGTTGGCGCTGGCACCTCTCACCCGATGACCTGCCTGCGGGCGCTGGGGCCGGAGCCAATGGCTACCGCCTACGTCCAGCCTTCTCGCCGTCCCACCGATGGGCGCTACGGGGAAAACCCAAACCGCCTGCAGCATTATTATCAGTTTCAGGTTGTGATAAAGCCGTCGCCGGAAAACATTCAGGAATTATATCTCGGGTCGCTCAGGGAACTTGGGCTGGACCCGACGGTGCACGATATTCGCTTCGTTGAAGATAACTGGGAGAATCCGACGCTCGGTGCGTGGGGGCTAGGCTGGGAAGTCTGGCTTAACGGGATGGAAGTGACTCAGTTCACCTACTTCCAGCAGGTAGGCGGCCTTGAGTGCAAACCCGTTACCGGGGAAATCACATACGGTCTGGAGCGCCTGGCAATGTACATTCAGGGCGTTGATAGTGTTTATGACCTGGTATGGAGCGATGGCCCGCTGGGGAAAACGACGTATGGCGATGTGTTCCATCAGAACGAAGTGGAGCAGTCCACCTATAACTTTGAATACGCTGACGTCGATTTCTTATTTGCCTGCTTTGAGCAGTATGAAAAAGAGGCGCAGCAGCTTCTGGCGCTGGAAAAGCCGCTGCCGCTGCCGGCCTATGAGCGAATTTTAAAAGCGGCGCACAGTTTTAACCTGCTGGATGCGCGTAAGGCCATCTCCGTGACCGAGCGCCAGCGTTATATCCTGCGCATTCGTACGCTGACCAAAGCGGTGGCAGAAGCCTACTATGCCTCCCGCGAGGCGCTGGGCTTCCCAATGTGCAACAAGAATAAATAAGAGGCGGCCATGTCTGAAAAAACTTTTCTGGTGGAAATCGGTACTGAAGAGCTGCCACCAAAAGCCCTGCGCAGCCTGGCGGAATCTTTTGCTGCGAACTTTACTGCGGAACTCGATAACGCGGGTCTCGCGCACGGAAGCGTTGAGTGGTTTGCGGCACCGCGCCGCCTGGCGCTGAAAGTCGCAAATATGGCGGCTTCACAGCCGGATCGCGAAGTAGAAAAGCGCGGGCCGGCTATCGCTCAGGCCTTTGATGCAGAAGGTAAACCGAGTAAAGCGGCAGAAGGCTGGGCGCGTGGCTGCGGTATTACCGTTGAGCAGGCTGAGCGTTTAACTACGGATAAAGGCGAATGGCTGCTGTACCGTGCGCATGTAAAAGGCGAAAGCGCGCAGGCGCTGCTGCCGGATATGGTCAGCGTTGCCTTATCCAAACTGCCGATCCCAAAACTGATGCGCTGGGGCGCTTCTGACGTGCACTTTGTGCGTCCGGTGCATACGGTGACGCTGCTATTGGGCAGCGATGTCATTCCGGCGACCATTCTCGGCGTTAATTCCGATCGCGTGATCCGCGGGCATCGCTTTATGGGCGAGGCTGAATTCCCCCTCGACGGCGCCGATAATTACCCGCAAATTTTGTTGGAACGCGGCAAGGTGATGGCCGATTACCACGCGCGTAAAGCCAAAATTAAAGCGGATGCTGAAGCCGCGGCGCGTAAAATTGGCGGTAACGCAGATTTAAGTGAAAGCCTGCTGGAAGAAGTTACCTCGCTGGTGGAATGGCCGGAAGTGTTAACCGCGAAATTTGAAGAGAAGTTTCTCGCGGTGCCGGCAGAAGCGCTGGTATACACCATGAAAGGCGATCAGAAATACTTCCCGGTATACGATAACGACGGCAACTTACTGCCGCATTTTATCTTCGTTGCGAATATTGCCTCCAGCGATCCCCAGCAGATTATCGCGGGGAATGAAAAAGTGGTGCGCCCCCGCCTGGCGGACGCCGAATTTTTCTTTAATACCGATCGTAAAAAGCGTCTGGAAGACAATCTTCCGCGTCTGGAAACCGTGCTGTTCCAGAAGCAGTTGGGTTCGCTGCGCGATAAAACTGACAGAATTGAAGCCCTCTCGGGTTGGATTGCCCGCCAGATTGGCGCTGATGTAAATCATGCGACGCGCGCAGGCCTGTTATCGAAGTGCGACCTGATGACCAACATGGTGTTTGAATTTACCGATACCCAGGGCGTTATGGGTATGCACTATGCGCGGCATGACGGTGAGGCTGAAGATGTGGCGCTGGCGCTGAATGAACAGTACATGCCGCGCTTTGCCGGGGATGCGCTGCCTTCCGGGCTGGTTTCCTGCGCGGTGGCGATTGCCGATAAAATGGATACTCTGGCAGGGATTTTTGGCATTGGGCAGCATCCGAAAGGCGATAAAGATCCGTTCGCGCTACGCCGCGCCGCGCTGGGCGTATTGCGCATTATCGTTGAGAAGAATTTGCCGCTGGATTTACAAACGCTGACCGCTGAAGCAATACGTTTGTACGGCGACAAACTGACTAATCCAAATGCGCTCAATGACGTTATCGACTTTATGCTGGGCCGATTCCGCGCCTGGTATCAGGAAGAAGGCCACGCGGTGGATACTATTCAGGCCGTGCTGGCGCGCCGCCCTACGCGCCCCGCCGATTTTGACGCGCGCGTTAAGGCCGTCTCGCACTTCCGTACTCTGGACGCGGCGGCCGCGCTGGCTGCGGCGAATAAGCGCGTTTCCAATATCCTGGCGAAGTCGGATGAAACCCCCAACGGGCAGGTGCAGGCATCGGTATTGAAAGAGGACGCTGAAATCCGGCTTGCTATGCAGGTCACGGTGCTGCGCGATAAACTGGCACCGTACTATGCGCAGGGGCGTTACCAGGAGGCGCTGGTGGAACTGGCCGCACTGCGTGAGCCGGTAGATGAGTTCTTCGAAAAGGTTATGGTCATGGCAGACGATAAAGCTCTGCGAGTTAACCGACTGACTTTGCTAGCGAATTTGCGTGATTTGTTCTTACAGGCGGCGGATATTTCTCTGCTGCAGTAAATTACGACGCGTTATTCGCAATAGCCGGCCCGCGTGAAAGCGCGGGCCGGCTTTTTTGTGGCCTGTTAAGAGAGCGGGGTTGTCAGCTACGGCCTGGCACTATGAATTCAACCGGGCGCGCCTGGCGGAGAATGGCTGTGCGGCGGCGGATTTACGAAATAATCAGATTCGCCAGCGCGAAGCCGACGCCAACCGCAAGAAGTGAAAGCGCAACGTGGGCGGCTATCCCGCCAATGGCCCACAGCCAGTTGCCGCTCTGCAGCTGCACAAATATTTCCAGTGAGAAGGTCGAAAAAGTGGATAAGCCACCGCAAATCCCCGTGGTAATAAGAAGGCGAAGCGCAGGATCGATTCCCGGGTAGCGGATAAAGGCCGGCAGCGCGGCGCCAATAATCAAACCGGCCAGAATATTAGCGACTAAAGTGCCCGGCGGCAGGGAAGGAAAAAGCGCGTTTAATCGATTAGACAGCGCCCAGCGCAAGGCGCTGCCGAGAGCACCGCCGATGAGCACGGCAAAAAGAGATTTTAACATGTTGTTTAGCCTTTATCGTTTACGTGGCGCTATGAACATCAGAGAAGCGCGGCAACGCTATTCGCGCTGGCGGATGGGCGCCAATTTTATCGAACATAGGGTGAGAAATATCTGCGCTAATGATAAAGGAGTTACTGCATAAGAAAAGATGTCGTGATGCCGCGATCCTGACACAGAAAAACTCCGCAAAAAGCGCTATGTCAGGCGTCATCAGCTACATCAGGTAGCGGTTGGTCGAGGTGGAACGCCATCACCCCGCTTTGTGAACAAAGCAACCGCGCTATTTTCTCAGGGTTAAGGCTTACAGGCAAGGGGTTAAATCGTCGCCGATAACTGAGCGACCCAATGCGTTACTCCCGGGCGACTATCAGAAATTCACCGCAGACGGTATCCTGCAACGGCATGTTGGACTATTCTTGTCTGCAAGACATAACATTCTATGTATCTCGTTGGAAGGAGTAGAAAATATGGTGACAGGTAAGTCCTGCTCCCGCTGGTTAGCGCCATTTATGGCTTTGCTTATGATTGTCAGCCTGAGCGGCTGTTTTGATAAAGAAGGCGATCAGCGTAAAGCGTTTATCGATTTTCTGCAGCATACGGTAATGCGCAGTGGCGAAAGGCTCCCCACGTTAACGGCCGATCAGAAAAAACAGTTTGGCCCCTTTGTCTCGGATTACGCTATTTTGTATGGTTTCGCTCATCAGATGGACCAGGCGATTGATAACGGCATCAGGCCCGTCGTTGACAGCGTCAATCATATTCGTGCGCCGCAGGATTATATGACGCAGCGGGATATGCTACGCCAGGCTAACGGCGCGCTCGGCGTGCTCAGCCAGCAGGTGCAAAACGCGAAGGCGCAGGCCGATAACGCGCGTAATGAACTGCGTCAGCCGGATGATTTAAAAGCCGTGTTTGATAATGCCTGGCAGAAAGTGGTCGCCGATCCGGCGGCGGCGTTTGAACCGGTCATTCCGGCGGCGCAAACGCTGACGCAGCAACTGGTGCTGGTGGGTGATTTTATTCAGCAGCAGGGTGACAAAGTCGGTTTTGCTAATGGCGGTATTCAGTTCCCCACCAGTCAGCAGGCGAGCCAGTATAACAGCCTGATTGGGCCATTAGCCTCGCAGCACCAGGCCTTTAGTCAGGCCTGGGATTCGCTTAACCGCGTAACACAGTAGGCCGTCTGACATTTTCGTCGCGCTACCCGGTGGGGATGATATATCGACGTTTGGCGGCGCCGTTACTGTGAGGTACGGCGCCGTAAATAGCGCTTCCGCGCGGCGTTTAGCGCGATAAAACCTCGGGATTGACGCAGTTTTTGGTTACGTTGCCCTGCAGGGCAGCCAGTAAATTATCCACGGCGTTGTGCGCCATTGCATCGCGCGTTTCTGCCGTCGCAGAGCCGATATGCGGCGTTGCGACCACGTTAGGCATCTGCAGCAATGGCGATTGTGGATCTATTGGCTCCTGTTCAAATACATCTAACCCGGCAGCGCGGATGCGCTTCTCACGCAGCGCGTTAATTAGCGCCTGTTCGTCAACTATCTGGCCGCGCGCGGCGTTAATGAAAATGGCGGTCGGTTTCATTGCGGCCAGCTGTTCCGCGCCTATCATATGATGCGTTTCCGCGCTCAGCGGTAGAATCAGGCACACAAAATCAGCTTCTGACAATAGGGTGTTGAGATTACAGCGCCGGGCGTTAAAACGCTCTTCCGCCTGCGCATGTTGGCTGCGCGCGTGATACAGCACCGGCATGCTAAAACCGCAGTGGGCGCGCTGCGCCAGTGCCATACCGATACGCCCCATCCCGATAATGCCCAGCGTTTTATGATGTACATCTACGCCAAACCAGTCTGGCCCAATACTGTGTGTCCATTCACCGCGTTTTACGCGCTCTGCTACCTCGTTGATGCGACGCGCGGTGGACAGCACCAATGCCATGAGCGTATCGGCGACGGTATCAGTGAGCACCGTTGGCGTGTGCATAAGCGCGATACCGCGTTCGGTCAGCGCATTGACGTCAAAATTGTTATAGCCCACGGAGATAGTGGAGACAGCGCGCAGCGCGGGCATATTTTCCAGTAACGCGCTATCTACTTTACCGCCGGAACCGAGTAATCCTTCGGCCCGGGCAAAGTCGTCGGCGTGCTTTTTAAGCGTATCCGGGCTTAAATCCGGCACCTGAATAATGTTGACCCGCTGCTTCAGGCGGTCGATAAGATTATCCGTTAAAGTTTTATAGAGAATAATGGAAGGCTTCATAGCAAGCTCCGGGAACCAAATTGAGTCAATGAATGGCAGTATCGCCTATAGCGCGACCGCGAGTGAGTTATTTGCGATGGCCGGCGAGCCATCGCTTCGGTTATTGGGACGATGGCGTTCATGCGTGACTGTGGGCCTTCGGTGGCACCGGCTTTTGGCTGGCGGCGGGGCGCACAATAAGTGTGAGCCAGACGGCGACAAAAAGCGCGGCGCCCATAAAAATGTATGAGGCCGCCGGCGAGCCCGTCAAACCGTTCAGGTAACCGACAAACCAGGAGCCGAAAAAAGAGCCGAGCGCGCCCATGCTATTAATGAGTGCCATGGCTCCCCCGGCGACATTCCTTGGCAGCATTTCCGGGATAATCGCGAAAAACGGTCCATACGGGGCATACATCGCCGCGCCCGCTATCACGAGTAGCGTGTAGGAACTCCAGAAGTGATTGGCACCCACGGCCCAGGAGCCGATAAAAGCCAGCCCGCCGACGAGCAATAGTGGCCAGACAAATAGCCGGCGGCGCTGAAGTTTATCCGAGGCCCAGGAAACGACAATCATCGCTACCGTGGCGGCCAGATAAGGTACGGCGGAAAGCCAGCCGACTTCGACCATACCCATATCCGCAGCCCCGGCGCTGCGGATAATTGAAGGAAGCCACAGCACAAAGCCGTAAACGCCGATGCTCCAGGCAAAGTATTGCAGGCACAGCAGGATAACGTTACGCGAGCGAAAAGCCTCACCGTAATTGCGCACGGCCTGGATGCCCATTTGTTCCCTGTCGAGTTTGTCCTGTAGCGCCTGCTTCTCATCGGCGCTGAGCCAGCGCGCCTGAGCGGGTTTGTCTTTTACCAGTACCCACCAGCAGCAGGCCCAAATGACGGCGGGGATCCCCTCTAAGATAAACATTTCGCGCCAGCCAAATGACTGAATCAGATAGCCGGAAACCACGGACATCCATAATACGGTTACCGGATTACCAAGTATAAGGAAGGTGTTTGCCCGAGAGCGCTCAGATTGAGTAAACCAGTTGCTGATATAGATGAGCATAGCGGGCATAACCGCGGCTTCGACCACGCCGAGAATGAAGCGAATTGCCGCCAGCGCCGGGATATTGCTAATCACGCCGGTTAATGACGCGCAGCCGCCCCACAATATCAGGCAGATAAAAATCAGTTTTTTTACGCTGCGCTTTTCCGCGTACAGGGCGCCGGGGATCTGGAAGAAAAAATAGCCGAGGAAAAAGAGGGCGCCGAGAAGTGAGGAGATCCCTTTAGTAATCCCCAGATCTTCATTGATACCCGCCGCAGAGGCAAAGCTAAAGTTAGCGCGGTCGAGGTACGCCAGACTGTAGGTGATAAACACGATGGGCATGATATACCACCAGCGTTTACGGGCATTGGTTGAGCTATTCATTGGGCGGCCTCTCTGATTGGTCCGGCGTATCAGGCGACGTTATGAGAGTTAACGGCTAATGCGCCAGTGCTATTGGATTTGTGCGCCGCGGCTATTCGCCCAGCTCAGCCCGGGTTGGCAGGCCTTCGCTATCGCCAGAAACCTGTATTGCGCGGGCGCCAATACGGTTGCCGCGCACCAGCGCCTGCGAATAGGTATGTCCTTCCAGCAGGGCGCTGATCGCGCCAACGGCAAAGCCGTCGCCCGCGCCGACGGTATCTACAATATGTTCTACGCGCTCTGCCGGTACGGCTCCGGATACGCCGTCTGCGGATTTAAACCAGGCGCCATCTGCGCCGGTTTTAATTAAAACTGCCTGAACGCCGCGCTCAAGCCAAAAATCGGCGATGGCGTCAGGTTCGCTGCGGCCAGTTAAAATCATGCCTTCTTTCAGACCGGGCATTACCCAGTCTGCCTGGCAGGCCAGCGCGTTTAATTTTCTTACCATTTCTGCTTCGCTTTTCCACAATACCGGGCGCAGATTGGGATCAAATGACAGCGTTTTCCCCTGTGCCTTCATATTTCTTGCCGCGTGGTACAGCAATGCCAGCGAGCTTTCAGAGAGCGCGGCGGCGACGCCGGTTATGTGGAGATGGCGCGCCTGATAAAAATAGGCGGCCTGGAAATCATCAGGAGATAGATAGCTGGCCGCCGATCCCTGCCGGAAATATTCCACGACGGGATCGCTGCCGTCATCCACTTTGGATTTAAGCTGGAAACCGGTAGAGTGCGCGTTATCAATTACGACGCCCCGGCTGTCGATACCCTCTTTTTGTAACTGCTGCAAAATAAAGTGGCCGAAGCTGTCGTTTCCTACGCGGCTAACCCAGCCGACGTTTAACCCCAGGCGCGCCAGCCCGGTTGCGACATTGAGTTCGGCGCCTGCTGCGCGTTTAATAAAGTGTTCGCAGTGGGCGAGACTGCCGGTTTCACAGGCAATAAACATCGCCATGGCCTCGCCGATTGTAATGACATCAAGCATGGTTATACCTCGCGGAGTACGCGAATATAGTGGCGGGTAACGGCCAGTAAGTCGTGCCCTTCCAGTGGAAATTCAATACCGCACGGGGAAGTGGCGGGGAGTTGCTTAAACAATTGCAGCCAGCGCGGTTCCGCCTCATCCAGCGCAATGGCGCGATAGCCGCCTGGGTATGCGGTAGCGGCTTTCACATGAATATAGCCAATGTCCTGACGCAGGTTTTCTGCCGCCAGCTCCGGCGATTCATCGACCCATAACCAGTTCGCCATATCAAAGGCCAAGGCATAAGATAGCCGCTGCTTTTGTAGCGCGTCGCGCAGGCGAATGATGTTAGCAAGACGGCTGTAAGGAGTTTGATCGTTTTCGATGACTAACGCGGGCGCATTCGGCGTGATGATTTCCCGTAGCGCTGCAAGCTGCGACGGAGAGTGATAATTTCCAGACGGGAGCTTTATCCAGCGAGCGTTTAGTTCGCGGGTTTCCTGCAGCAGCGACGGCAGTAGAGGATTCACGCGCCCCTGCTCTGTGAAGAGCGGTTCCGGTGCGGAATAACAGGCTTTCAGGTTGTTATCCGCAATGGTCTTTGCCAGCGCGGAGAGGCGCCGGCCGCCTAAAAGTTCCCGCCGAATTTCAACCCCATCCGCCCCTGCGGCGGCAATGAGCGGCAGGATATTCATTTGTCCTCCCAGTTTGGCGAGGCGCTCCCGACCATAGGCGGCGGTAACTACAAAAATGTCTCTTCTCATTACCGTCTCAATTATTAACAATAATGACACAATTGATTTACGGTAAATGGAACCGGTTCCATATAAAAGCACTGAGGCAATAATCTATGATCGCTGTCACGCTAAGAGAGTAAATGAGGAATGCGTTAATTTGAAATTTGGGTGGAGCCGCGAAAGTTAAGCCTGCCGGGAAATAATTTATCGGCTGGCGCATCCGCACTGCCCTGAATGCGCAGAATCAAACGCTCCAGCGCGGCCTGGCCGATAAGCGTCGTCGGCTGCTGTAATGTGGTAATGCCAGGGCTGACGAGATCCGCCCACGGCAGTTCATCAAAGCTCAGCAGGCCAATATCTTTACCGGGTACCAAGCTGAGGCGCTTTAAAGCGCGTGCAATATGCAGCGCAATCGCGCCGTTGGCGGAGACTATCGCGCAGGGACTCTTTTTATAACGATGCTGGAAGGTATTGATGAGGGCATCCAGCTCTCCGGACGGAGCAGTTAACGCGATTTGTCGGCTCTCTGCCGCAATGTCGGGATGTTTCTGCAGGAGAGTATGGAAAACGTGCTGCCGCTCGCGTCGTGTATTGACGCAAGCCACTGGCTCACTGAGGAAAAGGAGCGCCTGAAACCCTTGATGCAACAGATGCTGAACGCAAAGTTGCGTTGCCTGATGGTTGTCCAGCCCAACCATATCCAGAGCCTGCCCTGTGATTTTACGATCGATCAACACGGTGGGTATCGTGGGGTGAGGGTGTTGCCCGAAACTGAACTCACGAATCCCAACGGCATTAATAATAATGCCTTCAACCTGATAGCTATACAGTAGTTTAAGATAATGTGCTTCCAGCTCGGTTTCATTATTGGCGTTGCATACCAGAAGCGTATAGCCGTGCTCGCGGCAGGTAGATTCAATCCCTCCGAGTATTTCAATCGAATAGGGGTTAGTGATATCGGCAATAATAACGCCTATGAGGCGCGTTCGCCCGCGCTTAAGGCCGCGCGCCATTTGATTTGGCCGATAGTTTAACCCGCGAATTGCCTGCTCAATTCGCAGGCGCAGCGCGTCGGATAATCGGTGCTGTTCGCCATTTAAATAGCGGGAAACGCTGGTCTTGCCCGTTTTTGCTGCACGAGCGACATCGCTGATAGTGGCGCTATTTTTCATGGCTGGCATCCTTGGATGCGGAGCGAGATTAACATATTCACAGATTATCAGGGATGAGTTGCGCCATCGGGTGCCGATAGCGGGGCAGAAAGTACCTTCGGGTGAAGCGGTTTTAGATATAAATCGCATATCATGATTGTGAATAGCGGTTCAGAAAGCAGCTATATTACAGGTTTTTTGAGAATGTGATGCCACGGATATAAGGCGGATTTATCGAGTTGATAGCGTTCTTGAAAACGCTGTGCGTGATAAAAATGTTCCGCCGTGAGGCTACAATAAATGCTTAATGCCGGGCGCTTGTGTAAGCACATTTATTACCACTGCAAATAGAACGCTTAATAAAACGGGCTTTGTGAAAAGCCATTCGCCAGCAATGATAATGAAAGCCGCAGGAGAATAAAGGTTCCATTATCATCGCCCGCCCGCTGCCGATTATGGTCAATCTGAGCCGTTTGGCGCACAAAAACAGTCCGTCACGTGATCGTTAACCAACCCGCAGGATTGCATAAATGCATAACAGATGGTTGAGCCGACGAATTTAAACCCGCGTTTTTTGAGCGCTTTCGAAAGGGCATCTGAGGCCGGGGTATTCGTAGGGATGTCGCTCAATGAGGTGGGAAAATTGATTTGCGGCTTACCATCGACGAATGACCAAATGAATTGTGAGAAGTCTTCGCCGTTTTCTTCCATAGCGAGTAACGCGTTCGCATTATGGATAATCGCATCCAGCTTTCCGCTATGGCGGATAAGCCCGGCGTCCTGCAGAAGTAAATCGCGCGTTTCCGGCGTCATCTTTGCAACTAACTCCGGTACGAATTGATGAAAACAGTGGCGATAATGCGCTCTTTTCTTTAACACAGTAATCCACGATAACCCGGCCTGCTGACCTTCAAGGCAAATCATTTCGAATAGTCTTTGACGATCGGTGATTGGCTTTCCCCACTCATCGTCATGATAGGCGATATAAAGCGGATCCTGTGTGACCCATCCACAGCGCTGCATAAGTTGCTCCTGTATAACAAAACCTAAGCTATTTAATGGAGCAGGTTACGGTAAAACGGGCGCCTCTGCATGTGAAATTATATACGCAAACCGCTTTGCGCCTACTTTCATCCAACTTTAAATACGCAGGTAAGGCGCAATACCGAAAACGTGTACTTTATCTGATGGTCACCCTATGAATGACCAGTGTTATTGATTATCAATTAATCTTGGTTTTACCTGGCCACTATGCAAAAAGAATAGAGAGTTTTCCTGTGGTATCAAGGGCGATATTAATGTTGGTAAACATTCCCCTGTAAAAATAAAGCAATTACAATTAATTACAGTGCTGTAATTAGCATCGCAGTGATAAGAAATATCATTATAGGATCGAGGGGAAATGAAGTTAGGTGCGATTTATAGGGTGTGTATGAGAGAAAGCCGGATAAAAGATATTATTGAAATTGTGGTATGAGGTTGAATGATATTATGTAAAGATGCATTTAACCTGTCAGTTATTATTTTTTATTAAAATAAAGCCAATAACAAATTCTTAAAAGCAAAGATAAGAAAATTCATATCCCTATCGGATAAAGAGGGAAGAAATGGAGTTCACTATTCACAAATAGTCTTATGGACCATATATTGTCAGAGGTCATTAGTAAGTTTTATTAACATATGAGGTAACGATGGCGGCTATCCGAGTGCAGAAGGTCGCATTGAAGAGATTCAGAGATAGCAAAGAGATATAGAAATAGAAAGCAGAAGAAACAGCCTTCGTGAGTATAAGTGAGGATTTTGGAGGGTGATTGAATTTACCAAATGCGAAAGATCTTATTAGAATTTATGAAGTATATCAGTTTGTATAAAGGTAATAAAAATAAAGTTCAGATTATTTCATGATGACGCTATAAGGCACAGTGGAAAATAAGAATTAATGCTAAAAATGAACTTGCGGGTGAGATTTTTTCACGATATAAGCTTACCGATGTTGACAGACTATCATAAAATGGATGTGGATGGATAAGTTAATGGATGGCTTAAGGAATAATGAAGCGAAGATATTCCGTCTGGATAACAATGTAACTTTTCTTCCAGCTAAAAGATGTCTGGTCACGAAGAGTAATAATATCGTTGAGCTTTCCGAGAATAGTTATCGTTTTCTTTCTTTGCTATTAGCCGGCGAGACTGATAAACAAAAGATTATTGACTTTGTCTGGCAGGAACAAAATGGTTCCGTTAGTGAAAGCAGCTATTATGGGTAGCTTTATCTATTACGTAAAGCGTTAAACGCATGTGGATTAGCTGAGTCATTGATTAAAACGATACCACGGAAAGGTGTGCGTTATACCGGGCAGATCGAAGAGCTGGCACTTGAAAAAGAGGAAACGTTAACACCGAAAGAAAATACTTCGCAACAAAGCGAGGAAGAGATTTTCCAAGGGGAAAAATCTGATTCGGAATCGGCGTTAATGGTGACAGAAAATAAGTTATCGAAAGCAACCGGTGTACCTGTTTCTGCAAATATAGGCGATGACCAGTCGGGAAAAGAATGGTATCAGAGTAAAAGCTGGAATGTATTTGTTACCACGATGGCGATTATTGCCGTTTGCTGGATAACGACCTTGATTTTTGCACTGTTATTTATGGTGAAATGAGGAAAAAAAATAATTTGTAAGGCAGTTATGAGGATTTATTCAGTGCGGTTGCCTATATTTTGCTTTACCAGCACTGCGCGATCGCAATATTGTTCATTACAACTCATTACTAATGTGCGGTATTTTAAACTGGTATCATAGAGAAAATATAATCAACACAAGGAATAGTCTGATGCTAAACGTTATTTCTAATTGCTACGAATATGCTAAATGCCGTCTGGGTACTTTCAAAAATAATCAAGATGGCGTAACTGCTATTGAATATGCGCTGATCGCTGTTGCGATGGCGACGCTGCTGGCAGCCGTTCTGGGTAACCAGGACAAAGGCTTCCTGGGAGCATTAAATGATACGTTTGAGGCAATCGCTGCTGCCATTCAGAGCGTTACCGTATCAGCGAAGTCATGATAAGAGAGTAGTTTTTACCAGAGTGCTGTTAGGAAAGTGGATTTCCTGGCAGCACTCAGGTGTTTTTATGGAGAAGGTGACATGGAAAGTTATCTAAAGATTGTTACGCTGTTAGTGATAGCTTTAATATGCCTGTCTGTATGCTTTGATGATATTTATCATCGCACGATTAAAAACAGCAAAGTCATTGTTATTCTTTCTCTTGCTCTGGTTTACTGTGCGGTAAACCAGAGCATTAGTCTCGTTCCCGCCCTTATTTCGTTCATTGTTGGCTATGCGCTTTTTCATCTTCGCGTTATGGGTGCCGGTGATGTTAAGCTGTTCTGCTGCCTGAGCCTGATGATTCCTGCTAACCTATTTTTTTCTTTTCTGTTTATGACAACGGTATTTGGCGTTGCCATCGTTTTTTTTGGCCTTATTTTTTACAGAGAGAAAATTAAAAAATTTGGCGTGCCTTACGGCGTCGCAATCTCGTTATCTTATTTTTTTCATTTAATTTTACTGTGACAGGAAGTTGATAATGAATCAACGGATTATACTGATCTTATCAGTGGTAATAATTGCGGTAGGCATTGTCGGCATTATTAGACAAAAGTCTGGGGATGGGGCTGTGGCTAAAGCTGCACCTCAAAGTATATCAAAAAGTATTATTTATGCTGAAGCGGTTAACGATTTGTATCCAGGGGATATTATTAACAGTAATTCATATGTGATTAAATCCCAGACGGTTACGGTTGATAATGGAGATTATAAAGATGCGAAAGATCTTTCTGCATTAGGCAGCGATTTGTCAGGATTTTTGATTCGCACTAAAGTAGCACAAGGGGAAGCCATTTTGCCTGCCGTGCTGGAAAAACCCGGTACACCTGGCTATTTAAAGCATGGCCTTAATAGCGAATATTCGCTATATGGAGTGCCAATTAGAAAAGGTAGTGATGAATATCTTCTGACCTCATTAACTGCAGGATCTAGAGTTGCTATTTATTTAAGAGCCATTAAGAAAGAAAAAGTGGTTTCATCAACACCGGAGGTTTCATCTGATGGAACACCGCCTGGATCGCAAAAAAATGAAGATAATAAATATTTCCTGAAACGTATTTTTAATAATGTCGTTGTGATGGATGTCTCTAAGCTTGATAAAGAAAAAACCAATGAAAAATCGAGTTGGTCTAATAAAGAACCTATAGTCGGTAATGTTGCAGTTAGGTTGAATAATAAACAGTTCGTTGAGATTAAGACTATTGAAAATATCGGGGACATTGTTATCACACCGGAAGTGAAAGCAGAAGATTATCTGAGGGAAGATATTCATCAAGATGAAGTATTACCTCAGTTTAAGGCCATTAAGGAGCTGCGCGGTAATAGTAATGGTAATAGCAATGGAAATGAAAAATAAAATAACAACTTTCATGTATCTGAACGCTCTGCGTATTGGGGAGATTTCCTGATGATAAAAAGAATTGCATTGCTGGCATTATCGCTGCTGGCTAGCTCTACTGCTCTGGCCGCAGAAATCTGGCTTCAGCCGGGAGACAGTAAGGTCGTTCAGTTTCAGGAGAACGTCGATACGGTATTTGTCTCCGCTCAGGCTGTGGTGGACTATGAGATTATTGGCGACAAAAGCATGGTTATCTATGCTAAAAGCAAAGGCCGGTCTGAAATCGCGGCCTTCAATAAGGCGGGCGAGCAGGTTTTAAAAAGTATTATTATTGTCGATCCGGTATTAGGACATGTTAATAAGCAAATATCAGAACAGTTCCCGGACAGCAACGTCGCTATCCAAAAGGTGGGCGAGACTTATATCATTTCAGGTACCGTCGCTAAAGAAGAAGATAAAGACCAGATTTATCAAATCGTGGGCGTGGGTGTTGGCGCAAAGGCTAAAGAATATACCCGTAAAGTTAAATCTAAAGGCAAAGATTCGGATTCTGATGATGAGAAACTGCCCTGGCTTAGCCAAACCTATTATGAAGGGGTAATTAATAAGCTACAGTTGCCCATTACTAATCAGGTGAACGTAAAACTTTCTGTCGTTGAGGTTACCAGGGAGTTCACTGAGAACATTGGGGTCGATTGGAGCAATATTAGCAGTGGGGGTGACATTGCACCTGGACTATTCCGACTGGTGAAATTTAACGCGGGTTCAATAACTAATTTGATTCATGCTATCGGCAATGAATCGGTAGCTCACATCCTGGCGGAACCTAATTTATCCGTACTTTCCGGTGAAACCGCAGAGTTTTTAGTGGGCGGAGAGGTGCCAATTGTCACCTCCAATATAAACGGTAGTACGATATCTTATAAAGAGTACGGCATTAAGTTAAATATCGGCGCGAAGGTTAATAGCAACAAGAAAATTCGTATTATCCTGGGCCAGGAAGTGAGTAATTTAGATAAGTCAGTGGAGGGCAATAGCAGCTTTCCTACAATTCAGGTCCGGCGAGCTAAAACTACCGTCGAGCTGGCCGATGGTGAGAGCTTCTTATTGGGCGGCTTAATAAATAAAAATGAGCAGGAGCTGTTATCACGTATTCCATTTATTGGCGACATCCCTATCCTCGGGGCTTTGTTCAGAAACTCGGCAACAAAGAAGAAGAATACTGAACTGGTGGTGATTGCCACGGTACATTTGGTGAAACCTATTACGCAAAGGGACGTGGTGTATCCGGAATATCGCGCAACATCCACCTGGGCCCGCCTGTTCAATATAGACGGTATTACCGGCAGCAGAGATAAAGAGAGAGCCGTTAACTTTATTGAACAGGGAGGTTTTATTAAATGAAAACGGTAAATAACTTTTTGTTCTTGCTTGCTGGCATATTTTTCTATTGCGCCAGCGCGGCGGCAAGCTTTCAGGACATCAGGCAGTATAGTCTTGAAGCCACGGACGTAGTTTCGGTTGAGGTAGTAGCAGGGAAAATTATCAATGATGCTGGCGCAAAATTTGGCGGTGAGCTGTACGTATACTGGAACAATGAGAAATATACGGACACAGCTAAGAAACTGCGTAATCAACTGATACAAAGAGGGATGACACCATACCAGATTATCTTTAAGCAGGAGAAAGGCGGTTTTACAAATAACAGCTATCGAGGCATTAAAGTCTATTTACATAATGTCATTCGTCGCTCGTCGGAATGTAAAGGCCGCACTCTGAATTATAAAGATCATGTTAAAAACGATTATGGCTGTGCGGAGCGTACTACGCTGGAAAATAGCCTGGTTAATCCGTTTTCCTATCAGTTATAAAGAGGCGTAGGCTAAATGTTGCTGTTCTCTAAGAATGATAATAAAAGCAAAAAAGAAGAAGATGCGCTGTATGTCTTTTCGCTGTCGACCTCTTTAGCGGAGGAACTTGTCAGCGAATTGCGATTAGCGGGGATGACGAAGGTCAGCGGTATTGATACAGATGTCCTGGCCAGTGGTGCGTTTCAAACCCCGGACGATATGAAGGGGGCGATAATCGATGTCGGGAGCCGAACGGATGTGGATAACATCGTGCAGTCCCTGCAAATTAAACTTCCGGGTGGCGTATGGTTTTGTCTGGTAGGGAATAGCGACTCTATTTCTCTGGCGCAGCAGTTTGCTGACTATAATATTAGTTATTTTAATTCTTCTGCTCAGAAAGGACTTATTGTACAGGCGGCCGTAAGCGATAAATCCGAACATTCTACTCGTAAGAAAAATGCAATCTCTATTGCCGTATTAGGGTGCAAGGGGGGTGTTGGAAATACGTTACTGGCCTATCATATTGCAAACCATATCGTTGATGAACGCAACGCATCGACCTTACTTGTCTCTGGTGACCGAGGGTCTGAAGATCTGGATTTTATTCTTGGCAAAAAAATGCTGCAGGAATTTACGCCGGTAAGAAAAAACCTAGATGCTTGCTCTACTTCACCGACACTCCATTCTGAGTTAACGGAAGAGGTCCATCAACGCTTCGAGTTTATCGTTTTTGAACAGGCAATCCAGTCTATTTCCAAAGAGATGATGCGTTCGCTGGTCGAAGAATCGCTGTGCATTATTTTAGTAGTTAACCGCAGTTATGCATCCGTGCGGGTGGCAAAAATGATGTTGGAACAGGTTGAGGTGTTGCACAAAATCAACCGAATTACGCGGCGGGTTTTTGTTTGCTTTAACGATCTGCATCCCTACAAGCATAGCGATATTGTGGTAACCGATTTAGAAAGAGTTTTAGGGCGCCCCTTCGATGTTGAATTGCCTTATGTTCGCGGTGGGCTGGAAAAAGTCTCCGTTAAAGGCCCCACCCTGAGTGCGATGCAAAAAGGAATTGATGCATTAACGAAAAAGATCTTGGGTATTGATGTAGCGCCAGAGAAATTTGCATTCCTGAAAACTCTAATAAGGAAATAGCGTTATGAGCATCAATAAGGATCTGCAAAAATCATTACGCGAAAGCATATTAAAAAATATTGAAATAGAAAAGATTGAAAAACTGATCGACGATAAAGCTCTACTGGTTACGGAAATTAGCAATATCGTTGAGCGAGCTATTGAGAAAGAAAACGTTTATTTATCCGCGCAGGACCAGCGTGAAATGGCCAATATTATGGCCGATGAAATTATGGGTTTTGGCCCACTGCAGGCGCTAATCGAAGATGAGACCGTATCCGATATCCTTGTGAATGGGCCGGAGAAAATCTTTATTGAGCGCTTTGGTAAGCTGGAAAGAACCGATAAACAGTTTATTGATAACGTACAGCTTACGGATATCGCGCGCCGACTGGTGCAAAAAGTTGGGCGTCGCCTTGACGACGGCCAGCCGCTGGTTGATGCTCGTCTGGAAGACGGCAGCCGTCTTAATGTCGCTATTCAGCCTATCTCACTGGATGGTACGGCTATTTCCATTCGTAAATTCTCTAAACGTAATATGGGGCTGCAGGATTTAATCGATAAAGGCGCTATGAGTAACGCAATGGCGGATTTTATTGTCATTGCCGCACGCTGCCGCGCGAATATCATTATTTCCGGCGGTACCGGTTCAGGTAAAACCACGCTGCTAAATGCGATTTCTGAATTTATTGATGAGAATGAACGTATCATCACTATGGAGGATGCAGCAGAACTCAGGCTGATGCAGCCTCATGTACTGCGTATGGAAACGCGCATGGCCGGTGTGGAAAATACCGGTAAAATTCCTATGCGTGCACTATTAATCAACTCACTCAGGATGCGACCCGATCGCATAATTGTGGGGGAGTGCCGTGGCGAAGAAGCATTTGAAATGCTCCAGGCGATGAACACCGGCCACGATGGTTCTATGTCGACATTACACGCCAACTCACCGCGAGATGCGGTGGCGCGCCTTGAAAATATGGTGATGATGGCAGGTATGGGAATTCCCATCGAATCGATTCGCCGCAATATCGCCTCAGCAATTAACTTAATTATTCAGGCTTCTCGCTTAAATGACGGTTCCAGGAAAGTGATGAATATCAGTGAAATTATGGGAATTGAAGGCGATAAAATTATTCTTCAGGATATCTTCTCATTTTCAGGTGAAGACGAGCGCGACGCTGACGGAAAAATTCAGGGAGAGTTCATCAACCATGGATTGTTAGTTCGCTCTGCGGTGATGAAGAATGCTGCTCTGTTTAATCTCTCTAAAGAATTAAAACAAATATTTAATATGAGTTAATGCCATGTATATCGTTATTGCAATGTTAGGTATCGCAATCCTGGCATGGAGCTACCTGAAAAATCGCAGACTGAATAAAGTACTCTCCGGGCAGTCACCGCAGCGGCCGGTGCTACTCCAGTCGTCAATGAGTAATATTATCAATGAGTGGAAACAATACTCAGCCAAAAACTACGGCGTACTCAATGGATATATGATCTCATTAGGCCTGGTTTTCTTCTCATTAACTATCAATAGCTATTGGCTGCAGTTTCCGTTTCTATTTTTTCTTCCTACAATCTGCGCAGCGCTTTTTATCGGTCAAATTCGCCTTGGCAGATCGCTGCACAGGAAGGTATTTGACGAAAAATTCCCTGAAGTTCTGGGCGTTGTTAACTCTGCGGTGGCGGCCGGCAGCAGTATTAATCAGGCGCTGGCGCGCTGTGGTGAAAACGTTGAGGGAGAAATGGGGTCTCTGTTTAACATGATTAACCGAAGACTTAACCTTGGCGAAGACCCGGAACGCGTGTTTATTGATGCGTGGCGGGCTTTTTGTTTCAGAGATTTCTATTTTTTCTTCGTCGTTATGTTGGTGAGCATGCAGCGGGGCGGTCAGTTACGTTTACTGATTAATCGCCTGTCTCGGATTATCAACGTCAATAAAACGCTGGAGCGGCGCAAAAAAGCGATGACGTCAGAGGCCAGGGCCTCGGCAAAAATCGTCGCGGCGATACCCATTTTGTTTTTCATTGGTATGAAATATCTGAGCCCAGAAAACTTTAATTTCATCATGACGGATGGGACGGGGCGCATCATACTCTACTATGTCATTGCCAGTGAAGTGATCGGTATCATGATTATCAATCTTCTGGTAAGGAGAGCGACATGATTTATATGGCGATGTTATTTACTGGCGCTATCTTCTTTATTTTTGGCCTGAAAAAGTCGGTATCGTCTAATCGCGTCGACAGCATCTTAAACTCTCATACCACTCAGCGTAAGGTAAAAGATGGAGCGCCGATTGATATTCCGACAATCATCATCGAAGGTAGCCCAACGTTAACCTTTATCAAAAAAATAGATGACGATCTGACCACCAAAATTAAGTTAGTGGCCTGTATTGCGGCGCCGATTTTTCTACTGACTTCTTTAAACGTGATTGGATTGAGCTACCAGGACTGTCTGATGGTGACAGTGCTCATCTTTATTGGGGTGATTGTTATCCCATCAATTCTTATTAGCATCAATATTAAGAAAGGAATGCGCAGCATTGGTGACACGCTTCCCTACTTTATTGAGCTAGTCGCCGTTTGTATTCAAACCGGGATGACGGTTGAAAGCGCAATTAAATATGTAGCCCAGCGGTTCGGCCATATGGACAAGAGCCTGGCGTCGATTATGGACCTGGTGGCCCGGAAAGCGGAAGTATCCGGAATGGAGGATGCGCTTACCGAGCTTTATGAGTCAATCGATTTAGCAGAAATGAAGATGTTTTGCTCTAACCTGCAGCAAAGCGTTCACTACGGAACCTCGCTTTATGACAACTTACTTCAGTTATCGCAGGATATCCGTGAACTGCAATTATTAAATATGGAAGAGAAAATTGGGAAACTGTCAGCCAAAATGAGTATCCCTTTGATACTTTTTATTATGTTCCCCATCACAGTATTGATTACCGCACCAGGGATTTTGAGGATTATAAAAAATGGAATTTTTTAAAAAGGCGATCGTTGTACTCTCGCTTATTTCATTAACTGCCTGTTCCAGCATTGGGCAGAACGCCAGCAATTCAACGAATCCTGAGGTTCAGGAAGATATTTATCTGAAGTCTAAGAACTATACCGGGCTGATTAATATGTACCGCAGTTTTCTTAAGAATAAAGAAGACGCTAAAGTCCGCTTCAAGCTGGCAAGTTATTACTATCAGGACGGTGATTATAAATCCTCACTATATTACCTCCAGCCGCTAATGCAGCAGCCCGATCTTAATATTTATGCGCTACAGGCCAAAAATATGATTTCGTTAGGGGATTATCCTCAGGCATTGCGCACTACGGAGCGGATGTTGACGAAGGATAATCAGTACGCCGAAGCTTACAACCTAAAGGGCATTACGCTGGCAATGATGGGGAAATATGCTGATGCGACGGCGGCATTCCAGAAATCCCGCGATCTGTTTATTGAGGATGACGTTGCGCTAAATAATATGGCGATGGTCTATTTACTCGACCAGCGTTACCAGGATGCCGTCGGCGTTTTATTACCGCAGTATCTGCGTGGCAGAAAGCAGGATCGTATGTTACGCAACCTGGTGATTGGCTTAGTGAAGGTTGGGGATATGCGTTATGCCCAGCAAATTGTAAAGGCCGAGAATATGAGTGAATACCCGGATGAGCTGGTTGACTCATTAAGCCGACTTGGCCCAATCAAAAATGAGGTAAAATAAAATGAAGCCCAATTTCGGGTTTATCCGTGATAATAGAGGCGTGGCGACGGTAGAGTTCGTTTTCTCTATTTTTACCTTCGTTATTATGCTGTTTTTTGTCGCTGAAATAGCGCGCATATCTTATATCTCTGCGGTATTGGATCTTGCAGTTTCAGAAGCGGCAAAAGAAGCAAAGAATGCACCTGATTATGAAACTAAATATGAGGACCGTTTTCGAAGCAGGTTTAAGCACGGCGGCGCTATATGGAGTTTTTTAACTTATAACAATGCCGTCAGCATGAAGATTTTCTACAGTAATTCTATCCCGGATATGTTTGAGACCGGTGGTGTTGAAAATTTAACGAAGGATTCAGCCCTTGCCCGCTATTGGATAAATTATAATTACAAACCCATGTTTTTCCCATTCCCTAGATCTTATGCTTCAAATCTATTAACCAGGGAGGTGATCTTTGTTCAGGAATACGAACGTTCACAATTTATGGACTAGGCAAGACGGTGCCGTTGCCGTTGAGTTTGCATTAATCGCAATTTTTCTTGCTGGGTTTATCGCTTTTACCAGTGAATTAGCCTATCGACAGTCTATGATCGGGAAACTTGATCGTATCGCATACTCTCTGGCAGGAATAATGCGCGAACGAACGCAGTTTTTTAATGGCATAGAAGATGATATACGTTCGCAGCACGATCTGGGCTATATGCGCAATATAGCAGAGCGAATTCTTAAAGATACCGGATATCCTTATGCTACGGATGAAGGCAATTTAAAGATAAATCTCCAGAGGATGACATTTGATTACGCCGAAACGAATAATAAGGCTCAGAGAGTGGGCCATCTTCACACTTGGTACTATCCAGGATGTGCGGCTTCAGATCTTCCCGTACCAATGGAGGAGCTATCTCCTTATAGTACCTATAACCGGTGGGTGACGGTATATCGAGTGACTGTCTGTTTACGAGACCACTCTATTCTGTCCTGGTTTAAGCCCGCAAAGGGAATGTTAACCGCGCATGCCATTGCTGTTGCGAGGTAATTCAGTCTATGCGTCAGATAGTTATTTTAGCGGCAATGCTCTTTACAAGCCCTTCATTAATGGCGGCATCAGCAGTTATCTTTATTGATTCTTCTGATGTATCCCAGGCTGCCCTAGTTTCTGCCTTAAACGATGACCTCTATTATAGTGCGCATCTACGCGAGGGATTAAGTATTACCGTTTACGATATCAATGTGGGTAACAGAAATGATGAGCGACCTTTCTCTGGCGCAGTGAATTATCAGAAAGACTTTAATGGAGCTGCGGTTGCTAAAATGCGTCCTGGGAAATTACCTTATCTTTTCTGCATGGATAGTAAAGAGCGAGAGAAAAGGGAAATTACCCTTACGAATAAAGAGGAAATTAAATTATGCATGGAAGCCACAGGAAGTTAACGCCTTCTAAATTTATTGATAATCAGCGTGGCGCTATGGCTGTCACGTTTGTACTTTCTGCTGGTTTTTTGATGGGGATGTTGGCCCTTGCTCTTGATGGCGCCCGATTTATTACTGAACGCGCTCGTTTATCTGATGCATTAGAGCAGGCGGCTTTAGCATTAACGTCAGAAAATAACCCTGAGCAGAGTGTCCGTAATAAAGACCTTGTAAATAATTACATTAAGGCTTATATGCGGCACGCCAAGCGCATTGATGATGTGAAAATAAAGAAAATTGAGAATATAAAAGATAAATCCACCGGATTAATTTATAACGAATACCACGTTAGCTCTACTTTATCCGAAAAAAGCTGGTTTACCGGGCTATATCCCAATTTTGGTGAATTGGTTAATGTTGGTGATAATGGTGTGGCCAGAAACTACCGTTCGCACATGGACGTAATGTTCGTAGCTGACTTTTCAGGATCTATGGGGTGGGAATATGACGGTGGAGGCACGCGAATAGAGGCATTAAAAAGTATTATAAGTGAACTTACCGATCAAATTTTTCAGGATGATATCAGTAATAAGATTGGGTTTGTTCCTTTCGATCACGGCACCCATGCGGATGATGGCCCTTATTGTAGTTATCAGTATTATAAATATCCAAATGCCGTCATCAGTGACGATATTATGACGGTAGATCTTAAGGTTGATGAGGATAAGTGGGCAGGATATCGACGCCTTATGAATACCGTTGATATTCGAAGAACAGCAGATATGTTTCCCAGGGAGTCAAGGGACTATCGAATTCCTATTGATAAAACGGATAGCGGGAATGGGCAATGTCTTTCAAAACTAACAAAGGGAAGTAACCCTCCTTATGTGGGGAGATATAACCTTCCGTTAACCAGCAACAGGGATGAGGTTCACAATCATCTGACTAATCTCCCTTTGTCTCAGGGAGCTACGCTGGTCTCTTCTGGCGTTATTGCTGGCGCTCAAAAATTAGCTACTGGTGATGCAACTAAAAAGATTCTTATTATTGTGAGTGATGGCACGGATCACCCCGTGGGTACACCGATACCAGTAAGAGATGTGTCAAAGGAATTGGTAGAGCATGGGTTATGCGAAAAAATCCGCAGTGTTTTATCACAAGGAAGAAGTGAGGCTAAGCTGGCATTTATTGCTATTAACTACTTTCCAACAACGGATTGGTCTTCCTGTGTTGGGAAAAACAATATGTACAGCCCGCAAAATTTTGATCAGCTACAGGAAGCACTTCACAACGCCGTCTTTGAAGAGGTTGGTCATAACGCCATAAAGGATTGAGTATTAATAAGGATTAGTAAGACTTATTGATTAGCTTAATTTTATCTCATTTCTCTAGAATGGACCCGTACAGCACATAGTGTTCATATGGGTTCGTTAGTGCTTACAAATGACCATTTTTAGCGTTTGCGCAAATAACGTGAGGGTAACTCTGAACAGAAGTTTGCATAACAGGCAATCCTATAAATGGTTAGTATTACTTAAGGATGTGGGGTGCATACCTGCCCCCGCGAGTTTGAAATATGTCACAGGAATGATATTTAACATGAAAGCAACTTTTGCGATCGCGACTCTGGCTGGACTGGTTTTCTCTGCTTCAGCACTGGCTGTAACTCCTACCAGCTATGACACCAAATTCAACGTTAGCGCTAATGTACCGGACAGCACCTATATCTCTGATGGTGACGGTAATCCGGTAACGGAAGTTGACGTTGTTCTGGAAGCGGTATCTAGCGGCTTCATGGAAGCTAAAACTGATACTCTGTTTATGCGCAGCAACGATAAAGCTGCTAACGTGACCATGACGCTGGACGATAGCGTTCAGGGTAAGAACGAGCCGTTCAAACTGTGGAGTTCAGACAACGGTCTTCAGGAAATGTCTTATAAAATCACTGCTAATGCAGGCGGTAGCGCAGCAGGCGCTCTGTACGCTGCTTCTGGTGATGTTCATGACTTTACGCTGGCTAACGATGCCGGTAAATCTTACTCTCAGAGCCCGGTAATTTTCCACTTCGTGTCTGACGAAAAATCAGTAAACCTGGCGCAGGGTAACTACAAAGGCGTTGTATACGCTAACGTTGCCGCTAAACCTTAATTATTACTGACTTACCAGTAAGTAATGGCCAGCGTAATGCTGGCCATTTGTAGGATATTCTTATGCTCAAAAAGAACTTACTGTTTTGCTCGTTTATTTCCTTACTGTTTATTTATCCTGTTACGGTAAATGCCGCACGTGATTCTCTGGTAGGCGTTAAAATTGGCGTGGTAATGGAGCCGAGAATTGCGCTTTATTATAAGGGCGAGCGTGTTACCGATAAAACCATAGTATTTCCGTTAACCGTCAATGATGCTAATGGTTACTTTGAAAATATGAGTGACTATTTATACATCGTTGGGAATATTGACCGGGCTAATGTCATGCTTAATGAGAAAGATATTGAGCTCGACCCTGAAAAAGGGAAACAGGATGCAGATAGCGTAGCAATTCCTCTTAACGGTTATTTTGTTGTGAATAATGTACCCACGGATGCCAGCGCCAGCCTGACTATGCCGGTATTAAGAGACATTTCACAGGGTAATGATAAAAACGGTTTTAAATTTCATCTTAAATCAAAAGAACTGGCAAGAAACTATCCGTCAGGGAATTATACTCACGTCCTTAGCATAATTATTACGCCAGCGCTTTAATTAGGGATAACCAGGGAATGGATGCATGAGCAGGAAACTGACTTCTGATTCTTTTATTATTGCGGGATGTGTGTCTGCGTTTATGATTCCGTTCCCCGCGGCCAGCGAATCGGTATCTTTACCAAAAGGTTTTGAAGATATCTTTAACCAAAAAAACGCCGGTATTTTTGAGATTGTCCAGGGTAATAATTCATTAGGTTCTTTAACCGTTGAATATGACAGGCAGCAGGTATGGTTAACTTCCGTGCAAACTCTTGTCGAAAAGTTATATGACCCGGAAATGCCTTCGCTGACTATTCCCCGTGAAAAAATGGCGGAGCAGCTTTCTCACCCTATTAGGCGCGTAAGCAAAGTTGGCTATGACGATGACGCAATTACAATTTATATTAATGAATCAAATGCGATCGTCGAGTTAATACTCCCTGAAAAATATTTGGCGCCAAAAGGAAGTGGTGATGACAAAAAATTCATTGTCGCCAAGTCTACGCCCGGTTTTGTCCATAACCATTACGTAAGCTATCTCTCTGACAGTTACGGGGACAGCCTTTCCGTGACGTCTAATGATACGCTGGGAATTACTAAGAATAGCTATATTTCCGGTAACTGGAACTATTCAAAAGATTATAATGCGACCATTGACGAGCTGGCACTGAATATTGAACAAAATACGGTTCATTATAAATTTGGCCGTCAGCGGTTAAGTGAGAATTTATTAGCCTCCACGCCTTCTGCGAATTACAGCTTTTTTAGCCCGGTGAGCCTTGATGGCGTATCGCTGGGCTATATGTCTGATAACTATATTCAACAGAATATCGGCGCGGCTTCACCGGTTAATGTGTATCTGCCGGAAGATGGTTCGGTAGAGGTATACCGTAATGGCCGACTCATCGACATGGAGCAGTTTTCCTCTGGTCTGCATCAACTTAATACCGATGCCTGGCCTTCTGGCGGCTATGATATTGAAATAATAGTAAAACTTGTTAGCGGTACGCAGCAGCGGAAAGTACAGCCGTTTTACAAGCGCAGCGGTTCCTTCCGCGCCGGAGATGTGGAATATTCCGTCCAGTTAGGGCGCTACGATCAGCGGCGTGCCGAGTTTTCGAATAAACAGCACTGGGCAGATCCAAACGATCCGCGACGCGTTGATGATAACTATATGGCCGCCGCGATGCTGGGCTATACCACAGAATCAGCGACCTCATTAGGCAGCGGCCTGCTGTTAGATGACGATCTGGCCTATCTTTCCGCAAGCCTTGATACGCCGCTTAACTTTATTTTCGCCGAGCGTTTTTATCTGGAAGGGCTGGCCAGTAAAGATAAAAGTTACGCCTGGCTGGCCGGTTTTAACAAAAGTTATGGGCGCTATAGCTTCTATCTAAACTACCGCTCTAATCGGTATCAGGGGCCGGAGAAAGAATACCAGCGCTTCGGGATAGTTCCTTCTTACGATTACGATACGTGGCAGCTAACCAGTAGCGCTATGTTGCCGTGGAACGTTGGGCTATCTCTCTCCTATGGCCTGAATACGTTTTATCACTCTTACGGGCGCCAGGATAAATCCCGCTATGAGTCGTGGGACGTTAACTTAAGCCGTGATTTCAATCTATTCGATGATATCACCATGCGTACTGATGTGGGCTACCACCAGGGCATAAACGATTACCGATACAATACGCGCGGTTATAACACCAGTGAGTCGGAAAAAGATCGTCGCGTCTACGCACAGTTAAGTTTTAGCTTCCGTGAGCGCAGTTATAACCATAGCCAAACGCTATTTTTACGCGGTCGGATGACGGACAACAGCAAAGAAGGCAATACCTACGGCGCTGATTATAACGTTGATTTCCTGAACCCTGAATTTGACAGAGCCGGTAAATATACGCTCAGGACCACGCTTAACGGCAGCGGTCATGGACATAAAGACGGCAGTGCTAACATTTCAGTCGACAATAACTATGGGTTAACGTCGGCGAGCTATAGCAAGAGTTTTGGCCACGGTAACTACTCGCAGAAATACCTCTCTCAGCGCGGTGGTTTCGCGATTGGTGATGGCAATATCAGTATGGGTAGAGTGGATACGCAAAGCGCATTAATTGTTGATGCAACGGACCTGCCGAAGGGTCAGTATTTCAACGTGCGTAACCGTTCCGGCAGTACTGCGGTGGTTGAAGGCGGTGAAAAAACGACGCTAAGTATTATGCCGTATCAGAAGATAGTGCCGGAAGCGGAACAGGTCTATACGGGTAAAGAGAACGAATTCTTTACGCTATCGACCAAATCAACCTCAACGTGGATAAAACCGGGACAGGTTTACACGGTGAAACTGGAAGGCAAGCGTAATCAAACGGTTACCGGACGCATCTATTTTGATGGGCGCCCGTTGACCAACGCACGCGTCGTCGGCGGCAATACAGTTACGGATGAAGAAGGACTGTTTGTGGGTGACTTCAGTTTAGCAACTGGGGAAAAACTTACTCAATTATCCGTGAAGCAAGACGGCGTTGATTATGTTTGCCCTTTAAACGACAAAAATTCGATTCAAACACACGGTGTAATGCAGGTTAGAGAGGTTAATTGTGAAATCAAATAAAAAGACATTTTTAAAATTAGCGGTGCTATGTACTTCTATTATTGGTGCAAGCTTTGCTCATGCTATTGAAGTATTTCCAATAGTTAAAGAGATCCAGGAAAGTACTCCAAGAGATAACTTTATTACTATTAAATCTGCATTCCGCCCGGTAGATACTGATACCGATGATAAATCAGCGAAGCAGCAATATGAGTTTGTGACTCTCGAGTTATTCTCAATTAATAACCCGGGTGATGAGAAAGAAAAATTAACCAAAGAGTTAGGTAAAGATTCACCCTGGCTGGTGTTCTCACCAACGCGCCTGGTGGTGCCTTATGGCGAAATGCGGAAAGTTCGCATTATGCCGATGAAGCCGGTAGAGAAAGAGCAGCTTTTCCGCCTGCGGGTGCGCCCAAGCTATCCGGAAGACTCTTTAAACCCCGGGAAAGTCCGCTTTGCCGTTGGATATGATGTACTGCTGCGTTATTTACCCGCAGGCACGCATACCCAGAGCATTGAAATGAAGTGCCAGGGCAATAAATGGACTGTGTGGGCGACGGGGAATGTACGTAGTGAAATGCGCAACCTGGTTATCGACGGACGTAAAGATCAGAAGGCCTTTAATGTATATCCGGATCATCCGCGGGTGCTGACCGTGAATAACACACTGGCTTTTGAAATGAATGGAAAAGTGCAGAACTACAATAGCTGCAGAGTTAAGGAGTAACCTATGAAAGCGGCCATATATACGGCGCTGCTTTTGAGCGTATCGACTTCCGCTCTGGCGGGGGACTGGGTTTTCCAGCTTCAGTCTGACTACTCAGTGAAAGTGGTTCAGGAAGGCGGCAGTTCCGAATTTGGTCAGGGCGTACTTTCATTTCGGGACGATAGTGCTAAAACGCTGGGAGTACGGATAACTCCCGCTGGCGTTGGCCAGTGTAATAACGGCATGCTTACCGGCGGCCCGGATTTGGATGCTTTAAAAATCCAGTTAAGCGCGATGACTAAAATTGGCGCCCATGGTACGGACGTTCAGTGCGGTGATATTTATGAAACGACGGACGCTGATTATATCGCCCTGAAAAATAAAGTGCCGGTTATGCATCTGGCGCCTGAAAAGCTGTCGCCCGCGTTTTACAGATCCGCAGCACGGCGCGTATTAATCGGTAATGTTACTTTCTTTGCCGATGGAAAAGAGCAGACGTCGAACTCAATTTATCTTGATACCGCGCCGGCGCTGGTCGATCAGCCGGTGCTTAGTGCCGCGTTTTCAACGACATCGATATTTACCATTGGCGACGTTGGTCCATTTATGGATGCGAGTAATAACCTGCAGCTAACAGTGACCAAAACGAAGTACGCCTCCGTAGATGCGCTTAATTACACGCTGCGTTTTGAATCTTTACAGAAAGGCGGCGATCAATATTTATTAAAATCTTCACTGGAAGAGGCGTGGATTCCGTATCTGGTGGCAGTACAGGGCAAGAATATCGGCCCGGCGGATATTTATCACGGTACGCTGCCTGCGGGAAGCGCGACTTCATCAGCGCTGGATATTAAGTTGAGTATTGCCGGGAAAAACACCAGAGGAATGAAGGCCGGCGCCCGTTTAAACGACACATTAACGGCCGTTATTACGCCTGAAGTATAATAAGGAAATTAACCGATGTTAAAAAAATACTTTTTTTATGCACTGGTATTACTGGGCGCAAATGTGCATGCGGCCGAGATTCGTACGGACCTGAAATTAACGGCGAAAATTGAAAATAGTGTCCGTGTGTATATAGGGACTAAAGAAGTCACGGGTTCCGAAATAGATGTTCCGATGGCGGAAAGCGGTGGTTATATGACGGCGACAACGCCACCGTTTATCTTCGTAGGGAACGTTAGCGGCGTACGCCTGAAGCTGGAAGATAAAAACTTAGCGCCGAAATCATTAGCGAATAGTAATGGCGATTTGATGACACTCACCACGCTGTGGCTTGATGAGAATAATGGTACTGCCACCACAAATTTACCAATGACCTATAGGACTATTTATCCAGATATCAGTGCAGTGACGGACCTTAATAAAGGCCCGCGTGTGTCATTTAAGTCTGAAAAGCGGGTGGAGTTCTATCCGTTAGGAACTTACACCGGTATGTATAGTATACTGGTAACGCCTATTCCATAAGGATTGTGGGATAGATAGCTTTCGGACATCGTATTCTCTATAAAGGACTTGAAGATGCGGGATTCGCTTGCAGTTGTTCTTCATGAACCCTGTATGTTTATCAGGTTCAGCTTAAGGATGTTCCTAGAGGAGCATTTTCCGAATCTGGTGATTGTTAGTATGCCTGATACGGTGGATGAACTTTATAATACGATATTGTCCGTTGATTTTGACCTGGTGATTACCGATTTGTGTAATCCCAGGAACAGACTCGTTCCAAATATTAGTTTTCTGGATGCGTTTCATTATTATCATCGTCAAAAGAAATTAATTTATTGGGGCGATTCACCGACGCTGTTACACAGTTGCCCGAAAGAATTAATGAAGGGTGTCTGTTTTATTAATAAAAATAGTCGGCTGGAACAGCTTCGACAGAATTTCAGCGATATTTTTTTGCATGACGCTGCAGATTTTACTAATCCGCTTCCATTTACCGTGCGCGGACATCTAACGCGCCGGGAAATGGCGGTGATCAGTAACCTGGTGCAGGGACGTTCCGTGACGGATGTAGCGTCGATGCTATTTATTAGCGCGAAAACGGTGAATGTGCACAAACGCAACGCGATGAAAAAGCTGGGCGTGCGTTCACTCGGCGATCTGATATCGCGGCGTTAGCCAGCTATAAGTACCAGCCGCATGCGGGTTAGCTCCCTGGTGCGCCCCATAATACGCCTGTTTTTTATCAGATTTGCTTATGTGTTTATGGTTCGGAATAAGCCATTTTGTATCTAGGAATAATCACTCAATCCTCGGTGATATATTGAAATTATTCTTATTTTTAACTCTCTTCACTATTGTCAATTAGGAAGATAACCATCTTCTAAGAAAAATTGTATTAGTTATATTGATGAGTATATCGGACTTATCCCGAATTCTTTTATTCATCATGGAGAGATGTAGATGAAGTTTACGCTTTCAGCGTTAGCGATGGTGGCCATTACCGCATTCACAGCCAATGCTTCGGCGGCAACCGAGGCGTTGGCGACGCCAAAACCCTTCCTTACAAAGAATAAACCCGCAACGGAAGAAAAAGAGGCCGCGACATTGCCAACCTATGACTTGATCATGGAGTGGGGCGACGGTGCGTCAGTTAGCGGCAGCCGTGGGACCGCTATCGGTATCCGCGCCAAGGCCAGCGATCGTTCCCTTGCGGTAGGGCTGGATTCACGGGCGACAAAAAGCGCAGTAGCGTTAGGAACCGAAAGCTGCGCGGACTCGAGGGGGGTCGCGGTAGGTGATGCCGCCTGCGCAGCAGGGCAAGGCGTTGCAATAGGGTATCAGGCCGATACGACTACCGGCGGTACGGCGATCGGCAGCGAGGCGCACTCCAGCGATGGCGGCGTGGCACTGGGGCGCCTGTCCGATGCGCTGGGTGATTCCAGTACGGCATTGGGTAGCCGGGCCGTTTCCGGCGGCTATCACTCCGTGTCCATTGGTTTTAACTCTCACGCTACCGGCGATCACTCTACGGCGTTGGGTTACAACTCACAGGCGTCAGGCAATAATGCGACGGCGTTAGGCGATAATTCAGTTGCCGACCGCGACAGCAGCGTTTCAGTAGGGGCGGCAGGCAATGAGCGCCAAATCACTAATGTGGCAGAGGGTACCGCAGATACAGACGGCGTCAATGTCGCCCAGATGAAAAAAGGCGATCAGGACACGCTGGACGCTGCAAACTCGTACACTGATAAGCGCGCTACGGAAACGCTAAACCAGGCGAATAATTACACGGATGTGCGCGTTAACGACGCGATTAATATTTCCAATAATTATACCGATCAAAAATCATCTGAAACGCTGGATGAAGCGAATCGCTATACCGACTCTCGGGTTGATGGTCTGACGGACGGGTTGCTGGATGAAGCGAATCGCTATACCGATCAGGAAGTTGGGAAAGAAGCAAACGCGCGCAAAAAAGGCGACGAGGAAACGTTAAAAAAATCGCAGGATTATAGTCGCGCAGGTGACCGCGAGACGCTGACCCGGGCAAATGAATATACCGACAGCAAATTTGCCGAATGGGGACGCAATATCAATAAGCTGGATAAAAAAATCAATCGTAATCAGCGCCGGGCGGAAGCCGGTATTGCTGGCGCGATGGCGATGACCGCCGTTCCATTAGTGCCGGGTCATGACTTCAGTTTGGGAATGGCAGCCTCCGGCTACCGCGAACAGGGTGCGATTGCCGCTGGCGTCGGTGTAAGAGCGGCAGAAAATGCCGTGATTAAACTGAATACTTCCTGGGATTCCCAGCAAAGCGTTGGTATTGCCGCCGGCTTTGCGATTGGCTGGTAAACACGGTACGTTGCTATCTTTATACACAGATAGCAACGTGATAATTTTTATTCACTGAAGTGTTATAGGCACGGGTAATAGACATTTTCCCTGTGAATCTATTTAGGTCGATATTTCGTTTTTAGGAATATTTATTTGTTAGCCCATGCAGCGCATGGAAAATAGTTATTTCCCGTGCGTAAGCTGACAGCGTGTTTAAACCACTTAACGGTTATCCCGCTAGATTATTTTATTCGCAATGTAAACGCCGGATAGCGCTGAATTTATTGATATGCGCTTTGCCATGAGATAAAGATAACGGCGCTACGGTAATATTATCCCTGCCAGGGAACGGTTGAGCAACTTAGGTAACCGTGACACAGGGCAATAGGAATGCCTGACGGTTATTCTCACGGCTAGATGATTTTAATCACTGAGTCGTGAATAAAGGCATTCTGCCTGGCACAGGGCGTAAATTAATTACGCATTGATAAAAAAAGCAGTAATTAAATTGAGAAGGCACTGCAATATTGACGTCGGTTCAGGCTTGCTGGTACGGTAGGGTCCAACTCTATAGTTGATTTCCCTCTCGTACTGTAAAGCGCGTCTGTTCCGGCGTATTTTTTCTCACTCCATAAGGCGCCGCTGCCGTTCATGCCTGATTTATGGCATTTCATTCCCCGTTACGCGCTATTCATTCCATTTTTCCCCTTCAGAACCCGAGTTTCCAGTATGTTCATCCGCAGATAGTATTTCTCTTTGGAAGGACCACACCATGAATACGGCACTTTATAACCGCACCCGCTGGTTAACTCTTGTCGGAACCGTTATTACGCAGTTCGCATTGGGCTCAGTCTATACCTGGAGCCTGTTTAACGGCGCTTTGGCCCAGAAGCTGGGTGAATCAATAAGTCAGGTCGCTTTTTCATTTGGTTTGTTGAGCCTTGGGCTGGCAATCTCTTCTTCCGTTGCCGGAAAATTACAGGAGCGCTTTGGCGTTCGTAAAGTGACAATGGCTTCCGGGCTACTGCTGGGCTTTGGTCTGGTGATGACCTCCTGGTCCCATAATTTATTGATGCTGTGGTTCAGCGCAGGCATTCTGGTTGGCCTGGCCGACGGCGCCGGTTATTTGCTCACGCTGTCGAACTGCGTGAAGTGGTTTCCGGAGCGTAAAGGGCTTATCTCCGCATTCGCTATTGGTGCATATGGGTTAGGCAGCCTCGGTTTTAAATTTATTGATACTCAGCTTCTGGCCAGCTACGGCCTGGAAAAAACATTCATTATCTGGGGTGCGCTGGCGATGGGCATGGTACTGCTGGGTGCCAGTCTGATGCGCGATGCGCCGCTGCAAAAAGAAATCACCGCGAACGGCAAGACCGCACAGGACTTCACGCTGGCGGAATCCATGCGTAAACCGCAATATTGGATGCTGGCGGTAATGTTCCTGACGGCGTGTATGAGCGGTTTGTATGTGATTGGTGTAGCGAAAGATATTGCTCAGGGTATGGTACATCTGGATGCGCTTTCTGCGGCAAATGCGGTCACCGTTATCGCCGTCGCAAACTTGGGCGGGCGCCTGGTGCTGGGTATCCTGTCGGATAAAATCGCGCGTATCCGTGTGATTACGCTGGGCCAGGTTATCTCTTTAGTCGGAATGGCCGCCCTGCTATTTGCACCGCTTAACGCCGTGACCTTCTTTGCCGCTATTGCCTGCGTGGCCTTTAATTTTGGCGGGACTATCACCGTCTACCCGTCGCTGGTAAGTGAGTTCTTCGGGTTAAATAACCTGGCGAAGAATTACGGCGTTATCTATCTCGGCTTTGGTATTGGCAGCATCTGCGGGTCAATTATCGCCTCTCTGTTTGGCGGATTTTATGTGACCTTCTGCGTTATCTTTGTGCTGCTTGTAGTCTCCCTGGCGTTTTCTACCACGATTCGCCAGCCTGCGCGAAATGAGCGGCTAAATGCGGCTCACGCCTGAGGCTGATAGGCCTGCGCTTTTTGGATAAACCAGGCCGCCGTGACGTTATACGGCGGCTGCATTAACCGGGCAATACCGCTTTCAATAATGAAGTTAGCCTGTTCCCTTAATTCTTTGTTCCCCTGTGTTAAACCCGCCAGTTGAAGCCGTTTCTCAAGTAAGTAAAGGCGCGCAAAATCAGGATCGTAGCGAATGATTCCCCGGGTGTTATCGATAATATCGGCAAGCTTTATTGTTTGCGCCCGAGCATTCGCTCTGGCCGTATGGGCAAAAGTAAATGCCTTACGCTGCGTGCGGTTAAGCGCCTCGGGGAAGGAAGGATTCGTTATCATTGCTACCAGGCTAGCAACCTCTGGCCCAAAGCGGGCCGTGATGTCTGCCAGCGTGCTTTGCGTATCTTCCACCGTGTCGTGCAGCCAGGCTGCGGCCAGCATTGTCTCATCACCCTCAGACACACTACGCACCAGTTCTACAACGGCGGCAGGGTGCACGATATACGGCTCGTTAGTGTATTTACGGCGCTGATGTCGGGCCGCATGAGCGGCCTGAGCATAGCTGCGGGCACGTTGTTCCAGAGTTTGCATTGGTTATTTATGCCACTGTTTTAAGATAATGTTTCTTTTCCCATAACCGCTTTGTGGCGTCTATCTTTTTATTGCCTGCTATAAGAAAGATGGAAGGACCATTTAAATAATGCGCGTGCGATATGAATACCTCGGAAGCTTATTTAGTGTTGGCAGCGTATTCAGTGAGCTTAAGGATTATCTTTTTTCGGTTTTTTCTCCCCGGCAGCGAACCTGATTCAGATTATGAGGTCTGAGAGTTGCTTTACTTTCGCTTTTTCTTTTCCGGGGCTTTTGCATGAAATACATAAAGACGATAACGCAGCAGAAGCTTTGCTTTCTACTCGCTATCTATATTGGCTTATTTCTTAACGCCGCCATATTTTACAGGCGTTTTGAGGCCTTCTTCAGCCATTTCAGCCCATGGATGATCCTTGCTGCCGTAGTGGAACTAACGGCGACGGTACTGGTTACCTTCTTTTTATTCCGGCTGATTTCTTTGCTGGGGCGTCGGTTATGGCAAATACTGGCTTCGTTTATCGTGCTGTGTTCGGTAGGCGCCAGCTATTACATGACCTTCCTGAATGTGGTGATAGGCTACGGCATTATCGCCTCGGTCATGACTACGGATATCGATCTCTCCAAAGAAGTTATCGGACGTAATTTTATTATTTGGATGGTTGCGGTGAGCGCACTGCCGCTGCTGCTTATCTGGAGTAATAATTGCTGCTATACCCTGCTGCGCCAGCTACGCACGCCGGGCATGCGTTTGCGCAATCTCGCGGTGCTGGCTTTGGCCGGCCTGCTGGTTTGGGTGCCGCTGCGCGTGATGGATAAGCAGATGAAGCAGGCTGAAAAACACGCTATCGTCGATATGCCAAGCTATGGCGGCGTAGTGGCGAACTCTTATTTGCCTTCAAATTGGGTTGCTGCGCTGGGGCTTTATGCCTGGGCACAGGTCGATGAATCTTCTGATAATCGTTCACTGATTAATCCTGTTAAAAAATTCACTTATGTCGCCCCTCAAGATTTAGATGACACCTACGTGGTGTTTATCATTGGTGAGACCACGCGCTGGGACCATATGGGGCTGTTTGGCTATCAGCGTAATACCACGCCGAAATTGTCTCAGGAGAAAAATCTGGTGGCATTTCGCGGTGAGTCTTGCGATACCGCAACCAAACTTTCACTGCGCTGTATGTTTGTTCGCGAAGGCGGGGCTAAAGATAACCCCCAGCGCACTCTGTTGGAACAGAATGTCTTTGCTGTACTGAAGCAATTGGGTTTCAGTAGCGACCTATTCGCGATGCAAAGCGAGCTGTGGTTTTACAGTAATACGATGGCGGACAATATCGGCTATCGGGAAACTATTGGCGCGCGGCACCAGGGAAAACGCGTGGATGATATGCTGTTGCTGGAAGAGTTTCGCGACTCGCTGGCCGCGCATCCTCAGGGCAAGCATTTGGTGATTATGCACACCAAAGGCTCCCACTTTTCGTACGTTCAGCGCTATACCCGTGATTATGCGAAATGGCAGCCGGAGTGCGTCAGCGTGGATAAAGAGTGCAGCCGGGAGCAGTTAATCAATTCGTTTGACAATACGGTGCTGTACGTCGATTCCTTTATTGATAAGACCATCGACCAATTGCGGGATAAGAAAGCGATTGTTTTCTACGCGGCCGATCACGGTGAATCTATTAATGAACACGACCGCCTGCACGGTACACCTCGCCAGATGGCACCGCCGGAACAATTCCGCGTACCGCTGCTGGTCTGGGCATCGGATAAGTATCTGGAAGAGCCTGCGCATGCAAAAGCGTTCGCCTATATGCAATCCCAGGCGCGTAAAAAAGTGACGCACCGCCAGGTAGAGCTTTACGACACCGTTTTAGGATGTCTTGGCTATACGTCGCCGGACGGCGGTATTAATGAGAGTAACAACTGGTGCCATAATCCTGCCGCCGGGAAGCGGTAAATTAGCGCCGTCGGGTTTTCACCCGATCGCCGGGCTTTTGGCAAGAAAGGATTGACGTTACCGCAGGGTGGCAGTAATATGCGCCCCGCAATTCGGTGATTGGCGCAGCCTGGTAGCGCACTTCGTTCGGGACGAAGGGGTCGGAGGTTCGAATCCTCTATCACCGACCAAATTTTAGTATGATTTGACCAGGTTCAGATCAGAAAAGCAAATCAGACCGCATCCTTTACCGATGCGGTTTTTTTTCGCCTCGTATTTGGCGATATCCGGCGGTCGTTTAGCCCGCTGGTGAGCCAGGTCGGGTATGCCTTCATACGGTCGCGGCTGCCTTTGCGCTATGGATCATTTTTGCATCTTTGCTATTGGCGGTTATTTCCTCGCCTAATGTAATGGCGGATAAAAGGCAGCGGTTCGCTGCTATTTTCATGTGCTAATAAGCGGGCGCAGCGAAAGTAAATAGTGACGGTGGTGCGTAAAGGAACTCGGTGAAATAAAGCGCAGCGCTAGATATCTTCCCCGCGAACATAATTTGCATAGAGTAAGTAGCATTCATTACTGCCTCTTATTGCTTTATTCTCTCGGATAAACGGCGCTGCTTTGCCGGTGTACATCATTTTCTTTGTGGCTTACCTCAGCCTGTACAAATATCCGTTTGAGAGAAGCCTTAATACGTACTCGAGTGTCTAAAAAAAGCGCAATCGATTAACCAACGTTTATCGTAACTTCTACGTAATTACCAGAGGATTATGCTGGGCTATCTTGTATAGCATAAATTTCTGTTCCGGCATTTTTTGTATCCTCTTTTTTAAATTTTATTTACCTATAATCACAAATTCAGCAAAATATTATTAACAATATTGACCTTTTCTCTCCCGGTTGACAGATTGTAGAGCGAAGCAATGAAAGGGCCGCGCAGGAGGATGCCATTCCTGCGCTACTTTACTGCTTCTACTGCGCTTCAGGGCGCAGCCGATGGGCCGGATACACAATAAAAAAGCCCGCGCTTTCGATAACACATCACACACTGGAGCAGAATAATGATGATTTCCTTCAAACCATCAGGGATTGTAAAGCTTGCTCTAAGCCTGGCGGCGCTTTCCGTTGCCGCCGGCGTGCAGGCCAAAACGTTGGTTTACTGTTCTGAAGGCTCGCCAGAAGGCTTCAACCCCCAGCTATTCACCTCCGGTACCACCTACGATGCCAGTTCGGTGCCCGTTTATAACCGCCTGGTGCAATTCAAATTAGGCACCACTGAAGTTATTCCCGGCCTGGCGGAAAAATGGGATGTGAGTGAAGACGGGAAAACGTATACCTTTCACCTGCGTAAAGGGGTTAAGTGGCATACCAATCGCGATTTCAACGCCGATGACGTGGTATTTACCTTCGATCGTCAGCGCGACAAAAAGAACCCGTATCACGACGTTTCCGGCGGGAACTATGAGTATTTTGAGGGAATGGGCTTTCCCGCGCTGATTAAAGATGTGAAAAAAGTGGACGATAACACCGTTCAGATAACGCTCACACGCCCGGAAGCCCCGTTCCTGGCGGATTTGGCGATGGACTTTGCGTCAATTCTCTCTAAAGAGTATGCCGATAATATGCTCAAAGCCGGCACGCCTGAAAAAGTCGATTTAAATCCTATTGGTACCGGCCCGTTCCAGCTCGTTAAGTACCAGAAAGATTCACGTATTCTGTACAAAGCGTTCGACGGTTACTGGGGTGAGAAGCCAAAAATCGACCGGCTGGTGTTTTCCATCACGCCGGATGCCTCCGTGCGTTATGCAAAACTGCAAAAGAATGAGTGTCAGGTCATGCCGTATCCTAACCCTGCGGACATTGCCGGCATGAAGAAAGATAAAAATATCACCGTTATGGAACAGCCGGGGCTGAACGCGGGCTATCTCGCTTTTAACGTGGAAAAGAAACCGCTGGATAATGTCAAGGTGCGCCAGGCGCTGGCCTATGCGGTAAATAAAGATGCCATTATTAAAGCGGTTTATCAGGGCGCCGGTCAGGCGGCGAAGAACCTGATCCCGCCGACAATGTGGTCCTATAACGACGAGATTAAAGATTATCCCTACGATCCGGAGAAAGCTAAGCAACTGCTGAAAGAGGCAGGAATGGCGCAGGGATTCGCTATCGATCTGTGGGCTATGCCGGTTCAGCGTCCGTATAACCCGAATGCGCGCCGTATGGCTGAGATAATTCAGTCGGACTGGGCGAAAATCGGCGTGAAGGCGAAAATTGTCTCCTATGAATGGGGCGAGTATCTCAAACGCGCGAAAGACGGCGAGCATCAGACGGTGATGATGGGATGGACCGGCGATAATGGCGATCCGGATAACTTCTTCGCGACGCTATTTAGCTGCGCGGCGGCGAAAGAAGGCTCCAACTATTCACGCTGGTGCTATAAACCGTTTGAAGATCTGATCCAGCCCGCGCGCGCCAGTGAAGATCACAATAAGCGTATCGAGCTTTATAAACAGGCGCAGGTCGTCATGCACGACCAGGTGCCTGCAATCATCATCGCGCATTCCACGGTGTATGAGCCGGTGCGTAAAGAGGTGAAAGGCTACATTGTGGACCCGCTGGGCAAACATAATTTTGAGAATGTATCGCTCGAATAATCCTGGCAGTTCACGTAAAGGAAAGCGCGCCCGCCTGCATCCGGCGGGCGCAACAGAGCCATAACTTCCCGCCGGTAACTATCAACCGTTCGCCACAACCCGGAATGACCTCTCTGATGCTCTGCTCCGCAATTGCGGAATTGGTGCCAGCGTCGTTATATCCAACTTTTGGCGCAGCGGCGAAACGGCGGGATAAGACAGAGAGTGTGGGATATGTTGCAGTTTATCCTTCGGCGGTTGGGCGTCGTCATTCCGACGTTTATCGGTATTACGCTACTAACTTTTGCCTTCGTACATATGATCCCCGGCGACCCGGTAATGATTATGGCGGGCGAGCGGGGCATGTCTCCCGAGCGCCACGCTCAGCTACTGGCGGCAATGGGGCTGAACAAACCCTTATGGCAGCAATATCTCAATTATATTTGGGGCGTGCTACACGGTGATTTAGGCATATCGCTTAAAAGCCGCCTACCGGTGTGGGAAGAATTCGTGCCGCGTTTTAAAGCCACGCTGGAGCTGGGCGTCTGCGGCATGCTGTTTGCCATCGCCGTCGGCATTCCCGTGGGCGTTATGGCGGCGGTAAAGCGAGGCTCTATTTTCGACCATACGGCGGTTGGGCTGGCGCTGACCGGCTATTCCATGCCCATTTTCTGGTGGGGCATGATGCTCATCATGCTGGTGTCGGTGCAGCTTAACCTGACGCCGGTCTCCGGGCGCATCAGCGATACCGTATTTTTAGATGATACGCTGCCGCTCACCGGCTTTATGTTGATAGACACCGCGATTTGGGGCGAGCAGGGCGACTTTATCGATGCGGCAGGGCATATATTACTTCCGGCCATTGTACTCGGTACCATCCCGCTGGCGGTCATTGTGCGTATGACGCGTTCCGCCATGCTGGAAGTCCTCGGGGAAGACTATATTCGCACCGCGCGCGCTAAAGGGTTAACGCGGATGCGCGTCATTGTGGTTCATGCATTGCGCAATGCGATGTTACCGGTAGTCACCGTCATTGGTTTGCAGGTAGGCACGCTGCTGGCAGGCGCGATTCTGACCGAAACTATCTTCTCCTGGCCGGGGCTGGGGCGCTGGCTAATTGAAGCTTTGCAGCGCCGGGACTATCCCGTGGTACAGGGCGGAGTCCTACTGGTTGCAACTCTTATCATCCTGGTAAATCTACTGGTCGATTTACTTTATGGCGTGGTGAACCCGCGTATCCGGCATCACAAATAATGGGGGCCCCATGGCGCACATCGTGGAACCGACAGAAATAGCGGTAAAGGCACCGGCGCCAATGACGCCGATGCGTGAGTTTTGGCATTACTTTCGGCGCAATAAAGGCGCGGTGTTAGGGCTGACCTACGTTGTGCTGATGATCCTGATAGCGGCGTTCGCAAGCGCTATCGCGCCCCATAATCCATCAGATCAATTTCGGGACACGCTGCTGATGCCGCCGGTGTGGCATGCAGGCGGAAGCTGGCAGTTTGTGCTGGGTACCGATGACGTAGGGCGCGATATTTTATCGCGTCTGATGTACGGCGCGCGGCTATCGCTGCTGGTTGGGTGCCTGGTGGTGGCTTTATCGCTGGTTATGGGCGTGATACTTGGCCTGATTGCGGGTTATTTCGGCGGAATTGTGGATACGCTGATTATGCGCGTCGTCGATATTATGCTGGCGCTGCCGAGCCTGCTGTTGGCGCTGGTGTTAGTGGCTATTTTTGGCCCGTCTATCGTCAATGCCTCGCTGGCGCTGACATTTGTCGCTCTGCCGCATTACGTGCGCCTGACGCGAGCGGCGGTGCTGGTGGAAATTCATCGGGATTATGTTATCGCCTCCCGCGTCGCGGGTGCCGGCGCGCTGCGCCAGATGTTTATCAATATTCTGCCTAATTGCCTGGCACCGCTCATTGTTCAGGCCTCGCTGGGGTTCTCTAACGCCATTCTGGACATGGCGGCGCTCGGTTTCCTCGGCATGGGGGCGCAGCCGCCAACGCCGGAATGGGGCACGATGCTGTCAGACGTTCTGCAGTTTGCGCAAAGCGCCTGGTGGGTGGTCACTTTTCCTGGGGTTGCCATCCTGCTAACGGTACTGGCGTTTAATTTAATGGGCGACGGTTTGCGTGACGCGCTCGATCCCAAACTCAAGCAGTAAGAGGTTTGCGATGGCGTTATTAGAAATAGAGTCGTTGTCGGTGCACTTTGGTGAAAAAGAGGCGCCGTTTCGCGCGGTTGACCGCATAAGTTATTCCGTAGAGCAGGGGCAGGTCGTTGGGATTGTCGGCGAGTCAGGTTCAGGGAAATCCGTGAGTTCGCTGGCGATTATGGGGCTGATAGATTATCCCGGACGCGTCATGGCGCAGAAGATGATCTTCAACCAGCAGGATCTTCAGCGCATTTCCGCGCAGGAGCGGCGCAATTTAGTCGGTGCCGAAGTGGCGATGATTTTCCAGGACCCGATGACCAGCCTGAACCCGTGCTACACGGTCGGCTTTCAAATTATGGAAGCTATCAAAGTCCACCAGGGAGGCAGCCGACAGACGCGCCGCCAGCGGGCTATCGACCTGCTGACTCAGGTAGGTATTCCCGATCCGTCATCCCGGCTGGATATTTATCCTCATCAGCTTTCCGGGGGGATGAGCCAGCGCGTAATGATTGCCATGGCGATTGCCTGTCGCCCGAAACTGCTGATTGCCGATGAGCCGACCACCGCGCTTGATGTGACCATTCAGGCGCAAATTATTGAGCTTTTGCTGGCACTACAGCGCCAGGAAAACATGGCGCTAATCTTGATTACGCATGATTTGGCGCTGGTGGCGGAAGCCGCACAAAAAATCATCGTTATGTATGCCGGGCAGGTCGTGGAAACCGGCGAGGCGCGGGATATCTTCCGGGCGCCGCGCCACCCTTACACCCAGGCCTTGCTGCGGGCGCTGCCGGAGTTCTCTTCGGATAAAGCGCGCCTGACGTCATTGCCGGGCGTGGTGCCGGGGAAATATGACCGTCCGCACGGCTGCTTGCTAAATCCACGCTGCCCGTATGCTACGGACACCTGTCGTATGCAGGAGCCGGAACTGGTGACGCTAAGCGGCGGGCGCCAGTCAAAATGCCATTATCCGCTTGATGATGCCGGGAGGCCGACGCGATGAGCCAGGTACAGGATGCCGCCGCGCAGCCGCTGCTGCAGGCAATAGATTTAAAAAAGCACTATGCGGTGAAAAAGGGGCTGTTTGGGGAAGAGCGACAGGTAAAAGCGCTGGATGGCGTCTCTTTTACGCTGGAGCGGGGTAAAACGCTGGCCGTCGTTGGGGAGTCCGGGTGTGGAAAATCAACGCTGGGACGTTTGTTGACGATGATTGAAACGCCTACCGCCGGCGAGTTGTACTGGCACGGGCAGGATCTACTGAAACACGATCCTCAGGCGCAAAAGCTGCGCCGCCAGAAGATCCAAATCGTATTCCAGAACCCTTATGCGTCTTTAAACCCGCGTAAAAAAGTTGGGCAAATTCTGGAGGAGCCGTTATTGATTAATACGCGCCTTAACGCGGCGGCCCGGCGTGAGAAAGCGCTGGCTATGATGGCGAAAGTGGGGTTAAAGACCGAGCATTACGATCGCTACCCGCATATGTTCTCAGGCGGTCAGCGCCAGCGCATTGCGATAGCGCGCGGATTAATGCTCGATCCGGACGTGGTCATTGCCGACGAACCGGTCTCGGCTCTGGATGTTTCCGTGCGGGCCCAGGTGCTGAACCTGATGATGGATTTGCAGCAGGAAATGGGGCTGTCATACGTATTTATCTCTCACGATCTTTCCGTTGTGGAACACATCGCCGATGATGTGATGGTGATGTACCTGGGAAGCTGCGTTGAGAAAGGGCCGAAGGCGCAGATATTTTCCAGTCCGCGCCATCCCTACACGCAGGCGCTACTGTCTGCGACGCCGCGCTTGAACCCCGAGGCGAGGCGTGAGCGTATCAAGCTCACCGGCGAATTGCCCAGCCCGCTGAACCCACCGCCGGGATGCGCCTTTAGCGCCCGCTGTTGGCGACGGTTTGAACCCTGCACGCAGGTAACACCGCGGCTTAACCCATGCGGGGAAGGGCAGCAGGCCGCCTGCTTTGCCGTGGACCTGGAAGAAGGAAGAGAGATACCGTACGTGCTGGTGCAGCCGTAAGCGCTCGCTAAGCGGCGCGTGGGGAGATAACAGGTATCAGTTAGCCGCCCGATAATTACTGGATTCGGGCGGCTAACGACTTAATATGATGAGTGGGGCAGACTGTGCCGGTGCGCCAGCCAGCGCCGCGTATTCTTTGACGCGCGAGATTAACGCAGGCGTAAATTCCCCACTTGCTATCACCGGCTGTTTCAGGTTTCCCACGTTCTGTGGCCAGGCGTTTCATTAAAAGGCACTGCGCCGCGCCGTTGAGTAATCAATGAAAATTTCCGTACCTTTACAGGGGTGTGCGTATCAATTTGAGCACGGTTTTGGAAGAGAATTGCCGGAGCGATATCTGAAGGAGAATATCCGTATAATTCGGGGAAATCCTGAAGCGTTGATGGGAAATTCCGAATCTGTTACCTCATGAAATGAAGTATACTCTGCTTCCATCCGACAAGATATTTTCTATACACCATTCGGCGGAGAGCGGTTTTGCGAGTAAGGCGATCTTTAACGATTAAACAAATGGCGATGGTCGCGGCGGTATGCGTGGCATTTATTTTTGTTTTTATCGTTATCCAGCTTTTCCATTTTGTGCAGCAGAATCGCTATTTCACCGCAATGCAAATGGAAAGCGTGGCGCGTTCGGTGCGCAACCCCTTATCAACCGCGATTTTAAAAGCGGACATCCCCCAGGCGGAAGCCATTCTTAAAAGCATTCAGCCCGGCGGCGTGATTAGCCGTGCCGACGTGGTGCTGCCTAACCAGTTTCAGGCGCTACGCGTCAGTTTTATGTCGGAGCGGCCGGTGCCCGTGCTGATGGCGCGATTATTTGAGATCCCGGTACAAATTACGCTACCGCTTTATTCGCTGGAGCGCCCTGCAAACCCTCAGCCGCTGGCGTATCTGGTATTACAGGCCGACTCATGGCGCATGTATAAATATGTGGTTAGCACTATTTCCACGCTGGTAACCACGTGGCTATTGATGGCGCTGGTGTTAACGGTGGCGATCAGTTGGTGCGTGAATCGCCTGATGGTGCATCCGCTGCGCAGAATCATCCGTGAAATAGAGGCGCTGGAACCCCAGGCCGCGGTAGAACAGCCGCTCAGCGTCTCACGTCTGCATAAGGACGATGAGATAGGCATCTTAATTCGTCACTATAACCGTGCCTGGCAACGCTTAAACAGTACGTCCGCCTGCGTTCCATCCGCCCAGAGAGCGCTGGCCGAACGGCGGTTGCAGGAGGAGCGCGAGATTGCAAGGTCTCTGGAGCGCGGCGATTTTGCGCTTTGGCTACAGCCGCAGGTCGATTTACGCACCGGTAAAGTAACCGGAGCTGAAGCACTGCTGCGCCAGCGGCAGGTGAGCGGCGACTGGGCGTTACCGGACGGCCTTATTGAGCGCATTGAACGCTGTGGGTTAATGGTGCCCGTGGTGAACTGGATCCTTGAAGAGGCCTGCCGCACCTTGGCCGAATGGCAGCGTCGGGGCATTGCGTTAACCCTGAGCGTAAATTTATCCGCTTTGCAGCTGCTGCATCCGGAACTGGCGCCGGTATTGTTAGAGATGCTTTCCCGATATCGCCTTTCCGCCGGCTCGCTAACTCTGGAAATCACAGAAAGCCGTCCGCTGGATGAAGGGCAATTGGCGCTAAACATTTTGCGCCCTTTACACCAGGCGGGCGTGCGCATTGCGCTGGATGATTTCGGCAAAGGCTATGCCAGCCTGCATCAGCTTTATCGCATGCGTGCGGTGCCAATGGATATCCTGAAAATCGATAAAGCCTTTATCGATCCTCTGCCGGTCGATGACAGTATGGCCAGTGTGATTTTGACCCTGGCTCGCAGGCTGGGGCTTGAGGTTGTGGCGGAAGGCATCGAAACCCAGACCCAGCGGGAATGGTTATGCCAGGCGGGGGCGCATATTGGGCAGGGTTTTTTATTTGATGCGGCTCTGCCGCCTGCGCTTTTCGCCGAGCGTTATTTGTCCGCATCAGACAGTGTGCGATTGTAAAATAAACGGTATACGAAGCGTTTCAGTTCTAATTTATTAACCTTCCCGTTTCATTTTCGCAGCATAATCATAGGTGTCAGGATTTGAGGGTGTTATTTTGAGCGCCGCGCGGCGATATGTACGCCTTAGCTCACTTAGCCAAAGGACACCCTATGAAAACAGCCCTCTACAAAAGCCTCTATTTTCAGGTGCTGGTGGCAATCGCCCTCGGCGTCGCGCTGGGCCATTTTTGGCCGGATCTGGGCGCTCAAATGAAGCCCCTTGGCGATGGCTTCGTCAAACTCATCAAAATGATTATTGCGCCGGTTATTTTTTGTACCGTTGTTACCGGCATAGCCGGCATGGAGAGTATGAAAGCCGTGGGAAGGACCGGCGCGGTTGCGCTGCTCTATTTTGAAATCGTTAGCACGATTGCGTTAATTATTGGCCTGATTATTGTCAATGTGGTCCAGCCCGGAGCGGGAATGAACGTTGACCCTGCGGCGCTGGATGCGAATGCGGTCGCGGCTTACGCTCAGCAGGCGCAGCAACAGGGCGTGGTCGCTTTTCTGCTGGATGCGATCCCGGCTAGCGTGATTGGTGCCTTCGCCAGCGGCAATATTTTACAGGTTCTGTTATTTGCGGTGCTGTTTGGGTTCGCGCTGCACCGGCTGGGCGATAAAGGCCTGCTGATTTTTAATGTTATTGAGAGCTTCTCAACAGTTATTTTTGGCATCATCAATATGATTATGCGCCTGGCTCCGCTGGGTGCCTTTGGTGCCATGGCGTTTACTATCGGCAAGTACGGCGTTGGCTCGCTGGTGCAGCTTGGGCAGCTAATACTCTGCTTTTATTTGACCTGTGTTTTATTCGTGGTGGTGGTATTGGGCGCTATCGCACGCGCAACGGGTTTCAATATCTTTAAATTTATTCGCTATATCAAAGAAGAACTGCTGATTGTTCTCGGCACCTCATCTTCAGAGTCAGTGTTACCGCGTATGCTTGATAAAATGGAAAGGCTGGGCTGTCGAAAATCCGTTGTGGGTCTGGTGATTCCTACGGGATACTCATTTAACCTTGATGGCACCTCTATTTATCTGACCATGGCTGCCGTTTTTATTGCGCAGGCGACAAATAGTCATATGGATATTGTGCATCAGATAACATTGCTGGTGGTGCTGTTGCTATCGTCTAAAGGCGCGGCAGGCGTGACGGGCAGTGGTTTTATCGTATTGGCGGCGACGCTATCGGCGGTAGGCCACCTCCCCGTGGCGGGGCTGGCGCTCATTTTAGGCATCGATCGGTTTATGTCTGAAGCGCGCGCCTTGACTAACCTGGTAGGTAACGGGGTAGCCACTATTTTTGTCGCGAAGTGGGTTAAGGAATTGGATGAAACGCAGCTGAAAGCAGCCTTAAATAATAATCCTGGTGATGTAAAAGCCGGTGAAATACCTTCCTGATTCCCTCATTTTCCCACGGTCGCTTGCCCTGGCCGTGGGCACCTGCGCATAATTGGTTTTTATTTCGCATTATGATGCGATGTTTTTAGTAACCGGTGGTCCAAAGGAAAGCATTGCAGCGGGGGCGCGCCGCGCTTTTCTTTATTACCAGGAATGTTGATCAGGGGTAGACATGCAGGGCAAAACATTGGCGCTTTTGGCGGGGGGATTTTTTCTGGCGGCCTTCGCAGCTCAGACACAGGCTGAAGCGTTAAAACCCGATCCCGCCTGGCAGCAGGGTACGCTAGATAATGGGTTACGCTGGCAGATGCTCTCTACGCCGCATCGCCCTAACGACCGCATCGAAGTCCGGCTGGTGGTTAACACCGGTTCGCTGGAAGAGAGCGCGCAGCAAGCGGGCTACAGCCGTTTCATTCCTCATTTCGCTTTAACGCAAAACCCTGATACGGATACCGTTAACCTTTGGCAGCAGGCCACGGACCCCGGTTATCCGCAATCGCCCGCGACGGTAACCTATAACGTGACGCAGTACGCGTTAAGTCTGCCGAACAATCGCAATGACCTACTCAAAGAGGCGCTAGGCTGGCTGGCGAATACCGCTGGCAAGCTGGATATTTCACAGAAAAATGTCGACAGCGCGCTGGCGCAGCGGAATGCGATAACCACGTGGCCGGATAATCCGCGCGACGGCTGGTGGCGATATCGGCTTAAAGGGTCGACGCTGCTGGGGCACGATCCCTCAGCGGATGTACAGCAGCCGGTTGAGGCGGAAAGCCTGAAAAACTGGTATCAAAAATGGTACACCCCGGATGCGATGACGCTATTAGTGGTGGGTAACGTTGATGCCCGCAGCATGATAGAGCAAATTGAAAAGCAGTTTGGCGAGCTTGACGGAAAACGGCAGATGCCGGCGCCGGTGCCGACGGTATCGCCGCTGCGACGTGAGCCTGTGACTATTATGACGCGCGCCGTGCAGGAAGACAGGCTGACCATTATGTGGGATCAGGCGTGGCAGCCTATCAGAAACGCTAATACGTTATTGCAATACTGGCGGGCGGATTTAGCGCGTGAAGCGCTGTTCTTACACGTTCAGCAAAGTCTGGCAAAGAATAATATCCGCGATTTACAGCTTAGTTTTGACTGCCACGTACTGTTCCAGCGCGCTCAGTGCAGCATTAACCTCGATACGCCAAACGGCAAGCTGAATAACCATTTGGCGCTGGTGGCGCACAATCTGCGCGCGCTGCGTGAAGAAGGGCTGCCGAAGGCGGAGCTGGATACGCTGATCGCGCAGAAGAAACAGGAACTGGAAACCCTTTTCGCCACCTATGCCCGCACCAATACCGGCATATTAATGGGGCAGCGCCTGCGAGCGCTGCAAAATCACGTGGTAGATATCGCGCCGGAGCAATATCAGCAGCTGCGCCAGCGCTTTTTGCAAGGTGCTACGCCGGACGCCATCAACAGTGATTTACATCAGCTACTCGCTCAGGATATGGCGCTCATTTTGTTACAGCCTCAGGGAGAGCCAGAGTTTGCGATGGGTGAGTTGCAAAATACGTGGAATAAAATTATGGCGCCGGCGCAGTCTCCGGTAGCAGATAAGCCGGAAACGCGCGGCGAGGCTAGCGGGCCGGTGTCGCATTAAACCCCCCTTTTCTGCTGTGTGGTCAGCGCCGGACGCGGCCATATAGCAGTGGCGCAAAGCGGGCGCTAGCGCATTTAGCCGGTTTCAAGCCGGTATTCTGACCAGCAGAGCGCCCTGTTGCGCTGAGCAAATACCTAGCCAGAGGCCCTAATCCTGCTGGATGCATTCCTGCAAAGCGGGCGCTAGCGCGAGTGGTGTTTTCACTACGGTATCTCAATCAACAGGGCGGGTTTTCCAGAGACCTGCCCTATTCTTGAACCTCTTTTTGCCTATTTCGGCATCAGTTCGCGGGGAATAATCGCGCCGCGGTGCTGAATGACAGCGCTGGCCGTTCTGTGTCCACACTCTGCGGCGGCCTGCGGTGTTCCTCCGGTCAGGCGCACGGAGAGATAGCCTGCGCTAAATGAATCGCCTGCGGCGGTGGTGTCTACCACGCGCTCTTTAGGAAGCGTAATTGCCGGAACGGTGAGCGGTGGCTCTGCCTGCCGTGCCACCAGGCAGCTTTCCGCACCGCGTTTTATTATCACTTCCTGCACCCCGGCGGCGTGAGTCCGTGCGATAACCTCATCCGGCAAACCGGGACCCCACAGCGCGTCTTCATCGTCCAGGGTTAAAAAGGCGATATCCGTGCAGGCCAGCATACGCCGGTAAACCCGCTGAGTTTCCTGTCGATTGCTCCACAAGCGAGGCCGGTAATTATTATCAAAAATGATTTTGCCGCCGCGACGGCGGCAGGCTTCCAGCAGCGTAAACAGCCGCTCCCGGCTCTCCGGCGGCAGAATAGCGAGACTAATCCCGCTGAGATAAAGATAATCAAAACCTTCCAGCTGCGTGGTTATCCCGGCGGCTTCAGCGCCCGTTAGCCAGTAGCGGGCCGCCGCTTCGCTGCGCCAGTAAAGAAACGATCGCTCTCCGCGCTCGTCCGTCTGAATATAATACAGCCCTGGCAGCCGGTCAGGCATACGCTGCACCAGCTCGGTGTGTACCTTTTCCTGCTGCCAGGCTTCCAGCATTTGCTGGCTGAAATTATCTTCTCCGAGCGCGGTAACGTAATGTACCGCGAGCGCCTGCGCATCGACCAGGCGAGCAATGTAGACGGCAGTATTCAGTGTATCGCCGCCAAACCCTCGGCTGACGTGCGACGCTTTTTCTGACATTTCGATCATACATTCGCCAATGACGGCGATTTTGGGCGTGGGCATAGTGACTATCCGAATTCGGCAGAAAGTACGGGTAGTGTCTTGCGCTGTGGGTACAGCGTCAATATTTTTAAAACGGCGTTTTGATAAAGATCGCATGGATTTTGCTGTGCGAACTAGCGATATTTTCGCCCGGTAAGCGGCGGTATTTGTATCGCACGAGAAGCCAATCGCGCGTTAAGCGATCCGTTTTATGCGGTCCTCAGCTATCTTTATGGCTTAGGCCATCGACAGGAAGCAGGGCGAAGATGACGAGAACGGGTAAAGCTATCGGTATTACTTTCGGGGTTGTAGCGCTTCTTATTGTCGGCGTGGTGATATTTGTCGCCACGTTTGACTGGAACCGTCTCAAGCCGACCATCAATGAAAAAGTGTCCACGGAGCTGCACAGGCCGTTTGCTATTCGCGGTGATTTGCGCGTGGCCTGGGCGCGCAACCCGCAGGAAACCGGCTGGCGACGCTGGGTTCCCTGGCCGCACGTTACGGCTCAGGATATTGTGCTGGGCAACCCGCCGAATATCCCCGGCGACAATATGGTGCATTTACCGCGCGTAGAGGCGACCCTCTCGCCGCCCGCGCTGCTGGGTAAAACCGTTTGGCTTCCCTGGATAAAACTGGAGCGTCCGGATATTCATCTGACCCGGCTGGCGGAGCATAAAGATAACTGGACCTTCAAGATAGGCGATGGTGATAAAACAAAAGAAAGTGAGCCTTCCGCATGGTCATTCCGGCTGGATAAAGTCCTGTTCGATCGCGGGCGTATCGCTATCGACGATCGGGTAAGCCGGGCGGTAATGGAGATCCTGGTCGACCCCCTCGGTAAACCGCTGCCTTTTAGCCAGCTAACCGGCACTAATGCAAAAAAAGGCCAGAAAGTCGGCGACTATGTATTCGGGTTAAAGGTAAAAGGCCGCTATAAAGGCGAACCGATTTCCGGTAGCGGAAAAATCGGCGGTATGTTGGCGCTGCGCAGCGACGACACGCCTTTTCCCGTACAGGCTGATGTACGCTCAGGCGCAACGCGCGTCGCGTTTAATGGAACGATAATTCATCCCTTGACGCTCGGGGGCGCCGATCTCCGACTGCGTTTTTCTGGCGATTCGCTGGGCGATCTTTACGATCTCACCGGCGTTTTATTGCCGGATACGCCGCCGTTTGAAACCGATGGCCATCTCACGGCGCGGTTAGATGAAAACAAAGGCAACGTGTTCCGGTATCGAGATTTTAACGGGCGGATTGGCGACAGCGATATTCACGGATCGCTGAAATATAGCCAGACGAAGCCCCGCCCCATGCTGCAGGGCGAGTTGCTGTCCCGGCAGTTACGGCTGGCGGATCTCGGGCCGTTGATTGGCGTCGATTCTGGCAAGGGCAACCAGAGCAAAAAAAGCCAGCGCACCAATACCTCTCAGCCGCTGGGTAAAGTACTGCCTTACGATCGCTTTGAGACGGATAAGTGGGATGTGATGGATGCCGATGTGCGTTTTAAAGGCCGTCGCATTGAGCATGGTAGTTCCCTGCCAATTAGCGATCTCGATACCCACCTTATTCTGAACAAGGGCGATTTGCGCCTGACGCCGCTGCGTTTTGGGCTGGCAGGCGGCAGCATCGATGCTCATGTACGGCTGGAAGGGGATAAAAAGCCGATGCAGGGGCGCGTTGAGCTTAACGCCCGGCGTTTGCAGTTAAAGCAGCTCATGCCCAATGTGCAATCAATGCAAAAAACGCTGGGGGAACTGAACGGCGATGCGGATATACGCGGCACCGGTAATTCAGTGGCGGCGCTGCTGGGCTCCAGTGACGGCAATCTGAAATTACTGATGAATAACGGTTTAATCAGCCGCAATCTGATGGAAATTTTGGGGCTAAATGTCGGTAATTACATCGTTGGCCAAATTTTTGGTGATGATGAGGTTCAGGTGAACTGCGCCGGGGTAAATATCGATATGCGCAACGGGTTGGCCCGGCCGCAGATTTTCGCCTTTGATACCGAGAATGCGCTGATTAATGTGACCGGAAACGCAAATTTTGGCAGTGAGCAACTGGATTTAACCATCGATCCAGAGAGTAAAGGGCTGCGTATTATCACGCTGCGTTCGCCGCTGTATGTGCGTGGCACCTTTAAAAATCCCAGCGCGGGCGTTAAGCCTGGCCCGCTTATCGCTCGCGGCGCCGTGGCTGCCGCGCTCGGCGCGCTGGTAACACCTGCCGCCGCACTGCTGGCGCTCATCTCCCCCTCTGAGGGGGATAGCAACCAGTGCCGGAATATCCTGTCTCAAATGAAACATTAAGCGTGGTATAGAATACGCTCGCCCTCTCAGGGCGGGCGTTTCGCCTCTTCATTGTCATTCCTAAACCACCTCCTGAGGAAAGTGATTTAATGTTCCTGTTTTTGTTGCCCCCGTTGCTGTCACGCTTTTATTGGCGCGTCTGCGTCGGGCAGCAACCGCCTAAACTTAGCCGCTTATCTGGCCGAATGGGGCGGATACAGGGGCGGAAATAGTGTATTACAGTGACTGATGGCGCGTTTCACGCGTGCATAGCAGGGCTATCAGAGTTAGCGTGGCCATTGCGGCCAAATAGATGCCCACCCAGAACAAACCGTAATGCGTCTGCAGCCACGCGGCTATCCACGGTGCGACAGATGCGCCGAGAATCGATGCCAAATTATAAGAGAATGAAGCGCCGGTATAGCGCACCTCCGTCGGAAATAGCTCCGGAAGCAGCGCGCCCATCGGGCCGAAGGTCAGCCCCATCAGGCTCAGCCCGATAAGCAAAAACGCTAACATCCCGGAGATGCTGCCCGAACCGAGCAGTGGCTCGAACAGGAATGTGGCAAAAGCCAGAATCAGCAGAGTAATGGCTATCATACTGCTACGCCGACCAACGCGGTCGGCCAGCATTCCGGCCACCGGCACCATCACGCCAAAACCGATAACGGCGATCATCAGCATCCACAGCACGCTATTGCGCGGCAGCCCCAGCCCGGCAGGCGGCAGTGAAGTGCTATAGCTCATCGAATAGACGGTAGTAATGTAAAACAGTGTGTAAGTGGCGAGCATAATAAATGTGCCCAGCAGCGTGGCCCGCAGGTGTTTTGTCAATAAAGTACCGAGCGGAATCTTAACCCGTTTCCCTTCCTGCGCGGCTTTAGCGAATACCGGCGATTCGTGTAGCGAGACGCGAACATACAGCCCAATCAACACCAGCACCGCAGAAAAAATAAACGGAATGCGCCAGCCCCAGTCCATAAATTGCTGGTCCGTTAGTAGCCAGGACAGCAGTAGAAAGGTTGCGTTAGCAAAGAAAAAGCCAATAGGTGCGCCGAGCTGAGGGAAGGAACCGTACAGCGCTCGCTTATGCGCCGGCGCGTTTTCCGTCGCCAGCAGCGCCGCGCCTCCCCATTCGCCGCCCAGCCCAAGCCCTTGCCCGAAGCGCGCCAGCGCCAGCAGCGCGGGTGCCATAATCCCAATACTTTGATAGCCCGGTAGCAGGCCAATAACGACGGTAGAAAGCCCCATCGTCAACAGGGAGGCAACCAGCGTCGCTTTGCGTCCAACTCGGTCACCGAAGTGACCGAATAGCGCGGAGCCGATAGGGCGGGCGACAAACGCGATGGCAAAGGTTGCCAGCGACTGCAGCGTCGCGGCGGCGGCATCGCCCTGCGGGAAGAAAATATGTGGAAAGACGATGACGGCGGCAGTAGCGTAAATATAGAAGTCAAAGAATTCGATAGCGGTGCCGATTAACGAGGCGATGACCACCTTCCCGCGTGAATTCACCGGCGCGGTGGACGCAGGGTTGGGGGCCGTGGCGATAGATGCTTGCATATAAACCATTCTTTTTATTTTTGCGGAACGAAAGTCCATATTACGCACAGCAAAAGCGCCATTTCAACGCACTGCCAGCGAGGGTTTTGTGCAAGAAATCGGCAAAAAGCGAATAATAGTTATGCGTTGGGATTGGCGTGCATATAAACCCAGAGATTCTTCACCAGACAGATAATTAAACCAGAAATAGGTTAAATAAAAGTTAATGCATGGCGTTGTGTGCTGGAAAGGAGCGCCGGGCCGGCCGGCGCCTGAGGTTTAGTGAGGGCGACGCCCCGGAATAGGTTTATCGTCTTTATATTCAGCGGTGGCTATCCACGCGGCGCAGAATAGCGTCAGGCGCGCAAAGAAATAGAAAAACGCCATCAGCCCGAGAACAGAACCAAACGCCGCACCCGAAGGGGATTTTACCAGCGACGGGAGCGTCCAGGTCATAATAATTTTAATAATCTCAAAGCCAATCGCGGCCAGCAGCGTGCCGCGCGCCAGCGCTTTTTTACGCGGCCGGTGACGCGGAAGACGCCAGAATATCCAGAAAAATAATAGATAGTTGGCAAAAATCGAGATGGCCAGCCCGATAAGCTGCCAGGCGGGTTTCAGCCATTCAATGGCGCCAAGGTGCAGCAGGTTGATAATGGTCTCCTGCGCGGAGCCGGCGGCGGAAGTAATCGACAGCGTGACGATAAGCGCAATCAGCAGGCCAATGAGCGATATCAAATCGCGCAGGTATTTCAGCCAGAATTTCTCTTTATCCTGCGGCGTGCGCTCCCAGACGTCGCGCGACTGCGCGCGTACCGCTTCTCGCAGGTTCCCCATCCAGTTAACCCCGGAATAAAGCGCAATAAGCAGACCGACCAGCCCCACGGTAGTACGCTGTTGAACCGCAGTATTGATCGTACTTTTGAGCGTTTGCGCAAGCGTCGGATCGCTCACGTTCTCCAGAATTTTCTCGAAAATATCTTTTAGCAGGGTGGGATGCGCAGCCAGGATATAACCGCCTGCGGCAAAGCTCACCATCAGCATGGGGATCAGTGATAAAAAAGAAAAATAGGTAATTGCTGCGCCAAACTGATTGCCCATTCTGTCGTTAAAACGTTCGGCGGCGCGCAGCATATGCGCCACAATAGGATTGCGCTCAATGCGTTTTACCGTGTTATTCACGTTTTCCAGCGTGCCATTAAGCACCTGGTCTTCGGGCGTAGCATTGGCCTCTTCCTGTGCGTTCAACGGCACAACCGGCGTATAATCGAGATCCCGCGTGGGGCGTTTTGTATGCTCAGAGTTACCCATTAGCTCCGTAATCCTTTAGACAATGTCAGTCTGATCATAGGAAAAATATGGCTGCGATGCTAATCCACATAGCCTTGCAGTACGATATTCAACCACTCCATAAACGCGTGGACGCGGCGTGACAGGTTTCGGCGGTGTGGCCAGATGAGTGAAACCGGCATCGGTGCCGCGCGGTACTGGGGCAAAATCTCCACCAGCGTGCCATTGCGTAACGCATCGCGCACCCCGACGCGCGGAACCTGGATGATGCCCAACCCTGCGATACAGGCGGCGTAGTAGGTCTCTGTGCTGTTCACGGTCAGCATACCGCCGGTCTGTACCCAGCGTGTTTCACTATTTTCACAGATTTCAAAACCTGCCGGGCGTGCGCCCAGTATTGTTGCATAGTGGACCACGGCGTGCGAGGCCAGGCAATCGGGCCTTTCTGGATAACCGAAGCGGGCGAGATAATCCGGGCTGGCGCAGTTGATGATGCTTAACTGGCCCAGCCTGCGGGCTACCAGGCCGGAATCCTTAAGCTGACCGACGCGTATCACACAGTCGAAACCCTCCTGAATTACGTCAACCAACCGATCGCTACTGCTCAGTTCCAGCTCTATACCGGGATGCTGCTGTAAAAATTCTGGCAGCCGGGGGATGATGACATTTTTCGCCAGCCCGACCGGCATATCAACGCGCAGGCGGCCGCTCAAATTTGCCGCGCTGCGTGAAAATAATCCGTCAAGCTCCTCAAGGTTTGCCAGCAGATCGCGACAGCGCTCATAGTAAACAATCCCATCCTGCGTGAGCTGAACCCGCCGCGTTGTGCGATGCAGCAGCCGCGTCCCCACGGTGTTTTCCAGCGCCTGAATTTGGCGTGATACGCTGCCGCGAGGTAGCCCCAACGTATGTGCCGCCTGGGTAAAACTGGCCATTTCTGCGACCCGAACAAAAAGCCGCATTGCATGAATTTTATCCATCTTTACGCGTGATTGTTGTTATAAACGAGTTAATGAAGCGTATTTTAGCGTATTTATTATTTTGATGGCGTCAATTACGCTGATTGTCATATTCACACTGTTTGAAATGAGGTAAAGGACGATGCAACGAATCGTATTAGTTACCGGCGGTAGCCGCGGATTGGGGAAAAATGCCGTACTGAAACTGGCAGAGCGGGGCATAGACGTTATTTTCACCTGGCGCCACGGCCAACGAGAGGCTGAGGAAGTTGTACGTGAAGTGGCTAAGCGCGGCGCGCGAGCGGTGTCCCTTCGGTTAGATGTTTCTGATTGTGCGAGCTTTCCGGCATTTGCGCAGGACGTTGCGCGCCTATTACGTGCGACGTGGCAGCGTGAACGTTTTGACTATTTGCTCAATAATGCCGGTACGGGCATGAACACGCTAATTGCGCACACCAGCGAAACACAGTTTGATGAGATGGTGAATATTCATCTTAAAGGGCCGTTTTTCTTAACCCAGACGCTGTTGCCGCTGATTGAGGATGGTGGACGAATTCTGAATGTTTCCAGCGGCCTGACGCGCTTTGCATTACCGGGAAAAGCGGCCTATGCCGCAATGAAAGGTGCCGTTGAAGTGTTCACCCGCTATCTGGCGAAGGAGTTGAGTGAGCGTAAAATTACGGCGAATTGTATTGCGCCGGGCGCGATTGCCACCGATTTTGGCGACGGTGAAGTGAGAGATAATGCGCATATTGCCGGGCATATTGCAGCGCAAACTGCGCTGGGGCGCGTTGGGCAGCCGGATGATATTGGCGATGCGATAGCCGCTTTACTGAGCGATGAGCTTGCGTGGATGAATGCGCAGCGCGTTGAGGTGTCCGGCGGTATGTTCTTATAAGCGGTGCCAGCCGGTGATGCTAATCCGGCCATATACCGTTTCGCGGTGTTGCCGGTGAACCTGTTGTCCCCGCCCGTCCGGGGCGGGGACCGCAGAAAACGGAGAAAAGCCGCAAGGCGTACCTTTCTCCGCACTACACGCCCGGTAGCGGCGGCGGATTTTCCGCCGCCGTGTATGCACTGGCGCAATGCCATCAGAACCTGAATCTCTGATGAAAACGTTTAAAAGGATTCCCAGCTATCTTCCCGCGCTGATAAATTCACCCGCGCATTAACCGGCGCGCTTATGCGTGCTTCGGCTAACGGAGCCGACAAGCTTACACCGTCTTTTGCCGCCTGGATTTTAAAGAACTCAACTTCACCGGATAATTGTTTCGCCTGTTCGTTCAGGTTGGAAGACCCGGCGGCGGCCTCTTCGACCAGCGCGGCATTTTGCTGAGTGACGGTATCCATCTCGGTAATCGCCTGAGAAATCTGGGCAATACCAATATTTTGCTCTTCAGCGGCGGTTTTAATTTCTTCCATTAAATCGGACACTTTGGTAACGGAATCGATGGTGTTCTCAATCTTGCGGTTAGTTTCCATCACCAAATTGGCGCCGCTGGCGACTTTGGCCGTCGTTTCTTCTATAAGGCTGCGAATTTCCTGGGCTGCAGAAGAACTGCGCTGGGCCAGATTACGAACCTCGCCGGCGACCACAGCGAACCCACGGCCCTGCTCGCCCGCCCGGGCAGCTTCAACGGCGGCATTAAGCGCCAGAATATTGGTCTGGCTGGCAATGCTGGTAATAACGCTGTTGATTTCAGAAATAGCGCGCGAGCTTTCCTGGATAGCGTTCATAATAACGCGCGTTGACTCTGCGGCCTTTCCGCCTTCCAGCGCCAGAAGCCGGGCATTTTGTGCCAGATCGTTTTCCTGACCGGCGTTATCGGCATTTTGTCTGACGGTAATTTTAATTTCTTCCATGCTGGCGGCAGTTTGCTGCAACGCAGCGGCCTGCTCTTCCGTGCGTGAAGATAAATCCTGGTTTCCGCTATCAATTTCATTTGCCGCCCGTGCGATATGAGTCGCACCGGTTCTGACTTTATGTAGGGTGGTACCGATTTTAGCTACCATAGTGCGGATAGCGGTGATTAATAAACCGATTTCATCTTTTGAATTGTGATCGATATCAGCCGTCAGGTCACCATTCGCGATACTTTCTATCAAAGTGACCGTTTTCTTTAATGGATGTGTAATAGTACCTGTAACAAACCAGGCCGTGAGTGCGCTGAATACAATGCCCGCCAGACTTAAAATCAGCATAGTGAATATGATTTTATACGTCGACGCATTCAATTTTTCGTGGGCATCATCAATCAACCCTTTTTGGAAATTAAGCAGTTGTGTTAATGCGCGACAATATTCATTGGTTGCCGGAAGAAATTCCGCCTGCACAAAGTCATTTGCTTTCTCATATTCACCGCTGTCCGCAATAGCCATGCCTTGTTTCAGTTTGGCGTAATAATTAGCTCGGGCAGAGTCGATATTGGCTAAATATTGTTTCCCGGCTCCAAGGTGAATCATGGGGGTGACGGTTGACTGTATCTCACTGACCCTAACGCCAATCTGCTTTACAGCCGCTAAAAGATTTTTTCGCAACTCGGCATCGTTAGTGGTGATAGCAGAGGTTGATTTACCGCTGGACTGGTAAAGCAGCTCGGTCCATTCCTCGACCAGCCTTTCTTTTACCAGATATTGGCTGAGTATTTCATCTACGTTGGTCTGTATTTTTTGGGTGAACAGAAAAACGCTGCTGCTCATTATAATCATTATTACTAATATAATAGAAAAGGCATACGCCAGACGCATGCCTACTCGCATATTGGAAATTCTCATTTACCCGCCTTTAAGTCTTTTCCCTGAAAGAAAAATGAAGAAATTATAGTCAGCGCTGTTCTTAATATTTCATCTGACGCTGATAGTTATGTATGTTAAAAATGCGTGAATTAAAAGTTCATAACTGCGCGTTTAAACAGCGTAATTACAATTCATAGACAAAATTACTTCGGCACGAAATGATAAATAATTAATTGTTTAAACCGATCGATTAATTTGACTTTATTAGGTTATGACAATCAATTTGTTTTTATTGATCGCTTTTTCCAATTTTGCGCGGAGAGAGCAAAACCAATGCCGTATTTATTTTTATCATCTTAATTGAGCATAAAAATTAAACAGAAAAGCGAGGGTATGAGTAATAAATAAACATTAGCGGTTTATTTATAACCGGTTTACTTTACCTCACCGATTTATAACTGCAGAAGATTCAGGGTGGGGGTTTAGGCTCATCGCGTCGCGATTATCGGGAACGGTACGGCGATGAATTATCCAGGGAGTAAACAGTGCGCCCGGCAGGCTCAGGGGAGGGGGGGGGTAATCAGAAAACGCGCTAGCGCATTGTGCAGCGTAAAATTCCTTTGGTTTCCCTTATGCAAAAAAACGGCGTTTCACCGGCGCTTACATCCTGGGTTGCTGAAACTCTCACTTTTATACGGAAACATATGATTTTCTCTTATCTCTGAGGCATTATACGCGCCGCAATTTATGTGACGTGTGAATATCACAATGTGATCCCGGACACATAATTTAGCGATCAAAGTTGCGCATTCTACGCGAGTAGATAAAGTTATCCGCCATAAAAAAGCGTGTTCTACGCGTGTAGATAATTAGCGTTCGATTTTTTTTAGTAGTGTTCAACACTAGGGAGCTTCTCCTTATGAGCATCGATAATTCTCCAGAATCGGTGGGCAACGCGTCGCAAGCGGCGCAGGAACGTCTGACTACCGAGGAAGGGAAACGAGAATTCTGGCGTGCCACTGTCTCCTGCTGGCTTGGGACGACAATGGAATATGCAGACTTTGCGCTGTATGGCCTGGCCGCCGGTATTATCTTTGGCGATGTTTTTTTTTCCGGAAGCAACGCCGGTTATGGCGTTGCTTTCTAGTTTTGCCGCCTGGTCTGTCGGGTTTATCGCCCGTCCTATCGGCGCGTTGCTATTTGGCCGCATTGGCGATCGCTATGGGCGCAAAGTCGTCATGGTCATTACCGTAGCGCTAATGGGGCTTTCCACCACGCTTATTGGCTTAATTCCCGGCTATGCGACAATTGGCGTTTGGGCGCCGGCCTGCCTGGTAATCCTGCGCTTTTCGCAGGGGCTTGGCGCGGGCGCGGAGCTTTCAGGCGGTACCGTTATGCTGGGGGAATATGCACCGGTAAAACGTCGTGGGCTGGTTTCGTCCGTTATCGCGCTTGGCTCTAACAGCGGCACGCTTCTGGCATCGCTGGTATGGCTACTGGTGCTACAACTGGATAAAGAAAGCCTGATGAGCTGGGGCTGGCGCATTCCGTTCCTCTGTAGCTGTCTGATAGCGTTTGCCGCACTGATTATCCGTCGACATATTCGTGAAACGCCGGTCTTTGAGCGCCAGAAAGCCCTTGTTGAAGCCCAGCGCCAGGAGGCTATGCAGCGCGGGCTGGCACAGCAGCAGCGGGATACCCGCAGCTTCTGGCGCCGTACTCGCGCTTTCTGGACCATGGTGGGGCTGCGTATTGGTGAAAACGGACCGTCTTATTTGGCCCAGGGTTTTATCATCGGCTATGTAGCAAAAGTGCTAATGGTCGACAAATCCGTGCCAACGACCGCGGTATTTATCGCATCGCTGCTGGGTTTTGCGGTGATCCCATTAGCAGGTTGGTTATCAGATCGTTTCGGAAGGCGCATCACCTATCGCTGGTTTTGCCTGCTGTTAATAATCTATGCGTTCCCTGCATTTATGCTGCTGGATTCGCGCGAGCCGTGGATTGTGATTTCGACCATTGTGGTGGGAATGTCGCTGGCGTCCCTCGGTATTTTCGGCGTACAGGCGGCCTGGGGCGTTGAACTGTTCGGCGTGACGAACCGCTACACGAAAATGGCGTTCGCGAAGGAGCTGGGGTCTATACTGTCCGGCGGCACCGCGCCGCTTGTGGCCGCCGCGTTACTCTCTTTTGCCGGGCACTGGTGGCCAATTGCGCTTTATTTCGCTTTGATGGCCGGTATTGGCCTGATAACTACCTTCTTCGCTCCGGAAACGCGCGGGCGCGATCTAAACCTTCCTGAAGACGCCGTTTAACGTTATTTGGATTGTTTGAGGGATTTTTGCGACGTAGCGCGCTACGCTAAAGAGCAAAAATCCCTTCTTTGTTATGTATCAGCCAGGCAGGTAATAAGTAGTGTCTTAATTCCGCTCACGGCGCGTCACTCGCACTGATGTCGCGCGCGAAGCCGGCACATCGGTGGCGGTAGTCAGCTATGTTATCAATAACGGGCCGAGACCCGTGGCACCAGCTACGCGGGAGCGAGTGCTGGCTGCAATTGAAAAGACCGGTTATCGCCCTAACGGCATAGCACGTGCCCTGGCATCAGGATCGACCCAAACCTATGGGCTGGTGGTGCCGGACATCTCTAATCCTTTTATTTCCTCAATGGCGCGTGCTTTACAACAGGAAGCGTTTGCCGATGGAAAAGTGCTGCTTCTGGGCGACGCCGGCGACGATCGCAACCGCGAGCGGGAACTGATTAATAATCTCCTGCTTCGTCAGGTGGATGGGCTGATTTACACCAGCGTAGACAGGCGGCCCCATCTCGATTTAATTCAGGCCAGCGCTACGCCCTGCGTGATGATAGATAACGTACCGGACTCTTTAAACGTATGCTCGATTCAGGTTAACGAACAGCAGGCGGCTTATCAGGCGACGCGGCATTTAGTGGAGCATGGCTATCGGGATATCGCGGTGATTTGCGGTCCGCTGACCATGTTGAATACGCTGGACCGTTTGTGCGGATGGCGGCGTGCATTACAGGAAGCCGCACTGAACGTTAAGGATGAATGGGTTTTTTCAACCGATTATACCCGTGCCGGTGGCTATGCCGCCGCGCTACAAATGCTGCAAGGGCCTCTGCCGCGCGCCCTTTTTGCCACCAATGAACAACAGGCATTGGGCTGTATTCGCGCGCTGTCCGAGCACGGCCTGCGCGTGCCGGAAGATGTCGCGCTGGTGTGTTTTAACGGTACTCAGGCATCGCATTTCAGCGTCCCGTCATTAACGGCGGTGCGTCAGCCGGTGGAGCGCATGGCGAAAGCGGCGATAGCGATGCTGAGAACATGGAATGGCGATGTACGTCACGATGAATTTGCCTTTGAGCTGCAACCGGGAGAATCCTGTGGTTGCGGCACTCGCGGCGCTAAAAGCTGAAGTGGATTATGCGTGTAATTATTGATTGCGATCCGGGCAACGGAATTCCCGGAGCAAATGTAGATGACGGTCTCGCGCTAGCGTTAGCGCTGGCGGCTCCGCAAATTAACCTTGAACTGATTACCACCGTTGCCGGGAATACATCCTGCGATGTGGGTTATACCGTGGCCTGCGATTTAGTTCGCCGCTTGGGGGCTAAGGTGCCAGTGGCTCGCGGAGCCTCCAGCGCATTGCTGGAACCCTCCTCCGTGTGGCGCACGCGTCTGGACAGCGCGGTTGATGCCAAAGGGCTGCGCGAATTGTGGCAAGGGGTGCGTGAGCCGAAGCGCGTGGCGATGCCATCGCCGCTGGCGCCTTATGCGATGGGCGAGCTCATTTGCCAGAATCCCGGGGAAATAACTCTGATCGCGATTGGGCCTCTGACCAACGTAGCGATGGCGATGCGGCTATTTCCTGAAATGGCGAGCGCCGTAAAACGTATTGTGATTATGGGCGGTGTATTTAATGTGCCGGGCTATCTGAAAGACACCAACTTTGGGTTAGACCCAGAGGCGGCGCATATTGTATTAACCAGTGGTGCTCCGGTAACGCTGGCGCCGCTGGATGTCACCACTCGCACGCAGCTGGTGCATGCCGATCTGGACGCGCTTGCTGCGGTAGAAACGCCGTATACCCGCTATCTGGAGCAGACGATGCGCCCGTGGCTCAATTACTCGATGCGCACCCGCAAATTACCGGGATGCTGGATCCATGATGCGCTGACCGTAGCCTGGCTTCTCGAACCCTCATTATGTGAAAGCGAAGAAGACTATCTCGATGTCGCGCTGGAAGGCATCGCGCGCGGGATGACCTGCCGGTACGGGCATCTGCGACTCGATATCGGCATTAAACAGCCGCACGGCGCGCCGGTGCAAATTTTGACCCGCGTTGATAATGCGCGGCTGCTGGCTTTGTTAACGCGATATTTGCAAAACCCCGGGCAATAAGCGGTGAGGCCGTGTAATGACGTATCGCGCGCTGGCGCAATACGTCAGCAGAGGCGAGTAACTCTTTTTACTCTGGGGCATGCGCCGCCGCGTTAAAAGGCAGCTTTAATGGATGAATGCACGCATCAACCACCGTCGGCGGATGCCTGCTACGGAGCCTTTGCTCTATACCGTGGCAGAGCGACAAAAAAAGGCCGGGTCTTTTCGAATGCTCATCAAGTAATGCGCCAGCATGCGATAGCGGCTGGCGCATACGGGTTAGAACAGCACCGAGTAATTAACGCCAAAGGTGCGCCCGCGGCCTTTATAAGTATATAAATCCGGCGAGCCGTAGGTCGGGCTATACAGCCCCGGCGCCCGCTGCCCCCATACTGTGGTGTACTCTTTATCCAGCACGTTTTCCACGCTGAGGCTTAATTTACCCACCGGCAGCGCATAGCTTCCCAGCACGTCGACGGTGTTATAGCCGCTAATTTTTTTACCATCAGCATCGGATACATCAAAGGTTTGGGTACTTTGTACCCGCAGGTTCCAGTTGCCGGGCGCCCAGGCTACCCAGGCGCTGGTTTTGGACGGGCTGGCGCTATCCACGGTCAGCTTTTCCCACTTGCCGTCCTGCCGGGTCTGGGACTTAATTAAATTCAGGTTGGCACCGGCGCTCCAGTCGCTGTCGCTGAAGAAATAGTCAACCTGGCCTTCCAGCCCGTAAATACGCCGCTTATCGTCATCCAGCGCAATGGTCATATCGCTTTTATTGATATTGATGGTCTTGTCCGATAACGAATAGTAGGCCGCCAGTTGGGTACGTAAGTTATCGCCGGTATAGCGCCACCCCAGCTCCCATGAGTTAACTTTGATCCCGTCGAGTCTGGAGTCATTGACATTCACGCTGTCAACCAGCCGGTAATGTCCATTTTCAAGCTGGTAGTTGCCCGCGCCGTAATATTTGGCTAAATCAGGAATTTCGAATCCCTGTGAAAAGTTAAACCACAGCTGCTGGCGCTCGGTCAATCGCCCCAGTACTCCCGCGTTGAACAGGAAGTTACGGTAATCCGTTTTCCCACCCGGTACCGCATCCGCTGAAGTCGCTTTCCCGGTGGCAATTCCCTGCTGTTGCGCATAGCCTACAAAATCCTCGACCTTATTTTCCGTATACTGATAGCGCACGCCGCCGCTAAACGTTATTGCATCGAGATCGTAGCTCGCCTGTAAGAATGGGGCGAGATTGGTAACGCTATAGCCGGGATAGCGTCCCACTTTATATGCGTTATCGAGCTGCATGCCGCCGCTTTGCGCCGCATTATCCAAATCGAAAAATTGCTGGTTAGCGTCAAACTTTTCATGATCGACATCAACGCCCCAGGTCAGGCCGAGATTATCGAGCGGCTTGCTATTAAGCGTGAGTTTACCGCCGTAAAAGTCGGTCTTTTGCTGCGAGGCACCGATGCTGGTGACAACGCCTTTCGACAGCGTCGGGAAGGGGTAAAAAGAGAGGCTCTCGTCGCGGTAGTAAATTTGAGCTACCAGATCCTGGCCCCAGAAATCCGTATTCGAATACTGCAAATTGAGCAGATGGCGGCGGGTGCCGGGCAGTCTGTCTGCGTCCAGGTTGCCCTGGTTTCTGGCGCGGCCTGCGCCGGTTACCGCCGAGAAGTCCTTGCCGAGATACAGGCCGTGCCGGCCATCAGATTCACTATTGTAATACTGTGCGGTAAGCTGAAGTTGCTGATGTGCGTCGATATTCAGCGTGCCGGTACCCATCACGTCGATACGGTCAGAGTACTGTAGGCCGGTCTGAGTGTTATCAATAATTGAAGCGTCACCGTTGCCGTCGTACCAGCCGCCATAGCGCTGATAGGCTACCGACAGCCGCCCGGATGCGGTGTCATTGCCGCCGCCGATCGCTGCCGCGACATTTTCATCGCGATCGTCGCTGTTGTTGAACCCGCTTTTACCGCCGAGTTGAAATTCAACTTCGCGCTCAGGGTGCCCTTTCTTCGTGACAATATTGATAAGCCCACCGGTGCTGCCGCCGCCGTACAGAGAGGTCGCGCCGGAAATTACCTCGACCCGCTCGATATTAAAGGGATCGATAGCGTCAAGCTGGCGGCTATCGCTGCGCGATGAATTCAGGCGCACGCCGTCGACCATGACCATCATCGAACGGCCACGCATGTTCATCCCGTAGTTGGTGCGACCCTGGCTGCTGACATCCATCCCGGGGATCAGTTGCGCCAGTACGTCTTTTAACTCTTTCCCACCCTGAACCTGCTGTTCGATTTCCTGCTGTTCAATCACCCACGTGGTTTGGGCCATATCCGCCACGCTGCGGTGGGCGCGGCTCGCGGAGACCACCAGCTGTTCTTCTTTTCCATCATTCGCCCATGCGCCGGAAGAGAGCATTGCCAGTAAGCACGGATTTAAAACCCAAAAATAAGAACGTTTCATTGTTGTTATGTTTCCAGTATCTAATGGTTGCTATCAGTTTGGCGCGCGCTCCATCGGCGAAGGCGCGTGATTTAGGGCCGCACGCTGGCCGGTGTGCATAAAAGGCTATATGTCGCATTCCCACGCATCGCGCTGCACTTCAGTAACGGGCGATGTGCTACGGCTTTTCGTTGACGCCAGTATTCACCGCCGCGTTTGGTGATAAGACGCTTTTACGGGGCAGCCCGTCTTTGCTATGTTGTGCGCGTCCATTCCGGGCGTGAAACTCCGCTGCGCGTATCGCCGGAGAGAGCTGGCGCGTTTGGCTCCGCTGGGCGGGCAGGCGCGGCGTTCTGTTCCGGACAGCTACGCCAGTGAATAATGCCGGGCGTAGTCGCGATATCGAACGGCTTATCGGGATGCGCGGCATTGAGGATCCGCGCCGCGCGCCACGCCATTAAACTAAGCTGCGGCTCGGCTATTCCCAGGCTGTGCATACCCGCATTGACGGCGAACAGGCGGTTTGCCGCCGGGCCGTCCCACGCGAGCGTGAAATCAGTATTCATACTGAACTCACCGTTTTCCTCAGACCTGATTCGGGCTGCAAGCGGCGCGAGAAACTCAGGTTGCGATGTGCGATAGCCGGTGGCAAATATCACAATGTCGCTCTCCAGGTGCTCTTCTCCGCCGTCGAGATGGTGTTGCAGCGTTAGGCGCTGTGAGCTGCCGACGTTGCGCAGATGCGTTACCGAGCGCGAGGGCATAAGCTGCGCCCAGGGCGTTTCACGCAGTACGTCAAAACGGTGATACAGCTCGCGATAAATCGTCAGCAGCGCTTCGGCGGTAATCCCGTCCGAGGTCATTTTCTGTTCAGCCAGCAGGCGTCGGCGCGCGTCGGCATTCAGCGTGGCGAAGCTTTCCAAATAATCAGGGGTAAAATATTCATTGGCGAAGGCTGCCTCATCCAGCGCGTTGTAATTATTACGGCGCGATACCCAGTCCAGGCGGGCAGGCTGCCCCCATTCGCTGCGGAAAATATTTAGAAACAGGTCGGCACCGCTCTGGCCACCGCCAACCACTGTAACGCGCTTGCCTTCTAGCGACGGCGCGCGCAGCGCCATTTCGCTGGCATGGAAGCAGCTATCGCTCTGCTGCATAACGCAGGCGGGCAGGTTTATCTGTTTGCCGATACCAATACATAAATGGCGGGCGCGAAAACGGGCGCGCTGGGTCTCGATATCAAATACCCCCGCCTCGTCATTAAAGCTGACCCGCTGCACTGCGCTATTAAACGCCAGATTATCCAGGCGCTCTGCGGCCCAGCCAAGGTAGTCGGCAAATTCTTCGCGCGAGACGGCGCGCTGCTCGGTGGTGAGAAAGCGGTAAAACTTTTTATGCTGCACCAGATAATTTAAAAAACTGTGGCGGCTGGTGGGGGCCACCGCGCTTACCAGGTCTTTTAAAAAACAGGTTTGCATAGCGCAGTCAGGCACCATCATGCCCGGATGCCAGGAAAATCGAGGCTTACGTTCAAGAAACAGCGTACTAAAGCCGGGCAGTCCTTCGGCCAGCGCGGCAATACTCAGGTTAAACGGGCCAATACCAATGCCGATAAAATCGTAAGTTTTCATTGAGCGGACTCCCGGGTCGCCAGATAGAGCGGGTTGTCGAGATCGGTAAGATAGTTGGGCAGCATGCGGCTGCCGCCATCCTGTTCAGAAAAGGTCAGTTTGACCGGGTTTAAGATCACGCGAATAATCTGTGGCTTAAACAGGTCGAAAAGAGCAAAACGCCGGGCCATTTGGGGATGCTGTGCCATATAGTCGCGCAATACCGCCGCCAGCAGCTGGTAAAACTGGGTTTCATCAATACCGCACTGCAGGGTCAGGCGTGAAATAAACCGCAGTACCGTGACGAAATGCCCGGTTTGCAAGTCGTGAATCAAGTAATCGGCGCTCAGGCGCGCGGTGACCGCCTTCACTTCATCGGGCAGCGTGGCCGTCTCCGGGAAATCACTGTCGATCAGCCGCATATCGCCCTGAAAATCTTTCATCAGAATGCGCTGCGGCACGCCGTCTTTCATCACCAGCGTAATGTTCTGACCGTGGGCAATTAACGCCACGCCGTAGCGGCACAGCAGGTGATAAAACGGGATAACCACCGCCTGAAACAGGCGCGTCAGCCAGACCGATGCTTCCAGCCCTGAGCGTGCGATCCAGGCCGCAATCAGCGGTACGCCGTCGTTATCACATTCCATCAGTGCCGCCATCAGTATCGCCTGCTCGCCTTGTCGTAAATAGCGGGCGGGACTTTCACGCCAAATGACGCCGAACATTTCCTGAAAGCGGTACGGGGCAGAGGGTAGCGCCGCGTAGCCGGTATGCGTCACATAACCCGCTGCCGGCTCGCCCAGGATCTGCGCGCCGCAGCGCCGCAGCGTATCGTCCTGCGCGAACTGCTGCTGCAGCCAGCGGGAAGCCAGCGGCCCGGCGGCAATATATTTCCCGGGGATCCCGCGATAGCACGAGGTGTTATAAATGGTGAGCGGCAGTTTAATATCAAAATCTGCCCGGCGGCTGGCGTTGGTCAGGGTGCGCAGCGACTGCTGCGCCAGCCAGGCGTCGCCAAATTCACCCATATCGACAATGTCTGCGCGCGCGAGCTGCGGGAAAAAGTGTATCGCAATTTTCTGCTGCCACTGCCACGGATGCAGCGGCACCGGGATCCAGCCATCGTCCAGGTTGAGCGCCTGCCAGTGCTGCTGGAAACGGCGATATTCATCGGCGTCCAGCGCGCTCAACAGCAGCGTTTCTATCGTGCACGATGGGTCACAGCGCCAGGTCATTATTTCGCGCCGCACCGCCACCCAGCGCAGGCGAAAGCGGCCCCGGTATTCCGGGGCATACTGGCGCAGCGCGTCCAGACCCCAGCCGCGGCGCCCTTTATTGAAGATAAATTTGGGGTGCCCGCTTAACAGACACTGCAGTTCGTCCGGATCCAGCGCGATAAGCGCCTCTGCGGCCAGGCCTTCCCGAGCTTCCAATAGCCGGATATCTCCGCGCAGCGTGGCGTACAAATCTTCAAGGTGCTCTGCGGTTTGCGCGTCCGTCATTTCCAGCACTGAGGCTAACTGGCGCAGCACGCACTCCGCTTCCGGTGCGCGACCATCGTCGGCAGCGATGCTATCAGGCTCGATATGCAGCCAACCCCAAATCCCGCGCCGGGCCGTGAAGCGCCAGACCGTTGATCCCAGTGCGATTTGCCAGCGCCCGGCGGCGGTTTCCCGGGCCGTGAGCGCCCGCTCGTATTCCAGCTCGGCAAGGATTTTAGCCACCATCTCACGATTAACCCGACTCCAGTATTGCGACATCACAGCGCCACCTCACGGAAGAAACGATCGCGCTGGCTGATAACCAGCCGCGAGCGCTTATGGGGAAAGTCGAACTCTTTTTCTGTGCTAAAACCGGCTTCCGGTAAATGGCGGAACAGCCGCTGATTATCGAAGCACGGCTCGGCGACCAGGCGCCCGGTGCGCGGTTCGTCCAGCCACAGATAATGGCTCAGGCCGCGCAGCCAGCTACGAATATACGGCGCGCCGCGCCAGCGTTCTTCGCCTACCAGCATATGCAGCCCGCGATCGAAAGGCTGCCAGCGATAGTGGCGGCCAATTCTGTCTTCCGCCGTCCAGTACACTTCAAAATAGCCGAACGGTTCATTGTCGAAACAGCCGATGAGCGGATACGCATGGGCGAGATCCAATTGTCGCCGCAGGTAGTTTTCCTGTGCTTCCTGCGGTCCGGCCATTTCCCAAAAGGCGTTAACGCGCGGCGTATTCATCCAGCGGGTAAAGCGCTCCGCGTCCTGGCGGAGGTCCACTACGCGCAGACTGAACGTGCGTTTAATTCGCGCATCGTAGCGACGATAAACCTCGCCCTCCGGGCGCGGAGGGCGGCGGGGATGATAAAGCTGGCGTTCGGCTTCCCAAACCATCGTTTCGCCGGCGGCGGTGCGCCCGCCGCGTAGCCAAAGCGGTAGCTGCCAGAAGGTTTCGCGCGCCAGATAATCGCTTTGCGCCAGGGTAAATAACGGCTGCGCCTGGGCGTTATCCTGCCAGAGCCGCCAGGGAAGCGTTATGCCGGTAAGCGCGGGGGCCGCAATGAACAGTTGATCCAGTGCTTCAACCAGCCAGCCGTCGGGCAGGGCGGTTAGCGGCGGCAGGATGGCGCTGCCGTCCAGGCCCAGCCGTAGCGGCAGCGGCGCGTTAAGGCGTGCGCAGCGAAAGCCGCCGGCATCATGAACAATAGAAGCGACGGGCATCATGCGTCAGCCTCCTGATAAAAGGGGTTAGCAAAATCGAAGTAAATGGTGGCCGGATCGGCAAGGGTGTTTTCGTTACAGTCGTTGAGGTAACAAAAGAAATTGCCTTTGCAGTTCCAGCTCGGGCTGTCGAGTACGTAATCGAGGCAGCGCGTGTTGCGCACCCGCAGGCGCAACTGTATGAGGGCATCGCGCACCTGCGCTATCAGCGCGTCTTCCTGCGCAAACCCCGCTGCGCCGAGGGCGGCGGTGACTGCAAGTGTTGAATTCACCAGTAGATAGTAGGGGAAGTAGCGCAGTAGCTGGTTTTCCGTAAAGCGGTTCTCCGCTTCCTGCTCACCCTGCTGCGCCAGCCAGTCGTGCGCCGTATCGGTAAAGGCGCTGCCCTGGCAGTCGCGATACAGCATGCCCACCGGCAGATCTTCATGCATTTCCACCAGGATATTCTGCTGATGCGCCAGCAGGACCAGCCCGTAATCGGCCTCGGCGCTGAACAGCGGCAGTAGTACGCGCTGGCAATAGGCCTGCACCCAGCAGCGCGCCGCCTGAGCGAGAGGCAGATTCAGGCGCTGGCTGAGGCGCCTTACCGCCGCCGCCAGCAGGCTGTCGCCGCCGTCCGGCGCTGCCTGAGTCAGGCTCACCAGCACGTTGGTTTGGGTATCCGGGGTGGCATGCAGGAGATTGACGCGCAGCGCCATCAGACTCTCTTCTTCTATATCGCCGTTCAGATTGCGCAGCGCCACCCAGCCATCTTCCTGCATCACGCGCAGCGTCGGATGCTGCGCCTGCAGGGTTTGCCACGTGGGCGTTTGCGCCATCTTCGCCAGGCGGATGCCGCGCTTCACTTCTTTGACGGACAGCGTGCGCACGGAATTGGTCAGGCGAACGCTGAGCGAAAATTTGATCATATCGTCGCTGCATTCGCAGTAGAGAGAACGTGAAGAGCTGGTAGGCAGCCAGGCGGCGCCGGCTTCGCCAAGACAGGCGAGCATGCCGCGCTGCTCCAGCGCCTGACACCACGGCTGTGCGAGCAGATATTGCGCCTGCCAGGGATGCATCGGTATCAGCCAGCGCCGATCGGTAAAGTGCTCCAGTAAGCCGGGAGCGCTCTGGGCGGCAAAGCGCAGTAAGCGCGCGCGCAGCGGTAGCTGCAGGCTTTCTCCGGCAATGTACTGTTTATCGACGGCAAACCAGCGCAGGGGAAAGCGAGAGGCGAAGTCCGGCAGGTAGCGCCGCGCTTCGGCGTCGCTGAACGGTTCGTGAGATTTCGGCGCCGGGTGAAAGGCGTGCCCGACCAGCAGCGCCTGTTCCGCTTCAGCGAAATTGAGTGCGTGCGTGCGCAGCTCGTGCCAGCGGTGGCGCAGAGATATCGCCTGCCAGGTATGGGCGTGACTTTGATAAACCCGCTGTGTGAAGCGGGCGATAACGTCATCGGGTAGATTCATTCGAACATTGGGCTTAGTCAGAATCAGCGCCGTCATACGCTGGAAATCCAGCGTTTCGCTGCGGTCTGCCCGGGCGCCGATCGCGCGTGCGGGAAAGTGATAGTGATGGTGCCCGGTGGGGGAAAAATAGCGTACACCAATACGCAGCGCGCCGTTGGCAGGTAAGGGAATATGGATTTCAGCGATGGAATTATCGGCGGTGGCGGGAATATATTGCCAGTCATGGGTTTCACGCAGCAGGGCGTTGAGGAAACACTGGGCCGCGACGTCCACGTTTGCAGTAGGGGTTGGAATACTCATAGAGCAAAGCTTATCCATAATTGATAATGATTATCGTTATGATAGAGATTTCATTTACACTGGCAATACTTTTTGCGATATTAATTTTCACTAAATTAATATTTCCCCACATTTATTGACGGTATATTCACGATTTATGGGCATTTCCTCTGAAACAGCGCGCGTTGTACAACCGGTTAAATCAAGCTGGACGCTGGCGCTGTGCGCTGGATTGATGGGCGTCGGGCAAAATGGCCTGCTGGTAATGCTGCCGCAGCTCGTTACTGCCACCCACTTATCGCTTTCAGTGTGGGCCGGATTGCTGACACTTGGTTCCATGCTGTTTTTGCCCGCTTCGCCGTGGTGGGGGCGGCAGATAGAAGTGCGCGGCGGCAAATTTGTCGTGCTGGCGGCGCTAGGCGGTTATCTGAGTAGCTTTGCCATAATGGCGCTCGCCGTATGGGGCGTGGCGGGCGGCTACCTGCCGGTTTCGTGGGGATTCGCCGGGCTCATTGCCTCACGGCTGCTGTATGGACTCACCGTTTCCGGAATGGTGCCTGCCGCGCAAACCTGGGCCATGCAGCGCGCCGGTGCGGCGCATCGTATGGCGGCGCTGGCGACGATAAGCACTGGCTTAAGCTGCGGGCGCCTGCTGGGGCCGCCGCTGGCGGCGGCGGCGCTAAGCCTGAACCCGCTGGCCCCGCTGTGGCTCATGGCCTGCGCGCCGCTGCTGGCCCTGCTGCTGATTGTGCGTCAACCCGACGCTGCGCCGCTGCCCCCGACGGCGACGCAGGCGGTGCGCCTGCAGCTATCCATGCTGCCTTATTTACTGCTGGCTCTGCTACTGGCGGCCTGCATCAGCCTGATGCAGTTAGGGCTGGCGCCGGCGCTGAAGCCGATGCTGGCGCAGCACCCAACGCAGGTGAGCCATCACGTTGCGCTGTTATTAAGTCTGGCTGCCGCCAGCACGCTGTTAGCGCAGTTTGTGGTAGTGCGTCCGCAGCGGCTCGGCGCGCAGGCGCTGGTCTGCGTGGCCGCGCTGGCGATGGCGGGCGGGCTTGCGGTGATGAACGGCGACAGTCCGGCAATGATGTATGCCGGTATCGCAATAACGACCTTTGGTGCGGCAATGGCGACGCCGGGCTATCAGTTACTGCTAAACGACCGGTTAACGACGGGGAAAGGCGCGGGCGCTATTGCGACCAGCCACACGCTTGGCTATGGTGCCAGCGCGCTGCTGGTGCCGGTTATTACCGGTTATTACGGGGAGCAGTATTTACTAAGTGCCGCACTGGTTATTGCGCTCTGTTTCCTGGCGCTGTGCGGCGGATTATGGCTGCAAAGCCCGCGGCAGGAGAGGCAATAATGGCAACGGGCTATCGGATTTTTAATGTAACGCTGGCGCGCCGCGTTGCCATCACACCTTCGCTCTTACGCTGCGTATTTAGCGGCGAAGAGGTGGCATTGATGAAGCGAGAAGCGCCGGATCAGCGGATTAAATTACTTTTTCCCGCCCGTGAAGGGACAGAGACCGCTATGCCAGTGAGCGATGACTGGTATCAGCAATATCGGGCGCTATCGAAGGACATTCGGCCGATAATGCGCACTTATACGCTGCGCGCGCTGCGCCCGCGCGAGCAGGAAATAGATGTGGAGTTTGCGCTACACGGCATGACCGGCCCGGCTTCGCGCTGGGCGCAGACCGCCCGGCCGGGCAGCCGCCTGCAGATTGTGGCACCAAACGGGCTGGTGGAACAGGATAGCGGCGGCTATGAATGGCCCGAAGCGCTGTCGCCCCGGCGCGTATTACTGATTGCCGATGAGACGGCGCTGCCGGCGGCGATGGGCATTCTCGAACAACTGGCGCGCTGCGCGCAGCCGCCTTCGGTTCAGGCGTTTTTTGACGTGCCGCTGCGGGCGGATGAACAGCCGACAGGCTGCGCCGGCGCGCAGGTTCACTGGATTCACCGGGAACGCGACACCGTGCGCGGCGAAGGATTACTGAACGCGGTGCGGCGCCACGTGGATATCCCCGCCTGTGCGCGTAGAGACGGCCAGCAAATCAGTGAGTCTTTCGATGAAGAGACGCGACTTTGGACGCGTGCCGGGCATCCGCGCGAATTTAGCGCCTGGGTGGCGGGAGAATCCTCCACCGTGAAGCGCCTGCGTCGCTGCCTGCTGGATGAGTATCATCTGGACAGTTCGGCGGCCAGTTTCATGGCGTACTGGGCGCAGGGGAAAGCGGGGTAATGCGCAGTTATCTCATTACCTGACGGCGCCGTACACCGGACTATAATACCCGCTGAGCCAAAGAGTGATAAATCCTGGCGAGAGGTTTAACGGGGTGAGAGAGGGGAGATGCGCCTGTCTGGTTATGTTTGAGGCGACGCGTTAGCGGTGAAGCCATGAGCGGCGGGCGAATAAGATAAATTCTCAGGCCGACGGCGTCGGCCTGAGAAATACCGCGCGTTAGCGCATGGTGACGAACTCTTCCGCGCCGGTTGGGTGGATGGCAACCGTATTATCGAAATCCTGCTTCGTGGCCCCCATTTTCAGCGCCACGGCAAAACCCTGCAGCATTTCATCTACGCCAAAACCGATGCCGTGGATCCCGACTATCTTCTCTTCTTTACCGACGCAGACCAGCTTCATGCGGCACGGCTGGCGATGGGACGTTACGGCGGTATACATTGCCGTGAATGACGAGGTATAAACTTTTACCGCATCGTCGCCGAATTTTTCCCTGGCCTGCGGTTCGCTCAGGCCGACGGTGCCAATCGGCGGATGGCTGAAGACCACGGTGGGCACGTTGCTGTAATCAAGACGTTCATCCGGCTTATTGTTAAACAGGCGCTCCGAGAGGCGGCGACCGGCGGCGACGGCGACCGGCGTCAGTTCGATATGGCCGGTGTTATCGCCTACCGCGTACAGCCCCTTAACGCCGGTATTTTGCCACTTATCGACGATGATATAGCCTTTTTCATCCCGCTCGACGCCCGTTGCTTCCAGATTCAGGTTGTCGGTGGCCGGTTCGCGCCCAATGGCCCAAATCAGGCAGTCCACGGTTTGCGTGCGGCCATCTTCCAGCGTTAGCGTCAGGCTGCCATCGTCATTTTTGGTTACTGATTGGGGCACCGCGTGGGTATGAAGATGCGGCCCTTCTGCATTCATCACTTCCACCAGAGTATCGACCAATAGCGGGTCAAAACTGCGCAGCGGCGCGTGTTTACGTACGAAGAGATGCGCTTCGGCGCCAAGGCCGTGAATGACGCCCGCCAGTTCGACGGCGATATAGCCCGCGCCGACAACCGCGACGCGCTGCGGCAGGTTCGGCAGTGCGAAGAAACCATCGGAATCGATGCCATATTCTGCGCCGGGAATGTGTGGATGGCTGGGGCGCCCGCCGGTGGCTATCAGGATGTGATCGGCGCTGATGGACTCGCCGTTCACCTCAACGGTATGGGCATCGATAAAACGCGCGAAGCCGTGGATAACGTCGACGCTATTTTTGCCCAGCACATTGTTGTAAGAGGTGTGGATGCGGTCAATGTAGGCGGTGCGGCTGGCGACCAGGCGCGCCCAGTCCAGGCGGTTAAGCGTGACGTCAAACCCGTAGTCTGGTCCGTAGTGACGAATGGCTTCTGAAATCTGCGCCGCATACCACATCACTTTTTTCGGCACGCAGCCGACGTTGACACAGGTGCCGCCTAGCGCACTGGCTTCTATCAGGGCGCATTTCTTACCGTACATCGCCGCGCGATTGATGGATGCGATACCGCCGCTGCCGCCGCCTATCGCAATATAGTCGTAATGTTTCGTCATGGCCGTTACCTTGTGTGTTTCGCCGATAGCGCGTGCGCCGCCGGTGGTTAATGTATGGCGCACCCGCAGCGCGCCGTGCAATGCAAAGAAATTTAATGTTTGCTGTGGCTATATTATTCCGGAACTAGCCACGAAAGCGTGGCGTGGCCGGTGCCGGTGGGCACCAGCTTGCGGTGTAGCCAGGGCAGTACGTTTGCCATCTGCTGTTCCAGCTTCCACGGCGGATTAATGACTATCATGCCGGAGGCGGTCATGCCGCGCCGATCGCTGTCGGGGCGCACCGCCAGTTCGATTTGCAGGATGCGACGAATGCCGGTGGCTTCCAGCGCGTGAAGCGTGCGTTTGATTTGCTGGCGCATCACCACCGGGTACCACAGCGCGTAAACGCCGGTCGCAAAGCGCTTATATCCTTCATGAATACCGTCCGCCACCGCCTGGTAGTCAGTTTTCATTTCATAGGGTGGGTCTATCAGAATTAAACCGCGGCGCGATGGCGGCGGCAGTTTGGCTTTAAGTTGTTGATAGCCGTCAGCGCGCTCTATCCGGGCGCGCTCGTCTTTCTGGAACTCGGCGCGCAGCAGCGGGAAATCGCTGGAATGCAGTTCCGTAAGCTGTAATTTGTCGTGCGGGCGCAGTAGATGGCGCGCAATGAGCGGTGAACCGGGATAGTACAGCAGTTGAGACTGACGATTGTAGGCCGCGACGGCGCTAAGGTACGGTTCCAGCTCCGCTGGCGTATCATCCTGCTGCCAAATCCTGGCAATGCCTTCCAGATATTCGCCGGTGCGCTCCGCATGCGGGCTGGTAAGCTGGTAACGTCCGGCGCCTGCGTGAGTATCCATATACAGAAAGGGTTTTTCTTTCTCTTTGAGCGCTTCAATGATCAGGCTCTGGACGGTATGTTTCAGAACATCGGCGTGGTTGCCGGCGTGGAAGCTGTGGCGATAACTGAGCATGCGGGCTGGATTTCCCAATAGTGAAGATCAAACAACGTATGCCGCCAGTATATCGTAAAGTCACGGTTTACGGCATGTATGGCGTCCGGGCATTGAAATCTGGCGTATCCGCCCTCATGCTACAGGGTATTGTCGCTTGCATGATGCGCTAAACCCATAACTCTTCAGGACCGAACCTATGACAAATCCATTACTGTCTTCATTTACGCTGCCGCCATTTTCTGCAATTAAGCCTGAGCACGTGGTACCCGCGATGACCGAGGCGCTGCAGGCGTGTCGGGAGGCGGTGGAACGCGTAGTGGCGCAGGGTGGCCCTTATACATGGGAAAATCTGTGCCAGCCGCTGGCGGAGGTCGATGACCGTCTGGGGCGTATTTTTTCCCCAATAAGCCACCTGAATTCCGTGAAAAATAGCCCAGAACTGCGCGAGGCCTATGAACAGACGCTGCCGCTATTATCAGAATACAGCACGTGGGTTGGCCAGCACGCCGGGCTGTATCAGGCGTATCGCAGCCTGCGCGACGGTGAAGCCTATTCCACGCTGGATACCGCACAGAAAAAGGCGGTAGATAACGCTCTGCGTGATTTTGATCTGTCCGGGATTGGCCTGGCGCCGGAAAAGCAGAAGCGCTATGGCGAAATTGCCGCTCGCCTGTCTGAGCTTGGTTCAACGTTTAGCAATCACGTGCTGGACGCTACCATGGGCTGGTCGAAATTAATTACCGATGAGTCGGAACTGTCCGGCATGCCGGAAAGCGCGCTGGCCGCGGCTAAAGCGCAGGCCGAGGCCAAACAGCAAACGGGCTGGCTGCTGACGCTGGATATTCCAAGCTATTTGCCGGTCATGACCTATTGCGATAATCAGGCGCTGCGTGAAGAAATGTATCGCGCTTACAGCACCCGCGCTTCCGATCAGGGGCCGAACGCCGGTAAATGGGACAATAGCCCGGTAATGGCAGAGATTCTGGCGCTGCGTCATGAACTGGCCCAACTGCTGGGCTTTGGCAATTATGCCGAGCAGTCGCTGGCGACCAAAATGGCGGAAAACAGCGGTCAGGTGCTCGATTTCTTAACCGATCTTGCAAAGCGCGCTCGTCCTCAGGGTGAAGAAGAGCTGGCGGCACTGCGCGCTTTCGCTCAGGCCGAGTACGGTGTGAGCGAACTGCAGCCTTGGGATATCGCCTGGTATAGCGAAAAACAAAAGCAGCATCTTTACAGCATTAGTGATGAACAGCTTCGCCCTTATTTCCCGGAAGACCGCGTTGTCGGCGGGCTGTTTGAAGTCGTAAATCGTATCTACGGTATTACGGCAAAAGAGCGTCGCGATATTGACGTCTGGCATCCAGAGGTGCGTTTCTTTGAGCTATTTGATGCCGACGGCTCGCTGCGCGGCAGTTTTTATCTCGATCTGTATGCGCGTGAGCACAAGCGCGGCGGCGCGTGGATGGATGACTGCGTAGGGCAAATGCGCCGGGCGGACGGCTCGTTGCAAAAGCCGGTCGCTTACCTGACCTGTAACTTTAACCGCCCGGTTAACGGTAAACCGGCGCTGTTCACGCACGATGAAGTCACCACGCTATTCCATGAGTTTGGACACGGGCTGCATCATATGCTGACGCGCATTGAGGCAGCGGGCGTAACGGGCATTAACGGGGTACCGTGGGACGCGGTGGAGCTGCCGAGCCAATTTATGGAAAACTGGTGCTGGGAGCCAGAAGCGCTGGCGTTTATCTCCGGCCATTATGAAACCGGTGAGCCGCTGCCGCAGGCGCTGTTAGATAAAATGCTGGCAGCGAAGAATTATCAGGCGGCCATGTTTATTCTGCGTCAGCTGGAATTCGGTCTGTTCGACTTCCGCCTGCATGCGGAGTTCGATCCGGCTCAGGATGTGAAGATTCTGGAGACGCTGCGCGAAGTGAAAAGCCAGGTCGCCGTGATCCCCGGGCCGTCCTGGGGCCGTTTCCCGCACGCTTTCAGTCATATTTTCGCAGGCGGCTATGCGGCGGGTTATTACAGCTACCTGTGGGCCGATGTTCTGGCGGCAGATGCCTATTCGCGCTTCGAAGAAGAAGGCATATTCAACCGGGAAACCGGCCTGTCGTTCCTGGATAATATTCTAAGCCGCGGCGGTTCCGAAGAACCGATGACGCTGTTTAAACGTTTCCGTGGCCGCGAGCCGAAGCTGGATGCAATGCTGGCGCACTATGGCATTAAGGGTTAACGCCCGGGTGAAAATCTGTCTTATCGATGAATCAGGCGCCGGTAACGGAGCCTTATCCGTTCTGGCGCAGCGCCAGGGGCTGGAGCATGCGTTGGATGCGCCGCTGGCGTTGGTGCGCACTGAGCGGCACCTTGAGCTGCGCAAGCGCGATGAGCCGAAACTGGGCGGAATCTTTGTCGATTTTGTCGGCGGAGCGATGGCGCACCGGCGCAAATTTGGCGGCGGTCGCGGCGAGGCGGTGGCAAAGGCGGTGGGGGTTAAGAGCGGCTATTTGCCGGACGTGGTCGATGCCACTGCCGGACTGGGGCGCGATGCATTTGTGCTGGCTTCCATTGGCTGCCGGGTTCGGATGATTGAGCGCCATCCCGTGGTGGCGATGCTGTTGGAAGACGGGCTGCGGCGTGCCTATGACGATGTGGATATCGGTGGCTGGCTGCGGGAGCGGCTAACGCTGGTGCAGGCTTCCAGCCTGATCGCGCTGGATGAACTACGCCCGCGCCCGCAGGTGGTCTATCTCGACCCCATGTTTCCCCATCGTCAGAAAAGCGCGTTAGTGAAAAAAGAGATGCGGGTGTTTCAGGCGCTGGTTGGCGCGGATGAAGATGCTGACGGTTTGCTGGCACCGGCGCGGCGTTTAGCCACGAAGCGCGTTGTGGTGAAGCGCCCTGATTATGCGCCGCCGCTGGCTGGCATAGAAACGCAGTCGGCGATTGTTACCAAAAGCCATCGCTTTGATATTTATCCGGGGACGCCGGCGTAGTCGATTTATTTGTGATACGACGCCGCACCAATAATTCTTGCGGCGTTCGTTTTTCTCCTTTCGTTATTATCGCTGCCCGCATCGCAGCAGGGCCCCTGCCTGAATACAATAAATCGACAGGCTGCCGGGCAGGCTTTTGGCTGGCATTAAGCATCACGCATTTGTTAAAAAATAGCCGTGCAGTGGTAAGGGAATGATTTCTGCCAGCTTGCAGACCGTGTTAAGCGACCAAAGGCAACGTTCGGTACCGATCGGGTTGGCGACAGGGCGCTTACTGCTGATGGGATTCGGTGGTTAGCCACCGTGGAAAGAGTGCATCAGGAGCCCATTGTATTCACGCCGCGATTAGCGAATTGAAAACTGCCATACGTAGCCAGGCGCGTTGAAGAGGTGCGGGATGGATGGAGTTTGGCCCTTTTTGTAAAAAAGAGCTAGGTGCTTATTCATGAGGTGCAGGATTACTCTTCTTCTTCATCGCGCAGTGGGACAATTAGCATGTCGACGTGGACGGTATTGATAAGCTGTCGGGCGGAAGACATCAATTTGCTCCAGAAATCCTGATGGTGGCCGCACACCACGAGATCCATATCGTATTTTTTAATCGCATCGACCAGTACCTGGCCCAAATCACCGCTGCCGCTAAGCGTTTCAGCGATGGGATAGCCCGCGTTGGTTGACAGCTCGCTGAGCGCGCTGTGGGTTTCCTCAGAGATGCGCTTTTGCATGTCGCCCAGGTTAACGTCAATAAGCCCGGTATAGAGATCGGAGTAATTGACATCAACATGGATCAGCGAAATTTTCGCGTTGTAAGGACGCGCCATTGAAACTGCTTTATCGACCAGGGTTTTACTTTCCGGGGATAAATCGACTGCGATCAAAATGTGTTGATAAGCCATAGTGTTACTCCTTCCATAAGATGTCTGGTATCGGATATGGGAGAGCGTAACTATCTGCCGCTCTCTGTATATCCGCATCCTGCGTGTGGCATGCAGGAGAGCCTGGTCCAGCGTAAGGACTTAAATTATAGATGGTATTTGTACTCTGCGACGTTACCAGGGTCAATGTTTTCGCCCTTTAATACCGTTGATATCACGCGCGATCCCGGCATCGTATTTAACGATGTGGTAAAAAAAGAGTGAAATCTCCTACACTCTTAAAATATCCCTTGTGAAGGGCGATAAACGCGACATATTCAGGTATTGCCTTTTGCTCAACCGAACCCGGGCTGCATGTGAATGGCCCGGACATGGCTTTCTGGGCAGGCTTATAGGGGAATAGACATGATTAGCACCACTGCGCTGTTTTGGGCTTTATGTATTGTCTGTGTCATTAATATGGCGCGTTATTTCTCCTCACTGCGGGCGCTGCTGGTCGTGCTGCGAGGCTGCGACCCGCTTTTGTACCAGTACGTGGACGGTGGCGGTTTTTTCACCTCACACGGTCAGCCCGTCAAACAGATGCGCCTGGTACGCTATATCTACGCGCAGCGCTATCGTAGCCATCATGATGATGAGTTTATTCGCCGCTGTGAGCGGGTTAGGCGTCAGTTTATTTTGTCCAGCGCGCTGTGCGGGCTGGTGATAGTGAGTCTGATTGCGCTACTTGTCTGGCATTAACCGACGCGTCTCTGCCATGGATGCACGCTGCGTAAATTATCGTGCCGTCGATATCCTGCTTCCGGTGTCAGGAAAGCGCGCTGCTTCTGTCGTTAAGTTTGCCGCGCTGAAAGCACCAGTCTCCTGTCCCCGGGAGAAAATGGTCCAAACGGGTTTGACGCTAACAATAAAAAACCACCTGCATAGCAGGCGGTTTTTAGAGCCCCCTGGGGGCGTACCAGATCCTTTAAAAAAGTCTCTGCCAGTCTTATGAGATTTAAACCCCAAAACAACAGGGCAGAGTCAAAACCTGTTGATGACCACGCCCGTAGAATGTGGTTTCCAGTTGGCAATAAAAAAACGGGCCGCAGAGCGGCCCGTTTTAGACAGAGTAAGCACAGAAACGCCGTTAAATAAACTGCAGCGTCAGCCAATACAGCCCGCCGGATAGCGCGATAGCCGCCGGTAATGTAAACACCCAGGCCATTAAAATATTGGTCACGGTTTTCCGCTGTAGCCCACCGCCATCTACCAGCATGGTTCCCGCCACGGACGATGAAAGTACGTGCGTAGTAGAAACCGGCATTCCGGTGTAGCTGGCGATGCCTATCGAGACGGCAGCCGTCATTTGTGCGGACATCCCTTGCGCATAAGTCATTCCTTTTTTACCAATCTTCTCGCCAATGGTTGTCGCCACGCGGCGCCAGCCAATCATGGTGCCTACGCCGAGTGCAAGTGCAACGGCCATAATTATCCAGACAGGCGCGTATTCGATGGTAAATAACAGGTCGCTTTTCAGCTCTTTCAGGTAGCGTTTATCTTCCGATTTCGTTTCCGGAAGGCTGGCCGCTTTATCTGCGGTATCAGAGATACACAGTAACAAACGGCGCATGTGCGCACGCTGATCGGACGACAATGCATTGTAGTTATTGAGGCCAGCCAGCATCTGTTTTGCGCTATTGAGTGCCATTGCGGCGCGGCTGGCATCGCAGTGGAACTCTTTCGGCTTGTTCGCATCGTTTTCTTCAGGCGTTGGAATGCCTGAAGCGATATCAACCACGTGTTTGAGCGCATCGCTGTGCTGCTGGAAATATTGCTCAATGTGATTGATTGCGTCGCGGGTACGCGCAATGTCATAGCCCGTTGCGTTCATATTCACGACGAAACCTGCAGGCGCTACGCCAATCAGTACCAGCATGATGAGACCAATGCCTTTTTGCCCGTCATTGGCGCCGTGCGAGAAACTGACGCCGATCGCCGAAACGATCAGCGCGATACGCGTCCAAAACGGCGGTTTTTTCTTACCATCTTTCTTTTCGCGTTCAGCGGGCGTGAGATGAATGCGACGGCGTTTTTTGGTGCCGCTCCAGTAACGCCGCAGCAAGAAAATTACACCGCCTGCGATAGCCAGGCCTACGATAGGTGAAATAATCAGAGAGAGGAAAATATTAATAACTTTCGGGATGTTCAGTGCCTCAATAACGGAGGTGCCGGTCATCAAAGCATTGGTAAGCCCAATCCCGATAATTGCGCCGATAAGCGTGTGAGAACTGGAGGCCGGCAGGCCAAAATACCAAGTGCCGAGGTTCCAGATGATAGCCGCCAGTAGCATAGAAAACACCATGGCGAGGCCGTGCGCAGACCCCACGTTGAGCAGCAGATCCGTGGGCAGCATATGCACAATGGTATAGGCGACGCTTAAACCCCCCAGCAATACGCCAAAAAAGTTAAATGCCGCAGCCATCGCCACCGCTAACTGCGATTTCATCGCACGGGTGTAGATAACCGTCGCTACTGCGTTTGCCGTATCGTGAAAGCCATTAATGGCTTCATAGAATAAAACAAATCCCAGTGCGAGTAACAACAACAATCCGGTATGAAAATCCAGGCCGGTAAATAGATGTAGCATAGACGTTACGCCATTTGTTTGGACATGAACGCGGCGCATTATCGGGGACTTTCGCGGCGCGGGCAAAGTGAAATGTTTACTTTTTTAACTTTAGTTGGCGCTTTTTAATTATGCCTGCCTATTTATTCTTTATTTTTCAGTTTATTAGTCATCTATTTGATTTTCCTTCTGGTGTGACCAGAGTGCAATCTTTACAATCTGTGCGTATTGAAAGAATGGAGAAAGCGGCGTGAAGACGTTTGATGCGGTGATTATCGGGGCCGGCGCAGCCGGGTTGTTTTGCGCCGCTCAGGCGGGGCAGCGCGGGCTGCGGGTGTTGGTGGTGGATAACGGTAAAAAGCCGGGGCGTAAGATTCTTATGTCGGGCGGCGGGCGCTGTAATTTTACCAATATGCACGTTGAACCCGCGGCATACCTGAGCGGTAATCCTCATTTTTGCAAATCTGCGCTCGCGCGCTATACCCAGTGGGATTTTCTCGACCTGGTCGGGCGTTACCAGATAGCCTGGCATGAAAAGACGCTTGGGCAGCTTTTTTGCGATGATTCCGCCCAGCAAATCGTGGATATGCTATTGGCGGAGTGTGAGGTCGGTGGCGTTGAGCTGCGCCTGCGCAGTGAAATTATCGCGGTAACGCGTGCGGATGAGGGCTATACGCTCACATTAAATGGCGATGAAGTAAGCGCTCGCTCACTTGTTATCGCTAGCGGTGGGCTGTCGATGCCCGGCCTTGGCGCGACGCCATTTGGTTATCAGGTGGCGGAACAGTTCGGCATTCCTGTAATACCCACCCGGGCCGGTCTGGTGCCCTTTACACTGCATAAACCGCAACTGACGCAGCTGCAGACGCTGGCCGGCGTTTCCGTTGCCGCTACCGTCAGCGCGGAAGACGGCACGCTGTTTCGTGAAAATGTGCTGTTTACGCATCGCGGGCTTTCCGGCCCGGCAATTTTGCAAATATCCAGCTACTGGCGGCCCGGGGAGTGGGTCACGGTGAATTTGCTGCCGGACTGCGATGTTGCGGCGGAACTGGACGCCCAGCGCGCGGCGCATCCCAATCAGAGCCTGAAAAATACGCTGGCGCGCCTCTTGCCGAAAAGGCTGGTGGAAGTCCTGCAGGCCAGCGGAGACGTGCCCGACGTCGCATTGAAGCAGCTAATGCCCCGGCAGCAGCAGGCGCTGGTGCAGCTTTTGCACGGCTGGCGCGTGCAGCCGAATGGAACTGAAGGTTATCGTACCGCAGAGGTAACGCTGGGCGGCGTCGATACCCATGCGCTCTCGTCCCGCACTATGGAGGCGCGACAGGTTCCCGGGCTGTATTTTATCGGTGAAGTGGTTGATGTGACCGGCTGGCTGGGGGGCTATAACTTTCAGTGGGCCTGGAGTTCTGCCTGGGCGTGCGCCCAGGCGCTGGAAGCATCGCTCTGAATAGGCGTTGTATCGTACTCAGCTGGTTTCTGTTGATGTCGGTTACACGGTTAGCGATTCTGCCCGGCGCGGTTCTTCACCGCACAGATGACGGGGAAAGGGTGGGATCTGCTGCGGTTCGGTTCTTGAGTGGTTGCGCCGGTTATTTCAGCCAGCATGGTAGATATCTGGCGGCAGAAGGGGATGGATCTCTGGAAGTCTTCAGTGCTTTATCGGTGCTGGTCTTGGTATGAATTGCAGTTAAAAGCGGTAATTTACTGTGAATGAAAGGTGGAACCCCATTTAAACGGACACATTTATGTCATTTTGAGGCGCTGAAGTCGCGCGTTGAATTGCGTTGGGCACGTTATCAGAGTGAGCTTTTAGAATAGTTTGCGGGGCGTTAACTATTTGGAAAACCTGAATGCCTGCGGGATACCGCCCCTGTAGCAAAAGGGGCGGTTATTTTGAAGGGGTGGATTAGAAATTGACCTTAACGCCAAACATCGCGCTGGTATCGCTGTAACCCTTGTCACCCACCTGCTGGGCCACATTGCCCCACAGATTAACCTGCGGGTTTAGCTGACCTTCCACGCCCACTTTCACTTCCCCTATGTTGAGGCTGCCCGCCTGGTCCACCCGCACGCCGTTCATCCTGACGCCAAACGCCCGCGTGTTGTGTAGCCAGTTCGCCTCAACAAACGGCTCGAAAGTCCGCTGTTTTCCGTCATCCAGCCCGCTGTGCCCTTTGATAAAGCCGCGCACCCCAAGCCGGGTCTGCAGGTTGCCGTCGCCTTCACTGCTCACCCGGGTGCCGGTGCCCTTCTCTTTTACATCGTCCGACTTCACGCCCATCCATACGGCCTGCGCTTTCGGCTGAATATAAAACGCCGTGCGCGTATCGCGCTCGCCCAGCTTCCAGGTATACCCGGTTTCCACTGAGCCGGTCAGGCCGCGGGATTTGTAGCTTTCCTGCGTTACGTCGCTGTTGATGTGGTTGTTAAACCACCCGTATTGTAACCAGGTATCGACGTAAGCACCGGTTTTTTCATCGTTATCCTGCAGCCAGGTACCGTACAGCCCCACGCTGTAGCCGTCAATACTGCCGTCGGCGCGATAACCGTTGCGCTGGTTGCGGGTATGACTTTTCTGATTTGCGTAGCCGCCCATCACGCCGAGGTGGAAGCGGTCGCGGGCGCTGCTGCTCCACTGGGCGATGTCACCGCCGAGCTGCATGACGTAGCGGTTAGCCTGGGTGCTGAGCTGTCCGCTGGCGTCTTTAAAGCGGTTATGGCCGCCGACGTTACGCAGCCAGAGGCTGGTGACGCGCGCTTCACCGGTAAGGGCATCCACGTAGTGGGTCTCGCCCAGGCGGTCGTGCAGGCGGTTGACGAACAGCGTGTTGGCAGCGGCGATGTTGGCAGTATAAGCACCTGCTTCCGGGCGTACCCAGGGTTCCGGGGTAGGGGCCGGATTGGGTTTCGGGTCGGGTTTGGGATCGGGTTTGGGATCGGGTTTGGGATCCGGCTTCGGATCGGGGTTAGGATCGGGGCCGGGATCCGGGGTTGGCGTAACTTCGCCGCTGACCAGGTACCAGTTGCCCACATTGCCGCCCGCGCCGCGGGTCAGGGTGTAATCGTAGGCGCCTGCTGCGATACGGCCTGCCTGGGTGAATTCACCGGCAGAATCGCCGCCGACGTGGATCAGTTCGATACCGTTAAGGGTTTTCGCCCCGGTGCCGCCGGCGTTGGTGACGCGTACCGAAGTCGCACCAGAAGTATCGCCGTCAATAGTGATATGGTCGGTGGGTGAATCATCACCGCCCAAAATGGCGTTAAAATCGATAGTACCGCCGTTACCGATATAATCGCCGGTAACATGCAGTTGGACTCCGGGCCTGCTGCCGTCTAACTGAAGCAACCCCGAATGGTTCATGTGGGTAATGGTGGAGTCATTAGTCATAATCCAGGTGCCGCCGGCGTCGACGTTAACCAGGCTGGTGCCGCCCTGCGTATGCACCCCGCCGAGTAATACACTTTGATTATGCAAATTTACGTTAGCGCGCGCAGAAGGGTCGTGGCGCATCATGCTGATATCGCCATTAATGACGCTGCCTCCCGATGCCGAGATATTAATATCCGCGTATCTGCTCCCCGGCGGCAGGGGACCAGCGCTGTTCGCGATCAGGATGGCATCACGATTGTTACTACTTACGCCGGTATTTGTCAGCGAAAGGTTTATTACCGAGCGCGCGTTGGCATCCAACACAACGGCGGCGGCATTTTGGGCGGATAACTCGCTCCCGGTAAACGCCAGATCGCCCCCATCCCCAACTTTCAGCGCAGAGGCGTTCTGGCCCTGGGTCTGAAAGACGGCATTGTTAAAGGTACCGGAGCTGCGGTAAACCTGCATTGCATCGGCGTTATCTTGTAGGGTGTTTATTTTTGTATCGGTGAGAGTGACCCGGCTGCGATCGGCAATCAGCCCCGTCGCGCCATTGCCATCAGTCTGAATACCACCGCCGGTCATGGTGAAAACGCTGCCAGCACCTGCTTCGACCCCGGAAAACATCCCGGGTTGCAACGCATCATTTCCGGTCACGTTTATCTGCGTATTTTGCAGCGTAGCGCTGCTGCCAGCACCAAACAAATAGATTCCCGAGCCTTCCAGTGAGATATCGCGCGCTTCAATCAGCCCGTTGTTCATTTCGGCGCTGCTGGCGCCAATGATTGAAAACCCTGCACCTTCTTTATCCAGTATCAGGTGCGTGTCGTTAGCGATAACGTGTGAATCATCCTCAAGCTGGATGACGGGGTAGTAGCCAATATCTTCTGAATGTAGCGGTGAGGTGCGCAGTTCGCTTCCGGTAATTTCCGCGCGGCTGCCGTTAGTCAGTTTTAAAACCGCGCTGTCCTGGGCGGAAAGCCTGGAATCCTGAAGCTTGACCTGAACGCCGTTGCTGCCGCGAATGAGCGCTGCGCCGCTACCGGACGGAGGCGCATCGATCTGTACGTCATTGAGCGTAAGCGCAGCGCCGTCACTTAGCGCAAAATCCATGCCCGTAGAAGATAGCGGGGCGTGATTGATTTCCAACAGGCTACCCGCGCCGATAACCGTGAAGCTGCGTTTGGCGATAAGCGTAGCATTTGTTAAACGCACCTGCCCGCCGTTGGTAATTGTTCCTGTCGCGCGGGAGCTGTTACCCAGCGTGACATCGCTAAGTGTGACCTGGCCGCCGTCAACATTCATGATTGAGCCGGTTTTACTGGAGACTGTAATGCCGCTGCCGGTGACTGAGCCGCCGTTATGGACATTTAACGCATCTTCCAGAAAACCTGTCGCGTTAACATCATTGGTGAGGGTTTGCGTCGCGCCTGAGCCAACGTCGATTGTTGCTGCAGCCTGAGCCGTTATACAGCCAGATCCTAGCGCCAGCATAATCGCGTGCTGAATGAGCGTGCGGCGCAGAAAAGGAGAGGTTCGTGTCCTGTGTGTCATGATGATTCTTCCACTGAATAGAGCGATGAATACAGGTGTTTCTGAAACACTCTAACATGGGGTAATGGCATGAAAATTCTTAAAAAATTCCATAAAAGCGAGGTTATTTAGCGGGGGGTAAACTTTCCTTAGCGTGGATAATCAGTAAGTTATTGCTGTTTCTAATGTGTTTTCGGAAAGGGAAATAGGTTTGCGAGACGCGTTTTCAGAATCATCGTATTGCCGTTGCCGTTGCCGTTGCCGTTGCCGTTGCCGTTGCCGTTGCCGTTGCCGTTGCCGTTGCCGTATCTATTATCTGACAATGCGATCAATAATGAGATTATGTAAGTATGTACTTACTATCGAATCCCGTATTTTATTTGCTGTACGTAAGTATGTGGCTGAATTGATTCAATTCATTAAATAACAATCAAACAATTACAGGGCTATTGAAGTTCGTTCGCCAGCAAATCAACCAGACGAGCGGCAGGCATTTCTCGTGAGCGGTGGCAACCGCAACCGGCCCAGTAAGCGCCATAATCATGGCAACCCTGAGCCACCGCCGCGCGGTGAAGCGCTTTTGCTGCGTCGTAGGCCAGCGGGTAGTCTGCTATCTCTTCTTTATTAGCCCGCAGGTAAAGCGAATTGATGATGCCCCGCGCCGGTCGTCCTGAAATCGTGCAGGTTAACGCAGTGGCGTGCGCCTTGCTGTGGCGCAGGCGCTCTCGCCACCCGGCATCGGCGGAAGATTCCGGGCACAGAATGAACGCGGTACCGAGCTGTGCCGCTACGGCACCTGCTTTTAACGCTTCGGTGATATCCGCCCCGTTCATAATGCCGCCTGCGGCGATAATCGGTAATTGAGTGGCGGCTTTAATCGCCCGAACCAGTGCCAGCGTTGGGAGACGTTCATCCGGCGCCCTGGGGTTGAATATGCCCCGGTGGCCGCCAGCCTCAATGCCTTGAGCAACCACCATATCGATACCGACTGCGGCAATGCGTTTTGCCTCATCAACGCTTGTCGCACAGGCCAGCATAGTAATTCCTGCCCGTTTAAACGCGCGGATTGCAGCCGAGTCCGGTAATCCAAAGTGAAAACTGACAATTGCCGGACGCGCTGCAAGAAGTAGCTCCAGCATAGGCGCGTTATTGATAAAAGTGCGATAAAGCTCCGTAAGGTGCTCTGGCGCAGCGGCGCCAAATCGGGCAAAGGTAGGGCGCAGGCGATCGATCCATGCGCTTTCGCGCTGTGGGTTACGGCGTGCCGGTGCGTGACAAAATAAATTTATATTCACCGGGCGAGCGGTGAGCGTTTGTGTTTCCAGCAGCAGATCGCGCGCCTGGCTTAGCGATGCCGCACCAAGGCTTATTGATCCGAGCGCGCCCGCGTTGCTGACGGCGGCCGCCAGTTGCGGCGTTGACACCCCGGCCATCGGTGCCTGGATAAAAGGAAGATCGGTCAGAGTGAATGCCATACGGCTACCTGTATGTTAATCGGGTATGTTTATCGCAAATCGGGGTTGCCCATCAGCCACGTTACTCAGTTCCTGATAGCGCCGCGCCAGCAGGTGCGGCGTAAATCCAGATGAATTAACGAATCGCCGGGGCTTTCGGACGCCCGGTTCCAAGCAAAACCGCCAGCCGTCGGCCTCCGGTTGTTGTTTCCATCCAAATCTTACAGATGCTGGTGAGTGGGACGGCCAATAGCATTCCTACCGGCCCCAGCAGCCAGCCCCAGAAAAGTAAGGACAAAAATACCACCAGCGTTGACATGCCGAGATGATGCCCCATCAAGCGCGGTTCCATAATATTTCCAAGCACCATATGCACGATACCGAAAAGCGCGATAACTAGCAGCGCTTCATACATCCCATTAAATAACAGTGCCTGAATTACCGGCGGGATAGCCGAAATAATGGAACCGATATTCGGAATGTAATTCAGTAAAAATCCCAGCACGCCCCACATGAGCGCGAACTGTACGTGCAGCAATGTCAGCCCCAGCCAAAGCACCAGTCCGGTCATTAGGCTTATCAGCGTTTTTAATGCCAGATAACGGCTGACGTTTCTGAGGGCCTGATGCAGGCCGGCGATGTGCAGCCGAGGCTGATTGAGCGCGAAACGGAGTTTGTAAGGAATATGGCGCACTTCAAACAGCATAAAGATGACCGTCATGATGAGTACCAGCACGCTTGCCATTGCGCCGGAAATTTGTGTCATAAATGTGGTCGCGAAGGTCATCATATGTTCGGTGTCGATATGTTCCAGAAGGCGAGCGGGGGAAAGTCGCAGATGTAAGAAAGGAGCCTGCCGCTCCAGTTCGATTATCTTATGGGTCAGCATTTGGTTGTACTGAGGCAGCGTGGCAATAAACTCATTCATCGAGGAAGCAAGTATGCCGAGGATAGAAGATAGGACGATCAGCATACCAATCATAACCAGTGTGATAGCAAGCGTGCGGTTTAGCCCGCGGTGAATAAGCATGACAACCAGCGGGTTCAATACAATGACAAAAAAAATGGCCAGCAGCAGTGAGACAATGATGTCGGAGGCATTGTGTATACCGGCAAGAATAATCACCAGTGCGGCCAGTTTAAGTAGAATATGCAGGCCGGTGGTTTGGGGGTCGGGCGTCGCCATTGGCGCTCCTGAGCAGAAAAGGTGAGTTTTCAAAGTGTAGCGTGCCGCTGTCGGCTTGCTGCAATGGTTGCAAAAAAGGGAGCTGCGCGTATGGCGTGATAAGCCAGAGAGTAGAAGACAAAGCACTACCCTGCCAGAGCGGCATCTGCGCGCCCTGGCGGGAAGTGCTCAAAGATATCAAGTATGCGATACGGCTATTTACGGTTTCAGCGTGAGCGTATTGACGATGCTTTCCGCTTCGGTCTGCGCTTTTTGTTGATCGTCTGCTGGCAGCGTTATTTGCATGGTGAGTAGTTTGCCGTCCACTTTCCCAAGGATAACCGATGACCAGGCGCTTTGGCCGCGTGCCGAAATAATACTGTCTAACTGCTGCAGCTTTTGGCCGTCAACCTGAATAGCTTTATTTGTGACCACCTGTAGCTGAGGGTCGCGGCTACGCTGCTGGTCTTCCAGCCGCTTAGCCAGAACGTCAAGCGTTTCGCTGGTGGTATCGCCAAGGATGACAATCACCGCTTTTTGCCCGGTAGAATCTGAATAAACGTGCATATTGTTAGCCTGCGTGCCAACTTTCCCGCTTTGATCGGTCATATCGGCAGGCAGGGAAAAATTTAACTTACCGTCAAGCAAGGTAATCGTGTTGCCAGCATCGCTGCTTTGCGCTTCGCTGCCCTGAGCAGGCGCGCGGCCATCGTTGTCGCTATTGTCGCAGGCTGCAAGACCTAATGCGAGCAGGCCGATTCCGACATATTTTATCAGGTTGCGCATTGATTTTTCCCTCAGATTATTCAGCCTTTTTGGCCGCTTCATGCATCTTATCACAAGATGTATACCGTCTCAGACTGGCTGTAAGGCTTCACGTTGGTGCATCTTCGCCAGCCGCTTCAGAATTGTATTCAACAGCATGCCGTAGGCGGGAAGGAAGAAGATTATGCTGATAAGTATCTTAAAACAGTAGTCAACAACGGCGATTTCTACCCAATGCTGTGCCATAAAAATATCCGTGCTGCGCCAAAAGGCGATGAAAAAGAACGCCAGCGTATCGCTGACATTGCCAAATAGCGCTGATGCCGCTGGCGCTAGCCACCAGCGCCTGCTTTGACGCAGTCGATTAAATACGTGGACGTCGAGAATTTGCCCCAGCGCATAGGCCATAAAACTGGCGCACGCGATGCGCGCGACAAAGACATTGAAGGTCGTTAATGCGGAAATCCCCTGCCAGTGGCCCATAAAGAATAGTGCGGAGATAATGTAGGATGCGGCTAAAGCTGGGATCATCACCGCAAAAATAATTCTCCTGGCAAGCTGCGCGCCGAAGATACGCACCGTTAAATCAGTGGCCAGAAAAATAAACGGGAAACTAAACGCCCCCCACGTAGTGTGATACCCAAACACAGAGATGGGAAGTTGAACCAGATAGTTACTGGAAATAATGACTGCTAAATGAAATAGCGATAGCCAGATAAGCGCCCGCTGGCGCTGATGCGCGGTTAAAGTAAGCATAATGTACCTTTTTAAACTGCACTGGGGTGAGGGAACCCAGGCGGCGTTTTGCCGTTGAAAAGCGCAGCATAATACTGCGCTGGCTCAAATTTGCAATGCGTGTTTTCTGCGCAATCGTTAACCCCGCTTGCGTTGTTGAATCCCCGGCGTAAACTAGCGCGGTTTTAACCCCAGCGGAAATGCCCGCTGTGGCCGGGGCGAGCGGGCATAGCGTCAGTTTGCTGTTGGGCTGCTTCGTAACCAGAGGCCGATTCGGCGCGGGTGTTTTTCACGCCGCAGTGTAAGAGAGCGGCGCTTCTATTTCTATTTATTCAGAGAACAGTATGACCGATGTGTTTAATGAGGCGGACCACATTCTGGATGCCCAGGGCCTGCGGTGCCCTGAGCCGGTAATGATGGTGCGCAAGACGGTGCGTAATATGCAGGCCGGAGAAACCTTGCTGATTATCGCCGACGATCCGGCGACTACGCGGGATATCCCCGGGTTTTGTCGCTTCATGGAACATGATTTACTGGCGCAGCAGGCGGATACACTGCCGTATCGCTATTTGCTACGTAAGCGCCATTGATTGTATCAGACAATTATCCCTGCTTTTTTCTACGCAATAGCCTCAGCGCATTTGCCGTCACCAGCGCGGTGGCGCCTGAATCGGCGAGCACTGCCAGCCATAATCCGGTAAAGCCGATAAGCGTGGTGACCAGAAAAACGGCCTTCAGCCCCAGCGCGATGGCAATATTCTGTCGCACATTATTATGCGTAGCGCGCGCCAGGCGAATGAGCGCCGGTAATTCATTCAGACGATTGTGAGAAAGCGCCGCGTCGGCGGCTTCGAGGGCGACATCGGTTCCACCGCCCATCGCGATGCCTATCGTTGCGGCTTTCATCGCCGGGGCGTCATTGATGCCATCGCCCACCATAGCAAGCGGAGAAGCTGCGCTAAGCTTGCGAACCGCATCGACTTTATCCGCCGGGAGCAGGCCTGCCTGAAATTGTGTATGCAATGTATCGGCGATGGCCGCCGCCGCGCGAGGGTTATCACCGGTTAGCATAATACACTGGATGCCCAACTCTCCCAGCTCGGCCAGCGCTGCGGGCGCTTCGGAGCGTAATGTATCGCGCAGCGCAACGGCGCCCAGCGCCGTCTCGCCGGTAAGCAGGATAACCAGCGTATGCCCCTCTGCTTCCAGGCTCTGCACCAAAGCCTGCTCCTCTGCGCGCAGTAGCGTTACCGGCACTCTGGCGGGGGAAATCAGCCGCAGCCGCTCACCGTTAACCGTCGCCTCTATGCCAATACCTGCGAGAGTTCGCTGCTGCTCTGCGTTTGGTAACACAAGCTGCCGTTCTTCGGCTGTCCTGACGATCGCCTGCGCCAGCGGGTGCGTTGAGCCGCGTTCAATGGCTGCCGATAGCGTTAAAACCTGCGCTTCACTATAGGTGCTGAAGGTACGGATTGCGGTAACCTGGGGCTGTCCCGTGGTCAGCGTACCGGTTTTATCAAATGCGATTTGACGTATCCGCCCTAAACTTTCCAGCGCGGCACCGCCTTTAATTAAGATACCGCGCTGGGCTGCGCTCGCTAGGGCGGAGGTTATCGCGGCTGGCGTTGAAATGACCAGCGCGCAGGGGCAGCCTATCAGCAATAACGCCAGGGCTTTATAAATCCAGACGCTCCACGCCGCGCCGAATAACAGAGGGGGCACCGTCGCCGTGAGCAATGCCAGCGCCATTATCGCGGGCGTGTAGCTGCGGCTAAAACGATCGATAAAGCGCTCAATAGGCGCCCGGCGCGCATCGGCTTCTTCAATCAGACGTAAAATGCGGTCAATAGCGCTATCGCCCGGCTGCGACGTTACTTCAAGGAGCGCTTTACTGTCGAGGCTGGTTGCGCCTGCGGCAATGCCATCCCCGCGCGATTTCTCTACCGGCAGCGATTCTCCGGTCAGCGCGCTTTCGTCGAAACTTGCGCTGTCGTTCAGTAATCGACCGTCGGCAGGCAGGCGCGCGCCGGCGGCGACTTCAATACAGTCGCCGGGACGCAGCGCGGCCACGGGCACGGTTTCCATCGCTCCGTCACGTAGCCGAATCGCGGTTTCCGGGCGCAGCGCCATTAGCGCGGTCACGCCGCGACGGGCGCGCGCCGCGGCGAAAGCTTCGAGGCGTTCTCCCAGTTGAAATAACAGGAGCACCATGGCTGCTTCGGCCGTGGCACCGATGAATAGCGCACCGACGGCCGCGACGCACATTAATGTCTCAATGGCGAAAGGGCTGCCGGCGCGGATTTGGCGCAGCGCCTGGCGCGCGACGGGCCACAGGCCGGCCAGCGTTGTGATAGTGAATGCGGCTTTTCCGCCCACGGGTGAAAATAGTGCGATGCCCCAACTTAACCCCATCAGCGCGGTGATTAGCGCGAGCGGGAAATATTCGCGCCAGGCGGTATGCGGCTGCGGTGCGGCGCCGTCGACGGACAGCGCATAGCCTGCCTTATGCACCGCATCCTCAACGGCACGCCTGATGTCTTCCGATGCGTCAACCACCAGCTTTTCGGTGGCAAAAACCACCTGAGTTTGTGTGACGCCTGCGACCTGCTGTACGGCAACTTCAACTTTGCGCGCGCAGGCCGGGCAGTCCATTCCCTGAACCTTCCAGCTATAGCGCGCGTTGCCTGCCGGCCGCGCTGCGGCGGATGGCTCGGCTACGGGCTCAGCCTGATGGCAGCAATCTTCAGCTTTTTGCAGCGGGAGTAGGGACGCTTGCGCGAAGTTGGGCGCCTTTTTCCCGGAAGGAGCGGTGGGCCGATTCATCTCATCTCCGATAATGATAAATTTCTCATTAGCGAAGTTACACCCTAGAGCCAGCTCCAGAGTCAAGATGATTTTCTCTAGCGATCGGGCGACAGTGCGCCCGGTCGGGAATTACAGATATAACGCGCGGACGATAAGAAAGTGCCCGATGAAGTAACAGGCAGCGATCAGGGCATTGTCTGCGGTGAAACGGCGTCGATAGTGGCTAATAAGCCAGATGATGTAGGCCATTAGCAGCAACCCTGCGCCAATAAATCCGGAAAACGCCGTGTCCGTCGGGCGCATAAACCAGCGCTCACCGGCAAGCCAGACCATGACCAGCGTCATGCCAATAAAAGTGCACACCGGCCAGCGCAGTTCTTCTAAGCGGCTCCAGACGATAGCGATGAGAACGGCGCCAATGATAAGCAGTGTAAGCGGCAACGGCCAAAAAAAGCTCAGCGTCATCTCGCTGGCGAACCAAATAGTGTAAAGCAGGTGGGACAGAAAAAAGGCGCCGACGGCATACATGATGCGCTGGGTGGGAAGCAGCGTGAGCGCATCGCCGACCAGACTTGCGAATAGCCCCGCTACCACCAGGTAGCCGGTGGCGCTAAACATGGGTGCCTGCCAGGCCAGCATAAGAAGGAGCAATAGCGTCACGGGTTTGAAAATCCAGCGTTGCCAGGCTGGCCCCCGATAGGACGCATCAACGTAAAGCCAGCCGGAGAATAAGACAGCAATAAACGACCACAGCATGATAAATCCCTGAATCAGTGATTATTTCGCACGCGCGCGGCGCGCGGCCTGTCTCCAGTCTAGTGGGCAACGTCGGTAGATGACAATGCTTCTTCTCTCGCGCTATGCTGGGAAGCTCTGATGTAAGGACGTTTCTTTATGAGCAAAATCCCGGTTTTTTTTATCATTATCATTGGATTAATTATTGTTACCGCGTCATTTCGGTTTTTGCATCAGCGTCGTCAGGAGGCGGAAAATGACCGGGCGCCGCTGCTTAGCCAGGCGGCAACGGTTATAGAGACGCGCGAGGCGCCAGCACAGGGTAGCCGCTCCCGCCAGCAGCAGGTGGTGCCTGCGGGAGCATCGATGCGCTATAGCGCCGCGTTTCGATTGACGGATGGGCGTGAGCTACAGTTCCGGGTCAGTAGGCCCCAGTTTCAGCAGTTAAAAGAAGGCGCTACGGGAACGCTTTTCTGGCGAGGAACTCGCTATGAAACTTTTCGCCCTTAACCCATTTGTTTTTTCTGCCAGGCGAGCAGCTCAAAGACGCCAAAAATAAAAATGCGGATCTGCTGCAGGTTAGTGAGCGGTTTACTGGTTTCTGATTGCGTGGCTTTAAGCAGCGTGAGCTGCAAACCGTGCATCATTATAGTAAATACCATTGCGACATTGACGAAGATATTCAGCGGGCGCGGAAAGGGCATGAACAGGTTGAACACCATAAAAGCCCATACGGCCAGCATCAGCAGGCGCCCTATGTTAATTAGCATCATTGCTTTCTCCACCGTCCCGAATATATAACCGCCAGGCAACCTGGCCCGCGATTTTTTCCCGATGTAAATGCCAGTCTGGCGGCACCGTTGGCGCTGCGCCTTCGGCCTCACTTTCGACATAAACGCAGGCGTTTTGCGCCAGCCAGCCATTGCTCGCCAACAGTTCTAATGTGTTATCCAGCAGGCCCTGACGAAAAGGTGGATCGATAAACACAATATCAAATGGCGTACCCGGCTGGGCTAAAAAGCTCAGCGTATCGGTATGCATTACTGTCCCCTGACGCGCCTGTAATGTCGCGATATTTTTTTGTAATTGGTGGGCGACCGCACGATCTTTTTCCAGTAACGTGGCACTTGCCGCGTAGCGAGAGAGCGCTTCGATCGCAAGAGCACCGCTGCCAGCAAAGCAATCCAGACAGCGTGCATCAACGATATAAGGCGCCAGCCAGTTGAATAGCGTCTCACGAATGCGATCCGTGGTTGGACGCAGGCCCGGGCTATCGGGCACGGGGAGTTTACGACCGCGCCACTGGCCTGCAATGATACGAATTTGGCCGCTGCCAGCGCTGTGTGGTTTTTTCATGAGCCTCATCTGAACCTGTCATTTTGCCTGCTATTCTAACGGCGAGTGGCAGGCGGGGAAACCCGAGAAGCGTGGGCATTTTCGGCGCATCCCGTGAAGTGATGGCGCCCAAGTTAAGTGTTAAACTAACGGCGTTGCGATTAATAGATATTGAGATGCGCGTCTTCATTATTTTGAACGCGAAATAATGATTGATATCTCATTGTTTTTACTTGTTTTTATTTGATTGCAATGATTTTTATGAGGCGTTCATATCAGGCTGGCAGGAAAAAGTTAATAGTCTGGCTTATTAGGCTATTTTATTCGCCATTCTGACGTTGGGCAGCGCTCGAAATCCTCACGTACTGTATGTACGCTCCGGTTTCAATTCGCTAACTAACGTCAAACAAGTTTCAACAATAGCGCCTAATGGGATAGGCTTTTACGCGCGTATTAGTCATTAATTTTAGTCTTCGCCCGATAAAGCGGCGAAGAGATGCCGGGAATGAATAGCGGGGAGCGGGATCGCCAATGGCAAAAGAGAAAAAACGGGGCCTTTTTTCCTGGCTGGGGTTTGGCCAGAAGAAGCAGGAAGCAGAACAGACGAATCATGCCGTAGACGAGCAGACTCCGGAGCTTCACACCGACGCAAAGTCGGAGGCATTCGCGCGGGAGGTGGTTGATGTTAGTGAAAAACTGACGGAAGACGATAAACCGCGGGCTTTAGACGCAGACGTTACAAAAGCGCCAGAGGCGCCGCTGCAGGATGAGTGGCAGGCGGAACAAGAGCGTATCGTGCGTGAAGAAGCGGAAATTACGCGAGCCGACCTTAATAAACAAGTGGAAGAGGCGAAGCGCGCCGAAGAAGCGGCCCGCGCGGCGGAAGAGGCGAAACGCGCCGAAGAAGCGGCCCGCGCGGCGGAAGAGGCGAAGCGCGCCGAAGAAGTGGCCCGCGCGGCGGAAGAGGTGAAACGCGCCGAAGAAGCGGCCCGCGCGGCGGAAGAGGCGAAGCGCGCCGAAGAATCTGCCCGCGCGGCGGAAGAGGTGAAACGCGCCGAAGAAGCGGCCCGCGCGGCGGAAGAGGCGAAACGCACCGAAGAAGCGGCCCGCGCGGCGGAAGAGGCGAAGCGCGCCGAAGAATCTGCCCGCGCGGCGGAAGAGGCGAAGCGCGCCGAAGAAGCGGTCCGCGCGGCGGAAGAGGCGAAGCGCGCCGAAGAAGCGGCCCGCGCGGCGGAAGAGGTGAAACGCGCCGAAGAAGCGGCCCGCGCCCAGGATGGACAGCAGGAGCAGGATAAACCCACGAAAGAGGGGTTCTTTGCCCGACTCAAGCGCAGTCTGGTGAAAACCAAACAAAATCTTGGTTCCGGATTTATCGGGCTGTTCCGTGGTAAAAAAATCGATGATGATTTGTTTGAAGAGCTGGAAGAGCAGTTACTGATTGCCGATGTTGGTGTGGAAACCACCCGCAAAATTATCACTCATCTGACGGAAGGCGCATCGCGCAAACAGTTACGCGATGCCGAAGCGCTATATGGGCTATTGAAAGATGAAATGAGCGGCATCCTGGAGAAAGTGGATGGGCCGTTAAACATTGAAGGTCATACGCCTTTTGTCATTCTCATGGTTGGCGTGAACGGCGTTGGCAAAACGACGACGATCGGTAAACTGGCCCGTCAGTTCCAGCAGGAAGGTAAGAGTGTAATGCTGGCCGCCGGAGATACCTTCCGCGCGGCTGCGGTTGAGCAGCTTCAGGTTTGGGGTCAGCGTAATAATATTCCGGTGGTCGCTCAGCATACGGGCGCGGACTCCGCTTCGGTAATTTTTGATGCGATTCAGGCCGCAAAGGCTCGTAATATTGACGTGCTGATTGCCGATACGGCGGGTCGCCTGCAGAACAAAGCGCATTTAATGGAAGAATTGAAGAAAATTGTGCGCGTCATGAAGAAACTGGACGAAGCGGCGCCGCACGAGGTGATGCTAACCATTGATGCCAGTACCGGGCAAAATGCCGTCAGCCAGACGCAGCTATTCAATGAAGCCGTTGGTTTGACGGGGATAACTCTGACGAAGCTTGATGGTACAGCAAAGGGCGGCGTTATTTTCTCTGTTGCCGACCGCTTTGGAATACCGATTCGCTATATTGGCGTAGGTGAGCGCATAGAAGATTTGCGTCCCTTTAACGCGGATGATTTTATTGAGGCACTGTTTGCCCGAGAGGATTGACAATGATTCGCTTTGAACAAGTCAGCAAAGCCTATCGCGGCGGGAGGCAGGCGCTGCAAGGGGTCTCTTTTCATCTGCGTCAGGGCGAGATGGCGTTTTTAACCGGCCATTCCGGCGCGGGTAAAAGTACGCTACTTAAACTGATTTGCGGCATTGAACGGCCCAGCGCTGGCCAAATCTACTTTGGCGGGCATGATATTAGCCGGCTTCGGGCGCGTGAAGTGCCGTTCTTACGTCGGCAGATTGGCATGATCTTTCAGGATCACCATCTGCTGATGGACCGCACCGTGTACGATAATGTGGCGATACCGCTGATCATTGCCGGCGCCAGTAGCGAAGATATTCGCAGGCGTGTTTCCGCTGCGCTGGATAAAGTAGGCCTGCTGGATAAAGCGAAAAGCTTCCCTATTCAACTGTCGGGTGGGGAGCAGCAGCGCGTTGGAATCGCACGCGCCGTAGTGAATAAGCCTGCGGTACTGCTGGCGGATGAACCCACCGGGAACCTGGATAATGCGCTGTCAGAAGGGATTTTGCGCTTGTTCGAAGAGTTTAATCAGGTCGGCGTGACCGTATTGATGGCGACGCACGATCTGGCTTTGATTTCGCGCCGGCCTTATCGGGTCTTAAATTTAAGCGGCGGGCACTTACATGGGGGGCATGCCAGTGAATAATCGCAGCCTGCTTATGAGGAAAAAACAGTTTGGGGCTCGCCGGAATCCTGTGGGCAAGAAAGAACGATTGAGCGGCGCCGGGCGAACTCTTGCACAGCGTGTTAGCGGGCGAGGAAAAGCCGCGACGAATAGCAGTAAGCCACGTAGCGGTAAGGTTAATGAGCAGATGCGCTATGCCTGGCAGGGCGCGCTGTACGATCTGCGCAGTAAACCTTTGGCAACGTTTCTAACCATCATGGTGATAGCCATTTCGCTGACGCTGCCTAGCGTGTGCTACATGGTTTATAAGAACGTAAGCCAGGCAGCAACGCAGTATTATCCTACGCCGCAAATTACGGTCTATCTGGATAAAACGCTTGATGATGACGGCGCTCAGCGAGTTGTCGGTGAGCTTAAGGCGACGGAAGGCGTTGCCAAAGTGGATTATTTATCCCGCGATGAGGCGCTAGGCGAGTTTCGTAACTGGTCTGGATTCGGCGGTGCGCTGGATATGCTGGAAGAAAATCCCCTGCCCGCCGTAGCGGTTATTGAACCTAAAATTGATTTCCAGGGAACTCAGTCGCTTACTTCTTTACGCGATCGCGTTTCGCGTCTCCACGGTATTGATGAAGTGCGCATGGACGATAGCTGGTGTGCGCGTCTTTCTGCTTTAACCGGGCTTGTGGGACGCGTGGCCGCGATGATTGGAATATTAATGATTGCCGCCGTTTTTTTGGTTATCGGCAATAGCGTGCGCCTGAGTATTTTTGCTCGTCGGGATACCATTAACGTACAAAAGCTAATCGGTGCAACAGACGGTTTTATCCTACGCCCATTTTTATACGGCGGAGCGCTGTTAGGGTTTAGCGGCGCGTTTTTATCTTTGATCCTTTCAGAGATATTAGTGATGCGGCTTTCCTCAGCGGTAAGTGATGTGGCCCGCGTATTCGGAACCAAATTTGAGATAAGCGGCCTCTCTTTTGAAGAGTGTTTATTGCTATTATTAGTCGCTTCGATGATTGGCTGGGTGGCGGCCTGGCTTGCCACGGTGCAGCATTTACGCCACTTTACTCCGGACTAATCATTCTCTGGTATACTTATGTCCCTGCGTCGCGATTTGTCGCGAGCAGGGAAGTTGCTCGCTGTCATTTTAGCGCTCACTCACACGAATGTTGGTATCGCATTTTGTGTGCAATTTTATTCACAGAGATATTTGAACTTGTGGATAACATTACTGTCTGATAAACAGATAAAGCGCGTCGCCCCTGGCGCGTAACAGCGGTTTTTAGGGCGCATGGTTTACAAAGTATGAGCCTGAAGCCAAAAGAATTGTGAGGATTTGAATGACCAAAGAAATGCAAAATTTAGCTTTAGCCCCTGTTGGTAACCTGGAATCTTATATCCGGGCCGCTAACGCCTGGCCGATGTTATCGGCTGAGGAAGAGAAGGCGCTGGCTGAAGAGCTGCATTACCAGGGTAGTCTGGAAGCAGCAAAAAGGCTGATCCTTTCTCACCTGCGCTTTGTTGTTCATATCGCCCGTAATTATGCCGGTTACGGTTTGCCGCAGGCAGACCTGATCCAGGAAGGTAACATTGGTTTGATGAAAGCGGTACGTCGCTTTAACCCTGAAGTCGGCGTGCGTCTGGTTTCTTTTGCCGTTCACTGGATCAAGGCAGAAATTCACGAGTATGTGCTACGCAACTGGCGCATTGTTAAAGTAGCCACGACCAAGGCTCAGCGTAAGCTGTTCTTCAACCTGCGCAAAACCAAGCAGCGGTTAGGCTGGTTCAATCAGGATGAAGTCGAAATGGTAGCCCGGGAGCTTGGCGTATCCAGTAAAGACGTGCGTGAGATGGAGTCGCGAATGGCGGCCCAGGACATGACGTTTGATATGTCATCCGACGATGATGCGAATGATCATCAGCCGATGGCGCCGGTACTGTTTTTACAGGACAAAACCTCTAATTTCGCTGATGGAATCGAAGACGATAACTGGGAGGCCCACGCTGCCGATAAGTTATCCGATGCTATGCAGGGGTTAGATGAGCGTAGCCAGCATATCATCCGCGCCCGCTGGCTGGATGAGGACAACAAAACGACGTTGCAGGAATTAGCCGATCGTTATGGCGTATCCGCAGAGCGAGTGCGCCAGCTTGAGAAGAATGCAATGAAGAAACTGCGTGCCGCTATCGAAGCTTAAATGGTCCGGTAGCCGCACCAAAGAACCCGGCCTGGCGCCGGGTTTTCTATAATATACTCAAGCCGCCCGATGCGTGAAGGCGGCTTTTTGCTGCTAAAACTAATCGTTTTTGGTGAGACTATTTTTAGTCAGCAACTTGCCCACGCCGAAATCCCCTTTCAATTCGCTGCCTGCATCCCATCAAGGGATAGCTATTCTCACGCTTACGCCAGCGGACCTTAGTGAATCTAATAATACCCGCGTCCGGGGGGCATCAGAAATACTATGCATTAAGGCAGGATATCTATATCGCGGCTAAAACTGATGCGGCTAAAACTGAAAGTGGCGGGACAAATCATTTTAGGAAAGATGGGGCCGAGACGCGCTAGCGATGACGAAAGAAAAGATCGGCTTCCCTGCCGCACCCTTTCGTTGATTTTGATTACGCTTTATCTTCCAGGCGGAAACGACTCACCTGGTGATGCAGCAGCGTCGTTTGCTCTTCCATGCGATTGGTGGCATTTGTAGACTCTTCAACCAGCGCCGCATTCTGCTGAGTTACACTATCCATCTGGCCTACCGCGACTGCAATTTGCGAAATACCTTTACTTTGCTCTTCTGATGCCATTGAAACTTCTTGCATCATTGCCGCTACGGAACGATTCGATTGCACAATCTCATCCATTGTTTGCTGGGTCATGCCTGCAAGGCGGCGTCCTTCCGTAACGTGTTTTGTCGATTCATTAATGAGCGCTTGAATTTCTTTCGACGCCGTAGCGCTGCGCTGGGCCAATACGCGCACTTCGCTGGCGACGACGGCGAAGCCGCGTCCGCGTTCACCCGCCCGAGCTGCTTCAACGGCGGCATTAAGTGCAAGAATATTGGTTTGAAAGGCAATGCCTTCTATAACGGAGATAATATCGACAATTTTGCTGGAGCTGGAGGCAATTTTTTCCATCGCTGCGAGCATACTGCTGGCGGCTTCATGGCCTTTAGAGGCCGTGTTATTGGCGCGGGTTGCATCTTCCGCAGCCTGCTGAGCGTTTTCAGCATTCATTTTGATGGTGGATGTGATCTCTTCAAGACTGGCCGCCGTTTGCTGTACGGCCGCAGCCTGTTCTTCTGTGCGTGACGATAGTTCAGTATTTCCGCGGGCAAGTTCATCCGCAACATGGCGCACGTGCTGAGATGATTCATATATGCTCCCAATCAGTTTTTTCAGGTTTTCCTGCATGTCATTGAGAGCATAAATAATGGTATTCTGTTTTTTATTACTTATGCTAATTGGGGTCGTGAGATCATTATTTGCAATAGCAAGCGCAATTTTTTGTACAACTCCTGGCTCCTCACCAATTTTACGGATTTCGCCGATAATATTGCGATTGATAGATAACGCAATAATTAAGCAAGGAATAATAATCAGTAGGGACGTCAGGATCAGTTTATGTAAAATATCATTTAGAGAATCCTGGATGTCATCCATATAAACACCACTGGCAAGATCCCATTCCCAGAACGGGAAGCTTCGCCCATACGTGATTTTTTCTATCTTTCCTTTACCTGGAACTTCCCACAGATAATGGATAAATCCACCTTTTTTGGAATAGGTCTGTTCAATGAAACCTGGCACTATGTCATTGAAGTTTTTACCTATAATGCTTTTAGTTTTATTGTAAATAAATATGCCATTTTTATTAGTGATAAACACATAGCCTTTCCCATTTTCATATTCCAGCATCGTGATTTCATTGCGCGCTTCTTCTTGAGCCTGCGATCGGGTTAATACCCCTTTTTTTTCTAGCTCAGCATACTTCTTAGCGATATTTTCTGCCGTATCAACGATTGCAGAGATTTTGGCTCTTCTTTCCTCAAGAAGTGATGACTTAAATAAAGAATATCCGGTAAAAATGACTGCGCAAAGCGTTAGCAGGCATAGTATTAAAGGGATCCAGATTTTATGTGAGAAACTTAATTTTATTTTAGGCATACGATGTCCGCTTTGTGAGGTTAGACAAAGATTACTATCGGCCTGGAGCTTATTGACTTTAACTGACAAAGCAATCAACACCATGGTAATTAACGATCATTTTTATAACATTGATCGTTATTTTCTATATAAGACAATTATGTATATCGATTGTAAATTCTATAACATTATATTTGATAATATTTTTCCAAAATGGAATAGCCAGAAAAGGCTGGTAATTATGGTAATAATCGAATTTTTGTTACTCTCAATTGGTCTGGCTGGTTAATAAAAATAATCTTTTGGCTACCTGCCGTTAGAGGGGGGATTCTTTCGGGCAATTAGCGCTCTTTCTGTCGAGTATGAGACTTTGGTTAAAAATAATATTGTGAGAGGCTGATGGTAGGGAAACTTATGGCTATAATGTAGCCAGTTGTTTATGAAAGCGAACTCTCAGTTCGATACCACTGAGTTATTTTCATTATGCGTTAGCTTAGGCGTATAGAATTGTAAGTAAACGGGATATTAATAATGAAGCTGACGGGGCATCTGGAAATCTTTTTGTTCGGATAGGTTAATGTAACTCCCGTAAGCTGATAAATGGATATAGGAAAACTAATGCCTGAATGATCGGTACTCTCAATTCAAAGATTGACTCTATTTTATGCTAAAAATTTACTGGTGCCAGCCTGGGGAAAACGCGCGCAGGGATGCGCCACTCTAATTATCCACTCTGCTACTTTTTATGTTTTGAAGTACCAAGTGAGTTCTCCTGGAAGTAACCACTTTATGAGGCTGGTTATTTAAATTGGTATTTACCGCAGTGGTTATTACTTCATTTTTCATTCATGGTTCCTCTATATATCCGGAGATCTAATTTAGCAACCTTTATATATTCAGCCTCACTGAAAATAACCGTGATCCGTATTGTATGAGGGGGAAAGTATTTTTCATTCTAAAAAATATGCCCTGTTTTTGCCACAGACGCGGTGAGTGCGTGAAAAATGGGGCCGGGTAGATTATTCTGCTTTCCTGCAACGCGCGTTATCACAATGAATAAAATAGCCGGCAGAGCCGGGGCGTTAAAATTGTGGGAAAGCGCGCGCCGGGCTGGCCCGCAAGGAACCAGACGTATTCGCAAAAAGAGTGGAAAAACGTGTGATCGAGTGGAGTTATGCAAGGATCGCCGCCCATCGCGGCGGCGGGCGGTTGGCGCCAGAGAATACGCTGGCAGGTATCGATGCCGGGGCGCGTTTTGGGCACCGGATGATTGAGTTTGATGTAAAGCTATCGCGAGATGGGCAACCTTTTTTGCTGCACGATGATACGCTCGACCGCACCAGTAATGCGTGGGGCGTAGCAGGCTGCCTGGACTGGTTACAGCTAAAGCGGGTTGATGCAGGAAGCTGGTTTGGCCGCGACTTTGACGGGGAACCTTTGCCGCTATTATCTGAAGTAGCGGAGCGCTGCCGCCGCTATGGCATGGAGGCCAATATTGAAATTAAGCCCACTACCGGGCTGGACGTCGAAACGGGTGCAGCAGTGGCGCGTGCAGCGCAAACGCTATGGCAGGGCATGAAGGCACCCTTGCTATCGTCTTTTTCTCCGCAGGCGCTGGCTGCGGCACGGTGCGCCGTACCGGAGCTGCCGCGCGGGCTATTAATGGATCGCTGGCGCGAAGACTGGCGTCAGCAGGCACGTTCGCTGGAGTGCGTCTCTTTGCATCTCAACCATCGCCTGTTAACGCCGGACCGTATTACGGCGATTAAACGAGAAGGACTGCGAATTCTGGCGTATACCGTTAACTCCCCGCACCGGGCGCGGGAACTACTGCGACTTGGCGTAGATACGCTGTGCACCGATCGCATTGATATCATTGGTCCGGACTTTGGCTCCTGATTTAGAACCCTGGCCACCGCTTGAAAGGCGTGAGGGCCAGGCGGCAATGTCGAAGCTGGCGGGCGTTTTTTATCGCACTATGAATAATCACTCCCAGTTCATTATTGGGCAGGTTTTCCTGCGCCTTGATAAGTTTGCGGTAAAAGTGGGTGCCGTTGCTTTGCTGGCAGGGTTCACTTCGGCATTTCCACAATGCGGGACTCTGTTAAACGCTGCTTTTGATACGGAGCGTATCTTGATATGGTTTTCTGCTTCGTTTTGGCTTTGGTAGGGCACTTATGCCGCAAATTTACCTATTTATCGGCGTTAACGGGCGATAAAAAAGCGCCTGCGAAGGCGCCTTAAGCACGGGTATTTAACGCCACGGATCATTATTGCGCGCGCGGCATTATCCGCTGCTGCGAGGTTACCGCGCCGGGCTGTGACTGACGAATGCGGTCGCGATCGGTTTGCATCTGGTTCTGTAGCCGCTGCTCCTGGCGCTGTTGCTGACTGCGTAACGCCTGCTGCAGATTATTTTGCTGCTGGTTTTGCTGAATACGCATTTCCTGCTGCGTTCTTTGCTGACTGGAGTTTTGCAATAGTGGTTCATTACGCATTTGCTGCGCCGTGAGCGGCTTTGCGCTGGCATATAGCGAAAATAACCCCATTCCTATGACGAATATCGCTTTCACGTTACGCTCCTCTTCGTGAAGGTTTCTCATATTGTACGCCTTTTCTCCACCTGGCGATGTTTTTTCAAACATTCTCAACCAGGCTTTACCGCAGGCTTGGCGATACGTTCAGCCGCATCCGTAAGCTACGGCGCGTCGCATACCTGCCAGGTCTATCTGATTTTGGGTGTTTCTGTGAGCCATTTCCTTCCAGACGGGAGAATATAACGATGAAGCAGTGGTTAATTGCGTGCGGGCTGGCGCTGGCGTTTCAGGCCGTGGCGGCTCCGCCGCCGGTTTCATATGGCGTAGAAGAAGATGTTTTTCATCCGACAGTGGCACGCCACGGTATGGTGTCATCGGTGGATGCGACGGCAACCCGAGTTGGCGTTGATATTTTAAAGCGCGGGGGAAATGCGGTAGACGCGGCCGTCGCCGTTGGGTTTGCTCTGGCGGTCACGCATCCTCAGGCAGGGAACCTGGGAGGCGGTGGATTTATGATGTTACATACCGCAGAGGGGAAAAATATCGCAATAGATTTCCGTGAGATGGCTCCAGCTTCCGCTAGCCGCGATATGTTCCTGGATGAAAAAGGGGAGGCGGACAGTAAAAAGTCTCTCACGTCGCATCTGGCTTCCGGTACGCCTGGCACCGTTGCCGGGTTTGCGCTGGCTCTTGAAAAATATGGCACGCTGCCGCTTAGCCGCGTGCTGCAGCCCGCTATTCGCCTGGCTAAAGAAGGTATTGTGGTAAATGATGCGCTGGCGGACGATCTGAAGCAGTACGGAAGCGAGGTTTTGCCTCAGCATGCGAATAGCAAGGCGATTTTCTGGAAGCTGAACGGTAAACCCTGGGCAAAGGGCGAACGGCTGGTGCAGCGTCATTTGGCCCATAGCCTGGCGTTAATTGCACAATCTGGACCAGATGCTTTTTATAAAGGCGCTATCGCGACGCAAATTGCCCAGGAGATGGCGAAGCACGGCGGTCTTATCACGAAAGCCGATCTTGGCGCTTATCGCGCCGTGGAACGCGAGCCAGTTCGCGGCGATTATCGCGGTTATCAAATTTATTCGATGCCCCCACCATCCTCCGGAGGAATTCATATCGTACAGATATTGAACATCCTGGAGAATAGCGACCTGGCGAAGTACGGATTTGGCAGCGCGGATGCAATGCATACGATGGCGGAAGCTGAGAAGTACGCTTATGCCGATCGCTCGGAATATTTGGGCGATCCGGATTTTGTAAAAGTACCGATTCAGGCTTTAACCAGTAAGGCCTACGCTAAATCTTTGGCGCAGCAAATCCATCTTAATAAAGCGCGGCCTTCGAGCGACATTAAACCTGGCAAGCTGGCACCTTATGAAAGCGACCAGACTACCCATTTCTCCGTGGTCGACAAAGAAGGTAACGCCGTAGCGGTCACTTATACGCTAAACACGACGTTTGGCAGCGGCATTGTCGCCGGTAATACCGGTATTTTAATGAATAATGAGATGGATGACTTTTCTGCGAAGCCGGGAACGCCGAATGTGTATGGTCTTGTTGGCGGTGAAGCGAACGCCGTGGCGCCGCGTAAACGCCCGCTGTCATCAATGTCGCCGACGCTGGTGCTGAAAGATGGGAAAGTCTGGCTGGTGACGGGCAGCCCCGGCGGGAGCCGTATTATTACAACGGTGCTGCAAATGCTGGTGAATACCATTGATTTTGGTATGAACGTTGCGGAGGCGACCAATGCGCCGCGCTTTCATCACCAGTGGTTGCCGGATGAACTGCGCGTTGAAAAAGGGTTTAGCCCGGACACGCTGCGTCTGCTTGAAGCAAAAGGACAGCATATTGCGGTGAAACCGGCGATGGGCAGTACACAAAGCATTATGGCAGCGCCCGACGGGACGCTTTACGGCGCGGCCGATCCCCGGACGCCAGACGATCTGGCGGCCGGCTATTAATTTTAATGCCGCTTCGCTGGTGCGGGGCGGCGTATTTTATTGTGAAGTAATGTTACTGGCAGGCTTACGAAGATCCCGATGGCCGGGTAAACCGGCGCGTTATTCCGCAGTCCGATGCTCGTTCTTTAACCGTGCCATAAAGTAGACATCCGTATATTCTCCGTTGCGCAGGGCGTATTGGCGTCCGGTGCCTTCTATAGCGAAATCATATTTTTGATACAGCGCCAGAGCCGGTGCGTTATCGACATAGACGCTTAATTCAAGGCGCTCGACGCGCAGCCAGTTATCACAGAGGTCGATGGCGCTTTGTAATAACGTAGAGGCGACACCCTGACCCTGCCAGTGAGGATCGACGCTGATACCGAAGCTTGCCACGTGGCTACGCCGCGGATTTTGTTCAACCTGGAGATGCAGATGCCCTGCAACGTTTGTATCAATACAGGCTACCAGATGGTGCTGCCCGGCCTGTTTTTGCGTGAGCCTCGTCAGCCAGGTATCGGGCGCAGGGTAGGGGAATTGCAGTGTATTGCGCAGTACATCAGGATGAGCGTTGATACGCAGTAATGCCTCGGCGTCTTCCGGCGCTGCGTGGCGTAGAGTGATATGAGGCATCCAATGATTCCTAAATGATGTGGTAGTTTTCTGGATACCACTGAATTTATTGATGGGCAAGTCCCAAGTCTGGCGTAGGGCTTTATTTGGGGAAGCCGGACAAACGCCTCATCTCGCCTAAGTGGAGCCGTATCTGGCAATCGTTGCCTTTAATTTTCGCCGTTAGATAACGGAAATAAGAATGCTCGGGTTCGCGTTACCCAGTGCGGGCAAACGGTTTATGAAACTACCGTTCCGCCGGAGCCGTATGCCTTAAGCGACGTTGGGGCCATGGGGTATGGCGGTGATTTGCATTAGAGGAAATGCCAAAAAATTTTCGAAATCGCTGGACACATGAGAATGATAATGATTATTATTGCACTGCGTTCAGGGGAGACTTTGCGGTGAAACCTGAAGGCACGACATTGCTCACATTGCTTCCAGTATTTTTTAGCCAGCCATGCGCTGGCTTTTTTTTATCTGTAGGAAACGGGTGATACCGGGGACTGCATTACCGTAAACAGTCGCCTTAATTGCTCTGCTATACAGGGCCGGAATGTCACCCCGCTGTTACTTCCCCGATGAAGGCAGTGCTAATGTCTATATCAGTCTGTGACAAACCCGAAACAGGCCTGTCCGTATCGTATACAAAAAAGACGGGCGATTAGCCCGATTGCACACAGGCCAGTTGCCTGTTCATAAATGTGAATATTTTTGAATGTTTAACCCGATGTACAATAGCGAATAGCGCGAACGGGCCGGTTAATCACGACTGGTCATCGCTGGATAGAATATACATGCCGGTGTTTTATTATTCATATTTTTTGAATGTAGGTATCAATTTTCCCCCTCTATCATCGCCGGGGTTTCAGGTCCACACTATTGTTATCGAGATTGTGCAGGGGGTTAATATGATTTATACACGTAAAGCCAATGAGCGCGGCCATGCTAATCACGGTTGGCTGGATTCATGGCATTCATTTTCGTTTGCGGACTATTATGATCCTAATTTTATGGGGTTTTCTGCGCTTCGCGTTATAAATGAAGATGTAATAGAGGCCGGGCAGGGGTTTGGCACCCATCCGCATAAAGATATGGAAATCCTGACTTATGTGCTGGAAGGGGCGGTTGAGCACCAGGATAGCATGGGCAACAAAGAACAGGTGCCAGCCGGTGAATTCCAAATAATGAGCGCCGGGACCGGCGTGCGCCATTCTGAATACAACCCGAAGGCGGATGAGCGCCTGCGCCTGTATCAGATCTGGATCATTCCCGAAAAAACGGGGATTGAGCCGCGCTATGAGCAGCGTCGATTTGATGCGCCGCAGGGCCGGCAATTGGTGCTGTCGCCGGATGCGCGTGAGGGTTCGCTCAGGGTTTATCAGGATATGGAGCTGTATCGCTGGGTGCTGGCGAAAGATGAACAGTCAATTTGGCAAATTGCCGCCGATCGCCGCGTCTGGATACAGGTTGTTAAAGGCGATGTGTCTATTAATGGGCAAAAAGCGACGACCAGCGACGGTATTGCTATTTGGGATGAACAGGCTATTTCAATCCATGCCGATAGCGCCAGTGAAATCCTGCTGTTCGATTTATCTCCGGTATAAACCGGGAATATCCAGGGTCGCCCGCCGGGCGGCCCTTTTTTTGAGTATAAGCGTCTTCGCCCCATAACACGGGAAGCCTGCGGCAGGACCGTGCTACACTGAGCCGGACCGTTATTGATAACTGCTTCAGGACAATGAAAAAGAAAAGACCGATATTGCAGGATGTTGCCGATCGCGTCGGCGTAACAAAAATGACGGTGAGTCGTTTTTTACGTAACCCTGAACAGGTCTCGGTGGCGTTGCGTGAAAAAATCGCCGTCGCGCTGGACGAACTGGGGTATATCCCCAATCGTGCGCCGGATATTCTATCTAATGCCACCAGTCGGGCAATTGGCGTTCTACTCCCGTCTTTAACCAACCAGGTATTCGCTGAAGTATTACGCGGCATTGAAAGTGTGATTGATGCGCACGGTTATCAGACGATGCTGGCGCACTATGGTTATCGTCCAGAGCTGGAAGAAGAACGTATTATGTCGATGCTCTCCTGGAACATTGACGGCTTAATTCTCTCCGAACGCGCACACACGCCGCGCACGGTGCGTATGATAGAAACCGCCGGAATCCCGGTGGTGGAATTGATGGATAGCGTCTCTCCGTGTCTTGATATTGCGGTGGGGTTTGATAACGTCGAAGCGGCGCGCCAAATGACCGAGCTAATGCTCCAGCGCGGGCATCGGCATATCGCCTATCTCGGCGCGCGTCTCGATGAACGCACAATCATGAAGCAGCGCGGCTATGAGCAGGCAATGCGCGACGCCGGGGTGACGCCTTACAGCGTAATGGATGAACAATCGTCTTCTTATTCCGCCGGTATTGCGCTTTTTCGTCGGGCTAAACGCGAATATCCGGAGCTTGACGGTATTTTTTGTACTAACGATGATCTTGCGGTGGGCGCGGCGTTTGAATGTCAGCGATTAGGGCTGCGCATCCCGGACGATATCGCGATTGCGGGTTTTCATGGGCATGATATCGGGCAAGTTATGGAGCCGCCGCTGGCCAGCGTTTTGACTCCGCGCGAACGGATGGGGCGTATCGGCGCTGAACGTTTACTGGCGCGCATCCGCGGTGAAAATGTGGTGCCAGCGCAGTGCGATCTGGGGTTTACATTATTCCCCGGCGGCTCTGTCTAGCGGCAATTCATTGGGAAACTCGGGAGCGTCAATACAGGGCTACTCATTCCTATTTGGGAAAGCGCCCGGTAATACGCCGTGCACCTGCCGGTGGTGGCGGGCAGGGCGAGACGCTGAGTCACCCTATTATTTGACAAGGTTCACAATTACAGGCAATTCCTGAAAACGGACGTTGCTTCTCTACACGCGGCGTTCGACAATGTTACCGATAACAGTTACCCGTAACATCACTATGCCGATGTTACTTTGTGTCAGTCGGAGTCGCGCTATGAGCACTATTAATCACGACCATCACGTTTATGTCCTGATGGGCGTTTCCGGTAGCGGTAAATCCGCCGTTGCCGGTGAAATGGCCCACAAACTTCATGCCGCTTTTCTGGACGGTGATTTCCTGCATCCTCGCCGTAATATCCTCAAGATGGCTTCCGGAGAGCCGCTGAACGATGACGACCGCATTCCGTGGCTAAAAGCGCTGAATGATGCTGCATTTGCTATGCAGCGCACCAATAAAATCTCGTTAATTGTCTGTTCTGCCTTGAAAAAAAGTTATCGAGATCTCCTGCGTGAAGGAAATCCTAATTTAGCGTTTATCTACCTGAAAGGAGATTACGCGCTGATTGAAAGCCGGCTTAAAGCCCGGAAGGGCCATTTCTTTAAACCGCAAATGCTGGTGACCCAATTCGATGCGTTGGAAGAGCCGCAGGCTGACGAAGGCGACGTTCTGGTTGTCGATATCGACCAGCCGCTGGATGGCGTGGTAGCAAATGCTATTTCTATGATTAAGCAAAATGAGGCGGGATCGTGAGTACATTAACGCTGGTATTAACCGCGGTAGGCTCTGTCCTGCTGCTATTGCTGTTGGTGATGAAGGCGCGAATGCACGCGTTTGTCGCACTGATGGTCGTTTCTGTTGGCGCGGGGCTGTTTTCCGGGATGCCGCTGGATAAAATCGCCGCCACGATGGAAAAAGGTATGGGCGGCACGCTCGGGTTCCTGGCCGTGGTAGTGGCGCTGGGAGCGATGTTTGGCAAAATCCTGCACGAAACCGGTGCGGTAGATCAGATAGCCGTAAAAATGCTGAAGTCATTTGGCCATAGCCGGGCGCACTACGCTATCGGGCTGGCCGGGCTGATTTGCGCGCTGCCGCTGTTTTTTGAAGTCGCAATCGTCCTGCTGATTAGCGTCGCGTTTTCAATGGCACGCCATACCGGCACTAACTTGATAAAACTGGTGATCCCGCTTTTTGCCGGGGTCGCGGCGGCGGCGGCTTTCCTGCTGCCCGGTCCGGCGCCGATGCTACTGGCTTCGCAAATGCACGCGGACTTTGGCTGGATGATCCTTATTGGCCTGTGCGCAGCGGTGCCGGGTATGATTATCGCCGGGCCGCTATTCGGTAACTTTATTAGCCGTTATGTTCAATTGTCTATTCCGGATGACGTTACAGAACCCCATTTGGGCGAAGGAAAATTGCCCTCTTTTGGATTTAGTCTGTCGCTTATTCTGCTGCCTTTAATTCTGGTGGGGCTGAAAACCATCGCCGCGCGTTTTACCGCCGAAGGCTCCACGCTCTATGAGTGGTTTGAGTTTATCGGCCATCCGTTTACCGCCATCTTGGTTGCCTGTCTGGTGGCTATCTATGGCCTGGCGATGCGCCAGGGTATGGATAAAGAGCGGGTGATGGAAATTTGTGGACATGCCCTTCAGCCCGCCGGGATTATCCTACTGGTTATTGGTGCCGGCGGCGTGTTCAAGCAGGTACTGGTGGATTCTGGCGTCGGCCCTGCGTTAGGTGAGGCGCTAACCGGCGTTGGGTTGCCGATTGCGGTTACCTGTTTTGTGCTGGCGGCGGCGGTGCGTATTATTCAGGGGTCCGCGACCGTGGCCTGTCTGACGGCCGTGGGCCTGGTCATGCCGGTAATTGAGCAGTTGCACTATTCAGGTGCCCAACTGGCGGCGCTGTCAATCTGCATTGCCGGCGGTTCTATTGTGGTCAGCCACGTAAATGATGCCGGATTCTGGCTATATGGGCGCTTCACCGGCGCTACCGAAGCGCAAACCCTGAAGACCTGGACGCTGATGGAGACTATCCTTGGCACGGTGGGTGCAATCGTTGGAATGATAGCCTTCGAGCTCCTTTCCTAATGCAGCAGGGCCGCCCGGTGGGCGGCTCTGCGCCTTTCCTCAATTTTAGTATTTAGACCACCCGTTCCGGTGGCCTACTTTTATCCTTTCATCCAGGCGCGGATTCCGTCAAGGAACATCTGCGTGGCCAGCATCACCAGAATCAGCCCCATGAGACGTTCCAGCGCATTTACGCCTTTTTCGCCCAGCAGCCTCAGGAACAGCGATGACTGAAGCAGGATAAATACCGTGCCGCCCCAGGCCAGCAGTAACGCAATAACCAGCGCGCTGATGTTGCCGGGATACTGGTGCGATAGCAGCATCAGCGTGGCAAGAAGCGTAGGTCCGGCTACCAGCGGGATCGCCAGCGGCACGATAAAAGGTTCTTCGCCGGCGGGCAGGCCGCTGGCATTGCCTTCATGGCTGGGGAAAATCATTTTAATCGCAATCAGAAATAAGATAATGCCGCCGGAAATCGAGACGGTTTCGGCGCGCAGATTCAAAAATGCCAGGATACGTTCGCCAGCGAACAGAAAAATCAGCATGATAAGCAGCGCAATAAGCAGTTCGCGGATCATAATCGCCCGGCGGCGCTTTGGCTCGGTATGCTTTAGCACCGACATAAAAATCGGTAGATTACCCAGCGGATCCATAATCAGTAGCAGCAAAACGGTGGCGGAAAAAATATCACTCATAAATGGCTTTCTCAAATAACAGATGACGAGAAAAAATGGGCGCTTTCTCGTTATTAATCAAATAAATATCAATGTATTGATTTTCTTAACGCTATTTTATCCTTTGCGGCCCGCCTGCGGCGGTGGCCAGTCCGTTGCGCTTTGCCCCTGGCGATAAGCGTTATTACTCAGGGCGGGGCTATCATCGATTATTTTCACTTGCGACTTTGGCAGCATTTTGTAAGGTGGATGACTGTACCAGTCTTACTGCTGGGATGCACAATTCGCTCTGACCTCTCAGGAATTATTCGCTATGAAAAATGTTGGTTTTATCGGCTGGCGCGGCATGGTTGGGTCTGTGCTGATGCAGCGCATGACGCAGGAGCACGACTTTGCGGCTATTCGCCCGATTTTCTTTTCTACGTCGCAGGTCGGTCAGCCGGCGCCTTCGTTCGCCGGACAGCCTGCTGAAAATGTGCTTCAGAATGCCTACTGTCTGGATTCGCTAAAGGCGCTGGATATTATCGTGACCTGCCAGGGCGGCTATTATACCAACGAAATCTATCCGGCGCTTCGGGAAAGTGGCTGGCAGGGTTACTGGATAGACGCTGCGTCCACGCTGCGGATGCGGGAAGACGCGACGATCGTACTCGATCCGGTCAATCAACGCGTAATAGATGAAGCTCTGAATCGCGGCGGCAAAACGTTTGTCGGCGGCAACTGTACCGTGAGCCTGATGCTAATGTCGCTGGGAGGATTATTCGCGAATGGGCTGGTAGAGTGGGCCTCTGTGGCTACGTATCAGGCGGCCTCTGGCGGCGGCGCGCGCCATATGCGCGAGTTGATTACGCAAATGGGTATGCTGCACGACGACGTAGCCGAAGCGCTCGCCAATCCTGCCTCCGCCATTCTGGATATTGAGCGCCGCGTTACGCAGTTAACCCGCAGCGGTGAATTACCGGTGGATAACTTTGGCGTGCCGCTGGCCGGCAGCCTTATTCCCTGGATTGATAAGCAGTTGGATAACGGGCAAAGCCGCGAAGAGTGGAAAGGGCAGGCGGAAACCAACAAAATTCTAGCCACGTCAAACACTATCCCCGTTGACGGCCTGTGCGTTCGCGTGGGAGCGCTGCGTTGCCATAGCCAGGCATTTACGCTGAAACTGAAAAAAGAGGTGTCGCTGCCCACCATAGAAGCCATGCTGGCTGATCATAATGAATGGGTAAAAGTGGTGCCGAATGAGCGTGAAATCACGATGCGTGAACTTACGCCGGCGGCAGTCACCGGTACCCTCAACGCGCCCGTTGGGCGTCTGCGTAAGCTGAATATGGGCCCAGAGTATTTATCCGCGTTTACGGTCGGCGATCAGCTTTTGTGGGGAGCCGCCGAGCCGCTGCGACGTATGCTGCGTCAGCTTGCCTAAACTTTCCATTATTAATGTGGCCCGAGAGCGGAGCGGCATGGTTGCTGAGCTGAAGCAGGTGAGGGTTATAAACTGCTCTGCAGCGAAATCGCTATGTCCTGGCTTTGGCGGGCTGCAGCGGCGAATGTTTTCTAAATAATGCCGCGCTGCGTGAAATACAGCGCGGCCTTGCGTGTTGGTGGAAAAGACATTAATTCATATCACCCGGCCTGTGTATTCCCGGCTGGATGACATGACGTAGAGCCATAGCGCTGGCGTGAAAACGGAGTCAGGAAGCCTGGGATAAACGCTGTTCAGTCGCCTGTTTTAGCCACTCGCTAACCCGAGTCTGTTGTTCATCATTCAGCCACATGCCCAGCTTCGTGCGACGCCAGATAGCATCTTCCAGTCGGCGAACCCATTCGTGTTCAACCAAATAACGCAGCTCGGCCTCATACAGATCGTGACCAAAATTTTCACCTAGCTGGTCCAGCGCCTGTGCGTCTTTAAGGATGAGTTCGCTATTACTTCCGTAAGTACAGGCATAACGGTGCGCCATAGCCTCGCCCATAAACGGATAACGGCTATGCAAACGCTGCGCATATTGTTCACGCGAGCCGTGAATATCGCCGCCGGGCAGCACGCCTGTCTTGGTCCACGCCGGACCGATATTACTGTAATAGGCGGTCAGCTTTTCCAGAGCGTGTTCGGCCAATTTACGGTAAGTAGTTAGCTTCCCGCCAAACACGGAAAGCAGCGGTGCCTGCCCGTTATCATCATGCACATCCAGCGTATAATCGCGGGTGATGGCCTGCGGCGAATCGGATTCATCGTCGCAAAGTGGGCGCACGCCGGAATACGTCCAGACGATATCTTGCCTGGCCAGCTGTTTTTTAAAGTGCTTGTTGTACACCTGAAGCAGGTAATCAATCTCGTTGTCATCGATTTTAACCTGCTGGGGATCGCCGTGATATTCCACGTCGGTGGTGCCAATTATCGAGAATTCATTCAGCCATGGGATCACAAATACGATGCGCTTATCTTCATTTTGCAGAATATAGGCCTGCTTTTCCGTATGCGCGCGCGGCACTACAATATGGCTGCCTTTGATAAGGCGGATACCGTACGGTGAAGGTAAATGCAGCCCTTCATCGAAGAAATGTTTCACCCAGGGGCCAGTGGCATTCACTAGCCCGCGCGCCTGCCAGGTATAGCGTTTGCCCGTATCGGCATCTTCGGCTTCCACGACCCATAGCCCATTTTCGCGGCGCGCGGAGACCGCGCGGGTTCGGGTCATTACTTCACCGCCTTTACGCGCCACCATCTGCGCGTTCGCCAGCACCAGGCGCGCATCGTCTACCCAGCAGTCGGAATATTCGAAGCCACGTTTCATTTCAGGTTTGAGGACGGAATCCGGGCCAAAGCGCAGGCTGGTCGAACGTGGCAGGCTGGTGCGCTTACCCAAATGATCGTACAGGAACATGCCGATGCGGATCATCCACGCCGGACGCAGATGCGGGCGATGGGGAAGACGAAAACGCATAGGGAAAGCAATGTGTGGCGCCAGCCCAAGCAGCACCTCGCGTTCAGCCAGAGCTTCACTGACCAGACGAAACTCATAGTGCTCAAGATAGCGTAAACCGCCGTGAATAAGTTTTGAACTGGCGGATGAGGTTGCGCAGGCCAAATCGTTGGCCTCAAGCATCAGCACGGATAAACCGCGCCCGGCGGCGTCTGCCGCGATACCGGCACCGTTAATCCCGCCACCTATCACAATCAGATCTTTGGTTTCCATGCTGGCCTCGTGAGTTTCGTTAAAGTTCATAAATGTTCGTTATCGCTCATAATAGCAGGGAAACGCGCCTCAGGTAACCATAAAAAAGCATTTCCACGTGACGGTGCTAACAGAAAAAGCGTCTCATTATCCGAGTGCGGGAAAACGCACGTTACGATACGCTGGTTTAAGGTGTGCTACCGTGGGCGAAGCGGTAAGTACGTTCTCGCGAAGCGCGCCGCAACACTCACCTGCATTCATCAAAATAATGAGAACACTATGGAGAATTTTGAACATATCACTCCCGATGAGGCCTACCAGCGCTTGCGTCAGGGCGACGCCGTACTGGTGGATATCCGCGATCCGCAAAGTTATGCCGTAGGGCATGCCAAAGGCGCTTTTCACCTGACGAATGACACCCTTGTCGCTTTTATGCAGCATACCGAGTTTGAAACTCCCGTTTTCGTCATGTGCTATCACGGGATCAGCAGCCAGGGCGCTGCGCAGTATCTGCTGCAGCAAGGATTCGAGCACGTTTATAGTGTTGAAGGCGGTTTTGAGACCTGGCAGCGGCGTTTCCCGGAAGATGTGGCCAGCGGCCTGGAAGAGTAGTAAGGCAAAACCACCCGCTTCACGCTATGCGATGGTATATACTGCCCCTTTTCTTAATAAGGGTAGCGAATCGCCCATGAAAATGATCACTTCCTTCGCGAACCCACGCGTGGCGCAGGCATTTGTCGATTATATGGCGACGCAGGGCGTCGTGTTGACGCTTCAGCGCCATGAACAAAGCGACGTATGGCTGGTGGATGACGGTAAAGAAGACTATGTGCGCGCTGAGCTCGCCGCTTTTCTGGCGCAGCCTGATAACCCACGCTATTTGGCGGCAAGCTGGCAGGCGGGCGACACGGGCAGCGGGCTGCGCTATCAAGGTTATCCTTTTTTTAAAGCACTGCGCGAGCGCGCCGGTGCCTTGACTATCGCGATTGCGATAGCGTGCATTTTCGTTTTTATAGCGATGCAATTAGTGGGGGATCGGGCGGTTATGATTTGGCTGGCCTGGCCCAGCGATGATTCACAATCCTTTGAAATATGGCGTTATTTTACACATGCGCTGCTTCATTTTTCGCTGCTGCACATTCTGTTTAACCTGATATGGTGGTGGTACCTCGGCGGAGCGATGGAAAAAACGCTGGGCAGCGGCAAGCTATTGGTGCTGACGCTGGTATCCGCCCTATTTAGCGGTTTTGTACAGCACGCTTTCAGCGGCGCTTGGTTTGGCGGCCTTTCTGGCGTGGTGTATGCCCTGATGGGCTATGTGTGGCTATACGGTGAGCGTCAGCCGGAAGGCGGGTTGTATCTGGAGCGCGGGATTATGGTATTCGCCGTGCTGTGGCTAATTGTCGGCTGGTTTGACTGGTTCGGCATGTCCATTGCTAATGGTGCGCACGCTGCTGGGCTGGTGATTGGCCTTGCGATGGCGCTGGTTGATACGCGCCACGCGCGTAAACGAACATAAACGCCGAAAAGAGAGCCCACTCGCTGAGAGACGCTCCCTGCAAAACACGCAAAAAGCGACGTTTTTGCGCCGCAAACACACAATTGAGTACAAATTTGGGGAGTCGATGTGAAGCAAACGCAGCGCCACGATGCCATTGTTGAATTGGTTAAAAAGCAGGGATATGTCAGCACCGAAGAGTTAGTCGATCAGTTTGACGTCAGCCCGCAGACGATACGCCGTGACCTAAACGAGCTGGCAGAACAGAACCTCATTATGCGCCATCACGGCGGCGCGGCGCTACCGTCTAGCTCCGTGAATACTTCATGGCACGACCGCAAGGCGACACAGACCGCAGAAAAAGAGCGTATTGCGCACAAAGTTGCCAGCCAAATCCCCGACGGCGCGACGCTATTTATCGATATAGGCACTACGCCGGAAGCGGTAGCGCATGCATTGCTCGGGCATAGTCATTTGCGCATCGTCACGAATAACCTGAATGTTGCGAATACGCTTATGGCGCGGGAGGACTTTCGCATTATTCTCGCCGGTGGGGAACTACGCAGCCGCGATGGCGGAATTATCGGTGAAGCGACGCTGGATTTTATCTCTCAGTTTCGCCTGGATTACGGCATTTTGGGGATCAGCGGCGTGGATATGGACGGCTCTTTACTTGAGTTTGACTATCATGAAGTGCGCACCAAAAAGGCGATTATTGAAAACTCCAGGCAGGTATTACTGGTGACGGACAGTTCTAAATTTGGGCGTAACGCAATGGTGAATATGGGGAGTATCAGCCTGGTAAATGCGGTTTATACGGATGCGATGCCGCCAGAAAGCGTAATGCAGGTGATTAAAGCGAATAATGTGCATCTGGAACTGTGTTAATTTTTCTTACGCGGAATAATCCCGCGTGATTAGTTCATATTTATAAATGACAGTTCGATTTGCAGCGCCCAGGCTGTCGCCAGAAGGATCATAAAATGGTAAAGCTCATGGAGATCGGTTTCTCCGTTATTAAGCGCCTCTTTCAATTCGTAGCATAATGCCTTATTTTCCAGGCTTAAGGTATACCAGTATGCGCCTCTACAAGTGTATTCCGTCAGGCGAATGATGGTAATAGTTTGGGACGGTAGTACGAAATAGAGATCGTTATACTGTAATCCGGGCTGGCGCTGCAAATTACGCGTGGCATAAAGCGTGTTATGAAACGGGGTATTTTTGTCACCTTTGATAGCAGGAAGCCACGTGGTGCCAGGCAGTATATTACCCAGTTGACGAATAATGCTTTCATTCCAGCGTTGAGTAAATTTTTCGAAATTATCGTGTTGACGAATAAAATCTGTTGAAAAAAAACTAGGAAGCCGCCAGAACTTAACCTGTTGATAATCAGAGTAAGTTTTTTGAAAATATATAGGGCTATTAATATCTTTTCGCGTGACTTGAAATAATTCTTCAGATAGCTCACGCGGTCTTGAATCAGGTATCAAATCTGTCTCTTTCCCAATGTTTTGTTCCTGCGTATTACTAACCTTTGAACTCGACCATGCACACAACAAATATCCGATAATACTTATAACAATACCGGTAAGTGCTCCATGATAAATAAAACTCCCGGCGGCAAAACCCAGGAAACAGAAGAAGTGAGGCAATATAAAGGCCGAATGTAGCCGCTTCCATTTATACCTGGCCAATATAGTTATGAAAGATAAAGCGCTAAAGGTAATAAGCGTCAGGTAAAAATGCGGGAAAACAAATGGAAGTGCTATAACGCCGGCAAGAGTGATTGCAAAAAGCATATTTCTTCCCTGAAACTCGCCTTTTATGTTTGATGCCCGGGCGCTGCGTTCAGCGCCCGGTATTTTAATAATAGGAGTGCTCGCCGCGCTGGTGCTCCGTTAAATCGCGCACCCCTTTCAGCTCAGGGAACTCAGCCAGAAGCTGCTTCTCAATGCCTTCCTTCAGGGTATAGTCGACCATCGAACATCCGTTGCAGCCGCCGCCGAATTGCAATATGGCGTAACCGTCATCGGTAATTTCCATTAATGATACGCGTCCACCGTGGCCAGCTAACTGAGGATTAACCTGCGACTGCAGCATATATTCCACGCGTTCGATGAGCGGCGCGTCATCCGCTACTTTGCGCATCTTCGCGTTAGGCGCTTTCAGCGTAAGCTGCGAGCCAAGCTGATCGGTGACAAAATCTATTTCAGCGTCTTCCAGAAAAGGCGCGCTGATTTCATCCACATAGGCTACCAGCGTATTGAATTCCAGCGCCGTATCCGTTGCCTCTACGGCATCCGGCGGGCAGTAAGAGACGCCGCACTCCGCGTTAGGGGTGCCAGGATTAATCACAAACACGCGAATTTGCGTGCCTTCTTCCTGATTAGCCAGCAGTTTGGCGAAGTGTGCTTGTGCAGCATCGGAAATACGGATCATAGCATCGGCCTAATAGTTGACTTATTTACCTGGTTATAATACGCCCATTGCGCATACGCTACAAGGTGCGACACAGACACCAGACCTGCAGAGACGCTGCGCCGCCCTGTTTTAGTACGCGCGCTATTTCTGAGACCGTGCTGCCAGTAGTGACGATATCGTCTACGATAGCGATATGACACCCTTCGACCGGGAATTCAAGGCGGAACGCATTTTTTAAGTTACGCGCCCGCTGGCGTGCGTTGAGGCGGTGCTGGATCCGCGCTGGCTGCGTGCGGATTAATTGCCCCGGGTGATGGGTGCACGGCAGCCAGTGTGCCAGTGATTCTGCCAGCAATGCACTTTGATTAAATCCGCGCCGCCACTGCCGACCGCGATGTAAGGGCACGCTCACTAATACATCAGGATATCTGATAAGGCCTGCACGCCTTGCCGCCAGTAGTGATGACCACGGCGGCATTTTTTGCAGACAGCGGCCACATGCCTGACGCCCGCTAAGCGCCGGAAGCGCGCATCGCGGGCAGCATGGGCGTTCAGATAATAACGCGCTGGTACAGCGGCTACACATTCCATGCGATATCAGTGCCAGCGGCATTCTACATAGCCAACATTGGGCGGAGATTGTTAGCATTGGCTCCTCCTGATTGATAAAGAGAATCATAACCGATGAAGGAAATCTGGTGGCAAACCGTAGGCTCAGGAAATCGTCATCTTGTGCTGCTGCACGGCTGGGGACTGAACGCGGAAGTATGGTATTGCATTCGCGAGCGGCTTGCCTCGCAGTTTACGGTGCATTTGGTCGACCTTCCCGGGTTTGGGCGCAGTGCGGGATACGGTTCATTAACGTTGGCTGAGATGGCTGATGAAGTTTATCTGCGCGCCCCAGAGCAGGCCATCTGGTTAGGCTGGAGCCTGGGCGGATTGGTTGCGAGCCAGGTGGCGCTTGTGCATCCGGAAAACGTGACCGCGCTGGTGACCGTTGCTTCGTCCCCCTGCTTTTGCGCCCGCGATGATTGGCCGGGAATCAAACCGGAAATACTGGCCGGGTTTCAGCATCAATTACGGGATGATTTCCAGAGAACCGTAGAGCGCTTTTTGGCGTTGCAAACCCTGGGAACGGAAAGTGCACGTCAGGACGCCAGGCATTTAAAAGATGTCGTTTTGAATTTACCCGCGCCGCCGGTGGAGGTATTAAACGGCGGCCTGGAAATCCTTAAACAGGTGGATTTGCGCGCCTCGCTAGAGGGCATCAAAATACCGTTTTTGCGCCTGTATGGTTATCTGGACGGGCTGGTGCCGCGGCGCATCGCCGGGCTTCTCGACGGGCGCTGGCCGCACAGTGAAACGGTTATTTTCCCCAAGGCGGCTCACGCGCCTTTCATTTCTCACCCGCTTGGGTTCTGCCAGGCCGTGGAAGATTTCTGCCGTCGACACGATGTTTGATTTCCTGATTGCCAGCACGCGCTCAGCGATTTCGTGCGGGTCATGAGGCGCGTAAATATCGCGTGGAAATAAGGCTATTGATCGCCCGCTGCCCGCGCATTCGCGTCAGGAACATCGCTTTGAAGTGAAATTGTGAAGGCACGCTATCTGTTGATAGCCGAATGGCGCAGGCGGTTAACAGGCGGGAAAGATTAACGCAGGGACCAGTACTCCCGCGTGCAGCGCGTGGCTTCAGGGCAGCGGCGGCAGCTTCCGGTGAGGCACGATGATGAGTCCATCTCTGTACGCTGAGCTTTCCCCATCATCTCCAGGTGGTTGAGCAGCGCTTCAATGCGCGGCAGCGGGACGTTAAGCTGCGCGCTAATACTGCGCGCTTCCATTCTCCCCTGGAGCGCCAGTAAATCGCGGACCTCACGTAAACCGGCCATGCGGTGCCTCCTGAGTCAGCGTTGGCTTACATCGTTAGCGAAGCGGGCGTAAGACAATACCCGCATCACGCGGCGTTTTTTAATGGCATTTGCCTGAGCGGTCGTCACAGCAACAGGCGCTCGCCGTCTCGCCAATGCCGGTCAGGCGTATTTCGACCCGGCTCCGCGTGCGGCGCAGCCCGGCGATCAGCGCGAGGTTGAACAGGAGAACGATCGCAATAGTGATGCTGCTAAAGCGCGGATGGGCGCTAAACGTGGCGCACTGATACCATAGCGCCGCCAGAGAATAGCCGACATTAAGCCCCCATAGCACCGAAAAAGTCATCCATCCGCGGCTGGACTCACGGGCAATGGCCCCCATCACTGAAATGCAGGGTACATATAGCAGGACGAAAATCAGGTAGCTATAGGCCGCCGCATCGCTGCCAAATTTGCTGCTCATCATTCCCATTGCGCCATTTTCCATATCCCCGTCGCCTTTACTGGCCTCAATGGGGTTAGCGAGTACGCTCAGGCTAAACGTCTCTCTCAGGCTTTGCCAGGTTTCGCTCAGGGCATCGATAAGTTCGCCCTTCAGGCTAAAACTGGCAGGATCAAACGCTTCGCTGTGAATATCTTCCGCCGTGTAGAGCGTATTCAGCGTGCCGACAACAACCTCTTTCGCCATGGCTCCGGTGAATAACCCAACCGTCGCCTGCCAGTTATCATCCGTCACTCCGATGGGCCTGAGCAGCGGAGTGAGCGTTTTACTGACCGTTGCCAGCGCCGAGTCATTAATACTGTTTACCGCATTGCCGCTGAATGAAAAGCTATTAAGCGCGCCGATAAATACGCTGACAATAATAATTACTTTCCCCGCGCGTAACACGAAACCTTTCAGACGCTGCCAGGTTTGGAGCAGCAGACTGCGGATATGCGGGACGTGATAGACCGGCAGTTCCATGACAAACGGCGTGGCTTCGCCGCGCATCAAAGTATGTTTGAGCATCAGGCCGGTGAGAATCGCCATAACGATACCCAGGATATACAGCGAAAAAACCACCAGCGCGCCCTGCTTGCCGAAAAACGCAGCGGAAAAGACGGCAAAAATGGCGAGACGCGCGCCGCACGACATAAACGGCGCCATCATAATCGTCATCAGGCGCTCGCGCGGGGCGTCCAGCGTGCGTGCGCCCATAACGGAAGGCACATTGCAGCCGAACCCGACAATCAAAGGCACAAACGATTTCCCGGGCAATCCCAGCGCCTGCATCAGGCGATCCATCACAAATGCGGCGCGCGCCATATAGCCAGAGTCTTCAAGGAAAGAGAGAAACAAATACATCATGCCGATTTGCGGCACCAGCGGCAAAACGGTATTGATCCCGCCGCCTATCCCTTGGGCAAGGAATACCGTAAGCCACGTAGGGAAATGGAGCGTTGCTCCCAGCCACTGCATGCCGTGCACAAAGATGGCGACCGAACCCGCGTCAAAAATAGGCTGCAGCGCGCCACCGATATTAATAGCCAGCAGGAACATTACATACATCACCAGCAGAAAGACCGGCAGCCCAAGTACACGGTTAATCACGATTTTATCCAGCATTACCGTGAGGTGGTTGGGTTCAGCGGTCAGGCTATTGCTGGCTTCATCGCAAATTGCAGCAATGCTCTGATAGCGCGCATCGGCAATGCTAAGCGCCGGGTCGTCCAGTTGAGTGCTCAGCCGTGCGAACGCGCTCTCCAGCAGCGGCCCCGCATGGCCCGCGTGCTGGTGGCTGTAGATATCGCCTTCCAGCATTTGAATCGCCAGCCAGCGACGCTGACGGTGCGGCAGCGTGACGGGCATGGCTTCGGCCAGCGTTTCTGCTTCAGCCAGCAGCGGATGCGGGTAGTGCGCCAGTTCTACATCCTGATTGCTGCTATGGCGATCAATGGCGAGTTTCAGTCCTTCGATGCCGCGCCCGCGCGTAGAAACCATGGGGATGACCGGGCAACCAAGGCGCGCAGAAAGCGCGTCGGTATTAATGTGGATGCGCTGTTTCTCTGCAATATCGAGCATATTAAGCGCGATAATGCAGGGAATGCCTAATTCCAGCAGCTGCAGCGTCAAATAGAGGTTGCGCTCCAGGTTCGCGGCGTCGACCACATTTATCAGCATGTCGGCGTTGCCACTGAGAATGTAGTGGCAGGCAATCTGTTCATCCAGCGACGTTTGAGCAGAAATCGTGGTCAGCGAATACGTACCTGGCAAATCCACCAGCGTCACCTGGTTATCGGTAGTACTGAACTGCCCTTCTTTGCGTTCTACCGTAACGCCAGCCCAATTCCCCACGCGCTGGCGAGCGCCGGTAAGCTGATTGAAAAGCGTGGTTTTCCCGGAGTTAGGGTTACCGATAAGGCCAATAGTTAATTTTTTCATGATGAGCGTGAACGATAAAATAGCGGAAGCGGCAGCGCTGCGGCAGACTCAGGAGACCTGCTCAAGGTTCAGCAACGCCAGATCTTTTTTACGCAGCACCAGATTTACGCGCCGCGTTTCAATATGCACAGGATCGCCGAAAGGCGCCACGCGTACCACGCGAAACGCCGAGCCGGGCAGTATCCCAAGAGAGAGCAGCTTTTGGCGATACGCCGGGCTAATTTCCCGTGCGAAGCTAATAATTTTCCACGTACTATTTGGTAATAAACGCATAGCACCCACCCGTTGGATTTTCTGGATCGTGATATGTCGCGCTGCCTTTCAGCCACGCGGGCGGCAGGTTGAGCAGAGTTAACCAGAAGTATAATTCAATGATAATGAGAATGGTTTCTATCTTCAATGAATAAAATCGCGTTAACGATGATTTTCCTGATTTGGGTCATGAAACCCAAATAGAGCAAGATAACAAAGAGTTAATGGCGTTAATCTAAGGTAAAAAAAGTGATTCTTTCAGCCTGGATGATCGTAGATAAGACTTTTGCCCGGCTTTAAGTAATAACTTAAATATGCAAACCAGCCTCACGCGCGCATTTCCATTGATAGCGGTAATTTTTCTATTAAAATCAAAATATCGTAATGAATATATTAGTTAAGAATTTTCATATATTCGGGCTTGGGGTTTTCATAAGCTATCGGAATTAATATTATTGGCGCTGATATTAGGTGTTTCTATTATATGCTTAGGTAATTAAAGTTAATGGGATTTAATTGGTTTTTTGTTTTTAGTTGAAGCCTGCTCCTGAATCTATTGACCAGTGTGAGTCGGAATAGCCAATTTTTTATTTCTCTATTTTTATTATATTCAGCTGAATCTACTTAAGTTCAAAAGTATGTTTCATTTCTTTATTTTATTTGCATAATTCTCATCAATACCGCCGGTGATAATACCGTACGCGACAGGGAAAGCACGTGTAATGATAAAACGATATTCATCTAAGGCGGGGAGCGCCTTATTTCTGCTGGCGAATTCGGCGCTGGCGGCGCCGCAGGATAATCAATTTCTTTATCAGCAAGAGCAGCAAAAAGCGCTGGAACAACAGTTAGCGCCGGAAAAGCCGGATGTGCGACTGCCCGCGCCGGTTAACAGTATTTCCCGCCCCGAGTTCCCTGAGGAAACGCCCTGTTTTCCCCTTTCCCGCGTCGTACTCAGTGGAACGGAATCTCTGCCTCACTGGCTGCCGCTTCAGCGCATTGCCAACTGGGGCGTGGGGCAGTGCCTTGGCACTAAGGGCATCAACCTGCTCATGAGCTCGCTGCAAAACCGGCTGATATATCACGGCTATGTCACCACGCGCGTGCTGGCGCCGGCGCAGGATTTAAAAAGCGGCACCCTGCGCCTGACGGTGTTGCCGGGTACGATTCGCCACGTAGTATTAACGCCGGAGAGCGGTCATTACATCCAACTCTACTCCGCTTTTCCCGCGCATGAAGGCGCGCTACTGGATTTGCGCGACATTGAGCAGGGGTTGGAAAATCTGCAGCGCCTGACCGGCGTTGAGGCTAGCATGGAAATCGTGCCCGGCGACAAACCCGGTGAGAGCGATATCGCATTAAGCTGGAAACAGGACCGCATGTGGCGGCTGGGCGCCTATCTTGATGACTCGGGGACGAAAAGCACCGGGCGCTATCAGGGCGGCATGACGGTTTACCTGAACAACCCGCTGTCGCTGAGCGACATGTTTTATGTCTCCGGCAGCCACGATCTGAATAGCACCGGCGATAAAGGCAATAAAAACCTGACGCTGAATTACTCTGTTCCTTTCGGCTACTGGCAGTTTGGCGTAACCGCTAACGATTACAGCTACCACCAATTACTGGCCGGGCCGAACGGTGATAACCGCTATAGCGGAAAGAGTAAAAGCCTCACGGCGCAGGCGAGTCGCATTATTCATCGCAGCGGCACGCAAAAAACCACGCTCAATTTTGATGTTACGACGCGCCAGTCGCGTAACTTTATCAATGATACGGAAATCGAAGTTCAGCGCCGTCAGACCTCGGCCTGGCGGCTGGGCCTGCAGCATCGTCACTATATCGGCGCTGCGACGCTAGACGCGGGGGCAAGCTGGCAGCGCGGTACCCGCTGGTTTGGAGCGATGAAAGCGCCGGAAGAATATACCGGTGATGCCACGGCGCTGGGGAAAATATTACGGCTTGACGCCAGCCTGACGCTACCGTTTGCGCTGGCATCACAAAATTTTCGCTACAGCGTGCAGTATTCGCGGCAGATCAACGAAACGCGCCTGACGCCGCAGGATGAATTCTCTATCGGCAACCGCTGGACGGTGCGCGGCTTTGACGGCGAACGCTCCCTGAGCGCCGCGCGCGGCTGGTTTGTGCGTAACGATCTCGGCTGGAGCACGCCGCTGCCCGGCTCTGAGCTATATATCGGCGCCGACTACGGCGAAGTGGGAGGCAGTAGCTCTTCCATGCGCATCGGCGATCGCCTGGCCGGCGGTGCGCTGGGTCTGCGCGGCAGCGCCTTTAATACCGGCTATGACCTATTCGCCGGCATTCCTTTCTCAAAGCCGAAAGGATTTCAAACCAGCGGCGTTACGCTGGGCTTTAGCCTCAACTGGAATTACTGAATAACGCTTCGGGGCGCGGGCGCCCCGATGACAGGAACCGGACGCAAGGAAGTCGTTACATGAATAAGAATCTCTATCGCATTATTTTCAACCGCGCGCGCGGCATGCTGGTCGTGGTGGCGGAAATTGCCGGTTCCGGGCAGGGGAATAGCAGTGCCGCTGGCGGGCGCGGGCGCACGCTTATGCGGATGACGGGCCGCCTGGCCGCGCTGCCGTTCGCGCTTTGGCTATCGCTGGGATCTGTGCATTTTGCCCAGGCGGCGATCGTTGCCGATGCCGGCGCGGCTGGCAAACTGCGCCCTAATGTGACCAACAGCGCTAACGGCACCCCACAGGTAAATATCCAGGCCCCAAGCGCGGGCGGCGTCTCCCGGAATGTCTATAGCCGCTTCGACGTTGACCACAAGGGCGTGATCCTCAATAACGCGAATAAAAACGCGCGCACAGAGCTGGGCGGTATGATTGCTGCAAACCCTAATCTGGCGCGCGGCAGTGCAAAAGTTATCCTGAACGAGGTGAACGCGCGCGACCCCAGTAAACTCAACGGCTATATCGAAGTCGCCGGGCAAAAAGCGCAGGTGATTATTGCCAACCCGGCGGGGATATCCTGTGACGGCTGCGGATTTATTAACGCCAACCGCGCCACGCTCACCACCGGCCAGGCGCTGATGCAAAATGGCGCGATAACCGGCTACGACGTTTCGCGCGGTGAAATAGTGGTGCAGGGGCGCGGCATGGACGCCTCGAAGACCGACTATACCGATATCATCGCCCGCTCCGTAAAAGTCAACGCGGGGCTGTGGGCCAACGAATTAAACGTAACCACCGGCGCCAACCGCGTTAGCGCCGATGGCAGCAGCGTCCAGGCGCGTACAGCGGATGACAAAACGCGCCCCGGCTTTGCGCTGGACGTCTCTTCGCTCGGTGGCATGTATGCCGGGAAAATCAGACTCACCGGCACCGAGAAAGGCGTGGGCGTGCGCAACGCCGGGGAAATTGGCGCCAGCGTTGGCAACGTGACGCTAAACACAGACGGAACCATCAGCAACAGCGGCACGATGAACGCCGCGAAAGATATTCAGCTTAGTAGCCGGGCAGCCATTGATAACCAAGGCACGGTCTACGCGAAGCAAGACAGCGTAGTCACCGCCTCCGGGGCGCTGGTGAACCGCGGCACGCTGGCCGCCGGGCGCAGCATCGGGCTTACCGGCGCATCGCTTAATAACCAGGCGGGCGGTGCGCTGGCCGCGGGCATGCGCGCCGATGGCCGCGTCGGGCAGGCGGGCGATTTAACCATAAAAACTGCGGGCAAGGCGCAGTCTCAGGGGCAGATGCTCTCCGGGCGACATATTGATATTGCCGGTAACGCCGTCGATCTCAGCGGCGGGCAAAACTTCGCTAGCGGCGATTTACGCGCCCAGGCGCGCGCCGGGGATATCTCGCTGGTGCAAAGTAAAACCCAGGCGCAGGGCGCAATGTCACTGCAGGCCAGCGGCCAGTTGAACAATCAGGGCGGGGCGCTGCAGGCCGGCGCGCTTTCGGTCACTGCGGCGGCTATTAATAACGCCAAAGGCGGCATACAGGCGCAGGCCATGGCGCTAAACGCTCGCACGCTGAATAACACTGACGGAACCGTTAATCACACCGGAACAAACGCGCTGCGGTTAGGCATGGCGGAGTCAATAAACAACCAGGGCGGGACGATTGCCAGCCGGGGCAGCGATCTTTCCGTTGCTACCGGGGTGCTGAATAACCAGCGCGGCGCTATTTTGCATCAGGACAATGGGCGGCTGAACATTGATGCCAATACCCTTAACGGCAGCGGCGGCACCATAAGCAGCGAAGGCGCACTGGCTATTCACGGCGCTAGCCTCAACCTGGACCACGGGCAAACTATCGCCCGGCACCTGTCGCTGACCGGCGATACGCTTTCAAACCGCGACGGCAAGCTGGTGCAAACCGCTGCAGACGGCCCCATGGATCTCAATGTGCGCGGCGCGCTGGATAACACCGGCGGTTATATCGCGAGCCAGGGCGGCGTAGGGCTGCAGGCGGGCTCGCTGACCAACAACCAAGGTGAAATGACCGCAGTGCAGGGACCGCTGCGCATTGCCCTGCGTGACGACCTGCATAATCAGGGCGGCGTGCTTAACAGCGGCGGGGCGCTCACGCTTACCGCACGGCTGCTGGATAACCTGCGCGGAACCCTCAATGCGGCGGGGAACCTTCAGGCTACGGTTACCGGGGTTGTAAATACCCAGGGCGTACTGGCAGCGGGCGGTGCGCTGGCGCTAACCTCTCAGGGCATGAACAATAACGATGGCGCGCTGCAGGGCAACGGCGTCACGCTTAATTTGGGTGACAGCCTGCTTAACAATGCGCGCGGGCGCCTGCTTTCCAGCGGGAACATGGCGTTAAATAGCGGCGAGCTGCAAAACGGCGGCGGAATTATTCAGAGCAACGGCGACATGGCGCTGGACACCCGCGGCAAAACGCTCAATAACGCCCAGCCGCAGCGCAGCGGCGGTATCCTGAGTGGCGGTACGCTAACCCTGCGCAGCGGTGCGCTTAATAATGCGGGCGGTACGCTTTCCGCAGGCCGCGGCTTATCGCTGGCGGCAAGTTCACTGGACAACGGCGGCGGTACGCTAACGGGAAAAGGTGCGCTGAATCTGCATACCGGGGCGCTGAATAATAACGGCGGACTGATCCAGGGGGATAGCCTGGATATCGACACCGGAAACGCCGCGCTCAGCAACCAAAACAGCGGAACGGACGGCGGCATTATTGCTTCCGGCACCCTGAACATCCGCAGCGGCGCGCTGAATAACCAGGCAGGCGCGATTATCGGCCAGCGCGTCGCGCTGGCGACGCAGGGCACGCCGCTGAACAACGAGGGCGGTGAGATAACCGGCGGAAAAGCCCTAACGCTGGATAGCGGCGCGTTAAACAACCGAGGCGGTAAATTGCTGTCTGGCGGCGAACTTATCCTGCGCAGCGGCGCGCTGGATAACAGCGCCGGGCGTGTACAGGCCAACGGTACGCTGAACCTCGATACCCAGGGTGCACGACTTATCAACGCAGAACACGGGCTGATAAGCGGAGGAAATCTGACGCTGCGTAGCGGAAATATCGATAACCGCAGCGGAGCGCTATTGGGCGACGGCGGCGTTGATATTATTTCCGGCGGCCTCGACAACCGGGGCGGCACGCTTGGCAGTGAACTGGGCGACATTACGCTGGTGGGCAGCGCGCTGGATAACCGCAGCGGCCTGATTCAGGGCAAAGGCAATGTGGCGTTAAATACCAACAATGGCGCGCTGTTCAACGGCGACAGCGGCAGTAACGGCGGCATCTTCAGCGGCGGAACGCTGATCGTTCGCAGCGGAGCGCTGGATAACCAGCGGGGGATCCTGTCCGGCGCGCGGGTCGATATCCTTGCGCAGGGGCTAAATAACACCCACGGCCTGCTGCTGGCCGCCGGAGACGCCAGCCTCGATACCCAGGGCAGCAGCCTGATCAACGCCAGCACCGCGGGCGATAGCGAAGGTATTCGCGCTCAGGGAACGCTGACTATCAGCAGCGGTGATATCGATAATCAGTCCGGCTTTATCGGCAGCGGGCGCGCTATTGTCAATGCCGGTACGCTGAACAATAGCGGCGGTACTTTTGGCGGCAACGGCGGTTTACGCTTCAGCGGCGCGGGCGTCAATAACGCGCGCGGTCGCCTGCAAAGCGCGGGCGATATCCAGATAGACAGCAAACAGGGGCTGGAAAACGGCGGCGGGATCGCGCTGGCCGATGGCACGCTAACAATAACCGGCGGTGCGATAAATAACGCACAGGGGCAGCTACAGGGTGGCAAAGGCGTGCGCCTGACGAAGCTATCCACCGTCAATAACCAGGGCGGTAAACTGCTGTCCGGTGGCGACCTTGCGCTGAATGCCGGTTCGCTGGATAACCGCAGCGGCGAACTCTTTGCCTTTGGCGACGTACATCTTGGCGTTACGGGCCTGCTGGATAACAGCGGCGGCACCCTAAAAGCGAACGATGCGCTCGTGCTAAAAGCGGGAACTCTGCGTAATAGCGACACCCGCAGCGGCGCGCGCGGCGTTGAGGCGCAGAGCATTCAGTTGAACGCCGGAGATGTGGATAACCGCCGTGGGCGTATTCAGAGCGCACAGGGGCTGCAGGCAGACGTTAAACGCCAGTTTATCAATGACGACGGGCTGCTGGTGAGCGGCGGCGCGCTGACGCTACAGGGCGACGCGCTGAACATCGCAAACCGGGCGGGCACGGTATATGCGGACGACACACTAAAACTCGTGGCGGCGCTGCTGGGCGGCGATGGCAGCGTACAGGGCGCTAAAGATGTCGCGCTGACGCTGCGCGAAGCGCTGCATAACACCGGCGTGCTGGCGGCGGGCGGTAACCTGGCGCTAAATAGCGGCGGGCAGATAAGCAACGACGGTATGCTGGGCGCCGGGAAAACACTGGATCTGAAAGCGGTGGCGCTCAATAACGGCGCGGGCGGTGAAATTAGCGCCGGACAAACGCGGTTAAACATCGCGACTATCCTGCATAACCTTGGGCTTATTGACGGCGGCTTAACGTACATCATCGCCAACGCGCTGGAAAACCTCGGCACCGGGCGTATCTATGGCGACCATATTGCCCTGCAAACGGCCAGCCTGACCAATGATAAAGATGCGGCCAGCGGAAAAGCAGCGGTGATCGCCGCCCGCGATCGGCTGGATATCGGAGCGGGCACCCTTCTTAACCGCGATCACGCGCTGCTGTACAGCGGTGGAAACATGAGCATAGGCGGCCAGCTCAATGATGCGCTCAACGCCACCGGGCAGGGCGGCACGCTGAGCAACCACAGCGCGCAAATTGAAGCCGCTGGCGATTTAAGCCTGAGTATGGGGCGCGTGGATAACCGCGATATTCACCTGCGGCTGAGTGACACGCCGGAAGAGGTGTCGCGCGAATCGTTTGATGAATGGCAGTATTGCCAGGGCGACAAGCAAAGCGTCGCCTGTAACGGCGGTGACGGTAAGCGCTATATTTTGGGGCCGGTAGAGCCAGGTGGCAAAAAACGCTATGGTCTGAATCCCGACGGCAGCAAAAATACCAGTGTGGAACTTCTGCTACGGGAAAATCATGCCAGCAACCGCATGCGGTTTACTATTCCCGGCTTCGGCGCCAGCAAGCACTTTATTGAATATATCTACGACAGAATCATCTCTGAAACCAAAATCCTGCAGCGCGATGGTGCATCTATTACCAGCGGCGGCAATATGACGGTCACCGGCGGCGCGCTGGTGAACCAGGACAGCCGCATCGTGGCCGGGCGCGATTTTATTAATCGCGGTGCCAGTCTGGACAACCGGGAAACCAAAGGCACGCGCACCGTGGTCGATGTGGGCAAGCGTATCTCCTATTACAAAAAAGGCGACTGGCACACCGCGCGTAATGAGATGGAGTACCAGGGCGAAAACGCCAGCAGCGATCTGTCGCTGGGGCTAATGCGTTTTGAGAGCCACGCGGACACCGGCGATACCGGTTATGCCGTCGATCGCCGCGACGGAGTTATCGTCGACGGCCAAGGCGGTGTCGTCAGCGATCGCGCTGCCCCGGGCCGCGATGGCGCGCTCTCGTGGGACGATGCCCTCGATATGCCAGATTTACTTACCGGCGGAAAAGTAGACGGCGTGACCGACCGGCCGCTGGAGATCCCGCCGGGCGAAAGCATTACGCTGCCGCTACCGCCGGAAGAAGTAGACGGTAAACCGGTGGATAAAGAGATCCGCGTGGCGGCGCCGTCGACCCGCCTGCCGGATAACAGCCTGTATCACACTCACCCCGGTGCTTCGTCAGACTACCTGGTGGAAACCGATCCGCGCTTTACCCAGGAGAAAAAATGGCTCGGTAGTGACTATATGCAAAAGGCGCTCGCCAACGATCCGAATAACCTGCTGAAGCGGTTGGGCGATGGCTATTACGAGCAAACTCTGATCCGCGATCAAATTACGCGCGCTACCGGCCAGCGCTATCTGGACGGGCAAAGCAGCGATGAAGCGCAGTACCGTATGTTGATGGACAACGGTATTGCCTTTGCGAAAAAACTGGGGCTAACGCCGGGTGTGGCACTAAGCCCGGAACAAATGGCGCAGTTGACCAGCTCAATTGTCTGGCTGGTGACTCAGCAGGTGCGGCTGCCGGACGGCAGCGTGGAGCAGGTGCTGGTGCCTCAGGTCTACCTGAAGGTGAATCAAAACAGTGTCAACGGCAATGGCGCGTTAATCGCCGGTAACCGCGTCTTCTCTGAAACCTCGGGTGATGTGAACAACAGTGGGACGATAGCCGGGCGCGACGTGACGCGGCTGGATGCCAACAACCTGACTAACACCGGCTTTATTCAGGGCGGGGCGGTGGATATCACCTCGCGGCTGGATATTCACAACCGGGGTGGTGCTATCCTCGGCGATAACAGCGTCAGCCTAAAGGCCGGGCGCGACCTGGTCAGCGAAAGCCTCAAGCGCGGCAGCGACGGGGCGCGGGATATCTCGGCACCGGCTACCGTGTGGGTTCAGAACCCGGGCGGCAGCCTGACGCTACAGGGCATGCGCGACGTAACGCTGACCGGCAGCGTGACGGGCACGCACGGCGAAGGCAGCAGTACCACTATCGTCGCCGGCAATAACCTGACGCTGGATACGGTGAAAACGTCGCGCGAAACCAGCTACCGCCGCAGTGATAAACAGTACGACCTGACGCGTGAAACGCAGGAGGCCGGCAGCCAGGTAAGCAGCGGGGGGACGCTGACGCTGCACGCGGGGAACGACCTGAACGCCCGCGCGGCGGACGTCACGGCGGGCGGGGCGCTGAGCGCGACCGCGGGGCGCGATGTCACTATTGAGAGCGGTGAGCGCACCTATGACCACGTAACCAACGATAAATGGACCACCTCAGGTTTCCTGTCGAAAACGAAGCATGAAACGCACGATGAACTGCACGAGCGCACCGCGCAGGGCAGCAATTTCAGCGGCGATACGGTGCAGATAGGCGCCGGGCGCGACCTGACGGTGCGCGGTTCGTCCGTAGCGGGCACCGGCGACGTCCTGCTGGCGGCAGGCAATAACCTGAATATCACCACGGCGGATGAGGCGCAGCACGAAAGCCATATGAGCCGGAAGAAAAAGTCCGGGGTGATGGGCACGGGCGGCCTGGGATTTACGGTGGGCAGCGCGCAGGAGAAAGTGTCGCAGAGTGATGACAGTAACCTGAAGAAAGGGAGTATCGTGGGCAGCAGCCAGGGTAACCTGACGCTGAGTGCGGGCAACCAGCTTAACGTGCACGGCAGCGACCTGATAGCGGGTAAGGACATGGCCCTGTCGGGCAGCGACGTGAGTATCACGGCGGCGGAGAACAGCCATACGTCGCAGCGCGTGGTGGAGCAGAGCAACAGCGGATTAACGCTGTCGCTGTCGGGCGCGGCGGGGAGCGCGCTGAATACGGCGATAAGTCAGTCGAGAGCAGCGAAGGAAGAAAGCAGCGGACGACTGGCGGCGCTGGAAGGGGTGCAGAGCGTGCTGTCCGGGGTGCAGGCGGGGCAGGTGATAGACAAGGACCTCGCCCGGGGCAAGGACGACCCGGGGAATAATAATACGATAGGGGTGTCTGCGGGTTACGGGAGTCAGCGTTCGCGCAGTGAAAGCCGGAGTGAGGAGCATTATCATCAGGGGAGCAGCCTGACGGCGGGAGATAACCTGAGTATCACGGCGACGGGCAGACAGGGCGGCGGAGATATCCGGGTGGAGGGCAGTGAGCTTCAGGCGGGCCGGGATATGGCGCTGAACGCGAAGCGTGACGTGACGCTGACGTCATCGGCGGACACGCGGGAGATGTCGGGTAAAAACAAGAGCAGCGGCGGCAGTCTGGGCGTGAGCGTGGGTGCGGGCCAGGGTGGAATGGGGCTGAGCGTGTCAGCGAGCGCAAACAGCAGCCACGGGCGTGAGCGCGGCAGCGGCGTGACGCACAATGAGACGCAGCTCAGGGCGGGCAACCAGGTGACGATAGAGAGCGGCCGTGACACGACGCTGACGGGCGCGCAGGTGAGCGGCAGGCAGGTGACGGCGGATGTGGGCCGCAACCTGACGCTGGGCAGCGAGCAGGACAGTGACCGCTACGACAGCCGGCAGAGCAGCGTGAGCGCGGGAGGCAGCGTGGCGGTACTCGGCGCGGGCGGTTCGGCGAGCGTGAGCGTTTCGCAGGATAAGATGCACAGTACGTATGATTCGGTGCAGGAGCAGACGGGGATATTTGCGGGCAGCGGCGGGTTTGACGTGAAGGTCGGCGGGCATACGCAGCTTGACGGTGCGGTGATAGGGTCGACGGCGGAGGCGGGGAAAAACCGGCTGGATACGGGGACGCTGGGGTGGAGCGATATTCATAACCGTGCGGAGTATGAGGTGTCGCATGCGGGAGCGGGGATGAGCACCGGCGGCGGCAATATCGGTAACCAGTTTGTGGGCAACGCGGCGAATAATATGCTGGCGGGGCTGAACAGCGGAGACAGCGCGCACAGCACGACGCGTTCGGCGGTGAGTGACGGCACGATAACGGTGCGCGACGTGGCGAACCAGAAGCAGGATACGGGAGAGCTGAACCGTGACGTAGCGCATGCAAATGAGACGCTGAGCCCGATATTCGACAAGGAGAAGGAGCAGAAGCGGCTGCGTGAGGCGCAGGTAATAGGAGAGATTGGGAGCCAGACAGGGGATATTATCCGGACCCAGGGTGAGATAATTGCCACCCGGAAAGCCCGGGATAAAATGGCCGGTGCCACGGATGCAGACCGGGCGAAGGCGAAAGCCGACTGGGAGACAGCGCATCCGGGAAAGACGGCCACAGACAAGGATATTGAGGGGCAGGTATACGAGAATTTTTATAAGGATGCCTTTGATAAAACGGGGACAGGGACGGGCAGCACAATCCAGCGCGTGGTGCAGGGCGCAACGGCGGTGGTGCAGGGGCTGGCAGGCGGCGACCTGAGGAAGGCGATAGCGGGCGGAGCGGCACCGGAGATAGCGAATATCATTGGCAGAAGCGGGATGAGTTCGCAGGAGAAGGTGCTGGCGCACGCGGTGGTGAACGTGGCGCTGGCGCTGGCGCAGGGAAATAATGCGCTGTCGGGAGCGGCGGGAGCGGCGGCAGGGGAAGCGATGGGGCTGCTGTCGGAGAGGCTGTACGGAAAGAGCGCGTCAGAGCTGACGGAATCGGAAAGGGCGACGGTAAGTGCACTTGCGACGCTGGCAGCGGGGCTGGCAGGCGGGCTGGCGGGAAACAGCGCGGTGGACGCAGCGACAGGCGCGCAGGCCGGAAAGACGACGGTTGAGAATAATCTTCTGGGCGGGAATGAAGAGACCCAGACGAAGTTCGTGCAGGAGCACGGGAAAGATATAGCCTCCTGTTCAGCTAATCCGGGTGGTGCAGCGTGTCGGCGCGGTATGGCAATGAACGATGCGCTGTCGGTGGCACTTCCGGCCGGGCTTGGTGGTGGTGTACTTGCGGCGGCCTCGCCGGAAATCGCGGTGGCAGCGAGAGCAGCGATAGAGGCCTGTGCAGGGAATGTTGTACTGTGTCTGAATAATGCGGGTATCCAGGTGTCGGAGGCGATAGTCCCGGGAGGAGTGGGAGCCGGAGGTGCAGTAGGTATAGGTAAGACGGCATCAGAGGCAGCGGCAGCAAAAGCGGAAGCAGCGGCGGCTAATGCGGCGAAAAATGGTCAGACAATCAATAATTCCAGTTCTTTAAATGTTGCCGAACAGATAGGAATACTACGTGATGCAGCCAAGGGTAATAAAGGATACTTTGGTTTAGGAAAGGCCACTGCTAATGAAGCTAATGTATTAGGAGAAGCATGGGTTGGGCCGGGTTACAGAATATCTAAAGACGGAACATCATGGGTAAGTGCTGATGGCTTAAGAGTTTATCGACCACCTTCAGCTAAACCAAATAGTACGTATGCTACAACAGGTGTACAGGCTAACTTTGAGCAAAAGTTAACACCTGGTGGGCGACCAATTAGCAATGGACATTTGGATATAACTAAATGAAAGCCTTATTAAAAGAACTGCGTTCTTTGGAAATAGAAGATGATTTAAATAGTTATTGGCCTGAAAATCCTGAGTTTTTTGGAAGCTGGGTTAGAGCAATGATTGGACCTGATGATGAAGAGGGCGCTGAGTATTTTGACATGCTAATTTGTACTCCAAAATGGTTGCAGGGTGAACTCGTAAAAAATGATGTTCTTTTAGGTAAAGGAATGATCATTATGGATGAATACGACTACGATAAAATCCGGGCCTTTATAGAAAAACAAATTATTGCTTGTCATGCAGATAGCTGGTCCAGCATAGCTCAAAAGCTAAGTCGTATTAGTTTTTGGGAATATGAAGATTATCAGTTTTATCAAACTCGGTAGAGTTGATCCCGCCCTTAACTGCCGGGATTTTTTTACCTGTCAGTTACCCTTCAGCCGCCAGCCGTATCACCAGTTGCCCGTGTCAACGGTCACGGTAACCGGCGTGTTGCTCGCAAAGCCCGCCTCTTCCAGCCAGTTGCCCTTCAGGTTAAGAGGGGGTAGCGGCGGATTTGAGGTGAAGGTCGGCGGGCATACGCAGCTTGACGGAGCGGTGATAGGGTCGACGGCGGACGCGGGGAAAAACCGGCTGGATACGGGGGCGCTACAGGCGGTGCATGCGAGTACACATCCGGCGGAGCAGGGGAAAGATGACGGGCCGGATGTTGCTGATAAAAACTGAAGCAGTATACTAACAGTTATTAACTGATAGTAATCCGGATGGAGAAAACATCATGCCAACCAGCGTAGCCCTGAGCCCCTACTTCGAAGCGTTCATCCGTGAACAGATAGAAAGCGGGCGTTACAACAATACCAGCGAAGTTATCCGCGCGGGGCTGCGTGCTCTGGAAGAACGGGAGCAACAGATGAAACTTGACTCGCTACAACAGGCGGTCAGTGCGGGTATCAACAGCGGAGAAAGCCGCAGTGCAAAAGCGGTGTTCGGGCGTCTGTCGCGCAAATACCGGAATATGGCAGAAGGCGATAAAGAGTAGTGAAGCTGGGTATATCGCCACTGGCAGAGCAGGACATGGAGGCTATCGGCGACTATATCGCACAGGATAATCCGCTGCGGGCGGTAAGCTTCATTGAAGATCTGTACCAGCAGTGTCTGCGGGTTGCAGAGTCACCGGTTATCTACCGGCAAAGGCCCGAGCTGGGACAAAACATCAGAAGCTGTGCTTATGGCCGCTATCTCATCGTGTTCAGGGTGCTGGACACGGAAGTACGAGTCGAACGTGTCCTTCATGGCTCAAGGGATATCATCGGGCTGTTCCCGGAGCCGGGCGTAGCACCGGAGTAGCCGGAGAGGCAAAGAAGTTAGCCGGCCGTGTGTAAGGTGGCAGGGGAGTGCAGGCAGAAGGCGCACATCCCTGTGTACCCCCTGCCCTCTGCCGTTGGCGTGTGCGGCGGTAAATGCCGCTGCCCCGGCGTTCAGCGGTGTGCCGCATGTAAATCGGGTCGCAGGGCCATCGTCGTTGAGAATAATGCGCTGAGCCTGCCGAAGGGAATGATTGATTACGGTGCAGCAGCTTCCTGGAATCAGTATGCAGAAACAGAAGGACTGACGGCAGAGCAGAAACAGGCGGGGCTGGATAAACTGGCGAAGGGCGATATGCCGGACGGAGTCAATATTACAAAAGTAATAGTAAATGGCTCAGTGGATGGAGCATTAATAACCGGCGCCTGGTATATAGGCCCGGCAGCAACAGCGGGTAAGGTAGTGGGTGGAGCAATCATTGCAGAAATCGCAAACGGTTCCTATCAGTGGTTTGACCTGAGCAAACCGGGTAATGAAAACAAGGGCTGGGATTATAAAGGAAGCGCAGTCGCCGGTGTAACGGGTGCACTGGCACCGGGACGTGGCGTCTGGGTATAGCAGCAGGTGGAGCCATATTCAATGACGGGCCGGATATTGGGTCGATAGGTGGTGCGGCAGCAGGTGCCTGGGCTGGCGGAATATTTGGCAAGTATGTGCCGGGCATTGTGAACTCAGCAACAGGAAAAGAAATACCTGGTTTTATATTTGATGTTACAGGTTCATTTGGCAGTGAGATTTTAGGTGGATATATAAAAGATGGAGTTAATAATAAATCGCTCCCTAAAGAACAGAAAAAGGATGCTAAACGAAAAGTTATTTTAAGCTACTGATATATTCATTTTTTTCTGCGTGATGTTAGGCTTTATTCTTTTAGGGGCCGGTGCATTATTTATTTTTCTGACAAAAGGCTACTTCTTTTTTCCGGCTTATCACGTAAAAAGGTTGATTGTATTTAGCTGCATAGCAAGCGTAGCCATAACCTTGGCAACAATAGTTTTCAATCTGATAGATAAGCGTAAAGCCCGCAAATCTCCCCCTTCCGATCCAAAGTAATCTGTTAATCCCGGCCCTCAAAATCCGGGATTTTTTACGTCATCACATTGTTTCACATTATTTATTAAGCAACCTTGCCCCTGGCTACATAAACACACCAGGGGCCGTTGATTGCTGACTACAGAGTGCCGGTGCCTCCGTCGGAGCACCATACCTGGCCGGAGGAATAACTATTTTCGCTGGAAGCCATGGTGACATAGATTGCCGCGATTTCCGCAGGCTGGCCCGGGCGACCAAGCGGTGCAGAGGCGCCAAATTGCATGACTTTTTCCTGAGGCTGGCCGCCGCTGGTTTGTAGCGCTGTCCAGTAGGGGCCGGGCGCGATGGCATTAACGCGGATACCCTCTTCGCCCAACTGTTTTGCCAGCGCTTTAGTGAAAGCGACAATGCTGGCTTTGGTCTGGGCGTAATCCAGTAGGATGGCGCTGGGGTTATAGGCCTGTACCGAGGTGGTATTAATTATCGAAGCGCCGCGCGGCAAATATTCCATTGCGGTGCGGGTTATCCAGAACATTGCATAGACGTTGGTTTTAAACGTCGCATCGAAATCCTCGGTGCTGAGGGTGCGAATGGATTTGTTAAACTGTTGCCGGCCCGCATTATTGACCAGAATATCTAAGCCATTTAGCTGGTGTGCGGCATTATTAACAAGCTGCTGACAAAAGGATTCTGAGCGGATGTCCCCTGGCAATGCGACCGCTTTCCGGCCTTCAGCTTCGATAAGTTTTATCACTTCCGCTGCGTCGCGCTCTTCTTCCGGCAAATAGTTAATCGCGATGTCTGCGCCTTCACGTGCGTACGCTATGGCCACTGCGCGGCCTATACCAGAGTCTCCGCCGGTAATCAGCGCTTTGCGACCAGCCAGGCGGCCTGAACCCCGGTAGCTGCTTTCCCCGTGATCGGGCACCGGCTGCATTTTGCTGGCAAGACCGGGCCAGGGCTGCAATTGTTCTGAAAATGGCGGCATGGGGTAATTTGTGGAGAGGATGCCCTTCTTCTGTGAATCTGACATGAAAGCTCCTTTTTTGCATTAATGACACGGTTAAGCCTGGCATAAATGCGCTGTTTGTCGCGCAATGCCGGTGAGAAAATCTAATGACGGCGGTTGGCGGGCGGGATTAAAAAGGATAAAAGTGCGCAGGTGGCCAGGGCGATGGCATTACTCAAAAGGCCATGGCGATGGTGGAGTACAGAGGGGGTTAACCAGGAATAGGCGGCTAAGCGAAACGCCACTCCTGAGCAGAATAATCGCTTAATTGGGCCAGTATAAAGAACGTTCTCAGAACTGCCGCGATGCCGCCAAAAACAGAAGAGCGCCTGATTGGACAGGCGCTATCTTGCAGGGTTACCAGCTATATTTAATGCCCAGCATTGCTTCCGTATTGCTGTAGCCTTTATCCCCTATTTGCTGCCCGACATTGCCCCACGCCGTAAGATTGCGCGATAGCTGTCCTTCCACGCCGGTTTTAATTTCGCCTATATTGCGTGCGCCATCCTGCACCTGGCGTACTTCGTTGAGTTGTGCGCTCCAGTTACGGGTGTTATGAAGCCAGTTAGCTTCAATAAAGGGTTGAAATTCCCGTACCTTACCGTTATCCAGTGCGCTATGGCCTTTCAGGAACAGGCGGGCGCCAAGGCGAGTCTGGATATTACCGTCGCCGTCGCTGCTTACCCGGGTGCCGTTTCGCTCGGTGTGATTATCTGCCTTTACACCCATCCAGGTTACCTGGCCCTGCGGCTGGATGTATACCGAATTTAACGTTTGTTTGCTGCCGTTAAATTCGCCCACTTTCCAAGTATATCCGCTTTCCAGCGAGGCGATAAAGCCTTTTGCGTCATACGTTTCTTCAGACAAACCTTCGCCATTAACGTGATTTTTAAACCAATTGTACTGTGCCCAACCGTCTACATAGAGGCCGGTTTTTTCAGCGTCGTTGGCGTACCAGGTGCCATACAGACCTGCGCTATAGCCATTAACCTCGCCTTTCGATGAATAGCCCGTTGTGCTGGAGCGGGTGTGGCTGTGGTTATTACCATAACCGCCCATAATGCCCAAGTGCCCACGATTGAGGCCATTGCTGCTCCACTGGGCGATATCGCCGCCCAGCATGACGACATATTGATTACTGGTTGTTTTCAGCGCGCCGCTTCCATCGCGCCAGCCGTTATGAGTGCCAACCTGGCGTAACCACAGTGAGGTGGCTCTACGTTCCCCGGTCAGTGCGTCCGTATATTGTGTTTCGCCAAGTCTGTCATGCAGGCGCGTGATAAACATTGAATTAGCCGCCGCCAGGTTTGCGATATAACTTGCAGATTCCGGGCGAATCATTACATCGCTCGGGTTAGGCGGTGTATCTGGGTCCGTGGGGTCCGTCGGGTCTGTAGGATCGGTTGGGTCTGTAGGATCGACGGGAGCGACTCTTCGATTAGTTAAATACCAGTTGCTGCTATTATCGCCCGTGCCGCGCCCCAACCGGTAATCATATGCGCCTGCGACAATACGGCCATCCTGAAGAAAGTTGCCTGCGGAGTTGCCGGCGATATTAATCAGTTCTATGCCGTTGAGCGTTCTGGCGCCACTGCCGCCTGCGTTAGTCACGCTGACATAAGTGGTACCGCTAGTGTCGCCTTTGACCGTCATGTGGTCGGTGGCTGAATTATCATCGCCTAACGCGGTGTTGAACGCGATTTTTCCACCGTTCCCGGCGTAGTTGCCGTTAACGGTGAGCGTGTTGCCTGGCAGGGTATTTTCGCCGACCTGGCCGACCTGAATGCGTCCGCTATTTGTCAGGTTGCCGCCAATAGTGAGCGTATCGTGGGAGGCTACTGCGAGCGGTGTTATCCTGGCAACCGCAGATGGTGGTATTGAAGGATCCTGCAGGTTCTGGCTACCGACCTGCAGCATGCTTTTGTTGTCTACGTCGCCGGTGACAGTACCATTACCCGCCAGTACGCCGTCATCAATATTGACTAATGAGGTGGCGAGCGTTAGCGGATTGTCGCGGCTACCGAAAATCAGCCCGCCCTGATAGATATCTGTGCGACCTGTGTAGCCAACATTGGCGTCGCTGAGTGTCACGATGCCCGCGCCTTCTTTCCAGAGGTTTCCTGTGCCAGTAACGCTATTTTTTAACGCCCAGTCGCCGTAGGTGGAAAGCACTAACGTACCTTCGTCGTGGATTGTAGAAGTTCCAAGATGTTTTGCTTCCCTGGCCGTCAGCTTACTGTCTTTATCAATATTGAATGTACCGCTGAACTGGCTGTTATCGCCTGCAAGCGTTGTTTGTGTGGCGTTAAGATTAACTTCGCCGCTGTTACTCAAACGATTATTAAGGATACCGCTTGCCTGATTTAAGTTAAGCTGCCCGGCGTTGTCGATACCGCCGCTTCCCAGACCGGACGCGCTGTCCAAATTAATGATAGCGCCGTCATGAATGGCAGTGTTTGCCTTAAGTGTCTGATTTTCCCCGTTGATATCCAACGTTCCCGTATTGAGCGTGAGCTGACCGGCGCCGGTCAGGCCTCCGTTTATAACCCCACCCCGGTCTACGGTCAGACTACCGCCATGAATATCAATTTTGGATTTTTCTGCGGTTTCAACGCGTCCTACGCTTTGGGTATGACCGTTCATATCCAGCGTTGTATCACTGGCCATTTTGAGCAGTGATGTATTACCAAGGACACGATCGTTGCTCATCAGCAGGTTGCCGCTGCGTACAATGGTTACGCCAGTATAATCATTATCTTTGTTTGAGAGTGATACCGTATTGCCGGTGCTGTCGATAGCGAGATCGCCGCTGCCTGTGACTTTCGCGCTGAGATCTGCCGCAGCGCCGCTGGCTGTGCCATCGGCGCTCAGGCGCAGGGCGTTATCATCGCTGCCTTTCAGGTCAACCTGTTTAAGGGCATAGGCAACATATAAGCCATCCTGATTTTCGCCAGAGGAGAGACGCCAGTCCCAGGTACCTTCGGCGACGGAATTTCCGTCCTGAATAATATCTTTAGTTACGCCATTGCTGATAACGCTGCCATCGCCGTCCACCAGCGTCAGGCTGCCGCCGCCGCCGGTGACTTTGTCGTCCGTGCCGGCCAGTTTAATCGTAGTGTTGGCATCGTCCTGGGAAAGTAGCGGGACATCGCCAGCTGGCGTAGGTCTATCGTTCAGAGCATTGCCGACGTTTACTTTGACCGTGCCACTGCCGCTTAAATCCAGATTTTTAGCGGTTTGAAGGGTATTGCTGGCCCGAGTATTGCCCGGTGCGACGCTGCCAAAATCAACGGTTCCGCCATCGAATGCCAGGCCGCCGATATGCTGTTCGCCTGAGCCGACGGTGGTAATACTGTCTTTTCCTGCTTGTAGCGTTGCATCGGTGAGCGCCTGAGTATTACGTCCGCTCAGGTCGAGCGTACCGTTGCCCAGCGCCAGGGTGCCGGCAAATTTATCTCCAGCGTTGTTATCAGTAAAGTTGAATGCTTTGCCACCGGTGTCGGTACTGAGTGTGCCGGTGCCGCTCAGATGGCTCTTAAAGGCGACTGCGTCGTCGTTTTTTATCGCCAGAGTACTGTTGGCGTCGATGTTATAACCCGTATTGGCGTTGTCGTTTTTCGCGTCACCGAGCGCCAGTAAATTGTGGTCAAGCGTCAGGGTGGAACCGTTAGTTAGGTTGATATGTTCAAGGCCAGCCAGAAGATTAGCATCGCTATGAACATATTCGCTGTTGTCCATATTCAGGGTGTCGTTGCCGGCTCCCCCGTCAATCGTAGGTGATGAAGCGGTGGTAGTCGCATCCAGATTTTTAAGTTCGATAAGATCGTTATCGCCCTCCATCTGAATTGCGCCTTGAATAGTGCCGCCATTTTCCCAGTGGAAAAGGTCGTCACCGTTGCTCATTTTAATATCACCTTTAACGGTACCGCCGGTAATAGTCACGCTGTCGGTGCCGCCGCTGACGCTGATATTACCGCCAATAGTACTGTTACCGCTGATGATAATGGTATCGTCGCCAAAGCCGGTAACAAGGTTACCGACGATTTCGCCGCCGGACATATCGAAAATATTATTTTCGAGTTTCATGTTGACGCGGCCGATTTTACCGCCGGTCATTTTGGCAACATCGCCGTCTTCAAACGCGCCGGTAATGGTGCCACCGCTCATTGTAAAGGTATCGCGACCGTCGCCTTGTTCGAGGGCACCGAGCGTTCCGCCGCTCATTATAAAGTCATCAATCCCATTCCCCTGGGAGAGTGTTCCGGTAATGCGACCGTTACGAATGTCGGCTTTGTCCACGCCGTCGCCCTGTGCGATGTCGCCATTGATAGTTCCGTCGGTCACCAGCAGAGTATCGTTACCGCTGCCGAAAGTGACGGCATTGCCGCTACCGGGAGTAATATTGCCGCTGTTGTTTAGCGTATTGCTACCGTTACCCTGGAATACTATGCCAGGGCCGGAAGTGCCCGTAATGGTGCCCGCGTTGGTCAGCGTACTGCTGCCTGTGCGCAGAAGTACTCCAGACGTTGAACCGGTAAGTGCGCCAGCGTTCACAACTTTACTGCCGTCTCCCAGTGAAAGTGCGGGGCCATTACTGATATTCAATACACTGCCTTGATCGATGTTAACGGTGACGTTAGTCACTCCGTTTGCGCTAACGACCCCGGTGGTATCCGGATTTGGTGTGCCGGTGCCGCACTGTACGGTTTGCCCGGTACCCGGCTGATAATTATCGCAGGCGGCCTTTGCCTGCTGGCCGGATGAGATAGCCACATACACGCACGTGGCAAGGAAAGAAAGCTTTCTCGGCAGCGTCATATAAATCCTCATGGTTCTTAATCGTCCGGGCTTCATTTCCCGAAGGCTGAAAATAATCTATCCATAGGCTGTTGACGTCCTTGCCCTTTAATTGCGGTCTATCCCGTCAATATCAGGTATCCGGCGGATGGCTGCGGGCTGGTGGGAAGATAAATCCTTGTTCCGATTACCACCAGGGTATAAAACTCGCTTATTGCTCATGAATGCTCAGGATGAACGTTTACCTGGGTTTCATTGAGTATAGAAGGCGTGGCAAACATGCCAGGTGATGTGTCAAAATTTTTCATATCGTGTGATACACAGCGCGCAATACGACGGCAGTCAGGAGAGTGTGCTTGTATGTAAATGATACGGTATGTCGGCTTATCTAATGTCATTCGTAAAGTTATGTCAGTTTCACGTATTAGTATGGACCGGCCGGCGGTATAAGTAAACTATCGGTATTGCAACTTGCGTATAACTGTAAATAGAAATGTACAGTTATATCCTGCCGCGGTGGGAATCTATTTCTGAGAGAAAAATCATGCTGATAGTGAGATGTGTAAATAGCGTTTTATAACGAGGCGTTGGCCTGATGCATCCCGCTATACAGAAGCATAGCGCTTTGTGACGCAGTCTATCTTCTCGTCTTGGTGAGAACCTGCCTATCCCGGTTTAGGGATATAAGGTTTTAAGTAGCGGTGTTAATATCTTCGTTAATACCAGGCCTGCTTTAGATGGCGTGGATGGCTGTCTTCAAAGAGCGTATGTGACCGCAGGAAAACGAGTTGCCGATTGATGAGGACTCATTGGAAACGCGGCGAAAATTGCTTTCGCCGCATAATGGGTTAGCGCTTTTTCCCGAAAGCTGCCGCCAGCGCATCGCTCATGGCGCTATTGCCTGATGAGGCATTATCGCGCCCGCGCGGTTTGGCTGTAGAACGAGGCTTATCGCGGGCTGGGCTCGTAGGTGCGGCGGCGCGGCGACTGCCGCTTTCACCCGGTTGCTCATCAAGGCGCATGGTGAGCGCAATGCGTTTGCGCGCCTGGTCGACCTCCAGCACTTTCACTTTCACGATATCGCCGGCCTTCACCACGGTATGCGGATCTTCGACGAACTTGTTGGAAAGTGAGGAAATGTGCACCAGCCCGTCCTGATGGACGCCGATATCCACGAACGCGCCGAAGTTAGTCACGTTCGTTACTGCGCCTTCCAGTATCATGCCGGGAAGCAGGTCGTTCAGGGTTTCCACGCCGTCGGCAAATTTAGCCGTCTTAAACTCCGGGCGCGGATCGCGGCCCGGTTTTTCCAGCTCTTTAATAATATCGGTTACCGTCGGCACGCCGAATTTCTCATCGGTAAACTCTGCCGCTTTTAAATTGCGCAGCGCGCTTCCGTTGCCCATCACATCGCGCAGCGCCTGCTGCGTGGCAGCCAGGATGCGCTCGACTACCGGATAGGCCTCCGGGTGTACGGTTGAGGCATCAAGAGGATTGTCGCCGTGGTTAATGCGCAGGAAGCCAGCGCATTGCTCAAACGCTTTCGGGCCTAACCGGCTAACATCCAGAAGCTGCTGGCGGTTACGGAACTGGCCGTGCGTGTCGCGCCACGTCACGATGTTTTGCGCCATCATACGGGTCAGTCCGGCAACGCGCGTAAGCAGCGGCACTGAGGCGGTATTGAGATCGACGCCAACGGCGTTAACGCAGTCTTCCACCACCGCATCCAATTTGCGCGCAAGCTGGTTTTGGCTTACATCGTGCTGATACTGACCAACGCCGATAGATTTGGGGTCAATCTTCACCAGTTCCGCCAGCGGGTCTTGCAGGCGCCGGGCGATAGAAACCGCGCCGCGCAGCGAGACGTCGAGATCCGGAAACTCCTGCGCCGCCAGCTCAGATGCTGAATACACCGAGGCGCCCGCCTCGCTGACAATCACTTTTTGCGCTGTAACATTGGGGAATTGTTTCTGTACATCAAGGAAGAAACGCTCGGTTTCACGCGAAGCAGTCCCGTTGCCGATGGCGACCAGCTCGACGCGGTATTTTTCGCACAGGGCGGCGACGGTGACGGCGGCTTTGGCCGCCTGGCCGGTATGCGGGTAGATCGTATCCGTGGCGACCAGTTTCCCGGTGGCATCCACTACGGCGACTTTCACGCCGGTGCGCAGGCCGGGATCGAGGCCCATAGTAGCGCGCAGCCCGGCAGGGGCGGCCATCAGTAAATCGTGCAGATTACGGGCGAACACATTAATGGCTTCGTCTTCCGCGCGCTCGCGCAGAGTGCCCATTAATTCTGTTTCCAGGTGCATCAGCACTTTGATGCGCCAGGTCCAGCTCACAACTCCTTTGCGCCAGCTGTCCGCCGGAGCGCCGTTAACACGCAGATTGAGATGCTCGGTGATGATTTGTTCGCCGCGGCTCTCTTTAGGCGGTTCATCAAATTGCGGATCGGCGTTTAATGAGAGTTGTAAAATGCCTTCGTTGCGCCCGCGGAACATCGCCAGCGCGCGGTGCGATGGCACGTTGGCAATCGGCTCATGGTGATCGAAGTAATCGCGAAACTTCGCGCCTTCAGCTTCTTTGCCGCTGACCACGGCAGAAACCAGATGCGCGTTGTTCCAGAGGTAGTGGCGCACTTTTGCCAGCAGCGCGGCGTCCTCGGCGAAGCGCTCCATGAGAATGTAGCGTGCGCCATCCAGCGCGGCTTTGACATCAGCAACGCCTTTATCGGCGTCGACATAGCGTTCGGCTTCCTGCTCCGGAGTATGCTGCGGTTCGTTCCACAGCGTATCGGCGAGCGGCTCCAGCCCGGCTTCAATGGCTATCTGGCCGCGCGTGCGGCGTTTTGGTTTGTAGGGCAGGTAGAGATCTTCAAGCTCGGTTTTACTGAGCGTGGCGTTAATTTCTGCCGCCAGCGCGTCGCTGAGTTTTCCCTGCTCGCCGATGGATTTCAGGATGGCCTGGCGCCTGTCTTCCAGTTCGCGCAGATAACCAAGGCGCGTTTCAAGCTGACGCAGCTGCGTATCATCCAGCCCGCCGGTGACCTCTTTTCGGTAACGTGCAATAAACGGCACGGTATTCCCTTCATCCAGCAGGCGCACGGCGGCGTCGACCTGTTCGGTGCGCGCCTGAAGCTCACCGGCAATAATGCGACAGAGTGAATCATTCATCATGGCTAAATTGTCATCTTAAACAGTGCGAAAAAGTCAGAGGACAGTTATACGGATTGGCAGCCTAAAATGCCAGCCGCCCGGCGCCCGGCGCGTGAATTTCGCTCTGGTTCGCAGGCACGTAACTGGCTTTCGGTGAAAGCTGGTATTCTTAACGTAAATTTCCGGTCTGCCGGTAGCGCTTCGTTGGCCAGCCGCGTATCGTCAGGCTATCTGCGCGGGCGTCTGACGGACAAAAACCGGAAAGTTATCACGATTTACTGCGCCGCCTGAAAGTCAGGGCGTAATGCAACTTTAGGATTGTCGAACGGGATATGGGCACCAAACTGATTACCCGTGAAGGGTTCAACGCGCTTAAACAGGAGCATGATTACCTGTGGAATGAGAAGCGCCCGGAGATCACGAAAATTGTTTCATGGGCGGCGAGCCTGGGCGATCGTTCTGAAAATGCCGATTACACCTACAATAAACGGCTGCTGCGCCAGATAGACCGGCGCGTGCGTTTTTTAAGAAAACTGTTGCCCGCGCTGCAAATTGTGGACTATTCGCCCCAGCAGGACGGGCGCGTTTTTTTCGGGGCGTGGGTCGAGATTGAAAATGAAGAGGGCGATGTGAAGCGCTTGCGTATTGTCGGGCCGGAAGAAATTTACGGCGGCAGAAAAGACTATATCTCCATTGATTCGCCGATGGCGCGCGCGCTGCTGAAAAAGCAGGTTGATGAGGATGTGATTGTCCCCACTCCAGACGGCGAGAAACTGTGGTTTATTAATGCGATTGACTATGAAAAACCGGGCGAGTGAAACGAAAACGAAACGAACGGATAGCATAATGCACCATTTCGCGCTGGCGCTATGTGGCCTGATAGTGTTCAGCCATCCCACTGCGGCGCAAACCATACTGTCTGAATCCCATGCGCACGCGCGCTCTACCCTGGGCCAGCGCCTGGCAGAGCTGGAACAGCGCTCTGGGGGGCGCCTGGGTGCGGCGGTTATCGATACCGCGCAGGGTGAAATTAGCGGCTGGCGCATGGATGAGCGTTTTCCGCTGTGCAGTACCAGTAAAGCGATGGCGGTTGCCGCATTATTAAAGCGCAGCGAGCGGGAGCCGGGGCTGATGTCGACGCCAAAAGCGATTACGCGCGCGGCGCTGGTAAACTATAACCCGGTTACCGAACCGGCGGTGGGTAAGACGATGACGCTGGCGGCGCTAAGTGAAGCGGCGCTGCGCTATAGCGATAACGCCGCCATGAACCTTATCCTTGATGCACTGGGCGGTCCGGCTGCAGTAACGGTGTTTGCTCGTACGCTGGGCGACGCGGCGTTTCGTCTGGATCGCCGTGAGCCCGCGCTAAATACGGCGCTGCCGGGCGATGTGCGGGACACGACTACGCCGCGAGCGATGGCGACCAGCCTGCAAAAACTGACGCTGGGAGACGCGCTCGGCGCATCCCAGCGCCATCAGTTAGTGAACTGGCTGCGTGCGAATACTACCGGTGATGCCAGTATCCGCGCGGGAATACCCGCCGGTTGGGCGGTGGGCGATAAAACCGGCAGCGGCGATTACGGTACCACTAACGATATCGCGGTTATTTGGCCGCCAGGGCGTGCGCCGCTGGTGCTAGTGACGTATTTTACCCAGACGCAGCCTTCTGCGCTTGCCCGGCGCGATGTGCTCGCCGAGGCCGCGCGCATCGTAGTGCAGGGGTTAGAAAAATAGCGGGCATGCGATTATAGGTGCGCGCGTTGAGCCATTTGCGCACAAAAATGCGGTATAACCCGCTGTTAAATATGCTTTGTAACAATTTCGCTTAGAATATATACCAGTTTTCACTGGTGGCAGCGGCGCGCTTTTTTAGAATACGTTTATCGCGTTTTATTTAACGCTCAGGGACGGAAGGCGGCACTTCGCTTCGATACCCTGTCTGTGCGAGATTATCGTGCCGCTTATACGCTCCGCTTATTTTGGCGTAGCCGCTATGTCCAATGTTAATGCACGCTGCTTCAATCAGTCTGAACCTTTGGGAGTATTACGATGCAAGAGAATTATAAGATTCTGGTTGTCGATGATGATATGCGTCTGCGTGCGCTGCTGGAGCGCTATTTGACGGAGCAGGGCTTTCAGGTTCGCAGTGTTGCTAACGCGGAGCAGATGGACCGCCTGCTAACCCGCGAGTCGTTTCATTTAATGGTGCTGGATTTAATGCTGCCCGGCGAAGACGGATTGTCCATTTGTCGCCGATTGCGCAGCCAGAGTAACCCGATGCCTATCATTATGGTGACGGCAAAAGGTGAGGAAGTAGACAGAATTGTCGGGCTGGAAATTGGCGCTGATGATTATATTCCTAAGCCATTTAACCCGCGCGAGCTACTGGCTCGTATTCGCGCCGTGCTGCGCCGCCAGGCGAGCGAACTGCCCGGCGCGCCTTCTCAGGAAGAGGCGGTGATTGCCTTCGGTAAATTTAAACTCAACCTCGGCACGCGTGAGATGTTCCGGGAAGATGAGCCGATGCCATTGACCAGCGGCGAGTTCGCGGTGTTAAAGGCGCTGGTGAGCCACCCGCGTGAACCCCTGTCGCGTGATAAGCTGATGAACCTGGCGCGTGGCCGTGAATATAGCGCGATGGAGCGCTCCATCGACGTACAGATCTCGCGCCTGCGCCGTATGGTGGAGGAAGATCCGGCGCATCCCCGCTATATTCAGACCGTATGGGGGCTTGGCTACGTTTTTGTGCCGGACGGCGCTAAGGCATGAGGCGACTGCGCTTCTCGCCGCGAAGTTCGTTCGCCCGCACGCTGCTGCTGATTGTCACGCTGCTGTTCGTCAGCCTGGTGACGACGTACCTGGTGGTTCTGAACTTCGCGATTCTACCCAGCCTTCAGCAGTTTAATAAGGTGTTGGCATACGAAGTGCGTATGCTGATGACCGATAAGCTCCAGCTTGAGGACGGCACGCAGCTAACGGTGCCGCCTGCGTTTCGTCGGGAGATTTATCGTGAGCTGGGCATTTCACTTTACACTACTGAAGCGGCGGAAGAGTCTGGTTTGCGCTGGGCGCAGCACTATGAGTTTCTGAGTCACCAGATGGGGCAGCAGTTGGGTGGGCCGACCGAGGTGCGCGTTGAGGTTAATAAAAGCTCCCCGGTGGTCTGGCTTAAAACGTGGCTCTCGCCGAATATTTGGGTGCGCGTGCCGCTGACCGAAATCCATCAGGATGATTTTTCGCCGCTGTTTCGCTATACGCTGGCGATTATGCTGCTGGCGATAGGCGGTGCATGGCTATTTATTCGTATTCAGAACCGGCCGCTGGTAGAGCTTGAACACGCGGCGATGCAGGTAGGTAAAGGTATTATTCCGCCGCCGCTGCGCGAGTACGGTGCCTCTGAGGTTCGCTCAGTGACGCGCGCCTTTAACCATATGGCGTCCGGCGTGAAGCAGCTTGCTGACGACCGCACGCTTTTGATGGCGGGGGTGAGCCACGACTTGCGCACCCCATTAACGCGGATCCGCCTGGCGACGGAGATGATGGGAGAGCAGGACGGCTATCTGGCAGAATCGATAAATAAAGATATTGAAGAATGTAATGCCATCATTGAGCAGTTTATTGATTTCCTGCGTACCGGTCAGGAAATGCCGCTGGAGAGCGCCGATCTGAACGGGGTGCTGGGAGAAGTCATTGCATCGGAAAGCGGTTACGAGCGTGAAATTGATACCGACCTGCAGGCCGGTGAAATTACGCTGCAGATTCATCCTCTGTCGATTAAGCGCGCGGCGGCTAATATGGTGGTTAATGCGGCGCGATACGGTAATGGATGGATAAAAGTTAGCAGCGGTACAGAGTTAAATCGTGCCTGGTTCCAGGTGGAGGATGACGGCCCTGGCATTGCACCCGCACAGTTAAAGCATCTGTTCCAGCCGTTTGTGCGCGGCGATAGCGCGCGCAGTACCAGCGGTACCGGGTTAGGGCTGGCGATTGTGCAGCGAATTATCGATAACCATAATGGCGCGCTGGACGTTGGCGCTAGCGAACGAGGCGGCCTGCGAATTCGCGCATGGCTCCCCATGCTGCCTGGCCGCAGCGGGCAGATGACCAAAACTAACGCGCTGCCGAAAGAGAGTTAGGCTCCGCGGTTGCACCCTAAAATAGCGCCTGCTAATAGTATCGGGCGCCTCATGTCGCATTCTGCGCTTTATTGGTGCGATATAGCTTTTATTTGCTGCGAAATCCTGGGGTTCTCAGCGATGTTACCGGCCGTTATCTACTGCGTTTCAACGCCCGCCGGAACCGGGGGGGTTAACCATGGGTGATAGCTTTATTGCGCTGGTTGCGATTCGTTTTTTGGGTTGAGGCGCGTGGGGTTTGAACTTTTCAAAATACCAGAGCGTATTATCTGGCGTGGCGATTTTCCACGTGACCAGCAGGCCACGTGGAAAATAGCATTAGCGCTGAGGCCCGGCGCTCACCAGCGCGGCGCCTGCGGGCGTATCGGTATATTTCGCGAAGTTTTCGATAAACAGCCCTGCCAGTCTTTCCGCTTTTTCCTGCCACTGTTCCTGAGAGGACCACGTCAGGCGAGGGTCGAGAATTCGCGCGTCAACGCCGGGGAGTTCCACCGGTACCGCCAGATTAAAAATGGGCAGCGTGAAGGTTTCGGCGTTATCCAGCGAGCCATCCAGAATTGCGTTAATAATGGTACGCGTATCTTTAATTGAAATGCGTTTACCGGTGCCGTTCCAGCCGGTGTTCACCAGCCATGCCTGCGCGCCTGCGGCCTGCATGCGTTTTATCAGCACTTCAGCGTATTGCGTGGGGTGCAGCGTTAAAAACGCCGCGCCAAAGCAGGCGGAGAACGTTGGCGTTGGCTCGGTAATTCCCCGCTCGGTGCCTGCGAGTTTAGCCGTGAAGCCGGATAAAAAGTGATACTGCGTCTGGCTGGCGGTCAGGCGGGACACCGGCGGCAGCACGCCGAAGGCATCTGCGGTCAGAAAGATGACTTTGGTTGCGTGGCCGGCTTTGGAAACCGGTTTAATGATATTTTCTATATGGTAGATGGGATAAGAAACGCGGGTGTTTTCCGTTTTCGTGGCGTCGTCAAAGTCTATGCTGCCATCTGCGCGCACGGTCACGTTCTCCAGCAGCGCGTCGCGGCGGATCGCGTGGTAAATTTCTGGCTCTGCGGTTTCTGATAGTCGGATAGTTTTCGCGTAGCAGCCGCCTTCAAAATTGAAGACGCCGTCATCGTCCCAGCCGTGTTCATCGTCACCGATAAGGCGCCGTTTCGGATCGGTAGAAAGCGTTGTTTTGCCGGTTCCGGACAGCCCGAAGAACACCGCGACATCGCCTTTTTCTCCCACGTTGGCGGAGCAGTGCATAGCCGCGATACCGCGCAGCGGCAGCAGGTAGTTCATGATAGAGAACATGCCTTTTTTCATTTCACCGCCGTACCAGGTGCCGCCGATAAGCTGCATGCGCTCGGTCAGATTAAAGGCGACGAAGTTCTCTGAGTTCATGCCCTGTTCCCGCCACTGGGGGTTAGTGCATTTTGCGCCGTTAATCACGATGAAGTCAGGCTCGAAGCTTGCAAGCTCCTCTGTCGAAGGGCGGATAAACATGTTTTTGACGAAATGCGCCTGCCAGGCGACTTCGGTAATAAAGCGAACCGCAAGCCGGGTATCGGCATTCGCGCCGCAGTAGGCATCTATCACAAACAGGCGCTTGCCAGAAAGCTCTTGGGTGACTAACCCTTTCAGATGATGCCAGGTTTCCGGGGACAGGGGTTTATTATCATTTTTCCCTTTGCCTTTATCCGCCCACCATAAAGTCTCACGCGTGGTATCGTCGCGAACGATGTATTTATCTTTCGGGGAACGGCCGGTAAAAATGCCGGTATCCACCGCGACGGCACCGAGATTGGTTAGCGTGCCGCGCTCAAAACCGCTCAGTTCGGGATTGAGTTCTTCCTGATACAAAGTGTCGTAATCGGGGTTATGCACAATGTCGGTAACGTCTTGAATACCGTATTGAGCGAGATCCTGCGGGAGTAAACCTGTACCGCGCATACCACTGCTCCTTAGCTTATCAATACTTATAAAGAGTGTAGGGTTGTTTATAGATTGTTAACCGCGACGAGCCTCAAAAACGTGCATTACGGCAGAATATTTCACGCCAAAAGCGTTGTTAAGCGCCTGTACGCGGTATCTGTAAGTATGCCAGTGTTTTGCACCAGATTACGCAAAGAACGTCGAATATGTTAACGAGAAGTGATTTGAAGTGTAATTTTGTGAGGGTAAGCGCTTTCTTTATTTTTATGAGAGAAAATACCCCGCGATCGGGCGCGGGGTAGGGCTATCAGTCAGTGAATATTCGGCGCCGGATCGGCATTGTTGCTGCGAATATCCAGGATATCCTGCGGTGAAAAACGGTAATGGCTGCCGCAATAATCGCAGTGCATATCGATTTCTCCGTCCTCAGCCAGGATGGTATCTACTTCGCTCTGGTCAAGTGTTTGTAGTACGCTCGCGCAGCGTTCCCTTGAGCAGGTGCACTTAAATTCAACCGCCTGAGGTTCGTAAATGACAACCTCTTCTTCATGATAGAGGCGCCATAACACATCGTTGGCGGGCAGGGTGAGCAGCTCTTCCGCTTTTATTGTTTCGGTTAGCGTCGCCAGATGTGAGAAATCATCGGCGTTGGTTTCCTGCGCAGGCATGACCTGTAGCAGCATACCGCCTGCTGCAGGCTTACCGTCGGCTTCGCCCAGCCGGATGAACATGCGGGTTGGCAATTGCTCAGAACGCATAAAGTAATCTTCCAGACACTCCGCCAGCGTTTCACCTTCCAGCCCAACAACGCCCTGGTAGCGCTCGCCTTCGCTGGGGGTGATGGTTATTACCAGATAACCGTTGCCGACAAGCTGTTTCAGCGTGGCGTTTTCTGGCACGGTGTCTTTGAAACGGGCGACTCCGCGCATTTGCTGCAGGTTATTGCCATTGATGACCGCCATCGTGAGCGGGCCGTCGCCCTGGAGTTGAACGGTAATATCGCCTGCGAATTTCAACGTTGCGGTCAGCAGGCTGGTTGCTACCAGCAGTTCGCCGAGAATATTGCGCACCGGTAGCGGGTAATCGTGGTTTTCGATTATCTGCTGCCAGGTGTCGGAAACGGTAACCAGCTCGCCGCGCACGGCGTGGTTTTTAAACAGATAGCGATGTAGTTGGTCGTTTTGAGCCATTTTCTCTCTCCAGGCGAGCTATTCGCGCTCGCCGTACTTAAATTTTATTAGGCTGCGGCGCTCCTTTTTATCCGGACGTCGCTCCGGATTAGGCATGCTCAACGCATTGAGTTTGCGCGCCAGGGTGATTTTTTCGCGATTTTCGATACTCTGCGGCGTTTCTTCATACAATAGCGCCGCTTCGCTGGCCGGGCGGCGCTGGCTATTAAACGCTTTAATGACGATTTCCCGCACGTCATTGCCCTGACGCAGGGTGAGGACGGCATTCAGTTCGACGATTTTCCCAGGCTTACTGCGCTGGCCGTTGTAGTGCACTTTGCCGCCTTCAATCATTTCCCTGGCCAGTGCGCGCGTTTTGTAAATGCGCGCGGCCCATAGCCACTTATCCAGGCGTACTGCGTCGGTAGATGTTTCTTTCATGCTGGCTCCGACCTGGCAGAATGCGGCACCGGTTCACGTGCCAATCCTAACCCTGCTTCAATACTGTAAAGTGGGTATGCAGCAGCCGCTTATCACCGGTGCGTTACAGAAAACGCGCTGCTGGCGAGCGGCTGCCTGCCTCTCTTTTGGATAAAACAATGTATGGGTGGAATTTCATAAATCAAGCCGCGCTGGAAATTAGCCGCTGGCTGGTGGTAGCCGATACAGGCAGTGTAGCGCATTTTGCTAATGGCGGGCTGATACCGCCTGCAGGGCAGGCGCGCTGCCGGACGTAAAGCAGACGCGCGTTTATAGTCCGGCTGGCGGTTCCGCCGGCGGCAGCAGCTGTGGGTTAAAACAGTGTTCATAGTATTGCTGAATTGCCGTCAGGCGCCGATTGCTGAGACGGTAGCGCTTGACGGCCATTAACGCGTTGTAGAGTAGTGTTATGATAAGCGCCAGCAGGAGCAGTGAAGTGCCCGCATAGCGCCACAGACTCATACTGTCCGGAATGCTGTGCATAGTGATATGGTGCGTGCCGTTTGCATCAAGCTGGATACTGGTGATAACACCTTCCGCATTAAACGGGGTATTCATAAGTATTTCGGCCAGCCGACGAAACTCGCGCCACTGCTCAGGTGGTGGATAATCGTAAAGCGCCATCGGTGGTAAAGGCTGATCTACCAGATCGGTGCCCTCATCGCTAATGATGACAAAGCCACCCGGAGCCGGGCTGTCGAGAGATTTTGCTGCGCGCAGGGTTTCATCCATAAAAAACTGGCGGGTGGCGCTATTGACCAGCGTGTCCAGTAACTCTGCGCTGCTCGGGCGCATCAGCACATTAATGCCAGATAGCCTCCCGCTGCGCGCGCTGCGCGTCAGGCTGTCCCAGTCGTCTTTACTTCCCAAATTGACCAGCGCTTTTTTCAGCCGCGCACAGTCCTCCTTCCCGATACACAGCGCCTGTGTTTTTTGCACAATGTCGGCAAAATTATCCAGTAATACCATTCCGGATTTCTGAATCGCGGTGGCTAGCTGTGGGTTCACTTTGCTGTCTGCATGGTTTTGTGGGTGAAGCTGCATGTTAACGGTATCGCTAAGCGCCATAGCTTTATCGACGATGTCCGATTCTGGTAGCGGCATAGGGCGCGCCGTATTCCAAATAATTTGCGAGCAATCGAAAGGCATAAAAGGGGAGGTTTGACGAAAGGTGTAGGAAACACCCATATGAATGCGGCAAGTGCCGTTGCCGTTCACCCGCAGTGTGTCGCCGACGCGCAGGTGCACCTTTTCTAGCTGCGAAACGCTGGTTGCCGTTACGGTTTGTGCACCCTTAAGCCACGACAGCGTCATTTTTAACGGCATATCCAGCGGTGCCCAGATAATCAGCATAATCAGTACTAGCAGTGCGCCACAGGCGATAACCAGACTACGTAGCCAGTATTGCAGCGGAAAGTTTTTCACTTCATCGCGTAGTGATAAAAACTTCCCCTGTCGCACCACGTGGCGATCGAGATAAATATCGATATCCGTTTTATGGCCGAGGTCGTGCACGATAAAAGGCTGCCAGTGGCGGGGATACAATAAGTCTATGATGCCTAAAGAAATATTATTGACTTCATCTTTGTCCGATTCGCCGAATAAATCCCAGCGTTTTGGCGTGCCGTGCAGGCAGTGGATCTCCCGCAGCGTGTTCTTTGCCGGTGAGGCAACTAACCCCCACACGCCGGCGGCCAGCAGGGCGATAGCGCCCCCAAGAAGCCACGGCAAAATAATATCCGGACCAACCAGGCAAAGAAAGAATAGCGCCATCGCGGCTACAATAAGGAAGGCCTCACGCAGCCCGTTCGGGCGACTGAGGGCGTATTCTTCGCGGCTTTCCTGGCGAATATTCAGTAATTCTATTTGTTCGCTTTCTTCGCCGCGCATAGAGGCGCTGAGCCCATTGCTGTGCTCCAGTTCGAGCGTCTCCGACCGATTGCGATACTCCGGCAGCGTGTGGCCGTTAAGCGAAATAACCAGCGGCATTCCGCTAGTTGGGATCAATTCAACCTGATTATCGCTGGTAATGTAGGGTTCCCAGAACGGCGGCAGATGAACTTCAAGCGCGTCCAGATAATAACGCCATTTATGCGGCGCGTCGGTTGAAAGCCCATAGCGCGTGATAGCGCGAGACACGCATATTACATTGCTGCTTTCTGTGCATAACGTGAGAGGCGCCGACGCCGGGCTGGAGCCCGATGGGGGAATGTTCTGATGCGCGCTGGCCAGTGCTGCCAGATAGTGTTCGACTTCTGCACGCTCTTCAGGAGATAACTTGCGGGTAGACGCGCCGGTGAGCGTTTGTAATCCCTGGCTGGCGCGAATGCGCAGACGCCGCCACATCACTCCCCCGGCGATAGCAAGGCAGGCGAGCATCGCTGCGGCAAACAGAGTAATCATGCTCATGTTTTTCCTGCCCAAGTGTCATTTTTTTTCACGCGCAGCAAATGATAACCCTTTGTAAAATGTCAGCGTTATAAACCAGCGGCAGCACGTCGCATTACACGCAGGTATATTTCTGGCACACAGACGGTAGCCCGATGCTAGCAAACTTCGATATGCTGAAATATCAGCAGATTCTCAAACTGAATGCAACTACTTGACAAGATTGCTTTTTACGCGGAATGAATACCCTTTAGGTTATGCAAATGTAAAGAAAAAGCGATTTGCATTGCTCAAAGCGTGCGCCATGCCGCACAATATTGCCTGTTTCACCCTTTGGGCCGTACTTAAATGACGAATTTGCAAAAACCAAAACTCCTCAGCGTTGACACTGTCGCCCGCTCTCAGCTCTTTACCATCGAATCCGTAAGCCTTGAGTTCAGCAACGGCGCGCGCCGCGTCTACGAACGTATGCGCCCCTCGGGAAGAGAAGCGGTGATGATTGTACCGATTGTGGACGACCATCTCATACTGATCCGCGAATATACGGTTGGCACAGAGAGCTATGAATTGGGTTTTCCCAAAGGGTTAATGGATGCCGGAGAGACCGTGAATGAAGCGGCAAATCGGGAATTAAAAGAAGAGGTGGGGTTTGGCGCCCAGCGGTTTACTTTTTTGAAGAAAGTAGGAATGGCGCCTTCTTATTTCTCAAGCCAAATGAATATTGTCATCGGCGAAGGGCTATATCCCGAATCTTTGCAAGGCGATGAGCCTGAACCTTTGCCCCAGCTTCGCTGGCCGCTGGAAAATATGATGGCACTGCTGGAAGACGCTGATTTTTCAGAAGGGCGCAATATTAGCGCACTGTTCCTTGCCAGAGAGTGGCTCAGGCAGCAGGGGCGGCTCTAAATAAAAAAAGGCGCTCTGATTAAGAGCGCCTGCGACGTTAAAATAATTCCTGAGCTTCGCCGTCATTATTCATAATGGTGGTGCCCACTTCGCGTATGGCCTGATGCGTGGGCTGCGTTCCTTCAATAAAATACTCATCCTGACTGTTTCCGCCGCCGGCCAGCTGGCCCGTTGAACGATCTATTTTGACGGTAATAACGCCCGGCGGCGGCGTTAACGCCTCTTCAGGAACGCCCTGCAGTACGGCTGCCATAAAGCTATCCCATGCCGGCTGCGCGCTTTTGGCCCCGCCTTCATAGCCCGAAATCTGATCCTTAATAGCGCCAGAAGCCGTTGTGCGGCCAAGATTGCGTCTGTGGTCGTCAAACCCTATCCAGACAGATGCGACGACGCCCGGCCCATACCCGGAAAACCAGGCATCTTTAGAGCTATTGGTGGTGCCGGTTTTGCCGCCGATATCGCGGCGTTTAACGTCGCGCGCCGCGCGCCAGCCCGTGCCCTGCCAGCCTGGTTCGCCATATACATTGGTGTTTAGCGCGCTTTTCATCAGGAAGGTCAGCGGCGTATTGATAACATGGGGCGCATATTGCGGCGCAGGGCTTTGAGCCACCAGGTTTTGATTCGCCTGCTGCAACTGAGGCTGCGGCACGCCAAAATTACGCCCATCGTCTGAGGTTGTGACGTCTTCCAGACTCTGACTATCAAGCGTGGCCGATTTTTGTGTATCGCCATAAATCACAGGAATATTACATTCCGTGCAGGCGATTTTCGGGCGCTCTTCAAAGATGGTTTCCCCTTGCTCATTCACAATTCGCTGAATAAACCAGGGATCGACCAGGAAGCCGCCGTTTGCTATCACGGCATAGCCTCGCGCTACCTGAAGCGGCGTAAATGACGCTGAGCCCAGCGCCAGCGATTCAGTGCGAACAATGTTCTGTGCCGGGAAACCAAAGCGCTGAAGGTATTCCGCGGCGTAGTCAACGCCCATTGAGCGCATAGCTCGTACCATAACCACGTTTTTGGATTGCCCCAGCCCCTGGCGCAGGCGGATAGGCCCGGCATATTGCGGCGGCGAGTTTTTGGGTCGCCAGTCCGTGCCCGACCCCGCATCCCAGCGTGAAATAGGCGCATCATTAAGGATACTGGAGAGCGTGAGGCCTTTATCCATCGCCGCAGTGTACAGGAACGGTTTGATATTTGAGCCTACCTGACGCAATGCCTGGGTGGCGCGGTTGAACTTACTCAAATTAAAATCGAACCCGCCGACGAGCGCAATGAGCGAGCCATCGTGTGGGTTTAATGAGACCAGCGCTGAATTAACGTTAGGCACTTGCCCCAGTAGCCAGGCGCTGTCTGCTTTACGCACCCAGATTTGCTGCCCGCGCTGTAGGACATCCGTCACTTTACGCGGCGTGGGGCCTTGCTGAGTATCGGATCTATAGGGTCTGGCCCAGCGCACGCTTTGCATATTCAGCGTAATACTATCGCCATTGGCCAACAGCGCAGTACTCTCACTGGCGTTTGCCGAAATAACTGCGGCGGGTAATAGCGGCCCATAGGTGGGCAATTTCTTCAGCGCTTCAATGAGCTGCTCTTGGGTGAGCGGTAAATCGCCAGCTTCCCAGAAGTGGCCAGCCGGCCCGCGGTAGCCGTGGCGCATATCGTAGGCCAGCACATTATTGTGTAATGCATTTTGCGCAGCTTCCTGAACCTTGCGCGTAACGGTGGTATAAACCCGATAGCCATCATTATAGGCATCTTCGCCATAGCGCTTGACCATTTCCTGGCGCACCATTTCGGTCAGATAAGGTGCCGAGAAGGCAATTTCAGGCGCGTGATAATTAGCATTTATGGACTCCGATCGCGCCATTTCGTACTGTGCCTGCGTGATATACCCTTCATTTAACATGCGGGTAAGTACCACGTTGCGTCGCGCCGTCGCACGCTCTGGCGAATAGAGCGGATTAAATGTGGAAGGCGCTTTAGGCAGCCCCGCAATCATCGCTATTTCAGACAGAGTGAGGTTGTCCGGGCTTTTCCCGAAATAAACCTGCGCGGCAGCGCCCACGCCGTAAGCGCGGTAGCCGAGATAGATTTTGTTCAGGTACAGCTCCATAATTTCATCTTTATTAAGCAATTGCTCAATGCGGATAGCCAGAAACGCTTCCTTTATTTTCCGTATCAGGGTTCTTTCCGGGCTGAGGAAAAAGTTACGGGCGAGCTGCTGAGTAATTGTGCTGGCTCCCTGAGAGGCATGGCCGGAAAACAGGGCAATACTGGCCGCACGGAAAATACCGATAGGATCGACGCCGTGATGCTCATAAAAACGGCTGTCTTCCGTGGCAATGAAGGCTTTCACCATTTCTGGCGGGATTTTATCGAGCTTAAGCGGAATGCGCCGCTTTTCCCCATATTGGGCCATAAGCTCGCCGTCCGCGCTAAATACCTGCATGGGGATCTGAAGGCGAACATCTTTAAGGGTGGCTACGTCGGGTAGCTGCGGTTCGACAAATTTATACAACCCGTATATCGAACCTGCCCCCAGCAGGATGCAACACACTGCAAGAATCAATAAATACTTTACGAACTTCACTCTGCATTTCCCATTTCGTTTCGGCTGGGCAGTTTATAAACAAACGCGCGGTAGTATAAAGGCAAGCCAGGCGCTTTGATACGCCATTTTCATAACAAGCCTCAGGGAGGATGGAAATAATGGTTTTCAGCCGCTGGCAAATCGGACTGGCAATTCAAGATGATGGCGTACGCGCCATCGCAATATCGCGTGGGCGGCAGGGATGGCGACTACGGCGCTGGTGGTTTTTAGCGCCTTCATTAGAGACCGCTACCGGATCGATGCGCAATCTTACGGATACACTGCGTGCATGGCAGCGCACGTTGCCGCTCGGCTATCAGCTACGGGTTGCGTTTCCCAGCGGGCGTACACTGACCCGGGAGATCCCGGCTCCCGTGAGCGCACTGACTGAGACGCAGTGTATGCAGTATCTCTCGGCAGCCACCGGGGAGCGATTAAGGATGGCCGCTGAGGAACTGACGCTGGATTACTGTCTGCGCGAAGAGGGGAGTTTTTCCGTGGTGGCCGCAAAAAAGACCGAGATAGAAGAACTTCGACAAATTTTATATCGGGCGCGCCTGCACGTCTGGGCAATAATTCCCGATGCCTGCGCGTTGACAAGTTTTCTACCCTATCTTGCCGCGGTGGATGCCAAGAGACGTACTTATATTGCGCGCGAGCAATCGGTATGGGTGTGGGCCGATGAAAAGCTCTGGGGAGCGGTGAGCGTTCAGGAGGCAGAGACTTCTGAAGCGCTATGCACCTCACTTGGCATAGACTCTGAGTGCGCGGCATTTGCCACCGCGGCGGCTGGTGATTCAGCGTTTGTTTTCGACCCCTGGCGAACGCTGCGCCAGATTCAACCGCCTGTACCCGCTGATAATGCACGCTATGCCGTTCCTTTGGGGCTGGCGCTGGCGAGCCTGACATGACGCTTTATTTTACCAATTTCCTGCCATGGCGCCGCCGAGCTTATCGTATTCGGCTGCGGAGAGTAGGCATTCTGCTATGCGGTTTACTCCTGCTTGCATCAGCGATTGGCATCTTTCGCGCTCTGCCTTTTGCCAGTCATCGAATTGAACATCATTTGCTGCTGGAGCATTCCCAGAGACAAACTCATGCGCTAAAAGAGCAGGTACAGCAGCGCCAGGCCAGGCAGCGTGACTATGAGTTGCAGCGGGCTGACGCTGAGAAACTGCGGCAGCAAATGGCGGATACCCTACGCTGGCGACGCGCGATTACTCTGGTGGCTCAGGCGCTGCCTGAGCAGGTTTGGTTAACGCGTATGACTATGCGTGAGCAGCATCTGCATATTGAAGGCCATACTCATAGCGCCGCTTATCTTACAGAGCTTGAACAACGATTACGGCGGTCACCGCCGCTGCGTTTTATTCGCCTAAAACGCGTGGAGTTACTTGCGGAGGAGCGCGTCTGGCGCTTTCAGATAGCACTGGAGGCGGACCGCGATGACGAAGAGAGCCTTTAAGTTGGTACGTGGGCGTGGGCGCTGGATTATCGGTGGTGGGTTATTGCTATGCCTGCCGCTAATAATTACAGAAGGGTTCATTGTGTGGCCGGCCGAACGCGAGACGCGCGTATTTTTGCAGGCGCTGCAACAACAGCATGATGTTCAGCGCTCTTTGCGCACGCAGTTAAAGCGGCTGCCGCGGGTTGCCATCATTGATGCACAAAGCCAAAAGATCGCTGCGCGGGCATCGCCCACAAGGAATCCCTTTTCTATCCTGCAAGTCTCACATCATGTGGGCGGGCGCTTAATCCACTGGGCGGTGGAGGGCGATCGCGCAGATATGACACTCTTATTAGGCTGGGACAAGCTGCCAGCGTTTTTCGGCATTATGGCACAGCGTGCGGTATTGATTCATGCCTTTAACATTGCAGAGGCATCCGGGGCGATAAAGGTCACGGTCTGGCTACAGGAGGCGCCCTAAATGCGAAAAATAGCGTTTCTGCTTATTGGTTGCTGCAGCGCAGTTGGGGCAGCGGAAACCCTGGTGCGTAATCCGTTCATCCCGGTAGAAAACCCGTGCGCTTCGCCTTTTAGCGCCTGGCGTTTACGTGGGGTCGTGGGTTCCGGAGCCGATGCCGCTGTAGCGGTGGTGAATACGCCGCAAGGATGGCGGCGTCTGAAGCCGGGGGATGAAGCTGCGCCGGGATGGCGCGCCGTTCTATCAGCGGGTTCGCTGGTATTGGATTCAACTCAAAAATGTCCTTCGGTCGTCATTACGGGAGAAGGCGCTATTTATCCAAAGGGAGATGAACGTGACAGGATGTTTACTTCTACTACTGCTAATAGTCGGGCCGGTGCCGCTATTCGCCGCGACTAATAATCATGAGACTGGCATCTCTCTTGCGGTTGATGATGTGCCGGTAACGCAGATTTTACAGGCGCTGGCCGAGCAAAAACAGGTTAATTTGGTCATGGCGCCGGGTATTGCACAGCGGCTTTCTCTCCATTTAACCAATATTCCCTGGCAGCAGGCGCTGGAAAGCGTCGCGCACGCGGCGAATTTGCGCTGGGAGAAGCGCGGGGCGGTATTAAACGTCTGGCCCGGAGATAGCCCTGCGGCCTCGGTATTGGGCAAGCCTCCTGCTTCAATAAACGCTATAAAGAGCGGCGTAAAGACGCAGCGCGAAGTTTTTGCCTTGAGCCATGCGTCAGCGGTAGATCTGGGGAGTGCTCTAAAAGCGAGTGAGGGGGGATTATTGAGCACGGCGGGGCGCGTCACCGTTGATGAACGCACTAATCGCCTGCTGGTGGATGATACACGAAGCGCGCTGCGCGCGCTTCGTTCCTGGGTTGTCGAGATGGATCGTCCCGTCGGGCAAGTCGAGCTGTCGGCACATATTGTAACTATGACTCGGGAGGGATTGAATGAGCTTGGGGTTAAATGGTCGCGTAAAGGGCGAGCAGAAAAAACGGGGGAGTTGGTGAACCTGCCAGCGACGGCGGGTACGAGCCTGGCTGGCTTCAATATTGGGCGCATTGGTGGCCGAATGCTAGAGCTTGAGCTCTCTGCTCTTGAGCGCAAACAACAGCTTGCTTTTGTCGCCAGCCCCCGCCTGTTGGCGGCGCATCGACAGACGGCGAGTATAAAGCAGGGCAGTGAAATTCCGTATCAGTCCGGCGATAGCGATAGAGGGCGCGGGCAGGTCGCCTTTAGAGAAGCCGTTCTGGGAATGGAAGTTATGCCGACTGTATTACCGCAGCGACGTATTCGCTTGAAATTGCGCATCAGTCAGAATATGCCCGGACAGAAACTGCAGCAGGCGGAGGGCGAGGCGCTAATTATCGAAAAACAGGAGATTGAGACGCAGGTTGAAGTGCGCGAGGGGGAAACATTGGCTCTTGGGGGAATCTTTCAACATAGTCGCCGCATGGAAAGCGATCGCGTGCCGTTACTGGGAAGCCTACCGGTGGTTGGCCCGCTATTCCGACACGATGGCCGCGATGAGTCGCGCCGTGAGCTGGTGGTTTTTATTACGCCGCGTTTAATCGATGCCGGGTAAATTGTATTAGTTATCGGGCGATTTTTGCTTAGGGGCACGTTATTTTCTTATTCTGAATAGCGCAAGAGTTTGACGGCGGCAGTGAATTATCATACAAGGTGTACCCATTCCAGCTATGGGTAGCCTCTGCTGGCAGCACGTATAGGATGTTGGCCGGGCTTTGTCCCCAGGCTAGCTGCGGTAATTTATTCGGTTGCCAAACTGCCTTGAGTGTTGAGATAATTTTCAGTCTGATTCTCGAACTCACGATAATGAGGTTTCAGTTCATGTCTCGCTTCGCAGGCTTTGAAAGAAGCGGGTTTATCATCAACGAATAGTCTTACGTAGTACCAAAAAAATGGCAGAGAAACGCAATATCTTTCTGGTTGGGCCTATGGGTGCCGGCAAAAGCACTATTGGGCGTCAGTTAGCTCAACAACTCAATATGGAATTTTACGATTCTGATCAAGAGATTGAGAAACGTACCGGCGCAGATGTGGGTTGGGTTTTCGACGTGGAAGGCGAAGAAGGCTTTCGCCAGCGCGAAGAGAAAATTATCAACGAACTCACCGAAAAGCAGGGCATTGTACTGGCTACCGGGGGAGGTTCTGTAAAATCGCGTGAGACCCGTAATCGTCTTTCCGCTCGCGGCGTAGTTGTTTATCTGGAAACGACAATTGAAAAACAGTTGGCTCGTACGCAACGTGACAAAAAGCGTCCTTTATTGCAGGTAGATGCGCCGCCGCGTGAAGTTCTGGAAGCGCTGGCTGATGAACGTAATCCGCTGTATGAAGAGATCGCCGATGTGACCATCCGTACCGACGACCAAAGCGCTAAAGTTGTTGCCAACCAGATTATTCACACGTTGGAAAATAACTAATTTTGATTTCGTCATAAAAGGTACTGAGCGTTTATGGAGAGGCTAAGCGTTACTCTGGGGGAGCGTAGTTACCCGATCGCCATTGCAGCCGGTTTGTTCAGCGATCCGGCGGCTTTTTGGCCTTTAAAGCCTGGCGAGCAGGTGATGATAGTTACCAATGAAACGCTTGCTCCTCTTTATCTCGCTCGCGTCAGCGCTACGCTGGCGCAAATCGGCGTTGGCGTCGATACCGTTATTCTTCCCGACGGTGAAAGCTATAAAAGCCTGGCAACGCTGGAAACGGTTTTTACCGCGTTACTGCAAAAACCGCACGGGCGAGATACCACGTTAATCGCGCTGGGCGGCGGCGTTATTGGCGATATAACTGGCTTTGCTGCCGCCAGCTATCAGCGCGGCATTCGTTTCCTCCAGGTTCCTACCACGCTTTTGTCGCAGGTTGACTCCTCTGTAGGGGGGAAAACTGGCGTAAATCACGCGCTGGGCAAGAATATGATTGGCGCGTTTTGGCAGCCAGCATCGGTTGTCATCGATTTGGATTGCCTGAATACGCTGCCCGCCCGGGAGCTGGCTTCCGGCCTCGCAGAGGTCATCAAGTACGGCATTATCCTTGATGCGCAATTCTTCGCCTGGCTTGAAGAGCATTTAGATGCGTTACTGGCTCTGGAGCCTGCAGCAATGGCGTATTGTATTCGCCGCTGCTGTGAGCTTAAAGCCGAAGTCGTTGCGGCTGATGAGCGGGAAAGCGGTTTACGTGCTTTACTGAATCTGGGCCATACTTTCGGCCATGCTATTGAAGCTGAAATGGGCTATGGCAACTGGCTTCATGGTGAAGCGGTTGCTGCGGGTATGGTGATGGCAGCGCGTACGTCCCTGCATTTAGGGCAGTTTAGCGAAGCTGAATTGCAGCGTCTGATAGCGTTATTGCGGCGCGCTTCTTTACCCGTTGAGGGGCCGCAGGCGATGTTGGTTGAGCGTTATTTACCGCACATGCTGCGTGATAAAAAAGTGCAGGGCGGCACGCTGCGTTTAGTATTGCCCGTGGGTATAGGAAAAAGCGAAGTGCGGGCAGGCGTTGCGCATGACGTGGTATTAAGTGCGATAGCTGCCAGTATCGGCACGACGCACGCGTAATTGAAATAACCGATTGATCGGGTTATCTGGCAAATTAGGGTAGAGCGCTAACATAGTTTTGCGGGCGGAAAGCCTGCAGTGGGGGGTTAGATGGATGAGTTTAAACCAGAAGACGAACTGAAACCCGATCCCAGCGATCGAGCGTCAGGCCGAGCGCGTCACGGTGCCTATGATGACAACGAACCACGCTTTAATGTTGATGATATGGATATCGACGCCGACGATCCTCACGCCGAGCGTATGCGAGCAGGCAGCGCTGAGCATGATGAGGCCGCGGGGATAGCGGCGCGTCGGCGCGCATCAGCGCCTCCGCGTAATCCCGTTTCGCGCCAGCATATGATGATGGGGCTGGGGATTTTGGTGCTTTTGCTTATTATCATCGGAATTGGATCTGCGCTAAAAGGGCCTGCACCATCGTCTGGTAATGATGCCTCGCATGAGAGTAATGAACGCAATATTGATCTCTCAAATGGCGATAATAAAGGTAATGATGCCGGCGTTAATGGCGGCACGATTGCCGGGCAGCAACCGATAAACAGTGGCGCTCAGTCAGGCTCCGGGCAGGATATTTCTCTTCCGCCGATTTCTTCCACTCCCACTCAGTCACAGCCCCAGCAGCAAATTGATGGCCAGCAGCGCGTTGAAGTACCAGGTGATTTAAATAGTGCGCTGACAGGGGAACAGAATGCGGTTAATTCGTCGTCAGCTTCTTCGCAGGGCAGTGCGTCAGGATCGATGCTGCCGACGCAGCCGGCAACGGTAGCGCCGGTTGGGGGAAAATCTCAACCGCTTTCACCGGATGCGGCTGAGACTCCGCGTCATACTACTTCGCCTCAGCGTCCGGCGCGGAAACAGGCCGTTATTGAGCCGCCGCGCAGGTCTGAACGCGCGCACTCAACGCCAGCGCATACGGCACCTTCTCGCCAGGCAGCGCCGGCGGCGAACGCTGCACCGGAAAAGGTCGCGCCAGCAAAACAAGCACCAGAAAAAGCAGCACCTAAGGCGAACAGTGTATCGGCGTCTATCGGTAAAGGCGCTTCGGGTAATGTTAGCGCGCTAAAAGCAGCGCCTTCCGGACACTATACGCTTCAGTTAAGTAGTTCATCGAATTACAGCAATTTGAATGCGTGGGCGAAAAAAGAGAATTTACAGGATTACGTTATTTATCAAACGGTTCGTAATGGAAAGCCCTGGTATGTTTTAGTGCACGGGGTTTATGCATCAAAAGATGAAGCGAAGCGCGCTGTTTCTAGCTTACCTGCGGATGTGCAGGCTAAAAATCCGTGGACGAAACCTGTCTCTCAGGTGCAGTCCGACTTAAAACAATGACGAAAGCGCAGTACGCTGTCGGAGCTTCTCCACAGCTGGAGAAGGTATAAATAGTCAGACGGCATGAAAAAAAATCGCGCTTTTCTGAAATGGGCGGGGGGCAAGTACCCCCTGCTGGATGAGATTAAGTATCATCTGCCGCATGGCGAGTGTTTGATCGAACCCTTTGTGGGAGCAGGTTCGGTATTCCTCAATACAAACTATCGCCGCTACCTCCTTGCGGATATCAATAGCGACCTTATTGACCTTTACAATATTGTGAAACAGCAGCCCGAAGCCTATGTTCTTGAGGCGAGGGCGCTGTTTACTGACGCCACGAATCAGCCGGAGGTGTACTATCGTCTGCGAACTGAGTTTAATCTATGCCGGGATAAGTTTCGCCGGGCGCTATTATTTCTTTATCTAAATCGTCATGGTTACAATGGGTTATGCCGGTATAACCTTAGCGGCGAGTTTAATGTACCTTTTGGGCGCTATAGTCGCCCCTATTTTCCTGAATATGAATTGTACAATTTTGCTGAGCGCGCGCAGAACGCCACGTTTGTGTGCCAGTCGTATGATGTGAGTATGCACAGTGCGGGTTCGGGATCGGTTGTGTATTGCGATCCGCCGTACGCGCCGCTTTCAGCAACGGCCAATTTTACCGCTTATCATACCAACAGCTTTAGTATGGAGCAGCAGCAGCATTTAGCACGTCTGGCTGAAACCCTGGCGGATAGCCGGATTCCGGTGCTGATCTCTAACCATGATACAGAGCTGACTCGCATATGGTACCGACAGGCACAGCTACACACGGTGCACGTCAGGCGCAGCATAAGCAGCAAAGGTGGGGCGCGTAAAAAGGTGGATGAGCTGCTGGCGCTTTACCAGGCCGTGAAATAAGCGAAGCGCTTTACCGGCGCAAATACATCTTCGACTGGAGAAGCAGATGAAACAATTTTTGATTGCCCCTTCGATTCTTTCAGCTAATTTTGCGCGCCTGGGAGAAGACACCGCCCGCGCTCTTGATGCCGGTGCCGATGTTGTCCATTTTGATGTGATGGATAACCACTATGTGCCTAATTTGACAATGGGGCCGATGGTGTTAAAAGCCCTGCGCGATTACGGTATTAGCGCGCCCATTGATGTGCATCTTATGGTAAAGCCCGTCGACCGTATCATCCCCGATTTTGCAGCAGCCGGTGCCAGCATTATCACTTTCCATCCGGAAGCATCAGAGCATGTCGACCGTTCGCTGCAGCTCATTAAAGATAGCGGATGTAAAGCAGGGCTGGTGTTCAACCCGGCGACTTCGCTAAGCTGGCTGGATTACGTGATGGACAAGCTCGATGTTATTTTGCTGATGTCGGTTAACCCAGGGTTTGGCGGCCAATCGTTTTTGCCGCACACGCTCGAAAAACTGCGCCAGGTTCGCCAGCGTATCGATGCGTCTGGCTATGATATCCGGCTGGAAGTGGATGGCGGGGTAAAAGTCGATAATATTAAAGAGATTGCAGCCGCAGGGGCCGATATGTTTGTTGCAGGCTCTGCGATATTCGGGCAACCCGATTACCGTAAAGTGATTAATGATATGCGACATGAACTGGCAAAGGCAGGCAATGAATAATTCCCTATTTTTTCGCGGCATTGCTTTTGATCTTGATGGCACCTTGGTTGATAGTGCCCCAGGCTTGACCAGTGCGGTAGATAAAGCGTTATATGCGCTGGAGCTGCCAGCCGCCGGTGAAGATCGCGTGGTGACCTGGATTGGCAATGGCGCAGATATTTTAATCGAGCGCGCGCTGCGTTGGGCAATCAACGAGAAAACCGCCTCTGGCGCAGAGCCAGACCCCGAGCAGTGCCGTATCATGCGCAAGCTGTTCGATGGCTATTATGCGCAGGACGCCGATGACGGTAGTTTTTTGTTTCCTGGCGTCATCGAAACGCTTACCGCGCTTCGTCTGCAGGATATTGCGCTGGCGCTGGTGACCAATAAACCTACGCCCTTTGTCGCGCCGATGCTGGCATCGCTCGGGCTAATAGACACCTTCAGTCTTATTATCGGCGGCGATGACGTTGAGCATAAAAAACCGCATCCCGAGCCAATATTGCGGGTAATGGATGCGTTAAATCTCTCGCCTGAAGACTTGCTCTTTGTAGGGGATTCGCGCAATGATATTCAGGCCGCGCAGGCGGCGGGGTGTCGTTCCGCAGGCCTGACGTACGGTTACAATTACGGAGAGTCGATAGCGCTGAGTCAGCCAGATTATATTATCGATAGACTCCATGAATTATTGCCCATTGTTGGGCTTCAACTACTCGAAGAATCAGGAATAAACCAATGACTAAGCCCATCGTCTTTAGCGGCGCGCAGCCGTCGGGAGAGTTAACCATCGGGAATTACATGGGGGCGCTGCGTCAGTGGGTGAACATGCAGGATGAGTATGAGTGCATCTACTGTATTGTCGATCAACATGCGATCACCGTGCGCCAGGACGCAGCAAAGCTGCGTTCAGCCACGCTGGACACACTGGCGCTGTACTTAGCCTGCGGCATCGATCCTGCTAAAAGCACGATATTCGTACAGTCGCACGTTCCGGAACATGCGCAGTTGGGTTGGGTACTGAACTGCTATGCCTATTTCGGCGAACTGAGCCGCATGACGCAGTTTAAGGATAAATCAGCGCGCTATGCGGAAAATATTAACGCAGGGTTGTTTGATTATCCGGTATTAATGGCCGCAGATATTTTGATTTACCAGACAAATCAGGTACCGGTTGGCGAAGATCAGAAACAGCATCTGGAGCTGAGTCGAGATGTCGCCCAGCGTTTTAATGCGCTATACGGTGAAATTTTCACAATCCCTCAGCCATTTATTCCTAAGTCCGGGGCGCGCGTTATGTCGCTGCTGGAGCCGACGAAGAAAATGTCCAAATCGGATGAGAATCGTAATAACGTGATTGGTTTACTGGAAGATCCGAAGTCGGTAGTTAAAAAGCTGAAACGCGCGGTAACGGATTCGGATGAGCCGCCGGTCGTCCGTTACGATATTGCCAATAAAGCAGGCGTCTCCAATTTGTTGGATATCCTTTCAGGCGTCACGGGAGAGCCTATCTCCGCACTGGAACAGCGGTTTGAAGGCAAAATGTACGGCCATCTGAAAGGCGAGGTCGCCGATGCCGTCTCAGCCATGCTGAGTGAATTGCAGGAGCGATATCATCGTTATCGCAACGATGAGGCGTTTTTACAAAAAGTAATGAAAGACGGAGCAGAAAAGGCGCGCGCTCGCGCGTCTGACACGCTGCGTAAAGTCTATGAGGCAATAGGCTTTGTGGCACAGCCGTAAGTTGTGATAAAGGAATGTCAAAGCCGCCTGCATAACAGGTGGCTTTGACGCAGCCCCCTAAAAAACGCCCCTTCAACTTCTGGCTATATTTATCTTTCTGCTTCCCCTTTGGCTACCCTGTCTGGTAGTGCACATATCTGCGAAGTATTTCTTCGTGTGCGCTCGCTGAGTCCGCAAAATACCCTCTTTACCGGAATAATTGTCCCAACGTTTGCGCTTTCTGAGATAAGGAAACTTCGCAAACAGTCCGATAGCCGTTCGCACTTTCATAAATCCCGTGAGTTCCCGGGCACTTAAACCCGGCGGTGCTCTGATTACGATTTACCTGCACGTTTATCTCAACGACTGTGCACTTTTCGTATTGCTGTAGATATAGATGCTGCGGTAAAGCTCTTTACCAAGGCTATCTTTGAGGATTTTGTATCTGTACTTCGGCGTCCATTCGAGATGGGACTGACAGCGATAGAATACGCGGCAAGCGGATGCTATTATCCCCTTGATTTGCAGGTAACAAACCGGGGCAGTATTTAGCAAAGCATTTCCCGGACATGGCCAGATATGAACGAGCGCCGCCTCCCCAGAGGGGTAAGTTTGATAGCGCATAAAGCCGGTGCAATGCGTCGGCTTTATTATTCTAACTGTATCCGCACGCCTACAGTTTTGCTTCGGCCATCCTCGCCATACCTCTCACTTTGTAGCCGCACGCAGCAGCTGGCGGAAGGGCTATCGCTTTCCGGCCCCAGGCTACGATTTACTATTGTGAAGCGTAATCGCGTTTCTCGTCGAAATGTCGCTCGCCAGCGGGAAAGTGTGAAACTTTGGTCAGAATAACGACGTGAATCGCAGACGGCATGCCGGTGTCATATGCGGAAAGCGCCATTAGCCCCTCTTACAGGGCATTCGTAAAAGACCACCTTCTCAGAAGGTGGTCTTTTATTCTTAACTAAAAATCACGTCCTGTGGACGTGGTTATCGTCCCGGTTTTGGCTCTGCCTGTAAAAACCTCCCCATGCCAAAATCTCTGTCTGTTGTCCGTGCAACTTGTAGGGAAATTAAACAGGAGCAGGTTCCAAAGCGCTTCCCACCTACTGTGGCATTGTCAATATCATATAGTCTGGGCGCCTGAGTGCCGTTTCGGAATACTCAAAGGCAATGTTGGGAAGAGGAAGTGTACCGACAGATAGGGATACTCAGTGAGCAGTTGAAGAGCCAAATTATTGAATTAAATGTCCAATTAGAGCATGTGCATCTTCTGATGAAAATACCGCCGAGACTGTCAGTATCAGAAGTGATGGGCCATCTGAAGAGCAGGACAGCAATAAGGCTCTTCAGTAAGTTTCCCTACTTACGTAAGCATAAGCTATGGGGAAATAACTTCCGGGCAAAGGGATACTGCGTAGACAGCGTAGGTGTGAATGCAGAAATGATCCGTAAATACGTCAAGTATCAGGAAAAGCATGAAGTGGATGTTAAACAGCTATCGCTACATGAAGTGTGAAGGGAGGGCTCTATGAGCCCGAACTTAGAACGCCGCTCTGGGGCGTAATCAAAGCCGCCTTCTAAGAAGGCGGATTTTTACTGATATTAGTGGGATGAAAACCAGTTTAATTTATCACGCAGTGCGACTACGCTGCCGACGATTATCAGGCTGGGGCTAACGACCTGCTGCGCTAATACCCCAAGCTGCGCCAGGGTGCCGGTAACGACGCGCTGTGTGACCGCGGTGCCATTCTCAACCAGCGCGACAGGTGTATCCGCCGCCACGCCGTGCTTGGTAAGGTGTTGTTGGATAGCCGGCGCCTGATTTAGCCCCATATAAAATACCAGCGTCTGATTTTCGCCAGCCAGGCTGGCCCAGCCCAGTTCACGGCCGGTTTTCAGGTGGCCGGTAATCAGGCGTACGCTTTGTGCATAATCACGGTGCGTGAGCGGTATCCCGGCATAGGCGGAACACCCGGAAGCGGCGGTGATACCCGGGACCACGGAAAACGGGATACCGGCTTCGCATAACACTTCCAGTTCTTCGCCTCCGCGCCCGAAAATAAACGGGTCGCCGCCTTTCAGACGGACTACGCGCTTGCCGTGCCGGGCTTCGCGTAACAATATTTGGTTAATTTCTTCCTGAGGCACGCAGTGATAGCCAGCGCGCTTTCCTACAAAAATACGGTCGGCATCCCGACGTACAAGATTCATTATGTCGTCTGAAACCAGCCGATCGTAAACCACAATATCTGCCTGCTGAATTTGCTGTAGCCCCTTAAGCGTCAGCAAGCCGGCATCGCCCGGGCCAGCACCAACCAAAACCACTTCTCCGCGATGCTCAAGAGGTTCGCTAAATAACGTTTCGGTAATCGCGCTGACTGCCGGCGAGTCCTGGTTAGCCAGCGACTGCGCCAGCCGGTCATTGGTGAAGAATTTTTCCCAGAAGCGGCGGCGTTCGCCCATGCTGCCAAAAGTCTGTTTTACGCGCTGACGTAACTGGCCGGCATAGTGAGCAACTTTGCCCAAATGCAGTGGCAGCAGTGACTCCAGTCTTTCGCGCAACAGGCGCGCCAGAACGGGCGAGGTGCCGCCGGATGAAATAGCGATAGTGAGCGGTGCGCGATCGATGATGGAAGGCATAATAAAACTGGCCTGCTTAGGCGCATCGACTAGGTTGCAAAAGATACGTCTGGTTTCGGCAGCGGCGCTGACGCGCTGATTGACACTATCGTCATTCGTGGCTGCAATGGCCAGCCAGCACGGCTCCAGCAGCGCTTCATTAAAATCGCCCTGGACCAGGTGTAATTTACCGGCTTTTTCCCAGGCGTGGAATTGCGGTACAAATTCCCGCGCATTGACGGTGAGCAGGGCGCCAGCCTCCAGCAGTAGACGCGCTTTACGCTCCGCCACGTCTCCTCCGCCTACCAGCAGGCAGGCGCGATCGCGTAACTGGCAAAAAATAGGCAGGTGATCCACGGTATTTACCTCATTGGGTTATTGGCGATGCGCGTAACGAGAGCGCTCTATTATTGGGGGTGCTCTTTATCCGGGTAGCATAGCAGTAAGGTGAGAGCGTGAATACGGCGGCCTTTTCCCGGTAAACGCTGTGGGGATTATTCATTCTAAAGGAACATTAACTGTTGAGAGCCTGGCTGAGAGTAAACGGTGCCGTATGGTATTTCGCAGGATAGCAGCCCTGACGCGCAGGCCATGGCGGCCTTTTATGGGGTTAACGGGCAGTCGTAGTTCGGATTTTCGGATTATTGGTAGTGCCGAAAATACTCGCTGCTTTACCAAAGCCGGGCCTTCGTTGCGGTTAAAGACATTACTTTATGAATAATATGCAGGCTTAAGGCATGACGGGGGGATTGCCGTAAGCCTGTGCGAAGGCGCTTTGTCTTTATAATTCAACAGAGCGCCTTTGACTATCAGGCTTTTATTTGTACCTGGCCTTCAACAACGCGCGCTTCATAGTGTGCGACGGCCTGGGTTTCATCTTCCATACATGCCCCGTCTCGCAGGCGGAAACGCTGCTTTTTCAACGGGCTGGCGACCCAAAGGTCGCCATCATGTTCAGCGATAAGCCCGCGCGATAGCACGCTCGCCTGGAAAAAGGGATCGATATTGCTGATAGCAAACACCTGTTCGTCTGCCCGTGGGCGGAAGATGGCAACCTGCTGCTGGCCCAGCAGGGCGCAAACGCCGGTAGCAGGTAAGATATCGTTTAGCTGACAGACTGTCGTCCACTGGCTCATAGGTTATCCTCCACGAGAGTCACGGGAATACGTTCATACGGCGTTGCGGGACGGTGCTGCTGACGTTCTGGCACGACCTGCACGTTCGGATCGCGCTGCGGGCTGTTGATAAAGTGCTTAAAGCGCTGCTGTGCCTGTGGATTATTAACCGTTTCCGTCCATTCACAGGCGAACGCTTCGCGCAGCCGCGTCATTTCTGCTTCAAGATGTGCATCCAGCCCCAGTTTATCGTCGATGACTACGCTTCTGAGATAGTCGATACCGCCTTCCAGGTTTTCCAGCCAAACGGACGTGCGCTGGAGTTTGTCTGCAGTGCGGATGTAAAACATCATAAAACGATCGAGGTAGTGGATCAGCGTTTCACTGTCGAGGTCGGCTGCCAGTAAATCAGCGTGGCGAGGTTTCATACCGCCGTTGCCGCATACATAAAGATTCCAGCCTTTTTCCGTTGCGATAATGCCGACATCTTTACTTTGAGCCTCGGCGCATTCGCGCGTACAGCCGGAGACGCCAAATTTCATTTTATGCGGCGTGCGGATGCCTTTGTAGCGATTTTCCAGTTCAACGCCAAAGCCGACGCTATCGCCAACGCCATAGCGGCACCAGGTGCTGCCCACGCAGGTTTTCGCCATGCGAAGCGCCTTCGCATAGGCGTGGCCGGTTTCAAAGCCGGCCTCGATAAGCTGGCGCCAGATTTCTGGCAGATCGTCTTTTTGGGCGCCGAACAGGCCAATACGCTGGGAGCCGGTAATTTTGGTGTACAGATTAAATTCCCGCGCAACGCGCCCTACCGCCATCAGCCCTTCCGGAGTAATTTCTCCGCCAGCGGAGCGTGGGATAACCGAATAAGTACCGTCCTTTTGTAGGTTGGCAAGGAAGTTATCGTTGGTGTCCTGTAACGGCGTGTTTTGAGGCGACAATACGTATTCGTTCCAGCAGGAGGCCAGTAGCGATCCTACCGTCGGTTTACACACTTCACAGCCGTAGCCGGTACCGTATTTGGTCAGCAGTTCGTCGAACGTTTTAATGCCTTCAACGCGGATCAGGTGGTACAGCTCCTGGCGGGAGAACGCGAAGTGTTCGCACAGGTTATGGTTAACTTCAATACCCTGTTTTGCCAGTTCGGCATTCAGAACCTGCGTAACCAGTGGAATACAGCCGCCGCAGCCGGTGCCGGCTTTGGTTTCTGCTTTTAGCGCCGCGACGGTGTGGCAGCCTTTATTAATTGCTGCGATGAGATCGCCTTTAGAGACGTCAAAGCAGGAACAAATTTGCGCGCTGTCTGGCAGTTTATCAACGCCGATGGCGGGCTTACCGCTGCCGGAATGAGATGGCAGAATCAACGAATCAGGGTTTTCCGGCAACTCAATGGCGTTGAGCATAAGCTGCAGCAGGTTGCCATAGTCGCTGGTATCGCCGACTAATACCGCGCCGAGCAGAGTTTTATTGTCTTCACTGACGATGAGACGCTTATAAACTTCTTTATTCTCATCCAGATAAATATAACTGCGGCAGCCCGGCGTGCGGCCGTGCGCGTCGCCAATACCGCCAACGTCTACGCCCAGCAGTTTTAATTTGGCGCTCAGGTCTGCGCCTTCAAAGGCATTGCTGTTACCAAGAAGGTGATCAACGGTGACCTGCGCCATTTTATAGCCCGGTGCGACCAGGCCGAACATGCGGTTATGCCAGCTTGCGCATTCACCGATAGCGTAAATATCCGGATCGGAAGTTTGGCAGTTATCGTTAATCACAATACCGCCGCGCTGAGCAACGGCCAGGCCGCATTGCGTCGCCAGTTTATCGCGTGGGCGAATACCGGTGGAGAAAACGATAAAATCGATTTCCAGTTCGCTGCCATCGGCAAAGCGCATGGTTTTCCGCGCCTCGCGGCCTTGCTGGACGATTTCCTGCGTGTTTTTACTGGTATGAACTTTCACGCCCATACGCTCAATCTTGCTGCGTAGCTGCTCGCCGCCCATGCGATCGAGCTGCTCGGCCATCAGCATTGGTGCGAATTCGATGACATGAGTTTCGACGCCTAAATTCTTCAGGGCGCCTGCGGCTTCCAGGCCGAGTAGGCCACCGCCGACAACGGCGCCGCGCTTACTGCGCCGGGCGCAGGCTTCGATGGCGTTAAGATCTTCGATTGTGCGGTAAACGAAGCAATCCTGAGTATCCGAGCCTTTAATCGGCGGGATCCAGGGATAGGAGCCGGTCGCCATAATAAGCTTATCGTAAAAGACCGTCCGCCCCGCGCTGGAATGAATGACTTTTTCCTGGCGATTAATAGTAATCGCCCGCTCACCTACCAGCACCTGTACGTCATGTTTAGCGTAAAAGCCTTCACGAACCAGCGTTAATTCTTCAGCGGTGTGATGAGAGAAGTAGGAGGAGAGGTGTACGCGGTCATAGGCTACGCGAGGTTCTTCGCAAAAGACAGTTATCTCAAACTGCCCCGGTTCGGCTTTATCAAGGAGCTCTTCGATAAAGCGATGGCCGACCATGCCGTTACCGATAATAGCGAGTCTCATTTTGCTCATTTTTGCCTCGATTTCTTTTTTATTACTGCCTACCTTAACGATTCAGCCTTAGTGATTATTGATTTAGATCAAATACGACTTTACATACTCCCTAATGAGTATGCATTTGATTTCACTGACATTATGTAACCAACGGAAAAGGTTGATTTTTAACCTTATGGTAATATTTTGAATTTATTACGCGGTTGCCCAGGATTGGGCCCCCATGAATGAAACTCAGGGTATTACGATAAGGCTGGCTTATTTATATGGGCGGTTAATTGGTAAATGCAGTTATGAAGGAAAGGGGCGTTTCGATTGCGCAGTGGGCCAGCGAGGCGGTGTTATCGCTAACGGGAACTCGCTCTACGGGCGCGGTTTTCACTCGGCTCTCGCTTTGATTTACTGCCTTTGGAGGTAAATGCCAAAGGCAGGTAATGGTCTTAGTGTGAACTTGGGTATCCCCGAAAAGGGGAAATTCACGCGGTCTTCTCTCAGAGCGAATTTTTACTGCGGCTCGGATGACGTCACGGCGTTAACGCGATGGCGAGAAACAAGGCCAAGAAGCAGACACATAATAAAGACTACGGCGTACAGCCCGTTAGCCGTTAGCAGCGCCGCATGCGGGCCGTAGTGTGCGACGATAGGGCCAGTAACGATAAATGTCAGCATGGTACCGACGGTGCCGCAGGTCAGTATAAAATTAACCAGCTTTGGCGATGGTACACGCGTTTGCTGTGAGCCGAGCGTAATAATAGAGGTATAGATAGCGCTGGAGAAAAAGCCCAGAGCAAGGATATACCACGCCATATGCGGCGCGGTGCCTATAATAAAGCAATACATGAATAGCGTTGCCAGAGCCGCGAGGACGGTAAGAATTCGCTGCAGATCGAAAAAGCGCAGGATTATGCTGAAGGCCCACATGCCAATCATGTATGACATCCAGAAGTTACTCACCAGTCTACCGGCTTCATGTAAGTCCATCCCCAGCCCTTTGGCGTACTCCGGCACCCATGAGATAAAGCCCAGTTGCCCCAGGATATAGCAGAGCGCGGCGATAGAAAGAAACAGAACGCCCGGCCCCCATTTTTCTTTGGCGATCGGCTGTGCATCGCCCTCTGTGCACCGACCCAGTGCGGGAAACTCGCAGCCGAAGGTGAGTAAGAAGATAGCCACATACAGCAGGCCGATGCAGACATAGACCCAGTACCATTCGATATGTCTGGCCAGCAAATAAGCCGCGATTATCGGGAAGACCATGCCGGCCATGCTAAAGAATGAATCGGTAAACAGCAGGCGCTGTCCGCGCTGGCGCCCCTCATAAAGATGCGTAATTAAAAACGTCCCAATAGACATCGTAATACCGCTTACCACGCCCAAAATGAACATTGCCGCGGAAAAAATCGCCAGGTTACGGCCAAAGATAAGCGCTACCAGCGCGAGTAGCATTAATAAAAAGCCGAAACGTAGCTGCGTTCTTAACGGCACGATTTCCATCAGCCATGCGTTTAAAAAGATAGAAATGAGAATACCGGTGTTTAGAAAAGTAAAGGTGTTACTCATGCTTGATACCGGCAGCCCAAAGGCCTCTGCGATATTTCCCATTACCATACCGGTGATAATCACCAGCGCGCCGGTTAACCCGTACGAAAAGAAGCTGATCCAGGTAAGCCTAATACGGTTGTTGTTGGTCATAAAAATCCCGTTTGTGACGCGTATATAGGGGCGGTAGCGCGAGGCTCCGTCATCCAGAGAGAGTGGAAACGTTCTAAAACGCTGAGACCATGAATTCTGCGCGCTGATTTTAGACATTAAAGTGATCTGTTTAAATGTTTTAATGCCCTTACAATGCAACTGATGAGATGTATCGTGAGGTATATCTCGTATTGTTCTTATGGAAATGAGGTAATGAAGTATTGGTTCGCTTAACTTTGCGTAAATAATGGTAAAAGTCTGGCGCGCTTCGATCGCTATCTTTAGAATCAATCGATTCGCTCGTTCATGTTAAGGAAGCCTGTCCATGCTGAAATCAACTCTGGCCGCTACCGCTATGTTGACCCTCTCTTTATTTTCTACCGGCGCGCTGGCGGCAAACGCGAACCCACACGTTTTGCTAACTACGTCTGCGGGAAATATTGAGCTGGAACTGGAGAGCCAGAAAGCGCCTGGTTCGGTGAAAAATTTTGTCGATTATGTGAATAACGGGTTTTATAACAACACAACCTTCCATCGCGTTATTCCAGGTTTTATGATTCAGGGCGGCGGCTTTAACGCTCAAATGCAGCAAAAACAACCTAACCCGCCTATCAAAAATGAGGCCGATAATGGCCTGCGTAACATTCGCGGCACGATCGCGATGGCGCGAACGGCGGAGCAGGATAGCGCTACCAGCCAGTTTTTCATTAACGTAGCGGACAATGCGTTCCTCGATCACGGCCAGCGCGATTTCGGTTATGCGGTTTTCGGCAAAGTAGTTAAAGGAATGGATGTGGCGGATAAGATTTCTCAGGTTGCGACCCACGATGTCGGCCCGTATCAGAACGTTCCCAGCAAGCCTATCGTTATCCTATCCGCTAAAGTACTCCCCTGATTTTTAGCGCGTAGGCTTATTTCGCTTACGCGCGCCTCTCCGGCATTTTCCCCCATTGCTGCTTATACTTCAGGCAGGTTGCATACTTTTGTGCACATGGGGGGAAAATGACGAAAAAGCCGACCGATAAACAAAAGTCCCTAATCTGGATGCGCGAGCGCGGCCGGAATTTCCGCGCGAGTTGCCTGCTGGAAGGTATTGTGCTGCCTGAAGGTTGCCCTGATGAGAATACGGTACAGAGCGCGCTGGACAGGTTAAGGAGACACTATGAGCGATAAATTTGGTGATGGCGGCGATCCTTATTACTGGCCCGGTATTCACGTATTACGCAACCGGCTGGATATTCGTGAAAGCCGGCGCCTGGCGCAGGCCGAACGTGAAATCACGCCGCTGCGCGTCGCCACGCTGGAGTTAGGTCCGCAGCGCCGGGGGCTGCCGCACCTGTGCGCCATTCATCGCCATCTATTCCAGGATATATATGACTGGGCCGGTGAGGTGCGGGAAGTCGATATTTACCAGGATGAGACGCGTTTTTGCCACTTTGAATATATTGAGAAGGAAGGTAATGCGCTTATGGAAGCGCTGGAGGAAGAAAACTGGCTTGATGCTCTGCCCGCCCCGAATTTTCTTTGAGCAGCTCGCCATTCATGCAGGGTACCATCTCGACTGGCGCGATATAGAGGTTGAGTCATGGCGCAGCGCCAATCAGCGCGCGGCGCTGGGCGAACTGGCGCCGTTAACGGAGATTTTCAGCAAGGTTGTCAGCGGGATAACTGAAAACAGGTAAAATGGCGCAAAGCATTATTGCGGAGCCGCTATGTTATTGCTGATAGATAATTACGATTCGTTTACCTGGAATTTATACCAGTATTTTTGCGAGCTGGGTGCCGATGTCGTCGTAAAACGTAATGACGCGATTGGTATTGAGGATGTTAAGAGCATAGCGCCGGCAAAAATTGTTATTTCTCCCGGCCCTTGTTCGCCCACTGAAGCGGGTATTTCGCTGCCAATTATTCAACATTTTGCGGGAAAGCTCCCCATCCTCGGCGTTTGTCTTGGACATCAGGCTATTGCGCAGGCTCTCGGCGCCCAAGTTGTGCGGGCGCAGCGGGTGATGCACGGAAAAACGTCTGCCATTAATCACTCCGGAAAAGGCGTTTTTACCGGGCTGAATAATCCACTGACGGTAACTCGTTATCATTCACTGATTGTTGAACCGGCGACGCTGCCGCCTGTGCTTGAGGTTACCGCCTGGAGCGAGGATCGGGAAATTATGGGGCTGCGCCATAAGCATTGGGATCTTGAAGGCGTGCAGTTTCATCCTGAGAGCATCATGAGCGAGCAGGGCCATTTACTGCTTAATAATTTTCTGCAACGTTAATTTCATTTGCCCTTTTTTGATAATTTATTCATATTTTATGATTATATTTTCATATTGCTGAGGTGGCGGTAATGAGTGAGTCCGCGATGGAAACTGGGGAATACTACCCGGGAAGGGAAGTGTTTGACGAAGTCATTATGTCGGTTTATGCACCGGCGCCGTTTATTCCGGTAACCGGGGAGGGCAGCCGCGTCTGGGATCGCCAGGGTAACATGTATATTGATTTTGCAGGCGGTATCGCGGTTACGGCGCTGGGGCATTGCCATCCTGCGCTGGTCTCGGTGCTGAAAAACCAGTGCGAAAGGCTGTGGCACGTCAGCAATGTCTTCACCAACGAGCCGGCCCTGCTTCTGGCTCGCCAACTGATTGCCGCGACGTTTGCAGAGCGCGTGCTGTTTATGAATTCCGGTACCGAAGCGAATGAAACGGCGTTTAAGCTGGCGCGCCGCTGGGCGATTACGCGCCATAATCCTTATAAAACCAAAATTATTGCGTTTCACAATGCGTTTCATGGACGTTCGCTGTTTACGGTCTCGGTAGGCGGACAGTCGAAATATTCGGATGGATTTGGGCCGAAGCCTGCCGATATCGTGCACGTTCCTTTTAACGATCTCCATGCCGTGCAGGCGGTTATGGACTCACACACGTGTGCGGTAGTGGTTGAGCCGATTCAGGGCGAAGGAGGGTTAACCGCCGCTGAGGCTGATTTCCTGCGCGGCCTGCGCGCGCTGTGTGACAAACATCAGGCTCTGCTGGTATTTGATGAAGTACAGTGCGGGATGGGGCGCACTGGGGAGTTATTCGCTTATATGCATTATGGCGTAACGCCGGATATTCTCACCAGTGCCAAAGCGCTGGGCGGCGGTTTTCCGGTGAGCGCGGTGCTGACAACCGCCGATATCGCCTCATCGTTTCACGTGGGATCGCACGGTTCCACCTATGGCGGTAATCCACTGGCCTGCGCCGTAGCGTTAAAGGCGCTGGAGATAATTAATACTCCGCAAGTGCTACAGGGCGTCCAGCGTAAGCGCCAGCGCTTTATTGCGCATCTTCAGCAAATTGGGGAGCAGTTTGATGTTTTCTGTGAGATGCGTGGTATGGGGTTATTGGTCGGGGCGGTGCTGAGTTCGCCGTATCGCGGGCGCGCGGGCGAGTTAGTGAATATCGCCGCTGAGTCCGGCGTCGCTATCCTGAGCGCTGGCTCAGACGTATTGCGCTTCGCGCCTTCTTTAATCATTAGCGACGATGAGATTGAAGAGGGGATGCGCCGTTTCGCGCAGGCGATAGAACGGTTTATTCAGGGCTAATCGGCCTGGCTTAGACTTCGTACGGACGGGTTTTCGCCCCCCAGGCGCCGCTTTAACCATATGCCGTGGTGGGGGCGCTGGCGCCACGCGATAGATGAAATTGTGTGCATCGCATTTAAATGGCCTAGCACGCGCTGAAGATGCTGCTCCAGCGTGCTGAGCGGTCCACTGTTAAGCATATCCATTGATTCCAGAATATTGGCGCTGTCGGTTTCACCTGGTTCGTCGTACTCCAGGCGCTGCTGGCAGCGCTGAATCGCAATCTCGCAGGATTCCAGATAGCGCTGGGCAAGCGCGGGCTCTAGCAAAGTATGTTCGCGCGCCAGCGTCGTCATCGCATTAATATGCTCGACGATAAATTGACTGTGGGTCACCCAAAGTTTCATATCGGTCAGGTAGCGGGTATTGAATCCGGGTTCCTGCATTGCCTGATTGAGCGAATTATATAGCGCATTATGCGCCTGGTTTACCCGCATACGTTCGTATGCCAGCGGCCCTGGCTGTGGGTTGACGCTTAAAATCAGGCGGATAGCCTGCTGGTCTTCCTCCAGCGTGTCGTGTGCGTTCTGGCGCAGCAGGCCGCTTTGCCACTGCGGCCACAGCCATACCATGCCACCGAAGGCGATGAGACAGCCGATAAGCGTATCCACCAGCCGCGTCATAATAAACCGATCGCCGTTCAGCGAGAGAAGTTGAAGCGTATACACCGCCGTCAAGGTAAAACCTACCGTTGCCAGCCCGTACTGCTTGCGAATAATCAGGTAGCCAATCAGGGTAATGAGTAGCATGCCCAATAGCATATAGCCCTCCGGCACATGGAAATGCAGCGTGACGGCGGCTACCAGCAGCCCGGCCATAGTTCCGCCCGCCCGGTGAAAAATACGCACCCGGGTCGCTCCGTAACCGTTTTGGGTGACAAACATAATCGTCATTAAAATCCACCAGGGTTTAGGCAGATGCAGCGCGCTGCCGAGCAGACTGCCTATTGCCAGCATAACGCCGGTGCGGGCCGCGCTGCGCAATGCCGTAGATTTTAGCGATAGATAATTTTTTAGCGCGGGGAAGAGCGGCAGGCGGCGCTCTCTGTCGGCCATAAGATTACGTGCGTATAGCGGGCGCTGGGTGCGCAGCACGCGGGCGATGCGGCTGAAGTGGTAGTGGCAAAATTGCCCAACCGGATTATCCGGGTGTTGTCGGGCGATTTTGGCCAGCGCAGATAGCGGTTTTTCCATGCTAAAGCGGCGGGGATAGCGATGATAAAGAATGTCATCCGCCAGCACTCGCAGCCGGGAGGCGACGATTTGAGCGTTCCAGCGAATGACCGCCTCAGCGTGGCTCTTCTCGATTAACTTTTGCACTTCTTCCGGTTGATGCAGACTGACAGAGATGTGCTCCTGCAAATCGAGCCCGACCTGGAAGATGCGCAGCAGGCGCTTGTAGTCACTTTGCTGGCTGCCGGTGGAAAGCATATGAAGCTGCTGGTAGCACTGGCTTATCAGGTCAACGACTTTCTGCTGGCGCGTCAGCAACGGCGGCAGCGCTTTCTCAGGACAGGTGTGCTGCGTCAGCAGGCTATATTTCGCTTCACAGTAATTAGCCAGCTCGCGATACAGCAAACTGAGCGTTTCACGCAGCGGCTGTTCACGCCACAGCCAAAGCCAAAAGCGATTAAACAGTCCGTACCAGGTGGTACCAAGCGCGTACAGCAGCATGGGTTGCCAAACCGGCATGTTTCCCGCGAGGCTGAGCGTAAAAATAGCGGCCACCATTGAGGCAGGAAATAGCCTTGCATGCAGTGAGCTGATTTCCGCCGTTACGCCCAGAAGCAGCGCCATGCCGAAGAAGATGGCCGGCAGCGGCACATTTTCTCGCATCAATAATTGCACGATCAGACTGCAAGAGGCGAATAGGCAGCCGCCAACGATAAGTCGTTTAAAAAAGCGTTTATGAGGGGTATCCAGCCCGGCCATATTGCAGCAGGCGGGAACTAATGAAAAAAGTAGACCAAGACGAAGGTTACCCAGCGCCAGGCCGACGGCAACCGGCAGACATAGCACCAGCGTCTGACGCAGCGCGTAATTGACTTCAGGGTGATAAATCAGTCGGCGCCACATATATAACGACCTGAGGTATCGGCGCGGTGTGCGTGATAACACGCCGCGCCGCCGCGTTTAGCGCGTGCCGTAGACGACGATAGTTTTGCCGTGCGCGGATATCAGGTTCTGATCTTCGAGCATTTTTAAAATGCGGCCGACGGTTTCACGGGAGCAGCCCACGATTTGCCCGATTTCCTGGCGGGTAATTTTTATCTGCATGCCGTCAGGATGCGTCATGGCATCAGGCTGCTTCGCCAGGTTTAGTAGGGTTTGAGCAATGCGGCCGGTAACGTCCAGGAAAGCAAGGTTACCGACTTTTTCAGAGGTGACCTGCAGGCGACGCGCCATTTGTGATGAGAGGCGCATTAGAATATCCGGATTAACCTGGATTAACTGACGAAAATTTTTATAGGAGATTTCCGCGACCTCGCAGGCACTTTTGGCCCGAACCCAGGCGCTACGCTCCTGCCCTTCCTCAAAGAGGCCCAGTTCGCCGATAAAATCGCCCTGATTAAGGTATGAGAGGATCATTTCTTTGCCCTCTTCATCTTTAATCAGTACGGCCACGGAGCCTTTCACGATGTAGTAAAGCGTTTCGGCTTTTTCACCCTGATGGATGAGCGTGCTTTTGGAGGGATACTTATGAATGTGGCAATGAGACAAAAACCATTCGAGAGTCGGGTCTGTTTGCGGTTTGCCAAGCACCATGTGCGGTTATCCTCTGATTATAAACTGGCATCTGGAAGAGGCGCTTATGCTTCTCCCAAACGTGGTAAACGAGTTCTGCGTTTTAAATGGGAAGGGGATCAGAACAGCCTGTTATCAGTAAAGTTTTTACCTGAATGACCTTCACTACGACGCAGCAGTATCCGGTCTGTTTTAACATAGCTTTTCACCAGTGTCTCTTCTTGTCTCGTTTCAGCTTGACGCAGGTCGCCTTCTGTTGCCAGTTTCGCCCCTGACGCTTACTCTGTGGGGAAGCGTAATCTAACGGAGCGTACAAAATGCAGGCACGAGTTAAATGGGTAGAAGGGCTAACATTCCTCGCCGAATCCGCCTCTGGTCATCAGGTTTTGATGGACGGTAATTCAGGAGACAAGGCGCCAAGCCCGATGGAAATGGTATTAATGGCGGCCGGAAGTTGCAGCGCGATAGATGTGGTTTCTATCTTGCAAAAAGGGCGCCATGACGTAACCGATTGTGAGGTTAAACTTACGTCCGAGCGCCGTGAAGAAGCGCCGCGGCTTTTCACGCATATTAATCTGCACTTTATTGTTACCGGGCGCGGGCTGAGGGATAACGCGGTTGCACGTGCGGTTGAACTGTCAGCCGAAAAATACTGTTCGGTTGCGTTGATGCTGGAAAAGGCGGCCAATATTACCCATTCATGGGAAGTGATTGAAGCCTGATTAGACGCTGCGCGTCTTTAATAAGGCGCGCGATTTTAGTTGATTCCCCGGTCTTCAATTAACCGTTTCACCAGCGGTGTCATGATAAGCTCCATTGCAAGCCCCATTTTCCCTCCCGGCACTACCAGCGTATTCATGTGAGAAATGAACGAGCCTTGCAGCATAGCCAGCAGCCAGGGGAAATCGATCTGCTCCAGGTTACGAAAATGAATCACCACCAAACTTTCGTCCAGTGAGGGGATCGCCCGGGCTGCGAAGGGATTTGACGTATCGACGGTGGGCACGCGCTGGAAATTAATGTGCGTGCGCGAAAACTGAGGGGTAATGTAGTTAATATAGTCTTCCATTGAACGCACGACCGAGTCCATCACGGCCTCGCGGGAATGACCGCGCTCGCTCATATCCCGCACCAGTTTTTGTATCCACTCTAGGTTTACAATAGGCACTACGCCGACCAACAAATCTACGTGCTGCGCCACGTCTATCTGCGGCGTGACCACCCCGCCGTGTAGACCTTCGTAAAACAGGATGTCCGTGTCCGCAGGCAGCGGCTGCCAGGGGGTAAATGTACCGGGAACCTGATTCCAGGGCACCGCCTCGTCGTAGGTGTGTAAATATTTCCGGGATTCCCCGTGGCCGCTGCGCCCGTATTCCATAAAGGTGTTTTCCAGCAGGGAAAAATCGTTCGCATCGGGGCCAAAATAGCTGATATGGCGGCCTAAGTCGCGGGCCTTACGGATTTCCTGGTCCATTTCCGGGCGGGTGTATCGATGAAAACTATCGCCTTCGACTTCCGCCGCGCGTAATCCGAGCTGGGCAAAAATTTTACGAAACGCGAGGCTGGTTGTGGTGGTACCAGCGCCGCTGGAGCCGGTTACGGCAATAATGGGATATCTGGAGGACATAGCGTCATGACTCCTGCCTGGCTAAGGCGCGAATGCGCTGCGTTTACGGGCAGTATAGACGCCAGGCGCGCGGCGTTAAGATAAGTTTTTCTGAGACATGATGTTACCCACGAAATTGCGTACGCGGCATGATATTGACTGTTTCATGTAATTCAGACCAAACAATGAGCGCCTCGCCGCACTGGAGCTGGCGCTTAACGTCTGCGGTTTTTTGCTCCAGCGTGAGCTCCTGTTCGCCATAATCCGTTCCTTCGCGCAGAACAAAAGCCTCAATCAGACTGTCCAGCATTTCCGGCGCGATATCTTGCCAGGGAATTATCATACTTCGTGTTCCAAATAGCGCGCTAGCCAGGCGGGGATACGCTCTTCCAGCCACATCTGCGGCCTGCGCAGTGTACCGCTGACAAAGCCGACGTGGCCGCCGTGCTCGGTAAGTTGATATTCAATATTAGCAGGCAATTGTGTGATATCGGGAATGACCTGGTTATCCATGAAAGGATCGTCCTTCGCATGGATGATGAGCGTAGGTGCGGTGATTTTTGGCAGCATTGGCAGTGCGCTGCACTGGCGATAGTAATCCAGCGCATCCTGGAAACCGTGGATTTTCGCGGTAATGAGATCGTCAAATTCACGGATGCGACGGATGCGGCGCAGTTGGGGAAGTTCCACCGGCAGAGAGCCCGGCCAGGTCTGAAGTTTCCGGCGCGCGTTGCCTTTTAATAAATTTAGCAAATAGCGTTGATAGAACCGGGAAAACCCTTTTTCCATATGGTGGCAGCACGGCTCCAGCATGAGCGGTGCGGAAACGATCGCACTGGCTTTCAGGCGGCACGCCTCGCCCTGGCGCGCCAGCAGGCAGGCCAGCATATTACCACCAAGCGAAAAGCCTACGGCAGCGGTAGGCGCTTCGCCGTAGCGCATTGAGAGCCAGTGCAGGAAATAGGAGGCATCTTCCGTTTCGCCTGAATGATAGATGCGCTGTTTACGGTTTGGCACGCCGCTACAGCCGCGGAAATGCATCACTACGCCCAGCCAGCCGCGCTGCGCGGCGGCATGAATGAGCCCGTGCGCGTAAGGGCTATGCAGGCTGCCTTCAAGACCGTGAAATACCACCAGGCGCGGCTTGTGGGTGGCCTGAGCCGGATCTTCGCTCCACGCCAGGTCAACAAAGTCTCCGTCCGGCATATCGAGACGCTGCCAGTGCGGTTTAAACGCCAGTTTGCGCCGTATCAGGCGCGGCAGCATAGTTTGAAGATGGGGATTGCCTGCGCCTGACATCGGAGTAAACGTTTGGGTGTGAAACTGCGGCATTGTCAGTTCCACCGGTGTGATATCTGCCATAGTGATTGAGTTATTCAATAAAAACGCGCCCTACTATACCTTGTGATGCGCATTATGTTTATGCCTTTACTGTGTTTACCGCATGCTGTGACGCCTGAGCCACTATTTTAATGGCTGCAGGAGCAAGCATTTGCATTACGGTATTCGCCTATTGCGTGAGGTGAGAGCCACGTTGCGAAGCGTCATCCTGGCCCCCTTTGCGGCGCATTTTCTGAGTCTCAGTGTCTTGCCCTGCCAATAATGTTTCACGCCGATGGTAAATAGGATGAAAATTTTGCTGCTTCTTGTAAACGGTCACTCGACGCGAGCGGGGCAATGCCACTGCCGCTAATTCCGGGAGCTTATCCCGACATTTTGTCTCAGATTATGCCCGGCACCGCCAACAGCGGCGGGTTTAACGATCGCGCGGTCCTTTTCCTGCCGGACTAGGTGCGAGGTATTTTTCAATTCTGGCCCTGCGCGTTATGGCCCGCTTTGACGTGGAGCAATACAGCGGCCAGGCACGCTGGCGACCCGATGCCAGCCGTAAAATCCCTGGCGCAGGGCGGGCGTTGGAATTGGTGCATTCGCTTATCGGTGATGACTTAATCATCCGTTGCTTTATAGACTACGCTTTCCCCGCGGCAGTGGCGATTTCAATGTGGTTATCGATAATGTGAGTTTGGGCGTTAATCTGAACGGCATGGGTAAAGTGACGTTGACGCGCTGTCTGGGGGTTAGCGGTTTGCCGCACCAACGGATGCAGTTCATCATTAAGCAGTGCTTCCTTAAAAAACAGTACAGCGCAATCCGTTTTGAAGCCGTGCATCATGACGATATTATGACTCTGAAACATATAGCGCGGTACGCTCCTCTTTATACCTTTTTCCAGAGGATGGCCGCATCGCCCCGCACGCAGGCCAATAGAAGCCTGTTTCCAGGCCCATGGGTTTCTCAGACAGCACCTAATAATCTCGCTCATGCTGTTACCCACGGCGTGGAGGAGTGGCCTGTAAACTTATCGGCAAAACCAGGGTTTGCGGGTAGAGGCGGAAAACCGTTTTAAAGCATTAAAGGCTAATTCCCCAATGCGTTTACAGGCGCGGGCTGGCAGCAAGGTAAACGTATCCGGTAGCGCTGCCGGGTATTATTGCGTCTGCGCGCAGAGCGGGCGGCGGATAATAAAACGAGAAGGTAGCAAACGCTGCGGGGCACACCGGGCGCCCCGCCGCGTGGCGCTAAAGAAACCCATCGGATTTGAGTAATTTTTCCAGCGTGCTGATTTCACTACTGAATTCAGTTTCATCGTTTTCCAGTAACTGCGCGTGTTTCTGGCGGAATGCAGAGCGCAGCGCCTGAAGAATCGCGAGGCTGTTTTCCTGATGCTGCTGCCCTGCATAGCGTTCCTCAAGCTGGTGCGAAAGACGCTGGCTTTTAATTACAATATCTTCTAACGCAGGCAGATAACGGCGCAGAAATTGGGTGGCAGGCTCCTCATCGCGAGGGTCGGTTTGCATACACTGCTGTATGAGCCTGGCATAGCGGAGAATGATAGCGACTTCGCGCGCTATGGATTCCGGGCGCAGATTTAAGGCTTCCAGACGCAGGATTTCAGCCTCGAACGGGGCGATTTGATCGGGCGCCGGTGGCGTTGGTAATGAGGCCGCCGTTTGGCGCTGCGGTTGCGGCGCCGTGGCGCGAAACCCCGGCGAATTTTGCAGGCCTGCCTCTACATTTTTACGATAAATAATATAACCGATGAGTATGCCCATGAAGAGAAACAGGTAGCCCACGCTATCGGAGAAGGAGTAGGCGCTCAGGTAATAAATGATCGCGATAATCCACAATAGGGCATACAGGATAAACATTTTGCTCAGCGAGCGTCGGCGATTAAATACATGGGCCAGCATGGCACCCGCGCCGGCCCAAAAAGGCAGCGCCAGCGTATCGCCAAACGGGAGCCACAGCAGGCCGGTTATGCATCCTGCTAAAAATGCGGCTCTGTCTTCCAGCAGCGTGCGGGCCAGCGTTATGCCTGCTATCCAGCAATATATCAACACCACGCCATCCAGTAAGTCATCTACCACCGCCAGCACGGTTAAGTGGTCCGCCAGCGGCAGGAACTTTTGTTGGAAGGCATCGGCTAATACCAGCATAACGAAAACGATGGCACCGCGTAGCCATCTGTTTTCGCTAAGTTTCTTCTGTTGTGGTAGGGCGCTATTGTTCATTTTTCCTATCCTTGATGGCGCTCTGTGCCGGCGCGTTGAATCAAGCATTATTAACTTTCAGCGGCATTGCGCCAGAGGAATCCATCGGTCTTGAGCAATTTTTCCAGTGTGCTGACTTCGGTATTGAATTCGGTTTCATCGTTTTCCAGTCGTTGCGCATGTTTTTGGCGAAAAGCCGAGTGCAGAGCCTGCAAAATACGCAGGCTTTGTTTTTGAACCTTCTGATCGGTGCCGTGTTTTGCAAGCTGTTGAGATAACGACTGCGCTTTAGAGATAATTTCCTCAACCGCTGGCAGGTAGCGCTGTAAAAATCGGGTGGCCGGCTCCACGTCGCGCGGATCGGTTTGCATACACTGCCGGATAAGCCGGGCGTATTTAATAATCCCGGTCAGCTCGCGCTGTACATCGGGGAGAAGCCCTTTCTTTTTTCAAGCTGCAGCATATTTCATCAAACGGCAGCGGCGCTGCTTCATTTTCGGACTTGCGTTTAGCCGCACGGTTTGTGACCCGAGCCGTGGGTTCTGCAGGCTGCGTGCGCTTAATTTTGCTCAATCAGCCGCTGAACTTCATTCTGCTCTTTTTGAGTAAGCGCGGGCATTGGTAATCTGTCGATTGCCTGCGCCGGAACCGGCGCCTCATCGCGGAAACATCCGTCATTCTTTTTTCTTCGTTTATAGTCGTCGGGCTACGCGAGTATTAGACCGCCGGTGAAGGCGGCTATAGCAATACTGTACTGCCCTGTATGCGCTAATGGCGGTATGAACGCCGCTATTCTGCCAGTAAATGTGAGGAGAAAGGATGAATATGGTATTAACCGAACAGAAACGGTATCGGGGGAAGACAGCAGCGGGTGATAATCCCGCTACCGGTTTGTTTATTTAAGCTTTTGAAAAATGCTCAGCGCTACTATTCGCCGCCTTCAAAGGCCTGAATGAGTTGTTCCAGCTCTTCCTGAGCGCTTAACCACGCGAGTTCAGTTTCTTCCAGGGCGCTTTTTGCCTGGCTTTGCTGCTGTAAACAGGCATTCAGATCCGCTTTACGCGCGGCGTCATAAAGTGCGGTATCGCTAAGCTGCGTTTCCGCATCCGTCAGCCTGGCATTCAGCGCATCCATTTCTATTTCCAGCTTGGCTATCTGTTTACGCAGCGGCTGAGTTTGCGAACGGAATTCTGCTTCGCGGCGTTTTTGGTCTTTACGCGCCTGAGCGCTATTTGTGCTCTCTTTAGGCGCCGCGTCATTTGACTGAACGCTCTGTTTTTGCCGATCGCTGAGCCACTGTTGATAATCGTCCAGGCTGCCATCGAAGGCGGCGACCTGCCCATCATCCACCAGATACAGGTCATCTGTCGTCGAGCGCAGCAGGTGCCTGTCGTGCGAAACCACCACCAGCGCGCCTTCAAATTCAATTAATGCTTCGGTGAGCGCCTGGCGCATATCCAGATCCAGGTGGTTGGTCGGTTCGTCGAGCAGCAGCAGGTTAGGGCGCTGCCAGACAATGAGCGCCAGTACCAGGCGCGCTTTCTCACCGCCGGAAAAGCGGCCGGTAGGGGAGGTGACTTTATCGCCGCGAAAATCGAAGCCGCCCAAATAATCGCGCAGCGTCTGTTCTGATTCTTTAGGCGCCAGCCGGGATAAATGCTGTAGCGGGGATTCATCCGCGCGCAGGTACTCCAGTTGATGCTGAGCGAAATACCCAAGGCGGATACCTTTTGCCAGCGTCGCTTCGCCGCTAAACGGCGCTAACTCTCCCGCGAGCAGTTTTATCAGCGTAGATTTACCCGCGCCGTTACGGCCCAGCAGGCCGATGCGTGAACCGGGCACCAGATTCAGTTTTATGGAATCCAGCACAATGCGATCGCCGTAGCCTGCGCTGACTTTTTCCATACGCAGCAGTGGGTTTGGTAAGCTTTCGGGTGCCCGAAAGTGAAAATGGAAAGGATTATCGACGTGGGCAGGCGCAATTAACTCCATGCGCTCCAGCATTTTTACGCGGCTTTGCGCCTGTTTTGCCTTCGAGGCTTTGGCTTTAAAACGGTCGATATAACTTTGCAGGTGTGCGATACGTTCCTGCTGGCTTGCGTAAAGCGATTGCTGCTGTGCCAGGCGCGTGGCGCGCTGACGTTCAAAATCGCTGTAGTTGCCGGTGTATTCGAACAGCGCCTGCTGCTCGATGTGGATAATTTTGTTTACTACCGGATCGAGAAAATCCCGGTCATGGGAAATCAAAATCAGCGTACCGGAATAGCTTTTGAGCCACTTTTCCAGCCAAATAACGGCATCCAGATCGAGGTGGTTAGTGGGTTCATCAAGGAGCAGAAGATCGGAGCGACAGACCAGCGCCTGGGCCAGATTGAGGCGCATACGCCAGCCGCCGGAAAAACTGCTGACCGGCTGTTCCAGACTCTCATTGCTGAAACCAAGCCCGTGGAGCAGACTGGCGGCGCGGGCGCGGATAGTCCATGCGTCGATGGCGTCCAGCTTGCCGTGAACGCTGGCGATAGCGTTGCCGTCATCGCGCGCATTAGCATCAGCCAGCGCATTTTCAAGCTGGCGAAATTCCCGATCCCCGTCAATAACATATTCTATAGCCGGCATTGCCAGCGCTGGGGTTTCCTGGTTTACCCACGCCATACGCCAGGTGCCGGGCCAGTTAACATTGCCGCCGTCGCTCGTGAGTTCGCCTTTTAATAGCGCCAGTAGCGTGGATTTCCCGCAGCCGTTTTTCCCCACCAGCCCGACTTTTTGGCCGGGGTTAATGGAGGCGGTGGCGTTGTCCAGCAGTACATTAGTGCCACGGCGAATTTGTAATGAAGAAAAGACAATCATAAGGCGCCATATGTTCAGAATATGTTAAATTGTGATGACGTTCAGGTAACGTTGCCTCAGCGTACTGCCAGGAAGCCTGAACCGGGGTGCATGGTAGCCCAATTTACACTCTATGACGACGCCCTGGAGGGGAATGATGCCGCAGCCGCCCAAAGTTTTGCTGCTGTTTGCCCATCCGGAATCGCAAGACTCGGTGGCGAACCGGGTTCTGCTGCAACCGGCCCGGCAGCTACAAAATGTAACAGTGCATGATTTATATGCGCACTATCCCGATTTTTTTATCGATATCAATCATGAGCAGGCGCTGCTGAGGGAGCATGAAGTTATTGTTTTCCAGCATCCGCTTTTTACCTATAGCTGCCCGGCATTGTTAAAAGAGTGGCTGGACAGAGTGCTAAGCCGTGAATTTGCCAGCGGAGCTGGCGGAATGGCGCTAGCGGGGAAATACTGGCGCAGTGTGATAACCACAGGTGAGCCGGAAGGGGCTTATCGCCACGACGGATTAAACCGTTATCCCATGACGGAGCTATTGCGCCCTTTTGAGTTAACGGCGGCGATGTGCAATATGCACTGGCTGTCACCGATGATTATTTACTGGGCGCGCAGGCAAAAGCCTCAGGCGCTGGCGCATTATGCCAGCGCCTACGGCGACTGGCTATCATCACCGCTGTCATTAGGAGGCGCAGATGGAAGGCTATGATTTTTTGCTGGCGGGGGTGCTGTTCCTGATTGCTGCCGTTGTGGCGGTGCCGATAGCCGCGCGTCTCGGCATCGGAGCTGTTTTAGGCTATTTACTGGCGGGCATTTCCATTGGCCCATGGGGACTCGGTTTTATTAGCGACGTTGATGAGATTCTCCATTTTTCGGAGATGGGCGTTGTATTTTTGATGTTTATTATTGGTCTCGAACTTAATCCTGCCAAGCTTTGGCAATTACGTCGTTCGATTTTCGGCGTTGGAACCGGCCAGGTGCTGGTAAGTGCGCTGATTCTGGCAATTTTATTGATGCAAACGGATTTTAGCTGGCAGGCCGCGCTGGTAGGCGGAATCGGGATGGCGATGTCCTCAACCGCAATGGCTCTCCAGCTTATGCGCGATAAAGGCATGAACCGCAATGAGGCCGGGCAGCTGGGATTCTCGGTGCTTCTATTTCAGGATTTAGCCGTGATCCCGGCGCTGGCGCTGGTGCCGCTGCTCGCTGGCAATGGTGACGAGCACTTCGACTGGATTAAAGTGGGATTTAAAGTGCTGGCATTCGCTATCATGCTGCTCGGCGGTCGTTACCTGCTACGCCCATTATTTCGCTTTATTGCTGCCTCCGGCGTGCGGGAAATTTTTACCGCCGCCGCTCTGCTGCTGGTTTTGGGTTCTGCACTGTTGATGGATGCATTAGGGCTTTCGATGGCGCTGGGAACATTTATGGCGGGCGTGCTGCTGGCTGAAAGTGAGTATCGTCATGAGCTTGAGATTGCCATTGAACCTTTTAAAGGGCTGCTTCTGGGGCTGTTTTTTATTTCGGTGGGTATGGCATTAAACCTTGGCATTCTGTATTCCCATATAGCCTGGGTTATCGCAAGCGTTATGGTGCTGGTGGCAGTAAAAACGCTGGTTCTGTATACCCTGGCGCGTTTGCACGGCGTTCCTCGCTCTGAGCGGCTACAGTTTGCCGCCGTATTAAGCCAGGGCGGTGAATTTGCCTTTGTGCTGTTCTCAACCGCGTCGTCTCAAAAACTGTTTCATAACGATCAAATGGCGCTTTTGCTGGTTACCGTGACGCTATCGATGATGACAACGCCGCTACTGATGAAGGCGGTGGATACGCTATTAATAAGGCGCACGCAACAGACCGGCGAGGCGCAGCAGGAAGCGCCCTGGGTTGAGGATGATAGTCCGCAGGTTATCATCGTGGGATTCGGGCGCTTTGGGCAGGTGATTGGGCGCCTGCTGATGGCAAATAAAAAGCGAATTACGGTGCTGGAACGGGATATCAGTGCCGTTAATCTAATGCGCCAGTATGGTTATAAAGTGTATTACGGCGATGCCGCCGAGCTGGAGCTGCTGCGCTCCGCTGGCGCGGAAACGGCGCAATCCATCATTATTACCTGTAATGAGCCGGAAGATACTATGAAAATAGTCCGGCTATGCCAGCAGCATTTTCCCCGTTTACATATTCTGGCGCGCGCGCGCGGCCGCGTAGAGGCGCATGAATTATTGCAGGCCGGCGTGCAACAATTCAGCCGTGAGACGTTTTCCAGCGCGCTGGAGCTGGGACGCAAAGCGCTAATGTCCCTGGGGATGCATCCCCATCAGGCATATCGAGCGCAGCAGCATTTTCGGCGGCTGGATATGCGAATGCTGCGGGAGTTGATGCCAACTTATACTGATAGTGAACAAGTGTCGCGCGTCCGTGAGGCGAGACGCGAGCTGGAAGAAATTTTCGAGCGGGAAATGCAGCTGGAAAGAAGCCAGCCTAACGGCTGGGATGAATTTGAATAAAGGCGGGTTGTTATGGCAGAGCGTAAACGATTCATTGCCGGAGCGGTTTGCCCCGAATGCCAGAGCGAGGATGCGCTGGCGATGTGGCAGGAAAACGGCGTCGATATTGTGGTATGCGTGAAGTGCGGTTATCACATGCGTGAAGCGGATAAAGTGTCAAACGAACATATTCGCAGTCGCGAGCAGTTGATTGGCCTCTTTTCACCTGAGTAAGCGAAGCGATGCGGTTTTGCGCTACGTTGTATTTTTGCTTCTACCGGGGCAGCGTGACAATGATGTGATGTGCTAAAATGCCCGTTCGGCCCCGCGGGATGTGAAACTTTTCCATCCACGATATCGTCATGCGTGGGGCGTGGCTTCGGCGCTTATGCGTCGAAGGGACACCGGCGTTGAATTCCGCTACAATCGACGCCAGTCTTTTTACCTCGCGCAGGAGATATCATGAAAGTAGCAAAAGACCTGGTGGTTAGCCTGGCCTATCAGGTACGTACAGAAGACGGTGTATTGGTTGATGAGTCTCCGGTGAGTGCGCCGCTTGACTATCTGCATGGTCACGGCTCGCTGATTTCAGGCCTGGAAAAGGCGCTGGAAGGTCACGAGGTGGGCGATAAGTTTGATGTCAACGTAGCTTCAAACGACGCTTATGGTCAGTATGATGAGAACCTGGTGCAACGCGTTCCCAAAGATGTGTTTATGGGCGTTGATGAACTTCAGGTTGGGATGCGTTTCCTGGCTGAAACCGATCAGGGACCTGTTCCGGTAGAAATTACCGAAGTGGGCGATGAGCACGTTGTGGTTGATGGTAACCATATGCTGGCTGGCCAGAACCTGAACTTCCACGTTGAAGTTATCGCGATTCGTGAAGCGACGGCGGAAGAGCTGGAGCATGGTCATGTTCACGGCGCTGACGATCATCATCACGATCACGGTGAAGGCTGCTGTGGTGGTCATGGTCACGGCCACGATCATGAACACGGTAAAGGCGGCTGCGGCGGTAATGGCGGTTGCGGCTGCCACTGATTCGCGTTTTATAACGTTAAGGCGGGCTAAGGCCCGCCTTTGTTTTTTCATTACCTGCCGCAGGTGTTTCGTCGGCCCCGCATTTAAAATGCCACGGGTTAAACAGCGACTTTAACTGTAAGCAAAGGCACGTTAGTTTTAAAGATATCAGGCTCGCCAATGCTGTGTTTATCGTTTCCCGTCCGTCGGTAATCTACCGCCAGGCATTAATAATGCGGCGGTGGCGTTTCTTCCGAGGGGTGCGCAAGCAGCGAGTGCTGACTCGCCTTAATTTTCTCGACCAGCAGGCGTAAATGTTCGCGTAATTTCGCCATTTCCAGTTCGTGAGCGGTGACCGTATGATTGAGCTCTTCGATGGTTAACTCCTGAAATGCCAGTCGGCTTTCCAGCTCAGCCAGACGTTCTTCAGTCGATTTCTGTTGCATATTTTCTCCCGGGCGGCAGGGCGCGGCTGTTTGCATTTATCTGATTCTACTGAAACAAGGCGCAGAGCACAGCCCATTATTCTTTCAAGAATGAATTTTCTGGCGCAATCATAGTCCTAATTTGACGTAATACGTTGGCTGAAGATTGTGAAGCCTTCCCGGCTGACGTTATAGTACGAAGTCTGCTATATAAAAATCAGGGGCGTGAGGCCCCGGTCCTGGAGATAATGGATGAAATCACTGTTTAAATTTACGCTGCTTGCAACTACCATGGCTGTCGCTTTTCAGGCCCCGCTGGCTTCTGCCGCCGAGGCTGCTAAACCAGCAACTACCGAAGCCTCTGCGTCATCTTTTAAGAATGACGATCAGAAAGCGGCCTACGCGCTGGGGGCATCTCTAGGCCGTTACATGGATAATTCCCTGAAAGAGCAGGAAAAGTTAGGTATCAAGCTGGATAAAAGCCACCTGATTGCCGGCGTCCAGGATGCATTTGCGGATAAAAGCAAACTGTCTGATACAGAAATAGAGCAGACGCTACAGGGGTTTGAAGCGCGCGTGAAACAGGCGGCGCAGGCCCAGATGGAAAAAGACGCCAAAGAAAATGCAGAAGCAGGGCAGAAATATCGCGACGCTTTTGCTAAAGAACAGGACGTGAAAAAAACCTCTACCGGTTTGCTGTATAAAGTAGAGAAAGAAGGTACTGGCGCAGTGCCGCAGGATAGCGATACGGTTGTTGTGAATTACAAAGGTACGCTGACTGACGGAAAAGAATTTGATAACTCTTATTCGCGCGGTGAACCGCTTTCTTTCCGCCTTGATGGCGTAATTCCCGGTTGGACCGAAGGCCTCAAGCATGTGAAGAAAGGCGGGAAAATCAAGCTGGTCATCCCACCGGAGCTGGCTTACGGCAAAACGGGTGTACCTGGGATCCCGGCTAATTCAACGCTGGTTTTCGATGTGGAACTTCTGGATATAAAATCTGCACCGAAAGCGGGCGAAGAAAAGCCGGCAGCGGTAAAACCGGCGGCTCAAGCCGACGAGAAAAAAGCGGAAACTAAATAGCAAGTTCGCGATTAATAAAAAAACGCCGTCCATCAGGGCGGCTTTTTTTTATACATTTAGCATCACTCTTTGCACGCCTGTTATAGCGTTGAACGTGAGTTTAATACGGTGGGAGCGTTATCGATAAATGATAACTGTCTTTCCCCTGTGCAATGATAAGTCAGTTATCTGCCAGGGCGTAAAGCAGAGTTTTCAGCGATTCGGGAGACGTAAAAGTAGCGGAGTGAATTCGCTAAAAATACTATTTCAGCGATAACGTTGAAGGAATCTCAATAAGTTATCGCTAGACTGCTCTAATAATAAAACTGGAAAGCGCGGCGTCGGGTGTATTACCTTATGGGTTTATGTCATTGCCAGCCAGACATGTTGTTCGGCTGGCGTGTGTAAAGGAGTGGTATTTTTTCATGTCCAGGTCGCTCTTAACGAACGAAACCAGCGAACTTGATTTGCTGGACCAGCGCCCCTTTGAACAGACCGACTTCGATATCTTGAAATCTTATGAAGCCGTAGTAGATGGTCTTGCAATGCTGATAGGACCATACTGCGAGATAGTGCTGCACTCTTTGCAGGATTTAAAGTGTTCGGCTATTCGTATCGCGAATGGCGAACACACGGGGCGTAAAATCGGTTCCCCTATTACGGATTTGGCGCTGCGTATGTTACATGATATGACCGGTGCGGATAGCAGCGTTTCAAAATGTTATTTCACGCGTGCCAAGAGCGGCGTATTAATGAAATCGCTGACGATTGCCATTCGTAATCGTGAACAGCGCGTCATTGGCTTGCTGTGTATTAATATGAATCTTGATGTGCCTTTTTCCCAAATAATGGGCACTTTTATTCCGCCAGAAACCCAGGATGAGGCCGCGCCGTCGGTGAATTTTGCTTCTTCAGTGGAAGATTTGGTGACTCAAACGCTTGAATTTACTATTGAAGAAGTGAATGCCGATCGGGCCGTCTCGAATAATGCGAAAAACCGCCAGATTGTCCTGAATCTGTATGAAAAAGGCATCTTCGATATCAAAGATGCGATTAATCAGGTTGCTGACAGATTGAATATTTCCAAACACACGGTTTATTTATATATCCGCCAGTTTAAAAGCGGTGAGCTGGCGTGACCGGAACAAAACTGCGCTTTGCGTTGATGGTAACCGGGCCTGCGTATGGCACGCAGCAGGCAAGTTCAGCGCTACTGTTCGCGCAGGCGCTCCTGGCGGAAGGGCATCTGCTAGAAAGCGTCTTTTTTTATCGCGAAGGCGTATACAACGCTAACCGGCTAACGGCACCGGCGAGCGATGAGGTTGATATTGTGCGCGCGTGGCAACAATTACATCAAGAACGCGGCGTAGCGTTGCATCTTTGTGTTTCCGCTGGCCTGAGGCGCGGGTTATGCGACGCAGACCCAGAGGGAAATATCGGTAATATTCAAACCGGGTTCACGCTGAGCGGATTAGGTGCGCTCGCCGAAGCAGCGTTAACTTGCGATCGCGTGGTGCAGTTCTGATGAAGCGAATTGCCATCGTGTTTACGCATGCGCCGCACGGCAGCGCCGGTGGCCGTGAAGGGCTGGATGCGCTACTGGCCATCTCTGCGCTGACAGACAGCGTTGCGGCTTTTTTTATTGGTGACGGTATCTTTCAACTTTTACCCGAGCAACGGCCAGAAAAAATTTTGGCGCGAGACTACATTTCAACATTTGGCATACTCCCTCTCTATGATATTGACCAGCTTTGGGTATGTGCCGCCTCGCTGCAAGAGCGGGGGATTGCAATGCAACAGCCGCTGGTACTTGATGCAACGCTACTCGAACCGGCTGCATTAAGAGCCCGGCTTGAAGATTATGATGTCATTTTGACGTTTTGAGGACGCAATGCTATTCACGCTGATGCACTCTCCATTTCAGTGCGATTTAACCGCGCTGATACGCACCGTAACGCCCGGTGACGATATTCTATTATTACAGGACGGAGTTATTGCCGGTATTGCCGATACTGCCGCGCTAGCGCTGCTGCTGGCACTGCCGGTCTCGGTGAGCGCGCTGCGTGATGATATTGAAGCGCGTGGGCTTAGCGGGCAAATTTCGAGCAGAATAGCGCAGATAGATTATACTGATTTCGTTAATCTTACGGTAAAGCAGCGCAATCAGGTGGCCTGGTAGGTCGCCGGATGCTGTATATTTCTTGACACCCTTTCAGCCCGGCCCTAAAATTTCGCGTCCTCATATTATATGAGGCCGTTTTATTACGTGTTTACGAAGCAAAAGCAAAAACCAGGAGCTATTTAATGGCAACAGTTAACCAGCTGGTACGCAAACCGCGCGCGCGCAAAGTTGCAAAGAGCAACGTGCCGGCGCTGGAAGCATGCCCGCAAAAACGTGGCGTATGTACTCGTGTATATACCACCACTCCGAAAAAACCGAACTCCGCACTGCGTAAAGTTTGCCGTGTGCGTCTGACTAACGGTTATGAAGTGACTTCCTACATTGGCGGTGAAGGCCATAACCTGCAGGAACACTCCGTTATTTTGATCCGTGGCGGTCGTGTTAAAGACCTTCCGGGTGTTCGTTATCATACCGTTCGCGGCGCGCTTGACTGCTCTGGTGTTAAAGACCGTAAGCAGGCTCGCTCCAAGTATGGCGTGAAGCGTCCTAAGGCTTAATGGTTCTCCGTTAAGTAAGGCCAAACATTTTAACTTTAATGTCAAACTAAACTCGTAGAGTTTTGGACAATCCTGAATTAACAACGGAGTATTTCCATGCCACGTCGTCGCGTCATTGGTCAGCGTAAAATTCTGCCGGATCCGAAGTTCGGATCAGAACTGCTGGCTAAGTTTGTAAATATCCTGATGGTAGATGGTAAAAAATCTACCGCTGAAGCAATTGTATACAGTGCGCTTGAGACCCTGGCTCAGCGCTCTGGTAAAAATGAACTGGAAGCTTTCGAAGTCGCGCTCGATAACGTGCGCCCGACCGTCGAAGTTAAGTCTCGCCGCGTAGGTGGTTCGACTTATCAGGTTCCGGTTGAAGTTCGTCCGGTTCGTCGTAATGCTCTGGCAATGCGTTGGATCGTTGAAGCTGCTCGTAAACGCGGTGATAAATCCATGGCTCTGCGCCTGGCGAACGAACTTTCTGATGCTGCAGAAAACAAAGGTACTGCAGTTAAGAAACGTGAAGACGTTCACCGTATGGCAGAAGCCAACAAGGCGTTCGCTCACTACCGTTGGTAATTCCTTCGGCAGTAGTAGCTACCAGGCGAGCGTAATAAATAAAGCGTTCGCTCTGGTTCTTAATTAGAACGCCTAAAGAAATAAACGAGGAATCAAATGGCTCGTACAACCCCTATCGCACGCTATCGTAATATCGGTATCAGTGCGCACATCGACGCCGGTAAAACGACGACTACCGAACGTATTTTGTTCTACACCGGTGTAAACCATAAGATCGGTGAAGTTCACGACGGCGCCGCAACCATGGACTGGATGGAGCAGGAGCAGGAACGCGGTATTACCATTACTTCTGCTGCGACCACCACGTTCTGGCAGGGCATGGCCAAGCAGTATGAACCGCATCGCATTAATATCATCGACACCCCAGGGCACGTTGACTTCACCATTGAAGTAGAACGTTCTATGCGTGTGCTGGATGGCGCGGTCATGGTTTACTGTGCCGTTGGCGGTGTTCAGCCGCAGTCTGAAACCGTATGGCGTCAGGCGAATAAATATCATGTTCCGCGCATCGCGTTCGTTAACAAAATGGACCGTATGGGTGCGAACTTCCTGAAAGTTGTTGGCCAGATCAAGAGCCGCCTTGGCGCGAACCCGGTTCCGCTGCAGTTGGCAATTGGCGCCGAAGATGCATTTACCGGTGTTGTTGACTTGGTAAAAATGAAGGCTATCAACTGGAATGACGCTGATAACGGTGTGACCTTCACGTATGAAGATATCCCGGCAGATATGCAGGATCTGGCTGAAGAATGGCACCAGAATCTGATCGAGTCTGCGGCGGAAGCTTCTGAAGAGCTGATGGAGAAATACCTCGGCGGTGAAGAACTGACTGAAGAAGAGATTAAAAAGGCTCTGCGTCAGCGCGTTCTGAACAACGAAATCATTCTGGTAACCTGTGGTTCTGCATTTAAGAACAAAGGCGTACAGGCGATGCTGGATGCGGTTATCGATTATCTGCCGTCTCCGACAGATGTACCTTCTATTAAAGGTATTCTGGATGATGGTAAAGATACCCCGGCAGAGCGTCGTTCTGACGATAGCGAGCCATTTGCTGCACTAGCGTTTAAAATCGCTACCGACCCGTTTGTGGGTAACCTGACGTTCTTCCGCGTGTATTCTGGCGTGGTTAACTCCGGGGATACTGTGCTGAACTCCGTTAAATCCGCTCGTGAGCGTTTTGGCCGTATCGTTCAGATGCACGCTAACAAACGTGAAGAGATTAAAGAAGTTCGCGCAGGCGATATCGCAGCAGCTATCGGCCTGAAAGACGTAACTACGGGTGATACGCTGTGCGATCAAAGTGCGCCTATCATTCTGGAACGTATGGAATTCCCTGAGCCGGTAATTTCTATCGCCGTCGAACCTAAAACCAAAGCTGACCAGGAAAAAATGGGTCTGGCTCTGGGCCGTTTGGCGAAAGAGGATCCCTCGTTCCGCGTATGGACTGATGAAGAATCTAACCAGACCATTATCGCCGGTATGGGTGAGCTGCACCTTGATATCATCGTTGACCGTATGAAGCGTGAATTCAACGTTGAAGCGAACGTCGGTAAACCTCAGGTTGCTTATCGTGAAACTATCCGCGATACCATTAAAGATGTCGAAGGTAAGCACGCTAAACAGTCTGGTGGTCGCGGTCAGTACGGTCATGTCGTTATTGACATGTATCCGCTGGAGCCGGGCGGCGTGGGCTACGAGTTTGTCAACGAAATCAAAGGCGGTGTAATCCCAGGTGAATACATCCCTGCCGTTGATAAAGGTATTCAGGAGCAGCTGAAATCAGGCCCGCTCGCTGGTTACCCGGTAGTTGATCTCGGTGTGCGTTTGCACTTCGGTTCTTACCATGACGTTGACTCCTCTGAACTGGCGTTTAAACTGGCTGCTTCTCTTGCCTTTAAAGATGGGTTTAAGAAAGCAAAACCTGTTCTGCTTGAGCCTATCATGAAGGTTGAAGTTGAAACGCCGGAAGAGAACATGGGTGATGTTATTGGTGACCTGAACCGTCGTCGCGGCATCATCGAAGGTATGGATGATACTGCAACGGGTAAAACCGTACGTGCGCAGGTTCCTCTGTCCGAAATGTTTGGTTACGCGACCGATCTGCGTTCCCAGACCCAGGGCCGTGCTTCTTACTCCATGGAGTTCCTGAAGTACGCAGAAGCGCCGAACAACGTCGCTCAAGCCGTTATTGAAGCTCGTGGCAAATAAGGCTACGGTATAATAGTGATCAGTGCCCCCGCGTGTAGTGGGGGCATAACAGTTACAGTTAAGGAATATCGCCATGGCGAAAGAACAATTTCAGCGTAATAAACCGCACGTAAACGTAGGTACTATCGGCCACGTTGACCACGGTAAAACCACTCTGACCGCAGCAATCACCACCGTACTGGCTAAAACCTACGGCGGCGCGGCTCGCGCATTCGATCAGATCGATAACGCACCGGAAGAAAAAGCGCGCGGTATCACCATCAACACGTCACACGTTGAGTATGAAACCCCGACCCGTCACTACGCGCACGTTGACTGCCCAGGGCACGCCGACTACGTGAAAAACATGATCACCGGTGCTGCTCAGATGGATGGCGCGATTCTGGTTGTTGCAGCGACTGATGGCCCGATGCCTCAGACGCGTGAGCACATCCTGCTGGGTCGTCAGGTAGGCGTTCCGTACATCATCGTGTTCCTGAACAAATGTGACATGGTTGATGACGAAGAGCTGCTGGAACTGGTTGAGATGGAAGTTCGCGACCTGCTGACTCAGTATGATTTCCCGGGCGATGATACGCCGATCGTACGCGGCTCTGCGCTGAAAGCGCTGGAAGGCGACGCGCAGTGGGAAGAGAAAATCATCGAGCTGGCAGGCCACCTGGATAACTATATCCCGGAGCCGGAGCGTGCTATCGACATGCCGTTCCTGCTGCCAATCGAAGACGTATTCTCCATCTCAGGCCGTGGTACCGTTGTTACCGGTCGTGTAGAGCGCGGGATCATCAAAGTGGGTGATGAAGTAGAAATCGTTGGTATCAAAGATACGGCGAAATCAACCTGTACCGGCGTTGAAATGTTCCGCAAACTGCTGGACCAGGGTCAGGCAGGTGAGAACGTTGGCGTACTGCTGCGCGGTATCAAACGTGAAGAAATCGAACGTGGTCAGGTACTGGCGAAGCCGGGTTCAATCAAGCCGCACACCAAATTCGAATCAGAAGTGTATATTCTGTCTAAAGACGAAGGCGGCCGTCATACTCCGTTCTTCAAAGGGTACCGTCCGCAGTTCTACTTCCGTACAACGGACGTAACGGGCACCATCGAACTGCCGGAAGGCGTAGAGATGGTAATGCCGGGCGACAACATCAAAATGGTTGTGACCCTGATCCACCCGATCGCGATGGACGACGGTCTGCGTTTCGCAATTCGCGAAGGCGGCCGTACCGTTGGCGCGGGCGTGGTTGCTAAAGTTCTTAGCTAATTATTGCTAAAACTTTCGTAATCTTAAAGGGCGCTGCGGCGCCCTTTCTTATTGCTGGTTTAAGCTCTCATCTGGTTGGTGTAACCATTACAAACAGTGACTCACTTTAATGATTTCCAACCTTGATTGAGAAGGCTATTTATCCCTCGGAGGGTAACTTCATTAAGCGGTAGATTTTAGTTCTCAACATACTTCCACTCCTTTTCTTGACCTTATTTTTACCCTCTTTATTGAGCCCGCCAGAAAAAATGCTGCGTATACCCCACCTCAAAAGCACACATGCTTAGGGCAATAAGGCATCCTCGGCCTATGCCTCAGTGCCGTAAATATTCCCCTATAAACAATTAAGACAGAGCTTTAAGGTTAGGTGAGTAGTGCAAATTCTACTCTCAATAAAAGATTGCTGAGTGCTAGGTTCAAGTACTCAGCCAGAGTGTCACACAGTAATAAAAACCTAAATACTTATCTAAAGATATATTGGAAAGCCCACACCGATTGCTTTTCTCAAAACACTACCATCTCAAAGGAATCTTTTGATGCCGATGGATTGGTCAGATACATCTGTGTAGGGCACAGAAAAACCGCATATTCGGAAAGGGCATATTGTCAGTGTCATACTGGAAGTTACGCACTTAAAAGACGCTTCGAAAATTCTTTTTAAACAGATAATTGTGTGAAAACAGCGATGAACTGGAGATTATTTGCGGCAGTTATTTAGGGAGTACTATTTCATATCAGAGAAAAAGAAGAGTGTGAATTCAGGTTAATTAATAAAGCTGCATATATTCACATACGAAGAGGATATTATTTATCTAATTCAAAGAGTTAATCATTTAGTTACTCTTAATGTTAAAACCGCCAATTTAATGTTTTCTACTATTGTTGAGATAATTCCTGTAAAACTATATTGTAATAATAATAGTTATCATTCTTCAATAGCATCTTTTTAGTAACGGGAGAAATTATGTACGTTTGTCTGTGTAATGGTATTAGTGATAAAAAACTGCGCCAGGCCGTACGTCAGTTTCAGCCACAATCTTTTCAACAACTGCGCAAGTTTGTGTTAATCGGTAACCAGTGCGGTAAATGTGTGCGCGCAGCGCGTGAGATCATGCAGGAAGAGTTGATTCAACTCCCTGAGCTAAAAGAAATTGCCTGAATGCACAGATGGGAGGCTATTGAGGTTTAGATAATAAACCGGCAAGTAAGCGCCTCTTTTTTTGACTTACGCTCCAGCGCATCTACTCTCTAATGAGATGAAGCGGAGGGTAGACATAATGAAGGGCGATCCGAAGATTATAAATTACCTCAATAAATTATTGGGGAATGAGCTGGTAGCGATTAACCAGTACTTTTTACATGCACGCATGTTTAAAAACTGGGGGCTGATGCGATTGAATGATATTGAGTATCATGAATCAATAGATGAAATGAAGCACGCTGATAAATATATCGAACGTATTTTATTCCTTGAAGGAATTCCGAACCTTCAGGATCTTGGTAAGTTGCGTATTGGTGAAGATGTCGAAGAGATGTTGCAATCTGATTTACAGCTAGAACTGGACGGAGCCAAAGATCTCCGTGAGGCTATTGCGTATGCTGATAGCGTACATGACTATGTAAGTCGCGATATGCTAATTACTATCCTTGCCGACGAAGAACATCATATAGACTGGCTGGAAACAGAGCTGGAGCTTGTAACAAAAATAGGGCTACAGAACTATATCCAGTCACAGCTTCGTGAAGCGGCACAGTAAACGCCAGAGCGCAGCTTATCTAAATTGTTGTTGCAGTTAGGCTGCTATCGATACCTTCTTGCATGCGGTGATTTATATTGAGAACTTGCGCTTTTGATTAAATTATAGGCGTCCCTTGCTTCGTGGCGAGATTCCCGTATAATGCGCGGGCTGTCTGTATTGACGGTGGGTTCATCTGAATCCTGGGCGGTGCATTTTGCCGCCGAACAATGCCCCCAATTGCGGGGCTATGCAACTAAACGATTACACTCTCCCATCAATCGTAATGGGTTCGAGGAGTAATTCTTTTTGTCTATAAATAATTTGGAGCTCTGGTCTCATGCAGAACCAAAGAATCCGTATCCGTCTTAAAGCGTTTGATCATCGCCTGATCGATCAATCAACCGCGGAAATCGTTGAGACCGCTAAGCGCACTGGTGCGCAGGTACGTGGTCCAATCCCGCTGCCGACCCGCAAAGAGCGCTTTACCGTTCTGATCTCTCCGCACGTCAATAAAGATGCGCGCGATCAGTATGAAATCCGCACTCATAAGCGTCTGGTTGACATCGTTGAGCCAACCGAGAAAACCGTTGATGCTCTGATGCGTCTGGATCTGGCTGCCGGTGTAGACGTGCAGATCAGCCTGGGTTAATCAGGTCATTGAACGATTGAGAGGTTGAAACAATGATTGGTTTAGTCGGTAAAAAAGTGGGCATGACTCGCATCTTCACTGAAGAAGGCGTTTCAATCCCTGTAACCGTTATTGAAGTTGAAGCAAACCGCGTTACCCAGGTTAAAGACCTGGCGAACGATGGCTATCGCGCAGTCCAGGTTACTACCGGTGCGAAAAAAGCGAACCGCGTAACGAAACCTGAAGCGGGTCATTTTGCTAAGGCTGGTGTTGAAGCAGGCCGCGGTCTGTGGGAATTCCGCCTGGCAGAAGGCGAAGAATTTACCGTAGGTCAGAGCATTAACGTTGAACTCTTCACTGATGTGAAGAAAGTCGACGTAACTGGCACCTCAAAAGGTAAAGGCTTCGCTGGTACCGTTAAGCGCTGGAATTTCCGTACCCAAGACGCTACCCACGGTAACTCCTTGTCTCACCGCGTTCCGGGTTCTATCGGTCAGAACCAGACTCCGGGCAAGGTATTTAAAGGCAAGAAAATGGCAGGCCAGCTAGGCAACGAACGCGTTACTGTTCAGAGCCTGGACGTAGTACGTGTTGACGCTGAGCGTAACCTGCTGCTGGTTAAAGGTGCGGTTCCGGGTGCAACCGGTAGCGACCTGATCGTTAAACCGGCTGTGAAGGCGTGAGGAGATAGCAATGGAATTAGTATTGAAAGACGCGCAGAGCGCGCTGACTGTTTCCGAAACTACCTTCGGTCGTGATTTCAACGAAGCGCTGGTTCACCAGGTTGTTGTTGCTTATGCAGCAGGTGCCCGTCAGGGTACACGTGCTCAGAAGACTCGTGCTGAAGTTACTGGCTCCGGTAAAAAACCGTGGCGCCAGAAAGGCACCGGTCGCGCACGTTCTGGCTCCATTAAGAGCCCGATCTGGCGTTCAGGTGGCGTAAGCTTCGCTGCACGTCCGCAGGACCACAGTCAGAAAGTTAACAAAAAGATGTATCGCGGCGCGCTGAAAAGCATCCTGTCCGAACTGGTTCGCCAGGAACGTCTGATTGTCGTTGAGAAGTTCTCTGTTGAAGCACCGAAGACTAAGATGCTGGCACAGAAACTGAAAGATATGGCGTTGGAAGATGTGCTGATCGTTACCGGTGAGTTGGACGAAAATCTGTTCCTGGCCGCACGCAACCTGCATAAGGTTGATGTTCGCGATGCAGCAGGTATCGATCCGGTAAGCCTGATCGCCTTCGATAAAGTTGTTATGACGGCTGACGCTGTTAAGCAAGTTGAGGAGATGCTGGCATGATTCGTGAAGAACGTCTGCTGAAGGTGCTGCATGCACCACACGTTTCTGAGAAAGCGTCTACTGCGATGGAAAAAAATAACACCATCGTTCTCAAAGTTGCTAAAGACGCGACTAAAGCAGAAATCAAAATTGCTGTTCAGAAACTGTTTGAAGTCGAAGTCAATGACGTACGTACTCTGATTGTTAAGGGTAAGGTTAAGCGTCATGGGCAGCGTATCGGTCGTCGTAGCGACTGGAAAAAAGCTTACGTCACCCTGAAGGAAGGCCAGAATCTGGACTTCATTGGCGGCGCTGAGTAAGTCGGAGGAGTAATACAATGGCAGTTGTTAAGTGTAAACCGACATCTCCGGGTCGTCGCCACGTCGTTAAAGTGGTTAACCCTGAGCTGCACAAGGGCAAACCTTTTGCTCCGTTGCTGGAAAAAAACAGCAAATCCGGTGGCCGTAACAACAATGGCCGTATCACCACGCGTCACATCGGTGGTGGCCACAAGCAGGCTTATCGTATTGTTGACTTTAAACGCAACAAAGACGGTATCCCGGCAGTTGTTGAGCGTCTTGAGTACGATCCGAACCGTTCTGCGAATATCGCACTGGTTCTGTACAAAGACGGTGAGCGCCGTTATATCCTAGCCCCGAAAGGCCTGAAAGCTGGCGACCAGATTCAGTCTGGCGTTGATGCTGCAATCAAAGCGGGTAACACCCTGCCGATGCGCAATATCCCGGTAGGTTCTACTGTGCATAACGTAGAAATGAAGCCGGGTAAAGGCGGTCAGCTTGCACGTTCTGCTGGCGCATATGTACAGATCGTTGCGCGTGATGGTGCTTATGTCACCCTTCGCCTGCGCTCTGGTGAGATGCGTAAGATAGAGGCTGAATGCCGTGCAACTCTGGGCGAAGTTGGCAATGCTGAGCATATGCTGCGCGTTCTGGGTAAAGCTGGTGCCAGCCGCTGGCGTGGTGTTCGCCCTACCGTTCGCGGTACTGCGATGAACCCGGTAGACCACCCACATGGTGGTGGTGAAGGTCGTAACTTTGGTAAGCACCCGGTTTCTCCATGGGGCGTTCAGACCAAAGGTAAGAAGACTCGCAGCAACAAACGTACTGATAAATTTATCGTACGTCGCCGTAGCAAATAATTTTAGAGGATAAGCCATGCCACGTTCTCTCAAGAAAGGTCCTTTTATTGACCTGCACTTGCTGAAGAAGGTAGAGAAAGCGGTGGAAAGCGGAGACAAGAAGCCCCTGCGCACTTGGTCCCGTCGTTCAACGATCTTTCCTAACATGATCGGTTTGACCATCGCTGTCCATAATGGTCGTCAGCACGTTCCAGTTTTTGTTTCCGATGAAATGGTCGGTCACAAATTAGGTGAATTCGCGCCGACCCGTACTTACCGCGGCCACGCGGCTGATAAAAAAGCCAAGAAACGCTAAGAGAGGAGGAAGAGATGGAAACTATCGCTAAACATCGCCATGCTCGTTCTTCTGCTCAGAAGGTTCGCCTTGTGGCTGACCTGATTCGCGGTAAGAAAGTGTCGCAGGCTCTGGACATCCTGACCTACACCAATAAGAAAGCGGCTGTACTGGTCAAGAAGGTTCTGGAATCTGCCATTGCTAACGCTGAACACAACGATGGCGCTGATATCGACGATCTGAAAGTTACGAAAATTTTCGTAGATGAAGGCCCTAGCATGAAGCGCATTATGCCGCGTGCTAAAGGTCGTGCAGATCGCATCCTGAAGCGCACCAGCCACATTACTGTGGTTGTGTCCGATCGCTGAGACTCTGGAGACTAGCAATGGGTCAGAAAGTACATCCTAATGGTATTCGCCTGGGTATTGTAAAACCATGGAACTCTACCTGGTTTGCGAACACCAAAGAATTCGCTGACAACCTGGACAGCGATTTTAAAGTGCGTCAGTTCTTGACTAAAGAGCTGGCAAAAGCGTCTGTATCTCGTATCGTTATCGAGCGTCCTGCCAAGAGTATTCGTGTGACTATTCACACCGCTCGCCCGGGTATCGTTATCGGTAAAAAAGGTGAAGACGTAGAAAAACTGCGTAAGGTCGTAGCGGATATCGCTGGCGTACCTGCACAGATTAATATCGCCGAAGTGCGTAAGCCTGAACTGGACGCAAAATTGGTAGCTGACAGCATTACTTCACAGCTGGAGCGTCGTGTGATGTTCCGTCGTGCGATGAAGCGTGCTGTTCAGAACGCAATGCGTCTGGGCGCGAAAGGTATTAAAGTTGAAGTTAGCGGCCGTCTGGGCGGCGCGGAAATCGCACGTACCGAATGGTACCGTGAAGGCCGTGTACCGCTGCATACGCTGCGTGCTGACATCGATTATAACACCTCTGAAGCGCACACCACTTATGGTGTAATCGGCGTTAAAGTGTGGATCTTCAAAGGTGAGATCCTGGGTGGTATGGCTGCTGTTGAACAGGCGGAAAAACCGGCTGCGCAACCTAAAAAGCAGCAGCGCAAAGGCCGTAAATAAGGAGCGTCGCTGATGTTACAACCAAAGCGTACAAAATTCCGTAAAATGCACAAAGGCCGCAACCGTGGTCTGGCTGCCGGTACGGATGTCAGCTTCGGCACCTTCGGTCTGAAGGCTGTTGGTCGTGGTCGTCTGACTGCCCGTCAGATCGAAGCAGCACGTCGTGCAATGACCCGTGCAGTTAAGCGTCAGGGTAAGATCTGGATCCGAGTATTCCCGGACAAACCAATCACCGAAAAGCCACTTGAAGTGCGTATGGGTAAAGGTAAAGGTAACGTGGAGTATTGGGTTGCCTTGATCCAGCCGGGTAAAGTCCTGTATGAAATGGACGGTGTACCGGAAGAGCTGGCCCGTGAAGCATTCAAGCTGGCAGCAGCGAAACTGCCGATCAAAACCACCTTTGTAACTAAGACGGTGATGTAATGAAAGCAAAAGAGCTGCGTGAAAAGAGTGTTGAAGAGCTGAACACCGAGCTGCTTAATCTGCTGCGCGAGCAGTTCAACCTGCGTATGCAGGCTGCAAGTGGTCAGCTACAGCAGACTCACCTGTTGAAGCAAGTGCGTCGTGATGTCGCACGCGTTAAGACTTTACTGACTCAGAAGGCGGGTGCGTAATGACCGATAAAATCCGTACTCTGCAGGGTCGTGTTGTTAGTGACAAAATGCAGAAATCTGCTGTTGTTGCTATCGAGCGTTTCGTGAAGCACCCGATCTACGGTAAATTCATTAAACGTACGACGAAACTGCACATCCATGACGAGAACAATGAATGCGGCATCGGTGACGTGGTTGAAATCCGCGAAACTCGTCCGCTGTCTAAGACCAAGTCTTGGGCTTTGGTTCGCGTTATAGAGAAAGCGGTTCTGTAATACAGACTTGCCTCTCGACCAATAAACGGCCCAGCGATGGGCCGTTTATTTTTCTATCCATGAACAGTAAGCGGTGTTATAATGCCGCGCCCTCGTTTATGGGGTTTTCTAACGACCTGTATATCGGGTCCCGAAGTAGTAGTTGACATTAGCGGAGCACTAAATGATCCAGGAACAGACTATGCTGAACGTCGCCGACAACTCCGGCGCGCGTCGCGTAATGTGTATCAAGGTTCTGGGTGGCTCGCACCGTCGCTACGCAGGCGTAGGCGACATCATCAAGATCACCATCAAAGAAGCAATTCCGCGTGGTAAGGTCAAAAAAGGTGATGTGCTGAAGGCGGTAGTGGTGCGCACCAGGAAGGGTGTTCGTCGCCCTGACGGTTCTGTCGTTCGCTTCGATGGCAATGCTTGTGTTCTTCTGAACAACAACAGCGAGCAGCCCATCGGTACGCGTATTTTTGGGCCGGTTACTCGTGAACTTCGTTCTGAGAAGTTTATGAAAATAATCTCCCTGGCACCAGAAGTACTCTAAGGAGCGAACATGGCAGCGAAAATCCGTCGTGATGACGAAGTTATCGTGCTAACCGGCAAAGATAAAGGTAAGCGCGGTAAAGTAAAAAATGTCCTGTCTTCTGGTAAGGTCATTGTTGAAGGTATCAACCTGGTTAAGAAACACCAGAAGCCGGTTCCGGCTCTGAACCAACCGGGTGGCATCGTTGAAAAAGAAGCAGCTATTCAGGTTTCTAACGTTGCAATCTTCAATACGGCAACCGGTAAGGCTGACCGTGTAGGCTTTAGATTCGAAGATGGAAAAAAAGTCCGTTTCTTCAAGTCTAATAGCGAAACTATCAAGTAATTTGGAGTAGTACGATGGCGAAACTGCATGATTACTACAAAGACGAAGTAGTTAAGAAACTCATGACCGAGTTTAACTACAATTCTGTCATGCAAGTCCCTCGGGTCGAGAAGATCACCCTGAATATGGGTGTTGGTGAAGCGATCGCTGACAAAAAACTGCTGGATAACGCAGCAGCTGATTTGGCAGCTATCTCCGGTCAAAAACCGCTCATCACCAAAGCACGCAAATCTGTTGCAGGCTTCAAAATCCGTCAGGGCTATCCGATCGGCTGTAAAGTAACTCTGCGTGGCGAACGCATGTGGGAGTTTCTTGAGCGTCTGATCGCTATTGCTGTACCGCGTATCCGTGACTTCCGCGGTTTGTCCGCTAAGTCTTTCGACGGTCGTGGTAACTACAGCATGGGTGTCCGTGAGCAGATCATCTTCCCAGAAATCGATTACGATAAAGTCGATCGCGTTCGTGGTTTGGATATTACCATTACCACTACTGCGAAATCTGATGATGAAGGCCGTGCTCTGCTGGCTGCCTTTGACTTCCCGTTCCGCAAGTAAGGTAGGGTTACTTCATGGCTAAGCAATCAATGAAAGCACGCGAAGTAAAACGCGCTGCTCTGGCTGAAAAGTTCTTCGCTAAACGCGCTGAACTGAAAGCTATCATTTCTGATGTGAACGCAACCGACGAAGATCGTTGGAACGCTGTTCTCAAGCTGCAGACTCTGCCGCGTGATTCCAGCCCGTCCCGTCAGCGTAATCGCTGCCGTCAAACTGGTCGTCCGCATGCTTTCCTGCGGAAGTTCGGGTTGAGCCGTATCAAGGTCCGTGAAGCCGCCATGCGCGGTGAAATCCCGGGTCTGAAAAAGGCTAGCTGGTAATTGTCACCAATTGAATCACGGGAGTAAAGACAGATGAGCATGCAAGATCCGATCGCGGATATGCTGACCCGTATCCGTAACGGTCAGGCCGCGAACAAAGTTGCGGTCACCATGCCTTCCTCCAGGCTGAAAGTGGCAATTGCCAACGTGCTGAAGGAAGAAGGTTATATCGAAGATTTTAAAATTGAAGGCGACACTAAGCCGGAACTGGAAGTTACGCTTAAGTATTTCCAGGGTAAAGCTGTGGTAGAAAGCATTCAGCGTGTCAGCCGTCCTGGTCTGCGCATCTATAAGAAAAAAGATGAGCTGCCGAAAGTTATGGCCGGACTGGGTATTGCTGTCGTTTCTACCTCAAAAGGTGTTATGACCGATCGTGCAGCGCGCCAGGCTGGTCTTGGTGGCGAAATTATCTGCTACGTAGCCTAATCGGAGGAAAAAATGTCTCGTGTTGCTAAAGCACCGGTCGTTATTCCTGCCGGCGTTGACGTTAAACTCAACGGTCAGGTTATTACGATCAAAGGTAAAAACGGCGAGCTGACTCGTACTATCAACAATGCTGTTGAAGTTAAACATGCAGACGATGCGCTGAACTTCGGTCCGCGTGACGGATATGCAGATGGTTGGGCGCAGGCGGGTACCGCCCGTGCTTTACTGAATTCAATGGTTATTGGTGTTACCGAAGGCTTCACTAAGAAGCTTCAGCTGGTTGGTGTAGGTTATCGTGCAGCGGTCAAGGGGAATGCTTTAAACCTGTCATTAGGTTTTTCGCATCCTATTGAGCATCAGCTGCCGGCAGGCGTTACTGCTGAATGTCCGTCTCAGACTGAAATCGTGTTGAAAAGCGCGGATAAACAGCTGGTCGGCCAGGTTGCTGCTGACGTGCGCGCCTACCGTCGTCCTGAGCCTTATAAAGGCAAGGGTGTTCGTTACGCCGACGAAGTCGTGCGTACCAAAGAGGCTAAGAAGAAGTAAGGTAACACTATGGATAAGAAATCTGCTCGTATCCGTCGTGCGACCCGCGCACGTCGCAAGCTCCAGGAGCTGGGTGCGACTCGCCTGGTGGTACATCGTACCCCGCGTCATATATACGCCCAGGTAATCGCATCGAACGGTTCTGAAGTTCTGGTAGCCGCTTCTACTGTAGAAAAAGCTATTGCTGAACAACTGAAGTATACCGGTAACAAAGACGCCGCTGCAGCAGTGGGTAAAGCTGTAGCAGAACGCGCTCTGGAAAAAGGCATCAAAGGTGTTTCTTTTGACCGTTCCGGTTTCCAATATCATGGTCGTGTCCAGGCACTGGCAGATGCTGCCCGTGAAGCTGGCCTTCAGTTCTAAGGTAGAGGTGTAAGATGGCTCACATCGAAAAACAAGCTGGCGAACTGCAGGAAAAGCTGATCGCGGTAAATCGCGTATCGAAAACCGTTAAAGGTGGCCGTATTTTCTCCTTCACAGCATTGACTGTAGTTGGTGATGGTAATGGTCGCGTCGGTTTTGGTTACGGTAAAGCCCGCGAAGTTCCAGCAGCGATCCAGAAAGCGATGGAAAAAGCTCGTCGCAATATGATTAACGTCGCGCTGAATAACGGCACGCTGCAGCACCCGGTTAAAGGCGTGCATACAGGGTCCCGTGTGTTCATGCAGCCGGCTTCAGAAGGTACTGGTATCATTGCCGGTGGTGCTATGCGCGCCGTTCTTGAAGTCGCTGGGGTACATAACGTTCTAGCCAAGGCTTATGGTTCCACTAACCCAATTAACGTGGTTCGTGCAACAATTGATGGTCTTGAGAACATGAAATCCCCGGAAATGGTCGCTGCCAAGCGTGGTAAATCCGTTGAAGAAATTCTGGGGTAATTAACCATGGCAAAGACTATTAAAATTACTCAAACCCGCAGTGCAATCGGTCGTCTGCCGAAACATAAGGCAACGCTGCTTGGCCTGGGTCTGCGTCGTATTGGTCACACCGTAGAGCGTGAGGATACTCCTGCTGTACGCGGTATGGTCAACGCGGTTTCCTACATGGTTAAAGTTGAGGAGTAAGAGATGCGTTTAAATACTCTGTCTCCGGCCGAAGGGTCTAAACGTGAAGGTAAGCGTTTGGGACGTGGTATCGGTTCAGGCCTCGGCAAAACCGGCGGTCGTGGTCACAAAGGTCAGAAATCTCGTTCTGGCGGTGGCGTGCGTCGCGGTTTCGAAGGCGGTCAGATGCCTCTGTATCGCCGTCTGCCGAAATTTGGCTTCACCTCTCGTAAAGCTATGGTCACTGCAGAGGTTCGCCTCTCTGACCTGGCTAAAGTTGAAGGTGATGTCGTAGACCTGAATACGCTGAAAGCGGCTAATATTATCGGCATCCAGATGGAGTTCGCGAAAGTGATTCTCGCTGGTGAAGTCGCTCGTCCTGTGACCATTCGTGGTTTACGCGTGACGAAAGGCGCGCGTGCTGCAATCGAAGCTGCTGGCGGTAAAATCGAGGAATAAGTAGCAGATGGCAAAACAACCGGGATTAGATTTTCAAAGTGCTAAAGGCGGGTTTGGCGAGCTGAAACGCAGACTGCTGTTTGTAATCGGTGCGCTGATTGTATTCCGCATTGGCTCTTTTATTCCAATCCCTGGTATTGATGCCGCTGTTCTTGCTAAGTTGCTTGATCAACAGCGTGGCACCATCATTGAAATGTTTAATATGTTCTCTGGTGGTGCTCTTAGCCGTGCTTCAATTTTCGCATTGGGTATTATGCCGTATATCTCGGCATCTATTATTATCCAGTTGCTGACAGTGGTTCACCCCGCGTTAGCTGAATTGAAGAAAGAAGGGGAGTCTGGCCGTCGTAAGATTAGCCAGTACACCCGGTACGGCACTTTGGTATTGGCAATATTTCAGTCGATTGGTATAGCTACTGGTTTACCGAATATGCCTGGAATGCAAGGACTGGTGATGAATCCAGGCTTTGCATTCTACTTTACTGCTGTTGTCAGCCTGGTTACCGGGACTATGTTCCTGATGTGGTTGGGTGAGCAGATTACTGAGCGTGGTATCGGTAACGGTATCTCAATCATAATCTTTGCTGGGATCGTTGCTGGGCTTCCCCCTGCAATTGCCCACACTATCGAGCAAGCTCGGCAGGGCGACCTGCACTTTCTTCTGTTGCTATTGGTTGCAGTATTGGTATTCGCCGTTACCTTTTTTGTTGTATTTGTTGAACGTGGCCAACGTCGCATCGTTGTAAACTACGCTAAACGTCAACAGGGACGTCGTGTATATGCTGCGCAGAGCACACATTTACCGTTGAAAGTGAATATGGCCGGGGTAATCCCAGCAATCTTCGCTTCCAGCATAATTCTATTCCCGGCCACGATTGCATCCTGGTTTGGGGGTGGTACCGGTTGGAACTGGCTGACAACAATTTCGCTGTATTTGCAGCCAGGGCAACCGCTTTATGTGTTACTCTATGCGTCTGCAATCATTTTCTTCTGTTTCTTTTATACGGCATTGGTTTTCAATCCGCGAGAAACAGCAGATAACCTGAAGAAGTCCGGTGCATTTGTACCAGGAATTCGTCCGGGAGAACAAACGGCGAAGTATATCGATAAAGTAATGACGCGCCTGACTTTGGTTGGTGCCCTATATATTACTTTTATTTGCCTGATCCCGGAGTTCATGCGTGATGCGATGAAAGTACCGTTCTACTTTGGTGGAACGTCGCTATTGATTGTCGTTGTCGTTATCATGGACTTTATGGCTCAAGTGCAAACTCTGATGATGTCAAGTCAGTATGAGTCTGCATTGAAGAAGGCGAACCTGAAAGGCTACGGCCGTTAAGGCGCCTGAGAAGTTACGGAGAGTAAAAATGAAAGTTCGTGCTTCCGTCAAGAAATTATGCCGTAATTGCAAAATTGTTAAGCGTGATGGCGTCATCCGCGTAATTTGCAGTGCCGAGCCGAAGCATAAACAGCGTCAAGGCTGATTTATCTCGCATATTTTTCTTGCAAAGTTGAGGTGAGCTGGCTAGATTAGCCAGCCAACCTTTTATATGCCTATGTGTTCCCATTTGAGTATCCTGAAAACGGGCTTTTCAGCATGGGGCACATAATCAATTTATAGGAGTGCATAGTGGCCCGTATAGCAGGCATTAACATTCCTGATCATAAACATGCTGTTATCGCGTTAACCGCGATTTATGGTGTAGGCAAAACTCGTTCTCAGGCTATTTGTGCCGCAGCGGGAATTGCTGAAAATGTTAAGATCAGTGAGCTGTCTGAAGAACAGATCGAGACGCTGCGTGACGAAGTTGGTAAATTCGTCGTTGAAGGTGATCTGCGCCGTGAAGTTACCCTGAGCATCAAGCGCCTTATGGACCTTGGTTGCTATCGTGGTTTGCGTCATCGTCGTGGTCTGCCGGTTCGCGGTCAGCGTACCAAGACCAACGCCCGTACCCGTAAGGGTCCGCGCAAACCGATCAAGAAATAATCGGGGTGATTGAATAATGGCAAAGGCACCAGTTCGTGCACGTAAGCGTGTAAGAAAACAAGTCTCTGACGGCGTGGCTCATATCCATGCTTCTTTCAACAACACAATCGTTACCATTACTGATAGACAAGGTAACGCTTTGGGTTGGGCAACTGCCGGTGGTTCCGGTTTCCGTGGTTCACGTAAATCCACGCCTTTTGCAGCTCAGGTTGCAGCAGAGCGCTGCGCTGAAGCCGTGAAAGACTACGGTATTAAGAACCTGGAAGTTATGGTTAAGGGACCGGGTCCGGGCCGCGAATCTACTATTCGTGCTCTGAACGCCGCTGGTTTCCGCATCACTAATATTACTGATGTGACTCCGATCCCTCACAACGGTTGTCGTCCGCCGAAAAAACGTCGCGTATAACGCTCGTTTTTAGGAATGTTGGAGAAAGAAAATGGCAAGATATTTGGGTCCTAAGCTCAAGCTGAGCCGTCGCGAGGGTACAGACCTGTTCCTTAAGTCTGGCGTTCGCGCGATTGATACCAAGTGTAAAATTGAACAAGCTCCTGGTCAGCATGGTGCGCGCAAGCCACGCCTATCTGACTATGGCGTACAGTTACGTGAAAAACAGAAAGTACGTCGCATGTACGGTGTACTGGAACGTCAGTTCCGTAACTACTATAAAGAAGCAGCGCGTCTGAAAGGCAACACTGGTGAAAACCTGCTGGCTCTGCTGGAAGGCCGCCTGGACAACGTTGTATACCGTATGGGCTTTGGCGCCACTCGTGCAGAAGCACGTCAGTTGGTTAGCCATAAGGCGGTTATGGTAAACGGTCGTGTTGTTAATATCGCTTCTTATCAGGTTAAACCGAACGACGTTGTCAGCGTTCGTGAGAAAGCCAAAAAGCAGTCTCGCGTGAAAGCCGCTCTGGAGCTGGCTGAACAGCGTGAAAAGCCAACCTGGCTCGAAGTTGATGCTGGCAAAATGGAAGGTACGTTTAAGCGTAAGCCGGAGCGTTCTGACCTGTCTGCGGACATTAACGAACACCTGATCGTCGAGCTTTACTCTAAGTAAAGCTTAGCACCAAAGAGAGGACACAATGCAGGGTTCTGTGACAGAGTTTCTTAAACCGCGCCTGGTCGATATCGAGCAAGTGAGTTCGACGCACGCCAAGGTGACCCTTGAGCCTTTAGAGCGTGGCTTTGGCCATACTCTGGGTAACGCACTGCGCCGTATTCTGCTTTCATCGATGCCGGGTTGCGCGGTGACTGAGGTTGAGATTGATGGTGTACTTCATGAGTACAGCACCAAAGAAGGCGTTCAGGAAGATATCCTGGAGATTCTGCTCAACCTGAAAGGGCTGGCGGTGAAAGTTCAGGGCAAAGATGAAGTTATTCTTACTCTGAATAAATCTGGCATTGGCCCTGTGACTGCAGCCGACATTACCCATGATGGTGATGTCGAAATCGTCAAGCCGCAGCACGTGATCTGCCACCTGACTGATGAGAACGCGTCTATTAGCATGCGTATCAAAGTTCAGCGCGGTCGTGGATATGTGCCGGCTTCTGCCCGAATTCATTCGGAAGAAGATGAGCGCCCAATCGGCCGCCTGCTGGTCGACGCCTGCTACAGCCCTGTAGAGCGCATAGCCTACAATGTTGAAGCTGCGCGTGTAGAACAGCGTACCGACCTGGACAAGCTGGTCATCGAAATGGAAACCAATGGTACAATCGATCCTGAAGAGGCGATTCGCCGTGCGGCAACCATTCTGGCTGAACAACTGGAAGCTTTCGTTGACCTGCGTGATGTGCGTCAGCCGGAAGTCAAAGAAGAGAAACCAGAATTCGATGCGATCCTGCTGCGCCCTGTTGACGATCTGGAATTGACTGTCCGCTCTGCTAACTGCCTCAAGGCAGAAGCTATCCACTACATCGGTGATCTGGTACAGCGTACCGAAGTTGAGCTACTTAAAACACCTAACTTGGGTAAGAAATCTCTTACTGAGATTAAAGACGTACTGGCATCTCGCGGTCTGTCTCTGGGTATGCGCCTGGAAAACTGGCCGCCTGCTAGTATTGCAGATGAGTAACCAGATCGCAGGTTAAGGTTTTACTGAGAAGGATAAGGTCATGCGCCATCGTAAGAGTGGTCGTCAACTGAACCGCAACAGCAGCCATCGCCAGGCAATGTTTCGTAACATGGCTGGCTCCCTGGTTCGTCACGAGATAATCAAGACGACCCTGCCAAAAGCGAAAGAGCTGCGTCGCGTAGTTGAGCCGCTGATTACTCTTGCCAAGACCGACAGCGTAGCTAATCGTCGTCTGGCATTCGCCCGTACTCGTGATAATGAGATCGTGGCAAAACTGTTTAATGAGCTTGGCCCGCGTTTCGCGAGCCGCGCAGGTGGCTACACTCGCATTCTGAAGTGTGGTTTCCGTGCAGGTGACAATGCGCCGATGGCATACATCGAACTCGTTGATCGCCCTGAGCTGAAAGCAGAAGCCGCTGCAGAATAATCTGCAGTAGTGTAGAAAAACCCGCCTCGGCGGGTTTTTTTATATCAATAGCTTTTGATGCTTCGTGTATAGCCTGTAGAGAACGATATGAGTTTTTATGACGGGAAAGCCGAGCGCCGCATCCTGGATGCTCAACGCAAAGGTGGGTTTGATGATCTTCCTAGTGTAGGGCAGCCTATTACCCTTGATGATGATTCACATATACCCTCAGAGCTGCGCACTGCATATCGGATTCTAAAAAATACAGGCTACTTGCCGGCAGAATTAGAACTACGTAAACAAGCGGTGGAGCTAAATGATTTATTAGAAAATATACATAAAGAAGGTCCTGATTATGTGATCTTAACTCGCCAACTGCGACTGCTAGAGCTACGTTTAAAGCTCTCTGGGCAAAATACGGATTTCCTGCACGGCGAATACAGGTGTCATTTAGTGAAGAAAATGGGAGATGGGCGCTAATGTATCGTATTGGAGAATTGGCTAAACAAGCCGGTGTCACAGCTGACACTGTACGGTATTACGAGAAGCAAGGGCTTATGTCTCATGATATTAGAACTGAAGGCGGGTTTCGTCTTTACAATGATGATGACCTGAAACGTCTGCGGTTTATTCGATATGCGAAGAAATTAGGTTTTACGCTTGATGCTATTAAAGAACTTTTGTCTATCCGAATTGATCCGGAGCGCCATACATGCCAGCAATCTAAACATATAGTGCAGAGTCGGTTGGCTGAGGTTGACGCTAAAATTGCAGAACTACAAATGATGCGAAATTCATTAGATAACTTGCATGCGGCATGTTGTGGCAGTGCACATAGCAGCGTGTCTTGTTCCATACTCGAAGCCCTTGAGCAAGGTGCGAGCGGTATTACATCAACTTGATATTGGTAAAGGATGGAAATACGAAATGGTGGCTAATGGGCGGAGGCATACATGAGTTATTATCGGCATAAAAAGGTGGATTATTAATAATACTCTATGCGTATTAGCGTACGATTCGTTATTTCGCTAGCATAGAGAAGTAAAAAGGGAAGCAATTAGAGGAGAAAAATGTGAGTATTAGAGAAAGATAAGACAGTGGAAAAAGAGAGAAACTCTACTGTTCCCACTGCCTTTTCTAATTAAGGGCGATTATTTTGCTCTTTCAATAAATCTCTAATTTCACTCAAAAGCACTTCTTCTTTTGTCGGTTCTGCAACTGCTTCGGGTTCATCTTCTTTCCGGCGCAATTTATTCATTAATTTGATGGCGAGGAAAATAGCCAGAGCCACAATAATAAAGTCGAAGATATTCTGAATGAAAACGCCATAATGCATCACTACCGCAGGAATATCGCCTTGTGCAGGGCGCATTGTCCACGCAAACTGTTTGAAATCGATACCGCCAATGAGTAGCCCCAGCGGTGGCATAATAATATCGGCAACCAGAGATGAAACAATTTTGCCGAAGGCTGCGCCGATGATGACACCCACGGCCAGATCAACGACATTTCCACGCATCGCGAATTCGCGAAATTCTTTAATAAAGCTCATTTAAATGCTCCTGTGCAGGCTAATAGGCTAAGTTTAACAAATGATGCTCTGATTGCCATTAAATGACATAACTCTTATCTGATTGAACCTATAAGGCTTTAATACATTTCGAAGTAAATAGGGCGAATCAACTTCGCCCAACTTAAATCAAAGGAAGAATGGACTTGGCTGGAATAGCCTTTCCACATCGGATACAAATTTCTTATCCGTTAAAAACATAACAACATGATCGCCTTGCTCAATACGTAAATCGTCATTGGCGATCATGACATCATTACCGCGGACGATTGCACCGATGATGGTTCCGGGAGGAAGTTTGATTTCACTAATTACGCGCCCAACGACGCGTGAGGTTGTCTCATCACCATGCGCGACGGCTTCGATGGCTTCTGCCACACCACGGCGTAGCGAAGAGACGCCAACAATATCGGCTTTGCGCACGTGACTTAAAAGGGCGGAAATTGTCGCCTGCTGCGGTGAGATAGCAATGTCAATCACACTGCCTTGAACTAAGTCCACATACGCCCGGCGCTGAATAAGCACCATCACTTTTTTTGCACCCATACGTTTAGCGAGCATGGCAGACATAATATTCGCTTCATCATCGTTTGTGACAGCAATGAAGAGATCAATTTGCTCAATGTGTTCTTCGGCTAAAAGCTCCTGATCGGATGCGTCCCCATAAAATACGATGGTATCCTGCAGCATCTCAGCAAGTTCAGCAGCGCGTTGTTGATTGCGTTCAATGAGTTTAACGCTGTAATTTTTCTCCAGCCGCTGTGCCAGGCCAGCGCCAATGTTACCTCCACCTACCAGCATAATGCGCTTGTAGGGCTTCTCAAGGCGCTGCAGTTCACTCATTACGGCACGTATGTGCTGAGAGGCGGCAATGAAGAAAACCTCGTCACCGGCTTCTACGATAGTTGAACCCTGTGGTCGAATGGGGCGATCGTGGCGAAATATTGCCGCTACTCGCGTATCAATATGCGGCATATGTTCACGCATGGTTGCCAGTGAGTTACCTACAAGCGGCCCCCCATAGTAGGCTTTTACTACCGCGAGGCTGACTTTACCTTCCGCGAAATTGACGACTTGTAAGGCTCCCGGATATTCAATCAGCCGCCAGATATTGTCGATAACAAGCTGTTCTGGAGCGATAAGATGATCGATTGGCACGGCATCAGGCATAAACAGGCGCTCTGCATCGCGGACGTATTCTGGGGCGCGAATACGCGCGATACGGTTTGGCGTCGTAAACAGCGAGTAAGCGACCTGGCAGGCGATCATATTTGTTTCATCGGAGCTGGTTACAGCGACGAGCATATCGGCATCGTCCGCTCCGGCTTCGCGAAGAACACGTGGATGGGATCCGTGTCCCTGGACAACGCGTAGATCAAATTTGTCTTGAAGGATGCGTAAACGATCGCCGTTAGTATCCACGATCGTAATATCATTGTTTTCTCCAACTAAATTCTCGGCTAGCGTGCCTCCAACCTGCCCTGCACCCAGAATGATAATTTTCATCCGTAGCTGTCCATCATACTGTTACTGTTTAACTAATGTTGCGTAGAAGAAGCCATCGCCTTTTTCTGCGCCCGGGAAATTTTGCTCGCCTGTATCGAGAGCGCTGATTTTTGCATCTGGCGTCCGTTTTAAAAAATTGGCGATTTGGAGACTGTTTTCTTCCGGCAAAATAGAACAGGTGGCGTAAACTAACGTGCCGCCCGGCTTTAAGTGCGGCCAGATAGCATCAAGTATTTCTGACTGCAGCCTAACCAGTTCAGGGATATCCCGGTCACGGCGAAGCCATTTTATATCTGGGTGTCGTCGAATGACGCCGGTAGCCGAGCAAGGGGCATCCAGGAGTATGCGATCGAATGCTTCAGAGCCGCACCATTGAGATGGCGATCGACCGTCCCCTTGTATAACTTTGGCTGACATTCCCAGCCGCTTCAAATTTTCATGAACTCTAGCGAGGCGCTGTTGATCGATATCTACAGCGGTGACATTTGCCAACGGTGCTGCTTCGAGAATATGTGTGGTTTTCCCGCCGGGTGCCGCACACAGGTCTAAAATATTTTCGCCATTTTGGGGCTCTAGCCTGGATATGCAACCCTGTGCGGAGGCATCCTGCACGGTTACCCAGCCTAATTCAAAACCCGGTAAGGCGTGTACAGGGACGGGAGCCGCCATTCTTATGGCATCCGGGTATTGATTGTCTGTGTATCCCGTAAATCCCGCCTCCTGAAGCAGTGTCAGCCATGCATCCCGGGAATGATGGTTACGGTTGACTCGCAGCCACATCGGCGGGCGCTGATTATTCGCATCAATAATGGCTTCCCACTGCTGCGGCCACGCCTTTTTAATTCGCTGGATTAACCATTGTGGATGAAGGTAGCGCTCTTCCGACTGCGCAAATGCGGTGAGTAAAGTTTCCTGCTGCCGCTGAAACTGACGCAATACGCCATTAACCAGCCCTTTAAACTGAGAGCGTTTGATGGCGACCGTTCCTTCGACGGTTTCCGCCAGCGCCGCGTGTGGAGGGATACGCGTGTGTAACAGTTGGTAAAGCCCAACCATAATCAAATAGTGAACCGTGCGCTGTTTGCCCGTCATTGGGCGCGCCATCAGCTTGTTAATCAGCCATTCTAGCTGAGGCAATACGCGTAGTGCGCCAAAACAGAGTTCCTGTAGCAGCGCCTTATCTTTATCGCCGACTTTATGCTGCAGGGGAGGCAATATTTGACTCAGCGATTGGCCGTGTTCAACGACTTGCTCAATGGCCTGGGCTGCTACAGCTCGTAAATTAATTTGTTTTTTCATAGAAATAAAAATGCCCGGCATCGCCGGGCTATAAAATCGAGTTATGTTAGGAAAGGCGAGTGCCGGGGATAAACCATTCTTTACGAGAATTGAGTAAGTCTTGAATACTCATGGCCTTTTTCCCCGCTGGCTGTAGCGATTCCAGGTTCAGGACACCGTCACCTGTCGCTACCTGAATACCGCGTTTATTTGCCGCAATGATAGTGCCTGGCGCTGCCGATGAGCCTTGACTCATTGCTGATGCCTTCCAAATTTTCACCGGTTGTTGTTCAATTTCCAGCCAACTCATAGGCCAGGGGTTGAAAGCGCGAATGCAGCGCTCTAACTGTATAGCAGATAGCGTCCAGTCAACGCGCGCCTCTTCTTTACTGAGTTTTTCAGCGTATGTGACGAGTTGATCGCTTTGCTGTTCGGGCTTCGCTTCACCTTCAGCGATCATCGCTAACGTTTCAAGAAGGGCCTGAGGGCCTAATTCAGCCAGTTTGCTATATAACGTTGCGCTGGTATCGTCTGCGCAAATGGGGCAGGAGAGTTTATACAGCATATCGCCTGTATCCAGACCAACGTCCATTTGCATGATTGTGATTCCGGTCTGTTGATCGCCCGCCCAAAGTGCGCGCTGAATCGGCGCTGCGCCACGCCAGCGCGGCAGCAAAGAACCATGAACATTGATACAACCCAGGCGCGGCATATCTAATACCGCTTTAGGAAGAATTAACCCATACGCAACGACAACCATAATATCGGCGTTAAGCTCAGCGAGCATTGCCTGATTCTCCGGCGCGCGCAGCGAGGCTGGCTGAAAAACGGGTAAATTATTTTCCTGCGCCAGTAACTTAACCGGGCTGGGCATCAATTTTTTGCCCCGACCGGCCGGGCGGTCAGGCTGGGTAAATACGCCCACAACCTGATGTTCAGAAGCTATAAGCGAGTCAAGATGACGCGCTGCGAAATCGGGTGTGCCGGCGAAAACAATACGGAGTGAATGAGCCACGTTAGTTTTACTCTTAAGTGCGCGTTTTTAAACGATCCAGCTTTTCAACTTTTTGGCGGATACGCTGCTGCTTAAGCGGAGATAGATAGTCAATAAACAGTTTGCCAACCAAATGATCCATTTCATGTTGAATACAGATAGCCAGCAATCCATCGGCTTCTAGTTCAAAAGATTGGCCTTCACGATTGAGCGCACGGATTTTAATACGTTCTGCGCGAGGCACAAGCGCCCGCTGCTCGGGAATAGAAAGACATCCTTCTTCGATTCCGGTCTCACCGCTTTTTTCAACCAGCTCTGGATTAATGAGAACCAGACGACCCTCGCGATCTTCTGAGACGTCAATAACGATAATGCGCTTATGGATATCTACCTGCGTTGCAGCAAGCCCAATACCTTCTTCGACGTACATTGTCTCGAACATATCGTCGACAATACGCCGTATATCATCATTAACGTCTATTACCGGCTCCGCAACTTTGCGAAGGCGCTCGTCGGGAATATGTAATACCTGTAAAACAGCCATAGCGTTCCAGAGTTGTCTTCAAATGTTGATCGGTCTATTGCCTCTATTCTAGACATTTCCCCGCCTGATTGACAGCATCGTTGACCAATCACAAAGATTGCTTTTCCTATCGGGAACGGGAGGTTCTGCATGGATTCAACCGAGCTTTGGTTACGTTTAATGACCGTTACCGGGTTAAGTGGCGAGAAGATGCTAAAAGCTGCAGGTTTATATCACTCGGGCGTTGGAATATCCGCTGCGTTACAGAGGGCTGGTATCGCAGAAAAACAGCAAAAGCAATTTTTTTCCGTAACTCACAAGGATCTGACATTTAGTCAGCGTTGGCTGGAAGCGCCTCATCGGTATCTTATTTCCGCAGATATGGCATGGTATCCGCCGCTACTTCGGGCAATATCTTGGTTCCCTGGCGCATTATTCGTTTGGGGAGATCCTGAAGCCCTGGTAACGCCTCAACTTGCAGTCGTAGGAAGTCGTAGTCACTCCTGGTATGGGAAACGATGGGGACATTATTTTTCTTATCTAATGGCTAAGCATGGGTTGACTATAAGCAGTGGGTTGGCATTAGGGATTGATGGGATAGCGCATCGTGCTGCGCTGGAGGCCAGTTGTAAGACGGTTGCGGTATTAGGGAATGGGCTTGGTGATATTTATCCGCGTCGACATAAAGCGCTAGCGCATCAAATAATAGAGATGGGAGGAGCGATTGTTTCGGAGTTTCCCCTGCTGACACCGCCGTGGCCCGGCAATTTTACTCGTCGGAATCGGATTATTAGCGGTTTATCACGAGGGGTTTTAGTAGTGGAAGCAGGCCTACGCAGTGGATCTTTAGTTACGGCGCGATACGCTATCGAGCAGGGAAGGGATGTTTTTGCTTTGCCCGGCGCCATAGGGAGCCCCGGAAGTGAAGGGCCTCATTGGTTGATTAAACAAGGTGCTATTCCCGTCACGTCACCTGAAGATATTATTGAGCACTTAGGAAATATTCCCGGTTTACCGCCTTTGACTTCTGAAACGAATAATTCTTTTGTAGAACTGGAAGAAGCGCCATTGCCATTTCCTCACCTGTTGGCTAACGTAGGTGATGAGGTTACACCTGTTGACGTCGTCGCTGAACGTGCCGGCCAACCTGTACCATTGACGGTAGCGCAGCTACTCGAACTGGAGTTAGCAGGATGGATCGCAGCTGTACCCGGCGGCTATGTCCGGTTGAGGAGGGCAAGCCATGTTCGACGTACTAATGTATTTATTTGAAACCTATATTCATAATGAGGTGGAAATGCGCGTCGATCAGGATAAATTGACGCGTGATTTAACAGAAGCTGGATTTGAACGAGCAGATATCCACAGCGCGTTGTTATGGCTTGAAAAATTGGCTGATTACCGTGATGGGCAGATTGTACCGATGCAATTGGCTACGGATCCGCTATCACTGCGAATTTATACGGAAGAAGAGCGCATTCGTCTTGATACTAGCTGTCAGGGCTTTTTGCTCTTCCTTGAACAAATCCAAGTGTTAAACCTTGAAACGCGGGAAATGATCATTGATCGCGTGATGGCGTTGGATACCGATGAATTTGATCTTGAGGATCTTAAATGGGTTGTGCTGATGGTGTTATTTAACATACCCGGCTGTGAAAACGCATATCAGCAGATGGAAGAATTGTTGTTTGAAATTGATGAGGGCATAGTGCACTGAGCAGTGCATCGTAAGTTATCTATATGGCGAAAGAAGCCCTATTTGAGATGCGTAAGCATGAACCCTGCCCTAACTGTGGGGCCGAGTTGGTAATCCGTTCTGGTAAACACGGCCCGTTTTTAGGATGTTCGCGTTACCCGGATTGTGAATATATTCGACCGCTTAAAGGGCAGGCTGATGGTCACATCGTCAAGGAACTGGATGGCCAATTATGCCCTGAATGTGGCGGTGTATTAGTACTAAGACAAGGAAGATTTGGCATGTTTATTGGCTGCAGCCAATATCCGGCCTGTGAGCATACAGAGCTCATTGATAAACCTGATGAATCGGATATCGCATGCCCACAGTGCGGAGGAGGACGGCTGGTACAGCGCCGATCCAGATATGGCAAAATCTTCTACGCCTGCGATCGCTACCCAGGGTGTCAGTTTGCGGTGAATTTTAAGCCGGTTGCTGGTGAGTGTTCGGAATGCCATTATCCTCTGCTTCTTGAAAAGAAAACGGCGCAAGGCAATAAATTATTTTGTGCCAGTAAGCAATGCGGAAAACCGGTAATAGCTGGGTAAAATATTTGTGAAAAAGCATCAGTATGAGAAACCGCTCTTTGAAATAGTTTCCCTTCTTCGTCAGCAATGTGTCGTTGCGTATCCTACAGAGGCCGTCTTTGGCCTTGGTTGCGATCCGGATAGCGAAATTGCTGTACAGTGTCTACTTCATCTTAAGCAGCGTTCGATTGATAAAGGGTTGATTCTGATAGCTTCTTGTTTCGAGCAGCTTAAACCATATATTGACGATAGTACGCTTACTGCAGAACAGCGGCGGAGGATTTTTATCCGTTGGCCTGGGCCGGTAACCTTTGTATTTCCCGCGCGTCCTGAAACACCGCGTTGGTTAACTGGCCGGTTTACCTCTCTGGCAGTGCGTGTGTCTGACCATCCAGAAGTTATTGAGTTATGTAATGCTTTCGGTAAACCGTTGGTTTCAACTAGCGCTAATTTAAGCGGGCAACTTCCCTGTCGTTCAATCGATGAAGTTAAGTCGCAATTTGGCAATGATTTTCCGGTCGTTCAGGGTTACACGAGTGGGCGTTTAAATCCATCCGAAATACGAGACGCATTAACGGATGAACTTTTTCGGCAAGGGTAAAATAATATATGGAAACCTATGCGGTTTTTGGTAATCCGATAGCACATAGTAAGTCACCACGCATTCATCAGTTATTCGCCCGGCAGGAAAACCTGAACTATTTATATGGGCGCGTTCTTACGCCTGAAGACGAATTTATCAATACGATAAATGATTTTTTTGGCTCAGGCGGAGAAGGCGCGAATATTACTGTGCCTTTCAAAGAGCAGGCCTTTTTGCGGGCGGATGAATTAACGCAGCGTGCAGAACTGGCGGGAGCTGTAAATACGTTTAAACGTCTGGAAGATGGACGTTTACTGGGGGATAACACCGATGGCGTAGGCTTATTAAGCGATTTAGAGCGATTGTGTTTTATTAAACCGACGTATCGTATTTTACTCATCGGCGCTGGCGGTGCATCGCGTGGTGTCTTGCTCCCATTATTGTCAAAAGGATGTTGCGTTACAGTTGTGAACCGCACATTTAAACGCGCAGAAGACCTGAGTACATCTTTTTCGCATGCTGGTATAATCAATGCCGTAGAGTTCAGCGATCTCACAGGCATGAAGTTTGATCTCATTATTAATGCCACTTCCAGCGGAATATTTGGAGAAGTTCCGGCGATCCCATCTTCTATTATTAATTCCCAAGTCCGTTGCTATGATTTATTTTACCAGGCGGGGAAAACACCGTTCCTCCTTTGGTGCGAATCGCATGGCGCAACGCGCATTGCTGACGGCTTAGGTATGTTGGTGGGGCAGGCTGCGCACGCAGCGAAGTTATGGCACGATGTTTTACCGGAAATTGAACCTGTTATTGAGGTACTCAGGCAGGAACTTTCAGCATGAATCAATCCATTCATTTCCCGGATCGTCAGACTTGGGATATTAATACTTCTTCAGTTTGCTTCCCCGTTTTGGTTAATGGTGTCCAGCTAGTATGTGCCATCAAAGGTCAGAATTTGCTTTTACGCTTTGGGGGAACGGATCCTGTTGCCGTATTCTGCGCAAATCGCTGGGATCTGGAAGAGGAAGCCAGCGATCTGATCCTTTCCTGTCAGGAAGATGAGCAAGGCTGGATTTGGTTATCCTGAGCCAGATAATCATTTTTCCATTTCACGTAATTGTCAGCTGAATATTTCAGATTCGCTACTTCCATCTCAGTTAAAGGGCGTATTTGTTTTACCGGACTGCCTAAATAAAGATAACCGCTGGTAAGGCGCTTATTCTGAGGAACAAGACTCCCTGCGCCAATAACCACGTTATCTTCAATAATCGCACCGTCTAATAAAATTGATCCCATTCCAACAAGAACTCGATTGCCTATAGTGCATCCATGCAGCATCACTTTATGGCCTACGGTAACCTCTTCGCCGACGATCAGTGGATGGCCCTCAGGAGTATTCACCGTTTTATGTGTGACATGCAAAACACTGCCATCTTGAATGTTGCTGCGAGCCCCAATTGTGATGAGATTTACGTCGCCGCGAATTACAACTAACGGCCAAATCCCAACGTCATCAGCAATTCTCACGTTACCGATAATTACACTTGCTTCATCTACCATGACCTTGTTGCCGAGTTTAGGAATATGGTTTTGATAAGAGCGAAGGTTATTTGGCATAGCTATCTCCAATTCGTAGCGTTATAGGCAATAAAAAGATGTGCTGGTAGAAAATCTATCCAGCTCGCAATGCAATAAGAATTGAAAGGATCCTATTAGAATTACGGCGGAAAGTGTGAAAAAACAACACTTGAAGAAAAAGATCAAAAAAAGCCTTGTGCAAAAATTTCGGATCCCTATAATGCGCCTCCGTTGAGACAACAATCCGAATATTTCGCGATGTTGATGATACGAAATAAATAGAGAAAACGCCTGAAAAATGGGGTTGACTCTGAAAGAGGAAAGCGTAATATACGCCACCTCGCGACCGGGGCGAAAGCCCGGCGCAACTGCTCTTTAACAATTTATCAGACAATCTGTGTGGGCACTCGAAAGCACTGATATCAACGTCTTCGGACGAAAAATGATTATCAAGTCTCAAGAGTGAACAACAGTTAATTCATTACGAACTAACAGTTTAATTCTTTGAGCATCAAACTTTAATTGAAGAGTTTGATCATGGCTCAGATTGAACGCTGGCGGCAGGCCTAACACATGCAAGTCGAGCGGCAGCGGAAAGAAGCTTGCTTCTTTGCCGGCGAGCGGCGGACGGGTGAGTAATGTCTGGGGATCTGCCCGATGGAGGGGGATAACCACTGGAAACGGTGGCTAATACCGCATAACGTCGCAAGACCAAAGTGGGGGACCTTCGGGCCTCACGCCATAGGATGAACCCAGATGGGATTAGCTAGTAGGTGGGGTAAAGGCTCACCTAGGCGACGATCTCTAGCTGGTCTGAGAGGATGACCAGCCACACTGGAACTGAGACACGGTCCAGACTCCTACGGGAGGCAGCAGTGGGGAATATTGCACAATGGGGGAAACCCTGATGCAGCCATGCCGCGTGTATGAAGAAGGCCTTCGGGTTGTAAAGTACTTTCAGCGGGGAGGAAGGCTGGTGGCTTAATACGCCATCAGATTGACGTTACCCGCAGAAGAAGCACCGGCTAACTCCGTGCCAGCAGCCGCGGTAATACGGAGGGTGCAAGCGTTAATCGGAATTACTGGGCGTAAAGCGCACGCAGGCGGTCTGTTAAGTCAGATGTGAAATCCCCGGGCTCAACCCGGGAACTGCATTTGAAACTGGCAGGCTTGAGTCTCGTAGAGGGGGGTAGAATTCCAGGTGTAGCGGTGAAATGCGTAGAGATCTGGAGGAATACCGGTGGCGAAGGCGGCCCCCTGGACGAAGACTGACGCTCAGGTGCGAAAGCGTGGGGAGCAAACAGGATTAGATACCCTGGTAGTCCACGCCGTAAACGATGTCTACTTGGAGGCTGTGGTCATGAACCGTGGCTTCCGGAGCTAACGCGTTAAGTAGACCGCCTGGGGAGTACGGCCGCAAGGTTAAAACTCAAATGAATTGACGGGGGCCCGCACAAGCGGTGGAGCATGTGGTTTAATTCGATGCAACGCGAAGAACCTTACCTGGTCTTGACATCCACAGAATTCTCCGGAGACGGAGAAGTGCCTTCGGGAACTGTGAGACAGGTGCTGCATGGCTGTCGTCAGCTCGTGTTGTGAAATGTTGGGTTAAGTCCCGCAACGAGCGCAACCCTTATCCTTTGTTGCCAGCGATTCGGTCGGGAACTCAAAGGAGACTGCCGGTGATAAACCGGAGGAAGGTGGGGATGACGTCAAGTCATCATGGCCCTTACGACCAGGGCTACACACGTGCTACAATGGCGCATACAAAGAGAAGCGACCTCGCGAGAGCAAGCGGACCTCATAAAGTGCGTCGTAGTCCGGATCGGAGTCTGCAACTCGACTCCGTGAAGTCGGAATCGCTAGTAATCGTGGATCAGAATGCCACGGTGAATACGTTCCCGGGCCTTGTACACACCGCCCGTCACACCATGGGAGTGGGTTGCAAAAGAAGTAGGTAGCTTAACCTTCGGGAGGGCGCTTACCACTTTGTGATTCATGACTGGGGTGAAGTCGTAACAAGGTAACCGTAGGGGAACCTGCGGTTGGATCACCTCCTTACCTGAAGATACGGTCTTTTGCAGTGCTCACACAGATTGTCTGATGAAAGAAAAGAAGCAAGGCGTTTACGCGTTGGGCGTGAGTAAGGGCGGGATATAGCCGTTCGCTTTCTGTTAACGAAAGCTCACCCTACACGAAAATGTCACACAATGTGTGACAGACAATTTTCGTGTCCCCTTCGTCTAGAGGCCCAGGACACCGCCCTTTCACGGCGGTAACAGGGGTTCGAATCCCCTAGGGGACGCCACTTGCTGGTTTGTGAGTGAAAGTCACCGGCCACTGTATCTCAAAGCTGATTTTGCCGTGAAGGCGGAGTCAGGTCTGAGATATTTGCTCTTTAACAATCCGGAACAAGCTGAAAATTGAAAATCCATAAACGGAATAACCGTTTAATGGGTCTCTCAAGCCTGCAGTCCGAAGACATCTTCGGGTTGTGAGGTTAAGCGAATAAGCGTACACGGTGGATGCCCTGGCAGTCAGAGGCGATGAAGGACGTGCTAATCTGCGAAAAGCGTCGGTAAGCTGATATGAGGCGTTATAACCGACGATGTCCGAATGGGGAAACCCAGTGCAATTCGTTGCACTATCATTAACTGAATCCATAGGTTAATGAGGCGAACCGGGAGAACTGAAACATCTAAGTACCCCGAGGAAAAGAAATCAACCGAGATTCCCTGAGTAGCGGCGAGCGAACGGGGAAGAGCCCAGAGTCTGAATCAGCGGGTGTGTTAATGGAACGGTCTGGAAAGTCCGGCGATACAGGGTGACAGCCCCGTACATGAAAATGCACCTGTTGTGAGCTCGATGAGTAGGGCGGGACACGTGGTATCCTGTCTGAATATGGGGGGACCATCCTCCAAGGCTAAATACTCCTGACTGACCGATAGTGAACCAGTACCGTGAGGGAAAGGCGAAAAGAACCCCGGCGAGGGGAGTGAAACAGAACCTGAAACCGTGTACGTACAAGCAGTGGGAGCCTTCCTTTATGGAGGGTGACTGCGTACCTTTTGTATAATGGGTCAGCGACTTATATTCTGTAGCAAGGTTAACCGAATAGGGGAGCCGAAGGGAAACCGAGTCTTAACCGGGCGCTAAGTTGCAGGGTATAGACCCGAAACCCGGTGATCTAGCCATGGGCAGGTTGAAGGTTGGGTAACACTAACTGGAGGACCGAACCGACTAATGTTGAAAAATTAGCGGATGACCTGTGGCTGGGGGTGAAAGGCCAATCAAACCGGGAGATAGCTGGTTCTCCCCGAAAGCTATTTAGGTAGCGCCTCGTGAATTCATCTCCGGGGGTAGAGCACTGTTTCGGCTAGGGGGCCATCCCGGCTTACCAACCCGATGCAAACTACGAATACCGGAGAATGTTATCACGGGAGACACACGGCGGGTGCTAACGTCCGTCGTGAAGAGGGAAACAACCCAGACCGCCAGCTAAGGTCCCAAAGTCATGGTTAAGTGGGAAACGATGTGGGAAGGCCCAGACAGCCAGGATGTTGGCTTAGAAGCAGCCATCATTTAAAGAAAGCGTAATAGCTCACTGGTCGAGTCGGCCTGCGCGGAAGATGTAACGGGGCTAAACCATGCACCGAAGCTGCGGCAGCGACACTAAGTGTTGTTGGGTAGGGGAGCGTTCTGTAAGCCGTCGAAGGTGGACTGTGAGGTCTGCTGGAGGTATCAGAAGTGCGAATGCTGACATGAGTAACGATAAAGCGGGTGAAAAGCCCGCTCGCCGGAAGACCAAGGGTTCCTGTCCAACGTTAATCGGGGCAGGGTGAGTCGACCCCTAAGGCGAGGCCGAAAGGCGTAGTCGATGGGAAACAGGTTAATATTCCTGTACTCGGTGTTACTGCGAAGGGGGGACGGAGAAGGCTATGTTAGCCGGGCGACGGTTGTCCCGGTTTAAGTGTGTAGGCGTGTGGACCAGGCAAATCCGGTCTGCTTTAACGCTGAGGCACGATGACGAGTCACTACGGTGATGAAGTAACAAATGCCCTGCTTCCAGGAAAAGCCTCTAAGCATCAGGTAACATCAAATCGTACCCCAAACCGACACAGGTGGTCAGGTAGAGAATACCAAGGCGCTTGAGAGAACCCGGGTGAAGGAACTAGGCAAAATGGTGCCGTAACTTCGGGAGAAGGCACGCTGGTGCGTAGGTGAAGTCACTTGCTGACGGAGCTGAAGCCAGTCGAAGATACCAGCTGGCTGCAACTGTTTATTAAAAACACAGCACTCTGCAAACACGAAAGTGGACGTATAGGGTGTGACGCCTGCCCGGTGCCGGAAGGTTAATTGATGGGGTTATCGCGTTGCGAGAAGCTCCTGATCGAAGCCCCGGTAAACGGCGGCCGTAACTATAACGGTCCTAAGGTAGCGAAATTCCTTGTCGGGTAAGTTCCGACCTGCACGAATGGCGTAATGATGGCCAGGCTGTCTCCACCCGGGACTCAGTGAAATTGAACTCGCTGTGAAGATGCAGTGTACCCGCGGCAAGACGGAAAGACCCCGTGAACCTTTACTATAGCTTGACACTGAACACTGGTCCTTGATGTGCAGGATAGGTGGGAGGCTTTGAAGTGTGGACGCCAGTCTGCACGGAGCCATCCTTGAAATACCACCCTTTAATGGCTGGTGTTCTAACGCAGGCCCGTAATCCGGGTCGCGGACAGTGTCTGGTGGGTAGTTTGACTGGGGCGGTCTCCTCCCAAAGAGTAACGGAGGAGCACGAAGGTGGGCTAATCCTGGTCGGACATCAGGAGGTTAGTGCAATGGCATAAGCCCGCTTGACTGCGAGAGTGACGGCTCGAGCAGGTGCGAAAGCAGGTCATAGTGATCCGGTGGTTCTGAATGGAAGGGCCATCGCTCAACGGATAAAAGGTACTCCGGGGATAACAGGCTGATACCGCCCAAGAGTTCATATCGACGGCGGTGTTTGGCACCTCGATGTCGGCTCATCACATCCTGGGGCTGAAGTAGGTCCCAAGGGTATGGCTGTTCGCCATTTAAAGTGGTACGCGAGCTGGGTTTAGAACGTCGTGAGACAGTTCGGTCCCTATCTGCCGTGGGCGCTGGAGAACTGAGGGGGGCTGCTCCTAGTACGAGAGGACCGGAGTGGACGCATCACTGGTGTTCGGGTTGTCATGCCAATGGCACTGCCCGGTAGCTAAATGCGGAAGAGATAAGTGCTGAAAGCATCTAAGCACGAAACTTGCCCCGAGATGAGTTCTCCCTGAGACTTAAAGTCTCCTGAAGGAACGTTGAAGACGACGACGTTGATAGGTCGGGTGTGTAAGCGCAGCGATGCGTTGAGCTAACCGGTACTAATGAACCGAGAGGCTTAACCTTACAACGCCGAAGGTGTTTTGAGGGGTTGAGAGTATTTTCAGTTTGTGACGGATAAGACCCGTGGCGGCGCGAGAGTGCGGCGGCGGGTGACAGAATATGCCTGGCGGCGACAGCGCGGTGGTCCCACCTGACCCCATGCCGAACTCAGAAGTGAAACGCCGTAGCGCCGATGGTAGTGTGGGGCTTCCCCATGCGAGAGTAGGGAACTGCCAGGCTTTTATACAGGAAGAACCCCGGTCATCTGGCCGGGTTTTTTTTTTATGCGAAAAACAGCGCGATACCGGGTCCGGCCACATCCGGACAGGCTCACGCCGTAAGCCCCGCGGCCGGTAGCCGCACTGGCCGGTTATCACCGCGCCGGATTATGTTTATCCTGTTTATCCTGTTTATCCTGTTTGCCCTGCCACTGACCGCGTCTGAGGGTAAAATAATATCTGCCCCCTGACGCCTGCGGCGCCGGCCCGCCGCTGTAATGCTTTAGCCTGGCGCTGTCGCAATGAGCCAGAATATCATCGCGTGTTTGCGCCGGGCGCGGCTTTGCCTGGGTAACCGCCCGCCGGCCCGCGCAGTGTTTACAGGCTGCGGGAGAGGCGCCGCGGGGCGGTGATCCCGGCAATTTCCCCGCAGCGGACGCGCGGCTATTCTGCCACGCCAGCGGAACGGCCGCTGTCGCAGGCCCTGCGGCCTTTACTGAATGCCGGACCATAACGTCACGCGCCCGGCCGCGCGTCTCACATGCCATCCATCCCGTCCGGCCAGCGCAGGCAGCCCTTTTTCATAGCCCTCAGTGCAAAAGCGATGGCGTATCTCCGTATCAGCAGCAAAATGCCGCTAACCTGCCTGAAACTTTTTCACTTATCCGATCCCGCCTCGACATTTGTACTCAGGCACGCTATCTTCAGGCATCTGGATGTCTAAACGTGTAAACGTATATAGAGAGGATGGAAGGTTATGCCAATTCGGGTACCCGACGAGTTACCGGCCGTGAGTTTTTTGCGTCAGGAAAATGTCTTTGTAATGACAAGCTCCCGGGCGCGCGTACAGGAAATCCGCCCTTTAAAAGTGCTCATCCTCAACCTGATGCCGAAAAAAATTGAAACGGAAAACCAGTTTCTCAGGTTACTTTCCAACTCCGCTTTACAGGTCGATATCCAGCTTCTGCGTATTGACAGCCGCGAATCGCGCAATACACCCGCACAGCATCTCAACAACTTTTACTGCGATTTTGCTGATATCAGCGAGGAAAACTTTGATGGTCTTATCGTCACGGGCGCGCCGCTGGGGTTAGTGGAATTCAACGATATCGTCTATTGGGAGCAAATCCGACGCGTTCTTATTTGGGCGCAGGCTCATGTTACTTCAACGCTGTGCGTGTGTTGGGCGGTGCAGGCCGCGCTCAATATTTTGTATAACATTCCCCGCCAGACGCGTAGAACGAAACTTTCCGGGGTATATGAGCACCATACGACGCAGCCGCATGCTTTACTCACCCGGGGCTTCGATGACACATTTTTGGCACCCCACTCGCGTAACGCTGATTTTCCGGCGGCGACAATCCGCGACTATACCGATCTGGAAATTTTAGCTGAAACGGTACAGGGAGATGCCTATCTGTTTGCCAGCAAAGATAAGCGCATCGCATTTGTTTCCGGGCATCCGGAATATGATGCCTCCACGCTTGCGAATGAATATTTTCGTGACAGAGAAGCCGGGCTATCCCCGGTGCTTCCTGAAAACTATTTCCCACGGGACGATCCAACGCAAACCCCGCGGGCGAGCTGGCGCAGCCACGGGCATTTGCTGTTTAGCAACTGGCTCAACTATTACGTTTACCAGATAACGCCGTACGACCTGCGGCATATGAATCCTACGCTGGAATAGCCCTGCCCGCTTGCCTGGCAATTTCAGGTGCCCGCGCGCCGGAGACTGGCAGGCCGTGATATTCAATACGCTATAGCGCAACCAAATAGCCATTAATGGCCATTCAGGCGATAAATTGCATAACTCATCCTTCGACGCGCATCGGGTACTCAGACTGAAGGGCTTTAACGGCGGTAAACTTTAACCTTTTATTAACCTGTGTCAGGATTAACGGCCAGCCGCAAAATAACGAAAAGGCCAACACGGCGGGTGTTATCAGCAATATAACAAAACAGAGAGGCGAGCGTGGGTAAAGGCGTTGAAAAACTGCGTCAGCAGATGGCTGAGCGAATTCTAATTCTGGATGGCGCCATGGGCACGATGATCCAGAACTACCGTTTACAGGAGGCGGATTACCGCGGTGCGCGCTTTGCGGACTGGCCCTGCGATGTGAAAGGCAATAACGATCTGCTGTCTCTAACGCGCCCGGAAATTATTAGTGCCATTCATGATGCCTACCTGGAAGCGGGCGCTGACATCATCGAAACCAACACATTTAACTCTACGCCGATTGCGATGGCGGATTATCAAATGGAATCGCTGTCGGCTGAAATTAACCGGGAGGCGGCCCGGCTGGCGCGTGCCTGTGCCGATATATGGAGCGCCAAAACGCCGGATAAACCGCGCTATGTGGCGGGGGTACTCGGCCCCACCAACCGCACGGCATCGATTTCACCTGATGTTAACGATCCCGCATTCCGTAATATTACCTTTGATGGTCTGGTGGCCGCCTACCGGGAATCTACGCGCGCGCTCATTGAAGGTGGCGCGGATCTTATCCTGATTGAAACGGTATTTGACACTCTGAATGCAAAAGCCGCGCTCTTTGCCGCGCAGACGGAGTTTGAAGCACTGGGCGTTACGCTGCCGGTCATGATTTCCGGGACCATCACCGATGCCTCAGGGCGCACCTTATCCGGCCAGACGACCGAGGCATTCTATAACTCCCTGCGCCACGCGGACGCGCTGGCATTTGGCCTCAACTGTGCGCTTGGGCCGGATGAACTGCGTCAGTATGTCGCTGAGCTTTCACGCGTGGCATCGTGTTATGTCAGTGCGCATCCCAATGCCGGATTGCCTAACGCATTTGGCGAATATGATTTAGACGCCGATGCGATGGCCAGCCAAATCCGCGAGTGGGCGCAGGCGGGTTTTCTCAATATCGTTGGTGGATGCTGCGGTACCACACCGGCGCATATTGCCGCTATCAGCCGGGCGGTTGAAGGGCTTGCCCCGCGTCCATTGCCTGAGATCCCGGTAGCCTGCCGTCTGTCCGGGCTGGAGCCGCTGACCATTGAGCAGAATAGTTTGTTCGTGAATGTCGGTGAACGCACCAACGTGACCGGTTCGGCGAAATTCAAGCGGCTTATTAAAGAAGAAAACTATGCCGAAGCTTTGGATGTCGCACGTCAGCAGGTAGAAAATGGCGCGCAGATTATTGATATCAATATGGATGAAGGGATGCTCGACGCCGAGGCGGCGATGGTGCGCTTCCTGAATTTAATTGCCGGCGAACCGGATATTGCGCGCGTTCCCATCATGATTGACTCTTCTAAATGGGAGGTTATTGAGCAAGGGCTCAAGTGCATCCAGGGGAAAGGCATCGTCAATTCTATTTCCATGAAAGAAGGGGTTGGGGCGTTTATCCAGCACGCAAAACTGGTGCGGCGCTACGGTGCAGCGATGGTGGTAATGGCTTTTGATGAAACGGGCCAGGCGGATACCCGCGCGCGTAAGATTGAAATTTGCCGGCGCGCCTATCACATCCTGACTCAGGAAGTAGGATTCCCACCGGAAGATATCATTTTTGATCCCAATATTTTTGCGGTCGCTACCGGCATTGAAGAACATAACAATTATGCGCAGGATTTTATCGGTGCCTGTGAAGACATTAAGCGCGAACTGCCGCATGCGCTGATTTCCGGCGGCGTATCCAACGTTTCTTTTTCGTTTCGGGGTAATGACGCGGTGCGTGAAGCAATCCACGCTGTATTCCTGTATTACGCCATCCGCAGCGGGCTGGATATGGGAATCGTTAATGCCGGGCAGCTTGCTATCTACGACGATCTCCCAACCGATCTGCGCGATGCGGTGGAAGATGTCATTCTGAATCGACGCGATGACGCCACCGAGCGCCTTCTAGAACTGGCGGAACGCTACCGCGCCAGCAAGGCCGGTGAAGACAATCAGCCTCAGCAGGCAGAGTGGCGCGGCTGGGCGGTGGATAAACGGCTGGAATATTCGCTGGTAAAAGGCATTACCGAATTTATCAGGCAGGATACCGAGGAAGCGCGTCAACAGGCTGCAAAACCCATCGATGTTATTGAAGGCCCGTTAATGGCGGGCATGAACGTGGTCGGCGACTTATTCGGTGACGGGAAAATGTTTCTGCCGCAGGTAGTAAAATCCGCGCGCGTCATGAAGCAGGCGGTAGCGTACCTGGAACCCTATATCGAGGCAAGCCGCAGCGCCGGGCGCAGCAACGGAAAAATTGTTCTGGCGACGGTCAAAGGTGATGTCCACGACATCGGCAAAAACATCGTCGGCGTTGTATTGCAATGTAATAACTATGAAATTATCGATCTGGGCGTGATGGTGCCGTGCGATAAAATCCTTAAAACCGCGCGCGAAGTTAACGCTGATATCATCGGGCTTTCCGGGCTAATAACGCCTTCTTTGGATGAGATGGTGAACGTAGCTAAAGAAATGGAGCGTCAGGGCTTCACTTTGCCGCTGCTGATAGGCGGAGCCACGACCTCCAAAGCGCATACGGCTGTGAAAATCGAACAGCATTACAGCGCGCCAACCGTCTACGTGCAGAATGCTTCACGCACCGTCGGCGTGGTCTCCTCGCTGCTCTCGGACTCCCTGCGCCCGGCGTTTGTAGAAAAAACGCGTAAAGAGTATCACACCGTACGTACGCAGCACGCCCGGAAAAAACCGCGCACTCCGCCGGTAACGCTCGCAGCCGCGCGCCAAAACGCATTGTCTTTTGACTGGGCGAACTATACGCCGCCGGTACCGCGTCAGCTCGGAGTTCAGGCGATTAGCGCCAGCATTGAAACGCTGCGTCACTATATTGACTGGACGCCGTTTTTTCTCACCTGGTCGCTTGCCGGAAAACATCCGCGCATTCTCACCGATGACGTCGTCGGTGAAGAAGCACGCCGTCTGTTTGATGACGCCAACGCGATGTTGGATCGTTTAGATGCGCAAGGTTCGCTGACTCCGCGCGGCGTAGTCGGCCTGTTTCCGGCTAACCGGGTAGGGGATGATATTGAAATTTATCGGGATGAATCGCGCTCTGAGGTGATAGCCGTCAGTCATCATCTTCGTCAGCAAACGGAAAAATCGGGTTTCGCCAACTATTGCCTGGCGGATTTTGTGGCACCGAAACAAAGCGAGAAAGCTGATTATATCGGCGCTTTTGCCGTCACCGGCGGGCTGGAAGAAGACGCACTGGCCAGCGCCTGGGAAGCACAGCATGACGACTATAATAAAATAATGGTAAAAGCCGTGGCCGATCGGCTGGCAGAGGCGTTTGCGGAATACCTGCATGCGCGAGTGCGTAAAGCGTTCTGGGGATTTGCGCCCGATGAGGCGCTCAGTAACGAGGAACTGATCCGGGAAAATTATCAGGGTATTCGCCCGGCGCCTGGCTATCCCGCTTGCCCTGAACATACGGAAAAGGGCGTAATCTGGCGGTTGCTGGAGGTTGAAAAGAATACCGGAATGTCGCTAACGGAGTCGTTCGCGATGTGGCCGGGAGCATCGGTTGCGGGCTGGTATTTTAGTCACCCGGACAGTAAATATTTCGCCGTAGCGCAAATTCAGCGCGATCAGGTGGAAGATTATGCGAGCCGCAAAGGCATGCTTGTAGAGGACGTAGAACGCTGGCTGGCACCGAATTTGGGCTATGATGCTGAGTAACGCACTAACCCGTAACGCTTGATTGCGGGTGGGCTGCTATTTTGCATTAGCGGTGAAACGCCTGCGCAGGCAGCACTTCCGCCGATGAGTGTGCCGTAGGTAAACGATTGCCGTTAATGGGGCAGCGTAAAATCTGTCTCTTGGCAGAGTCGACGCTTCTGAAAATGAGTAAACGCAAAACTATTGCTTAAAAAGGTGATGCTAAATTCCAGCGGTGGCTGTCAGATGGCTTTGGAAAGCGGAAAGCGGAAAGCGGAAAGCGGAAAGCGGAAAGCGGAAAGCGGAAAGCGGAAAGCGGAAAGCGGAAAGCGGAAAGCGGAAAGCGGAAAGCGGAAAGCGGAAAGCGGCGTTACCGTCGATGGCTCAAATCATTGTTACCCGTGCATGCCCCAGCCGCTGCGGCTGGGGGGGACTTACGATAAAATCTGTTCCGGCTCCCAAAACGGGGGAGATTTAGCGAGAGTGCTTATACTTAAGCCCGTTGGGATCGTTGAGCATTATCGTCTTTAGGTGCGTTCAATACGCCGATGCCGACGGTGGGCGTACCTCATACCGGCGCTGCCTGGACGCCCGGAGCGTATGACTGAACATCCTGACAGGCAGATACCATTATCGTTTCACAGCGTGCGGCACTATCAGCCTAATGAGCGCAGAATTGAATTTTCTATCGCTGGCGCGGCGGCCAGTTGGGTAACAATCACGGTTGCTACCAGGGAAACGTAAAATAAAGATTAAGGAGAAGGTGTGTTAACTCTGTTACATCTGCTATCAGCGGTGGCGATGCTGGTTTGGGGAACGCACATTGTGCGCACCGGCGTTATGCGCGTATTTGGCGCGCGTTTGCGCAGCGTGTTAAGTGGCAGCGTTGAAAAAAAACCGCTCGCATTTTGCGCCGGCATTGGCGTTACCGCGCTGGTACAAAGCAGTAATGCGACGACGATGCTAGTGACATCTTTTGTCGCTCAGGATTTAGTGGCATTAACGCCTGCGTTAGTCATCGTATTGGGAGCCGATGTCGGCACCGCGTTAATGGCGCGCGTATTAACTTTTGACCTCTCATGGGTGTCGCCGCTGCTAATTTTTATCGGCGTGATTTTTTTCCTCGGGCGTAAACAGACGCGTGCCGGGCAGCTAGGGCGAGTAGGCATTGGCCTTGGGCTAATATTATTGGCGCTGGAACTGATTGTGCAAGCCGTCACGCCCATCACCCAGGCCGCCGGTGTAAAAGTCATTTTTGCCTCGCTGACCGGCGATATTATGCTGGATGCACTGATTGGGGCTATGTTCGCCATTATCAGCTATTCCAGCCTGGCGGCGGTGCTACTGACGGCGACTTTAACGTCCACCGGAGTTATCTCTTTCGATGTGGCGCTTTGCCTGGTCATTGGCGCCAATCTTGGCTCCGGATTGCTGGCGATGTTAAACAACAGCGCAGCGAATGCCGCCGCCCGGCGCGTGGCGTTGGGCAGTCTGCTATTTAAATTAATTGGTAGCCTGCTGGTATTACCCTTCGTGCATCTACTGGCCGGTGAAATGCGTCGGCTGGCGCTCCCGGAATCTGAGCTGGTTATCTATTTTCACGTGTTCTATAACCTGATCCGCTGCCTTGCAATGGTGCCGTTTGCCGGCGTGATGGCGCGCTTTTGCCAGCGAATCATTCAGGAAGCGCCGGAAGTGGGAAACCGCATGAAGCCGAAGCATCTCGACGCCAGCGCGCTGGATACGCCAGCGTTGGGGCTGGCGAACGCGGCGCGGGAGGCACTGCGTATGGGCGACGTGCTGGAGCATATGCTGGAAATCTGGAATAAGGTGATGCACGGTGAGCCGCGCCAGGCAAAAGAGTTGCGTAAGCTGGCAGACGATGTGGACGTGCTGCATACCGCAATAAAGCTCTACCTGGCGCGCATGCCGAAGGAAGAGCTGGCGGAAGAGGAGTCCCGGCGCTGGGCGGAGATAATCGAAATGTCGCTTAATCTCCAGCAGGCGGCGGATATCATTGAGCGTATGGGAGGCGAAGTCGCGCATAAATCGCTGGCGGCGCGGCGCGCGTTTTCTCCGGAAGGGTTGAAAGAGTTGGATAATCTGCTGCAGCTCTTGCTCAGTAATTTGCGTCTGGCGCTGTCGGTCTTTTTTTCCAGCGATGTTGCCAGCGCTCGTCGCCTGCGTCGCAGTAAACACCGCTTTCGTATTCTGGATCGGCGCTACGCGCACGCGCATGTTGACAGGTTGCATCAGCAGAACGTGCAAAGTATTGAAACCAGTTCGCTGCATCTTGGGCTGCTGGGCGATATGAAGCGGTTAAATTCACTGTTTTGCGCCGTGGCTTACAGCGTGCTGGAACAGCCGAATGACGACGATGAGCGTGATGAATATTGATGTTTGAATAACAGCGCTGGCGACCAGATACCTCTCTGTAAACGGAATAGCGGGTCGCCAGCGGTTTCCCTTCATAAAAACTTTTCTGTCCGGCCAGAGATAATCCATTCCTTGAGATTAAAACCGTTCGCCCGCTGCGCGGCAGCGCGCGAGTATCGGCCAAACGCTATTTTCGTCAGAATAGCGGCCTGCTCTTACCCCGCGCGGGCGGAAGGCCACTAAAATGTAACGGATTATCTTGCGTCGCCCGCAATTACTTCGCACGGGGCCGGGGCTGGCTGAAAGATAACGGTATGCCGCGCGCGACAGTGCACTGGGTCGCTACGGCTTTCCCCGGCCGGTATCCTGCCAGTAATGAGTCGGCTATCTTGTGCCGCACCGAAAACAGCGCGCCCGGCAGCGCCGTTAACGGTGAGAAATAGCGTTTGCCCAGCGTCGCGGCAAGCCCTGAATTTTGCATCCCGACTTTAATCGCAGGCGTTCGATGCGTGGACTCATCAAACCCAAACAGCCGCCCGCCCCGGTAACCACCTAGCCTTGGGGTTGAGAGGAAGACCTCGACCGGCTGGTATATCAGACACTGATGGTAACCTCACTCCAGAATGGGCGGGCCTAAATATTTTGCTCTGATGTAAATCACGTCCTGCCGCAAAGCCGGGGTAACAGGGCGGTCTTTTAATACGCAGTATTTTGGTGGGGGCTTTTATGATGCGCGGAGCGCTTATTGCCGAAGCGTAGCGCCCGGTTGCCCGGGCGCGAAGTAAAATGCGATTTCGCCAGAGGCTATTCAAACAAATTGCGGTGCAGCTTTTGCACGACCTGTTCGGCCTCGCTGCCGGGCACCAGAAAACATAAGTTGTGACTGGAAGCGCCGTAACAAATCATACGAATATTAAATGGATCCAGTACGCCGAACACCTCTTTTCCTACACCGCTGGCGGCGCAAAGGGAATTACCAATCAGCGCAATGAGCGCCAGGTCTTCTTCCACTTCGACCCGGCACAGAGAAGATAGCTCGGTTAGTAGCGCGCTGGTGAGCAAGGTATCGCCGGTGGATGTGGAGCCGGTGGTATCCAGCGTGAGCGCTACATTAACCTCTGACGTAGTGATTAAATCTACCGAGATATTGTTACGAGCCAGAATGCTGAATACTTCCGCCAGAAAACCGCGTGAATGCAGCATATTGAGGCTGTGCAGCGTTAACAGCGTTTGTTTTCGACGCAGCGCCAGCGCTCGAAATAGCGGCGGATGTTCGGTTTTTTTGCACACCAGCGTTCCACCCGCGCGCGCATCTTTGCTGGAGCCAACAAACACCGGAATATCACTGCGAACGGCGGGTAAAAGCGTGGCCGGATGCAACACCTTGGCGCCAAATGTCGCCATTTCCGCCGCTTCTTCAAAGGCGATGCGATCAATACGTTTCGCCGCCGGGACGATGCGCGGATCGGTGGTATAAATACCCGGCACGTCGGTCCAGATATCGACTCGGCAGGCGCTAAGCGCCTCGCCCAGCAGCGCTGCGGTATAGTCGCTTCCGCCACGACCGAGCGTCGTCGTACGGCCATTTACGTCGCTGCCGATAAACCCTTGCGTAATAATTAGTGATTGCGCCAGGCGCGGAGCCAGTTGCTGCTGCGCCAGTTCGGCCAGCGCATTGATATCTGGCTCGGCGCGTCCAAAGCGATTGCTGGTGCGCATAATTTTACGCGCATCAAACCACTGCGCCTCGGCGCCACGGTCACGTAGCACTTCGACAAACAGCAGGCTGGACATCAATTCGCCATGGCTGACCAGTTCATCGGTAAGGGCGGGAGAAGGAGCCAGCGCGGCGGCTTCCGCCAGCGTGGTCAGATTATCCAGCAGGCGGTCGATTTCTTCACGAATCGTATGGGGATCGCTTAGCCGGTCAAGAATGGCGTACTGGATAGCGCGAACGGCATCGAGTTTTATGTAGCGCTCCGCGTCCTGCAACCCTTCAGCCAGGGCGACCAGCAAATTGGTGACGCCTGCGGAAGCGGAGAGCACCACCAGCCGGGTATCAGTATCAGATAAAACGACATCGGCGCTTCTGTCCATGGCGTCAAAATCAGCAACGCTGGTGCCGCCAAACTTTGCGACAACGGTAGGGAAAGTAACTTGCGTCATGAATAACCTCGTGTCAGGGAGCCATCCTGGATGGCCATCATCATGAAATACCCTGGTACAAAGTAAGAGCGGGAAACGGGGCAGACGTAGAAGCGAGAATAAGGCATGCGCTACGGTTTACCCAGAAGCGCTCCACCTTGCGAAACGCTGCACTGCGGCGCTCCGGGTGACAACCCAGGGGATTCAGCCCCTGCGGTCGGAAACTTTCGCGGCCGACGCGCAAATTTCCTCGGCGTTGCTCCCCCTCCTGTGTCTTCATTGGATAGGCTCCTCGGACACACTACCTGGGCGACGCACCTCTTCTGGCTTACGCGCTATTGCGCATAAGTTGCACCGATAGGTGTAACCCGCGGGCAGGGGGGCTGTCAATCACTTTGCCGATGCTGTGCGCGCGTCATATTTTTTTAGGCGATAACGCTTTACGCTCAGCAGTCTGCACTCAATCGCACCTGTAAACCGCTTTTTTTAAGCGCGCGGCATACTACTAAATCTGGGGCACGACATGATTTTTAACGCGACAAAAAACCGTGGTGGCGCGCAGGGGGGCAAAATTATGCAGCGGATTGTTGCCGTTAATTGGGCGGCAACAATCCCAGAAAGTCGCCTTAACGTAATGCCTTATCGCTCTTTCTTAACGCCGCTGATTCAGGCATCGCACGTCGGGCAGGGCAAGGATTACCGAACAAACGTTATTTTAAAGGGCATAAAAATCATCACGATTCAGCGCGTGTGGCGCTACAATTGACCCCAGTTGCAGTTCTCCTATCACAAGATCATAAGAGTATTTGCCATGAAAAATATTAATCCCACGCGTACCGCCGCCTGGCAGGCGCTGCAAAAACATTACGATACAATGAAAGATGTCACTATCTCTGAGCTTTTTGCCGATGATAGCGATCGTTTTCAGAAGTTTTCTGCGACGTTTGACGATTTAATGTTGGTTGATTTTTCTAAGAACCGCATTACTGAAGAAACCCTGGCGAAACTGCAGGATCTGGCAAAAGAGGCCGATCTTACCGGCGCTATCCGCGCAATGTTTTCGGGTGAAAAAATTAACCGTACTGAGGATCGGGCGGTGCTGCACGTGGCGCTGCGTAACCGCAGCAATACGCCAATTTTGGTTGATGGCAAGGATGTCATGCCGGAAGTTAACGCCGTGCTGGAGAAGATGAAGCATTTCTCCGAGGCTATTATTTCCGGTAGCTGGAAAGGCTATACCGGCAAACCTATCACGGACGTTGTTAATATCGGGATTGGCGGCTCGGATCTTGGGCCGTTTATGGTGACTGAGGCGCTGCGCCCGTATAAAAATCACCTCAATATGCATTTTGTTTCTAATGTCGACGGCACGCATATTGCCGAAACCCTGAAAAAAGTAGATCCGGAAACCACGCTTTTCCTGGTGGCGTCCAAAACCTTCACCACCCAGGAAACGATGACCAACGCCCACAGCGCGCGCGACTGGTTCCTGGAAACCGCTGGCGATGAAAAACACGTTGCTAAACATTTTGCGGCGCTTTCTACCAACGCGAGGGCGGTGAGCGAGTTTGGCATTGATACGGCAAACATGTTTGAGTTTTGGGACTGGGTTGGCGGCCGTTACTCTTTGTGGTCAGCGATTGGCCTGTCGATTGTTCTGTCCGTCGGGTTTGATAACTTCGTCGAGCTGCTTTCCGGCGCCCACGCGATGGATAAACACTTCTCGACCACCGCGCCTGAAAAAAACCTGCCGGTGCTGCTGGCGCTGATTGGAATTTGGTACAACAACTTCTTTGGCACCGAAACCGAAGCGATTCTGCCGTATGACCAATATATGCACCGCTTTGCAGCCTATTTCCAGCAGGGAAACATGGAGTCGAACGGTAAGTATGTCGATCGTAACGGTAATCCCGTTGATTACCAGACCGGGCCAATCATTTGGGGCGAGCCGGGCACTAACGGGCAGCACGCGTTCTATCAATTAATTCACCAGGGTACTAAGCTGGTCCCCTGCGATTTTATCGCGCCTTCTCTTTCTCATAATCCGCTATCCGATCATCACCCGAAACTGCTGTCTAACTTTTTTGCCCAGACTGAAGCGCTGGCATTCGGAAAATCCCGCGAGGTGGTTGAGCAGGAATATCGCGATCGGGGAAAAGATCCGGCGACGCTGGAGTACGTGATACCGTTCAAAGTGTTTGAAGGAAACCGCCCAACCAACTCTATATTATTGCGTGAAATAACGCCGTTTAGCCTTGGCGCACTGATTGCGCTCTATGAGCACAAAATCTTTACCCAGGGCGCTATTCTGAATATCTTCACCTTCGATCAGTGGGGCGTGGAACTGGGTAAACAGCTGGCGAACCGTATTTTGCCGGAGTTGAACAATGACAGCGCGGTAACCAGCCACGACAGTTCCACCAATGGGCTGATTAATCGCTATAAAAGCTGGCGAAAAGCGGACTAACGGTGCGTTATCCCGGCCCGTCAGGGCGGTTATCCTGAAGGCAAAAATAGCCGGGGCGGAGAAACGTTGGTTTCTCCGCCCCGTTATATTTACGCCCTTTGTCTCTGCGGCGGTGAATTAACAAATGTTGGCGCTGCGCACGCCTAGAATTTTAGCCAGTTTTTGCAATGCATCGCCGACGTGGCCCGTGGCGATGGCGCAGTGATGCGCGGGGCCGCCCTCGCACCAGCGCTGAGTGAACGCTTTTGCGCCGCCGGGGAACCGGTAGTTGCTGTTCGTATTTCCGATATCCAGCGTTTCTCCGTTAACCGCTTCACCTTCCGCGTACTGCAATGTGATAGTGCCGTCGCGATGCTCAATAACGGAGAGGAACGTTACCGGGCCGGGCGCGACGGTCATTTGAATCGACACGCCTTTTCCCGGTTTACCGTGATAAAGCGGAAGCGGCACCAGTTTCACTTTTTCTGCCGACATCCGCAGATGCGCCGGACCGTCATGCCCCCACTGCACGGTATCATCAGTGAAGTTAATACCATAAGGCTCGGCGAACGATCCGCCAGCGCCAAGCAGGCTAAGTATTTTCATCGCGATGACGTTTTTTATTTCGCACTCTCCGGCAACGGGAATGCCGCGCGCGGTGAGCAGCGTATTGCCGAGGATCACTGAGGTAATAATGTTTTCATGGGCGGAACCGGGCGCGCCTTCATAGTAGTAAGCCATTCCTCCCAACTGGTGCTTTTCAACCAGCGAGTCCAGCGCGGTGGCCGTGGTTAATGCCCTTTTTATCTCCGCTTCTTCGCAGGCGCTATCGACGTCCAGCGCGTGGATAACTTCAGCGTATTTGCGGGCAAGCTGTTCGGTTTCTACCTTTTCTCGTATCGTCGCCAGTTCACACATTTCAAGGATTTTAAAGCGCACTCCAAGCCGCGCCGACAGATTGGTTATATTCGAATAAACATCGTACATGCCGTCATAATAGTGACCCAAAATACCGATATTGGTTGCGGCCAGCGCTTTAGCCGTATGCATTGCAGCCAGCCAAAGGTGAATTTCTCGCCAGGCCTGCTCATCCTTCAGGTGGCCGATAATAAGCTCATACCCGATATCGCTGCGCTGAAATACATTGATGAGTTCCGGAGCGCTGCAGGCCTGGCAGTGTTCGAGCCACTGGCCGGTGCGGGCGCCGCGATCGGGAAGTTGATTGATAGCGGCACAGGGGATGCTGACTTCTGGCTGCAGCGCGAGGACTAACACCGGCACTTTCAGTTTTTGAACCAGCGGCAGGACCGTAGCGCTAAGCGCATAGGTGGTAATGTAGAGCACCAGCGCGTCGACGCGCGCAGTTTCAAAGCGTGATATTGCGCGCTCCATCGCCTCTTCATTGTCGACTAAACCGCCGTTAATAATCGCGTAATTATCGCGGCTTAGCCCCACGGCGACGTGCTCCAGATAGCCTTCAAGCCGGGGTTTCAGCGCGGGAAATTGCGGCCAGTAGGTATCCAGTCCAATACCAAAGAGGCCCAGTGTTAGCGTAGACATACATCGCTCCTGTTGCGCAGAGAATGTACAACCTTAGAGGATTCAGAACAGGAAAACCTGCCGTAAAGTGACACGGGTCGGCGTTTTCTGGCAGTGCCGCTGAGATTGGGGCTGCGAGCTTCACATTTAGAATTTATCCCGACCGGGGCCGCGTTATTGGTTCTGGGGATATGCGCTGCCGGTAAGAGCTAAAGCAGCGGCAGGATCTGTGAATCGCCTGCGGGCAGCGCCGATCGCGTTTGCCGGAATAATTCCCCACGGCGCACAGTTGTTACAGGAAGAGTGTGGAAATATATCGCTTTATTCATACATGAAATAACGTGGAAATTAAATAAGGGCCTCTTACAATTATTAAAAAGATTACTTTTTCTGTGGAGTTATTCTATTTATTTAGGATTGTGGGATTCATCCTAAAATATTTTTCATATTCTCTGGTTATCGTCTTTTATTTAAGAATATCTTTATATTGAGTGTTGCTAACATGATAATTATTAATGATTTTTAATCCTTATTTTTAATGATGAATTTGCTTTCATTAATATTTCTCCTCGTCTGAGTTTATATATATCCCACTGTAAGGGGCTTTCTTTTGTTGTGTATACTCGCTGCGCCTGGAATTTTCCAGGTACATCTCCATTCATTCATTGAAGGGAAATTGTTATGAAAAAAGTGCTTTATGGCGCTATGGCCATACTGACGCTGGCTGCCGCTAGTGCGGCAAATGCTGATCCGATTTCGGTTGGAGAGGCGGCTGGTAGCGCGGCGACCTCTGTTTCGACAGGGAGCTCTACGGCAACCAGTTCCAGCACGGTAGGGTCTGCGGTGGGGGTTGCTCTTGCGGCCACCGGCGGTGGTAACGGTTCAAATACCGGAACCACCACAACCACCACGACCAGCACCACCCCTCAGTAAATGCGATGAGGGCTGTAACCATAACCACACTGCGGTGTGGTTATTTTGACCTTGGGGATATGTCGTGCAGCGACTTGCGATTGTGATGCTTTGCCTGTGTTTGCAGGCCTGTGCTTCGGACACGCCGGGGCCGGGGAAATCGCTCTGGAATAGCCTGTTTGGGACCTCAGGCGTCAGGCTAACGGATAACGAAATCGAAAATATGCCGTATGCCAGCCAGTATGTGACGCTTAATGGCGGACCGCAGATTTTCGTGGTACTGGCCTACGCGGAAAACGGACGCCAAAAATGGGTGACTCAGGACGAAGCCATGTTAATCACACAGCGAGGGCGCCTGGTGAAGACGCTTGGGCTTGGCGATAACCTGATAAGCGTGACGGATACCGAAGATGACCCGCTCAGGCAGCCCGCGCAGATTACCAATGGTGCCCGGTGGGCGCGCCAGGCGATGTGGACCGAACATCAGCAAATTCGCGCTGCCACGCTGCGCTCCAGTTTTCACTGGGAAGGTAAAGACACGCTGAGCGTCGGGCCTGCCAGCACGGCGGTTCGCGTATTGAAAGAAAACGTTATTAGCGAGCGTGGGCGCTGGGAAAACCGCTACTGGGTGGATAACGAAGGGCAAATTCGCAAATCAACTCAGCTGCTCGGCCCGAACTACTACCCCATCACCACATTGATGCTGAAAGCGGGGAAAGAATGAGAACGATCCTGACCTGCTTTTCTTTGCTTCTGGCGCTAAGCGGCATCAGCTACGGCGCCGGCGATGTGACCGTTCATTTGGCGGGCGGCGCTGCGCCGCTGAAACTCTCCGGCGTGGAACGGCTTGCCGATTTGGTGACGCAGCCAGCGCTGGCGCAGAGCTGGTGGCCCGGTGCGGTGATTGCTGAACCCAATGCCAGCGCGGTCGCGCAGCGGCGCCATCGGGCGTTACTGCAGCGCCTGGCGGCGCTGGCCTCAGAGAATCCCGGCGAGACCGGCGCGGCGTTTGAACAACTGCGCCGCCAGCTTGCGGACATGCGAATAACCGGCCGGCTGCGCGTAAATCTCGACCCTGACTGGGTGCGCGTACACGCCGAAAATAATCTGCCGCTGGACGGTCACTATACGCTGTGGGCGGGCGCGCAGCCTGCCAGCGTGACGCTACTGGGGCTTACGAGCGCGCCGGGGAAAAAAGTCTGGGTGCCTGGGCGCAGCGTAGATGCCTACCTGGATGGCATTAGCCGGCTTCGGGGCGCGGAGCGCAGTTACGCCTGGGTCATTTATCCCGACGGGCGCACGCTCAAAGCGCCGATAGCGTACTGGAACCACCGACACATTGAACCCACGCCGGGAAGTCTTATTTTCATCGGCTTTGCTGACGCTCTCTTCTCTTCCGCCCGGGATGGCTTGAACGAGCAGATTCTGTACTCCCTGACCCATCGGATACCGGATTGATGAAGACACGCTATTTCTACAGTTTTTTAGCGCTGGCCGTTGCCGGTGCCTGCCATGCCGAAAGCTATCCGGCACCCATCGGGCCTTCCCAATCGGATTTTGGCGGCGCTGGATTACTGCAAATGCCCACCGCGCGTATGGCGCGCGACGGTGAGTTTAGCCTTAACTATCGCGATAACGATCAATATCGTTTTTACTCGGCATCCATGCAGTTAATGCCGTGGCTGGAGACCACATTACGCTATACCGACGTGCGTACCCGCAATTATTCCAGCGTCGAAGCCTTCTCTGGCGATCAAACCTACAAAGATAAGTCTTTCGACCTCAAGCTACGTCTGTTGCAGGAAGGCTACTGGACGCCGCAGGTGGCGCTTGGGCTGCGCGATCTTGGCGGCACCGGGCTGTTCGATAGCGAATACCTCACTGCCAGCAAAGCCTGGGGACCGTTTGATTTCACGCTGGGGCTGGGATGGGGATATTTAGGCACCGCGGGCAACGTAACCAATCCGCTGTGCCGTGCCAGCGATAAGTATTGCTATCGCGATAACAGCAACAAGAAAGCGGGCTCGTTTAATTCCGGGGATATGTTTCACGGGCCGACATCTTTGTTTGGCGGCATTGAATATCAGACGCCATGGCAGCCGCTGCGCCTGAAGCTGGAGTACGAAGGTAATGACTACACCGGTGATTTCGCCGGGAAGCTGGACCAGAAGAGCAAATTTAACGTTGGAGCGATTTATCGCGTTACCGACTGGGCGGACATTAACCTTGGCTATGAGCGCGGCAATACCGTTACTTTCGGCTTTACGCTGCGCACCAACTTTAATGACTTGAAACCTGCCTATGCGGACAACCGCGCACCAGATTATCGACCCCAGCCGCAGGACGCCATTATGCAGCACGCGGTGGCGGCCAACCAATTAACGGCGCTGAAATATAATGCGGGGCTGGATGCGCCGAAGATCCAGACTAAGGGTGATACGCTCTATGTCTCCGGCGAGCAGATAAAATATCGGGACTCCCGCGAGGGCGTGGCGCGGGCAAATCGCATCATTATGAACGATCTTCCCGAGGGCGTGCGCACAATACGTATTACGGAAAACCGCCTGCATATTCCGCAGGTCACCACAGAAACGGAGGTGGACAGTCTGCGTCGCCACCTTGCGGGCGAGCCGCTCGGCCATGAAACGCCGCTGGCGCAAAGGCGGATTAACCCCGAGGCGCCGGAAACTACCGAGCAAGGCTGGTATATCGATAAACCCCGCTACGGCGTGTCGCTCGATCCGGTTCTGAATCAGTCGTTTGGCGGTGCCGAAAGTTTTTATATGTATCAGCTTGGGGTAATGGGCACCGGTGATTTATGGCTGACGGATCGTTTGTTAACTACCGGCAGCGTCTTTGCCAACCTGAAGAATAACTACGATAAATTCAACTACACCAATCCGCCAAAAGACTCCCATCTGCCGCGCGTGCGTACCCAAGTGCGTGAGTACGTGAAGAATAATGTGTATGTGAATAATCTTCAGGCGAACTATTTCCAGTACTTAGGAAAAGGCTGGTATGGCCAGCTTTATGGCGGCTATCTGGAAACCATGTTCGGCGGCGTGGGCGGTGAAGTGTTGTATCGGCCGCTCGACAGCAACTGGGCGTTCGGCCTGAACGCTAACTACGTGAAGCAGCGCGACTGGCGCAGCGCGCAGGATATGATGAAGTTCACCGATTACAGCGTGAAAACCGGGCATCTGAGCGCTTACTGGACGCCGCCGTTTGCGCACGGCGTATTGGTGAAGGCCAGCGTGGGCCAGTATCTGGCAGGCGATAAAGGCGGGACGCTGGATATCTCGAAACACTTTGACAGCGGCGTTGTGGTCGGCGGCTATGCGACCTTGACCAACGTTTCTGCCGAAGAGTATGGCGAAGGTGAATTTACCAAGGGCGTATACGTTTCTGTGCCGCTCGATCTCTTCTCTTCCGGCCCAACGCGCAGCCGCGCGCAGGTTGGCTGGACGCCATTAACCCGCGACGGCGGCCAGATGCTGGGCAGAAAATTCGATCTTTACGGTATGACCAGCGATCGCAACGTGCGTTTTCGCTGATCCCGCTTGCCGCATAGTTAATAGCTACCCGGAGCCACGGCGCTTTGTGCGGCGATTTTAATTTCTGAGAGACGCCGCGTTCATTAAGCCTGTTACCCGTTTCTTTTAAACGGGCGGCTGTAACGCGGTGGAATTTTTTGTTCGCCTGGCCGGTGGCGGGCATGGAATCTGAGCCGATAAAAGTTAACAAATAAGTAAAAAACTGGATCAATATCACGTTTTTGCACTATAACTGGCGACAGGCAAGCAACGTGAAGAGAAAACCATGTCCGAACCCGTCCGTCGTCGCGCAGCGCTGGTCGCTTCTGCGCTGCAGAGCGTTTTAAACCTGGGGCTGCTGGGGCTGGCAGTGATTCTGGTGGTATTCCTGGGCAAAGAGACCTTTCATTTAGCGCACGTTCTGTTTACCCAGTCTGAAGCCGTCACCAAGTATCAACTGGTAGAAGGGCTATTAGTATGGTTCCTCTACTTTGAATTTATTGCCCTGATCGTGAAGTATTTCCAGACCGGCTATCACTTCCCGCTACGCTATTTTGTTTATATTGGCATCACGGCCATTGTGCGGCTGATTATTGTCGATCACAAATCGCCGCTGGATGTTTTTATTTATTCCGGCGCAATTCTGTTATTAGTGATTACCCTGTGGTTATGTAATACCAGCCTGTTAAAGCGGGAGTAATAAGCCGTATATTATAGGATAAGAGCGGATGTATTTATTTTTATTTGGTTTTTTTCTTAATGCGGTGCTTTTTGTCGATGGCTTAATGATATTGATACAACGATTATTATAGTATTAATGGTTTCTGGAGATAAATCGACAATTTCAATACCAAGGGGTGACGTATAAATATGGAAATTGTATGTCCTAAGTGCTTAAGCGCTGCTGACAATGTTGATAAAGAAACATTGAAATGCAGTAAGTGTCACAGTGAGTTTCATAAGATAAAGTTCCGTTCGACTTTATTAAAAGTGGCAGTAGTGATGGCGGTGGGCGGTGGGCGGTGGGCGGTGGGCGGTGGGCGGTGGTATGGGATTTCATAAGGCGAAAGAAGCCCGGTATCCTGTAAATATCGAATACGCAATCATTGATTCCTGCGTAACCTCTTCCGGGAACGATATTACCTATCGTTTACTCGATAAAAAACGAGAGAAGTGTATCTGTGCTCTGGAAAGAACCATGAAGAATATAGAATTTGATGAATCCGACGATGCAGCATTAAAGAGAGAGTTCAGTAAGAATATCAAAAGTTGTTAATTATACCCTATTGAAATAATGCTGATAAAAAGCACCGAGGGAAGATTACCCACGGCACAACTTAATTTACTTTCCTTTATAAGAGTTATTGTCACGGTCACTAGCAGGATAATTTCCTGTATTTTTCGGGAAGCTAGTAAAATGTTATGCACATTAAATTCCTCATTAATCTTTTTAGGGGGATTATTGCCACGACGCTTGCCTGACTCGTGGTGTGGCCGCTGACTTGGGGCATTCTCAAGTGTATTACTCATTTTAAACTCCTTATTAAATTAGCTTGCTCACTGTGAGCGAGAATGACTATATCAACCGTGATGGGGACAAATGGGGACATCAAAGCGGGTATCGGAAAGTGCAAAAGCACAAACGCAGCAATTACAGGTAGAGATAAAGAAAGCGTTAGGTGAGCTGAACTGGTCATGGGGCAAACTGGCTGAGGAATGGTGTTACAGTCGTTTTAACCCGGAAAATGATGGGGAAGATTACGATGCCCCCAGGGAGCTTATTGACACAGTCACTGAAAGGATAAAAAAACAGCTCACCCGCACAACCACTAAAGTTGAGGTGTTGAAACGGTATTTGGTGGTTATTCAGGAACATGATGACTTTGGAAATAAAAAACAGACTGTGAAATTGAAATATATATCTTTTGCATCATGCCCTATCTCGCTTTCATGGATGAAAAAACACTCTGAAGAGCTGGATAAAAGGCTGATGATGGAGGATTACGAAGAAGAGTAAATCCCCCGCCTTCACTTCTATCGCTGAGTATGGCTCCGCCCCTGCGCGGGCGTGCGGACGTTACAGGTTAATGCACAATTTTATTGTGCGTTATGCATTATTAACTCTAATCTTGAAAGGGGTATGTATTGTCTGGCAGCCAAAGCGAGCGCGGCCGTCGTTGCAGCTTTGTTATCCAAACGATCGAGAATCTGTAGGTTAACGTCCACGCCTCATGGCTTCCAGGGTACAATGCTGCGTCCAGAGCCAGGTTTGGAGAATGCGCTATGTCTCACCCCGCATTAAAGCAGCTGCGAGCCATTCGCTACTTTCAGCGCCCGCCGGAGATTACGCCCGCGCTGCGCGAATGGCTGCTTCTTGAGGATTCAATGACCCGCCGTTTTGAGGGCTGCTGCGAGCGGGTAAGCGTAACGCTGCTATTTGAAGATTTTGTCTCCGCGCAGGCGCTGTTACCGCAAGAAGCAGCGCTGCTCCCGGCAGATGAACGTTACTGGCTGCGGGAAATTTTACTGTGTGGGGACGGTGCCCCCTGGCTTGCCGGGCGCACCCTGGTGCCAGAATCCACCCTGAATGGCCCTGAACTGGCGCTGCGTAACCTCGGGACGACGCCGCTGGGGCGTTATCTGTTTACCTCTTCAAATTTAACGCGCGACTTTATTGAAGTAGGGCGGCACGATGCGCTATGGGGAAGGCGTTCCCGCCTGAAATTGTCAGGAAAACCACTATTATTGACGGAGCTATTCCTGCCTGCGTCACCGCTGTATTGAGAGGATGAAAAATGGAGTGGAGTCTGAAGCAGAGTAAACTGCTGGCGTATCACCGCCTGATGCGTACTGACAAACCCATTGGCGCGCTATTGCTGCTTTGGCCCACGCTGTGGGCTTTGTGGCTGGCAACGCCGGGGGCGCCACCGCTTTCCATTCTGCTCGTTTTTATCGCCGGCGTTTGGTTAATGCGCGCGGCGGGATGTGTAGTCAATGATTATGCCGACAGGAAATTTGACGGGCACGTTAAGCGCACGGCTAATCGCCCGCTGCCCAGCGGCGCGGTTACCGGCAGAGAGGCGCGCACGCTATTTGTGGTGCTGGTGGTGCTCTCGTTCCTGCTGGTGTTAACGCTCAATACAATGACCATCCTGCTTTCCGTGATTGGGCTGGCGCTGGCGTGGGTCTATCCGTTTATGAAGCGCTATACCCACCTGCCGCAGGTGGTGCTGGGCGCGGCGTTTGGCTGGTCCATTCCGATGGCGTTCGCCGCGGTGAGTGAAAGCGTGCCGCTTTCCTGCTGGCTGATGTTTCTGGTGAATATTGTCTGGGCCGTGGCATACGATACGGAATATGCTATGGTAGACCGGGATGATGATCTGAAGATTGGCGTAAAATCAACGGCGATTCTGTTTGGGCGCTACGACACGGTGATTATCGGGCTGCTGCAGGTGGCGATGCTGGCGCTATTGGCGCTGATTGGCGAGCTTAATCACCTCAATCTGGCATGGTATTGCGCTCTGGCGCTGGCGGGTGGGCTGTTTGTCTATCAACAAAAGCTGATGGTTGGCCGCGATCGCGATGCCTGTTTCCGCGCTTTTATGAATAATAATTATGTCGGGCTGATTTTATTCGGCGGTCTGATGCTGAGTTTCCTGCCGTTTTAATCTCGCCGAGATAGCCAGTATTCAACGCTGCCCGCCCCGTGCGGGCATTTTTTTATTACGCTTTAGCTCTAGCTTATTATTTCTGCGTAATTGGCGAGGGTTGAGGTGAGATATGGCGACTCTTGATGAGAAGGCGTTAAAAAGCGCGCCGGCTGGGCGTGAGATGCGCGGCTATAATGCCCATTTGAGTATCAATTAGTATCGCTTTTTGCCAGCCAGTGGTGGATTACTTATGGAAAATACGAACATAGATACGGGCTGCATTTGATTTGTCGGAGCCCTGGCATCGGGGGCAGTAAAACGGCATGGCGTTAGGCGCCTTATGACGAGCTTGGGAAGGGTGAAAATTTACCGCCTTTTGCAAGGCGGTAAGAGGGCTGCAGGCGGGCGTCAGGCCGCTATGCTTTTTCCGGAAGGCCGCTTTGTGCTACGGAGCTTTCAATGGTCAGACGCACATCCGGCGCCAGCAAATCGGAGAGCAGCCGCCATGCAAGCAGCGCTTTTTCCCGATCCGCATCGTCGGTGTCGCTCAGGTAGCCTTCATCGCGCAGCGTCAGCACCAGAGTTGAGAAGACCGCTTTGTCGAAAAATTCCGGGGCATTAATGCCGTGCAGCATCGACAGGCGCTGGGCCAGAGTGCGGCTTTCTTTCTCCAGCGTGCCGCGGTTCATGGTGGGGTTATTGCTCAACAGCCAGAATGTGATGGCATAGCGCTGAATAGTTTCCCGCGCGCCGGCCGCCAGTAGCTGCAGCGTACGTGAACGAGTGGGGTTAAGCTGTACCGTATCACCATTAATTAGCAACAGGCCCTGGCGCTGCATCTCTGCCAGTAACGCATCGACTTCGGCTGCCAGCGCCGGGGTATCCCAGTGCAGGAAAAGCTCAGCTTTCAGCATGGGATACAGTAGCGTTACCTGGCGCAGTAGTTCATCGCGAGTAATATGCCGACGCTGAGTCACCATCTGGGCCAGCAGGGATGGCAGAATCAGCATATGCATCAGATTGTTGCGATAATAAGTCATTAATATTGCCTGTTCCCGCGGCAGGATAATAATCTCGCCGATGGTGTCCTGCTCAACTTCAAACTTATTCATGCGTAATGCGTGATCGATAAGTTCGCTAGCGCTGGCGGACGGCACGGTAGTGTCCGGCGCGTAGGGCACATTGCGCAGCAGATCTATATAGCAATCTAGCTGTTCAAGAAGCTGCTCGCGGGTAAGCGAGCGCTGGCGTGAGGCCAGCAGCGCCGTACAGCACAGGTTCATGGCATTAGCGGCGGCGGCGTTATTAATACGCACCATTAACGTGGCGGCGATTTCGTTTACGGCGGGCGTTAGCCAGGCCGGACGCACGGCTTCAATAGGATCAATGTCTTCGCGCCATTCAGGCACGCGCTGATTCAGCCAATTGTTCAGCGGAATGGGTTCGCCGAAATTGACGTAGCCTTCGCCAAGATTGCGCAGTTTGCTAAGGCCGCGCAGCATTTGAAGCAGGCTCTCTTTTTCTTTCGTGGCCCCGCGCAGCTCTTTCGCATAGGTGCCAACTTCCATCACGTGTTCATAGCCGATGTAAATAGGCACCAGGGTTATCGGGCGGGAGCCGCCGCGCAGCATTGCCTGTAGTGTCATCGAGAGCGTACCCGTCTTCGGCTCTAGCAGGCGCCCGGTGCGGGAGCGCCCGCCTTCAACAAAATATTCCACGGAATAGCCGCGGCTAAAAAGTTCGCCTAAATACTCACGGAACACGGTTGAGTAAAGCTTGTTTCCGCGGAAGGTGCGGCGGATAAAGAAAGCGCCGAGGCGGCGGAATATTGGGCCGGCGGGCCAGAAGTTCAGATTGATACCGGCGGCAATGTGCGGTGGCACTAAACCCTGATGGTATAACACGTACGACAGCAATAAATAATCCATATGGCTGCGGTGGCAGGGAACGTACACCAGCTCATGCCCTTCATGCGCCAGCTTGCGCACCCGTTCAGCATTATGAACGTTAATCCCCTGATAAAGCCGGTTCCAGGTGAAACCAAGTACGCGGTCGGTAATGCGAATGGCCTCATAGGAGAAGTTGGCGGCAATCTCTTCCATTAGTGCAATGGCATTTTGCTGCGCTTTTTCATGCGAAATTTTTTTGCTGCGAGCTTCATCCTCGACCGCCCGAGCGATAGCCCGGGATGAAAGGAGTTTATTAAACAGATCCTGGCGAGCAGGAAGGCGCGGCCCTACGGCGGCTAAACGGAGGCGGGCGAAGTGCATACGCGCAACGCGCAGCAGTTTCTGCGCGATGCTTTTATCGGTGCCGTGTTCCGTGGCCATCCAGCGCAGCGAGACGGGCGTGGAAAAACGGACAAAGCTATCGCGGCCCAGCCACAGCACCGCAAAAAATTTCTGAATACCATTAAGCATGCGTAAAGGAGGATTTGATTCTCCTTTTTCACGCCCGGGCGAGCGCCCGAACATAACGGAAACCGGCACCAATTGGATATCCAGATTAGGGTTGCGCCGGTGAAGATCCAGATAATCATGAAACAGTTTTATCGACTCTTCTTTTGGCGTGTAATAAGTAAATACGCGCGGTCCGTCGTGGACAAATACGTAGCGCGGTAAAACAATGCCATCAACCTCAAGCGGATCGAAGGGATCGGGCAGATCGTGCGCCAGACACTGTTCACGAAGCGTCAGAATGTCCGCTTTTGAATTGTACGGTAAGACATAAATTATCGGTCTGGAGATATCGAGCCCCAGCTCAGCGCAGGGATCTTCAGGAACTAATTTACTTTTTACCAGCAAACTTAGTGGTAAATTAAGCAACTTATAGAAAAAGTGGGGCCAGTCTACCATAGACAATGTTAAGCCTCTGAGTGAAGAGCGTCATTACGGCGCAGCATACCAGAAATAGCATATAAATTCTGCGACATTGCTGTATTTACGGCTTTTTCGCCAGGACGCAAATTTTAAAAAAGGGTTTTTTCATGGCTAATAGTACCACCGGTATTACCCGTATTATCAAGGCTGCCGGCTATTCCTGGAAGGGGCTTCGCGCCGCATGGCGCAATGAGGCGGCCTTTCGTCAGGAAACATTACTGGCGGTCGCGGGCATAATCATCGCCTGCTGGCTGGATATTGATGCGTTAACGCGCGTGCTGCTTATTGGATCCGTGGTACTTATTATGATCGTTGAAATTCTTAATAGCGCCATTGAAGCAGTGGTTGATCGTATCGGTACTGAAAAGCATGAACTTTCTGGCCGCGCGAAGGATATGGGATCGGCGGCGGTATTCATTGCGATGCTGCTCGCCGCTTTTGTCTGGATCTCATTATTGTGGCAACGCTTTTATTGATTCGCCCGGTATTGCGATAAGTCGCTGGTTTTTGCTGAATTATGGTTCCCTTAACGTATTGCGCTGTATATACTCACAGCATAACTGTATATACAACCAGGGGGCGAAATGAAAGCGTTAACGGCCAGACAGCAGGAGGTTTTTGACCTCATCCGGGAGCATATTAGCCAGACGGGTATGCCGCCAACGCGGGCAGAGATTGCTAAGCAGCTTGGATTTCGTTCTCCGAATGCCGCGGAAGAGCATTTAAAGGCGCTGGCGCGGAAAGGCGTAATTGAAATCGTCTCTGGTGCCTCCCGTGGTATTCGACTGATGGTGGAAGAAGAAGCAGGCCTTCCGCTGGTAGGGCGCGTTGCCGCCGGAGAGCCGCTGCTGGCGCAGCAGCATATTGAAGGGCACTATCAGGTTGATCCTTCTTTATTCAGGCCTGGCGCTGATTTTCTCCTGCGCGTGAGCGGTATGTCGATGAAAGATATCGGTATTATGGACGGTGACTTACTTGCCGTACATAAAACCCAGGAAGCACGCAATGGTCAGGTAGTAGTTGCTCGTATTGAAGACGAGGTCACGGTGAAGCGGTTAAAAAAACAGGGAAATGTTGTCTGGCTACTGCCAGAAAACAGTGACTTCGAGCCGATTGAAGTGGATTTGCGTTCGCAAAACTTTAGCATTGAGGGCTTGGCCGTCGGCGTTATTCGCAACGGCGAATGGCTCTAACCGTTTTAAAACACTAAGCCTTCCTGGCTATTATCTGCGGTATATTTGGATTAAGCGCCAGCCATCCTGTCGGCGCTTTTATTCGCGTGCTGCCAGCCCACAGGCGGCGCGCAGTGTGTCAGCTATTACAATCAGAGTAGTTTCCTCAACGTCAGACGTTGCCAGGCGCACCGTAATTTCAGGGCAGGATGCTGCGCGGCGAACTCTACTTTTTCAGCGCTGCGCTGAGATGAAAACGACAGGGGAAGGGAAACATAGCCGGCCGATGCAGAGTCGATAAGCAAAGGGATGCGGGTTAACTGAAGCAGGTAAATTATGGCGGTGTGTGGCAGGTTATTTGCCTGCACGCACGGCCTTCGCCCGGTAATTCCTTTGCACAATAGTTTTAGCCTGCGCTCCAGCTTATACGGTGGAAGGTGCTCTGATATACGCATTCGTCTGGGATTAATGTACATATCTTCCGGATGCGTATATCTTCCGTGCCTGCCAGATGCTTATCTTATTAGCCGGTCGCTTTTCTTGTCAGGAAGAAAGCGCTGGTGATGTATTTGATAGAGCCATCATACTTACCTTATCCCGCTTATTCACAGGTTGTTTCAGTGTCCGAGGCGTTACTGACCTCTATTTAAGCTTTTTAATATTCATCTCAACAATGCTGCCTGAACTTAAGAACGTTATTTGCCGTTAAATTGGATACACTTTGCGGCCCGGTCTATTTAGCTTTATTGAGAGCACCACGCTAACTTGTGAATATCTGGCTGAATGCAGGGGCACTAAAGCGCGCGCAATCATTTGCCATGTTACGCCTGCGCTACGCCCGATCGGGTAGTTTAGAACCATGAAGCCTGCTGTTCGCAGCAGGAGAAGATAAATCATTATAAATGGGCTGGACGATGCCTTTTTTCCATAAAACAGATAAAGCACTGTGGCGGCTGGCGCTGCCGATGATTTTTTCCAATATCACTGTACCGCTGCTGGGGCTGGTGGATACCGCCGTTATCGGCCATCTTGATTCGCCAGATTATTTGGCCGGCGTAGCCGTGGGAGCAACCACGACCAGCTTCCTGTTTATGCTGCTGCTTTTTTTACGTATGAGCACGACGGGGCTGACCGCTCAGGCGTGGGGGGCTAAAGATATCCCGGCGCTGGCGCGCGCTTTAGCTCAGCCTATGATGCTGGCGTTAAGCGCAGGGGTTGCTATCGTTGCGTTACGTACTCCACTGATTGACCTGGCTTTGCATGCGGTGGGCGGCAATGAAAATGTTTTATATCAGGCGCGTCGTTTTCTGGAGATCCGCTGGCTTAGCACGCCGGCCTCGCTGGCGAATTTGGTGCTATTAGGTTGGTTATTGGGCGTCCAGTATGCGCGGGCTCCGGTTATTTTGCTGGTGGTGGGGAATGTGTTGAATATCACACTCGACCTTTGGTTCGTTATGGGACTTGGCATGAACGTGCGGGGGGCAGCGCTGGCAACGGTAATAGCAGAATATGGCACGCTGCTGGTGGGACTAATTATGGTATTTCGAGTGATGCGCCTGCGCGGTATAGATATCCAGCTACTCAAAGGCGCGTGGCGCGGCAATCTGCGCCGTTTACTGGCGCTGAATCGCGATATCATGCTGCGTTCGCTGCTATTACAGATATGTTTCGCGTCGCTGACCATCTATGGTGCCAGGCTAGGGAACGATATTGTTGCGGTCAATGCGGTGTTAATGACGCTACTGACGTTTACGGCCTATGCGCTTGACGGCTTTGCTTATGCGGTGGAGGCGTATTCCGGGCAGGCTTACGGGGCGCGCAACGGTGGGCAGCTACTTAACCTGTGGCACGCTGCCTGTCGGCAGGCGGGGCTTGTCGCGCTGTGCTTTGCCGTTATTTATGCCTGCTTTGGGCGCTATATCATTGCAGTGTTAACTTCGCTGCCTGAGTTACGAACGCTGGCCGATCACTACCTGTACTGGCAGGTTCTGTTACCGGTGATTGGCGTCTGGTGCTATTTGCTGGATGGTATGTTTGTAGGTGCTACCCGTGGCGCTGAAATGCGTAACAGTATGGCGATTGCGGCGGCCGGGTTTGGTCTTACGCTGTTAACCGTACCTGTTTTAGGCAACCATGGCCTATGGCTGGCGCTGGCGGTTTTTTTAGCGCTTCGTGGCCTGTCGCTGGGGTGGTTCTGGCGCCAGCATTGGCGCAACCGTTCCTGGTTTGCGGATGTAGAGTGACGGTGCTTGCCCAGCAGCGTAATAGTCGGCCTTTACTATTGATGCGTCGCCATCCTGAAAATCTTTCCGTCAGAAGCGGGATAGTCGGCTGCCAAGTATTTTTTAGGTAAAAACTCTTAAAACACCGCTGAATATAAAATCCTTGTCTAAACTTAAGGCTCAATGCGACGGTTGAGCCTGTGTAGCAGACGTTATGTTACCGATTGCCAGCTTTACCGTACGACAAAGAGTATGCCACTTTGCAGAGTATTGAATTTCTGGCTTGATAAACCGAACGATAAGGAGTTTGTAATGAATAAAGATCAAATCGGTGGTAACTGGAAGCAGTTCAAAGGCTCAGTGAAAGAACAATGGGGCAAATTGACAGACGACGATTTCACCGTGGTGGAAGGTAAACGCGATCAGCTCGTCGGTAAAATCCAGGGGCGTTACGGCTATCAGAAAGATCAGGCAGAAAAAGAAGTTTCTGACTGGGAAAAGCGTAACGATTATCACTGGTAACCTTTTCTCTCAATGTGCGGCCTCATCATGAGGCACCCTCAGGTACAAGGACGTACCGCACTTACCCCGCGCTATATTTATCCTTTTCGCCCGCGCTTCTTTTGCATCGCGCTATGATCGTGGCGGCAGGTATTTTGGTTACGACAGGCTTCAATCTCGGCGCATGAGACACACAGCCCGTGAGCTTCAATAACATTATGGTGAAGCGCAAACCCTTTTTTTGCCGCCAGCAGATGCATAATATCTTCCACTCCCTCGGCGCTCTCTTCTTTTACCTGGCCACAGCGATCGCAGATAAACATTGCGGATGTATGCGTTGGCTCATCAAAATGATGGCACACCACATAACTATTGGTGGATTCCACTTTATGAACAAATCCCTGTTCCAGTAAAAAATCCAGCGCTCGGTATATTGTTGGCGGTTTGGCCTGCGGTTCACTGACCTTTAGAAGATCGAGAAGATCATATGCGCTAATGGCACTATTATGCTGCGCCATCAGGCGTAGCACTTCCAGCCGCTGCGGCGTCAGACGTACATTACGTTGCAGACAGAGATTTTCTGCACGAGCGAGTAGGTCCTGCGGGGTAGTCATCTCCATCTGCATCCTTTAAAAGAGTGGGGTGGAGAAACTGTAACACGATCTGCGCGCAACGCTGAAATATGGGTTCAGCATTCTGAATCCAGCGGCTCGGTTTAGAAAGGTAAAAGGATCCTGATTCATCATGATTGATAAAGGGCGTATGGGGATGACATTCCTTTTTATCACCTGAGCGCTCCCCGGCTTTGCCGTAGGTGATGCTCACGAAAGGCGCGCGCGGCTTATATTCCATGCGAATATTTGTGAGCCGCTATGTGTGAATCAAAAAGGGCTGATAATAAGAAGGTGAAGGCGCCATTATTTGCCTAAACCGCAGCCAGCTCGCGCTTAATAACGGTCATTGCTTAACGCTAAATGCCGCTATATTCGCGTTATAGAGTCGCTAAGGCGCATATTAAGATTCAGGCGATAATATTAAGATAGGGGTTATCTATATGAAGGATATCCTTATTTTTAACGCGCGTTAGATCTAACGGAATGTTTCCAGGAACAATGAGTTAAATCTGGCGCAGCCAACCGGCAGGAAGATATCATCCAAACGGCGCGCCGGATACGGGTATTACAAATTTTACCGTTAGTTAACGCTGTGAGCCGGAAATATATCTCTAAAGAATCTAAGCAGAAGTACGTTAGCGAGCCTAAAAGCGGAGATGGCAGCTATACCACCAGCAATGCGAACGAACTTGCACGGCAGGTTTTCGTGAAGGGTTGCATGTACCGTAAAGGCTGGATGCAAACAAAAGCGCAATAGCCGCGCGTTTAACTTGCCGGGGCAGGCAACTCGGTGAATAACGCATTGTGTGCTTAAAATACGCGGCCTGTGCCTTCAGTGATGCGAAACCTTATTCAGGATACAACCCTGTGGTTTGGTTTTCTTAATGCAAGGCGATGCTATAATGCGCCGCTTTATTACTACTCTATTGCCCGGCACATTACTTATCAGTCTTGCCCGGCCGCTCTCCAACGATTCACGGTAACCCTGAAATGATTGAAACTGATAACACCCGTCCTCAGGGTACAACATCTCATAATGACTGGGCTGGACGTTTTAGCGTTGCCCCGATGCTTGACTGGACCGATCGACATTGCCGTTATTTTCACCGCCAGCTCTCCCAGCGCGCGCTGCTGTATACCGAAATGGTCACCACGGGGGCAATTATTCACGGCAAAGGGGATTATCTGGCATTTAATGACGCAGAGCACCCGCTTGCCTTGCAGCTTGGCGGCAGCGACCCGGCGCAGTTGGCTCACTGTGCGAAACTTGCTCAGGAACGTGGATACGATGAAGTAAACCTGAATGTCGGCTGCCCGTCAGATCGCGTTCAAAACGGACGCTTTGGCGCTTGTCTCATGGGCGAGGCGCAGCTAGTGGCTGATTGCATTAAGGCTATGCGCGACGCCGTTTCTATTCCGGTTACGGTAAAAACGCGCATTGGCATCGACGATCGCGATAGCTACGGTTTCCTGTGCGATTTTATTGAGCGAGTCTCTGACGAGGGCGGCTGCGATACCTTTATTATTCATGCCAGAAAAGCCTGGCTTTCCGGGCTAAGTCCAAAAGAAAACCGGGAAATTCCGCCGCTGGATTATCCGCGTGTCTGGCAGTTAAAACGCGATTTTCCGCAGCTTACGATGTCCATTAATGGTGGGATAAAAACGCTGGAAGAAGTGCAGATGCATTTGCAGCATATGGACGGCGTAATGGTCGGGCGTGAAGCTTATCAAAGCCCCGGTCTGCTGGCGGGCGTAGACAGGCTCGTTTTTAATATGCAAACGCAGGACCGCGATCCGATAGAGGTGGTGCGCGTGATGTATCCTTACATTGAGGATGCGCTGAGCCATGGCACGTGGCTTGGGCATATAACGCGCCATATGTTGGGGTTGTTTCAGGGGATCCCGGGCGCGCGACAGTGGCGACGACATTTAAGTGAGAATGCCCATCGTCCCGGTGCGGATACCGCTGTGGTTGAAAAGGCGCTGGAATTTGTGGCCAGCCGCCGATGAATTTAACCACTTTATAGTGAATTCCGCTAATCCCCAATCTTTGTTTGGGCGGATATTTTACAAGATCAATGCGTTATGTGTTGGCACATCCTTTGCATTAATAAGCATCTGCTTGCTGAGGAATGAAACATGCTGGAATTACTCTTTGTACTTAGCTTCTTTTGTATCCTAATGGTAATGGGAGTCTCGGTGCTGGGAATACTGGCGGCAATGGCCGTTGGTTTTATCCTGGCGCTGGCTGGCGGCATGCTAGTGATGCTGATTAAAATGCTGCCGTGGCTGCTGTTGGCGATTGTTGCAGTTTGGATGATTCGCAGCTGGAAACAGAAAAAGCGCGCGGTAGCGCAGCCGCTCTATGCGGAGTTGATTCAGGACCGCGCGCGCTGGCGGCGTATGCGCCGGCGTTTCTAACTGCTAACCGCCGGGGTTTACCAAATTATGCGAAAAGCAGTGTAATACTGTTTTTTTTGCGCCATTTTCTCTATTTGTCATATAAAATAAACAGGCGTTTTAAGAAGGCTAACGCACACGTTTTCGCGCTGTACCCTACACTACGTCGCGAACTAAAAAACGGGCTCCCTGCGGGGAGCCCGTATTATTTCCGGTGATAGCCGCACGCCTGCTCACTCGCTAAATATAATCTGCCCTGGCGTTTTACCGCTGCCCGGTATTTGCCTGAGATTGCGAGCCACGTCCGGGCGCAATCCTGTCGGCGCTTTAAGGGATCAGCAGGCTAGAGCCCTGCGTCTGGCGGCTCTCCAGCGTTCGGTGAGCGCGGACTGCCTCACTAAGCGGAAATTGCTGTTCGGGGGGAACGTCGACGTGAATAACCCCGCTCGCCAGCAAAGAAAATAGTTCATTGCTCGCTTCTTCCAGCGCCTCGCGCGTGGTCATATAACCGTTGAGCGAAGGGCGAGTCACATAGAGCGAGCCTTTTTGATTCAAAATGCCAAGGTCAACGCCGGTCACCGGCCCGGATGCGTTACCGAAGCTGACCATCAGCCCGCGGCGTTGCAGGCAGTCAAGCGAGGCTTCCCAGGTCGCTTTTCCTACGGAATCGTATACCACGCAGACTTTCTTCCCGTCGGTGAGCGCTTCTATGCGCTGAGCGATATCTTCACGGTGATAATTAATGGTTTGCCAGGCACCGGCGGCTCTGGCACGCTCGGCCTTTTGGTCTGAGCCAACGGTGCCAATCAGTTTGGCGCCAAGAGCCTTTGCCCACTGGCAGGCAATCAGCCCCACGCCGCCCGCGGCGGCATGAAACAAAAACGGCTCATTCGGCTTGATAACATACGTCTTTCTCAGCAGATAAAAAACGGTTAACCCTTTCAAAAAAGAGGCGGCCGCCTGCTCGAAAGAGATAGCATTGGGGAGGCGGATGACTTTATCAGCGAGGACGTTATGCACGGTGCTGTATGCGCCCTGCGAGGCTTGCGCGTAAACGACCCGATCGCCTGGCCTGAGGTGCGTTACTGCGCTACCCACCTGAGCTACCACGCCGGCCGCTTCGGTTCCCAGTCCGCTGGGGAGCGAGGCGGTGGGATACAATCCGCTGCGGATATAAGTATCGATATAATTGATGCCAATGGCTTTGTTTTCGACCTGTACTTCATTCTCTGCCGGAGGCCGTGGCGTAAAAGTGGTGGCTTGCAACACCTCCGGCCCGCCAGGCTGATTAAATTCGATACGCGTCGCCATGGGAACTCCTTTTGTCGTAGTAGCGTGAAGGGTATACTGGCCCGTCTTTTAATGATTTGGTGCCCCACTCACTATGGCAGGAAAAACCCCCTTCAACAAATCCGCTGAGTCCCGCGACCCGCAGATTGATGCGCTGAAAATGCCGCCCCATTCGGTGGAGGCTGAACAGTCGGTGCTGGGCGGATTAATGCTGGATAACGAGCGCTGGGATGACGTTGCAGAGCGCGTGGTCGCGGAAGATTTCTATACGCGTCCGCACCGTCTAATCTTCACTGAAATGCACCGTCTCCAGGAAACGGGGCACCCCATTGATCTGATCACATTATCAGAATCACTGGAACGACTTGGGCAGCTTGAAAGCGCCGGCGGTTTCGCCTATTTAGCTGAGCTTTCGAAAAATACCCCGAGCGCCGCCAATATTAGCGCCTATGCGGATATCGTGCGCGAGCGCGCCGTAGTACGTGAAATGATTTCCGTGGCGAATGAAATCGCTGATGCGGGGTTCGATCCGCAGGGGCGTTCCAGCGAAGATCTTCTCGACCTGGCTGAATCCCGCGTGTTTCAGATAGCCGAAAAGCGGGCTAATAAAGATGATGGCCCTAAAAGTATCGATCAAATTCTGGAAGCGACGGTGTCGCGTATTGAAACGCTGTATCAGCAACCGCACGATGGCGTCACGGGCGTGGATACTGGCTATCAGGATCTGAACAAGAAAACGGCGGGATTACAGCGTTCTGATTTGATAATTGTGGCAGCGCGTCCTTCCATGGGGAAAACCACCTTTGCCATGAACCTGTGTGAAAACGCGGCCATGCTTCAGCAAATGCCCGTGCTTATCTTTTCCCTTGAGATGCCCGCGGAACAGATAATGATGCGTATGCTGGCTTCGCTTTCGCGCGTGGATCAAACGCGCATTCGCACCGGCCAGTTGGACGATGAAGACTGGGCGCGGATTTCCGGCACGATGGGCATCCTGCTGGAAAAGAAAAATATGTACATCGATGACTCTTCTGGCCTGACACCGACGGAAGTCCGCTCCCGCGCCCGGCGTATTTATCGCGAGCACGGCGGCCTGAGCCTCATCATGGTCGATTATCTGCAGCTGATGCGCGTGCCGTCGCTGTCAGATAATCGTACGCTGGAAATTGCAGAAATCTCCCGCTCCCTGAAAGCGCTGGCGAAAGAGCTTCAGGTGCCGGTTGTTGCGCTGTCACAGCTTAACCGCTCGCTGGAGCAGCGTGCGGACAAACGCCCGGTCAACTCGGATTTGCGTGAATCTGGCTCTATCGAACAGGACGCCGACCTGATTATGTTTATCTACCGTGATGAGGTGTATCACGAAAATAGCGATTTAAAAGGCATCGCGGAAATTATCATCGGTAAACAGCGTAATGGGCCTATCGGCACGGTACGGCTGACCTTTAATGGTCAGTGGTCGCGGTTTGATAACTATGCCGGCCCCGCTTATGACGAAGAATAAACTATGCCAGGCATCGCTTATCGGCGCTGGAATCTGACTGCAGTAATTCATCTACCTCATTCATGCAAGGAAATGACATGCAAGCGGCTACCGCTGTGATTCACCGCGGCGCTCTGCGCCACAATCTGCAGCGCCTGCGAGAGCTGGCGCCAGGCGCGCGGATCGTGGCCGTGGTTAAGGCGAATGCCTACGGCCACGGTTTACTTGAAACGGCGCGTACTTTAAGCGATGCCGATATCTTTGGCGTGGCCCGTCTGGAAGAAGCGCAGCGCCTGCGGGCAGGCGGTATCAGCCAGCCTATTTTATTGCTGGAAGGATTTTTTAGCCCGAACTGCCTGCGCGCGCTGGCAGCGGATAATCTTCAGACCACCGTGCATTGTTGGGAGCAGCTTGCAGCATTAGAGCAGGCAACGCTGAGCGCGCCCGTCACCGTATGGATGAAGCTGGATACGGGCATGCACCGGCTTGGCATACGCCCGGAAGAGGCCGAAACATTTTATGCGCGTCTTTGCCGCTGTAAAAATGTGCGTCAGCCGGTGAATATTATGAGCCATTTCGCGCGCGCCGATGAACTGGAGTCTGATGCCACGCAGCGGCAGATGGCGCTGTTTCGGCAATTTTGCGAAGGAAAGCCGGGCCTGCGCTCGCTGGCGGCATCCGGCGGTGTGCTCTTCTGGCCGGACGCGCATTTTGAACAAATAAGGCCCGGCATTATTTTGTACGGCGTTTCCCCAATGTCGGGTAAGCCCTGGGGAAGTGATTTAGGGTTCCAGCCCGTGATGACGCTGATGTCGACATTAATCGCGGTACGGGAACATAAGGCTGGGGAGCCGGTAGGGTATGGCGGTAGCTGGGTAAGCCCGCGTGATACGCGGCTGGGCGTTGTAGCGATGGGTTACGGCGACGGATATCCGCGCGATGCGCCTTCCGGTACGCCGGTGTTAATCAATGATCGCGAAGTGCCGATTGTCGGACGCGTCGCGATGGATATGATGTGCGTCGATTTGGGGCCGGATGGGCAGGAGAACGCCGGCGATGCGGTAACTTTATGGGGCGATGCGCTGCCGGTTGAGCGTATTGCTGAAGCGACTGGCCTCATCGCCTATGAGCTGATTACCCGGCTCACGTCCCGGGTAGCGTTAGCCTATATCGACTGAGATCGGTACCAGGCGCGGTGCCTTAATGGAAAATCAGATTGATATGCAAGCCTGAGAAGACGCTTCGGTAATGATGCCTCTTTTCTGGCGCAGGTTTAAGCCACATCATATGTGAAATCCCGCACGGCCTCACGGGCATCTCAGTAAATATCGTTATCCCGCAGCGGGGAAGGCGCCGCCGCTGCGCGCAGTAGACCTACTCTCTTGAAAACATTTCGCATACCTAACTACAGTCGGCGCCTGCCTGTGTTAACGATTCTGTTACGCTGCTTCTCGATTTACCCTGCCGGAGCGGTTATTGTGATGTGCATAATTCATTAATGAATGATGAACAACATAACCAGGAGATAACGGCGTGTTTCAAAACGTTGAGGCTTATGCAGGTGATCCCATTCTCTCGCTAATGGAGCGTTTCAAAGAAGATCCGCGAGATAATAAAGTTAATCTTAGTATCGGGCTTTATTATAACGAGCAGGGCATTGTGCCACAGCTGGGCGCCGTGGCGCAGGCTGAAGCGCGCATTAACGCTCAACCACACGGTGCGTCGCTATATTTACCCATGGAAGGGCTGAAAGATTACCGTAACGCGATGGCGCCGCTGCTGTTTGGTTCCGATCACCCGGCCCTGCGTGAAGGGCGTATCGCTTTGCTGCAAACGCTGGGCGGTTCTGGCGCTTTGAAAATCGGCGCGGACTTTTTGAAATGCTACTTCCCTGATTCCCAGGTTTGGGTCAGCGATCCTACCTGGGAAAATCATGTTGCCATATTCTCAGGGGCTGGATTCAAAGTGAATACTTACCCTTGGTTTGATGATGCGACGAAAGGCGTGCGGCTGGAGGCGCTACTGGATACCCTGAACCAGCTTCCGCCGCGCAGCATTATCTTGCTCCATCCTTGCTGCCATAATCCAACCGGTTCGGATTTAACCCCCAATGACTGGGACCGCGTGATTGCTGTCCTGAAGGCGCGCGCGCTGATCCCGTTCCTCGATATCGCTTATCAGGGTTTTGGCAGCAGTATGGAAGAAGACGCCTACGCGATACGCGCTGTCGCCGAGGCGGGAATGCAGTGCCTTATCAGCAACTCATTTTCTAAAATATTCTCGCTATACGGTGAGCGGGTTGGTGGGCTTTCTGTTGTGTGCGAGGACGCCGCCGCTGCCGCCCGGGTTTTGGGGCAGCTCAAAGCGACGGTGCGTCGCAACTACTCCAGCCCGCCGAGCTATGGCGCGCATATAGTGTCGACGGTATTAAATGACGCGGCGTTAAAGGCGGACTGGCTGGCTGAAGTAGCAGCAATGCACCAGCGTATTCTGGATATGAGATCCGCGCTGGTGGAGTTGTTAAGTCGTGAAATCCCTGACAGGGATTTTAGCTATTTTATGCGCCAGCGCGGGATGTTTAGTTACACCGGCCTCAGCGCGGCACAGGTTGATAGACTGCGAGAGGAATTTGGCGTTTACCTGATAGCCAGTGGTCGTATGTGCGTGGCAGGGTTAAATCGCAGTAATGTTCACTATGTTGCGCGCGCTTTTGCGGCTGTGATGTAAGCGCTTACTTGCAATATAAGGCTCTATTCATACGCAACACCGCAGGTTTTCCACTGCGGTGTTGTTCCCCGCTGGGAGCTACGTTATGGCTAAGGCCAGGGTGTGGATGTCAATTGCAGACGGCGGGGCTGCGGCTTTGCGTGAAAAAGCGTCGACAATGAATGCCCATTAAGAGGCGTAATTAGTGCCATTGCCTGTAAGAGCAAGCGGGTAAGCCGGGATAATGTTCTGCATAACCAGGCAACGGTGACCTTAAATATGGGGTACAGCGTTGGCTGAGGTGGATTAAATTAAACACACATTAAGGAAAAAAGATGCGTAGATATTTGTCACTTTGGGGCGCGGGCTGCCTGGCGGTGGCGCTGTCGTGGCACGCACGGGCGCAAGAGCCCGCACCGGCACCGCTATGGCCCGGTGCCTCGATAGAACAACTTACGGCGCAGGCGCCGATACACTGGGTTTCGGTGGCGCAAATTGAGCACAGCCTGGCAGGAAAACCTCCAATGGCAGTAGGGTTTGATATCGATGACACTGTCTTGTTCTCCAGCGCGGGCTTCTGGCGCGGAAAAGCGCAGTTTTCCCCGGGCAGCAATGCGTATCTGGATAATCCAGCGTTCTGGGAAAAAATGAACAACGGCTGGGACGCATTTAGCATGCCAAAAGCCGTGGCGCAGGCACTGATCGCCATGCACGTCAGGCGCGGAGACAGTATCTGGTTTGTAACCGGCCGCACGCACACCAAAACAGAGACGGTTTCGCAAACGCTGCAGAGCGTATTTCAAATCCCAGACGCGAGTATGAATCCGGTGGTATTTGCCGGTGAAGATGTGGGACGCAATGCCAAAACGCAGTGGCTGAAAGAAAAGCGGATGGGCATTTTTTACGGTGACGCTGACGGAGATATTCGCGCTGCGCGCGCGGTAGGCGCCCGGGGCATCCGCATTCTGCGTGCGGGAAACTCCACTAACCGCCCTCTGCCTCGCGCAGGATCTCTTGGGGAAGAGGTGGTAGTAAACTCAGAATATTGAGTCGCTTTATCCCGGATTATCAGCCCGCGTCGTCTTTTAGCGATCGGCGAATGCTACAAGACGACAGGTAAGCATTATTTCCGCCGCTAACGTAACTATTTCCACGCTGAATTTTACCTTTCTTCTGCAAGCTACATACTTAAAGCGCTATGGTTAATACAGGAGCGAACGGTTATGTGGCATCAGCAAACGGTAATGTTACCTGCGAAAACTCGTGGTTTTCACCTGGTAACCGATGAGATATCCGGGCAACTGCACGCGCTATCCCATGTGCAAACGGGGCTGCTGCATTTGCTTTTACAACATACTTCTGCGTCGCTGATGCTTAATGAGAATTGCGATCCCTCGGTGCGAAGCGATATGGAGCGCTATTTTCTGGAGGCGGTGCCGGAAAACGCCGGCTGGCATCACGCTGATGAAGGGCCAGATGATATGCCGGCGCATGTGAAGTCGTCGCTGCTTGGCGCATCGCTGATGTTACCTGTCCGGAATGGGCGCCTGGCGCTGGGCACCTGGCAGGGTATCTGGCTGGGTGAGCATCGTATTCACGGCGGGCAGCGCCGTATTATCGCTACATTACAGGGGGAATAAATACCATGACTGATTCGGAGTTATTGCAGTACTGTATGAGCAAAAACGGCGCCCGGCAAAGCGTCCATTCAGACTGGAAAGCGACGCAAATTAAAGTGGCGGATGTGCTCTTTGCTATGGTTCATGAACAGAACGGGCGTCAGGCAGTTTCGCTTAAAACCAGCCCCGCGCTGGCTGAATTACTGCGTGAAGAACACCGTGATGTGACACCCAGCCGCCACCTGAATAAAGCACACTGGAGCACGCTATATCTGGATGGCGATCTTCCCGATTCGCAGATCTATTATCTGGTGGACGACTCCTGGCAGCAGGCGCTGGCGCTGCTGCCGGAACAAACGCGTCGTCAGATAATGGGGGCGTAGCTCGGATTGTTTTCTGATACGCCAATACGTTGATAAATTGAAACTGGATTTTCAGCCTCGCGCGAGGGAAAGCAAAATTACGGGCGTCAGCGAGTACGAACGGCTGCCAAAAAGCGCGAATGCTTAAAATTATGTAGGTATAACCGATAAGAAGTGAGCGCTTGCTTAGCATGCTCGCCCGCTAACTTCAGGAGTATTTGAAGCTAATCGCCTGAACAGCCCGCAGCGGACTGTTCAGGTAAAGACGCCTATTGCGGTGAGTTATGCTTTCTTCAGAAGTGGCTTCAGAAAGCGTGCCGTGTGCGATGTCTTACATTCGGCGACGGTTTCCGGAGTACCGGAGACCAGTATTTCACCGCCGCCGCTCCCGCCTTCAGGGCCGAGATCCACAATCCAGTCCGCGGTTTTAATCACATCCAGGTTGTGTTCAATGACGACAATAGTATTGCCCTGATCCCGAAGCTGATGCAGCACTTCTAACAACTGCTGAATATCCGCGAAGTGCAGGCCGGTAGTCGGTTCATCCAGAATATAGAGCGTTTGCCCGGTACCGCGTTTTGACAGCTCGCGCGCCAGTTTTACGCGCTGGGCCTCACCGCCGGAAAGCGTAGTTGCGGCCTGGCCGAGGCGAATATACGACAGCCCGACATCCATGAGCGTTTGTAACTTGCGAGCCAGCGCTGGCACGGCGTCAAAAAATTCACGCGCCTCTTCGATAGTCATATCCAGAACTTCGTGGATATTCTTACCCTTATATTTGATTTCCAGCGTCTCGCGGTTATAGCGCTTTCCTTTGCACTGATCGCAGGCGACATAGACATCCGGTAGAAAGTGCATTTCGACTTTAATCACGCCATCGCCCTGACAGGCCTCGCAGCGCCCGCCGCGCACATTAAAGCTGAAACGTCCCGGCGTATATCCACGCGAGCGGGATTCAGGAACTCCGGCGAATAATTCACGAACGGGGGTAAAAACACCGGTATAAGTGGCAGGGTTTGAACGCGGCGTGCGCCCGATGGGACTCTGATCGATATCAATGACTTTATCGAAGTGTTCCAGCCCCTGAATATCGCGATAAGGCGCTACTTCAGCGCTGGTACCGCCGTTTAACTGGCGCTGGGCCAGTGGGAACAGCGTATCGTTAATTAACGTCGACTTCCCGGAGCCGGAAACGCCGGTGACGCAGGTAAATAGCCCGACCGGCAGAGTGAGCGTAACATCTTTCAGATTATTGCCGCGTGCACCGATGAGTTTGAGCACTTTCTGCGGATCGGCTTTAACGCGCTGCCCGGGAATGGCGATTTGGCGTTTGCCGCTCATAAACTGGCCGGTAAGCGATTCCGGCACCGCCATTATCGCCTCCAGCGGCCCTTCGGCGACCACTTCACCGCCGTGCACGCCGGCACCTGGGCCGATATCGATGATATGATCCGCGGCGCGAATGGCGTCTTCATCATGTTCGACCACAATGACGGTATTACCCAGATCGCGCAGGTGGATAAGCGTGCCGAGCAGGCGCTCATTATCGCGCTGATGCAGCCCGATTGAAGGTTCATCCAGTACGTACATTACCCCGACTAGCCCGGCACCAATTTGACTGGCGAGCCGGATGCGCTGGGCCTCGCCGCCGGAAAGGGTATCCGCCGAGCGGGACAGCGTTAGATAATTCAGCCCGACGTTGACCAGAAACTTCAGGCGGTCGCCGATTTCTTTTAATACTTTTTCCGCAATTTTTGCGCGCTGGCCCGCAAGTTTCATCCCGTTGAAAAAATCCATCGCGTGGCCGATGCTCATTTCTGAAATCGTCGGCAGCGAAGTGTTTTCTACAAAAACGTGGCGAGCTTCACGGCGTAAGCGCGTGCCGTGACAGCTTGTACAGGGGCGATTGCTAATGAATTTTGCCAGCTCTTCGCGGACGGCGTTGGATTCTGTCTCTTTGTAACGCCGCTCCATATTATGCAGTACCCCTTCAAAAGGGTGGCGGCGCACCGAGGTATCGCCGCGATCGTTGACGTACTTAAACTCAATATTTTCTTTCCCTGAACCGTACAGAATAACTTTTCTAACCTCGTCATTCAGGCTTTCCCAGGGCGCTTCCACGTCAAATTGATAGTGCTCCGCCAGCGATCGCAGCATCTGGAAATAGTAAAAATTGCGCCTATCCCAGCCGCGAATGGCACCGCCTGCCAGCGACAGCTCGGAATTTTGTATCACACGCTCAGGATCGAAATATTGTTGGACGCCTAGCCCATCGCAGGTTTGGCAGGCACCGGCCGGGTTATTAAACGAGAACAGGCGCGGCTCCAGCTCCTGCATGCTATAGCCGCAGACCGGGCAGGCGAAGTTGGCGGAAAAAATCAGCGGTTCACTATCAGGATCGTCCATGTCGGCGACAATCGCGCTGCCGCCTGAGAGCTCCAGCGCGGTTTCAAACGATTCCGCCAGGCGCTGTGCCAGATCGTCGCGGACTTTAAACCGGTCAATCACGACTTCAATGGTGTGTTTCTTTTGCAGCTCCAGTTTTGGCGGATCGGAGAGATCCCACACTTCACCGTCGATGCGGGCGCGGATGTAGCCCTGGCTCGCCAGATTCTCCAGCGTTTTAACGTGTTCGCCCTTACGTTCTTTAATGACCGGCGCCAGCAGCATTAGGCGTTTGCCCTCCGGCTGGGTCAGTACGTTATCCACCATTTGGCTTACCGTTTGCGCCGCCAGCGGAATATCGTGATCCGGGCAGCGAGGCTCGCCGACGCGGGCGAACAGCAGGCGTAAATAATCGTGGATTTCCGTAATGGTACCCACGGTGGAACGCGGGTTGTGCGATGTGGACTTCTGCTCGATGGAGATTGCCGGAGATAGCCCTTCAATATGATCGACGTCCGGCTTTTCCATCAGCGACAAAAACTGTCGGGCGTAGGCGGAAAGGGATTCCACATAGCGGCGCTGCCCTTCTGCGTATAGCGTATCAAAGGCTAGCGAAGACTTACCTGAGCCAGACAGGCCGGTAACGACGATGAGCTTATCTCGTGGAATAACAAGACTGATGTTTTTGAGATTGTGGGTGCGTACGCCCCTGACTTCGATCTTATCCATTCACCTATCCCGGAATAAACGCGTAGGCCAGTACGGAGAACGACGAAACTGGCGGCCCGAAGCGGCTAATTATGACACAAATCAGGCTGGATGAATATCCAGTCTTCCGTGCAAATAGATGCAACCAGTGCGAGATTCTTGGAATGTGGACAGCAGGTATTATCTGTGCGACTGGCGTGTTAGAATCCCGAGCCTTAAACTATCTGAATATCATCTCAGGAGACACGAAAATGGCCAGCAGAGGCGTAAATAAGGTGATTCTCGTCGGTAATCTGGGTCAGGACCCGGAAATCCGCTATATGCCAAACGGCGGCGCTGTGGCGAACCTACGGCTGGCAACGTCTGAATCCTGGCGCGATAAGCAGACCGGTGAAATGAAAGAAGTCACCGAATGGCATTCAGTCGTCCTGTTCGGCAAGCTGGCAGAAGTGGCTGGCGAATACCTGCGTAAAGGCTCTCAGGTTTATATTGAAGGTCAGCTACGTACGCGTAAATGGCAGGACCAAAGCGGGCAGGATCGCTACTCGACGGAAGTTGTGGTTAACGTTGGTGGGTCCATGCAAATGCTGGGTGGTCGCCAGGGCGGCGGAGCAGGTGCGGGCATGGGCGGCAACGGCGGCCAGCAGCAGGGCCAGGGTGGCGGCTGGGGGCAGTCACAGCAGCCTCAGAACGGCGGTAACCAGTTTAGCGGCGGCGCGCAGTCCCGACCCCAGCAGGCGCAGCCTCAACCGCAGAGCGCGCCTTCCAACGAGCCTCCGATGGATTTTGACGACGACATTCCGTTCTAATCAAAACTACGTTTAGTGAGAGGCCTGCTTGCAGGTCTCTGGACTAAACCTCCGTAGTAATTGTGGTCCCGGTTGGTTTATGGATTGCAATGCAAATAGCGGCCATGGCTATGGCTCGTATTTAAGATATCCACTTACGAATTTGCCTTTTTCAGCGGCTTGAAAATGGCTTCTTCACCTTTCATCTGACCGTAGTTGTGGTGACTCATATTTGGCACCATATGGTCGATCTGAATGAAGCATTGCCAGTCTTCGCTATCGTACTGCCTGTTTTGGCCGAGCCTGAATGAAAGATAGCTATACTTCTTGTTTTCATTGCTATACGACCACCCGCATTGCATTCAGTGCCAGCTCTTGTCATTAACCAATTCACCCTACTACGGCTGAAGAGATGGATAACACTTGCCGGATATAGCCAGCTCTGCCAGGCGTGGAGGTGGACTGTATTTGTCACTCATACTTGAATGGGGTGTATCACAGTAAATTTCCGTTTCGCCCTGCGCGAACCTGAGCCGGAGCCAGAATTTGTTTGTTCCATCGCCAGCCGTGTGGCGCAGGTCTACATTAAACTGCAGCAGGGCGAGTGCGCTCGGTTCAATGGTCAACCAGAGGCGCCGGTGATCGCAGGCAGTAGTTTTGCCACACTACAACAGGCACCCGGTCATTACACCTTTACTATCAGCAGCTTGGGTGGCATACGTGAGCAGGCGCTAGATATCAGTGATAAAGGTGTCTGGTTGCCCGCCCCAGATTGATAAACAAGAAATTTTCGCCTTTCTGAAGACTCAGGCTGAGTTCAGCTGGAGTCATGTTATCTAATAATGTTCATCGTCATACCATCCTGCAGGGCTATTTGTTACGTTTTTTGATATAAATTCAATGGGCTGCCTGTCAGCGTGCGCTCTAGCAGGCGGCTATTCAGCGCGCATAATGCCTCCATCATAATATCGACCGCATCCTCTCCTCATTCCCGTGGTGATTTCCTGGCATGGATTGTCGGGCACTCACACTAAAATTATCTATACAGTTGGCATCCGAAATATCATCCGTTAAACAGATTATCTGAAGCGAGATTATTCTCCAGCATTGGGCGCTGGTTACGCTGTATCGTATGGGCATGTCTGCATGGATGTTGCCAGTGAAAAGAATTTATTTTTAAACAGGAAGAATAAAATAGGCAATAAAACGAATGATGATGAGAGTCATTATAAATATATTATTTCTATAATTCATAGTGGCGATGACCATAATATAAATAAGGGTAACTAAGCCTGTCACCACAGCTGTTAAATAATACTCATTTTAATGAACCGTAATTAAAGGGAGTATTATTTAACATATGAACTATACTCTGGGTCATCATGTAAAATAAGAAACAACAACAAAACATTTTTATAAAAAATATAAAATACTTCTTGTGTTAAGTCACAATATTATCAACAATTTGCGCTGTTTATTGGCAGAAAAAATAGCGAGTTCGATTATTTTTTTTATCATGAAATCATGATCATATGTTTTTGTCTGATAAATTATATGCAAACGAATTGTATTTTAAGCAATAAATGATAATCTGTGCGCAACTTAAAGACAGATGCCAGCTTCTGATAACTGCATTTCTTAAACGAATAATTAACAAAATAAAACCATCTACCGTAGTACACATTTACACAAAGCAAAGAAATAGTAGATTAAGCAAACAACGGGTTTACTCGCAGAGCCTGAAACTTTCCTCCTGATATTTACCGTGGCCGGGTGCCATGGTTCAAAAAGGTGGATGTGAAGCATGGCCGAAAATCATTTTATTTTGCAGAAGTTACGGGGTTAAGCCCCTATCCGGCATGGATATTGATCGGCTATGGAATGTCTGTGGACGGGGTTTATTGCCACCGGCGCAACGACACCATAGGGCGGTCGTAGTTCATACAGGCCGCCTGCGCATGAAAAGACCATTTGGCGCATCGGGCTTCTGCTGCGCTAACCAGGCGATACCGATCGCCAGTCGCATCACGGGAAGAGACGCGAGATTTTAATCTGGAGAGAGAAAACCGGCTCGTAAGTCGGCCAGACTTTCTGACAGGCAGGGATGCAGTAGTGACTCATCATCGTTGCCTATTAGAAAGCGTCTGACGGCTGGGGCAACGCCCATATGATGGTATTACGGTTTTAAAGGATCGCGTACGCGGCCTTTTCCTCTGGAGTTAAAACAGTGACTGTGATTAGCACAGAACAAGCGGCCCCGGCTATTCATCGATCGTGGTTCGACTCAAAGCTTTTCGTGATTACAACGACGCTGCTGGTCTTTATGCTGGCCGTGGCGCTATTAGGCTATATTTCATACCGGCGCCAGCTTTCAATAGCTGAAATGACGGCCCATGAGCTTTCGCGCGTGATTGAAAGCGACCTTTATCACAATGAAAATTTTACCGATGCCGTATCGGTACTCTATCTGCGCCTGAAAAGCGGAAATCGCCGCTGGCCGCAGTTAATGCCGGAATATGATTCCCGCAGCGGTATTTATGGTTTTAACCTGTATGCGGATCGCCCTAATCATAATTTTCGCGGTACGCTGCAGTCTGATATTCCGATGAATGATGATGCTATTCTCATCGCTCAGGCCGTTGATATTGCAGCAGGAATCGAAAGTAAAACCTCTCATTACAGTAAAATAGGGCGTCGCTATTTCTTATCGAAAGATAATGCTTACGTGTATTTTGTTGGTAAAACACCGCTGTCTACCTACATCTTTAAATCTGGCGAACAAAAAGGCTACCGTATTTTCCCCCATAGCCGCTCTGAGGGGTATCTCTATCTTAAACTGCGCGATGACCCGCATACACAGGCAAACAAAGTCTCTCCGGTTTATATAGATTCACTGTCGGGCGCGCCGGTCATTACCGTGCAACATATCGTTTTCGACCAAAGCCAGGGAATGAAAGATAGGGTATTAGGCTCCCTGTGTTTTGATTACCAGCAAAATGAATTGCAGTCTCTGGTATCAAGTCTTGGGCTTTCGGACCGAAATAACTTCTTGAACATCTTTTTACTGGATAGACAAACAAACACGCGTTTCCGCATTGTAGGTGAAAGTAAGGAAGGCGACAGCAAAGAGATTCACTCGGCGATTAATGATCGCTACGACGTCATTGCGACAGTGAATCCGCTGCGCTATTACCTGACCCGCAGCGGGCGCGGTGATTTAATTGTCCTGATGCTGCTTTCCCTGTGCTTTGTGGTGGTCTACCTCATCCACGACGGGAGGGCAAGAGCGCGCCGTAACGAATCGCTGCGCGATCCGTTAACGGGTTTATATAACCGTGGTTGGTTAAAGCAGTTTGAAAAACGCTGCGCGCCGGGTGCGATGACGGTAGCAATGATCGACTGCGATAATTTTAAAAGAATTAATGATACATGGGGGCATCCGGCGGGAGACGATGCGTTGACGCATATTTCTCGTGCCATCAGCAGTCGCTTAATTCCTGGCATTGATTTTGCGGTACGAATGGGCGGGGATGAGTTTTTTATTCTATTTAGTAACGATTGTGAAGAGCAGGTGTATGCGTGCATGAAGCGCATTGCACATGACATTAATCTGTTTAGCGCACAAATTCCGCTTTCGATTAGTTATGGCGTGTGTAAGGTGCTACCAGGTATGGCATTAAGCGATGCCATCGCGCACGCCGATAGAAAAATGTATCAGGCAAAACGGGCCGGCAAAACAGATATGCCGATAAATATTACCGCGTAATTGGTACTGCCATGTCTTACTTGTTTTCGGCCAGGAATACGGCACTGATTTACTTTATTGATGTGATAAGCCTGTACTTGCTGAATTTGCTATCGCCCGAGGCGGTAATAGAGGGCCAGGTTAGTCACATCGCCTGGCTGCCTTATAGTTTTATCATTGCTCAACTTATCGCGCTGGACCGGCGTAGCTGGCTCCCTCTGACCGGCGCGGTATTAACGCTATTTGGCTTAGTATTCGTTCAGCTACCGCTATCGGCTATTTTCATACTCACACTCAGTATTCTGGTGCCGTTAATATTGAGCTGTACGTTGATGCGCAATATTAAAGGCTCCCGCTGGAACGGCGGCTTTTTCCTGCGCACCAGCCGTTCGCGTATTGTACTGTTGGGTTTTGTTAGCCCGCTACTGACAAAGCTGATGACGTATGGGGCAGGCCTGCTATATACGGACACTCCTCAACTGGCGCACTATTTTTACTCCGGCACGGAAATTTATCTCTTTACGGCGATTTTAAGCATGACCCTTCCAGCGCTCGCCTTTACGCCGGTGCTATATTCGTTTAATCGCCTATTGTTTTCGTCACAGGGCGTGCGCCGTCGCTTTAAGCGCCAAATCAGCGCTGCGCTGAATACGCTACGCTGCCCCGGGAGCCGAGGTATAGCGTGGAGCGCACTATTAATTACGACCGTTGCGCTATTTTGCTACCCCGTTAGGAATTCATTCTTCGCGGGTTATTTAGTGCCGTTTTTATTTCTGATATTTATTTATGGCATAGTGCAATTTAACAGTGAGCTAATGCAATACGCCTGGAGCGCTACCATTTTCGCGCTGCTGCAATTCAATCAGAATTTTATCTCCAGCAGCGATTATGCCCCGCTGCTGGTATGGCTGATGTCGACTATTGTGGTATTTACCATTGCTAACTTTTGGCTGACTTTCATTAAACGTAGCCACCGTGCCATGCTTGGTATCGTCCACGCCATTTCGGCAACCGATCCGCTAACGGGGTTACCGAATATCCGTTCACTTGAGAAACGCCTAATTGAGCAGAACGGCGGCGCGCTGTGCTACATCAATATGCACAATCTGTATTTGCTGGATAAGCATTACGGGCTGAGTATGCGCTTACATATCAAGCGTATTATTGCCGCCGCGTTTGGCGGCCGTCCCGACTTGGCCTATCGGATTCATACTATACCTGGCTGCGACCTTCTGTTTTTACTGGATACGGAACATCGAGAGAGTCAACTGCTGGCATTACAGCAGGTGCTGCGTGATTTAGTTCTAAGCTGGAAAGGGCGCGTGTATGAAATGAACTACCAGCTTGCATGGGGGCACTATCACCCGTCGGAAGAGTTCAACCGTTTTATCAACAAACTCGCACGCCTGGCGGAAAGCGCGCCGGAAGATGATATTGTTGTGGCGCTGGACGAACGGGAAGCCGAGCTTGCCGCCAGTATTGATCGGCAGTGGACATTGCATGCGAAAGTCATTGAATCGCTGAAACACAGCGATATTTTACTGTATGGTCAACCGATTCGAACCGAGCAGGGCGAGGAGTATCGCGAGATACTGAGCCGCTTGCGCTGCGGTGATGAAATCCTGACGCCGGATCGCTTTTTGCCAGTAATACGTGAATTTAACCTGTGTGAAAAATTCGATTTGTTGGTTCTGGAAAAAAGCCTGTGCTTTTTGAGTAAACATTTCCCGGGTGAAACCCGTAAGCGGCTTTCCATCAATATTATGCCAGCCACGCTGGTAAAACGTGGTTTGGGGATGAAAGTCATTGCGTTGTTTACGCGCTACCGGGTTGCCACGTCGTGTGCTGTCATTGAGATTACGGAAGAGCAGGAGCTGCTGCACTCCGATAATGCCCGTGAAAATATTGACTATTTATCGCGTCACGGGGTTAAAATCGCGATTGATGATTTTGGCACTGGCATGGCGAATTATCAGCGGCTAAAAGAGTTGAAAGCAGATATCCTCAAAATAGACGGCGTATTTATAAAAGATATTTTGACCTGCGTGGTCGACCAAAAAATAGTACGATCCATCTGCGATATTGCTAAAGAAAAGAACATGGAAATCGTCGCAGAATATGTGGAAACCGAAGAACAGCGCCAGTGCTTAAGCCGCCTCGGCGTGACCTGGTTTCAGGGCTACCACATTGGTAAGCCGGTACCGTGTGAGCCATAGTTTTATCCTCTTAAGCAGCACTGTCGTATGGCGGTGCAGCGGTTCCTTCCCTGTAAGTCTGACCAAACTTCTTTTAAAAGGCCTTGTCAGCGTGTAGATGTGGTCCGGTGTTTAATCATCCTGTTTTTCCTGTGTTACGCTTGTTAACCATAATTATGAACATGGAGCCGGGGTGCATACTGTGGAAAGGATAGGGAGACCGTTTCAGTGAAGAAGAAAACGCTGTTTACGCTACTATTGGTCGTGATAGTTATCTCGCTGGCCGTGCTATTTCGCGCGCAAAATCAGGACATATTACTGCAAGGGGAAGTTGACGCTTCAGAAGTGATTGTGACATCAAAAGCGAAGGGGCGCGTCGTTGAGCGTTTCGCTGAACGCGGTGATGATGTAAAAGCCGGTCAGCTTTTGATGCGGCTCGAAGCGCCTGAGCTGATTGCGCAATTACAGGCCGCTCAGGCCACCCGCGATCGGGCAAAGGCGCAGCTCGACCTTTCTGTAAACGGCACCCGTGAGGAGAGTATCCGCAACCTGAAAGCCACGCTGGCTCAGGCTGAGGCTGATTATCGCAACGCGCAGGACACCTATGCGCGCAACCGACAGGTCGCCGCGCGCGGCTATGTATCCGCTCAGGAACTGGAAAATGCGCGCGCTTCGCGCGACGCGGCCTGGCAAAAAGTGCTGGCGGCAAAAGCCAATCTCGATGAAGGTAAAAATGGCGATCGCGTAGAACAGCGGGCGTCTTATGCCGCCCAGCTTCGGCAGGCTGAGCATGAACTCCAGGAAATTAAAGTGCAGGCCGACGACCTAAATGTTAAGGCGCCGGTCGATGGGGAAGTTGGGCCGATCCCTGCGGAAGTTGGTGAGTTGTTAAATGCCTCCAGCCCGCTGCTAACCCTGGTGCGCCAGCCGCAGGCCTGGTTCGTATTTAACCTTCGCGAAGACATCCTGGCGCACGTGCGAAAAGGCGATAAAGTGCGGCTGCGCGTTCCCGCGCTCAATAATCAAATTATCGAAGCGGAAGTGCACTATATTGCCCCGCTGGGAGATTACGCGACGAAGCGCGCCACGCGCGCGACGGGAGATTTTGATCTAAAAACTTTTGAAGTTCGCCTGTGGCCTACGGCGCCGGTGGCTGGGCTTCGTCAGGGGATGAGCGCGTTATGGCAATGGAAGGAATAAAGATTGGCTGGCACTGCTTTCGCTTATCATTCAGCAGAGAAGTGCGAACCGCGCTGCGTAAGCCGGTATTTCACTGGCTGAGCTGGTGCTTTCCGCTGCTATTATTCGGGCTTATCGGCAGTAACTTCTCGGAAGGCACGCTGCAGGAATTGCCGGTTTCCGTAGTGGATAACGATCATAGCCAACTTTCGCGCACGCTTATTCGTAAGCTGGACGCCGGCTCCCATGCGCAGCTTACGCCAGCGTCAGGTGGCCTTTCCGAAGCGATGCGTCGAATGCGTGACGCACAGGACTATGGGCTAGTGTATATTCCCGCCGATTTTGAGGCGGATGCGCTGGCTGGCCGCCAGCCGCGCGTTACCTTTTATTACAATGCGTTATTCTACGGTGCCGGATTTTATTCTACCCAGGACTTCGGCGGGCTGATTAGCGAGCTGAATGCGAATTATCGCTCTATTCTGGCGGCCAAAATGGGCAAGACACCGCCACCGCTGGCGCAGGTGGAGCTTTCTTACGACAGCTTATTCAACGCCAGCGGAAGCTATGTGTATTACCAGCAATTTGCCGCGACTATCCATCTGGTGCAGCTTTTTGTAGTGACGTGCATGATTTATGTACTTGCACGTAGCAAACCTCTGATTTATTCCAGTTCGTTTAGCATGTCGCTTTTAGGAAAACTGGCGCCCTATACTCTGTGTTACACCACGCTGCTAATGGCAGAGATTGCGCTATTAGTGTGGGTTTTTGACGCGCGCGTGGTAGGAAACCTGTTTTATATGCTGTGCGTGGCCTTTTTCTACGTGATGGCGGCGCAAAGCATTGGTTTGCTGCTCTTCACGTTTACCGGCAGCGAGATAACGGCGTACACCCTAATGGGAATTATGGTGAGTATCGCGCTGGCGTTTTCCGGAATCGTCGTACCCGAACTGTCAATGTCTCTGCCTGCGCAAATTATTTCCAATATTGAGCCGCTCACGCATGCGCTATATGCCATGTTTGACCTCTTTTTGCGTAAGGTTCCGGGGCGGCCGGTATTTAGCGTCTGCGCGCTGCTGCTCATGTACCCGCTGATTGCCGGGCTATTAGTGCGTCGGCGGCTGCCGGAGCGTCTGCGTAAGCAGGAAGTCGTGTTATGAAAAGTTACTGGGCGACCTTCACGAAGGTATTGATGGGGCTACTGGAGCGCCCAATGTGGATGATGCTGCTGGTGTCTCTATGCGTCATGAGTACCATCTATGCGCATCGCACCGTGTGGGATCTGCCGGTGGCCGTTATCGATCAGGATCACAGCCCGGCCAGCCGTCTGCTTATTCGTCAGCTAGATGCTGGTTCTAAGGTTAGCACGCGCGCTTATGACAATCTGGATGAGGCGCGTTTAGATCTAGGCTGGCGGAAATTATTTGCCGTGGTGGTTATCCCAACTGACCTGGAAAAGAAACTGTTAGCCGGTAAATCGGTCACCGTGCCGGTTTACGGCGATGCCACCAATCGCATGTCGAATGGGCAGATCCAGCAGGATGTCATGGCCGCTTATCAGGAACTACTAAATCACTATGACAAGCAGCTCTTACTGCGCAATGGCTTTAGTAGCAGCCAGGCGAATGTTCTGCTGACGCCGATTATCGGGCAGACGGAAGGGCTATTTAATCCCGGAATTAGTTTTGCGGCTATTGTATTTCCGGGCCTGTTGGTCATGCTACTACAGCACTCGCTGATGATAGCGAGCGTGCGCGTCAGCATTATGCTGCGTGCGCAGGGTAAGCCGCCGCTGCCCGTGTATCTGGGCGGTTTATCTGCGCTTTTACCCATCTGGCTATTTTTATCAATCGTGCTGTTTGTGCTGTGGCCCTGGGTGTTGGGCTACCGGCAAACGGCGTCGATACCGGAAATTTTACTGTTAACGTTTCCTTTTTTACTCGCCGTGCTGGGCCTGGGAAAATTACTGACGGAGTGCTTGCGCAGCGTGGAGATGATCTACCTAACGCTCTCCTTTATTACGATGCCGGTTTTTTACATCTCCGGGACCATCTGGCCGCTGCAGTCAATGCCGGGATGGGTCAGAGCCGTATCGTCGATGCTACCGTCCACGTGGGCGACCAAAGCGATTGCCGGTGTAAATCAAATGGAGCTTCCCTGGCAAAACACCCTAAATGATGTGTTCATCCTGATTTTACTAGGGGCATTTTATACCATCGTCGGTACGCTGATTGGCAGATTGCGGGACGGCGAACTTCGCCGGGTAGTAAGGCGCGGCTAGCTGCGCTCGGGCATAGCGGTTAATGGCACCCGGCGCGGCGGTGGAAAGGCGCTTCAGGCACGTCGCAAAAGGCTCTGTATCGGCCAGCGTATAAAAGTATTGCTGAGCTACTCCCCCTGTTCGTGAGGGAGCGTGATGCGATAACTACTCTTAAGCCATCATTGCCGGCCACTCGGGCGGCATATTATTCATGGATTCAATCAATAAATCTTTAAGATGCACCCAGATAAGCGGGAAATTGATACTGACTCCCAATAGCCCGGTAGCGAACCAGCATGAAGCGGCGATACCAATACCGCTGGCGAAAAACGCCATTACACCGTGATCAAATTTACGAAGCTGAATATTTAACGTACTTGCGATAAACATCAATAGCGCACTCGTTAACTGCCAGCGCATTAGAACAATGCCAGTGGTAAGCGTAGCCATGGGGCTTAATCCTCAAAGCGAACTTATTACGGATACGCGACATATAGCAAAGCCCTGCTTCCGAATACCGGAGCATCAATGACCTGAGGCCGCGTGGGGAATAAGTCGTTACAAAAATGTAATATCAGTTTATGTTGCATTCAACATGTGAACTATATCACATTTGTCGATTAATTCACCAGATGGCAGCGCGACTTTTAGGCCTAAAAGAGAAGTTCAGTTGAGGGCGGCCCACAGAATTAGGCGCGTTGACGGTAATCGGTAGGGGTGCGATCGAATTCGCGGCGAAAAACGCGTGAAAAAGTCTGCTGCGACACATATCCAAAATCCATCGCGATATCAAAAATAGGTCGCTGCGTGGTCCGCAAGGCTTCGGCGGCCATCGCGAGGCGCCGCTGGCGGATATATTCGCCCAGCGTTTGATGCATCACGGTGCGAAACATACGCTGCAAATACCATTTGGAGTAACCGGATTTCTTCGCAACCACATCAATATTCATAGGCTGGTCGATATGATCGTCGATCCATTCGGTTAACGTCTGAATAATTTCATGATGTGACATTATTATCCTCTCATCAGGTTTCCAACAGGTACAGGGGCGGAGTATAATTCCTCAAGCTAACTTGAGGTAAAGTTAATTTTGGAAAATAAATTATCCCGCCCTAAAAACCGCCTGAAAGCGCTGCTGACGCCGGGCGAAGTGGCGCAGCGCAGCGGCGTCGCCGTTTCAGCGCTGCATTTCTATGAAAGTAAAGGGCTTATTCGCAGCCAGCGTAACGCCGGGAATCAGCGCCGCTATACGCGCGACGTATTACGCTATGTGGCGATCATTAAGATAGCGCAGCGAATAGGCATTCCGTTAGCCACGGTGGGCGAGGCTTTCAGCATGTTACCGGAAGGCCACACGCTCAGCGCAAAAGAGTGGAAAGCGCTCTCTTCACGCTGGCGGGATGAGCTGGAGCGGCGCATTCATACGCTAATATCGTTACGCGATGAGCTGGATGGGTGCATTGGCTGCGGCTGCCTTTCGCGGCGCGACTGTCCGCTGCGTAACCCTGACGACACGCTGGGCAGCCAGGGAACGGGCGCGCGTTTACTAAAAGATATCGATAATTAATCGCTAATCCCTATAAAGAATTAATGAATTTCACCTGGAAGTTATTTTGTCGCTAAAGGGACAGTGATTACCCCAAAACATCGGCCGGATTCCATAAAAGAGAACGTTTGCGTTACTAGCGGTGACAAAATCATCAGGCGTACGACTTTTTGCAAAATACCGGCAAAGTTAAGTTGAAAATCGCTACCGTAACGCTAGATAATCGTTTGCCTTCGCGTTAACGCGTTTTTTTAACCATCGAGTTAATCGTTTGCGTCGGCTGAAGTTGACGCCAGAAGCGATGGCATGGCGAATAAAATGCATGGCGCTTTTGCATGCTGTGCAGCACTGTAATCTTCATTCAGGGGAATTCTTTATGACAACGCCAACCGCGCGTACCGGCGGTGTATTTGAACGCTGGTTTCATCTTTCCGCACGCGGCAGCTCGGTTCGTCAGGAAATGGTGGCAGGCCTGACCACCTTTCTGGCGATGGTCTATTCGGTGGTCGTAGTACCAGGCATGCTGGGGAAAGCGGGATTCCCTCCTGCCGCGGTTTTTGTCGCCACCTGCCTGGTCGCCGGCGTTGGATCTATCGCCATGGGGATATGGGCCAATCTACCCCTGGCGATTGGCTGCGCCATTTCTCTCACCGCATTTACGGCATTTAGCCTGGTGATGGGGCAGCACATGAGCATCCCGGTTGCACTGGGCGCCGTTTTTTTGATGGGCGTGCTGTTTACGCTAATCTCTGCGACCGGCATTCGTGGCTGGATCCTGCGTAATTTACCGATGGGCGTCGCGCACGGTACCGGAATTGGCATTGGGCTCTTCCTGTTACTGATTGCGGCGAACGGCATTGATTTAGTGGTAAAAAACCCGCAGGACGGCCTGCCGGTTGCGCTGGGCAATTTCACCAGCTTTCCAACCATCATGACATTACTGGGGCTGGCGGCAATCGTTGGGCTTGAGAAACGCCGCGTACCGGGTGGCATCCTGCTCACCATTGTGGTTATTTCGCTGCTGGGGCTGGCGTTCGATCCGGCGGTCCATTTTCACGGTATCTTCGCTATGCCTTCTCTGCATGATGAACAGAGCGCTTCGCTGATTGGAACGCTGGATATTGCCGGCGCGCTGAACCCGCTGGTATTGCCGAGCGTACTGGCTCTGGTAATGACGGCAGTGTTTGATGCGACCGGAACAATTCGCGCCGTAGCCGGGCAGGCAAACCTTCTGGATAAAGACGGGCAAATCATTGACGGCGGGAAAGCGCTAACCACGGACTCCATGAGCAGCGTGCTCTCCAGTCTATTGGGGGCTTCTCCTGCGGCGGTGTATATCGAATCTGCCGCAGGTACGGCGGCTGGTGGTAGAACCGGGCTGACGGCTGTCACGGTCGGCGTGCTCTTTTTGCTTATTTTATTTCTCTCGCCGCTTTCCTGGCTGGTGCCGGCTTATGCCACGGCCCCGGCGTTAATGTATGTTGGGCTATTAATGCTGAGCAATGTGGCGAAAATTGATTTTAGTGATTTCGTTGATGCGATGTCTGGCCTTATCACCGCGGTGTTTATTGTTTTTACCGGCAATATTGTCACGGGTATTATGTTGGGCTTTGCGTCGCTGACGATAGGCCGCATTATCGCCGGCGAATGGCGTAAATTGAATATTGGCACGGTCATTATCGCCATTATCCTGGTGGTTTTTTACGCTGGCGGCTGGGCTATCTGACTGCCGTCATACGGCCGGGCGCCCGTCCGGCTGTGATTTAATCCGATATACATCACTTCCTGTTCCCTTTGCGTTAAAAAAGTTGTTCTATTATCGGGGTAATATTTTCGGTCACAAAAAAACTCTGCGACTAAGGAAAGCATGGAAAACTTTTTTACAATTCTAATTCTGACGCTGGTAGTGTCTCTTTCCGGCGTATTTACGCGCATTTTACCTTTTCAGGTGCCGCAGCCGCTGATGCAAATCGCCATGGGGGCGCTTTTAGCCTGGCCTCAATTCGGTTTGCACGTTGATTTTAATCCTGAGCTGTTTTTGGTCCTGTTTATTCCTCCCTTGCTGTTTGCCGACGGCTGGAAAACGCCAACGCGGGAATTTATCCACCATGGGCGAGAGATAATCGGGCTCGCGCTGGTGCTGGTGCTGATAACCGTGGCCGGTATTGGTTTCCTGATTTACTGGATGGTACCCGGCATTCCATTGATTCCCGCTTTTGCGCTGGCGGCAGTGCTCTCACCTACCGACGCCGTCGCGCTTTCCGGTATTGTCGGCGAAGGCCGCATTCCGAAGAAAATTATGGGCATCCTGCAGGGGGAAGCCCTGATGAATGATGCCTCTGGCCTGGTGTCGCTTAAGTTCGCCGTAGCAGTCGTTATGGGGACTATGGTTTTCACCGTTGGCGGCGCCACGCTAGAGTTCCTTAAAGTCGCCATTGGCGGCCTGCTGGCCGGTATCGCCGTGAGCTGGCTATACGGGCGATCGCTGCGTTTAATGAGCCGCTGGAGCGGCGATGAGCCGGCAACGCAAATCGTGCTGTTGTTCCTGTTACCTTTCGCTTCGTATTTGATTGCAGAACACATTGGCGTCTCAGGTATTTTGGCCGCGGTTGCCGCAGGGATGACCATCACCCGTTCCGGTGTGATGCGTACTGCACCACTGGCAATGCGTCTGCGCGCAAATAGCGTATGGGCGATGCTGGAATTTGTGTTTAACGGCATGGTATTCCTGATGCTGGGGCTTCAGCTTCCGGGGATTATGAAAATGTCGCTGGCGGCGGCTGAAGCCGATCCGAACGTTGAAACATGGATCCTGTGCATGGATATCGCGCTTATTTACTTTGCGCTCATCCTGGTACGCTTCCTCTGGCTGTGGTGCATGAAGCGCTTTAGCCTGCGCTTTTTGAAAAAGCGCCCCATGGAGTTTGGCTCATGGGGGATGCGTGAAATGCTTATCGCCTCTTTCGCTGGCGTACGCGGTGCGATTACGCTCGCCGGCGTGCTCTCCATACCTTTGCTGCTGCCGAATGGCGATATTTTCCCGGCGCGCTATGAACTGATTTTCCTCTCCGCTGGCGTGATCCTGTTTTCGCTGTTCGTCGGGGTTATCATGCTTCCCATCCTATTGCGCCACGTAGATACCACGGATAAATCGCAGGCCCATAAAGAGGAGCGATTAGCGCGTTCGGTAACGGCAGAGGTGGCGATTGTCGCTATCCAAAAAATGGAAGAGCGGCTGGCGGCCAACAGCGAAGAAAATATAGACGATCAGTTACTTAAAGAAGTTAGCGCCAGAGTTATTGGCAATTTGCGCAGGCGAATTAAGGGCGATAACGATGCGGACAGCCTTGAAATGGCAGAAAACCTGGAACGCCGTTTCCGTCTCACCGCGTTACGATCCGAACGCGCGGAACTGTATCATTTGCGCGCTACGCAGCAGATAAGTAACGAAACGCTGCAGAAAATGTTGCATGACCTTGATTTGCTTGAAGCGTTACTTATTGAAAAAGTGTAATGCATAGCGATGGCCCTCAAGCGTATTAAGCCCCGTCTTTGGCGGGGCTTTTTCACGGTCAACTCAACACCATGTCCGGTAGCCGCGAGCAGCGTCAGGCTTTGGCCTCGCCTGGGCTTTTGGGTTGTAATCTTCCGCAGTGCGTTCTTTTTTGCGTTTCTGTTACGCCGCTTTAATGCGCAGACAGCGCCCCTGCGATAGCGGCTGATTTTTACTCAGATCGCTGTCCACGGTTAGTCGCCCGGCTTTAGTGAAATTCTCAAAAAATCAATTCTTTATAGGGTGATGATAATAACTGGGTAAAATAGCGTCGGTTCCGCTTCGGCTAATTGTGGCAAAGAAGCAGGGGAAATGTAGTGGAGCTGGATCCAATGGTTTCTTTCAGAAAATGTTTTATTCACGCCGGCTTATAGTCTGGCATTCGGTAATACGCTTTCAAAGCGTTTTCCCACACATGAACCGTGGCTTATCGTGTTTTGGGGTCTTTACAGTAAGCCGGTATTTAAAGGCCTTTATTATTCATGGATGTTCGTATCCCGCTTGCTTTGTCTGCTTTCGTTATTCATATCGAAGGCGGACGTTGTGCTTGCTGTACGGCAAACGGTTGCAGGCCAGGAGACGGCGCGCCGTTGAAACAAGGAACGGTCTTCGGCGTGAAAACGCCCGTATTTTAATTTTGGCGCAATCATAATGACTCTTCTCGACCGCGTGATGCACGCGCTGTTCTGCTTTATGGCCTGGAGCCTGTGGTATTTGCTGAGCCTGTTGTTTTTCCTGTTTCCCGCAGCGGGCAGTTTATATCACGCCGGTATGGGAACTACGGTGGTTGAATTTCTGTTTTGGCTGCCCTTTTCCCTGCTGGCCTGGCGATATTATCAGTCGCTTTATGGGTTAATGCCGGCGGGGAAATTGCACCAACCGGCGCTATGGTATGGCGCCCTGGCGCTAATTGCCCTGACGGCTATCTACGTCTATTTCTCGAAAGGTGAAACGCAGTGGGTGGCGTCGCTAAAGAGTTACTCCCTCTGGGCCTGGTGGCTGTTTGTAGTCATCGGGTGTTTTATCGCGCCCGTGACGGAAGAGATAATCTTTCGCGGTTTTTTATATAACATGGGCGTTGGTTTTGGTCGCTATGGGGAATATGCCGCGATGCTGCTAAGCTCGCTGCTCTTTTCTCTGATGCACGTGCAATATCGCGAACCGGCAACGTTTTTGTGGCTGTTTATTTTCTCGATGATACTTTGCCAAATCCGGCGTTATTCCGGCGGTCTGATAACGCCGGTGCTACTGCATGCGCTCTCGAATATCGTCACTTTCACTGTACTTATCCTGTTTTATCGCTAATGACGCGTGACCGTCAGTGACATTTTTCCCGCAGGCCGTGAAGCGAACCGATGGATAGCGGTATGCCCTGAGGCATACCGCGCCTGATTTGAAAATCAGTGGGAGCGCCCGGTATCGATGCCCAGCCCGGTTTGAGAACGAATAAACTGCGCGCGGAACTGCGCGCGTTCGCTCGCCCCCTGCGGGCTGCCATCGGTGATAGAAAAAATCCAAATACCGATAAACGCCACCAGAATAGAAAACAGCGCTGGATATTCATAAGGGAAAACGGGCGCTGTATGCCCTAATATCTGTACCCAAATCGTCGGGCCGAGCACCATCAAGACCACGGCGGTGAGCAGCCCCAACCAGCCGCCAATAGTGGCACCGCGCGTAGTGAGTTTCGACCAGTACATCGACAGCAAAATAATCGGGAAATTACAGCTTGCCGCGATAGAGAACGCCAGCCCAACCATAAACGCAATATTTTGATTTTCGAAAAGAATACCTAGCAGGATGGCGACCACGCCAAGAATGAGCACGGTGATTTTAGACACCTTAAGCTCGGCCTGTTCGCTGGCGCCTTTACGAAATACATTGGCGTAGAGATCGTGCGATACGGCTGAGGCACCGGCGAGCGTCAATCCAGCCACCACTGCCAGGATAGTGGCGAAAGCCACGGCGGAAATAAAGCCCAGGAACAAATTGCCGCCGACGGCGTTGGCCAGATGCACCGCCGCCATATTACTGCCGCCGATGAGCGCGCCCGCGGCGTCTTTAAACGCCGGGTTAGCACCGACCAGCATAATGGCGCCGAAACCAATAATAAACGTCAGAATATAGAAGTAGCCCATAAAACCGGTGGCGTAAAACACGCTTTTTCGCGCTTCTTTCGCATCGCTAACGGTAAAGAAACGCATCAGGATATGCGGCAGCCCCGCGGTGCCAAACATCAGCCCCAGGCCAAGCGATAGCGCGGAAATCGGATCTTTTACCAGCCCGCCGGGACGCATAATGGCATCTCCGCCCGGGTGAACCGCCATCGCCTCTGAAAACAGCGTATTAAAATTAAACCCGACGTGGCGCATCACCATAAATGCCATAAATGAGGCGCCAAACAGTAACAGCACGGCTTTAACTATTTGCACCCAGGTTGTCGCCAGCATGCCGCCAAACAGCACGTACATCACCATTAAGACCCCGACCAGCACAACGGCAATATGATAATTAAGCCCGAATAGCAGTTCGATCAGTTTGCCGGCACCAACCATTTGCGCAATTAAATATAGCGCGACCACTACCAAAGAGCCGCAGGCGGAGAGCATACGAATTGGGCTTTGGCGCAGACGATACGAGGCGACATCTGCAAATGTGTAGCGTCCCAGGTTACGCAGCCTTTCCGCTATCAGGAAAAGAATAATGGGCCAGCCGACCAGAAAGCCGAGGGAATAGATCAGGCCATCATAGCCAGAGGTATAGACCAGCGCCGAGATCCCCAGAAATGACGCGGCGGACATGAAATCGCCCGAAATAGCCAGCCCGTTTTGCAGGCCGGTAATATTACCACCTGCCGTATAATAGTCGCTGCGCGAGCGGGTGCGCCGCGAAGCCCACCAGGTAATGCACAGCGTAAGGGCTACAAAAATAACGAACATAATAATCGCCTGCCAGTTGGTCGGCTGACGGGCGACCGGCCCGCTAAGCGCATCTGCCGCCAGCGCACTGCCCGGCAGCGCGAACAATGCCAAAAAATAGGGGGTTTTCATTGTAGGGTTTCCTCCCGCAGCACGGCTTTCGTCAGACGATCGAATTCGCCGTTTGCGCGATAGACATAGACGCCGGTGAGCATAAATGAGAATACGATGATCCCAATGCCGATGGGGATCCCGCGCGTAACGCTGGCGCCCGCGTAGAGCGGCGTACCCAGCCAGCCCGGCGCGAAGGCAATCAGTAAGATGAAGCCCACGTAAACCGCCAGCATGATGAGCGAAAGTGTACCGGCGAAACGCTGGCGTTTTTCAACCAGCTCCCTGAAATGCGCGCTTTGTTCAATATGGGCTAACCGGGTATTAATGTCATCATTCATCACAGCATCTCCAGAGGTTAAACACGACGTTTTATAGTTATCGTCGCGGGGCGGCGTATCGCAGCGCCACCCGGCGCCGGATCGTTTTCCGGCATTGGCCTGGAAAACGTTGCATCGACACATTACTGCGTGCGTTATCAATGAATCCTTTGGAAAGAGATGACACGGCGGAGTCCTCCCGCCGTGGGGGAAGGTGTCAGGAAGGCATGGCGATGCCCTGTTTTTCCTCCAACAGTTTCTCCACCACGCCGGGATCGGCGAGCGTAGACGTATCTCCGAAATTGCCGGTGTCGCCGGCAGCGATTTTGCGCAGAATACGCCGCATAATCTTACCGGAGCGGGTTTTCGGCAGTGAATCGGTCCAGTGCAGAATATCCGGCGTCGCGAGCGGGCCTATCTCTTTTCGCACCCAGCCGCGCACCTCGGCATACAGTTCTGAGGTGGGAATTTCGCCGTGGTTAAGCGTGACGTAGGCATAAATCGCCTGGCCTTTAATCGCGTGCGGAATACCAACCACGGCGGCCTCGGCGATTTTGGGATGCGATACCAGCGCCGATTCAATTTCCGCCGTACCGAGACGGTGGCCGGAGACATTAAGTACGTCGTCCACCCGCCCGGTTATCCAGTAATAGCCGTCCTCATCGCGCCGCGCGCCGTCGCCGCTGAAATAGTGGTTTTTAAACGTTGAAAAATAGGTTTGCTCAAAGCGGGCATGATCGCCGAACAGCGTGCGCGCTTGCCCGGGCCAGGAGTCGATAATCGTCAGATTGCCTTCGGTTGCACCTTCCAGAATATTGCCTTCGTTATCAACCAGCGCCGGCTGAACGCCAAAGAAGGGGCGCGTCGCCGAACCGGCCTTCAGTTCTGTGGCACCGGGCAGCGGCGTAATCATAAATCCGCCGGTTTCTGTCTGCCACCAGGTATCCATTACCGGGCATTTTTCATTGCCGATTTTGGACCAGAACCACTCCCAGGCCTCTGGGTTAATTGGCTCGCCGACGGAGCCTAAAATGCGTAAAGAGGTGCGCTGTGTTCCTTCAATCGCTTTATTTCCCTCGGCCATCAGCGCCCGGATTGCGGTGGGTGCGGTGTACAGAATATTTACCTGATGCTTATCGACGACCTGCGCCATACGATTCGGCTGCGGCCAGTTTGGCACGCCTTCGAACATCAGCGTCGTCGCACCGCAGGCCAGCGGTCCGTATAGTAAATAGCTATGCCCGGTTACCCAACCGACGTCGGCGGTGCACCAGTAAACCTCGCCGGGCTGGTAATCAAACACATATTTAAATGTGGTCGCCGCATAGACCAGATAGCCGCCGGTGGTGTGCAATACTCCTTTGGGTTTGCCGGTTGAACCCGAGGTGTACAGAATAAATAGCGGATCCTCGGCGTTAATTGGCGGAGCCTGATGTTCGACGCTGGCCTCGTCCATGAGCGTGGTCCACCAAAGATCGCGCCCTTCCTGCCAGTGAGTATTGCTGCCAGTGCGCTCCAGCACGATGACGCGTTCTACGCTGGTGACGTTAGGATTATTAAGCGCGTCGTCGACATTCTTTTTGAGTGGAATAGCGCGCCCGGCGCGGACGCCTTCATCGGCGGTAATGACCAGTCGCGCGCTGGAGTCGATAATACGTCCGGCGACGGCCTCCGGTGAGAAACCGCCGAAAATCACCGAATGGATCGCGCCGATACGAGCGCAGCCGAGCATGGCAATAGCGGCTTCTGGCACCATGGGCATATAAATAGCGACCACATCGCCTTTTTTAATCCCGAGCGCTTCCAGTACATTGGCGAAGCGGCACACTTCCGCATGTAACTCCCGGTAGGTCAGCGTTTTACTTTGGCTGGCGTCGTCGCCTTCCCAAATTATGGCAGGCTGTTCGCCCCGCACTGCTAAGTGTCGATCCAGACAGTTAGCGGCCAAATTGAGGCTGCCATCTTCATACCATTTGATTGAAATATTGCCAGGCGCAAATGAGGTGTTTTTTACCCGGGTGTAGGGCGTCATCCAGTCGAGAATTTGTCCCCGATCGCGCCAAAACTCGTCCGGATTGCAGACAGATTGCTGATAGAGATCCTGATACTGCTGGGGAGATATCAGACAGTGTGCCGCAATATTCGCAGGAATCGCATGTTTATGTATTTGGCTCATAGCATTATTACTCCTTGAAAGTGTTAATACTATGTCAAGTAAACGTTAAATAAAGGCGAGGGAAGGGTTTTGTTTATTTTTTGGGCGAGAGATCACGCATTCTAAATGGGTTAAAAAATAAACAAACAGAACCGTCTTGAGAAATAATTACGAATTATGATTATTTAAAAAATGGATATTTTAATTTGTTTAATAACAGTGGATTAAGTAAGTATAGCGCTAGAAATTTCCGGTTATCTCAGGAAATTATATGAATTGCATAGATTTTCAAGGGTTGCGCAAAAGGGCATGCAAATGGTACTGATTACAGGAGTAAAAAACACGACACCATAATAAACCGTGGCTATAGCCCTTCAGATTGCGGCGTTCATGCCCTTAAAAGCAGGAATCCCGCCCGTATTCAGGAAGTTTGTTGTTATGAAAAACTTTAAATTCAGCCTTGCCTGGCAGATATTGCTGGCATTGGTATTGGGTATTGTGCTGGGAAGCATCCTCCATTATCAACCTGATGCCCGCGTGTGGCTGGTAGAGAACCTTCTCTCGCCCGCCGGTGATATTTTTATCCACCTGATTAAAATGATTGTGGTACCTATTGTTATCTCTACGCTAGTGGTCGGTATTGCCGGCGTTGGGGATGCAAAGCAGCTAGGACGTATTGGTGTTAAAACGATAGTTTACTTCGAAATTATTACCACAATCGCTATTATTGTCGGTATTACGCTGGCCAATGTTCTGCAGCCGGGCCACGGCATTGACATGTCTCAACTGGCTACCGTCGATATCTCAAAATATGAACACACTACCCAAGAGGTTGCGAGCCATTCTCATGGACTGATGGGAACCCTGCTGTCGCTGGTGCCGACGAATATTTTCGCTTCGATGGCAAAAGGCGACATGCTGCCGGTTATTTTCTTCTCGGTGTTATTTGGTCTGGGGCTCTCTTCGCTGCCCGCCGCGCACCGCGAGCCGCTGGTCACAGTGTTTCGCAGCGTCTCGGAGACGATGTTTAAAGTCACCCACATGATCATGCGCTATGCCCCGATTGGGGTCTTCGCGCTAATCTCTGTAACCGTAGCGAACTTCGGTTTCGCTTCGCTCTGGCCTCTGGCGAAGCTCGTGATTCTGGTGCATTTTGCCATTCTGTTCTTTGCGCTGGTGGTGCTGGGGGCGGTGGCGCGTCTCTGCAATTTGCGCGTCTGGACACTAATTCGTATCCTGAAAGATGAGCTCATTCTCGCCTATTCGACCGCCAGTTCCGAAAGCGTTCTGCCACGTATTATTGAAAAGATGGAGGCTTACGGCGCGCCGTCCTCCATCACCAGCTTTGTAGTGCCGACCGGATATTCATTCAATCTGGACGGCTCAACGCTGTATCAGAGCATCGCCGCGATTTTCATCGCCCAGCTCTATGGGATTGAACTGTCGCTGGGGCAGGAAATTATCCTGGTACTGACGCTAATGGTGACTTCAAAAGGTATTGCCGGCGTGCCGGGCGTCTCTTTTGTGGTACTACTGGCGACGCTTGGCAGTGTGGGTATTCCGCTGGAAGGGCTGGCGTTTATTGCGGGCGTCGATCGTATTCTCGATATGGCGCGCACGGCGCTGAATGTGGTCGGTAATGCGCTGGCGGTGCTGGTGATAGCCAAATGGGAACACCAGTTTGATAAGAAAAAAGCGCGGGAATATGAGCGGGAAATATTGGGGCATTTTGACCAGGCGGCCCGAAGATAAGCGCGTCTACAGCCGCTGCGCATCGGCGGCTGTGTTACCGCCTTGAATTACCCATTATCTCGGAACAGGCGCATTTGGCGCCTCCTTCTTCAGTTACAGCCAGGTTTGGCAACCCGCTTCTGCCGCTAAGGGCAGCCTGCGGCGCTGTGGGAGAAGAGTAAAAACAGGAAGATGTAAAATTACATTTTCAGCCTGTTTTAGTCCGCCGGTGAATCGGCGCGGCAGTATCGTGTGCCCTGAAGCGTACAGGCGACAAACGCATATTTCGCCTGTATTTTAAGGCCGCGATAGTATCATGCGACATTGCCGCCTGACTTTATCCTACCGCTCAGCCTCAGCCAACGGCGCTCTCACGCAGCCGGTCTTTCAACGCCGTATATTCACGCTGAGCGTACCGTTCTGCCTCCTGCCTAGCGGCGATAGCCTCAGCCAACGGCGCTCTCACGCAGCCGGTCTTTCAACGCCGTATATTCGCGCTGAACGTACCGTTCTGCCTGCCGCCGAGCGGCGATAGCCTCAGCCAACGGCGCTCTCACGCAGCCGGCCTTTCAACGCCGTATATTCGCGCTGAACGTACCGTTCTGCCTCCTGCCGAGCGGCGATAGCCTCAGCCAACGGCGCTCTCACGCAGCCGGTCTTTCAACGCCGTATATTCGCGCTGAACGTACCGTTCTGCCTCCTGCCGAGCGGCGATAGCCTCAGCCAACGGCGCTCTCACGCAGCCGGTCTTTCAACGCCGTATATTCACGCTGAGCGTACCGTTCTGCCTGCCGCCGAGCGGCGATAGCCTCAGCCAACGGCGCTCTCACGCAGCCGGTCTTTCAACGCCGTATATTCACGCTGAACGTACCGTTCTGCCTGCCGCCGAGCGGCGATAGCCTCAGCCAACGGCGCTCGCACGCAGCCGGCCTTTCAACGCCGTATATTCACGCTGAACGTACCGTTCTGCCTCCTGCCGAGCGGCGATAGCCTCAGCCAACGGCGCTCTCACGCAGCCGGTCTTTCAACGCCGTATATTCGCGCTGAGCGTACCGTTCTGCCTCCTGCCGAGCGGCGATAGCCTCAGCCAACGGCGCTCTCACGCAGCCGGTCTTTCAACGCCGTATATTCACGCTGAACGTACCGTTCTGCCTCCTGCTGATCGGCGATAGCCTCAACCCGCACTGCGCTATATTTATACTCTGGCGTTTTGGTTATCGGGCTAAGATTCTCACTGACCAGCTCGTTACAGGCGCCAATCCACCACTGATATGTCATATACACGGCGCCTTTATTTGGGCGATCGCTTACCTGAGCGCGTGCGATAACGCGCCCTTTACGTGAGACTACCCACACCAGCGCTTCGTTTACGATCCCAGTGCGTGCGGCATCGTCAGTATGCATTTGCACATAGCCCGGCTCATCCGCCAGCGCGGTGAGCGCCGCGCAGTTACCGGTCATTGAACGGCAACTGTAGTGGCCTACCTCGCGCACGGTAGACAGCACTAAGGGATAGTCGTCGCTGAGTTTATCCAGCGGCGCAACCCAGTCGCAGGTAAAGAATTGCCCCAGGCCATTTGGCCTGTCAAAACGCCCGTTATACAGCCAGGAGGTGCCTTGATCTTTGGGATCTTCGCTATAGCAGGGCCACTGAATGTAACCCATTTCGCCGATTTTTTCGTAAGTCGCGCCGTAGAAAGCAGGGCACAGATGGCGCATCTCATCCCAAATCTCCTGCGTGCAGTTATAGTGCATGGGATAGCCCATGCGAGTGGCGATTTCGCTGATGATTTGCCAGTCCGTTTTTAAGTCCCACTGCGGCTCCACGGCTTTAAAGAAGCGCTGGAAACCGCGATCGGCGGCGGTGTATACGCCTTCATGCTCGCCCCAACTGGTCGCGGGCAGAATAACGTCCGCTACTGAAGCCGTTTTGGTCATGAAGATATCCTGAACCACCAGTAGCGAAAGATCGCTCATCGCCTGCCGGACGGCGGCAAGCTCCGCGTCGGTTTGCAGCGGATCTTCACCCATGATATAGGCGGCATGGATTTCGCCATGGGCAACCCGATGCGGCAATTCGCTGATCCGATAACCGGCTTTTTCCGGGAGGGATTCCACGCCCCAGGCGCGGGCGAATTTCTCCCTGTTCTCGGGGACTGAAACGCTTTGATAGCCGGGATAAGTGTCCGGCAGCGCACCCATATCGCATGCGCCCTGCACGTTGTTCTGCCCGCGCACCGGGTTTACGCCAACGTGGGCTTTGCCTAAATTGCCGGTTAGCAGCGCCAGGCTGGTTAATGAGCGAACGGTTTCCACGCCCTGATAAAACTGCGTAACGCCCATGCCCCAAAGGATAGTGGCCGTTTTTGCACTGGCATATAGGCGCGCCGCTTCGCGGATTTGTGCGGCGGGCACGCCGGTTATCGCCTCGACGGATTCCGGGGTATAGCCAGCGACGATCTTCTGATATTCCTCAAAGCCTTCGGTGCGCGCCGTAATAAACCCGGTATCATGCAGGCCTTCTTCAAGAATGACGTGTCCCATGGCGTTAAGCAGGGCGATATTGCTGCCGTTTTTCAACTGCAAATGTACATCGGCGATGCGCGCTGTCTCAATGCGCCTCGGATCGCACACAATAATTTTGGCACCGTTTTGCTTCGCCTGAATGACGTGATTGGCAACAATAGGATGCGAATCCGCCGGGTTATAACCAAAAATCAGCAGTAAATCAGTGCCGTCAATTTCCGTAATAGCATTGCTCATTGCGCCGTTACCGACCGACTGGTGCAGACCTGCAACCGAGGGGCCGTGTCAGACGCGCGCGCAGCAATCTACATTATTCGTTCCCAGCACCGCCCGCGCGAACTTCTGCATTAAATAGTTCACTTCGTTGCCTGGGCCGCGCGACGAACCGGTGGTCATAATCGCATCCGGCCCGTACTGCTCACGGATGGCGCGAAATTTGTCGGCGACAAAATCTAACGCCTCTTCCCAGCTTACGGAAACCAGCTTGCCGCCGCGCTGGCGGCGAATCATTGGCGTCTTCAGGCGCGGCGTTAGGATCTGCGTATCGTTAAGAAAATCCCAGCCGTAATAGCCTTTCAGGCACAGCGTATTTTGATTATTTTTACCCGGGGCCGCCTGTGCGCCGACTACGCGATTGTCCTCAACCAGCAGGTTGAGCTTGCAGCCAGAGGCACAGTACGGGCAAACAGTAATGACTTTTTCCATTATTTCTCGCTCCATGTTGGTGCGGCAATAGCAATGGCTAATGCAGAATTTGTGCCATGCAAATGGTCTTATAATTGGGCATCATAGCAAACTGCCTGTGCGAAACGCTTGAGCTACGCCGCAGTGCTTGAGATTACCTGAAGCCGTGATTTGCCGCGTGAGTGCGATCTGGTCCCGGATAAATATGATTTATTATCATTGAGGTATGGTGTTTTCGGCTCCGTGGGTTAAATGGTATACGCAGCAACATTCACATAATTAATGAAGGAACGGTAACGATATGGATGAATTAATTACGCCTCGCCCTCTGACCCTGGAAGGCGTTAATAATGTGCGCGATATGGGAGGCTATCCTGTTGCTGGCGGGCATCTTCGGAGTGGTAAATTACTGCGCGGAGAAGATTTGTACGCGATTACGCCTGAAGGAGTGAACGTGCTGGCGCAAATCCCGGTGACGAAAGTGGTTGATTTACGTACGCGCGCTGAAGTAGACGAGCGCCCGGATTACAGCCCGGAAGGGGCGCCAATTGTGCACCTGGACGTACTGCGTAATGTATTAAAAGAACATAGCGCCAGCCCGAAAGAGATGGTAGCGCGCCTGCAGGGGCACAGCCCGGCGCAAATATTACAGGACATCTATCTGGACTTCGTGCAGGAAAGCGGATGCCTTGACGCCTGGCGCGGATTTTTTCAGGCGCTGTTGACGCTGGAACAGGGTGCGCTCTATTTTCACTGCTCGGCTGGAAAAGATCGTACCGGATTCGCTGCCGCGCTGGTGCTAATGGCTCTGGGTGCCGATCGCGAGGTGATTATGGCGGATTATTTGTTGAGTAACCGCTACCGCGAGGCGATTAATCAACGCCTTCTGGCCCAGTTCAGCGCGCTGGCGCCTGAAAAGAAACCCGAGGATATTTTGACGCTGCTTGAGGTGCAGGAAAGCTATTTGCGCGCATCCTTCCAGGCGCTTGATAAACTTTATGGCAACAGCGACGCATTTTTACAGCAGGCACTCGGCATCGGCCCGGACGAACGCGCGCAGCTACGCGCGCTGTTAGTCGTCTCCTGACGCTCAGGCAGGCCGCCGCTGCGGCAGCCTGCCTAAAGCTCGGTTTTAGCCGAAGAGAAGCCACTGAAAGCGGCTTTCCAGCCCAAAGGCAATTGCCTCCGAGATAGCGGGAATGGAGATGACGCCGAGCAGCCCGCAGGCGGTGAAAATACGCAGCAATAGTATACTCATGTTATCCGGCCTTCTTTTCTGATTCCTGTAACTTCCGTAGCAGCAACCACATACGCATGGTGCGAACCGCAACGCGCCGCGCGGCGGTGCTGGAAGGCTGTGGATCGGGGGCGGGGGCTTCTGGCGCAGGCGCTTTTGCCGGGTGTACCACGCCGTTGAGCGCCAGGTTGGCGACAATAGCGGTAACGGTACCGACGGTAATCCCACTGTGTAAAAAAAGCTGCATCATTTTTGGCAACTGATTAAATAACCCCGGGACCAGTACCGGCATCAGGCCCAACCCAATGGTAAGAGCGACGACCATACCGTTATTGTTATTGCGATAATTCACCTGTCCCAGCGTGCGGATGCCAGAAACGGCCACCATCCCAAACATCACCACCCCCGCGCCGCCGAGTACCGGTTTAGGGATCATTACCACCAGCGCGGCCATTTTGGCGAATACGCCCATCAAAATGAGAATACCGCCGGAGACCGCGACCACGAACCGACTGCGCACGCCGGTCAGCCCGATCAGACCGACGTTTTGGGCAAAGGCGGAGTAGGGGAATAGATTAAAGAAACCACCGATGGACGTCGCCAGGCCGCAGGCGGTCAATCCATTGCGTAACATCGTCGGATTGGCTTTTTTCCCCGCAATATCGCCGGTTGCCATCATGGAAGAAAGGGTTTCCACCATGACCACAATCATGACTAACGAGAGCAGCAGAATGGGTAACAAATGAAACTCAGGCGTGGCAAAACGCATCAACCGCGGATAGTTAAGCCACGGCGTTTCACTGACTTGATGAAAATCCAGCGGGTTAAAGAACCCCCACAAAGCCGTGCCGATAATAAGGCCAATAAGTACGGCGACATTTTTAATCATCCCGGAAGCAAAGGTGTAGATATTCAGAATAATGAATAGTGTCAGCGCCGCCATGATAAGCGCCATCCAGCTACCAAACCCATGCATATCGGAGCTGCCGCCGCCTATCCAGCCGCCCGCGACGGGCATAATAGACAGCCCGATTAGCGTGACAATCGACCCCATAACCACTTTTGGAAACAGATGAACGACCTTACACACCCACGGGGCACACACCAGTGCGACCAGCCCGGCGATGATTACGGCACCGGAAATCCCACCCAGCCCGTATTCTTTACCGATAAGCACCATAGGAACCAGCGCGGCGAAAGTGCAGCCCTGTACCAGCGGAAGCCGGCAGCCGATCCATTTTCCCAACCCTAGCGCCTGTACGATGGTGGCGCATCCGCACACGAATAAATCCGTACTTATCAGTAAAATAATATGTTCAACTGGCAGGTTAACGGCGGTACCGACCACCAGAGGCACCGCAACGGCCCCCGCGTACATCACCAGTACGTGCTGGAGACCGTAGAGGATCATTTGTCCTGCAGGCAGGATTTCGTCGACCGGATTGGTAGCCGGTCTGGCGTGAGACTGGCCGGGTACAGACTCTTTCATGTGATATCTCTCCTGTACGGCCCGGCGGATAACGGTGACGCCGGGCTACGATTCGAAGGCGGTAGCCTCCCTCTCGATACGCCCTCTTCCAGTGAAGGGTCGTAATGCCTGAAAGCGAAGAGATAATGCTCAAGGGGTGCCAAAATGTGGTGAGCGAAGCAGTTAAGGCAGGGAAATGTGAAAAACATCACGTAATCACTCATTGTCTGGTCTGACACGCTTTTTTTCACCGCCGCCAGCGAGGGAAATTCTCATTTTTGATTCTCAGAATGAGAAAATAAAAACATATTGATTATTAATGCATTTCTTTGATAAAAAAGCGGTGCGCAGGGAGTCGAAACTCGTATGATACTTGGTGTGAAGCGGCTTTTTGGCAAAGCACCAACGGCAGGTAAGAGCGTAATAAGTAATGATTTCTAATTGAAACGCTCTGGCGTAGCAATAATTGATAAGATGAATATCACGACGATACCCGGGTCGGTGCTTTTGCCGCGGGGGGAGCCCTGAGATCCACATAATACATTGCTATCCTGCGAGACATTGCCTGTCAGCCAGCAAGCGATTAAGCCAAACCAGATATGGCGGCTCACATTCTGAGAGTTCCCGCGCTAGGGAAAGCTATCCCTGCTGTGCGATTGCCCTACGCCAATTGCATCAGCCACCCTTCCAGGAAGTTAACAATAATGACCGGCGGGGAAAGAAGCCGCCGCGAGACGTCGTGGAATGAAATACGCGAGTTATAGCTTAAAAGAAAGCGGGGGGAGCCTGCGCCCTCCCGCTTTGCTATCACAGGCCCGATGTATATCCACCGGGGCGTGAAAGATTATAGTGCGGCCATTCGATGCCACATTTTTTCTGCAGCGCGGCGGGCTTCTTCGTAAAGGTGAGCCGTTTCTCTGCCGAATTCACGGTCTTCATACACCATTTTCCCGGCGATCATCACGCTGTGTACTGCGCTACTGTTGATGCCAAACGTAAAGTGGCCGGCCAGATTTTCGGCGCACAGCGGCGTTGGGGCGCTGTAATCACAAATGGTCAAATCTGCGGTATAGCCCGCCTCCAGGCGCCCGAAGCGCTGATTAAAATTGCGCTCAAGCAATTGGTTACCGTTTGCCAGCATCCCCAAAAATGCGTCTGGCCCTAGCGGCCCGCCCGCATCGCGGTGCTTAAACCAGGCGAATTTTAGCTCTTCAAACATATCGGAGCCGATACCGTCAGTACCCAGCGCGGCGTGCTGCAGCGCCGGTAAATGCGGATTGTAGCCCACGCCGTTATTCATATTTGAGCGCGCGTTATGGACTAAAAACGCACCGCGCTTGTTCAACAGATCCACATCGCTTTGGGAAAGCCACAGGCCGTGCGCTATCAGGGTTTTTTCATTAAGCAGCCCATATTCGTCGAGCCGCGCCAGCGGCTCCTGCGCATACCGGTCGCGGCTGCGTGACACATCGTAGCTGTCTTCCGCAACGTGGATGTGTAGCCCGCGCCCGGTTTTCTGAATCGCCTCGGCCAGCAGTTTTAGGCCGGGGTTAGAGACGGTGAATGGCGCATGTGCGCCGATGTGCGCCTCCACCAGATATTGCTCCGGTGAACGCGCTTTTTCATTATCAATCAGCTCAGCAAAGCGGATATTCTCCGCTACGCCGGCCTCCAGCTCGGCCTGTCCTTGATTGCGATCGGTGGTTTCAAAACAGGTCATACCGCGCAGCCCGGCGTTGAGAAACGCCTCGCGCAGTAGCGCCAGCGAATTCTCAATAAACGTGGGCGAGGCATGATGATCGATAACCGCGCTGCAGCCGCTGCGAATGGCCTCCAGTGCACAAATCAGACCGCTGTAATAAAGTGACTCTTCATCCAGCGCCCGATCCAGCCGCCACCATAGGTTTTTCAGCGTGGAAATAAAATCCGGACAGGGCGGGATGGGCGCCATGACGCCGCGCGAAAGCCCGGAGTAGAAATGGTTGTGTGCGCATACCATTCCTGGCATCACCAGTTTTTCCTGCATATCTTTGACGGTGGCCTGCGGATATTCTCTGGCCAGATCGCGGCCAGTGGCGACGATAGTCGCACCGTCAATCACAATATCCAGCCGGGTTCTAACCTGAGCGGGGCTCAGCTCTACGGCAGTACAGTTTTTCAGCAGTAGCATAATTATTCCTCCACCGCACCCAGCAGCCAGCCATAGTGCTGACGGGTGTAATTAATAATGAGGTTCATTTCTGCCAACTCCTCCGGAAGCCCGGTGATGTTGCCTGATTTATCGAGAGGGAAGCGCCATGTGTGGCCGTTATGGCGCAGGCGAATCGTATTGCCCTGCAGCAAGAAGCCTGGGTTGCTGCTGTGTTCAAAGTCGCTTTCCATACTAAATACCGTAATTTTGTCTTTATACGGTTTCCCCTGCCACGGACAGAATTGCGCGCAGTTGCCGCATTCGTTGCACAGCGCATCGAGGTGCAGGATCTGCTGGCGGCTCCTGAAGCCGGGGACAGGAACGGCAATGTTGGCGCGGTTCGGGCAGACATCGACGCATTTGCTGCACACATAGTTACAGGACAGGCAGCGCTCCGCCTCCTGGCGAGCAAAGGCATCCGGCGCTTCCGGGCTAATCTGATGAATAGCAATCGTGCCTTTCCGGGTATATACCTCCAGCGGGTCGGTATTAAGCGGGCGTTCGCGCACGGCGGATGACGGAATATTTTCACGCGTCAGAATGGTGTCGCAGGCTTTGCGGGCGCCGCCGATAGCCCCGACGATAGATGCCGGACCGCTTTGCACATCCCCAATCAGGAACACGTTTGGGATAGCCGTTTCCAACGTTTGTGGATTGACCGTCGGGCGCTTATCTGCGGCGCAGGGCAGCCCCATGGCCTGTAGCACGGCGTCGTCAGGGTTTTCACCGGTGGCGGTAATCAGCGCGTCAAAATGCACTTCGTGCGTTTCGTCGGTAGCAACCGGGCGGCAGCGTCCGCTGGCGTCGGCGGCACCAAGTTGCATAACGCGCAGGGTTAGCGTGCCGTCCCTATCGTAGCGCTCAGGGTTCACCAGCGTCATAAACTGCACGCCGTCGTGCTCGGCTTCGGCTATTTCTTCTGGCCAGGCAGGCATTGCGGCTCGGTCACGCCGATAAATCAGCGTCACGCTATTAACTTCAGGCAGGCGTAGCGCCGCCCGGGCGCAGTCCATCGCCGTATTGCCCGCGCCCATTACGGCGATATCGCCGCGCAGCGCGGGGGCTGGGGTCTGGTTAAAGGCGCGCAGAAAATCAAACGAGCGCCAGACGTTGGGGTTGTCGCCTTCGAGGGCCGGCGAGTTGGTTTTCCCGGCGCCAATGCCGATGCACACATACTGGAAGCCCTGCTGCTTCAGGGTATCGATAGTTAAATCCGGCGGGCAGTTGTATTCAAACTTCACGCCGTGATCGGCAATAAAGTCGATATCCTGTTGTACCAGTTCGGCGGGAATACGAAAACGCGGCACAATGTTGCGGACTACGCCGCCCGCGTCGGCTTCGCGTTCAAATACCGTTACCGGATGACCGGCGCGCGCCAGAAAATAGCCGGTGGCCAGGCCTGCGGGGCCGGCGCCGATAACGGCAACGGGATGGCGACTACCGGAACCGGCCGGGCGGTGCCAGCGGCGGCGATACTCTTCCCAGCCTTTTTCACGCGCAATTTTTTTGATCTCACGAATATTCAGCGCGTTGTCATAGTCGAGACGCGTACAGTTGTACTGACACTGGTGATCGCAAATATGCCCGGTAATTGACGGTAACGCGTTGCGCTCGTATATCAGCGACAGAGCGTTGGCGTAGCGCCCGGCGCCCGCCAGGCGCAGATACTCCGGGATGTCCTGATGGATAGCGCAGGCGGTGACACAGGGCGCGACGTAACAATCAGTGAGCGGCAGCGCCTCGCCGGTGTCGATTTCTTCTTTACTTTTCCATGATTTTTGCGCCCAGTCGGCGCTGCGCGCGCGCTCGGCAAGCGCGTTTAACGCCTCTACGTCAATGCGCGTCCGCCCCCAGCCCGCTGAGTCATCAAGCAGGCGGGCGCATTTGGCCATCCGCAAATAACCGCCAGGCTTGAGCAGGTCGGTCGCCATGGTAATCGGCTGAATGCCGGTAGCGAAAATATCGGCGATATTAAACTGGCTGGCTCCGCCGGAATAGGAGATAGGAAGCAGGCCATCAAAGCGCTGAGACAGCATGGCAGCGACATTAATGGAAAGCGGGAACAGCGCTCGCCCGGACATATACATTTCATCGCCGGGCAGTTTGCCTTTATGGTTGCGTGTCCCCAGCGTGTTGGTGAGCTTCACGCCAAACAGCAACCCTTTCTGCTTCCCGATTGCCATTAATCGCTCCAGCATATCAAAGGCTTTTTCTTGCTGCAGATCGTGCTCGAAAGAGGCCTCATCAAGGGCGATATAATCAAAACCGTTGCCATCGAGGATATCCCGCACCTGCTGGTAGCCGAGCAGCGTAGGGTTCAGCTTCACGTAGGTGTGAATGCCTTTTTCTTCCAACATATAGCGGCAAATGGATTCAATCTCATTCGGCGGGCAGCCGTGCATGGTGGAAAGCGTGACGCTGCGTACCATATGCGGCGAGATGCTTTCCGGCAGCGCCTGCAGGCGACCGGGGTTGGCTTTCGCCAGCAACTGCCAGTGTCCCTGGCTAATAAACTGCGTTAACTCCTGGCGATAGCGGGTGAATTTTTCGTTTTTACCCGCGTCCAGGGTTTCGTCGATAAACTTCTGCATCGGCGGCTGAGTAATGCCTTTTAGATCGTATCCGACGCTCATATTGAAAATAAAGGAGCGCTGGTGCTGCGCGTTCCGTGGTGAGAGGATGGCTTCCAGCAGCCAGAGCGCCATCCATGCCTTCAGATATTCATCCCAGGCTTTTTCCAGCGTGAGTTCCGTGGACCATTCCGTGTTAAACGCTTCATCGCTGGCGTCGATACAGGGTTTTTCCAGTTCCAGCCTATCGAGGATTTGCACGGTTTTAAGTTCGATAAAGCTACCGCCGGTGAGCCAGGCCACGATAATGTTCGGCGCCAATTGCGTATGCGGCCCGGCGGCAGGGCCGACCGGCGTATCACACGTTTCGCCGAACAGCGTAAGCTGGCGTTCGGGATTGCGTTGATAAAACTCGCTCTCAGGGATGCCAAAAATCGAACGATTTTCTTCATATTCAGCGCAAATACGCGTTAACAGCTCGCTGAAGGGGATCGGACGCATAATATCGGCCATAGACATTGCTCCTTGCTTCATTTTTTTTGAGTTGTGGCGGTCACCGTCGCGGCTCGGAATGCGGTTGAGCGCTGAATGACCGGAAGGCGTGATACAAAGCAACATCTGAGCCAGTGAGAAAAAGCCCGCGGATTTTCTGTCCGTTAGCGTGATTGATTTCTCACTCTTTAATAAAAATGCAGAAAAGTCTCTCTCGGGTTATCGCAAAAGCGTCAGGGTGAGAATTTCGCGCGGCTGCAGGCTATCAAAATGAGAATGCGCCGTTATCACTGGTCGCTTTCGCGGCCGCTATTCACGAGAGTTTCCGAAAAGATCAGCGGGTTAATTACAGCTTTAATGAGAGAGGCCTAGGTTATCCCGCCTGGCGCACAGTATGAATAAATGGCTCTCCGGGCCGGTTTTCTACCTCGCAAAGCGGCATAAGACTTGCTTAGAAAATGCAGCATCCTGAACATCTGGAGAAGGACACTGTCATGAATATCTTTTCGCTTATGGCTCACCTTGAGGCAGAGAATCGCAGTTTTGCGCTACTGCAAATTGTTGAAAGCCGTGGTTCAACGCCGCGTCATTCTGCCTGCATGCTGGTTATGGAAGACGGCACTACGGAAGGCACTATCGGCGGCGGGATGTTGGAGCGGTTAGCCATTGAGCGCGCGCAAGAAGCGTTAATTGAAGGTGCCTCCTGCCTGTTTTACGGCAAGCTGGCGCGACAGGGAGAAAACGCGGTCGGTTCAGACTGCGGCGGCGCGGTAACGGTACATATCGCCGTCTATCCCCGGCGGCCTGCGCTTTTCCTACTGGGCGGCGGGCACGTTAATCGCGAAGTGGCGCGTATGGCAGCAATGCTTGATTTTAAAGTGACCGTTGCCGATACCTGGCCGGCGAACCTGACCCATCCAGAACTCCCTGCCGACTGTCATCGCGTCGGTGGCGACAGTTATGCGCAAATTATTCCGCAACTGGGGCTGGATAGTTATAGCTACGTAGTGATAGCGACTAACCACGAAGACAAAGAGGCGCTTATCGAATTAATTGGCTATCCGGTACGCTATTTAGGGCTACTGGCCAGCCGACGCAAAGCGCATCACTTTCGTAATTTGCTGCGCAAAGAATATGGCATGTCGGAAGATGACATTATGCGCCTGCACGCGCCATTAGGGCTGGATATCGGCGCGGAGACGCCGGCGGAAATAGCGGTGAGTATTCTGGGTGAAATTACCCAGCTTCATCGCGGCGGGGGAGCGCGTTTGAATGCGCGCGGCGAGCAGGAGGAGTCAGGCGCGTTAACGGCGGTACCAAATCCGCGGGTTGAGGCTGCCAGCTAACCGCCATTTCTGCATGCTTGACGCCTGCAGTGCGCCTCACGCCGCGCCGGTTTGCCGAGCCGGCGTGCATTTCGGTAACGGGTTGCCCGCCAGTAATCTGGTGGCGCAATGTGCTGCAAGCCCCGGCGCAAATGGGCGCGTGAGCTGGACATTGATTATCGCAGCGGTTGAGTGACGCTGATTTACAGGTGTTTGTCTGCGTGTTTCAGCGCTTTTTGTCTTACCTGATGGAAATGAAAGGGGCAAAAGGGACTGGTGCGAACAACGTGCCGACGCAGTAGCGGCGGCACGTTTGGTAGAGGTTACTGGCTGATAACGGTACCCGTGCGGCCCGCAATGCCGTCCGCGGCGTGCTCAAGCAAGGTAATCAGCGCTTGCCGTCCAGGGCGCGACTCGGCGAACGCCAGCGCTGCTTCCACTTTAGGCAGCATGGAGCCGGGAGCAAATTCACCGGCTTCGATATAGTCGCGCGCTTCCTTCGGCGACATACGATCGAGCCATTTCTGATAAGGGGTGTTATACCCAATGGCGACTTTTTCCACGGCGGTCAAAATGATCAGCATATCTGCATCCAGCGCCTGCGCCAGTACGGCGCTCGCTCGGTCTTTATCGATAACCGCGCTGGCACCGTGCAGTTGATTGCCGTCGGCGACTACCGGGATACCGCCTCCTCCCACGGTGACCGGAATTTGGCCAGCAGCCAGCAGCGCCTTGATGCTTTCAATTTCAATGATTTCCTGCGGCATTGGCGATGCCACTACGCGACGCCAGCCGCGACCGGCTTCTTCGCGCACGTTGACGCCCTCCTGCGACAGCCTCTGTGCCGTTTCCGGCGAGAGGAAGGAGCCAATCGGTTTATCCGGATTGTTGAACGCCGGATCGCGCGGATCAACGCGCACTTGGGTAATTAACGAGGTGACCGTTTTGTTGATGCCGCGCGCGCGCAGCGTTTCGCGCAGCGCGTTTTGCAAATCGTAGCCGATGTAACCCTGACTCAGAGCGACACAGACAGACATCGGCAGCACGGGGGAATGGGCCGGGGTCGCTGAGGCGGCCTCGAACGCCTGATGGATCATTCCAACCTGTGGCCCGTTGCCGTGCGTAATCACCAGCTCATGCCCTTCCTGGATAAGGTCGGCAAGCGCGCTGGCCGTGGTATGCACCGCCTGCATCTGCTCGGCGAGACCTTTCCCAAGCGCGTTGCCGCCCAACGCCAGCACGATTCTTTTTTTCATATTTGTACACTCCGTTGACAAGTAAAAGGCTTGCGGTGCAGGAAGCGCCCGCGACCCGCCTGGCCGGTAAAGCGGCCGTGCTGGTAGATAATGTTGCCGCGCGACAGGGTCATCACCGGGTAGCCGTGACAGGTGAATCCTTCCCAGGGCGAATAGTCGACGCTGTCATGCAGATCGGCATGGTGAATCACGCGCGTGCATTCAGGATCGAACAGGACCAGGTCCGCATCGCTGCCGGGGTTAAGATTGCCTTTTTGCGGCCATAGCCCGAACAGCCGCGCTGGATTGGCGCTGGTCAGGGCGACAAAGCGCGACCGGCTAATGCGCCCGGTAGCAACCCCTTCAGAAAATAGCAGCGCCATGCGGTTCTCTACGCCGGGCAGGCCGTTAGGGCAGCGCGTAAAATCGTCGCTGGCCATTTCACGGCGCTGGGCGAGCGGGAAGGTGCAGTGATCGGTCGCGACGGTGTCGATATCGCCCGCGACCAGCCCTACCCACAGCTTGTCTTGCTCCGTGCGCGGACGAAGCGGGGGGCTTAAGATATATTTCAGGCCGTCTGGTTCCAGATAGCGATTGATATCAAGCAGCAGATACTGGGGGCAGGTTTCCGCCCATACAGGCTGATTTTGCGCCTGGGCCAGCCGAATATAATCCAGCCCCAGTCCGTTAGACAGATGAACGATATACAGCGGCGCGTCGCCTGCCAGATGCGCCAGATTCAAGGTGCGCCCAATGGCTTCGGCTTCGCAGGCTGCCGGGCGGCTCAGCGCGTGCCAGATAGGCGCGCCTTTGCCTTCAGCGATAAAACGGCGGCGGTTGAAATTCACCACGGCGTCGTTTTCCGGGTGGACCGTGGCCAGCGCGCCAACCTCTTTAAGGCGTTGCAGCAGGCGCAATGTGTCCCGATCCTGAAGATGGTATTGATAAGTGAGATAAAATTTAAAACTGCTGATACCCTCGTCGTGCACCATTGAAGCCAGTTCTTCGAGGATTGCATCATCAATATGCTGTATTACGCCGTGAAAGCTGTAGTCGATAACGGCGCTGTTTTGCGCATAGTCATGATAAACGCCAAGCTGGTGGTGCAGATTACAGCCGGCCGGGCCAAAGCCCATATGATCGATAATTGTCGTGGTGCCGCCGCAGGCCGCCGCGCGCGTGCCGGTGAAAAAGTCATCGCAGCTACGTGCAATACCGACATCAATATTAAAATGCGTATGGACGTCGATGCCGCCGGGCATGACGAGTAACCCGCGAGCGTCAATGACACTGTCGGCTTCGCTGGGGGAAATATCCGGTGCCAGGCGTGAGATGAGCTCCCCATCTATCAGTAGATCCTGACGATACTCTCCCGCGTCGTCCACTAGCGTGCCGCCCTTGATTAACACTTTCATGGTTCGGCTCCCGGGCGCTGCTGTAAGGCGCCCCGATAACGGAGAAAGCGGGATGACTCCCGCTTGTCCGCGTTGATAATCAGGGAAAGCCGGGCCCGGCTTTCCCGTGTCGGGATGACAACCCCGCGTCGCGCTTACGCAAAAACGCGTATGTGCGTGCGGGTGAGATTACGGCTGTTCGTTCAGCCAGCTCAGCGGAATTGCAGCGTACATTGCCGCACAGGTAACCAGATGATCCTTCCAGGTTTTTTCGTTAGGAGCGTGCGCTTCGGGTTCTTTACCTGGGCCAAAGCCGATTACCGGAATACCGTGGCGGCCCATGATTGAAACCCCATTGGTGGAGAACGTCCACTTATCGACGACAGGCTCTTTATTGAACAGACCGCGGTAAGCGGCGCTCAGGCTGCGCACCGTAAAGTGATCTTCTTCCACTTTCCAAGTCGGGAAGTAGCAATCGGTAGGATATTCCAGCCCGGTCCACGATGGGCGATCGTAGCGATAAAGCAGTACGCGCGCCTTGGCATCTTTTACCGAGGAGAGCGATTCAATCTCTTTAATCGCGCCTTCCCACGTTTCACCCCAGGTCAAACGGCGGTCAATTGAAACGGCGCAGCTATCTGCAACCGCGCAGCGGCTGGGTGACGTAAAGAAGATCTCTGAGACAGTAAGCGTGCCTTTGCCGAGAAAAGGATCGTTGCCGAGGTTTTTCGCCAGCGTTTGCAGCTCCATGAGGATCGGCGCCATTTTGAAAATGGCGTTATCGCCGCGCTCCGGCGCAGAACCGTGGCAGCTTACGCCGTCAACTTCAACGCGGATTTCCATGCGCCCGCGGTGGCCGCGATAAATCTGACAGTCGGTAGGCTCCGTGCTGACCACGAATTCCGGACGAATGCCGGACTGTTCAATAATGTACTGCCAGCACAGGCCATCACAGTCTTCTTCCTGAACGGTGCCGGTGACCAGCAGCGTATACTCGTCTTCAAGGCCGAGGTCTTTGATGATTTTCCCGGCGTAAACCATTGAGGCCATCCCGCCTTCCTGGTCGGAAGCGCCGCGTCCACCGATCAGCGTGTCGTCTTCCATGCCTTCATAGGGATCGAATTTCCAGTTATTGATATTCCCTACGCCGACGGTGTCAATGTGCGCATCCATTGCCAGCAGGCGAGGCCCGTGGCCGATATAACCGAGAACGTTGCCCATCGGGTCGATTTCTACTTTGTCGAAACCGACTTTTTCCATCTCTTCTTTGATGCGATGGACGACGCGTTTTTCATCGCAGCTTTCGCTGGGAATGGCGATCATATCGCGCAGAAAGCGCGTCATTTCCGGCTGATAGCGCTGGGCCAGTTTTAAAATTTCGTTAAAAGGAATTGCTTTAGCCATGATGAAATCCTCTTTTATTTCAGTTTGTAATTCCGTTTTTGCCTTCCCAGACGACTTCGCGATAGTGCAGCGGATCGGTGTCGCCTTCCGTATTCAGCACTAAAATGCGGGAGGTTTCTGACAACTGGAGTTTCTGCATTAGCGCGGCGCGCTGAGGGTGGAAAAGAATCGCGGCCAGGATGCCCATACCGACGGCGCCGGATTCGCCGGAGATAACGCGGGCATCGTTGCCCAACGGGTTACCCAGCACGCGCATCCCCAGCGCGGCAACGCCGTCTTCGCAGGAGATGAACTGGCGGGTATTGTTCCGCAGTAGCGGCCAGCCGAGCGGGTTAGGTTCCCCGCAGGCCAGCCCTGCCATAATGGTATTTAAATCGCCGGAAACATTTACGATGTCGCCTTTTTCCGCAGAGCGCCACAGGCAATCGGCACCGTCAGGCTCAACGACAATGGCATTGAAGTTTTCCGCACCGTAGCAATCGGCAAAATAGCCCAGAACGCCGCCGGCCATTGCGCCTACGCCAGCCTGCAGGAAGATATGCGTTGGCGGGGCAGCCTTCATGGCGTCCATTTGCTCGGCGGCTTCATCCGCAAGCGTGGCGTAACCTTGCATAATCCAGGTCGGGATGTCGGTATAGCCTTCCCACGCGGTATCCTGTACGACGATCCAGCCTTTTTCCGCCGCAGTGCGCATCGTTAAACGCACCGTGTCGTCATAGTTCATATCGGTGACGATGCATTCGGCCCCAAGATCGGTGATGTGCTTTACGCGTGATGCCGCAGATCCTTTCGGCATATAAATCACGGCGTTCTGCCCTAGCGCCCGTGCCGCCCAAGCCACGCCGCGGCCGTGGTTGCCGTCAGTTGTGGTGGCAAATGTCATGGGAGGATGTTTTTGCGAACGGAATTGTTCAAAGGAGAAATGGGCGATATCAAGGCCCAGTTTCTCGCACAGCAGGCGGGCGATGGCCCAGGTGCTGCCCAACATTTTAAAGGCGTTCAACGCAAAGCGTTGCGATTCGTCTTTCACTAAAACGCTGCCGACGCCCAGCGCGCGAGCGAAATCGTTCATCGCGTAGAGCGGCGTCGGGCTATAACCCGCCAGGCTGCGATGGAACTTTCTGGCTTCGCGCGCCGCACTGACGCCAAAAACGGGTTCCGGGCGCGGGTTGAATCGGGCATTGTCGACAATGTCCATTTTTAATGCGAACTGTGACATACGTTAGTTTCCTTACGACCCGGAATGCCCGGTTTCCGTCGGGCATTCCGGGGGCTATCAGCGATAAATACGCGGTGTGGCCGCTTCCAGGCGTTTGGCCAGGATCTGGCCCGGGTGCGGGAATTTACGAGCGAGGATCATGGCGGCGATGATCCACGGTTTCCAGCTGGCTTCTTTATAGGTTTCAATGCGATAGCGATCGAATACGCTGGCTTCCACTTCGCCTTTTTCGCAAGAAACGCCGGTGATGTCTGCAGGCAGGCAGTGCATGTACAGCGCTTTACCGCCGCGCGTGCGGGCCATCATCTCTTCGGTGCAGTGCCAGTTGGTATGACGGGCGTTTTCGGCCAGGCAGGTTTTTTCGAGCGCTTTCAGGCCGTCGCCATCGTTGCGGCGCAGCAGCTCTGTACGCTGCTGCATGATCTGCCAGGGTGCCCAGGATTTGGGATAAACAATATCGGCATCCTGGAATGCCTCTTCCATAGTAGCGACCTGGCTGAAGCGGCCGCCGGAGGCCTCTGCGTTGTGGCGAGCGATATCCATAACCTCTGGCAGCAGGCCGTATCCTTCAGGATGCGCCAGCGTGACGTCCATCCCGAAACGGGTCATCAGGCCGATAATGCCCTGCGGTACAGAGAGCGGTTTACCGTAGCTGGGGGAATAAGCCCAGGTCATGGCGATTTTTTTGCCTTTCAGTTTTTCCAGGCCGCCGAAGTGCTCTTTCAGCCACGCCAGATCGGCCATAGCCTGCGTCGGGTGATCGATATCGCACTGCAGGTTGACGATGGCGGGACGCTGCGGAAGCACGCCGCTGGCGAAGCCTTCATCCAGCGCTTCGCCTACTTCACGCATGTAGGCATTACCGGCGCCCAGATACATATCGTCACGGATACCGATAGCTTCTGCGCAGAAGGAAATCATATTGGCGGTTTCACGCACCGTTTCGCCGTGGGCGATTTGTGATTTTCCTTCATCCAGATCCTGCTGAGTTAGCCCTACCAGGTTCAGCGCAGAGGCATAAGAGAAGCGCGTACGGGTTGAGTTATCGCGGAATAGCGAAATTCCCAGCCCGTTATTGAATACGCGTGTGTCGATATTACCGGCGCGCATATTTTTTAATGCTTCCGCCAGATAGAGCACCTTCTCAAGTTCGTCCCGGCTCTGCTCCCAGGTCAGGAGAAAGTCCTTTTCATGCAGTTTTGACGGCTTATCTTCAATGATGTCCAGTAGACGTTTTATCTCTTTCATTTATGAGATCCCTTACGAACGCTAATTAAATACTTGAGTGTTGAGAGGAAGCGACTCCCTAATTTCTGAAGGCGCGCTGAAAGGAATAAACAAGTTTTATGCCAGGTTGCGTAGCAGTGTTAAATCTTTGCAGTGAGTCATACTTTTTGATCCCTTGCAGGGGTTACTCTCCATGGGAAGCAAACGGGGAGGTGATATTGGACACAGTGAGGGAGGTCAAAATGAGAAAGGGTAATACCGTTATCAAAATGAGAGATGAGCAAAAAGAGAATTTATGCACGAATCGGGCATCTGAACCTCCCCGGATTGATAATGCCTCGCCGTCTCCCTCTCTGCTAATGCCTATTCAACACACTATTCAGCATTTCGCCACGCTATTGGCGAATGTGCTTCATCTCGAAGTTGAAGTCGTCGATAACCGTTTACTGCGTATAGCCGGTACCGGGCCATATGGAAAACGTTTCGGGCAGGTGCCGGAGAGTAATACGCTATTACTCCAGGAAGTACTGGATAACGCCCGGGAAGTGGTGATTTTTGATTCCCGGCAGAATTCACTCTGTCAGGCGTGTATGCAGCGCGATAGCTGCCGGGAGCGGGGATTTGTCGGCGTCCCTATTATTTACCAGCAGCGCTGTCTGGGTGTGATAAGCCTGGTTGCCGTAAATATCGAGCAATTACGCCACCTGCGCGAACATACCAGCATGTTCATTGAGTACATCCGGCATATATCGACATTACTGGCAGAGAATTTTGCAGTTTCACATGCGCCGGACCTGCATATTGACCCGCTCCAGCAGTTCCTGGCAGATAGCGTTGAGCGCGGCGTCGTTCTCTGCAACGAACAAGGCGAGATAGTGCTAATCAACGAGCGCGCGCAGGCCATGCTTTCCCCTGATAAAGGGCTGCTGTGGCGTTCGGCAAGTATTTTGGAACTGCCGGAGAAAAGCGGCGTTTTTCAGTTGAGTATTGATGAACAAACCTGGCGCGTCAGCGGCCAGCGCCGCGATACGGAAAACGGGTCGTTGATGCTGCTGTCGGCAGCGCGACCAGGGGCGTGCGATGAAGATGAAGAGAAGCTCCGGCGCTATCCGACCATTAAAAATCTCATCGGCGAGTCGCCGGGTATGCGGAAATTGCGCGAACTGGTAGGGCGCATTGCCGGTAGCCCTTCCAGCGTCATGATTATGGGGGAAAGTGGAACCGGGAAAGAAGTTGTGGCGCGAGCGATTCACCGTCTTAGCCCCCGGCACGAGCAGGCGTTTGTTGCGATAAACTGTGCGGCAATACCGGAAAATTTGCTGGAGAGCGAGCTATTTGGCTATGCCAAAGGCGCGTTTACCGGCGCGGCGCCGGGCGGAAAGCGTGGATTAATGCAGGTCGCCAGCGGCGGTACGCTATTTTTGGATGAAATAGGCGATATGCCATTAGGTTTGCAGGCGCGTTTGCTGCGCGCCATTGAGAACCGTGAGGTGATGCCAATCGGGGCCAGCGCGCCGGTGGCCATTGATATCCGCATTATTTCCGCAACGCATCAAAATCTTGAAGCGCACATTCGCGACGGGCGTTTTCGGGAAGATTTATTCTACCGACTCAATGTGGTGCCGTTGATGCTCACTCCGCTGCGCGAACGCGGCGACGACGTGATGCTGCTGGTAAATCATTTCCTGTCTCTGCATGCGCAGCGTATTGGCCGCCAGCGCCCCGGCGTGAGCCCGGAGGTGATGCGGCTGCTACAGAACTATCGGTGGCCAGGCAATGTGCGGGAGTTAAGCAACCTCATGGAGTACTTAATTAATATTGTTCCGGAGGGCGAGCTGATCGACAGCGCGCTGCTACCGCCGGTATTCCACTCTTCTTATATTGATATACCGCGCCCGGCAGAGCTGGATGCGTTGAAGATATGCTCGCCGGAAGGCACTCAGCCCAATCTGAAGTCAATGGAGCGTACGATTATTGAAGAAGCGCTGCAGCGTACTCGGAATAAAAAGCAGGTGGCGGATGAGCTGGGGATTGGCGTTGCGACGCTGTATCGCAAAATTAAGAAATACGGTCTGGTATAACGCGTTCCCGTAGCTGTGCGTATTGCTGCGGGGTATCCACATCCCAGTGTATCGCCGCGCTTTGTACGGGCACTGCGTCCCGCCCGCAGGTTGATACCAAGTGTTTTAAGGTGATGTTAGCGGGCGCATCCAGAATACGCCTGCGCATATCAGGTGGCAGCAGGGCCGGATGGCCTCGCCCGCCTTCGCAAAAGGGAACCAGTACCCGTGCGGAGCGATGCTGCCATAGCGCGGCGTAAATATCCGGCGTCACGGCGGGCATATCGCCGGGAATGATAAAAAAGTGCCCGGGCTGCAGGCGGCGAGCGCCGCGCTGCAGCGAGGAAAACATCCCCTGCGTGTAGACAGGGTTATGGCATAACAGGATGCGATCGCGACCGGCATAGCGCTGACGCAGCGCTTCACCGCGATACCCCGTTACCAGGATCACCCGATCGCAAAAAGCGAGCGCATTGCGCAGCGTGCTATCCAGCACGGTGCCTTCGCGCCAGGGCAGCATCATTTTCCACTGCCCCATGCGGGAAGAGAGCCCAGCGGCTAATATCAGACACTGCTTCATCTCCATCGCACCCTGCTCCTTCCAGGCTTACGCTGACTTAAGTACCGCTTTTATCGATTTGATAATAGGTACGTAGCCAGTGCAGCGGCACAGGTTGCCTTCCAGCGCTTCGTTGATTTGCGCGTCGCTCGGCGTTGGATTCTTATCCAGCAGCGCTTTTGCGCTCATTAACACACCGGGCGTACAGAAGCCGCACTGCACGCCGCCGTGGCGAACAAAGGCGGTTTGCAAACGCTGGCCTACTTTATCGTGGCGCAGCGATTCAACGGTGAAAACTTCCGCACCGTCGCACTGGGCCGCCAGCAGCAGGCAGGAACACACTGCTTTACCGTCCAGGATCACGGTACAGGCACCGCATTCCCCCACGGAACAGCCCTCTTTGGTGCCGGTAAGTCGCATATCTTCACGTAAAAAGTCGATCAGACGCTGGTTATCTTCAACGTCGCGCTGTACGCGCACGCCGTTAACTTTCAGTTCAATCCGGTTCATACATCCTCCTTACCGCTTTTATTCGCCAGAACTTCTTCCAGCATCTGCGTCAGCATTTCCACTCCCGCCGGGATTTTATACGGTGCGGACCAGCGTTTCCCGATGGCGTCGTCCAGCATTTTCTGTAATAACGCTGCGCCTTCCTGAATTAGCGCGGCGTTCAGGCGGCGGCCCGTCAGACATTTTTCGATAGGGATCAGGCGCTGCGGCTTGCTGAATAACGCGCCGTCGACCAGCCGGCAGTAAGTTAATTCGCCAGAAGGGTTGACGACAAATTGGCCGGTGAAGCTTTGACGCGTGATGTTCAGCGCGTTGCGGCGGCCCAGTTGTAAATAGCGCTGCTGCAGCCCTTCATGTCGCGGTGGAGGCGGCAAGATCGCGGCGGTGAGAAGTTCTCCCTGTGCAATTTGCGTTTTGTAACCGCCGGTGATGAAGTCGCTTAGCGGCATGGTGCGCGGCGCGGCACCGTGACGCTGCAATTCCACCTGTGCGTCATAGATAATCAGCGGTGGCATTGAATCCGCGCACGGCGCGGCGTTAATCAGGTTGCCGCCCACCGTTGCCCGGTTACGAAGCTGAAGTGAACCAATGGTATTACAGGCGGTTACCAGCAGCGGATAATGCGCCTGGATATGTTCATGGGCGGTGAGCGTGCTAAAGCAGATGCCGGCGCCAATGCGCACGCCTCCGTCCGCCTGTACTTCCACGCCCTGCATTTCCCGCACGCCGGAAATATCTACCAGCGGCACCGGCGCGGTGGTCAGGCGTGCCTGTACCAGCATGTCCGTACCGCCTGCGATAACCCGCCGATTAGGATCTTCGGCCAGCAGTTGCAGCGCGTCGTCCAGCGTTTTCGCCCGCTTAAGCGCCAGCGTATTCAGGCGCAGTACCTGTTTTTTCTCGCCGGACTCGACCATTAACTCGCTCTGGCGCACCGGTTTTTTCAGCGCATAGCCCAGTTTGACCTGCTCCAGGGTGAGCGGTAGCGCATAGTTGGTTTATTCAATGCGAAACTTACGGCGTTGTTTAGCGCCGCAGCGCCCAGTTCTAATACCGGCTCACCCAGCACTTTCGCCCCTAATGGCCCGGCTTTATCGTGGTTTTCAACCGGAATGACCGTGATGGGCGGAATATCTTTAATTGTAGGTAACAAGTAAGTATCGAAGTTTTCCGACTTCACTTCGCCGTTTTCAGTATTGAACTCTTCCAGCATGCCATAGCCGATCATGCCTTGCGCAATCCCGCCGCTCACCTGGCCTTCAAAGCCGACTTTGTTGATGACTTTACCTACGTCATGCACGGCGGTGACGTGGTTGATATGAATTTTCCCGGTACGGGTGTCGATAACGATATCGGCAATCTGACATCCATATACCCAGGTAAAGTACGGGCTGCCGCAGCCTTTTTCTTCATCCCAGTGGATGGGTGGTGCTACGTGCCAGCCATAGGCTGAAAGGTTGGCACCGGTGGCGCGCGTCATGTTGACCACGTCAAGGAATGCCAGTCGATTGTAGGGGTGATGGCGATTAAAGACTTTGCCGTTTTCCCAGACCAGATCGTCGATACTCTTCGCGTCCAGTTTTTCAGCAATCGCATCGGCCATGCGCTGTTTCAGCTTATTGGCCGCGCTGAGAATGGCCTGACCGCCCATTAGCGTACCGCGCGAAGCCACGGTCGAGCCGCCGTCGGCTATCATGGCGGTATCTGGCTCGCTAAACATGACGGTATCCAGGCTGACGCCGAATGCCTGAGCGGCAATGAGTGACATGGTAGTCTGCAGGCCCTGACCGTTTTCAGACACTGAGGTAGAAATGTTGATACTGCCGTCAGCGTTAATTTGGATCAGGGCGGAAGATGCATCCAGACCTTCGGCGCCCAGCGAGCAGCCGCGATGGCTGAGCGCGAGGCCAATACCGTAGCGCAGCGGTCCGCCTTTAGCGTTTAATTCCGCATAGTGGTTTCTTTTTGCCTCAAATTCGGCGCTGTTGGTTGCCTTTTCCAGCACTTCAGTGGCAGAGACCGTATGTTCGGTAAACGCCTGCCCGGCTATACTGGTATCGCCCTGCTTCAGAATGTTACGCAGCCGCAGTTCGGTAGGCGTTAGCCCCAGCGCTTCCGCAACTTCATCCATGAGGGATTCGTTGGCAAAGATAACCTGCGGTGCGCCAAAGCCGCGATAGGCCGAGGTGTAGTTATTGTTGGTGTAGATGCCAGTGACATCAACCCGCACGTTGGGAATATTATAGGGGCCAGCCGCCTGCACGGAGCTGCGCCAGGTGACGAACACAGTTTGCCCGGCATAGCTGCCGCCATCGGCCAGTACGTCGATTTTCATTGCCAGAATACGCGCGTTTTCATCCAGCCCGATTTTATATTTCATCGTATAGGGGTGGCGTTTATAACTCTCGCGCATGGACTGTTCGCGGTTATAGGTAATTTTAACCGGACGCGAGGTCAGCCAAGTCATGAGCGCGGCGCGGCAGGCCAAATGATCGATAATATCGTCTTTACCACCGAAAGATCCGCCCAAAATAGAGCGCCTGACGTTGACTTTAGACTGTGGCAAACCGAGGTATTTCGCTACGAATCCGCGCACGCGGTGGGCGTTCTGGATTGATCCATATACCGTAATAATCTGTTCATTTTCATCAAAGCAGGTGGTAATGGACTCCGGTTCTATATAGGCATGCTCCTGAAAGCCGACGCTAAATTCGCGCTCGAAGATATGCGTTGATGCGGCAAAGCCTGCTTCGATATCGCCCTTCACCGTATGGTGATGGTTGATAATGTTATTATCTCTGTCGCTGTGAATAAGCCGGGCGCCAGGCCGCAGCGATTCCTGGACCGACGTTATCGGCGCCCACGGCGTGTAGTTAATTTTGATCTTTTCTGCGGCCAGGCAGGCGGCTTCATAGCTTTCAGCGGCGACTACGGCGATAACGTCGCCGCGAAAGGCGATTTCTTTATCGACGATAGGTGGATAGTCGGGGATCACGACGCCGATGCGCCGCTCGCCCGGGATATCATCCCAGGTTGCGATACGGACCACGCCTGGAACGCTTTCCGCCTCGGAAAGATCGAGCGATTCGATACGACCGGCAGCGATATCGGAATAGCGGCATACGCCATACAGCATATCTTTCATTACGATATCGTCGCCGTATATCGCCAGTCCTTTTACTTTCGCCATGCCGTCAGTACGCGGCACTTCACTGCCCACGGTTGAAGTTTCCATTAACAATCTCTCCCTCAGGATGGAGTTCGGTGTTTTTATTGATGAAGATAAAAGCAAGGGATATGCCAGAAGCGTAAAAAAAGAGGATGGCCCGCAAGATGGGGATCCGAGAACGTTATATGCCGATATGCAGTGTCACAGTGACGCATTTTTCTCAAAGTGAGATTTTCTCACTGAGAAAACGAGCTGCGGTGAGACTAATGATGGCGGCAAATTTTTGAAATAGCTCACAAAATAGAATGCCCGGAATAAACTGACACTTTGGATGCCCCCGTTTTTGCATGCTTTTTAGAAATGCGCCATGGCAAAATAATAAAAAGGGATGAGTCATGAATAAATTTATCGTTGCCGATGCGCAAGAATGTATCGGCTGTCATGCATGTGAGCTGGCCTGTGCGGTGGCACATAATCACGGTATCTGGCCTGAACGCTCGGCGTTTCACCCGCGTATTCGGGTGATTGGCCGGGGCAACGAAAACGTTGCCGTCACCTGCCGGCACTGCAACGACGCGCCCTGCGTCAGCAGTTGCCCGGTTTCAGCGCTGACGTTCCGCGATAGCGAGGTGAAACTGGACGCCGCGCTGTGTATTGGATGTAAAGAGTGCGTTCTTGCCTGCCCGTTTGGCGCTATTGATATGGTGCCTGCGGAGCCTGGTCAAACCCGGAGCCTGGCGCAGAAATGTGACCTGTGTGAGCAGACGTCAAGCGGCGAACCGGCCTGCGTGGCCCATTGCCCAACGCAGGCGCTGAGCCTGATGGATGTATCGGCGATAACCCGGCTCCGTCAGACGCGCCAGCGCGCCAGTGCGACCGGAGAATATCCGCGCCCGGCGCGACGCAGCGTGGCCCTGCTGGATAAGCCGCTTCGAAAAGGCGCCGGTAAGCTTCCGGCAGATGAGCGGCGCGCGCATTTTGACGAAATTTATCACGCGCTGAGCGATACGCAGGCGCAGCAGGAGAGCGAACGCTGCCTTTACTGCGCCGAACGCGCGTGGTGTAACTGGACCTGCCCGCTGCATAACGCCATTCCTGATTTCATCCGTTTGGTGAAAGAGGGACAAATAGAAGCGGCGGCCGAACTTTGCCATCAGAGCAGTTCGCTGCCGGAAATTTGCGGACGCGTATGCCCGCAGGAACGATTATGTGAGGGCGCCTGTACGCTGCATGACCGGGGCGGGGCGGTAACTATCGGTAATCTGGAGCGCTATATTACCGATACCGCGCTGGCGCGCGGATGGCACCCTGCAACGGCGGTTCCCGCTGCGCGATCCGAAAAGGTTGCCGTCATTGGCGCCGGGCCGGCTGGCTTGGGCTGTGCGGATATTCTGGCTCGCAGCGGGGTGCAGGTTGAGGTATTTGATACGCATCCGGAAATCGGCGGCCTGCTCACTTTTGGCATCCCGCCCTTCAAACTGGATAAGCAAATCCTTTCCCGGCGGCGCGAGCTGTTTAGCGAAATGGGGATACGTTTCCGGCTTGGCTGCGAGGTGGGTAAAGATATCAATTTTGATAGTTTACTGGCGGAATACGATGCAGTTTTTCTCGGTGTAGGTACGTATGGGTTAATGCGCGCGGGGCTTGAACATGAAGATGCGCCGGGCGTTGTTCAGGCTCTGCCATTTTTGATAGCCAGCACCCGCCGGGTTATGGGGCTGGAGGACGATCCGCGCTACCCATGGATCGATCTGGAAGGAAAAAATGTGGTGGTTTTAGGCGGCGGTGATACGGCGATGGACTGCGTGCGTACCTCTTTACGTCGCGGAGCTGCCAGCGTGACCTGCGCCTATCGCCGCGATGAGGCCAGCATGCCTGGCTCGAAAAAAGAGGTGCTCAATGCGCGGGAAGAAGGGGCGGTATTTCAGTTTAATGTACAGCCCGAGTACATCGCGCGCCAGCGTAAAGGACGGGTGTCGGGAATTGGCATGGTGCGTACGCAAATGGGTGCGCCGGGGCCAGACGGGCGGCGTCGACCGCAGCGTATTCCTGACTCGCAGTTTGAGTTACCGGCGGATGTGCTGATCATGGCCTTTGGTTTTCAGCCGCATCCAATGCCCTGGCTGCGTCAGCACGGCGTGAGCTTTGATGACTGGGGGTTAATTGAAACGGGTAAAGAAAACCGGGCGTCTACTCAAACCAGCAATCCAAAAGTTTATGCGGGGGGCGACGCCGTGCACGGCGCGGATTTAGTGGTGACGGCGATGGCCGCAGGGCGGCAGGCTGCCCGGGAAATGTTGACGCAGTTTGATGCCGCATTAACGCAAGGAGAGTGATATGACCAGCTTCCTGCGCGCCGACCCGGCGCGCTGCATCGGCTGTCGCACCTGTGAAGTCGCCTGTGCGGCGGCGCATACCGATAAACCCCTCAGCGGCGGAAACTTTTTGCCGCGTTTGCATGTGGTTAAGCAGGCGCACGTTAGCGTGCCGGTCATGTGCCATCACTGTGAGAATGCGCCCTGTGTTGCGGCCTGCCCTACGCAGGCGCTGGTGCAGGGGCTAGAGCGTGTCGAAATCTATGAAACGCGCTGTATTGGTTGCGCAGGCTGCGTTGTTGCCTGCCCATTTGGCGTGATTTCTCTCGCGGGGCGGGGTGAGCCTCAGCCCGTGTCGGTAATTAAGTGCGATTTATGCGTGGGGCGCGAAACCGGCCCGGCCTGCGTATCCGTATGTCCTACCGCCGCGCTGGAGAAGGTATCGCGAGATTCCGTTGAGATGACGGCCCGGCAGCGACGTGAACAGACGGCGCTGTCAGCGCTGCGTCACAGAGAAGAGCACTGAGTTCTGGTTATTTAACTGGCCGGATGCGGCACTGCAGGCAACGGATTACGGCCATAAAACGGTGGCGGGTGCCTGGTGCTAAAGAGTATGGCTGGCTGGTTGATGCCTTTGTTAGACGGCGCCCACTGAGCTGGCGCCAATCTCTATCAGTTCTTTTTCACAAATTCTGATTTTAATTTCATTGGCCCGAAACCATCTATTTTGCAATCAATGTTGTGATCGCCTTCGACCAGGCGGATATTCTTCACTTTTGTGCCTATTTTTAGCATGGATGAGCTGCCTTTCACTTTTAAGTCTTTGATAATAGTAATGCTGTCGCCATCCTGTAATAGGTTACCGTTTGCGTCTTTTACCACCTGGGATTCATTTTTCTCTTCATCGGCGGCGGTGCTCCATTCGTAAGCACATTCGGGGCATATATACATGCCACTGTCTTCATAAGTATATTCTGAATGGCATTTGGGGCAGTTTGGCAGTGACATGAGCGTCCTCGTTAAGTTATCTAAATAGGGCTTTCGCAGCATATTGTAGCGAAAAGCGCAGTAAGGCGAAGTATATCCTAAAATCTGCGCGCAGGCTGAACAAAGAGGCCGCAATGCCCGCAGAGGTTAAGTAGATAACTTTCGCGGCGTAGCGGGTAAACACAGCCCTTTATCAGGTCCGTAAACGTAGCGATAAGTTTTACGTGCGTCACAAGAAACCGTTTATGACGAATCGCCCTCGGATGCCATGTAAATAGGGCGGGCAAGTGAGATGATAATTTCTCAGGGATAAAACCGGGGTTGTCTATCAATAAGCTGGAGTAACTGTTAGCCGGGACGCAGGCGCACAGTCATTTACAGGAATGGCTGGGGCGCCAGGTCTGCAGGTATATGGATTCTTATTGCCATGTCTGTCCCATTAACGAGAGTTGCGCGCAAGACTACCGCTAATCGTGGTCGCGATGGGGGGCAGGCAGCTTTATCAAATTAGATATACAAAGGTGTATGCGCGCTTGCCGGCGCGCACATGTACTCCAGGTCGATATTATTTTTGCAGTGCGTCCTGAATAGCCGAACCCGCTGACCAAACCCGATATTTCACCTGTACTCCTTCCGGAACATAAACAACCAGCGGCAGGCGGCTGTTATAGCGCTGCAGGGCATTGTCGCCAAGGTTTGCCGTGATAAAACGTCGCTGCGTCTTTTTATTAGGGCAGGCCATCATTGTTGACGTCGGACCTGACAGCGCGGGCAGCGTAATGTAGTCATAACCCCAGCCGGAAAGCGTATGGTTCTCTAACTTGCCGCCAAAGGATTGATGGTTACAGTCGGTGTCCAGCATTTTGCCAATAAGCAACTCCACGCGAAAGTTTTCTTCATGTTCACGCGGCGGCAGAAAGATAGCCTGCCGAGTCATTCCCGCCTGTGCGCCAGGATAAGGCGCTATTTTCTCAAGAGATTGTTGGCTCATGTCGCGCTGCGGAACGGTTTCTGCGTGGGCGAGTGTTCCTGTTGTGACCGATAGGGCTAATACCGTGAGAAGTAGAGATGCTTTATTCATACGCGCTCCTGATTCATTAAAATAGAATTACCATAAGAAATGGTGAACAGTCATGCCAGAGTAGCCTGATGTTTGAATAAGTCTATCGCTATCTATTGCTCCTGTTGAAAGAAGCAGCAAAGAAGATGAGGTTCTTGTCGTGTAAATAACCGATTGCATCAAGTGCGTTTTGCTTTATCTGAGAGTTTAAATTTAGCGTGTGAACTCATTCTCTGCGCATGTTTTCATTATCTCTTACTCTGACAGGCGTATTGTAGACACTATTCGACGGAAGAATCTTATTTATTTTAATGATTCATGATTTCCTGTTATAAGAAAACCTGTGTCAAAAGACGTTAGCGGATATTGTAATAGCAATTTGTTAGCCGTTTGATTAATTTATGGTGAGAGAGGTGGCTAAAATATATTTTTTTTGTTTGCCACAGAGCATTAGAGAATAAATTAGAATACAGCGCTAATAGATATGGCTGTCCTTTGTTTGTAAGAGTTTTCATGTAATGATTTGTGCTAACTGTGGCAGCGCTTGATATCAGTGGTTTTGTATTATTTATTACTTGAGAATATTCGGTTTCTATTTGTAATTTCATAGGGTTAATTTTGCTTATCCTTGGTGGTATCACTATTTTTTCGCTTATTTCTAGCTTGATTAACTAGGAGGATGCCATAACTGTAGCTTCCCATGTCGTTGTAGAGCTAGTTAGCAATTCAAATTTACGTATTTAAATTTATTGACATAATTACGCTTTAATTTTTTTAAGCTAATGGTAATAATAAGCTCAATCAATGAATGGTGCCGTATGGCATGCAGGAAATATATGCATATTGAATGCATCATTATAACCTGATGAGTTATGGTATGGAAAGGTAACTATATTTGCTATAGCTGGATGAACATAATTTATAGATCGCGATTGTTAAAGGATTAACAACTATGCATGGCATAATAAAAATTATGTATGAAAAGGGATTTATCACTGCCCTTCATTAAAAAAAATAACACATACACTTATAATACTAAAGCACAATTGCTTACCAATAAGTAATTGCCGGTTACTCTTTATTTTAGATATCGATTTTATGAAGAATTAGGCAGTTTTGAAATTAAGCCTTAAGCCTGAAGCATGAATTATCTTCCTTAGTAAAATGAAGTGTCGCCTGGAAAATGGAATTTCATATGGAATGTAAAACCATACCAAATGTGCAGGGGTTAGACCGCTATTTCTCTTTTGGTGTGAAGATGGCCCTGGAAGAGATCTTTAATGAAGATCGCTCATTACATGAAATGGCGCTTGTACCTGATATATGGATTTTTACTGAGAACGTACTAACTAACATCGTTCCATTCGTAAAAGAAAAATATACCGGTAGACCCTGTATTATCTTTGGTACTTCATTGCATCAGCGTATTTTCTCTGGCGTGCCAGGGTTTACTAATATGTTATTTGTACCAATACATGCTTCTTTTCACGAAGTTAAAAACAAACTTGGAATGTTTCTTAGGGAGAGCCGGCGGGATATTTATCCGAGAATTAAGCCTATCTCTTCTGCTTTCCGGGGATATAGCTTTACTCCCGGGGAAAGAAAAACGCTTAGCTTATTATTATCGGGTTTGTCCCCCCGAGATGTTGCTGAAATAAATAATGTCAGCGAAAAAACAGTTAGCAACTATAAGCGAATGGCAATGCGGCGTTTTAATGTGAAAAATACACAGGAGTTGGTTGTGAAGTCACAGCTGCTGGGTATGTGCCATTCAGCAATGATTAATTGGTTTGCCATTCCTGGTAATTTTAATGATTTATCTGCTTATAAATGGAGGAGATAATCCAGATAGAATATTACTAATATCTTAATAGTCAGATTCCTTAAAGCAAAGTTGTTTTCTATTTAAATAAACTAATGGTATATATATGAAAAAAATTATTTTGACTGCACTGATCGCTGGTATTTTTGCTTCAACTGCACAGGCTGTGCCTTCAAACAATGTTTCTAAAAAGATCACTTTGACTGCACAGATTAATGACAGCCTGTTCGTTTCTAAGCCAGATGGCTCTACCTGGTACACCACAGAAGAGCTGGATGCAGAAGATTACAAACAGCAGAAGTTTTCTAAAACTCTGCCGGTGCGCGTCTGGAGCAAGAATGATTCTTTTAAAGTTTCCCTTGCTCAGCCGCTGATGATGACGAATTCTGGAACCGCAATGGAAAATGCAATGGTCACCTGGAATTCAGCTGCGGGAGCTAAAGCACTGACGACCGCTCAGGCTGAAACGGTAACTCAGGTAAGCGGTGATGCGACAAATGGCTATGACAATATCTATGATTTGACTATCAATGTAGATGCGCCGCAGACCCCAATCAATGGCACTTATACTGGCGATCTGGTAATGGTTTTTGAGCCGGTAACTACAGCTCCCTAATATGTTCTTATTGTCTGGCCATATTATGGCCAGACAATTATTGCATATAGAATAACTACTAAAAATAAATAAAAAGAGCCATAATTATATGCATTGCCCTATTTCATATTTATCTTTAAGTATTCATTCTGTATTAATAATGATGATGCTATCGCCTTGCGCTCAGGCTAAAGTCCAATTTTCTTATAAAGTACCCGATGGATTTGGTGATGAGCAACTCAATGATGATGTGAAATACATTATTAATTTCCACGGAAAGATATTACCGGATTTTGCACGATTTTCTCCCGTGAAAAAGAGTTATGATTTTGATAGCGAGCGTTATCGTAGTTCAGGCATAGGCGAAACAGATATTGAGTTATTGAAGGAATTACTTTCTTCATTAGCATCAAAACAATGTCTTAAAGGGTGTGATTATACTTTTAAGGGTCAATATATATCTTTAGATAAGACTCAGAAAATTATTAATATCCGAGATGCAAGCCAGGATTATTTTATCCCAGAAACACATTTGGGATTTGTGCATAGCCACAGCTTGGATTTAGGGCATGCTTCTAATGATTACACAGCATTCAATTCGCACGGTAATGGTTGGTTAGGTCTTCCTTTCCAGTCATTTGGATACGTTAACTGGTTCTCAAATTATAATAAATACCATGGCAATGTTAATCGTAGCGCAGATATCTCATCCTGGCATTTCCAAAAGAATTTCCAGAGCACCTATTTAAGAGCCGGTAAGCAAAATAGTATCGATTATCAATCTGGGGCAGTCAGTACAATGCTATCTCCAGGGTTCGATAAATTTATCACTTGGGGAAGCCAGACGCATATGTTGGACACGCAGGGCCGTCGTCCATTAGTACTTTATACCTCCGATGAGGGTAATTTTGAAATTTATCGCAGTGGGCGTTTAATATTGAAACGCCCAGCGGTGTTAGGGCGTAATGAACTTGACCTCAATGACCTTCCTGGTGGCTATTACACGGCTGAAATTCGTCTTGTAGATCGCACAGGACGTACTATTCATAGTGAAATCAAAGAAATAAGTAATATTAACTTTAATCAATATTCCGAAGGATTAGCATGGCATCTAACATATGGTAAGGCTTTAGAGGACGGTGACGCGCTGATTGAGGGAGCTCTGAGTAAAGGATTTAATGCCTTTTATTTAAATAGCGAATTTCTGACAGGCAATAGAGGGCGCTGGGCTTCTGAACTTAATGCCACTCGCCCGGGTGAGTTATTCCAGTTTGCTGTTAGCCCGGCTATTGGGGTGCTTTCTGGCGAGAGAGGGGTTGGAGGATATGCCAGCCTGTCAATAAATAGAAGCGATTTTGGTACCTTAACGGCGAGCAAATACCTCAATAATGATATTTCATGGTTCTATCGCGCAAATGCAAGTACGAGTTTTTACTATGGGCGAAATATTGGGAACGCGCTGGTTTCTTATAACTTCACTCAGTACTCAGGGAATTCACGTCATCAGATAGATACCCAATGGAGCCATAAGCTAAAACAAACTTTTATTACTTTCTCCACCGGAGTACAAAAAGGCGGCGTCTTTTCATCAGACGATAACTATGGCATTTATTTTAATGCGTCCTTTTCTTTCCCTGAGATTACGGCAAGTTTAAATTCAAGTTGGTCGAATGGGCACAGCCAAATTAGCGGTGATATAAAGAAAGACTGGCAGGATTATCAGGGCGTTACTTCACTTGGGGTTTCAGCGAGCCATATTAATAATCAAAACAATTTAAATGGCTACGCCTCTCGTGAAGGGACGCGAGGGGATGTTACGCTTAATTTGGGAAAAAACAGCCGGGCTACAACTTTTGATGCAAACTATCGCGGCATGTTGGCGGCGAATGAAAAAGGCATTGCTTTAGGCCGCTATAGTACTTCAGGTTCAGCGATGCTTGTTGATACACCACAGATTGATGCTTTCGAATATGGCTTTGATGTAGAAGGATCGCCGGTAGGCAATAATGGGCTGTATTCAGTTCCTGTGAGTCTTTACCAAAGTATCCCTTTTGCAAAAGTTAATACAAGACAGAGTAGCTGGGATATGAATGTGGAAATCCCCGCTTATATTTTTAAAGCACACCCTGGGCAGGTTTATTATACGCAGGCTAAAGTGAATGTTATGGCGCAATACAGTGGATTCCTGAAAGATAAAGCCGGGCGTCCTGTTGTAGGATGCATGGATGAAGTAAAAGAATGCTCTTTTAATAATGGGCTTTTTTCTATTACTAGTCAAAAACCACTAACCAGTATTACCGTTCGTAAGCAGAATAATACATGGAAATGTGATCTTACTCGTGCGAAGAAAAGTATTTATAGATGTGAAAAGGTTTAATATGAAACTCAAGTATTATGCATTACTCTCCATTGGGTTGATTTTCAGTAATATAAATTCCTCCTATGCAGATGGCGCACTTATGGTTTTACCAATTAGCATGTCTGTCTCGGATGAATCGCCTCATACTGTAACTGTTAAGAACACGGGAGATGAGGCAATGTATCTCAAAGTTGAGTTGCAGAAGGTACTTAATCCTGGCGATAAAAATGAAAAGAAGGTGATTGTGTCATCTCTGCCTTCTCCGGGCTTAATTGCTTTCCCGGCAAAACTGGCATTAGGTCCGAACCAAAGTAAAAAGTTAACGATAAATCCTCTTTATTCACCAGAGAAAGAAGAAGTATATCGTCTATATATTCTGCCAGTCAGAAACTATCAGGTGGTTGAAGAGACGTCAGATAAAATAAATGCTCCGGTGGTTTTTGCGCTTGGTTACGGGGCTTTAATCCGGCATACCCCTGAGGTTGCTAAACAAGTTCAGGACTGGAGTGCGCGTTGTAACGGGCAGGGAATGATACTGACTAATACAGGTAATACGCGAGTATTGTTTAGCTCGGTTCAGGCTGGTAATAAGTCAGCAAAGATAGATAAATCTATCGCAGTGTTTCCCGGAACGCCGCAGCAAATTAATAGTACGGCTTTCATCGCTAAAGTAGATAATAAATCAGTAATAGTAAAATGCGATTAATTACTGCGCTACTTTTTGTGTTGCCGATTGTCTGCAATGCTGGCGGAAAACTTTCGCTAAAAAATAATATTATTCATATAAAGAAAGTAGGGCGTGATTTTGCTCTGGAGGTAAGTAATTCTGGTGATGAAATGCTCTATCTGGAGATTATTCAGGAGCGCGTTATTAATCCTGGAAAACAACCAGAATTAAGGGCGCGCGTAGAAGCACTGTCTGATCCTGATATTTTTCTACCCCTTAGTAAAATATCCCTGGCCCCAGGGCAAATAAAAAAGATTCCTATTCAGGTGATTTCATCGCCGCATGAAAAGCAGGTATGGCGTGTAACCTTCGTGAATAGAGGAGCGTTGATGTCGGCTTCAGAGCGTGAGCTTAGCTATCTGAATATCAACTTCAACTACGGGGCTGTTATTTATCACTATCCAAATGCCCACGACGGTGATGAAGCAGCTTTACAGGGACGATAATGAAGATAAAAAATCTCGGAAATATGGTTATCCTGGTTTGTGCTTTCATACCATGGACATCGCATGCGATAAAAATTACAGGTAAAACTAGCAGCAAAGTAACTGCTTTTGTTAATAATAATCAGCGAGTTCAGGTCACTGCACCCGATGGTGGCTGGTATAATCAGCCGCTTGAGTTACAGCCTGTCGGGCCAAAGAATACTCGCTTCGAGCTTGATATTCCTATAAAGGTTGAGACAACGACTGGTGCATTTGTCGTTTCTTTAGATTCCCCGGTTGTTTTAACACATCAGGAATCACCGGAATTTGTGTTTCGTGATGTGCAGGTCCGTATGGGTAATAGCGATCATTCTGCTAAAGTCCTGTCATCGACGCCGACATTATTCGTTAATACCATTCAACCTAGCGAAAATATAGAATCCAGTGAAGTTTATGTTATTAACATTAACGCCCTCCCGCCAGAAAATGGCGCTGCCGGTGGATACATTGGTGAAATGTCGTTGACTTTTGAGCCGGAGATAGAGCCATGAGGAAAAGTGCTCTTATAGGTATATTTTTATTTTTTTCATCTGCTCATGCCTATGTAGATATGGAGCCAAAAAATATTACCTTATCACGTGATTCAAGCCAGGTAGTATTAACTAATAAAGGCGAACGGACTGAATATATTGAAATCTCTCTCTCGCGGCTTATGAATCCCGGCGTTGATTATGAACATGAGAAGCGTGTGCCGATCCAGGATATAGACTCTCCTTCTATCCTGGTTTCGCCTTTTAAAATGATGTTAAAACCCGGACAGTCGAAACCTTTGCAAATTAAAAAATTAACTGCCCTTATGCATGAAGAAGTTTATCGACTCAGCGTTCGACCACAGTTATCGGTAATTCAAAAAGAGTTAACGCAGCCGCGCGGCGGGGTGGCGCTGAATATCAGTTATGAGGCAATTATCCGGGTATTGCCCGCCACAGAGCGCAAAACATTTTTGGTTATCTGCACTCCAGGGCAGGAAGTGATTCGCGCGACCGGGAATCAACATTACCACTTCACCAATGTTGAACTGCGTCGTCAACAATTAGAGCCCTTCAATGTTTATCCTGAAACGCCCTGGCGATTTAGCGGCGGTCCGCTAATGATAGACGGAAAATCATATTGTTAACCGCTGTTTTACCGATAAATCGATAGCGGGTTAAATGATTTCAAAGGAATGATTTATGGTACATAAACGAATTTTGGGGCTGATACGCAGCCTGACAGGCCTTTTCCTTTTAGTTGGCAGTATTTCCTCTGCTGAAGCATATTTACAGACCAGCGCTGATTTAATTGCACGTTATGCTGATTGTAACTACATACAGGTGGGAGACAGAGTCCGATTTGAAACGACGATGTATTACAACGCCCAGACCCCCTTTAGTGGCTTACCACATAGAAAGACAATGAATATTTTTGTTTTTAATAATAAAGGGGTGAAGCAACCGTTAACAGTGAAGACTGATTATCACAAATTCGTAGTACGAATTGAGGGTATAAGTTCTACAGGTTACCTTAGAGGTGCCCAGGAAGGGCTGCTTTCCGGGAGTATTAGCTATACCTGTGGGGCCAGTAATGCGCCGTGCCAATACTGGAAAGATCTCACGGCGCAGTCTTATCGTGTCGTAGTTGAAACTAATCTTGCGAATTTGCCTTCGAAAAATATTGCGCTATGGCCTGGCTACGGTGATTTTAGTGATTTTAACTTAGATAAAGCAGGCCCTGTTCTTATTACTGCAGTATCTAATGAATGCAAAATTCTGGGGCCAAATGTTCCACCGCTACCGCCTCAGGAAGTGACTTTTGATCTTAACGTCCCAGACTGGGATTTAGGGGAGATCACCGCGCCCGATCAGGAGATTACGTTAGCGCAGCCGCAGGATAGATTTTGTATTGGCTTTCCTGGTTTGGTTAGGGGTAATAGCACCGGTTATCAGCTGCGAGCACAGAGCACATCCATGGCAGATGGGCGTTTTAATTTGGTGAATGATGGTAATGCTATGCGTAAAATTGCTTATACTCTCAAGCTGGATGATGGTCGCACACCTCCGTTCATTTTTCCGGGTAATAATGTGACCATCAACTTCCCCACTGATGAGACGATTTCACAGCTTTGCTATACACCGACGTTTTCTATTAAACACCAGGGGATGCTGCGCGGTGGAAATTATAGTGATGTAATTGATTTTAGTATCATCACCACACCGTAGTTTTCTTTTCCAGCCAAAGAAAATGATTGAACAGGTGCGTGCATACGTACCTGTTTTATATCGTTGGATACATTTTATGTATACCGCCTTCGGCGATAGGTTGATATTTAAAAATCGAGACAATGACTTTCTGAAACTGGATCCTATTCGAACAGCCCGCCCTGATCATTAGCTTATGGGTTCTGGCATGTAGAGTTTTGTAGGATATATTAAAAATTGAACTTATCTCCTGAAGTGAAAATCCAGCCCATAAGTAGTGAAGTACCTTGAGTTCATAAGTGCTAAAAATAAGTTGATTTTCTTTAGTATCAGCCGGCCCGGTTTTTCCTGAAAGCAGCACTTCTGACGGTGGTAAAGTATGTACGGATTCATTAATGATATAAATATGCTGAAAGTTCATATTTGCGCATAAATAGCGCCATAGCCCGTCACTCACCACCAATATATGCCTCTCTTCGTTACCCGGTGGCGCTCTGTCCAGAGCTATAATCTTTTCAGCACTAACTTCCCTGTGACTTATACAGATAGCATTAAGATCGTTTTGTATGTGATTTTTTATGCCATTAAATAAGAACCAGTTTTTTGAATAGATGTGGAAAACCATAGCATATCCTTATGTTAACTTATTTCAGAACGATGAATTAAGCTATGAAGAATAAATAAAGGTGTGGCTTCATAAACCAACTCCCTAACCTCAAATTTGTTCTTAAAGGTCCACATCATAGAGGTTGCTTTAACCCAGAGTGGAGTTTAATGTGCTATATATTTGCAATAAATAAAATAGAGATATCCCTGCTGCTTATCAATTGATATCGTCACCTTTTTTTGTGAATTTTTTTATGGCGTTCCCATTTCTGATGAATGTTGATAAGTGATTAGTATAAAATTAATACTTAACTTAATCTTTCATTTAAGATGAGAAGCGTTTATTTGCCAATAGTAAACTAAGCTTAAGAATATATTTCCTAATTTATTGTCCTTAAGTTTTATGAAGAAAATATAGATGTTATCTGCGAACTATTTTTTCTCCAACTAAGATAAAACATATAATAGATCATGTTTAGTATATATTCTCTTTGAAATAAAAAGCGAGTAAGATTCTTCTATATTTGTGTTGAGAAATTATCCAGACGCAAAGGAGAATTCACAAAGGGAAATTATATGCACAACCATTATATTATTAACGAGCGTATTGAGTTCTATCCTGCGACAAGTTTATTGCGAGAATTAAATAATCCTGAGAATGTTGTTGTTTTAAATTCACCGGCCAGCCGTTGTTTTCTCCTATTAATTCAGCGTATAGGCAGCGTTGTCAGCCAGCAAGAGTTCATGGATGAAGTCTGGAAAAAGAGCAAAGTTTTGGTGTCATCGAATACGTTTTATCAAAATATATCGATTTTACGTAAAGGGTTAAAAAGAATAGGCATTGAGGAAGACATTATCGTTACTATTCCTCGCGTAGGCCTGACGCTGGATAGTCAGTGTCAAATCCGAATCCTTGATTGTGTACCTGAGCCTATTCAACACGTAATATCTGGTGGGGATGATAAAAAAGAGAATAATGAGCAAAGTGGCTCTCAGAAATACGGTACTCATCATGGATGGCGAACTACGCTAGCCCGTAGGTTTAAGGGAGCTGGTAAGAAAACGCAAAGCGCATTCAGAAAACATCACAATCACTTTGGATTAAAATCCTTTAGTGTAATCGTTGTTATAGTCGTCTCTTCACTATATATGATGTCGCTATGGGGGCTCTTTAGTTTTTGGCAGCCAGCCGATCGGTTACATAGCTATGTTCTGGTTACCAGACAAGGGGCTTGCAGGGTTATGTTATCGCCAATACTTACAACGCCGGATTTAAAGCGTAACGCATTAAAGTTTGCTGAGAGATTTTATACGGAATGTAATGCCTATCCATGGATATACGTCGACACACTTCCACAATTTACCCAGGTATCTGTACTACGTTGCCCACACCAGAAAGGATACGCGGGAATGTGTGTGTCCGATTATTTTATTGAAGGTAATAAACCATGATGCCAAAAATATATAAAATAGTGGGAGTCGGGCTGTTACTGATCTTACTATTGGCTCTCTATGCCTGGATCCAGCAGCAAAGGCGCCAGGATAACTTTAGCTGTATTGCCAACGTTATACAGCACAATAAAGAAACCACGATAAACCTTATTATGAGTTATGTTTTTGGAAAAGATATAGGCTATTTGGGCGTTGATGGAAATATTGAGCAGCGAGGGGAGATATCACATACCATCTCCCGACGCATTTTTTTTAGCTACTATAATGAAGATGATAACTACTTTATGCATTCTACTAAAAATATAATTTTTCCGAATGATGATACCAAAGATGTGCCCTTAGATAATTATCTTCCTCAATTTTATCTGGAAGGCGGAAAAGACATATTTATGAAAATTGTCTACCAACGCAGCGGGCAATATTTCTTCTATGCGGATCCGGTAACCACCTTCGCGTGTAAGCGGATTGAAAGATAACGATATTTTAAAGCGGCCAGAAGCATTCTGTTTATCTGTCTCTAATATTTTTCCAAAATACCTTTCCCATCCTTGAGCAATCGCCACAGTTGTCACCACAATACATTAATCAATGTTTTGGCCTTGCTACGCCAATGCGTGAAGTGCGCAGGCTGCCTGATTCAGGAAGTAACCCGCCTGGATGGTGATAACATGCACGTAAAAGCATTTTGTTTTGATTAAAGAGCATACACAAACCCGTGCTGCTTACCGACCTGAACAGCACGTGGTGGCTAGATTCGCTACCCGGTTAATTCATGGTGATAGTTTCATATTCACATAGCATAAATTCTACTCAATGCTGTACCGATAGGGCCTGTATTTTATGTGAAGCAGATAGCTTCTGCCGTGATTGAAACATGAAACGCATTCTTATGACTTTATGGGCTAAGTTTCTTTTACATTTTTGGCTTATAAAGTAGCGGTCAGGGGAGGTGTTAAAATACATCCAGGCTAGTAGATTTCTTACTTTTCTTCTTCTCAATGGCATAGACATTACCTGACTGAACGGCATTTGTGATGTTCTCTTAATAGTCATGAATATATGGTCTTGTAATCGCTATGTTATATGAAATTTATTGACTATTTAATGAATAGAGGCGTATTCACTTTTGCTGTGTGAAATTACCATATAAGCTATTTCTCAAATACAAAACATCGGAAGAAATAGTCTCTTTAAATATCATTATGATTATATTGTATGTTCGCCCAGAGAAAACACGTTCATAAGTGGTTATGTGGTTACGCTCGTCTTACAGACTGGCACTCTATTTCTCTGGTATAGCAGCATAGCCAGGCAGTTATATTGCTATACATGGAGTAAGCACGGTAAATACCAAATATAAGGTTTTGCCACTATATACGTTAATATTAAGGAAAATAGTCAATGAATATGAAAAAGACTGTAATGGCATCTGCTGCGGCTGCTTTGTTGTTAACAGGTTCTGTATCAGCAATGGCTTATGATGGTACGGTGAAGTTCGAAGGTGAGGTTTTAGATGCGGCTTGTACCGTTGATATTGGTGCCGGTAATACCATGACGGTAAATATGGGGCGCGTTAATAAAAGCACGTTTACAGGCGCTGGTTCAAAATCCGATCCTACTAAATTTACTATTAAGGTAAAAGATTGCCCTTCAAATATCACAACGGCGACTGTGAAATTTGACGGTGATGCATATGAAGGCGATAACAATGTGCTGCAGCTTACTCAGGAAACGGGAGTGGCTACTGGCGTAGGTATCCAGCTTGCCGATAGTACTCAGAAAGTCCTGCCGCTGTATACGGCTTCCAGCGAATATCCGCTCAAAGAAACAGTAGAAAACAATCTTGATTTCTATGCGCGCTATATCGCTAAATCTGACACCGTAACGGCTGGTCCGGCAAACTCTGTTGCCACTTTTACTATGAATTATAACTAAAGTTATACCGCCGGGCGGTATTCGCCCGGCATTTAATTGGAATTATCATCATGGACTCCAGAAAAGTATTTTTATTGCTAAGCATATGCATGTTTGTTCCTGTCGCAAATGCCGGCGTTATTATTGGCGGGACGCGCGTTATATTTCCTGGTGATAAAAAAGAGGCTTCACTGAGTGTAGATAACCCGGATAGCACTCCATATCTTATTCAGAGCTGGATAGAAAGTACTGATAAAAGTAAAGCGCCATTTATTATTACTCCGCCGCTATATCGGCTGGATGGTAAGCAGCAGAATGTTATGCGCATTGTACGTGCCGGCGGGAGACAGCCTGAAGATCGTGAGAGTATGTACTGGGTTAATATTAAATCCATCCCGCAGGCGGCTAAAGATAAAAATGTGCTTCAGGTGGCGATTAAAACCAGAATCAAGCTAATCTTTCGTCCACAGAATATAAAAGATAAAAATCCTGTCGATGTGGCGGATAAGCTTCAATGGAGCAGCCAAGGGCAACAGCTTCAGGTAAAAAACCCAACTCCTTTTTACATGAATTTTCAGGCGATTACTGCGAACGGAAAAAATATAGCCAAACCCGCCTGGGTTGCGCCTTATTCAACGAAAAATTATTCACTTAATGGCGCCCCCGGGGCCGGAAAGGTGAGTTGGAAAATAATTAATGATTATGGCGCAGTAAGCCAGGCATGGAGCGCAAACTACTAGCGCCTGTTATATCAATCGGTGGTATGCCGGTAAATTTCTAACACATGGAAGTAATCATAATGAAGCGGGCTGAATATAAAAAATTGTCATCGGCATTGATGTGCATTTTGTTCACCTCTGGATATTCAGTGGGGAGTCATGCAGAAATGGAGTTTAACCCTGCGTTACTGGAGAGACAGCCGGGAAATACTTCTGCAGTTGATTTATCTGCGTTTGAACGCGGGGGGCAGGGGCCAGGCACATATCACGTTGATGTCATTGTGAATGGCCAAATTCAAGAAACCCGGGATATTGGGTTTTATATGCCGAAAGATAAAACACGCCAGCAGACATTACTTCCTTGTTTATCGGCGGAAGAGCTTTCGCGCTATGGCGTAAATATTGACGCTTTTCCCGAATTAAAAACCTCAGGTAAATGTGCCGATATCGCACAAATCCCGAAGGCAGATGCAACGCTGGACTTTAATACGCAACAATTATTGCTGAGCATTCCTCAGGCAGCGCTTAAAACAAGTGCAAGGGGAGCTATAGATGCTTCCCTGTGGGATGAAGGCATTAACGCTTTTATCCTTAATTATAATTTTACTGGCTCAAATAACGAAGCCAGGTGGCGCGGCGGAGAAAATAGCGACTATCAATATTTAAATATTCGCCCCGCATTAAATATTGGCCCATGGCGTTTGCGGAATTACACAACGTGGAATCGAGATTCGACGAGCGGCTCGCGCTGGGACACTATTTATACCTATTTAGAGCGTGATATTGCCGCATTAAAGGCACAGTTGACGCTGGGGGAAAGTAACTCACCTTCCGATATTTTCGATAGTGTTTCTTATCGAGGGGCGCAGCTCGCTTCAGATGATGAAATGCTGCCAGATAGTTTAAAAGGTTATGCGCCGGTAGTCAGAGGCATTGCCCGAACCAATGCGCAGGTCATTATTCGCCAAAATGGGCACATTATTTATCAAAGTTATGTGGCGCCGGGAGCGTTCACAATTAGCGATATGTATCCCACCGGCGGCAGCGGTGATTTATACGTGACCGTCAAAGAAGCCGACGGTAGCGAGCAAAATATGATTGTGCCTTTTGCATCGGTACCCGTATTACAGCGTGAAGGTCGATTCAAATATAGCGTTACCGGCGGGGAATATCGTGGGTATCGCAATAACTCAGATCGGGATTTTTTTAGCCAGGCCACAGGGATATATGGTTTATCGCATGGGTTTACGATTTATGGCGGCAGCCAGCAGGCAAATCGCTATCACTCTGCTGTCGGCGGTATGGGTAAAAACCTGGGTGATTTGGGCGCCGTATCGATTGATTTTACGCAGGCATGGAGCGAACCGAAAGACCGGGGGCACAAGAGCGGGCAGTCCTGGCGTATTCGCTACAGTAAGAACTTTGTGGAAACCGGCACCAATTTCTCGATTGCAGGCTATCGCTACTCCACGCGCGGCTATTACACCTTGAATGAAGTGATGGATACCTGGCGTGATGATATGTCTACGTATCTGAATCAGCGACGTCGCAATCGTGCGGAACTAACCATGAGCCAAAACTTGTGGCAGGGCGCTGGCGCGCTTTCGGTTGGTTTTGTTAGCGAGGATTACTGGAACGATGCGCAGCATATGCGCTCGCTAAACGTGGGCTACAACAATAGCTGGAAGGGTATCACTTACAGCCTGAACTACAGCTATAACCGTAACTCATCCCGTGTCGATGTTTCTGAGTCGAAGAGTTACAAAATTTATGACAAGGATCAGGTGCTTGCCTTCAACGTAAGCATCCCATTAAGCCGCTGGTTAAACGATACCTGGGCAAATTACAGCATGAATACGGCGCGGCACGGCAATACGACGCATACCGTAGGGCTAAGCGGCACGGCGCTGTCCGACAGAAACCTGAACTGGAACATTCAGGAAGGCTTTACTAATCACAACGAAAGCGACAGCGGCAGCAGCGGCAATATGGATGCGGACTATCAGGGAACCTACGGTGAACTGAGCGGTGGTTATGCCTGGGATCGTAGCTCGCGCCGGACGAATTATGGCGTGGCGGGCGGCATAGTTGTACACCGCGATGGCGTTACTCTGAGTCAGCCGCTGGGCGAAACCATCGCGCTGGTAAAAGCGCCGGGCGTATCGGGAGCCTCTGTGCAAAATGAAGTGGGCGTTAGAACCGACTTCCGCGGCTATACGGTAGTGCCTTATTTAAGCGCTTATCGCAGCAGCGAGGTGACGCTGAACCCCGAGTCTCTGCCGGAGGATGTAGAAATTGCGCAAACTACACAGAAAGTTGTACCTACACGCGGCGCGGTGGTTAGGGCGAACTTCAGCGGCCGGGTTGGGCAGCGTGCGCTGGTGACACTATTGCGTACCAACGGCCAGCCGGTGCCGTTCGGAGCAGTTGCGGCGCTGAGTCAGGCGCAAGGGGGCGCACAGGATAAAAACTGGAGCAGCATCGTAGGCGATAGCGGCGAAGTGTATCTGAGCGGCCTGCAATCAAACGGCACCATTGATGTTTCCTGGGGGAAAGCGCCGGATGCGCGCTGCAAGGCCCATTATCAGCTTAATACAGCAGTGAAACAGGCCGTTCAGGAAATTAATACCGTCTGCCGGTAGCGCAGGGTAGCAAATAGCTGGCGAGCAATTGCGAATATAAAGGGACAGATATGCCATCAGAATACGATAAAAAGCATTTGAAGAAGCTGTTGCTTCTTGGCCTGGCGCTGATATGGACGAAAAATGTTTGGGCGGTTGGATGCAGTTTTTCACCAAAGACTTTGCAGTTGAAAATCCCGGAGCTGGCGGTAGCGCCGAATGTTCCAGTTGGCAGCGTATTGCTGGCCAGAACATTTAGCGCCAAAGGTCCTGCTGCGGTGTGTCCAACCGGTAGCCCGCTGTATAAATCCATGATGATGGGGCCATGGGCAACGTTAAGTTCTATCCCTGGCGTTTATGAAACCGGAGTGCCTGGGATTGGTGTAAGAATTGATGATTTCGTGTTGGATGGATTTGTGCCTCTTAGCCAACAAATTCCGCCGAACCAGGCGCTGGCCATTATGGGTAAAGATGTCCGTTTGCTGTTTTACCGCACGGGAGATATTGAGCCGGGTAATTTCCCCGCGGGAATTGTGGCACGCTTTCAGCTCCAGGGTACGAACGGCACGCTGGGTAATTTATTAACGCTGCAGGTCGTCAGCGGAAGCGTGAGAATTAAAAGCTGCTATGCCAAATCACCCAATATTATTGTGCCGATGGGGCAGGTGCAGCGGAATGTGTTTAACGGCGTAGGCAGCACCTCGCCGGTAAAAAGCTTTAAATTTGATATGACGTGCCAGGGCGATGGCCTACCGGTTGATGTCTCTTATGATGTGATGGCGGGAACGTCCTCGCCAGAAACCGGTGTGATACCGCTGGATAATGTAGAAGGTTCTGCGACGGGCGTCGCAATTAAAGTGATGAATAACGATGGTTCGCCGCTGCAATTCAATATGCCGACGCGTTATCACTTAAATCATGAACCGTCTATTTCGATACCATTAAAAGCAGCCTACGTGCAAACCAATAAAAAAATTACGGCTGGTGTCGCAAATGCCACCATGACATTTACCATTACGCAGAATTAAAAATTAGTTAATTCTGCATATAAAGAATCTTGCTCATTAATTTGAGAAGATATCTCTGTCATATTTATATTGATATTACAGGGGTTAATAATCCGTTAGGTTAAATAAGGAAATAAACAATGCGTGAATTAAGCGTAATAGAAATTGAAGAAGTTGCCGGTGCCTACGGCAACGGTTTTTTTGCCGATATTGGTGAAGCTATGCGCAGTGCGGTAGTGGGTGGTGCGGCAGGTTTCTGTGCAGGTAGCATCATCGGTGGTAAACACGGCGGTGACGGCGGCGGTTTCCTGGGCATTGGTGCGATTGGTCAGGGCGTAGGGATGATTTACGGTGGAATTACCGGCGGGATCGCATGTGCGCTCGGCGGAGCTGCAGTGGGCTGGGATAAAACCTGGGCTGCGACTGACGAAGTCATTAAAGGGTTCGCCAGCGGTACTCTGATTCCGTAATTTTAATATACTAATAATGAGGAGGGAGAATTTCTCCTTCCTTTTTTGGATAGTTATTTTTAGAGAGAGACATGAGTAAAAAAGGTATTTTCCGCCTGCAGGCCATACAGCGCCAAAAAGCAGAGTGGCAGGGAAAGGCTTTGTTACTCCGTGGGTTTCCGCCCGGGTTATTAGCCGCGGCTACCGTGTTTTTTATGGTTTTATTTATTGCCTTCCTGTTTTTTTCTAACTACACGCGGCGTATTCAGGTCAGCGGAGAAGTGATCTCACTGCCTCATGCAATGAATATTTATACGCCACAGCAGGGATATATCACAAAGAGTTTTGTGAAAGTCGGTGATGTTGTTGAAGCAGGTGCGCCGCTTTATCGCCTTACTATTTCACGGCAAACCACGTCCGGAAATGTCAGTCAGGAAACACTGACTGTAATACGTAACCAGATTAAAAATATAGATGAAATCATTAATAAATTAAAAAGCAATAAGCAAGAAACTATTGAGAACTTGCAGGAGCAACTAGCGCAATATGAGAAAAACGATCGTGAGACTCAGCGATTATTAGCCAGCGCCAAAAGCGGCGTTTCGACTATGCAGCGCGGGATGTCCAGCTATGAGAATTATCATAAGAAAGGACTTATTACTAACGATCAGCTTAATAGCCAGCGCTTTATGTTCTATCAACAGCAAAGCGGCTATCAGTCATTAAATAGCCAGGCAATTCAACAGCAGGTACAAATATCCCAGTTAAAGAGCCAAATTCTTACTCGGGCAGCAGAGTTTGATAATGATATTACGCAGAATATTTACCAGCGTAATGAGCTACAGCGGAAGCTTATTGAGTCCGATGCCAGCGATTCTATTATTATTGCGTCTCAGTCCGCCGGTCGGGTTGATTCCCTGAGCGTCACTCCCGGTCAGATGGTGAATAATGGCGCTGTGCTGGCTCAGATCCAACCCTTAAAAGAAGCAAGCTGGTATATGGTTATCTGGCTGCCTGACAGCAGTCTTCCCTATATTAAAGTTAGCGATCGCGTGAATATTCGCTATGCCGCTTTCCCGTCCGAGAAGTACGGTCAATTCCCGGGAGTTATCGAATCAATTTCATATGTGCCTGCTTCGCGTGAAGAAATGGCCGGCTATAACAGTGCGCCCAAAGATAATACGGGAGCAGGCGAGAGTTATTACAAGGTTCTGGTTTCTTTAAAACACAAAGACATTAGCGATAAAGGGAAAACATTACATCTCTCGGGCGGCCTGCAGGCGAAAACGGTGGTATTTCTGGATACCCGAAAATTGTGGGAGTGGATGTTTAAGCCGTTCTACAACATTAAAAATAGCGTAACGGGGCAGGTCGATGTCTGAAGCGATTTTCAATCTTATTACTAAAAGACTGCACTTCGGCCTGCGTAAAAAAGTGCCGCAAATTCTGCAGGTTGAATCCACGGAGTGCGGGCTGGCGAGCCTGGCGATGATCTGCGGCTATCACGGTCTGGATATTGATATGCTTAGCCTGCGCCAGCGCTTTTCTGTCTCAACGCAGGGTGCGACGTTGAAGACGCTGTTAAGCACAGCCTCCGCGGTGGGGCTGAAATGCCGTTCCCTGTCGCTGGATTTAAATGAAGTAAAGCAGTTGAAACTGCCCTGCGTGCTGCACTGGGATATGAATCATTTTGTGGTTCTGGCGGCTCGGCGCCGCTCCTCCTGGGTTATTCACGATCCGGCGACCGGCAAACGGATAATCGGCATCAAAGAGCTCTCGGAGCATTTTACCGGCGTGGCGGTGGAGTTCTGGCCGGACAGCCATTTTGAGAAAGGCACGGTCAAAACGCGCGTAAAGCTGCTTGAACTCGCGCGTAACGTCAGCGGGCTTAAAGGGGCGCTGCTAAAAATCGCCTGCCTTTCGGTGGTAATAGAGGCGATAAATTTACTGCTGCCCGTTGGCATGCAGTTAGTCACGGACCATGTGATCCAGGCGAAAGATCGTGGATTGTTGACGGTAATCGGCTCTGGCCTGCTGCTATTTATGTTGTTTAAAACGTTTATGGGCACGCTTCGCGGCTGGGTATCATTAGTCATGGGGACGCTTATTGACGTGCAGTGGAAAAACGCGCTGTTCGATCATCTCATAAAATTGCCGCTGCACTTCTTTGAAAAGCGCCATCTGGGCGACATTCAGTCTCGCTTTTCATCGCTGGATGCGATTCGCCGCCTGTTTACTCAGGATCTAATCGGCGGGCTAATGGACATCATCATGAGCGTTGGCGTATTGGTGATGATGGCGATGTATGGCGGCTGGCTGACTTGGGTAGTAGTTGGATTTACAGTGATTTATACCTGCCTGCGATTCGCCACTTACGGTATTTACCGGCGCATCACCGAGGAATCTATTGTTAAAGGTGCGAAAGCCAGCTCGCACTTTATGGAATCACTGTACGGTATCGGGACGATTAAAGCTTTAGGACTGAACGGAAAACGCTCTTCCGGCTGGCTTAACCTCAATATCGACGCGGCGAATACCGGTATCCGACAAACCCGCTTTGATATGTTTTTTACCGGGGTAAACACCTTTATTAATGCTATCGATCAGGTTGCCGTACTGTGGCTAGGCGCGGTAATGGTGATGGATAATACGATGACGCTGGGTATGTTTATGGCGTTTAACGCGTACCGCGGGCAATTTTCCGATCGCGCCAGCAATCTTATTAACCTGGTCATGAAAACGCGCATGCTAGGGCTGCACAGCGAACGTATCGCCGATATTATATTCACCGAACCGGAGCAGGAACTGCCACCGCGCCGGCTGTTTCCTGCCGGTCACCCTGCGCCGCTGGAGCTAAAAAACGTGACCTTCCAGTATGATCCACAGGCTAAACCGTTATTTTCTGAGCTGAATATGACTATTGATCCCGGTGAAAGCGTGGCGATCGTCGGGCCTTCCGGGAAGGGAAAAACCACATTGATGAAAATCATGTGCGGATTGCTGCCGCCTACCCAGGGAGAAGTGCTGGTGGGCGGCATTAATGTCGAAAAAGTGGGGCTAAATAATTACCGGGAGGGGATTGCCTGCGTATTGCAGGAAGATAAACTCTTTTCCGGCTCAATAGCCGACAATATTAGCGGTTTTAATGCCAGCCCCGATCGCGAGTTGGTCACCGCCTGCGCTATATACAGTAATATCCATGCGGAAATAATGCAGATGTCGATGGGGTATGAGACGCTGATTGGCGAACTGGGAACCGGCCTTTCCGGCGGGCAAAAACAGCGCCTGCTTATTGCCCGCGCGCTGTATCGACGCCCGAGCATTCTATTTATGGATGAGGCAACCAGCCACCTGGATCTGGACAACGAAGCGTTTATTAATCAGTCGATTTCCTCATTGAACATTACGCGAATTATTATCGCTCATCGGCCATCAACCATTAATTCTGCGAACAGAGTCATCACCCTATAGCACCCAGTGGGCTGAATTAAAGCCCACATCCATTTTTATTGACGACGTCGCTAACGTGGATTCTGGCATGGGTAATAAATTGGATGCACTCATTGCTTTTGGGCCGGGAGGCTTTGTCGGTCGGTGCGTACCCTATAGATTTCCCCGCCGGTTACGCTGAAGCCGTTCGGGTTACTTTAATTGCCCTGGCTGTCAATCCAACTCCGATTCCCGGGAAAGAGAACCGTTCACTTTCCACACGCTCCTTCGTAACATTTCTGGCCTATTGCCCCATTATTTAATTGACGTAAAGAAATGGTTCCAGTGGGGTGACTTTATTATTGCTCCTACTCTATTTAATGGCCGCCTTTCTGAAAATCCTAACTCTGATGAGGTATAGATATTTTTATTTTTAATATTGATTTTAATCAATAATTAATATTTCAATTAACAATACTCCGGGCATTATTGCTTTCTCGGCACAAATTCCCTATTTATTGCTTTTTTGCTAGTTATTTTTGCTGATATTTGGATGTGATTTGCTATTTGTGGCTAGTGGAAAATTCTTATTAATTTTTATTTTATGGATTAAAAAACCGTAAATTTGATATTCAGGCGGTCATTATCCTATTATCGTGCGTCAATAAGCGAAGTATGAAAAGCGCGTGCAGCGATAAACTGAGGGATGATGAAATGGCTGACAGTTTTCAAAATGAAGTGCCAAAGGCACGTATTAATTTAAAACTTGACCTGCATACGGGGGGCGCAAGTAAGAAAACCGAACTCCCCCTGAAATTACTCGTTGCGGGCGACTTTAGTAATGGACAGGAGAGCGCACCGGTATCAGAGCGTGAAAAAGTTAATGTGAACAAAAATAACTTTGACTCAGTGCTTTCTGAATATTCTCCAAAAGTAAATCTTACCTTCCCAAATACCCTTGCTGACGACGGCAGTGAAGACAGCATCAGTCTGACGTTCCAGAGTATGAAAGATTTTTCTCCCGAGCAGGTTGCCCGACAAATACCACAGCTTAAATCAATGCTTTCCATGCGTAACTTGCTTCGTGATTTAAAGGCAAACCTGCTGGATAACCAGACTTTCCGAAAAGAGTTGGAAAAAATTCTGCTCGACCCGGCATTAAGTGATGAACTCAGAGCCGAACTGTCAGCCCTGGCGCCTAAACAGCCATAGCGGTCACGATGCTTTAACGGATTAATAAGGAAGATGCTGATGTCTGTAAAAAATGAGAATGCCGCCGGTAGCGAGAGTGTGGTGCTTGAACGTCCTGCGGCTGGTGGAGTTTATGCCTCCCTGTTTGAAAAAATCAGCCTGAACCCGGTTTCAGAGCTAAGCACGCTGGATATCTGGCAGGATGCACAGGCGATGTCCGATGCAACGGCCGATGAGCGTTTAACCGCCGGAATGCAGGTGTTCCTGGAATGCCTGAAAAAATCTGGCTCGAAAGTGGAAAAGCTCGACAAAAATCTGATTGACCAGCATATCGCTGAGCTGGACTACCAGATTAGCCGGCAGCTTGATGCGGTCATGCATCACGAAGAGTTTCAGAAAGTGGAGTCTCTGTGGCGCGGGCTAAAATCGCTGGTTGATAAAACAGATTTTCGTCAGAACGTGCGCCTGGAGGTGCTTGACCTGTCTAAAGAAGACCTGCGTCAGGACTTTGAAGATTCTCCGGAAACTATCCAGAGCGGGCTGTATCTGCAAACCTACGTGGCGGAATACGACACCCCGGGCGGTGAACCGATTGGCGCGCTTATCTCCGCTTACGAGTTCGATGCCTCTGCGCAGGACGTGGCGCTGCTGCGTAATATCTCCCGCGTATCGGCTGCGGCGCATATGCCGTTCATTGGCGCGGTGGGTCCGAAATTCTTCCTGAAAGAAACCATGGAAGACGTTGCGGCGATTAAAGATATTGGCAACTATTTTGACCGGGCGGAATACATTAAGTGGAAGTCCTTCCGCGACAGCGATGATTCCCGCTATATCGGGCTGACCATGCCGCGCGTATTAGGGCGCCTGCCGTACGGGCCGGATACCGTGCCGGTGCGCAGCTTTAACTACGTCGAAGAAGTGAAAGGCCCGGATCACGATAAATACCTGTGGACCAACGCCTCTTTCGCCTTTGCATCCAACATGGTGCGCAGCTTTATCAATAACGGCTGGTGCGTGCAAATCCGCGGCCCGCAGGCCGGGGGCGCGGTTACCGACCTGCCTATTCATCTGTATGATTTAGGCACCGGCAACCAGGTGAAAATCCCGTCAGAGGTAATGATCCCGGAAACCCGCGAATTTGAGTTCGCTAACCTGGGCTTTATCCCGCTGTCTTATTACAAAAACCGCGATTATGCGTGTTTCTTCTCTGCCAACTCGGCGCAAAAACCGGCGCTGTACGACACCGCCGATGCCACGGCGAACAGCCGCATCAACGCGCGCCTGCCGTATATCTTCCTGCTGTCGCGTATTGCGCACTACCTGAAGCTTATCCAGCGTGAAAACATCGGTACCACCAAAGACCGCCGGCTGCTGGAACTGGAGTTGAACACGTGGGTGCGCAGCCTGGTAACGGAAATGACCGATCCGGGCGATGAGCTGCAGGCATCGCACCCGCTGCGCGATGCGAAAGTGGTGGTGGAAGATATCGAGGACAACCCGGGCTTCTTCCGCGTGAAACTGTACGCGGTACCGCATTTCCAGGTGGAAGGTATGGACGTGAATTTATCGCTGGTTTCCCAGATGCCAAAAGCTAAGTCTTAAGGCGGATAGCTGATGAAAACGGAACAACCGCTATGGGGCAGGGGCATTATGGTCTCTCCCCAGCACTTCCAGCAACAGGCCGCGTATGCGGCCTGGACTACGGAATGTATTGCCCGGCTGGGCCTCTCTCATCCCTGGGGGATGATTGAAGCTACTTTTGAACCGGATGCGCTGAAGCTGAGCCGCCTACAGGCTCGTCATCTACATATCCGATTTCCCGACGGGACGCTTATCGATACGGATAATGCGGATAATCTGCCACCGGCGCTATCGCTTGAGAGTGAATCGCAGGAGGCGGTAGTGGTACTGGCACTTCCGCTGTTACGAGCCAATGGTGGCAACTGCATCAAACCCGATGAAGTAGCTGAGCGTCCTGTCCGCTATCGCCAGCGCTGGCGGGATGTCCGCAATGCCTTTGGGGAGGATACCCGTCAGATTGCGGTGATGCAGCCTGAGCTGACGCTGCGCTTCGCCCATCAGAACAATAGCGATTATCTGACCTGCCCGGTTGCCCGCCTCCAGCAGGATTCTCAGGGGGGCTGGACACTCGATGAGACGTATCTTCCGCCACTGCTGACTCTGCAGGGCAGCCGCTGGCTAATCACACAGCTGGAACAGTTGATGACGCAACTGCGCGCCCGTCTGAGCCGCCTGATGGCTATGCGCCGGGAAAGTAACGAACGCATGGCGGATTTTGCCGTGGCCGATGTGTCACTGTTCTGGTTGCTTAATGCCCTGAACAGCGCTGAGCCCGTGCTGGGGCAGTTTCAGCGTCATCCGCAAAGCCCGCCGGAGCGTCTGTACCCTGAGCTGGCACGGCTTGCTGGCAGCCTGTTGACCTTCTCGCTGGAGCATCAGGTAAACGCCATTCCTGCTTGGCAGCATGAGCAGCTGAATGCCGTGTTTCCACCCCTGTTTGATTTGCTCGGCGATCTGCTGGAAGCCAGTCTGCCGTCACGCGTGGTGGCTATTGAGCTTGAGCGTGATGACCGTCTCCACTTTTGGCAGGCTCGTCTGCATGACCCACGCCTGCGCGAAGGCGCTGATTACTACCTTTCCGTACGCTCACCGCTACCGGTGGCACAGCTACAGGAACAATTTCCGCGCCAGTGCAAGGTCGGCAGCCCCGATCATGTCAGGAGTATCGTCAATTCATCGCGGGTGGGTGTACCACTGACGGCGCTGCGTCATGTGCCGGCAGCTATCCCTCTGCGTCTGGAAAACCAATATTTCAGCCTTGATGTCTCTCATCCTCTGGCTACCGAAATGCTCCAGAGCGGCACCTGTATGTTTTACGTTCCTGGAATGCTCGGTGAGATTGAACTTGAACTCTTTGCGGTACTGAGAACATGAGTGAGCCTAAACGCGGCGCTGCCGCATCTATTGATATTGATGCCCTGCTTCAGGACACCTGGCTGCAGGTGATAAGCCTGCGATATGGTCCAAAATTCCAGGACGGGGAAGGGCGCAGACTATGGGAGCGCTGCATTGCTGATGTCGAGCGTGTGCAGCGTGAGCTAAAAGCAAGCGAACTCGATGAAGCTAGCTGTCAGCATATTCTTACAGCGCAGTGTGCGCTGCTCGATGAGGCGGTCAAAGGTCGCGGTGTGGAGGATGACGCCTGTGTGCAGTGGTACGATATTCCTCTGCAAGGGCACTTCCTTGGCACTATGGACGCTGGTGATACACTGTGCGATCGCATGCGCGATGTGTTGCGTGAACCGGCTCCTGAACTGGCTGTCGTGACCTGCTTCCAGCGCATCATGATGCTAGGGTTCCTTGGCAGTTTCCGCTCTCTGAACGACCCGGAGCGCCAGAAACTTGTCAACGCACTCAGTGAACATGTCACGCCGTTCAGCTATCCACAAACTCACCCAGTACTGGCAGAAAGTCGTGCCGGACAGGGAATGGGGGGCTGGCTGGCGTCGTGGCCCGCACGTATTGGCCTGAGCTTAATAGTGGTTGCCGCACTCTGGTGGGGGCTGGATCGCTGGCTCGACCAGACGCTGTTGACACTGTTGCCGGGGGCCGCGAAATGAGTCCTGCACAACGGCGCGGGCTTGCGCTATGGGCCGCCCTGTTGAGTGCAGTGGTCTGCCTTGGTTTTCTGCCGATCACCCGACTGGCTTCCGTGCTCGTTTTGCTGGCGATGCTGGGGCTTATTATGGCGTGCTGGTATGTTGCCAGTCGTCGCCCGGAGCACGATGTCACCCTGAGCCTGGATGATCTCCCGGAAGCTACTTACCGTCAGCCTGTGGTGCTGGTCTGTGGCGATCTGCCGCTGGCCTGGCCGCATCAGTCACCGGTACTCACTGTCACTCAGGGATGCTGGATCCGCGTGGAGAGCCATCTGGATCTTGAGCAGGTTGCCCGCCACGTACTGTGGCTGCGCCCTGACTGGGGATGTCAGCTGTCGGTGATGGTCAGCGTCTGTCCTCAAAAGCATGCTGACAGCGAGCGGCTTACCAGTCGCCTGCTGGCCCTGCGCTGGCAGGTCAGCCAGTTGCGTAAAGAGACCGGTCATTCTGTGCCGCTGATTTTGAATGGTCAGATCGGTAGTGCGATGACGAATGATATGCTCTGGCAGGCCGCGATCTTGGGGGAGGGGGTGAAGGTCTGGCGTGAGTCTTCAGCACCGAGCTCAATCGCTGCGTGGGTCACTACCGGTGGAGCGGCTGCGATGCAGCAACAGGTGCTGATGAACAGCCTGATGAGCTGGTTCCATCAGCACGTTAAAGCCGTTTTTATAGATGAGAACCCCGATATTCCTGTCATCGCCCCTACTGCGGTGCTTTGGGGAATGGGGCCTATCCTTGCCGAAAGTCTGGCTACATCGGCCTGGACGGCGTGGCTGTCCCGTCACACCGCTATGCAGCAGGTGACTGGCTGGCAGCCGGTAGGAACGGACAGTACGGTGATTTCCCTATTCCCGGATTTTATCCTGCCGCTGCTACCGGAAGGGCGGGGTCTCACGCCCGGCGGGCGAACCTGGCGCTGTGCGCTTGGGCTCTTCACTCTGGCGGCGATTGCAGCGCTGCTCTGCAGTGGCTGGAACAATCGTCAGTTACTGCAGCGCGTGAGCTTTGATATTGCCCGCTATGACCGTATCCCGATGAATAATTTTGTACCAAAAGCCGATGCCGTTGCTGTCCTGCGTGATGATGCGGCGCAGCTGGATGGCTGGGCACGCAATGGTGTACCGGCCCGGATGAGCCTCGGTTTATATCAGGGCGAGCGTCTGCGAATGCCAGTGCTGGATGCAATCCGCTCATATGTGCCTCCGCCACCGCCGCCAAAACCGCAGCTGAAACCCAAACCGGTACCGAAAATTATCCGCCTCGACAGCATGTCGCTGTTCGATTCCGGCAAGTTCGTGTTGAAAACCGGCTCCACCAAAATGCTGGTCAACTCCCTGGTGGGCATCAAAGCGAAGCCGGGCTGGCTGATTGTGGTCAGTGGCCACACCGATAACACCGGTAATCCGAAACTGAATCAGACATTGTCCCTGAAGCGCGCTGAGGCTGTGCGTGACTGGATGCGGGATACCGGCGACGTGCCGGAAAGCTGTTTTGCAGTGCAGGGCTATGGCGAAAGTCGCCCCATCGCAACCAATGACACACCGGAAGGGCGCACGCTTAACCGCCGTGTCGAAATCAGTCTGGTGCCGCAGGCCGATGCCTGCCAGCTACCGGGCGCCCCCTCAGCGTCATCGCAGGATGATGACGTATCACAACACAATGGAGAGTAATACATGGCAATTCCTGTTTATCTTTGGCTGAAAGACGACGGCGGCGCGGACCTGAAAGGCTCTGTAGACGTTCAGGATCGTGAAGGCAGTATTGAAGTGGTTGCACAGCAGCACAACCTGTACATCCCGACCGATAACAACACCGGCAAGCTGACCGGTACCCGTATCCACACCCCGTTCCTGTTCACCAAGGAAATCGACGCCTCCAGCCCGTATCTGTACAAGGCGGTTACCACCGGCCAGACACTGAAGTCTGCCGAGTTCAAGTGGTACAAAATCAACGACGCGGGCCAGGAAGTGGAGTACTTCAACACCAAACTGGAAAACGTGAAGGTGGTGAAAGTAAACCCGGTAATGCACGACATCAAGGACCCTTCCTACGAGAAACATAACCATCTGGAGCAGATAGAACTGCGCTACGAAAAAATCACCTGGTCTTACAAAGACGGCAACATCGTTCATTCCGACAGTTGGAACGAGCGCGCCACCGCGTAAGTGATGCGCCATATTTCGCGCCGTAGCGGCGCGGGCGGTGTTCATGCACCCCGGTCACACGGTTATCTGTGCGCCCGGGGAGGCACTCGCCTGCCGCCTCGCTGCAACACGAACTATTGAGCGTAACCGCCTGACGGGCAGCGCGTCCTGCCCGTTTTTCTGCTTTTCACAACGTCTGCCCTGCGGGCGTTTTGCAAAGCAGTCACACATTTTATCAGTACTGACCTTATGGGCATCGGTTAGCGGCCAGGGGCGGTAGCGTGTCAAAAAGAGAGGGAATGAAACTCATGGAAAATCCAGCCGTTCTGTTACGTCGCCTGAATCCTTACTGCGCCCGTGCGCTGGAAGGTGCCGCCTCCCTGTGTCAGACCCGCGCCCACGCGGAAATTTACCCGGAGCACTGGCTGCTGAAGCTGCTGGAGCAGGGCGAAGGCGACCTGACGGTGCTGGCGCGCCGCTACGAATGGGACATGGATGCGCTGTGGCAGGACCTGCTGGGCTGGCTCGACAATCTGCCGCGTTCGGTGCGGGGGCGACCGCAGCTTTCCGGCAACATGCTGAGCCTGCTGCAGGAAGCCTGGCTGCTGGCCTCGCTCAGTGGTGAAGCGCAGATACGCAGCCTGCATCTGCTGACGGCGCTGACCGGTAAGCCAAAACTGCTGCGCTGCGACGGCCTGTGGCCGATGCTGACCCTGGCGCAGAGCCAGCTTGAGCGCTTAACGCCGCTGCTCGACGCGCAGTCGGATGAGCGCCCGGAAGTGCAGCAGGAAGCAGAGCTCGCCTGCGCGGGTGGCGATGTGGAAATGGTGGGGCGCCCGGCAGGGGCTGAAGCAGGGGCTGACGGGCTGAAGGCCGGTGAGCTGAACCCGGCCCTGCAGAACGCGCTGGATAAATTCACCCTCGACGTGACCGCCAGAGCGAAGGAAGGCAAAATCGACCCGGTATTTGGCCGGGACACGGAAATCCGCCAGATGGTGGATATTTTGTCGCGCCGCCGCAAGAACAACCCGATTCTGGTCGGAGAGCCGGGCGTCGGGAAAACCGCGCTGGTGGAGGGGCTGGCGCTGCGCATTGCCGAAGGCAATGTGCCGGCCTCCCTCAAACCCGTGGCGCTGCGCACGCTTGACCTTGGCCTGCTGCAGGCCGGGGCGGGTGTGAAGGGTGAATTTGAACAGCGCCTGAAAAACGTGATTGATGCGGTGCAGCAGTCGCCGGTGCCGGTTTTGCTGTTTATTGACGAAGCGCACACCATCATCGGCGCGGGCAACCAGGCCGGGGGCGCCGATGCGGCCAACCTGCTGAAACCGGCGCTGGCGCGCGGCGAGCTGCGCACCATTGCCGCCACCACCTGGAGCGAATATAAGCAGTATTTTGAGCGCGACGCCGCGCTGGAGCGCCGCTTCCAGATGGTAAAAGTGGACGAGCCGGACGACGAGACCGCCTGCCTGATGCTCAGGGGCCTGAAATCGCGCTACGCCGAACACCATCATGTACACATCACCGATGAGGCAGTGCGCGCCGCCGTCACGCTGTCCCGCCGTTACCTGACTGGGCGCCAGTTGCCGGATAAAGCCGTCGATTTGCTGGATACCGCCGCCGCGCGGGTGCGTATGAGCCTTGATACCGTGCCGGAGCCACTGACCCGGGTGCGTGCGCAAATGACCGCGCTGGAAATGGAAAAACAGGCGCTGCTGGAAGATGTCGCCGTCGGTGACGGCGCGCAGGGTGAACGGCTGGCCGCTATTGAGCAGGAAGAGGCGCGCCTGAGCGGGGAGCTCGGCGGGCTGGAAAGCCGTTACCATCAGGAACAGAAGCTGACTGAACAACTGCTGGCCAGCCGCCAGGATATCGCCCGCCGGGAAGAGGCTTACGCGCTGCAGCAGCAGCTCAGCGGGCTGCAGCACACCAGCCCGCTGCTGTCTGTGGATGTGGATGTGCGCACCGTCGCCAGCGTGATTGCCGACTGGACCGGGGTGCCGCTCTCCTCGCTGATGAAAGACGAGCAGTCGGAACTGCTGAACCTGGAGACGGAAATTGGCAGGCGCGTGGTCGGGCAGGACGTCTCCCTTAACGCCATCGCTCAGCGCCTGCGCGCGGCGAAGACCGGGCTGACGCCAGAAAACGGCCCGCAGGGCGTATTCCTGCTGGTTGGCCCGAGCGGCGTTGGGAAAACTGAAACCGCGCTGGCGCTGGCCGACGTGCTGTACGGCGGGGAGAAATCGCTGATTACCATCAACCTGTCGGAGTACCAGGAGCCGCACACCGTTTCCCAGCTAAAAGGCTCACCGCCGGGCTACGTCGGTTACGGGCAGGGCGGTATTCTGACCGAAGCGGTGCGCAAGCGCCCGTACAGCGTGGTGCTGCTGGATGAAGTGGAAAAAGCGCACCGCGACGTAATGAACCTGTTCTATCAGGTGTTCGACCGCGGCTTTATGCGCGACGGCGAAGGGCGCGAAATCGACTTCCGTAATACGGTCATTCTGATGACCTCGAACCTCGGCAGCGACCACATCATGCAGTTGCTGGATGAACAGCCGGATGCCGGCGAAGCCAGCCTGCAGGAACTGCTGCGCCCGATTTTACGTGACCACTTCCAGCCGGCGCTGCTGGCGCGCTTCCAGACCGTGATTTACCGGCCGCTGGCGCAGGCGGCGATGCGCACCATCGTGGAAATGAAGCTCGCGCAGGTGAGTCAGCGCCTGCGCCGCCACTACGGCCTGAGCACGCATATTGAAGAGAGCCTGTACGACGCCCTGACCGCCGCCTGCCTGCTGCCGGACACCGGCGCGCGCAACGTCGACAGCCTGCTGAACCAGCAAATCCTGCCGGCGCTGAGCCGGCAGTTGCTCACGCACATGGCGGCGAAGCAGAAACCGCAGGCTCTGACGCTCGGCTGGAGTGAAGAAGAGGGCGTCGGAATGACGTTTGACCTGCCACAGGGAGTGCACGCATGAACGGTAATCCTCCGATAAGATTCAGCCACAGCCATCACCGGCTTTCGGTGAAGGGGTGTGAAGCAGAGCTTGATGTGCTGGCGTTTGAAGGCCATGAAGCCCTGAGCAAACCGTTCAGCTACCGCATTGAGTTCACCAGCGCTGACCATACCCTCGGTCAGGAAATGATGCTGATGAAAGCCGCTGCCCTGACGCTGCAGGCGCCGGTGGAGCAGGGCTTTGGCATCAAAATCCAGCAGGCGGTGCGCACCCTGCAGGGGGTGGTGAGCGGCTTTGAACGCCTCGGCACATCAAAAGATGAAACCCGTTACGCCCTGACGCTGCAGCCACGCCTGGCGCTGCTGGACCGTTCGCATCAGAACGCCATCTACCAGGACATGAGCGTCCCGCAAATCGTGGAAAAAATTCTGCGCGAGCGCCACGGCATGCGCGGGCAGGATTTTCTGTTCTCGCTGAGCCAGGAATACCCGCGCCGCGAGCAGGTCATGCAGTACGGTGAGGATGACCTGCACTTTATCACCCGCCTGCTGGGAGAGGTGGGTATCTGGTTCCGCTTTACCACCGACACGCGCCTGAATATTGACGTGGCGGAGTTCTGTGACGGGCCGCAGGGCTATGAGAAAGGCCTGACGCTGCCGTCGGTGCCGCCGTCGGGGCAGCACTCGCAGGGCGCGGACGCGGTGTGGGGAATGGAGAGTCATCATAGCGTGGTGCAGAAGCAGGTCAGCACCCGCGATTACAACTACCGGCAGGCCACGCAGGACATGAACGCCCGGGTGGATGTGACGCGCGGGGATGTCACCACCTACGGTGATGCCTACCACTATGCCGATAACTACCTGACGGCGGGCAGTGCGTATGAGCGCAGCCCGGCGCCGGAGTCCGGCGCGTTCTACGCCCGTATCCGGCATGAGCGCTACCTGAACGGTCAGACGCAGACCCGAGCCGTCACCAGCTGCCCGACGCTGGTACCGGGTATGTTGCTGAAAGTGACGGGCGGAGACGAAGTGGCGGAGGTCTTTGGTCAGGGCGTTGTTGTGACCGCAATGCACACGCACGCCCGTCGTGACGAAGATTTTGGAGTGAATTTTGAGGGTATCCCGGACAGCGCGGACTTCAGCTTCAGCCCTGAGCCGGGGGCACGCCCGGTGATGGCGGGGACCCTGCCGGCCCGGGTCACCAGCACCACCGAAAATGACATCTACGGCCACATCGACAGGGACGGTCGCTACCGGGTTAACATGCTGTTTGACCGGGACAGCCGGGAGACCGGGTTTGAGAGCCTGTGGGTGCGCCAGTCGCGCCCGTATGCGGGGGATACCTACGGGCTGCACCTGCCGCTGCTGGCGGGCACCGAAGTGGCGATTGGCTTTGAGGACGGCAATCCGGACCGGCCGTACATTGCCGGCGTGCTGCACGACTCGGCGCACGGCGACCACGTCACTATCCGCAACTACAAACGCAACGTGCTGCGCACACCGGCGAACAACAAAATCCGCCTCGACGACGAGCGCGGGAAGGAGCACATCAAGGTCAGCACCGAGTACGGCGGCAAGAGCCAGCTGAATCTGGGGCACCTTGTCGACAGCGAAAAACAACGGCGCGGCGAGGGCTTTGAGCTCAGAACCGACGAGCGGGGCGCGATACGGGCACAGAAAGGGATTTTTATCAGCGCGGACGGCCAGCCGCAGGCGCAGGGCCAGGTGCTGGAGATGGGGGCGGCAGTCAGCAATCTGGGTGATGCCCGGGAGCAGATGACATCCATCTCAGATGATGCCCGAAAGGCGACAGCGAACCCGGCCGATCTGCAGGCGCAAATCAAACTACTGGAACAACAGCTGACGGAGCTCAGGAAATCGGTGCTGCTGCTCAGTGCGCCGGACGGCATGGCACTGACCAGTGGACAGCACCTGCAGATGTCAGCCAGCCAGAACCTGATTGCCACGGCCGGAAAAAATGCGGACGTCAGCGTAGTGAAAAATCTGTTTGTAGGAGTTGGTAATGCGCTGAGTGTGTTTGTGCGCAAACTTGGCATTAAGCTCATTGCGAACCAGGGACCGGTGAAAATACAGGCGCAGAATGACCTGATGGAACTGGTGGCGCGTGGGGAGCTCAGTATTACCAGCACTGAAGATGAGATCCACATTACTGCTAATAAACGTGTAGTGATCAATGGCGGAGGGAGTTATATCACCCTGGATGCCAACGGGATAGAATCCGCCACGTTGGGCGAATACCGGACAAAAGCCGGTTTCTACGGGCGCAAAGAGAAGGCTAATAACCCCGAACAATTCCCGAGCATCGCCCCGGAAACCACCGAACCTTCCCGCAAATTCAGCTTTTCCTGACAAGGAGTCCTAACATGATTATCAGCCCTCCGCTCCTGAAAGCGAAAAACGCGACTGAAACCGATGCGGCGTGGATTGAAAGAGTGATGGCCGTGGCTGAACGCCGCGGTTTTCCCGCCAATGGGCATGGTTCGTGGCACGGCGGGATCCATATCCGGCATACCGATGGCGGCAGGCCTGCAGAAAGGGTGCGGGCGATAGCAGATGGCACAGTGGTGTCCTTGCGTCAAAGTTCGGGTATCGGTAAACGGGACCAGGCCCCCCTGAACCTCAATGCAGATAAGCCAGACGCTAAAGGCAGTGATGACGGCTATGTACTGGTGAAGCACGAAACTGAGATCGGCAGTGGTGACGAGGCGAAAGTGGTCTTTTATTCGCTTTACATGCATCTGAAATCGCTTGAACCGACAGTGAAAGCTGGTGAGAAGGTGTACCGGAAAGATCCGCTCGGTACCTCCGGGATGGTCGATGCGGTGAATGCTTTCCATTTCCAGATATTCTGCGACGATGACAATATCAGCAAATTGACGGGCAGGAATACCCGCGAACTTGACGTGTCGAAAGATGGCCGAACCGATGCCGTATACGGGGATATTCATTTTTATCTTCCTGCCGGAACTAAATTTTACGACAAAGCCCCGGCACATAACGGCACGTCCACAGACGGTCTAACCGAGCGCTTTACCAGCACTGTCCCTCTGTATGCCAGCATGACCCTTGAGAAGAGGAGCTGCACCCTGGTGACCCGACAGAAGGATACTCAAATTGAAGGGAAATACCTCCTGGTGGGAGAGCCCCTGGTGAACGCAGATGGGGAGGACTACGAGTACAACCTCTATAAAACCGCCATGGCCAACTACCAGGACAGCCCGAGCGCGGGGTTTGAACTGCTCCGGTTTGGTCGCGTTATTAATACCGCACATGAGACTCTGGTGCCGGCGGATGCGCCACTGTGGATGACGGTCAACTACCCCGGCGGGAAAGGAGTGGTCAATCTGGCTGTTCCGAGTATTAAAAAGTTCAGTGACGCGGATTTTCCACACTGGACAGGCTGGCAACTGGTTGACGATGACGCGGATTCCAATAGCCAGTGTAATTCAGCCATAATCAAGAAGCTGCAGGAAGATGGCGAGTTCGATAACCAGTGCGGCAAACTGATTTGTCATTTTCCGTTCGAGTGGGAAAGAAGTACGCTCGACACCCGTTTTGCATGGCTAAAAACGGGCAGTGATGAGCATGATCCGATGTCGGAAGAAGATTATGCAAAGTTTAAGGCTCATGCTGAAGCGCTGTGTTTTGATTCTGGTTCTTTGGCATCGGGACGGTTGTGGCACTTTGAGCCAAAGGCATTTATTCGGCAATTTAGAAAATGTGGCTGGCTTGATAGTGAAGTAATTGAAAAAATAATGGTGGCAAATACTAAGCCAACGGCAAAGTTGCAAATCAGTAAGATAAGTAAGAAGGTAACTGAATATTACGGTGATATAAATGCCATACTTAATAAATACAATCTTTATAGTGCCAATAGAAAATGTCATTTTCTTGGGCAGGGGGCTGTTGAATCCGGAAGTTTGCTGTCAATGCAGGAGGTTAGTCAGCAACAACTGATAGAAAATGGTGTCCACAAAGGTGGTGGGATTGTTGACCTATCAACCAAAAATGAAGCGGAGCTCGGGCATTGGTATGGAGAGTTGACAAAAGAGAAAGACGATTATTTTTCTGGTAAAAAATACAATTCAAAAGGAAATGTTATCACAGGGTCCTACAGCTGGATTAATGGGAATTGTGGTGATGTTGATGCCCAGAAATACAGAGGGCGTGGTTTTAAAATGCTCACTGGGCTCGATACTTATTCTAGCTATTGGGTATATCGAGGGTGGCTCTCAGTAAGTGACTTTGATCGATATTGGTGGGATGACCCTCAATACAAAAAGAAAAATGCAGCAAAAATGAAAAAACGTAGTCCTCAGATAGACTCACCACAAAAAATAACAGAAAGTAGTTATAATTGCATTGATACTGGCGGTTTCTTCATCGTTGGGTTTAAAGGTAAAACGGTGAAAATAATGGATGGGGATAAAAATGGCAAAGCAGATGATGATCAGGTTATTGAAAATGTTACCTCTGCAATAAATGGTGCTGACAAAGGTCTTGCAGAGAGAAAAATCTTTACGAAAAGAGCTAAGGAGGCGATTGGTGATGACGTTTAATAAAGCATTTTTAACTTCAATTATGTACTTTATGGCTACGTTTAGCTCTTGGGGGGCATATTACAATACCATTAAAGTTGATGGTTATATGATTGGTCTCAATAAAAATAGCCAAGGGGTGGTTGATGTACATAGTAACGCCTCGAAATTTTCCGCTTCATGTAAAATTAAAAATTGGAATAGCAAGTACTATTTAGGGGCTGGAATACTCTCTTTGACAAGTGATAAGGTTGGTGTGATTGTTGCTGGAAGCAATATGTTTTTAAAAACAAAGGAGTTGGAGGCTTGTAATAACGAATTCGTAAATTTATATAGCGTAGATTATTTAGACCAAGAATTATCTACTCTTGTCGATGTTAACTTCGATAAAAAACTGATTCTCGCTTTAATTCCCATTGATGCCCAATCAGGGGCGCATCAAGCGATAATATCAAGTTTTGATGGGAAAGAGAATGTTATCTCTGGGAAAGGTTTTTGGAGTCCACGTGTAAAGGATGTGAATATTTCGGATGATACATTTCCTGTAACTGATGACTTTTACATCGGGAAAATATCAGCTAATGGAATGTACGTTGCTCCTAACGATATTGATTGTTCTGTAGATTCTTTTCCTGGTGTATGGGATATAGAAAAAAGAATGAAAGTTGTTCTTCCTTTAGAAAAGGATAGTTCGGACGCAGATAGCAAATGTAAGGATCTTTTTACTGGAAAAGCAACCTTAAAGGAATTAGGTGGTAAACTGATCTCTACAAAATAATGTGTATTACATTTATTTAATAATTTTGTTAGGAAATGCGAAAGTATCCCGTGAGCAAAAAAATACAACTGCGTCTTTGGAAGACTACATCGAGCAATCATTAAAGCCTTCATCTTTTTAATGTGTTTCATTCCGATATCTTTAATTGCAGGCGAGCTGTCAGGATTTTATAATGATATTGTAAATTGTAAAGGAAATCCTATCAACATTCATTTTATTCCATACTTTAATGAGGGGATCTCCTCTATTATAGATGTGAGTTTTGAAAAAAATTAGTTCTGGCATTGGTTGTGGTTGATGCTCACCTCCGAGCATATCAAGTGATCGTTTCCAATTTTAACGGGACTAAAAATCTGTTGGCAGGAAAAGGTTTTTGGAGTGACTCAATAAATGAATCAGATGATGATAATGTGTTTTATCCCGGAGATACGATATATATTGGCAAAATATCTATTAATGGGAAATACGTTGCGCCAAATGATTTAGATTGTACTATGGATTTATTTCCTGGTGTATGGGATATTGAAAATAAAATGAAAGTCGCGTTCTTGGAAGATAAGGATGATGCGGTAATTGACCATAAATGTAAAGAACTGTTTTCAGGGATTAAAACGCTAAATGAGCTAAGTGGAAAGCTCATCAATATGAAATGATATTTTTGCAAACAGCTGTTTTGTTATTAGTGCATTAATTGATTTTATCATGGAAGAATAATGTATTTAAAACTTTAGGCTTACTTTTACTCTTGATTTTTTCTTTGTTAGCTCATTCAGCCGATAATCTGAAAAGGTCATGTGGTGTACTATTCAATGTAGGAGGTGAGGCATTTTTGTTTTATACCGATAGCGATATTAAAGAATTTGAAATGAACAAGGAATATAAGCGATTGATGTAGGAAAAGTATTCGTATGTTGTATGTCTTATAAATATGATAATGAAGAATACATTCGCGGGATTACAAAAATTGAATTTGTAAATGAAAAGTCTTACTCAAGCCAGAAAGAAACCGGTAAAAAATTATGTTTCAAGAATTGACAGGGCTGGGTATGGTATACCTCCAGCAAGTATAGATAATGACAAAAACAACAATTTATATTTGGGTTATAATTACAAACCTTACTCGGAAAATAAATTTTTCTTTTACAAAGGAGGTGTAACCACTATTTATATATTTGAAAAATATGGGATTGCATTTTCGAAATTTGGAGTTTGCTCACTTAATGGTAAAGCAATGTAATGCCGAAGATATTATGAGTCAGGCATTGAGAAAGGCCGTCTTAATGAAGATATTAATTATGTTTATGTAAAAGGAAACTATATAGAGGAAGGCGTTTATGTGATTTATGATCGAAATGGTGATGTTGCATTTATTGAAATCAAAAATAGAAATTATAAAAAGGATAAGGTGCTCTTTGATAGATACCCTGAGAAAACCGAACGATCTTTCTATTATAGTTAATTTTTATAAATATTGAGGTATGAGAGTTTGAATGTCGTATTCCCTTAAACACCTTCCTGAACGTTATCCACGACCAGTCCCGGTAAAAACATTCCGCTGGTTTGCTGTTCTGGCGGCAATGTTAGTCATTAGTGTGATCCTCATGCGTATATTCGGACGCTACATCGATAACAGGCATTTCTGGTTTATTGCTATTGGCACGCCAGTCGTTATGTGGGTTGTGAGTTTCGGTATTCGTATGTGGGTCTGGTCATTACAGGACAGCAAAGCGAATGGTTTTGACAGACGTCGGGAACAATGGATTTTACGTGAAACCCGCAGAGCAAGACGAGCGCTCCAGGTGCTGAATACGACATTTATAACTGCTTATCATGAGATGGATAAGGATGTTGCCGCTGCTGCGATGATGAACAATCAAGGCATCATCGCCTCTCAGGCTGACTGGAAGGGCGAGAAAAGTAAAAGGATGAGCCGCATTTTGGTAGAACCAGAAGATACACCTGAGTCGCTTATCTCACACTTGTTTTCAGAACTTATTGCCGATCTGCCTATCGATAAGTTCCCCGAGCATGCCTCACTGGTTGTTGTTCTTAATGTTTCGTCATCACTGTCCCTCGCTGCTGTTCGTGATATTTGGCAGCAAAAATGGCAGGAAAGTGGTATAGCCTGCGCTGTTGAATATGAAGACAGCAATGGCGTAGAAGGAATTAACCACTGGCTGGATCACCGCATTAAAGATTCAGCAATGTTGTTGATTGTTTCGCTTCAGATCGCCCCAACGGTTTCCAATAACTCAGCTGAAGCGGCAGTGGCCATTCTCCTCGGCAACCGTATGACGCAGGAGACACTCGAACCTGTCGCACTGCTGCACCGCCCTGACCCGACCCCACCAGGAGGACTGGAGGCAGGTATGCGAATGGCCGCTTATAATGTTCCGCTCAAAGAAAATATCGTCAAACACCTGTGGCTTGCTGGATTGACGAAAGAACAACGTGCAGAGGTGGTCGAGTGCCAGAATAAACACCCCACCCAGTCAGTTGAAGACGACGCTGTAGCAAACCTTGACGTATCAATGGGGCATGCCGGAGCTGCAGCCCCTTGGCTGGCCATCGCTGCCGCCACTGAAATAGCCCGACAAACACAGTTACCCCAGATGATAATCAGCGGCGACACCGCACAGGATGTGCTATGGAGCACACTCGTTACCCCAATTGCTTCCCGACAGGAGATGGATGCGTGAGGCTGAAAGCTTTATTACCGAAAACGACGGAAGGCCGCTATTTTGCTGCCGCAGTATTCTTTTTACTCCTGCTGGCCGCCATGACATTTATTATCTGGAAACATCCGAATATAGCAGGTCTTCAGCCTGAAAGTGAGCAACAGACTTACTGGCTTATTGCCGGTGGCTGTATCACAGGATGTGCATTTCTCGCTTCATTGTTGCTTCTGGTCGTGGTTCGAAACGCCGGGAAGGCTGAATTTGATGATCTCGTTGATGGCACAAACGGTGATGATGAAAAGAAGAAACAGGAAAACGAGAAGATAGCTGTTCACCTGGCCGTCGCGATGTGTGACAGTCTTCGCCGTCATTTGCATTCTCGCTTTGGCTTTTTCTGGCGCCACAAAGTCCGCCTGTTGTTGATTACCGGCGATGAGGCAGCCATTGAGCAACTGGTGCCCGGCCTGCAGAAGGAGCAGTGGCTTGAGGGCAGCCGTACCGTGCTGATTTACGGCGGCAGCCTGGCCTCGGAGCCTGACCGCGAAAAATACGCCGCGCTGCGTAAACTGCGGCGCGGCCGCCCTCTGGATGGCATTGTGCGCGTCATGCCTGCCTCGTTTAACCTGACACCCCAAATCAGCGACAGCGACCTGCGCGGGCTGGAAAAAATCAGCGAACTGCTCCGCTATTCCGCACCGGTCTGGCTGTGGCAATTATGCGACAGCGGCTGGTCGCAGAGCGGCCGCACTGAGCAGGCGGTGGGGGCCGCTTTCCCGCTGCGCGCAGCCGAAGACGATATTATCCGCCAGCTTGAGCTGATGCTGCCGGCCCTGCGGGCGCAGGGCGTGAGCCAGGTCGCTGAGAACAACGGTCACGACTTCCTGCTGCGCCTGGGTCAGCACCTTGCAGAGGGCGGTATTGCCCGCCGGGCAGAACAACTGGCGCCGTGGCTGTTTGCCTCTCAGCAGCGCATTCCGCTGCGTGGCCTGATGTTCAGCCTGCCACAGGGGCAGTCATCCGGCGCCATTGAGGATGCCGGACTCTCTGCCCCTGCCGGGGCCGAAAAATATATCCCGCAATCACAGCGCCATGCCCTGACGTTATCTGTTACCTGGCAGGGGGTTGTGGACGATTGCACCCGCGTACGCGGTCGCCGGGTCGGAATGCCGTGGGAGCAGGCGCTGGCCTGGGCGCTGACGGCGATTATCGGCGTCTGGGCGGCGGGAATGCTGCTCTCTTTTGCGCTCAACCGGTCACAGATAGTTTCTGTTGCAGAGCAGGCGCATGCCCTGGTGGAACATCCTTCCGTCTCGGACAGCCAGCTGACGGCCCTGCACGCCCTGCGCAACGATGCCGGACGCCTGCAGCATCGTATTCAGAACGGCTCACCGTGGTATCAGCGCTTTGGTCTGGACCATAACCCGCAGCTACTTGACGCACTGCTGCCCTGGTACGGCGTGGCGAACAATCGTCTGATACGCGACCCGGCAAATGCCGCCCTGATGCAGAAGCTCAGCGCGCTGGCCAACTCGGCCCCGAACAGCGACCAGCGGGCTGCGCTGGCAAAACCGGGCTATAACCAGCTGAAGGCCTGGCTGATGATGGCGCGCCCGGATAAAGCCGACGGCGCGTATTACGCGCAGACCATGAAAACCGTGCAGCCGGCGCACCCGGGTATCTCAGCCGGCCTGTGGCAGAGCCTGTCGCCGGATTTGTGGGCCTTTTACATCGCCGTGCTGCCGGAGCAGCCGCAGTGGAAAATCACGCCGGATGCGCAGCTGGTCAGCCAGAGTCGCCAGGTGCTGCTGCAGCAGATAGGGCGGAGTAACGCGGAAAGCACCCTGTATGAGAATATGCTTAAATCCGTGCGCCGTAATTTCGCCGATGTGTCCCTGGAGGACATGACCAGTGGTACCGATGCGCGGCGGCTGTTCACGACAGATGAAGTTGTGCCCGGCATGTTTACCCGCCAGGCGTGGGAAGAGGGTATTCAGCAGGCCATCGAAAAGGCCGCGAGGTCGCGGCGGGATGAAATTGACTGGGTGCTGAGCGACAGCCGAAAAACCGTCTCCTCAGACCTGTCGCCGGAAGCCCTGAAGGCCCGCCTGACGCAGCGTTACTTCACCGATTTTTCCGGCAGCTGGCTGAGTTTCCTCAACGGTCTGCGGCTTAACCCGGCAAACACTATTGCCGATGTGACGGACCAGCTGACGCTGATGAGCGATGTCCGCCAGTCCCCGCTAATAGCGCTGGTGAATACCGTCGCCTGGCAGGGGCAGACCGGACAGCGGAGCGAGAGGCTGTCGGACTCCCTCATCAAATCGGCGAAAGACCTGGTGGGCGGAAAAGATAAACCGGCGATTGACCAGTCTGCCTCCGGGCCGCAGGGGCCACTGGATGAAACCTTTGGCCCGCTGCTGCAGCTTGTGGGCAAAAATAAGGGCAGCAACGTTATGTCGGCTGACAACTCCCTGAGCCTGCAGACGTATCTGACCCGCATCACCCGCGTGCGCCTGCGTTTGCAGCAGGTGGCCAGCGCCTCCGACCCGCAGGAGATGATGCAGGCGCTGGCGCAGACCGTATTCCAGGGCAAAAGCGTGGACCTGACCGACACCCAGCAGTACGGCAGCCTGATTTCGGCAAGCCTCGGCGAAGAGTGGAACGGCTTTGGCAACACGATGTTTGTACAGCCGCTGAATCAGGCATGGGAAACCGTTTTGCAGCCGTCGGCAGCCAGCCTGAATGACCGGTGGAGCCGCTCGATTGTTGCGAACTGGCATACCGCGTTTGACGGACGTTTTCCGTTTGCCGTCAGTAAAAGCGATGCTTCCCTGCCGATGCTGGCTGAATTTGTGCGTAAGGACAGCGGGAGAATAGAGCGCTTCCTGACCACGGAGCTCAGCGGAGTGCTGCATAAAGAGGGCAGTCAGTGGGTGCCGGATAAGGTCAACAGCCAGGGGCTGAGCTTTAACCCGGCGTTCCTTAGGGCCATTAACCGGCTGAGCCAGATATCGGACATTCTGTTTACCGATGGCGGTCAGGGTATCAGCTTCGAACTGCAGGCCCGCCCGGTGCCGCACGTGGTGGAAACACAGCTGACCATTGATGGTCAAAAGCTGCGCTACTTCAACCAGATGGCCGACTGGCAGCCCTTTCGCTGGCCGGGAGACACGTACAGGCCGGGCACCATGCTGACCTGGACCACGGTCAGTGCGGGTGCGCGCCTGTTTGGTGACTACAGCGGGACCTGGGGCTTTATTCGCTGGCTGGATGAGGGCAGGCGTCAGCAGCTTGACCGCAGCCAGTGGATGATGAGTTTCACCGCAGCGGATGGCCGCACGCTGCAGTGGGTGCTGCGCTCCCAGCTGGGTAAAGGTCCGCTGGCGCTGCTGGAGCTGCGGGGCTTTACGCTGCCGGAGCAGATATTCAGCGTCGACAGCGCGGCCATGGCCCGGGCGCTGGTAGCCGGCAGGGAAGGCAGCGAGCGGGACGAGATTGAATAACCGGCATTTTGCAGGCTCCGGCGGCCGGCTGTCAGGCGGTCAAACCGCTGCGGTGAAAATACATGCAGCCATGTACGGAAAGCGGGTATTGCTGGCTTATCCACATCAGTGATGCCCGCCTGGCATGAGAAGGTCCGGGAGATGACGATAATTTTCAGCGTATCCGGCAGGAGGTTAACAAACTTGTCGGCATCGATATTGAATCTTTGTATTCAGCATGGATGGATTTCTTTTTTTTGCTTAACCCTGCCAGACTCCCAAAGTCTGCCTCCGTACTTAACACGCAGTAATTAACTAAACAGAAAGAATTATGGATGACTTAACCCTGCGTTACTACGACGCTGAAATGCGCTATTTACTGGAAGCCGGTGAAGAATTTGCCCGGGCTCACCCCGAGCAGGCGGCCATGCTCAATCTCGATAAAGCGGGCGCTCGTGACCCGTATGTGGAACGGCTGTTTGAAGGCTTTGCTTTCCTGATGGGCCGCCTGCGTGAAAAGCTTGATGACGATCTGCCTGAACTGACCGAGGGGCTGGTCAGCCTGCTGTGGCCGCATTACCTGCGTACTATTCCGTCGTTATCCGTGGTCGAGTTTTCTCCCGACTGGCGGGAAATGAAAGAGCCGATGCGGATAGTGAAAGGCTTCGAGGTGCATTCCCGGCCTATCGGCGAGAAGAGAACGCGCTGCCGTTACACCACCACAAAGGAAATCGATCTCCAGCCGCTGTCGCTGGATCAGGCAAGTCTTGTGACCGACCCCGATGGTCGTTCGGTCATTACTCTGCGTTTCAACTGCAGCAAACTGGCGGACTGGAGCCGCCTCGATCTCAGCCATATTCCGCTCTATTTTAATGCGGATGCACCGCTGGCCTGCGCCATGCATGAAGCCTTTACCATGAACGTGGCGCGCATGTGGCTACGGCTTCCTGGAGATGTGGACAAAAGACCGCTGGAAGGGCACTTTACCGCGCTCGGGTTTGGCGATGACGATGTTCTCTGGCCGAAAGGTAGCAGCTTCAGTGGTTACCAGCTATTACTGGAGTATTTCACTTTCCGTGAGAAGTTCATGTTCACCGGTCTGCGCGGGCTAGAGTCCGTAGACTTTCCGGCAGAACTGACTTGGTTTGAAATTGATGTGGTGCTGAGTGAGCGCTGGGAACATGATTTCAGCTTTACTGAAAAGCATCTGCGGATGAACTGTGTCCCGGTGATTAATCTGTTCCCGCTGGAGTCGGATCCGCTGACGCTGAATTCCCTGCAGACGGAGTATATGCTGCGCCCGATGCGCGTGCAGGATGGCCATACCGAGATTTACTCCGTGGATTCGGTGATGTCCTCAAGCCAGCATACGTATGTGCCGTTCTCAAGCTTCCGCCACAAAGGTGGGATGATGCGGCATGAGGCACCGGAGTATTACTATCACACTCGCGTCCGCCGTGGTCCATCGGGGCTTCATAACACCTGGCTTATACTGGGCGGTGAGGCTTTTGATAATCATACCGTGCCGGAAGATGAGAGCCTGTCGCTGACGCTGACGCTGACCGGGACCAACGGGCAGTTACCGCGCCGTGCACTGCAGAGTACCGTGCTCGATACGGTGATGAAAACCACCTCAGCCAGCATCGCCGTGCGTAATCTCTGTGCGCCAACCCTGCCCTGTTATCCACCTGCTCAAGATCGCTTCCACTGGCGAGTACTGAGCCATCTTGGCAGCAGTTTCCTCTCGATGATGGATAACGCGGAAGTACTGCGCGGCACGCTGGCGCTGTATGAATGGACTAACAGTGAGATGAATCGCCGTCGACTTGAGGCTATCATCGATGTGAAACACGGCGAAACCGAACGCTTTGAGCAGGGATATCTGGTGCGCGGTGTGCAAATTGAGGTGACTCTTGATAGCCACGGCTTTGCCGGGCGCGGAGATATCTGCCTGTTTGGTGAGATGCTGAGCCGGTTTTTTGCGCTTTACACCGATATTTATCTGTTTAACCGCCTGATTATCATTCTGCAACCAACTGGAGAGCGCCTGGAATGGGAAGAGAAGCACAACCGCCGCATTCCCGGCTGACCGCGCGGCTGAACGCCGACCTGCATCGCATTAACTTTTATCGTTTCTGCCAGTTACTGGAAAAGCGCAATCCGAGTAAGCCGCTACTGGGGGCGACCAGCCACCCTGCCGACGACCTAGTGCGCTTTGCCTCACATCCGGGAATGGGGTTTCCGGCCAGTGAGCTGAAAGCCGTTGAATACGATGAAGATGATGACAGCAAACCCCCCGTCATCCGTACCACATTTATGGGGATGTACGGTGTCGACTCACCGTTACCAACGGTGTATCTCGATGACATTACCCAGCGGCGAGAAGGGCATGAGGCGCTGCAGGGGTTTCTGGATATCTTCAGCCATCGCATCCTGACGCAGTTTTACCGCATCTGGCGTAAGTACTCCTATCCGGCTACGTTTGAGCCCGGCGGTACCGACAGCATTTCACAGTCACTGCTGGGCTTGGTTGGGCTGGGAATTCCCGGTACCGCAAATCATATTGCTACGCCGGTTTCGCGCTTTCTGGCGTTACTCAGTGTGCTGCAGCAGCCAGGCAAAACGCAGGAGGGTATGCAGGCGCTGGTACACTTGCTGGCACCGAATACCCGCGTAAAAGTCAGTCCGTACTGTATGCGACCGGTGGCAGTCAGCCAGCCGCTGGGTTTTTATGATGAGGCTGATTTTTTGCTGGATGGCAATATGCCGCTGGGTGATGAAGCGATGGATGCCAACAGCCAACTACTGATTGCGCTCACAACGGATAACGAGCTGGAGGCGCGGGGCTGGAAGCCGGATGGTCTGTTATATCAGGATTTCCTGGTCATGCTGCGTGTGTATTTGGGCTGGCGCTTTAAAGCCCGGATTACCTTGACCACTTCAACCCGATTGCTGGCAGCGCCCGCGCTGGGAGAAGGGCCTTTCTGGCTGGGTATGAACGGGGTGCTGGGGGCTGAGAGTGATAGCCTTTCGGATGATATCCCTGAAACCTTTACGACAGAACTAGGTTATTACACCGGGCTTAAGCCTGCGAAACCACAACAAGGAAACCGACGTGTTACGTACAAATTTACTTAAGACCGCGCGCTGGCTAACACCGCTGATGGTGTTCACTTTGGCAGGGTGCGGAGTGACGCAGAGCGTCACCGATGGTACTAAATCGGCATTTAATGCCGTGTTCTATAAAAAGATTAAGGTGCTACACTTGGATTTTACCGCGCGTGAAGCGCTGAATACGGACTCTCATGAGAGTAACTCATTGTCTGAGCCGGTGGTAGTCCGTGTCTATCAACTGAGAGATCGCAAAACCTTCGATAAAATGGTCTATCAGCAACTGCTTAAAGACGGAGAAAATATTCTGAAGGAAGACCTGCTGGCTAGCCGTGACGTGGTGGTGAAGCCGGGCGGCGATGAGAACCTTGATATGCCGATGGAAGAGGCGGCGCAGTTTGTGGCCATCGTCGGGCTATTTCGAGATCCTGACCTGGTCAATAATACCTGGAAGCAGGTTATCAAACGCAACGATTTGGAGCCGGATAAGGCGCGCATTCTGGAAGCCGGTAGCAACCATCTGACGCTACAGCCGCTGAAAGACGACTGATATTCAGGGATATAGCGTCTGCGGGCAGTATGCAGTGTACCGTGGTAGTTTTACCGCTGACTTCACCCTCAGCCTGGCCATTGAAAGTCAGTAGGTTATCCTGCCGGGGCCGGATAATATGCAGCGCAATCTTAACCATCGCGCCGGAGCACTGTCGCATTTGATCGGGCGTGGCCTGATGCGATAAATATTCTTAATAGATGCCGGGAACGGCTCATAAACTGTTGGGAGCCTGTCTGCTACTTTGCTCAAATATGAGCTATGTCTGAATAATAAACTCTGATCTGCAGTAACTGAACATCTACGGCGCGCTACGTCATTGATGCCAGATTCACGACTATTGATCTAATGCGTTATGCCACCGATTTTATGTCAGAATGCCTGATTCTGGAGCGAGGTATGATGCATCAACGCTATTTTAGTGCGATCTCAAATAGTTAAATGGAGCTATTAATTAAAAGGAATGTATGTAAGAAATGTCATTAATAAATTAGCATTAGGTTTCGCGTAATTTTATCTTTATCCGTTCTATCTGTTTGTGCCACCAAGAAGCATTTCGAATGTAATTAAAAATCATGAAAGTGGAGAAGCCTTATATAGTAGCGATGTAATTTCTGCAGTAGCTGTTACTGAAATAGAGCAAGGTAAATATAACTGGATATTTGTTGTCGAGCATTTCGATTATGCCCTTACCGCCGGTGATGACGATTTATGCGCGCATGGGTGATCGGAAAAATCGATAAATCGTGAATCAGAGCATCGAGGCGTGGTGAATTTACATTCAATAAAGATAAGAGCGGGTTCACAGGGGAAATACATTACAATATCATTATCACGATGCAACGAAGCGCGTGCGTATTCCCAGCATATTGAAGATTTCCTTCTGATATTGTTCGAAATAACAGCAGCGTGAGTGTGAGATCAGCATCAGTAATCTGGCGGGAATAATTAATAAAGCGAATGCCGAAGATATTTTTTGGTTTGATAACCTCATTATAATAGGGTTTTATACTAAAAATAATTTATCGGCTGAACGGCCACTTACCCGGTCGCTGTAGCAACTGATGTTGCTCTGTCTCCGCTATATCTCTTTAGTAGGGTGGCTGCCTTGACTGTTTATGGTCTGACTCTGTTACTTTGATAACCTAATTATTAGTTAGACACTGAATATCATTATTGTAAATAATTTCTAGAGTAAATTTATTCCGGAAAGTTATGTTGGTATGCAAACGCCAGCGATTATCACAAATACCGGGAAAGCCCGGAGTTATATAAATAAGGATTGAAATAATTAATGAAAACAAATACAGCAAAAACTTCTTCTGCATTTAATGCTATGTCATGGCTGGCGCTGGTTGGGGGTATTGTGGTTTATCTGGTCGGTCTTTGGCGATCTGATATGGCGCTTAATGAAAGAGGGTATTACTTTGCCGTAATGCTACTCGGGTTATTTGCCTCCGTATCGCTGCAAAAAACGGTGCGGGATCGTATGGAAGCCATTCCCACGAGCCATATTTATTACGTTTCGTGTGTGGTTTCTTTTGTGATCTCTATTATTCTGCTGGCGGTTGGTTTATGGAACGCTACGTTACTGCCGAGTGAGAAAGGTTTTTATGCTATTGCTTTTTTCTTGTGTCTGTTCGGTGCCATCGCGGTACAGAAAAATATACGCGACAGCCAGCAGGAGGATAATGAATACTCACAGCCTGCAGCCCGGGTGTCGGCGGAAACTATAAAGGAATAAATGATAACGCGGCCTCCTGATCTCAGGGGCTGCTTTTCAACGGGTAAATACCTGAACGAAAGCGAGCATTTTTTCTTTGTCCTGAAATTGGGTGTGCGGTTGTAAGGAATGGAACCATTAGGGACATGAGTAAAAACATGCTATTGCTATCGGCAGATTTATAAGGTTTTCATCCGTTTTAGCCGCGTGGTTTTTAGCGGCTGTGTGCGCCATTGGTGGGCTGCAAGAAGTAAAAACCCGTCTTATAGGCGGGTTCTTAGAAGAAGCAGTGCCGGACTTAGAATCGAACCAAGGATTCGTTTCTATAACAACGAAATCACCTAATAACAGTAAATTACTTTTACGCTTCCGAAGGTAATACTATTTAGTACGACCAACGTAATTAGTTACTTTTTTCCGGGTGCTCATGATAGTAATGCATCAAACCGTTCACATATCCTTGAGCATATGCAGCCAGTGGGCTGATGTGGCGAACTTCACTCGCCTGGCTCTCTTGAATGGAATCGATGGCTTCTTTCATATCCAAAACTGTTTGCTTAACGTAGCCTGCTTGATATCCCAACTCGTATGCACAACCAGCACATTTATGGCGGCTGAAATCACCCTGATCCTTAGGGAACTGAGAAAAGTAAGGATTATTGCGGTGAGGTTTTTGACATGTTGCCACGTTTGTTATCTCCATTAGAAAATGACTAGGAACCTCCATAGTCATACCCAATATCAATGAGTATCCTTGCTATATGTGAGGGAATAAAGAAGAACAATATTTCAAAATTTACCTGCATCACACTCATGATTCAAAAGTAAAAATAGATGGCATTATCAAGGTGGACGGAGGGGGAAAGGAGTTGTCGGTAGGCTGTCGTGGAACATTTCCTGATAGCAAAGGACGTAATTCCGGTTATCGAGAAATATCACGCCGAATACATCCTGCTTTCTGTCGCCAGCTTGTAGCGCTTAAGATAAATGCTCATACTGGATGATAAAAGCAGGGTAGTGATATCAGCACTCAAAGTGATCGTATATCTACCGGTATCTCAGAAAGCAAAAAACCAGCCCGTAGGCTGGCTTTTCTAAATAGTGGTGCCCGGACTCGGAATCGAACCAAGGACACGGGGATTTTCAATCCCCTGCTCTACCGACTGAGCTATCCGGGCAACGGGGCGCATTAAACCGTAAAGCGCTCATGGCGTCAATGAAATTTCCTGCAAAACGATTTGTTTGCTCAACTTTGCAACAAATCCTGCGTCAGGTGAATAAAAATGAGCTATCGCGGCCGGGGAGTGTAGGTTCCGGCGCGTCGGGCGCCGGGGGATTCGCCATGTACAGGCCGTTCCGACTTGCCTTATTTAGGCATTTAGGCCGGGTGAGCGGGCTGGCCCTGCGTTACCCTATTTTAGGTTAATGCACCGGCGGTGCGGCACTGGGCCAGACGTAAAATATCTTCTGCCAGCCGGCGGGCGGTATCAATGTCGGCGGCGCTGCGATTGACCAACAGACGGCTTAAACAGCCTTCCAGAACTAACTCCATCTGCTCAGCCACCATTGAAGGATCGTCAACGTCGAGCTGGCTCAACAGAGCGTGCGTATATTCGCGGGCGACGCGCTTTTGGTGCGTGGCGAGCTGATGTATTGGGTGTTCTCCGTCCGGGAAAAAGCTACAGGCTGCGATGAATAGACAGCCGGGATAGCGCGAGTTGGCGACGCATTCGGTGAGGGTATCGTAGCGGGCCAGCAGCTTACGCTGCGGGTTTAGCGTATCGTCGTGAATCAGTTTGTGGCGCCAGGCGTCAATTTGCTGGCTATGGTAGCGTAAGGCGTCATAAAGAAGCGCTTCGCGATCGGGCCAAAAACGGATTAGCGCTTCTGGTTTAGCCTGAACCGCTTCTGCAACCATGTCCAGCGTAGTGCTGGCAAGCCCGTTCCGCTCCAGCAACTGTAAAGCCTGTTCTAACACATCTTCGCGTTGCACCATGTTCTCCTTACCTATTCCCGGCGACTCGACCGTATCAAGTGTTGTTTACCGTAAGTGATTGTGCAAATGCGTGCGGAAAGCTTCTGCTTTCATAAAACCTGTCACGCGCGATTGCGGAATTTCCCTGCCCTCGGTGTCAAAAAAGAGAATAGTAGGCAGCCCCAGCACCTTCAGGTGCTTTAGCAATGCCACGTCATCCGCACTGTTTGCCGTAACGTTCGCCTGTAGCAATACGGCGTGTTTCAGCTCGGTCTGCACCCTTGGGTCGCTGAACGTATATTTTTCAAATTCTTTACAGGCGACGCACCAGTCGGCGTAGAGATCCAGCATCACCGGTTTTCCCTGTGCCTTGGCCAGCGTCTGCTGAAAAGACGCGATATTAGAAATGCGTGAAAAATGCAGTGATTTTTGGGCGGGCTGCGCCGTTGAACGGCTAAAGACCCAGTCCTGTAGCGGCCGGGCGGAAATTATCGCGGCGCCTAACAGAATAATTTGTAGCACTTTGGCGATGCGGCGCTCGCTGCGCAGGCAGGTAATAAATGCCCAAATAAAGAAGGCGAGGCCCAGCAGGCTCCACAGGCGCATTCCCCAGACGTCGCCAATAACACGCTCAAGAAGGAAAGCGGGCAGCGCCAGAATGATAAAACCAAACGCAATTTTGACGTTTTCCATCCACGGGCCGCTTTTGGGCAAGAGTCGATTACCAAAAACCGTAATGAGGATGAGGGGGAGCCCCATGCCCAGCGCGTACAGGTAAAGCGTACTACCGCCAAGCCATACATTACCGCTTTGCGCAATGTATAGCAGGATGGCGCTCAACGGTGCGGTAGTGCACGGTGAGCAGATTAGCCCGGCGATGGCACCCATAACAAATACGCCTCCGGCCGATCCGCCCCGCTGGCGATTGCTCATTAAAGCCAGCCGGGTCTGGAGCGAAGAAGGAAGCTGAAGCGTAAAAACGCCGAACATGGATAGCGCCAGTAAAATAAAGAGTGCGGATAGCCCAATCAGCACCCAGGGCTGCTGCAATGCACCCTGAAACTGCATACCGGCCGCGGCGATAATCAACCCCAATGCCGTATAGGTGAGCGCCATCCCCTGCACGTAAATCAGTGCCAGTATACATGCGCGCGCGCTGGAAAGCCGGCGCTGGCCGCCGAGAACAATACCTGAAATCAAGGGATACATCGGTAAAACACAGGGCGTAAAAGCGACGCCGATGCCGATCAGTAGCGCCCATAGCATAGTGAACGGGCGCTGCGCCGATGGTGCTTCAGAAGAAGGCAGGGGGGCCGTCAGGGCCGGTGTGGACGCGGCAGCCGGTTGCTGCTGCACGGGCGCGACGGCGCTTAACGGTACGCTGTGCGTTTCTGGTGGATAGCAAAAGCCCGCTTCGGCGCAGCCCTGCCAGGTCACCTGTAGTACCCCGTCTTTCTGTGCAGAAATGAGCTTCAAATCCAGCGCGATCGGCTGAGGGTAGATTTGGCTTTTGCCAAAAAACTCGTCCTCGTGCCAGGTTCCGGCGGGAAGCTCAAAGTTCTCTAATGTCGCCTGCTGCGGGACAACGCGAATTTGCTGGCGGTAGAGATAATAGCCGGGCTTTATCTGCCAGTTTAGCGTGACGTTATGCCCTCGCTGGCTGAAATCAAACGCGAAGGCCTGTGCAGATGAGGCAAACTGCGGCTGGCCGGGCTTATCGAATAAGCCAGCGAAAGCCGGGGTGCTAAGTAGCAGTAGAATTAGTGTAAAGACGCGTACAGCCATGAGAGGTATTCACTGTCTCCTTGAAGAACGGGCAACACCAGCAATTCGGGTGTCTCATAAGGATGCCTTGCCTTAAGCGCTGCCAGCAAGGCATTGACGTTCGCTTTATCGCTTTTAACGATCATTTGCACTTCATACTCCTGTTCAAGCTTTCCTTGCCAGTAGTACAGAGATGTTGCGCCAGGCAGTAGCGTTGCACAGGAAGCGAGTTTTTCGTTCAGGACGTGCGCGGCCAGCTCTTGGGCGGTTGATTCATCGGGAGCGGTGCAGAGTACCACAACCGCATCGGGCGTTGTCATAGCGAACCTCCGTATCGGCAATCAGCGCAGACTATATCATGCGTAGCGCGCGTGGAGGGAGGATGAGATGTAAGCGGGCGTAAGGCGGCTGAGTAAAGCGGCCACCGTGCGGGGGCGGCCGCGAGGTCTGGCGCTAAATAATGAGGCTGCCAAGCACAAAACCCAGCATCACGCACAGGGTGATAGCAATTACGCCGGGAATAAGAAAAGCGTGGTTAAACACATATTTCCCAATACGCGTAGAGCCGGTGTCATCCATTTCCACTGCGGCCAGCAGGGTGGGGTAAGTAGGCAGTACAAATAGCGCCGAAACCGCTGCGAACGAAGCGACGGCGGTGAGAGGGCTAACCCCAAGCATTAGCGCAGCGGGCATCAGCGCTTTGGTTGTCGCAGCCTGCGAATACAGAAGCGTCGCGGCGAAGAAAAGCACGATGGCGAGCAGCCATGGGTAGTTATGCAGTAGCTCCCCGGCGACGTGCTGGATATCGCTGATATGATGTTTCACGAAGGTATCGCCAAGCCAGGCGACGCCGAGTACGCAAATACAGGCGCTCATGCCGGATTTAAATGTGCCCGCGTTCAGTATCTCGCCAGTATTCACTTTGCAGGTCAGGCAAATAAGCGTGGCGATGGTCAGCATAAATACCACAATCGCTTCATTGCGCGGCAACACCGGGTTGCTGATAAGGCCGACGGTATCGCTGATTGCCGTGGCATAAAACATCACGGCGATAATCCCGATGAGAAAGAGCAGGACCGAGCGGCGCGCGTGCGGTTTTATCTCGAAAACCTGCTCTCCGCGCAGCTTAATCTCGCCCAGAGCAAGGCGTTCCTGATAAACCGGATCGTCTTTCAGTTCACAGCCGAGAAAGTTACACACAACGGCGGTCAGCATGACGGCAACCAGCGTCGAAGGGATGCATACGGCGAGTAGCGTCAGGTAGCTCACTCCCAAAGGTTCGAGGATGCCGGCGAAAAATACTACGGCGGCGGAAATCGGCGATGCGGTAATGGCGATTTGCGAAGCCACCACGGCGATGGAGAGCGGGCGTGACGGGCGTATTCCCTGTTCTTTCGCTACCTCGGTAATCACCGGCATCGTTGAAAACGCCGTATGGCCGGTACCTGCCAGAATAGTCATAAACCAAGTGACCAGCGGTGCGATAAACGTAATGTATTTGGGATGGCGCCTGAGCAGGCGCTCGGCAATGCTCACCAGGTAATCCATGCCGCCCGCGACCTGCATGGCGGCGATGGCTGCGATGACCGCCATGATAATTTCAATCACATCAAACGGTATCGAGCCGGGGGTGATTTGGAACAGGAGCGTTAATACCAGAACACCTAGCCCGCCGGCGAAACCAATGCCAATGCCGCCGAGTCTGGCTCCTAAATAGATAGCCAGCAAAACGATGACGAGTTCAGCACCAAACATAGTGGTTATCCTTAAAATATTACAAAACTGAAATGAATATGTTATTTATTCGTATCTAATGAAAAGAAAAAAGGCACGTCACTGTGGACGTGCCTTTTTGCATTGTTACGCCGTACTCGCGTTATTGTTCGCTTTCATCGGTGTAGCGTTTCGCTTTGTAGGCCGGATGCATAAGGTTATTAACGGAGAAGATGTCGTCTAATTCGGTTTCTGTCAGCAGCCCTCGTTCAAGGACGACTTCTCTTACGCTCTTGCCCGTTTCCGCGCAAATTTTACCCACGATATCGCCGTTATGGTGGCCGATAAATGGATTCAGATAGGTCACAATGCCGATAGAGTTATACACGTAGCTCTCGCAAACGGCTTTGTTGGCCGTAATACCGATAACGGTTTTCTCCAGCAGGTTATAGCAGGCGTTAGTCAGAATGTGGATGGACTCAAACAGCGCCTGGCCTATCACCGGCTCCATGACATTAAGCTGAAGCTGTCCGGCCTCTGAGGCCATGGTCACGGTTGTGTCGTTGCCGATAACTTTAAAGCAAACCTGGTTAACCACTTCCGGCACCACAGGGTTTACCTTGGCGGGCATAATGGAAGAACCCGCCTGCAGTTCTGGCAAGTTAATTTCATTTAAACCGGCGCGTGGTCCGGAGGAGAGCAGGCGCAGATCGTTACAAATTTTTGATAATTTCACCGCCAGGCGCTTCAGAGAGCTATGTACCATGACATACGCCCCGCAGTCTGAGGTAGCTTCAATCAAGTCTTCCGCTGGTACAACGGGCAGATTGCTGACTTCTGCCAGCTTTTGTACCGCAAGCTGCTGATAGCCATCTGGCGTATTCAAACGCGTGCCGATAGCGGTAGCTCCCAGGTTTACTTCGAGCAGTAATTCAGCCGTGCGCATAAGGTTTTTTGTTTCTTCATTGAGCAACACGCTGAACGCGTGAAATTCCTGGCCCAGCGTCATTGGTACGGCGTCCTGAAGCTGCGTGCGGCCCATTTTTAAAACATTTTCAAACTCGGCGGCTTTACGCTGAAAACCTTCACCTAATTGATGGATAGCATCGACCAGTTTCAGGATGGATGCGTACACTGCGATACGAAACCCGGTGGGATAAGCGTCGTTAGTGGACTGGCATTTATTGACGTGGTCGTTCGGGTTTAGGTACTGATATTCCCCTTTTTGATGCCCTAGCAGCTCCAGCCCGATATTTGCCAGGACTTCATTGGTGTTCATATTCACGGAGGTACCCGCGCCGCCCTGATAGACATCAACTGGAAACTGATCCATACATTTGCCGTTATTAAGCACTTCATCACAGGCGGCGATAATGGCGTCAGCAACTTTACGAGGAATCGTTTGAAGCTCTTTATTCGCCAGCGCTGCGGCTTTTTTCACCATCACCATACCCCGGACGAATTCAGGGATATCGCTGATTTTACTGTTGCTGATATAAAAGTTTTCAATCGCTCTCAGAGTGTGAATGCCATAATAGGCATCCGCCGGTACTTCACGGGTACCCAATAAATCTTCTTCGATACGAATGTGATTAAGCATGTGAACCTTCTTTTGCAAGCTGCCAGTTAATTACATCAGAACACGCTAAGGATATGCGGTTATTTATTGGTCGAGCCGACGATTATGTCCATGCAAGACGCGTTTGCCCCGATCATATGCTGTTATCAGCGAAAAGCCGTAATCTGGATCACTTATTACCTCGTATGTAGTATCAGGATTGCTAATATGTGAGCAGTATCACTGCCTGATAATTATTAGAGAAAAGAGAAGGCTTCGCATTGATTTTTGGCGGTAGCGCCTCCATCTCTAGCCCGTATGTGAAATGAATTCATGTTGAACGAAGTACACGAGAGCCGCTTTGCGGCGGAGATGACCTCAGGAGCTCTGTCAGTGCGTTGGATCCCTTTACTTGCTCTTTTCCTCTATGTCTATATAGAGATGACGATTTTTATTCAGGTCGCCCACGTATTTGGCGTTCTGCTTACCCTTATGCTGGTAATTTTTACCTCAGTCATCGGCATGTCGCTGGTCCGTAATCAGGGCTTTCGCAACCTTATCCTGATGCAGCAGAAAATAGCGGCGGGAGAAAGTCCAGCAGCGGAAATGATTAAAAGTGTGTCGTTGATCCTGGCCGGCGGGTTATTACTGCTACCGGGCTTTTTTACCGATTTCCTCGGCTTACTTTTGCTACTGCCACCCGTGCAGAAATTAATCACTCTGCGCCTGTTGCCTTACCTGCGTTTTTCCCGCGCGCCGGGCGGCTTTGGTCCGGGAGGAGAGAATGGTCAAACCTATGACGGTGAATTCCAGCGCAAGGGCGATACATCCTCGCGTCTGGAAGACCGCGATCGCGACGAGCGATAAAAAAACAAAAAAAATTTCCTCTTTCCCCTTGAAGCGGAAAAAGGCGACCCCATTACATCGTCACCCGCCGGAAACCCTGGTATGCCGGTGTAACCCATAAACTGATACGGACTTTCTCATAGGAGAGCTATCAATGAAAATTCGTCCATTGCATGATCGCGTGATCGTCAAGCGTAAAGAAGTTGAATCCAAATCTGCTGGCGGAATCGTTCTGACCGGCTCTGCGGCGGGTAAATCGACCCGCGGTGAAGTGCTGGCGGTAGGCAATGGCCGCATCCTTGAAAATGGCGAAATGAAGCCGCTGGACGTAAAAGTTGGCGACACCGTTATTTTCAACGATGGCTACGGTGTAAAAGCTGAAAAGATCGACAATGAAGAAGTGTTGATTATGTCTGAAAGTGACATTCTGGCGATTGTTGAAGCTTAATCTCACGTGAAAAACGTACGAATTTAAGGGAAAGATATTATGGCAGCTAAAGACGTAAAATTCGGTAATGACGCACGTGTGAAAATGCTGCGCGGCGTTAATGTTCTGGCAGATGCGGTAAAAGTAACCCTCGGTCCGAAAGGCCGTAACGTGGTCCTTGATAAATCCTTCGGCGCTCCGACCATCACAAAAGATGGCGTGTCCGTAGCGCGTGAAATCGAGCTGGAAGATAAGTTCGAAAATATGGGCGCGCAGATGGTGAAAGAAGTGGCCTCTAAAGCGAATGACGCTGCAGGCGACGGTACCACCACCGCGACCGTACTGGCGCAGTCTATCGTTAACGAAGGCCTGAAAGCCGTTGCTGCGGGTATGAACCCGATGGATCTGAAGCGCGGTATCGATAAAGCCGTTATTGCCGCCGTTGAAGAACTGAAAACGCTGTCTGTTCCGTGCTCTGATTCTAAAGCCATCGCTCAGGTAGGTACTATTTCTGCGAACTCCGACGAAACCGTGGGTAAACTGATTGCAGAAGCGATGGAAAAAGTCGGTAAAGAAGGCGTTATTACCGTTGAAGAAGGCACCGGTCTGCAAGACGAGCTGGACGTAGTTGAAGGTATGCAGTTCGACCGTGGCTACCTGTCTCCGTATTTCATCAACAAGCCGGAAACGGGCGCCGTAGAGCTGGAAAATCCGTTTATCCTGCTGGCCGATAAGAAAATCTCTAACATTCGCGAACTGCTGCCGCTGCTGGAAGCCGTAGCGAAAGCGGGCAAGCCGCTGTTAATCGTTGCTGAAGACGTTGAAGGTGAAGCGCTGGCGACGCTGGTGGTCAACACCATGCGCGGTATTGTAAAAGTCGCTGCGGTTAAAGCGCCGGGCTTTGGCGATCGCCGTAAAGCTATGCTGCAGGATATCGCTATTCTGACCGGTGGTACCGTTATCTCTGAAGAGATCGGTATGGAGCTGGAAAAAGCGACGCTGGAAGATTTGGGCCAGGCGAAGCGCGTGGTTATTAACAAAGATACCACCATCATCATCGATGGTATTGGCGAAGAGTCCGCTATTCAGGGCCGCGTAACGCAGATTCGTCAGCAGATTGAAGAAGCGACATCTGACTACGATAAAGAAAAACTGCAGGAGCGCGTAGCGAAACTGGCAGGCGGGGTTGCCGTTATCAAAGTTGGTGCAGCGACTGAAGTTGAAATGAAAGAGAAGAAAGCGCGCGTTGAAGATGCCCTGCATGCGACCCGCGCAGCGGTTGAAGAAGGCGTGGTTGCCGGTGGCGGCGTTGCGCTGGTGCGCGTAGCGGCGAAAATCGCTTCTCTGACCGGCCAGAACGAAGATCAGAACGTGGGTATCAAAGTCGCACTGCGTGCGATGGAAGCTCCTCTGCGTCAGATCGTTGCTAACGCCGGTGAAGAGCCGTCCGTTATTGCTAATAACGTGAAAGCGGGCGACGGCAACTATGGCTACAACGCGGCGACGGAAGAATACGGCAACATGATCGATATGGGTATTCTGGATCCGACGAAAGTAACCCGTTCTGCGCTGCAGTACGCCTCTTCTGTTGCTGGTCTGATGATCACGACCGAGTGTATGGTTACCGATCTGCCTAAAGATGATAAAGCTGACTTAGGCGCCGCTGGTGGTATGGGCGGCATGGGTGGCATGGGCGGTATGATGTAAGCCAGCCCGGGCTAAGCGGCGTCAGGTAACGTCGCTTACGGAGCTAGCGCGCCAGTCGCGTTCGCTCCGTAACCCACCGACAGTGATTAAGCGAAGCGCCGGATGTGATATCGTTCGGCGCTTTGTTGTTTCTTAAGCAGTATTTCTTGCCTCTCTTTTGAACCTGCGGTATTTCGTAGCGAAGCTATATAAAAGACGTTTCATCCCCATCCTGTAAGACAATTATTCATATAGCCTAATGGAATAGCGGTGCAGTATTAGCATCGGGAAATATGCGCTTACTGATAGCCACCCAATATAGGCAAAGAATTAGTATCTGTTCTGAAAATGTTCGTCGGTCTTATTTTTATGGGGCCGTGCTGGCGGTGTCGCCAATTACATTCATCCTGAAAAGGAATACCGTCTGTATTCGCCCGTTGAGTGTTTAAACAACGTAACTGCCTGATACTGTCCTCTGTTGCTACTGACTTAGAATAGCAGTGGGCGTTTGGTGTTGAGAAATGAGAAACCCAGGCGCTTAAAATGCGTGGGGAAAGCCGCGGGGATGGTGGATTATCGATCCCTTGCAAGATAATGTACGGGGTTACCACCTGAAAAACAGAGATATCCCGGCTGCGGCGCGGCAGGCAGCCTGTATAATTGATCGATATGACATGATATAAGGTCATAGCACTTGGGCAGCTCGTGTCCGCTTCATAACAATGAGGAATAACATGCGCGTAAAACTTTCAGCAGGAATGGCTGTGGCGGCACTGTTGCTGGCCGGCTGTAGCGCCAGTAATCATCTTACCGCCGGTGGTCAGGGCGTTCGTTTCGTCGAACAACAGCCCGGTAGCGAATGTACGCTGTTAGGAAACGCCAGTGGCGAACAAAGCAACTGGTTCTCTGGCCCGCAGGGTGAAGAGGGAGGCTCCATGCGCGGAGCGGCAAATGCGTTACGTAACCAGGCCGCAGCGATGGGCGGAAATGTGTTATATGGCGTTAGCAGCCCGACGCAGAACATGTTATCCAGCTTCGTGCCGACCGCCAGTAAGATGGTTGGGCAGGTCTGGAAATGTCCTCAATAGCGGCATGAGCTGGAATATTCTACGCCAGTATTGTAAGGAGCCAGCGTTGACTAGCGCTGGCTCCTGCGTTTTTAGCAGTCGTTAATAATCAGGCAGGCGGCGCTGATAGGGCCGTGAACGCCGACGACTTTTATCAGTTCGATATCCGCCGTAGAGCTGGGGCCGCTAATCAAATTAATGCACGAAGGCATCCTTTCCCCCTGTGATGCTCTCTGGTGCAGCGCCTGGGCTAGCTGGGCGACGCGCGGTATAATCGTGCTCTTGCGCAGTACGAAGAGCGAAGATTCGGGTAACAGACTTACAGAACGCCCGCGCTCGGCGCTGGAAAACAACACTACGCCGCCGGACTCTACCAACCCATACTCTGCGTAAACAACACCGACTTTTGCCCGCTCGGCGCGCGCAATATTTTCAGCGCCTGCGCTGGGATCCCAAACATCGGCCTGGAAAACATCGCGAAGCTTTGTAGTGATCCCCAGTTCTTCAAGACGCTTGTCACCGCTAACGATCGCCGGCGATCCGCCGTATTGCTCACACAGCCGCTGTGCTGCAGATCCCGCATCGGCTTCTTCAACCAGCTCGCAGTGAGTCAACATTACTTCTGAAGCCACCTTGATAAACGCTTCACAGCGCTGCTGCGCAGTCAGCTCGCTTAGCCGTGTGCGCGCATAATCATTGACCGGCACGTCGGGAGGAAGCGGCTGCTTACGCGCTTCGCGGCCTAACTGACGGGCGATATTGGCTAAAAATGCATCTCTATTTTCCATTATTTCTCCCCCCGGTCCTGATGCTTTTTAAACCAGGAACGGAAACTCTCGCCATCGGCTTCTGGTAAGTCGCGGGCCTCGGTCCACTCGCCGAGTGCGCCAATATTAATAGGCGCTTTGCCGCCTTTAATAAACCAGCTTGCCGCTTTGGCGCCGGCGACCATGCCCACTTTCCATAACCCGGGGTGGCTATTGGCCCAGGTGAATATACGGGTGGCTGTTTGTTCTTTTTTGGGCGTCATGCCTTCTTCCACCATGACCTGGCGGTGACGCAGTATCAGTTTTGAGAGAGGGATCTTGACCGGGCATACGCTATCGCACGCGGTGCATAGCGAACAGGCATACGGTAAATCTTTAAAATCCTGATAGCCGCCGAGCAGCGGCGAGAGCACCGCGCCTACCGGGCCTGGATAAATTGAACCGTATCCGTGGCCGCCAATGTGGCGATACGCCGGGCAAGTATTCATGCAGGCACCGCAGCGGATGCAGCGCAGAATATCGCGGAATTCTGAACCGAGCGCCTTCGAGCGCCCGTTATCCACCACCACCAGATGGAACTCTTCCGGGCCGTCCACATCTCCGCTTTCGCGCGGGCCGGTAAGCCAGGTGTTATACCCGGTGAGCCGTGCGCCGACGGCGCTGCGGGCCAGCATAGTGATTAATACATCCACTTCTTCGAAGGTGGGAGCAATTCGTTCCATTCCCATTACCGCGATATGCGTTTTAGGCAGCGTCGTGCTCATGCGCGCGTTGCCTTCATTGGTGACCAGGCAGACCGAGCCGGTTTCCGCGACGGCGAAATTACACCCGGTGACGCCGACTTCGGCGCTGAGAAAGTCTTTACGGATCTTGCGGCGAATAAACAGCGTCATTTCTTCGGGCGTATCCGCCCCGTCGTAGCCGAGTTTTTCATGCAGAACGCGCCGGATTTGACGGCGATCTTTGTGGATAGCCGGCACCACTACGTGCGATGGAGGATCTTCATCTAACTGCAGAATATACTCACCGAGATCGCTTTCAATTACCTCGACGCCGGCGTTTTGCAGGGCGGCGTTCATCCCGATTTCTTCCGTGACCATCGATTTCGCCTTCACGATCTTGCGCGCTTTCTTTTCTTTAACCACGCTCAGAATGTAGTTGGTCGCATCTTCTTTAGTGCTGGCGAAATAGACCTTACCGCCATTTTCCGTAACCTTTTCGGAAAGCTGATAAAGCAGGGCGTCTAAATTATCCAAAACGTAATCGCGGATCTGCTCGGCGCGATCGCGCCAGGCTTCCCAGTTACCCAGTTCATCGACCATTTTCTGACGGTTCGCGCCAATGCGTTCCTGAGCATTCGCCACCGCATGCCGCATAATAGGATTATTAATCTGTTCGCGAATGCGCTCTTTAAATTGAAGCTCGCTGGTTTTCAGATACATGTTTCCCCCTTAACGGCTCATCAGAACTTCGGCGATATGCATAACTTTGACCGGTATACCTTCACGGTGCATACGGCCGCCTATATTGATCAGGCAGCTTACATCGGCGCCTATCAGGTAATCAGGTTTGGCCTCCATCATATGGCTGACCTTTTCTTTTACCATCTCCCCTGATATTTCCGCCATTTTGACGGAAAATGTACCTCCAAAGCCGCAGCAGGTTTCCTGCGCATGGAAGGGCAGCAGTTCCAGCCCCTCAACGTGATTGAGCAGCATAATTGGCTCTTCCGTTACGCCCAGTTTGCGAAACAGACTACAGGAGGGATGGTAAACCGCTTTACCCGGTAAACGCGCGCCAACGTCAGTCATGCCCAAATGCCTCACGATAAACGTCGTCAAATCGAACATCCGCTCTGCGATGCGGTTAGCGCGTTCCGCCCACTCTGGCTCTTCGCTTAGCCAATTCGCGTAACTTTTTATTGCGTAAGTACACGAGCCGGCGGGAGATATTATCGGAAAGTCATTTTCCTCCAGCACGGTAATCAACTTTTTCATGCCGGGGATCGCATCCTGTACATACCCGCCGTTGATAGCGGGCTGACCGCAGCAGCCCTGTTTTTCCGGGAAATGCACCCGGCAGCCGAGCCGTTCCAGGAGCAGCACAGTATCGCGCGCCATACGCGATTTCAGAGCGTCACCAATACAGGTGACAAAGAAATTAACATCCACGATATTTCTCCAGTAAAATCAGTGCAATATTCTTATAGTTTTAGGCGATTATCAGATACCAAATGAGGCCGACTTTCAGACCCAGAATCACGATATAAGCACAGCAGTATTTCATGGTGCCCGACATGATTTTGTCGCTCAGCCCCTCCATCCGCGCGGCAGATACCGCAATAGCAATACTTTGCGGTGAGATCATTTTCCCGCCGGTGGCACCGGTGGTATTGGCCGCTGCCAGCCAGTTAGGATCAACGTGCAGTTTTTCAGCCGCCATTGCCTGCAGCTTACCGAATAAGACATTTGAATTGGTGTCGCTGCCGGTAACAAACGTTCCCAGCGCGCCAATCACCGGGGCGATGAACAGATAGCCGCCGCCGGTGAGATTAACCATTGTCTGCGCCATCGCAGCGATAAGCCCGCTGATATCCATAACGGTCGCCATCGCGACAATAACCACGATGGCGACGATAGATTTTTGCAGTTGCTTCAGCGTGGCGAAAAATACCAGGAACATGCTACCCGGCGAAGCGCCCTGAATCGCACCACCCAGCAGCGTTGCGATGATAATGAGCACGCCAGGCGTGGCTATCCAGTCGATTTTTAATAACAGATTGCCGCCGTCTGCCAGCGGAAACGCAAAGGCGCTGGAGAAGTGCGATAAATAGCTCTTCACCGCGGGGAAGAGCGGCGAACACAGAATGATGAACAGGAAAATCAGCGCGTAAATAGCGCAGGCGCGGGCGATTTGCCCTGCGCTGTAACGATGCGTGAAGGTATCGGCCTGAACGGCGATGCGCCAGCGTTCCTCCGTCGGTGCTTTACGGCGCTTCGCCAGTAACGCGACCAGTACCAGGCTTACCAGGCTTCCGGCAAATGCGGGAAGCTCGGCGCCAAGATGGGCGGCCACAATGTATTGCGGAATCAGCGTGGCTATACCGCAAAGCAGCGTCAGGCCAAATACGCCGCGTATTGCTTTCAGGCTGCCGCCTACAATAGTGACAATGACAAATGGCAGTAGGATATTAAATAACGCGAGCTGAAGAATAATCGTGGCGCTCAGCGTCGTCACCGGCAGGTTAAGCTGCTCTGCCAGAATCGAGACCGGGATCCCGACTGCGCCGAAGGCAGTTGGCACCGTGTTCGCCACCAGCGAGGCAATCGCCGCTTTTAGCGGATCGAACCCTAGCGCGATAAGAATACCGATAGGGATGGCCACGGCGGTACCGTAGCCAGCGGCTGCTTCCAGAAAACCACCGAAGCACCAGGAAATTAGCAGTACCTGAATGCGTTTATCGTCGCTAATACTGGCCAAAATATCGCGCAGCACGTTCATGCTGCCGGTCTTCAGCATCAGGTTGTAGCTGTAAATCGCCCCAAGGATGACGATAACAATCGGCCACAGACCTTTGCCGACACCATATCCAAGTGCAGATCCCAGTGTTAACAGTGGAGTATGCTGCATAAAGACGGCCACCAGCAGCGTCAGAATCAGCGTGATAATAACGGCATAATGAATAGGGGTTTTGAGTTTTAAAATCAGGACAATCATTACAAACAGTGGGAAAACACCCATTAAAAATGTCAGGTACTCCTGCATACAGCTCCCTGGCTAAATAGCGCTTATTAAAATATGTCATACAAAAGCGAATTTTTACACGGTTGTTTATTTTTTTTCAGGTAACTGAATCGTTTCTATGAAAAATAATTGCATAAAAGCAAATAATGTAACGTGAGGCGTTAAGTTGCAGAGAAGTTTAACTTTCTGAAGGGTAAGGTATTTAAAGGCCAGCCCGACGGCTGGCTCTTTTAGATGAGATATAAATCGAGCGGCGTTTTACTGGGTTTTCCGCCGGTTTCTCGCGCCAGTGTAGGCACCAGATAACCGGAAACCAGCGGGAGTAATTCGCTAACCAGGCGGCGGGCCTCATCGTCACTAACCAGAAAATGGCCCGCACCCTGCACTTTATCCAGCACGTGTAAATAATAGGGCAGTACACCTGCCTCAAACAGCGCGTTACTTAACGCAGCCAGCGTTTGTGCGCTATCGTTCACGCCGCGCAGTAATACACTCTGGTTAAGTAACGTTACGCCAGCCTGTTTAAGGTGCGCCATCGCCTCACGAAACGCATTATCGATTTCGTTGGCATGATTACAATGGGTGACCAGCAAGACTTGCAGCCGGGATGCGCTAAGCCGCTGTACCAGCGCTGAGGTGATCCGGGCTGGAATAACCACCGGCAGCCTGCTGTGGATCCGCAGTCGTTTTAGATGGGGGATAGTCTCCAGTTTTTCGATAAGCCACGACAGCTCACTATCTTTTGCCATCAGCGGATCTCCGCCGGAAAAGATTATTTCGTCCAGCTCGGGATGGGCGGTGATATACTCCAGCGCTGCCTGCCAGTTGCGCCTGTTGCCCTGATTGTCCGCATAGGGAAAATGGCGACGGAAGCAATAGCGACAATTAACCGCACAGCCTCCTTTTACCAGCAGCAGCGCGCGATTGCGGTATTTATGCAGTAATCCGGGGACAACGCTCTGCTGCTCTTCCAGCGGATCGACGCTGAAACCCGGCGTTTGAATAAACTCCTGCTGTGAAGTAAGTACCTGACGCAGCAGTGGATCGTCAGGATTACCCGGCTCCATGCGCGCAGCAAAGGCGCGCGGAACGCGCAGCGGAAATAGGCGCCGGGCGTCATATCCGGCTAATAGCCGCGTATCCGGGTCTATATTGAGTAGATGCAGCAGTTCAGCGGGATCGGTGATGACATCGGCAAGTTGCGATAACCAATCTTCTCTGGAGGGGGCGTTTAGGGTTACAATGTGTGCCATTTTTTTGGCTAAGCTACCAGTTAACTATTTTTAGAGGGCCTTATGGCAACGTATTCTAGCAACGATTTTCGTTCCGGTCTTAAAATCATGTTGGACGGCGAACCTTACGCGGTGGAGTCCAGCGAATTCGTTAAACCAGGTAAAGGCCAGGCGTTTGCGCGCGTAAAACTGCGCCGTCTGCTGACCGGCTCTCGTCTTGAAAAAACCTTTAAATCCACCGATACCGCAGAGGGTGCGGACGTCATGGATGTTAACCTGACGTATCTGTATAACGACGGTGAATTCTGGCATTTCATGAATAATGAAACCTTCGAACAGCTTGCCGCCGATGAGAAAGCCGTGGGTGAAAACGCGAAATGGCTGCTCGACCAGGCTGAATGCGTTGTGACGCTGTGGAACGGCAATCCAATTTCAGTAACTCCGCCGAACTTTGTAGAGCTGGAAGTGGTTGATACCGATCCGGGTCTGAAAGGTGATACCGCAGGTACCGGCGGTAAACCCGCTACTCTCAGTTCTGGTGCCGTGGTTAAAGTACCGCTGTTTGTACAGATTGGTGAAGTCATTAAAGTTGATACCCGCTCTGGCGAATACGTCTCCCGCGTGAAATAAGCCCTCCACGCATTTGCGGCGTGGCGCGTCCACGCCGTAGACTCATATATACTCCCGCCCGGCTTCTTTACCCCTTAACTCAATTCTACTTTTTATGATCTACAAAGCCAGGCTGTTTTGCTCCTGCGGTGATATCGGGCGGTGCCCGGAAACCTTATTCACGATAAGAATATTTCGCGCGCCTGCGCACCCTGTAAAGGCAAACGGCGTTTAACGGTACAGACTGGGAGCGGACGTTTAGCCCTGGAAGGACGCAGTTGGCGTACTTTCCTCCCACATTTGATAAACCTGGCTATGCTTTTAGTGGGTTAACCCCACCATTATTGATAACTCAACCTTCGCTCATTCACGCGGCGATCGATATGTGGCCCAGTGTGGGCTGAAAAAGCGACTGTCGACAGAAAATGACGGAGATAAAAAGGAAATCACTATGATTAAGAAAACCGTAGCAGCCCTGTTTTCCGTTTTGCTTTTATCTTCTTTATTGAGCGCATGCAATACCACGCGCGGCGTGGGTGAAGACATCCAGGCCGGCGGCTCGGCTATTTCTGGCGCTGCCAATCACGATCAGCAATAACTGTTTAAGTGAGTAGCGGCGCCCGGCCGTGCCGCTACTCTCCCGTTTTAAGGTAGTGTGAATAAAAAGGTTGCAAATCATTATCATTGCTGCAGACTTAGCGCTTATCTTTAAGCCTTGTAGGACGACCTGCAAGCGCGTCTAATTTCGGGGACGACCCCAGTCGTATAGGGAAACTCCTGTGTCCTGGATTGTATTAGTTATTGCGGGCCTTCTTGAAGTTGTCTGGGCCGTTGGTCTGAAATATACCCATGGTTTTAGCCGCCTTACGCCGAGTCTTATTACCGTATCGGCGATGGTCGCCAGCATGGGGCTGCTGGCATGGGCGATGAAAACGCTGCCAGTAGGGACTGCGTATGCGGTATGGACCGGTATCGGCGCGGTTGGCGCGGCGATTACCGGCATTGTATTGCTTGGCGAATCGGCTAACCCGATGCGTATCTTCTGCCTGTGCCTAATTGCGGCTGGTATTATTGGCCTGAAGTTTAGCGCCCATTAAGTCGGCGCAGATTATCCGCCTGGTCGACCCAAATGAGCCGCTGCACCGGAAACCCTGCGGCGGCGGCTTGTTTTAACCACGCCTGCTTAACCGACTCCGGCAGCGTCGGCTGGCGCGACAGCAGCCACAGATAATCGCGATTAGGCCCGCAAACCAGCGCGTGTCGATACTCCTCATCCAGCGCAATAATGTTATACCCGCCGTAAAATGGGCCAAAGAAAGAGACTTTCAGTGCGGCCTGCTGCGGGCTGCCGGTAAATCGCGCCACGCCATTACTGGCTTTCCAGCGTCCCGATGCTTTATCCTGGCCCCGGTTGGTAACGCTTATCGCGCCATCCTTACGCATACCATATTCAGCGGTGACATTTATCAGGCCGCGCTCAAACCGATTATCCAGCCGCGCAATTTCATACCATACCCCGGTATAGCGGGCCGCATTGAAATTATTCACGACTTTCACGCCCTCGGGCGGGCGAGGAGTATTGCAGGCAACCAGCAGGCACGCGGTTGCGGTAATCAATGTTAGAGGCCACAGGCGCATGAACGCTCCTGATAAAAAGAGAAGGTGATAAAGAGTGTAGCGTAACGGCAGAGAACGGAGGCGTGCGGGCCCGCACGGGCCCGCGAAAAACGGCTAGAGGGTAATTACGCCGATAAGCGTGATAATAGTGAGAATGGCGGCCAGGCCGTAAAAAAACCATTTGCCAGAAGGCACGTGAATTTTAAGATCGTGCATCCCGTGATGCAGCCTGTGCAGATTGCACCACAGAGGCAGAACAATCATTACGAACAAAAATAGCCGCCCGATGAAGCTCTGGCAGAACGTCAGGATGCGCTCATAGCTTAGCGCGTCGCCGGGATATAGCCCCAGCGGCAGCATTAGCCCCACCAGCAAGACAACCACAGGTGCGACAATGGCGCTCCACATACCGCCTGCGCCAAAAAGCCCCCAGAAAATAGGCTCATCAGAACGCACGGGATTTGGATTTATCATAGACTCACTCCTTATCAAAAGAGGGCGATGCAAAAGATAGCAATCGTGACCAAAGCGGTGACGATCCACAGGCCTTTAATCACAGGCTCCGGCCCCATTTTTTCGTCTTTTACAATAATATTTGCCGCTTTTGGCGCAAGTTCGAACCAGGTCTTGGTATGCAATATCGCTGCCGCCAGCGCAATAATATTTAAAATAATCACGATGGGATTTTGTAAAAAACCGACAAAGTTTGCCCAAGACTCTGGGCCATGCTTCAGTGAAAATAGCCCGCATAGTAGCAACAGGCTGAACCAGACGCCGGGGACGGCGGTGCCTTCACGCAGCATATAAAAGCGATAAAAGCCGAGTTTTTGCCACCAGTTTGACGGCATTGGGCGGACATACGGTTTACGTTTTGTCGTCATGCTGCACTCCTTAGCGTGGTTTTAGCGTGGCGATAAGAAAGTCCTTCGCACTTTCAACTTTGCCCTGCTGGATTGCCGCCGCCGGGTCGACGTGTTTAGGGCAAACCTGTGAGCAAAAGCCGACAAAAGTACAGATCCAGACGCCATTCTGCGCGTTAAGCTGCGGCATGCGCTCCCGTTTACCGCGATCCCGGTTATCGAGGTTATAGCGATGCGCCAGCGTAATCGCTGCCGGGCCAATAAACTCGGGGTTTAGCCCAAACTGCGGGCAGGCGGCATAGCACAGGCCGCAGTTGATACAGCCGGAAAATTGATGATACTTCGCCATTTGCGCGGGCGTTTGCACATTGGGGCCCTGTTCGGGCGTGCGTGGGTTACCGATAATATACGGTTTGATAGCTTCCAGGCTCTCAATAAAGTGCGTCATATCGACAACCAGGTCGCGCTCAATGGGGAAGTTTGCCAGCGCTTCGACTTTCATCCCGTTGGTATACTCGCGCAGGAAGGTTTTACACGCCAGTTTGGGGACGCCGTTCACCATCATGCCACAGGAGCCGCAAATCGCCATCCGGCAAGACCAGCGATAGCTTAAATCCGGGGCCAATTCATCTTTGATATAACCGAGAGCATCCAACAGCGAGGTTTGCTCATCGTAAGGAACCGGATAAAATACGCTGCGCGGCGCGCTGTCCGTTTCCGGGTTGTAGCGTACGATCTCGACGTTGAGGGTAAGCATCTCAGCCATGAGCCGTCTCCTTGTTCTCGGCGGCATCCGCCTCGGCGCCGTAAACGCGCTTAGCCGGCGGCAATTTAGTAATATTGACGTCGGTATATTCCAGACGCGTGGTGCCGCCCGCATCGCGGAATGCCAGCGTATGTTTTAAATAGTTAACGTCGTCTCGTTCGGTACAGCCTTCATCCAGGCGCTGATGCGCGCCGCGCGACTCTTTACGCGCCATCGCCGAATGCGCCATGCACTCAGCAACGTTCAGGCCATGGCCAAGTTCCAGCGTATAAAGCAGGCCGGTATTAAATACGCTGGAAGTATCAGAAACCCGCACCCGCTTAAAACGCTCCTGCAGTTCGGCCAGTTTATCGATAGTTTTCTGCATCAGTTCTGGCGTGCGATAAATGCCGCAGCCTTCTTCCATCGACATGCCCATTTCATCGCGGATCTTCGCCCAGCTTTCGTTGCCTTCTTGATTAGCCAGCGCTTTCAGACGATGTTCGATATCGTCCGCCTGGGCATTCAGCGCGCCGTCGCTAACAGCACCTGCCGTTGCCGCGCGTTCAATGGCCTGCTCTCCGGCCAAACGCCCGAATACCACCAGTTCGGCCAGCGAATTAGAACCAAGGCGGTTAGCGCCGTGCAGGCCGACAGAGGAACATTCGCCGACGGCAAACAGCCCCCGTATGCGGGTTTCGCAGTCAGGCGCAGTTTCGATGCCACCCATGGTGTAATGTGCGGTAGGGCGTACTGGAATCGGTTCTTTAACCGGATCGACGCCGACATAAGCCTTCGCCAGTTCGCAAATGAATGGCAGGCGTTCCAGCAGCTTTTTCTCGCCGAGATGGCGTAAATCCAGATACACCACGTCGCCGCGCGGGGTCGCTACCGTATTCCCCTTGCGCCATTCATGCCAGAAAGCCTGGGAAACTTTGTCGCGCGGGCCCAGCTCCATATATTTGTTTTTCGGCTCGCCCAGTGGAGTTTCCGGGCCCATGCCGTAATCCTGCAAATAGCGATAGCCATTTTTATTCACCAGAATGCCGCCTTCGCCGCGGCAGCCTTCTGTCATCAGAATGCCGGAGCCGGGCAGGCCGGTCGGATGATACTGAACAAACTCCATATCACGCAGAGGAACGCCGTGGCTCAGCGCCATCCCCATGCCGTCACCGGTCACGATGCCGCCGTTGGTGTTATAGCGGTATACGCGCCCCGCACCGCCCGTGGCCAGCACCACCGCATTAGCGCGAATTTGCACTAATTGCCCTTCCATCATATTCATGGCGACCAGGCCGCATGCGCGACCGTCGTCCACCAGCAAATCGAGCACGAAGTGCTCGTCAAAGCGCTGAATTTGCGGAAACTGCAGGGAAGTCTGGAACAGGGTATGCAGCATATGAAAGCCGGTCTTATCGGCGGCGAACCACGTGCGCTCGATTTTCATGCCGCCGAAGCGGCGCACGTTAACGGAACCGTCCGGGCGGCGGCTCCAGGGGCAGCCCCATTGTTCAAGCCGGGTCATCTCTTGCGGGCAGTGGTGAACGAAATAGTCGACGACATCCTGTTCGCACAGCCAGTCGCCGCCTGCCACGGTATCGTTAAAATGATAATCGAAACTATCGTGATCCTGAGTGACGGCGGCGGAGCCTCCTTCTGCGGCGACCGTATGGCTGCGCATCGGATAGACTTTTGAGATTAAAGCGATTTTTGCCTGCGGGTTGGCCTGCGCTGCCGCAATGGCTGTGCGTAGGCCTGCGCCTCCGGCGCCTATGATGGCGAGATCGGCTTGAAAGGTATGCACGACATTCCTCCGAGATAGTGTTCTGGTTGCGCTATCGGCTCCCCGAACGGTATGCGTCCTGACAGATAACGCGCGTCGCGGCAGGCGGGCGGCCTGCTACTTAATGGGTAGTGAGTATATCCGGGTGATTCACAAGGAAATTTGATGTGTTCGATTTTTTTGTGGTAATTGAAACAAATACGATTTTAGAAATGATAATCCGGTCACGAAATCACGTGAAATATCGGCCGCTGAAAACGAAGACCCGTGATTTGTGTCCATCCTGAGATACGAGTAGACTTCCGGACCTTATTTGTTTTTGGAGAGATAACCATGAGCGAAACGGCAACCTGGCAGCCGAGCGCATCCATCCCCACGCTACTTAAACGCGCAGCCGTTGTGGCGGAAATTCGCCGCTTCTTTGCCGATCGCGGAGTGCCTGAGGTGGAAACCCCCTGCATGAGCCAGGCGACGGTAACGGACGTACATCTGTTTCCGTTTGAAACCCGTTTTGTTGGCCCCGGCCACGCTGAGGGCACGCCTCTTTGGTTAATGACCAGCCCTGAATATCATATGAAACGCCTGCTGGCGGCGGGAAGCGGCCCGATTTATCAGCTTTGCCGCAGTTTTCGTAATGAAGAAATGGGGCGCTATCACAATCCCGAATTTACCATGCTGGAATGGTATCGCCCGTGCTATGACATGTACCGTCTGATGAATGAAGTGGACGACCTGTTACAGCAAATCCTGGAAACAGAGGCGGCGGAAACGCTTTCTTATCAGCAGGCATTTCAGCGTTACCTGGAAATAGACCCGCTGTCCGCAGAGAAGGCGCAGTTACGGGAAGCCGCAGCTAAGCTGGATTTAAATAATGTGGCGGATAACGAAGAAGATCGCGATACGCTACTGCAGCTTTTATTTACCTTCGGCGTAGAACCCCACATTGGCAAAGAGCGCCCCACCTTTATTTATCACTTCCCGGCAACCCAGGCGGCGCTGGCATGCATTAGCCAGGAAGATCACCGGGTAGCGGAGCGGTTTGAAGTCTATTTTAAGGGCGTTGAACTGGCGAACGGTTTCCATGAGCTGACCGACGCGCGCGAACAGCAGCAGCGTTTTGAACAGGATAACCGCAATCGCGCGGCGCGCGGGTTACCGCAATATCCGGTTGATACACATCTGCTGGCAGCGCTGGAGGCTGGGCTACCGGACTGTTCCGGCGTGGCGCTTGGCGTAGATCGTTTAATTATGCTGGCGCTCGGTGCACAGAGCCTGGCAGAGGTGATGGCCTTCCCGGTCGACCGCGCGTAGTATGATGCCCCGTGCAGGGCGCGACGACGCGCGCTCTGCCGTTCCCCAATGATAATCCCTATTATCGACCCACGCGGTAGCGGCGGTCACCCTCTCGCGCTCAGGTGTTCTGCGCCGCAGCGCGCATCGAAGATACGCATATAGCGCACCGCTAGCGCGGTTCATCTTTTCATCCCGCTGTCGTTGCCTTATGGCTTATGGCCTGAAAGGCAGGGCTAATACCTCCTTATCGGCTCTGCGTGAAAATGGATTCAGGTCCATGCCGGAGCACCGGTGGCGCACCGGGCATGAGTAAAATAGCCGCGTTTGTTTTCCCGCTGGCGCATATCGTGCCGACGCGGCCAGGCGTCAGCGCATTGGCTGATGCTTTATTCATTATCGCGCCCGAAACTCTGCGTTGTGCTATGTGCGACCCAGGAGCGTTAAAGGCCGGGTAGCGTGTGAATAACGTTTATCTTCAGTCGCTAATAAATAGGAAGGTTTATTGATGAAGGGTATCGCGCGGTGTTTTTCCGCTAATTGCTTAATTCCGCCGGGCGTTTTTACCCGGCGCAGTGAATATGATGTGTCCGGATCATCGCGCAATCAGTGTGATGAGATAAAAGCCAGGCGGGCGGACAACCCACATCGCACGTTGGGCGCGCGCTTCAAGCGCTGGAAGCAAGGCCGGTCCGTACACCGCTATCAGTTGGGGCAAACGACGGTCAAAGGTGAAGAGGGGCGGGCCAGGGCCATTGACAAGCGCCGCAGCCTCGGCATAACCCATGAGACGCTCGCGCCGCAGCGCGATACCTCCGCGCGCGTATTGCCGAAAAGCATTACCACTGCCAGTCGCAGCGGTGAGATGCCGCGCGCCCTGCCACGGGGTACTAGCCCTGAACGGACGCCGGCCTATGTGCATTACCGGTTGGAGCAGCCCTTATATGCCCGTGGGGAGAAGCCTGAACCCGACCAGGTAGCGGGAAGAGCGCAGCCAGAACTTACTATCGCTCAGCCTACTACAAGGCTGACGGAATCACGCGTATGCACACGCGGAACGCTGCCGGTTAAAGTAGATACGAATCGCGACGCTGAGCAAAACGCTTATCCGGCGGGAAGTGGGTGCGCATTAAGTGAAGGCGGAGCAAGGAGAAAGGACATCGTCTCCAGGTAGGGGGCGGAGTGGGCCGCGTCCAGTCATACGTTATCTTCCAGGTCGAAGAAGGCGGTGCGGTTTAACGCACTGGTGAAAGTAAGATAGCCGTTTCATCACGCGCTGAAAGCGCGATAATTCCCGGTTTGTCCGGGCGCTGCGATGAGAACCGGCTGTAGCGCTCCATTGCTGCCGTCGCCGCGCTTTTTGCACAAGGGCGCGCTACAGTGGCTGCGGCGGATAGCCTTTAGGCTTATCCGCCGCTGGATCGCGGGCAGGCTTACAGGCTCCCCGGCAGGCGGGCTTTTCTGCCCGTAGAGCTCAGTGATTTCCCATTTTTAATGCCGTTCAGGCTTTCAAGGCGCATCTGAAAAGGCGGGAAGGGCATTTCCAGCCCGTGCTCACGGAAACCTTGTAGAATAAGCTGATGTATTTCGTGACGTAGCGGCATGCGATGCCCCATCTCGGCGGCATAGATACGCAGCTCAAACAGTTGAATACCCTGCTGTAAATCCACCAAAAAGGCGTCCGGTGCCGGGGTGTCCAGCACCAGCGCGCAGCGCCGCGCGGCAGTCAGCAGTATTTGGGTCACTTCTTCGCTATCGGCGTCCGTTGGGGCGGGAATCGTCAGAACTACGCGCGTAATCGGGTCGGAAAGCGACCAGTTAATAAACTGTTCAGTAATAAAAGCCTGATTAGGCACGATAATTTCTTTTCGATCCCAGTCGCTGATAGTTGTTGCGCGGGTGTTAATTTTCGTTACGCTGCCGGTCAGATCGCGAATAGTGACGGTATCTCCGATGCGAATAGGCTTCTCAAACAGAATAATTAGCCCGGAGACGAAGTTAGCGAAAATCTGCTGTAGCCCAAACCCCAGCCCGACCCCGAGCGCGGCGACCAGCCACTGAAGTTTCCCCCACTCGATGCCTATCATCGAGAACCCTGCCAGCCCGCCAATCAGCATCAATATATATTTTGTGATAGTCGTAATGGCATAGCCGGTCCCGGGGGTCAGACTCAGATGCTGTAACAGCGCAAGTTCCAGCAGCGCGGGCAGGTTACGCACAAGCTGAGCGGTGATAATAAAGACCAGCACGGCTATTAGCACCGCGCCAAGCGTAATCGGCTCCAGACTTTCCACGCCCTGTACGCTTGAGGTCACGTCCCACAGGGTAATATTTTCCAGAAACCCAAAGGCGGAATGGATTTCTGACCACAGTGCGATAACCGAAACCAGCGCTATCAGCATCAGCAGGCTTCTTACCAGGCGCAGTGAACTGGTGCTAATTGCGTCCAGATCGATAATCGGCTCTTCAACCTCGGCTCCGCCATCCGTGCCGTGCGTGAAGGGTTCTTCCTCGCCGCGAGCGCGCTGGGCCAGGATTTCAGCGCGCCGCTGCTTTGCGCGGTCGAACGCCAGTTTACGTCGTTGAATGAACATCCAGCGGCGAATAATGTGATAGATGACCAGCAAAAAGAACCAAATAGCAACGGAGGTTTCCAGGCGCGCCAGCAGCGCCTTTGCGGTCGCAAGGTAGCCGATGGCGGCGGCGAGAATGGCCAGTAGCGGAGCGCAAAGCATCAGGTTCCACAGCAGGCGATTAATAATATTGTCGCCGCCGTCGTCTTTTTCCTGATAAAGCGGCAGCTTCGCATGCTTCAGGCTGAGTGTTACCACAGCGACCGCGCCGCAAATTAGCATGAAACAAAGCCGCCCCAGCGAGGCGGCAAACTCGCGATCGTTTAAATTATCGAACATGATGACCGCCATAATCAGCGGCACAATAACGCCGACGCTCATCAAATAATTACGCATGGCGCGTGCCACTTGTTGGCGAGGCCAGCCAAAATGCACGACAAATAGCCCGTTTGGCCGGGCGAAAGTTGCGCAAATCATCACTGCCCACAGCAGCGGTACCGTGGCCGTAACGCCGTCACCGATGGCGACCGCCAGCGGATACGGCCAGGCGGCCTGCAAACCATGGCCCAGCGTCGCCCACAGCACGGGAAGCGGCAAAGCCACCAGAATCGACCAGAACACCGTGCGCATCGTGAGCCAGAAGTGATCCTGCGTCACTTTACCAACCCGGGCGCTGCAGCGTTCCAGAAACGCCGTGAACCGGCGGCGTGAAGCAATACTAAAACCCACCAGAACCAGCGCGGCGAAGAGCGGGAGCAGCGTCGTGCGGCTGGTCAGCATCATCATCGTGGCTTTACCCAATTGGCTGAGCGTATCCAGCGAGAGCAGTCGGCGCAGATCGCGCATGATATCCAGCGGCCAGCTTAGCCCCAGCGGGCTAACGTCCGATGTCCAGAACAGATAGCGATGCGTCGCTTCATTAACATCTTTCAGTGCGTCGATAAGCTGCCCGTTTGCAACCTTAAGCTTTGTCAGCTCCAGAATCAGCGTGTCGCCGCCCTGTAGCAATGAATTGAGCAGCTCGCTTTGGGTGCGAAGCTGGGCGTCGAGGATACGGCGTTGTTCATCGGTGAGCGGAGCACCGCTGGCCTGGTGAAGCTGGCGGAGCTGCTCCTGTTTGCCTAATTGTTCTTCATAGCGTAATCGCTGCACCCGAAGCTGTGCCAGCTCGGTATCTAACTGCTGGGGCTTCGGCGTTTCCGGCAGGCGTGCGACCTGGGCGCGCAGCGCTTCGCCCAGCACATTAGAGATGCCCAGCCACTGCGACTGTTCGCGCAGAGTGTTCAGCGCCTGGCGGACTTGCAGAATTTGACGCGTGGCCTGGCGCTGCTGCGAGGCGACCAGATCCATTCTTTGCGCCTGTTGATTAAGATCCTGAGAGAGCGAACGATTGATGCGGAACTGCGCCACAATATCTGGCGGCAGGTTGGCGCTATTTTCCGCCATCATCTCTGTGCTTTCCAGCGCCTGTTCCGCTTCGCGCTGACGCAGGCTGTTGAGCTGGTTACGCAGCGACTGTAGCCAGGCATCAAGCTGGCCGGCCTGCTTTTGCGACAGTTCGGCGCGCTGGCGCGCCAGCGCCTGGCGATTGCTGGCGGATAGCTGGGCCAGTTCAAGCTCATCTACGAGTGCCTTCAGGCGCGCGGCTTCCGCCTGGGCGGAAATTTGCTGGGCCTGACCGAGCGGAGTGCTGGCGTTTTTTGGCGAAGGCTGGCGGTGTTCAATGGCGCTGAGCTGGCGCCGCGCGTCGGTTTGCTGTTGGGGAAGTTGAGCGAGGGAGTCGGTGATTTCGCGGTTGCGCTCCTGCTGCTGCTGGGCTTCGCGGCTTTTATCCAGTAACTGACTGCTGGTTTGCAATATCTCTTGATTTAGCGCGTCGGCGCTCATACCTACGGGGAGTTTGCGCGGTGCGTTATTTAAGTTATTGAGCTGCTGGCGCAGCGTTTGAGACAAACGAGGGAAGTCATCGATAACTTTTTGATAGCGGGCGGCGCGCGCCAGCGAGGCGTCGCGTTCTTCCAGCGCGTTTAACGCGGCCTGCAGCGCTTCAATAGTTTTTATCTGTCCCGGCTGCTTTTTATCTGCTTCTTTAGCCTGAGTCAGTTCTTGAGTGATTTGTTTTGCGTCGGGGATGGCGGCGGCGTGCGCCATCCCACTGAGGCTTATCGCCATCAGAAAAAAGAGGAACAGGCGCACGTCGCGTTACCTTATTATTAATCGGCCTTAGTTAGGCGTAGTTATTCATTATCAGAGTCAGGCTTTGGCGCCTGTGCGGGCGCAGATGCGGCACCTTTTCCCGGCTGCCGGGGCCGTTGCTGAGGCTCAGCCTCAGGTGCGGCGGTGTCGGGAGCTGCGATGGCGGTTTCGCTTGTGGAAACCGGCAGAGGAGCCTGGTCAACAACCGGCTGGGCTTTGGGGCCGGCGGCTGATTCGCTTACGGGCGCTGCGTCCACCTTAGGCGGAATATCGGTCGCCGCGGCATTGTTCGCCCGGGCCAGCGGCTCGCCAATGCGGGTCGGTGCGCGATGTTCCAGGTGTGGCATCAGGGTAACCTGACCCGGCGCAAATAAATTAATCACGGTCGAGCCGAGCTTAAAGCGCCCCATTTCCTGGCCTTTCAGTAGGGCGATACAGCCTTCGCTGTCCCCGGCGGGCCAGGTCCAGCGTTTAATAATGCCTTCGCGCGGCGGAGTGACGGTGCCTGACCAGACGGTTTCAATACTGCCGACAATGGTTGCGCCGACCAGGATTTGCGCCATTGGACCGAACTCAGTGTCGAACAGGCAAATGACGCGCTCATTACGGGCAAACAGATTCGGCACATTCTGCGCGGTGAGATGGTTGACGGAGAAGAGGTCACCTGGGACATAAATCATCTCGCGCAAAATACCGTTACAGGGCATATGCACGCGGTGATAGTCGCGCGGCGACAGATAAGTAGTAGCGAACGCCCCGTTACGGAATAACGCCGCCATCTGATAATTCCCTGCCAGCAGCGCTTCCAGTGTGAAAGAATGCCCCTTTGCCTGGAGTAATTTGTCATTGTCGATAGCGCCTGCCTGGCTAATAACGCCATCGGCTGGCATCACCAGCGTTGTCGGGTCTGGGTTAATAGGGCGCACGTCGTCGCGCAGCGGTCGAACAAAAAAGTCGTTAAAGGTGCGATAGCTGGCGGTATCGGGCTTTTGCGCTTCCTGCATATCGACTTTGTAATATTTGACAAAGAGATCGATAACCCCTTTTGTCAGCCAGCCGGCGCGCTTACTGGCACCCCAGCCTGCGAATTGCGTCAGCCATTGCTTTGGCAGGAGATATTGAAGAGAAAGTTTGATGTTGTTGAACAAAATAGCCTCCAGGCCAATATTTTTGCCAGTCCTTGCCCGGCGGCTCGCGGCGAGCCAGGCACTGCAGTAAGTAAAGAGGCGGCATTCGCCTCTCTGTGTTTTATTACCCGCCAATATCGGAAAAGTTTTTGCGCGTTTTTATTTGCGCCATGCTCTCCAGGATTCGGTGGTAGTTATCAAAACGCGATTCGGCGATGTCGCCGCGCTCGACGGCGGCGCGGATAGCGCAGCCAGGATCGTTATCATGGCTGCAATCCCGATATTTGCAATGGCCTAAATAGTCATGAAATTCGACAAAGCCGCGCGTAATTTGTTCCGGTTCCAGATGCCATAAGCCAAACTCCCGCACGCCGGGCGAGTCAATTACTTCGCCACCGTGCGGGAAGTGATACAGGCGCGCGGCGGTTGTGGTGTGCTGCCCCAGCCCGGAAACACCCGAGACATCGTTGGTGAGGATCTGTCGCTCTTTAAGCGCCAGCAGCGCGTTCAGTAAGCTGGATTTCCCCACTCCTGACTGCCCGGCAAAAATGCTGATTCTGTCCGTCAGCGCCTGTTCAAGCGCTTGCTGCGTTTCAGGATAGTGGCTCGATACCATTAAAACGCGGTAGCCAATATCCCGATAGATAGCCATTTGTTCTTCAACGAAGGCCATCCCTTCGTCATCCAATAAGTCTATCTTATTCAGTACAATAAGCGGTTCTACGTTCAGCGTTTCACAGGCCACCAGGTAACGATCGATAATATTCAGCGACAGCTCCGGCAAAATCGCTGAAACGATAACGATTTGGTCAATGTTAGCGGCGATGGGTTTTACGCCGTCGTAGAAATCAGGGCGCGTTAATACTGAGGAGCGTTCGTGCACCGCTTCGACAATGCCCGTTACGGTAATGCCTTCACCGGTTTCTTTTGCCGGACGCCAGACTACGCGATCGCCGGTAACCAGTGAGCGAATGGTGCGCCGTATATTGCAGCGGTGCAGAGTGCCATCGGCGGCTTCAACGTCGGCATGCATACCGAAGCGGCTGATAACCCGGCCTTCGGTAGGCTCACCAAGCTGGCTGTCGTCATAATCGACGCCTGACTCAGGCTTGAGACGGCGCTTGTGATTAGCGCTGACGCGCCGCTGCTGGCCTTTCGAAAGTTTCTTTTTACTCAATCGCGCTGGCTCCTGGTCGCTCCAGAGAAACAAAACCTCTATGATACACGCTATTTTATATGAAATAACCCATTCTTACCGGGTGAATTCGCGTAACGCTGGGGAGGCGTGGCCATGAGCGTAAATGAAAATAACCTGATTTGGATTGACCTTGAAATGACCGGGCTGGATCCCACGCGCGATCGTATTATTGAAATCGCTACGATAGTCACGGACCGGGATCTGAATATTCTGGCTGAAGGCCCGGTAATTGCGGTGCATCAGTCTGACGAACAGCTGGCATTAATGGATGACTGGAATGTGCGAACCCATACCGGCAGTGGGCTGGTGGCACGCGTAAAAGCCAGTCAGTTTGACGATGGTGCAGCAGAGCGTGAGACATTAGCGTTTTTGCGCCAGTGGGTGCCGGAAGGGAAATCGCCGATTTGCGGCAACAGCGTTGGTCAGGACAGGCGTTTTCTGTTTAATTATATGCCGGCGCTGGAAGCCTACTTCCACTATCGTTATCTGGACGTTAGCACGCTGAAAGAATTGGCCCGCCGCTGGAAGCCGGAAATCTTAGAAGGCTTTCAGAAAAAAAATACCCATCAGGCGCTGGACGATATTCGTGAGTCGGTGGCGGAACTTGCATACTATCGCGAGCACTTTATCCGCCTGTAAGCAGCGGGGCGCAGAGAAACTCGTCATTTTGCCGAAGAAATCGGCATTCAAACGAAAAGCACGACTTTTTGTGCTTAAAGGCTTGCGAGGAAAATCATTTCTCGTATAATGCGCCTCCCGTAACGGTACACAATTGTGCCGTTGCGCAACGCGGGAATAGCTCAGTTGGTAGAGCACAACCTTGCCAAGGTTGGGGTCGCGAGTTCGAGTCTCGTTTCCCGCTCCAAATTTTTGTCGCTGGTAGCGTTATTAGGTGGCAGGTGCCTTAAGCTGTAAGTTTCAGGCGCAACGTATTATGCGGGAATAGCTCAGTTGGTAGAGCACAACCTTGCCAAGGTTGGGGTCGCGAGTTCGAGTCTCGTTTCCCGCTCCAGATTTTTGTCGCCGATAAAGATAGGCGGCAGGTGTCTTAAGCTGTAAACTTCAGGCGCAACGTATTATGCGGGAATAGCTCAGTTGGTAGAGCACAACCTTGCCAAGGTTGGGGTCGCGAGTTCGAGTCTCGTTTCCCGCTCCAGGTATCCTTCTTCAGTATTCTTATCTATTACCTACTTTTAGCCCGTTTGCTAGCATTCCTCTCCTTTTTGTAAACAGAGTTATCCACAGGGTAGATATTTGCTTTCGCCTGGCAATGATAAATTGCTGCAAATCAAATTTTTTTATTCATCTGTTTTTATTGAGAATAATTTAATTGTGAAACGTTAATACGATCGCTTGACGTTTTTTTCCACGTTGAATGACAACGGCTTTTTATTTTTATCCACAGACATAAAATATTCAGGCGTCCCGGGGTAAACCTTTTTCAACGGCGCGGATAAGCCGCCGCGTTTTGGCCGGTTGTACCTCAATGGCGCAGGCATCCCGTTTGGCTATCTGTTGCGCAATCGCCCAGTGAATATGCTCATCCAACAGTTCATGCTCGCCCAGCCGGGCGCTCAGCGCGTGAATATACTTTTCATCCCAGGGCGCGTTTCCCAGCGCAACGGCGATATTTCTTGACCAGCGCAGATGGCCAATTCGCCGGATAGCCGACCCTTCAGTCACTTTGAGAAAAGTTGCTTCACTCCAGGCGAACAGCTCGGTCAAAGGCGGTGCGTGCAGGGCTTTACGCGGGGCAAAGTCGTCTTCATCCGTAAGCTGAGAAAAACGGTTCCACGGGCAAATAAGCTGGCAGTCGTCGCAGCCGTAAATGCGATTGCCGATAAGCGGACGCAGCGCTTCGGGAATGCTGCCGTCCAGTTCGATAGTCAGATATGAAATACAGCGTCGCGCGTCGACTACGTATGGTTCTACGATTGCTCCGGTCGGGCAGGTTGTCATACAGGCGACGCAGCGTCCGCACTGTTCTTCAACCGGGCCATCGACCGGGAGTGGAAGATCGATCAGCAACTCGCCCAGGAAAAAAAACGATCCGGCATCGCGACTTAAAATTAGCGAATGCTTCCCGGTCCAGCCGAGGCCCGCTTTTTCCGCCAGCGGACGTTCAAGAAGCGGCGCTGAATCCACAAACGGTCTAAAATTCAGCGCAGCGCAGTGGGTTTGAATCATTTCGCCCAATTTTTTTAGCCGGTTACGCAATAGCTTATGGTAGTCGCGCCCAAGCGCGTAGCGGCTGACGTAGCCGAGACGGGGATTATTCAGCGTGCTGGCGAAGGCGGCACCGGCGGGCAGGTAATTCATGCGCACGCTGATTACGCGAAGCGTGCCGGGCAAAAGTTCATGCGGACGCGCGCGCATCATGCCGTGTCGCGCCATCCAGGCCATTTCTCCGTGGTATTGTTTCTCAAGCCAGGCCTGGAGCGCAGGTTCGCTGGCGCTGAGATCGGTATCCGCGATCCCTACGTGCTGAAAGCCGAGCGTAGTGCCCCACTGTTTAATATTGAGCGCTAATTGAGTGAGATCGAGGGGTTGAGACATGACGGACCATAATAAGAAGACGAACGCCGAGAGTATACCATACGAAGCCTGGCCGGCGGACTGGTTCCCCGATGCAGAGCGTGAAGCGGCGGATACGCTGGGGCTAACGCTCTATGAATTAATGCTGCGCGCCGGTGAGGCGGCCTTTCAGCTCGCCGTGCGCTGCTATCCGCAGGCGCGTCGCTGGCTGGTTATCTGCGGGCATGGCAACAATGGGGGCGATGGCTATGTTGCTGCGCGGCTGGCGCAGGGGCAGGGCATCGATGTGACGCTGCTGGCCACAGAGAGCGATAAACCTTTGCCGGACGAGGCGGAGGCCGCCCGGGTCGCATGGCTGAACGCCGGAGGCGTTATCCACGCCGCGGATGCGCCCTGGCCAGAAGAACGCGATCTTATCATTGACGGGCTATTAGGCACGGGATTACGCAACGCTCCGCGAGCCGAGTTGCAGTTGCTAATTGAGAAAATAAATCTTTATCCCGCGCCGGTGCTTGCGCTGGATATTCCCTCTGGCCTATTAGCGGCAAGCGGCGCGGCTCCGGGCGCGGTGGTACAGGCGCAGCATACCCTCGCGTTCATTGCGCTTAAATGCGGTTTACTGACCGGGAAGGCGCGCGATGTCGTCGGGCATCTTCACTGTCACGATTTAGGATTATCTGCCTGGCTTGCCGCGAAACCGGCGCCGTTTGTGCGGCTTGATGCCAGCTGCCTGGCCCGCTGGTTAACGCCGCGCAGGCCAACCGCGCATAAAGGAGATCATGGTCGCCTGTTGCTTATTGGCGGTGATACCGGGACGGCGGGGGCAATCCGTATGGCGGGCGAGGCCGCGCTGCGTGCCGGGGCTGGCTTAGTTCGCGTATTGACGCGCAGTGAAAATATCGCGCCTTTACTCACCGCCCGACCGGAGCTGATGGTACAGGAGCTAACGCCCGCTGCGCTTGGCGCTAGCCTGGACTGGGCCGACGTTGTCGCGGTCGGCCCGGGCCTCGGTACCCAAAGCTGGGGGAAGAAAGCGCTGCAAAAAGTGGAAAATTTCCGGAAACCGATGTTATGGGACGCCGATGCGCTTAACCTGCTGGCAATCAATCCGGATACGCGTCAAAATCGCGTTATTACGCCGCATCCGGGCGAAGCCGCACGTTTGCTCAACTGTAGCGTGGCGGAGGTTGAGCGCGATCGCATTCAGGCAGCGCGTAATCTGGCTAAGCGCTATGGCGGCTGTGTAGTACTGAAAGGCGCAGGCAGCGTTATCGCCAGTTCACAAGGGGACTGCGCCCTGATAGACGCTGGCAATCCTGGCATGGCCAGCGGAGGGATGGGAGATGTGCTCTCTGGTATTATCGGTGCGCTGCTGGCCCAAAAATTGCCACTGTATGATGCCACCTGCGCCGGTGCCGTGGCTCACGGCGCAGCGGCAGATTCGCTGGCCCGCCGATTTGGCACGCGCGGTATGCTTGCGAGCGATGTAATCGCTGCGCTTTATTCCTGTGTAAATCCAGACATTAATCAACGAGATGACGATGACGCTAGCTGTTTCGCTCAACGATGAATCCGCGACACTCGCATTAGGCGCCCGGCTGGCAAAGGCCTGTAATGGGGCAACAGTGATTTATTTATATGGTGATTTAGGCGCCGGAAAGACGACCTTCAGCCGCGGTTTTCTGCAGGCGCTGGGGCATGTGGGAAATGTGAAAAGCCCAACGTATACGCTGGTCGAACCCTATGAGCTAGGCAATATTACTGTCTATCATTTTGATTTGTATCGCCTTGCCGATCCTGAAGAGTTAGAGTTCATGGGTATTCGCGATTATTTTGCACATAACGCTATTTGTCTTGTCGAATGGCCTCAGCGGGGCGCTGGCGTATTGCCGCCCCCGGATATTGAACTGCGCCTAACCTACCTGTCCTCAGGGCGGGAAGCGCAGATTACCGCCGTTTCTCCCGCGGGTACTGCGTTACTGGCGCGCCTGGCGGACTAATTGCCGTAAGCCCATTTTACAAGGATGAGGAGATGAATCAGAAAATGAGAAAGTGGCTGTTAACCTTGCTGTTAACGCTGTGCGCGCCGCTGTGGGCGGCAAACGTCTCTGATATTCGGGTTTCCAATGGGGCGACGCAGGCGCGCATTACCTTTCAATTCACGGGGGATCCGCAATACACATTCACCCCGGTTGGCAAACGCACCGTGGCGTTAGATATTCATCAAAGCGGCATTATTCAGGGACTGCCGCTGGATTTTAATGGTCAGAATATGGTGCGACGCATTCGCGCCGGGCAGCCTCAGGGGAGCGGTAACGTAAGGTTGCTGGTGGATTTAACTCAGGATGGGAAAACCCAGGCGATAAAACGACGCACTAATGCGGGATATTCCGTGGTATTCACTATCGATGCCATAAGTAAACCGTTACCGCCAGCCATCAAAGACCCTCGGCCTGTAGTGAAAGAACGCGTTGCCGCAGCGCCGACAGCCACCACCACCCAGCCGGCGAAAAATCCGTTTCAGCCGCAAAGTGAGCGCACAACGGCCGTTGTGGCGGGTAATCGCTCTGCGCGTCCTGCGGCCGCCAGGCATTCACAGCGCGCGCCGGCAGGTAAGGTAGTTATCGCGATTGATGCCGGGCACGGCGGCCAGGATCCGGGCGCGATTGGTAGCGGTGGCACCTGTGAGAAAAATGTCACTATCGGTATCGCCCGCAAAGTACGCACGCTATTGAATGCGGACCCCATGTTCCACGGAGTTTTAACCCGCGACGGTGATTATTTTATCTCCGTGATGGGGCGTTCGGACGTGGCGCGCAGACAGAACGCAAATTTGTTGGTTTCTATTCACGCGGATTCGGCGCCAAATCGTGAAGCGAAGGGCGCATCCGTATGGGTGCTCTCTAACCGACGCGCAAACAGCGAAATGGCGAACTGGCTGGAACAGCACGAGAAACAGTCTGAGCTATTAGGCGGCGCGGGTGATGTATTGGCAAATAACCAGGCGGACCCTTATCTTAGCCAGGCGGTTCTTGATTTGCAGTTCGGCCATTCCCAGCGGGTTGGCTATGATGTCGCCCGCAATGTATTAACGCAATTACGCCAGGTCGGCGTATTGCATAAGCGCTTGCCGGAGCATGCAAGCCTGGGCGTACTGCGCTCGCCGGATATTCCCTCGCTATTAGTGGAAACCGGTTTTATTAGCAATGGCGCTGAAGAACGTCTGCTGGCCAGCGACGCTTATCAACAGCGGATCGCAAACGCGATTTATCAGGGGCTGCGCAGCTATTTTCTGGCACATCCTCTCCAGTCGGCACCCGCGAAAAATGGGCGGTAAGCGTCAATCACTCGTGCGTAGCGATAACGAATAAAGTTTCACCCGGCCGGCTTGCCGTGCGGGTAAGAGGAGAACGTATGTCTATTCAGATCCTGCCACCGCAATTGGCAAACCAAATCGCCGCTGGCGAAGTGGTCGAGCGCCCGGCGTCGGTGGTTAAGGAACTGGTTGAAAACAGCCTGGATGCTGGCGCGACGCGCATCGACATTGATATCGAGCGCGGTGGCGCAAAGCTTATTCGTATTCGCGACAATGGCTGCGGGATTGGGAAAGACGAACTGGCGCTCGCGCTGGCGCGCCATGCTACCAGCAAAATCGCGACGCTGGACGATCTGGAAGCAATCGTCAGTCTCGGCTTTCGGGGGGAGGCGCTGGCCAGCATTAGCTCCGTTTCACGTTTAACCCTGACTTCGCGCACCGAGGGCGCTTCGGAAGCATGGCAGGCGTATGCGGAAGGGCGCGATATGACCGTGATGGTCAAACCTGCGGCACACCCTACGGGGACGACGCTGGAGGTATTGGATCTTTTTTATAATACGCCCGCCCGGCGTAAATTTTTGCGCACGGAAAAAACCGAGTTTACCCATATTGATGAGGTTGTGCGGCGCATTGCTCTTGCGCGCTTCGATGTGACTATCAATCTTACTCATAATGGAAAGCTGACCCGGCAATACCGCGCGGTTCAGAAAGAAACGCAGCGCGAGCGCCGTCTCGGCGCGATTTGCGGAGCGGCGTTTCTTGAACAGGCGCTGGCCATTGAGTGGCAGCACGGGGATTTAGCTTTGCGCGGTTGGGTCGCGGAGCCGCGGGCTACGGCGCAGGCGCTGACGGATATTCAATATTGTTATGTCAATGGCCGTATGATGCGCGATCGGTTAATCAACCATGCGATTCGCCAGGCGTGTGAAGATAAACTGGGCCTCGACAGACAGCCTGCTTACGTGTTGTATCTGGATATTGATCCCCATCAGGTTGATGTGAATGTCCATCCGGCGAAGCATGAAGTGCGTTTTCATCAGTCGCGGCTGGTGCACGATTTTATTTATCAGGGCGTTCTCAGCGTGCTGCACCAACGGGCAGACACGCTGCCGCTGGATGAAGCGTCGGCGCCGCGCTGGCAGCCGGAAAACCGCGCCAGCGCCGGCGAGAATCAGTTTGCACAACCGGAGTCGGACGCTATCTATGGGCGAGGCCACCGGGCTGAAACATCGACATCCGTAAGGAAGGCTTCTGTTGCACGGGAGGCTGGCAGCATTGACTATGGTGCTGGTGCTGGTGCTGGTGCTGGTGCTGGTGCTGGTGCTGGTGCTGGTGCTGGTGCTGGTGCTGGTGCTGGTGCTGGTGGTTGTCAGAGGCGTGATGGCTCAGGTTGGCCGCATGCGGCGCCGGGGTATCAGAAACAGCAGGGAGCGCTATATCAACAGTTACTGGATACGCCGCCGCTGGCCGAAGCCGATAACGCGTCAAAACACGCGCTTCCAATTAAAGATCCTGCTGATGGCGGTGAATCCGCGCAGAGCTTTGGGCGGGTTTTATCTGTAATAAAACCCGATATCGCACTGGTAGAGCGAAACGGTCATTTTGCTGTACTTGCATTAGCGGTTGCCGATCGCTGGCTGCGGCTGGCTCAGTTGCAGCCTGGGGATGAAAAATTGCGCGCCCAGCCTTTGCTTATCCCGGTACGACTAAAGCTAGAAGCCACGGAGCGCCAGACTTTATCGCACTGGCAAGATCTACTGGAAACGGTAGGGATGACGTTTGCTATCGACGCACAATTTGTCACGGTGCGGGCCGTTCCTTTACCGTTACGCCAACAAAACTTACAAAACTTGATTCCTGAGCTGATAGGCTACCTGGCGCAGCAGGAAAAAGAGACTGCGGAGACCATCGCGCGCTGGCTCGCCGGGCGCCTTACCTGTAGCCATACGGAGTGGGGCATAGCGCAGGCAATAACTACGCTGGCGGATCTTGAGCGGCTATGCCCTAAGCTGATAAAAAATCCACCGCCCGGTCTGTTACAATACATTGATTTACAATCAGCGATAAGCGCCCTGAAGCATGAATGACGTGAGCTATTCTTATAATAATACCGGCCTGCCGTCGGCCATTTTTCTAATGGGGCCTACCGCATCGGGCAAGACGGCTTTAGCTATTGAGCTCCGTCGCGTGTTACCGGTCGAACTCATCAGCGTTGACTCAGCGCTTATTTACCGGGGCATGGATATCGGAACGGCAAAGCCGGATGCCCGTGAACAGGCTCAGGCGCCGCACAGGTTATTAGATATACTGGACCCAGCCCAGGCTTATTCTGCAGCCGATTTTCGGCGTGATGCTCTTGCTGAGATGGCGGATATCGTTGCCGCAGGGCGGATTCCGCTATTAGTGGGCGGCACGATGCTTTATTTTAAAGCTCTGTTGGAGGGGCTATCGCCGCTGCCGCCGGCTTCTCCCGAGGTGCGGGAATCGATAGAACAGCAGGCGGCGCAATTGGGCTGGGAGTCAATGCATCTCCGCCTCCAGGAAATCGATCCCGTAGCGGCTATGCGTATCCATCCGAATGATCCGCAGAGGCTTTCTCGGGCACTGGAAGTTTTTTTTATTTCGGGTAAAACTTTAACAGAGTTGACGCAAACGGCAGGAGAGGCTCTACCGTATCGGGTGCATCAGTTTGCCATCGCTCCGGCGAGTCGTGAACTGATTCATCAGCGAATAGAGCAGCGTTTTCATCAGATGTTAGCTTCAGGCTTTGAAGCTGAAACGCGGGCGCTTTTTGCTCGCGGTGACTTGCATACGGATATGCCTTCGATTCGCTGCGTAGGATATCGCCAGATGTGGGCATATTTGTCTGGAGAGATAACGTACGATGAGATGGTTTATCGGGGAATTTGCGCAACAAGGCAGCTTGCTAAGCGCCAAATGACCTGGTTACGGGGTTGGAACGGCGTGACGTGGCTGGATAGTGACGCGCCACAGCAAGCCTTAAGGAAGATTCTACAAGAAGTACAGGTTCCTGGTGCGTTGCACCCCTGAATGTGTACAATTACAACGTCTCGTATGCATTTTTTTAGACGTAATTTCAGGACCTAAGGGTTCTAAGTATAAACAACAAGCTATAAGGAAAAGATAGAATGGCTAAGGGGCAATCTTTGCAAGATCCGTTCCTGAATGCGCTGCGTAGGGAGCGTGTTCCGGTTTCTATTTATTTGGTGAATGGTATTAAGCTGCAAGGTCAAATCGAATCTTTCGATCAGTTCGTCATTCTGCTGAAGAACACAGTCAGCCAAATGGTATATAAGCACGCGATCTCTACCGTTGTACCGTCTCGTCCAGTTTCTCATCATAGCAATAACGCTGGCGGTACGGGTAACTATCATCACGGAAGCAGTAACGCGCCGGCCACTTCAACCCAGCAAGAAAGCGATAGCGCTGAATAAGGTTGATGGCTGTAGGTTTATGACGGGGAACCAGGCTAACTGTGTTCCCCGCCGATCGTTTTGAGAGGTTATACGCTTGTTTGACCGTTATGACGCCGGTGAGCAGGCGGTGCTGGTCCACATCTGGTTTGAGCAGGATAAAGACATGGAGGATCTCCAGGAGTTTGAATCCCTGGTCTCTTCCGCAGGTGTCGAAGCGCTGCAGGTGGTGACTGGTTCCCGTAAGGCGCCGCACCCTAAGTATTTTGTAGGCGAAGGTAAGGCTGTCGAAATCGCTGACGCGGTGAGGGCCGTCGGGGCCTCCGTCGTGCTATTTGATCATGCGCTAACGCCGGCTCAGGAACGTAACTTGGAGCGGCTTTGCGAATGCCGCGTTATTGACCGAACAGGTTTAATTCTCGATATTTTTGCGCAACGTGCGCGTACCCATGAAGGGAAATTGCAGGTTGAGCTGGCGCAGCTACGGCATTTAGCCACGCGGCTGGTTCGCGGTTGGACCCACCTTGAACGACAAAAAGGGGGCATAGGCCTGCGCGGACCGGGTGAAACGCAGCTAGAAACGGACCGGCGCTTATTGCGCAATCGTATCATGCAGATTCTTTCGCGCCTTGAGAAAGTTGAAAAGCAGCGTGAACAAAGCAGACGCGCCCGCACGCGCGCTGATGTACCCACCGTTTCGCTTGTCGGTTATACCAATGCGGGAAAATCCACTTTATTTAATCGCATGACGGCGGCAAATGTGTATGCTGCGGATCAGCTTTTTGCGACACTGGATCCTACGCTGCGTCGCATCGACGTGGCGGATGTCGGCGAGACCGTGCTGGCGGACACGGTAGGTTTTATCCGCCATTTGCCGCATGATTTAGTCGCGGCGTTTAAAGCAACACTGCTGGAAACCCGGCAGGCGACATTGCTGTTACATGTTATTGATGCGTCCGATTTGCGGATACAGGAAAATATTGACGCCGTAGAGTCGGTTCTTGAGGAAATTGATGCCAGGGAACTGCCGACGCTGCAGGTAATGAATAAAATCGATATGCTGGATGAATTTACCCCGCGTATCGACAGAGACGAAGAAAATGTTCCGGTGCGTGTCTGGCTGTCTGCGCAGACGGGGGCCGGTTTACCACTCCTTTTTCAGGCGCTAACGGAGCGTTTGTCTGGCGAGATTGTGCAGCATACGCTGCGCCTTCCTCCCCAGGCAGGGCGATTACGGAGCCGTTTTTATCAGCTTCAGTCGATAGAAAAAGAGTGGATGGATGAAGACGGCTTCGTTGGATTGCAGGTGCGTATGCCTGTAGTAGACTGGCGTCGCCTTTGTAAGCAAGATCCAGCCGTATTGGATTATTTAATCTGATGCCGGTAGGTTCGCCTGAAGATTTTCCCCTGCTGTGGGGATCACTGCACAACCAATATGGAGCAAAAACATGGCGTGGAATCAGCCCGGTAATAACGGACAGGACCGCGACCCGTGGGGAAGCAATAAGCCCGGCGGCGACTCTGGGGGCAATAAAGGCGGCCGCAATCAGGGGCCACCGGATTTGGACGATATTTTCCGTAAATTGAGCAAAAAGCTCGGAGGCTTCGGCGGCGGTAAGAACGGCGGCCAGGGGCCTCGGGCGCATATGGGCGGTCGTGCCGTTGGCGTAGTGGCGGTAATCGCGGTGGTGATATGGGCCGCTAGCGGTTTTTATACTATCAAAGAGGCCGAGCGCGGCGTAGTAACGCGGTTTGGTAAATTTAGCCACATGGTAGAGCCCGGCCTTAACTGGAAACCGACCTTCATTGATAGCGTGCGTGCTGTGAACGTAGAGTCCGTGCGTGAACTGGCGGCATCCGGGGTTATGCTGACATCGGATGAAAACGTCGTGCGCGTTGAAATGAACGTGCAATATCGGGTAACCGATCCACGTCGTTATCTATTTAGTGTCACCAGCGCCGACGATAGTCTGCGGCAGGCGACAGATAGCGCACTGCGTGGCGTTATCGGTAAATATACGATGGATAAAATCCTGACCGAGGGGCGTACGGTTATCCGTAGCGATACTCAGCGTGAACTGGAAGAGACGATTAAGCCCTACAACATGGGGATTACTCTGTTAGACGTTAACTTCCAGGCCGCGCGCCCTCCGGAGGAAGTAAAATCCTCATTTGACGATGCGATTGCCGCACGTGAAAACGAGCAGCAGTATATCCGCGAAGCGGAAGCCTACGCGAACGAAGTACAGCCGCGCGCGAACGGTCAGGCGCAGCGTATTCTTGAAGAGGCTCGCGCCTACAAGACTCAGACCGTACTGGAGGCTCAAGGGGAGGTAGCGCGTTTTGCGAAGATCCTGCCTGAATACAAAGCCGCGCCGGAAATTACGCGCGAGCGCCTGTATATTGAAACGATGGAAAAAGTGCTGAGTCATACCCGTAAAGTCCTGGTGAATGATAAGGGCGGCAATAATTTGATGGTGCTGCCTTTAGAGCAAATGTTAAAAGGCGGTACTCCGGCGCCAGCTAATACCAGCACTACTGCTGATAATGAACATCTTCTGCGCCTGCCACCCGCGTCGCCGTCAGACGATCGCGCCAGCGGTTCAACGACGTCCAGCCGCGGCGATATCATGGATCAACGTCGCGCGAATGCACAGCGCCGGGGGAGTGAATAACAATGCGTAAATCAGTCATTGCAGTAATTATTATCGTGCTGGTCGCGCTATATGCCTCAGTCTTTGTGGTTAAAGAAGGCGAGCGCGGTATTACGCTGCGCTTTGGCAAAGTGGTTCGTGACGATGACAATAAACCAAAGGTGTATGTACCGGGTCTGCACTTCAAAGTGCCGTTTATTGAAACCGTTAAAACTCTGGATGCCCGTATTCAAACGATGGACAACCAGGCTGACCGGTTTGTTACTAAAGAAAAGAAAGACCTGATCGTCGATTCGTACATTAAGTGGCGCATCAGCGATTTTAGTCGCTATTACCTGGCGACCGGCGGTGGCGATGTTTCACAGGCTGAGGTACTGCTGAAACGTAAATTCAGCGACCGTCTGCGTTCGGAGATTGGACGTCTGGATGTTAAAGATATCGTTACTGATTCGCGCGGGCGCTTGACGCTTGAAGTTCGTGAAGCGCTGAACTCAGGCTCTGCCGGGACGGAGGACGAAGTGGAAACGCCGGCGGCGGACGATGCGATAGCGAAAGCCGCAGAGAGGATCACAGAGGAAACTAACGGGAAAGTGCCGGTTATTAATCCAAACAGTATGGCGGCGTTAGGTATTGAAGTCGTGGATGTGCGGATTAAACAAATTAACCTGCCTGCGGAAGTCTCTGAAGCTATTTATAACCGTATGCGCGCGGAACGCAGCGCAGTAGCACGTCGCCATCGTTCTCAGGGTCAGGAAGAGGCCGAGAAGCTGCGCGCGGCGGCGGATTATCAGGTGACTCGTACGCTGGCGGAAGCAGAGCGGCAGGCGCGTATAGTTCGCGGTGAAGGAGATGCAGAGGCGGCGAAGCTATTTGCTGACGCGTTTAGTCAGGATCCTAACTTCTATGCATTTATTCGCAGCCTGCGCGCCTACGAGCAGAGCTTTAACTCAAAACAGGATGTTATGGTGCTTAGCCCGGAAAATGACTTTTTCCGTTATATGAAAGCGCCAAACAGCAGCGCTCGTTAACGTTTCCCTGGTGCATGCCGATAGATGAAGTATCGGCATTCGAAAAACTATGCCGGTCAGAATGAATGATGACCGGCTTTTTTTATCTTTAAGAAGCTCGCGCGTGGCCGGTGGTTGCTGGTGCTGCCTGGCCGAGTAAAAAACAACTGGATAGAAAATGAATACAACAATTTGGAGCGCGCTGGCGCTGGTGCTGGTACTGGAAGGCCTTGGGCCAATGCTCTTTCCTACGCTCTGGCGTCGTATGATTGGTGCCATGATACTGCTGCCAGAAAAAGCACTGCGTCGCTACGGCGGAGGGCTTGTGGTGGCTGGCATTGTCATTTACTACATGCTGCATAAAGGGCTAAGTTAAAGATAAATCAGGCGAGAAGCGCGCATTTTTGTCGCCTGAAAGGGCTGAATATCTCAAAAACCGGTGGTAGAATCCATTTTTAAGCAAACGGTGATTTTGAAAATGGGTAACAACGTCGTCGTACTGGGCACCCAATGGGGTGACGAAGGGAAAGGGAAGATTGTCGATCTTCTGACTGAACGGGCCAAATATGTTGTGCGCTATCAGGGTGGGCACAACGCGGGCCACACGCTGGTAATCAACGGTGAAAAGACCGTACTGCACTTAATCCCCTCAGGTATTCTTCGTGAGAACGTCATCAGCGTCATCGGCAACGGCGTGGTGCTCTCTCCGGCCGCGCTGTTGAAAGAGATGAAAGAGCTTGAAGATCGCGGCATTCCAGTGCGCGAGCGTCTACTCCTCTCTGAAGCCTGCCCGCTTATCCTGGATTATCATGTAGCATTAGACGCTGCTCGTGAAAAAGCGCGCGGTGCGAAAGCAATTGGCACCACTGGCCGCGGCATTGGGCCGGCGTATGAAGATAAAGTCGCGCGTCGCGGCCTGCGCGTGGGCGATCTCTTTGATAAAGCAGCTTTCGCTGAGAAACTGAAAGAAGTGATGGAATATCACAACTTCCAGCTAGTGAATTTCTATAAAGCCGACGCCGTGGATTATCAGACGGTGTTGGACGACGCGATGGCCGTTGCCGATCTACTGACCAGCATGGTGGTGGATGTCTCTGAGCTTTTAGACCAGGCGCGCCTGCGCGGCGATTTCATTATGTTCGAAGGCGCTCAGGGGACGCTACTGGATATCGATCACGGTACTTATCCTTACGTCACGTCTTCCAATACTACCGCTGGCGGTGTTTCTACCGGCTCTGGCGTAGGCCCGCGCTATATCGACTATGTTCTGGGGATCCTCAAAGCTTATTCAACGCGCGTCGGCGCTGGCCCGTTCCCTACCGAACTGTTTGATGAAACCGGTGAGTATCTGTGTAAGCAGGGGAATGAATTCGGTGCCACTACTGGACGTCGCCGCCGCACCGGCTGGCTGGACGCCGTTGCCGTGCGTCGCGCGGTGCAGATTAACTCTTTATCTGGCTTCTGCCTGACCAAACTGGACGTTCTGGACGGCCTGAAAGAGGTTAAGATTTGTATCGCTTACCGCATGCCAGATGGCCGTGAAGTTACAACTACTCCGCTGGCGGCGGATAGCTGGGAAGGTATCGAGCCGATTTATGAGACCCTGCCGGGCTGGTCAGAAACGACGTTTGGTGTGAAGGAACGCAGTAAGTTGCCTCAGGCTGCGCTGAACTATATCAAGCGCATTGAAGAAGTAACGGGTATTCCAGTGGATATTATTTCTACGGGACCGGATCGTAGTGAAACAATGATCCTGCGCGATCCTTACGACGCTTAAGCTGCACTTATCGGGCGCGTTAAGGCGCCCGATCCCCCGCCTTAATCAAATTAATTAGCCGCCTGACGGGTGGCTGGTTTATCATCAGTATATTCTCGCTTTACGGCGAACGGCTTTTCCCCTCCTTTTTATCCGAGGTTGATGTGCAGTTAACGAGTTTTACAGATTATGGTCTGCGGGCTTTAATCTATATGGCGTCTTTACCCGAAGGCGAGATGACCAATATTACCGAAGTAACCCAGGTTTATGGCGTTTCCCGTAATCACATGGTGAAAATAATCAATCAACTGAGCCGGGCCGGTTTTGTTACCGCTATCCGCGGTAAAAACGGCGGTATTCGCTTAGGTAAACCGGCGGAGTCAGTGCGTATTGGTGATGTGGTGCGTGAGCTAGAACCGCTAACGCTGGTTAACTGTAGCAGCGAGTTTTGCCATATTACTCCTGCCTGCCGGTTAAAGTCCGCGTTATCTAAAGCGGTACGCCTTTTCCTTGAAGAGCTGGATAACTATACCCTTGCGGACTTAGTGGAAGATAATCAGCCACTCTACAAATTGCTGCTGGTGGAAGAACGCGTGTAGCGCCAGCGGGTGACAACGGAGGAACCGTCATGTCAAAAGATCCTTTCCTGACGCGAGAGGCGGAGAAATATTCAAATCCGATCCCCAGCCGGGAGTTTATTCTCGACCTACTGTCAAAGCGGGAAAAACCCGCCAGCCGCGATGAATTAGCGCAGGCGTTACAGATTGACGGCGAGGAACAGCATGAAGCGCTGCGCCGTCGGCTGCGGGCAATGGAGCGTGACGGGCAATTAGTCTTCACGCGCAGGCAATGCTACGCGCTGCCGGAACGGCTGGATCTGGTTAAAGGTATAGTGATCGGGCATCGCGACGGCTTCGGCTTCCTGCGCGCTGAAGGTAAAAAAGACGATCTCTACCTCTCTTCCGAGCAGATGAAAACCTGCATCCACGGCGATGAAGTGCTGGCGCAGCCGCTGGGCGCGGATCGCAAAGGGCGGCGCGAGGCGCGTATTGTGCGCGTGCTGGTGCCTAAAACCAGCCAAATCGTTGGCCGCTACTTTACTGACGCCGGCGTTGGTTTCGTAGTGCCTGACGATAGCCGGTTAAGTTTTGATATTTTGATTCCGCCGGAAGAGACGCTCGGCGCGCGTATGGGCTTTGTGGTGGTGGTTGAGCTAACGCAACGCCCAACTCGGCGAAGCAAAGCGGTGGGAAAAATTGTCGAGGTGCTGGGCGACAATATGGGAACAGGTATGGCGGTAGATATCGCGCTGCGCACCCATGAAATTCCTTACGTCTGGCCGCCTGAAGTCGAAACGCAGGTTGAGGGGCTGAGCGAGGAAGTGCCCGAATCGGCTAAGACCGGGCGCGTTGATTTACGTGCACTGCCGCTGGTGACGATTGATGGTGAAGACGCCCGAGATTTTGACGATGCAGTCTACTGCGAAAAGAAACGCGGTGGCGGCTGGCGTTTATGGGTTGCGATTGCTGACGTTAGCTATTACGTGCGTCCAGGCACGCCGCTGGACAAAGAAGCGTTAAACCGCGGTACTTCGGTCTATTTCCCTTCCCAGGTAGTGCCAATGCTGCCGGAAGTATTATCGAACGGGCTTTGTTCGCTTAATCCACAGGTCGATCGCCTGTGTATGGTGTGTGAGATGACCATCTCCGCGCGCGGTAATCTTTCAACGTGGAAGTTCTATGAAGCAGTCATGCGCTCACATGCGCGCCTGACCTACACTAAAGTATGGCATATGCTGCAGGGCGACAGGGAACTGCGGGAGCACTATCAGCCGCTGGTGAAGCCGATTGAAGAGCTGCAGCGTTTATACAAAGCGCTGGAACAGGCGCGCAGCGAGCGCGGCGGTATTTCTTTTGAAAGCGAAGAAGCGAAATTTATCTTTAACGCGGAGCGGCGCATTGAGCGTATCGAACAAACGGAGCGCAATGAGGCGCATAAGCTGATTGAAGAGTGCATGATTCTGGCGAATGTCTCAGCGGCACGTTTTGTTGAAAAGCACGATGAGCCAGCGCTGTTCCGCGTGCATGACAGACCGACTACGGAAGCGATAACCGCTTTTCGCTCGGTACTGGCAGAACTGGGGCTTGAGCTGCCCGGTGGCAATAAACCACAGCCTCGGGACTATGCCGCGCTGCTGAGTTCCATTGCCGATCGCCCGGATAGCGAGATGCTGCAAACTATGCTGCTGCGTTCAATGAAGCAGGCTATCTACGATCCGGAAAATCGCGGTCATTTTGGCCTGTCGCTGGCGTCTTACGCCCACTTTACCTCACCAATCCGCCGTTATCCTGATTTACTGCTGCATCGCGCCATTAAATATTTGCTGGCGAAGCAGGCGGGCGACGAAACGCAGATTAAAGGTAACGGCGGCTGGCATTACAGCATGGAAGAGATGCTGCAATTAGGTTCGCGTTGCTCAATGGCGGAGCGTCGGGCAGATGAAGCCACGCGGGAAGTGACGGACTGGCTGAAGTGCGACTTTATGCTTGACCAGGTTGGGCAGACGTTTAGCGGCGTTATTGCGAGCGTAACCGGGTTTGGTTTCTTTGTCCGTCTTAATGAGCTATTTATCGATGGGCTGGTACACGTATCCTCGCTCGATAATGACTATTATCGCTTCGATCAGGTAGGCCAGCGGCTGACGGGCGAATCCAGCGGGCAGACTTATCGGTTAGGCGATAAAGTCGCGGTACGCGTTGAAGCCGTTAATATGGATGAGCGCAAAATAGATTTTTCCCTAATCTCTAGTGAGAGAGCGCCTCGTGGAGCAGGTAAAACTGCGCGCGATAAAGCTAAAGGGAAAAAGGATAAGTCAGCACCGAAAGGCGGGCGTCGCCGACAGGCGGGTAAGCGCGTGAATTTCGAGCCTGACAGCGCTTTCCGCCCGGCAAAAGGCGCAAAAGCCAAAGCGCAGGAAAAGGGGAGTGCTAAAACCGATAAGCCTGCGAAGAAGCCGAAAAAAGCGAAGCCACCCTCTGAGAAGACCCAGAAAATAGCGGCAGCAACCAAGGCGAAGCGCGCTGCGAAAAAAAGTGCTCAATAGTGTCAGTAATAGCATGAGAGCCTGTGCTGGCCTGAAGGAGGTTAAACCCTTTTTTGGCAGGTGGCACGAAGTCTGCCCCGCAGGGGCAGGCTTAAATGCTAACGCGTTTTTACTTTGCGCGATGAAACCGGCGTTAACGATAATCATAGAGCGCCGAGGCGATGGGTGCTCCTGCCCGCAGGATGTATATTCAATCAGCAATAAAGTGTAACGAGCGTTCTTATTCTCTTGTGGGCACGGAGCCGGGGGAGAACGGCGTAACCTGATAAAACGAGTAAAAAAATGAGTGAAATGATTTACGGCATCCATGCTGTACAGGCCCTGTTAGAGCGTGCGCCCGAGCGTTTTCAGGATGTTTTTGTTCTTAAAGGGCGTGAAGACAAACGTCTGGTGCCACTCATTCATGCGCTGGAAGCCCAGGGCGTGGTGATCCAGGTCGCCAGCCGCCAGTTTCTTGATGAGAAAAGTGAAGGTGCGGTGCATCAAGGGATCATCGCCCGGGTGAAGCCCGGTCGACAGTATCAGGAAAACGATTTACCGGCGCTGCTGGAACAACACGCGCAGCCATTCCTGCTAATCCTTGACGGCGTTACCGATCCCCACAATCTGGGAGCCTGCCTGCGTACGGCCGATGCGGCGGGCGTTCATGCGGTAATTGTGCCGCGCGACAAATCGGCGCAGTTGAACGCGACGGCAAAAAAAGTGGCGTGCGGCGCTGCGGAAACGGTGCCGCTGGTGCGCGTGACGAATCTTGCGCGCACGCTGCGCATGCTGCAGCAGGATTATAATATTTGGATTGTCGGGACGGCGGGGGAAGCCGATCATACGTTATATCAAAGCAAGCTTAACGGTGCGCTGGCGCTGGTTATGGGGGCAGAAGGCGAAGGTATGCGACGCCTGACGCGAGAGCACTGCGATGAATTAATTGGCATTCCTATGGCTGGCAGCGTTTCATCGCTGAACGTTTCTGTCGCGACCGGTATTTGCCTGTTTGAAGCAGTGCGTCAGCGCAGCTAAGCATTTTATCCTGCTCGTACCCGCGAGCCACCGGCAGGCCGCCCGGCCTGCCTGGATTACCCTCTCACGCTTTTTGAGTTTTTTCTTGTTCGCGTAACTGCGGATTTATTTATGACTAAACCCGCACGCTAACGGTAAAGATACGCTTTGGCCCCTATTGACGCGGTGCCATCCACGCGGCAAGCGATCCATTAGCGGAAGTAAGCTGGCAAAGTTTCTTTCACTTAGCTAAATAGTTACATAATGTAATTATTCTCTTTTCCTTAATGCGTCCGCGCAGTATAAACACAGCCGTTACTGATGATCTTTCTAAGAAAAATCAAAAAGGATGCGCTATGACCACGACGACTCATCAATTAGATAATGGAATTTCCCTGACCGTATATCACCCGGCACCGTGCGATACGCCGCAGCCGGCCGTAGTTTTATGCCATGGATTCTGCGGGATTCAGGGGTTACTTCTGCCGGCGTTTGCTCAGGCTTTTGCGCAGGCCGGTTATTTATCCGTAACTTTTGATTATCACGGGTTTGGCGCCAGCGAAGGCGAACGTGGGCGTTTAGTTCCGGCGCTGCAAATTGACGATATTGTCAGTGTGCTTCAGTGGGTTAGCGCACGCCCGGAGGTGGATGAGTCGCGTATTGGCTTATGGGGAACATCGCTGGGCGGCGCTCACGTTTTCGGGGCGGCGCGGCTTTATCCCCAGGTAAAATGCATTATTAGCCAGTTGGCGTTTGCCGATGGTGAAGCGATAGTCACCGGTGCTATGACCGATGAAGAGAAGCGGGGGTTTGTGGAGTCGCTGGATAAAATGGCGCAGAAAAAAGCCGCGACAGGTAAAGAGATGTTTGTTTCAATCACGCGAGTATTGAACGATGAAGAATCGCGAGCCTTTTTTGACTCACACAAAGCGGACTGGCCGGCCATGGATATAAAAATTCCATTCCTGACGGTGCGCGAGACGCTGCTATATAAGCCGCAGGAAAATGCCCGTCAGGTGACCTGCCCAACTCTGATTGTGGTAGCCGGCGAAGATACCGTGAATCCGCCAGCGCAGGGCGAGGCGCTGTTCCAGGCCGTGGGAGCCGCCAATAAGCGGCTATACCGCGAGGAGGGCGCGCGGCATTATGACGTGTATCGTGGCACACATTTTGAAGCGGTGATTGCGCAACAGCTTGTCTGGTTCGCTGATAATCTGTAACTCTTTTTCGATGAGAATGCGGTTTTGTGCGCTGTTGCCGTGTAAAGTGCTCGTCAGCGTCCATACTTAGATGCGTTGTCATTAAGAGAGGGACGCGGGCTTATGCACTGGCAAACCCACACCGTTTTTAATCAACCACTTCCGTTAAATAATAGTAATTTACTTCTCTCGGACGGTGCGCTCTGCGAAGCCGTCCGGCGTGAAGGCGCCGAATGGGATCTCGATTTTCTCTCCAGTATCGGGCAGCAGTTGGGATCCGCCGAGTCGCTGGAGCTTGGGCGGCTGGCGAATATCAACTCCCCGGAATTATTACGCTACGACGCCGTAGGACAGCGGCTGGATGATATCCGCTTTCATCCTGCCTGGCACCTCCTGATGCAGGGCGTTTGCGCCAGCCGTTTGCATAATCTCCCCTGGCAGGAAGAATCGCGGAAAGGTGCTTTTGTAGCACGGGCGGCGCGCTTTATTCTGCATGCGCAGGTCGAGTCCGGTACGCTGTGCCCGCCAACGATGACCTTTGCCGCTATCCCGTTACTTGCACAATCATTACCTTCCTCTTTTTCAAACTGGATGCCGGCTTTGTTAAGCGATCGCTATGATGCTCGCCTGGTACCGGGAAGCGAGAAGCGCGGATTGCTCATTGGGATGGGGATGACTGAAAAACAGGGAGGGTCTGATGTATTAAGCAATACTACGCGCGCCAGGGCTCTTGGGCGCCGGGGGCCGGGCGAGCCTTACCGGTTAGTGGGGCATAAATGGTTTTACTCCGTGCCGCAAAGCGATGCGCATATGGTATTGGCACAGACAGAAGGCGGCATTGCCTGTTTTTTCCTACCGCGCTTTTTACCCGACGGCCAGCGAAATGCGATACGCATTGAACGCCTAAAAGATAAGTTAGGAAATCGCTCGAATGCCAGCGGTGAAGTTGAATTTCAGGACGCCGTCGGGTGGCTGATAGGCGATGAGGGTGAAGGTGTACGTCAAATCTTGAAAATGGGCAGTTTAACCCGCGTGGACTGCGCGCTAGGCAGCCACGGATTAATGCGCCGGGCATTTTCCATCGCGCTCTATCACGCCTGGCGCAGGCAGGCATTCGGTAAAACGCTCATTGAACAGCCCCTGATGCGCCAACAATTGGGAAGAATGGCACTGTGTCTGGAAGGGCAAACCGCATTTTTATTACGTCTGGCCCGGGCATGCGAAGGACATCGCAATGAAGAAGAACGCCTGTGGCAGCGCCTGATGACGCCCGCCGCAAAATTTACCATATGCCGTGCCGGCACGCCTTTTGTCGGCCAGGCGATGGAGGCGCTGGGGGGAATTGGTTACTGTGAGGAGAGCGAATTGCCTCGTTTATATCGTGAAGCGCCGGTAAACAGCATTTGGGAAGGGGCGGGGAACATCATGTGCCTGGATGTTCTACGCGCACTAACCAAATTCCCGGCGGCGATTGAGTTACTAAATACGCGTTTTGATGCGGTGAAAGGGCGTAACCGTCACTTTGATCGCGCCTGGCGACAGCTCCAGCGGCGTTTATGCAAGCCGCAGGAAGCGCTGGGAATGGAGATAACCTCTCAGCTTGCTTTGCTGGCAGCGGGGGCGGAGCTATTACTGAATTTGACGCCGCCGCTTGCCGAGGCGTGGTGCCGTTTAATGCTGGATCCTCGGGGGGATGTGGTGCTGAATGAACGTGTGCTTGAGACGCTTTTTCTTCGGGCTTCAGGCGGCGTGCATTAGCCGGGGAACATGCACGCGCTAACATTCTGGAGGGCAATAGTGCCTATTGCCCTAATGAGGTTAAGCAATTTAGGCAATTAAAGTCTGCGCATAAATAATTGCCTGCACGTGCCAGCCTGTGGGAGGTGTATTTTCCTGGACGCGAATAATGCGATAGTAGGCCGCGCCCTGTTCGTCGGCCTTACAGGCAACTACCCGGTCGAGATCCTGAATCTCCCTATCCGGCATAGTAAAAGACAGAAAATCCATCTCGTTTAAGCCAGTGACACAATCTGCCGCTACCTCTTCTGCCGGGCGGGCAGCAGGCGTGGCGAATTGTTCAGATAACAATAAAGAAGAGGAAAGCGCGATCATCTGTGTCATAAGCAGCTCCTTTACAATATACCCCACCAGTTATTAGGGCGTCCGTTGCATTACCTCATCCGTTTAGCGCTGGTATTGCATCCATTCTGCACACGAAATGACCGGCGTGCGCAAAGACATATAAATATCAAGAAAATAACAATCAGCCCTTCTTTATATATACAGAATCGTCTGGGTTTTTCCTTAGGCCAGCAAAGAAAATAGCGCGGGTATTTATTTTTCAGAAATAAAGACGGCGTATTTTCTATGGGCTTCAAATATGGGCGATTACGCTAATATACGGTCTTCAGCCTGACGCTTGCTACGGGCACACACGGCTTCAATTAGGTGTGCTTATTCCGCTTGCATTGCGATTTTTCTGTAAGGGACAGTGTAGTCAGCGCGGCGGTCCTGGGCGTGGAAAACTTTTTATTTTGTTACGCACGCCGCGCTTTTATAACGTTATGCGCGTAAAAAGTGTGGGGTTGCTCAAATATCGTGTTATTCCGGGAGCGCTATTTATTATTTGCCGGGTTTTGCAGAAGGTCAGATAAGGATAAATATGATAGAAATCGAAACGCAAATGCTTGACGGTATTGAGATCCTGCACGCCACGCCGGCAGCATTACGCGAGGTCCCTTTGCCAACAGTGCTGTTTTACCACGGGTTTACCTCATCGAAATTGGTTTATAGCTATTTTGCCGTTGCGCTGGCGCAAAATGGGATGCGGGTTGTTATGCCTGACATTGCGGAACATGGCGCGCGTTTTACAGGGGATGCTGCTGGGCGTTTGCGGCGCTTTTGGGAAATTCTGCGCCAAAATTTTGAGGAATTCCCTGTGTTATCCCGGGCGATAGCCGAGCGGGGTTGGATTAAGGATAAGCAATTTGGCGTTGGCGGTGCCTCGATGGGCGGAATGACGGCGCTGGGGTTGATGGCGCGTCATACCAATATCCGCTGTGCGGCAAGTTTGATGGGGTCAGGATATTATTTGACGTTAGGCCACACGCTTTTTCCTCCTGCCGGTATGTCCAGTGCGCAGCAGGGAGCGCAAATCGATGCATATCTGGCTCCTTTGAAAGAGTATGACATTACGCATCGGGTAGCCGATATTGCCGATAGACCGCTTCTATTGTGGCACGGTGAAGATGATGATGTGGTTCCGGCGGCAGAAAGTCAGCGCCTGCAGCAGGCGCTGCGGACGCAGGGGCTTGACGAGAACCTCACCTGGCGGCAGGAAGCGGGCGTAAGGCACCGCATTACGCCCGACGCGCTGGCGGCAACCTGCCGCTTTTTCAGTCGATTCCTCAAAGCGAATGTGTCCGATAATAGAAGGGATACCGATTAATTCTTTTATCAGGCAGTCTGAGGGGAGGTGAGCGAGGTTGCTTTTATCGTTGAGATGGCGTGCTCGCATCTGAAAATTCTTGGTATTTTCTACTTTCTTATTGAGCGGAAAGAACGAACCGGTTGCGTGAAACTCACGCCGTGCCAGGATATACTTCCTGTCGCTCTTTTTCGTGGCAAATGGGTATCTCTTTGCCACAATTAGCCGCTTTTTACTCTATCTGATTGTGACGCATGCAACATCAGTTCACCGCTGCGCCCGTATATTAAGGATAATTTTTGGCAGCATCCTGCCAGAATCCCCCTCGGCTACCGCGTTTAACGTACATTAATGATTGTGTTTACCGTCCCCTGGCCGTAGAATGGCGCGTCAATTTTTCAGCCGTCTTAAACACGTTCCTTGCCTCCCCGGGCCCGGCTGACCCAGACAGGAGGCTGAATAATCCGTAAGGAGCAAATCGATGCGTCATTACGAAATCGTTTTTATGGTCCATCCTGACCAGAGCGAACAGGTTCCGGGCATGATCGAGCGTTATACCGGCATCATCACTGGTGCGGAAGGTACGATCCATCGTCTGGAAGACTGGGGCCGCCGTCAGTTGGCATACCCGATCAACAAACTGCATAAAGCGCATTATGTTCTGCTGAACGTAGAAGCGCCGCAGGAAGCGATCGATGAACTGGAAACCAGCTTCCGTTTCAACGACGCCGTTATCCGCAGCATGGTTATGCGTACTAAACACGCAGTAACTGAAGCCTCTCCGATGGTGAAAGCGAAAGACGAGCGCCGCGAGCGTCGTGACGATTTCGCATCCAGCGATAGTGCTGATTCCTCCAACAATGCTGGGGATTCTGAAGAGTAATCACTGATGGCCAACCGTCTGGCGCTGTCCGGCATTGTATGCAAGACGCCGCTGCGAAAGGTCAGTCCATCGGGAATTCCTCACTGCCAGTTCGTGCTTGAGCATCGTTCAGTGCAGGAGGAGGCCGGTTTTCACCGGCAGGCGTGGTGCAGAATGCCGGTTATCATTAGCGGGCATGAAAACCAGGCCGTTACTCACAGTATAACGGTCGGTGCGCATATTGAAGTTCAGGGGTTCGTGAGTAGCCATCAGGCGCGAAACGGGCTGACGAAACTGGTATTGCATGCCGAACAGATTGAATTGATAGATTCTGGAGACTAGCCAAATGGCACGTTACTTCCGTCGTCGCAAATTCTGCCGTTTCACCGCAGAAGGCGTTCAAGAGATCGACTATAAAGATATCGCTACGCTGAAAAACTACATCACCGAGAGCGGTAAAATTGTCCCGAGCCGTATTACCGGTACTCGTGCAAAATATCAGCGTCAGCTGGCCCGTGCTATCAAGCGCGCGCGCTACCTGTCTCTGCTGCCGTACACTGATCGTCATCAGTAATCGGCCACGGTCCATTAATACGACTTTGAGAGGATAAGGTAATGCAAGTTATTCTGCTTGATAAAGTAGCAAACCTGGGTAGCCTGGGCGACCAGGTAAACGTTAAAGCGGGTTATGCTCGTAACTTCCTGGTTCCGCAGGGCAAAGCTGTGCCGGCAACCAAGAAAAATATTGAATATTTCGAAGCGCGCCGCGCAGAGCTTGAAGCCAAACTGGCAGACGTTCTGGCAGCCGCTGAAGCCCGCGCTGAGAAAATCAACGCGCTGAACAGCGTTACTATCGCGTCTAAAGCAGGCGATGAAGGTAAACTGTTTGGTTCAATCGGTACTCGTGACATCGCTGATGCTGTTACTGCAGCAGGCGTTGACGTAGCGAAGAGCGAAGTTCGCCTGCCGAACGGCGTTCTGCGTACTACCGGTGAACACGAAGTGGACTTCCAGGTTCACAGCGAAGTATTCGCAAAACTGATCGTAAACGTTGTTCCTCAGTAAGTAACTACGTTTGGATTGAGAAAAAACCGGCCTTTGGGCCGGTTTTTTTATTGCCGTAATACATGGATAATCGCTATTAGACTGAGCTTATCGTGGCGAAATCTTACAAATGGCGCGGAGTATTATGGTTTATCATCGCTATTCGCTATTCGCTATTCGCTATTCGCTATTCGCTATTCGCTATTCGCTATTCGCTATTCGCTATTCGCTATTCGCCCGCGTGTTCTGCTCTAATGAGCTACCGCAAAACTGCAAAACTGCAAAACTGCAAAACTGCAAAACTGCAAAACTGCAAAACTGCAAAACCGCTAAACCGCTAAACCGCTAAACCGCTAAACCGCTAAACCGCTAAACCTCAAAACCTCAAAACCTCAAAACCTCAAAACCTCAAAACCTCAGCGGTCTATTTGCATACGGTGCCGTAATATTGCGCCATTTCCCTTCATAGCCGGATATGCGCCAGCGGAATATGCAACGTATCAAACCGCATCATTAACGCCGGAGCCAGCGTTGAGCTAATAGAGAAACACCGCTGTTATTTCAACATAGCGGAACAGCGTGCAAAGGTATTGGCATGAGCTCGTCAACGGATGGGGGCAATACTCCGATTGCGATATAGGGTTTCAAAGATATCCTGCCGCCGAACAGGGTTCGGCGCATAAAGCAAAAGAAAGCATTAGACAGAAAATTAATGCACGCGCAGAAAATGCCCTTCCGGCTGGCGGGTAAACAGCGCATTTTCGCCGCTGCCTTCCAGCGTTAGCCCTGTTATTATGCCGCTGGCATTTTGACGAATTTTCACCCACTGCCCGGTTTGCAGATGGCTGAGCGGGTTTCCTGTACCATCGATTTTCGCCATTTCGTAGGCATCAGCAGGCGGAAGATTGTGATCGCGGAAAATCTGCGCAAGAGTTTTCCCCGGTTCAACCTGATAGGCTCGCCACTGAGCCTGAATATCATTATCCTGAAAAGGAACGGGAGCCTGGTGAGATTGTTGTGGAGTATCAGGCGTAGCTGCTGAGCGGGCGGGCGCGTTCACGGGTGCTCTGGAGTGGCGGGTATCTTCGTCAGAAGGCAGTAACACACCAATAACAATCAGCAAAGCGCCCAGTATAATCCCCCGGCGGTGCATAATTGGTAAAGGATCCATTAACCGAATATTGGCCGGCGCGTGCCAAATCCGCGCCAGTAAAGGTGTCATTACGAACCGCGTTGGCATGCATTCCTCCTGCTCCATTTAAAATGGGGAACCCCCATCATCGTTATCGTGTGTATAGCTGCACGCAGCCGGGGCGGGCGATACACGCGATATCCTGTTTAGTATAGACGCTAACATCTTGATGAATGTGGCGTTCCCGGCATATGAAACGTTAACACGCTATGGTTTTCTTTTCACGCCGGTTTACCACCGCGATGAGCATTGTACCTGACGTATCGGGGCTGTTATGCTGCCCATTACTCTTAAAAGCAATGTAAGGAAAATCCATGACAACCCCTTCTTTTGATAGCATTGAGGCGCAGGCAAGCTACGGGATCGGTTTACAGGTCGGTCAGCAGCTAAGTGAATCTGGCCTGGAAGGGCTTCAGCCTGAGGCGCTGCTGGCAGGGTTGCGCGATGCGCTGGAAGGGAATGCCCCGGCTGTGCCGGTTGACGTTCTGCATCGCGCGCTGCGTGAAGTGCATGAGCGCGCAGAGGCTGTGCGTCGCGAGAGTCAAAAAACGCTGGCGGCGGAAGGCGAGAAATATCTGGAAGAAAACCTGAAAAAAGACGGCGTTAGCAGTACGGAATCTGGTCTGCAATTTCGCGTTATTACCCAAGGCGAAGGCGCAATTCCTTCACGCCAGGACCGCGTGCGCGTTCACTATACCGGTAAGCTAATTGACGGCACGGTGTTTGACAGTTCTGTGGCGCGCGGTGAGCCAGCAGAATTCCCGGTAAGTGGCGTTATCGCCGGCTGGATCGAAGCGCTGACGCTGATGCCGGTTGGCTCCAAGTGGGAATTAACAATCCCTTACCAGCTGGCCTACGGAGAGCGCGGCGCGGGCGCGTCTATTCCTCCATTCAGCACGCTGGTTTTTGAAGTGGAACTGCTGGATATTCTGTAATCGATAGTTGAAAGAAAGGAGCGCTGCAATGCTGTTTTGTTCGCTCCTTTATTACCTGCTTAAGCCTGCCTTCCCACAGATGCATTTTGGCGAAGCCCGCCGTGTGAAATTAGATACATAAGCCTGGTGCTCGATTTTTAAGGCGTCGATTTTCCCTGTCTGGCCGAGCGTGGCGTCGTATTCATCGCTGAGTCGTTTTACTTCTCCCAATGGTGGTTTTTATTTTTTCCGATACGCCGTTGATATTCACGCGACCGCTACATTTGCAAAACCCGCCGATTACCCTGCGGGCTCGAAGCGTCATTAATGCCTGATACACCGCTTCTTAAGTCATAATCGGCAGGAATATCAACAGAGTCATTAAGTTCAGTAATAATTCTCTGCAAAAGTAATCCAATAAATAACTTTATCTTGCAAAGAGAAGAAGGAAGGGTATTTTTGTGAGTCGATTCTCGGTTTACGAATTAGATGACACTTTAATAAAACAATTAATTAACATTTCATTCAAGATAGGATATGAACATTTTCATATCCAGCGGTTTGCCGGGCAGTCTCCGCCTCGCCGCAGGCGCAAACACACGCGAAAAAGGCCAACAGAGCCTGCAAACAACACAACACGCTTACAGGATAAAAATATGGTAGACCAGATAAAAGTCACGCAGGAGGTTGAGGTGCCCGCCGAGCGCTCGCTGCGGCGCAATTTAACCAATCGTCATATTCAGCTGATCGCCATTGGCGGCGCCATTGGCACCGGTTTGTTTATGGGATCGGGGAAAACCATTAGCCTTGCCGGGCCTTCAATTATCTTCGTCTACATGATAATTGGCTTCATGCTGTTCTTTGTTATGCGGGCGATGGGGGAGCTGTTGCTCTCTAATCTGGAATACAAATCTTTTAGTGATTTCGCCGCCGATTTACTCGGCCCGTGGGCAGGCTATTTTACCGGATGGACTTACTGGTTTTGTTGGGTTGTCACCGGTATGGCGGACGTCGTGGCGATTAGCGCTTACGCACAGTTTTGGTTTCCCGGCCTGTCTGACTGGGTGGTTGCGCTTGCGGTGATTGTATTACTGCTCAGCCTGAATTTGGCGACGGTAAAAATGTTTGGCGAGATGGAATTCTGGTTTGCGATGATAAAAATCGTCGCCATCGTTGCGCTAATTGTTATTGGGTTAGGGATGGTGCTCATGCACTTCCAGTCGCCGGGCGGCGTCGAAGCCTCATTTACTCACCTTTGGAATAATGGTGGCTGGTTTCCAAAAGGCGTTAGCGGCTTTTTTGCCGGGTTCCAGATAGCCGTCTTTGCGTTTGTAGGCATTGAATTGGTGGGCACTGCGGCGGCAGAAACGAAAGATCCTGAGAAATCGCTGCCGCGGGCAATTAACTCAATTCCCATCCGCATCATTATGTTTTACGTTTTTGCACTGATAGTGATTATGTCCGTGACGCCATGGGCGTCGGTGGTGCCGGATAAAAGCCCGTTTGTTGAGCTGTTTATGCTGGTGGGTTTACCCGCTGCCGCCAGCATTATCAACTTTGTGGTATTAACCTCCGCCGCCTCTTCAGCGAACAGCGGCGTATTCTCAACCAGCCGCATGCTGTATGGCCTGGCGCAGGACCGGGTTGCCCCGCAGGCGTTTGCCAAACTGTCAAAACGCTCCGTGCCGGCGAAAGGGTTAACTTTCTCCTGTATGTGCCTGCTGGGCGGTGTGGTGATGCTTTATATTAACCCCAGCGTAATTGCCGCCTTTACGATGATTACTACCGTATCGGCGATTTTGTTCATGTTCGTCTGGACTATTATTCTGTGTTCTTATCTGGTTTATCGTAACAAACGCCCACAATTACATGCGCAATCCGTCTATAAAATGCCGCTTGGTAAAGCGATGTGCTGGGTATGTATGGCGTTCTTTGCTTTTGTAGTGGTGCTACTAACGCTGGAAGCTGATACGCGCCAGGCGCTTATTGTGACGCCAGTGTGGTTTATTCTGCTGGGGATATGCTGGATATTCATTGGGAAAAGGCGAACGCTTAATAAACGTTAACCGGGTGATGATAATTTGCCGTGTTTTCAGTACCGGCCATGTAAAAGTGGCCGGTTTTTTATCTGTTTTTAAAACAATAGCCGCGTGCCGTAGGATATATCACGACGTTAGGGAAAACGGCCGGAAGCCTGTGCCAAAACATTGGTACAACGGGTTTTCCGCCAGCGATAGCTATTGCGTCGTGAATCGATAGCTATCGTGGCGTTTTGAGCCTGTCACACCCGAACATAGCAGCGGTAGCAGGGCGAATAACCGGGGTAATCTCTGCTGTATCGCCGTGCTTACCGATCGCCCGCCAGCGCGCGTGGGAACAGCACATTGTTCTCCAGACTGATGTGATTCATAAGATCGTCAATCATATCGTTAATGCCGTTATACATCGCGCGCCAGGTGGTGCACGCCTCGGCAGGGGGCGTAACGTTATTAGTGATGTGCTTAATCACTTCCAGCAGCTCGCCAGCCTCATCGTGCTCGCTTTCCATAACGCTGATAGGCCCTGCTGTTTGAGTACCTAAACCCTGCTTGATCATGGGGAACAAGATCTGCTCTTCCTTCATCATATGGCTGGAAAGTTCCTCATTGAGCTGCGTAAGGTATTTTGCCAGACCGCGCGGAACGCTCGATTTTTCGGCGTGAACGCGTTCAACTTTGGTGGCCTGTAAGATGAGTTCAGGCAATTGTTCGCGGTGTCTGTCATGGTAGCGCACGATAATATGGTCGATAATCTCGGATAGCGGGGCGGTGCGCCATTCTTTTTCAGGCGCTTCCTGCGCTAATAGGGCCAGTTCTGCTTCAATGGTATCCAGACACAGCTCGCGGCGAGCCGCCGCACGTTCCAAAGTTTGCCGTCCGCCGCAGCAAAAATCGAGGTCGTACTTACGGAACAACGCGGATGCCCGAGGGATTGTTAAAGCCAGTTCGCCTAACGGTTGATTGCGATACAGCATCATGTGTGTCCTTATCGATAAAATTTAAGATGCATTTTAGATGCATCTTTTTGTGGGTGATATAACCCTTCAGGAGTATGTTAAGGCGTAAAACCTGAGGTGCTGCTGTATACGGCGCTTAGGGTGATAGGCCGCTGCGATTTTAATGTTTAACGATGTCATGTATGCCTGACTATAAACAGGAAATAGCGCCTGTCAGCCTGAGCTGGTTTCTCTGATTTAGGGTATCCGGGCTGTTTATCTCAGAGGTTGCCTGCGTTACGCTAAACTTGATTGCATCGTATTTAGTGCGCACGTCACAAATGTGCAGTAGCACCTGAAGCCGCTGCGCTTTGAGCGACAGCCAGAACAATACACTCAGGAAGACGGATGAGTCTGTCGTTCGGCACGACATAATGAGGTGGACCATGATAGAAAATATTTGCCAGCTTGCCATGACGGCCGGTGAGGCCATTATGCAAGCCTACAACGGCAAGAGTCCGGTTGAGACCTATCAGAAAGTGGATAACTCTCCGGTAACGGCAGCGGATATCGCGGCGCATAAAATTATTGCGCAAGGGCTGCACGGCCTCACTCCGGATATTCCCGTATTATCAGAAGAAGATCCTCCCTCCTGGAGTGAGCGGCAGCACTGGCGGCGCTACTGGTTGGTCGATCCGCTGGATGGCACTAAAGAGTTCCTTAAACGTAACGATGAATTTACCGTCAATATTGCGCTGATAGATGATGGCAAACCTGTATTGGGCGTAGTGTATGCTCCTGCACTGAAGGTCATGTACGGTGCCAGCGAAGGAAAAGCGTGGAAAGAAGAGGGGGGTACGCGCCACGAAATTCATATTCTGGATGCCCGCCCTCCGCTGGTTGTGATTAGCCGTTCTTACGGCGACGATCCTGAATTGGTGGAGTACCTGCATCAACTTGGCGAACACCAGACAACGTCGATAGGGTCTTCCCTTAAATTTTGTCTGGTGGCCGAAGGCAAAGCGCAATTATACCCGCGCTTTGGGCCAACCAATGTGTGGGACACCGCCGCCGGGCACGCGGTAGCCGCAGCCGCTGGCGCACGGGTCCATGACTGGCAGGGGCGCACGCTGGACTACACGCCCAGAGAGTCGTTTCTTAATCCCGGTTTTCGCGTCTCTATTTTTTAACCAGCTCGTGCAGTAGGGCAATGACCTGCTGCACCTCTTCCTGAGTGAGCGCGCCGTCTTTAGCAAAGCGTACGCGGCCGTCTTTATCCAGCACGACAATGGCAGAGCCACCGGCATCAAGCTGCCAGGCTTTAGACGCCAGGCCTTTGTCGTCGACAATGAACTGCGACCAGGGATACTGCTTTTTATTACTCTCAATACTGGTGCGGACAAACATGCCGGTACCGGGAATGGCATCGTCGGTATTCACAATCGTAGTGGTCTGGTAAAGCTGACGAGGCAAATCTGCTGTCTTGATCGCCTCAATCAGCGCAGCATTTTTCTCTTTTGCCGATGCGCGGCCGGCGATGTGCTGTAATACGCGCACTTTTCCCTCAAGCCGGGCGCTATTCCAGTTTTTATAGCTAAACGTATCCTGTACTAGCTCCAGTTCGCCCCGGTCAGATATGCCAACCGGGGCAACGCGTTGGCCAGAAATCAGGTTATGCGCGAAGACGGGGAGCGATAGCAGACACAAGCCTGCCAGTATGGCGCGTAAAGTCATGAAAACTCCTTAAGTGTTTGAGCTTATGGGCTGATGTAAATCCTGTCTCATCTACAGCTTATGCAGAGTTAGTCGCGCTTTCACGCAATGTTAATGCCAGTTTGTGGGCCGGTGCACATATCCACACAATTTTGAATACTTATACTAACTAGTATGGAGAACTTAAAAGAAAGCTCTGAAAGATTGTAAGAAAAACGTAAATAAAGTTGCAAGGGGTGGGGATTCCTGGATTTCTGGTCTATAGTTTTCTGGCAACATATTTTACGCCTATTTTACGAGCCTAAATGTAGGGCTGTAGGGCGTAATCACTTAGCAGGAGAAGATTGAGAATGAAAATTTTCCAACGTTACAACCCGCTTCAGGTGGCGAAGTACGTGAAGATCCTGTTCCGTGGACGGTTGTATATCAAGGACGTTGGCGCTTTCGAGTTTGATAAAGGAAAAATCCTGATCCCGAAAGTGAAAGATAAGCAGCATTTATCCGTGATGTCCGAGGTCAACCGACAGGTTATGCGTCTGCAAACAGAGATTGCATAATTCGGAATAGCAAAAACGGCCCCATTCGGGGCCGTTGGCGTTTCAGGGCCGGCAATTAAGCTTCGTCGGTGTCGCTATCCGGCAGTTTGGGGATTAGCGGAGAAGGTTTCTCAACCAGCCGGGTGACCAAGAGTTGATCTATACGGTAATTATCAATATCAACTACTTCGAACTTATAGCCAGAATATTTCACTGAATCCGTCCGCTTCGGAATTTTTCGCAGCATATACATCATAAAGCCGCCGATGGTTTCATAATTGTCAGAATGTGGAAATGCGCTGATATCCAGCACGCGCATTACGTCATCGATAGGTGTTCCACCCTCTACCAGCCATGAGTTTTCATCGCGGGCTACAATTTGTTCTTCCATGCCCTGGCCGACTAAATCCCCCATCAGTGTCGTCATCACATCGTTCAGGGTAATTAACCCGACGACCAGCGCGTATTCGTTCATGATGACGGCGAAATCTTCGCCAGCGCTTTTAAAGCTTTCTAGCGCTTCAGAAAGCGTCAGCGTATCAGGCACGATGAGCGCGTTACGAATTTGTACCCCGCTGGTTAGCGCCAAACTTTGGTTCCCAAGCACGCGGTTCAGCAGTTCTTTGGAGTCGACGTAGCCGATAATATGGTCAATATCATCGTTACAAACCAGAAATTTGGAGTGAGGGTGTTCCGCTATCTGACTTTTCAGGCTTTGCTCATCTTCATGCAAATCAAACCAGACAATATTTTCACGCGACGTCATCGACGACGGAACGGTGCGGGATTCCAGCTCAAACACATTTTCAATCAACTCATGCTCTTGCTTACGCAGTACGCCCGCCAGCGCGCCTGCCTCCACCACGGCATAAATATCATCCGAGGTGATATCGTCCTTACGCACCATGGGCAATTTAAACAAACGAAAAATCGCATTAGCCATTCCATTGAATAGCCAGACCAGTGGGCGAAACACAACGAGGCAGAAGCGCATCGGGTTGATTATCCGTAACGCGATGGTTTCCGGAGCGACCATACCGATGCGTTTCGGGGTCAAATCGGCAAATAGAATGAACAGGCCGGTGACCAACGTAAACGACAGGATAAAACTGATTTGTTCTGCAAGCGGTGCGGGCATAATGTTAGAAAGCAGGTTCTTAAATGCGGGAGAAAACGCTGCATCTCCAACGATACCGCCGAGGATAGCTACTGCGTTGAGCCCAATTTGCACCACGGTAAAGAACATCCCCGGGTTTTCCTGCATTTTAAGTACGCGCTCGGCGTTGATATTGCCCTCATCGGCGAGCAGTTTAAGTTTGATTTTGCGCGAGGCCGCCAGTGAGATCTCTGAAGTTGAAAAGAAGGCACTGATGGCTATCAGCAAAAGTATTATCAAAATACTGTTTAACATATCTTATCCGGCCGGAGGCCAGATCCTCGGAAGGGAAGTGGATAACTTGCGTGGAATACGCTAAAACCGGCCCGAAGACGTTAGGCCGATAAATTCGCCGTCAGTATAGCGTAAGCTCCCTACGGGCTGCCAGTGGCACGTATAGGGAGAGTAAAACAATAGCTTCTTAAGAGATAACTAAGCCAGAAAGGGAGCGTCTGGCGCATTAGTGCTACGGCTGAATAACGCTTTGTCTTAGGTGGAAATTAGCTGGGCTGGATATTATTAAGCGTAATAAAACGTTCCCGCCCGCGCCGGTATTTTACCGTGACGGCAATTTGAACACGGCGATAAGTAAATGCAGTAAACGCCAGCCTGTAACTCATCTTTATCCTGCCCGTGCGTTAAAGCGAGCGGGCAGGGCCGCGAAAGCTATACGGGACAAATAACGCCCCGAGTGAGAAGCTAACGCTATTGGCTATTTTTGAAAGCGAATATTTACTGGCGGGGCAGCGATGAACCAGACACCGCCCCTGTCCCCCTATTCAGGGAAGCAAATTCGCGTTTTGCCGCCGCCATCTCCTGAGCAAATTTTTCATTGGCGTGAAGGGCGGCCACCACCGCTGCTCCCATAATACGGCCACTATCGACGTCGCTTTGCCAGTGCGCTCCGCACACGACGCGGCTTTGCCCGAATTCATACCCCCGGCGTAGAATCGCGGTTTGGCGAGCCGGGTTGATTTCCGCCAGCACCAGCGCTGTCGCCCAGCCGAAAGAGGCGTGGCCTGAGGGGTAAGAACCGGTTTTCGCCATTTTTTTATCTTTAGCCGGTGTGCAGGTGCTGTCTTTATACATGACGAATGGGCGCACGCGCTGATAGTGATCTTTTGCCGCACGCATGGCGAAGTCGTGGCTATCCTGCAGCACATTCTGTAGCAAATGGTAAAGTGCCGGAGTCTGTGTTTCCGAGATAGGAACGCCAAACGCGCTGGAAAACGCCGTTGCAAAATTTTTATAGTCGGCATCGCTGGCGGCAAGCTGCTGGCGGAACTTATCTATTAATGTCCTCCCGGTTTCATACTGCGCCTTATCGGCAAGAAACGTTACGCTATTTTCCGGCGGCGGCGGCGGTAGAATCGCCAGGCTGTCTGGTGCGCTTTGTGGCGTTAGAAATCCAGGCGCGCTGGCAGCGCTGGCCCCGGCAACATATAGCGACATGCAGGCGATAATGACTGCGGGCAGGCGTTTACATTCCATCTGATATCCCTTCAAAGAGTAAGTGAAACAACAGAATATATTAGGGTGCTATTTAATAGCGTGATGATTTTGATGTGAAATGAAACTAAAGGTAAGGGAATATAACTGCCTATTTATTATGCTGTTAGCCTAATGCTATCCGCCGTTCTCAATGAGCTTCACTGCTATTAATAAAGAGTAGCGCTCACTTTAAAGCGAGCGCTAAAACTATCGCTTATCACCCGGCCGGAGGCAGACAAACTCCGATACCGCCGATGCCACAATAGCCATATGGGTTTTTGTGGAGATATTGCTGATGCTCATCTTCAGCATAATAAAACGGCGTGGCGCTGGCGATTTCAGTGGTAATTTCTCGATGATCGCCGGCGTTATTCATCGCTGCCTGGTAATTGTCCCGGCTCGTGATTGCGGCTTTTTCCTGCTCTGGCGTAAGGGGATAAATCGCAGAGCGATATTGTGTGCCGCGATCGTTACCCTGCTGCATTCCCTGTGCCGGATCGTGATTTTCCCAGAACACCTGCAACAGACGGTCATAGCCAACCGTTTTAGGATCGTATACCACCCGCACTGCCTCGGCGTGCGCCGTTTCACCGGTGCAAACTTCCCGGTAAGTTGGGTTAGGCGTATATCCGCCCGTGTAGCCTGCCGCAGTACTGTATACGCCCGGTAGCTGCCAGAATAGCCGCTCGACGCCCCAGAAGCAGCCCATCGCAAATAGCGCGACGCACATACCCGGCGGGACATTCGTCATAGAATGGCCATTTACGGCATGCAATGTTGCGACTGGCATAGGCGTGCTGCGGCCCGGCAGGGCGTCAACGGCAGTGACCAGGTGGGATTTATCAAAAAATTTCACGACGTATTCTCCCAAATTATCCAGAATTGGCCGGTTAAGCCGTTACGAGGTTGTCACGGCGGGCGTATTTGCGGACAATACGGGCGCCAATAAAGATCAGATTTAACGATAAGAATTATTTGGAGCAACTTTTATTTTTCAACCCTGTTATTTGTGGGTTGTTTATCGCGAAGCGGCGAATGTTTCCTTCCAGGGGAGGATAATCTAGGGATATCAGGAGAATACGTGCCACGAATCCGAATTTATTGTCTGGCCAGCCTCTGGCTGGTAAGCGAAATGGCCGCGGCGGCCAGCGTAAGATTAAAAGTTGACGGACTTACGGGAGCGCTGGAGAAAAACGTGCGCGCTCAGCTTTCTACTATCGAAAGCGACGAAGTTACTCCTGACCGGCGCTTTCAGGCTCGGGTGGATGATGCCATTCGTGAAGGGCTAAAACCACTCGGCTACTACGAACCAAAAATTGATTTTACGCTTCAGCCTCCTCCCGCAGGTAAAGGGCGGCAGGTTCTGCACGCCCAGGTCCAGGCCGGTCCACCGGTGCGGCTTGGAGGTACCGACGTTATTTTACGCGGCGGTGCACGTACCGATAGTGACTATCTGGCGCTTCTTGGGAAGCGGCCGAAGGTAGGCACTATCCTGAATCACAGTGATTATGAAAGCTTTAAAAAAGGCCTGACCAGCGTTGCGCTGCGTAAGGGTTATTTCGACAGTGAATTTAAAAAGAGTCAATTAGGCGTCTCCCTGGAGCGACGCCAGGCGTTTTGGGATATCGATTACGATAGTGGGCCGCGCTATCGTTTCGGCGATGTTAGCTTTGAAGGTTCGCAAATACGGGAAGAGTATCTGTACGCGCTGGTGCCTTTTGAAAAAGGCGATTATTACTATTCTTCCGACCTGGCTGAGTTAAACCGCAGGCTGGCAGCAACCGGATGGTTTAATTCCGTTGTCGTTGCGCCAGAATTTGAAAAGTCGCGGCAAAGTAAGATATTACCGTTACATGGCGTGGTATCGCCGCGTACGCCGAATACGATTGAAACCGGGGTGGGGTATTCCACTGACGTAGGGCCGCGCGTAAAAGCGACCTGGAAGAAGCCGTGGGTGAATGCGTGGGGGCATAGCTTTACCAGCAGCGCCAGCATTTCATCACCCGAGCAGCAGCTTGATTTCAGCTATAAAATACCGCTGCTCAAAAACCCTATTGAGCAATACTACACCGTTCAGGGCGGCTTTAAACGCACCGACCTTAACGATACGGAAGCGGATTCCACCACGCTTGCTCTGTCGCGCAACTGGGATATGTCCAGCGGCTGGCAGCGGGCGCTGAATTTACGCTGGAGTCTCGACCACTTTACCCAGGGCATCGAAACGCACACCACAATGCTGCTGTACCCGGGTGCCAGTTTGAGCCGCACCCGTTCTCGCGGTGGTCTGATGCCGAACTGGGGGGATTCGCAGCGCTACTCTATTGATTACTCGAATACTGTCTGGGGTTCGGACGTAGATTTTGTTGTATTACAGGCACAAAACGTCTGGATCCGCACGCTCTTCGATCGCCACCGCTTTGTTATGCGCGGTAATTTGGGGTGGATCGAAACCAACGACTTTAAAAAAGTACCGCCCGACCTGCGTTTCTTTGCCGGGGGCGATCGCAGTATTCGCGGCTATGACTACAAATCCATCTCACCTGAAGACCGTGAAGGCAAACTGACCGGTGCCTCGAAACTGGCCACCGGTTCGCTGGAATATCAATACAATGTGACCGGCAAATGGTGGGGCGCGGTCTTTATCGACTCCGGTGAGGCGGTAAGTGATATCAAACAAAGTAATCTCAAAACTGGCGCAGGCGTTGGCGTGCGCTGGGAATCACCGGTAGGCCCGATCAAACTTGACTTTGCGGTACCGGTGGGCGACGACGAGGAGCACGGTTTGCAGTTCTATATCGGTCTGGGGCCAGAGCTATGAGCCGCTGGAAGAAAATAAGCCTGATTATACTCGCTCTGGTAATTTTACTCATCGGCGCGCTAGGTTTTTTAATCGGGACCACCACTGGTCTGCATTTAATGTTCAAGGGGGCGAATCGGTGGGTGCCCGGGCTGCATATTGAACAGGTGACCGGCGGCTGGCGCGATCTGCGCGTAAAAGGGCTTACCTACGCCCAGCCGGGCGTCAATGTCAGGGCCGGCGAATTTCATCTCGCCGTGCAATTAAGCTGCCTGCGCGACAGTAGACTGTGCGTTAACGATCTTTCTCTCAAGGATGTCAGCGTCACGGTGGATTCGGAAAAAATGCCGCCGTCTTCGCCAGAGCCGGAGAAAAAAGAGAGTGCGCCGCTCAATTTAAGCACGCCTTATCCCCTTATTCTGCGGCATGTCGCCATTGATAACGTCAGCGTTAAAATCGATGACACCACCGTTTCTCTCATGCATTTCTCATCGGGTTTGGACTGGAAAGAGCGTAATTTAACGCTTACGCCGACCCAACTTCAGGGGGTATTAGTCGCGCTACCGAAAGCGGCTGACATCGCGCAGAAGCAAGTCGTTGAACCGAAGATAGAGAAACCGGATCCCAATGCGCCATCGCTAGGGGAAACCTTACATCAGCTTTTTGCTAAACCGCTGTTGCCGGAGATGGCCGACGTTCATTTGCCGGTCAACTTAAACATTGAAGAATTTCGCGGCGAGCGGCTGCGCCTGGCTGGCGATACTGAACTGATGGTGCGTAGCTTACTTTTGAAGGTCCGCAGCGATGATGGGCAAATGAAAATCGACGCGCTAGACGTCGACACCGATCGCGGGCAGCTTAAGGCGACGGGAGCCGCGCAGCTTAAAGATAAATGGCCGGTTAACCTCACCCTCAACGGTGCGCTGAACATCGAACCGCTGAAAGGCGAAAAGATCCGCCTTAGCATCGGCGGTGCGCTGCGCGATACGCTAACGCTGGGCGTTAATCTCTCCGGGCCGGTAGGCATAACGCTTGATGCCCGGGCGCAGTTGGCGCAGGCGGGGCTGCCGTTTAACCTGGATGTAAAAAGCCAGCAGCTCTATTGGCCATTAAGCGGCAAAAAACAGTATCAGGCCGATAATTTACAGTTATCGCTTGGCGGTAAAGCAACGGATTACGCGCTGGCATTTCGCACCGCGGTGAAAGGGGAACAAATTCCTGCCGCCAGCATTACGCTGAATGCGAAAGGCAATGAGCGGCAAATAAATCTGGACGCCCTGCGCGTCGCTGCGCTTCAGGGAACTATCGGCCTGAAAGCGCTGCTGGACTGGGAAAAAGCGATTAGCTGGCGCAGTGAGTTGACGCTGGACGGAATCAATACCGCCCAGCAAACCCCCGACTGGCCGGCGAAACTTGATGGTGTGATAAAAACGCGCGGTAGCCTGTATGGCGGCAGCTGGCAGATGGATGTGCCGACGCTGAACATCAACGGCAGAGTGAAACAAAACGCGCTGGACGTGAAAGGTTCGCTGAAAGGCAATAGCTACATGCAGTGGACTATTCCCGGTTTGAACCTGGCCCTGGGCCGCAATCACATCGAAGTGAAAGGCGAGCTGGGAGAAAAATCGCTGGCGCTGGATGCCAATATCGATGCGCCAAACCTCGACAACGCGCTGCCGGGTTTGGGCGGAGCCGCGAAGGGGGTGATTAACCTGCGCGGCGACCTGAAAGCGCCGCAGTTGACGGCCGATCTCAGCGCCAATGGGCTACGCTGGCAGGAACTTACCATTGCGAAAGTACTGTTAAAGGGCGACGTAAAATCCGGCGAGCAAATTGCAGGCAACCTGGCTCTTCGCGTAGAGAGTATCAGACAGCCCGGCGTGGATATCCGCGATATATTGCTGGATGCGAAAGGCAGCGAAAAACAGCATCAGCTCCAGTTACGTATCCAGGGTAAACCGGTCGCTGGCCACCTCGCATTAAGCGGTAGCTTCGATCGTAGCGCGGAGCGCTGGCGCGGGCAGCTTAGCGACACTCGTTTTGAAACACCGGTCGGTCCGGTGACGCTTTCGCGTCCCGTATCACTGTACTATCGGAATACGGAACAGCGCATCGCAATCGGTCCACACTGCTGGACCAACCCTGACGCCGAATTGTGTGTCCCGCAGCCTATTGATGCCGGTGCCAGCGGGCATGCGCAGATCAATTTGAAGCGGTTTGACCTGGCAATGTTGAAATCATTCTTACCGGCAGAAACGAAAGCCAGCGGTGTGTTTACCGGCAACGCGGACGTGAGCTGGACCAGCGATGGCGGCCTACCTCAGGGAAAAGTAGCACTGCAGGGGCGGGGCGTAAAAGTATCGCAGGTGATTAATCGTAATACGCTGCCGGTTGCGTTTGACGCCCTGAATCTGGAGGCGGAATTACGCAATAATCGCGCGCAGTTGGGATGGCTTATCCGAGTTGCCAATAACGGGCAGCTTGACGGTAAGTTGCAGATCAGCGATCCGCAGGGGCGGCGCGGACTGGCCGGAAATGTGAATATTCATAATTTCTCGCTGGCCATCGCAAACGCGATTTTCTCTCGCGGGGAAAAGGCGGCAGGTCTGCTTAACGCTAATCTGCGTCTGGGCGGCGACGCCGCAAGCCCGCAGCTCTTTGGCGACTTGAAACTCACAGGGCTGGATATTGACGGAAACTTTATGCCGTTTGATATGCAGCCGAGCGAGCTGGGCCTGGCATTTAATGGTATGACTTCGCAGCTACAGGGCGTGGTACGAACGCTACATGGGCAGATTAACCTGAATGGTGATGCAGACTGGCGCCAGTTGGATAACTGGCGTGCGCGTATTGCGGCAAAAGGCAACCGCGTGCGCGTTACCGTGCCGCCGATGGTGCGTCTCGACGTGTCTCCGGATGTCACCTTTGAAGCGACGCCGTCGTTATTTTCGCTGGATGGTAATGTCGATGTGCCCTGGGCGCGGATCATTGTGCATGATCTACCTGAAAGCGCGGTGGGCGTCTCCAGCGACGAAGTGATGCTGGATGAGAACCTACAGCCAAAAGAAAAGAAAACGGCGGCTATTCCCATCAACAGCAATTTGAACATCCATATCGGCAACAATGTGCGTATGGAGGCATTTGGCCTGAAGGCGAAGCTAAACGGCGACCTTAAAGTAGCCCAAGATAAGCAGGGGCTGGGGTTAAACGGGCAGATTAATATCCCACAGGGCCGCTTCCACGCTTATGGGCAGGATCTTCTGGTGCGCAAAGGGGAACTGTTGTTCTCCGGTCCGCCGGACCAGCCTTTACTCAACATCGAAGCAATACGCAATCCGGACGCTACTGAGGATGACGTTACCGCCGGCGTGCGCGTAACGGGTCAGGCCGATGAGCCGAAGGTTGAAGTGTTCTCCGATCCGGTGCTATCGCAGCAGGAGGCGCTGTCTTATTTACTGCGTGGGCAGGGGCTGGATGCGGGTGGCTCAGATAGCCAGGCGATGACTTCCATGTTAATTGGCTTGGGGGTTGCGCAAAGTGGGCAGGTTGTGGGTAAAATCGGCGAGACATTTGGCGTAAGTAATCTGGCCCTGGACACCGAAGGGGTGGGGGATTCATCTCAGGTTGTGGTCAGCGGATACGTACTGCCTGGTCTCCAGGTAAAATATGGGATGGGTATTTTTGATTCGCTGGCAACGTTAACGCTACGCTATCGTTTAATGCCTAAACTGTACCTGGAAGCGGTGTCTGGTATCGATCAGGCACTCGATTTGCTCTATCAGTTTGAGTTTTAGCAATGCGAATATTTGTCTATGGCAGTTTACGGCGCAAACAGGGCAACAGCCACTGGATGACGAACGCTCAGTTACTGGGGGACCACCGTGAAGAAGGCTATCAGTTATATAGTCTTGGTCATTACCCAGGCGCGGTGCCGGGCGCGGGTTCGGTCTATGGAGAGGTTTACCGAATCGACGCGTCGACGCTTGCTGAGCTGGACGCGCTGCGTACAAAAGGCGGAGAGTATCAGCGGCGCTTGATACAAACCCCCTATGGCGGCGCCTGGATGTATGTTTACCAGCGCCCGGTTGATTTGCTGACGCTTATCACCAGCGGTGACTGGAGCGACAGGGAGAAAGGATAACGCACTGTTTTTCTCTTTGGAGTCAATTCTCACCCTACAGCAGCCGCAAATTATTGCGGCTGCTTTTTTTGTTGGCCACCAGAAGACGATACCTCTGAAACAGGTAAATAATCATTCAGCGTGATTATTAGTGCAATAGATTGGAAGGAGGTTAAATGTCTCACTTTAAAATAGATACAATGCACTGTGTATTAAGCAACTGTATATATCTATCTATTTCTAAAATAGAATTTATAAGAATGGTTCTTCAGGTACTCATCTCTAATAAACGCGGATTTGCATCAGCTATTGCATATGATCTTTCCAATGATTAATCCGGGCTTATTGAAGTTTATTAAAAAGGAATTTTCCAGTAGCTAACTCGTTATTCAAAAAGTCCGCAAATGCTTTAACTTTTGGCGATAAATGCCGATTTGAAGGCCAGATTAATGACAGAGATCCTAAAGGCGACATATATTGAGTTAATACTGGAATAAGTAACTTATTCTTAAAAGCCTCCTCTGCCACATATATTGGGAGATGTGCAATGCCCAAACCGGCTATTGCAGTACGTAATCCTGCATAAGTGTTATTAAATATAATATTTTTAGGAAGGTCCAGATTTTCATAGGGCTTAACAAAAGACCATGAAGCAATTCGCCCACTTGTGGGATATTTGAAATGAATGCAATGGTGGTTTACTAATTCGCTCGGATGAGAAGGAATTCCCTTCATGTTTAAGTAGTTAGGGTTTGCGCAGACGACAAAATGTTGTTCACCTAATTTTCTTCCAACAAGTCGATTATCGGCAAGTTCACCACTTCTAACAGCAAGATCAATACCCTCAGCAATAAGATCAACAACTCTATCTTCGAAATCCACATCAAGCTGAATATCGGGATATTTATCTAAAAATTTAGGAAGTAAAGGTATTAGGATAGAATGACCAAAAATCTGTGGTACGCTTATATGCAATTTCCCTTTAGGGTTGGTGCGCATTTCTGCAAGTAAGGCTTTTGTATCTCTAATTTCGCCTAAAATGAACTTACACCTTTCGTAAAAAATATCATCTTTTTTAGTCAGGCATATACTACGAGTAGTTCGATGAAACAGTCTAACCCCGAGATCGTCTTCAAGTTTCGCTACGCTTTTGGCAATAGCAGATGGGGATACGCCCAATACTCTGGCAGCCGCCGCATAGCTACAAAGTTCAACTGCATGTACAAAGGCATTGATACTCCGGAAACTTTCCATGTCATTACCTTATTGATGAATTTTTTTCTTTAGTGTAAGTAGCCAGACCTATATTTACAACGAGAAGTTGGTGTTTTACTCTTATCGGAAATAGTGGTGTTAATTAATGTTCAGGGCCTGTCGTTTATTAGATAGGATTATAGGGTGAATAATTAAATATCAAAGATATATTTTAATATTATAGTTATTATATTAATTTAGGTGTGTTGAGAAAATTTTTTAGATATATTCTGCCCTATATTTTTAATGTTATTTAGCAGGGCGTAATGATGAATTGGTTGTGACTTATTTTAATGAGGGATAATAATATCTATATTATGCTGATAATGAATTTTTCCTACTTTTAGGTTGTTATCACTCATGGTGAATTAAACTTTGAGTTATTTATATGCTATTAAATGGTGTCTATGTGAATAATATATTCAGAGTTAAAGTGCCGAATATAAAACAATCAAAACTTTTTTAATATCAACGATTCTTAATGCCACAGGTAGCGGTTTAACTATGGCTTTTATGATGGTCTATTTCACCAGAATGACAACTATAAGCTTATCAGTTATCGGTTTAGCTATTACGATAGGCCGCGCCACCTCATCATTAATACCAATTTTTATTGGGAAGCTATTAGATAAGCTTGGGCCTGGAAAGTTATCAATTTATGGAGATTTTATAAGCGGCATCGGTTTTATCATATGCCTTTTCGCCAGAGATCCTTTCACAATAATGTTTACTCAATTTCTAATACAGGCTGGCTCCCATATTTATTGGACGAGTAATCGTGGACTGGTATTATTAGCATCAGAAGTAAAAGGAACACAAACCTGGTTTGGCCTAATCGCGTCTATAAGAAATATAGGTTTAGGAATTGGTGCTATTTTCACATCGCTAGCGCTAACAATAAATGATACTACCGGTTTAAATTATACTATTGCTTTTTCAGCGTTACTTTTTTTTCTATCTTGCATTGCTTTATTTGTTTGGCAACCTAAAAAAATATGCGATGAGATAGATGATGTAAATAGTAAAGAAAATAAAGGGTTAAAAGATGTTCTTCTGAATAACCGTTATCGTGAGCTACTTATAGTTAATTTTGGATTGGTGCTGGCGGCGATGGTAATACCTCTTGTGATTATTATCTATGCTACCGAGCAACTTGGTTTACCCCCATTATTTTCTGGCGGGTTAGTAATACTTAATACAGCTATTATAGCGATATTAAGTATTCATATGGCATCCTGGGCCAAGAAGTACAATTCTTTATCTACTATAAAATGCTCTTATCTTTTAAATATTTTAGCATTTACTCTTTTTTGGTGCGCTAGTATAACAGTCGAGAATCAGATGATTACCGGAGCGGTATTGGTAGGCGCCATGATTATATATAGTCTGGCAGAAACGCTATCTATCCCCACCATGAATATGCTTTGTATCAATTTAGCGCCTGTGAAAAATAATGGAAGTTATATGGCGGCTTTTCAAATGACATGGTCTCTGGGGATGACACTATCACCAGTCCTATTTGGATGGCTTATGGATGTGAATAAGCACGCAATATGGTTAATTCTAATTTTAATAATTTTTTTAATTTTAAATGTGGGGTTTAGAAGTTTAAAAAAAGGAATTGGCGAATAATCAAGTAGAAGTTATAAAAACTCCAAAAGAATTGCCGTGACCAGGAGAGTGCACTTGAAATACATTACAGTTGATAGCGATGTCTCAGGTGGTGATTAATGAAAATTATTCGCCAGGCGAAAAGCGCTCCGCTCCGCCTGGCAAGAGGGACTACTGTGTTTTCACAAAATGGGTCATTTGCTCCATCGCTTCACGCAGATAGAGATAATTGGGTTTCTCGCGCGTTTCACGATTATGGCTATCCATGTAGTGGCTGATTCCCACACCATTAACCATATAGATGTTTTCAGGCGTGCGCAGCGCCCAGGAGCTGTAGTTTGAAAGCAGCAGCCAATTCCGCTGCGGCATATTGCTAAATAAATCGTATCCCGTGGAGTAATCGCGGGCGTTATTAGCAACATTGAGATAATGCTTCATTAGCGTTGGCAGTACATCTTCATGGCTGGTGATTTTATCCACATTATCTGCCAGCAGCGGTGCGTCTTTTGCGCCAATAATAATAAAAGGTACTTTTGTTTGTGCGTCGGTAAAGTTGCCATTGTGGCCCCAAAAGCCGAGGCGATTATCGTTCATCTCTTGTGCATGATCGCCGGTGATGACGATAAGCGTGTTTTCAAGGTTATTAGACGCTTGCAGTGTGTCATAGACGTTTTGTAAAACGCGATCGATAAAGTAAATGCTTTGTTTATAGCGATTAAACATCGGCGTGGGATCGGTATTATTTTTCAACGTCATATAGTTGATATCTCCCACGGGCTTAAACTTAACCTCGAAATCGGGTGGGAAATCATAGGCGTGAGCCGAATCGTAAAACAAAAATGAGAAGCTAGGGCGGCTAACGTCCCGCTGTTTATACCATTGGATCCAGTCTTTGGTCAGGTTAGCGTCGCGTTCTGGTGCTGACGCGCCTTCACTTTTAATTCTCAGATCTTTTACGGTAGCGAATACTGTGCGATCGAATTCCGGAAACGTGATTTTTGCAGAGGAGAATATACCAATATTGTAATCTTCTTTCTGCATAGTAGTGATAAGCGGAGAAGGCAGTGAGTTATTCAGAAATGATTCCCAGTATGTGCCAGGAATCCCGTAAAACAACCCAAAAATCCCGGTGCGGGTTGCATTGCCTGTGGAATAATGCTGGTGAAAAGCCACACCGCTATGCTGTTTTACAAAGCGCCAGGTATTAGGGGATACCTCTTCATTAAAAGTATCATAGCGCCATGAGTCGATAACTAAAAAGAGAATATCGTAGGGTTTCTTATTTGATTGCGTAATTTCCAGCTCTTTTAGCGGATAAGTGACATGGCTTTTCTTCGCACTGTTCGCATAAATATTTCTTTTTTGCCCATCTTTATCAAAGAACCCCATAATTTTCTTTGAAGTGAGTGGATAGTACATTGGCAAATACTCTTTAACCACCATGATAGGGGAATATGAGTAATAAAATGCCACCATATAGCCAATATTATTAACCAGTATCGTAAAAACGAAAAATAAACTGGCATACCAAAGTCCGCTTGACGCTTTTTCCCGGTGCTGCGACAGTTTTCTTATTAGGTTAATAATAAGGTATTCTAAGGCAAAAACTATCAGCGCCGTCAAGGCCATAATGGCGCAGGTCGCCCAGGAGAAATCGACGACCTGGCCAAAAAGTACCATGGACAGAACGGATTCATTAATATGGAAGCGGTACTGCTCAAAGACGAGTATATCTACATATAGCGCTATCTGTGCGCAGCTGAAGATCAATGCGAGTAGTATGTTTCTGGTTTTTTCCCGTAGCAGCAGCAGCGGGAGACAGAGAAGAAAAAGTAGCAAATATATTAAGAAAAAGTTACCTAATATCGCAAAGAAAGAGAAAAAGGCGCCGGGAGGAGTAATGGCCGTTCCGGGAACGATAAAGAATTTCACAGATATAATGGCCGAAAATAGTATGTTTATAAACGAAAATAAAAGAAATCTACGCATTATGTTACCAGTTTACTTGTTACAATTGTTTATGATTGATTATTATGATTTAACGCTGCATGCGTTCTTATAGCAGAATAAAGAGTTCTTGTAGTATAAAGGGATAAGGTTAGCGACACTAGCTGTTTTATTTATTATAATAATTGGATGAAGTTTTGTTTATATTTCCAGGAAAGGAATTATTTGCTGATAAAACATCATTCACAGAAATAATATAACGCTGTCTTGGCTGAGAAATGACGTTTTATTTCTTTATTTAAAGTTGGAGACGTAATAAATTTGAGAATCCTCATATTTTGTCGTTTATTCTAAAAGTTAGTCGCTTTCAGATAATTTATCGCCTAAGTTTACGATAAAGCTCTTTCCTTTGCGTGGCTTTATCACAGCGTTACCGGCACCGGCTGGATATGAGAAAAGACGTATTTGCTCGCTATCATTTGAAACGTATTGGCCTCGCGCCAGGTAAGGGCGGATGCTTTGCTGTGCCAATGCTGAAATGATTCAGTGATTTTCTTCAGCGGCGCGCAGCGCCAATACCAGAAATGCTGCAAATGAAAGATGGGTAGAGCCTAAAGATTAACACTGGGTTCGGTTTAGTCCGGGATAAGTCTACCCGCTATTTGACGCCAGTGAGGTTTAACATCTTTACGCATTAGGTATACAACGTGGTTTCCGGCGTTTAATCCCGTTCTGGCAATAAAACGGGGTTAAACGCCGATGATGATGCCGTGAAGGGGCGGGGATGCAGCCTGATGATAGGCTAATAAGCGCATGTAAAAAACGCACCGCCGGTTTTGGCGGTGCGGTTAAATACATTGGCGGCGATGATTTATTTCTTTGCTGCGCGCTCAAAAGAAGCCACGATCTCAGCTTTTGCGGCTTCTGCGTTATCCCAACCGTCTACTTTCACCCATTTTCCTTTTTCCAAATCCTTGTAGTGTTCAAAGAAATGGGTAATTTGAGCTTTCAGCAATTCCGGTAGATCGTTCACATCTTTGATGTGATCGTATTCTTTGCTCAGCTTGGTGTGCGGAACGGCGACCAGTTTGGCATCTTCACCGGATTCATCGGTCATTTTCAGCACGCCAACCGGGCGGCAGCGAATAACGGCACCGGGCTGCAGCGGATAGGGCGTCGGGACCAGCACATCAACAGGATCGCCATCCAGAGAGAGCGTATGATTGATGTAGCCGTAATTGCACGGATAGAACATGGCGCTGGACATAAAGCGATCCACAAACAGCGCGCCGCTTTCTTTATCAACTTCATATTTGATAGGGTCAGCGTTCGCCGGGATTTCAATAACAACGTAGATATCTTCCGGCAGATCTTTACCCGCAGGAACGTTAAGTAAGCTCATGTTTGTTTCCTTTAACTGTGTGGCAAACAAGTGCCGGACATTATAGCCGGGAGTTGGGCGGAAAGTCTTCGCCTGATTTTACTCGCTCAGGGCTGAACAAATAGACCGTAAATGGCGCTAGATGGGGTAAAGCAGAGCACGCTTTGAGTAAGCGCCTGTGCGGGGGCTTATTGGCCGGCTAAACGGCCCCGGCGCCTGAAACCAGGAAAACAGCACCGGGCAAACGCGAAGCATCGCGGTTTTGGTTAGTTATCCGGGTTTTCGCGGATAAAACGTTCAACGTCATCGACCATATGATCGGAGCCGACAAAGAATGAACGGCGCTGATGCAGGTTATCAGGAATAATATCCAGAATGCGCTGGCTCCCGTCGCTGGCTTTGCCGCCCGCCTGCTCCGCTAAAAAGGCCATCGGATTGCATTCATAGAGTAAACGCAGCTTACCGTCCGGGTGGCTGGCGGTACGCGGATACAGATAGATACCGCCTTTGAGCAAATTGCGATGAAAATCAGCGACCAGCGAACCAATATAGCGGGAAGTGTACGGGCGATCGGTTTGCGCATCCTCTTCCTGGCAATATTTAATGTATTTTTTCACGCCCATTGGGAATTTGATGTAATTCCCTTCATTGATTGAATACATTTTTCCCCGCGCCGGAAAGCGCATGCGCTCCTGGCTCAGGCAGAATACACCAAGAGAAGGATCGTAAGTAAAAGCGTGGACGCCGCAGCCGGTAGTATAAACCAGCATGGTTGATGAACCGTAAACCACATAGCCTGCCGCCACTTGTTTATTGCCCGGCTGCAGGAAATCTTCCATCGTCACCGGGGTGCCCACAGGCGTAACGCGCCGATAAATAGAAAAAATAGTGCCGACCGAGACATTAACGTCAATGTTTGATGAACCGTCGAGCGGGTCCATCAGAACCACATATTTTGCGTGCTCGCAGCCTTCAAACACCACGATTTCATCTTCTTCTTCCGAGGCTATGCCGGCAACGATGTCGCGCGCTTTGAGGGCAGCTTTAAGTTTTTCGTTGGCGAATAAATCGAGTTTTTGCTGCTCTTCACCCTGGACGTTTTCCGTGCCGCTGGCACCCAGAATGTCAACCAGACCGGCTTTATTAATATCGCGATGGATAATCTTCGCGCCAAGCTTAATGGCTGAAATCAGCGCGGTCAGTTCCCCGGTAGCCTGGGAAAATTCATGCTGCTTTTCGACAATAAATTCACCTAACGTCTTCATAAACCAGTCCCTGCCGTTACCTATTAAAAAAGTTACGGCAATATTAACAAACATTCAAAACGCCGCGCTCAGGTGAATCGCGCCAGCAAAATACAGAAAAAGATGAAAGGGTGTTACCTTGCCGGCGGACATATAGGTAGAATGAACGCCGGGATTTTAAAGGGTAGAAATTATGCGCATTCATATTCTGGGGATCTGCGGCACCTTTATGGGCGGGCTGGCGATGTTGGCGCGTTCGTTAGGGCATGAAGTCACCGGTTCAGACGATAACGTCTATCCGCCGATGAGCACGCTGCTCAGCGAACAGGGTATCTCTCTTACAGAAGGCTACGATCCGGCTCAGCTCGATCCGCGCCCCGATTTAGTGATTATCGGCAATGCGATGACGCGCGGTAACCCCTGCGTTGAAGCGGTGCTGGAAGATAATATTCCGTATATGTCAGGTCCGCAGTGGCTGCACGATTTTGTACTGCGCGATCGCTGGGTACTGGCCGTGGCGGGAACGCATGGGAAAACCACCACTGCGGGGATGCTGGCCTGGATTCTCGAACGCTGTGGCTATCAGCCGGGCTTTGTTATCGGCGGCGTGCCTGGCAATTTCGACGTATCTGCGCGCCTGGGTGACAGCAATTTCTTCGTGATTGAGGCGGATGAATATGACTGTGCGTTCTTCGATAAACGCTCTAAGTTTGTACACTATTGCCCGCGTACGCTCGTCCTGAATAATCTTGAATTCGATCATGCGGATATTTTTGACGATCTCAAAGCCATCCAGAAACAGTTCCATCATTTAGTGCGCATCGTGCCTGGTAAAGGGCGCATTATCTCCCCGGAACATGACATTAACCTGAAGCAGGTTCTGAGCATGGGCTGCTGGAGCGAACAGGAACTGACCGGTGAGCACGGGCGCTGGCAGGCGAAAAAACTGACGCCGGATGCCGCCCGCTGGGAAATTTATCTCGACGATCAGCGCGTGGGCGAAGTGAACTGGAACCTGGTGGGCGAGCATAATATGCATAATGGCCTGATGGCTATCGCCGCCGCGCGCCACGTTGGCGTGTTGCCTGCGGAGGCGGCGCAGGCGTTGGATTCCTTTATTAACGCCCGTCGGCGTCTGGAACTACGCGGTGAAGTTTCTGGCGTTAGCGTGTACGACGATTTTGCGCATCATCCTACGGCGATTCTGTCTACGCTAGCGGCTTTGCGCGGCAAAGTTGGCGGTACCGCGCGCATTCTGGCGGTACTGGAGCCTCGTTCTAACACCATGAAAATGGGGATCAGCAAAGAGGATCTGGCGCCGGCGCTGGGGCGAGCCGATGAGGTGTTTCTGTTCCAACCGCCGCATATCTCCTGGCAGGTATCAGAGGTAGCGGACGCCTGCGTACAGCCGGCGCACTGGAGCGCTGACGTTGATGCGCTGGTGGAGATGGTGATGAAAACCGCGCAGCCGGGGGATTATATCCTGGTGATGAGCAATGGCGGCTTTGGGGGCATCCACCAAAAACTGCTGGACGCGCTGGCGGCAAGAAAATCTCAGGCATAAAACTGTTATTAGGCCGGCGCGGTGCTCCGGCCAATATTTGCTGCCTGCTAAAAACCATATCTTCCGGAGGCGGCCATTATGGGCTTTCACCCCGCCTGACTGTCTTTAAATTTGCATTCCATAAACTGGCGGCGGGTTTGTCGCGGCGCGTATCGGTAGCGGCTATTCTTCACCGCTTTTGCCGGGCGGAGTCGGCGGAATAGGGCGGCATTGCCGCTATTTTTCGTGTAATTGAATCTGGATAAACTGGCCACAACGCGCTATGGCGCGGGGCAGAAAAGGAAACGCCCCGGAATATTCAGGGCGCTCAGGCTAACTCAATTTACTGGGCTTCGGCCAGTTCGCGCAGATACTGGAAAATCTGCCGCGCGGATTTCGGCGGCTTATTGCCTGCCTGCTCTTTTTTAGCGTTGCGGATCAGCGCGCGTAGCTGCTGCCTGTCCGCATTTGGCCACAGTGTAAGCACCTCTGGCATCGCATCATCGCCCTGCTCAATAAGCCTGTCGCGCAGTGCTTCCAACTTATGAAACAGAGAAACCTGCTGATTGTGGCGATTTTTAAGTTTATCCAGCGCCTGGCGCAGCGGATCGACATCGCGGCTACGCAGCATTTTTCCGATAAGCTGCAACTGGCGCCGGCGTCCCTCTTTCTTTATTCGCTGCGCCAGCTCGACGGCATCGCGCAGTTCTTCATCCAGCGGAATTTTATCCAGCGCGTTTTTACCCAGCGCAACCAGCTCGGCGCCAAGGCGCTTTAGCTCTTCGGCGTCGCGCTTAATTTCACTTTTGCTGACCCAGATGATTTCATCATCATCGTCGGTAACATTCTCGGGCGTATCATCGAGCCAGTCTTCTTCAGGCTGCTTTATCATCTCAGGCTCCTCAAAAAAGAGGCTAATACTAGCAGTTCAGGCGCGCGCGGAGAAAGGATTCTCTGTTAGACTCACTCCAGGCTGCGTTCTTTTTCTTACCGTTGGGTGGTCCAGGCAGGCCGTATACGGCGCTGGCGTTTCATCCATACCAGACATTATGGCATCGCAATGAAAGTAATGACACAAGTTGAACAACAGCGCAAAACGCTGGAACAGGCCGTCGCGACGGCGCTGGAGCTGGCAAAACGGCACACTGACGGTGCGGAGGTTGCGGTAACGCGCACCACCGGTATTGGCGTTAGCACACGCAACGGCGACGTTGAAAACGTTGAATTTAATAGCGACGGCGCGCTGGGTATCACCGTCTATCAGCAGAACCGTAAAGGCAGCGCGTCTTCCACCGATCTCAGCCCGGAGGCGATTGCGCGTACCGTGCAGGCGGCAGTGGATATCGCCCGCTATACCTCTCCTGACCCGTGCGCCGGCGTGGCGGAGAAAGATCTGCTGGCCTTTGATGCACCCGATCTTTCACTGTTCCATCCGGCTGAAATCGATCCGGAGCAGGCGATAGAGCTGGCCGCGCGGGCGGAAATGGCGGCTTTAGGCGTAGATAAGCGCATTACCAATACCGAAGGCGGCAGTTTTAACAGTCACTACGGCATTAAGGTGTTTGGTAATAGCCACGGCATGCTGCAGAGCTATTGCTCATCGCGCCACTCCTTATCAAGCTGCGTTATCGGCGAGCAGAACGGCAGCATGGAGCGGGATTACGCGTACACTATCTCCCGCGAACTGGATGCACTGCAAAGCCCGGAACAGGTCGGCGAAGAGTGTGCGCGGCGTACGCTGGCGCGCCTCGCGCCGCGCAAGCTGTCAACCATGAAAGCGCCGGTAATTTTTGCAGCAGAAGCGGCAACCGGGCTGTTCGGCCATCTGGTTGGTGCCATCAGCGGCGGTGCGGTATACCGGAAATCCACGTTTCTTCTTGATGCCTTGGGGCAGCAAATCCTGCCCTCGTGGCTCACTATCGAAGAGCATCCACATCTTTTAAAAGGGCTGGCCTCAACGCCATTTGACAGCGAAGGCGTTGCCACCGCGCGGCGTGATATTGTCAAAGACGGCATTCTTCAGCAGTGGCTGTTAACCAGCTACTCTGCGCGTAAGCTTGGGCTACAAAGCACCGGTCATGCGGGCGGCATTCATAACTGGCGTATTGCCGGTCAGGGGCTGGACTTTGCCGGGATGCTGAAAAAAATGGGGCGCGGGCTGGTGGTCACTGAACTGATGGGGCAGGGCGTCAGCGGTATCACCGGAGATTATTCACGCGGCGCTGCCGGGTTCTGGGTAGAAAACGGTGAAATCCAGTATCCGGTCAGCGAGATAACCATTGCCGGCAACCTGAAAGAAATGTGGCGCGATATTGTTACCGTGGGCGACGATATTGAAACCCGCAGCAATATTCAGTGCGGTTCTGTGCTGCTGCCTGAAATGAAAATTGCTGGTCAATAACAGATTCCATTAGCGCGAGAACGCCGCGCCGCTTAAAAACGTCGTGCAACAAAGCCCGGCGTTTTTTATTGCACTACGTTCTGTGGGCATGGTCATCAACAGTTTTTGGCTCTGCCTGATTATTGTCCGGGGATTTAAAATTTATAGGCTGCAGGGACTTCTTTTCAGGGACGTTGGTTCGCCCCTGCGGGGTGAAATTAAGGCCGCCTTCTATGAAGGCGAATATTTACTATTCTTCCTTAACCTCTTCCAGAAAAGACGATGATTGATTGCCAATAAATAATGACGTCCTGCTGATTGAGTCATCACATCAAACGGTCTTATTTCTGTATTAATGGCTTCAGATTAACGCTATTTTTTGTTTTTGCCCGGATGGGCAGTCAGTATCGCCTTCTGCGGGCATTCGTCACGCAGAAAAACAGCACAGAATAACTATTTTGTACCTGTTACAGACAATCTTCTGCAACGTTTATAGTTGGCTATTGTTAACAGAAATATTACGTTTCAATTAACAAGAGATATGCCTTTCTGAAAAGAAGCCAAAAGTGGCACGGGTGAATAAAACGCACCCAATGCTTAGCAGTCGTGCCGCCTTTTGTGACGCTAACCGCCAAAAAACTTCCGCACTTAATTTCGGCATGCTGCCTGCGAGTGAGCTCACAAAACCTTACATTGATTATTACTTTCAGGCTAATGATTTACCCGGGTAGTTAATTGATAGCGTTCACTGGTTGGTCCAGACTTATTGCAGTGCTAAGCAACTCACATTGGTTTGCTGAATCTGGAGGTTAATAATGACGACTTGCCAAACGCCAGCAAGGGTCTGGAACACGCGCCGCACGGAAAAACAGCGGCGAGTGGCGTCCGTCCCGGTTGAAGGTAAGGTGATTCCGACAGAACACCTTGTCGAAATGCTGGAAAAACTAATTGCGCCCGGCGATCGGGTAGTTCTGGAAGGAAACAACCAGAAACAGGCGGATTTTCTTTCGCGCATGCTGGCGGAAGTGAACCCGCAAAAGGTCCACGATCTGCATATGATCATGCCGAGCGTAGGACGTAGTGAACACCTGGATATTTTTGAAAAAGGGATCGCGCGGAAACTCGACTTCTCATTTTCTGGCCCGCAAAGCCTGCGTATTGCCCAGCTTCTGGAAGATAACGTTCTGGAAATTGGTGCAATCCATACCTATATCGAGCTGTATTCCCGCCTGTATGTTGACCTGGTGCCAAATATCGCGCTGATCGCGGGTTATAAAGCTGACCGTAAAGGCAATCTCTATACCGGGCCGAGCACCGAGGACACCCCTGCGCTGGTTGAAGCCGCGGCTTTCCACGACGGCATCGTTATCGCGCAGGTTAACGAACTGGTTGACGATGAGTGCGACCTGCCGCGCGTTGATATCCCCGGCTCGTGGATTGATTACGTTGTTGTCGCAGACAAGCCATTCTTTATTGAACCGCTGTTTACCCGCGATCCGCGCCTGATCAAACAGGAACATATCCTGATGGCGATGATGGCGATTAAAGGGATTTATGCTGAACATCAGGTGCAATCCCTGAACCACGGCATCGGTTTTAATACGGCCGCGATTGAGCTGCTGCTGCCGACCTACGGCGAGAAACTGGGCCTGAAAGGCAAAATCTGTAAACACTGGACGCTGAACCCGCATCCAACCCTGATTCCAGCGATTGAAAGCGGCTGGGTCGAAAGCGTGCACTGCTTTGGCGGTGAGCTGGGGATGGAAGAGTATATCCGCGCGCGCCCCGATGTCTTTTTTACCGGTGCAGACGGCTCTATGCGCTCGAACCGCGCATTCTGCCAGATGGCTGGGCAATATGCGGTAGATATGTTCATCGGCTCGACGCTGCAGGTAGACGGCCTCGCTAACTCCTCAACGGTAACCCGCAGCCGTTTATCCGGCTTCGGTGGCGCACCGAACATGGGGCATGACCCGCACGGGCGCCGTCACGCTACGCCAGCCTGGCTTGACATGATAACCGAGCCGGATCCAATGCAGCGTGGGCGCAAACTGGTCGTTCAAATGGTGGAAACCTTCCAGGCCGGCGTAAAACCAACCTTCGTCGAAAAACTGGATGCGGTAGACGTGGCGAAAGCCTCCAAAATGCCGCTGGCGCCGGTCATGATTTATGGCGATGACGTTACCCACGTACTGACGGAAGAAGGGATTGCCTACCTGTATCGCGCCAAAGATCTCGAAGAGCGCCGCGCCATGGTTGCTGCAGTCGCCGGGATCACCGATATCGGGCTGGGCGTAGACGCTAAACGCGTCGCAGACCTGCGCCGCAGCGGCAAAGTTGTGTATCCGGAAGATATGGGCATCCGCCGCACTGACGCCAGTCGCTCGCTGCTGGCCGCCAGCAGCGTCGCCGATCTGGTGGAATGGTCGGGCGGTTTGTATAACCCACCGGCAAAATTCCGGAGCTGGTAATGAGACTCCAGCCGCAGACAGAGAGCCTGGCCCGCGCGCGTATATTGGCGCAGATGGCTACGCAGAGCCTGATAGACGAAGCGCGCTTAAGCCCGAAACCGGGGTTGGTGGATAGCCGTGGCAACGGCGCGCATCTCGATTTATCACTCGCCCTGATGGAGCGTTCGGCACATAGCCTGACCTCCACCTTTCAGGCGCTGGCGCTGCAAAGCTGGCAGCGTCCGGCAGATATCGCTCTGCGTCAGACCATCGGGCGTCTGGGGCGCGAAGGTGAGCAGCAGATGATGGCGGCCACCGGCGGTGTGAATACGCACCGCGGCGCTATCTGGGCGCTGGGGCTGTTAGTTAGTGCTGTCGCGATGCTGGGCGGCGCTGCGAACGCACAGGCTATCGCTGATGCGGCGGCAAGTCTGGCGGCGCTGCCGGATACGGCGGCTCCGAAAGTATTCAGTAAAGGTCTGCGGGCGACGCGGCGTTATCAGGTTCCCGGCGCGCGGGAAGAAGCGCAAAACGGTTTCCCGCACATTATGCGTCTCGCGCTGCCGCAGCTTCTGCGCAGTCGCCGTCAGGGGGCGAGCGAAGACGAAGCCCGGATCGACGCACTAATGGCAATTATGACTTCGCTGAGCGACACCTGCGTACTTTCACGGGCCGGTCTGCCGGGGCTGGAGACGATGCAAAACGGCGCGCGCGCGGTACTGCTGGCTGGCGGCTGTCGCTGCCCGCAGGGTAAAGCCGCGCTTGCACAACTGGATACGCGAATGCTGGCGCTTAACGCGTCGCCGGGCGGCGCTGCCGACCTGCTGGCAGCCACGCTGCTGCTGGAGCGTATCTCAGAGCCACATTTACACGATTAAGAGGGTGTTATGGAACAGATGAGTTTGTCATTCCCGGCAACCCGCACCGTTAGCGGAAAATCGCTGGCAGGCGTTGTGGGTTCCGGTGATATGGAGGTGCTGTTTACCGCCGACCAGGGGAAATCTCTGACCGTCGATATCATCACCTCAGTGGATAACAGCAAAGTGCGCTGGCAGGCGCTGTTTGACCGAATCGCTTTGACGGGCAATCTGCCCGCCGGGCATATGCAAATCCACGATTTTGGCGCGACGCCGGGCGTGGCGCGTATTCGCATCGAACAGGTGTTTGAGGAGGTCAGCCATGCGTGACGATCGTAGTTTTATCGAGCTAAAAGCGCGTGAGCGCGCCCACGCGCTGCTGGATGACGGTAGCTATCGTGAACTTCTCGACCCTTTTGAAGGCATTATCTCTCCGTGGTTAGGGCCGCAGGGCATTGTTCCTCAGGCGGATGACGGTATGGTAGTAGCAAAAGGCACTATCAACGGTAAACCGGCTGTTGTCGTTGCCATCGAAGGTGCCTTCCAGGGCGGCAGTATGGGTGAAGTGTCCGGTGCCAAAATGGCGGCAGCGCTGGAGCTGGCGGCGGAGGATAACCGTAACGGAATTCCAACTCAGGCGGTATTAAGCCTCGAAACGGGTGGGGTGCGCCTGCAGGAAGCGAACCTGGGGTTGGCGGCTATCGCTGATATCCACGCAGCTATTGTCGATTTACGCCGCTACACGCCGGTTATCGGCATTGTGACCGGGACAGTAGGCTGTTTCGGCGGAATGTCCATTGCCGCCGCTCTTTGCAGTCATCTCATCGTGACTCGCGAAGCGCGTTTGGGGCTCAATGGACCTCAGGTTATCGAACAGGAAGCCGGCATTGAAGAATATGACTCTCGCAATCGTCCGTTTATCTGGAGCATGACCGGCGGCGAAGTACGCTACGCCAGTGGTTTGGTTGACGCACTGGTACCGGATGGCATTAACGCGGTGAAACAGGCGGTGAACGATGCACTGGCGAAAGGCGTGCCGGAGCGCGTGCGCACTGATAACTACGCGTGGTATCTGGAGCGTTTGAGCCAGTTCGATACGCGTAAGCAGGCCGACAGCGAGCAGATTAAACAGCTTTTTGGGGAGGTGAAATCATGAGCCAGACACAAAGCCGCGGTGCCTTATGGCTAGAAAAACTGGTGCCAGGCGCGCAGCGTATGAGTGGCCTGTGTCCCTCTGTCCAGGTGGCGGATGGTGACATCGCGGGCGAAAGCGCGCGCTTCATCGCCGTCGTACCGGATGCCCACAACCACTATCCTCGCGCAGCGCAGGGCGAGGTAGGGCTACTGGAAGGCTGGACGCTGGCAAAAGTAGTCAGTGAAACTATCGCCGAAGACAAAGATAACGTGCATAAGCGCGCCATCATTGCCGTCATTGATGTACCGAGCCAGGCCTATGGCCGCCGCGAAGAAGCGTTTGGTATTCACCAGGCGCTGGCAGGCGCCGCTGCCGCTTATGCCAATGCGCGGCTGGCCGGGCATCCGGTTATTGGGCTAATTGTCGGTAAGGCGATGTCCGGTGCTTTCCTGGCGCACGGCTATCAGGCAAATCAGCTTATCGCGTTCAACGATAGCGGCGTGCAGATCCATGCGATGGGGAAAGAATCGGCGGCGCGTATTACGCTGCGCAGCGTAGAGGAACTGGAGAAACTGGCCTCTACTATCCCGCCAATGGCGTATGACATCGAGAACTATAAAACGCTGGGATTGCTGTCCAGCCTGCTGGATATCACTAACCCAGATGCGCCGTCATCGGATGACTTAGCGCTGGTTAATCGCACGCTGCAGCAGGCGATTGGCGAGGCGCGCCAGGACAAGATGTTGAAAAACCGTCTCGGCGCAGACAATCGACGCAGTTCTGCCCTGGTGCGCGAACGCATGCGCGCCAGCTGGTAAAACTCAAAAAGACTAAGACAGACCTGCCAGACAGTACGCCGTTGCCCGTGTTTTAGGCGCGCACTCTGCGATGGTTTCCCGGCACTGCCGGGAAAGCCGCCGCGTAGCGCACGCCGGCGGCGTACTGATACTGAAAATAATAATCATCGTTCTGGTGCTGATTTTTCTACATTACAGGTGAATATATGACTTATGTGATTGTTCATGCCCTCGCGCCTATTTTTGTCATTATGCTGTTGGGCTTCTGGGCGGGTAAGGCGAAAATGGTTGATAACCAAAATGTCTCCTTACTGAATATTTTTGTGATGGATTTTGCGCTGCCCGCGGCGTTGTTTAGTGCGACAGTGCAGACTCCATGGGCCGGTATTGTGCATCAGTCTCCGCTGATCATCGTGCTGGCGCTTTCCATGTGGATTACCTGGGGCGCAATTTATTTCCTGGCGACCCGTGTATTCCATAAATCACCGCAGGACGCCGCGGTATTAACGCTGACCGTGGCACTGCCGAACTACGCCGCGCTCGGTCTGCCAATCCTCGGTAGCGTATTGGGTGAAGGGCCGTCTACGTCGCTTTCCGTCGCGGTATCTATTGCCTGTGGTTCCGTATTAATGACGCCTTTCTGCCTGCTGGTGCTGGAGCGTGAGAAAGCGCGCGCCGCAGGGGGAAACAGCGGTTCTTCTCTGGCGATGCTACCCGTTTTGATGTGGCGCTCCGTGAAAAAACCGATTGTTCTCGGACCGCTGTTAGGGGTTGTTCTGTCAGCCTGCGGAATCAAAATGCCGGATCTGCTGCTGGCCTCAATCAAGCCGCTCGGCCTGGCAGCAACCGCCGCCGCGCTGTTCCTGACCGGGGTCATCCTGTCTGCGCGTCGCCTGAAAATCAACACGATGGTTATCATCGCGAGCATCGCTACCATGCTGGTACAGCCGCTGATCGCCTGGGGCGTGGTTGCCATTCTGGGTCTGCACGGTTCGGTGGCAATTACCGCTGTACTGATGGTAGCGCTGTCAGCCGGTTTCTTTGGGGTGGTATTTGGAAACCGTTTTGGCGTGCAGTCACCGGATGCGGAAGCCGTATTGTTGATAAGCTCCGTGCTTTGTATTCTGACGCTGCCGCTGTTTATTTCGCTGACGTCAGGAATGTAATGCCATGAAATTGCCTCAACCGCACACGCTGCTTTGGCTGGATGATAACGATGCGCTACAGGGAATCAATGCCCCCTGGGTCGCCCAACAGTGGCGTCCTGCGCTGCCGGTGGTGGTGCGTCGCGATGTTCACCCTCAGGGGCTGGTGCCGGTTGGGGTTCGCGGCCTGCGGCGCTCAGAGCGCGCCGCAGGTTGGGTTAACCCGGCGCGTATTTTGCGTAGCGTAACGCCAGAAATGCTGGTGGATATGCAAACGCTACAGCGCTCGGCTTTTGTTTCCTCGCCGCCGTTACAGGCGGCGATTCAGTTGATACAGCGCGCATGGCCGTGGCGCTGGGGGATCGCCGGTAGCGTAGGCTATGCGCTGGCGACGGAGATTCCCGTAATACACGCTGATAGCGATCTCGATTTACTGATACGCGCCCCCCAGCGCCCTGAAGCGAGTGAACTGGCGCGCTGGCAGGCGATGGTAACGCAACTCCCCTGTCGTGCGGACACACAGATTGAAACGCCGCTCGGCGGATTCGCGCTGACTGAATGGCTTCGGGAAGGGCGCGCGCTACTGAAAACCGCACGCGGACCGCGTCTTGTCGCCGATCCGTGGGTGCAGGAGGCGGAATAATAATGAAGATTCTTTTTACTTTTCCCGGGCAGGGAACTCAGTATCCGGGCATGCTGCATCAGTTGCCCGCTGGTGATGAAACCCTGGCGCAGGCGCGTGCGGTATTAGGTGATGCAGACGTAGAGCGGCTGGATACGGAATCGGCCCTGCATCATACGCGCGCGGTACAGCTCTCACTATTAATTGCCGGCGTTGCATGGGCGCGAGAGCTAATTAAACGTGACGTCACGCCGGATATGGTGAGTGGATTATCGATAGGCGCGTTTCCTGCCGCCGTGGTGGCTGGCGCGCTGGGCTTTGACGATGCGCTGCGTCTGGTGGCGCTGCGCGGCGATTTAATGGAACAGGCGTATCCCGAAGGTTACGGGTTAACCGCTATCATGGGATTATCGCGCGAGCAGGTAGAGCCGCTGCTGGAGCCGGAAACCTTCATTGCCAATCTTAATGCCGAGCGCCAGATTGTTATCGCCGGGCGTGATGAATTAATGGCGAAGGTCGGCGAACGTGCGCTGGTGAAAGGGGCGAATAAAGTTCGCCGTCTTGCGGTTAGCGTGCCGTCGCACTGCGCGCTGCTCGATGCGCCCGCGCAGCGGCTTAACGAGGCCTTTTCCTCGGTCACGCTGATGCGTCCGCGCTGTGCATATCTCAGCGGGAGCACTGCGCGCGTGCTCTGGCAGCCCGAACGTATCGCCGACGATCTGGCCTTTAATATGGCGCGTACCGTGCACTGGCATGATGCGATGGCTGCGGCGGAAGAGCGCGATGTCGGGCTGTCGATTGAGATGCCGCCCGGCGGCGTGCTTACTTGCCTGACGCGCCAGGCCATAGTGCGTGGCGAAGAGTCTATCTCCCTGGAACGCAGCGGCTGTGATGTCGCGGTCCATCTCGCGCGTCAGCTTCGCGCCCGGCGCTGATTCCTTCCTGCTCCGACGTGGCGTTAATCGCCGCGTCAGTACCATTCTTCGTTGAATAAGCCGGTTCATAAAAAAATAAGTGGATGATTACGTGTGGGAGCTATTGGCAACAATCATAAATTGATGGTGAAATTTCAGGGGCCTTCCTGAAGAAGGATAACCGCTGTTGCTGGTTGGCACGTTTTTAATATCGGTGTTGGAGATTCATTATTTGTCTTTTATGAGTGATAACTTTATTTCTTTCAGTGAATATTAACATGAGTATGCTTAATATTTGGTAGATATTGTCTACCCTGAACTGATTAAGGAATAAACATTTATGTGAACTGACGGTTTTATGGCATAACCCAAGCCTTCGTGCAATGAAGTTTATATCTCTCCCCTGTAGTATATAGTTGATAATTACCTTCTGGGCAGGTGTTATTTTTATATTTATTATGTTTTCATTGTTAATAATTCTTTGGATGTTATTTTTTATATTATTCTGCGACTGGCGTTTATTAGAAAAGAATAATGAATTCTTTCTAAGAACAATATCACCATCAATATCATTCCTGGATATAGAAAGTGTTTTTATATTTGTTGAGTTAACAAGTTTGAATAGTTCTGAAAGGTGTGCTGAATTATCAATAATAACAATGATTAAATCGGTGGTGGCAGGTATAGATAATGAATCTATATCTTGGGGTTTGGTTAATATAAAATTATATAAATTGTATTCCTTGTGCAGTAGTGCATTTATGCCCATCAAAAAATATTGATCATCAGAGATGAGTTGTATATTCAACATTATTATGCCTGTAATAATTTTATGTAGGAAAAACAGAAGCATTTCTAGGTTAAAAAACCACCGGGAGTATATGGATTTGTTTCTCCCTGGTCAAACGGTGCGTATAATGTTTATATCGATCGATAGAATCTGCATGATAGGAGTTAACTATTATAGATGATATTAATGAACGCTGGGTTTATGTTTGTATAATATATTAATTGCTGTTTTTCGATATCCAAATTGGGTTAATACCTGATTGACAGGTCTGCAATATCAATACTTGTGTGATAAATATGCTTACGTTCATATGTTAGGCATTATGAATTAAATTCACATAGTACAAGATTCATGATTTTAGGGTGCGTAATAAAACGTGCAAAAATCTCACGTCAATTGTTTTAGATGAATAATTTAATAAAGAAGTTTTACTGACTATTACAGTATGGTTGTTACAAGATATGGTGTAAGTTGCCAGCCGCCTGGCTCAGTAATGGTGGCAACCTGCGCGGGTCTGCCAGCGTTATGCTTTATCAGCGGCAAGCCTTCTGCGTGCGTACATTCGCCCTTCTGCCGCCAGTGCCAGCAAATTAGGATCGTGTTCGCGGTTACGTGCAAACACAATCGCAATGCGCTGGCGCATTTGATAAGGCTGAGCCAGTGGCAAAAGCTGAACATCGCTTTCATACACTTTTTTCATCCTTCCCGGCATTAGCGCCAGCCCCACGCCAGCCTGCACCAGGCTTAGCATTGAAAATATATCATTCACCCGCATCACGATATCCGGTTCAAAACCGGCGATGTGAAAAGCTTCCTGAAACCCCGCATACGTGGCGAAACCTTCCGCCAGAGAAACAAATTTATGGCGGTTAAATTTCCGCAAATCGGCGGGCTCACTGGTATCCAGCGTCAGACTCGCCGGCGCTGCGAGGCAAATATCGTCTTCAAATAGCGGCAGAACTTCCAGATGGGCGCGATCGACATCGTTTTCCTGCAGAGAGATTAATACTGCGTCAAGAGAGCCTTCATCTAACATACTGAGAAGTATTTGGTTAGAGCCCATTGTTAAATCCAGCTCTAACTGGGGGCGGCGCAGCTTCATTCCCATGATGAGTTGAGGGATGGTTTCGAGCGTAAGCGAATAGAGCGTGCCGATACGTAAGCGCCCCTGGTCAATGCCTGCGATGCGTCGGGTTTCTTCCAGCCCGCGCGCCAGCGTTTCTGTAATCTCGTTGACATATTCCAGCAGCGTGTGGGCGGCAGGTAGCGGTACCAAATTTCGCCCCTTATGATGAAATAAAGGACAACGAACCTCTTCTTCCAGAGAGTGAAGCGCGCGATGTACGCTGACGCCGCTTATTCCCAGCGCTTCTGCCGTGCGCGCGATATTGCCTTTTTCCATAAAAAGCGTAAATACCGCCAGTTTTCGAAACGTAATGTCGTTAGTTATCTGCATCATCAGGGATACACACCGGTAATTTGGCGCTCATGGTAGCAGGAAAAGTGCGCCGGGTCGCAAAACCTGCTTTGCGCTTTTTAGCGACTCGTGCGGTCTGTTTTCTCGATTCAGCGTGATCAACTTCACACAAAAGGCGTATTTACGGTTAATACCTGTGAATTATGTGGACTAGATCACTCTTAGCCGCCCCATTTCCACTTTGAAGTGGAAAACAACTCGCTACAAACCTTTATCGGTTCCCGATAGTTTTATAGCCATCCCAAGATAACAAGGTATGTAGCGTGGAAAACGGAACAGTAACAAACAACGATACCGTCGATCGGACAGCGGAAATCGCGGAGTTAGGCGAAAAGATGCTGGCCTGGACGAAAGATTTGCTCAAGCAGCACGACATTGTCCCTAACGCCGTTCAAGAGCAAATGCTGAGTTCCCACGTGCGGGCTATGGCGCTTCGCTCTATCACCGGTGAGCCGTTACCTGAAGTGGATGCCAGCCTGTTTGAAGAAATTTCACAAGATTCAATGAATCTGGCGAAGCAGGTTGTGGCGAAATTCGGCAACCTTCCCGTTGAAGAATCCTGGCTGCTATCGGTGCATTTCGAAGTAGCAAAAGACAATATTTAAGTGAAGGAGTGAAAAAATGGAACAGATTTTAGTCGTGATTGGTGACCGTCTGGGTAAAGGTCAGAAAGTGGCTGAAGGCGTAGAAAAAGCGGGCGGCCGCGCCATTGTTATCCCGGGCGTAGCAGCAGATATGAAACTGGGCGATGTCATGAAAGCAGAAAACGCGACTTTCGGGATCTCTTTCTGCGGTAGCGGCGGCGCGGGCGCTATCACCGCTCAGACTAAATACGGCTACAAAGCTAAATACGGTATGCGCTCAGTAGATGAAGGCGTAACGGCCATCAACGAAGGCTGTAATGTTATGGGCTTTGGCTTTATGGACAAAGAAGAGCTGGGCGAGCGCCTGGTTGAAGCCTGGAAGAAGAAGTACGGCAGCGCATAATGAAAGAGCACTTCACCAAGACGGTGAGAGTCTCTGGCAAAGGTGATTCGAAAGCGAAAGCCTTTGCCGATGCCCTGAGCCACGTACAGGGCGCGGTGATGAAAGCCTCTCCCCATATTTTACTGCGCATCGAGCCACAGGATGTGGCGGTTGTTCATGCGCACGTAGCGGTGCGTAAAGAAGCCTTTCTTTTCTTCTTTTTACGCCGGGAGCGACGAGCATACCGCGTCGAACTGGATGTTACCGTACAGGTAACGGCCATTAACCTCGACAGCGTGGATTTTGTCGCACAGTAACCATATAACATTCATACAAGGGCAGAGTGATGTTCTTAATAATTTTAATAAAATCGCTCATCATCGGCGCGCTGGTCGGCGTAGGTGTGGGCGCAGGGGCGGCACGTATGTTCCATGCCCCGACGACCCAGGGTATGGGCGCATTTCGTACACTTGGGGAACTTAATTCCTGTGAAGGCGATCCCGCTTCTCACTTCTCTTTCGGCCTAGGTTTCTTCTTTAATGCCTGGGCTTCTTCCGTTGCTGCCGGCGCATTCACGCAGGATGTCGATCACCGCGTAATTCCGCACTGGGCGGCTGCGGTTCTGATGATTAAAAATCGCAACGTAGCGGAAACCCTGCACGATCCGAGAAAAATGGCGCTGGCTGGCGGCATTATCGGCATGATAGTCGTGACCTTCCTGAATATGACCGCTTCATCCGTTCCTGAAGCACTTCAGGTGACGGCGGTAAAAGTGCTGGTACCTGCGGCGAACCTGCTGGTCAACACGGTGATGCCGGTGATTTTCTGGCTGGCGGCGATTGATGCGGGTAAACGTTCTGGCTTCTGGGGCACTATTTTTGGCGGCCTTGCGCAACTCATTATGGGGAACGCCGTACCGGGCCTGGTGCTGGGGATCCTCATCGGTAAAGGCGTCGAAGAGAGCGGCTGGAATCGCGTCACCAAAATCATGATGGGTGCAATTATTGCGCTGTTTGTGCTGAGCGCCTTCTTCCGCGGTTTCGATATGAAAATGCTGGAATCGTTCCATATGGGCGTGCCGAACTGGCTTGACCTGATTCATAACGCGATGAGCGGCAAATAAGGAGCTGAGAAATGGAAGAGAAAAAAGGTTTCTGGTATGCCGACTGGTCGTTTCCGTTCTTTGTCGGCCTGCTGTCAGCCGGGATTTTTGCCGGTACCCATATGTACTACCTCTATGGGATCGGGGCGTTTAACGAGGTGGCTTTCGTCGCCATGCTGAAATCCGGTATTGATACCGGCGTTTACGGTGCCGTTGCGGCATTTGGGGCAAGCTTCCTGTTTGCTCGTATCATTGAAGGTTCACTGGTTGGGATTCTGGATATCGGCGGTGCTATTCAAACCGGTATCGGGCTGGGCGTTCCAGCGCTGCTGCTGGGAGCAGGATTTGTTTTCCCCGTTGCGAATTTTGCGGCCTCGCTGGTGACCGGCTTAATCCTGGGATTGGCCACCGGTTATATCATCATTCTGGCGCGTAAATTTACGGTTAACCAAGGCGGCACTACCTACGGTGCCGACGTAATGATGGGCGCGGGTAATGCTTCCGGGCGTTTCCTGGGGCCGTTGATTATTCTGAGCGCGATGACGGCATCTATTCCTATCGGGCTGGGATCGCTGTTTGGCGCACTGGTGTTCTATATCTGGCAGAAGCCTATCACCGGCGGCGCTATTCTGGGCGCAATGCTCTTCGGTTATTTCTTCCCAGTCGCTATCTAAGTATCACGGGCGCTTCGGCGCCCGGTTAATTCAGGAGTAACCCATGTTTGATTTAATCCTTCGTCAGGCCCGCCTGGTGGATGAGCGTATCGTCGATATCGCTATCCAGGACGGGAAAATCGCCGCGTTGGGTGAGGTAACGGGACCGGCTCGTGAAGAGATAAGCCTTGCCAATAAAGGCTATATCAGCGCGGGTTGGATTGATTCTCACGTCCACTGCTATCCTAAATCGCCGATTTATCACGACGAACCAGACAGCGTGGGCGTAGCCAGCGGTGTGACCACGGTTATTGATGCCGGCAGCACCGGCGCCGACGATGTGGATGATTTTTATCAATTAACCCGTGCTGCGACAACGCAGGTTTATGCGTTGCTTAATATTTCTCGCGTCGGGCTCATCGCGCAAAATGAACTCGCCGATATGTCGCATATTGATGCTGAAGCCGCCGCAGCGGCGGTGAAGCGTTTCCCCGATTTTATCGTGGGCTTAAAAGCGCGGATGAGCAGCAGCGTGGTGGGCGAAAACGGCGTGGCGCCGCTGGCGCGTGCGAAAGCCATCCAGAAAGAAACCGGCGGATTACCGCTGATGGTGCATATTGGCAATAATCCGCCCAACCTGGATGAAATCGCCGAGCTGTTAACCTCGGGCGATATTATTACCCACTGTTACAATGGCAAGCCTAACCGCATTCTTACGCCGGAAGGCCAACTGCGCGCGACGGTAAAACAGGCTCTGGCGCGCGGCGTTCGGCTTGATGTTGGGCACGGTACCGCCAGCTTTAGCTTTGCCGTGGCGGAAAAAGCGATCGCCATGGGCATCCTGCCGCAGACCATCAGTTCTGACATTTATTGTAAGAACCGTATTAACGGGCCGGTACACAGCCTGGCTGCCGTCATGTCGAAGTTCCTCGTCGTAGGGATGACGCTGCCGCAAATTATTGATTGCGTTACGCTGCATGCCGCTGAAGGGCTGCATTTGTCGCACAAAGGCCGCCTGGAAGTTGGCGCGGATGCCGATCTGACGCTCTTCACGCTGCAGCATCAACCGGTGCTGATGACCGACGCGGAAAACCAGACGCTGCAGGCAGAGCAGCAGATCCTGCCGCTGGCTGCCATGCGTGCCGGGAAGTGGTTTACAACCGAACAAGGAAAAGCCGAACATGTCTTCAATCTATGAGAAATATAATTTAAAACAGGTTATTAACGCATCCGGACGTATGACGATCCTCGGCGTCTCTACGCCGCGCCCTGAGGTGGTGGAAGCGGTGAATACCGGCATGAACCACTATTTCGAAATGAAAGATCTGGTCAATAAAACCGGTGAGTACATCGCAAAATTACTGGGCGTAGAAGGCGCGACCGTGGTCGCCTGCGCCTCGGCAGGCATTGCCCAGTCTATCGCGGCAGTACTGGTAAAAGACGATGACTGGCTGCTGGAAAACCTGCACGTTACGCCGGTAGAAAATAATGAAATTGTGCTGCCGAAAGGGCACAACGTGAATTTTGGCGCGCCGGTTGGCACGATGGTGGCGCTGGGCGGCGGCAAACTGGTAGAAGCGGGCTATGCCAATGAATGTTCTCCTGAACAGCTAGCTGCGGCAATTACGCCGCGCACGGCGGCGATTCTGTACATTAAATCTCACCACTGCGTGCAGAAAAGCATGCTTAATGTGAAACAGGCGGCAGAAGTGGCGCGTAGCCATAATCTACCGCTGATTGTTGATGCGGCGGCGGAAGAAGATCTGCAGCGTTATTATCACGACGGCGGCGACCTGGTGATATACAGCGGCGCGAAAGCCATCGAAGGGCCGACCAGCGGGCTGGTTATCGGTAAGAAACAGTACGTCGAGTGGGTAAAACGTCAGGCGTATGGCATCGGGCGCGCAATGAAAGTGGGCAAAGAGGGGATCCTTGGTCTGACTTGCGCTATCGAGCATTATTTGACTGCGACGAAAGAGAGCGGTCAGCAGATGGTCGATAAAATGACGCCGTTTATTGAATCACTAAATACTCTGAAAGGCGTCAGCGCTCGGGTAGTTTGGGATGCGGCAGGGCGCGATATTGCGCGTACCGAAATTAAATTTGATGAAGCGGCGACCGGCATTGCGACCGGCGATCTGGTTCAGGCGCTGAAACAGGGCGAGTACGCCATCTATTTCCGCGGCTATAAGGCCAATGAAGGCATTATTGAAGCGGACGTGCGCAGCGTTAGCGCGCAGCAACTGGACATTATCTATCGCCGTATTAAAGAACTGACTGCAGGAGAAACAGCATGAAACTGACCCCTAATTTTTATCGCGATCGCGTATGCCTTAACGTACTGGCAGGTTCTAAAGCCAATGCTCAGGCCGTTTATGAAGCAGCGGAAGGTCACGTGCTGGTTGGCGTGTTATCGAAAAGCTATCCGGACGTGCCGAGCGCGGTGACCGATATGCGCGAATATGCCAAACTTATCGATAACGCGCTGTCCGTAGGGCTGGGTGCCGGCGATCCGAATCAGTCTGCGATGGTTAGCGAAATCTCACGTCAGGTGCAGCCGCAGCACGTGAATCAGGTGTTCACCGGCGTGGGTCCGAGCCGCGCGCTGCTTGGCCAGAATGAGTCCGTGGTTAACGGCCTGGTTTCACCGACCGGCACCGTGGGTATGGTGAAAATCTCCACGGGTCCATTAAGCTCTGGCGCGCCGGACGGCATCGTGCCTGTCGAGACTGCGATTGCGCTGCTGAAAGACATGGGCGGCAGCTCAATTAAATATTTCCCAATGGGTGGTCTGAAGCATCGTGATGAGTACGTCGCCGTAGCGCAGGCGTGTGCAAAACACGATTTCTGGCTGGAGCCGACCGGCGGTATCGATCTGGAAAACTTTGGTGAGATTCTGAAGATCGCGCTTGATGCTGGCGTAAGCAAAGTGATCCCGCATATCTATAGCTCTATCATTGATAAAGCGAGCGGCGATACGCGCCCGGAAGATGTACGTAAACTACTGGCTATCACCAAACAACTGGTAGGCTAAACGCGGTGTTTAAAGGCCATCTTCCGTGGGGAAAGTGGCCTGCGTTAAAAACGGAAGAGGAACGGTTGTGTGAGATAGCGCAGCGTTCCTCTCTTTGCAGAAAGTAAAAAATCCAGTATAGATCAATAATCGATTGGCAAACTGTGTCAGGCTAACCGACCGACTTCTTGATATTCCGCCGTTTACTCTAACGCTGAGCGCCGTGCTGCTGCCTGAATCAGGCGGGCTACTCGCTTCTTCACCCTATGCTACCCGAGCCTCCAGCCCGGGAAGGAGACTGACGATGCTATTAAAAACAGTATTGCTGACTGCGGCGCTGGCAGCCAGCGCGCCGCTTATGGCGCAAACGCAATTTGCCTGGGTAGGAACATATCAACCTAACGGCGAAGGCGTTTACCGCTTTCAGTGGGATGCAAAAACCGGCGCGCTAAGCCATCGCACGCTGGTCAGTCAACTTCCTAACGCCGCGCAGCTAACCGCCTCTGCCGACGGGCGCACACTTTACGCAGGCAGCGAGGCCAAACCAGGCATTATTCAGGCGTGGCGTATCGGCGCAGACGGCGCGCTTAGCGCATTGAATCAGGTCTCTTCCAAAGGCGATGGTCCGGTATATCTCACATTAACGCCGAATGGCCGTCATCTACTGGTCGCCAACTATATCAGCGGCTCCGTTACGGTTTTGCCGGTGAAGGCGGATGGCAGTTTGGGTGACGCGACCGACGTACAGCAGCATCAGGGCGAACCCGGCGCGGCGAAACCCGCAGCGGCGGCTGAAGGCAGCTTTGCCGTTAGCGATCATAACGGGCCGCATGCGCACATGATAGCCGCCGACCCGCAGGGAAAATATGTGTTTGCCACTAATTTAGGCCTGGATCGTATTTATCAATATCGTCTGGACGATACCGCCGGCAAACTTATTCCAAACTCGCCGCCGTGGATCCCGGCCTCATCGGCGGGAGCTGGCCCGCGCCACTTTGTATTCTCATCGCAGGGCGACCGACTCTGGCTGGTTAATGAGGAAGCATCAACGCTGACGGGATATCGCCTGGACAGAGCGACGGGAAAGCTGCATGAAGAGCAAAGCTGGAATACCCTGCCGGCGCGCTTCAAAGGCACCAGCTTTGCCGCCGGCCTGGCGCTGAGTGACGATGGAAAACAGCTCTATGTTGCTAATCGATTACACAATAGCATTGCGCATTTTCGCGTTAACGGCGATAAGCTAGTCTATCAGGAAGAAATATGGACGCGTGGCGACTACCCGCGCACGATAACATTGGCTCCCGGCGGGCGCTGGCTATATGCCATGAATCAGCGCAGTGACAACATTACGCGTTTTCGGGTTCTGCCGGAGAGCGGCAAACTCCGCTTTATTAACGATTATACGCCTGTCGGAGGCCCCTCTCAGATGGTGATAACGCCGCTGCGCTAAGAGGTTTTTATCAGAGGAAACAGAAGTGCGATTCCCGAATCAACGCCTGGCTCACCTGTTTGAGCTGCTGCAAAATGAGCCCCTGCCTCAGGACGAGCTGGCTCGTCGGCTCGGCGTGTCTACCCGAACCGTGCGTGCGGATATCACTGCCCTGAACGCGCTGTTGCAGCATCACGGTGCGCAATTCATCCTAAGCCGTGGCGAAGGTTATCGACTCAACGTTGAGGATGAACAGCGCTTCGCTGCGCTGCGGGCCGCGCCTGCCCGGCAGCAGCGTATCCCTCGCACGGCATCCGAGCGGGTTCAGCATCTGCTGGTGCGCTTTTTAACCTCGGCCTTTTCGCTCAAGCTGGAAGATTTGGCCGAAGCCTGGTTCGTCAGCCGCGCCACGTTGCAGAATGATATGGCGGAGGTTCGTGAGCACTTCAACCGCTACAATTTGACCATTGAGACGCGCCCGCGACACGGAATGAAGCTATTTGGCAGCGAAATGGCGATCCGCGCCTGCCTGACTGATTTGCTGTGGCAAATTTGGCAGCTAGACAACGCCAATACGCTGCTGACGGAAGAGGCGCTAACGCCGGGCGCGCTGGCACAGGTAGCGCTGTCGGTACAGGAGAATTTTAGCCGCTATCATATCCGCATGACCGATGAGGGAGAGCAATTTATCTGCCTTTACTGCGCGGTTGCGGTGCGTAGAATCAGCGAAGGCTATCCGCTTTCCGGCTTTAAAGCCGATGAAGTAGAGCCATCGGTGCGGGATGCCGCCTATGCCATTGCGGGCGTCATTCAGGATATGGCCGGGAAACCGATTTCAAAATCGGAGAAAAACTGGCTGTGCGTGCATATCGCCGCGCGTCAAATTCAGGAAGTAGCACCCAGTGCGATAAATGCGGATGACGATGAAGCGCTGGTGGAGTACATCCTGAACTATATCAATACCCACTATAACTACAATTTATTGACCGATGAACAACTGCGGGCGGATCTGCTGACCCATATTAAAACGATGATTACCCGGGTTCGCTATCAAATTAATTTGCCCAATCCGCTGCTCGACAATATCAAACAGCATTATCCACTGGCCTGGGATATGACGCTGGCCGCCGTTTCAAGCTGGGGTAAATATACGCCGTACACCATTAATGAAAATGAAGTGGGATTTCTGGTGTTGCACATCGGCGTGGGGCTGGAGCGCCATTACAATATTGGTTATCAGCGTCAGCCGCACGTGGTGCTGGTGTGCGACACCGGTAACTCGACGGTGCGAATGATACAGGCAATGCTGCTGCGCAAATATCCTCAGCTTGAAGTTACCCGCATTATCTCCCTGCGCGACTATGAACAACTGACGAGCGTAGAAGAAGATTTTGTGATTTCAACGGCGCGGGTGTCTGAAAAAGATAAACCGGTGGTTATCATGTCTCCGTTTCCAACGGAGTATCAGCTGGAGCAAATCGGGCGCCTGGTGTTGGTGGATCGCACGCGCCCGTGGATGCTGGAAAAGTACTTCGATGCCCAGCATTTTCGCATCATCAACCAGCCAATAACCCAGGAAGCGCTATTTAGTGAACTGTGCGCGCAGCTTAAAGCCGAAGGCTACGTGGATGACGCCTTTTTACCTTCCGTCGTGGAGCGCGAAGCCATCGTCAGCACCATGCTGGGTGAAGGCATTGCGCTGCCTCACTCGCTGGGGTTGCTGGCACAGCGCACGGTGGTTTACACCGTACTTGCGCCGCAGGGCATTGCCTGGGGCGACGAAATTGCGCACGTCATTTTCCTGCTGGCGATCAGTAAAAGCGAGTATGAAGAGGCGATTGCTATCTACGATCTGTTCGTTACCTTTTTACGTGAGCGAGCCACCGCGCGCCTGCGCGACTGCCGCGATTTTGCGGAGTTTAAAACGGTGGCGATGGACTCTCTGAGCCGCTTTTAGACACCGACGCGACGCGCCTTGCATTAATGAACGCCAAAAAGCCCGTTAGCAGGAAAACGCTGCGAGTGGGGCAGGGAAACGTTACGCCCTCTGTCGGGATTGCTAAATTCGCGAAGCCGTGAACTGACCGGAGAAAGGCTATCTCCGGCCGGTATTTTATCGCGCGGCGCCAGGGACAGAGCGGCGGGCAGGGCGCTGCGGGTTGATTAATCTAACAGCATCTCTCGCGCCTGCATGGCCAGTTCAAACGAGCGCAGGCGCGCTTCATCATCGAATATTTGCCCGTTGACCATAATCTCGTCGGCGGCGGTTTCATTCAGCACCGCCTGCAGGCCGTGCGCGATTTGTACTTTATCACCCACCAGCGACATGCTCAGCGCTTGCTCAACGCCATACTGTTCGGCATGGCTCCAGATATCGGCCATATTGCCGCACGGCGGCGGCAGCTGATTATTTTCCCCTCGGCGCAGCTTAACGAAGGCCTGCTGCATTGAGGTAAACAAATACTCAGCTTCACGGCGGGTATCCGCGGCGACAATATTGATACACACCGTGGCATAGGGTTTTTCGAGACGCTCGGAAGGGCGGAACTGGCTGCGATACATCGCCAGCGCCTGAAGTAGCATATCCGGAGCAAAGTGCGAGGCAAAGGCGAAGGGTAAACCCATTTGCGCGGCTAGTTGAGCGCTATACAGGCTTGATCCCAACAGCCAGACGGGAACCCGCGCGCCGTAACCCGGCACCGGGCGCACCGCAGGCTGGGGATCCAGGGCATCGAACCATTCCACCAGCTGTGCGACATCATGCGGAAAATTGTCCGCTTCCGGCTGATGCATGTGCCGGCGTAGCGCCATCATGGTGCGGCGATCGCTGCCTGGCGCACGGCCAATGCCCAGATCGATACGCCCCGGATACAGCGCTTCCAGGGTACCAAACTGTTCGGCGATAATAAGCGGCGCGTGGTTGGGTAACATGATACCACCTGCGCCGAGGCGCAGCGTTTGCGTATGAGCGGCTAAATGGCCGATAAGCACAGACGTCGCCGCGCTGGCAATTCCCGTCATGTTGTGGTGCTCCGCCAGCCAGTAGCGGTGATAACCGAGTTTTTCCGCCCGCTGCGCCAAATCGCGCGAGCGCTGAAAGGCGTGCTGTACGTCAGCGTTTTGCGGGATCGGGGCGAGATCCAGCACGGAAAAGGGAATGGCGGTGGTGTTAGGCATAGTGGCTCCCTGTGGATTCAACCGAGTCATTTTTCCAGGCTCGCCTGGCAGAATAGACCATAGTGCATGAAATGGCAGGGAATAACGTTAACAGGGCGAGCCTTTACGCTTCAGCCTTCAAGCGCCCGGCGCAGTCATTTTCCTTTAGCGCACCGGGCGATGCGCGTTAGAAAAAATTATGCGCCGGGCGTAACAATACGCTGATATCGACAGAGAAAGTGCCCGTGAGAGATAGGGCGCTTTCCCGCAGATTACGCCTGCTGCAGCTCCAGCCCCGGCACGCGCCGCCAGTAGCCATTACATTCCGACTGAGCGGTGAGCGGTAGCGGAGCCTGACCGGCCTCATTGGCGCGAAATGCGTCAATAACGGCCAGGCTCTCTTTCCCCTGCGGCGAAATGCGAACGATATCCACCAGCCCCTGCATTGAAGTTAATTCATTGCCCAAATTGTAAATGTAGCCGCTCATGGTCTGAACGCCGTTGAGGGTAAAAACTTGCTGCTGTTCCTGAGAGCGCATAGGGCGCCCGTTGGGATAGTTGATGCAGCAGGTTTCGCATTCATCCTTGGCCCGATTTTCCGAGCGTGCGGTAAAACAGCGCGCGGAGTAGGCCAGCGGTAGGTGCCCATAGCTGAAGACTTCCACCTCAAATTGATTGCGGATGCCTAATTCATCGCACTGTGCGAGCATATTGGCCAGCCAGTCGCGAGATAATTCTACCGGCATGCACCAGCGCGTCATTCCCTGTTTGAGCAACAGGCGCAGCGTCACTGCGTTATAACAATTTAGCGCGGGGCCGGCGACAAAGGGTAGGTGGCGTTCGGCGGCCATATTCACGACGCCAAGATCGTTCGCTTCAATCAAAAACTCACCGTTTTCAACATAGCGCTTTAGCTCGCCGAGCTCCGAAGATGCCTGCACCAGCGCCAGCGTGGAAAGGGCTACCTGCTTACCGGCCGCCGCCAGCGCTGCGGCCATTTCCAGCCAGTCGCCGGTTTTTGTCGCACGACGCTTGCTGCACACAGTTTCGCCCAGATAGATAATGTCGGCGCTGCTGCGCGCTGCGGCGCTATAGAAATCGGATAGCGTCTCTTTCGACCAGTACCAGAGCACCGGCCCCATAGAGTATTTCATGAGATCTCCTACTGCCATTTTCGGTGATATGCGCCAAGAGTTGTTTGGGTGCCTTCAGCCATAGCGCCAAGCGCTTCCATCCAGGCCGGCTGTGGCGTAAAGCGCTGGGGATCGGCAATACAGCGATCGATAGCCTGGCGCCAGACTTTTGCAACCTGGCTTACATAAGCCGGGCTGCGCTGGCGCCCTTCAATTTTTACCGAAGCAATGCCGGCGTTAAGAAGCTCCGGCAGCAGTTCCAGCGTGTTCAGGCTGGTGGGTTCTTCCAGCGCATGATAGGGCGTGTCGTCCACCAGATAGCGACCTTTACATAGCGTGGGGTAGCCTGCATTCTCCCCTTCTCGGTAGCGATCGATAAGCACATCATTCAGGCGTGATTCCAGACCATCACCCGTTTGCTGCCAGCGCACAAAGCGCGCCGGGGAGCAGGCGCCGACGGTATTCGGCGACTCACCGGTAAGATAAGATGACAGATAGCAGCGCCCTTCCGCCATAATGCACAGGCTGCCGAAAGCGAATACTTCCAGCGGAACCGGCGTGACGCGCGCCAGTTGCTTCACCTGATGAATCGATAACACGCGCGGCAGCACAACGCGCGCGACGTCAAAATGATTTTTATAGAAACGAATGGCTTCTTCATTGGTGGTAGAGGCCTGCACGGAAACGTGGCGCTCCAGATTAGGGTAACGTTCTGCCGCGTATTCCAGCATGGCGAGATCGGCAAGAATTAACGCATCGGCGCCCAGTTGCGCAGCCATATCGATGGCGCGCTGCCAGCGCGCATAGCCATCCGGGTGTGCGAAGGTGTTAATCGCAATATGCAATTTACGGCGATGCTGATGCACGAAGCTAACGGCTTCCTGCAGGCGCTTTTCGTTGAAGTTCAGGCCGGCAAAATGGCGGGCGTTGGTATCGTCTTTCAGGCCGATATATACCGCATCAGCGCCGTTTTCAATGGCCGCCTTTAACGCCGGAAGATTTCCGGCAGGGCAAAGCAATTCCATAATGTATCCTGAATTCTCGGGAAGGGTGTGCGCCGTAGCGCGGCGCGAAATTGTTAATGAAGCGTGATTTTAGTTAACCATTCGTCTGTACTTTTTGATTTAAGGCAGTTAATCGCGTATTGGTGTTACTCATGGCACTGGAAGCGTAATTGTTGATTTGAACTGCTATGCCTGCCGCATGATATGGCACAATAGCGGCACTAATTTTCTCAAGGAGTAAAGCCCGTGTTGGATAAACTGCGTTCTCGTCTGGTGCGTACAGGGCCGTCGCTGATAAAAACCCCGGTGCGCCTTACCCCCTTTGGGATCAAGCGTCAGTTACTGGAGCAAGTATTGGGATGGCAGTTTCGTCAGGCTCTGGAAGATGGCGAACTGGACTTTCTGGAAGGACACTGGCTGCATATCGATGTCCGTGATATTGGGTTAAGTTGGTTCACCTCCGTACAAAATAACCGGCTGGTAGTGTGCGAATCGGCGCAGGCGGATGTCAGCTTCAGCGCTGATGCCAACGATCTACTGCTTATCGCCGCGCGTAAACAGGATCCCGATACGCTTTTTTTCCAGCGTCGCCTGGTTATCGAGGGTGATACGGAATTGGGGCTATATGTAAAAAACCTGATGGATGCTATCGATCTGGATACCATGCCCGCACCGCTGCGCGCGCTGTTGATGCAGCTTGCGGGTTTTGTCGAGGCGGGCCTTAAAACAGCGCCCGACAGACATCAAACCTCGGTAGGTGAGATATGCTGATTCGTGTGGAAATTCCTATTGATGCGCCCGGCATTGACGCTTTGCTGCGCCGGGCGTTTAACCGCGTCGATGAAGCGCAGTTAATTCATGACTTGCGCGAAGACGGTCAGTTAACGCTGGGCGCTGTCGCAACGGACGACGAAGGGCAAATTATCGGCTATGTCGCATTTAGCCCCGTGAGCGTTGCGGGTGAAGACCGACAGTGGGTGGGCTTAGCGCCGCTGGCAGTTGATGAACGCTGGCGGGGGCAGGGCATCGGTCGTCAGCTTGTTTACGACGGCCTGGATTCATTAAATGAATTTGGCTACGGCGCGGTGGTAGTCCTTGGCGACCCTGCGCTATACGCCCGGCTCGGGTTCGAACCCGCATTGCGCTATGGTTTAAGCTGTCGCTGGCCCGATTGTGAAACGCGTTTTCAGGTGCATCGTCTGGCGGATGATGCACTGGAAGGTGTAAGCGGCCGGGTAGAATACGCTGAACATTTTAACCGCTTTTAACCGCTGCCAGCACGGCGCTGAAGTATTTTTCATCGGCGATTAGTCGCTCTTTTTGCACGCGAGTGAGCTGCTTAATACGATATTCCACGCGCAGCGCCAGTGCGCGATCGCCAATCGGGTGAGAGAATACCAGGCGTAGCATGCCCTGACCGCGCAGCGCTTTAGCGCCTTTTCCGGTTTGGTGCTCCCGTAGCCGACGCGCAACGTCGGTGGTAATACCGGTATATAGCCGGTTGCCTGCGGTGTGAAGGATATAGAGAGACCAGTTGGACATAACAAAGAGAGCGGCCAGTGTGTGAAAACGGTACTTTATCACACTTGCTTTTTATGGGGCTGCCCGAGCGTTGTCGTCGACATTGAATAGCGAGCCGCTACGATGGATACCTTAAACCGTATTAGTCGCTGGCTAAAACGCCAGCATGTCGTCACCTACTGCGTTACGCAGGATAATACGCCGTGGTGCGCGAATGCGTTTTACCTCTACGATGCGCAGAGCGTCGCTTTTTATTTCCTCAGCGATCCCGGCACGCGGCATGGCAAAATGGCGGGGATACGGGCACCTGCCGCCGGCACGGTAAACGGGCAGCCGAAAACCATCGCATTAATTCGCGGCGTTCAGTTTAGCGGCGAACTACGTTTACTTAGCGGCAATGAAGCGGCAATGAGGCTTGCCGCCTGGTATCGCCGCTTTCCTGCGGCCCGGGCGATGTCGGCGCCGGTGTGGGAACTGCGAATCGATGAGCTAAAATTTACCGATAACACGTTAGGCTTTGGTAAAAAGCTTATCTGGGCGCGGGTATCAGGAGAGTAGTTTTAGCATTTCCCGGTTAAACGCAGGTAAATCGTCCGGCGTGCGGCTAGTCACTATCTGCCCGTCATCGACCACTACTTCCCGGTCGTAAAAATCAACGCCCGCATTTTTCAAATCCACGGCAATTGCGTTTACAGATGTCATTTTTCGGTTACAAACCACGTCTGCGCTGATAAGTAACTGCGGGCCGTGACAGATGGCAAATACCGGTTTGTGAGCGTTAACCATTTCACGAGTGAACTCAACAAACCGCTCGTCGGCGCGCAGGCTGTCCGGTGAATGACCGCCCGGCAGTAGCAGCGCATCGAAATCTTCAGAGCGACTTTCATCAATAGCGGCGTCAATGGTCACGGTGGCCTTGCCCTGTTTCCCGGTAATGGTTTTTCCGCGTTCGGTGTCGATGGTGACAACCTCATGGCCCGCCTGGCGCAGTGCATCTGCGGGTGAAGTGAATTCACTATCTTCAAATTCATCGGTAATGAGTACGGCGACTTTCTTGCTCATGCGGCCTCCTTGAAAACTGAGCGAAAAGAGGAGAAAACTGGCGAAACGCCAGCGTTATGGCAAATACTTATTTCTGAATCGATAAGCCTGGCGCATTTTGCGATTTTTTCCAGGCGGTAACTATCCATGGAGGCGATAATGAGTCGGATTTTATTGACCGGAGCAACGGGGTTAGTCGGCGGAGAATTGTTACGTTTGCTGCTGGAAGAACCGCGTGTTACACAGCTTATCGCGCCCACCCGACGCCCGTTACCACCGGCGCAGAAACTGGTGAATCCCTGCGACCCTCAACTTACCGATGCGCTTGGCCAAATTAATGAGCCTATCGATATTGTTTTTTGCTGTCTGGGAACAACGCGTCGCGAGGCGGGCAGTAAGCAGGAGTTTGTGCTGGCCGACTACAGTCTGGTGGTGGATACCGCACTGGTGGGGCAAAAATGGGGCGCGAAGCACATGCTGGTAGTCAGCGCGCTGGGAGCGAATCCACATTCGCCGTTTTTTTATAGCCGGGTTAAAGGCGAAATGGAGCAGGCGCTTATTGCCCAGGAGTGGCCGCGTTTGACCATAGTTCGGCCGTCAATGCTATTGGGGCATCGCGATAAGCGGCGCCTGAATGAGTCTCTGTTTGCGCCGCTATTCCGCCTGTTACCCGGTCGCTGGCATGCGATCCGGGCGCGTGACGTGGCGCTGGCGCTATTAACGCTCGCTTTTTCTGCCTCAGAGCGACCTGTAACTGTACTGCATTCCGGCGAGCTTCGACATATCGTACACGGGCGTGCATTAAATAAACGTGCGGTAAATAGATAGACGCTTAAGTTGCCCGGCCGCCAAAAAACTTTTACATTCCCCCTGCAATTGCGCCGACATAAATCGGCGCCGTTTGGTTCCTCCCTGCCCGGGATAGGTTGTTGGAGGGGCTGTATTTTAATGTCGGGCCGTCTGATACAGGGAATGGCGGCCTGTTAATTTGCTAAACGTGGTTATTTGTATGAAAAAAATGATGAATGTTGCTGCGCTTGCCGCGCTGCTGGTATCCGGGTCCGCGCTGGCGATGGGTGTAACGCTGGAGCAGGGGAAAAACTGGACTAATATGGAAGCCGAAATGGGGAAAACCTCTAACGGTTTGTATGTTCAGGGTAACTGGTTGAAAAATACGGACAGCGGCGCACAGGCCGGTGGCGTTGGCGCGGGATATAATTTGGGGCTGGGGCCATTGACCGTTTCTGCCGGGGCGAAAGCGCTCTATTTAGGGCCAAAAAAAGGCGATAACGGCGTTGCGTTTCCCATTGGCGGCGGCCTCGCTTACAACTTCACCGATAGCATGGCCATTTTTGGCGAAGGTTATGCCGCGCCTGAAGGCTTAAATAATAGCGTTAAAAATTATGCTGAAGCGAACGCCGGGGTTAGTTGGGCGCCGATTCCTCTGGTGACGCTCAAGGCGGGTTATCGCTATGCGGGCGTAGATGGAAAAGACGGTCATCCGGGACATAATTTGTATGATGGGCTGTACATTTCCGGTGGCGTAGCGTTCTAAGCCCGCCGTTCGGTAGCAGGGTAAATATTATTGAGGGGAGCTATGCTCCCCTTTGTTTATTTAACGTCGGCGCTGATAGCTTCGGTGGCACGTAAATGACGGTTTTTGCTACTGCCGTAGCAGAGGGTTGTGAGGGGTACTCGCAGGCCGTGAAGCGGCGTGAGGATATCCGGCGCGGCGCTGATGGCTCCGGTGGTACGTAAATGACGGTTTTTGCTGTCTAATGCTGCCGTAGCAAAGGGTTGTGAGGGGTACTCGCAGGCCGTGAAGCGGCGTGATGATATCCGGCGCGGCGCTGATGCTCTGGTACGTAAATGGCGTTAAGGCTGCTCAGAGGGCTCGACGTTTGAGATAGATTGATGGGGCCGGTTTTCAGGCAGTATTTTCTGCGTTCTGTGCGCACAGCATAAGCAACGCCCCGCCTTCACAGAAAGCGGAGCATTACCGGAACACTATGCTGCCTGGCGGTTAGAACGTTTTCCACTCGCTCTCTTTATCCTTCGCCTTTGGCGAGGTCAGAACAGGAGGACGGTTTTGCACTTCGGCTGGCGTGGTTAATACGGCTACCGGCGCTGGCTCGTCAACATTGAAGATAGCCACAGAAGCGGCAAGTTCATTCGCCTGAGTGCTCAACGTGCGCGTATTAAGGGCTGACGATTCTACCAGCGCGGAATTCTGCTGGGTCATCGCATCCATTTGATTAATCGCGACGGCAATTTGTGTGATTCCGGTATTCTGTTCCTCAGAAGCAGTAGTAATCTCCTGCATAATATTACTCACACGATCGACCGACGTCACAATGCCATCCATAGTGTTTCCGGCATTGACCACCAGCGTGGAACCGTGGCTGATATTTCTGACGGCGTCGTTAATTAGCGCCTGAATTTCTTTTGCAGCATCGCCGCTGCGAGAGGCCAGGTTTCGCACTTCAGCGGCAACCACGGCGAAACCGCGCCCCTGTTCACCGGCGCGTGCGGCTTCTACGGCAGCGTTAAGAGCCAGGATATTGGTTTGACTGGCGATCCCATTAATGACGCTCGTGATATCAGAAACTTTTTGCGTACTTTCTTCTATATGACGCATCGTCACAGCGACATCCTGCATCACTTCGGCTCCTTTGCTGGCGGTGTCTTTCGCCGAGAAGGCCAGCTGATTGGCGCGCTGAGCGTTTTCCGTATTATTGGCAACAGTGGTTTTGATCTCTTCCATACTGGCGGCAGTTTCCTGCAGCGCGCTGGCTTGCTCCTCGGTACGCGAGGCTAAATCAGTATTTCCGTCTGCGATTTCGCTTGATTTCGCATCAATAATATTGGCATTGCGCTTAATAGCGGCAATCGTGGTATTTAATTCCTGGGCGACGTTGTTAAGCGCCAGCGTCATTTCACCAATTTCATCGTTGCGCTGCTGCGTCATTTTTACTGTAAAATCGCCGCGACTCATGGCCTGCAATACTTTATTTATTGCAAAGATACGTGAGGTAATGGTGTTTTTGATAACCAGGCTGGAAACAAAAATCAGCCCGCATGACAGCGCCAAAATAATGGCGATCAAAATATTCTTTTGAAGGTTAAATTGCTGTAAATAGGTGGCACTCCCCGCAACGTCATATTCCACAATTAATCCGGTAAAATCGGAAACCAGCTTCTCCAAATTTGCGACGGCTCCCGTGGCATTCTCACCGCGCTGTATTTCTGCTATTGCCTGTTCCAGCCCTAATTTTAGCTGTTTTGTTTTTTCAACGCCGGCAGCGGTTGTTATCGGAGCGACCTCCATGAATCTGGCGAAACTGGCATTCGCCTGATCGATATGCAATGTGGGATCTTTTTCTTGTTTTAATTCTATTTCTTTAAGGATAAATACGGTATCTGACAAAGATTTATATTGATAAAACCCTTTAATAAGACCATCCATATTTCCTGAAATAGTATGCATCGAGATGAAGGATGATACGGCGAACATCAGGATGAAAATGAAATTAATGGAAAGCAAAATTCTTTTAATGGTGAACTTCTTCATACTTGATGCATGCTCCGACGTATAACGTTAACTACGATGTGGTTATATCGGACTATTCCTGCAAAACATTAATAAAACTTTATCTATGAAGGGTGTCATACGAGTGCGAAGTGGGGCGTTATTTTGTTGTTGTTGTTGAGTATGTATTTGAAATTAAAGTATTTTTATTTATATATATTTTAGTGATATATAAAAAAGCACTTTATGATAATATCGGAATAAGCAGTCATGCTGGCTAGTTTATTAGGTTGATAATTTACCTGGAAATCTTTTTAAATTTTATCCTTTTCAAAGAATTACTGATAATTTTCGTTTCTTTTCGTTCAGGCGTCACTGGTGAAATTTCTTTGCGTTTTTTTATTACGACGCGGGGATGGCCGCGATTACCTAAATATTTATGTCACTAACACCGGTCACTTTTGCGCAAGGCATGAGAGTGTGGTGGTTAAAGATGCTCCGTAAGTCGCACAGATTGTTCCAGCCAGAGGGGCGATAATACCCGGTTACGCAGCCGTTGACGCCAAGTTATCCGCACTTCTGGCCATACATTGCTATTCAGAATTTGGCGCGCTGTGCCGATAAGTCAGATAGCTATTTTTAGATTGAGGTTCAGATGGATAATTTTAATAAAGATATTGATGACAGAGCTAATTTAACCAACTCGAACCGCTTCGAATTGCTATTGTTCCGTTTGGGAAAATCTGAGCTTGATGATAAACAGGAACTCTTTGGAATTAATGTTTTTAAGCTTCGTGAAATTCTGCCAATGAAAGAGTTCACGAAACCTGCAGGAATGAAATCTCCTCTGTTGGGCGTTATTAATATTCGCGATCAGGTCATGCCCGTTATCGACCTGCCGGCCGTAATGGGCTACAAACCCACCACGGACTTAAATATATTACTGATTACGGAGTTTGCACGCAGCGTGCAGGCTTTTGCCATTGAGTCCGTGGAAAACATTACGCGCCTGGACTGGAAGCAAGTGCATACGGCGGAAAAAGCGGTCAATAGCAATTACATCACCAGCATCGCCTGCCTGGATGAGAACGCCGATACCAACAATTTGGCGATGGTACTGGATGTGGAACAAATCCTGTATGATATTTCATCTCCGCAGCATGATTTACGGACCAATGATTTACCTTCCGGTCACGTTAATGTTCGCCCTGGCACAACGGCGATTGTGGCTGAAGATTCCCGGGTTGCCCGCAGCATGCTGGAAAATATGTTGAATAACCTACAAATTCCCCACCAAATGTGCACCACCGGGCAGGAAGCATGGGTGAAGATCCAGGATCTTGCCAGCGAAGCGGAAAGCGAAGGTGTGCCGATAAACCATAAAATTTCGTTTATTCTCACGGATTTGGAAATGCCGGAAATGGACGGATTTACGTTAACTCGTCTGGTGAAGAGCAATGAAAAGCTGCGACGGCTTCCCGTTGTAATCCATTCTTCATTATCCGGAAGTGCTAATGAAGCGCACGTTCAAAAAGTCGAGGCGGATGGTTATGTCGCTAAATTTGAGGCTAACGAACTGTCATCCATGATTAACCAAGTGTTAAATAAAGTTTCCTGATACGTCTACTTCCAGCGATCCTGTGGTTCTTTTGCTAATCAATTGCTCGCGTGCCCCGCAGCGGGAGGAATCACTGGATTGCAGCAATGACTGTTTGCCCAACGCGCGTTAGCGCCGCTGGATGACGGAGCGTTCAATCAATAGCGCCAGATTGATTTCTTTAAATCGCATGATAAGGGGGCCTGAGTAAACCTGAGTGACGGAAAAATGAATGCATTAGTGCTGGAGTAAAATATCCTCTTCTCAGGCATAGACGATAAACCCCCAACTCCGTCGCTGGCGTTATAAACCTTTTAAAAAATTCACGGTCAGCCCTGTGGGGCATTAAATCTTAAGACAATAAGTCAGAACCACAGGCCAATGATAACTACGTCTGCCGACCGTCGTTTTTACTGCTATCTCTAAACCTAAACCATCTCCTGGGAGGTGGCGATGGATCCTGTGGGGCTGTAGCATGAAGAATGCCTGTACTAAGTAACGCCTTGGTATTTCACTAGTAAATTAATGAATTAATAGCAGGGGCAGATATAAATTCGCGTCCTACGCATTTTATCGCTGTCAGTATCATCTCGTATGGGTCACCGCAGTGCAGATACAAAATGCTCAAAGGCAACCTCGGTAAAGAGTTTTACCTTAGCATCAATATTTACGGCAATATGCAAAGTAGTTGTGCTAAATGTGCAGTTAGATCATATATGTCTGATAGTAAGAGTGGAGCGCCGCCCGGCTTAAATGTCTCGGAACTAGTAGGATTTGTGAAAGAACGAACAGCGATTGGATTATTTGCGACATTTCCTTATCTCAGAAAGCACAAACTTTGGGGGCAATTACTTTTGGCCAGCTGGGTATAGTGTGGACTCGGCAGGCACAAACGAAGAAATAATTCGCAGCTATGCGCGACGCCAGGACGGAATGGCGAAAGAGGAAGAGAAAAGGTAAATGCGGCCAGCATTAGAAGGGCGTATTTAAGCCCCCTAAAGGGGCTTATACTGAACGCCAGACGCGAATAAAATGTTCACAATACGCGAGTTTTACGCCTCTGCCATTGCCTGCGCACATGGAAAGCAACGTTATTTCAAATAGGTGAATGCCGTAGTAACGTGCTTCACGCCGCTGACGCGGCTGGCGATTTCAGACGCTGCTTTACCTTCTCTTTCGGTCACCAGGCCCAGTAGAAAAACTTCGCTGTTTTCAGTCGTTACCTTCACGCGCGACGATTTCACCTGGTCGCTGGTCAACAGTTGGGAGCGCACCTTAGTGGTAATCCAGGTATCGGAAGACGCCGTGCCCATCGTGACCGGCTGCCCCTGGCGGATCTCGTTATAGACTTCACGCGCGCCGTCAACGCCCATAGCGATTTGTTTTGCCTGGGCTGAGAGTGCCGAAGAAGGAGCCTGCCCGGTAAGCAGAACTTTACCCTGCCAGGCGGTAACGCTGACGCGCGCCTCTTTTTTCAGTTGCTCATCTTTGGCCAGCGCGTTGCTCACGCGCAGTTCCAGCGTACCGTCATCTACCTGGGTACCCACAGTGCGGGGGTCGGTGGCCGTTTTGGTGGCAACGGCGGCGCTGCCGGCGACAACAGCGCCGACACAGCCTTGCAGTAATAATGCAGCCAACAGGACTGCCAGTGGCGTCATCGCCTTCATGGTTGCTCCTTTCATTATCCTGGTATTGGAAAAAGCGTATTATCAATCAGATCGCACAGACAGTTGACCGTAAGCATGTGGACCTCCTGAATGCGGGCGCCGCGATGGGCGGGAATGCGAATTTCCACATCCTGGGGCCCCAGCAGCCCGGCCAGCTCGCCGCCGTCATAGCCGGTGAGCGCAACAATGGTCATGTCCCGGGTAACGGCAGCTTCTACCGCTTTAACAATATCCCGGCTATTGCCGCTGGTCGAGATAGCCAGCAGCACATCGCCGGCGTGGCCCAAAGCCCGTACCTGTTTGGCGTACATTTCTTCATGCAGCCTGTCATTCCCGATAGCGGTTAGCACGACATTATCTGCATTCAAGGCGATAGCCGGCAGGCCCGGACGCTCGGTTTCAAAGCGATTGATCATGCTGGCGGCAAAATGCTGCGCGTTCGCCGCAGAAGCCCCGTTGCCGCAGCACAGAATTTTATTGCCGTTCAGTAAGGACTGCACCAGCGTATCCGCAGCGCGCGCGATGGCGTCTGGCAGCGCCTCGGCGGCGGCTATCTGAGTTTGAATGCTTTCCGTAAAGCAGGCTTTGATTCGTTCGAGCACGATTATCCTTTCACTGAATTGCAAAATTATTCATTAAGGGAAAAGGCATCTATTATCCACTCAGCCTCATTGCCGGTGAAGGCTACCACATCGCATCGACAATCCACAGTATCAAAACTCCCATTGTGGCCGGCGAGCCAACGCTGGGCCGCGCGTAATATTTTACGCTGCTTGCTGTAGGTAATAGAGGCCGCCGCCGCGCCGTAGCGCGCATTATTGCGATAACGGACTTCAACAAAAACGATAATCTCACCGTGCGACATAATGAGATCGATTTCGCCGGAGGGAAAGCGCACGTTAGCGGCGATAAAACGCAGGCCTTTTTTTTCCAGCCAGCGGCGGGCCAGCATTTCATAATGCCGGCCTCGCCCCTGCGGCGTTACATCACGGGAACTACCTGGCCCTGCTGGTATTTCAGCCATGACATTTTCCGGCTAATGACGCAGTCGGGAGATGCCGTGAGCGTGCCGGTATTACCGCTAATTTGATAGCCCGGCTCCTGACGCATCTGCGTAAAGTGGCTCGCCAGCGCCCAGGCATCTACGCCCATCGCGTACAGTCTGGCCAGCGTATAATCATTGTGCGATGCCCCGAGCGCCTGCTGCATAAGCTGTGGGTTACCGCCTGCCAGCATCGGTATTTCACTGAACTGCAGCCCTTCCATTTCCAGACGGAAATCGGTACCGCCACTGCCCTGCGCGCTGCGCGAACTGGCATACAGTGCGGCACTCCCCCGGCTGCCTGCGCGCATTGCGATCATTGGCTTAATGAGCGCGATTTCCGCGCGCGTCGCCAAAATATAAACGGCGTCGACGCCGCCCTGATTTTGAGCGATAGCGTCAGGTGACTGCTGATCGAGGCCGTTATCGGCGCTTTGAGCAGGCATATCATTCACCGGCGTTCCGCTTAAGGCGATACCGCCGCCGTTAATACCCTGGCGTAGTTCATTTTCAGAACCGAATTTTTGCTGCAATACGGCTCCGCCGCCCTGGTCACGCCAGGCTTCGCTAAAGGCCTTAGTGACGCGATCGCCCAGCGCGCTGCGCGGTACCAGCAGCAGCGGCGCGCGATGCCCTTCCTGCCAGATATGTGCAGCGGCATCGCGTGCTTCATCCTCCGGGGAAAGTGCGAAGTAACAAACATTAGCGCGACCGCTAATGTGTTCCGGCTGATTCAGAGCCAGTACGTTAAGCGGCGTGCCGCTGCCTAACATGCCATCGACATTGTTCTTTAGCAGTGGACCGACGACGATAGATGCGCCTTCCTGTTGCGCTTTCGCTAATAGCTGTTCGATAGGCTGCGTGCTGGTATCGTAAACCGTAATTTGGGCCGCTGGTTTGGCCTGTGCGGCATCCGCAATCGGCGCTGCGGGCTGAGGTTGCGGCTGGGCAACGGTTTCCTGCGTGGCCGCGGCTTTTTGCTCACCGGTCAGCGCATCGGTATCGGCGCTGGATGGGCTGACGATATCGTCATTGGGCGTGGCCGCGCCGTCGTTGCTATCCGTACCGGCAGCGTTATCTATATCTGTCGCTTGTCCTTCCTGCGCAGGTGCGGCGGCTCCGCCGGCCGGTACCACCGGCACCACACCCATATTTTTCGCCGCTTCAAAACCCTGCTGGATAGCCCGGCCAAATACCGCCGCCTGGCCGTTTAGCGGCAGCATAAGTGCGATTTTGTCCGTTGAGGATGGCGTGAAATTCTGAATATTTTTCAGCGCAGTGGGCAGCATTTTTGCACCGGGATTATTCGGATAGCGAGTGCGCCAGTCGGTAATAGCGAATTTTAACTGCTGCGGCTCGCCGCGCTGGCTGCTCCAGGTTTGCTGGAGATCTATCCAACCCTGAAGGATATTTTCATCGGCGTTAATGACCAGTGCGTTAACCTGGGCAGGCGTCATGGTCGCCAGCGTGTTCCATGTGGCATCGATGTTTTTTTGCCTGTCGGCTGCGGGCAGAAGCGGCTCCTGCGCGATTAGCGCGCGCAGCAGCGCCAGCGAGGGTTTACCCTGGGCCGCGTTGATGCGGGCCTGCCAGTAACGCGCGCGCTGCTCGGGAGAAAGCGACTCGGGATCCAGTTTGCCAAGGCGGTCTTCAACGGTCACCGGATCGCGGTTAATAACGGCAAATTCGGCGCTGAGCAACAGCGCTTCTTGGTGCTGCGCCTGCGTTAACTGCCCGGGCAACTGACGATAAATTTCGTCGGCCTTCTGAATTTGCCCCTCTTTTAACAGCGCACGCACGGCGAGTAATTGCCAGGTGGTCTTGCTATCATCAGCGTTTTGCTGCATCTGCTGCAGGTAATACGCAGAGTTTGCCTGCATTTTACCCTGAAGCAGAGTGCCGCTCTTATCTGGCGGCTGCAGGCTACAGCCGGAGAAAATCAGCGCTGCCAGTAATACGGGCAAGCAGCGTCCGGCATTCGAACGAATAAATTTAGACGGTACCATACTGTATCCAGTGTTCTTTTTTACGCAGTTATCAATATTAAATCGGTAAAACGGATGAAACAATGAAACAACACGATTCAGCGGCTATTTTAAGTGGCGTGCTATATATTGTGCCAACGCCTATAGGAAATCTGGAAGATATTACGCAGCGTGCGCTTTCTGTATTGCAATCCGTTGACCTTATCGCCGCCGAGGATACCCGACATACCGGCCTGTTGCTCCAGCACTTTGCTATCAAAGCGCGCCTCTTTGCGCTTCACGATCATAATGAACAGCAAAAGGCGGAAACGCTACTGGCGAAACTGCGGGAAGGAGCGAGCATTGCGCTGGTATCCGATGCCGGAACCCCGCTGATTAACGACCCTGGTTACCATTTGGTTCGCGCCTGCCGCGAGGCGAACGTGCGCGTGGTCCCTCTGCCGGGGGCGTGCGCGGCCATAACCGCGCTTAGCGCCGCCGGTCTGCCATCAGATCGCTTTTGCTATGAGGGTTTTTTACCTGCGAAATCGAAGGGGCGGCGCGACGTGCTGAAGGCGCTGGAGCAGGAGCCTCGCACGCTTATTTTCTACGAATCCACTCACCGTTTGATTGAGAGCCTGGCGGATATGTGCGCCGTTTGGGGCGATGCCCGCTACGTGGTGCTGGCGCGTGAGCTGACAAAAACCTGGGAAACGATTTACGGCGCGCCCGTTGCCGCGCTGCTGGCTTGGGTGCAGGAGGATGAGAATCGGCGCAAAGGCGAGATGGTACTGATCGTTGAAGGCTACCGCGCCGAGGAGAATGCGCTGCCGCCGGAAGCGCTGCGGACGTTAACCCTATTGCAGGCGGAGCTGCCCTTAAAGAAAGCGGCGGCGCTGGCGGCTGAAATCCATGGCGTAAAGAAAAATGCGCTGTATAAGTATGCGCTCGAACACCAGGCGGAAAGCTAATTTGCACTGAAAGCGCCGGGTGACAGCCACGCCGAAACCCTCTATACTCTCGCGCTGAAGCTGACCAGACAGTCGCTGCTTCGTCGTCGTCCCTTCGGGGAGACGGGCGGAGTGGAGGAAAGTCCGGGCTCCATAGGGCAGGGTGCCAGGTAACGCCTGGGGGGCGTAAGCCTACGACCAGTGCAACAGAGAGCAAACCGCCGATGGCTCGCTTGCGGGCACAGGTAAGGGTGAAAGGGTGCGGTAAGAGCGCACCGCGCGGCTGGCAACAGTCCGTGGCACGGTAAACTCCACCCGGAGCAAGGCCAAATAGGGGTTCACATGGTACGGCCCGTACTGAACCCGGGTAGGCTGCTTGAGCCAGTGAGCGATTGCTGGCCCAGATGAATGACTGTCCACGACAGAACCCGGCTTATCGGTCAGCTTCAACTCATTAAAAAACCCGCTGCGGCGGGTTTTTGCTTTCAGGCGTAGCGGAAGTACGGAGAATGACTGTCCACTCCGCTTTCGATGAAAGAACGCGGCTTATCGGTCAGCTTCAACTTATTAAAGAACCCGCTGCGGCGGGTTTTTGCTTTCAGGCGTAGCAGGAGTACGGAGAATGACTGTCCACTCCGCTTTCGATGAAAGAACGCGGCTTATCGGTCAGCTTCAACTTATTAAAGAACCCGCTGCGGCGGGTTTTTGCTTTCTGGCAAAGCGGGAGTACGGATGAATGACTGTCCACTCCGCTTTCGATGAAAGAACGCGGCTTACAGGTCAGCTTCAACTCATTAAAAAACCCGCTGCGGCGGGTTTTTGCTTTCTGGCAAAGCGGGAGTACGGATGAATGACTGTCCACTCCGCTTTCGATGAAAGAACGCGGCTTACAGGTCAGCTTCAACTCATTAAAAAACCCGCTGCGGCGGGTTTTTACTTTCAGGCGTAGCGGAAGTACGGAGAATGACTGTCCACTCCGCTTTCGATGAAAGAACGCGGCTTATCGGTCAGCTTCAACTCATTAAAAAACCCGCTGCGGCGGTTTTTTGCTTTCAGGCGTAGCGGAAGTACGGAGAATGAATGTCCACTCCGCTTTCGATGAAAGAACGCGGCTTATCGGTCAGCTTCAACTCATTAAAAAACCCGCTGCGGCGGGTTTTTGCTTTCAGGCGTAGCGGAAGTACGGAGAATGACTGTCCACTCCGCTTTCGATGAAAGAACGCGGCTTATCGGTCAGCTTCAACTTATTAAAGAACCCGCTGCGGCGGGTTTTTGCTTTCAGGCGTAGCAGGAGTACGGAGAATGACTGTCCACTCCGCTTTCGATGAAAGAACGCGGCTTATCGGTCAGCTTCAACTCATTAAAAAACCCGCTGCGGCGGGTTTTTGCTTTCAGGCGTAGCGGAAGTACGGATGAATGACTGTCCACTCCGCTTTCGATGAAAGAACGCGGCTTACAGGTCAGCGTCAACGTATGAAAGCACCGGCTGTGACAGCGTTTTCACTGCGGTTTTTTCCTGTTCTCGTTTCTGGAGGACGATGTCAGGAGGGCAGATCGATTAACAGCCCTTGAAAAGCCGTTTCTGCCGTCAGGGTTAACAACGACTCGTCGTGAATAAACGCGCCGTCGCCGCAGGTAAGCACCTCCCGAGCGCTATTTTCCCCGGCGCTTACCCGAAAGGTGCCGTGAATGGACTGCAACCAGGCGCGCGGCCCGTGCAGCGCGATATCCAACGTTTCTCCCTGTGTGAAGGCTAAATGATAAATCCAAACCTGCTGGCGTAGCATTAGGCAATTCGGGTTGCCGTCCGGGGAGGCGAGAAGCTGGCAGCCGTGGGCAGTTAACGGGCATTTCTGGATTGAAGGTGCCTCACGCCCGGCGCTGGCGTCCAGCCAAAGCTGCAGGCGGGTTAACGGCGCACCGGCGTTGCAATTATATTCACTGTAACTCACGCCTGGCCGCGTAGTCAGCAGCAGCGCTTCACCGGCGCCGGCTTGGGTATGTCGCCCTTCGCTATCGCGATAGGTGGCATCGCCATCCAGCACCAGATTCAAAATATCGACCCGGGGAAAGGTGCGAGGCTGTAGCGATGCGCCGGGTGCCAGCACCTCTTGATTCAGCGCGCGCAGGACGGAATAGCCCATAAGGTTTGGATCAAAATAGTGGCCAAACGAAAAGGCATAACGCGCTTTTAACCAACCGTAATCGGCCTTGCCACACTGGCCCGCCGTTCTGGGAATTATCATACATTCAGCCTTCTTTTTTACTCATCTTATGGTAAGAATCTGGACGTGATATTGTTAGCCAGTTAATCTGCTCGCTATATTCAAATTTACTGAATGAGAAAACGATGGCCAGAGAACGCGCCCTGACGCTGGAAGCTTTGCGAGTAATGGATGCAATCGATCGGCGCGGGAGTTTCGCCGCAGCGGCGGACGAGCTGGGGCGCGTGCCGTCAGCGCTGAGCTATACCATGCAAAAGCTGGAAGACGAACTGGACGTGGTATTGTTTGACCGTTCCGGCCATCGGACAAAATTTACCAATGTAGGCAGAATGCTATTGGAGCGCGGGCGCCTGCTGCTTGAAGCGGCCGACAAACTTTCTACCGATGCGCAGGCGCTGGCGCGCGGCTGGGAAACTCACCTTACGCTGGTTGCTGAGGCGCTGGTGCCGGCGTCGGCGCTGTTTCCTCTGATAGAGCGGTTGGCGGAAAAAGCCGATACTCAGCTTTCAATTATCACTGAAGTCTTAGCCGGCGCGTGGGAGCGGCTGGAACAGGGGCGAGCGGATATTGTGATTGCGCCGGATATGCACTTTCGCACATCGACAGAAATTAACTTCCGCAAATTATATACCCTTAAAAATGTTTACGTCGCAGCCCCTGATCATCCGATTCACCAGGAACCAGAGCCATTATCCGAAGCAACGCGGGTAAAATATCGCGGGGTAGCGGTGGCGGATACCGCCCGTGAACGCCCGGTATTAACGGTACAGTTATTAGATAAACAGCCGCGCTTAACGGTCAGTAGTATGGAAGAAAAGCGCCAGGCGCTACTGGCCGGACTAGGTGTGGCGACGATACCCTATTCGCTGGTAGAGCAGGATATTGCGACAGGGCGGCTGCGGGTAGTTAGCCCGGAGTCAACCGCCGATATCGATATTATTATGGCCTGGCGCCGGGACAGCATGGGCGAGGCCAAAGCGTGGTGCCTGCGTGAAATCCCTAAACTGTTTGCGAAACGTCGGGAAAATTAGGCAACTGTGGTCATCTGTGCGTCTTCCGCCAGCGGATCGGGGCCGAAACGGTTTTCACCATCGGAGCCTTTCAGGCAGAAGAACACCAGCAGCACCAGTGCGCCAATTAGCGGGACAAGACCTATCAGTATCCACCAGGCTGAACGGTTTGTATCGTGCAGGCGGCGCGCCATAACTGCGATGGTCGGCACTAATATCAGAAGACCATAAATAGTGGACAGCACGCCGGCATCTTCCGAAAAAGTAAATCCTGCGGCGCTATCGATAACGCTTAGCACCAGGGTAATAATGGTGCTGAACAGGGCGAACATCCAGTACTCTTTACGACGAGCACGGCCGCGGAACCCAGAGTAGTTTTTAAGAACTTTTAAATACCAATTCATTACCACATCCTTTATAGGTTAATTTGCCCCTCTTTCTACACATAAATCCCTGCTGGAGCAATCTGAAATCCGGGTGAGAGCAAGCTTTAATCGCCTTAAAATCGGCTGTCGCGACCGTGGGGTTCATTGAGATCCTGCTCAGGCCCAATTGAGATAATGCCGTGCGGGTTTAGCGTTTTGTGGCTGCGAAAATAATGATGCCGAATATGTTCCATATTGACGGTTTCGGCGATACCCGGTAGCTGGTAAATATCACGTAAAAAACCGTACAGGTTTAGATAATCACTAATACGCAGGCGATCGCATTTAAAATGCGTGACGTACACCTGGTCGAAGCGAATAAGCGTGGTCCATAGCCGAATATCGGCCTCGGTCAGCCTGTCGCCGGTAAGATAACGATGCTGGCCTAATATCTGTTCCAGCCGCGCCAAAGAGTTAAATAGCTGCTCGGCGGCTTCATCGTAAGCCCGCTGGCTGGTAGCGAAACCCGCTTTATACACGCCGTTATTTACGGTGTCATAAATCCAGCTATTTAACTTATCGATTTCGGGCTGTAGTTCTGGCGGATAGTAATCGCCGGCGCGCGCGCCCTGTGCGTCAAACGCGCTATTAAACATGCGAATGATTTCCGCCGATTCATTGCTAACAATCGTCTGCTGCTGTTTATCCCATAGCACCGGCACGGTCACCCGCCCGCTGTATTTTGGGTTAGCCTGTAAATAAAGCTGCCATAAATAATCGTGGTGATTAAGTGTATCGCCGGTGGCAGCCGGGAAATCCTGGGCAAATGTCCAGCCGTTTTCCAGCATTAAAGGATGAACGACAGAAACGGAAATGAACGGTTCCAGCCCCTTAAGTTTGCGCATAATCAGGGTGCGATGCGCCCACGGGCAGGCTAGCGAGACATAGAGATGGTAGCGATTTTTTTGGGCGGCGAAGCCGCCTTCGCCGGAAGGGCCGGGCGAGCCGTCAAATGTCAGCCAATTACGAAACGCGGCGGCTGAGCGTTCAAAGCGCCCGCCTGATGAAGCCGTGTCATACCAGGCGTCCTGCCAGGCGCCCTCTACCAGCAGTCCCATGTTTCTCTCCTTACACGAATAAAAAACCGGCGCGCGCAGCGTCGCACCGGAAGATTAATTATCAGTATAGACTTACCAGCGTTTGTTCAGCAGGCGATCGAGACTGAAAGCGCCCGGGCCGATAATGCCTAGTAGTAAAAAACCGCCTGCGATGGTCAGGTTTTTCATAAACATGAGTTGGTTAACTTCATCGGCGAAGTTATTGTGAAATAAAAAGGCGGTCAGGAGAGTAAAAGCCGCAGTGAACAGCGCGGTAGTGCGCGTTAGAAATCCAAACATAATGGCCAGGCCACCGCCGAATTCAAGCAAAATGGTCAGCGGCAGTAGAAAGCCCGGCACGCCCATTGATTCCATATACTGCTGAGTGCCCGTATAGGCGGTTATCTTGCCATACCCTGCCACAATAAACAGAATCGGCATCATAATGCGTGCCACCAGAATGCCAATATCTTCGAATTTTTTCATTTTCTAACTCCACGAATTTTCACTAATGGCTCAATGCCAATTTGTTGTTTATGCGGCGATTTAAAACGAATATTACCAATCGCCCGGCGTTGGACAGGATAATACGGCGGGTATTTGGTGATTGTTAGCAAGGAAAACTGTCAGACTCATTCAGTTTTTCTGAATTTATACGGAAAGGTAATAGTGCATTGAAGAAATATTTTCGTCTTGCAACCAAGGTGAAGCTAACTGCTAACTGCTAACTGCTAACTGCTAACTGCTAACCTCCAGGCCGCTGGCGAAAACTTACGCTGCAGGTACCTGGCTGAGGATCTGCCCCCGGCACTGGCAGCAGTGTCGGCGAAAACCTTGTGAAGTGAGAGTAAATTGAATTGAACTGCGGTTATTCCCAGCCTGCACGTACACTACTGCCACCTTGCTATTAGCTACGCGTGCAGAATGCTGCCCCCGCTCTGAACGTCTCTTAGTGTTATCAGCGCGGGGACGTGGGCCGGTTATCAATCCGTTACACGTGAGGTTAACGGCGACGTCCACCGAGAAGGCTATCCGGAACGCCGCGCACAATACGGTTGATTATCTGGCGCGTGGCGCTTTTTGCCGCCGCCTGTACCAAACATCCTTGCTATTAGCTACGCGTGCAGAATGCCGCCCCCGCTCTGAACGTCTCTTAGTGTTATCAGCGCGGGGACGTGGGCCGGTTATCAATCCGTTACACGTGAGGTTAACGGCGACGTCCACCGAGCAGGCTACCCAGAACGCCGCGCACAATACGGTTGATTATCTGGCGCGTGGCGCTTTTTGCCGCCGCCTGTACCAAACATCCTTGCTATTAGCTACGCGTGCAGAATGCCGCCCCCGCTCTGAACGTCTCTTAGTGTTATCAGCACGGGGACGTGGGCCGGTTATCAATCCGTTACACGTGAGGTTAACGGCGACGTCCACCGAGCAGGCTACCCAGAACGCCGCGCACAATACGGTTGGTTATCTGGCGCGTGGCGCTTTTTGCCGCCGCCTGCACCAGGCCGTCTTTTTTACCGCCGCGCGGGCCTACGCTGCCGAACAAAATCTCTTTTAGGCCGCCCAGTATTCCATCATCATCGGCGGCCTGCGGCGCTTTTTTCTGCGGTGCCTGCACGCTGTCCGTAGCCGCCTGAACGCCTTTTTGCAGCATCTCGAACGCGGATTCGCGGTCTACGGCCTCGTCATACTTTCCGTATAGCGAAGAGTGATTAATCAGCCCATTGCGTTCGTCGCGGGTAATGGGCCCCATGCGCGAGCCTGGGGCTATCACAAATGCGCGCTCCACTACGGTTGGGCTACCTTTTTCATCGAGAAAAGAGATCAACGCTTCGCCGGTACCCAGCGCCTGAATTGCCTCTTCCGTATTAAAGGCAGAGTTGGTGCGCATGGTTTGCGCCGCGGACTTCAGCGCTTTCTGATCTTTCGGTGTAAAGGCGCGCAGCGCGTGCTGCACCCGGTTGCCCAGCTGCCCCAAAATATTGTCAGGAATATCCGCCGGATTTTGTGACACAAAAAAGATCCCCACCCCTTTCGAGCGGATCAGGCGCACAACCTGTTCAATTTTATCCAGCAGCACCTGCGGCGCGTCTTTAAACAGCAAATGCGCCTCATCAAAAAAGAAAACCAGCTTCGGCTTCTCCAAATCACCGGCTTCCGGCAGGCGCTCATAAAGCTCCGATAACATCCAAAGCAGGCTGGCCGAATACAGCTTTGGCATTTGATAAAGCTTTTCAGCGCTTAAAATATTAATCACGCCTTTCCCGGCGTCGTCAATGCGCATCCAGTCAGTGATATCCAACATTGGCTCGCCGAAGAAAAACGGCGCGCCCTCTTGTTCAAGCGTCAGTAAACCGCGCTGAATAGCGCCTACCGATGCGCTGCTAATATTGCCATATTGGTTCTGAAACGCTTTCGCGTTATCGCCAATATATTGCGTAATGGCGCGTAAATCTTTGAAATCCAGCAGTAGCAGTCCCTGGTCATCCGCAACGCGGAAGATAATGCTCAGAACGCCGCTCTGCACGTCGTTGAGATTAAGCAGGCGCGCCAGCAGCAGCGGGCCAAGATCGGATACCGTCGCGCGCAAAGGGTGCCCATTAGTGCCAAAAATATCCCACAGCGTGGCGGGGTTCGCGTGTGGCTGCCAGTCGGTCACGCTAATTTTTGCAAGCCGTGCCTGCAGTTTTTCTGATGCCTCGCCCGGCTGGGAAACGCCGGTTAAATCGCCTTTCACATCGGCCATAAACACCGGCACGCCTATCTCAGAAAACGACTCGGCGAGCTTTTGCAGCGTGACGGTTTTCCCGGTACCGGTCGCGCCGGTGATAAGCCCGTGGCGGTTCGCCATTGCGGGATATAAAAACAGACTGGTATCGGCGGTTTTGGCTATCAGCAGTGGTGAGCTCATTCTTATTCCTTCATTGTTCTTTGCCTGAGGCCCGGCACCGGGCGTAATAAATGTCGGTACAATCCCCAACGACACCGGGCTACTGCATCGACGCGCAGATGGTGCCGCGTTTTTCCTGTCATCGCTATCAGTATATTCTGCAGAAGACGGCGCGTAACGCAGTAAAGGCTATGCTTTGCCTGTAGGCTATCTGATTTTAGGGGAAACTATGTCCAGGTTTTTTTTTGATAAGCGCGAAACGCTGGTCGACGATGCGATAGACGGACTGATCCTTGCCACACCTTATGCGAATTTGGTCCGGCTGGATATTGCGCCGGGCATTCGCGTGGTGGCGCGCAGCGGCTGGGATAAAAGCCGCGTCGCGATTATTTCCGGCGGCGGCTCTGGCCATGAACCGGCGCATGCGGGTTATGTCGGTAAGGGAATGTTGACCGCAGCGGTATGTGGCGATCTGTTTGCCTCCCCGAGCGTGGATGCGGTATTCAATGCCATCGTCGCGCTGACCGGCGAGCGCGGCTGTCTGCTGATCGTTAAAAACTACACCGGCGATCGCCTGAACTTTGGCCTGGCTGCAGAAAAAGCCCGGCGCTACGGGCTACAGGTTGAAATGGTTATCGTGGGCGATGATGTTGCCCTGCCGGATAACCCTCAGCCGCGCGGCATCGCCGGAACGGCACTGGTGCATAAGATAGCAGGCTATGCGGCGGAGCGTGGGCGATCGCTGGCGGCGGTATGCGCGGCGGCGCAGGATGCCTGCGCGCGAATATACAGTCTTGGTGTGGCCCTGCGCAGTTGCAGCCTGCCGGACGGCGAAGAGCAAGAGCGTATTCGCCCTGGGCAGGTTGAACTGGGGCTTGGCATTCACGGTGAGCCGGGAGCCAGTACCCTGCAGACGCAAAACAGCCGTAAGCTAATAAATGAAATGGCGACCCGCCTGCGGGAGAAAACCGGCGCTGCGCGGCTGGCGGTGATGATAAACAATTTGGGGGGGACCTCTGAGCTGGAAATGTCGCTGCTGGTGAAGGCGCTGGTCCATTCGCCGCTTGGTGCGCAGACGGATTTTCTGATTGGCCCGGCGCCGCTGGTCAGTGCGCTGGATATGAAAGGCTTTTCGCTGTCCGCAATCTGCCTTAACGATGCGGTGGTTTGTGCGCTGCAGTCTGAGGTCCACACGCTGGGGTGGCGCCCGCTGGTGCCGCTCGCTCCGGCCCCGGCGCAAAAAATTCCCCCAATGAAAACGGAAATAGACGCGAAGCCTTCTGATAATCCGCGCGCGGCGGCGCTGGTGCAGGCGGCGGTAGAAACACTAATCGGGCTGGAGCGCAGGCTAAATGCGCTGGATGCAAAAGTGGGAGATGGGGATACAGGATCGACTTTCGCGCTGGGCGCGCGCGATATCGGCGAGCGCCTGGCTCAGGGATCATTACCGCTCAATGAGCCTGATGCGCTGCTGCTTACCATCGGAGAGCGACTGGCTACGGCGATGGGAGGGTCCAGCGGCGTGTTAATGTCAATTTTGTTCACCGCTGCCGGGCAGGCGCTAAAAGAGGGCGAATCGTTACCCGCTGCGCTACTGACGGGGCTACGGCAAATGAGGCACTATGGCGGCGCAGCGCCGGGCGATCGCACGCTGGTTGATGCGCTACAGCCTGCGCTGGAGGCGCTGCAAAAGCAGAGTCTTGATGCGGCGGTGAGGGCGGCGCAGGAAGGCGCGCAGGCGACGGCGAAAATGAAGCGCGCCGCAGCCGGGCGCGCTTCATATGTGGGCAGCGACAGCCTGAACGGCGTTGAAGATCCCGGGGCTGTGGCGGTGGCAGAGGTGTTTTCCGCGCTCGCCAAAACGCTATAGCGGCGCGTTTTTAGGCGCCGCCGCTTTGCATTTTCGCTGCGCCAGGGCAAAGGCAGGCGTTAAGCCTGAAAATCTGCCTTTAACACTACGCGGTAGCGGGCTTTGCCTTCACGAACGTGACGCAGTGCATCGTTAATCTGCGACATTGGGTACTCTTCCGTTTGCGGCGCGACTTTTGTCCGCGCCGCCAGGCGCATCAGCGTGCGTAACTCTGAAGGATTGCCGGTGGCAGAGCCGCTAATGTTGCGATCGCCGCCAATCAGCGTGATAGCCGGGACCTCAAACGGTTTCATTACCAGGCCGACCGTGTGGAAATGACCGTCCGGCGCCAGCGCCTTGAAATAGGGCATCCAGTTGAGATCGACGCTTACCGTATTAATGATCAGATTAAATTGCCCTGCCAGCGCGGTGAGGGCGTCAGGATCGCGGCTATTTACCACGCGATCGGCGCCCATTGCCAGGATCTCCTGCTCTTTATCCGGATTAGAACTGAATGCCACAACTTCCGCACCCATGGCGCGCAGTAGCTTCACCGCGATATGCCCCAGCCCGCCAATGCCGATAATGCCGACGCGGCTGGTGGCATTAATGTTATTGGTGAGTAAGGGTTTAAATACCGTAATGCCACCGCAAAGCAGCGGCCCGGCGGTGGCGATATCCAGGCTGTCAGGTAAAGGGATCGCCCACTGCCAGTTCGCGCGGATCTTCTCGGCGAAGCCCCCGCGATTCATGATAGTTGGTACGCTACCCTGGCGGCAGTTAATATGATTGCCGCTGATGCAGGCATCGCAGTGCTGGCAGCTTTTCGCCGTCCAGCCAATCCCCACGCGCTGACCAACTTTCAGCCCTTTATTCCGGGCTTCTGCGCCCAGCGCATGGACGCGACCAATAACCTCATGGCCTGGTACCAGCGGGTATTGTGATATGCCCCATTCATTATCAATCATTGATAAATCGGAATGGCAAACGCCGCAGTATTCAACCTGTACTTCCACGTCTTCGGCGTTTAGCTCACCGGCATCGTATTCATAGGGTTCTAGATCGGCGCCAGCGCTGAGCGCCGCGTAACTTTTAATTTTTGTCATTGTGACTGCCTCAGGAAAAATTCAGGAGAATAAGTGTAGAGCATTTCTAAAAGCGCCGGGCGTATCGGGGTCTGAAAAGCCGCATAGCCGCACAGAGTGCCAATACTCGGCGCGGCGGGCGGTTTTATTGGCGAATCGTGTCGGGCCAAACCACTTTAAGCGCCCTCTGAAGAGATGAAAACGATGGATAACGCGTTTCTCTATACACAATTTCTATGCCCGCTGTGTCCATACCTGCAATGTATATGACAAAAAATGCGACCTGTAGCGTGCGGAATATGCTCGCACTGGCCTGGATGTGCGGCGGTCATTCGTCACTTCGGGTATAGGCAAGCGGCTGGGGCCGCCCGGCGTCACGCGCGCCGCCGCATATATCCATAGTGAGCGGCGGGCTGGCGTTCAGAACCCGGTTTCCAGCGAATCCAGCACGCGATATTCGTCATCCACCAGTAGCAAAGACTGCCACTTATCAAATGTCAGGCAGGGATGCGAGGTGCCAAAAATCAGGATATCGCCCACCCGCACATCGTAGTGTTCCCGCACTTCCAGCATACAGTGTTGATCCATAATCCCGACGCTGACCAGCGCCTGCGCCGGTAGCGCCAGCCGTTCGCCGCCGCGATAATGGGCGAGCGGCTGGGGCAGCCCGGCGTCACGCGCGCTGCCGCATATACCCATAGTGAGCGGCGGGGTGGCGTTCAGAACCCGGTTTCCAGCGAATCCAGCACGCGATATTCGTCATCCACCAGTAGCAAAGACTGCCACTTATCAAATGTCAGGCAGGGATGCGAGGTGCCAAAAATCAGAATATCGCCCACCCGCACATCGTAATGTTCCCGCACTTCCAGCATACAGTGCTGATCCATAATCCCGACGCTGACCAGCGCCTGCGCCGGTAGCGCCAGCCGTTCACCGCCGCGATAATGGGCAAGCGGCTGGGGCAGCCCGGCGTCAAACGCGCTGTCGCGCTTACCAATATTGACTACGGCGCGCCCCGGCTCCGGTACCGATTGCACCATAGCGGCTAGCTCCAGCGCCGCATCCAGATCGCCGCCTAATTCGCAGGCGATAGTGTCCCTGGCGCGTAGCGCCTGTTGAGCTGCCTGGTAAATGCCGTTGTCATGCGTGATGTAGCAGCCGGGGCGGATGGCTATCCGGCAGCGCGGTGGTTTTTCTTCCCTCTCCCAGACGTTACACACCACGTCGTACCATACGGTGCCGGCGCCGGTAAGCAAAAATTCTCCCTCAACCAGCGGCCCCATCTGGCACGCCAGACGCGCGGCCGTGCGTAACAGCGCTTCAATAGCCGGCTGCGGATTATCGTCGTGCAACACGCCTTCGTACAGCTCCAGCCCGCGCAGCCTAAGACCGGGGAGTGACGCAATGCGGTGCGCCAGGTTAAGCGCCTGCTCCGGGGTGCGGCAGCCGCAGCGTCCGCCTGCTACGCCCAGCTCTACCAGTATATCGAGCCGCTGCTGGCGCTGGGCAAAAAACGCCGAAAGCGCGGCGGCGTTGGCTTCGCTATCAACAAGACACAGAATATCGACCTGCGAGAAATGCTGTTTTAGCTGAGACATCAGCGCCATATTTGCCTTTCCCACCAGTTGATTTGCCATCAGCACGCGCCGCATGCCGCTCGCCATGGCTACGCTCGCCTGCCATACACTTCCTACGCCGATAGCCCACGCGCCCGCCTGCTGCTGCTGCTGAAAAATCCAGGGTGTCATGGTGGTTTTGCCATGCGGCGCTAGTGAGACGCCGCGCTTGTCTGCGTAGCGCTGCATCCACTCGATATTGTTCAGCAACGCGTTTTTTTTAAGTACCGCGGCGGGTAAACAAACGTCTTCAAGCAGCACGCTGGCAGGCTGGTGCATGATGGCAGATTTGCCGTCGATAAGGAGATGTTTTTGATATTTCATATCATTATCTCTGTTGGTTTTTTTATGGGGTTACGATGAGTATCTAAAATAACTAATTGAAAATTAACATATTAAATTATAAATACGCATTTATCTGAATAAAAGTATCATGTTTTCCGCGTGATTTTGTGTAGTTTTCCACTGTTTTAATACCTTGTAAATGGTTAAATCTTCAGCAAGACAGAAGCGTGTGAGGCGAGGAATATGAAAGCTGACTGGCTATACCGTAATGCTACGGTGATCGATGGAAGCGGCGGCCCGGCTTATCGGGGTGACGTTGCGGTAACGGGCGACAAAATTAGCCACATTGCGCCGCACTTAACGCTCGATGTCGGCGCTGAAATCGATGCTGAAGGTAAAGTGCTGGCCCCTGGCTTTATTGACGTGCACACCCACGACGATACTAACGTCATCCGCATGCCCGCCTATTTGCCAAAAATTAGCCAGGGGGTGACAACGGTTATCGTCGGGAACTGCGGTATCAGCGCGGCGACGGCAACTATCCGCGACGATGTCCCGGACCCAATGAACCTGCTGGGGGAAGCGGAACACTTTATTTATCCCTCAGTAAACGCCTATGCCGATGCCGTAACCGAGGCTCGGCCAGCAGTCAATGTCGGTACGTTAATAGGCCACACCACGCTGCGCAACAACCACATGGATTCCCTGATGCGCCCGGCGCATCCGGCTGAAATTGCCGCGATGCGCGCGCAGCTTCGCGAAGCGCTGACGCAGGGGGCGCTCGGTATGAGCACCGGCCTTGCCTACGCGACGGCGTTTGAAGCACCCACGGAAGAAGTCATGGCGCTGGCCGAAGAGCTGGCCGCCGGGCAGGGCATTTACACCACGCACCTGCGCTCGGAGTTTGAACCGATACTAGAGGCGCTGGATGAGGCCTTTCGCATCGGGCGACACGCCCGGGTGCCGGTGGTGGTATCACACCATAAATGTGCGGGTGCCAAAAACTGGGGACGTACCCGGGAGACGCTCGCCTTTTTCGACAAAATGCGCCAACGCCAGGAAATTGGCTGCGATTGCTACCCCTATTCCGCCAGCTCTTCGACGCTGGATTTGAAACAGGTGACCGATGAATTCGACATTGTGATCACCTGGTCTGAACCTCACCCCGAAATGGCAGGCAACACACTGCAACAAATTGCCGCCGAGTGGAACCTGAGTCTGATAGACGCAGCGCGGCGTTTGATGCCGGCCGGTGCGATTTATCACAATATGGATGAACAAGACGTGCGCCGGGTGCTGCGCTACCCGGCGACAATGATAGGGTCGGACGGGTTGCCGAACGATCCTATGCCGCATCCGCGTCTGTGGGGCGCTTTCCCGCGCGTGTTGGGGCATTACAGCCGTGAAGCGCAGCTTTTCCCACTGCATGAAGCTATCCACAAAATGACCGGGCTACCGGCGGCGCGTTTTCGCCTGGCGCAGCGCGGGCTTATTAAAACCGGCTATTACGCCGATCTGGTGCTGTTCGATCCTGCCACTGTTCGCGATGCGGCGAGCTTTTCTGCGCCTCAGCGGCCTGCGGAAGGGATTGAGGGCGTAATGGTTAACGGCGTGATGAGCTATGGTCGCGATAAACAGGTAACCGGGCGCGCGGGGCGTTTCCTGCGGCGCCAGCATATTCAGCATATTGATAAGGAGCAATGATGGGGATTAAACGCTATGGCACAGAGGGCGGGACCGGCACGGGAGGCCAGCATCTGCCGTTCGCCCGCGCCGTTGAAGCCGGTGGCTGGCTTTATGTTTCCGGGCAGACGCCGATGAAAAACGGCGAAATCATTGAGGGCGGGATCGTTGAACAGTCGCGACTGGCCATTCAAAACTGCATCGACATCATGACGGAAGCTGGCTACGGGCTGGCTGACGTCGTGCACGTGAGCGTCATTTTGACCGATGCCCGTTATTTCCAGTCGTTTAACAAAGTGTTTCGCGAGTTTTTCGGCGATAACCCGCCGGCGCGTATTTGCTGCGTGGCCGATTTGGTCGTGGTCTGCAAGGTCGAAGTGGATGTGACCTGCTATAGCGCCCAGCGCAGCCAGTAACTGATAGCGCCTTCCTGCAGGGAGGCGGGCGCCCGCATCGCTGGCGCCAGATAACAATACCGTGATGCATCGCGTAACAGCGTCGCACGCCCCCGGCGTGCGCCCGGGGGAGCCTGCGCCGTTTTTCAGGTGTCCCGTCCAATTTACTCCGTAATAACCGGCGTTGGTTATTCACGCAAACATCTGGACGTGTGCAATGAATAATATGTCATTCCTGATTTGGTTTTCAGTCTACGCCAGCGCGATGGTAGCGCTGGGCTGGTATGTCTTGCGCCATCAGAAAAACGGCGATGATTTTCTACTGGGGGGGCGTTCGTTACCGATGATCCTGACGCTAGGTTCTACCGTCGGGACCATGGTAGGAACCGGCTCCAGCGTGGGGGCAGTGGGGTTTGGCTACACTAACGGCTGGGCCGGTATGCTTTACGGCCTCGGCGGCGCATGTGGCATCCTGCTGGTAGCCTGGCTATTTGCGCCGGTGCGGAAATACCGCTTTATGACCATGAGCGAAGAGCTGAGCTTTTACACCGGCGGCAGTAAAGTCATCAGAAATGTCGTCGCGCTGTTGATTTTTATCGCCTCCATTGGCTGGCTGGGCGCGCACATTCTCGGCGGCGGCCTGTACCTCGCCTGGGCCAGCGGGCTGGATATTAACACCGCGAAAATCATCATCGCACTGGCGTTTGTCGTGTACGTCGGTATCGGCGGTTACTCCGCAGTGGTATGGATCGATACCATACAGTCACTGGTGCTGTTCGCTGGTTTCATTTTGATGGCGGTACTGGCGGTGCATCACGTTGGCGGCTGGCAGTCGATTCAGCGCACGGTAGATCCGGCGGCGCAAAGCCTGTTCGCGATAGATAAACTGGGCGTACTGCCCGCGCTGTCGCTTGCCATGGTCATTGGCGTCGGCGTGCTGGCCACGCCGTCTTACCGCCAGCGCATCTATTCAGCGAAAACGGTGGGCTCTGTGCGCCAGTCGTTCACCATCACCGGACTGCTGTACCTGGGCTTCTCTTTCCTGCCAGCCATTATTGGCATGGCGGTATGGACCATGGATAAAAACCTGGAAAACAGCGGCTTCGCCTTTTTATACGCAACCCAGGTACTGCCGCCGGTGCTGGGCATGGCTGTTTTAATTGCCGGGATGTCGGCCAATATGTCCTCCGGCAGTTCAGATGCCATCGCCGCGGTCTCAATCATGCTGCGCGATCTATACACCCTGATTACCGGCCATATGCCTGCGCCGGAAAAAGCCATTCGCCTGTCGCGCCTGTTTCTGGTGTTGGTCATCGGGCTGGCTCTACTGTTTGCGCTGACCTCAAACGATATCATCGGCTATATCACCAAAATGATCTCCATGATTATGTCCGGGATGTTTATCTGCTCCATGCTGGGCCGCTTCTGGACGCGTTTTAACTGGCAGGGCGCGCTGGCGGCGCTGCTGGGTGGCGCTGGCGCATCGGTTGTAGTGCTGGTGGATAAAGAGTGGCTCGCCTTCTGGGGGAACCCGTGTATCCCGTCGGTGCTGACCAGCCTGGTGGCTGCCGTGGTCGTTACGCTGCTCACCCCGGCCTGCGCCCTGAGCCGTGAACAGGCGCTGGCGCTGATTACCCAGGAGCGGGAAAGCCGCCCTGAAACGCCGTTAGCGGGGAAACCCGAAACTCAGCAGGGATAAGCGATGACGGACATGAATTATATTGCGGTGGACTGGGGGTCCACCCACCTGCGCGCCTGGCACATTGAAAACGGCGTGCCAATTAATGTGCTGCATCTTCCCTTTGGCGTGACCCGGCTGGAGGATGCCACCCCGGAGCAAATTTTTGAACGCTACATCAATCCATGGCGAAGTGAGCGGTTACTACCTGTATATATGGCGGGCATGGTCGGCAGCGATGCAGGATGGAAAGCCGCGCCTTATCTGCGCTGCCCGCTAAAACTGAATACGCTGGCTGACAGCCTGACTGCGGTTTTACCCGGCGTCTGGATTGTGCCGGGCCTGCGTTTTCAAACCGATGATATGTGTAATGTCATGCGCGGTGAAGAGACGCTGCTGCTGGGCGTTCAGCATTTGAGCCACGCCAGTTGCGTGATATTACCTGGTACACACAGTAAGTGGGCGCTTACTGAAAGCGGTGAGGTGCGGCGTTTCGATACTGCGATGACCGGCGAGCTACACCACATGTTAATGCACTATTCGCTACTGGGGCGCGGACTTATGGCTCAGGAGGATAGCGAGGTTGCCTTCCTGTCAGGCCTGCATCGGGGCATGGCGCAGCCAGCGCTGGTGGAAACGTTATTTAGCGTCAGGGCTTCGCGGCTATTGGGCGAACTAGCGCCTGAGGCGGTGAGTGAGTACTTATCTGGCCTGCTGATCGGCGCGGAAACGGCGGTATTTACGCAGCGCTATCGCCCGGCGCGCGTGGCGCTAGTCGCCGATGGTCCGCTGAAACCACGCTACCGGCAGGCGCTGGCGGTAGCTGGCGTCGAGGCTGAGACCATTGCGCCGGAACTGGCCTTTTTAACCGGAATAAGGAGCATTCATGAACGACAGTAAACTAGTGGCAATCCTGCGCGGCATCACGCCGACGGAAGTATTAGCACATGTAGCGGTGCTGATTGACGCGGGTTTTCGCTATATCGAAGTGCCGCTGAACTCCCCGGACTGGTGGCGCAGTATCGCCGATGCGGTGAGCCACTTTGGCGAGCAGGCGACCATCGGTGCGGGGACGGTGCTAACGGTGGAGCAGGTGGATACGCTGGCGGCAATAGGCGCAGGGCTGATCGTCACGCCGAATGCCCATCCGGCAGTAATCCGCCGCGCGCGCGCCTGCGATATGCTCACCTGCGCCGGTTTTGCGACGCCGAGCGAGGCGTTTAGCGCGCTGGAGGCCGGTGCGCACTGGTTAAAACTCTTTCCTGCGGCAACCTTCGGCCCCGGCTACGTGCAGGCGATAAATGCCGTGCTGCCTGCAGGCACGCCGCTGCTCGCCGTTGGGGGCGTAACGCCCGAAAGCCTGGCTGACTGGCTGCGCGTCGGCTGTGCGGGCGCCGGGCTGGGCGGCGATTTGTATCGTGCAGGGCAGTCGCCTGCACACACGCGTGAACGGGCGCTGCGCTTTATGGCGGCGTGGCAGGCAGCCGGGCAGCGGATAGAAGCCGCTGAATGAGGTTAAAGCAGGTTTGCAAAGGGGGACAGGTACGCTAAGGGGCGGATATTCCCGAGTCAGGGCTGAGGCCGCGCCGTGCCTGCCTTACGCGCGTTAAAAGTGCGCAGGCAGCGTTGGCGCCCTGAAATACCGCCAGTTGAGCCAAACCTAAGGTTAATCTCCCAGCGGCTGACGATTGGCCCCGCCGCGGTGGCTATCCAGCGCCAGTTTAATGCGCCGCAGGCGAGATTTTGCTTCCGGCTTATGCGCCATCGCCAGTTCGGTGGACAGCACATCGATCATCGCCAGCATGGCATAGCGTGAGGTGCTGGGCTTAAAGATATAGTCGTTTTCACGCACAATCAGCGGCAGCACTAGGCTGGCCTGCGCGGCAAGCGGCGTTTCTTCCGGCGTAATAGCGATAACCCGCGCGCCGTACTGGCGGGCGATAGTCGCGCTTTCTACCAGTTCGGGCGTATAGCCGCCGAGCGACAGCGTCACGACCACATCACGCGCGGTCACCGCCGCGCACATCATGCGCACCAGCAGGCCATCATTCTGGCTCACTATCGGCAGCCCGAGCCGAAACAGCCGAAACTGCAGCTCCTGCGCGCCGATGGTCGAGCCGCCGCCCATACCCACTGCCAGCACCTGTCGGGCGTCACCTATCCAGTCCACCGCTGTTTGCAGCGCCTTAGGGTCCAGCGCCCGGCGATTAGTTTCCAGTACGCCAATAATCGAGGCATAAATGCCCTGAATCCCTTCAAGATCGGGGACATCCAGTAAAAAACGCTGGCCGACCGCCAGTGACTGGGCCAGTTTGAGCTTCAGCTCGCGCACGTCTTTACAGCCCAGCGCGCGCGCAAAGCGCGTCACCGAGGCCTGGCTACTGTCGGTCAGCCGCGCCAGTTCAGCGATCGGCAGTTCCGCCGCCGTGGCCACATCGTCGAGGATAAATTGCGCAATGCGCTTTTCAGTCGAGGTTAAACTGACAAAGCGGTCGGTAATGCATGAGATTATGTCGATAGAATACGCCATGGCCGGTATCAGCAGTGTGAAAATGATTGGTACTTTGTACCACGGCGCTGCTTGCAGAACAAACGACAGTAGGCTGGTGAAAGCGCCACCGGGCGATGATTTTATCGCCAGTCGGCATAAACTCCGCGCTTAATGGTTGCGCTGCCCGCCGAAGCCGTTATAATTCCACCGTTTTCCGTATCCCTTCAGTGCCGAAGTGGCGAAATCGGTAGACGCAGTTGATTCAAAATCAACCGTAGAAATACGTGCCGGTTCGAGTCCGGCCTTCGGCATAACCAACACTTCTTTTGACGTTTTTTGAAGTCTATCTTTATCAATAAAACCCTTATAAAATAACAAATTACAGTCTTTACTGGTCTTTTCAGGTCTCTTGTGGTCTACACCCCTTTGGGGGCATAATTGGGGGCACTCCACTTCGATCAGGATTTGTGCCCCCAAAATGAAGCTTAATGTTCGACAAATTGATACAGCAAAGCCAAAGGACAGAGCCTACAAGATGGCTGACGGCGGCGGGTTGTACCTTGAGGTATCCCCAAAAGGCTCAAAATACTGGCGTATGAAATATCGCCGTCCATCTGATAAGAAAGAGGATCGGCTTGCTTTCGGTGTTTACCCAACAACAACACTCGCAGAAGCCAGAGCAAAGCGTGATACAGCGAAGAAGTTACTGTCACAAGGAATAGATCCAAAAGTTGAACAGAAGGGAGCAAAAGCTGAAACCGAGGGGGCATATTTATTTGAAACCATCGCCAGACAGTGGCACGCAAGTAATCTCACATGGAGTGAAGACCATCGCCGTCGTGTACTGCTGACACTGGAGCAGTATATTTTCCCTTCGATTGGCCAGCTTGATGCCCGAACGTTGAGAACCAGCCAGCTACTTATGCCCATTAAAGCTGTAGATGCCGCTGGTAAACATGACGTTGCACAGCGACTTCAACAGCGTGTGACGGCAATTATGCGTTTTGGTGTCCAGAATGACCTCTTACAATCTAACCCCGCCAATGATATGGCTGGAGCGCTTTTAAGCGTTAAAACAACTCATCATCCAGCATTACCACCAAAAAGAATACCTGAACTTCTTGAACGACTATCGAACTATAAAGGCCGGTTAATCACGCGCCTTGCAGTTGAATTAACATTGCTTACTTTTATTCGTTCAAGTGAGATGCGGTTTGCCCGGTGGAGTGAAATTAATTTTGAACGCAGTGAATGGACTATACCCGGCATCCGTAAGCCCATACCCGGCGTAAAGCATTCTGAACGTGGAATGAAAATGAAGACTGAACATATCGTTCCTCTCAGCAAGCAGGCTTTAAATGTATTTAAACAGTTATATATATTGAGCGGCAATGGTGAGGTTATATTCCCAAGTGACCATGACCCCAAAAAAGTAATGAGCGAGAACACTATAAATAGTGCTTTACGTGTTATGGGATATGACACGAAAACTGAAGTTTGCGGACATGGGTTTAGAACGATGGCGCGAGGTGCTTTAAGTGAATCAAAACTGTGGAATGATGATGCTATTGAAAGACAATTAAGTCACGTTGAACGTAAGCATGTTAAAGGTTCGTACATGCATACATCTGAATACATAGAAGAAAGGAAATTAATGCTTCAATGGTGGGCTGATTATATTGACGCCAACAAAGAAAAAGCTATCGCTCCTTATGAGTTTGCATGCATCCATAATATTACCACCCTATAAGTTAAGGTGACTCATGAACAGTTTCGAAATGTTTATCAGACTGAATTACATAACCGCCCGCGAAATGGCTTTTGTATTGATGGGGTTGGATTATGAGGCCTTACAATCAAGTCTTATGGTTGAACAGTCTGCTGTCCACCAAAGAATTAGTCGCGCCATTTCAAGGAATGTTAATTATTATGAGAAAAGTGAAAGGAAACAAAATATAAGTAAGGTGACTAATGCTGAGCATGTTTTAGCAGCCGCGTACCCATTTATTATTGAAGATGTGACACCACATATAATTATTGACCATATTGATAAAGCAATCATGAAAATCACCCGTGAATCAGGATGGAAGGATAAGCTTGAAATGTTAGGTGGTGAATCTCTCCTTAATAGAGGAAAAATTCTCCATACAGGAGGGCGAGGCGATTATAAGAAAAATGATGAGGTTAAAGGTAATTATAAAATGATTGCCGTGTTAATTAGAATGCTTGCTGAAAATGGGAAGGCAAAGTATGGCTCATTCTCAAAACCTTTAGTTAGTGAAATTTACAGTGACCTTGCTGAACTCTGTTCTCGTCATGGAGTTGATTTGAAAGGGCTTGCTGAATCAACCTTTTATAAAAAGGTGAAAGAAGCAAACAGTTTTATAAATGAGTAAACATAACGCATCCAGTGGCATGCTGTATCAAACTACAGCAACCCACAACAAACTCCAGGAGCATGGTTTTGGATCCGTTAAGGATCCATAAGGGTCTGTAAAGACCTATAAAGCTTTGGTGATTAGAAAACGATGCTATAACAGTCATTTATTATCTTCTAACCTTATGATTTTAATTGAAATAAATGATTTCATCTTTAAAGGTTTATTTTTAATATAATCAATACATTTCAATATAATTCTCTTTTTATTAATAGAATCTACTTTCAGTAGAAACCTCAGGTTTTGCCGTCTAAAGTCCACCATGTACCACGAAATAACACACCGGAGGGCTTATGGATTTCGTTGATGTGGTTAACAATAAACAGCGTCTTATCAAGACTAAAGATGTGTTGACGCGTGTTCAGCGTAGTAAGGCGTGGCTTTATAAACAGCTTAAAGCAGGTACGTTTCCTAAACCTGTACGAATTGGCTCGCGTTCCATTTCATTTGTTGAAAGTGAAGTTAACTATTGGATTGAAGAACGAATTTCCGCGTCTCGCGATGACATTGAAAAACAAATATCGTAATTCAGCTATTATATAAAAAAGGATTCTTTATGACTATTCCGAATATTCCGGAAGGGATGTGCTTATCCCTGCCACCACTTAACGATATTAATATGCGGATTATTCTTTCTTACACCACAGCGAAATTTACTGAAGATAAAAATGATGCCGGATGCATGGAGCGTGTTGCTGAAATATTCCTGCTGGGTCAGATGCGCCCGTTAGCGGATAAATTAAAGGCGCTGACATGTGTCACTCTCCCTCTGCCGGACACCTCGCCGGAAGAAATTAATCTATTACTGGATCGTTGCGAGAAAATTTATAAGCGTGAGGCGGAGGAATATGACCGCTGCGCACGCGAATCCAGCAGAGCCGAACATACATTAGAGGTGATAAGGCAGCCCGCGCAGTCCGTAGCTGACTCCCGTAATCGTAATAAATCGTCGGTACGTGATTCCGAAGATGCCGCAGAACGCGCGGCAATCAATCTGAGTAATCAGGCCGGGCGGGTTAAGGATATGCTTGTACTGGCCGGACTGCTTTATGATGAAGCCAAAACGTTAAGTGATTCAGTAGATATTAATCGCTGTATGCCCCGCACTTGCCGTATTCCTGAGGTATTCACCCGCCGCAATGATTTTTTATTTATTGCCGCTGATAATACCAGCAATGCCATTCGCTCACTGCGTCTTGCAGTGGAAGATATTATCAGGAAATGCACGCCACCAACGGATAAATATGAAATCAATAACGGCGGTGTAATTAAATCACAGGCTTACCGTCATTATTATCAGGCTGATAATGACCTGTTACGGGCAATTGTCAGTGCAGACGACTACGCGAAATATATTGCGGAGTTTGGCTGGTTTATGCGGGAAAACCGAGAAGCTACCAGAATTTCATTACAGGCTTCCGTCAATACGCTTATGTCAGAAGAACAACTGAATGAGTGGAAGGAAATGAATAAGGACAATGAAAAATGATTACCATTAATAAGCCAAAGGCAGCAGTAGAATTTCATAAGCGCTTTACGCAGTCCGCCCGGTATTTGCCCGGTAGCCGCTCATTCAGTATGTCCAGCGAGCGGGAAAACATCATTCGTCTTGCCGTGCTGGAATCCGCCTGGATGATGGGGGAAATCACCTTGCTGGACGTCACCGCCCCAGATGGTCAGGCCATTGATATCGGTAACAGTTCACTACATACCGGGCGCGTTGATGGCGGGCGTTTCCGTAAGCATATGACGGTAAACGGTACGGAGTTCACCCTTAGCGAAACTGACTCAAGCGCCAGTATCACATGGGCTGAAATGTCCGCACTCGCCAGTATCGGCCAGCAGGGGCTGTTTGAAGAAAGCATGGAAGACTTTTTCGCACAGGCCTACGCGCTGGATATGCTGCGCATCGGCTTTAACGGCAAGGCCATTGCGGAGACAACTGACCCGGAAGCGAACAAAAAAGGCGAGGATGTGAATATCGGCTGGCACACTCTCGCCAGTCAGTACGGCGACGGGAAGCAGGTTATCACTCAGCCGCTGAAAATCGGTGAATCCGGCGACTGGAAGAACATCGACGCGCTGGCAAATCACCTGATTACAGAGCTTATCGCGGAGCCGTACCGGGAAGACCCGCGCCTTGTGGTACTGGTAGGCGCTGAACTGGCCGCTGACCAGCGCCTTAAACTCTTTAATGCCGCAGACCGCCCCGCCGATGTGAACGCCGCACAGATGGCGACAAGCTCCGTAGCCGGGCGCTTTGCCTTTATCCCGCCGTTTATGCCCGGTAAGCGTCTAGCCGTCACCACGCTGAAAAACCTGCAAATCTACACGCAGGAGAATACCCGCTACTTCCGCGCCGACTTTGACGAGGACAGGAAGGAGTACACGCACGCTTATCTGCGTAATGAGGGCTACGCACTGGGGAACCCGGAGCTGTACGCCGCCGTCGATGAAACCGCTGTGAGTTTTGTCTGACGGTCTAAAACAGAACACAAAAAAACCCGCCAAATTGACGGGTTTTTCCAGGAATATCATCAGGCTGGCACCTGACTTCAAAGGAAGATTTATCATGACAGGTATTATGCATATGTTCAAGTGCGGAGGCTTCGTAATAAAGCTCTTGCGCTGCTCCCATTGGGCGGGGTATATTTCCAGCGTTGCCCCTCAATGGGCAACCGGGCATTCCACCCCGAGCATGTTATCGGCGACGACAGACGCGCCATGCGTCTTTTTTTATGTCGCAATCAACGCCACAGAGCGCCATTTTATGGCGTGGTGTTACGTATCCGGTACAGGTTTGAATCGCTCTTTCCTGCACCTTTCGTTACACTATGCCGCCTTGTCAATGGTAGCTCAGGCGGGGCAGCTTTCGGGCTGGCCGGTTTCCGATAACGCCGGTAGTGGAATCCCCGTCTGGGCTATCGCCATCATGAAGAATTCCACCTTCGGCGATAGCAACGATTACGCTGTTATCGGAGGTTGCCTTATGGCTTCGATCCCCACCCAAACTAACCCGCAATATACCTGGCTTTTCCTGGCCGTTCGTCGTGCTGATTTGCAGGACAAACCACACCGAAAGCAGATCACTGCACCCGATTATCCCTCTGCGCGACGACTTATCGCACGGGAATACGTTGCTGCCTATGCCGGGCGACTGCCCCTTATCCAGCACTAATAGTTCGGTATAAACAATGATATTGCTATGACCGCTACGGTCAGGAGGGGTTATGTCTCAAAATAATATTAATGAAAATAAGTCTGTCGATTCTTCTGAATGGTCTTTGCATAAAGATTATTTCTGCTTTATGTCAGAAGACAGTAAAAACAGACTTGATACTGTTTCTGATGTAATACTTTTAATGAGAGATTATCTAAATTACGTGAGTGATGATGAACATACATGTACTAAAGCACGAGGTATAGAGGCTATATGTATTCTCATTAGTGGGGAACTTGAAAATCTAAAATCAGAACTCAATTACCCCGGTGGGCTTTTTTCCGAATTTCAGGCTATGCACGGAATTAGTTTAATTAAGAAATACGGAATAAAAAAACTAACTAAAGCACTCGAACAGCTATCAGACGACGGTCGTTAAAAAATAGCGCCGTGTAATGCGGCGCTTAATATCTGGAATTTAATAATGAATATCGCAAATAATATCACTATTTCCGATTTAATCAAACAGGCTAATGGCGAATGGAGCAATATTCTTTTCCGTCTTAATGTGACCGTTCCTGAAAATGGCAAACATGGAGCTTGTCCACACTGTGGCGGTAAAGACCGGTTCCGCTTTGACGATAAAAACGGGCGCGGAACGTGGTTCTGTAATAACTGCGGCCATGGTGACGGTTTAGACTTGGTGAAAAAGGTGCTGGCCGTGGATACGATGGAGGCGGCAACCCGTATCCGGGAAGTGTATTCATTCGATGCCCGTTCATCGTCGAATAAGCCTATGCCAGCCAGGAAAGAAGCCCCCGAAAAGCCACCTGAGTGGTGGGCTAACCAGTTCCGGAACACTGAACAGGGGGAAAGTGCTTATCTCAGCGCCAAAGGGCTGACGGGTTATGTATCTTCGCTGACTCGCCGGGTCACGAAAGCCGGGGGCATGGAATTCCCTGCTGGTTCATTGCTGCTTCCCATTACTGACGTTGACGGCCACACAACCGGCGCTCAGATTATCAGCCCGAACAAACAAAAAAGCCTGTTACCGGGGAGTAAAGCAGCCGGGCGTTTTGTTGCGGCCGGGAAGCCACAGGAAAGCGCACCCGAACGAATTGTTATCACCGAGGGGTACGCCACAGCGTTAAGCGCCTCCTTGCTGACTGATGGCTGGTGTGTGGCGGCGCTGTCTAAAAACAATATGAAAAACGTTGCTACCGCCTTACGCCAGAAGTGGCCGGAAGCGCAAATCATACTGGCCGGGGATAATGATTTTGAAGACGGGAAGCCTAATAAAGGGCGTGAATGCGCCATTTATGCAGCGCTGGCCGTAAAGGGATGGGTAACTATTCCTCCTGGACGCGCAAAAAGCGACTGGGATGATTACCGGAAGGATTTCGGCGTTCAGCGTGCGCGTGATGCGTTTGCGGAAGAAATGATGAACCCTGCGGACACAGAAACACGGCTCCCGCACGGGTTCAGGCTGACGAAGGATTATCTCTGGTTTGACCGTCCGGCCTCAGATGGTGCGGATAACGGTCAGGTCAGGCAGGTTAAAATTTGCAGTCCCCTGCGCGTCAGCGCTATCACCTGCGATGCGGACGGCGGGAAGTTTGGGCGGTTGCTGTCATGGGAGGATTCCAACGGAATGCGGCATGAATGGGCGATGCCTATGACCGTTCTCGCCGGAAGCGGTCAGGAGCTGCGCGAGGTGCTGCTTGATAACGGGCTTCACTTTATCAGCGTCAACGGCTCCGCGCGTGGCTATTTGATGGAATACATATCGACGTGTCGCCCTGTGCGCAAAGTCACCTGCGTGGATAAAACGGGCTGGCACGGTGGCGCTTACGTGCTACAGGATGAAGTTATCGGCAGTGATGCCGATGCTGTAATCCTCCAGTCGTCTTCATCGTCCAAAAATGATTTTCGTATCAGCGGTACTACGCAGGAATGGATCGAGCACATTGGCTCCTACTGTGCCGGTAATTCCCGCCTGGTATTTTGCGTCAGCCTGGCACTTGCCGCCCCACTCCTCAATCTTATGGGGGTCGGCGGCGGGGGGTATCACCTCAAGGGCGAATCCACGGATGGCAAAACCACCACAATGAAGGTCGCCGCGTCGGTATGTGGTGGAGCTGACTTCTGGAAGACATGGCGTGCAACGGGTAACGCGCTGGAAGGTATTGCCCTGCGCCGGAACGATGCCGCGCTGATGCTTGATGAAATCAGCGAGGTGGACGGGAAAGAGGCCAGTCGTATTGCCTATATGTTGGGTAACGGACAGGGAAAAGCGCGTGGCCGTGTTGATGGCAGTGTGCGTGACCCGGCAACGTGGACGCTGCTTTACCTGTCAACCGGGGAAGTTTCCATCATGGAGCACGCCGCCGAAGCCGGGGAGAAACGCACCGGGGCGGGTGTGGGCGTCCGTATGGTGCAAATCCCAAGCGATACCGGGAAACATGGCGCATTTGAAAACCTGCACGGGTTTGATGGTGGCAAGGAGTTTGCGGAATATCTGGAACAGTCCAGCCGTCAGTTTCATGGCGCACCGTTCCGCGACTGGCTGCGTTGGATTTCGGGGAACCTTTCCGGTGTCACCGCACGGGCAAAGGCCATGAAGAAAGAGTATGAGCGCACCCTGCTACCGTCTGAATCCGGTAATCAGGTTGGCCGTATCGTTGACCGCTTCGCGTTGCTGGCCGTTGCCGGAGAACTGGCAACAGAAGCCGGAATCACAGGCTGGAAGCCCGGCGAGGCGTACAACGCCGCAAGAGCCTGCCTTGATGCCTGGTTAAAGGATCGCGGCCATGCGGCCAATCAGGAAGAAGTTGACGCACTGGAGAAAGTCCGGCGCTTCATCACGGCCAATCAGTACACCCGCCTGGCTGACTGGCATGACGAAAAAAACCGCCCCGCTAACATGGTAGGTTTCCGGCGTGTTGATAAGGGCAACAACGGTGCAGACTCAGAAACCACATTTTATATTTTACCGAGTGGGTGGAAGGAGATTTGCGGTACATCCGACACGGCCAAAACTGCGCGACTTTGCCATGATGCCGGATGGCTTGATACCGAGTCGGAAAACGGCAGGTTACAGAAAACCGTAAGGCTACCGGAGATTGGTGCCAAAAAGGTCTACGTTTTCAGGAGTGAGGTTATCGGGTGAAGAGGGGGCGCAATGCCCCTTTTTTGTGTCCGTCATTTGAGGAAAGGATGCCTGCCAGAGAAGAAGTACTCGCGCGTATCCTATTTTTTGGTGGTAACAGTGGTAACACTGGTAACACGATTGATTTATAAGGGAAAAATCTGTTACCACCTGCGTGTTACCACTGGTAACAGGTGGTAACACGTTTAAAATCAGTTAGATACGAAGATTATTTTTTTCTGTTACCAGTGGTGCTAACGGGGTGGTAACAGGAAAAGTCTTTAAATATCAAAGCTGTTACCAGTGTTACCACTGTTACCACCAAAAACACCCATAATCATATAAAATATGGCGAAATGGCTTCTTTTCCTGGCTGGCGTGGTTTTAGGCGTGTTGTGAGGTAGCTATACGGAACTGGCCGTTAATCGGGTTAAGCGTGATGGCGTTCTGAAGATAGTCCGGCGCCAGATGCGCATAAGCCATTGTCTGCTGAATGCTGGCATGCCCCAGTATCTGCTGTAGTGCGATGATATTTCCACCGTTCATCATAAAGTGGCTGGCGAACGTATGGCGCAGGATATGGGTAGCCTGCCCGCGCGGCAGGTTGGGTTTGACCTTACGCAGCATTCGGCAGAAATTTTCATAGTCCACACGGAACAGTGTCGCGCTGGCGTTGGTCATGACCTCCTCTTCCAGTTCGGCAGAGATGGGAACCACGCGCTTTTTGCCATTCTTGGTTTCCAGAAAGACGACACGGCCATGCATAATCTGCGATTCCGTCAGCGTACTGACTTCTCCCCAGCGTCCACCTGTGCTGAGACACAGCAAGGCAATCAGCCGATAATCTCCTTTCAGAGAGTCAAGCAGGCTGGCTATTTCCGTTTTGGTAAGGTAAGTCATACCGGGATTTTTTTCTTTAAGCGGAGGCAATCCACGTATGGGGTTTTCACCCTTAAACTCATCCAGCTTAAGCAGGGCGCTGAACATACCTGAAAGGCGGTAAACGTCACGATTAATGGTTGATGCGCTGATTCCCTGTGCGAGCCTGCGGCAGCGGTGATCTATCAGCATCCGCTTATTAACTTCGCTGACCAGTGGATTATCCAGAGCCGTGATAGTCTTGATGATGTGTTTATTTTCAGTTTCCCCATTTTTTAGCGTCTGGCCGTGGTAGCGCCACCATAATTCCCTGATATCGTCCAGTGTGCGCCTGTCAACTTGTGCGGCTGGATCCCACTCTTTACGCTGGAATTTACCGAGCATGTAGCGCTCATAGGCAACAGCATCAGCTCGTCTGTTAAAGATTTTTCGGGTGCGCTTGCCGTTACGTCCACCTGTTCTTGTGTCCAGTTCATAACGTCCGTCATCTCTCTTTTTTATTGACATTTCTTTACAACCCAAGCAGTTGATTACGTGGTTGAGGTTTTGGGACATAGCCTTTGAATACGGATGAATGGCTACGATAAATATTTCAGTTTTCAGTGAAAAAGATTTATCGGTTATCTATATGATTTTATTGTTTTTATAACGTTCCTATTATCTCATAACTCAGGAGGTTTTGCAGGTGACAGTAATCACGTAATTTTCATTAAATATATACTTATCAATGAGTTGTTTAGATTCGCTGATTGGTTCCCCAGCTTAAAAACTGAAATAACCTGAAATTCATTTCACAGATTTCAGTTTGTATTTTTACCCGACAAAGCCAGTGGTGGCGTGGTCTGGCGATATGGTTTGTACTACCGGAAAAACTGAAATCAATTGTGATCTGAAAACCGCAGGCGGGTGCGGTGTAGTGCCGTTTTCGTCACTTCTGCCGTTATTTCGTGGCTGACAGTAAGCCTCAGTTAAGCCCTGACGCCTTTTTCTCTGGAAGGCATGTTTTGGTCTGCTTTGAGCGTATCGCAGCTTAGAGAGCGTTCTGTGACGTCAGGTGTTAACATCGGTTTAGAGCAGAACAGGAGCAAAAGAAATATGCGGGTAATGAAGGTCACATGTCCGGAATGTGGTGAAAAAGCCGTAATCAGTAAAGCTACCCCAAGAGACCACCTGGCTACCGATATTTATTGCGCCTGTACGAATGTGGAGTGTGGCCACACCTATGTAGTTAATCTGACGTTTTCCCACTCACTTCGCCCCAGTCAGAAGCAGGGGGAAGCGTCATTTTCTGGCATAACTTAGATAGCGTCTGGTTTGGATCCGTATGACGGAATCGAACTAAAAATAGTCGATGAACAAATTGTGTGAATTTTGAACATATATAGAGGGTTGAAACTATCACGGGGGCATAAAAAGGGGCATTTAATTTTGCTTTAAAAAAAATTAATTAAAAAGCAATTAGTTATATTGATTTTCGAGTCCGGCCTTCGCACCATCGATACGAACTAAGCCGCTCACGAGCGGCTTTTTTTGTGGCTGAAATCCAGTATCTGCAAGGCTTTCCTCGCTTTTTCACTCAACCTAAGTCAACCTGATTCAACCTACATCAACTTACTGATGCGGGTACAACTGCGGGTATATCCCGGTTCGATAATGCTTGTACCCACACAGAACCCTTGAAAGGATACTCATCATGGCTCTGAGTGATGTGAAGGTTCGTTCGGCTAAGCCTGAAGCAAAAGCCTATAAACTTACTGACGGCGACGGTATGGTTTTGCTGGTTCACCCTAACGGCTCCAAATACTGGCGACTGCGTTATCGCTTTGGCGGTAAAGAGAAGATGCTGGCACTAGGGAAGTATCCTGAAGTTTCGTTAGCTGATGCTCGATCGCGGCGAGACGAAGCGCGTAAGCTCTTAGCTAATGGCGTCGATCCCAGTGAGAACAAGAAAGCCGTTAAGGTAGAGCAGGAACAAGAGGCTATAACGTTTGAAGTCGTCGCCAGAGACTGGCATACCAGTAATCAGAAGTGGTCTGAATCCCATAGCGCTCGGGTATTAAAGAGCCTGGAGGATAATTTGTTTGCTGCCATCGGTAAGCGGAACATTGCAGAGCTTAAGACTCGGGATCTTCTTGTACCCATTAAAGCGGTGGAGTCATCCGGGCGTCTTGAAGTCGCCGCCCGTTTACAGCAGCGAACTACCGCGATTATGCGCTTTGCGGTTCAGAGCGGCTTAATCGACTACAACCCCGCGCAAGAGATTGCCGGTGCGGTTGCTACGGCGAAAAGACAGCACCGTGCTGCATTAGAACTGAACCGCATTCCCGAATTACTTCATCGCATAGATCACTATTCTGGCAGGCTCTTAACTCGATTGGCGGTTGAACTCACTTTGTTGGTCTTCATTCGTTCAAGTGAACTGCGTTTTGCCCGCTGGTCAGAAGTCGATTTTGAAACGGCCATGTGGACGATTCCGGGAGAGCGTGAGCCGCTGGAAGGTGTTAAATATTCTCAGCGAGGTTCGAAGATGCGGACGCCTCATCTTGTGCCTTTGTCGCGGCAAGCTTTAGCCATTTTGGAGAAGATCAAAAGCATGAGTAGGAATCGAGAGCTGATTTTTGTGGGTGATCACGATCCGCGTAAACCCATGAGTGAGAACACGGTGAACAAGGCGCTGAGATTAATGGGTTATGACACGAAAACGGAAGTCTGTGGGCATGGTTTCAGGACGATGGCCTGTAGTTCTCTGATTGAGTCAGGATTGTGGTCAAGGGATGCGGTGGAGCGGCAGATGAGTCATCAGGAACGTAACTCTGTGCGGGCGGCTTACATCCATAAGGCGGAACATCTTGGGGAGCGATGGACTGACCCCGTGACAGTAGACAAATTCTGTCCTCACGACGAGGCCTGTTCAAAGGCCTCCGGACTGACGCCGCTGAGATGGCTGTGGCGTCGGACCCGGTTGTAGAACACTTCAATGTAATCGAAGATATCCGCCCGGGCCAGAGCCCGGGTTTTGTATATTCTCTTCCTGATACGCTCTTTTTTCAGTGAACTGAAGAACGATTCCGCTACTGCATTATCCCAGCAGTTGCCACGCCGGCTCATACTGGGCGCCAGATTATTGGCCCGGCAGAAGCGCCGCCAGTCCTCGCTGCCGTACTGGCTGCCCTGATCGCTATGTACTATTACCTCTCTGTCCGGTTTTCGACGCCATACTGCCATCATCAGCGCATCCAGCGCCAGTTCACGTGACAGCGTCGGTTTCATCGACCAGCCCACCACGTTACGGGCGAAGAGATCAATGACCACCGCCAGATACAGCCAGCCCTGCCAGGTGCGGATATAGGTAATATCGGTCACCCAGACCTGATTAGCCCGGACAACGGTAAACTGCCGCTGCACGCGATTAGGCGCAACCACTGAAGGCCTGCCGGCGATACGACGTGGCGCTTTATAGCCGCGCACCGCTTTGATCCGGTTCAGTTGCATAATACGGCTCACCCGGTTTTTACCGCAGGTTTCCCCGATTTCATTCAGATCGCCATGAACCCGGCGATAGCCATATACGCCACCGCTGAGGGAATACGAATCACGGATAAGCGCCAGCAGACGCTGGTTATCTTTATCGCGGGCGGAAACTGGATTATGCAGCCACGCATAGAACCCGGCCCGGGCGACATTCAGTACCCGACACATTGTCATGACACCCCATACGGAGCGGTGTTCATTGATAAAGCGGTACTTCAGTCGGGCTCCCTTGCAAAGTACCGCGCGGCCTTTTTCAGGATGTCCCGCTCTTCTTCGGTGCGCTTCAGCTGAGACCGAAGCTTGAGGATCTCGCTTTTGGCTTCCAGTAAATCACGCGCATGCTGCTCGCTGTTATCGGGTTTGATGGCCCGCAGCCATTTGTAAAGACTATGCGCAGAGACACCCAGTCGGTCGGAAACTTCTGCGACGGAATAACCGCGTTCCGTAATTTGACGGACGGCTTCTTCCTTAAATTCAGGGGTAAATCGTGGTGTGCCCATACGGTCCTCCTATGCTCAAACTATACATCAGGATCGTCTACCGGGGTGGGGTCAGTCCAAACTATACATCAGGATCGTCTACCGGGGTGGGGTCAGTCCAACTATACATCAGGATCGTCTACCGGGGTGGGGTCAGTCCAGTATATGGTTGACCTGAAGGCAAGGAGATGGAAAATTGTTGTATCCGGAGATAAAAACGCAGACAAAGAAGGGAAAATTATGGCAACCTCGCTGACGACGCAAGACATACTTGGGCTTTTTAAGGCGTTGAAAGACGATATTCAGGCAACAGTATTGAAGCCGAGAGGGCTGTCGATAAAAAGCTCGGGTACAAAGAGCCTTGCGCTCAACGAACCATTGAATCCTGAGACTGGCTTTTGGCAAAATCCGCAGGCAATGTCAAATAAGCCCCTACGCTGGATTCCTCAAGTTGAAGTTAGCGCTGAAAATGTTGTTGCAAGATTCGCTCAAAATGTTGAGGGACAGAGCATAGGTATGGCTAAAAGCGTCGGTTACATTAACAACCGCGATGGTTCTTGCTCTGTATGCGTTTTTCGCGTTCTCCCTGCGATTAAACCTCTAGACCCTGATTCAAATTGGGAATTTCCTGCGGGATGGGAGTTCCTGCTTATTCTTGGCTTTGCGCAGCCTCTGCCTGCAGGTACGTCGGGTGATCCATTAAGCAATTTCGAACCCGGTGAAGGAACTATTGATTTCGGTGGCGGTGCATTAAAGAGAACATTTCCGATAAGCTTCCGTGCTCTGGTGAAAGCCCCTGTCTCAGAAGAGAATGTAGCAGGAACATCATATTCAGTTGTTGGCAATGCAATCGCGCGGTTAGTTGGTGCTACATTATACGATGGGACTCAAGCATCGGAGCGTGACGCCTTAGTTACTGATCTCTCAAATATCTTTGCTCCTCAGACAGTTGAAGGACCGTTTTCACTCGATGAAAATACCTCTCTTGTTGGGATCGATCCGTCGGTATATCAGCAGATAGAAGCAGCAATCAACTCTGGTAAGCGTCATATAATTTTCTATGGTCCTCCGGGGACAGGTAAAACGACGTTAGCGGAATATCTTGCAGCGGAAGTTTCAGAGCGGGATGATGGCGATGGATCTTATCTAATGCTCACAGCATCATCTGCTTGGAGTTCTCAAGATCTTGTCGGCGGGTATCAGCCTCTAGGTAATGGGGCTATTGGCTTTGTTCCTGGCGCATTGCTCCGTAATTTTGATAAACCTGTAATCATTGACGAATTAAATCGTTGTCCGATTGATAAAGTTTTGGGCCCGTTGTTTTCGATTCTCTCAGGACAGTCTTCGGCACTGCCTTGTCGGGTCGATGTGGCAAATCCTGCAAGTCCATTTCATGTGATTTATCCTAAACCTCATCCAGGAATGGAACCTCACGAGCATGCACCAGAGCCTGCATGGCGTATGATCTGTACTTTGAATACCTATGATAAAACCCAGCTTGGTCAGATTTCCTATGCACTGAGCCGTCGTTTTGCATGGATTAAAATAGGAGGGCCAGCAGATCCTGATGGATTTGTAAGGGAAATGGCAACTCGTCTTGGCGCTACAGTTACAGAGCCTGTAGCCTCAAACCCGATTGGTGCGTTGTGGAAGGCCGTTAATTCATTACGTGAAATAGGTGGTGCCCCTATCGTCGATTTCATCAAAACAATGATCGCGTTCAAATCTGATGTAAACCTATTTGTACAACCAGAGGGTAATGCTGCAGACTTGTTTTTATCCGCGTTTCGCATGTGCGTTCTTCCATTGATGGATGGTTTGTCGCCAAGAGAAGCTAGGGATCTAGCTGAATCAATTTCAGTTGCTTGGGGCTTAGATACTGAGAAAGCCGCCTCATTAACTCGTGATTGTGCGGAGTTTTCTGCTTGATGAATTCCATGAGCCTTGATGAAATATGTCTTCGGGGTCTTCTTCGCTGGGTAGGTACGGGGTCTCCTTCACCTTACTCAGGAAGCGTGGAGACTTTAAGATATGAAGATTTAGATGCTTTAAGAATGTGGTGGGCTCTTTCTGAACCTGTTGGCAGGCTAGCCTTAAGATTAGTGGAAAAACAGAGAGAAGTTTCTCCCACCTTAGACGACTTCAGAAGGGAAGTATCTGGTGAACTTCCTGGCCCTCCTGATGCTGCAGCTTCTATGTTGCTTCAAACCGTCACTCTTGACCCTGCTGCTTTTGTGGTCATAGAGGCATCTTCTTCATGGCTTTCAGGGCCAAACAGGGTTCTTGCGAAAACGCTGAAAACAGCGCAAGTAGCTTTGAAAGCTGGAGCTTTACATGCCAGAGGAGGGCTTTTCGATCTGCATGCGAATAAAAGGTTAGCTCTTCTCGATTGCGCCCTAAAAGTCGCACCTATACGAGAAGTACTTAGTACACCCGCGGGTAGATCTCGTATTGTTGCTTATGAAAAAAGGCAGGCTTCCAAGGCAAGGAGCCCGTTGTACAAGCAGTCTTGGATTTGTGCATCAATCTTATCAGATATTGAAGCTTTCGAGGCTGATACGATTAAGGCCCTACTTGCCTCCGATTTGCTTCCAGGAATGGAAGTCTGGAGAAAATTTGAACTCGCAACGATTCTGGAGGTTGCTGAAGCCCTTTCTGGGGCGACTGGGGCTCCCGTTGTTCTTGACGCTTCGTTTGCGGCGGGCAGGCCGGCGGCAACTATTGGTGATTTGGAATTACGTTGGCAAAGAGCCATGCCCAAGAGACCAAGTGCGTTTCTTGATCCGGGAGAGGTGCTAGCAGGTGAACTAGCCTTCTCTCTTGGGGTTTCCAAGGGTACTTCTCGAGCAGATATAACTATTGAAAGGGCTGGACGAATTCTTTCGATTATTGAATGTAAATGGTTTTCTTCTCCCGATTCGGCATCAGCAGCAATACTTGAGGCAACTAGTCAGCTTGTAGGTTATGCAAGAGACATTGCACATGCGCAGGAAGAACATGATACAGCTATTCTAGCTCGTAGCATTGTGGCTCTTGCTCACAGGGGCCCTGCTGAAATGCGTTTTGGGGCCCCTGTTTGCTGCATTGGTTTCTCTGATTTCGGTGCCGCTAATTTGGCACCTTGGGCAGCAATGGTATCAGGAATACACTAATTTATTTTTTCGGACGAGCGGCCCCACCATCAGCTACTAGAGGGACTGCTTCTTCCATTACCTGTGCAGCACATGGTGTGAAAATTGTGTAAGAGGATGGTTTGTCTGTAGCTAAAACAATAGGGTTACCCTCAAATCGGGACATTGCGCCCTCAAGGTATGCTGAATTCATTTCTACGCAAGCCCAGTGGCGGCCAAGGGCTTCAGACACTGCACCTGTCACGCAAGAGCCACCAAATGGATCGAAAACAAAATCGCCAGGATCCGTAGTCATACGAATAAAATACTCCGGAAGCGCTGATGGAAAGCGCGCTGGGTGGATGTCCAGTCCTTTTTTGCGGCAATAATCCTGATAAGTGCCATTTGATTCTGTATTCGCAATAGCAAGAAGATTTGGGGGAACGGAACCACCATTATCTTTGCCGAATTTTTCAGAAATCACATGGCCTGAGGGTCGTGTCTTTGCTTGATAACCGTTTTTTAGTAAAGACTTCATTGAGTCGGAATATGGTGCAAGCACGCGCCTGTTACTTGCTTTAGGGAATGGTGTTTTTGAAAGCCACCATACGCAATTTACGGCATCTTTAGGTCGAACCCGCCTTACATTTACCCATTCTGCAGGTGTCGGCAACTTAGCAGGATTCCACCAAAAATGTTCCAGCGCCAAATGAAAACCGTACTCATTGCAAAGCATTAGCAGCAGTTCATAATGGTAAAGAGAGCGTGTGGGGGTTCCTGCCTTCCATGCGCCGCCGATATCAATTACTAGACTCCCATCGTCTTTAAGTATTTTTTTGAAACCCTCAGCAAATGGACGAAACCAATCACAATAAGCGTGTGCGTCCTCATTACCATAGGATTTTTTCCGGACGAGACCGAAAGGTGGGGAGGTCATAATGAGGTTTACGCTTTCTGCTTCACGTGAATCCATCCAATCTAGAGAGTCACCATTCCACATTGCGCCGAAGTTTGTTTTGTGAAAAAGAGATACGGGGCGTGTTTCTCTGCATTTTTTCGGATCTGGGGTTGCCGATTTCATGTCAGAGGACGCCAATGCTCGAAGATAGTCACTTAGCGATTTGTAACCTAGGGATTTAGCTCTGATTTCTGCCGATCTTTTTTCAGCAACGCTCATTCGCACAGAGGCAGTAGTCTCCTTAGGTTCTGCTGACATTGGGCGCACCATGTTCTTCTCCAACTTAAAATTTCCTTTCTTTGTAATACAAAAATAAGGTAGTTAAATGTATTTTTTTGATGATTTCATTCTCTCCTCGCTTAACATCAATCGCAAGGCCTTTCTTTGCCAAATTCGTTTTGGAACTAAGATTTTTGTGATTGTCACTGGGTCAGTCCAATGAAGCCAACAGTAGTTCTGGCTCAGGCGGGTAAATATTGGATTTTCGATATTCTTGAGAGAGGGTCTCAATTGCAAATCAACGCCTGGATTCAGGATATTTATTAACACGTAGTACATGGGGCGACATTCAGGCACCACCAGTGGTGTACTCTGTAGCGGGAAGAAGTGATGCCCCAATAAAACAGACAGCAACCAACCACTCGTAATAATCCGGTCTTAGTCGCCCTTATTCTCCCGGCCACCCAACGTTTGGCACATACAGCTCACCAGACGCACCTGCTGACAAAAAACGCGCTCGCGTTGGGTCTGTAGCGCATGGCGCTATCGTCGGTTCGGTGCTAATACTGAAAGACTCACATGAAAAAAGGATAATGTATGCTGTGGCTGGAACAAGGTCTTTATCTCAGGGTTCAGGAGTTGCCAAACGGGCCGCGTCCGCTGCCGCTGCAAAGCGGTTTTTCTTCCGGCACCGCGTACCGGGCGCTGGGATGCTTTAACCCGTCAGAAACCTCGGATGCTTACTACATCCTTTCCAACGATCGCGACGAAATCTGGTTTATCTGTAATCGACACCTGCGCACGGTGTGTCTGCAGCCCGCGCAGCGGGCGTTTCGCCAGCCGCTGGCGCAGTGTGAGTTCGACGAGCCGATGCCGGCAGCAATCACCTGAATTAACCTAACGTGATGCCGCGCCCGTCCCGCGGTGCGGCAAAAAATATAGCTGCTGCGCTGAGTTTTATCCCGCCCCTGCGGTGAACGTGGGCGCGATATCGGGCCGCTATTTGGCCCCGATTATCGCGCCGGAGTTTCATTACCCTTTGCTGTTTAAAAACGACTGTGCAAAGGCGAAGACATTATTCGGGTCGATTTCCGCCTTAATCGCTTTTAACTTCTCTGCGACGGCGTCACCAAAATAAATCTGCGTGAAATCGCCATACTGCTCGCCGGGGTCCGGTTTGTAGTCCGGGTTCACGCCCAGTTGTTTGTCCGGGTAATTAAAGTAGCAGCCCTGATATCTGTCCCCCCACACCGGGAACCCGCTGGCGTTATTAGTGCCCTGGCGATAAATCGCGTTATAGCCGGCATTGAACCAGCTCACAATATCCTGCTCGCTGCGTTTTGCCTGTTCCGGGGTGGTGCCTTCCAGCGTCTTCCAGTAGGTCTGATACTGTAGCTTCAGCGCGCAATTTCTGGCGGCGATAGCGGTGTGGGCGCGCGTGGCGTCATCCATGTTATTGATTTGCAGGCCGTAACTGTCCACCTGAATCAGCGTTTGTGATAAATCCGCGCTTGCTGGCGCCGGGTTACCGTTCTGGGTATTTGTCAGAAAAGCGTACATCGCCGCGGCTTCGCTGGCGGTAAAGTTCGCCACCATGTTGCAGCTTTTGTATTTTCCGTTCTGGTTCTCGCCAGAGCCGCTCAAAAGCTGGGTCATATCAATCCACGGCAGGTCGTAAACCGTATCCAGCGAAATTGCCGCAGAGACCGGATGCCCCGGCAGGCTGAGCGCCTGTTTACGCCATGCGGAGGTCTCCGGCGCGGCAATCCATTTATTTAAGCGGCTGGCAAAAGATTGAATAACGTTTAACGCCGCGTCTTTGCTGGCCAGTGCTTCAATTGTTTTGCCGCCAAGGGCCGCATCGTGCCGGGTGCTGGCGCCGTATACCACCTGCATCACAATCGACATCACGTCCGTTTCCGCCGTCATGCAGGAGAATTTCCCCAGCGCGAAGGCCTGGCCCGGCAGCGCGTTACAGGCATCGTAATAGGCCTGCATAAACGCGCCGAATCCTGCTGCACCGCTGCCGCCGCTGCCTGCAAACTGCTTCCACGGTACCGGCAGGGCGATAAACAGCGCCCGCTCAGGCGCCTTAGGTACGCGCGTTTTTTCAAAATAGTATTTGGTGATTATCCCGAAGTGGCCGCTACCGCCGCCGCGGCAGGCCCAGTCCAGCCGGTCTGCGTCAGCGTCCGGGGTAAACGTGCGGCGCTTAAAGCCGCCGTTTTGGGTATCCGGGATAACCATTTCCACGCCGGCGAGGTAATCGACGGTCAATCCGTGTAAACGGGAAAGCAGCCCGTAGCCGCCACCGGCCACGTGCCCGCCGGCGCAAACGGAATAGCAAGACCCGCCCGGTACCGCCGCGCCATACAGTGAATGCAGCGTTTGTTGAATCAGCCAGTTAGAGGCGCCCGGCTCAATCACGACATAGTCGATATTATTAATTTTCTCTTCATGAATACCGCGCATATTGCTCAGGTCGATAACAAAACGCGTTCTGGCACCGCTATCGGTATCCGCCGCGCTTTGGAACGTAAAGTTTTCATAACAGTGACCGCCGGCAATCACTTTAATCTCGCCGGATTTCGGCGAATATTTCTGAATATTATTCAATGTCTGGATAATATCCTGCGCGTCTGTGACAAGGTAAACGCCTTCGCCTTGCCGTTCGCTCAGATTGTCATCCAGTTTGAAGCGCTGGTTAAAGCCGCGATCGAGGCCCGGGAAGTTATTGGCTTTAGGAGAAATATAGGTGCTCATTGTTACCTCACTAATTATCCGAAGAGGAGTTTAACTACGGCGCTACGGTAACAGGGGCAGGAAAGCGTCAAATGTATCCGATTCACACAATGAGCGCACCTGAGCATTACTGATAATTGATTACCGGTGGAATAGTTCAATTTATCGTAACAATCAGAGTAAATAATAATAAATTCAACGGAGATATTCTGTGGAAGCTGATGCATTACATGTTATTAAAGCACACTTAGGTATCAGAGCCTAAAAGGCAAATTATTATGGCCGTTCAGTACAGGGCGCTGAAAAAGAGGGGCAGCGGCTTGTAGATACCCTATATTTATGGTTGGAAAACAGAGGTGAGGCAGGCTATCACGATCCTGTTTTCCATAGCCGTGCGCGGCGAGCGGTATTTTCTCGCCTTTATTAACATCTATTTACGTAATATAAAGACGTATTCATTATTAATATCTTTAATATGAACCGTGTGGTGGATTTCCAGTGAGTAAATGGCTTTTTGCAAGAGCGATGATTTATTGGCCGGGAAGTGGCTAAAGCGCGCGTGTAACAGGCTGTTCTTTTCATTCAGCGCGGTTACTGAAATTAATGACAGCGTGCAGGTAAAAGTAATTCCCTCACTCAGGTGAAATTTCGCGTCGGGAATAATATGCTGTGCGCTAATCAACTGCGCCTGTGCAGCCTCTACTTTCAGACTACATCCCCCCATCGAAATATCGTGTATTAATAGGTGGTAAGGCTCATCGTCAAGGATAAACTCAACAAAGAAGGCGTCAGGATCCTGAGGGACATGGACTCTGAAGGCGCTGCGTTTTTCGTGACTGGCTGACATATTATTGTCCGAATAAAAAGTATAAAGAGAGCGCCGGGCGCGCTCCCGGCGATAATTTTTGTACCGAAGCCTGATTGTCAGGCTATTAAGTTAACGCATATTACTACACTATTATTAGACTGTAGCGCGCTTCGCTTTCTTATTTTTATATAATTCTTGATCCGCGCGAATAAGTGCCTCTTTAATTGACTCATGCGGAGCAAGCCCGACGATACCGCCGGTGACAGACAGCGTAATTTTATCCGAGAATGTCGCGCAGCGTTTATTGATTTTCGCGATGAGTTTCTGAGCAGCATCAGTACTGTCGATGTTAAGCAGAATACAAAATTCGTCACCGCCCAGCCGAATGGCCAGCCCCAGTTCTTCTTCGACACAAATGCGTATATGGCGTGCGATATTCATTAACGCATGGTCGCCTAAATCATGGCCCCAGGTATCATTGATTTGCTTAAATCCGTTGCAGTCTAGCAGCGCCAGCGTTTTAACTTTCATCAGTTGGCCTGCGGCAATATAGTTAAATACTTTTCGGTTATACAAACCAGTAAGCTGATCGGTAAGATTCTCTGTATTTTTTTTTACAAAGTATTTTAGCGATAGCATAAAGAAAGCCGCAGTAAGCAGCAGGGTTAATAATAAATAGTGCATGACATAGGGGCTATGTATAAGGTAGCGCGTCCAGTCGAGGCTAAAGACGATGTCATATTTATGTGATAGCTGAAGCGTAAATAAAGACGAGTAAGTAGTATTTCCTATTATAAACATATCCTTACCGCTATCTTTAGAGTGAATCTTGACGCTGGTGAACTGGTCGTTGAGCTCTGGCGCTACGTTTTTTAATATTTTCCGTTGATCGCTGGCGCGATAGTCATATACCAGTACGCCCAGCACCCGATGCGATCTAAGATGACCAAGATCGTAGACAAAACTGATTATGCTATATGAGAGTTCATTATTTAACGCATCAAGATAGATGTCTGTACTGACTCGTCCCTTATATTTTGCGTCATAGGTAAATTTGCGATACAGATAACCAGGAATATTGTCGAAAAGCTTATAAGTTTTGATACGACTAGCATCAAAATAATATTTCTTTCTGTTCAGATCGTTAACCACATACATCCAGGTCTCGCTGGCTGATAAGAAATAGCGCGTCAGGTTTTTTAGGTTACGCTTGACCGGTGCAGCGGAAAATACGCTTTCGATGCTGCGAATTGTTTCGCACATATCATAGGTTAACGGCACCGTAGACTGTAATTCACCTTTGAATGTTGGTGTAATGCTCTGGGTACTATTAAAGGGCGAAGTTGTATCCAGATACTCCGTATTAGAACAGGTATCGGTTCGCTGTTGATGGTTAACGAAATAGCTTACAGCGATGGCTTCAGCGATATTCTCATTATCGGTAAAGTTATTTATTAACTCGCTGTGATATCTCTCGGCGTAAGCATAGGCAGTAAGAAGCGCATAATTAAAAGACCTGTGAATAAGAAATAATATGGTGCAAATGAAGAATGCAAGTGACAGAGTAAGAAGAAGAAATTTATTTTTAAATAAACTAAGTTTATATTTTACTAGGGTATTGAATTTTATCATTATTTAAAACAACGTTTTATTTTGTACGGAATCGATTTAGCAATATCACTAGCTGCTAGTATATATGATCGCTTTTGGCGATCAATTTATTTATTTTCATTGTTTTAACCTATCAAATATAATGACATCGATCGATGTAACTAATTAATTATTTGATTTCATTGATTTTCATTATCACCTTTTATAGGTGATAAAATTTAATATATTCAAAAAGAGTATCTGAAAAAGGAAAACAATCGGTATTCAAAAAATAGTCTTTTTATTTATTTGATTTTTACGTATGAGCGCTTAAATGGAAAATAATAATAAGATACTTTTTCATTTTCGAGCATTTCATCAGGAATAAAATTTGAAATACGTTAGCGAGGAAGGCTCGAAGCACAGAAAAATAGTGCGTTGATTATGCACTTAAGAGTGAAGAAATATTGATCATATTGGGCGAGATACACACGCAATCTGTACAAATAATAGGTATGGTAAGCGTGAAAGTCGCATTGTTGAGGATATAAAGCGTAATTGGCCTGAAGCAGGGGAAATACGAAGAGGATGGTTATATTCTACTCTGCGGTGATTTTTTAGCTATCACGTCAGAATCTGGCTTTAGAAAGTGATTTATTCCCATTTTATGCAGGCAGAGTCTTGATTCCCTCGCACTGCGCAAGCGATCGGTTTGCTGCTTAAGCCGCGTTGCCGTAAACAACACCACTTATTGAGAAATAAATCGCCCTCTGGCCGCAGGCGCGGTAGAGGGCGATGTCAGCAAATATCAGCACAGTCAGGTGCTACCAGAAAAACTGAGGATCAGAACTCTTCCCAGTTATCTTCACTGGCGCTGCTTTTTTTAGTCACGGTGCTGGAAAGTACCGGCTGCTTTTTCACGGCTGCACGCTTTTCTGTACGTACCGGAGCAAGCGGTGCTTTTACTTTACCTGCAGTAAGATGGCTATCGCATAACTTAAAGAACGAAACTTCCTGAGCAAGCTGCTGCGCCTGATCGTTCAGGCTGGCAGAAGCGGCGGCGGCCTGCTCAACCAGTGCGGCATTCTGCTGCGTTACCGTATCCATCTCGGTAATAGCCTGGGAAACCTGCGCTATACCGACATTTTGTTCTTCAGCGGCTATCTTAATCTCTTCCATCAGATCGGATACTTTGGTTACCGAGTCGATGGCGTTCTCGATTTTTTTATTGGTTTCAATAACCAGTTGTACGCCATTGCCGACCTTCGTGGTCGTTTGATCGATGAGGCTGCGAATTTCCTGAGCGGCGGTAGAACTGCGCTGCGCCAGGTTACGCACTTCGCCGGCTACTACGGCGAAACCGCGCCCCTGCTCGCCGGCGCGAGCGGCTTCAACTGCGGCGTTCAGCGCCAGAATATTGGTCTGGCTGGCGATGCTGGTAATAACGCTGTTAATTTCAGAAATGGCTTTGGAGCTTTCCTGAATGGCGTCCATAATCGAGCGGGTTTCTTCCGCCGCCTTACCGCCTTCCAGCGCTAACTGCTTGGCGCTAGATGCAAGGTCGTTCGCCTGGTTCGCGTTATCTGCGTTCTGGCGCACGGTCATTTTTATCTGTTCCATGCTGGCGGCGGTTTCCTGTAGCGCTGCCGCCTGTTCTTCGGTGCGCGAAGAGAGATCGTTATTGCCGCTGGCGATTTCGCCTGCGCCGACGGTGATATTTTCCGCCCCGTTGCGCACTTTGGTGATAAGCGTCACCAGATTATTCTGCATTCCCATCAGGCCTTGGATCGTCATCCCGATTTCGTTGCGGCTATCGCTTTCAACGGTTGTCGCCAGGTTGCCGTTGCCGATTTCCGCTAAGTGCTGGTTAATCAACGCCAGATTTTGAATGACCTGCTTACGCATCCAAACCCAGGTAACCAGAGAAATGACCAGCGTCAGAATAAAAGAGATGATGGTAATAAGGATGGAAGAGTTAAAATTGCTTTTAGCAATATGGCTCATTTCATCGCTTAATTTTTGGTTTGCCATCATATATTGCAGCGTAAAGTTATCTACTGCATCCATCGCCATTTCCCTGGGCTTTGAGAGCGCAATATAGTGAGTGTTTCGCGCCTCGGTTTCTGCACTTTTTATAACTAACAGGGCGTTATTGAATGCCCCTTTTATTTTATCGGCTATTTCGATTGACTGCGTTGTGAGGAATGGCGTTGCCATAAAATCATTCAGAACACTGGTTGCTTTTTCAGCAAACTTATTGACCCGATTGAAAGTATCGTTAATATCACTAACGTCAAGGTTTGGCCTGTCGGTTAACAGATTAATCAGTGATTCCGCATTGGATAAGCTATCTTTTATTCTGGCAAGATAGCGTACATTGCTAGAAATATCATTAGATTTAGTTAAGTTATCATAGGATTTGAACGCGGTATAAAGATTATAACCGGTAATACTAACCGTCATGATAAAGAAGAGGATTAGCACGGCGGCTAACCCCGTAGAGATTTTAACTCTGTTCAACGAAAGCACCTGGATACTCCTTGTAATACTATGCGTGTGGTGGGATATAAATATCGGCAAAGCTAAATATATCTTTAGAGAAGCGATGGGTCAGAAGCACCAGTTAATAATTATATAATTAGATGTTAATGCTCATGATGTTTTGATAAGCGGCAATCAGTTTATTTCTCACCTGAACGCCCATATTTAACGCCACAGATGATTTTTGCATGCTAACCATGACATCATTAATGCCAATACCCGGCTCACCCTGAGTAAAGCGATTGGAGATATTGGTGGTATTTAGTTGCAGCTCATTAATCTTCTTTACGCCTCTTTCCAGCTCATCGCCGAAATTAGTAGCCTGGGGCTGCATGGCATTCTGATTGAAAGGCTGAATATCGCGCGTTTGCGTTGCAATAGCCTGCATTTGAGAAACAACGCTCTCTATACCCTGGACGGTCATAAAATCACCTGATAATTAAAACGGTTCAACGAAGTTATTAAAAGTAGTGCGGGTGGTGTTAATAAAATTAACATAAATCAGACACCTTAATTACAGCTTACCATGCCCCCCAAAAGGTGAAGTGGGTAATTAGACCTAAAAAAAGCGCCTAATTCCTCCATAGAAATAACCAGCCTTACCGATAATACACGCCTCTAAAATCGCTCTTTGAATATCTGGCTATGCAGTTTAGAGCATGTAGCGCTTAGATACTGTTTCATTTATCTCTCAGGAATACGGCATGACTGCCTCTATGACAGGAAAGAAAAACCTGAATATCGCCAATTTTTCGGCGCTGATTGACCGACTACGGTCAAACCCAAAAGTCGCTTTACTTGTGGCGGGGGCCGCCGCCATTGCGCTGACAGTAGTGCTGCTGCTGTGGGCCCAGTCGCCTGAATATCGCGTGCTATATAGCAACCTTAGCGATCAGGACGGTGGCGAAGTCGTCACACAGTTAAAGCAAATGAACATCCCTTATCGTCTGTCTGAAAGCGGCGGCGCGATTCTGGTGCCGGCAGACAGCGCTCGCGAAGTGCGAATGAAGCTGGCACAGGATGGTCTGCCGAAAGGCGGTGGCGTCGGTTTTGAGCTACTGGACCAGGAAAAATTCGGCATTAGCCAGTTCAGTGAGCAGGTGAACTACCAGCGCGCGCTGGAAGGCGAGTTGGCCCGCACCATTGAAAGCCTGGGGCCGGTGAAAAACGCGCGTGTGCACCTGGCAATCCCTCGTCCGACGCTGTTTGTGCGTGAAAAGAAACAGCCAACCGCCTCGGTAACGGTGAACGTGCTTTCCGGGCGTGCGCTGGATGCGGGGCAGGTCAGTGCGATTTCGTGGATGGTCGCGAGCTCGGTGCCTGATCTGCCAGCCGGTAATGTGACGGTGGTCGATCAGAATGGGCGTCTGTTGTCGCAGGTGGGTGGAGAAGGTCAGACGCTCAACGTGACGCAACTGAAATACGCCAGCCAGATTGAGAGCGAATATCAGCGTCGTATCCAGGCCATCCTGGCACCGGTTGTCGGTCACGCCAATGTTCACGCGCAGGTCACCGCGCAGCTGGACTTTGCCGTGAAAGAACAGACGATGGAAAACTACAAGCCGAATGCGGATAAGCCAGAAAATATGACTATTCGCAGCCGTCAGTCCAGCTCCAGCGAGCAGGGCGGCGGACCGCTGGTCGGCGGCGTGCCAGGTGCACTTACCAACCAACCAGCACCGGTGGCCCAGGCGAATATCACTACGCCGAACGCGCCGCAGGGTAGCGGTCAGGAAAAAGATGCGAAAAACGACGCGCAAAATCGCAGCGTGACGAACCGTTCGCAGGTGGTAAGCGGCAACTATAACCGCCGCCAGGACGACATCACTAACTATGAAGTCGACCGTACGCTGACGCACGTGAAAGCGCACGCCGGCGAGGTGCAGCGTCTCTCCGTTGCCGTGGTGGTCAACTATCTGCCAGACGCCAAGGGGAAATCCGTTGCGCTGTCTAAAAAGCAGTTGGATGAAATTACTGCGTTAACCCGTGAAGCCATGGGCTTCTCGCAGGAGCGCGGCGACACGTTAAATGTGGTTAACGCGCCGTTTGCCAACGACGAAGAAGATACCACTGTACCGCTGTGGCAGCGTCCAGAGTTTATCTCGATGCTGATGACGCTGGGACGTTATCTGGTTGTACTGCTGATTCTGTGGATCGTATGGCGTAAAGCACTCAAACCGATGTGGGTGCGCCAGCAGGAGCTGCATCGCGAGCGTATTGCCGCCGATCAGCAGGCTGAAGAAGCACGGCTGCGTCGCCAGAAAGAGAACACTGAAGCGTCAATGCGCGCTCAACTGGACGCTGAGATCAATACCCAGCATCTGCGTGATACCGCAGAGAAAGATCCACGGATTATTGCACTGGTCATGCGCCAGTGGATGTTAAACGAACAGAAGACACAGTCATGAATGCGGTTGAACGTTGTGCAATGCTCATGCTGACGCTTGGCGAAGACAGAGCGGCAGATGTTTTTAAACACTTGAACACCCATGAAGTGACGCAAATCGGGTCTTCCATGGCGTCATTGGGGAACTTTACTAATGCCGACCTGGCCAAGGTATTAAGCGATTTCCGCAAAGAAGCGGAGCAGTTTGCCGCGCTGAACATTAATACTAACGAATATCTGCGTTCGGTATTGGTGAAAGCGCTGGGCGAAGAGCGTGCCGGCAGTATCCTTGAGGATCTGCTGGATTCTCGCGACAAGTCCAACGGCATCGAATCGCTGAACTTTATGGAGCCGCAGGCGGTTGCCGATCTTATCCGCGACGAACACCCGCAGATTATCGCAACTATCCTGGTGCATCTGAAACGCTCTCAGGCGGCCGATATTCTGGCGCTGTTCAGTGAGAAAGAGCGTAACGATATTGTTCTGCGTATTGCCACCTTCGGCGGCGTACAGCCGGCGGCACTGCAGGAACTGACGGACGTACTGGATTCACTGCTACGCGGCCAGGGTCTCAAACGCAGCAAGATGGGTGGTATTCGTCCGGCTGCGGAGATCATCAACCTGATGAAATCTCAGCAGGAAGAAGAAGTCATTCAGGCCGTGCGCGACTTCGACAACGAACTGGCGCAGAAAATTATCGACGAGATGTTCCTGTTCGAAAACCTGGTGGACACCGAAGATTCTTCCATCCAGCGCCTGCTACAGGAAGTGGAGAGCGAGTCTCTGATAATTGCGCTGAAAGGTGCGGCTCAGCCGCTGCGCGAGAAGTTCCTGCGCAACATGTCCAAACGTCAGGCGGACATCATGCGCGAGGATCTGGCAACGCGTGGCCCGGTACGTATGTCTCAGGTGGAAGTCGAGCAGAAAAATATCCTTATGGTCGTACGCCGTCTGGTGGAAACAGGCGAAATCATTCTGAATGTCGGCGAGGACACCTATGTCTGATAAGACCCACAGTGGGATGTGGAAGAAATGGGAGCTGGAGGATCTGGGGCGCGAGTTCTCAACGCTTGAGCCTGAGATGATAGAACCTATTCGTCCTGAAGAAACCGATGACGAGGCGTGGGAAGAGGAACTTTCCCGCCTGCGCCAGTCTGCGCAAAGCAAAGGCTTTGAGCAGGGGCTGGCGGAAGGGCGTGAAGAAGGCCTGACCGCCGGTAAGCAGCAGGGCTACGACGAAGGTCTGGCTCAGGGGAAGCAGGAAGGGCTTGAGCAGGGGCTGGCCGAGGCCCGCGCTCAGCAGCAGGAGATACTCGATCGTCTGAAACAGTTCTCTGGCGAATTCCTGGCGACGCTTGAAGCCGCGGATAAAATTATGCCCGCGCAGATCATGCAAATTGCGATGAGCGCGGCGCAGTATGTGGTCGATACCACGCCGGTGTGTAATAACGACGCGCTGCTCAAACGTATCCAGAAACTCATGCACGGTATTCCGCTGCTAAACGGCGAACCGCAGCTATGCGTGCACCCGGATGACCTGATGTTTATCAAAGAGCATCTGGGCGAAATCTGCGCTCAGCAGCAGTGGAAACTGGTGGCGGACGCCTCCGTAGGTAAAGGCGGCTGCCGCGTATCCGGCGAAAACGGTGAAATCGATGCCACCATGGAGGCGCGCTGGCGGATGCTTTGCTCGCTGGCAATGGAGGAAATAGTACCATGACCCTGCGCCTTGAACGCTGGTTAAGCGGGCTGGATTCCTACCAAAAGAAAATGACCAAATTACCCGCCTGGCGACAGTTCGGCTATCTGACGCGCGCGACCGGGCTGGTCATGGAAGCAACGGGTCTTCAGGTACCTCTGGGTGCCAACTGCGTTATCGAGCGTCAGGGCGAAAACGGGATGGAACACGTTGAAAGCGAAGTTGTAGGCTTTAACGGCCAGCACGTTTATCTGATGCCGCTGGAACACGTCGACGGCATCGTACCCGGCGCGCGCGTTTGGGCGCCCGGTTCGCTGAACGGTCACAACATGGGCAAGCGTTTACCGCTGGGGCCGTCTCTGCTGGGCCGCGTGCTGGACGCCAGCGCCAATCCGCTGGATGGCCGCCCGGCGCCAGATATGAGCGACGCGGGCACGCTGTTTACCGCGCCGTTTAACCCGCTGCAGCGTACGCCGATCCACGATGTGCTGGACGTTGGCGTGCGGGCGATTAACGGCCTGCTAACCGTAGGGCGCGGGCAGCGTATGGGCCTGTTTGCCGGCTCCGGGGTGGGTAAAAGCGTCCTGCTTGGCATGATGGCGCGCTTCACGCAGGCGGACGTGATTGTGGTTGGCCTGATTGGCGAGCGTGGCCGTGAAGTTAAAGACTTTATTGAAAATATCCTCGGTGAAGAAGGGCTTCGGCGTTCGGTGGTTATCGCCGCGCCGGCGGACGTTTCTCCGCTGCTGCGTATGCAGGGCGCTGCGTATGCGACGCGCATTGCGGAAGATTTTCGCGATCGCGGCAAAGATGTACTGCTCATCATGGATTCCCTGACGCGTTACGCCATGGCCCAGCGTGAAATCGCGCTGGCTATCGGCGAGCCGCCGGCGACCAAAGGCTACCCGCCTTCCGTGTTCGCTAAACTTCCGGCGCTGGTTGAGCGCGCGGGTAACGGGATCGACGGTGGAGGGTCTATCACGGCTTTTTACACCGTACTGACGGAAGGGGACGATCAGCAGGATCCTATCGCCGACTCGGCGCGAGCGATCCTCGATGGCCACGTGGTGCTTTCGCGTCAGCTTGCAGAATCCGGGCACTACCCGGCTATCGATATTGAAGCCTCGATAAGCCGTGCCATGACCTCGCTCATTCCGCAGGAACGCTACCGGGAAATCCAGCAATTTAAACAGTTGCTGTCGCGCTATCAGCGCAACCGCGACCTTATCAGCGTTGGAGCTTACGCGGCGGGCAGCGATCCGCTGCTGGATAACGCCATTAAGCTGCATCCGCAAATGGAAAAATACCTGAAGCAGGACATCACGGAGTACTGCGACTATCCGCTGTCCTGCGAACAATTAACGACGTTGTTTACCCAGTAAAGGAGCTCACTGATGACGGCGACGCAATCTCCCATGGTTATGCTGCGTGAACTGGCGGAAAAAGCGCTGGACGAAGTAACGACGCAGCTCGGCAAGGCGCGCACCGCGCACCGCAAAGCAGTAGAACAGCTCGATCAACTGCTGACCTACGAGAAAGAGTACCGGCAGCAGTTTCAGCAAAGCCTGACGCAGGGGATCTCATCGTCTAACTGGACGAACTTTAATATTTTTATCAAAAACCTCGATGAAGCCATCGTGACCTACCGGCGCGAAGTGATTCAGCGGGACCAATACGTTCAGCAAGTGGTTGTCAACTGGCAAGAAAAGAAAAAACGGCTGAACGCTTTTGATATTTTGCTCGAAAGGGCAGAAAACCAGCGATTAATCCAGGGAAATCGCCGGGACCAAAAATTAATGGATGAATTTGCGCAACGAGCGGGCGCGAGGAAAGAAAATCTATGAATCCACTGATAAACCTGGGAGCGCCCCAGCCAGCGGCAGTGCCGAATAGCGGCGGAGCAACCCCACAGCAGGAAGGCGCTAACGGCGCTGCGTTTGCAAACGAACTACAGCAAAAAATCGCCGGCAAAGTGGCCGACAAGCGAGATAAAAGCGGCGCGGAGGCGAAAACCTCGGACGGAAAAGCGGTTGATGAAAAAGGCAGCGCTACCGGCGATGATAAAGGTGACAAGCGTATCGCTGAACTGCTGGCTGAATTACAAAATATGCTGACCACGGGGCAACTGCCGGACGGTACGCCGCTGACCAAAGAGCAGTTGGCGCAGATCCAGCAGATGGTGCAGCACATCGAAAATGGGAAACCCGTTCCAGCCGACACCGCGCTGATAAATACCACCGGCATGAAGGATGGCGAAGCGCCTGCTGCGCAGGCCGTTACGGCAAAAGCGCTTAGCGATACGGTTAAAGATTCTCTGAATAATCTGGCGGCACCGCGCGCTTTTGCGGCCATTAATCTGCATACCTCACGCTATCAGTCTCAGCGCAAGCAGGACGAAGCCGCCGAGCGCGCGACGCATGCCGTTGAGAAACCGATCGCATCGCGCGCATCTGAAATGTCGCAGATGCAGGCTTCGTCTGCGGTGGATACGGCGAAAGCTTCTGCAGCAGCGCTGCGCCAGCCCGGGCACGCTGAAGTGGCAGTAGAGAAAACCTCGCTCGCAGCCGCGCAGGAGTCTGCGCATTCTCCTGCTCATCCGGCCGCGACGGAAACCCCGTTTAGCACTGCGCTGAACGAGGCGAATAAACTGGCGGCAGCTCACGCGTCTGCGGCCGGTAGCCAGAATATCGCCTCTGCGACGCTGAAAGAAACGGTGGGAACCCAGGCCTGGCAGCAGGCTATTAATCAACACGTCAGCGTATTTTTACGCGATGGCATTAACCAGGCTGAGTTACACCTGCATCCGGCAGAGCTGGGCGCCTTAAAAATCAATCTCAGTATGGAAAACGATGTGGCGCGCCTGCATTTCGCCAGCGCTCACCATGAAGTACGGGCGATCATTGAGTCATCGCTGTCGAATCTGCGCACTTCTCTGGCCGATGCCGGTATCCAACTGGGACAAAGCAGCGTTGGCCCGGAAACTTTCTCCGGCTTCGCGGGGCAGCAGGATCAGGCCTCATCCGGCGGCCAGAGCGGCGCTCAGGATGGCTCTTCCACACAAACCAACGGCGATGATGCGGAAATTCCGCGTGAGCGCACGACGGCCCGCATCGGCGGCGTAGATACCTTCGCCTGATAGTTATGAGGAAAGTTAGCGCATAATTGCCGCTGTATTTGCGGCATTACTTGCGCTGACTTCCCCTGATAATGTGCGCCGCTTTCGTCATCGACCGACGTTGAGTTCATGATTCCAGATAACCGTTAAGGATGTTTCTTCCTCCATGGCAAAGACAAATACACAAGGTGGAAAAGGTAGCAAGCTGATTCTTTCTCTCCTCATTCTCATCTCTTTATTAGCTTGCGGGCTGGCCGGGTTTGCCTGGTATCAGGTAAAAACGTGGCGGCATGAAGATCTGGCAAAGGCGGGAAATGCCGGCGGTCAGAAACAGGCTTTACCTGTAGCTCCTATCTTCGTTCCGCTGGACACCTTTACCGTGAGTCTGAACAACGATAAGAGCGATGGTGAAGGAGTTCTCTACATCGGCATCACGCTGCGCCTGACAGATACCCAGTCGGAAAGCGACCTACAGCTTTTCATGCCGGAAGTTCGCAGCCGCCTGCTGATGCTATTTGCTGAGCAGCATTCGGCGGAGCTAAATACTCAGGAAGGTAAAGAGGCGCTGCGTCAGAAAGTGAAAGACGCATTGTCCAAACCGTTTGCCGGTCAGCGCTCTATTGCGGTAAGCGACGTGTTATATAACGCCTTTATTCTGCGGTAACAATAATGTCAGATAGTAATCTTTCTCAGGCGGAAATCGACAGGCTGCTGGGCGGCGGAGAGCCGGAAAGCGCCGCTTCCGCGGGCGGTAACGCGGGCGGAGAAGATATCCGTCCGTATGACCCGAATACTCAGCGACGCGTGATCCGCGAGCGTTTACAGGCGCTTGAAATTATTCATGAGCGTTTTGCTCGCCAGTTCCGTATGGCGCTGTTTAACCTGCTGCGCCGCAGCCCGGATATTAGCGTCGGAACTACGAAAATACTGCCGTACCATGAGTTTGCGCGCAATCTACCGGTGCCGACGAACTTAAACCTGGTACACCTGAACCCGCTGCGCGGCACGGCGTTATTCGCCTTCGCGCCGAGCCTGGTGTTCATCGTGGTGGATAACCTGTTTGGCGGCGACGGACGTTTTCCTACCCGCGTGGAAGGGCGTGAATTCACCCCGACCGAGCAGCGCGTCGTGAAGCGCATGCTGAATATGGCGCTTGAGTCCTATTCCGGGGCGTGGAAAGCCGTGTTCCCGATTGAAGCCGAATTTGTACGTTCTGAAATTCAGGTGAAATTCACCAACATCACGACATCGCCGAACGATATCGTGGTAGCGACACCGTTTTACGTTGAAATTGGCGCCATGAGCGGCGAATTCGATATCTGTATCCCGTTCAGCATGATTGAGCCGCTGCGGGAACTGCTGACGAACCCGCCGCTGGAAAACTCACGCCAGGAAGATGAAGAGTGGCGACACACGCTGTCGACGCAGATTCAACATTCCGAAGTTGAGTTAGTGGCGAATTTTGCGGAGGTACCGACCCGCCTTTCACGCGTACTTAAGCTGAAAGTTGGCGATATCGTTCCGTTTGATAAACCAGAAAAAATACAGGCTTACGTGGATGGCGTACCGGTACTGGACGGACACCACGGTAGCCTTAACGGGCAGTATGCGCTGCGCGTTGAAAATCTGATTAACCCTGTATTTAATTCTCTGAAGAGTGAGGAAATTCCGCATGAGTGACACAAATCAGCCGTCTGAGAATCAAAATGATTCCGCTGAAGATCTGTGGGGCGCGGCGATGAGTGAACAGCAATCTGCGGAAAGCAAAGCTGTTTTTCGGGATCTGGATAAAGACTCGGTGATGCCTAACCTGTCTGAAGATCTGGACCTGATCCTGGACATCCCCGTCAAAATGACGGTAGAGCTGGGGCGTACCCGCATGACGATTAAAGAACTGCTGCGCCTGAGCCAGGGTTCTATCGTTGCGCTGGAAGGCCTGGCCGGTGAGCCGCTGGATGTATTGATCAACGGTTACCTGATTGCCCAGGGTGAAGTCGTCGTCGTTAACGATAAATTTGGTATTCGCATTACGGATATCATTACGCCTTCTGAGCGTATGCGCCGGCTGAGTCGTTAATGAAAACAGCAGCACATACGGTAGTTCCTTCCCAGGCCGTGCCGACGATGCATTCCGAGTCCTCCCCGCTGATTAGCGTCGGTGGGGCGCTGATGGGCATTATTGCTCTGATCCTCGGCATCGCCTGGTTTACCCGCCGCTCGGGGCTATTGCCCGCCGCAGCCCGCCGCCGCACGTTAAAGGTGGTTGATAGCTGCTCACTGGGTAACCGCGAGCGCGTGGTAGTGGTAGAAGTTGAAAAGCAGTGGCTAGTATTAGGCGTTACGTCCGGGCAGATTAATCATCTGCATACCCTGGAGGCCCCCGCGATGGACAGTTCTGCGGCAGCGCCTGAGGGCAAAGAGGGTTTTGCGCAGCTATTTCGTTCGCGCTTAACGGGCCGGGCACCGGAGTAAGTTATGTTTAAATATCGTGTAGTGCCAGCGCGCCTCAAGCGTCTGGCGTTCGTTTCGTGCGTCTCGCTGTTTGCCCTGATGGTAAGCTCCTTCCCCGCGCTGGCGGACAATGTGCTGTCTATTAATAGTCGCCCGATGTCCGGGGGCGGTGAAACCTGGTCGCTGCCGGTTCAGACGCTCGTCCTGCTTACCTCGCTGGCGTTCCTGCCTGCCGTTATCCTAATGATGACCGGCTTTACGCGCATTATCATTGTGCTTGGGCTGCTGCGAAACGCGCTGGGTACACCGTCCGCGCCGCCGAATCAGGTGCTGTTAGGTCTGGCACTGTTCCTGACCTTCTTCGTAATGGGGCCGGTCTTCGATGACGTTTACCAAAATGCCTGGATGCCATTAACCCAGGATAAAATTACGATGGAAGTGGCGCTGGAGAAGGCAGAAAAGCCGATGCGCGACTTCATGATGCGCCAGACTCGTGAAGCGGATCTTGCGCTGTTCTCCCGCATGGCGCGTGAGCAAAATTTTTACGGGCCGGATGACGTGCCGATGCGCGTATTGATCCCGTCCTTCGTCACCAGTGAGTTAAAAACGGCGTTCCAAATAGGATTTACCGTATTTATTCCTTTCATGCTCATCGACCTGGTTGTGTCCAGCGTCCTAATGGCGCTCGGGATGATGATGGTGCCGCCGGCGAGTATTTCGTTGCCCTTTAAGCTCATGCTATTTGTGCTGGTCGACGGCTGGCAGTTGCTGTTGGGCTCGCTTGCCCAGAGCTTCTTCTCCTGATGATGTGATGAAAGAGTAACGTTATGACTCCTGAAAGTATTATGGCGATAGGTTTCCAGGCGATGCGCGTCGCTTTTATGCTGGCGGCGCCGCCCCTGCTGGCATCGCTGGTTACTGGTTTGTTAATCAGCATTTTGCAGGCCTCAACGCAGATAAACGAAATGACGCTCACTTTTATTCCTAAAGTGATCGTGGTTGCGCTTACCGTGATGATTGCCGGTTCATGGATGCTGGGTACGCTGGTGGACTATGTGCGTACGCTGTTTAGCAATCTACCGTACATGATTGGCTGATATGCAGTGGGATATCTCACAGATTGGCGAGTGGCAGTCAATTTTCTTCTGGCCTGCGCTGCGCATTCTGGCGCTGTTTGGCTCTGCGCCGATCCTCAGTGAACGCTCGGTACCTTCGCAGGTTAAAATCGGCCTGGCGCTGCTGTTTACCTTTCTGATTGGGCCTACGCTGCCGCCGGTCACGGTCCCCCTGATGACAATGGCGGGCTTCTGGCTTGGCCTGCAGCAGGTGCTTATCGGTATCGCGATTGGACTCACGCTGCAGTTTATTTTTGGCGCAGTGCGTCTTGCCGGTGAAATTATCGGTATGCAGATGGGGCTTTCGTTCGCCATGTTCTTTGATCCCGTAGGCGGGGCGAATATGCCGATGATGGCGCGTATTATGAATACGCTGCTGATTTTGCTGTTCCTGACCTTCAACGGCCATTTATGGATGCTCAGTAGCGTGGCGGATAGCTTTCAAACTCTGCCAATTAGCACTACGCCGCTCAACGGCAGCGGGTTTATGGCGCTGGCGCGCACCGCCAGTATTGTATTCTCCAGTGGATTAATGCTGGGGCTGCCGGTTATCACCATTTTGCTGACCATCAACCTGGCTCTGGGGCTGCTAAACCGCCTGACGCCGCAGCTTTCTATCTTCGTGATTGGATTTCCGGTGACGCTGATGGTCGGTATGGTGACTATGATGCTGGTGATGCACACACTCTCACCGTTTTCTGAGCATCTATTTATGGATGTCTTTACCAAGGTGAATGAAGTCATTAACAATATTGCGGGCTAAACGGGTGCGCTGCGCTTGATATCAGCCGAAGCGCCCGTTTTCCCCGGCGCTTCGCGTCGCGTATTCCCTCTCTCTCGCCTTATCACTATCTTCTTCGCCGATATCGCCGATTGCATAGCGCGCTGTTTTGCTGTGCTTAGGATTCCTTCATCCTGCCGCTGACGTTGCCATGCGGGCCTAAAGAACGTTATTAGCAGGCCGCGGAAAATGCGCTCTGCCAGAAAATTAACATCGCGCGGCGCATACGCTGGCTTCTGTTTGTATCCCAGCCTTTACCGTTAGGGTAGAAAAGAAGCGATACTGTCTGTACGGGCGAAACCGCTGGCTTCATCGGGTGCTGAACAAGGTAGCCTGATTCATCTCTCTTTTGCGCGGTGGTTATCGCACCGTGGGAAGATTATCTGATGCTCAGCGCCACCTAAACGGCCTATTCCTGCGCGCAACCGACCTGCCGTTTTGATAAAAATCGCCTTTTGTGCCCTTTTAGCCCCGCTTTCGGAGTGGTTCGCGCTATGCTGCTATAGTGCTCTGAGGATGTTTCGCAGACCAAACCCTTCAGATGCGTTTCCCGAACTTTCTCCCGACAGGGAGCAGGAGATAACGAGAGGCAGGGGACAATTTAGTATGGAATTAAAAGATTATTACGCTATTTTGGGCGTTCAGCCGACCGATTCATTGCAAACCATAAAGACGGCATATCGGCGTCTGGCGCGAAAATATCACCCGGACGTCAGTAAAGAATCGGACGCGGAAGCGCGGTTTAAAGACCTGGCGGAAGCCTGGGAAGTACTAAAAGATGATACCCGGCGCGCGGAATATGATGCGATGTGGCAGCATCGCAACGATCCGCATTTTGGCCACCAGCAGGCAGGCGGTCAGCAGCATTACGACCAGCAGGACTTTGACGACATCTTCTCATCGATTTTTGGCCAGCATGCACGCCAGCAGCGGCGGCCTGCGCGCGGACGCGACATTGAAATTGAAGTCGCGGTTTTTCTTGAGGAAACCCTGGAAGCGCACCAGCGCACCATCCGCTACGGCCTGCCTGAATACAACGCGTTTGGGCTGGTTGAACGTGAAACGCCAAAAACGCTGAATGTAAAAATCCCGGCGGGTGTCGGCGACGGGCAGCGTATTCGTGTGAAAGGGCAGGGCGCGCCGGGAGAGGCCGGTGGTGCCAGCGGCGATCTGTGGCTGGTTATTCGCATTGCGCCGCATCCGCTATTTGATATTTCCGGGCACGATCTGGAAATCGTTGCCCCCGTCGCGCCCTGGGAAGCGGCGCTGGGAGCGAAGATAACCGTGCCGACGCTAAAAGAGAGCGTGCTGGTCACGCTGCCGGCAGGGACTCAGGCCGGGCAGCGCCTGCGTTTAAAAGGCAAAGGACTGGTCAATAAGCAGACTACCGGCGATCTTTACGTTGTGGTTAATATCGTGATGCCGCCGAAACCAGATGACGCAACGGCGGCGCTTTGGCAGCAGCTTGCTGACGCGCAGGCGACATTCCAGCCGCGGGCTGACTGGGGGAAATCACATGGCTAATGTAACTGTAACGGTCACCTATACCGAACTTTGCCTGAACTGCGGTATTACCGAAGATGAGCTGAATGAAGTCGTTGGACTGGGAATGATTGCGCCACAAAATGTCTCGGCGCGGCCCTGGCTGTTTGATGACGCGGCGCAGGCGGCGATGCACCGCGCCCAGCGTTTGCGCCGGGAACTGGAGCTGGACTGGCCGGGTATTGCCGTGGCGCTAACGCTGCTGGAGGAAAATCAGCGTTTGCATCATGAAAACCGCGTATTGCGCCAGCGGCTGGAGCGTTTTACCACCCGCTGAGCGTTATAAACTCGGGCGAAATTGGTATTGATATTCATCAGGGAGCTTTGTGCTCTATGCCCGCAAGTTGTATTAAAAAAGTGGCCCGTAACGCCTGTGCGACACGGGCCAGCATTGAGCCTCAGGCAATTAACTTACATCGTAGTAAATATCTTTTCCTTCACCAAACTCTAGGTCGTAATAGTTCATATAAGCCGTATCGTGCTGATAACCGTACTGATCCTTGAGTTTATCTAACGCCGGGTTTACGCCAGGGTCGAAGCATTCTGCCTGCCCGGCATGGGTATAGCCATACAATACGCCCATGACGTCGGCAAAAAGTTTCACGATTATCTTGATGGGATCGGCGAGTATAATCACCGGTTCATACAGGGTTGCAATTTCTTTTACAGAGTCGGTATTCCATAGCTTAGGCACCAGATCTCTAAAGTTAGTGATACGCTTTAGCCCATCGCCCAGCAAGGCTTCTGCACGGGCAGCGAAGGCAGCATTCCCCGCCGTGGCACCGGCGAGACTGCGTACCTGCACCCGAATATCCTGTTTGAGCAACGTTTTCACGCAGGCGCCCCACGGTACCGTGAACGTTCCGCCCATACTATGTCCGCAGAACGTCAGGGTATCCCCATCTTTTAGGTTTGCGTTCAGAAATTCGACCAGTGTCGTCCCGAGGCCCGGTTCAACGCTGGACGTCATGGTAAGCAAAGCACCCAGCACTTGCGCCATGCCATCGGCGATTTTCGCGCCTTCTGGCGCATCGGCATCAAACTCGCGCCAGTCGACGGGGAGCAATACCGCAACATCTTCATAGCCATTCAGGGATGAGACCGTTGAGCGCGCGGCGACCCGATAATCACTGGGATCGTTGCGGTTTTGCACCACGAAAAACATGTAGTCATCCCAGTTATCCGCTGCGTTGCGCAATTTGGGGGTGCGGAAAACCGCCGGCCCCCACACTACATTATCAAGCTTACCCTGAGTAATTAGCGATGCGTTTAGACCGGCCTGCAGCTTCTGTTGCGTTAGTGCCGGGTTATATTCTTCCTGATGCGCGCCTGCCCATGCAATAGAGGCCAGAGCAAAACATTCAGCATCAAAGGTATAGTCTTTTTTCACTGCGAATCTCCTTCAGTGGTGGATTAAGAGCGGGCCAGCATAGAGATAGGTTTGAGCGATGGATGTGAAGGAGAAAACACTATGATAGAGCGTGAGCAAGGTTGATAAACCAGATGATGCCGCGCAGGCGGCGAATGAGAGCGAGGATATGATGCGGGCAGTGCGGGAAAAGTCTGCCTGCGGCCCGGCACCGTAAGACAACGCGCGACCGGTGAGGTCGCATCTTATTAACGGCACCATTGCTACTTGGTTTGTGCCGACGTCCGCGGTTTGGCAATGCGGGCTGCAACGCCTTTTTGCCAGTAATTTATTGATAAGTGATGATATCTGGCGAAGTAAACTGGGGGCTGGGGGCTGGGGGCTGGGGGCTGGGGGATTGAAATACGGGCAGGGGTGAGAAAAATGCCCACTAAAGCGTTAACTTTTTCCTGTAAGATTTGTAACTTCAATTAAGGCCAATAGTGAGAGATAACGCGGCGCATCTCTGAGGTAACAGCCGCTGTCATGGCGTGGCGTCCAGTGTCTCTAAATCGTGATATTTCCAAACTGAAAACTGTTCCCCACTCAAATGCCGCCGGCAGGTACAGGTTATTCCGTATTCTACCGGCGCGTGGCTAAAATCCCCAGGATGAAAACAGCGCTGGAAGCTGTGACAGTAAATAGAGGATTAGGCCAATTCCACCGCCGACCAGCGTGCCGTTGATGCGAATAAATTGCAGATCTTTGCCGATATTAAGTTCAATTTGCTGCGTCATATCCTGAGTATTCCAGCCTTTCACCGTATCGCTAATATGACGGGTCAAAAAAACGGAGAATTCAGGAGCGATGTGTTGAACGCCCTGCTCAAGATGCGCGTTAAGCGAGGCGCGCAGCGCGGCATCCGCCGTTAGCGTCTCGCCAAACCACTGCCCGGCCTCGGCGATACGCTGCTCAATGCGTGAGTCGTCGCTGTGTATGTCATTTTTGATCCACTGGCGTAAATCGGCCCATATTTCGCCCAAATAGCGGTTAAAAGCAGCATCGTTTTTTAAATAGCGTTTGATATTATCGGCTTTGTTGCGCATTTCCGGGTCTGTTTTCAGCCGTACGATGAATTTGCACACTGCGCTATCGAACGCCTGGCGGATCTGGTGGGCGCTGTCGTGGCTGATATCATCAAGGATGTCATTCACCGCGCGGGACACCAGCGCGGCGCTGTGTTCGCCCAGCCATTCGGTAGGCAGCATTTTTGCGGTGCGCGGGTGCTCGGTTTTCAGCCAGTGGACTATCTGTCCGGCGATAAACTCCCGCGTGTCGTCGCGCTGAATAAGCGCAATAAGTTGATGAATCGCATCGTCTAACAGCGCCTGATGGCGCTGATTTTTGGTAAGGCTTTCCAGCAAGGCGGCGCTGGTTTGCGTTAAATCGATTTTATCAATGGCCTGGTGCACCGCGCGTTTCAGCATCTGCTGAATACGTTCGTCGTCGGTGAGCTCCAGAAACCCGCTAGTGGCCTGAAGTAAGTGTTTCCCGATGCGGCGGGCATTCGCCGGGCTGCTGAGCCAGCGGCCGATTAATTGCGCCGGCTGATGGCGGTGGATCAGGGCTACTAACGACTGGGTATCCAGAAATTTTTCCTGCACGAACTGCGCGAGATTATCGCCGATACGCAGCTTATTTCGGGGGATAATCGCCGTATGGCGGCCTATAAAGGGTATTGGCACCCGGCGAAATAGAGCGCTTACGGCAAACCAGTCTGCCAGTGCGCCGACCATTGACGCTTCCGCCACGGCCTTAACGCCGCGAATCCAGATATTTTGCGGTAAGAAAAGCGTTGCTACAAAGGCCGCCGTGGCGACCAGTAGTAGCGACAGCGCCAGCCGTTTGGCGCGTTTAAGTTCTGCGAATTTTTCCATGGTCGTAAGCATAGCGGCCCGTAACCCTAAAGTGCAAAAGTTATGGCAGCGGCGCCGCGCGCGCTATAAAACGCACTGCGCTAACATCCGTCAGGGCAATCCTCATTATCATCATCCATCTGTGTATCAAGCAGGCGGATGCGCGCGCCGTCATTCAGAAATATCCGGCGGCACAGGATACGATAGCAGTCACGGTCGAAACCTTCGTCAGGCAGGCTGAGTTTGCGTGCCTCACGCAGTGTGTCGACCGTACCAAGATAGAACCAGTTGCGTATCACGTGATAGGCGCGGCGTGGCCCACTGCGCTCCTCCAGCGCGATGCGCCCGGGAAAGGGCCAGTGCCGTATCTGGTTGCGTATGAGAGCGGCGCGCAGCCGCTGCTGATGGGCGGCTAACGGTTCCGCTCCGCAGCATGCGCCGAAACACTTTTTTAGCTGGTAACGAAAACAAGGCTGGCCGGGTCGCCCCTTCTCAATATCCAGATACGTTAGGCAAAGTCCCTCCCGGTCTGCAATCTCGCGTAACAACCCAACGGCATCCGCGCGGCGTGCAAACAGTCCGTAAAGGTTTGGTGCACCCGCGAAATCCACCGCATCGCTAAAGACGATGCGCGTACCGGTCTCTTCTACGTGCAGGGCGCACAAACGGCGCACCCTACGTAATTGTTTATTATGGAGCGGACGCTGCTGCTTAACGAGGGTGGACTCAAGCAGCAAAGCGCCAATTTCCCCTACGGTTTCGATACAGGTAATACGCCGGGTGGCTGCCAGAAGCCTCGCCTCCCGCTGATTACGCAGATGTGACTGAACGCGGCGGCGTATATTAATGCTTTTGCCGATATACAGCGGATAACCGTCGCTATCACCATGGAAAACGTAAACACCGCAGGTCTGTGGCAGGCCGGCGGCGATATCGGTCAGATGGTCGGGATAACGGTACATAGACGTTCCTGTGACAGGGTGTAAAAAGGGGCGAACCACACCGAAGAACCGGGCGCGCTCAATAAACCCTGCAGCAATAAGAAAAGTTCGTAATACTCGATGGGTAAATTGCTGCGTAACACTGCTACTCAATAATACTGCATTAAATATGGTGTTCCTTGTTGCGGCGGCAGAGGGTATGAATAAACCAGGATTTTATCGCCAGCGGCCATCATCATGGGTGAAAAATTCTCTATGCTCATATCCTCAATTTGTCTGCGCCATGGTCGGTCAAACGACTTTTCCTTGGTGAAAGATATGGCTCTGCCACTGTATTTATCGGCCTCATTGGGGATGTCCAGCCTGCCCGAAATGCGGAAAAACCTGCACGGTATACCACCATTGGCACCGTAAATGGCGCCATTCTGTTACCTGACGGTTTGCCGCGCCGGTGAAGCCGGTGTTCCCCGTATTATAGCCTCGGACACGGCCGCCTGGCGCTGACGGTTCCCCGGGTTGCCCCCGGCTCGCTATATTTTGCTGTTCACAGACGTCGTTATTCCATGGCTAAAAATCAGCGCGATCGGTGCCGTACGCAGGCCGCTTAAGCTTAGCTGGAATGGCGCCGACAATATTACGCAGCGGGCGGTTAAGCGTGGGCTTGGCCGCCGCAAAAGACCGCAGTCAGCGCGCTCTCTGTGGGTGAACGAAGCGGCCCTCAAAAGGGTTATCAGTACGTCACCGCTATATCAGATATTCAGAGTAAGCCCTGGCGGAGCACCTGAAAAGCGTGAGTGAATACTAGCTGAATGCCGTCAAAACGCTGCCCGTGGATATGTATTCCGTCTATGTCAGCGCGGCCCGAGTATATCTGCCGAACGCAGTGGGGGAAATTGCCTTCGGCCGTTTTCATACTGCCAAATACTCTGCTCCAGTGTCGATAAAACCTGGCAGGGAGAGATGAAAGGTATTCCGCTACCGGCCAGAAAACAGGCGCATCGCTCCCGCTAACTGTGGCTATATAGCTGCAGAAATCGTTGCGGTCAGAGAGAGGAAAGGTTTAAGGCGGCTCGGTAGATCCTTTCGGAAAACAGCCGGTACAGGGGCAATGAAAGAACTTGCCCGTGGGTTTTGGCACCGTCGCTACGGTGAACACCGCAGGCGTCTGTAGCAGGAATGGATGGCAAATGCAGTGGGCAATCGGTCAGCGCATTGCGTAAACGGCTTTATGGAGTGCTTAATGGGATGAAACTTCGAGTATCAAACGACAGCGCAGCATCGCTGAATAGCAGCATACGGTTGCTCAGGTTCGGGGCGCGAGAATACCGAAACAGGGAGCGCTTCAAAGCGGCTGTCGTGTTCTGTTACGCCAGATTGAATACGGTCTTTATATTCTAGACATACCCGTTTGATTTTATTACGAATTTACATGTTTTTTGATTGCTAAGGCTCAATAGTTTTTGGGTAAGAATATGTGGGGAAATAGGTAACGATAGTGACTCATTAGTCTCAACGATTTCAGGGGTGCCGAGCAGAAACACGGTGCTTCCCTGGGGCTTATATTCGAGGTTAATACGCGTCTGTAAGCCTGTGCAGTAGCGTTCAATATCAGTAGCTGATGTACCCTGTGGGATATGTAGATTATTTAACACAGCGCATTGTGAAGAATTATTTGGCCTTAACGCGTTTGCTAATGCGCTTTTCACTGAAGGTGCCGAGGTTACGGCAGCAGGCCCATTCTTTGCGTTGGCCTGGTCTACATGCGTATCAACTACCGCTGCCTTGGTCGTATTATAAACTGTAAGCATGCTGTCCTCCCAGACAGAACCATAGCAATGACCTTGGTGGTGGAGAGTTAAAATCCCTGAAACCTGAATATACACGTACTCATTCCTTACAGGGGAAGGCTCATTAATATACAGAATTATTAATGGGGAGAATCAAAGGCGCCTTTAGGCGCTTCAGGTACGCATTGAGCGGCGAAGGAATTTAGATTTTACCGCCCCTGGTTGCACGCCCGGCGTATTTTACTACATAACCCGGTTCGTGCCAGGTTAATAGCTATACATTGCCGAAACCCGAGGGTTATCGAATAAGGCATGTTACAAACTCATCTTGATTATGATTTTCTTTGCGATGAATCAGTAGCAGGCAATCGTTAATAGCAACTGAAAGCCTGCCACCGCCGGCATAGTAAAATATGAAGATGTTTTATCGGGGAAAACGGAGCGGTAAAGCAGTAAGCGAAACGGCGCCCAAAACCAGAAGGCAAACCCGAAGATTTTGACAAAACGCCGCAGTGTAGAACAGGCCCAATCACTGAGAATATTTGGCAGGCTAACTCTACGTCTCACTGCTCTCAGTACACCGTAATTACAATACTCATTATAAGTACGCCGATCAGCATATTAATCAGGGTACTAAAATTAAAATAGCTGGCTCACGATTCCCACACATCCACATCTGGCGCACCCGAAATGAAACGGATGAATTTGCTGGCACTCTGGGAACCGAAAAGGCCCGTAATAGAATTAACCAATCCATCATACGAAACTCCCCTGGCAACAATAAGCATAGCCGCAGTGAACAGCGCTATCTTGATGAATAAATAAGGGCTTGTTTTACCATTAGCGATTGCCCCAATCGTGCAATATGCTGTTAATTTTCTCACGCAGGGGGCATCTATCCGCTGGGGGCTGAGAAGCGCATTGCGCAACATGGCAAAATCAGAATCATGGGGAAGAATGAGCTCACCTTCTGATACGTTGCCGTGGTGCAGGCGGAAATTGCCGCATTTTATGTCTTCAATCCAGCGTAATCGTCAATTCCCCAATCGCCGCGCCATAGGGCAAGCTATTTGCGGTGCCTGAATGTGGCCTCTTTTGCTAAGCGGCTGTTAATATCCTTCACACCCGTATTAAGCTGAAATTTAATCCCTCCTTCAGCCCGAGCGACAATTCGGTATTTCCCGCTGGTACCGGCCCTTTTTAGAGTTTGTTCACACAACAGCGCTTGCGCTAAGCGCCGCCTTCAGAAAAAGCTAAGCAAGTGCCCACGCCGGGAAAGCTAAGGAGGGTGCGGCGAGCGCGTGCGCGGCGTAGTCGACCTGAAGCACGCGGCGGCGTGCAGGATCGGCGTGGTGAGTAATCCGCATCATTGATGACAAATTTTCCCTGCAAAGCTATTGAGCGCCCTATAACCGTATAAAAATATCGGCCTATAGTAGAAGCGATTCTTCATCATGCCAGGTTAACCGCCTGATTTATTCAATGGCCGTCGGGCTAAATACGCGCGCTGATTCCCGGCCAATGGTATTAGGAACCCTGAGATCCTGCTGCGATGACAAATAACTTATTCGTAGCGGATCGGCAGAGTTGATACTTTTCAGCCAAATGCAGCCTGGTGTGGTTAAAACTACCGTGCCACCGCGCTACATGTCTCTGCTCTTCCCACACAACTTACTAGCATAGCGCATTAATTCCATCTCTTACGATTGCCGCTGCGTGGGCGATGCGAACGCCTGCGCGTAGCTTTTGGGATGAAAGCGCAGGTTGAGCGCCATTAACAGGCAAACGATGACAAGATGTAGCCCCCAGGCGGCATTCAGCGAGCCGGTGATAATACGTAGCTGCCCGGCTATGAACGGCATTGCGCCGGCGGCGCAAAAACCGATGCCCTGCACAAAGGCGACGAGGCGCGCAGCGCGCGCTGGCAGGGAAAGATGATCGAGTGCCAGAACCAGCGTCAGAGGGAACGCGCCGCCGAGTCCAACCCCTGCCACGCTGGCCCACAGCCACGGCGCGGCGAGCGGTGCGAACAGAAAGCCGCTAAGCCCAATGGCCTGGCAGGCCAGACACAGTAGTAACAGCGGGCGCCGATCCTGGCCGCGCGCCAGCAGGGGTAACCCCAGCGCGCCGCCGACCTGAGCGGCTATCATCAGCGCCAGCAGCGTTCCACTCCTCTGCGCTGTCCATCCTATAGCGATTAGCGCGTCGGGTAGCCAGGCGATGAGCGAGGCGTAAGTGCCGTTTACCAGACCAAAGCTCAGCGCCAGCGCCCAGGCGCGTGGGATGCGATATAGCGGAGTTTCGCGCACGGGGGAGCCTGCGGTCGTGTGGGCCACGGCGCGAGGTGCGGGCAGCCTGACCATTGTCCACAGCGCCAGCGCCAGCAGTATCAGCAGGCTCCAGCCAGAGAGCGCGATGCGCCAGCCGACATGTGAGCTCAGCCACGGCGTCAGCGCCGCGCCCAGCCCGCCGCCGCCCATCAGCGCACCTGACCACAGCCCGGTGACGGCGGGCGTTCGCTGCCCAAAGCGCTGGCGCAGCGCGCCGGGCATCGCCATTTGCACCAGCCCAATGCCAACCCCGCCCAGCGCGGCAGTGGCCAGCAGCAGTTCGCCGGAACTCATCCACTGGCGTAGTGCGGTTCCCGTTAGCAGAAGCAGCAGGCCCGGCAAGAGTAGTGAGCGGGCGCTGTAGCGACGCAGCAGGGCGCTTCCCGCGCAGGCGGAGATCCCCATCATCAGCATCGGCAGCGCTGCCAGCAGCGAACTTGCCGTTGCATCCAGCGCCAGCGCGTGCTGCAGATAGGGAAGCTGAGTACTTACGGAGGTGAGTAGCGGGCGCATCGTCAGGCCGGCCGTAACCAGTGCGGCCAGGGTGAGGAAAGTCGCGTCTCTTTTCATAAATCATACCTGCCACGGTGGTTAGTGCTTTGCATCGGTGAGTTTTCGGGCTTAAGCGGCGCTATCCGTAGAGCGCTGAAAGTGAGGAAAGCCTTTTTCATCCGGTGAATAAACCAGTGCGAAATGCGGGGTTGTTAATGTGGCGTTAATGAGTAGTATTTGGAAATTAAATATTAGCATATTGAGAATTGAGAAAATGAATCGTTACCCTCTGTTTAACCCGCAGCAGCTGGTGAGTTTCATCGCCGTATGCGAGACGGCGAGTTTTACCCGGGCGGCGGATCGCGTTTGTCTGTCCCAGTCTACGGTCAGTCAGCAGGTGCGCAGGCTGGAAGAGATGCTGGGTAAAGCGCTGCTGGCTCGTTCTTCGCATCAGGTTGCGCTCACCGAAGAGGGCGAAAAACTGCTTGGCTATGCGCGGCGTATTATTGCCCTTCACGGCGAGGCGCGAGACGCGCTAAGCGAGCAATGGCGCGAAGGCGTGGTGCGTCTTGGCGTGCCGGAAGACTACGCGGCCTCGACGGCCGGTTTGCTGGCGATATTTAGCCGTCAGCATCCGCATCTGCGCCTGGATATCACCAGTGGGATGCATGTGGCGCTTAAACAGGCGTGGCTCAGGGATGAGCTGGATATCATGCTCATTAAGCAGCCGTGCGGAGAGATGCCGCTGGCAGCGCGCCCGGAACCGCTACTGTGGCTGGATAGCCTGCATAATCCCGCCTTTGAGCAAACGCCGGTGCCGCTGGTGGCGTTTCCTGTGCAGGGGCTATATCGCGAAGAGATGTGTCAGGCAATGGATGAGTCGGGGCGTAGCTGGCGTATCAGCTACAGCAGCGCCAGTTTGCAGGCACTGGTGGCCGCCAGCGCGGCCGGCCTGGGGGTGTCGCTGTTGCCAGCAAGCTGTCGGCTGGCTGAGCATCGGGTGCTTGGGGGGGAGCAAGGGCTGCCGAATATCGATAATATCGAACTGGCGCTCTTTTGCCGGGATACGGCGACGCCGGTGCAGCGGCAACTGGCGCAGGCGTTAATTGATTTCTGCGGGCTGGCCCGGCGCGCATAGCGCTGCCCGGACGAACCCAGGGCAGTGAACCACCGCGCTGGGGCTATCAACGCCGGCAGTATTGGCCGCGGGTTTGCCATTACTGCAATATCGAACTGGCGTTCTTTTGCCGGGATACGGCGACGCCGGTGCAGCGGCAGCTGGCGATAAATAATGTGAGGCCGGTAGGCGTATTACGTTCACTGATACCGCCGGATAGGGCTGCGGTTTTGTTTATTACGTTTGCCACTTGTCGGCAGTGGGAAATATCGCAGCACGGAGCCAGTCGCTGCTCCAGGATGAAGAAAACTGCAGACTGGAGAACGTTAATGACCACATTTCTTTCCGGCAGTCGGCGCGATTTTTTAAGCGCTGGCGTTAAACTTACCGCGGCGGGAACGCTGCTGGCAGCGGGAATGGGCGCGGGAGTACAGGCTGCGGGATCTGCCGCAAATCCGGGGCCAATACCTGGAGGGGGCGGGAGTACGGCAGCGCGCTACACGCTGCGTAATGTCCGCCTTGAAGAAGGATTTGAAAAAGAGCAGGAACAGGTGATCGCCACCCATACTGGTTTATATGATGTGGATATTGACGGCGATGTGATAGCCGCGATTCGCCCGGCAGGCGGCGAGAGGGCTCGGCCTGGCATAGACGCAAAGGGCGCGCTAATGCTGCCAGCGACGCGGGATATGCACATTCATCTTGATAAAACCTTTTACGGCGATCCCTGGCAGGCACCGCGTCCGCGTAACAGCGTGCTGGAGATGATTGAGCTTGAGAAAAAGCTAATTCCCAAACTGCTGCCCAGATCGGCTGAGCGTGCGGAAAAACTGATTGCGCTTCTGCAGTCAAAAGGGACGACTTTCGCGCGCAGCCACTGCAATATTGAGCCTGTCAGCGGCCTGAAAAGCCTGGAGCATTTACAAACGGCGCTTGAGAAACATCGACAGGACTTTGCCTGTGAAATTGTGGCGTTTCCCCAGCACGGTTTACTGCGCTCTCACTCTGAAAAATTAATGCGCGAAGCGATGCAGATGGGGGCGAAATACGTGGGGGGTTTAGACCCTACCGCTGTCGATGGGGCAATGGAGAAATCCCTGGATACCCTGTTCAGTATCGCTCTGGATAACCGTGCGGGTGTCGATATCCACATTCATGAGACCGCACCATCCGGTCTGGCTGCCATCCGTTATATGATAGAAACGGTGCGCCAAAACCCGGAGCTAAAAGGCAAAGTGACCCTTAGCCATGCCTTCGCTCTCGCGACTATTGAGGGTGAAAAACGGGATGAGGTTATTGCGGATCTGGCGCAGCAGCGCTTTAGTATCGCAACAACGGTGCCTATCGGCAGGTTGGTGATGCCGCTGCCGCAGCTGCGGGCGGCCGGCGTGCCAGTAATGACCGGCACGGATAGCCTTCAGGATCACTGGCAGCCATTCGGTACCGGAAGTATGCTTGAAAAGGCTAATCTGTATGCACAGGTTTATCATACCCCCGATGAGTTTTCGCTCAGTCGCGCGCTAGGGGTCGGTACCGGCGGTATCCTGCCTTTAAGTGATACCGGCGAGCGGCAATGGCCAGCGCCGCGGCACGCCGCGGATTTTATGTTGGTGAAAGCCCATTGTTCGGCTGAAGCCGTTGCGCGCATTTCTCCCGTGCTGGCGACGTTTCATCGCGGTCGACCGGTGTATGGTGAAATTACCGGCGCTTAGGCCGCTGATGACAGCGTCTTATGCCAGGCTCCGACTGTATTGCAGAATAATATGCGTTACAGGCGGGGCCGGCGATAAATCAGTCCTTTGGCATGTCTGCGGGAATATTTGGTTATTAATAGTGATTTTAAATTTAAGTGATAATCATAAAGCTAAATAATGAATACGGCGATTAAGTGAATGTCGTTCAACGTATTTTGCATAGTTACAAATATTTTTGAAAATAAGATGTATTTCAAAGAAATTAGTTATTAATAATTATAATAAGAATAAAAATTGATATTCATCATATAAATATATTTATGCAGATTGGTGTTGTTATTTATGTATGATGTAAAAAGAAGATATCAGCTATTTATAACAATTTCATTACATTTATAAATAATGAAATTTAGATAAGTAGAATCTCAACAGCCCCGGGAAAAGGGGCTATTGCCAGAAATAATTATCTGCTGTGTAAATCAAAAAGATGTCTTTAATCAGATTATTTTTTTAAACGGGGACGCTGATATCTCCAATCATCACATAAACAAGGCGAGGATCGCTTACGTGAAAGAGTTCAGGCCGGGCGCGATCCTGTTGGCCTAAAAAGAATACCCATGCCTCGTCTTTTTTCCGCGCTTTTTTAGCCTCTATTGCCCCAAGTCGTGCAGCCTCCAGACCGTGTTCAATGCCGTATTTTTGGCGTGCGTTCCAGCGCGACCAGCCCAGATTCAGTAAATATTCTCCGGTAGGTTTACGGCCTTCCCAGGCATAGGGGGCCAGATGTAATAACAGTGAATCCGCTTCAGGTATTAGGCGGCTATTGGAAAGTTTTGAGTAGAATATTTTGTTTTCAGGAAATATTCTGGGCAATTCGGCTGGCAGCTTTTTAAATATTGTCGCATAGGTATTACCTACGGCGTTTGGCACCCGTAACGACATATCTCTGTCATGGGGGAAATGAATGAACGCCCGGCAAATTGGGCGCAGTGTGGCAGCGTATTCCCGCGATGTGGTTATAGCCGCTGAGCCGTTGCGTAGCCTGGCTTCGCCCCTGTCCTTCCCGGTATTAGCAGGCGTCAGCGCCAGGCCGGCTGGAGATAAATCTGAAGATTTTTCCAAGTGCTCACGCACGCTACTTCGGCGTCCATGTTCGATGATGCCCATCTCTGTATTTGCGTGGCATCCATAGCGATGGGCGGTATTTCGGTAGAGTCTAAAATGCGGGCGCTGTGCGTTCCTTTTGGCATACGCTGCCGGGTAAACGGGAATACCGCATCCCCAGCAGACATAGCCTGAAGTATCTATTTCCTCAAGTGCCCATAGTTCATCGCTATACACTTTGGTATGCGACGCTATATCCCAGGCTGAATCCATTTTTCCATCTCACTTTTCAGGTTTTATTGCAATAGGACAGTCATGCCTTTCTCAATGCAAAGAAGGGCATTTTGGTATTATTCCTAAGGATTTTTCTTATAACATTTTGGCGAGTATTTGTGATCCAATTGCTGCCTTTATTTTTAATCACAAAATATTATCGGATTTTAGGAAAAGATTTAGTTTTATAGGATTTCGGCTCTAAATAACGCTTACTTATTACAGGGACAAAGCGAGAAATAACCGTCTGGTCCACAGAATAGAATGAAAGTCCCGCTATATTTGGGCTTTTGCGCGACGGAACTCTTTGAGCGCTTTTATGAGATAGCTACACTGAATAAAAAGCATAAAAAAGCCTAATGAGGCTTAGCTCACCGCGTTATTAAAGCTTTCACCTGCATAAAGGAGCCGCGTCATGGCGAATTATACCCTGCGCCAACTCAAGTATTTTGTCGCCACCGTTGAGTGCGGCAGCGTCGCTGAAGCATCCCGCAAACTGTTTATTGCCCAGCCTTCTATTTCGAGCGCGATTAAAGGGCTGGAGGAGAGTTTTGATGTACAGCTTTTTATTCGCCACCATGCTCAGGGCGTTTCTCTCACGCCCGCTGGTACGCGTTTTCACCGCAAGGCGCAAAAGCTGCTGCGCATGGCGCATGAATTTGAACAAAACGCGCTGGCGGATAACGATACCGTATCGGGGCGAATTGATATCGGGTGTTTTGAAGCGGTGGCACCGCTGGTGCTGCCGCGCCTGATTCGCGGCTTTAAAACTCGCTATCCGGGCGTGGAAATTGTAATTCGCGACGGCGAACAGCATGAGCTGGTGCAGGGGCTAATTGCCGGAAGCTTCGATTTGGCGCTGCTGTATCATCACGATCTGGACGCCAGTATTTGCGTAGAGCCGCTGGTTGAGCCGCGCATGCCTTATATTTTACTGCCCGTCGATCATCCTCTGGCCGGTAATCAGTCAGTTTCCCTGCGGGCGCTGGCGGACGAACCGATGATCCTGCTGGATGTACAGCCTAGCGCCAGCTATTTCGTCAATCTGTTTACAGAAGCGGGGATTGTCCCCAATATCGTTTTCAGCTCGCCTTCGATTGAAATGGTGCGTGGCATGGTAGGGCAGGGTTTTGGGTTTGCGGTTCTGGTGACGCGGCCGTTTGGCGAATACAGTTATGACGGCCAGCGGCTGGCGGCCATCAGGCTGGCGGATGACGTGGAAGGCTCCGGCCTTGCGGCGGCGTGGCTGGGCCGAAACCGCCTGACGCGCCCGGCGCAGCTTTTCGTTGAGTTTTGTAAAACCGAACTGGTGCACATTTTGTAAGGCTGACCCCGGAAAAACGCTTTAGCTGCGGCGCCAAATTGCAGACGCGCGCAGGTTTCCAAACGTGGCGCCACGGTGCGCTAACTGAAGGATGGCGCAGCCACACCGGTACTCAGGCGCGCCGCCACGCGCGCAGGTTTCCAAACGTGGCGCCACGGTGCGCTAACTGAGGGATGGCGCAGATACGCCGGGGCTCAGGCGCGCAGCCACGCGCACAGGTTTCCAAACGTGGCGCCACGGTGCGCTAACTGAAGGATGGCGTAGCCACACCGGTACTCAGGCGCGCAGCCACGCGCACAGGTTTCCAAACGTGGCGCCACGGTGCGCTAACTGAAGGATGGCGCAGCCACACCGGTACTCAGGCGCGCCGCCACGCGCACAGGTTTTCAAACGTGGCGCCACGGTGCGCTAACTGAAGGATGGCGCAGCCACACCGGTACTCAGGCGCGCAGCCATGCGCACAGGTTTTCGAGCATGGCGGTGCAGCGCGCTAACTGATCGATAGCGACATATTCGTCGGGTTTATGCCCCTGCGCCATGCTGCCGGGGCCGCAGATAAGCGTGGCGATACCCGCTTCGTCGAATAGCCCGCCTTCGGTGCCAAATGCCACGGTGCTGAACGCGTCGCTGCCGCACCATTGCGCCAGCCAGCGGGCAAAATCGCTCTGCGCATCGGTGAGCAAGCCGGGGTATTGGCTGAGCGGGATAAAGGAAATCTCGCTCTCCTGAGCGATATCCCGCATGGCGGGAAGCAGCTCTTTAGCCGCGTAGTCACGCAGTGCGCTGACGGTATCTTCTACAGGCTGACCGGGCAAATGGCGGATCTCAAAGTCGAACTCGCAGCGCTGGGGCACAATATTGAGCGCGGCGCCGCCGCGAATGGTGCCGACCTGCAGCGTGCTGTAAGGAGGATCGAAGCGGACGTCGCGCATTTTAGCCAGCGCGTCACCCAGCGATTCCAGCCGGTTAATCAGGCGCGCCGCATAGCTAATGGCATTCACGCCCTGCGGCGCATAGGCCGAATGGCAGGCGTGTCCGCGTACCCGGCAGCGCATCGCCACCTTCCCCTTATGGCCGTACACCGGCTGCATATCGGTGGGCTCACCGATGATACACATGGCCGGTTTATCGCGCGCCGCCTTCAGATGCGAGACCAGGCTGCGCACGCCGAGGCACCCGACCTCTTCATCATAAGAAAATGCCAGATGCAGCGGCAGGCGTAGCCGCTGAGCCTGAAACAGCGGAATGGCGGCGAGAACGCAGGCGAGAAAGCCTTTCATATCCGCGCTACCGCGTCCGTAATAACGCTTATCTTTTTCCGTTAGCGCAAAGGGCGGTACGCTCCAGGGTTGCCCGTCCACGGGGACGACGTCAGTATGCCCAGATAGCATGACGCCGCCGTCTCCCTCTGGCCCCAGGCGCGCATAGAGATTGGCCTTACGGCCATCTTCACTGAGGAAACGCTGCGCCACGATGCCCCGTTCCGCTAAGTGCGCCTGGATATAGTCAATCAGCGCCAGATTGGATTCCCGGCTAGTGGTGTCGAACGCCAGCAGGTTTTCCAGAATGTCGCGAACGGAATTACTCATCTCCGGGAACCCCATAGCTGGGCGCCCGGCGCGGATCGTCGGCGCGCGTCAGGTAATCCTGCATTTGCGGCGCATAATCACGCCACAGCGTTTGCAGCGCCTGGATTGGACAGGCGTCTGTCCAGTCAATGCGTAAATCAACGATTGGCCACGCGTGATTGCCGACGATTTTAAGCGCCGCTGAATGTACCGGCCCTGCCTCACCGCCGGCATCCATAGCGGCCTGCATTGCAGCCAGCAGTCTGTCCGCCAGCGCACCCGTGGCGCAGGTGAACGCCTCGGTCATGGCATCGATCGCCCCCGGTGAGGCCAGCATGTTGCCGGCGCCAGGCGCTAAAATCGTCGTCGGCTAACGCTCGACGAAGCGCCTGTTCCGCGCTGGCTCCCTGCGCTAACTGCGCCAGCGCCTGCTGACCAAGGCTCGGCAGCGTAACATTCTGGCTTGACGCGGCGCCCGTGCCGGGAAGTAACCACGGGCAGCGTGCGCCGACGGCGATGCTGGATGAGCTCACGGCTACGCCCAGTTGCCCAGAGGCCTGGCAGCGCGCGGCGATTGAAAATGTCATAAGGCCTCCTTTTATTCCGGGATAACGGCGATAACGTCAATTTCCATCAGCCATTCCGGCTGGGCCAGCCCGGCTACCACCAGCCCGGTAGATATAGGGAATACGCCTTTCAGCCATTTTCCAACTTCCTGATAAACCGCTTCGCGAAAGCGTGGATCGGTGATGTAGGTAGTGGTTTTTACAATATGCGATAGATCGCTACCTGCTTCTTCCAGTAGCTGCTTAACATTTTTCATCGCCTGTTCGGCCTGGGCGCGCGGGCAGCCAAGCCCGACGAGTTTCCCTTCAAAATCGGTGCCGACCTGGCCGCGAACATAGACGGTATTGCCAGCGCGGACCGCCTGGCAAAGATCGTTATCCAGCGTCTGATTAGGGTAGGTCGCTTTAGTATTAAACATGCGTATACGCGTATGGGTAGGCTGGCTCATCGCTAACTCCTGTGTAGTTTATCGGTTCGAAACGGGTGATGCGGCCTGTCGGCGCTGCAGGACGGCCTCTCGCGTCGCCAGCCAGTAGTAGAGCGGCGAGGTGACGATAAGACCTACCAGCCATGACAGGTCAGCGCCGTTAATGTGTTTTGCTATAGGACCGACGTACAGCGGCGTGTTCATAAACGGAATTTGTACGGCGATGCCGACAGCGTAGGCCAGCAAGGCCTGTGGGTTATAGCGGCCGTAAATTCCGCCGTCGACCTGGAAAATTGAGGCGATATCATAGCGGCCTTGATGAATGGCATAGAAATCAATCAAATTTATTGCGGTCCACGGAACCAGCACTACCAGTAGCGCCAGTACCAAATCGACGAAGTGGCTGATAAAGTCCGCTGAGGCGAAAACGGCGGCAAAGCAGCAGGCGATCAGCAATATTATCGACAGGACGGTGCGGCTGCGGCTGCCGGGGATCCAGCGCCAGAAGAAAGTCTGGACTAGCGTAATCAGCGCCATGACCGCGCCGTACAGGTTGAGTGCGTTGTGACTAATAACGCTGAGTAAAAATAGGATCAGCATAAAAGGACCGATGGCGCCGGTGGCAAGCTTAACCGCCTCCATCGTTTCCAGGCCCGGCGGCGTGGCCAGCGCGGCGACGGCGCCGAAAATAAACGCCAGTGCAGAGCCGAGCGTAGAGCCGAGATAAGTCGCCCAGAATGTGGCGGGAACTGAAACATCCTTCGGCAGATAGCGGGAGTAGTCGGACACATACGGCGCGAAGGCGATTTGCCACAAAGCCGCCAGCGACACGGTAGCCAGCCAGCCGGAAAGGCTAAACCCGCCGCGCGTCAGAAAATCAGCGGTATGAATGTGCGTAAAGATATAGCCAAAGCCGAATAAAATGCCGAGACCCAGCACCCAGGTGCCGATGCGGTTAAGAATGTGAATAAACCGGTAGCCGATTATCCCGATAATGCAGGAGCCTATCGCGCCGATGATAATTCCCACCGGCAGCGGAATCCCCCCCGCGATGCCGTGCAGAGACTGGCCCGCTAGCACGATATTCGAAGAAAAAAAGCCCACATACATGATGCCAGCGATAACCACCACCAGCAGAGAACCCAGCGAGCCGAACTGAGCGCGGCTCTGGATCATTTGCGGTATCCCCATTTGCGGCCCCTGGGCTGAATGCAGAGCCATCAGCGCGCCGCCTAGCAGGTGGCCGATAATAATAGCGCATATCCCCCATGCCAGGTTGAGGTGGAAAAGCTGAACGCCCAGCGCCCCTGTAACGATAGGTAACGGTGCAATATTGCCGCCAAACCATAGCGTGAAAAGATCGCGCACTTTTCCATGGCGCGCTTCTGGCGGGATATAACCGATGGTGTGTTGTTCAACCAGCGGCGGCGATGTATCGCGTGCTTGAGTAGACATTGCAGGCTCCGGATTATGATGCGAGCGTATCTTTACGTACGCCTTTTATTATTGACGTGATAATGCGCACCGCCTGAGCGATGGGTAAATTAGTAAGTTTGTTTTTAAGGGAAATAAAAAAAATAGCGTACAGATTCTGTAAATCTTTTTTATCTCATACGCAATGTTTATTTTATTAAATTAGACCTCACTATTATTGGGATTATTTTCTGAAGCCTTTGCATCATTAATTTATATTTAGTCATTAGATTAATACTATTTTACCGTACGCCATTCACTCCCCAGGATTAACGTTATAGAAAACCCGAATACTCTCCCGCACTGCGTGAGGATTTAGCGCCTGTGTTAGCAGCGTTTTGTTGCCTCATGGTTCACGCCGGCGCGTATTACGCCCGGCAGGCGAGCCGCCTGAATAGCATGAGGCAATTTAAATGCTAAGAAGCCCAGGCTCTTAAGCCAATGAAGGAAATAGGTATGACGCCAGAAATAACGAAAGTCGATACGTTGGTGGTAGGCGCTGGCCAGGCGGGCATCGCGATGAGTGAGCATCTCACCCGGCTGGATATTCCTCACCTGGTGCTGGAAAAGCAGGGGATTGCGCAGGCGTGGCGCACCGGGCGCTGGGATTCGCTGGTGGCGAACGGGCCGGCCTGGCACGATCGCTTCCCCGGACAAACTTTCGCCGATACCGGCCCGGATGGCTTTGTGCCAAAAGAGCGCGTCGCCGACTATTTTGCAGAATATGCGCAGCGCTTTAATGCGCCTGTGCGCTGCGGCGTCGAGGTGAAAAGCGTGCGTCGCAATACGGGCAAACCCGGGTTCATTATCGATACCTCGGATGGCTTGATTGAAGCGCGACGGGTAGTCGCTGCCACCGGGCCGTTTCAGAAACCGATTATTCCGCCGATAGCCGCGGCGGAAACCTCGCTGGTGCAGCTACACTCCGCGCACTATCGCAACCCGCAGCAGTTACCGGAGGGCGGAGTTTTAGTGGTCGGCGCCGGTTCTTCCGGAGTGCAGATAGCGGATGAACTTAACCGGGCCGGTAAATCGGTTTGGCTATCCGTCGGGCCGCATGATAGACCTCCGCGCTCTTACCGACAGCGCGATTTCTGCTGGTGGCTGGGGGTATTGGGCCTGTGGGATAAAGCCGCCAGCGAACCGGGTAAAGAGCATGTGACTATCGCGGTGAGCGGTGCGCGCGGCGGACATACCGTCGATTTTCGCCGCCTCGCGCAGGAGGGGGTTAATTTGGTTGGGCGCACCCGTACATTTAACGCGGGTGAAGTGACCTTTGAGGAAGACCTGACAGAGAATATCCGGCGCGGCGATGAAAACTATCTGTCGCTGCTGGATGCGGCCGATGCGTGGATCGACCGCAACGGGATGGATTTACCGCCTGAGCCGCAGGCGCGACAGATGCTGGCGGACCCTTCCTGCATGACGCAGCCGACGCTGAGCCTGAATCTGGCGCAGGCGGGGATTACCTCGATAATCTGGGCCACCGGCTATGCGGTGGATTACCGCTGGCTGGAGGTGGATACCTTTGATGCGGCGGGCAGGCCGCGGCACCAGCGCGGCGTTTCCCAGGAGCCGGGCGTTTATTTCCTCGGACTGCCCTGGCTTTCGCGCCGAGGCTCCTCGTTTATTTGGGGCGTGTGGCACGATGCGAAATATATCGCCGATCAGATAACGATTCAGCGCAGTTATGAGGGGTATCAGGGGCCGGAGCAGCGACTGCGATAGGTTTATTTTTATTTGTGATGCCTTTTTATTTCGGCGGGCATTAATCTGTTCGAGGATGGTTAATACTCGCCGATTCTTTTATTTTGAATAAATCATCTTTGGATAAATTCCATTACCCCGCTAAATTATCAGGATTATTTTTTGCGGGTTATTCCATTTGCTTTATTTAACCTGGTCAGTGCTATTTAATTTTCTGTGCAAGAAATATAAAAACCCACTAATAAGTATGTGAATATGAGGTGTTAATTTACGGGTGAATATGAATATATGTCCTGTTCAGGTAAGCCTCTCATTTTACTCGCGGGCGTTGGTGAATGCCAGGATGCATTCCGCTAACGGCCCGATACGTTTATTTTTCGCCGCGGTTGCTAAAAAAAATCCAACCGATAAGATGGTCATTGGTAAATACGGGAGCGGCGATGAAGCAGCGGCGAATAGCGACATGGTTTTTAGGGCTGGCTTGCCTGGTGGTGCTGGTATGCACCGCGCAGCGTATGGCCGCTCTGCATGCGTTTGGTTCGCAGCCTGGCGCCGTTATCGCTCAGGTTTCGCCGCAGGGCGACGGTGCGGATGCGCCGGTAACGCCGTGCGAACTTAGCGCGAAATCGCTGCTCTCCGTGCCGCCGCTGCTGTTTGAAGGCGCGGTAATTACGTTAATGCTGCTGCTGGCGCTTCTGGCACCGCGGCCGCAGCGGCGTCGGGTGCCACCTCCCCCTCGGGTTATCTCCCCTCATACTCTCCGGGTCCATTTGCGATTATGCGTCTTCCGTGAGTGATTAACGGCCTGCATTTCCAGGTCTGATAATCATTTACGGAGAAAAATTATGACTATTTTCAAACAGGCGCTGCTGTGCCTGTTATGGCTGTGGCTACCCTTCGCAGGGGCAGCCGACGGCGGCTGGCTGCGAGTGCCGGATAACCCGCATGCGGGGGTGCGCTTTCGCACTGCGCCGCAGGATAACGGGGATGTCCATTTATTGCTGGATGTCGCTCTGGAAAAGGGATGGAAAACGTACTGGCGTTCCCCCGGTGAAGGCGGCGTAGCGCCGTCAATAGCCTGGCGCGGCGCTGAGCCGACGGTGAACTGGCAGTGGCCAACGCCTCAGCGCTTTGACGTCGCCGGGATAACCACGCAGGGTTACCGCGGTGATGTCAGCTTTCCGCTACAAATCCGCGCTCCTGCGTCAGGCACCCTGTCGGGCGTTCTGACGCTACCAACCTGCAGCAACGTTTGTATTCTCACCGATTACCCTTTTTCGCTGGATTTGAGCGCGCCGGCGGCACCCGGTTTTGCCCATGATTATGCGAAAGCGCAGGGAACACTCCCTTTACGGCAGGGCTTGACGGATGCGCTGACCGCAGGCTACCGCGCCGGTGAGCTGCAGCTCACGGCGGTGCGCAAAGCGGGCTGGGATAACCCCGCGCTGTATCTGGATGACGCGCAGGACGCCAGTTTTGCTAAACCCGCGCTGCGCGTCGCGGGTGAGACGCTAACGGCAACGGTGCCGGTGAGCGATGCGTGGGGCGAACGCGCGCCGGACCTGCGCGGGCGAATGCTGTCACTGGTGCTGGCTGATTCAGGCATTGCGCAGGAAAGCCGGGTGACGGTTGGGCAAAGCGCCCCGGGCATCACGCCACCGCCGCCGGTGGCCTTATGGCAGGCGATTTTGATGGCCCTGGCCGGCGGCTTCACTCTGAATTTGATGCCGTGCGTATTGCCGGTGCTGGGAATGAAGCTGGGCAGCGTATTGCAATCCCACGGGCGCGATCGCCTGCAGGTACGACGCCAGTTCCTGGCATCCGCTGCGGGGGTGATTGTCTCTTTTCTCGCGCTGGCGCTGATGATGACCGCGCTGCGGGCCGGGAACCAGGCGCTGGGCTGGGGTATTCAGTTTCAGAGCCCGTGGTTTATCGGCATCATGGCGCTGGTGATGGTGCTGTTTAGCGCTAGCCTGTTCGGGTTATTTGAGATTCGATTGCCGTCGGGGCTGGCTACGCGCCTTGCCACCCACGGTGGGCAGGGTGTTGGCGGGCATTTTTGGCAGGGTGCGTTTGCAACGCTTTTAGCAACGCCGTGCACGGCGCCCTTCCTGGGAACCGCGCTGGCGGTCGCGCTGGCGGCGCCGCTTCCCGTGCTGTGGGGGATCTTCCTCGCGCTGGGAATAGGCATGAGCCTGCCGTGGCTGCTGATTGCAGCATGGCCCGCGATAGCATTACGCCTGCCGCGCCCCGGGCGCTGGATGAATCGCCTGCGCGTGGTCCTTGGGTTGCTGATGTTCGGCTCGGCGCTCTGGCTGTTAAGCCTGCTGGCGTTACATATTGGGCGTCCTCTCACTCTGATGCTGGCCGCGCTGATTATCGCGGGGCTGATTATCGCCATCGGGATACGCTACGGCTGGCGCAGGGCTGGGATTACCGTATCGCTATTGATTGTGCTGTGCGGTGGGGTATTGCTGGGCACTTCGCTAACGGCAGGAAAACAGACCTTACGCGATCGTATTGTCTGGCAGCCTCTGAGCGAGGCAGCGATTCAGCAGGCGCTGGCCGAGCGTAAACGCGTGTTCGTGGATGTCACGGCCGAGTGGTGCGTAACCTGTAAAGCGAATAAATACAACGTACTACTGCGCGATGAGGTGCAGGCGGCGCTCAGTGCGCCGGACGTAGTTGCGCTGCGCGGCGACTGGACCCGGCCATCGACGAAGATTACCGCTTTTTTGAACCGGCGCGGCAGCGCGGCCGTTCCCTTCAACCAAATCTATGGTCCGGGCTTGCCAGAAGGGCGCGTTTTGCCCGCGCTATTAAGCCGTGACGCCGTCCTCGATACCCTGAATGCCTCGAAAGGAGTCGCTCAATGAGATTTGCCGTTTTTCTATTATTACTGTGTGTAACGTCGCTAAGCGCAGCGGCACCGTTTACCCCGCAGCAGGAGGCGCGCATCCAGGAAATGGTGCGTGAAACCCTGGTTTCGCATCCGGATATTTTGGCGCAGGCGATGGATGCCTGGCAGCAACAGAATGGCCAGCAGCAGGTGAGTGAGACAATCGCGGCGCAGAGTGAACTGTTGTTCCACGATCCCAACAGCCCGCGCATTGGGTCACAAAATCCACGCCTTACGCTGGTGCTGTTTACTGACTACAACTGCCCTTACTGCAAACAGCTCGATCCGATGCTGGAGAAGATTGTGCGCGATTATCCGCAGGTAGCACTCATCTATAAGCCGCTGCCGTTTAAAGGTGCCACCTCAGTGGAAGCTGCGCGCGTTGCGTTAACCGCCTGGCGCGCTGTGCCGCAGCGTTTTATGGCGCTGCATCAGCGTTTAATGGCAAAAAAAGGGTTTCACGATACGGCAAGCATTCGCGCCGCTCAGCAAAAGAGCGATACCGCCTCGATAACCGCCGATAAGACCAGTATGGACACCCTGCGCGCTAATTTACAGCTTGCAGAGCAGCTTGGCGTACAGGGAACGCCCGCCACGCTGGTTGGCGATGAAATGCTGGCGGGCGCTGTGCCTTATGAAACGCTGGAGTCGCTGGTGAAGCAGAAGCTGGCGCAGGCGCCGCGTGGTTAAGTGGCGCCGTTGGGCACGTGAGTTATTGGTTACGCTGGCGCTGGCTGTGGGCGTAACGGTGGCTATGGACGCACTGCGCGGGCCGTCGCTGCCGGCGAGTATCGCCACTGCGCCGCTGAAAACCGTGGACGGTGAAATGCTCTCGCTCGCCGCAATGAGCGCAGAGCGACCGCTGCTGGTTTACGTGTGGGCATCCTGGTGCGCCGTGTGCCGGTATACGACGCCCGGCGTACGGCGCCTGGCGCAAAGCGGCGCTAATGTGGCGAGCGTGGCGCTGCGCTCAGGGGATGATGAACGGCTGCGCCGCACGCTGGCGGCGAAGCGCCTGCCGGTGCCGACCGTGAATGATGCAAACGGTGCGCTAGTGCGGCGCTGGGGGGTTAGCGCAACGCCCACGCTGCTTATCATCTACCGGGGGAAAGTGACGTCAGCGACCATCGGCTGGACCAGCTATCCTGGCATGCTGCTGCGGCTGTGGTGGGCAAAGCTTAGGTGTTAGCGTGGCGATAAAGGCGCCGGTACGGCTTTGCCCGTTTGTTTCACGTTGAAACGTGAAGCGATGGCAGAGCCGTTTTTCATTCTACGCTCGCCCGATTGTGCGATCGGGCCGGCGTATTGACGAGCGATGATAATCACGATTCCCGCGTGAGGCGCAGTGATTAACCGGTGACAGCGGATGATGCCCGGTAAGCGGCGACGCGCGTTCAGCACAGGCGCGGGCGTGCGATGTCATGCTGTATTTATTGAAATCAATTTACGCCACGCAAAATCATGTTCATACCTGCCACACATTTTCCGTTCGCTTTTGTTCGTAGGATTTTTCCGCCGAACATCGGCATTCGTTATGAATACAGAGATAACTAATCGAATAAGGGAAAATGCAATGAGTATCGATCTTAAGCATGGCCGGGTAACGTCCCCAAAAACGCGCGGCCTGGTAGCGACCGAATTAGGGCTGATTGGCGAATGGCAGAACAATGAAATGGAAGGCGGGAAAAATTTCCCGGCGACCACGTCTGGTTCGATGCCAGCGCCGTTTGAAAGTGATGCGCCGAGCACCACTCCACCTGCTGACGGCCTGATCCTGAGCGGCGGTAAAACCGATGCCCGTGAATGCGTTAACTTCACCGATAGCGAAATGGCAGAGCAACTGGGTAAAGCGTTCGAGTGGCCGTGCGTGAGCGTGACGGCGGGTGAGACGCTGAAGATCCACTGGGCATATACGGCGGCGCATACCACTCGCGGCTATCGCGCGTTTATCACCAAAGACGGTTGGGACGCAACGCAGCGTATCAGCCGCGCGCAGCTTGAAGAAGCGCCGTTCTTTGAAGATATCTACCCGTATGTGCCGTTCTCACAGTACCCGGACAAACTGGTTGCCAAAACCGAGCACGATCTGGTGCTGCCAAAAAATAAACGTGGCCATCATGTGATAGTTCTGCTGTGGCTGGTGGCGGACACCGGTAACGCGTTCTATCAGGCGCTTGACGTTGATTTTGGCTGATCGCAGGAAATTGTTTTGGCGTAACGGCGTGCCGTCATAAAGCGATATGCGGCCACGGACGCTGCGCATGAAAACAATAGAGGGGAACGCGGTTCCCCTCGTACTTGCTGACCATAACGCCTGGCGCCCGGCACACTTGCCTGCACCTTATTATTAGCGCATCAGACCCACCTTATGTTGTCCGTCTTTTCATCAATATTGTCGCCCAGTTTGGTATGGCGCGGCGGCGTTAGCCAGCCATAAAGGGAACTAACTTTAGCGATTTCAGCGCAGTGGCTTTTCGTCAGTTAGAGAAGGCTGAATTCGGTGCTGGTGGCCGGTTGATACGATCAGTCTTACCCGATGCGCCGGAGATAATGTATTTCCCTTCCCCGGACTGGACCCCGTGCGTGGTAGCATAGTGCAATACCGTTTTGTCGCAGGTGCCGGGTTTATGCAGCGGACAGGACGCCTGAAACGCGCAACTGATAAGGAGTCAGGATGAATATTATTAACGCACGTTTACGTAAGCGTGAAGGTTTGTTCACCCTCGTTTTACAGGATGGGAAAATCAACCAGATAACTGGACAGGCCGCCAGCCGGAAGGCCGGACCGGATGAGCTGGACGCCGAAGGCGGTCTGGCGATAGCGCCGCTGGTTGAGCCACATATCCATTTGGACGCGACGCTGACGGCGGGTGAACCGGCCTGGAATATGAGCGGCACGCTGTTTGAAGGCATAGAGCGCTGGGGCCAGCGTAAAGCGACTATCACGCATGAGGATACTAAACGGCGCGCGCTGGCGACGATTGGGATGCTGCGCGACCACGGCATCCAGCATGTGCGTACTCACGTTGATGTTACCGATCCTTCGCTGGCAGCGCTGCGGGCGTTACTGGAAGTGAAACAGGAAAGCCGTCATCTGCTAGATTTGCAGATTGTGGCGTTCCCTCAGGAAGGCATTGAATCTTTCCCGAATGGCCGTGCGCTGATGACGCAGGCGATTGAGCTGGGTGCCGATGTCGTTGGCGGTATTCCGCATTTTGAAAACACCCGCGATCAGGGCGTCAGTTCAGTCAAGTTCTTAATGGAACTGGCGGAGCGTACCGGTTGCCTGGTGGATGTGCACTGTGATGAAACCGACGATCCCCAGTCGCGTTTCCTGGAGGTGCTGGCCGAAGAGGCGCGAGTGCGAGATATGGGCGCGCGCGTTACCGCCAGCCACACCGTGGCGATGGGATCATACGATAACGCCTACTGCTATAAGCTGTTTCGCCTGCTGCGCCAGTCCGGAATTAATTTTGTTTCCTGCCCGACGGAAAGCATTCATTTGCAGGGGCGCTTTGATAGCTGGCCGAAGCGACGCGGCGTGACACGCGTGGCGGAGTTGGATCAGGCGGGTATGAATGTCTGTTTTGGCCAGGATTCGATTAAAGATCCGTGGTATCCGCTGGGGAATGGCAATATTTTACGCGTGCTGGACGCTGGCCTGCATATCTGCCACATGATGGGCTATGATACCCTGCAGCGCAGCCTGGACTTTGTCACAGATAATAGCGCTCGGGCGCTGAATCTGGGCGAGCGCTACGGCCTGGCGCCGGGGCGTCCGGCTAATGTGGTAATTCTGGATGCGGAAAACGACTATGACGCGGTGTGCCACCAGGCGAAAGCGCGGATATCCATTCGCCACGGGCAGGTGATTATGCGCCGCCGCCCGGAGCAGCTTGAGTACCCGCAGGCGTAGTGAACATCCGCGCTTTCTTTATTCAGCGCGGCGAAGAAGCGCCGGGCGCAGGCGATGTTAAAGCATCGCCGGCGCGGGTGAGTGAAAACTTGCGCCGAACGCGACGACGCCGCCGCGCCGGGGGTTACAGCGCGGTATCCAGCAATTGCTGAAAGTCGCTGACGACGGTGTAGTGAACATCCGCGCTTTCTTTATTCAGCGCGGCGAAGAAGCGCCGGGCGCAGGCGATTTTGTATGCTTCGCTGGCGCGCAGGCTGAGCGCTGTGTCGCTGCCTTTAGTCTCTGCAACGAACCAAAGGTGGCGAACGCTGCCTTCGCGAAAAGCGATGGCCCAGTCTGGAATGTAGTCGCCGAGCGGGGTTGGAATGGCGAACCCGTGAGGTAATTTGGCATAAACCGCCACGTTATCACAGCTTTCCAGCGCTTCGGCAAAGCGCCGTTCGACGCCGGAGTCCAGCACTGCATAATCGTATATATGTTTTTGCAGACGTACGGCGGCGCGGCTGAGATCCTGGCCGCGCTGGCCCGCGATGAACAGGCTACGATCGTAGCATTCATCAAGTAAGGTGTAGGTGAGGTTTTCAACCGAAAGGGCGGCCTTCTGTTCATTAATAAGACGTGCTGCGCCGGCAATAAAGGCTTCGGGATTCTGCTGATAAAGCGCAAAAACGTGTGGGGAAATTTGACGCAGAATAGCGACGAGCGTGCGCCGGGTCAGGGCGGTTGCCGCCGCCAGTTTGCCGGGTAAGTCGTAGCGCACCGTGCGCGCTATTGCCTGCCCTTCTAAACGCACCGTACCGTGCGGCGTCTGGCGGAATCCACCGCCGCTATGCAGTAATTCATCGGTAAGCATTTCGGTTTGTTCACCGCCGCTTAGCGTATATTGCAGCGGCGTAACGCGAAGCTGCGTATCAATAGCCTGCACTGCCTGGCGAATGAGCGCTGGGGTATCAAACTCAACGCGCCAGACGCTTTTGTGATGAATTTGTGCCCATAGCGCCTGAAATTCCGCAGAGTCAAATAGGGCGTTTAGCGGATTTATTTTGAGGCGGCGATCGTCTTCAATCGCCGGTAGTTGAGCTTCGCTAAATAGCGTATTGAGTAGGGCGATAATCGCTTCTCGCCAGGGCGCAAGAGCGTCCGGCAGCGGCGCCAGGGTATTCTGTGTGACGGCCGTATGCCATGACAGCGTCAAAGTATCGTCCAGCTCGTTGATGTAATCGTGCTTCACCAGATACTTGTACAGACGTTTCGCCATTTCTGGCGTGACGGGTGTTTCTTCATGTGGGCCGATGAGTAATTTACCGGTGAGCCAGGCTTCGTTCGCTTTGCGTGGACGCGCGGACAGCGCGCTGCCCAGCTCCTGCTGTAGCCCGCAGACAAAATCGCGGTAACTTTCGCTGGCGACGACGCAGAGTACATTGATGTCGTGTACGGTAGCGGGATTGTCCTGGCGTTCTCCGCGCTGATTGACCGCAAGCCGCAGCCCGCGCCCTACCTCCTGGCGGCGTGAAATGCCGCTGTTACTGCGTTTTAGCATACACATAACGAAAACGTTAGGGTTATCCCAGCCTTCCCGCAGCGCAGAATGGGAGAAAATAAAGCGCGTAGGTTCCTGAAATGACAGCAAGCGTTCTTTATCTTTGAGAATGAGATCATAGGCGTCCACGTCGTCCGATAGCCCCGCGTCTTCCCCGCGCGTTTTAACGTCTGGATCGCGCAGGCGCTGCGATTTTTTATCAACCGAGAAGTAGCCTTTATGCGTGCAGTCGACGCGAATAGACGCCAGGTAATCGCGCCAGTCGCCGCGGCCCGGCGGCAGCTCCGCCAGCAGGGCGTCTACCTGCGCCTGATACTCTTGTTCGAACAGGCGTGCGTAGTCGCCCTTTTCATCGTCCCGCGCGTAATCACGGTATTTAGCAACTTCGTCGATAAAAAAAAGCGACAGGACTTTGATACCCTGCGGATAAAGCTGGCGCTCTTTTTCCAGGTGCGCGCGCACGGTTTCCCGGATTTGCAGGCGGCGAATATCGGCGTCGCTGACATCGCCAACCGCCTCTCCGGCGCGCAGAATCTGACCGTTGGTGAAGCTGACGCTGTCGCTGATTGCGTCGATATGTTCAACGATATAGCCGCGATATTGCTCTAGTTGGTTGCTTTCAGCGTAAAGATTATTCCCTGCCTGTAGCCTGCGCAGGGCGCGGCGGATGCCGGAACGGGTTTTGATTTCCATTTCGATACGCGCCAGCGGCGCCTTTTGGGATAGTTCAATGGATTCCAGCCAAAGCCACGCGTTTAACCCTTCCGCGCCTTTAACGGCAATGCCGCGCACGGCGATTTTTTTAACCAGTTTTTGGTTATAGGCGTCCAGCGCGTCCAGACGATGAATTTTATTGTGGTTAGTTTTATGGGTGGCCGAATAGCGCAGAACTGCCAGTGGGGTGAAATGGGCAAGCGCGCTAAGGGTTTTTTTGCCTTCCATGCGCTGCGGTTCGTCCAGGATGAGAATGGGGCGACAGGCGCTCAGCACATCGATGGGGCGGCGCGAGCGAAATGCGTCCAGCGCTTCATAAATACGGCGATTATCTTTGCCGGCGGCGTTAAACGCCTGGGTGTTGATAATCATTACGTGTATGCCCGCGTCCGAGGCGAATTGTTCCAGTGCCTGCGGCTGGCGGGAGTTATAAATAAAACAGCGCGCTTTTTTGCCGTAGATTTCTGCAAAATGGGCGGCGGTGATGCGCAGTGATTTATCCACGCCTTCGCGTATGGCAATACCGGGGACCACCACGATAAATTTACTCCAGCCGTAGCGCTGATTGAGTTCGAACAGTGTTTTGATGTAGCAATAGGTCTTTCCGGTTCCGGTTTCCATTTCAATATCCAGGTTAACCGGGCAGACCTCGTCGCCTGCAAGAGAAGCGGAGACGGGCAGGTTTTGCCGCCGCTGTACCCGCTGGATATTGGACAGTAATTGTGTGGGGGAGAGCGACAGCGGCGCATTGCCGAAGATATCGCCGTCGGCCAGATCCAGCGCTGGCGCACGGTCAGGCGCGGTTTGCGTCTGTATCGCCAGTGGGTTATGCCAGGGCTGGCCGGCGAAACAGTCGATAACGGCGTCGACGGCGGCCGTTTGGTGCGGCTGTAGCTTGAATTTAAGTTTCATGGCCACTCCTTAGAGTACGTTGAGTTCCGTCGCCGGCGAGAGCTGGAGAAAAAGCTGGGCAGCGTTGTTTTTAACGGCGTCGTTTTCGAATCCGTCATCCCGGAATACCACGCGTTCCGGCTGCAGCGCCGCCATTTCACGGATTAGCGCTTCACTAATGCCGGGGCTAAAGCAGGCAAGCAGCGCGCCATTATCCACTTCCCACACCGGTACTCCGAGCAGCGCTATCTGGCGCAGCGGTAGCGTGAGCGGCAGGCCGCAGTCAATCAATACCTGAAACAGGAGATCGTCCGGGGTGCGGTCCGGGCGGATATTGTCGACCAGAAAATCGAGCTGCGTCTGGGTTAGCGCATCCGCGCTGTACCACACGTCATTCATATTGCTGGTGTCGATACGTAATACGCGCAGTCCGGCCTGGTCGCTAAATGCCTGAGCCGCGCGCTGAATGCGCGCTTTGGTGATTTCGCTAATGTAAGGCGGTTTGCCAAGCGTTTTCAGATACTGCAGGGTTTCTTTGACGCTTTTTTTACTTTTGGCATCCATTCCGGCGCTGGCGCGGATCTCTTCCGGTAATTGCACGAGCACGAAGCGCAGGCGCGCGCCGCGGTCGTGGTTATATTGCATGACCGCACTGGCGGTACTGCCGGAGCCGGCGAAAAAATCCATTACGATTTCCGGCGCATCGCCGTCGCAGCTGCCGCAAAAGAGCGCCAGCAGCCGGTATATTAACGCCGTGGGTTTCTGGCCGTTAAGGAAGGCGGGCAGCCCGTGCATCTCTTTATTCAGGTTGATAGTGGAAATGTCGTTCCATAAATCGCACAAATATTCATCAAGATAGTCAGACAGGAATAGCATCTGTTTACCTTCCCACCAGACGTAGCGAATCCCGGTGGGTGAGATGACGGCTGCGGTTTTAGTGGGGAAAGTCATACCGGCGAGCGTGGCGTTGTTGGTGCGATAAACCACGTTTTCGGCGTGCGCCAGTTTAAAGGCGCGCACGCTGGCGTCGTCGAGCGGCAGGCCGCGCTGAGCCATTTCCTCTGTCACCTTCACAATGACGTAGTTCTGCGGATCGTCGTCAAGATTACGCACAAAACTGGAATAATAATTCAGGTAGCCATCGAGCTTTTCCGGGTTCTGCTCTTTTTTAATTTTTATTGGGTTGAGGCGCGCCGCGCCGATGTTGCGCGTATAGACCAAGATATATTCTTTTATTTTCGGCAACCGTTTATCTACGTGGGACATTTTTACGCCGGAGGATTCACTCGATTTGACGGCGATTAAATTCAGGAAGCACTGCGCGCCAAATACTTCATCACACAGCAGCTTCAGGTTCGCCAGCTCGTCGTCGTCAATACTGATGCAAATCACGCCGTCGTCCTTGAGCAGCGTGCGGGCGATGCGCAAACGCGGGTACATCATGGAGAGCCAGTCGGAGTGGAAGCGCCCGTTGGTGTCGGTATTTGATACCAGCGCATTGCCGTATTCATCTTTCTGTAATGAGCGCTCCAAAAATTCCTGGGCCGAGGCGGTGAAATTATCTTTATAGATGAAATCGCTGCCGGTGTTATAGGGCGGATCGATATAGATAAGTTTGACGCTGCCAAGGTAACTTTCCTGCAGCAACTTTAGCGCATCGAGGTTATCACCTTCGATAAATAGATGTTCCGCGCGGTCGAAATCGACGCTGTCTTCGCGCACCGGGCGCAGCGTTTTGGCGATAGGACTGTTAGCGGTCAGTAATGCCTGGCGCTTTCCCGGCCAGTTTAGCTGATAGCGCTCCGCTGGCCCTTCGATGAGGCTATCGCCGAGCGCCTGGCGCAGCAGATCGAAATCGACGGCTAGCTGCGCTTCCCCTGCTGCAGTTTGCTGTTCGGTGACACAGGCAGGAAACAGCGCCTGAAGCTGTTTGAGCGCCTGCTGTTGTCCGTTTAGGGAGTGCATTTTTAGCTTGTCCATGACGTCCTCGGCGTTGAGTTACGATGAGGCGAAAAACCTTTCGCGACGCGGTTTAATGGTATGGTCGCTATTGTAACTTGCTTAACAAAGGATGTGAGGCGGATTTTTAAGTTGCAGCGACACTTCCTGGCAGGAAAATATTGCGATTATTGGGGAGTAACCGTCGCGGCGGTATAGCGCTCCGACGCTCAATGTTTATTCCATCACCTATTTATTTATCATGTTAACCCCGGCTGGGGGTGAAAACCTCACCCGAGCCTGAGCTTAATAGTGCATTTAGGTATTACGCCCGCATTTATCGCGCTTGCGAGAGAAAATGGTGCATGAACAGACACAAAACGACAGGCGCTTTATACGGCGCTGGGGTAATTATTGTTAATGTAGTTCACCAAAAAAACTGGCTGTTGCTTTACCCAGCAGTGACCCGGAAAAATGACGAGGTGCGAGCGATATGCCAGATACGAACTTAGACCGATTTTTTGCAAATATAGGTCGGAATGGGATCATAGAAAAATAGATAATTTCCGTTTCCTAGTCGTAATATTTTTAGATAAAGACTGGTATTTTTATTCATGAGAAAGGCCGGCAGGTATTGTGCGAGCTCTTTATCATCAATTTTATCTTCAGGAAAAACAATATTCGTTTCTGATTTTAGAAAATAACTGTTGCCTTCATGGTGATAGTTGAAAATGATTTTCCGGTTAAGCGCCTTTTCTTCACCATTAATATAGTTGACATTGCCCGTTATATTGACCACGCCCTGTTTTTTATCGAAAGTGTAGTTTATTAGCATATTAATACTTGCGTCTTTAGCATGGAGAACATGACTTGCAGTGCATGAAAATTGTTGATGCTGAGATTTATTATAGAGTGAAATAAATAATATCGTAATAGCGATGGAAAAAACGATCGGGACGATCGCCTTAATGACCCTCATGATTTTTATTCCTCTTTAAAATAGTCCGACACACAGTCGTTACTTTGATGTATTTCTTTTGTACAGCGAATTACTGAGACTCTTGGCGTAATATCGTAGTAATCAAGATAAATAAAGGGGTACGTTTTGCATTCATTTTCAAAACGCAGTCCATATGCGATAACGCGTTTTCTTAAGCCGTTCGCCGGGATATTATCATTTGCGTAGATCGAACAGCCTTCTTTTTGATATATCAGCCGGTGATTTGCAAAGTAGTCTACTTTCTTCCATGAAGTTAAACTGTTATACAACAAAATGGCTACTGCTACTGTTAACATTCCCGCCAGAAAAGCAGCGGTTTTTTTACACTTAATAAACCCCATGAGCGGTGAAGCTTTTCCGTTAACTAATACACGCGGAGGAGGTGAGTTTTGATTAATACCTCCAAAAGGGGCTATCCCACTCTCGCTGGTTTGCTCTGGTATTTGTGAGGTATATAACCTCGCGTTTTGCTCTATGGGAGCAGCCTCTACGATAGTTGCATTATCCTGAGCGCCTGATGATATTTCATGACCAGAATCGTGTTGTAATGATTTCTGTTCAATATTGGTGCCGCTTGCCAGCGTCAGGCCCATACGAGGAATGGTGACAATAATATCTTCTTCGAAACCCGTTTTTTTTAATCCTTTACGCAATATCGATATATTTTGATAGTAAGTATTTGGAGTGACCTGTACACCATTTTTTTTCCATACCTCATCCATGAACTCTTGCTGAGCGACTATTTCTCCTTGTTTTTTTATCAACAATAATAAACAACGTCCTGCCGGAGAATTTAATTCAACGACCAATTCTGGATTGTCCAGGACTTTTAATGAACTTGTGGCAGGGTGAAATTCTACTCTGCCATTTATTATGTAGTGGTTATGCATACAGTGCCACATCCTTTTGAAGGAATCCATTTAAAACGATTAGAAAACCGAATGGTAGACCAATATTATGCAGGAAAAGTCCTAAAGTAAATTGATTTGCATAATACTCCACTATCTATTAACAACAATTAAAAGCACTGATGCAAAAATCTTAACCTATGTAAACTTTTTGATTTTAATATGTTTTTTATTGTTACTTCAGATTAGATATGGATAGTTTCGTTTATATTAAGCACGATTTGAAAGAGATTAGATATAACAAAATGTGCGATCTTATCTTTTTTTAAACCATTAAAAATCAAATAGTTATATTTGATTTTGGTTATAAATTGCGGTTTCTTGATCTGGACGCAAAAATAATATAACTGCAGGTTTATTCACTACAGATTTTTCTTAACGTGGAATAATATTCCGTCCTAACGGGAAAGATAAAGTTTTACTCCTGTGTCCATACGCCATTAATTTCAAGCTTTACTAATGGGTTTTAGCCTGGAAGGCGTTAGTTGCTGGCAATATTGAGTCGGCGTTATTAAGTAAGACAAATATAGGAAATGAAGATGAATATGAAAGTCATTTTTCCGGTTATTGCTGCAAGTATGCTGCTGGGTAGCCCCCTAACTTTCGCGGCGGAAAATGTTTCAGGGGGAACTATTCATTTTATGGGTACCGTAACGGATGCAACCTGTACCATTAATGGAAATAACGCTGAGAGTTTCACAGTGGCACTGGACCCTATTAATACTGAGCAGGCAGGTAAAAATGAGGGCTTAATTGATGCTGGTAAAAAAGCCTTTTCGTTAACTTTTTCTAACTGTAGTTCTGCCTCTGCAGAAAAGGATGATAGTGGAAAAATTACGTCATCTCTTAAATTACAATTTTCATCGGCTAATACAATATCTGATGACGGCAAATACTTAATTAACCAACAAATGAATGCGCAAGGTAATCCGCAAAATGTTGGTGTGGCCATTGTTAAGCAAAGTGCAGAAACTCAGCCAATTCTATTAAATCAGCCTTTGGATAGCGGTGTTAATGGCAGTACCTCTACGCCTGAATCACTTAATTTCTATGCAAAGTATTATAAAGTTGGTTCTGATGCGGCAGAACCTGGTCAGGTAAAAACGATGGTCACCTATAGTATTTCTTATTTGTAATTTTTTCCGGGCGGCTTCGCGTCGCCTTTTTATTTTTATAAATGGATTTACTATGAAGAAATTATTATTTTCTTTGGGTGTTATTCTGCCATTTTTTGCCAGTGCAAATGTGGTCATTGGTACTACGCGCGTTGTATACCCTGATAATCAGAAAGAAATTAGTGTTCAGCTACTTAATAATGGTAGCGAGCCTTCATTGGTTCAGGCGTGGATTGATGATGGGGATATAAGGTCAACGCCTGAAACCGCGAATGTGCCTTTTTTATTGCAGCCGCCGGTAGTAAAGGTTCCTGCCCATAGTGGGCAGCAATTACGTATTTCATTTCTTAATCGACATGCGTTGCAGGCCGATCGTGAATCCGTGTTTTATTTGAATGTACTGGATATCCCACCGGTGCCTGAAAATATGCAGGGAAAAAATATTATGCAGTTAGCCGTGCGGTCGAGAATAAAATTATTCTTGCGCCCTTCTCACATTCAGAATCACGCCGATGAGAGTATTCAGCATCTTGTTCTGAAACGGAATAAGGGAACATTGACGTTAACTAACAGTGGCCCATTTTTTATTACGTTAGTCGGTATTTCGGATGGTACGTCTAAAAGTAATATTCTGGGGGAAGGTATTATGGTCGCGCCTTATTCTACGTTGAACGTGGCTGCATCATCTCTGCCCGCTCCAGGAACTTCTTTGGCGGTGACGCAGATTAATGATTTCGGCGCCCGAATCCAAACGCATACTGTGATGCAATAATATGCTCAGAATTGCTTGCATGCCGCCACGCACCTTTTTGTCCTGCGCTATTTCTTCACTGCTATGTCTTTCTTGCTGCGCTAAAGCAGAAACTTTCAATACGCAGTTTTTGGCAGGCAGCGCGGCGCAGAGCGATCTTTCCCGCGTTTATCAGGGGAATTCTCTGCTGCCGGGAGATTATTCACTGGATATTTATGTGAATGAGGAATGGAAGGGGCGCTTTGCCGTAGACGTTCGGGATAGCGAGCGTGATTTGCGCCTGAAGAAAAAGGATTTTTTGCGGTTGGGTATTAAACCGCAGGTGCTTTCTAAATCGCGGGCGGGGAAGATTAACCTGGCGACATTGAACCCTATGATTAGGGCGCACCTTGACGCCGGGCGCCTGGCGCTCAATATGACGGTGCCACAGGCTACGCTGGACAGTAAATGGCGGGATTATGTCGATCCGGCCTTTTGGGATCGCGGTGTGAATGGCGCCATGCTTTCCTGGCAGGCTAACTATTATCGCTCCGCGCTGCGTCACGGGCAGAGTGAGGGTAACGGGTATGCCTCATTCAATAGCGGAATTAATCTTTTTGGCTGGCAGCTGCGCGATAGCTCATCTTATAGCTATTCTCGACGCGGGCAGGCGCACTGGAATAATAATACGCGCTATATCCAGCGGGGGCTGGCCCGGGTGGATGGCCTGCTGCGTGTTGGCGAGAGTTACACGCGTTCCGGGCTGTTTGATTCCATTCGTTTTCGCGGCATGAGCTTAGCCAGTGATATACGTATGCTGCCGGATGCGATGCAGGGGTTTGCCCCTATCGTGCGTGGAATGGCGCAAACTAATGCGCTGGTCACCGTGCGCCAAAATGAGGTCATTATCTGGCAGCAAAATGTGGCTCCGGGCGCTTTTGCCATTGATGATATTTTACCTACCGGCTCAGGGGGCGACTTACAGGTGGAGATCGCAGAGGCGGACGGACGCAGCCAGCGTTTTATCGTTCCTTTCTCTTCGGTGCCGAACATGCTTAAGGCCGGGGTTTGGCAATATGATGTAACCGCCGGCGAAGCGCAGGTGACCGGGTTAGGGCAGCATCCTGGCTTTGCTCAGGGTACGCTGCAATATGGGTTTTCGAACCTTATCACCGGTTATAGTGGGACTATCCTTAGCCCGCATTATCAGTCGATGCTGGCCGGAGCGGGCCTCAATTTGGCGCTGGGCGTGCTATCTCTGGACGTTACGCATGCCAGCACGCGCCAGCGTAATGGGCGGCGTAGCGAAGGAGAGAGCGTTAAGCTCGGTTACAGTAAATATGTTCAGCAGTCTGGTACCAGCTTTTCGCTGGCTGCATATCGCTACTCGACGCAGGGTTATTACACCTTTGAAGAAGCGATACAGCGTTATGATGCGAAAAATATGCCCTGGTCGCCAGAGCGCGGGCACCAGAAAAACAGTTTTAATCTTAATTTTAGCCAACGGTTAGGTGCAGACGCAGGGGCGTTATACGTTACAGGAACGCTGCGCGATTACTGGGGAAGTACCCGCCAGGCGCGCGAATATCAAATGGGCTACTCCAACAGTTTGGGGCGAGTTAACTATTCGCTGGCGCTGAGCAGAACGCGCGATGGATGGGGGGAGCACGAGACGCGCCTGAGCGTCGGGCTTTCTATTCCGCTGTCGGTGGGGAATATGCCTGCATGGCTTACTGCGAACGCGGCGTTTGAGAAACGGCGCTATAGCGATAGCAATATCGGCGTGAGCGGCACTGCGGGTGACAGTAACCGCTGGAGCTATAACGCGAATTTCACTCACCGGCGGCAGGGCCACGCCACGGCCAGCCTGAATACTAGCTACAAGGCTTCCGCCTCTACATTTAGCGGATCGTGGAGCCAGTCATCCGAGTATCAACAGGCCGGAATTGGGCTGAGCGGCAGCCTGGTTGCCTGGCGCGACGGCGTGCTTTTAGCGAATCAGGCCGGCGATACGTTCAATATCGTGGATGCGCCGGGCGCCTCATATGCTGCGATTAATAATGATGGAACGGATAGGACGAATGCCGATGGAAAAGGGCTGGTATCTTCCCTGTCGCCCTACCGCAAAAACGCCATTGTATTAGATACCTCGACCCTTGAAGGCGATATTGCCCTCGATAGCAATCGTAAAGAGGTCGTGCCCTGGGCGGGCGCGATTACGCTGACGCGCTTTACCGTCGACAGGCGACACAGCTTTATTTTCCGCGCCGCGCTGGCAAACGGTCGGCCGCTGCCATTTGGGACTGAAGTCACCGATAGCCGTGCGCGCACGCTGGGCTATGTGGGGCAAGGGAGCCTGGTGTTTGTCCGCAGCAATAGCGCGCCCAGTCGCGTGCTGGTGCATATTGCCGGGAATTCTAACCATGCCTGTGCGATAGACCGCCCGGTTATCACGCTGAAGGCCGGTATCAACCGCTGTTTTTAGGGAGTCAACATGCTGTTATTACGCATAGTGTGTGCAGCGCTATTATTGCTGCAGACGGCGTCGGCTTTAGCCCAGTGCCAGCCCGGGATCATGCAAAATGCGCCGATGCTGTCTATTGATGCCACCGATGCATTAAATTCGTCGGGCGGTGCATCCTATCCGCTTTCTACAAATTATCCCGGTAATTTTTCCTGCTCGCTGCCGGCGTGGTGGGTTATTGGCGGAAAAAATACCGTTACGAATAGTTCGCCGTACAGTAATAATGATTTTTATTTGAAATTCCCCGGCGATGCGTATGTAAAGCTTAGCGTTACCGGAATAGCGCCTGCGCAATTCAATCCCGGGACGGGGAATAACAATGGCAGTTCCATTAATTCTACTTTCCTTGTGAATTTAACGCTGCTGGATAGCGCCCCAGATAAGAATGTAATGACGGTGACGGGGAATATGGCCACCGTGAGTCCCGTCATGATCGAGCAGGACAGCACCGGCCTGACGGTTATTCAGAATATTGCGCGGATGATTTCCGACTTTGCTTACTTTGTTTTTCACTGGTCGTGGCCGGTACATGATTACGATATTTATTATCAGCCTTTGATTATTTATTTCACTAAGCGCGAAACCACCTGCTCTTTTTCGGATGCAAACAAGACCGTGGTATTGAACGATATCGATCGGGCAAGTTTGGCAAATGGCCATGGCGATGGACGAACGGCATTCCGGCTGGGTTTTTCCTGCGCTCATTTACAGAATGGTGCCAGCACACGCGGTGTAACCGCGTGGATAAGCAGTAATAATTTGCGATCGGGAGACGATTCAACGCTCATTTCCCCGCAAAGCGATAGCGCGCATGGCGTTGGCGTTCGGTTGATGAAAGCCGGTGAACACGCGCCGCTGGTTATAGGTTCATCCGCCACCGCGCAGGGCAGCGCGACTTCACTGTTTACGCTGGCAAAACAGCAGAAAACGAAGGCGAATTTTTATGTAGATATGGCGGCCTGGTACTATGTTTACGATGCGTCGGCGCTAAGCGCAGGGGAGGTGAATACCACTGCGGTAGTGAATGTGGCCTATGACTGATTTACCGGGCTATCTTGCCGGGTGTTGAAGAGGGGCGCAGCAATGTTACCCCCCGCTATTCATTGTCTGGCTGAGTGGATGCGCGCTCCCCCTCGTTAAGAGGGGGAGAGGATCAATCCTGAACCGGCGTAACCGTAATTTTTTCAATTCCAATCCCGAGCTTACGCGGCGCATGGCCGAGAATATTTCCCTCATTGGATAACTGCGGTTCGGGCGGGGTAATGGTCAGTAAATGACTGTGGTCAGGGTTTGTGAAACGCAGCGTGGTCGTTTGCATATCGTGGCTCAGCGTTAGGGTTTGCTCGCTATTACCAATACGCACCGGAACCGGCTTGCCGGCATTAGGGCCAAAAGCACGGGCGATAATCGTTAAATCGAATTTTTCAGGTAACGGATCGCGATACTCTATCTTCACCTGAGGATCTAAATTGGCATTTGACCAGCGCCCCCACTGTTCCGGGCGTGAAATACCGTTAAATGATTTTACCGCTTCAGGGGCGCCGGCAATCGGGAAGATAAAGCTGTCGGCTTTGTAGCGAATATCATTTTCGGGCATTTTCAGCATATCGAGGTTGTGCTGGTAGCGCGCGGTATCAATGTTGCTCTCTTTGATAGCGGCTTTGCCTTCCCATGCGGCGCCTTCAATCTGGATGACCTGAGGCTGGCCGCCGGGCTGACCCTGAGCGATACACCAGTTGGTTGAAAGGGCGTACTCTTGTGCCCACAGCCTGCCAATTTTGTAACAGCGGTCTATCCACATAAACTTGTCGTCCGGGGCGAAACCGGCTAATTGGTAGCGTAAAGGCGCTGAATATTCGCTTTCCGGCAACGGTTCTACGCGATCGCTGTGAATGCGCAACAACAGCGGCAGTCGGAACTGGGAGCCGGAAAAGCGTATTGTATTTTTGGCGGTATCAACGCTAAATGCATCGATTTTTTTCGGGAAGTTCCACAGGCTGACGATTTCCGGCTTCCAGCCAATAATTTTATCCTTGAAATTGGTGAACATCTGCGCCAGTGGAACGCCTGACAAACTGCTGCGCCCCAGGCCGAGGAAATTATCGCCGCCCAGGATATCCAGTACGGTGGCGCCGTTATCCAGCGTGCTGCGTTTAACGCTGACAACCTTTTGCTCCGGGCGATCGCCACGAATGACAAAAAACAGATCTTTTCTGTCCTGCTGATTAAGGTACTTCCAGGCGGTGTTATTCATTGCCAGATGGTCTGATGAAACCACGATGATCGTGTTTTTAAACCACGGCGAGGCCTTAATTTTTTCTATCAGTGTGGCGATATGCTGCTGGCTACAGGTTACGGCGCTAAAAGACTGGTTGAGCTTACCGTCAAATTCATAGCGTTTTCTCTGGCAGGTGCGTGATACAAATCCATCCGGGTGGTGGGTGTCCACGGTTAGTGTAAACAGAGAGAATCGTTTTCCCTGTTGGGACAGTTGCTGGTATTGCTTCCATACTTCGTTTAATACGGTATCGTCGTAAAAGCCCCAGTCATTACGGTAGTCCGGGTCGTCAACCCGGCTTTTCAGCTCTTCAGAGCCGTAAAGATTATCGAATCCATGAGATTTCAGAAATACGTCTTTACCGGCAAAGCGCAGGTTAGCGCCCTGAATGAAATAGTTTTCATAGCCGGAGTTTTTTAGGATGTCGCCAAGGCACGTATTTTGCGGGAAGAAGCTGGATACTGAAGAGGCTGAATTCCCTTCGAACGGCGCAAATAGCGGGATACCGCATTGGGACGCGACCATACCGGCAATGGTGTAGTCGGTGCCGGGAAGCTGAATAGTTTGGCTGAAATCAATACTCTGATTTTTTATCGCACCCAGTTCCGGCGTCAGTTTGGGGAAAGCTTTGTCGTTGAAGTAGGTGCGTTCCAGGCTCTCACCGTAAATATAAACCAGGTTGAGTTTAGGATGTGCGATAGATTTGCCGGGTTCTTTGTAATAGGCACCGAAGTCGGGGTCGCCGTCGCGGGTCTGGGATTTAATCAGGTCGGTTATCTGGCGGAACGCAGGGCTGGCATCGACGGATCCCAGCGCCAAAATCAGAGCCAACAGGCTATATCCAACGTGATGAGGGCGATGCCAGCGCCGGCGTAATATCCAGGCCAGCAGTCCAAAAATAGCGGTAAGCGCCAGAATTATCCCCAGCCCGGGTAAAATATATTTACTTACGCCGGCACCGGTAAGGCTATTGGTTAGCGTATATAGCACCGCGTCGTTAATCCCCTCGCCGGTAAAGTAGTTACTCGCGAACAGGGTTAAATTCAGGATGACAAACAGCCCCAGTACAATGAGTATGGCGCCAAACCACCATTTATTACGCCCGGCTTTTAGGGTGTAAATCGCGATTGAGGCGAGAAAGAGTCCGGATGAAAGCAGCTCTGGCAACGGCTGGCCCTCTTAATGTAGTCGAGTGTATTGCGACGGTTAACGCGCGCGTAGGCGCAACAATTTAGCGGTGTTCATGTGTACCTGCAATTCTACTGTTAAAACAATGCGAGTGTTATTCAGATTTGGTTTAGAAATCTCTGTAAGTGGTAGGTAAAGTAGGCGATAAAAGAAGGTTTTTTAGACGGGGAGACTGTTAAAACGCCATTTGGGATGATTTTATCCGTAACAATCAGATGGGTTATTTCTGTTTGAGTTTATACTTGCCCTGCCTGATACCCACAAAGAATAGTCCGTTTAATTACCCCGTTATTTTAAATTTATTTTTTCTACGCTTTATTTTTATTGAGAAAATCAATTCAATGCGTTTACCGCAATTCCCCTGCATTTTTCTCTGTCTGGTGCCCAGGTATTTTAAAAAATTGGCTGCAGTGATTTATAGTGATGCTTGAAATAGCCTTATAAAATAAACGATTAGAAGACGTCATACCTCCAGATGGGTATTTGGATTTGGGGCGAAGAATTATGTCATTAGCCTGGGAGCACAGGTTAGAAAGATTGTAGGGCTTCGATACGGAATAATGGGGAGAGTCAGCTTCACTGGTTTAAATATGCTGTCATTGGGCGTCAATATTTCCCTTACGGGAAGATATACCGCCCGTTTCTGTGACGGGCGGAAAATAATAATCAACCGGAGATAAATTTAGCGCCTTGTTTTAGCACTAAATCGCAGGCCTTAGTTTTTACTTTTTCGGCCAGTGGCGACTGGCCAAGGGCGCCGAGATTTAGCTGTTCACCTTTACCTGTATTGAGTAAGCCGGACAGGCCCTGCTGGAACTCGGCAGGCTGTTTTTGTTGCTGAGCATTACTGAGCCCGAGTTTGTCAAATAGCTTCTCTTTAATGCCCGCCGTGCCGCTGGAGGAAACCAGTTTTTGCTGCGTACAGTACTGCAGTATGCCGGCTGCGTTATTCATATTGTTTGCGTTCAGCGCCTGGTTGCCGCCGTTGAGAAGATGCGTCAACGAGGAAAGGGAGAGCCCCGAACCGCTTTGCGCGCTGTTCTGGCTCAGCTGGTTGGCCGCGCTGGAGAGATTATCCTGCCAGCTGGCGGCATTTGCGGTGCTCCATAATGCGGTGGTAATGAGAAGACTTGCCCCCAGGGCGGCCTTAGTTTTTTTCATCACGGTTACTCTCTTAGGTTTATTACTGAGAGGAAAATTATAGCGCTGCAGTACAGATAAAAAATGACCTTATGCGGCGCGAATCGGTATTTCAGCGTGAGCAGGTTGGGTTTGAGAACATTCCTGGCTGAAATGTGATGCGGTGGGCAAGGCGCATGGGCGCCTCGAATTAAAACTCTTTACCGGTGACGCGACTACGATAACTATCCCAGTTAAAGTTAACCCACAGGCTATTGCCGAGCCGCATGCGATCCATGACGCGTTCGCCTAACAGGGCGTTCATTTCCGTGATGTTCAGGTTGGATAGCATCCCTGTAGGGCGCCTGGAAGACGATCTTCTATCAACTATTTGATTAATAATAACTTTCTCATATCGAGATTCGGTTTGCATACCGATTTCATCTATTACCAGCAGATCTACGTTACTGAGATCGTTAATCAGGCGCTCTTCGGTCGTTGCCCCTCCGCTGCCAAAAGTGCCGCGCATGGCTGACATGATATCGGCGACGGTGATAATAAGGACCGATTTTCCGTGCACAAGCAGTGCATTGCAAATCGCGGCGGCCAGATGGTTTTTCCCGGTACCTGGCTTACCTGAAAAGATAAAGCTGGCGATATTTCCATCGAAATCATTAGCGTACTGACGCGCTCGCTCTAGCGCTTTCATTTGCCCTTCGCACTCAACTTTATAGTTATCAAAAGAGCAATTCATATGCAGTTCGCGGATGCCGGAGCGATTGAAAGTGCGCTGCATTTTCATCGCCTGATTTTCCCGGGCGATGGCCGCAGAGCGCAGCCGCCCCTGTTCATGCTGCCACTGGAGAAGTTCTTCACCGCTGGTAAATGCCGGTTTTACGCGGGCTGGCATGATTTTCTTTAGCCGCAGCATTAATTCAGTGACATTTTTCATGCTTAGCCTCGAAATCCTTCAGGAATGGCGTCGCCCGGTTGCGAGAGAGAATTGATATCGCGGCGGGGTGCGCCGCCGTTGGCCGCACGAGCAATTTGTACGTGGCGCGCCAGCTTTTGCTGCCACTGCACGTGGTGAAATACTTTTCCTTCCGCCTGCCAGTAGGCAATAAATGCGGCGAGCTCTTCTGGCGTGACGTCTTCTTTTAAAAAGATGCCCCAAAGCGCCGACATGCGTAGAAAATCAGTATCTGGCAGCCATCCCGGATACATAGCAAATTTGCCCATCGGCGTCTCGACCGGGGCCGAGTCAGCGTCATTATATAATTCAGGGGCAAGGGTAATGTCTGACGGTTGACATTGAATCCGGGCCTCAAGTGCCAGCAGTGCCGCAAGCCGCTGTGGCGTGAGGGCGTAAAAGGCCGGAGCATTATTATCCAATACGGCGACTGCGCCTTGTTCGCTGGCGGTGAGCGCCGCACCGGGATCGCGGTAAAAAGACGCTATACCGACAACGCTGGTGGTTAGAATTTTGGCAGACATAACGCTATCTCAGAAGGCCGTTAGAAAGATACCCCAACACGGGGTGAAACCTTTCTCCATAATAACACATCTGCATTTGGGTGGCAGCGCAGGCTGCGGAGGAAGTTTTTGGCTTTATTTCGCGCTCCGAAAAGCATTAATGTTTTAAGGAAGCTTTTAAAGCAGAAAAAATACCATTTAAAAGTAAATAAGGCGTTATCATCAGCTGAGCCTTTTCGTAGAACCATTAAAAATACATAACTAACAACTCTATTTTTTATGTGAAGAAAGTGCTGCTAGTGCTTAATTTATCTCTGTTAAACTGATGCGAATCATGAAAATAGCGTAAATTTACGCAAATGTGGCCTAACGGTTGATAGCAAACAACAAACCATATTAGTGGACTCGTTATTTATTATTAAGAAAAAGCTTAGCATATTTATTTCCCTTTATGAAATGAAGTGTTGCCATTAAAATCATTTAAAAATAATGAGTTACGTTGTTTTTGCTAGATAGGTTAAAAATATAAACTTCATGAATTTTTAAGGCTTATAAACATATATTAAAGCAATGCTTCTAGGAAAAGGTCATAAATATAGCGATATATTCTTAAAATTTTTCATGACATTGACAGCTCTATAGGTAAGCATTACTTTACCTATTAATCATTATGGCAATACCTGTATTGTTAGAAAAGCTTCAGGTGGCAACGCCTGTCTGGAGATAACGCTTGTCCGTTATTTCCTATTAATACAGGTAAAGATATAGCCATTTGTAATTAAGGATAAATAAAATCTTATTTAGAATAAGACAGGAGACAGGATGCAACAAGGACGTCATCAAAAGGCGATTATTTTTAGCCATTACCCCGCAATGGTTGCGGGACTGGAGCTGTGCGCGCATGCTCTGGAACCCCAGATGATGGTGCTGCCAGTCCGTGGTTATGAATCGTTTACCCCTCTTTTATTACAGCAAGTCACGTTGGCTATTATTGATTTAACCGGTAGCGCGGAGGACGTTGAGCGAGATTTGCGGCTATTACAGCCATTTTATGGATTATCTCAGCATATTAATTGGGTCTTCCTGATTCCTGAGTTTGCGCGTTTCACCGCGCTACAGGTATTACTGCGTTCAGATAGCGTGCTGTTGCCTAATACTGCAACGCTGGATGAGATTAAGCAGAATATTCTGCACTGGGAGGGCGGAACCAGCCATTTAGGCGGTGCGCAAACGGCTGTGACCGAAGCCCCGGCAGCGCTGGTGCTTACGCTTTCAGAACGCCAGGTATTGCGCCTAATGGCTAAAGGCTGGAGCATCAACCAAATATCAGGATTGCTTAAAAAGAGCAATAAAACGGTAAGTGCTCAGAAAAATAGCGCGATGCGACGCCTGGCGTTACGCAGTAATGCAGAGATGTATGCCTGGATTAACAGCCCGTGCGGCATGCGTGAACTTAATCTGTAATGGAAGCAGTATTTTTCCGTATCAGGCTGCGGCGGCAATATTGGGATGCGCTATTCGAATCGAGCGCATCCAGCCAATGCTATTTGGGCTGCATATTTTGAGTCAAGAACCCTGCTTTTTATGTCAGCGCAAAACGCTGTTTTTGCGGCAAGTAAGGAGCGTGCTCGTTTAAAAGATAACGTTATCATTCGAGTGAATGATGCGTGGTAACCCGTGTGTAAAGCCTCTGAGGTTAATATTATTGGTATTTGTGTGGCGAGCCGCTATTTTCCTGCCGACCTGCCGACCTGCCGACCTGCCGACCTGCCGACCTGCCGACCTGCCGACCTGCCGACCTGCCGACCTGCCGACCTGCCGACCTGCCGACCTGCCGACCTGCCGACCTGCCGACCTGCCGACCTGCCGACCTGCCGACCTGCCAAACTGCCAAACTGCCAAACTGCCAAACTGCCAAACTGCCAAACTGCCAAACTGCCAAACTGCCAAACTGCCGGTGTACGCGTGATATTTACAACGAGTTATATCGGGGCCGTTTTGAGTATGAATGCGAAACGATGGCATGCCTTCACCATATGGAAATAACCACAAAATCACGTGGGAAATATTTAGCAAGATATTATTGCACTATGAAACGTCATGGCGGAATCCCCGCGCAGTAAACTTTGATATAAACATATAATTAACATTGAATAAACAATGTGATGCACTTCAGGCGGTATATTGATGGCGGGGAAACGCAGCATGCGTGAGAGAGAATGCCTGCTGCTATGTCTTTTTGGTGAATTTACTGCAAATCAAGGGATATCACCTGAAGATAGCTATTTCCACTCGCCTGAGAGCAGGTTCCTTAGCGCATATTACGAACTTAAAGGACAGGAAGGCGCTTATGTTTACTCCATTTAGCTGGACGCCGGCGCAGCGTCACGTTGCGATGGCATGCTTTTCGGCATGGACACTGGATGCGTTTGATTTTTTTATTTTAGTGTTTGTATTAAGCGATCTCGCCGCCTACTTTCATGATTCCGTTTCCAGCGTCTCACTCGCGATTATGCTGACGCTGGCGGTCCGTCCGATTGGCGCGTTAATTTTTGGGCGCCTGGCTGAGAAATTTGGCCGTAAACCCATTTTAATGCTCAATATCACCTGCTTTTCTATTTTTGAGCTTTTGTCCGCCTGGTCGCCCAGCTTTGAGGCGTTTTTACTGTTTCGCGTCGTGTATGGCGTAGCGATGGGGGGGATTTGGGGAGTGGCGTCTTCGCTGGCGATGGAAACCATACCCGATCGCTCTCGCGGGTTGATGTCGGGTATTTTCCAGGCGGGTTATCCCTGCGGGTATTTGCTGGCCTCGGTCGTATTTGGGCTGTGTTACGCCTGGGTGGGCTGGCGCGGAATGTTTTTGATAGGCGCGCTGCCTATTATCCTGTTGCCCTATATCGCCTACAAAGTACCTGAATCTCCGGTGTGGCTGGCGGCTCGCGCGAGCAAGGAAAATGCGGCGCTGTGGCCCAGCGTGCGTGATAACTGGAAACTTTGTTTGTATCTGGTGCTTATCATGGCCTGTTTTAATTTCTTCAGTCACGGCACTCAGGATCTCTATCCCACTTTCCTGAAGGTGCAGCATGGCTTTGCGCCCCATGTGGTTAGTACTATTGCGATTTTCTATAACATCGCCGCGATGCTGGGAGGGATTTTTTTTGGCGCGCTTTCGGAGCGTATCGGTCGTAAAAAAGCGATGATGATCGCTGCGTTTTTGGCGCTGCCGGTATTGCCGCTGTGGGCTTTCTCCTCTGGCTCGCTCGCCATTGGTATTGGCGCGTTTTTCATGCAGTTTATGGTACAGGGAGCCTGGGGGGTAGTGCCCACCTGGCTCAATGAACTGGTGCCTGCGAAGGTGCGCGCCGTGTTACCCGGGTTTGTTTACCAACTCGGTAATCTTATCGCTTCGGTAAATGCTATGTTGCAGTCAACTATTGCAGAGCGGCACGGAGGTAATTATGGGTTGGCCATGGCTATCGTTGCCGGGAGCGTCGCTATACTGATTTGCCTCTTTGTTGCTATCGGTAGAGAAACCCAGGGCACCGTTATTGCCGGTGATAAAAAGCGGCCGAACGCGTCACGCGCACCCGACGGCGCATCGCAAACTTCCGATCACTGACATACATCTATCCACGTAGCGGCGGTGAGGTCGGCCATACGCTCAGGGGAGATCCGCACGGCGCTATACGTGGCGCCTGCTGCCGGTAGTACCTCACTATAGCGTTTGAGTGAAATATCACAATACACCTTCAGCGGATTTTCCAGCCCAAACGGGCAAACGCCGCCAACGGGGTGGCCTGTCCAATTCACAACTTCATCGCTGCTCAGCATGCGCGCCTTAGCGCCAAACGCGGTTTTAAGTTTTTTATTATCAAGGCGCGCATCCCCGCTGGCGACTACCAGCACCACGGCATTTTTTATCTTTAATGAGAGGGTTTTGGCTATTTGTCCCGGCTCAACGCCGTGGGCTTCGGCTGCAAGCGGGACCGTTGCGGTGCTTTGGTCCAGTTCGATAATGTCAATATCAGGGGCATGGTCGGCGAAAAATTGCCGTACAGATTGCAGACTCATGAGTTTCTCCAAATTCGGGCAGGCAATAATCTGTCATAACGCGGCGTCTTCGTAAACTGCCGGAATGCCCTGCGACAGGAGGAATCAGGATTGATGAATAAAAAAACGTCGGCCGTCGCTATTTAAGCGTGCAGTCACCGCACTGCTGTACGCCCGGCAGGCGATTTCGCTGGCAGCAGGTTCTGCGCATCAGCAAACCGTTGCGTGGGATAACGCTGCGAAACAGCGGATTATCGGTGCTATCGCTGAAGTGCGGTTCCAAAAAAAGTGCGTGGCGCAGCGCCTGCCACGCCTCATCGCCTAACTGTGGGCGTAGTTCGCCCAGAAACTAGTGCATCAAATAACCGGTATTACTCCAGATTAACCTGGCGTGGGCGCGTTCTGTGCCTGCCGTCAGCGCATTGATGACCGGGGCAATTCCAGTTTGACACAGAAGCTCCAGGCGCTGGCGGGCGGGTTGCTCGCTCAAATTCGGATGGGTATAAACGCTGATAAAAAAACGGGCGGCGCGCCCGGTTGCGTGAAACTCTACGCGCGTGTATTCAGGCGCAATATGCAGCGCGGCAGGCTGAGTTAATAGCGCCTGCATAAGAGGGGGGACTAATAGGCCGAGATACCACTGCGCCCACAGTGAGATTAACGGTTTTTCCAGCCGCGCTGCTCCTGGCTGCTGGCGATAGATATGCTGCTGCCAGAGATCAAGCAGCGCGGCAAGTCTGGCAGGCTGCGTCCAGGCCGAGAAAGGCAGCGCTGCTTCAGCGTTGGGGCCGGCGTCATCCAGTAAAACTGCGTCATTAAACCAGGGGCGCGATTGGCTAAAATCATGGCGAATTTTACACGCGAGAGCCGCATCATGGGCAAAATCGGCGTCTGTAAAATTGTCTGGATGAAAAGTAATCCCTGGAAAAAATGGCATGGACTGATAACCGATAATCTAAATGAGAATAATTAGTAATATTATCTTTTGGGTGATTTGAAAACAAGCGTCGGTCCGGGCCTTGTAAAGACGAATGAATTTATTTTAATAAATGATAATCATTATCATATAATGCTGCTCGTTCTCATGACAAGTGAGGGGCAATATGCGCTTAACGTACTTGAAGACAGGCTGGGGCGCGCTGATGTGCTACGGGCTGATAGTCAGTTTTATCATGCTGGATGTTTCTCTTGATGTGTGGCGAGGGGCAACGGCGGTGGCACTGCTGACAACGGCGGCCATGATGTACCATCCGCGATTGCGGGCTTATTTGCTACTTGCTTCCTGCGGCGTGCTGGCAGGCGCTACGGCTGTGATAATGAAAAATATCGGGGCAAATTTTTGATGCTGGACTTAGCGGAGAGTGACAAAAGAAAGGCTTTCGAAGAGATATGGCAACGGCATAAGTAAGTAAATTGGTGCGAGGGGGGGGACTTGAACCCCCACGTCCGAAAGGACACTAACACCTGAAGCTAGCGCGTCTACCAATTCCGCCACCTTCGCCCAGTCTTCTTACTGTTTACAGCCGTTATCGTGTGCGTTTGTAGTGGTGCGAGGGGGGGGACTTGAACCCCCACGTCCGTAAGGACACTAACACCTGAAGCTAGCGCGTCTACCAATTCCGCCACCTTCGCAGGGTACTACAAACATAATGCTACATGGTTATTGGTGCGAGGGGGGGGACTTGAACCCCCACGTCCGAAAGGACACTAACACCTGAAGCTAGCGCGTCTACCAATTCCGCCACCTTCGCATACCGTTGATACCCGTAAGTATCGCAACCACGGGGGCGAATTCTAGATGTTTTCTGGGGGACGTCAATACTTAATTTAGCGGCGTTTCACTAAATGATGGAAAAAGAGGCGCCGTTCGGCACCACATCAGATTGTATTCTTACCCTGCGCGATAAACGTTGCCACCCGCGCCGTGCTTTACTTTGCGTCAGCTATGCGGGCGTGGCGCTACCGCAGTAAGCGCCACTTTTTGCGCCGGGAAACGCGTTTCCTTCAGATGCCCTAACGCCGTCCGCTGCGCTGATGCACGGCGCGATAAACCTTAAATCGCCCGGTTTGCGCTATCGTTTCATGTGAGCCGAATATTTCATCCAGAAGCTGGGGATACGGCAGGAAGGCATTAGCGACGATGCGCAGTTCACCGCCAATATTTAAATGACGCGTGGCGCCGCAAATCAGATCGCGCGTAGCATCAAGACTGGTATCTCGCCCTTCGTGGAACGGTGGGTTAGAGATAATCATATCGAAGCGGCCTGCCACATCGGAGTAGACATTACTCGCGATAACCTCGCCTTCAATACCGTTGGCGATAAGCGTCGCCCGGCTGGCTTCCAGCGCGGGTGCGGAAACGTCACACAGCGTCAAACGTACTTTCGGTGAGTGGCTGGCAAGCGCCGTAGCCAGCACCCCAGCGCCGCAGCCGACATCCAGTACTTTTCCTTTGGTATGAGGAGACAGCGTAGAGAGCAGCAATTGGCTTCCGCTATCCAGACCGTCGCGGCTGAACACGCCGGGCAGCGTTTTCACCGTTAGATCGCCGACCTGATAGGTTTTTAAGGCGTCTTGCGGGTGGAATTGCGGGCTGGTTTCCAGTTGACTGTGCCAAAGCGTACAGCGGCGGGCGCTATCTATTTTAGTAAGCGGCGCGTAGAGAGCGAGCATTTGTTCCGCGCTACGCACGCCGCTGCGATTCTCCCCGACGATGAAAATATCGGTGCCGACAGGTAGCAAGGACAGCAGGTTTGTAAGCTGAAACAGCGCCTCAGGTTTATTTTTCGGCCAGTAATATACCAGCGTATCGCAGCCGGTGATGCAGTCTGCATCGGCGAGGAAACTGAATTGCGCGCGCGCGCCGAGCGCTGCGCTCAGACGCTGCCAGTGGTGATATTGCTGCGTCCAGACGCGGCTTTCCGCCGTTTCAAGCTGGGCCGGAAGGTTATCCTGTAAATCGCCGGCGAACAGAATGCGGCAACGTTCAAAGTCGTCAGAGTGACGCAGCAAAACCTCGCTTGCCGGGGTCCAGACAGACATAATTTACTCCTCATCAGATGCAGGCGGCGATTATATACCAGGTTCAACGCGCCGGGGGATTTCCGACGCAGGTGCGAGTGCGATGGCGGTTATTGGCGCGCGTTTCCCTAATTTGCTATATTTGCGCCCTTCTGGTGACTGAAACAGGTTTCGCTATGACTTCCCGACGTGACTGGCAGCTACAGCAACTGGGAATTACCCAATGGGCGCTGCGTCGCCCGGCGGCGCTAAAGGGCGAAATCGCGTTGACCCTCCCTGAACATATTCGCCTGACCATTGTGACGGATACCCCAGCGGCGCTGGACGAGCCTTTTTTGCAGGATGTCCTTAGAGCGCTGCGAGTTGCTGAGCATGAGGTCTTTTCACTGACGCCCGATCGGGTTGCGATGCTGCCTGCGGGCAGCCACTGCAACAGTTGGTATCTGGGCGTGCAGCCCGGTGCGGCGCTATCGGGAGCGCAGCTACATTCTCCAGGGCTGCCCGAACTACTCAATAGCGCAGAGGCCCGAAGCGCCCTCTGGCGCCAAATTTGTGAACATGAACAGGATTTCTTCTCTTAATAACGACGGGCTGGTGGATGCGTTAGCCATTGAGCGGCGCAGTCACGCATTTCCCTGGAGTGAGGCAACGCTTGCGAGCAATCAGGGAGAACGCTATCTGAATCTGCGGCTGGACGTTGATGATGAAATGGCGGCATTTGCGATTACACAAATTGTTCTGGATGAAGCGAGCCTGTTTAATATCGCCGTCGATCCGCGCTATCAGCGGCAGGGGCTTGGCCGGGAATTATTGACGCACTTGATTGGCGAACTGGAAAGCCGCGACATCCTGACGTTATGGCTGGAGGTTCGCGCATCGAATACGCCCGCGATTGCGCTGTACGAAGACCTCGGCTTTAACGAAGTTACCGTGCGCCAGCGCTACTATCCAACGGCCACCGGGCACGAAGACGCGATAGTCATGGCGCTGCCTCTGGGCTAAACCGCGGCGGCTTGCTCTTTTATCGCCGGCGCCTGACGCCATTATTGCGAGCGAAGAGCCAGCGCTAAAATCAACCGATAGAAGGTGAAGCCATGAAGTGGGACTGGATACTTTTTGATGCGGACGAAACGCTGTTTACGTTTGATGCTTTCAGCGGGTTACAGCGTATGTTTCTGGATTATAGCGTCACCTTCACCGCGGAAGATTACCAAACTTATCAGGCGGTGAATAAACCGCTGTGGGTGGATTATCAAAACGGCATCATTACCGCACTACAGCTGCAGCATCAGCGTTTTCAGCGGTGGGCGGACCGTTTAAGCGTGCCCGCCGGCACGCTGAACGATGCATTTTTGAATGCGATGGCGGAGATTTGCACGCCGCTGCCGGGCGCAGAATCGCTGCTGCGTTTTCTGCGCGGGCGCGCGCGCCTTGGGATCATTACCAACGGGTTTACCGCGCTTCAGCAGCGGCGCCTGGCGCGCACCGGGCTGCAGGATTGCTTTGATTTATTGATAATTTCTGAGCAGGTCGGCGTTGCGAAGCCGGACAGGCGTATTTTTGACTATGCGCTGGCGCAAATGGGCAGCCCGGCGCGCGAGCGCGTGTTAATGGTCGGCGATACGCCTGAGTCCGATATTCTGGGCGGTATTAACGCCGGGCTTGATACCGTATGGCTTAATGCGCACGGGCGCGAAGCGCCGGCGGGTATTGTACCGCTGCATCAGGTGCGCTCGTTAAGCGAACTCGAACGCTGGCTGGCATTTTCCTGACAGCAAATTATGTTGGGGATTGACGTTTCGGAGGGTAAAATTGCCCCACTTTCGATAACACGCAGCGCGGCGCTCCGCCGCGCATTACAACAGAAGATGGAATTATGACGTTGTCTCCTTTTTTGCAGGAGGTGGCCAGGCGCCGCACTTTTGCCATTATTTCTCACCCGGACGCCGGTAAAACCACGATTACTGAAAAAGTGCTGCTGTTCGGACAGGCGATTCAAACGGCAGGGACGGTAAAAGGCCGCGGCTCCAGCCAGCATGCCAAATCTGACTGGATGGAAATGGAAAAGCAGCGCGGGATCTCGATTACTACCTCCGTGATGCAGTTCCCGTATCGCGACAGCCTGGTGAATCTTCTGGATACTCCGGGGCACGAAGACTTCTCGGAAGATACTTACCGTACGTTAACCGCCGTTGACTGCTGTCTAATGGTTATCGATGCCGCAAAAGGCGTAGAAGACAGAACGCGCAAACTGATGGAAGTTACCCGCCTGCGCGACACGCCGATTTTAACCTTCATGAATAAGCTGGATCGCGATATTCGCGACCCTATGGAACTACTGGATGAGGTGGAAAACGAGCTGAAAATCGGCTGTGCGCCCATCACCTGGCCTATCGGCTGCGGTAAGCTGTTTAAAGGGGTTTATCATTTATATAAAGATGAGACCTACCTTTATCAAAGTGGTCAGGGGCATACGATTCAGGAAGTGCGAATTGTTAAAGGGTTAAATAACCCGGATCTGGACGCCGCCGTCGGCGAGGAGCTGGCGGCGCAGCTTCGTGATGAGCTAGAGCTGGTACAGGGCGCCTCGAATGAATTTGATGAGGCGCTATTCCTGAGCGGCGAGCTTACGCCTGTCTTTTTTGGTACCGCGCTTGGCAACTTTGGCGTGGATCATATGCTGGACGGTCTTGTTTCCTGGGCGCCGACGCCGATGCCGCGTCAAACGGATACGCGCACGGTAGCATCCAGCGAAGAGAAATTTTCCGGCTTCGTGTTTAAAATTCAGGCGAACATGGATCCGAAACACCGCGACCGCGTGGCGTTTATGCGCGTGGTGTCCGGGAAATATGAAAAAGGCATGAAGCTGCGCCAGGTGCGTATCAATAAAGACGTCGTGATTTCCGACGCGCTGACCTTTATGGCAGGCGATCGTGCTCACGTAGAAGAAGCCTATCCGGGCGATATTATCGGTTTGCACAATCACGGTACTATCCAGATTGGCGACACGTTCACCCAGGGCGAAATGATGAAGTTCACCGGCATTCCAAACTTCGCTCCTGAACTGTTCCGACGCATTCGTCTGAAAGATCCCTTAAAGCAAAAGCAGTTGCTAAAAGGGCTGGTACAGCTTTCGGAAGAGGGGGCGGTTCAGGTATTCCGTCCTGTCTCCAATAACGATCTGATCGTCGGTGCGGTGGGCGTGCTGCAGTTCGACGTGGTGGTTACGCGTCTGAAAAGCGAATATAACGTTGAGGCGATTTATGAGTCGGTCAACGTAGCGACGGCGCGCTGGGTAGAGAGCGACGACGTGAAAAAATTCGAAGAGTTTAAGCGCAAGAATGAAACCCAACTGGCGCTGGACGGTGGCGATAATCTCACGTACATCGCGCCGACCATGGTGAACCTGAATCTGGCGCAGGAGCGCTATCCGGATGTTCGCTTCCGTAAAACGCGTGAACATTAATATCTCTTCTAAGAGGGCGCTGGCGCCAGCGCCCCTTTTTTCTCTTCTATATTAGTCTGTTACGGAACTTTCTTAAATACCCGCTATTTTTTCCTCATCGCGTAATTTTCGCGCACTTTCCCAGGTGTTTTTGTCATTACCGTCTATAGTTACCTCCATAGTGCTGCAAAGTGCTGGTTTGAAACACTATTTGAAACCTGTTTTGCAGCACTAAAATAGGATACTGGTTTCAATAGCTAAACCATTTTAGGGCACTGAGGCGATTGCCTCATTGGGGCGGTGTAAGCGTTAAGGCGACTGTCTTTGCGTAATCCCATCGCCCTAAAGGCAGTTGGCCCAATGACTGGTCATACTGACTGACAGGAATAAATCGATGAATACACGTAAGTTTTCAAAAACGCTGTTGGCCGTCGCTCTGGGCACTTCTCTGATGAGCGGTTCTGTTCTGGCGCAAGGCGAGTCTGCCAATTCGGGTCATTCTACGGCGGAAAGCGCGGGGCAAAAAGTCGATGGCTCTATGCATAAAGTCGGTAATTTCATGGACGACAGTGCCATCACGGCAAAAGTGAAGGCGGCTCTGGTAGACGATGATTCCATTAAAAGCACTGATATTTCTGTAAAAACTGAGCAAAAAGTGGTGACGCTAAGCGGATTTGTTGCCAGCCAGGCGCAGGCTGAAAAAGCGGTTACGCTGGCGAAAGGCGTAGAAGGCGTCTCTTCGGTGAGCGATAAACTGCACGTTAAGGACAGCAGTTCTCAGTCTATGAGCAACTATGCAGGCGATACTGCGACCACCAGTGAAGTAAAAGCCAAGCTGCTGGCGGATGACATAGTTCCTTCGCGCCACGTTAAAGTGACTACCACCGACGGCGTGGTTCAGCTTTCAGGCGAGGTTGAAAATCAGGCGCAATCAACGCGCGCTGAAAGTGTGGCCAAGGCCATTGATGGCGTTAAAAGCGTAAAAAACGATCTGCAGATTAAACCTTAAATCCTGACGCATCCGCCTTTGGCAGCCAGACCGTGGAGGCGGAATTCGCAGGTGTGAAGTATGGCAAGGTTTTGAGCTATATACTAAAAGAGCCGGTTCAGGCTAGTTTTATCCTGGGTATTTATCCTGAGTAAAGGAGAGTCTTATGTTTCGATGGGGCATTATTTTTCTGGTCGTGGCGCTTATTGCTGCAGCGTTAGGTTTTGGCGGACTGGCAGGAGCGGCTGCGGGCGCGGCGAAAGTGGTTTTCGTTGTCGGCGTGATCCTGTTCCTGGTAAGTCTGTTTATGGGCCGTAAACGTCCGTAGACAAATTTTTTAGCACTTAACAGCGCAACATTTACAGGCCAGCCGATGCATCGGCTGGCTTTTATTATTATAGTAAGCCACCTGTTTCATCAGGCGGCGGTGCGCCATGTCGCAATGGCACTGATATCAAAGCGTTCTGTGTACACAATACGCCTGTCACCACACAACCTGGTGAGATAAGAATGAATACTCTCATGCCCGAAGCTCCATTCCGGAGAGGGGCGTTGATACAGGAAGGCAGCGGTGGGCCAGAGAATTCCCGTTACGCTTGGTAACATTGCACCATTGGCGATCAAACCGTTTCAGCCCGGACGCATCGCGCTGGTATGCGAAGGGGGAGGGCAGCGTGGGATTTTCACCGCGGGCGTGCTGGATGAGTTTATGCAGGCGCGGTTCGATCCGTTTGATTTTTATCTCGGCACCTCGGCTGGCGCGCAGAATCTATCGGCATTTGTATGTCAGCAGCCCGGCTATGCGCGGCGCGTTATCATGCGCTATACCACCTCCCGCGAATTTTTTAATCCTCTGCGCTTTGTGCGCGGCGGTAATCTTATCGACCTGGACTGGCTGATTGAAACGACGTCGCGCAAAATGCCGCTGGCGATGGATAACGCACAGCGCCTGTTCGACCACGGTAAATCGTTTTTTATGTGCGCCTGCCGTAGCGATGATTACACGGCAGAGTATTTTGCTCCACGGCCCGATAGCTGGCTGAACCTGATTCGCGCTTCCAGCGCCATTCCCGGTTTTTACCGCACCGGCGTCATGATTGGCGACAAAAGCTATCAGGACGGTGGTATAAGCGACGCTATACCGGTGCGCGAGGCCGCGCGACTGGGAGCCACCACGCTCGTAGTTATCCGCACGGTGCCTTCTCAAATGTATTATACGCCCCAGTGGTTTAAACGGATGGAACGCTGGCTGGGAACCAGTAGTTTGCAGCCGCTTATCAACCTGGTACAGCATCATGAAGAAAGCTATTCCACAATTCAGCGCTTTATTGAAAAACCGCCGGGAGATTTACGCATATTTGAAATCTACCCGCCAAAACCGCTGAGCAGTATCGCCCTCGGCAGCCGCATGGCCGCTCTGCGCATGGATTACAATCTGGGGCGGCAGTGCGGGCGCTACTTCCTGGCGACCGTCGGGCAAAAGCTGACGAATAAGCCGCCGTTAAAACGCGTCGCCTCGCCGATCGTCGTGCCGGTTGCGGCAGTGAACGAGCCGCTGGCTGAGGTTGCCGCAGCGCCGGAAGCGCAAATAGTTGCGCCGCCGGTTCCTGTCGCGAACGACAGTGCGGCTCCGCCGCTGGTTGAGGCTAATGATCCCGCTTTTGGCAATGAGGACACCGCGTGATCCCCGGTTTTATGGATACGCACTGCCACTACGATTTTCCCCCCTTTGCGGAGAATGAAGCGCAGGGCCTGGCGCTGGCTGAACAGGCCGGCGTGCGGCGCATTCTGGTGCCCGCTACGGCGGCAATCTATTTTGCGCGCGTTATCGCGCTCGCGCAGCGCTGGCCTGCGCTCTTTGCCGCTCTTGGTCTGCATCCCATTGAGATTGAACACCACGATGATGAGGCGCTTGCGCAGCTTGACGCCTGTCTGGCACAGCGCTCGAACAAGCTGATCGCCGTGGGGGAGATTGGGCTGGATCTTTATATCGATAATCCGCGCTTTACGCGCCAGCAGGCTATCCTGGACGCGCAGCTAGGCCTCGCCAAACGCTATGATCTCCCGGTATTGCTGCATTCACGGCGCACGCACGATAAGCTGGCCTGGCACCTTAAACGCGCGGCGCTGCCGCGCACCGGCGTAGTTCACGGGTTTTCAGGCAGTTTGCAGCAGGCTGAGCGGTTTATCGGGTTAGGGTTTTATATCGGCGTCGGCGGTGTCATTACGTGGCCGCGCGCCCGGAAAACGCGCGACGTTATCGCCCGCCTGCCGCTGACGGCGCTGCTACTGGAAACCGACGCTCCCGATATGCCGCTTTGTGGCCGACAGGGGCAGCCTAACCGGCCAGAATACCTTGTTGAAATCTTTAATACCCTGTGTGAACTGCGGCCTGAAGCACCGGAGGCCATCGCGCAGGCGCTGTGGGAAAATAGCTGCCGGCTGTTCCACCTGCCCGCTTAGGCGCGCGCTTTTTTTACCGATCTTCTGGCTCGGCTTCTTATCGTGTCGTGCGAGTGCCGCTGCGCCGTCCAGGGTGTTATTAATCTGGCGCAGGCGAAATGTTACGATTCTAACATTTTGCCAATGAAAAGGCCTTATTGTGGGATAATCCCGTGATAACTCAGCGGGCTTTGTTAGAATGCCCGCAGGGAAATAGGTGAAACAACCGATATGTTTCTTTCCTTTGTGAGAAGGCCCGCAAAATAATGCCAGCTCACAATGTTACTATTTTAACATCTCCCTGAGGCAATCTTTAAAGCAATCCGAAATGACAGTGCCTCTCTGTCCGGCGATATTACCTCCCGGCTCTATGCTTACGACTGGAGAACGACTATGACCGATTTAACTGCCAGCAGCCTGCGCGCGCTGAAGCTGATGGATTTAACCACCTTAAACGATGACGATACCGATGAAAAAGTCATTGCGCTATGCCGCCAGGCGAAGACGCCGGTAGGGAATACGGCGGCAATCTGTATCTATCCGCGCTTTATACCCGTTGCCCGTAAGACGCTGAAACAGCAGGGCTCGCCAGATATTCGTATTGCGACGGTGACCAACTTTCCACACGGCAACGACGATATTGAGATAGCGCTGGCGGAAACCCGCGCGGCTATCGCTTACGGCGCCGATGAGGTGGATGTTGTTTTTCCTTACCGTGCACTAATGGCAGGTGATGAAAAAGTGGGTTTTGAGCTAGTGAAAGCCTGTAAAGCGGCGTGTGAGCAGGCGAATGTGCTGCTGAAGGTGATTATTGAAACCGGTGAACTGAAAGAAGAGCGCCTCATCCGTAAAGCGTCTGAAATCGCGATTAACGCTGGCGCAGATTTTATCAAAACGTCTACCGGTAAAGTGCCGGTAAATGCGACGCCGGAAAGCGCGCGCATCATGCTGGAAGTGATTCGGGATATGGGCGTTGAGCAGCGCGTCGGCTTTAAGCCCGCCGGCGGCGTGCGCAGCGCGGAAGATGCCGCGCAGTATCTGGCGATTGCCGACGAACTGTTTGGTAGCGGCTGGGCCGATGCCCGCCACTACCGCTTTGGCGCCTCCAGCCTTCTTGCCAGCTTATTGAACGCCCTCGGGCACGGCGACGGGAAAAGCGCGGGCGGTTACTAACTCAGCGTGCGGCGAATAATCCATTCGCCGCGGCATATGTCTTCAGGAGGTGCCTGTGTTCCTGGCGCAAGAAATCGTGCGCAAAAAGCGCGATGGACATCCACTCAGTGATGAAGAAATTCGATTTTTCATTAACGGTATTCGCGACAATACCGTATCAGAAGGCCAGATTGCGGCGCTGGCGATGGCCGTGTTCTTCCAGGATATGTCAATGGCGGAGCGGGTCTCATTAACCCTGGCGATGCGTGATTCTGGTTCGGTGCTGGACTGGCGTGAAGCTGGCCTGAACGGTCCGCTTGTGGATAAGCACTCTACCGGCGGCGTAGGCGATGTTACCTCACTGATGCTGGGGCCGATGGTGGCGGCGTGCGGCGGCTATGTGCCAATGAATTCCGGGCGGGGGCTGGGGCACACCGGCGGCACGCTTGATAAACTGGAGTCGATCCCGGGTTTTGATATTTTCCCCGACGATGCGCGTTTTCGTGACATCATTCGCCGCGTCGGGGTAGCGATTATCGGGCAGACGCAGTCGCTGGCGCCCGCCGATAAACGCTTCTACGCCACGCGTGATATTACCGCAACCGTCGATTCTATCCCGCTGATTACCGCCTCGATTCTGGCCAAAAAACTGGCTGAAGGTCTTGATGCGCTGGTTATGGACGTGAAAGTCGGCAGCGGTGCGTTTATGCCGACCTTTGACCTGTCCCTACATTTAGCGCAGGCGATCGTCGACGTAGCGAACGGCGCCGGGGTACGTACTACCGCGCTGCTGACGGATATGAATCAGCCGCTGGCTTCAAGTGCGGGGAATGCGCTGGAAGTGCGGGAGGCGGTGCGTTTCCTTAATGGTGAATATCGCAACCCGCGTCTTCTTGAGGTTACGCTGGCGCTGGGCAGTGAAATGCTGATTTCCGGCGGGCTGGCGAAGGGCGAGGCAGAGGCTCGATCGCAGCTTCAGGCGGCTCTGGAAAGCGGACGGGCGGCGGAGACCTTTGGGCACATGGTAACGGCGCAGGGCGGCCCCGTCGATTTTGTAGAGCATTACGCGCGTCACCTTCCATCCGCGCCGCTGAGTAAAGCGGTGTATGCCGCGCAGGAGGGTTTTGTCAGCGCGATTGATACGCGCGCGCTGGGCATGGCGGTGGTCGAAATGGGCGGTGGGCGCCGCCGGGCGTCCGATACCATTAACTATAGCGTGGGGCTGGATGAACTCACCGCGCTGGGAGAACGGGTGGACGCGCATCGTCCGTTAGCCACGATCCACGCGCAGGATGAAGCGAGCTGGCAGGCGGCCGCGCGCGCGGTGAATGCCGCTATTACGCTGAGCGACACCCCGCCTCAGCCGTGCGATGTGGTCTATCGCAAAGTCGAACCCGCCGCAGGCTAAGCTTTCCGGGAGGAGGCGCGAGGGATATACTGATCAGATCGCTTTTTTATAGGCAACCTGGCGTGATACCCGTCAGTCCCGGCGGCCTCCTGTGGAGCGTCGGCCTGGGCATGAAGAGTATGCATAGCGCATAACGTACGGAGAGATTATGAAACGTGCATTTATTATGGTGCTGGACTCTTTTGGCATCGGTGCAACGGAAGACGCCGATCGTTTTGGCGACGTGGGTTCAGATACGCTGGGCCACATTGCGCAGGCCTGTGCGGAAGGGCGGGCGAATACGGGGCGCAGCGGGCCGCTTAATTTGCCGAATCTGACGCGTCTTGGTCTGGCGAAGGCAGCGCAAGGTTCTACGGGGCGCATCCCCGCCGGCATGGATGAGAATGCGCAGGTGACGGGTGCCTGGGGCTGGGCGCACGAAATGTCTTCCGGGAAGGATACGCCGTCCGGGCACTGGGAAATCGCCGGCGTTCCGGTGCTGTTTGACTGGGGTTATTTTCCCGAGCGGGAAAATAGCTTCCCGCAGGCGCTGTTAGACGAACTGGTTCAGCGTGCGGATCTGCCCGGCTATCTTGGTAATTGCCACTCTTCGGGCACGGTTATCCTGGATGAACTCGGCGAAGAACATATGAAAACCGGAAAACCGATTTTTTATACATCTGCCGATTCCGTATTTCAGATTGCCTGCCACGAAGAGACGTTTGGCCTGGAGCGCCTGTACGCCCTGTGTGAAATTGCCCGCGCGGCGCTCACTGAAGGCGGCTATAACATCGGGCGCGTCATCGCTCGCCCGTTTATTGGCGATAAAGCCGGGCATTTTCAGCGCACCGGTAATCGTCACGACCTGGCCGTGGAGCCACCTGCGCCGACGGTGTTAAAAAAGCTGGTGGACGAGAAACGCGGGCAGGTCGTTTCCGTGGGGAAAATTGCCGATATTTATGCCAACGTCGGTATCACGAAAAAAGTGAAAGCAACCGGGCTGGACGCGCTGTTTGATGCCACGCTGGCTGAAATTAAGACGGCGGGTGATAACACGATTGTGTTCACCAACTTTGTTGATTTCGACTCTTCCTGGGGGCATCGCCGCGATGTGGCGGGATACGCGGCCGGTCTCGAATTGTTCGATCGCCGCCTGCCTGAGCTTATGGCACTGATGAATGAGGACGATATCCTTATCCTGACCGCCGATCACGGCTGCGATCCTACCTGGGCCGGCACTGACCACACGCGCGAGCATATTCCGGTATTGGTCTATGGCGATAAAGTGAAGCCCGGCTCGCTGGGGCACCGCGAAACCTTTGCCGACATTGGGCAAACCCTTGCCCGCTATTTCGGGCTGTCGCCGATGGACTACGGTAAAGCGCTATTCTAATCGAATTGGCCCGGCTGTTTGCCGGGCCGTCTTTTTATTGAGTCAGAAAAAAGGATCCTGAATTATGGCTACGCCACACATTAACGCAGAGATGGGCGATTTCGCGGACGTGGTATTGATGCCGGGCGACCCCCTGCGCGCAAAGCATATCGCGGAAACCTTCCTGGAAAATCCGCGCGAAGTGAATAACGTGCGCGGTATGCTGGGTTATACCGGCGTTTATAAAGGGCGCGCAGTCTCCGTGATGGGGCACGGGATGGGCATTCCTTCCTGTTCGATTTATACGAAAGAGCTAATTACCGATTTTGGCGTTAAAAAGATCGTTCGGGTTGGCTCCTGCGGCGCCGTGCGCCCGGATGTGAAAATCCGTGACGTAGTGATTGGCATGGGCGCGTGTACTGATTCTAAGGTGAACCGTTTACGCTTTAAGGATCACGACTTCGCGGCTATCGCTGATTTTGATATGGTGCGCAATGCGGTAGATGCGGCGAAAACGCTGGGCATTGACGCGCGCGTCGGTAATCTGTTCTCCGCTGACCTCTTCTATTCGCCGGACCCGCAGATGTTCGACGTAATGGAAAAGTACGGCATTCTGGGAATTGAGATGGAAGCGGCCGGAATTTACGGCGTAGCCGCTGAATTCGGCGCGCAGGCGCTGGCGATTTGCACCGTTTCCGATCATTTGCGCAGCGGTGATAACGTTAGCGCCGCCGACCGGCAGACCACATTCAATGACATGGTGCATATTGCGTTGGAATCCGTACTGTTAGGCGACGGTGTGGAATAATCTTCAGGCGGCCCGGCGCTGATTGCGCCGGACGCACTAACTTTTCATTGCGTTAACTTATGGCCTGCGCCAGCCAGGCGCCCAGTTCATGTAGCTCAGCGGCGCGTTCAGGGTATTCCTGGCTCAGCGTTTCGCACTCAGCCAGCAGCGCGGCGCTGCGGTAAGGCGCGCCGCGCAGCCGTTCGGCCAGTATTTCCAGCGGCGCGGGATTGAGGCTATCGGTAAAAAGCTGGGTGCGGGTGATGATGCCTTTTTCTACGTCACAGTGTAGTTCGACACCGCCCCATACAAAGCGTTCATCAAGCTGGTGGCTAAAGGCTGGCGCATGGCCAAAGTTCCATTCCCAGCTACTTTGGTGCGCAAAGGTCTCGCCAAATCCCGGCAGATCCGGCAGCGCCTGCGGCGAAATATATTCGGGCGCCACGCTTTCGCCATAGTGCGTGAAGAATGCGCGCTCGATAGCTTCACATATCCGTTCATGGGTGATATCCGGTATGAGATCCTGAAGATTGGCGACGCGGCCGCGTACCGATGTAATCCCCTTCGCCTGTAACTTTTTCTTATCAGGGTTTAGATAATGGGCCAGCCGATCCAGATCGGCATTCAGCAGTAGCGTTCCGTGGTGAAACCCGCGATCCGGCGTTTCACGATAGGCGGACCCGGAAATCTTGCGTGGACCCGCTGCGGTTTCCACCACCAGATCGTTGCGCCCGGAGGCGGTAGCCTGAATAGTTAACTGGCGCAGGGCATTAATGACTATCCCGGTAGAAATGCTTTTATCGTATTCCGGTTTAGCCGCCATAAACGTAAAACAGGTGTTTCCAAGATCGTGAAATACCGCGCCCCCGCCGCTGCTACGACGCGCCAGGCGCACCTTATCCAGCTCCATACGGCGAGTATTGCACTCTTTCCAGGGATTCTGCGCCCGGCCAATGACCACCGTATCGGCATTGCGCCACAGAAACAGTACGCGCTGCTGCGCGGGAAGATGGCGGAAAATCGTGTCTTCGACGGCCAGGTTAAACCAGGGATCGTGGGAGGTTGAAATCAGTAAACGCAGCGTTGACATGGTGCGGTCCTTGACGTAAATCACCGCCGCAGTTTACCACGTTGCGCTATGAGGAGGCAGCGGTGTGCGGTTTTCTGCATAAAGAGATATGGCCTGCTTCCCGGTGTTTACTGCGACAGCTTGTAAATCTGGGGTTCATACAAATTGGGCTCGCGGGCGGCTGCGGCCAATAAATTAGCCTACTTTTGATGCAGGATTGAACATATTTAAATCAGGCGATTACACAAATTTATGTACAGGATCCCGTAAGGTGGCATTTTCTCATTCCTGGCCTTGCAACTGGGTTCCTCGTAGGTGGTCTGCTCCAGGCTGGACTATATGCACGAACTCCCCTTTTAGTCCGACTACCGCGCCTGTTCAGGTAAATATTCTCTTGATTCCACCCCTAACAGACACGAAGAATCGCCACTGGTAACAGGCCTGGAGGAGGAGAGTCTTAAAGTTTCGGATGCGATAAGGCTACACTGAAAGGACGGTTTTGGTGACTGTGCTCCTCCAGACCAGTTACCGTGGTTCAAAAGAACTTCAACTCTTGCAAACCTTCGAAAAAACCACCCGGCAAAGTAGTTTTTTCATTTACAGGCAGCAGATTACTCGCTGAGCAAAAGCATCTCAGCGATCCTTTTTTGAACAGAGCAGTTCACTTGTAGCATATTTAGTCGCCATACCCGGCATCCACCCTGATGGAATACCTTTGCACTTAATATACCCTTTAGACTCTATTTTATTTATATAAATAAAAGAAAACAAAACGGGAGTTGCTAATGAAATAACAAAAAAAGAAAAAAGCAACTTATAAACACTCTTTGCTTTATTAGGTGGCATAGGAAAACCACAAAGAGCAACATGAGCTGGATACATTGAAAAAAGAAAAAAAACAAAAGAAAATAATAAGGCGAAACAATCCATCCAAGAATACACTATCATTGTGTGAAATTCAAAATACTCACTCAGATTTTTAATTGAAAAATAAATCCCACCCAACCCAACTATAAAAAAAATAAAAAACGCCGCAATGGCCTTGAGCCTTGTTATCAACATCAATTAATCCTCGGTATTATATCTTTTAATGATTCTCGAATGTAACGCCTAACTTCAGACTCAATAACTTCCTTGCCTTTATCAAGCATCTTTTCCGCATACATCGCGCCCAGATCCCAGAGTCCTTGTTCTATTCCTCGCGCTTTCTCGACAAACTCTTGCTGCGAAGCTTCGATGTATGCAACGACTTTATCAGTAATTCCAAATTTATTATCGAGTTCATTTAACCCCCACGCAGTAAACAAACCTATACCAACAACAACTACTAATGGGACTGCAATGAAAGGGACATAAGCAACAGCAGCAACACCGATCCCCCAACTAATAGCGGAAGCAATCCCTATTTTCGCAACATCTGTTGCCAGCGAACCTATAAACTGAGCAAGATGTGTCTCATCATTCAATATAAAATCAATCGTCCTATATGCAGCGGCGAAATAAAAAGTTAAACGGGCACCTTCAATAATTGATTTCCCAAGACCATATTTACCTATACCCAGATCGACTACTTTTGGATTTTTCAATGCAAAAACAGGGGCGTTTAATACTTTTCTAATTCCGGGGTAGCCCGTAAGCTTAATTAACTCAGTTCCTTTATGATTAATATAAACCGTCGCTTTTATTCCAAAACTCCCGAGTTTCGAAACTATCATTGATGTGGTAACAACATCCTTCCCGTTCACGCCATAATTAACCAGAACCTGCCCCACATCTGACTGTGTAGCTTCTACCCATACTGTTTTTGTATCATTCCAGCCCCACGACTGGAGCACTTCAAAAGCTTCCGGAAGTGTGAGTAGCATGACGTCTTGATTATTCTGCGCCAGCGTACCCCGCAGCTTTTCATCCGGAAAGTCCTGCGTATTCCGTAAAACCGGATAATCAGGCACAAAACCTGATTTAGTTTTTTCACCTGTCTGATAAGTCGGAGGATTCGTTCTTTTGACTGCCTGCTCCCTTTCAGCCACTCGTCCGGCGTTACAGTTACTTTCGTAGGTATGCGTCTCAACGAATGGGATAAACTTCGCCCGACATGGACAGGAACTATAGCTGTCGAGTGAACCCGCCCACTCTCTCATCACGCCACCAACTTCATAGGTGTCGCCCATGCCACCACAAACCCGGAATCGTCCGGGATGCTTCCCGCAGGTCACCGGGTCGCCCTCCCTGACCTGCTGGCGCTCAATACCGCCGATTTCATAGGTCTCATCCTCCGCGCCCGACAGAATGCGCCCGCCGCAGGTGGTTTTGTCCAAGTGATACAAAAAGAATCCCGTTGTCATAATCCCTCATGAATAAAATGGTTAAAGAGTGTCCATCATACACCTTGCGGAACTTAACCAAAATTTCCCTAAATACCGCGATATGTTACAGGAAGAACGGACAGCGGCGGTCACCATCATAAAGGGATCCCAGCCGATTTAACGTAACATCCGTTATCAGCACCGCCAGAACGTACTCCGGCCTAAATTACAGCTTACCTAGTAAAAACCCATCAGAAACGCATACGGAGATTCTGACGGGTATGCATGGCTAGCATCGGAATGTCTAGCAGAGGTTTTCAGCCTTAGTTCAGGACGGAACCGTTAAAAGAATAATTCCTGCCCCTATTCAGTGGATACTTCCCCTAAACAGAAAAGCAACTTCAGATAAAGCGCCAACCCATAGCTACTCAAAAGGGACAAGGACTATTATATGAAAGGCTTTTTGCCACCTCAGATAGAAAATTCGCTGTTATGCGCACGAATATAAATTCTGGCGAGTCAAATTGTATTCCCTTTGTACCGGCAGAAACAAAAGGGGGTGGAGTTGCCATTTTTGCACAGGCCCCGCCTCTCCTTGCGAGCAGCATGAGAAAAGAAGGCACGAGTCAGAGAAGGGCGGATCCTGGCAGGATTTAATGACGCTGCTGTTTCGGAAATGCCCCACCGTCGGGGGTTAACTATCCTGTGCGCAGATAAAACCACGTCTGCGAGTCAGGCCTTTAGTTAGTCATGGCCGCCCGGGTGCGACAGTACCGAAAAATGGCCGGGCGATAGGCGGCTACCGTGGCGCAAATCGTTGGCGCTATTTTTCCGGTGGCTGTTGTTCCGGCGGCTCTTCAGGAAGAGAGCGGCTGGCAGTCAGCAGAAAAGGCGACTGCTGCCAGCGAGTCCGCCTGCCCTGCAGCAAAGTGCGGGTAATCACGATGCCAATGGCCAGCGCCAGCAGCAGCATTAGGCGCAGAATATTTGTTGTATTATCGACCTGTCGCGCTTCGGTTGGTAGCGTATGCGTATCCAGCGTTAGGCGTAAATAGCCCAGCGGCCCGCTTTTACCTGGGATCTCATGGATAACCTGTCGGTTAAAATAACTGCCGGCTTTTTTGCCGTCCAGCGCCAGTCTGTCGCGCACATCGACGCTCTCGCCGGCGTGCGTTATGCGGGCGCCGTTTTCATCATAAACGGCGGCGTCAAGTACGCGGCTCTCGGTGGTTAACAGTTTTAGCTGCCTCAGAATATGTTTTTCATCCGGCGTTTCGCTTTTCATGAGCGGCACCAGCGCATAGGCTACCTGGCGTGCCAGGGTTTGTGCCAGCTCCTCCATCTGCAAATTACGCGAACGCTGGTAGCTTTGACTAAACCAGGAGGCGCCTTGCATTAACGCTACCAGTAGCGCCAGACAAATCAGTACAATGACAGAGCGATGTAGCCGAAATTTGAGTTTGGTCCTGCCCATATTTCACCCGTTAAAATTTTACAGCCTGCATGTTGCCAGAAGCCTTACCGGCAGGGTAGCCTCATGCGGTGTTTTGTACCGGCCCGCTAATTTTTTACAGGAGCTGTAATGCCAAATAGTTTGACCTGGTGCGATTTACCCAACGACGTATCGCTTTGGCCTGGGCTGCCGCTGTCGCTCAGCGGCGATGAAGTTATGCCTCTCGATTACAGCGCCGGTCGCACCGGCTGGCTATTATACGGGCGCGAGCTGGATAAAGCCCGCCTGACGCGCTTTCAGCGCAAGCTGGGGGCGGCGATGGTTATCGTCAGCGCCTGGTGCGTGGATGATTATCAGGTCATTCGCCTGGCGGGGTCGCTGACGCTGCGAGCAACGCGGTTGGCGCATGCTAGACGTCGCGCCGCTGGGCAATATCCCGCATTTACGCACGCCGGGGCTGCTGGTGATGGATATGGACTCCACGGCTATCCAGATCGAATGTATTGATGAAATCGCCAGGCTTGCCGGATGCGGTGACGCGGTTGCTGCCGTTACGGAACGGGCGATGCGCGGCGAGCTGGATTTTTCCGCCAGTCTGCGCGAGCGCGTAGCGACGCTGAAAGGCGCAGATGCGGATATTTTGCACAAGGTGCGTGAAAACCTGCCGCTATCCCCCGGGTTAATTTCGCTGGTGCTGAAACTAGAGTCTTTGGGCTGGAAAGTGGCTATCGCCTCCGGCGGCTTTACCTTCTTTTCCGATTATCTGCGTGATAAGTTGCACCTCTGCGCGGCGGTCGCCAATGAGCTTGAAGTTGTGAAAGGGCGGTTAACGGGGAAAGTGGTCGGTCCTATTGTGGATGCGCGCTATAAGGCGAAAACGCTGCTGGGGCTGGCCGAACAGTTTGATATTGCGCCTGAGCAGACCGTGGCAATAGGCGACGGCGCGAATGATCTGCTGATGCTGAAGCGCGCCGCGCTGGGCGTTGCCTGGCATGCTAAGCCGAAAGTAAACGAGCGGGCGAAAGTCACTATTCGGCATGCCGACCTGATGGGCGTGTTTTGCATCCTGTCGGGCAGTTTGAATCAGGAATAAGGTAAGTGAGGTCTCAGGGTGGCGAAAGCGGCGAAACGCGCATTTGTCTGTAATGAATGCGGTGCGGATTATCCGCGCTGGCAGGGGCAGTGTAGCGCCTGCCATGCCTGGAATACAATTACGGAAGTGCGCCTGGCGGCCTCGCCGCAGGCGGCGCGCAATGAGCGCCTTTCCGGGTATGCCGGCAGCGCGGGAATTAGTAAGGTTCAGAAACTTTCTGAAATTAGCCTGGAGGCGCTGCCGCGCTTTTCTACCGGGTTTAAAGAGTTCGATCGCGTTTTAGGCGGCGGCGTGGTGCCCGGTAGCGCTATCCTGATTGGCGGGAACCCCGGCGCCGGGAAGTCGACGCTATTGCTGCAGACGCTGTGTAAACTCTCGGAGCAGATGAAAACGCTGTATGTCACCGGTGAGGAGTCGCTGCAGCAGGTCGCGATGCGCGCGCATCGGCTGGGGCTGCCGACGGATAATCTAAATATGCTGTCGGAAACCAGTATCGAGCAAATCTGCCTGATCGCCGAGCAGGAAGCGCCAAAGCTGATGGTAATTGACTCTATCCAGGTGATGCATATGGCGGATATCCAGTCTTCACCCGGGAGCGTAGCGCAGGTGCGTGAAACTGCCGCTTATTTAACACGCTTTGCGAAAACCCGCGATGTGGCTATCGTGATGGTCGGCCACGTTACGAAAGATGGCTCGCTGGCCGGGCCGAAAGTGCTGGAGCACTGTATCGATTGCTCGGTATTGCTGGATGGCGATGCGGATTCGCGATTTCGCACGCTGCGCAGCCATAAAAATCGCTTTGGTGCGGTGAATGAATTGGGCGTATTTGCTATGACAGAGCAGGGGATGCGCGAAGTGAGCAATCCCTCGGCTATCTTTCTGAGCCGTAGCGATGAGTTAACGCCCGGCAGTTCCGTGATGGTGGTATGGGAAGGGACGCGTCCGCTATTGCTTGAGATTCAGGCGCTGGTGGATCAGTCCATGATGGCGAATCCGCGCCGCGTCGCCGTGGGGCTGGAGCAGAACCGGCTGGCGATACTGCTGGCGGTGCTGCATCGCCACGGCGGCCTGCAAATGGCCGATCAGGATGTCTTCGTTAATGTGGTCGGCGGGGTTAAAATTATGGAAACCAGCGCCGATCTGGCGCTATTGCTGGCCATGGTTTCCAGTCTGCGCGACCGGCCGCTGCCCCAGGATTTAGTGGTTTTCGGTGAGGTGGGTCTGGCAGGAGAGATTCGCCCGGTGCCCAGCGGGCAAGAGCGTATTGCCGAAGCCGCAAGGCACGGTTTTCGCCGTGCCATCGTGCCGCATGCCAATATGCCGAAGAAGCCGCCGGAGGGAATGCAGATATTCGGCGTGAAAAAACTGTCAGATGCGTTAAGCGTGTTCGATGATTTATAAATCTCCGCCGCCCTGTTGCTCTGATGATGCCGTTTAAACGGGACTGTGATAACTCGATATCCTGACGGCCAGGCTGCGGCAGTATATCTGTGCGTTTGTGGAGTTTATCGTGGCGACATTTGATTATCTGAAAGCGGCGATTCGCCAGAAAGGGTGCACATTACAGCAGGTGGCACAAGCCAGCGGCATGACCAAAGGCTACCTTAGCCAGCTACTAAACGGACATATTCAAAGCCCGGGCGCGCGTAAACTGGAAGCATTGCACGGCTTTCTCGGGCTGGAATACCCGCTGCGGCAAAAAAGCGTTGGCGTAGTCTTTGGTAAATTTTATCCCCTCCACACCGGACATATTTATCTCGTCCAGCGCGCCTGCAGCCAGGTGGATGAGCTGCACATTATCATGGGCTATGACGATACGCGGGATAAGGCGCTATTTGAGGCCAGCGCGATGTCGCAGCAGCCTACCGTCAGCGACAGGCTGCGCTGGCTACTCCAGACGTTTAAATATCAGAAAAATATCCGCATTCATGCATTCAATGAAGAGGATATGGAGCCGTATCCGCACGGATGGGATGTCTGGAGTGAAGGCATTCGCACATTTATGGATGAAAAGAATATTCATCCCGACCGAGTCTATACCTCGGAGGCCACGGATGCGCCTCAGTTTCCCGTCTACCTGGGTATTCCTGCGGTGTTAGTCGACCCTCAGCGTACGTTTATGAATATCAGCGGCGGGCAAATACGCGCGAATCCATTCCGTTATTGGGAATATATCCCAACGGAGGTGAAGCCGTTTTTCGTGCGCACGGTGGCGATTCTGGGCGGTGAGTCCAGCGGTAAATCAACGCTGGTGAATAAGCTTGCCAATATTTTCAATACGACCAGCGCCTGGGAATACGGCCGCGACTACGTTTTTTCACACTTGGGCGGCGATGAGATGGCGCTCCAGTACTCAGATTACGACAAAATTGCGCTCGGGCATGCGCAATATATTGATTTCGCAGTTAAGTACGCCAATAAAGTGGCGTTTATCGATACTGATTTCGTGACCACTCAGGCATTTTGTCGCCAGTATGAAGGCCGGGAGCATCCTTTTGTGCAGGCCATGATCGACAAGTATCGGTTCGACCTGGTCATTTTGCTGGAGAATAATACGCCGTGGGTGGCTGACGGGCTGCGAAGCCTCGGCAGCGGTGCCGCGCGCAAATCTTTTCAGCAGCTTCTGGTCTCCATGCTGGAAGAGAACGGCATTGGTTATGAATACGTAGGCGAGGCCGATTATGACGCGCGTTTTCTGCGCTGCGTTGAGCTGGTGAAGCAGCTAATGGGCGATCCGCTGTGAATCGAATAGCGTGCGCGCGCTCAGTGTCAGTGTACTGCACCGCGACGTAAATCCTATGAGCGCCAACCCCGGTAAAACTGAGGTGCTAAACGTGGGCCGCTGCTCCGAATCCCGTGGCCGACAGTCTGATTTAATCATGCTTTTGGGTGCTTAAGACTGCGCAGCGAATGCCATAAAGCCTCGATATTTTTATGGTGGGGGGCGCGTTGAGTATCATTGAAATTGGTTAACTATTTGTATTAATTGATAAAAATAACATATCCCGCGGTCGAATAAATACTGTAGCCAGCCATCTTTTTGCCCCTCTGCGCAGAACGCGCCTCGCAGAAGGGCATTCTACCCCTGGAGAAATATCCTGATTATCATAGCGTCCGTTAATCAGGGTGATAATTCAGGGGAAGGGAGCGGTATGGAATGGCAGCGGGGAAGTGGACCGGTGGATTGGTCGCTGGTAGACAAAATCGTCTATATCAATCTTGATAGACGGCAGGACAGGAACGAGAGTATACGCGCTCAGCTTAGCGCGCTGAATGTGCCACAGAATAAAGTACAGCGCTTTGCGGCGGTTGAAAGCGATTGTGGGTTTGTGGGCTGCGCAAAATCTCATTTGGCCGTGCTGGAGATGGCGCGCGATGAAAAGTGGGGCGCGGTGTTAATACTCGAAGACGATATGGCATTTCCCCACGCCATTACGGATAAAATTCGGCTGAATTATATTTTTAGCCAGCTCTGCCGGCTGCAGTGGGATGTGACATTTTTGGCGGCGAATTATTTCCGAGTCCAGCCCGGTGCTGGCAATTCTGATTTCGCGCCTTTTTCACAGCAGGCGTCAATAATGAGAATTCGTAGCGCAACCTGCGCCTGTGCGTATATGGTCAGGCAGCACTATTATCCGACATTAATTAAAAATATGGCGCAGTGTATAGCCCGGCTGGAAAGCACGGGCGAGCAGTTACACTCTGTCGATATGACGTGGCTGCCGCTAATGCTTGAGGATAACTGGCTTGGCGTATACCCCTGTTTGGGTTATCAGCAGGCAAGCGTTAGCGATATACAAAAAGGGTATGTGAATTATAAGTATCTTTTTTATAAGGATTTGGAAGAAATTATGGGATAGGCTCCGTAACCATAAACGAAAATATTAATAGCTAAGGGTGCAAAGAATATCGCTGCGTGTGCCTAATAACCGAGAGCCGGGATGAAAAGCGCGCGGGTTAATATACAACGCCCCGTTAAAGCGGGGCGTGATATCAAACACAAGGAAGAGTGGAGTTATTACTCTTTTTCCATCGTCTCTTTTAACCAATTGGCGTAATAGCGCACGCGCGTAAATTCTTCTGCTGGTTTTATTAGACTGCGAGAAACCAGACCGACAACATATTTTTTACCGTTAGCTTCGGCAAACAGCGGACCGCCGGAATCGCCGCCCGCGACGCCGTAGCCGGCACAAATATTCATAGCCGGATTGTAGTTTGTTTTCGGATATCCCGGCGGTACATTAATACAATCTTCATCCGGGTATACAGATTCCTGCACTTTATAGAGAATATACGGTCGGTCATTATTTTCAGTAAGCCCGAAACCAATAGCGGTTAGTGGGATATCTTTTAAGGAGGGATCGGGACCATTATTGTCCGTTACGCCGTCGATGTTGGCTAGCTGGCCGCCTTTGGCATCACGGGATAGCTTCACCAGTGCGATATCATACATACCGCTGATCTTCGCGTTTGAGATATCAAACCTGGGTTCCGGGATAAATTTTTCAATGGAAACCTGGTCTTTAACTACCAGTGGAGAATAGCTTTCAAGTGCCACCATCACCTTGGTTTTGTGGATATCGAAACGGGTGGTGCAGTGTGCGGCCGTCAGCGCCCAGCGTGGAGTGATGAGAACACCGCCGCAAATATGGCCTTTATAATCTCCGCCGTCGCTAAAGGCGACAAATTGAGGGAATTCTCCGGGGCTGGCGGGTGTACCGTTGATGATATGCTTGCCGCTTGGTTTGATATCGCTTTGGGCGAGCGTAGAAGATGAGACCAGCATCATACTCAGACATGTTAATAAAGTGGTGACTTTTTCATGTTGTAGACCTATTACTATGTAAATTGCCTGCGAATGGATAAGTGCAGGTGGGTTAGGTAGAGGTTTAACGTTCACTATCTAAATTGAGATGTTATTTTTCTATTTCTCCTTTTTCTTAATCTTATATAAGAGGGTGTAGTAAAAAATATTAATTATTTTCTATAGTAAATGGCTACGCTTTTTTCTTCATGCCATTCATGGAATGATTAAATAGAATGTTTATTTGGAAGGATAGCGACGGTGACTCATTTTTATATCAATTGATAATTGAGCTGGCCTGTGATGCTGATAAAAATAGGGGCGTATAGAATAAAGGTGTATCATTTCCGGTAAATAATCTAATAATAAGTATCATCACGAATACTCTTTATTATATTTGATGTAAGTATAGATTATGAGCATCGGAGCTAATGGGAAATAAATGATTCTGTCGTTTTTTGATGTGCCGAATTATTTAATTAGCTGGGAACTAGCTACACGTGATGGAAAACACCAGAATACGGATGTAAATGCCTGCAAACATCATTTACCTGAAATAGGCCTGTATTTGTATGTCGTAGCGGTAAGCAGGTGGACACTGCTAACTTGCCAGGCATAGTTTAAATGCGGAGCTTCTGATCAGGATAAACTCTAATCAATCTGTGAGATTAGTAGAAATAAGTTTTCATAAAAGACAGTATTAATCTCCCCATTAGGCGTATCCTGGAATCCGTAAAGTTATTTACTGCGAATCGGTTAAATTTAAACAATGTGAAGCCAAAAAAAATAATACCGCGCTCACTGTATACAGGACGTAGCTTCTAACTGGAAATAAGTCATCCCTCCTTAATTTTGGGGCGCTCAAGGTGAGCGTTGAAAATTTTATTAGCGATGCGTTTATTGTATCTGCGCTTAACTATTAGTTTTAACGTTGAGAGGGGGGGCGGTGACTATTTTATTCGCCATTTTGGCCTCAGGCAGCCCCAACGTTCTCACGTATAGCCTGTGGTCCTGAATTCTGTACACTGGATATTGGCCTTCTTGCTTCAGCAATCGCGCCAGCGGCAGGGGCTAAATTTATCTTTGTGTTCAAATTACACTGAATCAGGCAGCCATTTTCCCGTGTGGCAGCATTGCGTTAATTCAGAAGTAAAAATCTGCCTTCATAGAAGGCGGCATTGCTTTGATGCCCCAGAGGGGCATACCAAATTCTTTAAAAAAAGTCGCTGCCAGTCTTGTGAGATTTAAATCCCAAAACAACAAGGCAGAGCCAAAACCAAAACCAAAACCAAAACCAAAACCAAAACCAAAACCAAAACCAAAACCTGTTGATGACCACGCCCATAGGACGTGCTTTTCAGTTGGCAATAAAAAAGCCAGCCTGCCAGGCTGGCTTAGGAGGAAGCGTTAATTAGCGTTTACTTAGTGATACGTTTGTATTTAATGCGTTTAGGCTCAAGTGCCTCAGCGCCAAGCGTCCGCTTTTTATACTCTTCGTACTCGGTGAAGTTGCCTTCAAAGAACTCTACTTTCCCTTCATCCTGATAATCCAGAATATGGGTAGCGATACGGTCCAGGAACCAGCGGTCATGCGAGATGACCATCGCGCAGCCTGGGAACTCTAACAGGGCGTTTTCCAGCGCGCGCAGGGTTTCAATGTCCAGATCGTTAGTCGGTTCATCGAGCAGCAGCATGTTGCCGCCCACCTGAAGTAGCTTTGCCAGATGCAGGCGCCCGCGCTCGCCGCCGGATAGCTCACCGACGCGCTTGCCCTGGTCAGTGCCTTTGAAGTTAAAGCGCCCGACATACGCGCGGCTCGGCATTTCGGTGGTGCCGATACGCATAATATCCAGACCGCCGGAAACTTCTTCCCATACCGTTTTGCCGTTATCCATCGCATCGCGGAACTGATCTACGGAGGCCAGTTTCACGGTTTCGCCCAGTTCAATCGTTCCACTGTCCGGCTGTTCCTGCCCCGAAAGCATGCGGAATAGGGTAGATTTACCGGCGCCGTTAGGCCCAATAATACCGACGATGGCGCCTTTGGGCACCGAGAATGACAGATTGTCAATCAACTGCCGGTCACCATAGGATTTACATAGATTACTGACTTCCACGACTTTATCACCAAGGCGCGGTCCAGGCGGAATAAACAGCTCATTGGTCTCGTTACGTTTCTGATATTCCGTACTATTCAGCTCTTCGAAACGGGCCAGGCGCGCTTTCCCTTTGGACTGGCGGCCTTTGGCTCCCTGGCGCACCCATTCCAGCTCTTTCTCAATGGATTTGCGGCGCGCGGCTTCCTGAGACGCTTCCTGAGCCAGGCGCTGATCCTTCTGCTCAAGCCAGGAAGAGTAATTGCCTTCCCATGGGATCCCCTCGCCGCGGTCCAGTTCCAAAATCCAGCCGGCGACATTATCGAGGAAGTAGCGATCGTGGGTAATCGCTACCACGGTACCTTCGAAGTCGTGCAGGAAGCGTTCCAGCCAGGCGACGGATTCGGCGTCCAGGTGGTTGGTCGGTTCGTCAAGCAGCAGCATGTCCGGTTTTTCCAGCAGCAGGCGGCACAGAGCGACGCGACGGCGTTCACCGCCGGAGAGATTGGCGATTTTGGCATCCCAGTCCGGTAACCGCAGCGCGTCGGCCGCGCGCTCAAGCTGGATATTAAGATTGTGGCCGTCGTGCGCCTGAATAATTTCTTCCAGCTTGCCCTGTTCTGCAGCCAGCTTGTCAAAATCAGCGTCCGCATCGGCGTACAGTGCGTAGACTTCATCCAGGCGCTTCAGGGCGCCTACAACCTCAGAAACGGATTCTTCGATAGATTCCCGAACGGTGTGCTCGGGGTTAAGCTGCGGTTCCTGCGGCAAATAGCCGATTTTAATACCGGGCTGAGCGCGGGCTTCGCCTTCAATGTCGGTATCAATTCCGGCCATGATGCGCAGCAGGGTGGATTTACCAGCGCCGTTAAGACCCAGTACGCCAATTTTGGCGCCGGGGAAAAAACTCAGCGAGATATTCTTTAGGATATGGCGTTTAGGCGGCACCACTTTGCCGACACGATGCATGGTATAAACGAATTGAGCCACGTTGCGACTTCGCCTCTTTTATCATGGTAAATGGGGTCATTCAGTGGCGAAGTTTAGCCTTTTTCGCGTCTTAAGCCCAGCCGATAGTGTCTCGTAATACTTACCGGGCTGTGTGCCTAACGTGCGTTTTTTTCGCCGCTCGGCCCGCGATGGCGGAAAAATGTGACATGAACGTGGCATAACCGGCATGGCTTGGTTAGCATGAATGGCATGCGTAACGAACGGCATGACGCCGTGTGGGACATCTTTTAGTTATAACGTGAGGACTTCTTGTGGGAAAAGCCAAACGGACCGTCTGGCGCGCCCTTGCGCTTGGTATCGCCGCGCTGGTTATAAGCCAGTCGGCGCGAGCCGATTCGCTGGAAGCACAGCGTGCGCGGTATGCGCAAATTAAACAGGCGTGGGACAGTAAACAAATGGATGTGGTGGCGCAGCTTATGCCTGGCCTGCGTGATTATCCGCTTTATCCTTATTTGCAGTATCGACAGATTACCGACGATCTCAAAAATGAGCCGGCGATTGTGGTGACGCAGTTCGTGCGCGCTAATCCGACGCTGCCGCTATCGCGCAGCCTGACATCGCGCTTTGTCAATGAACTGGCGCGCCGGGAAGATTGGCGCGGCCTGCTGGCGTTTAGCCCACAGGTGCCGGCATCAATTGAAGCTAAATGTAATTATTACTATGCGCGCTGGAATACCGGTCAGGCGCAGTCGGCCTGGCAGGGCGCGCGTGAACTCTGGCAGAGCGGAAAAAATCTTCCGTCCGCCTGCGGGCGGCTGTTCTCGGCCTGGCGTGCTTCAGGAACCCAGACGCCGGAGGAGTATCTTGAGCGTATTCGGCTGGCGATGAAGGCGGGAAATACCGCGCTGGCATCGAGGCTGGCGTCAGAAATGCCGGATGATTATCGCACGATAGCCAGCGCGGTGGCGGCGCTGGCGAACGATCCGAACAGCGTATTGACGTTTGCCCGCAGCGTAGGCGCTACCCCGTTTACGCGTCAGTTAGCCGAGCAGGCGTTTGCAAGCGTTGCAAGGCAGGACGCTGAAAATGCGCGTCTGATGATCCCGGCGCTGGCTCAGGAGCAGCAGCTATCTGAGGCGCAAATTCAGGCGCTGCGCGATATAGTCGCATGGCGGTTAATGGGAAATGATATTACGTCAGCGCAGGCCGACTGGCGCGATGACGCGATTATGCGTTCAGGAGAGACATCTTTGCTGGAAAGGCGCGTGCGCATGGCGCTGGGCGCTGGCGATCGCAAAGGATTAAATACCTGGCTTGCTCGCTTGCCGATGGAAGCCAAAGAAAAAGAAGAGTGGAAATACTGGCAGGCGGATCTCCTGCTGGAGCGTGGCCGCGAAGATGAGGCAAAAACTCTACTCCAGAGCCTGGTGGGTAAACGCGGCTTTTATCCGATGGTAGCAGCGCAGCGCCTGGGGGAGGATTACACGCTGAAGGTGGAAAATGCACCGCAGGTTAATTCGACGCTGACCAATGGGCCGGAAATGGCTCGGGTTCGCGAGTTAATGTATTGGGGGCTGGACAATACCGCCCGCGGTGAGTGGGCAAACCTGGTGTCCAGTCGTTCAAAATCGGAACAGGCTGGCCTGGCGCGCTACGCGTTTGAGCAAGACTGGTGGGATCTTAGCGTGCAGGCGACCATTGCCGGCAAATTATGGGATCATTTGAAAGAGCGCTTCCCGCTGGCGTATCAGTCTTATTTCGATCGCTATACCCGTGACAAATCGATTGACGCCAGCTATGCAATGGCTATTTCACGCCAGGAGAGCGCGTGGAATCCCAAAGTGCGCTCTCCGGTTGGCGCGACCGGGTTAATGCAGATAATGCCGGCGACCGCCGCGCATACGGTGTCAAAATTTGGGGTATCAGGCTATAGCAGTGCACAGCAGCTTTTAGATCCCGATATGAATATTAATATCGGGACGCGCTACCTGGATTCGGTGTATCAGCAGTTTGGCCAAAACCGCATTTTGGCATCTGCTGCGTATAATGCGGGGCCGGGGCGCGTCAGGCGCTGGCTGGGAAGCAGCGGGGGTCGGTTAGATTCAGTGGCATTTATCGAAAGTATTCCGTTTTCGGAAACGCGCGGCTATGTAAAAAATGTGCTGGCCTACGATGCCTACTACCGCCACTTTATGGGGAAGGGGCACCCGGCGCTGTTAACGGATGCAGAGTGGCACAGCCGTTACTGATCCCCGTCGGTTATGCTATGCTGCCGTACTCGTTTAATAGTATGGCGGCATAACATGACTGTATTATCTCCATTTTCTGGCGAACAGAGTGATGAGGAGTGGCTGCGCTTTGTGGCGCTGCTGCAGGCGGCCTATGAGCGGCAGCTTCATTTACCGCTTCTGGCGTTAATGCTTACTCCGGACGAGCGCGACGCGCTGGGTACTCGGGTAAGGATTGTCGAAGAGCTGCTGCGCGGCAAAATGAGCCAGCGTGAACTGAAGAATGAGCTAGGGGCGGGGATTGCCACGATTACCCGCGGCTCTAATAGTCTGAAATCAGCGCCGCCAGAGCTGCGGGCCTGGCTGGAACAGGTTTTGCTGAATCAGGAACGCGTATAAATATCATTGTGGAACGGGCTGAGGGCCAGGATGAGCGCCTGAGAATACACGCTGCTACGCGACAGGTGCCCGGCGGTAAAAATACCAATAGCGCCTTCTTTGCGGCCTATTTCATCAATTCCGCTCCAGGCTGACATCACATCCCCCAGTGACTCTCCCTGCTGAACGCGTTCCAAAATCAATTTTGGTAGAGGCAGCGTGGCTGAGCGGGCTTCTCCGCGCCATTGGCCGTTATCGATAATTACCCAGCTGAAGGTACTGTCCTTATCAATCCCGGCCTCGATGGCGACCCAATAGTCGGCGTTGGGATGTAGTTTTTTTGCGTTAGCGACGCGAATTAGCGCGCCGTTGCGCGTTTCTTCATCTCCCATTGGCTGTTCCGGCACGCCGCTTTCGACGCTAACGGCTTCTAGCCGACAGCTTTTGCGGCCAAAAATCTGCTCAAAAGCCTCACGAATAGCCTGCGTTTTTGCCGGATTGTGCGTCGCGCAGATGACATGATTCATAATATATGGAACTCTGTTGTTAAATTGTGAAAAGCAGTATACGGGTAAAGCTATGTTACAGGTATATCTCGTCCGCCACGGAGAAACGGAATGGAACGCGCAGCGACGTATCCAGGGACAATCTGACAGTCCGCTGACGCAGATGGGAGAAGCGCAGGCGAGGCAGGTAGCGCAGCGGGCGCGTTTACTGGGGATAACGCATATTATCACCAGCGATTTAGGCCGTACTCGGCGCACCGCTGAATTAATCGCTGAAATGTGTGATTGCAGCGTCACGCTGGACCCACGCCTGCGAGAATTAAATATGGGGATGCTGGAGCGGCGACGTATTGATACGCTAACCGCGGAAGAGGAATCCTGGCGGCGACGCCTGGTTGACGGTACCCCAGACGGGCGAATTCCCGATGGGGAATCAATGCGTGAGATGAGCGAGCGCATGCATGATGCTCTGAATAGTTGTCTGGCATTGCCGCAACATAGCCGGCCGTTATTAGTCAGCCACGGGATGGCTCTGGGCTGTCTGGTGAGTACAATTCTGGGATTACCCGCTCATGCCGAGCGTCGGCTGCGGTTACGCAACTGCTCTTTGTCGCGGGTGGATTATCAGGAAAGCCCCTGGCTAGCACCGGGCTGGGTGGTGGAAACCGCGGGAGACATATCGCATCTGGATGCTCCCGCGTTGGATGAGTTGCAGCGCTAACGCCGTACCGGAATCAAATATTCACAGCGCAGATCTTGGGGCGGCTGTTTAAGATTTTCTTTGTGGACGGGATAAAACGCTCAATATCCTGGCCCTGACGGCGAGTAAGCTCTAGCGTTGGCATGCAGGTACCATAGACCATTAGGATAAATTTCTGAATCCCGTCAGCGGGCCCTTCATAATTAAACTGGACGTATTCGCCGCCTTCCAGGTAGACCGGATGCGCGTCCGGCAGATTGCCGTTAGCCAGCTCGGGTGGCAGCGCGGTTGTGTATAGCACTTCTTGCTCGTCGTCTTTTTCCACGTTGGCGCGCGCAACGTGAAGACCATACAGCACCGGCGGGATGACAGGTGCACTGTTCAGAAAATGACGCCAAAACTGTATGCGCATTTCACTACGAAACTGGCTGACTTGCTCCAGTGTGCAACTGTAACTTTGAGTGGTACCTATTAATTTCATCTCCGGCAGAGTGACAAACTGCGGTACCGGCGGATTAAATGCCCCGAGCCTAATAGGCGGGCGCATCCCAAATGCGTGCCAGTCTGGAGAGCGGCGATACAGCGCGGGCGTTTGAGCAAATTGCTTTTTAAACGCCCGGGTAAAGGTCTGCTGTGAATCGAAGCGGTACTGTAATGCGATGTCGAGGATTGGGCGCGCGGTTAATCTTAGCGCGACCGCTGATTTTGATAATCGACGCGCGCGTATATAGGCGCCGATAGCGTGCCCTGTGACTTCCTTAAACATGCGCTGTAAATGCCATTTAGAATAGCCGGCTTTTGCTGCTACGTGGTCGAGAGAAAGGGGGTGGTCGAGATGGCTTTCCAGCCAAATTAGCAGATCGCGAATGATCCCAGCCTGATCCATATTTTGTCCTCATCCTGACGAGCGAAGGTCTCTGCACTAAAGGCTGCGGATAATATCATTATTTACTGGCTAATCATTCAGAGTTTTTTTTAACATCCTGTGCTTAAATATCCTTATTAATCTCTGAAAGTTTTAATAACGTGATATTAGACATTTTTTCAGGACGTGATAAATAATCACATAAACTATTATCTATAATTGGTAAGCTTATGAAAAATAAAAAATTAATGTTTTTCTCAGTATTGGTATTATTTATGAATCAAGCTGAAGCTGAGCAAATAGGCTCTGTAGATACAGTATTTAAGATATTTGGGCCGGATCATAAAATAGTGGTAGAGGCTTTCGATGATCCTGAAGTAAATAATGTAACCTGTTATATCAGCCGCGCTAAAACGGGAGGAATTAAAGGCGGATTAGGATTAGCTGAGGATACGGCAGATGCCGCGATTTCCTGCCAGCAGGTAGGCCCCATTGTTTTAGATGAGAAGATAAAAAAGGGCGAACGGCAGGGCGATGTTGTATTCAAAAAACGCACTTCTCTGGTATTTAAGAAACTACAGGTAGTGCGTTTTTATGACGTGAAGCGTAATTCGCTAGTTTATATGAGTTATTCAGATAAAGTTGTCGATGGCTCGCCTAAAAATGCTTTAAGCGCCGTACCGATAAGGCCATGGAAATAAATCATATCGGTGGAATAAAGAGGAGACGGCAACATCGCCGATAGCGTACAAAATTCACCTCTCGGCGCAGCGGCGCGCGTCGCCGAGAGCTTTGTTGGATAGCTGTTGTTTACAAGCTCGTCGCGCGCTTAGGCGAAGCGGCGCGGTGAATAAGTGAGAAAAGATCTTAATAATAAAAAAACTATCCGCCTGTAAGAATGCATTTTTATACGTACGAGAGTGGCGTTTTTGTTGGTGAAACGGTATGTCGAATAAAAATTGCCTAATGAGCAGCGCCGGGCACGCTGCAGCGTTGGTCACCGTGGAGCGCTCCCGTGTAAAAGTGAGCTTTTTAAAGATGTAAAGACAAAAACGCCGGGCAATACATCTTGCCCGGCGCTGGGGTTGACCATTCGCTGAGGAGGTATTACTCCTGCAGGTCTCCGCAGAAGCGATAGCCTTCACCGTGAATGGTAGCGATAATTTCTGGCGTATCAGGTACCGATTCAAAATGTTTACGAATACGGCGGATAGTGACATCCACGGTACGATCGTGGGGCTTAAGTTCGCGGCCGGTCATTTTCTTCAGCAGCTCGGCGCGGGACTGTATCTTCCCGGGATTCTCACAAAAATGCAGCATTGCACGGAACTCGCTGCGCGGGAGCTTGTACTGTTCACCGTTAGGGCTAATCAGAGAGCGGCTATTAATATCCAGTTCCCAGCCGTTGAATTTATAGCTTTCAACGCTGCGGCGCTCTTCCCCAATCGCACCTAAATTCATTGTGCGCGACAATAAATTACGGGCGCGGATGGTTAGTTCCCGTGGGTTAAACGGTTTAGTGATGTAATCGTCTGCGCCGATTTCAAGACCTAAAATTTTGTCGACTTCGTTGTCGCGGCCGGTTAAAAACATTAACGCGACGCTCGCCTGTTCGCGCAATTCTCGCGCCAGCAGCAGGCCGTTTTTACCTGGCAGGTTAATATCCATAATTACCAGGTTGATATCATTATCGGAAAGTATTTGATGCATTTCGGCGCCATCAGTCGCTTCGAATACATCGTAACCTTCCGCCTCGAAGATACTTTTCAACGTGTTGCGTGTTACCAACTCGTCTTCAACGATAAGAATATGAGGGGTCTGCATGTTTGCTACCTAAAATTGCCAACTAAATCGAAACAGGAGTACAGAAGTCCCTGACCTGCCTGGTGCATACTACGAATTAACATGCCCGGCGAAAACGTGACTAAAGTACGTAATTGCGTTCTTGATGCACTTCCATCAACGTCAACAACATCATTAGCTTGGTCGTGGGTTCTATATCCCTCAAGACCCGACGGTGTCAAAAACGGCTGATATCCTAACCATTTTAACAGCAACATAACAGGTCAGGAGGTTTCTGGCACCCAATAAAACTACGCTTCGTTGACATATATCAATTTCAATTGTAGCACGTTAACAGAGTGATGAAATCTTCATGATTAATAGGTTATTTTGTTCACAGTTTGTTCTTTTTTACAAGAGTTGTTTCTGGTAATCAATAACTTAAAGGCATACTTAATAAATTTCACGTCATTTGAAATCCCTATTAAAAACATAAGTTTTAATGTTATTAACTGTTATATATAGATATTTAACATTATTTTATATAAAAAATTCTTATGTAATCGACATGCGATGCCTGAAGTCACTTTGTTGCTTTAATGTAAATTAATTGCACGAAAAAGCTATAAAGAGAAATGATTACCTCGCGCAATTAAAAACTAATCGGGAACAAGAAAATGCGTTTAGTGATTGTTTTAGTAGGCCCGGCTCGCCCGGAAAATGTGGGTGCGGCGGCAAGGGCAATGAAAACAATGGGATTTTCTGTATTGCGCGTTGTTGATAGTGAGGCGCATTTACAGCCTGCCGCGCGTTATGTTGCCCATGGTTCTTCAGAGATTATTGAGAATGCGCAGTATTATTCTGATTTAACCTCCGCGCTGCATGACGTTGATTTTACTGTCGCAACGACGGCGCGTAGCCGGGCTAAATACCACTATTATGCAACCCCGGATGAGCTGCTGCCCCTACTGGCGGAAAAAAGCCGCTGGTTAACAACCGCTGCGCTGGTATTTGGCCGTGAGGATTCCGGATTAACCAATGAAGAATTGGCGCTGGCTGATGTTCTTACCGGCGTGCCGATGATAGCGGATTATCCGTCGCTTAACCTTGGTCAGGCGGTAATGGTGTATTGCTACCAACTTTCCTCACTAATGATAGAGAACCAAAAGGACTCTGCATCGGCGCATGACGGGCAACTTCGCGCGCTGCGAGCGCGAAGCATTGCACTTTTGGGGTATCTGGGAGTGGTGAATGACGAAAAAATGTCGGACTGGATCCAGCAAAGGCTTGGGTTACTGGAACAGCGCGATGTTGCGATGTTGCATCGTTTACTACATGACATCGAGAAAAAAATTGCGGAGTAAAATAGCGAGAAAGATATTTTTGCTTATCAATTCTAAAGATATTTCCCGTAAGACGGGTTTAATAATGTTGATAACGCTGGTGATTACTCATTGAAAAACACCGTCGATTTAAGGGCTTTTGGAAAAATTCATTGACTTACCACACGCAATACTTTAACCAATATAAGCGTTACGACAGATATCAGGAATAAAACAAAATGACATTGCGCTGCGGTTCGCTCACCACAATTACCACTACAACCATTACCACCGGTAACGGGGCGGGCTGACGCGTACAGGAAATACGAAAAAAGCCCGCACCCAATCAGGTGCGGGCTTTTTTTTGGCTAAAAATCAACGGGGTAACAATTTATGCGAGTGCTGAAATTTGGGGGGACGTCGGTTGCTAACGCGCAGCGTTTTTTAAATGTCGCTGATATTATCGAGCAGCACGCTCAGCGCGGCGCAGTTGCAACAGTACTGTCTGCACCGGCAAAAATAACCAATCACCTGGTCGCGATGATTGAGAAAACCATCGCTGGTCAGGATGTACTCCCGAATCTCAACGACGCCGCACAAATCTTTACAGATTTACTGCAGGGGCTTGCACAGGCGCAGTCTGGCTTTCCGCTAACTCAGCTTGAAGAGCGGTTGGGGCAGGAGTTTGCACAAATTAAACACCTGCTGCACGGTATTCAGCTCCTTGCCCAGTGTCCGGATAACGTCAACGCCGGTATTATTTGTCGGGGCGAGAAACTCTCAGTAGCGATTATGGCTGGTCTTCTGCAGGCCCGGGGGCGTAGCGTTTTTGTTATCGATCCGGTGGAAAAACTGCTTGCACGCGGCGGTTACCTGGAGTCATCCGTTGATATTACTGAATCCACGCGGCGTATTGCCGCCAGCCGCATTCCCACCGATGCGCTTACGCTAATGGCGGGGTTTACCGCAGGCAACGATCGCGGAGAGTTAGTTGCTTTGGGGCGTAACGGTTCCGATTATTCAGCGGCTATTCTGGCAGCCTGTCTGCGCGCGGAATGCTGTGAAATCTGGACGGATGTGGACGGTGTATACACCTGTGATCCACGCCAGGTGCCGGATGCGCATCTGCTGAAAAGCATGTCTTACCAGGAAGCGATGGAACTGTCGTACTTTGGTGCGAAAGTTCTGCACCCGCGCACAATCGCCCCTATTGCGCAGTTTCAAATTCCCTGTCTGATTAAAAATACCGGCAATCCTCAGGCGCCAGGCACGCGGATCGGTGCGCAAAATCATGACGATGAGATGCCGGTAAAAGGCATTTCTAATTTGAACAATATGGCGATGTTCAGCGTGTCCGGGCCGGGAATGAAAGGCATGGTCGGCATGGCGGCCCGCGTTTTTGCGACTATGTCTCAGCGCGGAATTTCCGTGGTTTTGATTACACAGTCTTCTTCTGAATACAGCATCAGTTTTTGCGTGCCGCAAAGCGATTGTGCGCGCGCGCGCAGCGCGTTGGAAGAGGCGTTTGCGCTGGAATTGAACGCCGGGCTGCTGGAGCCTTTATCGATTGATGAACGGCTGGCCATTATTTCTGTTGTCGGCGATGGAATGCGCACCCGGCGCGGCATCTCCGCCAAATTCTTTTCCGCGTTAGCGCGTGCCAATATCAATATCGTTGCCATCGCACAGGGGTCGTCTGAGCGCTCTATTTCCGCTGTCGTTAGTAACGACGATGCGATCACCGGCGTGCGCGTCGCGCATCAAATATTATTTAACACAGACCAGGTGCTGGAAGTCTTCGTCATCGGCGTGGGGGGCGTGGGAACCGCGCTGCTGGAGCAGATTAAGCGCCAGCAAAGCTGGCTGAAGAAAAAGCGTATCGATCTGCGCGTGTGCGGCGTTGCGAATTCCCGAGCGCTGTTGACCGATGTCCACGGATTGGATCTGAGCGCCTGGCGTCCGGCGCTGGCAGAAGCCGATGCGCCATTCAACCTCGGGCGGCTTATCCGTTTGGTCAAAGAATACCATTTGCTAAACCCGGTGATTGTAGACTGCACCTCTAGTCAGGCGGTTGCGGACCAGTACGCCGACTTCCTGCGTGAAGGCTTTCACGTCGTGACGCCGAATAAAAAGGCAAATACGTCGTCGATGGATTACTACCACCAACTGCGCGCGGCGGCCAGCGGCTCCCGGCGTAAGTTTCTCTACGACACGAACGTAGGGGCAGGGCTGCCGGTGATTGAGAATTTGCAAAATCTTCTTAACGCCGGCGACGAGCTGCGCCGCTTCTCCGGGATACTTTCCGGCTCTCTATCCTATATTTTCGGTAAGCTGGATGAAGGAATGACGCTTTCTGAAGCGACGCGTTCAGCGCGCGAGCTTGGCTATACCGAGCCGGACCCGCGTGACGACCTCTCTGGCATGGATGTTGCGCGTAAGCTGCTGATTCTGGCCCGCGAAATTGGTAACCATCTGGAACTAAAAGATATTACCGTAGAGCCAATCCTGCCAGCAGAGTTCAATAGCCGCGGCGATGTGGATAGTTTTATGGCGCGTTTGCCCGAACTTGATGCCACATTTGCGACGCGATGTGCTAAAGCGCGCGATTGCGGGAAAGTTCTGCGATACGTTGGGCAGATTGATGAGGCCGGGAAATGCCGCGTGCGTATCGACGCCGTGGACGGCGACGATCCGCTTTACAAGGTGAAAAACGGTGAGAACGCGCTGGCGTTTTACAGCCACTACTATCAGCCGCTCCCGCTTGTGCTACGCGGTTACGGGGCGGGTAACGATGTTACCGCAGCCGGCGTATTTGCCGATTTACTGCGCACGCTGTCATGGAATTCAGGAGACTAATTATGGTGACTGTTTATGCGCCGGCATCTATTGGGAATGTAAGCGTAGGCTTTGATGTTCTCGGGGCTGCGGTATCGCCCGTGGATGGCTCGCTATTGGGAGACTGTGTGACGGTAGAAGCAGCGGCAGAGTTTAGCCTGAAGAGCACAGGTCGTTTTGTCGCGAAACTGCCGACCAATCCGCATGACAATATTGTTTATCAATGCTGGATCCGTTTTTGTGAAATTATGGGAGAGGTTCGGCCGGTTGCGATAACGCTTGAGAAAAATATGCCGGTGGGCTCGGGGCTGGGATCGAGCGCCTGCTCGGTGGTTGCAGCGCTGATGGCGCTTAACGAATTTTTCCAGCGACCGCTGGATGACGCCCGGCTTCTGGCGCTGATGGGCGAACTGGAAGGCCGCATTTCCGGGAGCGTGCATTACGATAACGTTGCGCCCTGTTTTCTGGGGGGAATGCAGCTTATGCTGGAAGAACAGGGAATTATTAGCCAGCCGGTGCCAGGGTTTGATGAATGGTTTTGGGTTATGGCCTATCCGGGCATTGCGGTATCCACCGCCCAGGCCAGGGCTATCCTTCCTGAACGCTACAGTCGGCAGGATATTATTCGCCACGGACGCTATCTGGCTGGGTTTATTCATGCCTGTCATACCCATCAGCCGGGCCTGGCCGCGACGCTAATGCGCGATGTGATTGCCGAGCCGTATCGCACCGCGCTGCTGCCAGGGTTTGATACGGCTCGCCAGGCTGCCATGGAACTGGGCGCGCTGGCCTGTGGAATATCAGGCTCGGGGCCAACGTTATTTGCTGTGTGTGACGACCGGGAGCGCGCGCAGCGCGTTGCCGACTGGTTAAGCCTGCGTTATTTACAAAATGATGAAGGCTTTATTCATATTTGTCGGCTGGATACGGCGGGCGCAAGGGTGGTGAGGTAATACATGAAACTGTACAACTTAAAAGATCATAATGAGCAGGTAAGCTTTGCGCAGGCGGTGGCGCAAGGGCTGGGATCGCAACAGGGGCTGTTTTTTCCTCACTGTCTGCCTGAATTAGAGCTATCGGATATGGATTCTCTGCTACGTATGGATTTTGCCAGCCGCAGCAGCAAAATTCTGGCGGCGTTTATCGGCGATGAGATCCCCGCAGAGCTACTGGAAGAGCGTATTCGTAGCGCATTCACTTTTCCCGCCCCGGTGGTTAATGTAACGCCCGATACCGCCTGTCTGGAACTGTTTCACGGCCCGACGCTGGCGTTTAAAGATTTTGGCGGGCGCTTTATGGCGCAAATGCTGGGGCATATTAGCGGCGATAAGCGCGTGACGATTTTGACGGCGACCTCCGGCGATACCGGCGCGGCCGTTGCACACGCGTTCTATGGGCTAAACAATGTTCGCGTAATAGTTTTGTACCCCCAGGGGAAAATTAGCCCGCTACAGGAAAAACTTTTTTGTACTCTGGGCGATAACATTGAAACCATTGCCATTGACGGCGATTTTGATGACTGCCAGGCGCTGGTCAAGCAGGCATTTGATGACGAAGAGCTTAAACTGTCTTTGGGGCTGAATTCGGCAAACTCTATCAATATTAGCCGGCTGCTGGCGCAAATCTGTTATTACTTTGAGGCCGTGGCGCAGTTGCCTCAGGATGCGCGTAACCAGTTGGTCGTGTCGGTGCCAAGCGGTAATTTTGGTAATCTCACCGCCGGGCTGCTGGCTAAGGCAATGGGGCTGCCGATTAAGCGCTTTATCGCCGCAACCAACGTTAATGATACGGTGCCGCGCTACCTGGCCTGCGGGGAATGGGCGCCGCAAGCTACGGTGGCCACTCTGTCTAACGCAATGGACGTCAGTCAGCCCAATAACTGGCCTCGTATTGAAGAACTCTTTCGCCGCAAAACCTGGCGCCTGAGCGATCTCGCTTACCAGGCCGTTGATGATACTACGGTAAAAGACACGCTGCGCGAACTGCGCGATCTTGGCTATATTTCTGAACCCCATGCCGCCATCGCCTGGCGCGCTTTACGTGATAATTTGCAGCCCGGCGAATTTGGTCTGTTTTTAGGGACCGCGCATCCGGCGAAATTTAAAGAAAGCGTAGAAGAGGTTTTGGGCCAGGCATTGCCGTTACCCTTCGCGCTGGCTGAGCGCGCAGATATGCCGCTGCTGTCACATACTTTACCCGCTAATTTTTCGGCGCTGCGCCGCCTGATGATGGCGCAGGCAGTGTAGGATCAGCGCGAGAATAACCGGCCTGCTGAGCCGGAAGCGCTGAGCGTTATGCATAGATACGGCGGAAAAAACGGCGCAGCTCACTGTTATGAGAAACGCCGTAATTTCCTTCTATCGGGTTGTTACGGCGCATCGCTTTAGGCCGTGGGAAATAAATCATGGCCTGCCTGTTTAATTAGATTGAATGCTGCTCCCCGCGGCATCACAGGGTGCGATGAGACAAACGCGAATGTAGGCTTACTTTATCTAAACCGCCCGGCGCTAACGGACCGCCCAGCAGCTATCACCCTGATTTCACCGCTGTAAACCCCAGGGTGGCATTTAATCTGCGGGCGGTTTATTCGCTAGCGGTGATGTTCGGCGCGTTTAAATACCAGCGTATTGTCATCAGAGGCGGCGGCGTCATAGCGGTAGCCTTCGCTATCAAAGCGCTGCAATTGTTCGGCGTTGGTCAGGCGATTTTCGATAATAAAGCGGCTCATGAGACCGCGCGCTTTTTTCGCATAGAAACTAATGACTTTATAGACGCCATTTTTCTCATCGAGGAACACGGGCTTAATAACGCGCGCGCGCAGTGTTTTTAGGTCAACCGCTTTAAAATATTCATCCGAGGCCAGGTTAATCACTATATCGTCGCCCTGACCGGCGAGCGCGTCATTTAGCGTTTTTGCAATAGTATCGCCCCAAAACTCATACAGATTTTTACCGCAAGGATTTTCCAGTTTGGTCCCCATTTCCAGACGATAGGGCTGCATTAAATCCAGCGGGCGTAGCACGCCGTACAGGCCGGAAAGCATTCGCAAATGGGCCTGCGCGAAACTAAAATCCTCGTCGCTAAAGGTTTCCGCTTGTAAACCCGTATACACATCGCCCTTAAACGCAAGGATTGCCTGGCGCGCGTTTTCAGGCGTGAAGTTGGGCTGCCAGTCGTGAAAACGCGTGGCGTTTAATGAAGCGAGTTTATCGCTGATGCTCATTAGGGAGGCGATTTGCGCATCGGACAGCTTACGCGCCGTTTTAATTAGCGTTTGAGCTTGATCCAGCAGGGCAGGCTGGGTGTAACGCTGCGTAGCAAGGGGGGATTGATAATCCAGCGTTTTCGCAGGGGATATCAGAATGAGCATCTCTTCTTCCTTTTCCTGAATACAGAGTAAGGCCTACTTTAGCAAAACATTTGCTACTTACCGTCAATCGCTGTCATTGTTGGACAGACGGGAGGCAGGCGCTTTTTCCCACACGCCAGGCTCTAGCTGTTCACGCATGTCCGGATAGCGCGAAGGGATAAATAGCGGGCGAATGCCCAGGCTGCACTGGCGAATGTAATCCGCTGCAATGATTTTTACCACTGGGGAAAGCAGTAAAATTGCCGTCAGATTAGTGATAGCCAGCAGGGCCATAAGAATATTAGCGCACTGCCACAGCACGGGATTGTGAACAAAACAGCCGAGCACCACCATGGCTAATATAGCCAGGCGCAGCGTCAGGCGATGCGCCGGCGTTGGCCGCATCAGATAACTCAAATTATTTTCTGCATAGACCGCATTGGCGATAATGGTAGTGAATGCCACCAGAATAATCAGTAGCGTAATTAATCGATCGCCCCAGCCACCGACCAGCGAATCAATCATGGTTTGTATCACCAAAATGCCATCGGTTTGTGTGATAAAACCGTCCAGATTATCTGTGAGTAAGACAACGCCGGCGGTAATTGAGCCCACAATTATAATATCGATAAAAATACCGAACATTTGTACGATACCCTGCACTGCGGGATGCCGCGGCCAGGAACTGGCGGCACCCGCAATGTTTGGCGCAGAGCCCATACCCGCTTCGCTAGAAAAAAGCCCGTGCTGGAACCCGCCTGAGAGCGCCTGGCTTAAGGTATAACCCATGACGCCGGCGGCGACTTCGTGCCAGCCGAACGCGCTGCGTATAATAAGTGCGGCGATGCCGGGCAGGGACTCTACATGCCAAAGCAGCAATCCCAGCCCCGGGATTACCCAAATCAAAAGCATAAATGGCACCAGCCACTGCAGAATGCGCGCAATGCCCAGTACGCCACGGCGAATAGTCAACGTAGTTAAAATAAAAAGCGCAGCGGCGATGGCTGTAACGGGTAGCTCGCCTTTAAAAGAGTGGTTAAGCGCGCGGGTAATAGCGTCAGCCTGTAGCATATTAAAGAACAGCCCGAAGCCCATAATCAGTAGTACGGCGAATAAGCCGCCCATCCAGCGCATACCCAGCCCGTGCTCTATATACCAGGCAGGGCCGCCGTAGAAGCCGCCGGTATCATCCCTGCGTTTATAAAGTTGGGCCAGAGAGCACTCGGCAAAAGAGATGCCCATTCCCAGCAATCCGCTGACCCACATCCAAAAAACCGCACCAGGGCCGCCGGTGACTATCGCCAGCGCTGTACCGGAAAGATTGCTGCTGCCGATGCGCGCAGCAAGACCGATGCACAGAGCCTGAAAAGAGGTTAATCCAGTTGCATATTGCTGCGGGGTTTTCATGAAGCAGACTTTTATTTTGCGGATATAGCGGAACTGAATGTATCTGGTTCGCCAGGTAAACCAGATGCCGACGCCGGCTATCAGATATATCAGAACTGAACCCCACAACAAGTCATTTATAAAAAACAGAAAATTAAGCATTGCTCTCCCTCATTCGGCTCCTGGCGCGGCCCCATGCCATCGTTCAGGTTGGGTCATCCTTTTCCCATGCGAAGAGATTTGTGCGTAGAGTTTAACACAGGGTGCCTCTCATAAGGCTTACGGTTGCACCTTAGGGGCGGCGTGATATTATCAAACGACACTGATTACAACTCTCTAACAAGAAGTTTCAAGCGAGAAAACTATCATGACGGATAAATTAACTTCCCTGCGCCAGCTCACCACGGTGGTTGCCGATACCGGGGATATCGCGGCGATGAAACTTTATCAGCCGCAAGACGCGACCACGAACCCTTCTCTTATTCTCAACGCGGCCCAGATTCCTGAATATCGAAAACTGATTGATGACGCGATTACCTGGTCACGCGCCCAAAGTAGCGCACGCGACCAGCAGGTGGTGGATGCCACAGACAGACTTGCGGTAAATATCGGCCTGGAAATTTTAAAGTTGATACCTGGAAGGATTTCAACTGAAGTCGATGCGCGCCTTTCATACAATACTGAGGCTAGCGTGGCGAAGGCAAAGCGGCTGATTAAAATGTATAACGATGCGGGTATCAGTAACGATCGTATTCTTATTAAGCTGGCTTCAACCTGGCAGGGAATCCGCGCGGCGGAGCAGCTCGAAAAAGAAGGCATTAACTGTAACTTGACGCTGCTGTTTTCATTTGCACAGGCGCGCGCCTGCGCGGAAGCGGGTGTGTTTTTGATTTCGCCTTTCGTCGGGCGTATTCTGGACTGGTATAAAGCCAATACGGATAAAAAAGAGTACTCGGCGGAAGACGATCCGGGCGTGGTTTCTGTAACGGATATCTATAACTATTACAAACAGCATGGCTATGAAACAGTCGTTATGGGCGCAAGTTTCCGTAATGTCGGCGAGATACTGGCGCTGGCCGGCTGTGACCGCTTGACCATTGCGCCGCCATTGCTGAAAGAACTGGCTGAATCTGAGGGCGTCGTTGAGCGCAAACTGGCCTTTAACGGAGAAGTGAAAGCGCGTCCGGCGCGCTTAAGTGAGTCAGAGTTTCTGTGGGAACACAATCAGGATCCGATGGCGGTCGATAAACTGGCTGAAGGGATCCGTAAATTTGCTATCGACCAGGAAAAACTGGAAAAAATGGTCGGCGATTTACTGTAATTACGTCAAACGTAGCGCGGTCGGCAAGCCTGGCCGCGTTTTTTTATGTGGATTTTGCCTGTTTGCTCTCTCCTTCTGTCTGTATGATTCCCGCTATGTTGACTAACTGAGTAAATTAATGATGCACACGCTACGAATTGGTCTGGTTTCCGTTTCTGACCGCGCGTCCGGTGGCGTTTACCAGGACCAGGGATTACCCGCGCTTGAGAATTGGCTGGCGCGGGCATTGTCCACGCCTTTTGAAGTGCAAACGCGCTTAATTCCGGATGAGCGCGCGATTATCGAGCAAACCCTGTGCGAACTGGTTGATGAAATGGGATGCCATTTAGTCTTGACGACCGGGGGAACCGGGCCGGCGCGCCGAGACGTCACGCCGGATGCGACGCTTGCGGTTGCTGAACGAGAAATGCCCGGCTTCGGCGAACAAATGCGGCAGGTAAGCCTGCATTTCGTGCCAACGGCGATTCTTTCGCGCCAGGTGGGTGTGATACGCAAGCAGGCGCTAATTCTTAACCTGCCGGGCCAGCCGAAAGCGATTCAGGAAACTCTGGAGGGGGTAAAAAATGCGGATGGCAGCGTTGCGGTCGCCGGCATTTTTGCCAGCGTTCCCTACTGTATTCAGCTTTTGGAAGGCCCATATATTGAAACTAATGCTGACGTCATTGCTGCGTTTCGCCCAAAAAGCGCGCGCCGGGACGCTGGTGCTGTGTGAAAGGCACCCGCTATCGCAGTGTTTAATGGGAACCGGGCATTCGGTGCCAGCGCTAAGCGCATCAATCACAATCGTTTGATAAGGTTGTTAACGCAAAATATGGCCGGTTAAATAGGAATAACGCGCGCGATTATCTGTGAGACGGCGAAGGCATATTACGCTGGCCCACGCTGGGTAAAGCCGCAGTCACAGGAAAATATGTCAAACCGCTTAGGGTAATAGCGATAAAAATGGCGGGTATCATGGATACTCGCCATGACGTTATTTTGAAAAACAACGGTGAATTACTGTTTGTCGCCGATAGGAAGAACCGTACGGCCAAACTGTGCGTTAAGCACTTCACCCATCGCCAGATACACCGCGCTGGCACCGCAAACAATGCCGACCCATCCCGCAATGTGGACGATATTTTCACTGTCGGTTAAATGGCCTACTGCCAGTAAAGCGAACAGTATTGTCAGGCTCAAAAATACGAATTGCAGTGCCCGGGCGCTGGTTAAGGTGCCGAAGAACATAAATAGTGTGAAAACGCCCCACAGCCCAAGATAAACACCCAAAAAGTGCCCGTTAGCCGCATCCGCCAGACCCACCTTTGGCATCAGCAAAATAGCCACCAGCGTGAGCCAAAACGCGCCATAAGAGGTGAAGGCCGTCAGCCCGAAGGTATTGCCTTTTTTATATTCCAGTAAGCCGGCAAAAATTTGTGCCAGACCACCATAAAAAATACCCATCGCCAGAATAATGCCGTCCATTGGAAAAAGACCGATATTATGCAAATTGAGCAGAATGGTGGTCATACCAAAACCCATTAAGCCCAGCGGAGCCGGATTAGCCAACGTCGTGTTGCCCATAATTCTTCAGTTCTCATCGTGAATTGAATAGTGAAATTTTTCCCGCCGACGAGAATTACCCGTGCGGGGCGCGGCATCATAGTCAGCGTTCTGAGTGGCGTCTATGATCTATGCAGGGGAAAATTTAAAATTTTTTTTATTTTCCCCCTTGATGGTGGGTCGGGTGACCCCATCTTGTAGTCAACCGCCGTTGTTAACCTGAAAAAAAGAACGTGGGCAGTTGAAAAGCGATGATTTGCCCTTATTACAGGTTCACAACCACATATGACCGAATTTTTAGTGGAGACGTTTAGATGGGTAAAATAATTGGTATCGACCTGGGTACAACCAACTCTTGTATTGCAATTATGGATGGCACTCAGGCGCGCGTTCTTGAAAACGCAGAGGGCGATCGTACTACGCCTTCGATCATTGCCTATACGCAGGATGGTGAAACCCTGGTAGGTCAGCCGGCTAAACGTCAGGCTGTAACTAACCCGCAGAATACCCTGTTTGCTATTAAACGCCTGATTGGCCGTCGCTTTCAGGATGAAGAAGTGCAGCGCGACGTGTCTATTATGCCTTATAAAATCATTGCCGCTGATAACGGTGATGCCTGGCTGGATGTGAAAGGCCAGAAAATGGCACCGCCGCAGATCTCTGCTGAAGTACTGAAAAAAATGAAGAAAACAGCGGAAGATTATCTGGGTGAGCCGGTTACCGAAGCGGTTATTACCGTACCGGCTTACTTTAATGATGCGCAGCGCCAGGCAACGAAAGATGCCGGTCGCATCGCGGGCCTGGAAGTGAAGCGTATTATCAACGAACCGACGGCGGCTGCGCTGGCTTACGGTCTGGATAAAGAAACTGGCAACCGGACTATCGCAGTTTATGACCTTGGTGGCGGTACGTTCGATATCTCAATCATCGAAATCGATGAAGTAGATGGCGAAAAAACTTTTGAAGTATTGGCGACCAACGGCGATACGCATCTGGGCGGTGAGGACTTCGATACCCGTCTGATCAACTACCTGGTGGATGAGTTCAAAAAAGATCAGGGCATCGATCTGCGTAACGATCCGCTGGCAATGCAGCGCCTGAAAGAAGCAGCGGAAAAAGCGAAAATCGAACTTTCTTCTGCGCAGCAGACCGACGTTAACCTGCCGTACATCACCGCAGACGCAACCGGTCCTAAGCACATGAACATCAAAGTGACGCGTGCGAAACTGGAAAGCCTGGTAGAAGATTTAGTGAATCGCTCTATCGAACCGCTGAAAGTCGCATTACAGGATGCGGGTCTGTCCGTTTCTGATATCAACGATGTTATTCTGGTCGGCGGCCAGACGCGTATGCCGATGGTACAAAAGAAAGTCGCTGAGTTCTTTGGTAAAGAGCCGCGTAAAGACGTGAACCCGGATGAAGCCGTTGCGGTAGGTGCAGCTGTTCAGGGCGGCGTGTTAACCGGCGAAGTAAAAGACGTGCTGCTACTGGATGTTACTCCGCTGTCATTAGGTATCGAAACCATGGGCGGCGTTATGACGGCGCTGATTAACAAGAACACCACGATCCCGACCAAGCATAGCCAGGTGTTCTCAACGGCGGAAGATAACCAGTCTGCTGTGACCATCCATGTGCTGCAGGGTGAGCGTAAGCGCGCGTCGGATAACAAATCGCTGGGGCAGTTTAATCTCGATGGTATTAACCCGGCTCCGCGCGGTATGCCACAAATCGAAGTGACTTTTGATATCGATGCTGATGGTATTTTGCACGTATCGGCGAAGGATAAAAACAGCGGTAAAGAACAGAAAATCACTATTAAAGCTTCTTCTGGCCTGAATGAAGAAGAAATTCAGAAGATGGTGAACGACGCTGAAGCGAACGCTGAGTCTGACCGCAAGTTCGAAGAGCTGGTGCAAACGCGTAACCAGGCCGATCATCTGGTTCACAGCACTCGCAAGCAGGTTGAAGAGGCTGGCGATCAGCTTGCTGCCGATGATAAAACCGCAATTGAGTCTGCGCTGAGCGATCTGGAAACCGCGCTAAAAGGTGAAGATAAAGCGGATATCGACGCTAAAATGCAGGCGCTGGTTCAGGTTTCCGCAAAATTGATGGAAATCGCTCAACAGCAGCATGCTCAGCAGCAGGCCGGCGGTGCCGATGCTTCTGCAGACAGCGCGAAAGACGATGATGTTGTCGACGCAGAGTTTGAAGAAGTTAAAGATAAAAAATAATCGCCCGATGGGGTGAATGTAATAGCTGTAGCGGTGCAGCTACAGCTATTCGCGCTAACCAGCACGGGCGTCGGGGTAACTCAACGCCCGTGTATCTATATCAGAGCCTGTTTTTCCAGGTGGCTTCTATTACGGTGAGCATAAGGCGCCGCCCGAAAGCTGTGATACCGCGGCGTTAGCTGTGGGAGAATCCTGGAAAACAGCCTCAAAGGCAGAATAAGCGAATGGCAAAAAGAGATTTTTACGAAGTCCTGGGTATTTCGAAAACGGCGGACGAGCGCGAAATTAAACGCGCCTATAAAAAGCTGGCGATGAAATATCACCCGGATCGTAATCCCGGTGATAAAGAAGCTGAGACAAAATTTAAAGAAGTCAAAGAAGCCTATGAAATTCTGACCGACGCGCAAAAACGTGCGGCTTACGATCAGTATGGCCACGCTGCCTTTGAACAAGGTGGCATGGGCGGCGGTGGTTTTGGCGGCGGATTCAACGGCGGCGCGGATTTCAGCGACATTTTCGGTGATGTGTTTGGCGACATTTTTGGCGGTGGGCGCGGGCGGCAGCGCGCAGCTCGCGGCGCGGATTTGCGCTATAACATGGAGCTGACGCTTGAAGAAGCGGTGCGCGGTGTATCAAAAGAGATCCGAATCCCTACGCTTGAAGAGTGCGATGTGTGTCACGGCAGCGGCGCAAAAGCGGGAACGCAACCGCAAACTTGTCCTACCTGTCACGGCTCAGGTCAGGTACAGATGCGTCAGGGCTTTTTTGCCGTGCAGCAAACCTGCCCACACTGTCAGGGGCGCGGTACGCTTATCAAAGACCCATGTACTAAATGCCATGGGCACGGTCGCGTAGAAAAATCGAAAACCCTGTCCGTGAAAATTCCGGCAGGCGTTGACACCGGCGACCGTATCCGTCTTTCTGGTGAAGGTGAAGCCGGTGAACACGGGGCGCCGGCGGGCGATCTGTATGTTCAGGTTCAGGTTAAACAGCACCCTATTTTTGAGCGAGAAGGGAACAACCTGTACTGCGAGGTGCCAATTAATTTTGCCATGGCAGCACTCGGGGGGGAAATTGAAGTTCCGACGCTGGACGGGCGCGTAAAACTTAAAGTGCCCAGTGAAACGCAAACCGGAAAACTGTTCCGCATGCGTGGAAAAGGGGTGAAATCGGTTCGCGGCGGTGCGCAGGGTGATTTGCTTTGTCGCGTAGTTGTGGAAACACCGGTAGGCCTGAACGATAAGCAAAAACAGCTGCTGCGCGATTTGCAGGAGAGTTTTGGCGGGCCGACCGGCGAGAAAAACAGCCCGCGCTCAAAAAGTTTCTTTGATGGCGTGAAGAAATTCTTTGACGATCTAACGCGCTAAGCCTGTAGGTTATCAACGATTGAAAAAGCCCCGGCGTACAGTTTATGCGCGCAGGGGCTTTTTAATGGGAGCTGAACACCGCGCCCAGGGGCAGGATAATAAATGTTTACGAGCATCGCCGGCCATTTTTTCTGGCAAGGCTGGCTATGGTTTTCTGCTCATGCATTAGGAGCCAATCTGAGATTCACTCTTTTTGCAGATAGCATTTTGTTACTCCATCTGAAAAGCATTGATATATCGGGGAGCGGGTTATCAGCAGGCTTGCTGCCTGTGGTCGTGGCTCTTATAAATTTTAATGGCGTAGATTTATTTGACCGCGTTTAATCCTGATGCAGTATGTCATTGTCGATACTTTAGCGCGAGAGGTATTAGAAATGAGGTGCACGAATGTGCAGAAGAATAACTGTGTTCTGATAATGCGGGATAGAGGGGGCTTATATGCTTCACGGGCTGTTTAATCGCGTTTACTGACTATATCTGCCAACGAATAGGTTCAAAGTTACAACCCGATCTCGCTAAATAACAATAAAAAAACCGGCCTGAGGCCGGTTTTTTTATCAAGCTGCAATCGGTAACCGTTAAGCCATTTTACCGATCTGCGCGGCCAGGTTAGCCTTATGGCGTGCAGCTTTGTTTTTGTGGATCAGACCTTTGCTGGCCTGGCGGTCCACAATTGGTTGCATCTCATTAAATGCTTTCTGTGCAGCGTCTTTATCGCCCGCTGCAACTGCCGCGTATACCTTTTTGATATAGGTACGCATCATGGAGCGACGGCTAGCGTTATGCTTGCGGCGCTTCTCAGACTGTACGGCGCGTTTCTTAGCTGATTTGATATTAGCCAAGGTCCAACTCCCAAATAATCATATGTGGACAATTCAAAGGCCGAGGAATATGCCCGTTTAGCCTTTTCTTGTCAATGGATTTGTGCAAATAAGCGCCGTTAATATTTGCGGCACCGGTTACGTATTGATGGCGCAGGATTCTATCAGTTTGTGGCGTGTGAATACAGTCTTTCAGCGACAAAATTACATCCTTATGTTCCCACAGGCGAAATGCTGTGCATCTCTTGGCAATTATGCTGCCTGCTTTGTGATAAACGGGCATAATCGCGGGTTAATTTTACCGGCTGTACAAGGTATAATCCGCAGATCTCCACTGTTCAGAGCCAGTCATGAAGCTGATACGCGGCATACACAATCTTAACGCCAGCCATCACGGCTGCGTGTTGACTATCGGTAATTTCGACGGCGTACATCGCGGCCATCAGGCGCTATTGAAAGGTTTGGTGGAAGAGGGACGCTGCCTGAATCTACCGGTGATAGTAATGATTTTTGAGCCGCAGCCGCTTGAACTTTTTGCCGGCGAGAATGCGCCGGCGCGTTTAACGCGTTTGCGTGAAAAACTGCACTACCTGGCAGAATGCGGCGTGGATTATGTTTTGTGTGTACGCTTTGACCGGCGCTTTGCCGCTTTATCTGCGCAAGAATTTGTATTTGAACTGCTGGTAGAGCGCCTTGGCGTCCGGTTTTTAGCCGTGGGTGATGATTTCCGTTTCGGCGCTGGTCGCGAAGGCGATTTCCTGTTATTACAGAAAGCCAGCGGGCAGTACGGTTTCACGGTGACCAGCGCGCGAACATTTTGTGAAAGTGGGGTGCGAATTAGCAGCACTATGGTACGCCAGGCGCTGGCGCAGGACGATCTGGGGTTGGCAGAAACGCTATTAGGGCACCCTTTTGCTATCCAGGGGCGGGTCGTACACGGCGATGCGCTGGGCCGCACCATCGGTTTTCCAACCGCGAACCTCCCGCTGCGTCGCCAGGTATCGCCCGTAAACGGTGTCTATGCCGTTGAAGTGCGCGGGCTGGGGCCAGAACCATTGCCGGGCGTCGCTAATATCGGCACGCGCCCAACCGTTTCTGGTCTGCGGCAACAGTTGGAAGTCCATTTACTGGATGTGACGATGGATTTATATGGGCGTCATATTGACGTCGTTATGCGAAAAAAGATACGCAGCGAGCAGAGGTTTTCCTCGCTGGACGCGCTTAAAACGCAAATCGCGCAAGATGTCGCGACCGCCCGGGATTTTTTCGGGCCAACATTGACCGCCTGATTCCGACGGCTGCAGCAGGCGCCGCCGGCTTCTATAATTTGACCGGGCTTTAACCAAACCGAAATACGGAACCGAGAATCTGATGAGTGATTATAAATCCACCCTGAATTTGCCAGAAACAGGGTTCCCAATGCGCGGCGATCTTGCAAAGCGCGAACCGGGAATGCTGGCTCGCTGGAATGATGACGCGCTATACAGCGCTATTCGTGAAGCGAAGAAGGGCAAAAAAACCTTTATCTTGCACGATGGCCCTCCCTATGCGAACGGCAGCATTCATATCGGTCACTCGGTTAATAAGATTCTAAAAGACATTATTGTTAAGTCGAAAGGACTCTCCGGTTTCGACTCACCGTATATTCCTGGCTGGGATTGCCACGGTTTGCCTATCGAGCTTAAAGTCGAACAGCTTATCGGCAAGCCTGGCGAGAAGGTCTCACCCGCAGAATTTCGTAAAGCCTGCCGTGAATACGCGGCGGAGCAGATTGAGGGCCAGCGTAAAGACTTTATTCGTCTCGGCGTTCTGGGCGAATGGGATAAGCCTTATCTGACGATGGATTTTACTACCGAAGCGAATATCATTCGTGCGCTGAGTAAAATCATTGGCAATGGGCATCTCCATAAAGGCGCCAAGCCGGTGCACTGGTGTGTAGATTGCCGCTCTGCGCTGGCTGAAGCCGAAGTGGAGTACTACGATAAAATTTCACCTTCCATCGACGTTGCCTTTAAAGCGGTCGACCAGGATGCGATTAAGGCCAAATTCGGTGTAAAAGACGTTCAGGGGCCGATATCGTTGGTTATCTGGACTACCACACCGTGGACGCTGCCGGCAAACCGGGCTATCTCACTGCATCCAGAGTTCGAATATGCGCTGGTCCAGGTTGATGGGCAGGCGTTTATTCTCGCAAAAGACTTGGTCGAGAGTGTAATGCAGCGCGCGGGAATTACCGCGTTTACGCTGCTGGGCACGCAGACAGGCGCGAACCTTGAGCTGATGCGTTTTGCGCATCCATTTATGTCGTTTGATGTTCCCGCCATTCTCGGTGAGCACGTGACGTTGGATGCGGGTACTGGTGCAGTACATACCGCACCAGGCCACGGCCCGGATGACTATGTAATTGGCAGGAAGTACGGGCTGGAAATCGCGAATCCGGTTGGTCCGGACGGCGCTTATTTACCCGGAACGTTTCCCCGACTCGATGGCGTTAACGTGTTTAAAGCTAACGACATCGTTATTGATATGCTGCGAGAAACAGGCGCGCTATTACACGTAGAGAAGTTGCAGCATAGCTACCCGTGCTGCTGGCGCCATAAAACGCCGATTATTTTTCGCGCGACGCCGCAGTGGTTCATCAGCATGGATCAGAAAGGACTACGTGCACAATCTTTACAAGAAATTAAAGGCGTTCAGTGGATCCCCGACTGGGGCCAGGCGCGCATTGAGTCAATGGTTGCTAATCGCCCCGACTGGTGTATCTCTCGCCAGCGTACTTGGGGGGTCCCAATGTCGCTGTGCGTACACAAAGAAACCGGCGAGTTGCACCCGCGTACCCAGGAACTGATGGAAGCGGTGGCAAAACGCGTAGAGCAGGACGGCATTCAGGCATGGTGGGATCTGTCTCTCAGCGACATTATGGGTGAAGAGGTGGCCGACTACGAAAAAGTGCCGGATACGCTGGACGTTTGGTTTGACTCCGGCTCGACAAACGCGTCAGTGGTGGACGTGCGCCCGGAATTTGGCGGGCACGGGGCGGATCTCTATCTCGAAGGCTCCGATCAGCATCGCGGCTGGTTTATGTCCTCACTGATGATTTCAACGGCGATAAAAAACAAAGCGCCTTACCGCCAGGTATTAACGCACGGCTTTACGGTAGACGGCCAGGGACGCAAAATGTCCAAATCTATCGGCAATACCGTGAGTCCGCAGGACGTGATGAACAAGCTGGGCGCGGATATCCTGCGTCTGTGGGTGGCATCTACCGATTATACCGGCGAAATGGCGGTATCCGATGAAATCCTGAAGCGCGCGGCTGACAGCTATCGTCGCATCCGCAACACGGCGCGTTTTTTACTGGCGAACCTGAACGGTTTTAACCCGGAAACAGACTGCGTCGCGCCGGAAGACATGGTAGTGCTGGATCGCTGGGCCGTAGGCTGCGCTAAAGCCGCACAGGAAGACATCCTGAAAGCCTATGAATCTTATGATTTCCATGAGGTTGTGCAGCGGCTCATGCGTTTCTGCTCGGTTGAAATGGGATCGTTCTACCTGGATATCATTAAAGACAGGCAGTACACGGCCAAAGCCGATAGCGTTGCGCGCCGTAGCTGCCAGACCGCGCTTTATCACATCGCTGAGGCGCTGGTGCGCTGGATGGCGCCCATCCTGTCGTTTACGGCAGATGAAGTTTGGGGCTATCTGCCAGGCTCGCGCGAGAAATACGTATTTACCGGTGAATGGTACGATGGCCTGTTTGGGCTTGCCGATAACGAAACCATGAATGATGCTTACTGGAGTGAGCTGCTGAAAGTGCGCAGTGAAGTCAATAAAGTCATCGAACAGGCGCGGGCGGATAAAACGGTTGGCGGCTCGCTGGAGGTGGCGGTAACGCTTTATGCAGAACCGAGTCTGGCGGCGAAACTCACGGCGCTTGGCGAAGAACTGCGATTTGTCCTGTTGACCTCACAGGCGCAGGTCGCTGATTATGCGGCTGCCAGCGCGGATGCCCAACAGAGTGAGCTGCTCAAGGGGCTGAAAGTCGCACTGCACAAAGCTGACGGAGAGAAGTGCCCACGCTGCTGGCACTATACTCGCGATGTGGGCAAGGTGGCGGAACACGCAGATCTCTGCGGTCGCTGTGTCAGTAACGTCGCCGGTAACGGCGAAACGCGTAAGTTTGCCTGATGAGTAAACCGATATTATCGACCGGATTGCGCTGGCTGTGGCTGGCGCTCCTTGTCCTGATTGTTGATCTGGGCGTCAAACAGTGGGTTATGAGCAATTTTCAACTGTTTGAAACGCGCCCGTTGATTCCATTTATTAACCTGCACTATGCGCATAACCCCGGGGCGGCGTTTAGCTTCCTGGCGGATAAAGGCGGCTGGCAGCGCTGGTTCTTCGCCGGTATTGCCGTCGGCATCGCCGTCATATTGCTGATTTTATTGTACCGTAACCGGGCGCAGCAGTACGTGGTGAATAGCGCTTATGCGCTGATTATCGGCGGCGCGCTCGGCAATCTGTTTGACCGTATGGTTCACGGCTTTGTCGTCGATATGATTGATTTTTATATCGGAGACTGGCACTTCGCGACCTTTAATATTGCTGATGCAGGTATCTGTATTGGCGCCGTGCTTATCGTGCTGGAGAGCTTTTTCTCTCCTTCGGCGAAAACCGCGAAGCAAAAGGGGAACGAATGACGGCTTCTGTACAGAGTAATAGCGGGGTGTTGGTGCACTTTACGCTAAAGCTTGACGATGGCTCTGTGGCCGAATCGACGCGTGTGTCCGCTAAACCTGCGCTGTTTCGTCTCGGCGATGGCAGCTTATCTGAAGGGCTGGAGCAGCATCTACTGGGGCTAAAAACCGGCGCGCGCGTGGCGTTCACGCTCCAGCCGGAAGATGCCTATGGCACCGTTAGCCCGGATCTTATTCAGTATTTCTCGCGCCGCGATTTTGTTCAGGCCGGTGAACCTGAACCCGGCGCCATTATGCTCTTTACTGCAATGGATGGCAGCGAAATGCCCGGTATTATTCGCGAAGTGAGGGGAGACTCCATTACCGTGGACTTCAATCATCCGCTGGCCGGGCAGACTATCCATTTTGATATTGAAGTGCTGGATATTAGTCCGGCGCTGGAGGCAGTAAATGCAGATTCTGCTGGCTAACCCCCGGGGATTTTGCGCCGGGGTCGATCGGGCTATCAGCATTGTTGAAAACGCGCTGGCTATATACGGCGCGCCTATTTATGTGCGGCATGAGGTTGTGCATAACCGCTATGTGGTCGATAGCCTGCGCGAGCGGGGCGCTATCTTCATTGAAGAAATTGCGGAAGTGCCGGACGGCGCAATCCTGATTTTTTCGGCGCACGGTGTGTCTCAGGCTGTACGCAATGAGGCGAAAGATCGCGACCTGACAATTTTCGATGCCACTTGCCCGCTGGTGACCAAAGTGCATATGGAGGTCGCGCGCGCCAGCCGCCGCGGCGAGGAGTCGATATTAATCGGCCATGCGGGGCATCCGGAAGTGGAAGGCACGATGGGGCAATACAGCAACCCGGAAGGGGGCATGTATTTGGTTGAATCACCAGAGGATGTGTGGACGCTGAGGGTGAAAAACGAAAGCAACCTGTCGTTTATGACCCAAACCACCCTGTCGGTAGATGATACCTCTGAGATTATTGATGCTTTGCGCCAGCGTTTCCCGAAAATTATAGGACCGCGCAAAGACGATATTTGTTATGCCACTACGAATCGCCAGGAAGCGGTACGCGCACTGGCTGAAGAAGCGGATATTGTGCTGGTGGTCGGTTCTAAAAATTCGTCAAATTCTAACCGCCTGGCTGAGCTGGCGCGCCGGATGGGGAAAACCGCCTGGCTGATTGACGATGCGACGGATATACAGGCCGAATGGCTCAAAGGCGCACACTGCGTTGGAGTAACCGCAGGCGCTTCCGCGCCTGATGTTCTGGTGCAAAATGTACTGACCAGGCTGAAGTCGCTTGGCGGTGTATCGGTGCGGGAACTTACCGGGCGGGAAGAAAATATTGTTTTTGAAGTCCCCAGGGAGCTTCGACTTGACGTTCGGGAAGTTCGCTAACCGCCGCACAAAGCATTCAGGTGTACTCACTGCCTGAATTCGCATTATTCATGAGGTTCATATGCCGGGTGGCCAATCTCCCGGCATTTATATTGTCAATATTAAACCCCCTCCCGGGGAGGCGGCGATCGTTTATGTGGGGCTTTGCCCGTGGCATGCGCATGCTAAATACTGCCCCGATTTGTTACCCGCAAATCAGGGAGTCAATAGCATGAGCAGACGGCAATCCGCCTGCCACGTATTCTGTCGCTGTCAGTATCATCCCGTATCGACCCCGAAGCACGGATACAAAATCCTCAACGGCAATCCCGGTAAAGCGCTTTACCGTGGTATTTACCTTTACTGCAGCATGAAGAAATGCACGGCCGTGGCGTTAAATGTACGGATTGCTCATGTTCCTCTGGTAGTGAGAACGCCGGCGGGTTTGCGTGTCCCGGAGCTAATGGGATTAGTGAAAGGGCGAACGGCCATTAGGCCGTTTGCGAAGAATCCTTATCTCAGGAAGCACAAGCCAGGGGGGAATCCCATCTGGCAAAGAGGATATTTTGTGGACCCGGCGGGGGCAAACGAAGAAATACCGACGGAAAGTGCGGTACTAGGACAAGGTCGCGAAAATTGCATTTTCAGCCTCACGCAGCAAATTCAACTCGTCCAGCAGTGTCTTTTCATATTCACGCACCGCTTCATGAGGTCGCAGCCGCCGGCCATCCGGCAGGGGAACAAGAAAGGCAAATCCAGCCCGGTGTGGAAGGGCAGTAAGCCCCCTTTTAGGGGGGCAAAGCCGCCTTCTATGAAAGCGGCTTTTTACTTTGGGTGCTGCCTTCTTATCCTGGGATGTAAAGCGCCCGGGGCCGACAGCGACTCCACCTTAAGCGTTTTGACACGCCTCTAAGGACGTTCATAGCCGTTTTTAATCGCCCAGGCCGAATGATATGTGTTGTCTTTTGGCTGGGGAAAAGAGCTATGCGGGTAGGCTACGGGCCAGAGCGCATGAAAAAGGCGATACCGAGCGGGCACCGGCGCTATTGAGCCGTAAATTCTTTTACTAATATCCCGGTTTATTCCATCGTAAATACTTATCTCTGGTGCCTGGGGGTGGCGATGATATCGCAGCCTGGGTACTCTGAGACGAGATTCGTAATGATAATTGAAGAGAATAAAGATATGCATGATGCACCGATCCGCGTAGCAATCGCTGGCGCTGGCGGCCGTATGGGGCGCCAATTAATTCAGGCCGTCGCTCAGGCAGAGGGAATAACGCTGGGCGCTGCGCTGGAACGTGACGGATCTTCGTTACTGGGATGTGACGCTGGAGAACTGGCCGGTATAGGTAACACCGGCGTGAACGTTGAGGCCAGCCTGGATACCGTAGCCGAAAAATTTGATGTCCTGATTGATTTTACCCGCCCGGAGGGCACGCTAAACCATCTGGCTTTTTGCCATGAACAAGGCAAAGGGATGGTAATTGGCACCACGGGGTTTGATGATGCGGGCAAACTGACGATCGGCGAAGCCGCCGCCGACATTCCCATCGTATTTGCCGCAAATTTCAGCGTTGGCGTGAATGTGCTACTCAAACTGCTCGAAAAGACGGCGCAGGTTATGGGGCACTATACGGACATTGAGATCATTGAAGCCCACCACCGACATAAAGTAGATGCCCCCTCCGGCACGGCGCTGGCAATGGGAGAGGCGATTGCGGCAGCTCTTGATAAAAATCTACGCGACTGCGCGGTTTATACCCGCGAGGGGCATACCGGCGAACGTAAGCCCGGCACCATTGGCTTTGCAACGGTGCGTGCGGGCGATATCGTTGGCGAACATACGGCCATGTTTGCTGATATAGGCGAACGCATTGAAATTACTCACAAGGCATCGAGTCGTATGACCTTTGCAAATGGAGCCGTTAGGGCGGCTAAATGGCTATCATCAGTAAAAAGTGGTCTTTATGATATGAAAGATGTGCTTTCACTGCATGAATTATAATTATTAAAAAATATATGGTTATGTTTTATGGGTGTTTTATCACCCATTTTTTATTTTTGTTGGCTTTCTTAAGATGCGTTATCTAGATGGATGAAAAATATGTTTTTTAGTGAGATATACATCCATAAAGATAATTTTGACCATTTGGTCCACTTTTAAAATCATGTTACTCTGGTTTTTTAAATTTTCTCGCCTAATAATGGCTTTTTCCCCTCTTGTTATTATGGATTTTATGGGGTTTAAAATAAAAACCCGTTCTGATATCTAAAAGTTTCAATTATCTTCGCGATTATCTGGACTTTACCCAGACTTGTCTCTAGAATGCCGCCGTTTGTCAAAAATTCGCCAGCCTGGCGGTTATGCGTTGATTCATCCATAATGTATGAATTAGTATGCAAATAAACTGATTGTTTATTCTCTGGAGGGCAGTTTGATTAAGTCAGCGCTATTGGTTCTGGAGGACGGAACTCAATTTCACGGTCGGTCAATTGGCGCAGCGGGAGCGGCCATCGGCGAAGTCGTTTTCAATACTTCCATGACCGGATATCAAGAAATTCTCACTGATCCCTCTTATTCACGTCAGCTTGTCACACTTACCTATCCACACATCGGCAATGTAGGTACTAATAGTTCAGATGAAGAGTCGGGCGCCGTTCATGCTCAGGGGCTGATTATTCGAGATTTACCGATAATCGCCAGCAACTATCGTAGCCAGGAAACGCTGAGCGAATATTTAAAACGCCATAATATTGTCGCCATTTCGGACATTGATACCCGTAAGCTCACGCGTTTACTGCGTGAAAAGGGCGCTTTAAGCGGCTGCATTCTGGCAGGCGATAATCTGGATGCTACCCTGGCGCTGGAAAAAGCGCAGGCCTTCCCCGGGCTGAAAGATATGGATCTCGCTAAAGAAGTCACCACTCGTGAGGCGTATACCTGGACCCAGGGAAGCTGGACGCTGCAGGGCGGTTTGCCGGAAGCCGCATCGGAACAGGATTTGCCATACCACGTGGTGGCTTACGACTTCGGCGCTAAGCGAAATATTCTGCGCATGCTGGTGGACCGGGGTTGCCGGTTAACGGTGGTACCCGCACAAACGCCGGCGGAAGAGGTGTTAGCTATGGCGCCGGATGGCATTTTCCTCTCTAATGGCCCCGGCGATCCTGAGCCATGTGAGTATGCGGTAGCGGCGATCCGCCGCTTTCTGGAAACGTCCATCCCTATTTTTGGCATCTGCCTGGGGCATCAACTGCTGGCGCTCGCCAGCGGTGCTAAAACCGTCAAAATGAAATTTGGTCATCACGGCGGTAATCACCCGGTTAAAAACCTTGAAAATAATCAGGTCATGATCACCGCTCAGAATCACGGGTTTGCCGTAGACGCAGCCTCACTGCCGCCCAGCCTGCGTGTAACCCACGTTTCCTTATTTGACGGTACGCTGCAGGGTATTCATCGCACGGATAAACCGGCCTTTAGTTTTCAGGGGCATCCGGAAGCCAGCCCTGGCCCGCACGATGCTGCGCCGCTGTTCGCATATTTTATCAAACTCATTGAGCAATACCGTAAGACCGCTAAATAATCAGGGCCTGCTTATGTTTCACTGTGGTTAATTGCTGAGCGAGGCCGCGCGTCGAACGTACGATTTTAGCCGTTATTGACTACGCGCCTTTCGCCTGCATTTTGCCTGCAGTTGGTACAGACAGGTTCTCCGGAGAAGAGAGATCCATGCCAAAACGTACTGATATAAAAAGTATTTTGATCCTCGGCGCTGGCCCGATTGTTATCGGCCAGGCCTGTGAATTTGACTACTCCGGCGCGCAGGCGTGTAAGGCGCTGCGCGAAGAGGGCTACCGCGTCATACTTGTCAATTCTAACCCGGCGACCATCATGACTGACCCGGAAATGGCGGATGCGACTTATATCGAGCCGATCCACTGGCAAGTGGTGCGCAACATCATTGAAAAAGAGCGCCCGGATGCGGTTTTACCAACGATGGGAGGGCAGACTGCGCTCAACTGTGCGCTAGAGCTAGAGCGCAGAGGCATCCTGGCCGAGTTTGGCGTTACCATGATTGGCGCGACGGCGGATGCGATAGACAAAGCCGAGGATCGCCGTCGTTTTGACGTAGCAATGAAAAAGATTGGCCTGGAAACGGCGCGTTCCGGCATTGCGCATACTATGGAAGAAGCGCTGGAAGTGGCTCAGAGCGTAGGGTTTCCGTGTATTATCCGCCCGTCGTTCACTATGGGCGGCACGGGCGGCGGTATCGCCTATAACCGTGAAGAATTTGAAGAAATTTGCGAGCGCGGGTTGGATCTGTCGCCTACCAATGAGTTGCTGATCGATGAATCTCTTATTGGCTGGAAAGAGTACGAAATGGAGGTGGTGCGCGACAAAAATGATAACTGCATCATTGTGTGCGCCATCGAAAATTTTGATGCGATGGGTATCCACACCGGTGATTCCATTACCGTCGCACCGGCGCAGACGCTGACGGACAAAGAATACCAAATCATGCGTAACGCCTCGATGGCGGTATTGCGCGAAATCGGCGTGGAAACCGGTGGCTCTAACGTACAGTTTGCCGTAAACCCGAAAAACGGGCGGCTGATCGTTATCGAAATGAACCCGCGCGTTTCTCGCTCTTCGGCGCTGGCGTCGAAAGCCACCGGTTTCCCTATCGCCAAAATCGCCGCCAGGCTGGCGGTCGGCTATACGCTGGATGAGTTGATGAACGATATTACCGGCGGGCGAACGCCGGCGTCATTTGAGCCGTCCATCGACTATGTAGTCACTAAAATCCCCCGCTTTAACTTTGAAAAATTCGCCGGTGCGAACGATCGACTAACTACGCAGATGAAATCCGTTGGGGAAGTCATGGCGATTGGACGCACGCTGCAGGAGTCGATGCAAAAGGCGCTGCGCGGGCTAGAAGTCGGCGCCACGGGGTTCGACCCGAAAGTTAGCCTGGATGACCCGGAGGCGCTGACTAAAATCCGTCGTGAGTTGAAAGACGCGGGCGCTGAGCGCATTTGGTACGTGGCTGATGCCTTTCGCGCCGGGCTTTCCGTCGATGGCATCTTCAATCTGACCAATATTGACCGCTGGTTCCTGGTGCAAATTGAGGAACTGGTCAGGCTCGAAGAGCGTGTCGCGGAAGTGGGTATTACCGGGCTGGATTGCGAGTTTCTGCGCCAGCTTAAGCGCAAAGGATTTGCCGACGCGCGCCTGGCGAAACTCGCCGGCGTACGCGAAGGTGAAGTGCGGCGGCTGCGCGAGCAATACGCCCTGCATCCGGTATATAAACGCGTGGATACCTGCGCCGCTGAATTTGCTACCGATACTGCCTATATGTACTCCACCTATGAGGATGAGTGCGAGGCGAACCCGAACCACGACCGGGAAAAGATTATAGTACTCGGCGGCGGTCCAAACCGTATCGGGCAGGGCATCGAGTTTGATTACTGCTGCGTACACGCGTCGCTGGCGCTGCGTGAAGACGGCTACGAAACCATTATGGTGAACTGCAACCCAGAGACGGTTTCTACCGATTATGATACCTCCGACAGGCTCTACTTTGAGCCAGTCACCCTGGAAGATGTGCTTGAAATTGTGCGCATTGAGCAGCCGACGGGGGTTATTGTGCAATACGGTGGCCAAACGCCGCTGAAACTGGCGCGCGCGCTGGAAGCCGCCGGGGTTCCGGTTATCGGCACCAGCCCGGATGCCATTGACCGTGCGGAAGATCGCGAGCGTTTTCAATTGGCGGTCGATCGCCTGAAACTGAAACAGCCTGCAAATGCGACCGTGACAGCCCTTGAGCAGGCGGTGGATAAAGCGCAGGAAATCGGTTATCCGCTGGTGGTGCGCCCCTCTTATGTGCTGGGCGGGCGGGCGATGGAAATCGTTTATGATGAAGCGGACCTACGGCGCTATTTCCAGACGGCGGTCAGCGTCTCTAACGACGCTCCGGTGCTGCTGGACCGTTTTTTAGATGATGCGGTTGAAGTCGACGTTGACGCCGTATGCGACGGAAAAACGGTACTCATCGGCGGTATCATGGAACATATTGAGCAGGCGGGGGTGCACTCCGGCGATTCCGCCTGTTCACTGCCTGCCTATACCTTAAATCAGGATATTCAGAATGAAATGCGCCGCCAGGTGCAAAAACTGGCGTTAGAGTTGCAAGTGCGCGGTTTGATGAATGTGCAATTTGCCGTGAAAGACAGCGAAGTTTATCTGATTGAGGTGAATCCCCGCGCCGCGCGCACCGTACCGTTTGTCTCTAAAGCGACCGGCGTGCCGCTGGCCAAAGTTGCCGCGCGGGTGATGGCGGGTAAAACGCTTGTGCAACAAGGGCAGGTGCGCGAAGTCATCCCGCCTTACTATTCCGTAAAAGAAGTGGTGCTGCCGTTTAACAAATTCCCGGGAGTCGATCCGCTGCTGGGGCCGGAAATGCGTTCTACGGGTGAAGTTATGGGCGTGGGGCGTACTTTTGCCGAAGCGTTTGCTAAGGCGCAGCTAGGGAGTCACTCCACAATGCAAAAAACCGGGCGCGCGCTGCTTTCGGTGAAGGAAGAAGATAAAGCCCGCGTCGTCGACCTGGCAGCGCGCCTGCTTAAACAGGGTTTTGAGCTGGATGCCACGCACGGCACCGCTATTGCGCTGGGCGAGGCAGGAATTAACCCGCGGCTGGTCAACAAAGTGCATGAAGGACGCCCGCATATTCAGGACCGTATTAAAAACGGCGAATATACGTATATCATCAACACCACCGCCGGACGTCAGGCTATTGAAGATTCGAAGCTAATTCGCCGCAGCGCGCTGCAATACAAGGTCCATTACGACACCACGCTTAACGGCGGGTTTGCAACAGCGATGGCGCTAAGCGCGGATGCCACTGAGCAAGTGATCTCGGTACAGGAGATGCATGCGCAGTTGCTGGCGTAATCAATGCGGTGGATTATCCACGCATGGTGTGGATAACCGCGCCGGCGGATAGTGAATCAAGCCGGGTAATTTATAAAGGGCGCAGCGAATGCGCCCTTTATTATATGTGTGATAGTACGGTACCTTTTTCTGGACTCTGGACTCTGGACTCTGGATTCTGGATTCTGGATTCTGGATTCTGGATTCTGGATTCTGGATTCTGGATTCTGGATTCTGGATTCTGGAGGCTGGAGGCTGGATTCTGGATTCTGGAGGCTGGAGGCTGGATTCTGGAGGCTGGAGGCTGGAGGCTGGAGGCTGGATTCTGGAGGCTGGAGGCTGGAGGCTGGATTCTGGAGGCTGGAGGCTGGAGGCTGGAGGCTGGAGGCTGGATGCTGGAGGCTGGATGCTGGATGCTGGATGCTGGATGCTGGATGCTGGGTGCTGGGTGCTGGGTGCTGGGTGCTGGGTGCCGCAACGCGGCGTGCGCTGACATTTTTTCTACGCTCGGGCTTTAGGGCGGGGGAAAGTTAATCGAGAACAATAAAGGCCTGCCTGTACTTCATTCCGCTGGCGCTGAAGCGCTGCCAGCGCCTTTCCGAAATACACGGCTTAATTCATTCGGCCTGTTTTACGACCCGAATGTCACAAATAGCGGGCCGCGGCAATCAGCGCACACTTTGCGATGCAGCGCCAGGAGTGCTCTGTATTTCCCCCCCGCTGTGCGCAGACTGATAAATATCTGACTATAGTTATGGGGAAGGTAATTGATACTGAAATGAAAACAGGAATCAGATATGCGCTTAACTCGACTATTCACCGCCTCAATGACCGCAGCGGCTTTTCTTTTTATTGCAGGATGCTCTTCAAACCAGACGCTGGAAACCACCGACGGTAAAACGATTGTCACCGACGGTAAGCCGCAGGTAGATAACGATACCGGGCTGGTCTCTTACAAAAATGCAGCTACCGGACAAACGGAACAAATTAATCGCGATCGCCTGAAGTCGATGAGTGAACTCGACAACTAATCCTTGCTTACGCCGGGGCAGCGGTCAGGCTTTCCTGCCTCGCTGCCTCGCTGCCTCGCTGCCTCGCTGCCTCGCTGCCTCGCTGCCTCGCTGCCTCGCTGCCTCGCTGCCTCGCTGCCTCGCTGCCTCGCTGCCTCGCTGCCTCGCTGCCTCGCTGCCCATTTTAATTCCTCTGAATGTACGCCTGTTTTCTCTCTTACCTGTTAACTCGTTGGTTCACCGCCTACACTGATGACACTCGCTGAAGCTGTGCGATTGATAACAACAGAGTAGTGAAAACAGGCTAACCCATGATTTTAATTATTTATGCTCATCCCTATCCGCATCATTCTCACGCCAATAGGTGCATGATTGAACAGGCGATGACGCTACCCGGCGTGGAAGTTCGGTCGCTTTATCAACTTTATCCTGATTTTGATATCGATATTGCCGCTGAGCAGGCCGCGTTAACGCGCGCCGACCTGGTTATCTGGCAGCACCCAATGCAGTGGTACGGCGTACCGCCTCTCCTGAAGCTTTGGATAGACAAAGTGCTATCGCACGGCTGGGCGTATGGCAAAGGGGGAGCAGCGTTACAGAAAAAAAGCCTGATGTGGGCCGTAACGACGGGCGGTGGCGAGCACCACTTCACGCTGGGCGATCGTCCAGGTTTCGATACGTTGGCGCAGCCGTTACAGGCAACGGCACTCTATTGTGGAATGTACTGGCTGCCGCCTTTCGTCATCCACAACGCTTTTGTGTGTGATGATGAGACGCTGACGCGTCGGGCGTCAGCCTACCAACAGCGGTTACGAGACTGGCAGGAGACACAGCGTGGATAGTCATAGTTTGATTCAGGCGCTAATTTATTTAGGCGCTGCGGCACTGATAGTGCCGATTGCGGTACGCCTCGGGCTGGGATCGGTATTAGGCTACCTCATTGCCGGTTGTGTGATTGGCCCCTGGGGGCTGCGGCTTGTAACGGATGCGCAGGCCATTTTACACTTCGCTGAAATCGGCGTGGTGCTGATGCTATTTGTTATTGGCCTGGAACTGGACCCAAAACGGCTCTGGATGCTACGCGCTTCGGTATTTGGTGGCGGCGTGCTGCAAATGGCAGGCTGTGGGCTGGCGCTAGGTATTTTTTGCGCGCTACTGGGGTTGAGCGTTCCGGTGGCGGTACTAATTGGCCTGACGCTGGCGCTATCGTCCACGGCGATTGCCATGCAGGCGATGAATGAACGCAATTTAACGCTCTCGCCAATGGGGCGCAGCGCGTTTGCCGTATTGCTGTTTCAGGATATTGCCGCTATTCCGCTGGTGGCGATGATACCGCTGCTGGCCAGTAGCGGTGCGACCACGACGCTGGGCGCGTTTGCGCTCTCTGCGCTTAAAGTCGTCGGCGCACTGGCGCTGGTAATAATCCTCGGGCGTTACGTCACGCGCCCGCTGCTGCGCTTTGTCGCGCGCTCAGGATTGCGGGAAGTATTCAGCGCCGTGGCGCTATTTCTGATCTTTGGTTTTGGGCTATTGCTGGAAGAAGCCGGCCTGTCGATGGCGATGGGCGCGTTTCTGGCCGGCGTATTACTGGCCAGCTCAGAGTACCGGCACGCGCTGGAGAGCGATATTGAGCCCTTTAAAGGCTTGCTCTTAGGGCTATTTTTTATCGGAGTTGGGATGTCTATCGATTTTGGCACGCTGATAGATAACCCTCTGCGCGTGATTATTCTGCTGGTGGGTTTCTTGCTGCTAAAAGCGCTAATGCTGTGGCTTATTGCCCGGCCGCTTAGAGTACCGCGCCGACAGTGGAAAAATTTTGCCGCCCTGCTGGGGCAGGGAAGCGAGTTCGCTTTTGTCATCTTTGGCGCAGCGCAAACGGCGCGCGTGCTGGATGACGGTTGGGCAAAGGCGCTGACTCTCTCGGTCGCGCTTTCAATGGCGGCGACGCCGCTATTGCTGGTATTACTGTCGCGACTTGAGAAAAATAATTCGCAGCAAACGCGTGAAGCCGATGAAATCGATGAGGATCAGCCGCGCGTTATTATTGCCGGCTTTGGTCGGTTTGGGCAAATCGCCGGCCGTTTATTGCTTTCCAGCGGGGTAAAAATGGTGGTTTTAGACCACGATCCCGACCATATTGAAACGCTGCGAAAGTTTGGGATGAAGGTTTTTTACGGCGACGCCACGCGCATCGACTTACTGGCGTCTGCTGGGGCAGAAAAGGCGGATATCCTGATTAATGCCATCGATTCCCCGCAGGCCAGTATGGCGCTAACGGAGCAGGTGCAAGAACATTTCCCCCATTTGCAAATCGTCGCCCGCGCCCGGGATGTGGAACATTACGTCCAGCTTCGCCAGGCGGGGATTGCTCATCCAGAACGAGAAACCTTCGAGAGTGCCCTGCAAATAGGGCGCCAGGCGCTGGAATTGCTGGGGCTTGGACGTTATGAAGCACGTGAACGCGCCGATCATTTTCGTCGTTTTAACCAGATAATGGTTGAGGAGATGGTTGCTGGTGCGACTGATACCGCTTCCCGCGCCGCGGTATATCGCCGGACCAGTACTATGCTGACGGAGCTGATTAGCGAGGAGCGCACCCGGCTTAATCAAATCCAGCGCCACGGCTGGCAGGGTACGGAAGAAGGCGTGCACAGCGGCGATAGCCGCGACGATCCTGATAATACCGGCGCCTGAATGCGGTATTAAGCCGTTTGCACCACCGGTTAACCCAGCCATTTTCACAGCTAAAAGCGCCGGACGGCGCTTTTTTAGGGCTTTCCCGCCGCAAGCGTGTTTTTTCGACATAAGGAAAAGCGCACGACGCGGGTTATTGATATTTAGCGCCCGCAAAGCGGAGCTAACTTAATCAGGAGAGTTTTGCAGGAGTCGACGGATAGCGCCGCTTTACGTATAGTGTCCGCGAATTTTCTCATGCAAAGGTGCGACGTATGATCAGTCTGATTGCCGCGATGGCGGCGGGTAACGTGATTGGAATGGACAATACCATGCCCTGGAGCCTGCCTGCGGATCTCGCCTGGTTTAAGCGTAATACGCTACATAAACCCGTGATAATGGGGCGCCTGACGTGGGAATCGATAGGCCGCCCGCTGCCCGGGCGCCGAAATATTGTATTAAGCCGCCACCCGGGTGAGGACGAGCGCGTTATCTGGGTTAAATCGCCGGACGAAGCCATTGCCGCCTGTGAAAACGCAGAGGAGATTATGGTGATTGGCGGTGGCAATATTTATCGCCAGTTTTTGCCGCTGGCGCAGCGTATCTATTTGACACACATTGATGCGGAAATCGAAGGTGACACTCATTTTCCTGACTATCAGCCGGACGCCTGGCAGTCAGTTTTTAGCGAGTTTCATGAGCCTGATGAAAATAACTCTCACGGTTACTGCTTTGAAATTTTGGAGCGGCGGGATTAACCCGCGCATTCAGGCACCGTGCGGTATTTCAGAGGGTTACGTGCCTGAATATCAAAATAATACTGAATACTGAATACTGAATACTGAATACTGAATACTGAATACTGAATACTGAATACTGAATACTGAATACTGAATACTGAATACTGAATACTGAATACTGAATACTGAATACTGTTGCGCCTGGCGCGGTTTCATCCAGCGGCGATATCGCCAATAAGCGCTTGATTGCCCCGCTGGCGCGCAACAGCCGAATGCGGGGCAGGTATTGATACCAGAGCCAGAGCGGCGCCTCAGGAGGCGATTGCGCTGTCGCTGCCTTCATTGTGACGCAGGGAAACTTGGGTGAACCAGGTTTTATCTTCCCAGCGCAGGCAGCTTAGCACCCCGCCCCAGCAGCAGCCCGTATCCAGTGCGTATATTCCTTCCGGCGTGCCTTTCCCTTCCAGTGAAGCCCAGTGTCCGAAGGCGATGCTATAGGCGTTAGATACCGGCCCGGGAATCGCAAACCAGGGTTTAAGCGGCGCGGGGGCATTTTCCGGCGTATCTTTGCAGTACATTTCTAGCTGTCCGTTCGGGAAGCAGTAGCGCATTCGCGTTAGCGCGTTAGTGGTAAATCGCAAGCGTGCCAGCCCGGTTAAATGGGGATCCCAGTGGTTAGGCATATCGCCGTACATCGCATCAAGAAACAGCGGATAGCTGTCGCTTGCAAGAACGGATTCAACGTCGCGCGCGCAGGCTATGGCCGTATCGATATCCCACTGCGGTGTGATGCCCGCATGGGCCATAACGAGCTTTTTCTCTTCATCGACCTGAAGCAAAGGCTGGCGCCGCAGCCAGTTAAGCAGCGTATCGGCATCGGGCGCATCGAGCAGGGCGGAAACGCGATCTTTCGGTTTATTACGGCTGATGCCGGCATAGACGGCGAGTAGATGCAAATCGTGATTGCCCAGAACAATGCGCGCGGCGTCGCCCAGGCCGCGCACGTAGCGCAGGACATCCAGAGAGCCGGGGCCGCGCGCGACTAAGTCGCCGGTCAGCCACAGCGTGTCCTGCCCTGGCGTAAAAGAGACCTGTTTTAAAAGTGCCGTCAGTTCATCAAAGCAGCCGTGAACGTCACCAATGAGATAAGTTGCCATAATAATCAGTGAATTTGAGAGGGAACGGCCAGGCGGAAAACCGGAATAGCAACGCTGAATGTGCGCCCGGTTTCATCAATCATTTCATAGCGGCCTTGCATGGTTCCCAGTGCCGTTTCGATAATCGCGCCGCTGGTATATTGGTATTCGCCGCCGGGCTCAATGTGCGGCTGCTCGCCGACAACGCCTTCGCCCTGAACTTCGGTTTCGCGGCCGTTGCCGTTGGTAATTAACCAGTAACGGGAGAGCAGTTGAACGGATTGACGCCCCAGATTGCGGATGGTGACTGTATATGCGAAGACGTAACGTTCCTCATCCGGGAGGGACTGCGACTCAATATAGGCGCTTTGCACCTGTACGCAAACGCGGGGCGAATTAATCATTTCTTCAGCTCTCCTGTGTCGGCGGATTGTCAGCTAAGTAGTTGGCCATCTCACAGTATTGCGCAACGGAAAGGTTTTCAGCGCGCAGCGTAGGATCGATATTCAGTTTATTAAGCACCTCAACGCTGAACGCGTTGCCGAGGCTATTGCGGATAGTTTTACGCCGCTGATTGAAGGCTTCGGTTGTTAGCCGGCTCAATATCCGCAGCGCCTTAACCGGATGCGGCAGCGTAGCATGCGGAACCAAACGCACGACGGCCGAATCAACTTTCGGCGCTGGTGTAAACGCGGAGGGAGGCACTTCCAGCACCGGAATAATCTGGCAATAGTATTGCGCCATAACGCTTAAACGGCCATAGGCTTTACTGTTCGGCCCTGCAACCAGACGATTGACCACCTCTTTTTGCAACATAAAGTGCATGTCCTGAATAGCATTAGTATAGCTAAACAGGTGAAACATCAGCGGCGTTGAAATGTTATACGGCAGATTGCCAAACACCCGCAGCGGCTGCCCAAGCTCACGAGACAGTTCGCTAAAGTCCATGGTCATGGCATCTTGCTGATAAATCGTGAGTTTAGGGCCAAGGAACGGGTGGGTTTTTAAACGCGCAGCCAGATCGCGGTCGAGTTCGATAACGGTGAGTTTATCCAGCCGCTCGCCGACGGGCTCGGTGAGGGCGCCAAGACCCGGGCCAATTTCCACCATGGCGTCGCCTTTTTGGGGATGAATGGCGCTGACGATACTGTCGATAACGAAGGCATCGTTGAGAAAGTTTTGCCCGAAGCGTTTGCGGGCCAGGTGCCCCTGATGGACTCGATTATTCATTGCCTATTAACAATCATTTTGGTGGCGAGATTAAGCGCCGTAATGAAACTGCCGACATCGGCGACGCCACGGCCGGCCAGTTCCAGCGCCGTGCCGTGGTCAACCGATGTACGAATGAAGGGCAGGCCTAGCGTGATATTCACCGCCCGGCCAAAGCCCTGGTACTTTAACACGGGTAGCCCCTGATCGTGGTACATCGCCAGGACGGCGTCAGCGCTATTAAGATAGCGGGGCTGAAATAGCGTATCGGCCGGTAAAGGCCCGGTTAGATTCATACCTTCAGCGCGCAGCGCGTCAAGCGTCGGGATAATAACGTCGAGCTCTTCGCGCCCCATATGACCGCCTTCACCGGCGTGGGGGTTGAGGCCGCTGACCAGGATATGGGGTGCCTGAATACCGAATTTATCGCGCAAATCGCGATGCAAAATCGTTATCACCTGGCGCAGTAGTGCCGGCGTGATGGCATCCGCGACCGCGCGCAGCGGTAAATGCGTGGTTGCCAGCGCAACGCGCAGCGTATCGGTTGCCAGCATCATCACGACTTTATCACTGCCCGCGCGGGACTCCAGAAATTCCGTATGCCCGGTAAAGGGGATGCCCGCGTCGTTAATTACGCCTTTATTAACCGGACCTGTGACCAGCGCGGCGAACTCCTGGTTCAGGCAACCGTCGCAGGCGCGCGCCAGCGTTTCAACGACATACGCGCCGTTGCGCGTATCAAGCCGTCCGGGCGCGGCGTCTACGCGCAGTGGGATAGGCAAAACGGTGAGCGTCCCCGCATGCTGAGCGCGCGCAGGGGCGTCCGACTGATAGGGTTTCAGCTGCAGCGGTAGTTTCAGAAGGGACGCGCGCGTGTGAAGGAGTTCGGGCGAGGCGCAGACAACCAGCTCAGCGGGCCAGCCGTACTGCGCAAGGGCAACAACGAGATCGGGACCAATCCCGGCGGGTTCGCCGGGCGTAATAACGATACGTGGAACTAACGCCATTTATCGGCTCAATATTTTAACGTATGCGCTGGCGCGCTGCTCTTGCATCCAGGTTTGCGCTTCTTCGGCAAACTTACGGTTAAACAGCATGCGGTAGGCGCGATCTTTCTGCGCGGCGTCGGTTTTATCCACTTTTCGGGTATCCATTACTTCAATCAGATGCCAGCCGAAGGAGGAGTGCACCGGAGCGCTGAGTTGGCCTTTTTGCAGATGCTGCAGCGCATCGCGGAACGCAGGATCGTAGATATCCGGCATTGCCCAGCCCAGATCGCCGCCCTGATTAGCGGAACCCGGATCCTGAGAGAACTCTTTCGCCGCGTTGGCGAACGTTGTTTTTCCGCTTTTAATATCCGCCGCTAAAACTTCCAGCTTTTGACGCGCCTGCGCGTCGTTCAGGATAGGCGACGGTTTTAACAGAATGTGGCGCGCATGCACTTCCGTGACGGAAATATTTTGCGTCTGGCCGCGCATATCGTTCACTTTAAGGATGTGAAAGCCGACGCCGGAGCGAATCGGGCCGATAATATCGCCTTTTTTAGCGGTACTGAGCGCCTGGGCGAACAGTGACGGTAGCTCCTGAATACGTCCCCAGCCCATTTGGCCACCTTTTAGCGCCTGCTGATCTGCGGAATAGGTGATAGCCAGCTTGCCAAAGTCTTCGCCGTTATGCGCGCGTTCGACAATGGACTGCGCCACGCTTTGCGCTTCACTCACCTGCGCTGAAGTGGGATTTTCAGGTAACGGCAGCAGAATATGGCTCAGGTTTAATTCTGTGCTGGCGTCGTTCTGGTTTCCCACCTGCTGGGCCAGTTGCTCGACTTCCTGCGGCAGAATAGTGACCCGGCGGCGCACTTCATTATTGCGCACTTCGGAGATAACCATCTCTTTACGGATCTGGCTACGGTAAGTGGGGTAGCTAATCCCTTCATAAGCAAGGCGGCTGCGCATTTGATCGAGCGACATGCCATTTTGCTTAGCGATGCCTGAAATCGCCTGATCGAGCTGGGCATCACTGACGTTAACGCCCATTTTCTGGCCCATTTGCAGCAGGATCTGATCCATGATCAGACGTTCCATTATCTGATGTCGCAGCGTTTTATCATCCGGGAGCTGCTGGCGCGCCTGGTCGGCGTTCAGTTTTACCGACTGCATCAGGCCGTCCACGTCGCTTTCCAGTACGACGCCGTTATTGACCACAGCGGCGACTTTGTCGACGACCTGCGGGGCGGCGAAGGCGGTATTCACCGTAAAGGCGATACCGAGAAGCAGCGTTCTCCAGTTCTTCATACACGTTCCATTTCTGATTTAACCGCAAAGCGGGTTTATTTTAATAAGCGATTACAGTGAGTTCTGATACGGCAAAATATTCGAGCGCATCATCTGCTGAGTGCCGAGACCATAGTTGGAACTCAGACCGCGCAGCTCAATGTTGAAGCCAACTTTTTCGTCATACGAGCTTTTCGCATGTTCCCAGCCGTTAAGCTTACGTTCATACCCCACGCGAATTGCGTAACAGCAGGAGTTATACTGAACTCCTACCATTTGATCGGCAGGCTGGTGCGTATTGGTATCGTAATAGTACGCGCCCACTACGGACCAGCGATCGACGATAGGCCAGCTTGCGGCCATGCCCACCTGCGCAATCCCGTCTTTGTATTGTGGACGGGTAAACATGCTGCTAGTGGTGGTCGCAAGCGTCGCGCGGATGTATTCCGGGCTGGCATAGCGATAATTCAACTGCACGATGCGGTCTGAATCACGGCGGTACTCTAGCGTGCCGCTGCCGGTGGCCACATTGTTCATGCGGGTGTCATATTCTACGCCGCCGCGTAGCCCCCAGCGCTGGGTGATGCGCCAGTAAGTATCGCCGGCCCAAACCATCGAGCCGGTTTTCTTGTCCTTTTCCCAATTGATGTTGTCATCGCCGGTACGCGACTGGGTAAAGTAGTAAATCTGACCCAGTGAAACGTTAAAACGTTCAACCGCATTATCGTCATAAACACGCGACGTCAAACCGGTGGTCACCTGGTTTGCTGAGGCAATACGATCCAGGCCGCCATAGGTGCGATCGCGGAACAGGCCGGAATAATCAGACTGCAGGAACGATGAATCGTAAGGTTTAATATCGCTCTGATCGCGATAAGGAATATAGAGGTATTGCGCGCGCGGCTCTACGGTTTGGGTATAACCCTGCGCCCAGTCCATATCGCGTTCGAATACCATTTTGCCGTCGACTTTAAGCTGCGGCATAACGCGGTTGACGCTGTCTTTCATTCTGGTAGCCGCTGGAAAACGCGTTGGATCTGAAGAAACGTACTTACGATAGCGATCCAGATTGTTCTGCTGATAGTGCGTTGCCAGCAGTTTCATCTCTGTGTTCAGGCTGCCCCAGGTATTTGCCAGCGGCAGACTGACGGTGGGCTCCAGATGCAAACGCGTGGCTTCAGGTAAATTATCGTTAACGTTAGTAAAGCGCACCGCCTGGGCATAAATACGGGTATCAAACGGCCCAACGTCGTTCAGGTAGTAGTTAACGTCAACCTGCGGCTCGGCGCGGTAGACATCGCGCGCCGTCTGGCTTTCGAAGACCTGGAACTGCTTGGTAGAAACCGTCGCGTCAAAGTTTTCGTTAGCATAACCAACGCTGAATTTCTGCGTGGCATAGCCGTCGGTACTGTCGCCGTACTCAGAGTCGAAATCGTTGAAATAATAAGGATCGCTGACCTTGGTGTAGTTAGCGCTAAAGCGCCACACTTTGTCCATAACACCGCTGTGGCGCCAGAAGAACAGCCAGCGACGGCGATCTTCTTTCTCGCTGGAGTGATCCTCTGTATAGCGGTTGTCATGATTAAGGTAATCAAACTCCACCAGGCCGGCACCGGCCTGCGACAAATAGCGGAATTCGTTTTGCCACTGAATGCCGCCGCGATCCTCATAGTAATGCGGCGTAATAGTCGCATCGAAGTTTGGCGCAATATTCCAGTAATACGGCAGGGTAAATTCAAATCCGCTTTGCGAGCTGTACTTCGCATTCGGGATCAGGAAACCGGAGCGGCGATTATCGCCCACCGGCAACTGTAGATACGGGCTATAGAAAATGGGTACCGGCCCCAGCATAAAGCGCGCATTCCAGATCTCGGCAAGCTGTTCTTCTCTGTCATGAATGACTTCGCTGCCGACCACGCTCCAGGTGTTGGAGCCCGGCAGGCAGGAAGTAAACGTACCGTTTTCCAGGATGGTATAGCGATTCTCACCGCGCTGTTTCATCAGGTCCGCTTTACCGCGCCCCTGGCGTCCCACCATCTGATAATCGCCTTTCCAGACATTGGTATCTTTACTATTCAGATTCGACCAGGCTTTTGGGCCTTTCAGGATAATTTGATTATCGTCGTAGTGTACATTGCCCAGCGCGTCAACGGTGCGAATCGGGTCTGGCTGGCCTGCCACCTGCTTTTGGTGAAGCTGGACTTCATCGGCGAGCAGGCGCCCATTGCCCTGTTGAATATCGACATTACCGGTAAACACCGCGTTGTCCGGATAGTTCCCTTTGGCGCTATCGGCATTGATGGTGACGGGCAGCTCGTTGGCATCACCTTTCACTAGCGGGCGGTTGTAACTGGGTACGCCGAGCATACACTGCGAAGCAAGATCCGCAGCCATCCCGGGCTGACTATAAAGGGCTGATCCAATCAGGGTGGCCAGCAAGGTGGGAATACGTTTTTTCATACGTTGTTTTCGTTGTTCCGTCATCAGTGGCTTCGCGTCGGCAAACGCTCAGAGACTAACTTACTCAGTTGCAACGCGCCAGCTTTAACCTGAAATAATTCGGGGTTGAGATGGGCAGAGCGTTGCCGCATCGGGCGCTAGTCGGTATCGGCTCTATTTGCGCCGGGCGCGTTTATCAACGGGTAAGGCTCTTGCCGTTTTAGCTCAGCGCCGTTAGGCAGCGCCTTGAATGACAGGTATGATAATGCAATTTCTGTCTGACGGCATGACGATTTGGAGAGTATATGCAGTATTTGGGGAAAGCGATCGGCGTTGCGCTCGCACTTTACATTGGCGGTGGCTTTTGGGGCGCGCTATTGGGGCTTATCGTCGGGCAGATGTTTGACTCAGCGCGCGCGCGCCGCAGCGGGCCTTTCGCCGGTCAGCAGCAGCGCCAGGCGCTGTTTTTCACCACCACGTTTGAAGTGATGGGACACCTCACGAAATCAAAGGGGCGGGTCACGGAGGCGGATATTCAGGTCGCCTCTCAGTTTATGGACCAGATGCAGCTTCACGGCGAGATGCGCGCAGCGGCCCAGCAGGCGTTTCGAGTAGGGAAACAAAATAATTATCCGCTGCGGGAAAAAATGCGTCAGTTGCGCAGCGTCTGCTTTGGCCGCTTTGATTTAATTCGGATGTTTCTGGATATTCAGGTGCGCGCTGCGCTGGCGGACGGCGAACTGCATCCTAACGAACGGGATGTTTTGTTCGTAATTGGCGAAGAGTTGGGGATTTCACGTCCGCAGTTTGAGCAGTTTTTACGCATGATGCAAGGGGGCGCCAGCTTCGGTGGCGGGCAGTGGCAAAGCGGTGGTCATCAGCAGGGAACGCGCTATACCTCGCAGGGGCCTACGCTGGAAGATGCCTGCAATGTATTGGGCGTTAATCAAAACGATGATGCGACGGCAATTAAGCGCGCGTATCGCAAATTGATGAATGAGCACCATCCGGACAAATTGATAGCGAAAGGATTACCGCCGGAGATGATGGAAATTGCGCGTAAAAAAGCGCAGGAAATTCAGCAAGCGTATGAGCTGCTGAAAACGGCGAAAGGATTTAAATAAAGCAGGAAGAAACGCCGCGCGCGTATTAATTTCCGCGTGCGGTGTAAGCCAGCAGCGAACGCCGGGTGAGAAGGTTAATGGCTGTGTGATGAACTGGGCCGCTATCTTCTGGAGCCTTCTTGAGCGAACGCCGGATGCGCGAGGGCTAACATCCGGGCGCGCCGCCCGCGCCGGGGTATTAATACACTGCGGGGTAGTACGGCGGGCGATTCCCCCCTTTTGGCGCCGCACCGCGTGCTAAAAATCCGGCTCGGCGCGGAAGGTCATGCTATTGCCGAACGCCGGATGCGTGATGGTTAACGTCCGGGCGCGCCGCCTGCGCCGGAGCATTAATACACTGCGGGTAGTCCGGCGGGCGATTCCCCCCTTTTGGCGCCGCACCGCTTGCTAAAAATCCGGCTCGGCGCGGAAGGCCATGCTATTGCCGAACGCCGGATGCGCGAGGGCTAACATCCGGGCGCGCCGCCCGCGCCGGGGTATTAATACACTGCGGGGTAGTACGGCGGGCGATTTCCCCCTTTTAGCGCCGCACCGCGTGCTAAAAATCCGGCTCGGCGCGGAAGGTCATGCTATTGCCGAACGCCGGATGCGTGATGGTTAACGTCCAGGCGTGCAGCAGCAAACGCGGCGCGCGCGCCAGTGCTTCAGGGTGTGCGTAAAATTTATCCCCGAGGATCGGATGCCCGAGCGCCAGCATATGCACGCGAAGCTGGTGTGAGCGCCCGGTAACGGGCGTTAACAGTACGCGCGCCGTATTATCGGGCGCATAGTCGAGCACCTGATAGCCGGTTTGCGCCGGTTTTCCCGTTTCAAAACAGACTTTCTGTTTTGGGCGGTTAGGCCAGTCGCAAACCAGCGGCAGATCGATGACGCCCTCTTCCAGTTCAGGATGCCCCCACACGCGCGCCAGATAGTGTTTTTGTGGCTCCCGCTCGCGAAACTGGCGCTTTAACTCGCGCTCAGCCGCCTTGGTTAACGCGACGACAATCACGCCGCTGGTAGCCATATCCAGCCGATGCACCGACTCAGCCTGCGGGAAATCGCGCTGTACCCGCGACATAATACTGTCCCGGTGCGTCTCCAGGCGCCCGGGGACCGAGAGCAGCCCGCTGGGTTTGTTCACCACAATAATATGGGCGTCCTGATATAGCACCATCAGCCACGGGTCCTGCGCAGGATGATATGACTCCAGCATAAGCTCTCCCTGGTTTACTGATGCGTGACGATAATCGGGCGCAGGGCATCAAGCCGCCAGCTTGCCTGATCCAGCGCTTCCAGCACCTGCTGGCGGTTGGCGGCGATGGCGCTAAGCTCGTCCTCGCGAATATTGGGATTCACGGCTTTTAACGCCTTCAGGCGGGCATATTCCGCGCTCAGGGTTTCATCGGCTTCGGCGCGAGCGGTATCAATAATCGCCTGCGATGCCAGCGCGACTTGCGCTTCCGTTTGCTGGATGATGGCGTGGATTTCCTGCTGTACGGCCCCGATTAACTTATTGCCGGTATGTCGGTTAACGGCGCTAAGCTGGCGGTTAAATGCTTCAAACTCAACCTGCGATGCAAGATTATTTCCGCTCTTATCCAGCAGCATACGCACCGGCGTTGGCGGCAGGAAGCGCTGTAACTGGAGCTGTTTCGGCGCGGCGGCTTCCACCACATAGATAAGCTCCAGCAGCAGGGTACCCACCGGCAGCGCTTTATTCTTCAGCAGCGATATCGCGCAGCTACCGATCTCGCCGGACAGAATTAAGTCGAGCCCGTTGCGGATAAGCGGGTGTTCCCAAGTCACGAACTGCGCATCTTCGCGCGACAGCGCGACGCTGCGGTTAAAGGTAATTGTACAGCCATCTTCGGGCAGGCCGGGGAAATCAGGCACCAGCATATGATCCGACGGCGTGAGTACGATCAGATGTTCGCCCCGATCGTCCTGGTTGATACCGACAATATCAAACAGATTCATGGCGAAGTTCACCAGCGCCGGATCGTCATCCTGTGCGGCGATTTCATCGGCCAGCGCCTGGGCTTTTTCTCCACCGTTAGAGTGAATTTCCAGCAGGCGATCGCGCCCCTGCTCCAGCTCGGCTTTAAGCGCGTCGTGGCGCTGACGGCACTCGGCTATCAGCGCATCGAAGCCGTCGAGTTTATCCGGCTGCGCCAAATAGTGGGTTAAAGTTTCGCGCACTTCATCGTAAATAGCGCGGCCTGTTGGGCAGGTATGTTCGAAGGCATCAAGCCCTTCGTGATACCAGCGCACCAGCACCGCCTGTGCGGTATTTTCCAGATAGGGCACGTGGATTTGGATGTCGTGCGCCTGGCCGATACGATCGAGACGGCCGATGCGCTGTTCAAGAAGATCCGGATTGACGGGTAAATCAAACATGATCAAATGGCTGGCGAACTGAAAGTTCCGCCCTTCGGAGCCAATTTCCGAACACAGCAGCACCTGTGCGCCGGTATCCTCTTCGGCAAACCAGGCGGCGGCGCGATCGCGTTCAATAATCGACATTCCCTCGTGGAACACCGCAGCGCGAATACCTTCGCGCTCACGCAAAACCTGTTCAAGCTGAAGAGCAGTATCGGCGCGCGAGCAGATAACCAGCGCTTTTTGTGAACGATGGCCGGTCAGCCAGCCCATTAACCATTCCACGCGGGGATCGAAATTCCACCAGGTGCCGGTGTCGCCTTCAAACTCCTGGTAAATATGTTCGGGATACAGCATGTCTCGGGCGCGATCCTCTTCGGATTTTTTGGCGCTCATAATTCCGGAGACTTTAATTGCCGTTTGATATTGCGCGGGTAGCGGTAACCGAATGCTGTGCAGCTCGCGCTGAGGGAAGCCCTTAACCCCGGCGCGCGTGTTACGAAACAGGACGCGGCTGGTACCGTGGCTATCCATCAGCCTGCTGATGAGCGTCTGGCGCGCGGCCTGGCGCTGCTCTGCCGCGCCGTTGGCAGCCTGCAGCAGCGGCGCGATATCCTCGCCGGTAAATAGTGCGCGCAGGGTATTGAGGCTGTCGGCGCTAAGATCCCTATCCGCCAGCAGTAAAGCGACGGCGTCCGCGACGGGGCGATAGCCCTGCTGTTCCTCGACAAAATGTGCAAACTGGTGAAAACGGTTAGCATCGAGCAGGCGCAAGCGCGCAAAGTGGCTCTCCATACCAAGCTGCTCCGGCGTAGCGGTCAGTAACAGCACGCCGGGAGTCTGGCTGGCGATTTGTTCAATGGCCAGATATTCACGGCTCGGCGCCTCTTCGCTCCACACCAGGTGATGCGCTTCGTCCACGACCAGCAGATCCCACTGCGCGTCGCTAAGCTGAGCCAGCCGCTCTTTATTACGGCGTGCAAAATCGAGTGAGCAGATAACCAGCTGCTCGGTATCGAACGGGTTATCGGCCTCATGTTGGGCTTCGGCGTAGCGCGAATCGTCAAATAGCGCAAAGCGCAGGTTAAAGCGGCGCAGCATTTCGACCAGCCACTGGTGCTGCAGCGTCTCCGGCACCACGATCAATACGCGCTCTGCCGCGCCGGACAAAAGCTGCTGATGAATAATCATGCCGGCTTCAATGGTTTTACCCAGTCCTACCTCATCGGCGAGCAGTACGCGCGGCGCGTGGCGACGCCCCACATCGCGGGCGATATGTAACTGGTGGGGAATCAGGCTGGTGCGCATGCCGCGCAGACCGCTCCACGCCATGCGCGCCTGCTCGCTTTGGTACGCGCGTGCGCGATAGCGCAGCGCAAAGCGGTCCATTCGATCAATCTGGCCGGCGAAAAGCCTATCCTGGGGTTTGCTAAACACCAGTTTACTGTCGAGCAGGACTTCACGGAGTTCCACATTCTCTTCGCCGGTGTCCATGCGCACGCCGGTATAAATGAGTAGCCCTTTTTCTTGCTGAACATTTTCTACCCGTAGCTGCCAGCCTTCATGGCTGGTAATGGCATCTCCTGAATGGAACATAACGCGCGTAACGGGCGCGTCATTGCGGGCGTACATACGATTTTCACCGGTTGCGGGGAAAAGAAGGGTGACCATGCGCGCGTCGATGGCGACGACGGTGCCGAGGCCCAGTTCGCTTTCTGTATCACTTATCCAGCGTTGACCAAGAGTAAAAGGCATATCGATTTGACTCAGTTCTGTATTTTCAGGCAATAGCGTAAAGCCGCGCTCGTTTCATCTCTGTTACCCAGGATGCTATCCCGGCTGCACGGTACCGCACGCAGGCTAAGGGATAACGCTAACAGAAATGCCGTCATGGGATGATGCCAGGAAACTATCAGGCGCCATCTTCCAGTGCTGGAGAGTACGATTTTTATCCCGCCGTATCCGGCAGGCGCTATCAAAATGGGCTAAGAGCAAGGAAAGGGCGTTATGGTACTGGATGGCAGGGCGTTCGTCACCTGTCAAAATAGCCCCAGTTGCCCGGTAATCAGTGTAGCAAAATCTCCCTCGACAAAAGGCAGTATCCCTTCGGCAACCGGCTCCAGTTGCCGAGTCAAATAATGCTGATAATCGATAGGCGAACGCAGATAATCCAGCGGCTCCGGGCCGTTAACCGTCCAGAGATATTTAATGGCACCGCGGTTTTGATAGCGGGCAGGGCGCCCCAGGCGCCGGTTCTCGTCATCGGCCAGTCGCGCCGCGCGCACGTGCGGCGGCACATTGCGCTGGTAGTCATCAAGCGGGCGGCGCAGTTGCTTGCGATAGACAAGCCGATCGTCCAGTTCCCCGGCCATTAAACGCGCGACGGTTTCGCGTGCGAACGCTTCCCATGGCTCTTTGCGAAAGATCCGCTGGTACAGCCCTTGCTGAAACTGCTGGGCCAGCGGCGTCCAGTCGGTACGAACGGTTTCCAGCCCCTTAAATACCATGTGCTCGCCGTCTTTATTACGGATCATGCCCGCGTAGCGCTTTTTGCTGCCGGTTTCCGCGCCGCGGATGGTGGGCATTAAAAAGCGGCAAAAGTGGGTTTCAAACTCCAGCTCTAACGCGCTATCGAGCGCGTAAGCGTCGCGCAGGTGTTTACACCACCATTGGTTGACGTATGCCACCAGCGCGCGGCCTGTTGCACAGGCACTGGCCTCATCGTGCGGCGTTTTGAGCCAGACGAACGTTGAATCGGTATCGCCATAAATAACTTCGTAGCCCTGTGATTCAATCAGAGCCTTGGTTTGGCGCATAATTGCGTGGCCGCGCATGGTGATAGACGAGGCGAGGCGCGGATCAAAAAAGCGGCAGGCGCTGGTGCCTAATACGCCGTAAAACGCGTTCATCATAATTTTCAGCGCCTGGGCGAGCGGCCTGTTTGCCTGGCGTTTTGCGGCCTCGCGGCCCTGCCACAGTTCGGTCACGATGGCGGGCAGGCAGTGTTTTTGGCGGGAAAAATGGGCATCCAGGAAGCCCTCGACGCTGTGCGCGGCATCGGGGTGTGCCAGGCCTTCGATAAGTCCGACGGGATCTATCAGGAAGGTACGGATTATTGAGGGATAAAGGCTTTTGTAATCCAGCACCAGCACTGAATCGTACAGGCCGGGGCGGGAATCCATGACATAGCCACCGGGGCTTGCCTGCGGCGGGATGCTGCCCATATTAGGTGCTACGTAACCGGCGCGGTGCATGCGAGGAAAATAAAGGTGGCTGAAAGCCGCAACGGAGCCGCCGTGGCGATCGGCCGGCAGGCCATTAATGGCGGCGCGCTCAAGAAGAAAGGGGAAAAGCTCCGTATGCTGGAAGATGCGGGTTACCAGCTCGCAATCTTTCAGGTTGTAGACCGCCAGCGCGGTTTTTTCTTCTGCAAAACGGCGGTCGATTTCATTCATGCGCTGCCAGGGATCGTCGATAGCTTTTCCTTCGCCAAGCAGCGTTTGTGAGACGTTTTCCAGTGAGAAAGAAGGGAAATTCCAGAATGCGGATTTCAGCGCGTCTATTCCGTCGATAATCAGCCTGCCCGGCGCCTGCGCGAAGTAAACGCCGGGTTTAAAACCGTGCTCGCGCCATTCAAGCGGCGTGGCGCCGCGCCCCAATAATAGCGGAACGCCGTAGCGCTCAGCCTGCCGCTGCAGCACCTTCAAATCAAACTGAATCACGTTCCAGCCGATAAGCGCGTCCGGGTCGTGGAGCGCGAACCATGCATTGAGTTTTTCGAGTAGCTGAGGGCGGCTAGAGACGTAATGAAGCTCAAAATCCACCTCGCGGGTTTCTGATGTGGGCGGCCCCAGCATATAAACGGTGCGCTGGCCGCAGCCTTCAAGGCCGATGCAATAAAGTTCGCCGTAGCGGCTGGTTTCAATATCCAGCGACGCCCATTTCAGCGATGGCCGATACTCAGGCGCGCTTTTCAGACGCGCCTGAGTAATGGTATCCCGCTGTACCTCACCGCTGACGTAAACCGGGGCATTAATAAACCGTTCCATCAGATAGCGCTCCGGCGGGCGAATATCGGCTTCGTAGACGGTTATTCCCCCGTCGCGCAGGCGCTTTTCCAGGCGCATTAATTGCCGATGCTGCCGGGTGTACAGCGCGCAGACGGGGCGGCGCTGAAAATCGCACAGTGAGAGTGGCGCAAGGCGCCAGTTTTTTTCATCCGCTAATAGGCTTTCGGCCTGGGCCTGCTGTTCGGCGGGAATAAACGCTACGGATTCCTGGGGGGCGGTGCTGACATAGCGCGGGCCATTATCCGTCGCCAGCCAAAAGGAAACGACGGTGCCCTGGGGGGTATCCCGCCAGTGGCGGGTCAAAATAAAGCCGCTATGCGTTTCGTTCACACACTTTTCTCGCTTACCCATTCTTCCGGCTGAGTATAACCGGTTTTCACACTGTTATCTGGGGTTTTATACAGTAATGTCGGCGTCGGGCCAGTACTGAGAATCGGGATGCTGAACCGTGGGTGGTGCGAGATGTAAAGCGTGTGGAATATAAAAGGGATGCTCAGAATCGATAAAAAACAAAAAGGGATTGTCAGGAGCGGGCCGCGCTTTATCCAGAAAAGCCGGATGTCCGATGCACTTCGCGCTCGTCGGGCAGCGCTGCCGTAACAGAGCCGGGTAACATTCACGGCTTTCCTGTGATAGCAGCTCGTTCACCAGCGGCTGGCATCAGCCGTTAGAAATACGTACGCGCTGTGAAAACATTTTCAGGCGCGCCGTATGCCAGGTATTTATCCCGTTTTCGGCAAGGCGCTTGACGCCTGCGCGGGCAGCCCGGAGAATCGGCTCTCTGATGGTTTAACGGGCGCATTATGGAAGCATTGCTGGAACACGTGATTACACAGTCAACCGCATGGTCGCTGGCTGCGGTATGGCTGGTCGCTTTTTTTGAATCTCTGGCGCTGGTTGGCCTGATTATGCCTGGCACGGTGGTGATGGCCGCGCTCGGTGCGCTAATCGGCAGCGGTAAAGTTAATTTTTACCAGGCGTGGTGCGTGGGCATCACCGGCTGCCTGCTGGCGGACTGGATCTCGTTCTGGCTGGGGCGGCGCTTTAAAACCCCGCTGCATAACTGGTCATTTCTGAAAAAGCAGAAGGCCTGGCTGGATAAAACCGAATATGCAATCCATCAGCACAGCATGGCGACAATTCTAATCGGGCGTTTTATTGGCCCAACCCGGCCGCTGGTGCCGATGGTCGCGGGCATGCTGGATTTACCCATTCGTAAATTCATTCTGCCTAACATTATTGGCTGCATACTCTGGCCTCCGTTCTATTTTCTGCCTGGGATACTGGCAGGCGCGGCGATTGATATTCCTTCCGATATGCAAAGCGCCGGGTTTAAGTGGCTATTATTGGCCGCGGCTGCGATTCTATGGCTGGCAGTATGGCTATGCTGGCGCTGGTGGCGCGCCAGGAAGTCAGCTACCGGCGCGCTGGCGCGCTGGTTGCCGCAAAACCGACTGCGCTGGCTGGCACCGCTGGTGAGTGTCGTCGCATGTATTGCGCTGGTAGCCGTTTTTCGGCACCCGCTAATGCCGATTTATGGCGCTATCCTGTGGCATGTTTTGAGCGTTGTTCATTAAAAACACGGGCTGGTACTTGCCAAAAAACACCGAGCGCGGCAGGCGGCCTCGGTCAGCGCGCCGGGCCTGGCTCTCACCGTGCCGGTTTATGCTCCGTGCGCCGCAGCCAGTGCGGCAGGCGTTGCTCGCTCGCGCCGTTTAACGCGCAATGCCCAGCAGGGCAGAAGCGGCGACTTCCCCGGCCGCCAGGCGGGCAGTTTCGCCGTCCCAGACAATATTCCCTTCATTAATGACCAGACTGCGCGGGGCGATACGCAGCGCATCATCCAGATTGTGAGAAACCATTAATAGCGTGATGTGCCGGGTCTGACACAGCTCGTCCACCAGCGACAGCATTTCAGCGCGCAGCGCGGGGTCGAGCGCGGAAAACGGTTCGTCCAGCAGCAATATCGGGCGCTGGCGTATCAGGCAGCGCGCCAGCGCCGCGCGCTGACGCTGCCCGCCGGAAAGCGCCTCCGGTAGCCTGTCGAGTAATTCGCTAATTCCCATGCGCCGGGCGATTTCTGTGACCTGTTGCTTCTGAATCGCATTCAGGCGCAGGCCCGGATGCAGCCCCAGCCCGATATTTTGCCGCACCGTCAAATGTGCGAACAAATTATTCTCCTGAAACAGCATGGAGACCGGTCTTACGGACGGCGGCGTGTGGGTGTGACAGGTGCCATCCAGCGTAATTGAGCCGCGCGCTGGTGTAAGAAAACCGGCTATCAAATTGAGCAGCGTGCTTTTTCCGGCGCCGCTTGGGCCGAGCAGCGCTATCTTTTCGCCACGCGCCGCGCGTAGCGTAAAGTGCATTGGCATCGTTTGATATTGCCAGCAAAGATCAGTTAGCGTCAGCATGGCGTCCGGACAGGCCCTCCATCAGAATAAACAGTAAAAAGCAGAGCGTAAGCAGCAGCAGCGCGGTGACCGCGCCGTCGTGGCTGCGGTAAGCGCCAATCTGCTGATACAGATAAAAAGGCAGCGTGCGAAATTCCTCATTGCCAAACAGTGCGACCGCGCCGAAATCCCCAAGTGAGAGCACGCAGGCGAAAGCGAGCGCCTGAGATAACGGGCGACGCAGGGCGCGCATTTCCACTATCCACAGGCGACGCGGGCCGCGTAGCCCCAGTGAGGCGCACAGTGGCCCGTAGCGCGCCGCCGCATCGCGCATCGGCGCTTCCAGCACTTTAAGCGCGTAGGGCGTCGCCATCAGTGCATTCGCCATAATCACTACGCCGTCCGCGGAGTCCGGTAAACCGATGCTATTCGTGAGCAGCAGGAAAAAACCGGTCGCCAGCACGATACCCGGCATCGCCAGTATTAGCATGCCGCTCATTTCCAGCGTTTGCCCCGCCAGCGGATGTCGGCGCAGGCGCAGCTCTCTGGCGCTCCACAGGAGCATCAGGGTCAGGCCCAGGCATACGATTGCTGCGGCGACCGCGATGCGCAATGAGGTCCATGTCGCCTGCCACAGAGCCGGATGACTCAGGGCGGGTAACAGTGCGCCGCGCAGCCCGTCAAATACAACCGCAAGCAGCGGAGGCAGTATCAGCAGTAGCATCAGCAAGATAATGATGGCATCCCATAGGCGGCTTATGCCCGCGTCCTGCGGGTCTCGCCAGTAAGCGGCAATGCCGCGCTCATTACTCACTGAACGGCCCAAATATTGGCCCAAAGCAACCAGCCCCAAACAGCAAAGTATTTGCAGCAGCGCCAGCAGCGCGGCGCGCCCGGGATCGAAGTCGTAGCTAAGAGCCTGCCAGATGGCCAGCTCAATAGTAGTGGCGCGCGGGCCGCCGCCCAGCGTTAGCACAACGGCGAAACTGGCGAAACACAGCATAAATATCAGGGCGGCGGCGGGCGGCAGCCGACGCTTCAGCTGCGGCCATTCAATAAACCGGAAAAACGCCCAGCCGCGCATATTAAGCTGTGCCGCAAGCTGCCGCTGTTGAGGTGGGATACTTTCCAGCGCCAGAAGTAACAGGCGCGTCGCCATCGGCAAATTGAAAAAAATGTGCGCCAGCAGGATGCCCGTTAATCCATAAACAGGAAGGCGCCATTGAATGCCAAAGAAACTCAGAATCTGCGCCAGCCAGCCCTGATGGCCATAGACCGACAGAATCCCGAATACGGTGACCAGCACGGGTAATACCAGCGTCATGGCGCACAGTTGTATCAACAGCCGACGCCCGGGAAAGCGGCGGCGGTAAAGCGCCCGCGCCACCGGCACCGCGGGAGCCACTGAGAGCAGCGTTGAGAGCAGCGCCTGCCAGAATGAAAAACGCACGATGTGCCACAGATAGCTGTCATGCCAAAGCGCCTGAATATCCAGGTTCGGTGCTGCCGCGCATAGCGCGCCCAGAGCCGCAATAGCGACCAGCATAATCAGCCCGGCAGCGCAAATCCCCGATGCCAGCCAGCCCGGAATTAGCGGCTGACGGCGCGTTGCCATGCCTGAATCCACGCGGCGCGCTGCTGGTTAACCTGCTGGGGAGAATACTCCAGCGTCGTGGTCGGGCGCTTCAGGGACTGGAATCCTTCTGGCAGGGCGATATCGGTAACCGGGTACATCCAGTTACCGGTCGGGATTGTCTTCTGGAAATCAGGCGTCAGGATGAAGCGCATGAACTGACGGGCAAGTTCAGGCTGTTTGCTGGATGCCAGCTGTGCGGCGACTTCTACCTGTAGATAGTGCCCTTCGCTGAAGGCGGCGGCGGCATACCGACCGCTGTGTTCTTCAATGAGGTGATAGGCCGGAGAGGTGGTGTAACTTAGCACCATATCCGCTTCGCCTTTCAGGAATAACCCGTAGGCTTCGCTCCAGCCTTTGGTGACGGTGACGGTTTTACGCGCCAGTTTTTGCCACGCCTGCGGGGCTTTATCGCCCCACACTTTTTGCATCCATAACAGCATTCCCAGCCCGGGCGTGCTGGTGCGAGGGTCCTGCAGAATAACGCGCCAGCGCTGGGGGCTGTCGATAAGCTCGTGCAGGCTGGACGGTGGATTTTTCAGACGCGTTTTGTCATAAACGAAGGCGAACCAGCCGTAATCATAGGGAAGAAAGATATCATCATGCCAGCCGCCGGGCAGGGTTAGCCCATGGGGATCTACGCCGCTGGAAGCAAACAGGCCGCTCTGGCGCGCGGCGTCGAGCAGGTTATTGTCCAGCCCCAGCGCGACATCGGCGCGACCGCGTTTTCCTTCCATTTTCAGGCGATTAAACAGAGACACGCCGTCTTCCAGCGCGACGAATTTCAATGTGCAGTCGCAGCGGGCCTCAAAGGCTTTTTTGACGGCGGGTCCAGGGCCCCATTCTGCGGCAAAAGCGCTGTAAGTGTATACGGTAAGCTGAGGTTTGGCCGCGACGGGCAGTGTGACGATTGTCAGGAGAAATAGCAGTTTTTTTAACACTTTGCGCTCCATACTTAGCAAGATGGGGCAAAGGAGTTTGAGTAGCCTCAAATCCCTTCGCCGGCGTTATCCGGATCAGGTTCGACGGGTGTTATCTCAGCGCGCAAAAGTGTTGCGGCACCCCGTTGAGCAAGGCGCATTGTAATAACTTTGTGACAATCGCGAAAGGGCTATGATTCCGGTGGTGAAAACCAGGCGGATTTAAAATCGAACCAGCCCAGCGTATTCATGCGCACGCCCCGCATGCTGCGGCTGCCCTGCAGCATTAGCCAGTGATGGATAAGCGGCAAAATAGCGCCTTCGGCCAGCAACTGTTTGCACCATTCCGGCAGCGGCAACTCGCCCGCCCGCCACTGGCGCGCTTCTTCTTTCCAGGCTCCGGGAATGCAGCGCTGCAATAGCGGCAGTTCATATAGATGTGCAAACAGAGAAAAGTTAAGCGGCAGCGTAAAATTAGCGCTGTTGAGCCAGAGATCGCTGACGACATCGCCGCGATGCCAGGCGTCGTAATCCACTTCCTGTACCTCAAGCGTCACTTGATGCTTTGCTAATAGCGCGCTCATAATATCGCTTAAAATATGGTGTTCGGCGTGTTCGCGATAGAAAGTCAACCGTATACGCGACAGGCCTTCCGGCTTTTCTACCGCCTGGTGCATAACGGCGTGATGCCAGCGGGGGATAAGGCCCCACGCGGGAAACCAGTAGCGCTGATATTGTTCGCCGGCCTCGGCAATCAGCCGCACCGGCGACAGAATATGGGCTATCCACCGGCGCGCGGCGAGGCTGGCGCCGGTGGCAGAGCGCGCATCGAACAGAAGATAGTAACAGCCTTCTTCCAGCCGGCTCTCCATGGAAGGCTCATCCGTTTCTCTGCCGCCGTCAAGCTGCACGCCGCAGCTTAAATCATCGCTAATTTCCGGAAGCACCCAAAAGTTAACTTCATCGATCAGCGCCCGATAGCCGAAATAGTCGTCGAAGGCGTGGATTTTTAGCTGGCTGGAGCTGTTGCGGGCTACGGCATACGGGCCAGTGCCAATAGGTTTGCGCGCGAAATCCGCAATCGTGGGCCACTCCTGCGGCAAAACCATCGCGCTAACGTGCCCCATTAACCACGGCAGCCAGCCGTCGGGCTGGTGTAAATGGATATCCAGGGTCCACGCCGTTGGCGAATGAATGCGGGCGATGTGCGCGTAGAGCGGTAATGTACAGGCGCGCCCAAGCGTAGATAACACATCCTGCATATCCAGTTCTCGCCCGTGATGAAAACGGATGCCTGGGCGTAAATAAAAGCGCCAGTGCAGCGCGCTGATTTGCTGCCAGTGATGGGCGATATCCGGTTCGGCTTCCCCGTTTTCCTCATTTATACGCGTAAGTCCGTTAAACAGTTGGCGCACAATATGCGTTTCCGAACGGCGCAGGGCGCTGCCGGGCAGCAAATTCTGCAGCGGGCGATAGTACAGAATGCGTAAAATATGCCTGCCCTGACGAAAGCTGCGCCCCAGATGCGCCGCGATCATCTGCCGCACCGCGTCTTTATTGCCTACAAGCTGCACCAGTTGGTCAATTCTATCCTGTTCCAGCAGGTCTTCGGCACGCTCGCGCTGGAGCGCCGGCCCGGTGCTCAAAAACGTTAGACGTGAGCGTTTACCTCTCCCTGGCTCCGCCTGCCAGCTAAGCCAGCCGTTTTCCTGCATGGTGTTAAGCAGCGTGCGCATATGCCGCCGTGAGCAGTTAAGCAGAAGCGCCAGTTCGCTGAGCGTTGTGTTATGGGATTTTCCGTCGCAGTATTGCCACAGGCGGATAAACTGCTGCTGAAGCCGGGGCGAAGACATAAAAGGGGAACTCCCGCGCATAAAGTTATCAATATTTCTTCCTCTATATTAAGGCAATAATACGTCCTGATGAAAGCAAGGCATTGTCTGGCTGACTTAAACCGCCGCAACGGTGGGGGAGCGCTGAGGCACAGCCGGTGCGGACATCAAGTGTGACTGAGTATTGGTGCCCAACTTTCACCGGCCGACGGTAGATTACCGCCGGCTTTTTTCGTTTATGATACGCAGCACGCCGTTTATTTTTGGCTTTCGTCATCGGGTTGCTTATCGTGCGCAAATTGCGCTCGGCGCGGCATACCGCGTGGCGCAAGGCAGCGCGCGATGCATCATGAAGATGTGGCGCTAATCATCGGGAGTCTACGTGAAATTAAAAACCGGGAACGGTATCCGATTTAATGCCGTTTCGTTAGCCTTTATGGCAACCGCTTTTATGCTAGGCGTGGCTGGCGCCCTGCAAATGCCGACGCTCAGCCTCTTTTTAACCCGTGAAGTAAAAGCATTACCGTTTCAGGTAGGACTGTTTTATACGGTAAATGCCATAGCGGGAATTGTCGTTAGCATGACGCTGGCGCGCCGCTCCGATCGCAGCGGCGATCGGCGGCGTTTAATTTTGCTGTGCTGCACGATGGCTATCGCTAATAGCCTGCTGTTTGCGTTTAGCCGTCATTATTTGGCGCTAATTACGCTGGGAGTATTGCTGGCGGCGCTGGGAAATACGGCGATGCCGCAGCTTTTTGCGCTGGCTCGCGAGTATACCGATAGCCGTTCGCGGGAAGCGGCAATGTTCAGTTCAGTGATGCGCGCCCAGCTTTCGCTGGCGTGGGTGATTGGTCCGCCGCTGGCCTACATGCTGGCGCTAAATTATGGCTTTACCGTGATGTATACCGTGGCGGCAACCGTGTTTGTGGTAAGCCTGGTGCTGATTTTGATGGCGCTGCCTTCGGTGCCGCGCGCAGCGGGTGGAACCGGTGGGTCGCTGAGTCAGGTCGCCGTCTGGCGTAATCGCGATGTCAGAACGCTGTTCGGCGCTTCGGTTTTAATGTGGGCCTGCAACACTATGTATCTTATTGATATGCCACTATGGCTGAGTCAAAGCCTTGGTTTGCCGGATAAACTTGCCGGGATCCTGATGGGCAGCGCTGCCGGGCTGGAAATTCCGCTGATGCTGCTTGCCGGCTATTTTGTGAAGCGCACCGGTAAGCGCAGGATGATGATTGGCGCCGTGAGCGCGGGGGTGATTTTTTATCTTGGTTTATTGGCATTTCACACTAAACCGGCGCTTATCGCGCTGCAGATTTTTAACGCCGCCTTTATCGGCATTATCGCGGGTATTGGCATGCTATGGTTTCAGGATTTAATGCCCGGGCGCGCCGGTGCGGCGACCACGCTATTTACCAATAGTATTCTCACGGGAATGATTCTGGCTGGGTTGCTACAGGGATTACTGGCGCAAAATATGGGCCACGCGGCGGTTTATCCGGTGATTGCCGGGCTTGCCGTTTTGGCGCTGTGGATGACGTTTCGGGTTAAAGAAGCCTGATGCCAGGCGCAGATTATTTGCAGACCAAATCTGCCCGGCAGTTGCGCCCTATTGTTCGCTATGCTGTGAAGCTATAGCGAACAATAGGGCGGGATTCAGCTTGTCTATCAGGCCATAAACGCCGGTTGGCGCTCTTCCCAGGCGGCGATGTCGGTTTCGTGTTGTAGCGTCAGCCCGATACCGTCCAGCCCGTTGAGCAAGCAGTGCCGCCGGAAGGCATCCAGAGTGAAGGCATAGTTTTTGTTGCCAGCCCGCACCACCTGTTGTTCTAAATCGACATCAAAGCAAATTCCCGGTTCAGCCTGCGCAAGCTGAAACAGTTCGTCTATCTCACTTTCTTTTAGCGTTACCGGCAGTAACTGGTTGTTAAAGCAGTTGCCATAAAAAATATCTGCAAAACTTGGGGCGATAATCACGTTAAATCCGTAATCGGTTAGCGCCCAGGGGGCGTGTTCCCGAGAAGAGCCGCAGCCGAAGTTTTCCCGCGCCAGCAGGATGGAGGCGCCCTGATACTCGGGGCGGTTCATAATAAAATCGGGATTCGGGCGCTGCCCGTTATCGTCCAGAAAGCGCCAGTCGTTAAATAAGTGCGCGCCGAACCCGGTGCGGGTAACCTTTTGCAAAAATTGTTTGGGAATAATTGCGTCAGTATCTACATTCGCTGTATCCAGCGGAACCACCGGCCCGGCGTGTTGGGTAAATTTCTCAGCCATGATTATTCCTCCCCTTATTTCAGTGTACGGATATCGGCGAAGCGGCCCGTCACCGCGGCGGCGGCGGCCATTGCCGGGCTGACCAGATGCGTGCGCCCGCCGCGCCCCTGACGTCCTTCAAAATTACGGTTGCTGGTGGACGCGCAGCGCTCTCCAGGGTTCAGACGGTCGTTATTCATCGCCAGGCACATCGAGCAGCCGGGCAGGCGCCATTCAAAACCGGCATCAATAAAAATTTTATCCAGCCCTTCCGCTTCGGCCTGTGCTTTCACCGGGCCGGAGCCGGGAACTACCATTGCCTGAACGCCGGGTGCGACTTTGCGGCCCTGAGCGATGGCGGCGGCGGCCCGCAGATCTTCAATGCGCGAATTGGTGCAGGAGCCAATAAATACTTTATCGATGGTGACATCGGTCAGCGGTACGCCCGGCTGCAGCCCCATATACGCCAGCGCTTTTTCCGCTGAAGCGCGCGCCACCGGATCGCGGAACGATTCCGGCGCGGGAATGCTGTCGCTAACGGCGATAACCTGACCGGGATTGGTGCCCCAGGTTATCTGTGGCGCAATCTCTTCGGCGGCCAGCGTGATGACGCTGTCAAACTGCGCGTCGCCGTCGCTTTTCAGCGTGCTCCAGTGGGTGATGGCGTCTTCCCAGTGCTCGTCTTTTGGCGCGTGGCGGCGCCCTTTCACGTAGTTAAAGGTGGTTTCGTCCGGCGCGACCAGACCTGCTTTGGCGCCCATCTCAATGGCCATATTGCACAGCGTCATACGGCCTTCCATGCTTAAGGCGCGGATTGCCGGGCCGCAAAACTCGACAACGTAGCCGGTACCGCCGGCGCTGCCGATTTTACCGATGATTGCCAGTACAATGTCTTTTGCGGTGATCCCCGGTGCGGCGGTGCCGGTAACTTCGATTTTCATGGTTTTTGCGCGGCCCTGCTTCAGAGTTTGCGTCGCCAGCACGTGTTCGACTTCCGAGGTGCCAATACCGAACGCCAGCGCGCCGAATGCACCGTGTGTGGCGGTGTGTGAATCGCCGCAGACGATAGTCATGCCGGGCAGCGTAATTCCCTGCTCTGGCCCCATAACGTGGACGATGCCCTGCCAGGGGTGGTTCAAATCGTAAAGCTCGACGTTGAATTCCTGACAGTTTTTCATCAATTCTTGCATTTGAATACGCGCCATTTCGCCGCTGGCGTTGATGTCTTTGGTTTGCGTGGAGACATTATGATCCATGGTCGCAAAGGTTTTTTCCGGCCTGCGCACGCGGCGTCCGTGAGCGCGCAGCCCATCAAACGCCTGCGGAGAAGTTACTTCATGCACTAAATGTCTGTCGATATAGATAATCGGGGTTTCGCCCGCCGCCTCGTGAACCACGTGCGCGTCGAATAATTTTTGATATAACGTTTTAGCCATGGTTACGCCTCGTCTGCGATATAGCGAGCGATGATATCGCCCATTTCCTGAGTGCCAATGCCCTGGCCGTCTTGTGCCAGGTCGCGGGTGCGAATGCCTTCCGTCAATACGCGATTTATCGCGCGTTCAATACCTGATGCCGCCTCGTCTTCATTCAGGCTGTAACGCAGCAGCAGCGCCAGTGACAATATTTGGGCGATGGGATTAGCAATATCTTTTCCGGCGATATCCGGCGCAGAGCCGCCCGCTGGCTCATATAAGCCGAACCCCTGTTCGTTGAGGCTGGCGGACGGTAGCATGCCCATCGAGCCGGTTATCATGGCGCACTCGTCGGAGAGAATGTCGCCAAACAGGTTGGAACACAGCAGCACGTCAAATTGCGAAGGATCTTTTATTAACTGCATTGCGGCGTTGTCGATATACATATGCGACAGCGTAATATCCGGATAGTCAGCTGCGATTTCACTGACAATTTCCCGCCACATAACGGAAGATTGCAGCACGTTGGCTTTATCAATTGATGTAACTTTACCGCGACGTTTGCGCGCTGATTCAAAAGCGATGCGGGCGATACGCTCGATTTCAAAACGGTAATAGACTTCCGTATCGAATGCTTTTTCGTGTAAACCGCTGCCTTCGCGGCCCTTAGGTTGCCCGAAATAGATGCCGCCGGTTAATTCACGCACGCACAGAATGTCAAAGCCCCGCCCGGCGATGTCGGCACGCAGCGGGCAGAAGCTTTCCAGCCCGGGGTACAGCCGCGCGGGGCGCAAATTGCTGAATAATTTAAAATGCTTGCGCAGCGGCAGCAGGGCGCCGCGTTCAGGTTGTTCATTGGGCGGCAAATGTTCCCATTTAGGGCCGCCGACGGAGCCAAACAGCACGGCATTCGCCCCGGCGCAGCCTTCCAGCGTCGCGGGCGGCAGCGGCGAGCCGTGGCTGTCGATGGCGATACCGCCTACGTCATACTCACTGGTGCTGATAGTTAACTGAAAGCGGCGGCGAACGGCGTCCAGCGCCTTGTGTGCCTGTGCCATGACTTCGGGACCAATTCCGTCTCCCGGCAGGACGGCTATATGATAATTCCTGGACATATCACACGGTTTCCTGGTTAGCTTCTTTGATTTGTTTGTGCTGTAACGCCTTTTCGACCTCGGCGGCGCGCCAGATATTATTCAGTACGTGAATCATTGCTTTTGCCGACGACTCGACGATATCTGTGGCCAGCCCTACGCCGTGAAAGCGCCTTCCGTTATAGTTGGCGACAATGTTGACCTGGCCCAGCGCATTTCTGCCGTGGCCTTTGGCGCCTAACTGGTAGTTGACTAGCTCAATGTTGTAATCGGTAATGCGATTGATTGCCTGATAAACGGCATCCACCGGGCCGTTCCCCGTCGCTGCTTCTGAAATAACGGCGTTGCCGCACGCCAGTTTTACCGAGGCCGTCGGCAGCGCGCTGGTGCCGGATTGCACGCTGAAGTATTCCAGCCGATAGTGTTCCGGTTCTTCCTGCTGTTTGTTGATGAATGCCAGTGCTTCCAGGTCATAGTCAAAAACCTGGCCTTTCTTATCCGCCAGTTTCAGGAAAGCGTCGTATAGCTGATCCAGGTCGTAATCGGCTTCCTGATAGCCCATTTCTTCCATGCGATGTTTGACCGCGGCGCGCCCTGAGCGGGAGGTCAGGTTCAGTTGTATTTGATTCAGGCCGATTGCGTCCGGCGTCATGATTTCGTAGTTTTCGCGATTTTTCAGGACGCCGTCCTGATGAATACCCGATGAGTGCGCAAAGGCGTTACTGCCAACGATGGCCTTATTGGCGGAGATAGGCATACTGCACACTTGGCTTACCGTCTGGCTGGTGCGCCAGATTTCCTGATGATGAATATTGGTATACAGCCCGCCCATAGCGGCGCCGCGTACTTTAATGGCCATGATTGCCTCTTCCAGCGCGCAATTACCGGCCCGCTCACCGAGGCCGTTCAGGGTCCCCTCGATTTGACGGGCGCCAGCCTGAACGGCGGTGATGGCGTTTCCTGTTGCCATACCTAAATCGTCGTGGGTGTGTATAGAAATGATGGCGCTATCGATATTCGGCACGCGTTCAAACAGGGAAGTAATAATGCCGCCGTATTCAACCGGGGTGGTATATCCCACGGTATCGGGGATATTGACCGTGGTGGCACCTGCTCGAATAGCAGCTTCTACGACACGGGCTAAATCCTCCGGTGGCGTGCGACCGGCGTCTTCGCAGGAGAATTCGACGTCATCGGTGTAGTTACGTGCGCGTTTGACCATATACACCGCGCGCTCGATGACTTCATCCAGCGTGCTGCGCAGTTTAGTCGCGATGTGCATTGGTGAAGTCGCAATGAAGGTATGAATACGGAAAGCGTCAGCGGCGCGCAGAGCCTCGGCGGCGGCATCAATATCTTTTTCGACGCAGCGCGCCAGCCCGCAGACGCGGCTGTGTTTTATATTTCTGGCTATTGTTTGAACGGATTCGAAATCGCCGGGGGAGGAAACTGGAAAGCCGACTTCCATGACATCGATACCCATACGCTCCAGCGCCAGGGCGATTTGCAGTTTTTCTTTTACGCTCAGGCTTGCCTGTAAAGCCTGTTCTCCATCGCGCAATGTGGTATCGAAAATAATAACTTGCTGCTGGCTCATGGTTAAATCCTTATGGATGTCGAAGGCGCCGCGCTGCGAGCATAAAAAAACCCGCGCAGCGGCGCGGGTTTCTGGTCTGGGGAGCTTGTTCTATCGTCCGGCTCCGTCCAGCCTGCTGCCGCGCACAGTGAAGGCGATTAGTAGTAGGCTGAGTAGGAGAGACATTAAGAACATGAAACAGACCTTACATGAATTTTTACGATGTATTAAGTGGTACTGGATATGCGCTGCGCTGTCAAATACTACGTGGAATTTTATCTGTGTGGGCGTCATATCCGGAGCAATATTATTTTAGAATAATATTCTGAAGATTAAGATTAATTCAGCTTTAGGTTTTGCATTATCATAAATAAATGAAGTTGCTATGGGTTTGTGAGGGTATCTCGTTGTTTTTTAATGCCCTTTAATGGTTTTGCTTCTTAATAAAGATAAAAATGAGGGGTGAATTAATATTATTTTAATTTAACTTGTACTTTCCGACTATTTGAATGCTTTTTTAAGAATATTTGAAGTGTTATTTATTACATGAATGAATTGTGCCGAGCTCAAATTTATGGTGTGATCTCCGGGGTAATCTTATTGGGTTATCACTTGTATAAACTGGGTGGTGGAAATCTATTTCCCCTGTTTGTTTTGATAGTCGTTATTATATTGGGTGTTCAGCGAATCTGCATATTGCCAGTATCGACTTAGTACAGGGAATTATTTGCGCTGGCGTCAGCGGAAAAGGAGTTTATGGAAACACATATGTCTGAAGAGCAGGTGAGTTATTCAAACACCAGCGAAAATGTTATGCCGCATTTGCGGATGGTTGATTTGAATTTACTGACCGTATTTGACGCCGTAATGCAATTACAAAATATTACTCGCGCGGCGCAGATGTTGGGCATGTCTCAGCCTGCGGTGAGTAACGCAGTGGCGCGCCTGAAGGTTATGTTTGGCGATGAACTATTTGTGCGTCGCGGGCGTGGGATCCAGCCGACTTCCAGAGCATGGAGTTTGTTTGGCTCGGTTCGACAGGCGCTTAAGTTGATTCAGGATGAATTGCCTGGGGCATTATTCGATCCTCAAAGCAGCGATAGAGCGTTTAATTTGTGCGTAAGTAGCCCACTGGATAATCTTTTAACCTCAATAATTTTTAACCAGATTCAAAAAGCTGCACCGCACGTTAATTTATTTTTTACTTCATCGCTGGAACAGGATATTGATGACTCTGTTCATTGCCAGAAATTAGGTTTTGTAATTGGCTATGATGAGTTCTTTCGTCATGACTTTACCAATATTCCACTATTTAGCGATGAAATGGTATTAGTGTGTAATAACCATCATCCAAGAATAAATAATCTAAAACGAGAGCGTGATATTTATCGAGAGCAGCACGCTGTGGTCGCTCTTGACCGTTTTGCTTCTTTTAGTATGCCGTGGTATGACACATCGGAAAAACGCGCGGCGGTGGCCTGCCAAAGTATGGCATTGACCAGTGCGCTAAATGTGGTATCGCAAACGGATTTAGTCGCTATCGTACCACGCTGGCTGGCGGATAATTTTTCTGAAAGCCTGGGAATTAAAGCATTGCCGCTGCCCTTAAGAGTCAATCAGCGCACGGCTTATCTGGCATGGTCAGAAACGCTGGAGCGCGATAAGGGATATCAGTGGATGAAGGATACGTTGGTCAGTATTTGCCAGCGTTAATGGTACGCAATCATTAAGTGCTACCTGTGCCTTCTTTTACACTGATTTATTAAATTGTTTTAGATTTTTATACTATTTCAAACCGGGCGTTTATCTGCATTTAATTCATCAGCCATAAATTGAATTTCATCCTGTTTTTTGACGATTAAATAAAATTTATGGACTGAGGTTTTTTTATGTTTGGTACTTTGCTCGGAATTTGCCTCAATAACTCCCTAATATCCCTTCTGTTTCTGGCTGTTATCGCTTTTTCCATGCGTTGCCTGCCACATTTTCAACGGTTATGTTAAGAATCTGTATCGCCTTAAAAAGGCGGGGGAGTCCGTCTTTGCGTTACGCGAACATATTTAACGCGTCTTAAGCCAAAATAGTGAGCCTGGAGGCAAGTAATGGAGATGTTGTCAGGAGCAGAGATGGTCGTGCGTTCGCTTATCGACCAGGGCGTTAGGCAAGTGTTTGGTTATCCCGGTGGCGCGGTGCTGGATATTTATGATGCGCTGCATACCGTCGGCGGTATCGATCACGTGCTGGTGCGCCACGAGCAGGCCGCGGTTCATATGGCTGATGGGCTGGCGCGGGCGACGGGCCGGGTTGGGGTCGTGTTGGTGACTTCTGGCCCAGGAGCAACGAATGCCATTACCGGGATTGCCACCGCCTATATGGACTCTGTACCGCTGGTGGTGCTTTCCGGGCAGGTAGCAACCTCACTGATTGGTTATGACGCCTTTCAGGAGTGCGATATGGTCGGGATTTCGCGCCCGGTGGTGAAGCACAGCTTTCTGGTAAAGCAGGCTGAGGATATTCCTACGATGCTGAAAAAAGCATTTTGGCTGGCCGCCAGCGGGCGCCCCGGCCCGGTAGTGGTGGATTTACCGAAAGATATTTTGAACCCGGCGCATAAATTGCCCTATCTGTGGCCGGATGCGGTTAGTATGCGTTCATATAACCCAACCACCCAGGGCCACAAAGGCCAGATTAAGCGCGCATTAAGTACATTAATTGCGGCGAAAAGACCGGTCATTTATACCGGCGGCGGTGCGATTAGCGCTGGCTGTCACCGGGAGTTACAAACGCTGGCGGAGCGGTTTAATCTTCCTGTGACCACATCGCTCATGGGGCTGGGCGTATTTCCGGGCAGCCATCGCCAGGCGCTGGGCATGCTCGGTATGCATGGTACCTATGAGGCGAATATGGCGATGCATCATGCGGACGTTATTTTTGCCGTCGGCGTACGATTTGACGATCGAACCACAAATAACCTGGCGAAGTATTGCCCGGATGCCACGGTATTACATATTGATATTGATCCAGCCTCCATATCGAAAACGGTAGCGGCGGATATTCCTATCGTAGGGGATGCGCGGCAGGTTTTAGCACAAATGCTGGAAATGTCTCACCAGGAGGCGCTGCCTGCGCAGCCGCTGGATGATATTCGCGACTGGTGGCAGCGCATTGAGCAGTGGCGAGCACGGCGCTGTCTCAATTACCGTGATGATGGCGAAACCATAAAACCCCAGGCGGTAATTCAGACGCTATATCGTCTGACGAAAGGGGATGCCTGGGTTACTTCTGATGTCGGGCAGCATCAAATGTTTGCTGCGCTGCATTACACATTTGATAAGCCGCGACGCTGGATTAATTCAGGAGGCCTCGGCACGATGGGATTCGGTTTACCTGCCGCGCTGGGCGTGAAACTTGCGCTACCGGATGAAACCGTTGTTTGTGTGACCGGCGACGGCAGTATCCAGATGAATATACAGGAGCTGTCTACTGCGCTGCAGTATCGTCTGCCGGTTCTGGTTTTAAATCTAAATAATCGCTATTTGGGCATGGTAAAGCAGTGGCAGGACATCCTTTACTCCGGGCGTCATTCTCAATCTTATATGGCTTCTTTGCCTGATTTTGTCCGTCTGGCAGAGGCGTATGGGCACGTGGGTATTTTAATTGAGCGTCCCGACCAACTGGATGACCGCATGAGTCAGGCTCTGGCGCAGGTGCGCGAAGGGCGCCTGGTTTTCGTCGATGTGATGGTGGATGGCGGAGAACACGTTTACCCGATGCAAATTCGCGGAGGTGGAATGGATGAAATGTGGTTAAGTAAAACGGAGAGGACCTGATTATGCGCCGGATATTGTCTGTATTACTGGAAAACGAATCGGGGGCGCTGTCGCGCGTTATCGGGCTGTTCTCTCAGCGTGGCTATAACATTGAAAGTTTAACGGTAGCGCCGACGGATGATCCAACGCTGTCACGTATGACTATTCAGACCGTCGGTGATGAAAAAGTGCTCGAACAAATTGAAAAGCAGCTTCACAAGCTGGTGGATGTACTGCGTGTTAGCGAACTGGGGCAGGGCGCGCACGTGGAGCGTGAAATTATGCTAGTTAAACTTCAGGCAAGCGGTTATGGGCGTGAAGAAGTTAAACGCAATACCGAAATTTTCCGTGGGCAGATTATTGATGTCACGCCCGCGTTTTATACCGTTCAACTTGCGGGAACCAGCGATAAGCTTGATGCCTTCCTGGCTACGGTCAGAGATACAGCAAAGATTGTTGAGGTTGCCCGTTCAGGCGTGGTCGGGCTGGCGCGCGGAGAAAAGATAATGCGTTAGCGTCGGTTTGACGGCGTTCACAGACGTTCATTGTGAAGTACGGTAATCTTCTGCGCGGTGAGAAAACCTCATTTTTCCCTCACATCATCACTTGCCAAAAATAACTCTCTGCGCTGCGGGCTGGTGACCAGCCTGGGCGCAACCTGGATTTTGAAAGGTTAGTCTGAGGCAGTAAGCAATGGCTCAGATAAGTGATTTAGTGCGCTTTTTTAAAGGGAAACGGCAGGCGAGCGGTGACGCTTTGCTTGGCTATACCCGCGTGGCGGGAGAAATAAGCGAGCCGAACGCGCTAACGCCCGATAGAATTTTTGAAATCGGGAATAATCTACTTTGAAGAGCGCCGCTCCGGTTATTATTCTGCATCGATATGCATATTGATATACCCTTAATGAGCGTCTGGTTATTGCAAGGTAGCCGGTCATCGCCTGAGCTATCATTAAACCGATTTATGAAGAGGTAAGTGTGAAACTGGATGAAATCGCGCGCCTGGCCGGTGTTTCTCGCACCACGGCGAGTTATGTCATTAATGGCAAGGCAAAACAGTATCGCGTTAGCGATAAAACCGTCGAGAAAGTAATGGCGGTGGTGCGTGAACATAATTATCACCCAAATGCCGTCGCCGCCGGGCTGCGGGCAGGCCGCACTCGCTCAATAGGCCTTGTTATTCCGGATTTAGAAAATACCAGCTATACACGGATTGCGAATTATCTGGAGCGTCAGGCGCGTCAGCGCGGTTACCAGTTGCTTATCGCTTGTTCAGAGGATCAGCCGGATAATGAAATGCGCTGTGTGGAGCATCTTTTACAGCGCCAGGTCGATGCGATCATTGTATCTACTTCCCTTCCTCCGGAGCACCCTTTTTATCAGCGCTGGGCCGGTGGAACTTTCCCTATTATTGCTCTGGATCGCGCGCTCGATCGCGAACATTTTATTAGCGTCGTGGGCGCAGATCGGGAAGATGCTGAAGCGCTGGCGCAAGAGTTGCGTAAGTTTCCCGGGGAAAACGTGCTGTATTTAGGGGCATTACCGGAACTTTCCGTCAGCTTTTTACGTGAGCAAGGCTTCCGGGATGCCTGGAAAGAAGACGCTCGCACAGTGCAATTTTTATATGCTGACAGCTATGAGCGCGAGGCGGCAGGCGCGGTTTTTGAACGCTGGTTGCAGGATAACCCTATGCCACAGGCGTTATTTACCACCTCGTTTGCACTGCTTCAGGGGGTGATGGACGTCGCTTTACGTAAAGAGGGGCAGCTTCCCTCTAATTTAGCGATTGCCACATTCGGCGATAACGAACTTTTGGATTTTCTCCAGTGCCCGGTTTTGGCGGTAGCACAGCGTCACCGGGACGTGGCTGAGCGGGTTCTTGAACTGGTGCTGGCAAGCCTGGATGAGCCTAAAAAACCGAAACCGGGTATGACGCGTATTCGCAGGAATCTTTCCCGTCGGGGGAATTTAAGCCGTCGATAAATATTCAGGGCGGCGTCGTGCCGCCTTTTGAAATAAGATAAATCTGTCTTTGTGGATTAAAAACAAACAATGTTGTTTTAAAAAATAACCAGCGGTTGTGTAAAGTTCTACTGCATTTTCATTCATTTTGGTAATGAAATATTTTATTTTTCCTGCATCACTTTGACGAATATGGAATATTGAAGTGCGTTAAAGCCATCGTATTCTATTCATCACACTAATTTTCTAATCCCTGGCACCTGCGCCAGCAATTCCGCTGTCCCTGCGGGGGGAATTGCCCTAAAATGCCGGTCGCGTCGCAAACCTGAGGTATTATATTTTTTTATTTTTTGTTAATGCTCTCAGCGACTCTCATACCATCACTTTTAATTTTTCTGCAAATATTCAGAACGTTAATTTTAAATGAACTCCCTGATGGAAAAATCCTGGTCTGTTTAACCTCCTTTGATGCATTTTTTTACTTGAGAACGTGCCGGGGTTTTCTTGACAAGGTTTTCCTCCGCTCCGTAAACTCTTTTATGTGGGAATTTGTGGGGTAAAGTGGAGAAAAGGATTATGAGAGGGTGAGGCTGGCATGTTCCGTGGGGCTACATTAGTCAATCTCGATGGCAAAGGGCGCCTTGCGGTGCCGACCCGGTATCGGGAAAAGCTCGTCGAAGCCGCGTCCGGTCAAATGGTCTGTACCATTGATATTCATCATCCATGCCTGCTGCTTTACCCGCTCCCGGAGTGGGAAATTATTGAACATAAGCTGTCTCGTCTTTCAAGCATGAATCCCGCGGAGCGGCGCGTGCAGCGGCTGTTGCTTGGTCACGCCAGTGAATGTCAGATGGATAGCGCCGGGCGACTACTGCTGGCGCCAGTACTAAGGCAGCATGCGGGTTTAACAAAAGAAGTAATGCTGGTTGGCCAGTTCAATAAGTTTGAACTGTGGGATGAAACGACCTGGCACCAACAGGTTACGGAAGATATTGATGCAGAGCAACGCTCTGCCGATGCGCTATCAGAGCGCCTGCAGGATTTATCACTTTAATGATGATGGAATGTTTGAAACATACAACGGTACTGCTTGATGAAGCCGTCAACGGGCTAAATATCCGCAAAGAGGGTATCTATATCGACGGTACTTTCGGGCGAGGCGGTCATTCTCGTCTTATTCTCTCCCGGCTGGGAGAGAAAGGACGCCTGATCGCTATCGATCGCGATCCACAGGCCATTGCTGCGGCAGAGGCTATTGAAGACCCCCGATTTTCCATTATTCATGGCCCTTTTTCTGCGCTCGGCGACTATATGCATGAACGTCAGTTAACGGGAAAGATAGACGGCATTTTGCTGGATCTTGGCGTTTCCTCCCCCCAGCTTGACGATCCTGAGCGCGGTTTTTCATTTATGCGCGATGGCCCGCTAGATATGCGTATGGACCCCGGTCGTGGTCAGTCTGCGGCCCAGTGGCTACAAACCGCAGACGAAAGCGATATTGCATGGGTATTAAAAACGTTTGGTGAAGAACGTTTCGCCAAACGTATCGCTCGCGCGATCGTTGAGCGTAATCGCGAAGCGCCCATGACGCGCACCCGCGAGCTGGCAGCGGTTGTGGCTGCGGCGACCCCGATTAAAGACAAATTCAAACACCCTGCAACCCGCACTTTTCAGGCGGTTCGTATTTGGGTGAACAGTGAGCTTGATGAAATTGAGATGGCGCTGAAAAGCGCGCTAGACGTGCTGGCTCCGGGCGGAAGGTTATCGGTAATCAGCTTTCACTCGCTGGAAGATAGACTGGTAAAACGCTTCATGCGTGAGTCCAGCCGCGGCCCACAGGTTCCGGCCGGACTGCCGATGACAGAGGTCCAGCTACGGGAAATGGGAGGCCGGCAGTTAAAAAGCCTTGGCAAATTAAAGCCCGGTGAAGCAGAGATTAACGAAAACCCGCGGGCGCGCAGCTCAGTACTGCGAATTGCTGAAAGGACTGATGCATGATTGGTAAGCTGGCGGCGCATCTTGGAAAACTGACCGGTTCTATTGGCAGTAACGAACGCCATGCGCTGCCGGGGGTAATTGGCAGCGATCTGCTGCGCTACGGCAAAGTACCCTGCTTTCTCTTTATCGCCATTGTCATTACCGCAATTTTTGTTATTACTACCGCCCATCATACGCGCTTGCTTACGGCGCAGCGGGAACAAATGGTGCTGGAGCGCGATGCGCTGGATATTGAATGGCGCAATCTTATTCTCGAAGAAAACTGGCTTGGGGCGCATAGCCGCATTGAGCGTACTGCAACCGAGAAATTGCATATGCAGCACGTCGATCCTTCGCAGGACAATATAGTCGTACAGAAATAATCCTAAAAGAAATTAGCCAGTTAAGGAATATTGTAAATAATGAAAGCAGCGGCGAAATCGCTAAAAACTAAACGTCAGGACGGGCATGCTAATTTTATTGGCTGGCGTTTTGCGCTGCTGTGCGGCTGTATTCTTCTGGCTTTGGGGCTTTTGTTAGGGCGTGCGGCCTGGCTGCAAATCATCAATCCGGATATGCTGGTGCGCCAGGGAGATATGCGTTCGCTGCGCGTGCAGGAAGTTGCCACATCGCGCGGTATGATAACCGATCGCGCCGGGCGTCCTTTAGCGGTCTCCGTGCCCGTTAGCGCGATTTGGGCAGATCCTAAAGAACTCACGGCCGCTGGCGGCGTAACGCTGGATAATCGCTGGAAAGCTCTGTCCGACGCTTTAAACCTGCCGCTGGATCAACTTGCGGCGCGGGTGAGCGCCAATCCGCGCGGGCGGTTTATTTATCTGGCCCGCCAGGTTGACCCCGATATTGGCGAATATATTAAGAAACTTAAATTGCCTGGCATCCATCTGCGTAAAGAATCGCGCCGATTTTATCCCTCAGGCGAGGTGACGTCACATCTTATTGGTTTCACAAATGTGGATAGCCAGGGGATTGAAGGGGTTGAGAAAAGTTTTGATAAATGGCTGACCGGGCGCCCCGGCGAGCGCATTGTCCGAAAAGACCGCTATGGGCGTGTTATTGAAGATATCTCGTCAACCGACAGTCAGGCGGCGCATAATTTGACGCTAAGTATTGATGAGCGGCTTCAGGCCCAGGTCTATCGTGAGCTGAGCAACGCCGTTGCTTTTAACAAAGCAGAATCGGGGAGTGCCGTGCTGGTAGATGTCAATACCGGCGAGGTGTTGGCAATGGCGAATAGTCCATCTTACAACCCAAATAAGCTGGCGAGTACGCCAAAAGAAGCGATGCGTAACCGCACGATTACTGATGTTTTTGAGCCCGGCTCCACCGTAAAACCTATGGTGGTGATGACCGCGCTACAGCGTAATGTGGTGCGCGAAAATAGTGTGTTGAATACAGTGCCGTACCGGATTAACGGCCATGAAATTAAAGATGTCGCACGCTATAGCGAATTGACCCTGACCGGGGTTCTACAGAAGTCGAGTAACGTCGGTGTTTCCAGACTGGCGTTAGCGATGCCCTCCTCAGCGTTGGTAGAGACTTACTCACGTTTTGGACTGGGAAAATCGACCAATTTGGGGTTGGTCGGAGAACGCAGTGGCTTATTTCCAACAAAACAACGGTGGTCTGACATAGAGAGGGCCACCTTCTCTTTTGGCTATGGGCTAATGGTAACGCCGTTACAATTAGCGCGAGTCTACGCGACAATCGGCAGTTATGGCATTTATCGTCCGCTCTCAATTACGAAAGTTGATCCGCCCGTTCCCGGCGAACGTATTTTCCCTGAGTCGATTGTGCGCACCGTGGTGCACATGATGGAAAGCGTGGCATTGCCAGGCGGCGGCGGCGTGAAGGCGGCAATTAAAGGTTATCGCATCGCAATAAAAACCGGTACGGCAAAAAAAGTAGGGCCGGACGGGCACTACATCAATAAATACATTGCTTATACCGCAGGCGTTGCTCCAGCCAGTAACCCGCGTTTTGCGCTGGTGGTGGTGATAAACGATCCACAGGCAGGTAAGTATTACGGCGGTGCCGTCTCTGCGCCGGTGTTTGGCGCAATCATGGGTGGCGTTCTACGCACGATGAACGTAGAGCCTGACGCGCTGACGGCGGCAAATAAAAATGAATTTGTGATTAATCAAGGTGAGAAAACAGGTGGCAGATCGTAATTTGCGCGACCTTCTCGCTCCGTGGGTACCTGGCGTACCGGAGCGGACATTGCGGGAGATGACGCTGGATAGCCGGGCTGCGGCTGCTGGCGATCTCTTCGTCGCGCTAAAAGGGCACCAGGCGGATGGACGGCGGTTTATCCCGCAGGCCATCGCGCAAGGCGTTTCCGCCATAGTGGCAGAGGCGCAGGATGAAGCCCGCGACGGTGAAATCCGTGAGATGCACGGTGTTCCGGTGATTTATCTGGAGCAGCTACACGAACGGCTTTCCGCACTGGCGGGCCGATTTTATCAGCAGCCTTCGGAGCGTTTACGTCTGGTTGCTGTAACCGGCACGAATGGAAAAACCACCACCAGCCAGTTGCTGGCGCAGTGGGCGCAGTTACTTGGCGAAACCAGCGCGGTAATGGGCACTGTAGGAAACGGGCTGCTGGGGCACGTTGTTCCAACGGAAAATACCACCGGCTCCGCGGTGGACGTCCAGCAAATGCTGGCCGGGCTGGCCGCAAAAGGCGCCAGTTTTGCCGCAATGGAAGTTTCCTCTCACGGCCTGGTGCAGCATCGGGTCGCGGCGCTGCGTTTCTCCGCCTCTGTATTTACTAATCTTAGTCGCGACCATCTCGATTACCACGGCGACATGGCCCACTATGAGTCTGCAAAATGGTTGCTCTTTTCCGAGCATCAGTACGGGCAGGCAATCATTAATGCGGATGATGAAGTCGGACGCCGGTGGCTTGAGAAACTGCCCGATGCGGTGGCCGTTACGATGGAAAACTACAGTCATACGGATAGCCACGGTCGCTGGCTAAAAGCCACGGCGGTGCATTATCACGACAGCGGCGCGACGATTCATTTCGCATCAAGTTGGGGAGAGGGCACTATTGAAAGCGGTCTGATGGGCGCGTTCAATGTGAGCAATCTCCTGTTAGCACTGGCGACGCTGCTGGCGCTGGGCTATCCCCTGAATGATTTACTCGCTGTGGCGCCGCGCTTGCAGCCGGTTTGCGGACGGATGGAAGTTTTTAGCGTGCCGGGCAAACCTACCGTTGTCGTTGACTACGCTCATACCCCGGATGCTTTGCAAAAAGCGCTTGATGCCGCGCGATTACACTGTACGGGGCGTTTATGGTGCGTATTTGGGTGCGGCGGCGATCGCGATAAAGGTAAACGTCCGTTAATGGGCGCAATCGCTGAAGAGTGTGCGGATGTTGTTGTTGTTACCGATGATAACCCGCGTACTGAAGACCCGCGCGCCATAGTTAACGATATTCTCGCTGGCATGATGGATACTGGCATGGCGTATGTGGTTGCAGGCCGGGCGGAGGCTGTCACCAACGCCGTGATGCAGGCTGATGCTGATGATGTGGTTCTGATAGCCGGAAAAGGGCACGAAGATTATCAGATTGTCGGTACGCGGCGCCTGGATTACTCCGATCGCGTAACGGTCGCGCGTCTGTTAGGGAGGCTCGCATGATCCGCATTTCATATGCGCAATTGGCCGAAATCGTAAACGGTGAACATATTGGCGCTGCGGGGGAGTTTGACGCAGTAACAACGGATTCCCGGCACCTAACGCCGGGCTGCCTGTTCGTGGCGTTAAAGGGCGAGCGGTTTGATGCGCACGATTTTGCTGAACAGGCAAAAGCCGGCGGCGCTGGCGCGCTATTAGTCAGCAGGCGTCTGGACTGCGCGCTGCCGCAAATTGTAGTGCATGATACGCGCCTGGCATTCGGTGAGCTGGCGGCGTGGGTGCGTCGACAAATGCCTGCCCGCATCGTCGCTTTAACGGGCTCCTCAGGAAAAACCTCTGTTAAAGAGATGGCCGCAGCCATCTTAAACCAGTGCGGTAATACGCTGTATACCGCCGGTAACCTCAATAATGATATTGGCGTACCGATGACGCTGCTGCGACTTACGCCATCGCATCAGTATGCGGTGATTGAACTGGGGGCGAATCATCAGGGCGAAATCGCCTGGACCGTGGGGCTAACGCGCCCGGAGGCGGCTCTGGTCAATAACCTGGCAGCCGCTCACTTAGAGGGGTTTGGCTCTTTGGCGGGCGTGGCGAAAGCGAAGGGCGAAATTTTCAGCGGTTTGTCGCAAAACGGTACCGCTATCCTGAATGCGGATAATAATGACTGGCTGAACTGGCAGAGCATTATTGGCGATCGTCGGGTCTGGCGTTTTTCTGCTAACGATAATGTGAGCGACTTTACGGCGACGAATATTCATGTGACCAACCGTGGTACACAATTCACGCTGTGCACGCCGCGGGGAGAGGTTAATGTTTTACTGCCACTGCCCGGGCGACACAATATTGCGAATGCGCTTGCCGCCGCTGCATTAGCCACGGCCGTCGATGCGCCATTAACCGCAATTCAGGCGGGGCTTGCAGGTCTACAGGCGGTTCCCGGGCGACTATTCCCTATTCCATTATCAGAAAACCAACTGCTGCTGGATGATTCCTACAACGCAAATGTCGGCTCTATGACTGCGGCGGTTCAGGTGCTGTCTGAAATGCCGGGCTATCGCGTTCTGGTTGTCGGAGACATGGCGGAACTGGGAGCAGAGAGTGCGTCTTGCCATACGCAGGTCGGCGAGGCGGCGCGAGCCGCAGGGCTGGATTGCGTACTAAGCGTGGGGGCGTTAAGCCGGCATATTAGCGAGGCCAGCGGTGCGGGTGAGCATTACACCGATAAGCCTGAGCTTGTTGCTCGATTAAAAACACTACTTCAAGAACATCCAATAATGACCATTTTAGTAAAAGGTTCACGTAGCGCCGCCATGGAGCAGGTTGTGCAAGCATTACAGGAGAAGGGGACATGCTAGTCTGGCTGGCCGAGCATCTGGTCAAATACTATTCCGGCTTTAACGTCTTTTCATATTTGACGTTTCGCGCCATTGTCAGCCTGCTGACGGCCCTGTTTATCTCTTTGTGGATGGGGCCACGCTTGATTGCTCGCCTGCAGGAGCTTTCTTTCGGGCAGGTGGTGCGTAACGACGGGCCGGAATCGCATTTTAGTAAACGGGGAACGCCTACGATGGGTGGGCTGATGATCCTGACCTCAATTGTTATCTCCGTTTTAATGTGGGCCTATCCATCGAATCCCTATGTCTGGTGCGTGCTATTCGTGCTGGTGGGCTACGGCATCGTTGGGTTTGTCGACGATTATCGCAAAGTGGTGCGTAAAGATACCAAAGGGTTAATTGCACGCTGGAAATACTTCTGGATGTCGGTGATTGCGCTGGCCGTTGCCTTCATGCTGTATATCACCGGGAAGGACACGCCGGCTACGGAACTGGTGGTGCCGTTCTTTAAAGACGTGATGCCTCAGCTCGGTATTTTTTACATTTTACTGGCCTATTTTGTCATTGTTGGCACCGGTAACGCCGTGAACTTGACCGATGGCCTGGACGGCCTGGCGATTATGCCGACGGTTTTAGTGGCATCCGGTTTCGCGCTGGTAGCTTGGGCTACCGGCAATATGAATTTCGCCAGCTATCTGCATATCCCTTATTTACGACATGCCGGTGAGCTAGTGATTGTGTGTACCGCGATAGTGGGCGCCGGGCTGGGGTTTTTATGGTTTAACACCTATCCTGCGCAGGTGTTTATGGGCGATGTTGGTTCGCTGGCTCTGGGCGGTGCTTTAGGCATTATCGCAGTGCTGCTGCGTCAAGAGTTTTTGCTGGTGATTATGGGGGGCGTATTCGTTGTCGAAACCCTCTCGGTGATTCTCCAGGTTGGGTCGTTTAAGCTGCGCGGGCAGCGCATCTTCCGCATGGCACCCATTCATCACCACTATGAACTCAAAGGTTGGCCTGAGCCGCGCGTCATTGTGCGCTTCTGGATTATTTCGCTGATGCTGGTCCTGATCGGGCTGGCCACGCTGAAGGTACGTTAATATGGCGGATTATCAGGGTAAAAAGGTTGTCATCATAGGGTTGGGGCTCACCGGCCTTTCTTGCGTGACATTCTTCCTGGAGCGCGGGGTGATTCCCCGCGTTATGGATACCCGAGTTTCGCCCGCCGGTCTGGATAAACTGCCGGACAGCGTAGCCTGCCACACCGGCAGCCTGAATGAGGAATGGCTGCAAGAAGCCGATTTGATTGTTGCCAGTCCGGGCATTGCGCTGTCGACGCCGGCTTTAGCCAATGCGGCCGCGTCCGGGATTGAAATCGTAGGCGATATTGAGCTGTTTTGTCGGGAAGCACAGGCACCGATTGTCGCGATCACCGGGTCTAACGGCAAAAGCACCGTTACCCGGCTGGTGGGCGAAATGGCGCAGGCCGCTGGCGTTAATGTCGGCGTAGGCGGAAACATAGGCCTGCCCGCATTAATGCTGCTTGATCCTGCCCGCGAGCTTTATGTTCTCGAATTGTCCAGTTTTCAGCTTGAAACAACGTACAGCCTGCGGGCCGCAGCGGCAACGGTATTGAATATCTCAGAAGATCATATGGATCGTTACCCGCTTGGATTACAGCAATACCGGGCGGCGAAACTGCGTATCTATGAAGAAGCTCAGGTCTGCGTTGTCAATGCGGATGATGCACTGAGCATGCCCGCACGCGGCGCAGACGCGCGCTGCGTTAGCTTTGGCGTAGATTTCGGGGATTATCATCTTAATCATCAGCAGGGAGATACCTGGCTGCGGGTGGCGGGAGAAAAAATCCTCAACGTTAACGAAATGCATTTAACGGGCCAGCATAATTACACCAATGCGCTGGCCGCGCTGGCGCTGGCGGATGCGGTGCATTTACCGCGTGCCAGCAGTCTGAAAGCATTAACTACGTTTACCGGCCTGCCGCATCGCTTCCAGCTGGCGCTAATGCGTAACGGCGTGCGCTGGATTAATGATTCTAAGGCGACGAATGTCGGTAGCACCGAAGCTGCGCTCAACGGCCTGCAGGTGGATGGTACGCTGCATTTGCTGCTTGGCGGTGATGGTAAAGCGGCGGATTTTTCTCCGCTAGCCCCGTATGTTCAAACAGAGCGCGTTCGCCTGTACTGTTTTGGACGTGATGGCGCCGAACTGGCCGCGCTAAGCCCGGATAACGCGGAATTAACCGAGACGCTGGAACAGGCGATGCAGCGTATTGCTCAGCGCGTTCAGCCGGGTGATACGGTGCTACTATCGCCTGCCTGCGCGAGCCTCGATCAGTTTAAGAACTTTGAACAGCGCGGCGATTGTTTTACTGCGTTAGCGAAGGAGCTAGGCTAATGCGGTTGACCCTGCCCCGTTTTCGAATTCCGCGCATCCCCGGGATGTTTATTCTGGCATGGTTGGCAACGGCTATAAAAAGCTGGGTAATGGGGTCGCGTGAGGCTGATGCTAACAGCATGGCTTTATACGATCGCACTCTGCTATGGCTAACGCTTGGGCTGGCTGCAATCGGGTTCATAATGGTGACATCCGCCTCCATGCCGGTAGGGCAGCGTCTGGCAAATGATCCCTTCTTGTTTGCTAAACGCGACGGGCTGTATCTCATTTTGGCCTTTTTGCTGGCGCTGATTACGCTGCGATTGCCGATGACCTTCTGGCAGCGCTATAGCGCGCCGATGCTGCTGGCCTCTATTGTTATGCTGCTGATTGTGCTGGTCGTCGGCAGTTCGGTAAACGGGGCTTCGCGCTGGATTTCGTTAGGGCCACTGCGTATTCAGCCCGCTGAATTCTCCAAACTATCGCTTTTTTGCTACCTGGCGAATTACCTGGTGCGTAAAGTAGATGAAGTGCGCAATAACCTGCGCGGCTTCTTAAAGCCGATGGGCGTTATTCTTATCATGGCTATTCTACTGCTGGCGCAGCCCGACCTGGGTACGGTGGTGGTACTGTTTGTCACCACTCTGGCGATGCTGTTTCTTGCGGGCGCAAAGCTGTGGCAGTTTTTGGCAATTATTGGAATGGGCATCGTCGCCGTAATATTACTGATTTTGGCTGAGCCTTATCGTATGCGCCGCGTGACCTCATTCTGGAATCCCTGGGATGACCCTTTTGGTAGCGGTTACCAGCTTACGCAATCGCTAATGGCGTTTGGACGCGGCGAACTGTGGGGGCAAGGGCTCGGGAACTCAATTCAAAAGCTGGAGTATTTACCCGAAGCGCATACCGACTTTATCTTCGCCATTATTGGCGAGGAACTGGGATATATCGGTGTGGTATTAGCGCTATTAATGGTATTCTTCGTCGCTTTTCGGGCGATGTCTATTGGACGTAAAGCACTGGAAATCGATCATCGGTTCTCCGGCTTCCTCGCGTGTTCCATCGGAATTTGGTTTAGCTTTCAGGCGCTGGTTAATGTGGGCGCGGCGGCAGGTATGCTGCCGACGAAGGGGCTTACGTTGCCGCTGATTAGCTACGGTGGTTCTAGCCTGCTGATTATGTCGACGGCAATTATGATGCTGTTGAGAATTGATTACGAAACGCGCCTGACAAAAGCGCAGGCGGTGACAAGGAGCGCACGATGACGCGGCGACTGATGGTTATGGCCGGTGGCACGGGCGGTCACGTTTTCCCGGGGCTTGCGGTTGCGCATGCGCTCATGGCGCAGGGCTGGCAAGTCCGCTGGCTTGGTACCGCAGACCGAATGGAAGCCGAGTTGGTGCCTCGCCACGGCATTGAGATTGATTTTATTCGCATCTCAGGGCTGCGTGGCAAAGGCGTTAAAGCGCTGCTTTTGGCGCCCTGGCGTATTTTCAATGCCTGGCGCCAGGCGCGCCGCATTATGAAAAACTTTCAGCCGGATGCGGTGTTAGGCATGGGGGGATATGTTTCCGGCCCCGGTGGCCTGGCCGCATGGTCTCTCGGTATTCCCGTGGTGCTGCATGAGCAAAATGGTATTGCCGGGTTAACCAATAAATGGCTGTCTAAAATCGCGACCACGGTTTTGCAGGCCTTTCCCGGCGCGTTTCCCGGTGCTGCGACGGTTGGCAATCCGGTGCGTGAAGATGTGCTGGCGCTCGCTCCTCCCGAAGATCGCCTGGCGGGCCGTGAAGGGCCGGTGCGCGTGCTGGTTATTGGCGGTTCACAGGGCGCACGCATTTTAAATCAAACGCTGCCGCAGGTAGCGGCAGCGCTGGGCGAACGTATTACGATTTGGCACCAGACCGGCAAAGGCGCTCAGCGGAGCGTTGAACAGGCCTACGCTGAGGTGGGGCAGCCTGAACACAAAGTGACGGAATTTATTGATGATATGGCGGCAGCCTACGCCTGGGCCGATGTGGTGGTGTGTCGTTCCGGCGCGCTAACGGTAAGTGAGGTTGCGGCGGCAGGCCTGCCGGCGCTGTTTGTCCCATTCCAGCATAAAGATCGCCAGCAGTACTGGAATGCGCTGCCGCTGGAGAAAGCAGGCGCGGCGCAGATCCTCGAACAGCCGCAGTTTTCCGCTCAGGCCGCGGTGGATGTCTTGTCTGGCTGGACGCGGCCAGTGCTATTGGAAATGGCGATTAAAGCGCGCGCGGCGGCTATACCCGATGCGACGCAGCGGGTTGCTAATGCGGTAATCAGTGCCGCAGGTAACGCATGATTTTTTTGCGGGCGCCATATTGCGCCCCAGGTAATAAAGAGTTGAGGGCGAAGGCCCGGATTAAAGCATGAATACACAACAACTGGCGAAACTGCGTTCTATTGTCCCCGAAATGCGTCGCGTGCGACATATCCATTTCGTTGGCATTGGCGGTGCTGGCATGGGCGGCATCGCCGAAGTGCTGGCGAATGAAGGCTATCAAATCAGCGGGTCTGATTTGGCGCCTAACCCCGTGACGCAGCAGTTGTCTGAGCTTGGCGCAACGATTTATTTCAATCATCGCCCTGAAAATGTGCGCGATGCGAGCGTTGTCGTGGTTTCCACGGCAATTTCAATGGAGAACCCGGAGATTGTCGCTGCGCATGAGCTACGTATTCCCGTTATTCGCCGTGCGGAAATGCTGGCTGAACTCATGCGCTTTCGCTACGGCATTGCCGTGGCAGGGACGCACGGTAAAACGACGACTACGGCGATGGTCGCGAATATTTACGCCGAGGCCGGGCTGGATCCGACATTTGTGAATGGTGGCCTGGTAAAGTCGGCCGGCACGCATGCCCGGCTTGGGAATAGCCGCTATTTAATAGCCGAAGCAGATGAAAGCGATGCGTCATTTTTACATCTGCAGCCGATGGTCTCTATTGTGACAAATATTGAAGCCGATCACATGGATACCTATCAGGGCGATTTTGAAAACCTGAAGCAGACATTTATCAGCTTTTTACACAACTTGCCTTTTTATGGGCGCGCCGTGATGTGCGTCGACGACGGTGTGATTCGCGAACTGCTGCCGCAGGTTGGCCGCCAGATTACGACCTACGGCTTTAGTGAAGATGCTGATGTGCGTATTGAAGATTATCAGCAGCGCGGCGCACAGGGGTTATTTACCCTGGTGCGTCACGGTAAGCCTGCTTTGCGCGTGTGTTTGAATGCGCCAGGCCGTCACAATGCGCTTAACGCGGCGGCGGCGGTTGCGGTGGCGACGGAAGAAGGCATCGATGACGCAGCTATATTACGTGCGCTGGAAAGTTTTCAGGGGACGGGGCGCCGCTTCGATTTCCTGGGTGAATACGCGCTGGATGAGGTTAACGGGAAAGACGGTAGCGCGATGCTGGTGGACGATTACGGTCATCATCCGACGGAAGTAGACGCCACCATTAAAGCGGCCCGCGCAGGCTGGCCGGATAAAAATCTGGTTATGGTATTTCAGCCGCACCGCTATACGCGCACGCGCGATCTCTATGACGATTTCGCCAATGTTTTATCTCAGGTCGATACATTATTAATGCTTGATGTTTACCCGGCGGGCGAAGCGCCGATTCCCGGCGCCGACAGCAGGGCGCTATGCCGCACGATCCGCGCTCGCGGTAAAGTGGATCCTATTTTGGTGCCGGACACCGAACAGGTGGCAGAAATGCTGGCACCTGTGTTGAACGGAAATGACTTAATCCTGGTGCAAGGTGCCGGGAACGTCGGCAAAATTGCAAAAAAACTGGCCGAAAATCAATTACGCTCCCACACTGAAGAGGACGAACGCCATGGCGGATAAAATTGCTGTGCTGCTGGGCGGAACTTCCGCAGAGCGTGAAGTGTCGTTACAGTCAGGAAGCGCAGTGTTAGCGGGGCTGCGCGAAGCGGGGTTTGATGCGTACGCTATTGACCCGCGTGAAGTTCCAGTGACCGGCCTGAAAGAAGAGGGATTTGATAAGGTTTTTATCGCGTTACACGGACGCGGCGGTGAAGACGGTACGCTGCAAGGGATGTTGGAATATCTTGGCTTACCCTATACCGGCAGCGGTGTGATGGCATCGTCCATTACGATGGATAAATTACGGACTAAGCTGCTGTGGCAAGGTGCGGGGTTACCGGTGGCGCCCTCGGTTGCGCTTAACCGCCGCAGCGCTACGTCTGGCCGCATTGGGTATGCCGGTTATTGTTAAGCCGAGCCGCGAAGGTTCAAGCGTTGGGATGTCTAAAGTTGACAGTGCTGATGCGCTGCCCGCCGCGCTCGAACTGGCTTTCGAGCACGATGATGACGTGTTGGTGGAAAAATGGCTAAGCGGGCCGGAATATACCGTCGCCGTGTTGGGCGAGGAGATCCTGCCCTCAATCCGCATTCAGCCAGCGGGCGTTTTTTATGATTACGAAGCGAAGTATTTATCGGATGACACGCAGTACTTCTGTCCGGCGGGGCTGAACGACAACCGCGAAGCGGAATTACGTGATTTGGCGCGCCGTGCCTGGCAGATATTGGGATGTAGCGGATGGGGGCGCGTGGATGTCATGCAGGATAGCGACGGTGCATTTTATCTGCTTGAGGTAAATACGGCGCCGGGCATGACCAGCCACAGCCTGGTACCCATGGCAGCTCGCCAGGCAGGGATGAGTTTCTCTGAGCTGGTGGCGCGAATTCTGGAGCTGGCAGACTAATATGTCACAGGCCGCACTGAATACACGTCCGCGTGAGGATGACCAGACGCCGCATCGCAGCAACGGGTCGCGCGTAGCAGGAATGCTTTTCCTGCTTATGGTGTTGCTCACCGTATTCGTCGGCGGCCTGATGATAGTGAACTGGATGGAAGATGCGCAGCGTCTACCGCTCTCCAGGTTAGTGTTAACCGGTGAACGGCACTATACCCGGAACGATGATGTGCGCCAGGCGGTGCTATCACTCGGCGCTCCAGGTACCTTTATGACACAGGACGTCAACGTCATTCAGCAGCAAATAGAGCGCTTGCCGTGGATTAAGCAAGCGAGCGTGCGTAAGCAGTGGCCAGACGAATTGAAGATTCATCTGGTTGAATATGTGCCGCTGGCACGCTGGAATGACCAGCATATGGTCGATGTAGATGGAAATGCATTCAGTGTGCCCGCCGAGCGTACCAGCAGGCAGGTTCTGCCGATGCTGTACGGGCCAGAAGGCAGCGAGAAAGAAGTTCTTCAGGGATATCAAACAATGAGCGCGGTGCTGGCGAAAGCGCGTTTTACCCTGAAAGAGGCGGCGATGACCGCCCGTCGCTCATGGGCGTTGACGCTAAATAACGATATTAAGCTCAACCTTGGCCGGAGTGACACGATGAAGCGTCTGAATCGTTTTGTAGAACTGTATCCGGTTTTACAGCGCCAGGCGCAAAGCGATGGCAAAAGCATTAGTTATGTTGATTTGCGCTATGACTCAGGCGCGGCGGTCGGCTGGGCGCCGGCTCCCGCCGAAGATCTTAATCAGAAACAGACTCAGGCACAGGCAGAGCAACGATGATCAAGTCGACGGACAGAAAGCTGGTAGTGGGACTGGAGATAGGCACTGCGAAGGTAGCCGCTTTAGTCGGGGAAGTTCTGCCCGACGGTATAGTGAATATTATCGGTGTAGGCAGTTGCCCGTCTCGCGGCATGGATAAAGGCGGGGTCAACGACCTTGAATCGGTAGTGAAATGCGTTCAGCGCGCTATCGATCAGGCCGAGCTTATGGCAGATTGCCAAATTTCTTCAGTCTATCTGGCACTCTCTGGCAAACATATTAGTTGCCAGAATGAAATTGGCATGGTGCCGATATCAGAAGAGGAAGTTACCCAGGAAGACGTTGAAAATGTCGTCCATACGGCAAAATCGGTGCGTGTACGCGATGAACATCGTGTTTTGCATGTTATTCCTCAGGAATATGCTATCGATTACCAGGAAGGCATTAAAAATCCGGTAGGCTTATCGGGCGTGAGAATGCAGGCAAAAGTGCATCTCATCACCTGCCATAACGATATGGCGAAAAACATCGTGAAAGCAGTTGAACGATGCGGCCTAAAAGTTGACCAACTTATTTTCGCGGGTTTGGCGTCCAGCTATTCAGTATTAACGGAAGATGAGCGCGAGCTGGGTGTCTGTGTGGTCGATATCGGTGGTGGTACAATGGACATTGCGGTATATACCGGCGGTGCCCTGCGTCACACTAAAGTCATTCCTTACGCAGGAAATGTCGTGACCAGCGATATCGCCTACGCTTTCGGTACGCCGCCGAGCGACGCTGAAGCTATTAAAGTGCGGCACGGCTGCGCTTTAGGTTCAATTGTCGGAAAAGATGAGAATGTTGAAGTCCCGAGCGTCGGTGGGCGGCCGCCGCGCAGCCTGCAGCGCCAAACGCTGGCTGAAGTCATTGAACCTCGCTACGCCGAGCTGCTAAACCTGGTGAATGAGGAAATTCTTCAGCTACAGGAGCAGCTGCGTCAGCAAGGGGTTAAGCACCATTTAGCCGCAGGCATTGTATTGACCGGCGGGGCTGCGCAAATTGAAGGGCTGGCAGAGTGCGCACAGCGCGTGTTCCATACGCAGGTGCGCATTGGGCAGCCATTAAATATCACAGGTCTCACAGATTATGCGCAGGCGTCTTATTACTCAACGGCGGTAGGGCTTTTGCACTACGGGAAAGAGACTCATCTGAGCGGTGAGGCTGAAGTGGAAAAACGTACATCAGTCGGGTCATGGTTTAAGCGCATTAATACCTGGCTTAAGAAAGAATTTTAATTTTTAAGAGATCGGAATTGTTGCGATCTCAAGCGACAGGCATAAAACGGAGAGAAACTATGTTTGAACCGATGGAACTGACCAACGACGCGGTGATTAAAGTCATCGGCGTCGGCGGCGGCGGCGGCAATGCCGTAGAGCACATGGTGCGCGAGCGCATCGAAGGGGTAGAGTTCTTCGCTGTTAATACTGACGCTCAGGCGCTGCGTAAAACGGCGGTTGGCCAGACTATCCAGATTGGTAGCGGTATTACCAAAGGGTTAGGCGCAGGCGCAAATCCTGAAGTAGGCCGTAACGCTGCGGATGAAGATCGCGAAGCGCTGCGCGCGGCGCTGGAAGGGGCGGACATGGTATTTATCGCTGCCGGTATGGGCGGCGGCACCGGTACTGGTGCAGCACCTGTTGTCGCTGAAGTGGCGAAGGATTTAGGCATACTGACCGTTGCCGTTGTCACTAAACCGTTTAATTTTGAAGGTAAAAAGCGCATGGCTTTCGCTGAGCAGGGTATTGCTGAGCTATCTAAGCATGTCGATTCGCTGATTACTATTCCTAACGATAAGCTTCTAAAAGTACTGGGGCGCGGTATCTCGCTGTTGGATGCTTTCGGCGCCGCTAACGATGTGCTTAAAGGTGCGGTTCAGGGGATAGCCGAACTGATCACTCGTCCGGGGTTGATGAACGTCGACTTTGCCGATGTGCGTACCGTGATGTCTGAAATGGGCTACGCGATGATGGGATCTGGCGTTGCTAACGGCGAAGACCGCGCGGAAGAAGCCGCAGAAATGGCGATTTCCAGTCCGCTGCTCGAAGATATCGATCTTTCTGGTGCTCGCGGCGTTCTGGTCAACATTACGGCAGGTTTCGATCTGCGTCTGGATGAATTTGAGACCGTTGGTAATACGATCCGCGCTTTTGCGTCTGATAATGCCACGGTAGTAATTGGTACCTCGCTCGATCCGGAAATGAATGATGAGCTGCGAGTTACCGTGGTTGCTACGGGCATTGGTATGGATAAGCGTCCGGAAATTACGCTGGTCACTAATAAGCAGCAGCAAATGCAGCAGCCCGCGATAGATCGCTATCAGCAACACGGTATGACGCCATTGACTCAAGAACAGAAAACCGTCGCCAAAGTGGTCAATGACAATAATGCTCAAACGACAAAAGAGCCAGATTATCTGGATATTCCGGCGTTTCTGCGTAAACAGGCCGATTAAGAATAAGCTGGAAGTTGGGTATTCCGGCTCTTTGTGCTAAACTGGCCTGCCGATTGTGATGTACACTCTCGGTTGGATAAGTAATTTGGTGAGATTATACGATGATCAAACAAAGGACATTAAAACGCATTGTTCAGGCGACTGGCGTCGGGTTACATACCGGCAAGAAAGTCTCTCTGACTCTGCGACCTGCGCCGGCTAACACCGGGGTCATCTATCGTCGCACAGACTTGAATCCACCGGTTGATTTTCCGGCTGATGCCAAATCCGTGCGTGATACCATGCTTTGTACCTGCCTGGTGAACGAGCACGATGTGCGGATTTCTACCGTCGAGCACTTAAATGCTGCTCTGGCTGGGTTAGGCATTGATAACATAGTCGTTGAAGTGAACGCACCAGAAATTCCGATCATGGATGGTAGCGCGGCGCCTTTCGTCTATCTGCTGCTCGATGCGGGTATCGAAGAACTCAATACAGCGAAGAAATTTGTTCGCATTAAGGAAACTGTCCGCGTTGAAGATGGCGATAAGTGGGCTGAGTTCAAACCGTATAATGGTTTTTCACTGGATTTTACCATTGATTTTAACCATCCGGCGATCGATGCCAGCAGTCAGCGTTATCGTATGGATTTCTCTGCTGATGCTTTTATGCGCCAGATTAGCCGTGCTCGTACCTTCGGTTTTATGCGTGATATTGAATACCTTCAGTCTCGCGGTTTGGCGCTAGGCGGAAGCTTTGATTGCGCTATTGTCGTAGATGATTATCGCGTTCTAAATGAAGATGGCCTGCGGTTTGATGACGAATTTGTTCGCCACAAAATGCTGGATGCGATAGGCGATTTGTTTATGTGTGGGCACAATATCATTGGTGCTTTCACAGCATACAAATCTGGACATGCCTTGAATAATAAGCTGCTCCAGGCTGTGCTGGCTAAACAGGAAGCCTGGGAATACGTCACTTTCGAAGACGACGCGGAATTACCGCTGGCGTTTAAAGCTCCGTCTGCAGTTCTGGCGTAATATATAGTTCAAATATTGACGGTTGATTCGTCTGGCACTCTCTCCGGCTTGGCGCATCAGCCGTTTTTTTATGCCTGCTCGCTTATCATTCTATGTATGAAGTATATCTACTCTCTATGTATCCAATAACTACTGGTATAATGAGCCTGCCACATTCACACCGTTGCATATTCTGACCTTACTTAACTTAATGCCTTCATGGCCGTGAGTTTTCGTCTAAAAAGAGCTTCCATAAATTTAGGCTCCGGCGAGGCATTTGGATAATTCTGTTAAAAAAACGCATTCCCTCCATGAATATCTTTGCAGCGTCAGAAATGATTTATGCGCCGTTTGTCAGAGAATCATGGATACTGTATTGAAGCTAACAATTCTCATGCGGATAGGGAGCCGCTCTCTGGCTTTTCAATACTAGTCATCAACATGCCTTGTCAGTTAATGGTCAGAGGAAATAGTCGTAGCGCTTTTTGCGATTTATCCCGTGCTTTATCTGCATTTATTGATTACCGGGTGCCGCTACGATGGATTAATGATATTATTTGGCACATATTTCGCGATTATGGATGCGCGATATTTTCATTTTTGGTGGCGCAGTGACAGGTATTTTCTCTCGTTGGCGACAATTTGGCAGGCGTTACTTCTGGCCGCATCTCCTGTTGGGGATGGTTGCGGCTGGCTTAGGTTTACCCGCGCTAAATAACAGCACGGATCGCGCCGCGCCTTCTGAAAATGCTACACTTCGCGCTGAGCGCCTGATAGCAGTTAACCTGAATAACTTGGTGTTGCTCCAGGAAAATAATCGTCGTGCGTCCTTTACCGTCGATTACTGGCAACAGCATGCGATTCGCACGGTAATTCGTCATCTCTCTTTTGTACTGGCTCCCTCTGCAACTCCGCCAGTTCAGGCAACCTTGCCGCTTCAGGCTCACCACACTGCACTGCTGGACACGCTTAGCGTACTGCTGACCCAAGAGCGTCCACTGGAAATTACCTCTGTACATCAGAAGGTTAATTTTGCTCCAGCACTGACTTTCAGCATTCCTTACTGGCTTAGCCGGGTCCGGGGTATTCGCGCTGGGCCACTTCACCTTAGCTAAAACTGTTTTTTTACTATTGGTGATTTTCCCGTTAAATGGGACGTTTGAGACCTTATTTATGCTAATTAAAGTATTGACTAAAGTATTTGGTAGCCGTAATGACCGTACCTTACGCCGTATGCGTAAAGCCGTTGCAAAAATTAATGCAATGGAACCGGCAATGGAACAGCTTTCTGATGATGAGCTTAAACATAAAACCGTAGAATTTCGCGATCGCTTGAGAAAAGGAGAATCGGAAGAGTCACTCCTGCCTGAAGCGTTTGCCGTAGTACGTGAAGCCAGTAAGCGCGTATTTGGCATGCGTCACTTTGATGTCCAGCTTATTGGCGGCATGGTGCTAAACGATCGCTGTATCGCTGAAATGCGTACCGGGGAAGGTAAAACTCTTACTGCGACACTGCCTGCCTATCTTAACGCGCTTAGCGGTAAGGGGGTGCATGTTGTTACCGTCAATGATTATCTTGCTCAGCGCGATGCGGAAAATAACCGTCCGCTGTTTGAATTCCTGGGGCTGTCGGTTGGCATCAATCTGCCGGGGATGCCTGCACCAGCCAAACGCGAAGCCTATGCGGCTGATATCACCTACGGTACTAATAATGAATACGGGTTTGATTATCTTCGCGATAATATGGCGTTTAGCCCGGAAGAACGCGTGCAGCGTAAGCTTCACTATGCGCTGGTGGATGAGGTCGACTCTATCCTTATCGACGAAGCTCGTACCCCACTCATCATTTCAGGGCCAGCGGAAGATAGCTCCGAGCTGTACCGCAAAGTTGATAAAATCATTCCACATTTGATTCGCCAGGAAAAAGAAGACTCCGATACTTTTCAGGGAGAGGGCCACTTCTCCGTTGATGAAAAAGCGCGCCAGGTTAACCTGACCGAGCGTGGGTTGGTGCTGGTTGAAGAATTATTAGTACGTGAAGGCATCATGGAAGAAGGCGAATCGCTTTACTCCCCGGCCAATATTATGCTGATGCATCACGTCACCGCCGCTTTACGCGCCCATGCGCTATTCACCCGAGATGTAGATTACATCGTAAAAGAGGGTGAAGTCATTATTGTTGATGAACATACCGGGCGTACCATGCAAGGGCGCCGCTGGTCTGATGGGTTGCACCAGGCCGTAGAAGCAAAAGAAGGCGTTGATATTCAGAATGAGAATCAGACGCTGGCTTCTATTACCTTCCAGAACTATTTCCGCCTTTACGTGAAACTGGCGGGAATGACGGGAACTGCTGACACCGAAGCATTTGAATTTAGTTCTATTTATAAGCTAGATACTATTGTTGTTCCTACCAACAGGCCGATGATCCGTAAAGATTTGCCCGATCTGGTTTACATGACAGAGGCAGAAAAAATTGCGGCGATAATTGAAGATATCAAAGAGCGTACGGCAAAAGGGCAGCCGGTACTGGTTGGTACTATTTCTATTGAAAAGTCAGAGTTGGTTTCTCAGGAGCTGAAAAAAGCGGGTATCCAGCATAATGTTCTGAATGCCAAGTTTCACGCACATGAAGCAGATATCGTCGCTCAGGCCGGTTATCCTGGGACGGTGACTATTGCCACGAACATGGCCGGGCGCGGTACTGACATCATGCTGGGAGGTAGCTGGCAGACAGAAGTTGCGCAGCATGAAGCTCCCAGCGAAGAACAAATTGCACAAATTAAAGCGGAATGGCAGAAGCGCCACGATGCAGTGCTGGAAGCCGGCGGTTTGCATATTATAGGCACCGAGCGCCATGAATCGCGCCGTATTGATAATCAGCTGCGTGGCCGCTCGGGGCGTCAAGGGGACGCAGGGTCTTCTCGCTTTTATCTATCAATGGAAGATGCGCTGATGCGTATTTTCGCCTCCGATCGCGTTTCAAACATGATGCGCCGGCTGGGAATGAAACCCGGTGAAGCGATTGAACATCCCTGGGTAACAAAAGCTATTGCTAATGCACAGCGTAAAGTTGAAAGTCGTAACTTCGATATTCGTAAGCAATTGCTGGAATATGATGATGTTGCAAACGATCAGCGTCGGGCCATTTATACGCAGCGTAATGAGTTGCTCGATGCTGATGATATCAGTGAAACCATCGCCAGCATTCGTGAAGATGTTTTCAAGACCACTATCGATGCGCACATTCCGCCTCAGTCTCTTGAGGAAATGTGGGATATCCCGGGGTTGCAGGAACGCCTGAAAAACGATTTTGATCTCGATATGCCGATTGCTGAATGGCTCGATAAAGAACCTGAACTGCATGAAGAGACGCTGCGTGAGCGTATTCTGCAGCGGGCAATTGAAGTCTATCAGGAGAAAGAAGAGATTGTCGGCATTGAAATGATGCGCAATTTTGAAAAAGGCGTAATGCTACAGACGCTGGATTCATTGTGGAAAGAGCACCTGGCGGCAATGGATTACCTGCGTCAGGGGATTCATTTACGTGGATATGCGCAAAAAGATCCTAAGCAAGAATATAAGCGGGAATCGTTCGCAATGTTTGCGGCAATGCTGGAGTCGTTGAAATACGAAGTGGTTAGCACACTGAGTAAGGTTCAGGTGCGGATGCCAGAAGAAGTTGAGGCGATGGAGCAGCAGCGTCGTGAAGAGGCGGAACATCTTGCCAGCATGCAGCAGCTTAGCCACCATGATGACGATGCCGAAGCGGCGGCTTCTTTAGCTGCACAAACGGGGGATCGTAAAGTAGGGCGTAACGATCCCTGCCCGTGTGGATCTGGTAAGAAATATAAACAGTGCCATGGGCGGTTAAGTTAAATATAAAGCTCAGGCTGGCATCAGCCTGAGCTAAAATAATAAAAAATGGAGGATATCTTATCCTCCATTTTCGAAATATGTAATGCTTTATAAATACATTCATCTGGATGCGTTTTATCTCTAATTGTCTATAATTTTATGCCGGAGATATTCTGGCAATCTGCAGGTTGCGGTTAGTTAGTGCTGATTGGTTAAGTTCCATTTCCCAATATTTAGCGTTTTCATAACGGATAAATACTAACTCTGATTTTATGGTCGCCTATTCAGCGGCGAATTTAGCCGCTGATGCTATCGAATATTATTCCTGATACAGGAAGACTGTTATTCCCGAATAATCCTCCTTGTTAATCATTTTAATTCGAAGACTTAAGTTAGTTATTCTTCAGAGATTTAGAGATTTAGAGATTTAGAGATTTAGAGATTTAGAGATTTAGAGATTTAGAGATTTAGAGAAAATCTTCATAGGAACACCGTTTTTCTATATTTAGGCTAATTGCATAAAGGTAAAATAGCCCTAACTAAAGCAACATCACAATAAAATATAACTATGGTAACGGCATTGATAGTTTTGTAATGCGTGATAAAGATATGATGCTGATTTATCTATTATTTCGGGATGCTTCTCACCGTGGCGCATTAGAAGCCAGCCGCACTGAGTATCCTGGTGCGGTGGTTTTTTTAATAATAATCAAATTTTGCCTTATAAAAAATGCGTATTTAAAAATTTACGACTGCTATCTGTCATCGATTTTTTCTTTCTACATTAGCAATCAGTATTCTCGTATTAACACTACGGGCAGATAGCTATTTAGGTTGGATCTGTCGCCTTGCTAAATTTCAGGGCGAAGTCGGCTCTGGCTATGGTGGCATGATATCTGTATTGTAAGGGTAATAATTTACTGGCCGGATATAGTCGGGAAACAGTATGAAGAGCTTACAAATTGCAGTAGGTATTATCTGCAACGATCGCGATGAGATTTTTATTACCGAACGTCCCTCTGGCACGCATATGGGCAACAAATGGGAGTTTCCTGGAGGAAAAATCGAAGCGAATGAAACGCCTGAACAGGCGCTAATCCGTGAATTACAGGAAGAAGTTGGCATAACGGCTACAGAATACACCCATTACGCGACACAGGAACATACTTTCCCGGACAGGCAGGTAACACTTTGGTTTTATCGGGTCGAAAAATGGCAGGGATCGCCCTGGGGCAAAGAGGGTCAGCAAGGGCAGTGGGTGGCAAGGACTGCCTTAGATTCCGCTACGTTTCCCCCGGCTAACCTTCATATTATTGAGCGCTTATTATGTGAAAAATAACTGTAGCAGCAATGTCAGTGCCAAATGCATTCCAGGCACTTAGTGTCACTCGTTAGGTGTTCCCTTCTTCGCTCCAGTTATCGCTATCCGATAATGTCCCCTGGCTGGAAATCCGTTTTTCCTCGGCGGCCCATTCCCCTAAATCAATAAGCTGGCAGCGTTTACTGCAAAAAGGACGGCAGGGGCTATTTTCTCCCCAGATAACGGGCTTTCCACAGGTTGGGCAGGTTACTACGGTGTGTTCTGACATAGTATTTCTCTATCAACAGCAGGCTAAGTCGAAATCAAAGCGGGCAGGAACACTGCCGTGCTCGCTATCGAGCGGTAAGAAGCGAATCGCAAAGCGACTTTTATGGCCAGAAACCTGAGGATAAAGCAGGCTCTCCTTCTCTAGCCGCAGGCGCAGTAAATCAGCGCCTTCCGCATTGTCCTGATAGAAACCGTTCAGGCTCGTTTGTTTACGCAGCGGTGCCGCATTACGGATCAGGTCCAGTAATAGAAAAAGCGGTTTTTTTATCGAACTCAGCGACGCCAGCCATAAATCTACCTGAGCATCGCGCGTAGGTTGACTTTGAGCAAGCCAGATATGCAGCGTAGGTAAATCGAAACTACAACAACCGCCGGGAATGCTCAGCCTTTGGCGTACCAGGCCAATGATTCGGTCTTCTCGCAGCACTTGCCCGGGGCGTGGCGCAGACATTAGCATTGTGCTGTTTTCTTTTAATTGATGACGCAATTGGGTAATACGCTCCGGGTCGACGCCGGGCACTTGCGCCCATTCCTGCAATTTACGCTGCTGGCGCTCTAACTCTTTTAGAATTTCGGTACGTATTTCACCTCGCTCGAATACATCGAGTAAGTCTCCGATATTGCGGAAAAAATGTAACGCGCTGGCGTGACTGTCGAGCGGTAATTGAGCTTCCAGTTGCTGCAATAGAAATTCCATACGTAACCAGGTACGCATTTTTTCATTCAATGGATGCTCAAAAATGATTTGGCAATGCATTACTCTTTTTCCTGTGCTACAGCCTTTGCAGCTAGCGCCAGATAGCGCTGATGCAGGCGGACGACTTCAGTGGGGATAGCCTGAGGATCGCCGTCATTATTAATAATATCATCTGCGGCCGCCAGACGCTCAGCGCGAGAGACCTGTGCGGCTATAATTTTTTCGACCTGCTCGCGACTGACACCGTCGCGTTGGATAGTTCGGCGCCTTTGCGTTTCCGGCGATACATCAACCACTAAAATACGGTTTGCCAGATTTTGAAGGTTGTTCTCAAGTAATAAAGGCACAACCCATAAAACATAAGGTGATGTCGCTACGGATATATAGTGCCGCGTACGGCATTGAATTAATGGATGGAGTAAAGCATTTAGCCACGTCTTTTCTTGTGGCATCGTAAAAATAACTTCACGTAATTTGCGCCGATTAAGCGTGCCGTCAGTATGTAAAATCTCAGAGCCAAAATGTTCGCTAATTGCTACCAGCGCTGGCTGCCCAAGTTCTACCACCTCGCGAGCTATAACGTCAGCGTCGATAATGGCTATACCTTCTCGGGAAAAAGCCGCCGCAACGGTACTTTTACCACTTCCAATCCCGCCGGTTAGTGCGACTGTATACACCATAACGCATAGCCCTGAAGGTTTATTTAGAGTAAACAGCGCGCTTTCTTCCGATTAATCAGCATGCTGCGCGAGTGTTGGCAGATGCATGGGGCGCTGTAATAATCACTCTCTCTTTTAAAAGGTAAATTAGCGGGATTGTAGCGTAAAAAAAGAACTTTTCGCAGTCTTGCGGCGCATATATTAGTGCGTATGATAGCGTTACTGGAATGGGTTGTTGTTCCGCCAATGAATGTTTACGCGACTACCGCCATTGACCAGGAATCCGCATATGCGTATTGAAGAAGATCTGAAATTAGGCTTTAAAGATGTACTTATCCGCCCGAAGCGTTCTACGCTAAAAAGCCGCTCAGAAGTAGAGCTTGAGCGCGAATTCACCTTTAAACACTCAAAAGCCACATGGTCTGGCGTTCCTATTATCGCTGCTAATATGGACACTGTTGGGACCTTTTCTATGGCGCAGGCTTTAGCGCAATTCCAGATTCTGACCGCAGTGCACAAGCATTATGATGTGAATGCCTGGCAGGCGTTTATCAGCCAGGTACCAGATTCTGTGTTAAACCATGTTATGGTTTCAACGGGTACTTCAGACGCAGATTTTGATAAAACTAACGCTATTTTGGCGCTTTCTCCGCGCCTGAAGTTTATTTGTATCGATGTCGCAAACGGTTACTCTGAACACTTTGTTCGCTTTGTGAGTAAAGCGCGTGATGCATGGCCGGACAAAACTATCTGCGCCGGTAATGTCGTTACAGGCGAAATGTGCGAGGAACTCATTCTCTCTGGCGCAGATATCGTTAAAGTTGGTATCGGGCCAGGATCGGTTTGTACCACGCGCGTTAAAACAGGGGTTGGTTATCCGCAGCTCTCGGCGGTTATTGAGTGCGCTGATGCGGCTCATGGACTGGGTGGACAAATTGTTAGCGATGGTGGTTGCACAACGCCTGGCGACGTTGCGAAAGCTTTTGGCGGTGGAGCCGATTTCGTCATGCTGGGTGGTATGCTTGCAGGCCACGAAGAAAGTGGCGGAAAGGTTATCGAAGAAAACGGTGAAAAATTCATGCTGTTTTATGGTATGAGCTCTGAATCTGCGATGAACCGGCACGTCGGCGGGGTCGCTGAATATCGCGCGGCTGAGGGAAAGACGGTAAAACTCCCGCTACGCGGACCGGTAGAATATACGGCGCGTGATATCATGGGCGGCCTGCGCTCTGCTTGCACCTATGTGGGAGCCGAGCGTTTAAAAGAGTTAACCAAAAGAACGACGTTTATTCGAGTGCAGGAGCAGGAAAACCGCGTATTTAATACGCTATAACCTTTCCTGACGATGCGTAGCCAAGCGGTTACGCATCGCTAACCCATACTTATAGCCTCCCCAAGCCTGAACACCGGCAGATAAAGAGCTATCGTTAATGTGCCCACTATCCCTCCCATTAGCGACATCATTGCAGGCTCTAGCGCTGCCGCCAGCGTATCCGCGCGATCCTGCGTTTGCTCTGTATGCCACTGCCCTAACCGCGCTAGCATGTTATCCAGCGTACCGCTCTCCTCTCCGGTACGTATCAGTTGCACGCAGAGTGGGCTAAAAGCGGTTTCCTGGGCGATAGCCTGAGATAATGGATCTCCGGATAAAAGTTTTTTTTGTACTCGCGTCAACGCCGCACGCCACCATGGATGCGTCATTGCCAGCCCAGCGGTTTCAAGCCCCTGCAGCAAAGATATTCCTGCCTGCTGTGTCAGCGCCAGGGTGGTATGAATTTGACTTAATTTTTGTCCACGCAGCAGGGCGCCTGTAAATGGCAAGGATAGCAGCCAGCGCTGTTCACGCATTTGCCAGGCCATTTGCTTACGCAGATGAGTGAAGAATGGAAAGCATAGAGCAATCGCCGCAACGACAGGAACACTATATTGTATGAGGGCATGCGATAGCGCAATGAAGGCCCGCGTCAATGAGGGGAGTGGCGTATTAAAGCTTTGATAAATAGATGCAAATTCCGGTAAAACAAAGCCCAGCATAGCTGCGCTGACTAATAGCGTGACTCCCAGAGTAAACAAAGGGTATCGCAAAGCTTTACGGATTTTTATCTGTAATTGATATTGCCGTTCCTGTTGTTCGGCGAGCCGATGGCAGCATAATTCTAATTTCCCTGTTAATTCACCGGTACGTAAAAGCGCGATAAAGAGTGGAGGAAATAGCGTTGGCCAGAGAGCCAGAGTATCTGAGAATGCTTTCCCGGTGCTGATATGCCCGGCAATTTGATTGAGCAGAGCGCGCCATCCCGGCAGTGGGTGCTGCTGGGCGATAAGTCGGCATCCGTCGTCCAGAGCGATCCCTGCCTGAAGTAACGTGGATAATTGGCGCAGTACCTCTATCTTTTGCCGCAAATGCCAGCATTTACGCCCGGGAGAGATATCACGCTTTATGCGAATGGGAATGAAACCCTGGCTAATTAGACTTGCGCGCGCTTCAGCGCGGCTACACGCCAGAATAACATCCTGTTGCAAAGCGCCAGAGCTGTCCAGCATTAGCCCGCGCCACACCTGAAGGTTAGCTTTCTGAAGCGCAAACATGTGGTACCCCTAATACGCGCCAGACCTCTTCCAGCGTGGTTAAACCTTCTCTGACGGCCTGCAGTCCGCATTCTATAAGTATATGTGTCCCATGGCGGCGGGCAATATCCTCAATAACGCTGGCCGTTTGGTTAGCGAGTATTGCTTCTTTAAGCGCTTCGTTGACCACCAGAATTTCAAACAAAGCGAGTCGGTCATAATATCCGGAGTAGCACCGTTCGCAGCCTTTGGCGCTCCAGTGTGGGAGCGGTTCGGAAGACAGCGAAGCTGGTAAATTTGCAGGAGGTTGCTCTTCCCGACAGTGGGGACACAGGCGGCGTACTAGCCGTTGAGCAATAATTAATCTGAGCGCAGATGTTAGCTGCCAGCGGGCAATCCCCATTTGTTCAAGCCGTGTTAGTGCCTCTGCGGCGGAATTGGTATGCACAGTTGAAAGAACCAGATGTCCTGTCTGTGCCGCTTTGACGGCAATTTCAGCCGTTTCTCCGTCGCGGATTTCTCCTACCATTATGATATCGGGATCCTGGCGCAGCAGTGCGCGTAGCACGGTTTGAAATGTAATCCCGGCTCGTGGATGAATCTGTGTTTGCGTTAGCCCTGGCAGAGGAAGCTCAATAGGATCTTCAACGCAGGAGATGTTCACGCTGGGTTTATTTAAAGTATGCAGCGCGCTGTAGAGCGTTAACGTTTTACCGCTACCGGTGGGGCCAGTGACTAATATCAACCCTTGCGCTGAAGCCAGCGCTTGCTCAAATTTTTTGAGAGCGCCATCAGGCATGCCTAGCGCTTCAAGGGTTAACGGACGGTTTTGTTGACGAAGCAGGCGTAATACGATTTTTTCACCATTGAGGCATGGCAGCGTCGAAATGCGTAGAGACAATTTCTCGCCATTGATGTGGTGATTAAATTGCCCGTCTTGCGGAATTCGGCGCTCGGCAATATCCAGGCTGCCAAGTATTTTAAAGCGAGCAACGACGCTTGCTGCCTGAGCGGTCGGAAATTCGGTCAGCGGGTGCAATACGCCGTCAATACGAAGCCGAATTCGGCAAGCATCGGCATCCGGCTCAACGTGTAGGTCTGATGCGCGGCGCGAGGCTGCCTGATTGAGCGCATAATTTACCAGTTGTACAGCAGACCCATTTAGCGCCGTGTTATCCGCAGTAAATTGCTCGCCTAGACGAAACTTTTCCAGGCGCTCTATATCCCAGCTTTCGATAACGATTCGTCTATTGCTGGCAAACTCCAGCGCCTCGATAAACTCTTGTGATGGCGTACCGTTAATCGCGATGCAAATTTGCTCACTGTTTACGGTGAGAATTATTGCCTGATAGCGGTGGCAAAGTGCGGCTAATTTTTCGTGATTCATCGCGGTTATTCCGCGCTAAAGCGAAAAGTATCTTCGCAGGCCTGTTTTAACGCGCCGTTATCCTGAACTTCGCATATGCGTTTCCAGCTTTGTACGCCTTCGGCATCGCTCCAGCTAGGCGTGAGCGTAATCGTAAGCCCATTCAGGCTTTGTGCACCGGCTATTATGACGGTGCCTTTTGCAACGCTAAGTCGGGACACATAGCGGCTATTCGTTGTCTCAGGGATGCCGTGGCTACCCGCGCTGCAGCCTTCAATTCCACCTTGTTCCAGTGCACAGAGTTCAACGGCCGTGCGATAAGGCATAAAAGTCTGGAGCATATCGGTGAGGGCCGCTTTACGCAGATAATTCTGCCACGCAGGGACGCCAATCGCGCTAAGAATGGCAACAATCCCGATAACAACCATTAATTCAATTAATGTAAAACCCCGTTGATGGCGCATGATATTTTCCTCCTGTTCGCGTTGGCGTTAACTGTGTCACGCAAATAAATAAGAGGCGAAAGCGCGAGTGGCGAAGTGGAATGTGGATTCCTGACAAAATAAGGGCGTTGCACACGTTGCTAAGGTTTTAGCATCCTGCTCGCTATTTATAGCGTCGGGCAGGGCACTGATCCGAATTGCATTACAGCGAGGGGAACAATATTGATATAACTGTGTGCGCCGATTATAGCTCTGATAAAAGGAGCTCAAATAGCGCGCCTGCGGCCAGTGTCTTAATGTGGTGGTTGATACGCATTGCATTGGTTATGGCAAGTTTACTAAATATATCTATGAGACAAGCGCTATCCGTAAAGCAATGTTCATCTGAACTCAGGAGGCAATTTATGGCGCTGTAGCTGAGGCTAGTTGGGCAGCAAGGGTTTTAGCGGGCGGAGTAAGGTTATTACGCTTTTGCTGGCATCTAAGTGTGGTTAGCGAAAACGCCCGGTAGTGCGTGGCTTATAGGGGGCAGGTTCTGTAAGGGGTTAACAGGCTGTGGCGTTTATCATGTTATTCGCGGGAATTCTCAACAAATTAAAACATTGGCAGGCCAGAAGGTAGCGCCTGCACGTTTTCTTTCATCAGAAAAGCGGTTGCTGACGACCGCTGTTGCGAAGTCCATAAATGCAATAAACAACCCGCTTGCCCTTCCGCATGCCAGAATATCTATTTATTGATGATATTCATCGACAGCGCGAGAGTGTGAATATTTTTAGTCAGCGCATCCACGGAAATATAGTTAACGCCGGTTTTGGCATAATCCTGAAGCGTGGCGCTAGTCATATCACCAGAAACTGCCAGCAGGGCCTGGCCCTGGGCCGTTTCTACGGCAATCCGTGTGTCATCCGGCGAGAAGTTATCCAGCATAATAATATCGGCGCCCGATTTTAATGCTTCGTCCAGTTCTTCCGGTGCGGTAATTTCCACTTCTACCGGTGCATCCGGGTGCAGCCAGAACGCTTTTTCTACGGCCTGGCGCAGCGAGCCTGAAGCGGCAATATGATGTTTATTGATTAAAAATATATCGGAAAGGCCCATGTGATGGCTGGCACCGCCGCCGCACAAAACCGCGTATTTAAGCGCGGAGCGAAGGCCCGGTACGGTTTTCCGGGTATCTAAAAGCTGGGTGTGCGTTCCCTTCAACTGCGCGGTCCAGTCGCGAACAGCGCTGGCGACGCCGGACAGTGTTTGCATAAAATTGAGCGCGGTACGCTCACCGGCCAAAAGCTGGTGCGCAGAGCCTTTCATTTCGCATAGCGTCTGGTTAACGGTGATCAACTCGCCGTCATCAACCTGCCAGTTGATTTCAATATCGCCACCGAGCTGAATAAATACCTCTTCAACCCAGCGTCGCCCGCAAAAAATGCCGCCTTCGCGGGCAATGGCTTGCGCTCGCACACGGGTTTCTGCGGGAATAATCTGGGCGGTAATCTCTCTTTTTGGGTTCTCTTTGCTATCGAGTTCCTCACTCAGGGAGCGGGCAACGATATCCGGGATATCAAGGCTAATATGCTCAAGTAGATTTTTCCGCCGTTGATCGAACTGGGCGCTGGAAGACGGCATAATAAAACTCCAAATGGCAGGCTGAAATGTATAGAAACATGCTACTCTCAAGCGGCTTTGCGTACCAGATTCAGGAGAACAGACATGCAGATTTCTGACGGCTGGCTGGAAGGCGCCCGACATTGTCCTTCACCGCATTTTGATGCGCGCCCGGATAACGTTTCTCCCTCTTTGCTGGTAATTCATAATATTAGCCTACCGCCGGGAGAATTTGGGGGGCCGTGGATTGATCGTTTATTCAGTGGCACTCTTCCGCCCGATGCACATCCTTATTTTAATGATATTGCCCAGTTACGCGTCTCTGCGCACTGTCTGATCCGCCGCGATGGCGAGATCGTGCAATATGTTCCTTTTACAAGGCGGGCATGGCACGCAGGCATATCTCGCTATCAGGGCCGAGAAAAGTGCAATGATTTTTCTATCGGAATAGAACTTGAAGGCACGGATACGCAGCCCTATACCGACGCTCAGTATTGTCAGTTAGCGTCCATTACCCGTTTATTAATCGAAAAATGGCCCGCGATAGCCAGCCATATGGCAGGCCATTGTGATATTGCGCCGGGGCGTAAAACCGATCCCGGCCCGGCTTTTGACTGGGAGCGGCTGCGCGCAGCCTGCATTGCGACGTCTTAATAATAAGGAGATAACATGACGCTTTTTACCCTGTTGCTGGTGCTGGCGTTTGAACGCTTGTTTAAACAGGGCAGTCACTGGCAGCTTGACTACCGCCTTGAGAGGGTATTCCGGCATGTGCGCAGTTATTCTTTTTGGGTTACCGCAGGAATGACGATAGGCGCGATACTGGTGATTATGTTGTGCGAGCGGGCGCTGACCGGTCTGTTCTTTAATTTACCGCTCCTGATTTACTGGATAGCCGTGGGGTTATTATGTATTGGTGCCGGGCCAACGCGGCTTCATTATCATGCTTATTTGCAGGCCGCGAGCCGGGATGATAGCGCGGCGCGTCAGGCTATGGCGGATGAACTTACGCTAATCCACGGTGTTCCGCATGATTGTGACGAAGAAGCATTTCTGCGCGAGCTGCAAAACGCGCTGCTTTGGATTAACTTCCGATTTTATTTGGCGCCGCTGTTCTGGTTTATTGTCGGCGGTATCTGGGGGCCTGCGCTGCTGGTGGGTTATGCCTTTCTCCGAGCCTGGCAAGCGTGGCTGGCGCGTCGCTGTACACCGAGACAGCGCTTACTATCTGGCACCGATACGATTTTACACGTTATTGACTGGGTGCCTGTTCGTCTGGCCGGTATTGCTTATGCCCTATTAGGGCACGGTGAAAAAGCGTTGCCCGCGTGGTTTGCTTCACTGGGAGATTTGAAAACCTCGCAGTATCAGATATTAACCGAACTGGCACAGTTTTCTCTGGCGCGAGATCCTCACACGGATAAAGTTAAAACGCCGAAAATAGCCGTGGCGATGGCTAAAAAAGTAGCATTTTGTATTGTGGTTGTCGTTGCGCTACTGACAATTTATGGCGCTCTATTGTGATATATAGGTACTCTGAAAATATTGCCTGCGACCAAGCTCGTTCAGGCTACGCCTGCTAAAAGCTTGCAGGACGACAATGAATGACCGGTACCAGTAACCATAATGCAATTGACCTGCGGGTGAACGGCGTAAATTCCTTTCAGGGTGCATCATTAATAATGCCGCGACAGGAGATATTGTGCGCCTGTAGGGGGGAAGAATTACCAGCGAGTTTGCGGCTGAGTGCTTAGCAGTAGAGTATTTTAGCCTGCAATCAGTAACAAAAAGCGCCCGTGAAGGGCGCTTTTTTTAGGCGGTTTTTTGCGCGCGCTGTTTAAGGTAGTAGCCGATAGCTAGCAGCACTATCCAGAACGGCAGCATAATTACCGACTCTCGCATGCCATCGTTAACGCTCAAGATAATCAGAATTGCGACCATAAATGCAAGGCAGAGCCAGTTACCGAAGGGATACCATAACGCCTTAAAGCGAGGTTCTACGCCTTCACGTTTTTTCGCCCGCCGGAATTTAAGGTGGGAAATACTGATCATTGCCCAGTTAATCACAAGCGTGGCGACCACTAGTGTCATCAGGAAACCAAATGCTTTGCCTGGCATCACGTAGTTAATGACCACGCAAAGCGCCGTCGCGGCAGCAGACAAGCCAAGTGCCACATAGGGAACGCCGCGTTTGTCCACTTTCAATAACGCTTTCGGGCCATTGCCCTGCTTCGCTAGCCCAAAAAGCATCCGGCTATTACAGTAGACACAGCTGTTGTAAACCGATAGTGCGGCGGTAAGCACCACAGCGTTTAAAACATTCGCGATGATATTGCTATTCAGATCGTGAAAAATCATGACGAAGGGGCTGCTACCCTCAACCACTTTGCTCCAGGGGTAAAGCGATAGCAACACGGTCAGTGAGCCAATATAGAAAATCAGCACGCGCCAGATAACCTGATTAGTGGCTTGCGGTATCGTTTTTTCCGGGTGATCCGCTTCTGCTGCGGTGATGCCCACCAGTTCCAGCCCGCCGAAGGAGAACATGATTACCGCTGTTGCCATCACAAGCCCGGATATGCCGTAGGGGAAAAAGCCGCCGTGGCTCCAGAGGTTGGTTACAGAGGCCTGCGGGCCGCCGTGGCCGCTAATTAACAGCCATGCGCCGAAGATAATCATCCCAATAATCGCGACGACTTTAATAATGGCGAACCAAAATTCCAGTTCACCATAGATTTTAACATTCGAGAGGTTAATAAGGTTGATAACGATGAAGAATGCCAGCGCTGAAACCCAGGTTGGTATTTCCGGCCACCAGTACTGAATATATTTCCCAACGGCGGTCAGCTCCGCCATTGCGACCAGCACATAAAGCACCCAGTAGTTCCAGCCGGAGGCGAAGCCGGCAAATTTGCCCCAGTATTTATAGGCGAAATGGCTAAATGAGCCGGCGACCGGTTCTTCCACGACCATTTCACCGAGCTGGCGCATGATTAAAAATGCGATAAAACCGCCAATACCGTATCCCAAAATAACAGCGGGACCTGCCATTTTTATGGTATCCGCAACCCCGAGGAACAGGCTGGTGCCTACGGCCCCGCCCAGCGCGATTAATTGAATATGGCGGTTTTTAAGACCACGCTTTAGCGAATCGCTGTGCTCTTGACCTTCCATTAATAAAGCCTCGTATGTGGTAAATGCCCGACATCTTAATGCGGGTGTAATTTTATTATTCCGCAGTATGTATTCTTATATTTACATTCTGAGGTGAGTTATTTTGCGATACACACTACCGCACCGGCAAGAATAGTGGTAAGCGCCGGTGAATGCACCTGCTTTTTGCTGATGTGCTGACAGGATGCTTAAAAAGCAGGCCCAGCAAGGGGGCTCCCGGTAGTGAGCGAGGCTGTTATACATAGGGGAGGGTTATTAATGAGGGAAATAAACCCTATAGTTACTAAGTGTAAACGTTGCAATTTCGTTTCATTATTAACCTTGTGAGTAATGCGCATATTTGCATGTCGTTGCATTTATGCGATTTTATATCCTGCATGTTGTTAAAAAATGCCGGTTTTACTGATTTAAATCAAAACCGGATGGACATAAGGTGAATGTTTTGTTACTTTACCGTCATGAATTTGAAATTGGTATGACCAATTGACTGCGAAACTGGCTTAAGACAGGACAGTATGGCCTATAGCAAAATCCGCCAGCCGAAATTATCTGACGTAATCGAGCAGCAGCTGGAGTTTCTGATTCTTGAGGGGACACTGCGCCCCGGTGAAAAACTTCCTCCTGAACGCGAACTGGCAAAACAGTTTGATGTTTCTCGTCCTTCTCTGCGTGAGGCAATTCAGCGCCTTGAGGCAAAAGGGCTTCTGCTTCGTCGCCAGGGCGGCGGGACTTTTGTGCAAAAAAGCCTGTGGCAAAGTTTTAGCGATCCGCTGGTCGAACTTCTGGCCGAACATCCTGAATCCCAGTTTGATTTGCTGGAAACGCGTCACGCGTTAGAGGGCGTTGCGGCTTATTATGCGGCGCTGCGCGGTACTGATGAAGATGTGGCGCGCCTGCGCGACTGCTATCGCGATATCGAACTGGCGCAGCGCTCTGGGGATCTGGATGCGGAATCCAGCGCCGTAATGAAGTATCAAATAGCCGTTACAGAGGCTGCGCACAATGTGGTGCTTTTGCACCTGCTTCGCTGTATGGAGCCGATGCTGGCGCAGAATGTGCGGCAAAACTTTGAACTGATCTATGGGCGACGGGAGATGCTGCCATTAGTCAGCGAACACCGCGCCCGGATTTATGAAGCGATTATCGCCAGGGAGCCAGAGCGCGCGCGCGAAGCTTCGCATCGCCATCTGGCATTTATCGAAGAAATATTGCTGGGCCGTAGCCGTGAACAGAGCCGCCGTGAGCGTTCTCTGCGTCGGTTACAACAGCGAAAAGACTAAGATTACGGTTATCCGTTATCTGAATGCGCCTGATTTATCTCGCGCGGCAACGAAACGCTGAGCCTGTCCTATTGCGCTTTATGCGCTTTAAAAAGAGCGCAATAGGGCAGGTTCCAGACAAACCAACTATTAGAGATAAGGAATACCCCATGTCAGAACGTATGCAAAATGACGTGGATCCGATCGAAACTCGCGACTGGCTACAGGCGATCGAATCGGTCATCCGTGAAGAAGGTATTGAACGCGCTCAGTTCCTGATCGACAGCGTATTAGGTGAGGCCCGTAAAGGTGGTCTGAATGTTGCTGCCGGGCAGGCTTCCCGCGACTACATCAATACGATTGCGACCGAAGATGAGCCTGAGTATCCGGGCAACCTGGACCTGGAACGCCGCATCCGTTCAGCGATTCGCTGGAACGCAATTATGACCGTACTGCGCGCGTCGAAAAAAGACCTGGAGCTGGGGGGGCACATGGCGTCCTACCAGTCTGCGGCGACGATTTATGAAGTCTGCTTTAACCATTTCTTCCGCGCACGCAGTGAAAAAGACGGCGGCGATTTAGTGTATTTCCAGGGACATATTTCGCCGGGGGTTTACGCACGCGCGTTTCTGGAAGGGCGTTTAACTGAAGAACAGATGAATAACTTCCGCCAGGAAGTGCACGGTAACGGCCTGCCTTCTTACCCGCATCCGAAACTGCTACCAGAATTCTGGCAGTTCCCAACTGTGTCAATGGGGCTCGGTCCGATTGGCGCTATTTATCAGGCTAAATTCCTGAAATATCTGGAACATCGTGGCCTAAAAGAGACCTCTGCGCAAACTGTTTACGCTTTCCTTGGCGATGGTGAAATGGATGAGCCGGAGTCCAAAGGCGCTATCACAATCGCGACTCGTGAAAAGCTGGATAACCTGGTTTTTGTTATCAACTGTAACCTTCAGCGTCTGGATGGCCCGGTCACCGGTAACGGTAAAATCATCAATGAACTGGAAGGCATTTTCGCCGGCGCTGGCTGGGAAGTGGTGAAAGTCATTTGGGGTGGCCGCTGGGACGAACTGCTGCGTAACGACACCAGCGGTAAACTGATTCAATTAATGAATGAAACCGTCGATGGCGATTACCAGACCTTTAAATCGAAAGACGGCGCTTACGTGCGTGAACACTTCTTTGGTAAATATCCGGAAACCGCCGCGCTGGTTAAAGACTGGAGCGACGAGGATATCTGGGCGCTGAATCGCGGCGGCCACGATCCGAAGAAAGTCTACGCGGCGCTGAAAAAAGCCCAGGATACCAAGGGTAAACCGACGGTGATTCTGGCGCATACCATCAAAGGCTATGGTATGGGCGACTCCGCTGAAGGGAAAAACATCGCGCACCAGGTGAAGAAAATGAACATGGACGGCGTGCGTTACGTCCGCGATCGTTTCAATGTGCCGGTAGCCGATGCTGATATCGAAAAACTGCCGTACATCACCTTCCCGCAGGATTCCGAAGAGTACAAATACCTGCACGGTCAGCGTGATAAGTTGAACGGCTATCTGCCGACGCGTCAGACGCACTTTACCGAAACGCTGGAACTGCCAACGCTGGAAGACTTCGGCGCGCTGCTCGAAGAGCAAACCAAAGAAATCTCCACCACGATTGCGTTTGTGCGTGCGCTTAATGTCATGCTGAAAAACAAATCGATTAAAGACCGGCTGGTGCCCATTATTGCGGATGAGGCGCGCACCTTTGGTATGGAAGGTCTGTTCCGCCAGATTGGCATCTATAGTCCTAACGGTCAGCAGTACACCCCGCAGGACCGCGAGCAGGTGGCGTACTACAAAGAAGACGAAAAAGGCCAAATTCTGCAGGAAGGGATCAACGAGCTGGGCGCTGGCGCCTCTTGGCTGGCGGCGGCAACTTCATATAGCACCAATAACCTGCCGATGATCCCGTTCTATATCTATTACTCTATGTTCGGGTTCCAGCGTATCGGCGACCTGTGCTGGGCGGCTGGCGATCAGCAGGCGCGCGGCTTCCTGATAGGCGGAACGTCCGGGCGTACCACGCTGAACGGTGAAGGCCTGCAGCACGAAGATGGCCACAGCCATATTCAGTCGCTGACTATCCCTAACTGTATTTCCTATGACCCGGCATACGCCTATGAAGTCGCTGTTATTATGCACGATGGCCTGGATCGCATGTACGGTGAGAAACAGGAAAACGTGTATTACTACATCACGACGCTGAACGAAAACTACCATATGCCTGCAATGCCGGAAGGCGCTGAAGACGGTATTCGTAAGGGCATCTACAAGCTAGAAACGCTGGAAGGTAGTAAGGGCAAAGTACAGTTGCTTGGCTCCGGTGCCATCTTACGCCACGTGCGTGAAGCCGCCCAGATTCTGGCGAAAGACTATGGCGTAGGTTCCGATGTGTACAGCGTAACGTCCTTTACCGAGCTGGCGCGCGATGGCCAGGACTGCGAGCGCTGGAATATGCTGCATCCGCTGGATACGCCGCGCGTGCCGTACATCACCCAGGTAATGAACGATGCACCGGCAGTAGCCTCTACCGACTATATGAAGCTTTTCGCTGAGCAGGTGCGTACTTATGTTCCTGCAGATGACTATCGCGTACTGGGTACGGACGGCTTCGGCCGCTCTGACAGCCGTGAAAACCTGCGTCACCACTTCGAAATTGATGCTTCCTATGTTGTGGTTGCTGCGCTGGGTGAACTGGCTAAACGCGGTGAAATCGAGAAGAACGTGGTAGCGGACGCTATCAAAAAATTCAATATCGATGCAGATAAAGTCAACCCGCGTCTGGCGTAAGAGGTAAAAAGATAATGACTATCGAAATCAAGGTACCGGACATCGGGGCGGATGAAGTTGAAATCACCGAGATCCTGGTCAAAGTCGGCGATAAAGTGGACGCTGAACAGTCGCTTATTACTGTAGAAGGCGATAAAGCTTCTATGGAAGTGCCGTCTCCGCAGGCGGGCATTGTGAAAGAGATTAAAGTCTCTGTCGGCGATAAAACCCAGACCGGCGCGCTTATCATGATTTTTGATTCTGCCGATGGCGCTGCTGATGCAGCGCCGGCTCAGGCAGAAGAGAAAAAAGAAGCGACTCCGGCGGCGGCCCCCGCTGCCAGTGCGGCGAAAGACGTTAACGTGCCGGATATCGGCGGTGATGAAGTCGAAGTCACTGAAGTCATGGTGAAAGTTGGCGATACAGTGGAAGCTGAACAGTCGCTGATTACCGTTGAAGGCGATAAAGCCTCAATGGAAGTACCCGCACCTTTCGCGGGCACTGTCAAAGAGATCAAAGTTGCGACTGGCGATAAAGTATCGACCGGTTCGCTAATTATGGTCTTTGAAGTGGCAGGTTCGGCGCCTGCATCAACGCCGGCTAAACAAGAGTCCGCCCCGGCTGCTGCGCCAGCGGCGGCAGGCGTTAAAGACGTTAAAGTACCGGATATCGGCGGCGATGAAGTTGAAGTCACTGAAGTCATGGTCAAAGTTGGCGATAAAGTAGAAGCCGAACAGTCGCTGATTACCGTTGAAGGCGACAAAGCCTCGATGGAAGTTCCCGCGCCGTTCGCCGGCACGGTAAAAGAACTCAAAGTGAACGTTGGGGATAAAGTGTCTACCGGTTCGCTGATTATGGTTTTCGAAGTGGAAGGCGCTGCGCCTGCCTCTGCTCCCGCTGCGGCCAGTGCTTCAGGTGCAACCGCTGCGCCGGCACAGGCGGCGAAACCCGCCGCAGCGCCTGAGCCGAAGGCGGCAGGTAAAAATGAATTCGCTGAAAACGACGCTTATGTCCACGCGACACCGCTAATACGCCGCCTGGCGCGCGAGTTTGGCGTTAACCTGGCGAAAGTGAAAGGCACCGGGCGCAAAGGCCGTATTCTGCGCGAAGACGTGCAGGCCTATGTGAAAGATGCGGTTAAGCGCGCTGAATCCGCACCTGCCGGTGCTGGCGGCGGTTTACCGGGCATGCTGCCGTGGCCGAAAGTCGATTTCAGCAAGTTCGGTGAAATCGAAGAAGTGGAGCTGGGCCGCATCCAGAAAATTTCCGGCGCGAATCTCAGCCGTAACTGGGTGATGATCCCGCACGTTACGCACTTTGATAAAACCGACATCACGGACCTGGAAGCCTTCCGCAAGCAGCAGAATGCCGAAGCTGAGAAGCGTAAACTGGACGTGAAAATCACTCCGGTTGTCTTCATCATGAAAGCGGTGGCCGCAGCTCTTGAGCAAATGCCGCGCTTCAACAGCTCTTTGTCTGAAGATGCGCAGAAGCTGACGCTGAAGAAATACATTAATATTGGCGTTGCGGTGGATACGCCGAACGGGCTGGTTGTGCCTGTCTTTAAAGACGTGAATAAGAAAGGCATTGTCGAACTTTCCCGCGAGCTGATGGCGATATCCAAAAAAGCGCGCGATGGTAAGTTGACCGCAGGCGAAATGCAGGGCGGTTGCTTTACCATCTCCAGTATCGGCGGCCTGGGTACCACCCACTTTGCGCCGATCGTTAATGCGCCGGAAGTGGCTATCCTCGGGGTCTCTAAGTCCGCGATGGAACCGGTATGGAACGGTAAAGAATTTGTGCCGCGCCTTATGCTGCCGATTTCGCTGTCGTTTGACCACCGCGTTATCGACGGCGCGGACGGCGCGCGCTTCATTACTATCATTAACAATACGCTAAGCGACATTCGCCGCCTGGTGATGTAAGCAAGAAAGCCGGCCATGCGGTCGGCTTTTTTCTGATAATCTCACGCGTTTTGTGAGGTTACTGGCGAACTATGAAATTCATATGCCGGTTATTGTTTCAAAATTGTTAACGATTTTGTAAGATACGGGCGGATTGTACCCTACGCGCGGTGGTTTGAGGGCATTTGCCCCGCCAGATATTCCGGGCAATGCCGCTATCAGCGGTGAGCGTCAGTATGGCTGCGGTGTGATTCGCTGCAGGGCAGACGATCCGGCGGATAAGCGGGCGTTGACGATATATGCCGGTCAGCAGGCAGCCGGTTTTGCCATCTGAGCCAGCTTATGGCCAGAAACGCACAGCGTGGTTGGCTACCGGGAACCGGGTATAACCGTCGGATATAAATTACAGAGGTCATGATGAGTACTGAAATCAAAACTCAGGTCGTGGTACTTGGGGCAGGCCCGGCAGGATATTCCGCCGCCTTCCGTTGCGCGGACTTAGGTCTGGAAACCGTAATAGTAGAACGCTATAACACCCTCGGCGGGGTTTGTTTGAACGTCGGGTGTATCCCCTCTAAAGCGCTGCTTCACGTAGCAAAAGTTATCGAAGAAGCGAAAGCGCTGGCCGAACACGGTATTGTTTTTGGGGAACCTAAAACAGACATCACTAAAATCCGCACCTGGAAAGAGAAAGTTATTACACAGCTTACCGGCGGGCTTTCCGGCATGGCGAAAGGCCGCAAGGTAAAAGTCGTTAACGGACTGGGGCAGTTTACCGGCGCCAATACGCTGGAAGTAGATGGCGAAAATGGGAAAACCGTTATTAACTTTGACAATGCTATTATCGCTGCCGGTTCTCGCCCAATTCAGCTTCCTTTTATTCCGCACGATGACCCGCGCGTATGGGATTCCACCGATGCTCTGGAACTGAAAGAAGTGCCTAAGCGCCTGCTGGTTATGGGCGGCGGCATCATCGGTCTGGAAATGGGTACCGTCTATCACGCGCTGGGTTCAGAAATTGACGTGGTTGAAATGTTCGACCAGGTGATCCCGGCGGCGGACAAAGATGTGGTGAAAGTGTTCACCAAACGCATCGATAAAAAATTCAACCTGATGCTGGAAACCAAAGTCACCGCCGTTGAGGCGAAAGACGACGGTATCTACGTCTCGATGGAAGGTAAAAAAGCGCCGGCTGAAGCGAAGCGCTACGATGCGGTGCTGGTGGCTATCGGGCGCGTGCCGAACGGGAAACTGCTGGATGCCGGTAAAGCGGGCGTGGAAGTCGATGACCGCGGTTTTATCCATGTCGACAAGCAAATGCGCACCAATGTGCCACACATTTTCGCCATCGGGGATATCGTTGGTCAGCCGATGCTGGCGCATAAAGGCGTGCATGAAGGCCACGTTGCCGCAGAAGTTATCGCCGGTATGAAACACTACTTCGATCCGAAAGTTATCCCGTCTATCGCCTATACCGAACCAGAAGTGGCGTGGGTAGGGTTAACTGAAAAAGAAGCGAAAGAGAAAGGTATCAGCTACGAAACGGCGACCTTCCCCTGGGCGGCATCCGGGCGCGCTATTGCCTCCGACTGCGCGGACGGCATAACCAAGCTTATCTTTGAAAAAGAGAGCCATCGTATCATCGGCGGCGCGATTGTCGGCGTGAATGGCGGTGAGCTGCTGGGCGAGATCGGTCTGGCGATTGAAATGGGCTGTGACGCGGAAGACATTGCGCTGACCATCCACGCTCACCCAACGCTGCACGAATCCGTTGGGCTGGCCGCCGAGATTTATGAAGGCAGCATCACCGATTTGCCGAATCCGAAGGCGAAAAAGAAATAATCACTGCTTTGCCTTCAGGCACAGCGCAGTAATCCAAGCCGGGCGCGGGTCGCCCGGTTTTTTATTGCTGATAAAACGTCAGCTACCATAGAGACGAATTTTCGTCATCGTCCCCCTTTATTACCAGGTTATAACAGGTAATTCCCTGCTTTCATTGTGCCTATCTCACTGTCTTTGCAGAGCTTTTTTATCGCCTGTCTCGATATTTTTAGTAATTTTTCTGCCTGACACGCTGTAGTAGCATTCCTCAAAATCCTTACAATATCCAAACAATAAATTAACATTAATGTGCATTTAGCGAGAGGAGCCAGGGGATGTTGACGTTGAATGAGTGGAAACAGCGCGCTGCGGAGCAGTCGTTTTTAACCCACGCGTTTATCGGTGCGGAAAGATGTCACGCTGCTTCAGGGCAAACCTTCGCGGTGGTTAACCCGGCGACCAATGCGGTACTGACGGAGGTTGCTCAAAGCGGTGAGGCTGAAGTAGACCGCGCCGTCCGTGCGGCCCGACGCAGTTTTATACGCGGCGACTGGTCTTCTCAGCCGCCGGCGGCGCGTAAAGCGGTGCTTCAGCGCCTGGCCGGGCTTATCTTAACGCATCGGGATGAACTGGCGTTGCTGGATACGCTCAGCGTGGGAAAACCGATTACCGAAGCTTGCAGTGTTGATGTCCCCGGCTCGGCGCATATCTTTAACTGGTACGCCGAAAGCCTGGATAAACTTTATGGCGAAGTCGCGCCGACCGCGCGCGATGCGATAGCGACCATTACCCGCAGTGCTCTGGGCGTGGTGGCGGCCATTGTACCGTGGAATTTCCCGCTGGAAATGGCGGTCTGGAAGCTGGCGCCTGCGCTGGCGGCGGGCAATAGCGTTATCCTTAAACCTGCGGAGCAGTCGCCGTTTTCTGCACTGCGGCTTGCGGAGCTGGCGCTGGAAGCCGGGATCCCCGAGGGCGTTTTCCACGTGTTGCCTGGCACGGGCGAGGTTACGGGCAAAGCGCTGGGGCTACACCCGGATATTGACTGCCTGGCTTTCACCGGCTCGACGCAGGTGGGTAAATACTTAATGCAGTACGCCGGGCAGTCCAATCTGAAACAGGTATGGCTGGAGTGCGGAGGCAAAAGCCCAAATCTTATTTTCGCCGACGCGCACAGCCTGGCGCAGGCTGCAGAATACGCCGCCCGCGCCATTTTTTATAATCAGGGAGAAGTCTGTTCCGCTAACTCCCGGCTGCTGGTGGAGCGCTCGGTTCATGATGAATTTATTGCGCTTCTCACTGAACAAACCCGGCACTGGCAGCCGGGCGACCCTCTCGATCCGCAAACGCGCAGCGGGGCAATGGTTAGCGCCCGCCAAACCCGGCGCGTGATGGAGTTTATCAATGGCGCACGCCAGCAGGGCGCTCATCTGGTCTGCGGCGGCGAGCAGGTCAGTATCAACGGCGTGGCGAATTACATTCAACCGACGATTTTTACCGGCGTGACGCTGGATATGACGCTGGCGCGCGAAGAGGCGTTTGGCCCGGTACTGGCGGTATTGCCTTTTGATTCCGAGCAGCAGGCCATCACCATGGCGAATGATTCCCATTATGGGCTTGCCGCATCCGTGTGGAGCGGAGATTTAAATCGGGCGCATCGAGTGGCTCGGGCGCTGGATGTCGGCACCGTTTCGGTAAATACCGTGGATGCGCTGGACGTTTGCACACCTTTTGGCGGCGGTAAGCAGTCAGGATTCGGCCGCGATCTTTCGCTGCACGCCTTTGATAAATACACCCAGCTTAAAACCACCTGGATCCAGCTGCACTCTGCCGCTGGGGTGGATTCTCTGTAAACTCATCGTGAGAGGATTTAGCCATGCGGATACAAAAGAACGCGTTGCCCACGGAGAATATCACCCCAGATCCGGCCTCGAAACGCCTGGGGCTGCTGTCGCTGCTCTCCGTCTCCGTGGGGCTAGTCGTGTCCCAGGGCGTCATGGTAATGATGCTCCACGGCGTCGGAATGGCAGGGTTCAGTTTTATTGCGCCCCTTGCGCTGGCGCTGTTTCTTGCGCTGACGTATGCCTGGTCATTTTCCGAACTGGCGCTGATGATCCCGCGAGCCGGGAGCCTGTGTAGCTACACCGAGGTGGCTTTGGGGCATTTCCCTGCCATTGTCGCGACCTTTTCCGGTTATATCGTCGTGGCGATGTTTGCGCTATCGGCTGAAATTTTATTGCTCGACCAGGTGGTTGGGCACCTCTTCCCGTCACTGCCGCTGCCTCCGATGAGTATTGGGGGCGGTATTCTGCTGCTATTTACGCTACTTAATCTGCTCAATATCGATATTTTCGCCCGCCTGCAGTTTGTGTTAGCGGCGGTAATGGTGATTACGCTACTGGCGCTTGGCGTATGTGCCATCGGCAGCGAACATGCCGCGCCGATAAGCAGCCTGATGAGCGAAGAAAATAGGGCGCCGCTGGGCTGGGGCGTGGTAGCACTGGTGGCGGCGGGTATTTGGGGGTTTGTCGGCGCGGAATTTGTCTGCCCGCTGGTGGAGCAAACCCGCCGCCCGGAGCGCAATATCCCGCGCTCCATGACCATTGGCCTGTGCGTGATTTTTGTCACCGCGGTGCTTTATAGCCTTGGCGCGCTGCTGATAGTACCGCGCGATGAACTCATGAATAACTCGCTGCCGCATTACTTATTGGCGACGCACGTATTTGGGCACGCCGGTAAAATTTTGCTACTGATGGCGGCCACTACGGCCACGTGCAGCACCCTGAATTCATCGCTGGCGACCATATCGCTCATGTTGAGCGGCATGGCGGTGAATGGGCAGGCTTTTGGCTGCTTTAAAAAACACAGCGCGCGGACCGGGGCACCCTGGGTCGCCGTACTTTTTGTGGCAGCGATTACCGGATTGCCAATGTTACTCATGACCGCCGATTCCGTGAGCATTCTGCTTCTCGCCGCCGCCTTGTGCTGGCTGCTGGCCTATATCGTCGCGCACGTGGACGTCATCGTCCTGCGCCGCCGCTATCCCAATATGGAACGCCCTTTCCGCACGCCGTTTTACCCCCTGCCTCAGATTTTAGGGATTGCCGGCATGCTGTACGCGATGTGGATGGCGTCTCCGTCTCCCGATATGACCATCGAGATTTTCGGTTTTGCCGGCGGCGTTCTGGCGCTGGTGGCGATTATTGCCGCGCTGTGGATAGTTTTCGTCATGCGCAAACCGTTATTTGTCCCCGAGCCTATTGAACAGGCTCTGTACCCCACGCCATTGCCTGCGCCGGAGGCCACCGCGCAGCGTCCAAAACGTGAGAAACCCGCGTATTAAACTCAGGAGAATCACATGACCACGCAAACCAACAGCAAATACAGTACTCAGGAATGGCAGGCAATGGATGCCGCGCATCACATCCACGCCTTTGTCGACCAGAAGAAACTCAATGAGGAAGGTCCACGGGTTATTACGGAAGGAAAGCGGCTCTATCTGTGGGACAGCGATGGCAACAAGTATCTGGACGGTATGTCCGGGCTGTGGTGCACCCAGTTAGGCTATGGGCGCGAAGATCTTATCGCCGCTGCGACGCAGCAAATGGAAAAGCTTACCTATTACAATATGTTTTTCCATACCACGCACCCGTCGGTGGTTGAGCTATCTGAGTTATTGTTCAGTCTGCTGCCTAAACACTACAGCCACGTGCTGTATACCAACTCGGGCTCGGAAGCGAACGAGGCGCTAATACGCACCGTGCGCCGCTACTGGCAAGTGGTCGGTAAACCTACGAAACGCATCATGATTGGGCGCTGGAACGGCTATCACGGCTCTACGCTTGCCAGTACCGCCATGGGCGGCATGAAGTTTATGCACGAAATGGGCGGGATGCTGCCGGAAATCGCGCATATTGATGAACCTTACTGGTATGCGCACGGTGCTGATATGACGCCGGAAGCCTTTGGGCTTCACTGCGCCCGACAGCTGGAAGACAAAATTCTGGAGCTGGGCAGCGAGAATGTCGCTGCATTTGTTGCTGAGCCGTTCCAGGGGGCGGGCGGCATGATTTTCCCGCCGGAAAGCTACTGGCCGGAAATCCAGCGAATCTGCCGTCAGTATGACGTTCTACTGTGCGCCGATGAGGTTATCGGCGGCTTTGGTCGCACCGGCGAATGGTTCGCGCACCAGTATTTTGGCTTTGAGCCGGATACGTTATCTATCGCGAAAGGGCTGACATCGGGCTACATTCCAATGGGCGGGCTAGTGTTATCAAAGCGGATGTCAGACGCGCTGGTTGGGCAAGGGGGCGTATTTGCTCACGGGCTGACCTATGCGGGGCATCCGGTAGCTGCGGCCGTCGCCATCGCCAATATCAAGGCGCTGCGCGATGAGAAAATCGTTGAGCGCGTAAAACAGGACACGGGGCTTTATTTGCAGGAATGTCTGCGTGAAATTTTCACCGGGCATCCGCTGGTGGGCGAAATTCAGGGCGCGGGCATGGTCGCGGCGCTGCAACTGGCAGAAGATAAAGCAGCGCGCAAACGCTTTAAGAATGAGGATGAAATTAGCTGGCGCTGTCGCAGCTATGGATTTGAAGAGGGCGTGATTATCCGTTCGACGCAGGGCCGAATGATCATGGCGCCAGCGCTGATAGCGACGCGCAGTGAAATCGACGAGTTACTGGAAAAAACGCGCCGGGCGATGGATCGAACCGCGCAGTCGCTGGGACTTTGACAGCACTGCTCTTTTTCCACACTAAATAAATCTCGCGCGGCCAGGCCGTATGCGCTGCCGCGCTTTCCCGAACCACCGCTCTTCGTCTCACTTATCCCTACCTCTCATTTTTTGTTGCTTAATTGTAAACGTATTAACATATTCATCAATTCCTGCTATGCTGCCCGACGCGGTACCGGGCTTTTACCCTACAAGACTGCTGTCTCACTGGAGAGTGAAGAAATTCGCCTGGCGCCGTTCTGATAATGAGAACGAGGAGAACCGTCGTGCTAGAAGAATACCGCAAACAGTCGGCATCCCGTGCCGCCGAAGGGGTGATTGCAAAGCCTCTGGACGCCGGCCAAATGGCCGCCTTAATTGAGCTACTGAAGAATCCACCCGCGGGCGAAGATGCTTTTTTACTGGATCTGCTGGCGAATCGTGTGCCGCCCGGCGTTGACGAAGCCGCCTATGTGAAAGCCGGTTTTTTAGCTGCGGTAGCCAAAGGTGAAACGGTCTCCCCGCTGATTACCCCGGAAATGGCGATAGAACTGCTGGGCACAATGCAGGGGGGATATAATATTCACCCGCTGATTGAAGCGCTGGATGATGAAGCGTTAGCGCCTGCGGCAGCGCAGGCGTTATCGCATACGCTGCTGATGTTTGACAGCTTTTATGATGTTGAAGAGAAAGCAAAAGCCGGTAACGCCTATGCGCAGCAGGTTATGCGCTCCTGGGCCGATGCCGAGTGGTTTCTTTCGCGCCCCACGGTGGCTGAAAAAATTACCGTTACCGTGTTTAAAGTCAGCGGCGAGACGAACACTGACGACCTTTCCCCGGCGCCGGACGCCTGGTCGCGCCCGGATATCCCACTGCATGCGCTGGCAATGTTAAAAAACCCGCGCGAAGGCATTGAGCCTGATAGCCCCGGCGCGGTCGGCCCAATTAAACAAATCGAAGCGCTCAGCGCTAAAGGTTTCCCGCTGGCCTACGTTGGCGACGTTGTGGGTACCGGATCCTCGCGTAAATCCGCCACCAACTCAGTGCTATGGTTCATGGGCGATGACATTCCGCATGTTCCCAATAAGCGCGGCGGCGGCGTGGTGCTGGGCGGTAAAATCGCGCCTATCTTCTTCAATACGATGGAAGATGCCGGCGCGCTGCCAATTGAAGTTGACGTAAGTAGCCTGAATATGGGAGATGTCATCGACATCTATCCGTATCTGGGCGAAGTTCGCAGCCATGAATCCGGTGAACTGCTGGCGACTTTCGAATTAAAAACCGACGTGTTACTGGATGAAGTGCGCGCCGGCGGGCGTATTCCCCTGATTGTCGGGCGCGGGTTAACCGCAAAAGCGCGTGAATCGCTGGCGCTTGAACCCAGCGAGGTTTTCCGGCGTGCGAAAGACATCGCTCAAAGCGATAAAGGATTTTCTCTGGCACAGAAAATGGTTGGCCGCGCCTGCGGCGTAGAGGGCATTCGCCCCGGCCAGTACTGCGAGCCGAAGATGACCTCGGTAGGATCGCAGGATACTACCGGCCCAATGACGCGCGATGAACTAAAAGATTTGGCCTGCCTGGGATTTTCCGCAGACCTGGTCATGCAGTCGTTTTGTCATACGGCGGCCTATCCGAAACCGGTTGATGTACAAACTCACCATAGCCTGCCTGATTTCATTATGAATCGCGGCGGCGTATCGCTGCGCCCCGGCGATGGCATTATTCACTCGTGGCTTAACCGAATGCTGCTCCCGGATACCGTTGGCACCGGCGGCGATTCCCATACGCGTTTCCCGATCGGTATCTCTTTCCCCGCCGGGTCCGGGCTGGTGGCCTTTGCCGCAGCGACCGGGGTAATGCCGCTGGATATGCCGGAATCGGTACTGGTGCGCTTCAAGGGCGAGCGCCAGCCGGGGATCACGCTGCGCGATTTGGTGCATGCGGTTCCTTACTATGCTATTCAGCAGGGGCTACTGACCGTTGAGAAAAAAGGGAAAAAGAACATTTTCTCAGGGCGTATTCTGGAAATCGAAGGCCTGCCGGACCTGAAAGTGGAGCAGGCGTTTGAACTGGCGGATGCCTCCGCCGAGCGCTCGGCCGCGGGATGCACCATCAAGCTTGATAAAGCGCCGATTATTGAGTACCTCAGCTCCAACGTTGTGCTGTTGAAATGGATGATCGCTGAAGGCTATGGTGACAGGCGCACGCTGGAGCGCCGCGTTGAAGCGATGGAAAAATGGCTGGCCGATCCGCAATTGCTGGAAGCGGACGCTGACGCAGAATATGCGGCCGTCATCGAAATCGATCTGGCGCAAATTCGTGAACCTATCATTTGTGCACCGAACGACCCGGACGACGCCAGGCTGCTGTCGGATGTGCAGGGAGATAGTATCGATGAGGTATTTATTGGCTCCTGTATGACCAATATTGGTCACTTCCGCGCTGCGGGCAAACTGCTGGACAGCCATAAAGGCCAGTTGCCGACGCGCCTGTGGGTAGCGCCGCCAACCCGAATGGACGCAGCGCAGCTAACGGAAGAGGGGTATTACAGCGTCTTCGGCAAAAGCGGTGCGCGTATTGAAATCCCCGGTTGTTCGCTGTGTATGGGCAACCAGGCGCGGGTCGCCGATGGTGCTACCGTGGTGTCGACCTCGACCCGTAACTTCCCAAATCGCCTTGGAAACGGTGCGAATGTGTATCTGGCTTCCGCAGAGCTTGCGGCCGTATCCGCCCTATTAGGCAAGCTGCCCACGCCGGATGAGTATCAGCGCTTTATGGCGCAGGTGGACGATACTGCGACCGACACGTACCGCTACCTGAATTTTGACCAGCTTGGCGAGTATACGGAAAAGGCCGATGAGGTCATTTTCCAGACCGCCGTCTAATTCGATACCGGGCGAAATACTCAGGCCAGCCTTGCGCTGGCCTTTTTTATTGTCAGCTGAAAACCATGTCCTGTGGGCGTAGTCATCAACAGGTTTTGGCTCTGCCTTATTGTTTTGGGATTTAAATCTCACAAGACTGGCAGAGACTTTTTTTAGGAATTTGGTATGCCCCACTGGGACATCAAAGCAATGCCGCCTTCTATGAAGGCGGATTTTTATTGTCGGTTTTTGCCATTTTTGCGGCGGCGGACATCAGTGGCTTTGACTCAATTCGTTGACGTTGCTTAAAGGAGAACGGTGTTCTTTAGGGGTTTTTAGTGCATTTCCAGAGCGAAATCATACTACTTTTTACTTATGACGAGTTTTTATTGCTAACTAAAAAGTTCTTCTGTGGATACGGTTATCGGCAGCGCGGGTTTTACCTGCCGCTGTTTTATCTCTCAGCTAAAAAGAAAGCCTGCGAAATAAAGCGAAAAAACTGCGGGGTATTTTCAGAAAATGATATCTCAGTTCTAAAAGCGCTTTTCCTGCGTGAAAAACATATTATCTTCATAGCATTGTGATGCCATGGATGGGAAAACAGATGCCGTTGATTCTGGCGATGCTTCTCGGTGCGATTGCCGGTAGCGTATGTAACATGCTGATTTGGCGCCTGCCGAGGATGCTGGCGGGCGGGACGAGTCTCTCTTTATTCTCGCCACCATCTCACTGTCCTCACTGCAAAAGCCCGCTAAAAGCGCGGCACAATCTGCCTGTTATTGGATGGCTGTGGCTGAAGGGGCGCTGTGCCTATTGCCGATACGCAATTGGTGTGCAATATCTGGTTGTCGAGATTTTACTGTCGCTGCTGTTTCTCGCAATAGCCTATAAATGGGGCCAATCGCCAGTTGCCGCTATCAATAGCGTGATGGTAACCGCACTGGTTGCGCTATTTGTTATTGACATGCAAACCATGCTGTTGCCCGATCGCCTGACGCTGAGCGTGGTCATTTTGGCATTTGGTCTATCGACGCTACCCGAATGGAAAGTCAGCGATATTCAGGCCTGCTTTGGTGCAGGCGTCGGCTTTCTTCTTCCCTGGCTTATCAATCGGCTTTTTTTCGCTATTCGAAAAACCGAAGGATTAGGCATGGGGGACATGAAGCTCTTTGCCGGCGCTGGCGCCTGGTTTGGGCCGGAGACGCTATTGTATATTATGGCGATTGCATCGGGGCTGGCTCTGTGCGCGTCATTGCGATTCAGGAAAGAAATGCGCCATCAGCCGCAGCCATTCGGGCCGTGGATTGTTTCGGCTATGCTGGGTTGGTTATTGATAGTGGCGTGAGATCAACGGGATATTGTGAACTGACTGTGGGCGAAAAGACTATTCAGTCATACTGTGTATGGCTGTGCTGTATGTTTCATCTCCAGAATGCAGCCGCGCCGGTTAAGCGGATATTTTGATGTAAAATGAGCGTAATCGCCGCAGGATGCCTGCGTCTGAGAAATATATCGTTATAAAGAGTAGAGGCGAGCCTGAATTATGGATTATGAATTTTTACGTGATGTGACGGGGGCGGTAAAAGTCCGGATGTCAATGGGCCATGAAGCTCTTGGGCACTGGTTTAACGAGGAGGTAAAAGGCTCTCTTTCCCTTCTTAACACCGTAGAGCAGGCGGCGCGTTCCGTAATCGGGAGCGAGCGTCACTGGCAGCATACCGGGCATGAATACACGCTGTGGCTGGATGGTGAAGAGGTAATGATTCGTGCCAATCAACTGGATTTTTCCGGTGATGAAATAGAGGAAGGTATGTGTTATTACGATGAAGAAAGCCTTTCGTTATGCGGGGTTGAAGATTTTTTACGCGTAGTAAATGCTTATCGAACGTTTGTTAACGAGCGTTAGTTCGATTACGCTACCTGCCGAGCCTGCCGAGCCTGCCGAGCCTGCCGAGCCTGCACCCTATTTATCTCTTACCTCCGTTTTCATCGTTAATCACTGCACGCACTGTTCTGCAGCGCTCTAAATCTATTGATTTAACTCAATCATAAAAGAGTTGTGATCCGCTTCATTTACTTGTCGATTTGATTGAATATAATCAAACTGATTTTTATTAATCAGGCGGTGGTTATGAAGATAAAAGCGTCAATAGAAAAAATTCCTGGCGGGATGATGATCGTCCCTTTAGTACTCGGTGCCCTGATCAATACATTTGCGCCTGAGGCATTACAGGTGGGCGGGTTTACCACTGCGCTGTTCAAGAACGGTGCACCGGCGCTGTTAGGGGCTTTTCTGCTCTGTATGGGGGCGGGAATTCATATTAAGGCGGCGCCTAAATCATTACTTATCGGCGGCGGTATTACGTTGACAAAATTTGTCGTGGCCGTCGCGTTTGGTTTTATTGTAGAAAAAGCTTTTGGCGCGAACGGCATTTGGGGACTTTCTTCGGTAGCGATTATTGCGGCGATGAGTAATACCAATGGTGGACTATATGCCGCGCTGGCCGGGGAGTTTGGGCAGCAAAATGAGGTCGGTGCCACGCCGTTAATGTCACTCAGCGATGGCCCGATTCTCACCATGATTGCACTCGGCTCGGCGGGAATGGCGAACATTCCCATCATGTCGATTGTCGTCGTCATCATTCCCATGTTAATCGGTATGCTGCTTGGTAACCTCGATGCGCAAATGCGGGATTTCCTCTCTAAAGGCGGCCCTTTATTAATCCCTTTCTTTGCATTCGCGTTGGGAACCAGTATTGATTTAGGCATGCTGCTTAAGGGCGGCATTGCGGGGATTTTATTAGGCGTGTTAACCACACTATTGGGCGGATTTTTCAATATCAAAGTTGACCGGCTGTTGGGAGGAACCGGAATTGCCGGTGCCGCAGCGTCCAGCACCGCGGGAAACGCGGTGGCAACGCCACTGGCGATTGCTACCGCTGACCCTTCTCTGGCGAAGGTGGTCGCTGCCGCTACGCCTTTGGTTGCGACATCGGTGATTGTCACTGCGATTTTGACTCCAATGCTGACTTCATGGGTAGCAAAGCGTAATCGACGGACGATGCGGGTAGAGGGAGGAAAAGTAGCGTGAAAATGATAGTCATTGCCGATGATTTTACCGGCGCGAATGATACCGGCGTTCAGCTTGCAAAAAAAGGGGCCAGAACCGATGTACTCCTGAGAAGCGATGGCGCTATCTCCCGGCATGCAGACGTACTGGTGGTGAATACGGAAAGCCGGGCGCTGCCGGCGGAATGGGCAGCAGAAGCCGTCAGTCAGGCGCTGCGCGCCTGGTGTCAGAGCGAGCAAACCGTACCGATTATCTATAAAAAAATTGATTCGACCTTTCGCGGCAACATTGGAGCGGAAATTACGGCGGCGATGCAAGTCAGCGGTAAACGACTGGCGTTGATTGCCGGCGCTATTCCCGCTGCCGGAAGAATTACCCGCAACGGCGAGTGCCTTGTTAATCATGTTCCACTGCTGGAGACCGAGTTTGCCAGCGATCCGCGCACGCCGATCGTCTCTTCACGCATTGCAACACTGATTGGGCTGCAAAGCGCGTTACCCGTTTATGAATGTTCTTTGGAGCAGGTTCGCAGTGGTGCGCTGGCCGATCGCTTAATACAAATAGCCGGCAAAGAGAGAGCGCTGATCGTGCTGGATGCAGAGCAGGAAAGTGATTTGCAGGCCATCGCGCTGGCGGCATTTCAATTGCCGGAAGTTCCCCTGCTGGTTGGCGCAGCCGGGCTTGCGAATGCGCTTCCTGCGGAGCGATATCTGACGCCATTGCAACAATTGCCTGTCCTCGTTATCGCGGGTTCAATGAGTGAAGCTACCCGACGTCAGGTGGAGCAGGCGCAGCGGCAGGGGCGTCTCGACGTGGTTGATGCGGATGTCGAATGCCTGCTATCGCCGCAGGCTGATGCCCATAGCGCGCATATTATTGAAGCCGCCTGCGAAATTTTACTGCGCCAGCGCCACTGTGCAATTCGCACCAGTCGCCGCGCCGACGATCGGAATAACATTGAGGCATTAGCCGCGCGCTATGCGCTGGATAGGGAAGAATTAGGTGCGCGGTTAAGCCAGCGAATAGGCGACATTACGCTGGCAATACTCGAACGTACGCGAACCGGTGGGCTGTTTTTAACCGGCGGTGATATGGCGACCGCGGTTGCGAATGCGCTGGGAGCAGAAGGATACCGGATCCAGCGCGAGGTGGCTCCCTGTATTCCCTGTGGCACCTTTATTAATAGCGAGATAGACGATCTGCCGGTTATCACAAAAGCCGGGGGATTTGGAAGTGACAACACGCTGTGTGACGCGCTTTATTTTATTGAGGAGATGTATCGTGGTCAGTAAAACTGTTGCTGTAACGATGGGCGATCCTGCGGGAATCGGTCCGGAAATTATACTTAAAGCGCTGAGTGAAACCGAACTCGCCGGTGCGCCGGTTGTGGTGGTGGGATGTTTGAGCACACTGCAGCGCTTACAGCATGCCGGTATCGGCGAAGCCGTAACGCTGTGCCCCATCCAGCACGCCGCCGACGCGCATTTTTCTCCGGATAAAATTCACGTTATCGATGAGCCACTGGCCGATCCTGATGCGCTGATACCGGGGAAAGTGCAGCCTGAGGCGGGAGATTTAGCATATCGCTGCGTGAAACGAGCAACTGAAATGGCGATGGCGGGTGAGGTGCAGGCTATTGCGACCGCGCCGCTGAATAAAGAAGCGCTGCATTTAGCCGGGCATCTTTATCCCGGACACACCGAGCTGCTGGCCACGCTTACGGAAAGCCGTGATTATGCGATGGTGCTCTATACCGATAAATTAAAAGTGATCCACGTTACCACGCATATCGCATTACGTAAGTTTCTGGATACCTTAAACCAGCCGCGTATTGAAACCGTGATAGGGCTAGCGGATAGTTTTTTGAAACGGGTGGGATACCAAAAGCCGCGTATCGCTGTGGCGGGCGTTAACCCGCATGCGGGTGAACACGGCCTTTTTGGTGATGAAGAGGCGCGTTTTGTTACGCCCGCAATTGAAGCATGCGCCGCACGGGGGATAAACGTATCCGGCCCCTGCCCGCCGGATACTGTGTTTCTTCAGGCGCACGAAGGACTGTACGATATGGTTGTCGCGATGTATCACGACCAGGGGCATATTCCATTAAAACTACTTGGTTTCTATGATGGCGTGAACATTACTGCGGGGCTGCCTTTTATCCGTACCTCCGCCGATCACGGGACCGCGTTTGATATCGCCTGGCAGGGAAAAGCAAATGCCGCCAGTATGGCGACCTCTATTCATCTGGCGATGCAGTTAGCCTAGTTGCGTAAAAAACGCCCGGTTGATGGAAGCTTCTTCTGCCGGGCGGTTTGCTTCCACCGGTAGATTTCAGTAAGCGCTTAACCCTTTTCATCAGATGCTGATGAATTTTATAAGTTTCCGATCGGAAACAGGCCAGTACCGCAATGTTTTCTGATTCAGGTTTAGCAAAAGAAGAAAAGGCTGTCAGAGATAGCGGCACCCTGTACGGTTTGCCATAGATTGGCAGGTTAATATCAGCCTGGGATTTGCGGCGATACGTGCAGACGGAATAGCAGGGGGCGCAGCATCTAAATTGCCGATGCTGCGCAAATCTATTAAGCGAAATAATTAAAGATAGAATAGCTCGATAGACATTTGTCCGTTCAGGTGAATTGCCTGGCTGACGTTACCCAGCTCGGATACTTTATTAATATTTGCCTGCAGCGCCAGCGGTGCTGAAAAGGTGGTGAATTTAAGCGGCGTATTTCCGCCACCTTCGGTGCTCCGCCATGAAAGGACGGTTTGTTGCCGGCCACCCATGGGCCGCTCAAATTCGTGACAAGTTCCAAATCGCTCCACGAACCGCCGCTATCTTTACTGATCAATGTGTTTAATGGGTGCGGCTGGCCGTCGATGATAGCTTTGGTGGTATTCAGAATAGCCTGGTAATTACCGATCAACTTGCCTTCACTTGTTAAACCTAGCCCGTTTATTAAGTTTGCCGTCGCGCCGCGATTGAACGTGAAGTTCAAGGTTTTTGGCATGGCTACGGCGCTGCTTGCCTGCGCGTCAGAGACGCGAAGGCCTACAAATGTTGGCGCTTCGCATGTAATAGAGAAGTCCAGTCGTTTCTCTGGCAGCGTGGTATAGCTATCCGGTGAAAGCGTACTGGTGACTATTGTGCCGTAATCAAATGTGCCGCCACCCAATAAACTGGGAGTACAGGCAACCGGCACAATAGTACCGATAACTTTAACATCTACGCTATCGGCGGCTACGGCGCTATTAATATTTAAGGCCGCTGCCAGTATAGCGAGGGGAAAATAAATCCTTTTCATTATTCATATCCTCCCTGAAACTCTTATGAGGGTGTGTTCATTGAAGAAAAATCTCAATGCATGGCGATAAATATATGCATCGATTCTTGAATTTAAAAGGGAGTAATTTAATGTGTAAACGGTTCCCTTATCATGCATTTATATCTAATAAATATATGTTGTCAATAGTTCAAATTAATTCTATGTTAGCGTGATGGGAAGATGATTTTATTTTAATTTTTTGAAAAATAAGTGATTTTTAATTAATTTATTTATATGGTTAACTCTGTGTAAAAAGTGTGAAAGCTACTTTTTAAGAATAGTCATTCAGCGATTTCCCGCATACTATGAATTCACGGCTGTGAAATTTTAACAATATATTGCTATTAGGTTAATTCTAAACTCGAATAGGGAGGAAGACACAAGTGCAGACAATGTTTTTTCATTAAGCTGGCAAAACATGTTTCATATCGCTGCGCCCGGGGTTCTATCTTTTTCTGTTGCCTGGTATTTAGCCAGTGAATATCTGCTCGCCTAATTGAGGTATATATCTGAACTACTTGCTCAGGTGAAGGAGACGTTTGCTTTCATCAGCCCCTCTGGAAGGAGACTGAAAATTAGCGTAATCGGGGCCGAAGAGGCTCTTTTATTGGGGGCAGCGCATCTGCCTTCGCGCCAGGTATCGTCACAGCTTCGGCTGTTTTATATCACCTTCCAGAAAAGATTATGCGTAGCGGCAGAGCGCTGAGGCTGTTTTGTAGGATACGGCCTGTATCGAAGAATTTACGTTCGGCGCGCACGCTGGCAGCGTGATGTTATGAGATAGCGTTACGGCTAGTGCGAAATAGGTCAGATGCGACGACTATTGGGCCAGAGGGCGTTTTTACCGGACATAGTGTGGTGAAAAACGCTGGCCATTGAATTGATGATGCTACTTTAAAAAGCGGTAATAACCACCTTGCCGCAGGCGGTTATCTTGAGATCACACGCTGGGGATGTTGTGTCCGTAGTAAATTTCGCGCATCTCTTTCCACAATAACTGGGTAATTGCATCGCGCTCTGCAGCGGTAAGATCTTGTGGCCGGGTGTGGAACATATAGTGTTTTAAATCAAAGGCTTTTAAAAGCATCTTGGTATGAAAGATGTTTTCCTGATAGACATTGACATCCGTCATGTCATACAGCGCTTTCATATCCTGCGGCATAAAGTTTTGGATGGAGTTGATATCATGGTCGATAAAATGCTTCTTTCCTTTTACATCGCGGGTAAATCCCCGCACGCGATAATCAATAGTGACAATATCTGATTCAAGCTGATGGATTAGGTAGTTCAGGGCATTGAGCGGCGAAATTACGCCGCAGGTGGATACTTCGATATCTGCGCGAAAAGTGCATAATCCGCTGCGAGGATCGCTTTCGGGATAGGTATGTACGCAAATATGACTTTTATCTAAATGCGCGACTACGCTGCCCGGCAGCGGACCGGGGTGCTCGCTGGTGTCAATCAGCTTCGAATCGATAGGTTCTTCGCACATTAAAATGGTGACGCTGGCGCCCTGAGGATCGTAATCCTGGCGCGCAACGTTCAGAATATTCGCGCCAATTATCGTGCAGGTTTCGGTAAGGATTTCTGTGAGCCGGTTAGCGTTGTACAGCTCATCAATATAGGCGATATATCCATCGCGTTCTTCTGCTGTTTTGACATAGCAGATATCGTAAATACAAAAACTGAGACTTTTCGTCAGATTATTAAAGCCGTGCAGTTTGATTTTATTCAATTTGGCTCACCTCCTTAACAGTATGTCAGGGTATTAGGGATCCATAGCGGGTGGTCAGGTTAAGCGTTAAGCGCATCCAGTAAATATTGCGGCAGTGCGAATGCTGCGCAGTGTATTGCCGGATTATAGTAGCGGCAGCGTAGGCCGGCCCGGTGAAAACGGGCCTGAATGGTATCAGGCTGCAAATGGCGCAGCGCTTCGTTATCCGTCGCCCAGGCAAAAACCATAGGGCCGCCGTAATAAGTGGGAACCGCCGCCTGATAAAAGCTGGCATCGGCAAAAGTATGGCTCAGCCGGTGATAACTCTCTTGTGCTTCATCCTGCTGCAGAAAACAAACGCCGTTTTGGGCGACGAAAACACCGCCCGGGTTCAGGCAGCGCCGACAGCCGGTATAAAACTCAGAGGTAAAAAGCGATGCGCCTGGTCCGATAGGATCGGTGCAATCAGAAATAATGACATCAAATGTGCGCTGAGTCTGGGTAACGAAATTGACGCCGTCATCAATGATTAGATTCAGCCTGGGATCGTCATAAGCGCCGGCGCTGTGGCGGGGCAGATACTGGCGACAAAAATCGATGACGCTGGCATCTATCTCCACCATCGTGACGGTTTCTACGTCCTGATGGCGACACACCTCGCGTAGCATACCGCCATCGCCGCCGCCGATAATCAATACGTGTTTTACATGCCCGTGAGCCAGTAGCGGTACGTGAGTCAGCATCTCATGGTAAATAAATTCATCGCGCTCGGTAGTTTGTATCACGCCATCAAGCGCCATCACCCGGCCAAAGGCGGCATTTTCAAAAATAATCAGATCCTGAAGCGCGGTACGTTCGCGATAGAGTACGCGATCGACGCTAAAGTATTGGCCAAACTGCGGATGCAGCGTTTCATTCCATACGGTGAGATCGCACATAATACGCCCCTTTGTTAACGTATGGTTAAAGATAACGCAACATGGTAGCTAACAATAGCCCGGCATGCACGGTTATTGTTAGCAGGGTAAAGCGAGGATTATTTTACGTAGGCTAATAAGTTAAAGGAGTCGCGCGCCAGCGCTTTGCATTTTTTAGATCTGGCGATGGCGATGCCGCTGAGGTCGCGATAGCTATCTTCGCCCAGCGCTTTCATGTTGAAACTCTCGTAATTGCTCAGATCCCACTGATTTTGCTCGGCAAAAAATACCAGCGCACGGCGGATTAGGTTGTTAGGCAGGTTCTGGTAGCCGCAATCATTTTTGAGATAAACGAATACCGCCGTGAGATCGGCGATATCTTCCGCTTCAGATTCGCTTAATGCCTGGCTGGTGGCGGAAAACCCTAACAGACTGCCCAGCAGGGCTACCTGGATCAACTTCTTCATGACATCTACCGACAATGAACAGAACTTTCACGTTAGCATATTTCTTTACCGTTCGGCGTTCCTTTATTCCGAACCGCATTTCTTGACCTTACCGTTAGGGGAGGGTTTATGCTGCCGGCGGTTATCTTTTATCCAAGGAATAGCATATGCAGCGTCGTGATTTTTTGAAATATTCCGCCGCCTTGGGCGCCGTTAGCGCCTTCCCTTTTATCAGTCGTGCGGCACAGCCGCTTACGCGTCCGACGCTGCCGATCCCGGCGCTGCTTGAACCCGATGCCCGCGGGCGCGTGACGCTTATCGCTCAGGCGGGCAAAACAGCATTCAATGGCAAAGATGCCGCCACGTGGGGCTATAACGGCGCGCTATTAGGGCCGGCGCTGCGCGTGCGGCAGGGGCAAAATGTCAGTGTTGATATTCACAATCGTTTACCCGAAGCGACGACGGTGCACTGGCATGGGCTGGAAATCCCGGGTGACGTTGACGGCGGGCCGCAGGGTGTTATTGCTCCCGGCGCTATGCGGCAGGTGAGTTTTACGCCGCAGCAGCCTGCGGCTACCTGCTGGTTTCATCCGCATCAGCACGGCAAAACCGGGCACCAGGTGGCGATGGGGCTGGCGGGGCTGGTGCTGATTGAGGACGAAGCCAGCCGCAAACTAATGCTGCCCCGGCAGTGGGGAATTGATGACATTCCGCTCATTATCCAGGACAAACGGTTTGATGCGCGCGGGCAGATTGATTATCGGCTCGATACCATGACTGCCGCCGTGGGCTGGTTTGGCGATACGTTATTGTGTAATGGCGTTAACTATCCTCAGCACGCAGCGCCGCGAGGCTGGCTACGCCTGCGTATATTGAATGGCTGTAATGCGCGTTCTTTGATGATAACGACCAGCGATAAACGACCGCTCTATGTAATCGGCAGCGACGGCGGCTTGCTGAGTGAGCCGGTAAAACTGGATGCGCTGCCTGTGCTGATGGGCGAACGTTTTGAGGTACTGGTCGAAGTAAGCGGGGCCACGGCCTTTGATATTCTCACGCTGCCCGTGAAGCAAATGGGGATGGTGGTGGCGCCGTTTGACAAACCGGTGCCCGTGGCGCGTATTCAGCCCGTTACTGCGATGGCGCCCGGCGCGCTGCCGGACACGCTGGTGAAGCTGCCACCTGTGCCGAAGGCAGAGGGGGCGCAGGAGCGCTGGCTCCAGCTTATGATGGACCCCATGCTTGATATGATGGGCATGCAGGCGCTGCAGGATAAGTACGGACCTCAGGCGATGGCGGGAATGTCGCACGGGGAAATGGCTAAGATGCACGGCAAGGCATCGCATGCGGGAATGAAAGATGCGCACATGGGGCAGGCGAGCATGGCGCATCACCGGAGCGGCCAGGGGAATAGTGCGGGCTTTGATTTATTCAGCGCGAATAAAATTAACGGCAAAGCCTTCGACATGAATAAGCCCGCGTTTCAGGCCGCGCGCGGTGAGTATGAACGCTGGGTTATTTCCGGCGAAGGCGACATGATGCTGCATCCTTTCCATATTCACGGCGCGCAATTCCGTATTGTTTCGGAAAACGGTCGTGCCGTCGCGCCGCATCGTCAGGGCTGGAAAGACATTGTGCAGGTTGAGGGCGCACGCAGCGAAGTGCTGGTGCGGTTTAATCACGCCGCTGCCGCCGAATGCGCGTACATGGCGCACTGCCATTTGCTGGAACATGAAGATACCGGCATGATGCTTGGTTTTACGGTGTAACGTTGCGCAGATTGCGGGCAGAGAAACGTTTTAATGTAGAACAGAAAAAACAGCCCGGCGTTAAGCCGGGCTGTGCGGAAGTCGGCTCATCAAAGAGCATGATTTAGGGTCGCATCGCCAGCGCGCGGGCAATTGCCACCCGCTGCTGCTGCCCGCCTGACAGGCTCGATGGCCAGGCATCGCGTTTATCGCTGAGTCCGACCTTTACTAACAGCTCTTCGGCAAAGATAACCGCATCATTGCGCGTCATGCCGCGCAGCGACATCGGCGCCATCAGCAGATTCTCCAGCACCGTCATGTGCGGGAACAGGTTAAAACGCTGGAAGACTATGCCCACGCTTTCACGCAGCTTATTGAGATCGGTGTTCTTATCGTGCACGGCAAAACCGTTCACCACCACTTCGCCTCCCGTCACGCTTTCCAGCGCGTTCATGCAGCGAAGAAATATGCTTTTCCCGGAGTCGGATGGGCCTATCACGCAGACCACTTTCTGCGGTTGAATCTCGCAGTCGATGCCGCGGAGCACGTGGCTGTCACCGAAATGCTTATGCAGATTTTTTATGTGAATCACTTTTGCCAAACCTCTTTTCCAGACGGTTAACCAGCTGCGCCAGCACGAACGTTATGACCCAGTACACAAGGGAAATGGTCAGGTAGGGGTCCCAGTAGGTGGCATTAGCCCCCGACACCGTACGCGCGGCGTAGGCCAGATCGGCAAGCCCTATCGCCGAAGCCAGCGAGGAGTCTTTGACGGTGGCAATTGCGTTATTACCCGGCGGCGGCAGGATGCGGCGGAAAGCCTGAGGGAGGATCACCTTGCGCATGGTTTTCCACCAAGACATACCGAGCGCGCGTGAGGCTTCCCTCTGTCCTTTATCGATCGACTGGATGCCCGCACGGAAAATTTTGGAAACATAAGCATCCGCATTGAGCGTAATGGCGACGATACATGACAAAAACGCGCCGTAGTTCGAGCGCAGCTCGCGGGCAAAATCGCTGCTCATCACGCCGCTTGTCACCAGTAACCCCTCTCGCGGGTTGATGAATAACGGCACCAGCGCAAAGTGCACCACCGCGATCTGCACAAACAGCGGCGTGCCGCGAAATGCGCTGACGTAAAAACGCACCGGAAACTGCACCAGGTAACGAAGCACATATTTCCACGGTCCGTGCTCGGCTTTCGCCATTTGCCCAAGTCCGCGCGTCAGCCCCCACAGCGTGCCGAGGATCGCGCAGATAATGGTGCATTTGAGGGTCATTATCGCGCCATCCACGAACAGCGGGCCATACTCCTCGATAATTTCCCAACGGAATTCCGTCATAGTTTATCCCTGAAAAAAACGGCGACCGTCCACAGAGGCGATTGCCGTAACATTACTAATGATTACTGCGCCGGTAACCCAGGTACGTCGGCATCAAACCAGATCTGATAGATTTTGGCGTAGGTGCCGTCGGCAACGATTTTCTTCAGTCCGGCGTTCAGCTTGTTGAGCAGCGCAGCGTTGCCTTTAGCCACAGCGATACCAAAATACTGGCGCGCGAATTTGGCGTTCGGCACCAGTTTGAACTGTTTCTCCGGGGGCTGTTTAATGTAGTACTTCACCACGCCGACGTCGCCCACCGCCGCGCTCACGCCGTCTTCAAACAGCCCCTGTAACATCAGCGGCGTGTTGTCGAAGCGTTTGATGGCGGTACTGTTTTTGCCGAGCACGTCAGATACCACGATATCGCCGGTGCTGGAATTCACGACGCCGACTTTCTGATCTTTCAGGTCTGCCAGCGGGCCCGCTTTCGAATTCTTTGGCACCACAATGGACTGCTCTGCCGGGAAGTACGGTGCCGAGAAATCGACCATCTGCTTACGCTTGTCGGTGATGGTGATGCCGGAAATGATGATGTCGCGATCGCCGGAGTTCAGGGTCGCGAAAATCCCCTCCCACGGCGTATTGACCAGTTTGATATCGAAGTTTTCGGCTTTCGCGATGGCCTTAATCAGATAGATATCGAAGCCTTCCTGCTGCTTCTGATTATTTTCAAACTCAAACGGGCGATAGATTCCGCCCGCGCCCACTACTATAGGTTTTTGCTGCCGCGTGTGCGCTGAGCGCGAGGGCCGCCGTGAGGCAGCAGGCTTTCATTCATTTACCGATTATATTAGTGCATTTTTATGTGTTTAATTTGCATAAAAACACATAAATTATTGGCCTTATGCAACATGCGCAGCGGGGAATAACGCCGGGTTATCGTGGTTCATCTTTTTCTGCCATCACCGATAAATCGTTAGGTTCTGTTGATCCAGAAGGGGTATTCGGCCCGAAAGGTTTGCACTCCGCATCGCTATATAATTTAATGCATAGCGATTATTTCCCTTCTCAGAGCACATTTATGTCCAGACTACACCGCCTTTCTCTTTGTACTGCCCTTGCCTTTGGCACGCTGTTCACCGTCAATGCGGCGCACGCCGATCGTACCGTTACCGACCAGCTGGGTCGCCAGGTCACGCTGCCCGATCGTGTCAATCGCGTGGTGGTGCTTCAGCATCAGACGCTGAACCTGCTGGTACAGCTCAATGCTCAGGATGACGTGGTCGGCGTGCTGAGCAGCTGGAAGAAACAGCTTGGCCCGCAGTTCGCCCGCTTTATACCGAAGATTGCTACCCTGCCGATGCCCGGCGATCTGACTCAGGCCAATATCGAGAGCCTGCTGGCGCTGCATCCGCAGGTGGTTTTTGTCGCAAACTACGCCCCGACAGAAATGATTCAGCAGATTCAGAATGCCGGTATTCCGGTGGTGGCCGTTTCTCTGCGTGAAGACGCCGCTGGCGAAAAGAATAAAATGAACCCGACGATGGCGAACGAAGAGCAGGCCTACAACGACGGGCTGAAACAGGGGATCCGCCTGATCGGTAACGTGGTGGAACGTTCGAAAGAAGCCGAGCAGCTGATTAACTACACCTTCACCGCGCGGGCAAAAGCCAATGCCCCAGTGGCAGATATTCCGCAGGATAAAAAAGTCCGCGTCTATATCGCGAACCCGGACCTTAACACCTACGGCTCCGGAAAATATACCGGCCTGATGATGGAGCACGCCGGAGCGCTGAACGTCGCGGCAGCCACGGTGAAAGGCGCGCGCCAGGTTTCACTGGAGCAGGTTTTGCAGTGGAATCCTCAGGTAATTTTCGTCCAGGACCGCTATCCGCAGGTAGTGAAGCAGATTGAAAACGATCCACAGTGGCAGGCTATTGATGCCGTCAAAAATCATCGCGTCTGGCTTATGCCGGAATACGCCAAAGCATGGGGTTATCCAATGCCGGAAGCGCTGGCGATTGGCGAACTGTGGATGGCGAAAAAGCTCTATCCGGAACGCTACAACAGCGTCGACGTCGATAAACAGGCGCAGGATTACTATCAGCGCTTTTATCGCGTGAACTGGACAGCGGATGCTCAGTGAAGCCCGCTTTCGCGGCCTGCAATCTGCGCTAATCCTCTTCACGCTGCTGCTGGCGTTGATTTCCCTCTGTCTCGGTCAGTATCACCTGCCGCTGAGCGAGGTGATTTCACGCCTGCTTCATCCTCAGCAACAGGCGGATATCGCCAGCCAGATCGTCTGGTCAGTACGTCTGCCGCGCGTGCTGATGGCATTTATGTGCGGTGCCGCGCTGGGACTCAGCGGTGCCACTTTGCAGGGCGTGTTTCGCAACCCTCTGGTTGATCCGCACATTATCGGCGTGACGTCCGGGGCCGCTTTCGGCGGCACGCTGGCGATCCTTCTGGGGCTGAGCCCCTTGCTGATGATGGGCTCTACCTTTGGGTTTGGCCTGGCAGCGCTCGGGCTGGTGTATCTGATAGCCACGCTCCAGGGGCGCGAAAGCACGCTGGTGCTGATCCTCTCCGGCATTATTCTCAGCGGCTTTTTCGCCGCACTGGTGAGCCTGATGCAGTACATGGCGGATACCGAAGAAGTGCTGCCGAACATCGTCTTCTGGCTGCTCGGCAGCTTCGCCACCGCCAGCTGGCATAAAATCTCGCTGATCGTTGTGCCCGTCCTGCTAGCCGGTGGCGTTTTGTTCGCCCTGCGCTGGCGCATCAACCTGCTGTCGTTGGATGAAAAAGATGCCCGTGCGCTTGGCGTGTCGGTCAGGTCATTACGGCGAGTCGTACTGATATGCTGCGCATTGCTGGTCGCCGCTCAGGTTGCCGTCAGCGGCAGCATTGCCTGGACCGGGCTGGTGATCCCGCATCTGGCGCGATTATTCGTGGGAGCCGATCATCGCCGCCTGCTGCCGACCGCCTTCTGGCTTGGCGGCGCGTTTATGGTGGCTGTAGACGACTTGGCCCGCACGCTGACCGCCGCCGAAATCCCGATCGGCATCATCACCGCGCTGGTCGGCGCGCCGGTGTTCACCTTTTTGCTGATCTACAGCAACCGCAGGAGTGCCCGATGATTGCCGCCTCTTTATCCGTCAGTGAATTGCTGTACGGCCACGGCAGTCCGCTGTTTTCGCCGCTGAGTTTTACCTGCCAGCCCGGAGACATCTGGGCCGTGCTCGGTGCCAACGGGCGTGGGAAAAGCACATTGCTGGAGACATTTACCGGGGCTCTGCCCGCGCTGGGTGGCAAGCTGACGGTGGAAGGCGGCGTGAGCATCGTCCCGCAGTCGTTCCATCCGGCCTTTGCCTGGCAGGTTCAGGATGTAGTGCTGATGGGCCGCGCCCGTCACGTCGGGCTCTTTTCTCAGCCAACGGTGGAAGATAAGCGACAGGTCATGCTCGCCCTGGAGCAGCTCAGTATCGGTTCACTGGCGGGCCGGACGTTTGGTGCACTCTCCGGCGGCCAGCAGCAGCTGGTGATGATCGCGCGCGCGCTGGTCAGCGGCAGCCAGAATATTTTGCTCGACGAGCCCTGCTCCGCGCTTGATTTGTCGAACCAGCAGGTGGTGTTACAGCTCATCAGCCATCTGGCGCATCGCCAGCAGCGCAGCGTCATTTTTACCACTCACGATCCGACGCATGCGTTGCAGGTCGCAAGCCATACGCTGCTGCTATTGCCAGAGGGAAAATGGCTGGCAGGAGAAACGCCGGAAATCGTAACGGAGAAACATCTGCTGGACGCCTACGGCGTGCCGGTTCGCACCCTGACGCTGGAGAATTATCCGCGCCAGGTGATAGCCCCTTTATTCACCATCGAGCGTTAAAAAGCCTGCCTGACGTAAAAATGTCTGCCCGTCGGGGCCGACGATGAACCGCGCCAATGGCTCCGCGTTCGCATTTATCAGCGCCAGCTGGTATTCGCAGCGCGTCTGGAATTCATCGGGGATCGCGAGGATGCGCAGATCGTCGGTGTTTTCCAGCGCCTGCGCATAGTGCGCGTAGCCGATAAACAGATCGGTGAGGTTTTGACGAATCAGCCACGCGCTGGCGATTTCGCCTACCGGAACCGAAAGGGATTCCCTTCCGCCAACCAGCATCTGCGCCCTGGCTTTTAGCGTCAGCGCCGGGTAACGCGCTTCAAGCCGCGTGAACAACTGCCAGGTGTAATCTCCGGACGGATCGCAGCCGGGCGTTGAGGTGCCTAGGCGTAACGCCGGGTTCGCCAGCAGCGCCAGCCAGTCGGCGTTTTCGGTCTGCGCCGTTTTTCGTGCCGTCAGATTGAGACGATTAAAAGCAAACGTCTCTGCCGCCTGCGCGCGTCCGCTGTTTAGCAGCGTTTGCGGATGCAGTGTATTAGCCGATGCAAATAAATCGCAGCGCTCTCCGGCCTCTATGCGCTCACGCAGCAGGCCTGCCGGGCCAAAATCAATCTTAACGGGGATGCCCGTTGACGCGCTGAACTGCTGACATAAAGGAATAAATGCTCGCTTCAGGCTTCCGGCGGCAAGAATATACAGCGGCATGCTCATGTGAAAACCTCAAATCCATCACAGGCGTATCTTAACCTCCGCAGCGAAGAACGCCAGCCTTACCTGGCGTTACACCTTAAGGGTTTCTGGTCTTACCCCATCCCAACGCATTGACGATCCGCAACGGGTGGTGCACCAAAGCGGGATGGCCTGACCTAACGTCGGCTTCCCAAATCCCGGTCTTCCTCCGCTCCGCTTAGTGGATAAGTCAGTTCCTGGCAGCGGACGATCATTCCCTCGCAGAGGGTGAAGCGAGCAAATACATCTATTACCGCCTCGCTTGCGTCGGGTTTGACGACGCTCACCCGATGATGGGTCAACACTTCATTGCCATTTTCGGCAATGGCCTGTATTTCAATGCAAACGCTGCTTGTCGCCGCTTTAACAGCCGCCATATGCTGCACAAATCCGTCAAAGTCCAGCGATTTTCCATCAACCCACTGCTGGTAGTGAGGTGAGAAGTACTCTGCAATCAGGGTTTCATCATGCTCTGGCTGGCAAACTATTTGCTGTAGGGCCTGTTCAATACGCTGTGCTGCCTTCATCTTAGGTCTCCGGGATTTTCCGTGTTTGCTGAAAACAAAGATACTGCACTCTGTGGCAGGTATAATATCCACATTCAGCCATTCAATAGGGATAATCAGCCATTGTGATCCGCCTTTATACTCAGCCGCTTTTGCATCAGCACGCGCACAACACGCCATGGCATCAGCATTCTGAAGCACAGCGTTATGTGTTAGTTATCAGCAAAACGGGACGTTCGCGCGCGGCAATTACGGTTTAGTGCGCGTCATCGGGAAGCGTCCAGGCCACAATATAGTCGCCCATTTTTGTTCCGAAGGAGCCGTGCCCGCCCGCGGCGATCGCCACATACTGCTTGCCATTAACGGAATAGGTCATCGGCGTTGCCTGTCCGCCTGCAGGCAGGCGAGCCTGCCACAGTTTCTCGCCGTTGGTTACGTTATAAGCGCGCAGGTAGTTATCGGCCGTTGCACCAATAAACAGGACGTTGCCAGCCGTAGAAATGGGCCCGCCCAGCATCGGCATACCCAGCGTAAACGGCACTGGCACCGGCATCGGGAACGGCAGGCTATCGCGCGGCGTGCCGATACGTTTTTTCCAGGCAATTTGGTGTGTTTTCAGGTTAATGCCTGAAATATAGCCCCACGCCGGTTGCTTACACGGCAGTCCGAACGGCGACAGGAAGGGGTTAAGCGTGACGCCGTAAGGAACGCCGTATTGCGGCTGGATCCCGGATTCGGTCCCGCTACTTTGCGCGCCTGCCGGCGGCTCGATAGGGTTGCCCGGGCCGCGAGGAATGAGACGCGAGACAAACGGTAGCGCCATTGGGTTAGCGATCGCGACCTGGCGCTGAGGATCGACGGAAATCCCACCCCATTCGAACATGCCTAAATTGCCGGGGAAAACCAGCGTTCCTTGCTCTGAGGGCGGCGTAAAGGTGCCGTCATAGCGCAGGCCTTTAAAGATAATCCGGCATACCAGTTGGTCGTACATTGTGGCGCCCCACATGTCCGCATCGGTAAGTTTTTTCTCAGGACGGAAGGTCAGTTCCGAAAATGGCTGAGTGGCTGACACCCGGTCGCCCTTCGCGGCCCCCTGAGGAACCGGACGCTCGGGGGCAGGCACTACAAGCTTACCGTTGCGTCTGTCCAGCACAAACAGGTTGCCTGTTTTCGCTGGCGCATAGATAACCGGCACCGTGTTACCGTCTTTATCGGTGATATCTGCAAGGGTAGGCTGGGACGGTAAATCCATATCCCAAAGATCGTGATGCACCGTTTGATAAGACCAGACAAGCTTACCGGTAGTCGCGTTCAGCGCCAGAATAGAACTGGCGTAGCGCTCTTGCTCCGGAGTACGGTTACCGCCCCATATATCCGGCGTGGTAACGCCCGTGGGTAAATAGACCATATCCCGTTTGCTGTCGTACACCGCCGGCGCCCAGGAGTTCGGCGAGTTTTCCGTAAAGTGGTGCTCGTCAGCCGGGATCGCGTTGGGGTCTTTAGCGCCGGGGTCGAACACCCACAGAAGCTTGCCGCTGTTAACATCAAACCCGCGAATAACGCCAGACGGCTCCCGGTTGGAGAAGTTATCGGTGACGGCACCGGCGATAACAATCACACGATCGGTGACGATGGGGGGAGAAGTAGGTTCGTACATGCCCGGTTTTGTCACCGGCATATTACTTTGTAAATTGAGAACCCCTTTATCGGCGAAATCTTCGCAGGGCTTACCGTTATCCGCGTTCAGAGCAAACAGTCGGCCATCGTTCACCGGCAGTAAGATGCGGCGCGGGCAGGCGGCGATATTTTCCGCTGCGGCATTTTGCGGCGTGGCCTCATGATATGAAACGCCGCGACAGGTCACGTGCTGGAATGAAGGATCGGTTTTCAGGTGTGGATCGAAATGCCACTTCTCTTTACCATTTTCCGCATTGAGCGCGTACAGCCGTTGATGCGCGGTACATAAATAAAGGGTGTCACCGATTTTAATTGGCGTGACTTCGTTAGTGATTTCCCCGGGATCGCTCGGTAATTTCACATCGCCGGTACGGAAAACCCACGCCTGCTTAAGCTGATGAACGTTGTGCGCATTTATTTGCTTTAGCGGAGAGTAACGCTGCCCTTCCTGAGTGCGCGCATAGGCCGGCCAGTCTCCATCGTCGATATCGGTCTGAGCAACGGGTGTCGCGGAGGCGGCAGGCAGCGTGCCATTGATTTCCTGCGGATCGTGAAACCCTGCCCAGATTAATATACCGGCTGCGATCAGTAGGGAAACCAGCAGGGACGATGTAGCAGCAGAAGAGGGGAAAAGCTTACGCCGCACAAAAGGCAGTAGCAGCCAAATGCCAAAGAACACGAGGATATCGCAGCGCGGCGTCAGCGCCCAGAAATCAAAGCCGGCTTCGTGAACGCCCCAGAGCATGGTTCCCAGCAGGAAGAAAGCGTATAGCCACAGCGCGCCCGCGCTGCGGCGCCACAGCAGCACCGCGACCGCCAGCATGATAATCCCTGCGATAGGGTAGTACCAGGAACCGCCCAGCGAGGTAAGCCATACGCCCCCGCCCAGCAAAAACAGCCCTGTAACCAATGCGAACAGGGCCGATAGCAGCACTGCTTTCGACCGTCGCGATCTTCTATTTTCCATAATTTTTACACTCACACAGTTTTTGTATCAATGAATTATATATATTAACCATTGTGACATAATTCACAAAAAATGACGCATTCGGGAAGGGAAGCGCCGGGATGCGGTTTGCTGTTATACTCTTCGCTTTACGGTTCTCAGCGCGCAAATTACGGTTGCCAAAAGAGTTATCTATTAAATAAATCAGTTGGTTATATCAAATGAAACATACGGTAGAAGTCATGATCCCGGAAGGGAAAATTAAGGCCCGAATTGCAGAACTGGGTAAGCAAATTTCGGAGCGCTATCGCGATAGCGGGAGCGATATGGTGCTAATAGGGCTATTGCGCGGTTCCTTCATCTTTATGGCGGATTTGTGTCGGGAAGTTCAGGTGCCGCATGAAGTTGATTTCATGACCGCCTCCAGCTACGGCAGCGGGATGTCCAGCTCGCGGGATGTGAAAATCATCAAGGATCTGGATGAAGACATTCGCGGTAAAGATGTACTTATCGTTGAAGACATCATTGATTCCGGTAATACGCTCAGTAAAGTTCGTGAAATTCTGCGCCTGCGTGAGCCTAAGTCGCTGGCGATTTGTACGCTGCTGGATAAACCTTCCCGCCGTGAAGTGGACGTAATGGTCGATTACATTGGTTTTTCTATCCCGGATGAGTTTGTTGTGGGTTACGGCATCGATTACGCCCAGCGTTACCGCCACTTGCCCTATATCGGCAAAGTTATCTTACTGGATGAATAATATCTGGATCTCCGGCGAGCGGAGAAGTTACTGACGTTCCCGGATGACGGTAGGTGTTAATAAATAAGCACCAACGGAAAAGGTGTTTTCACTATATCCCCGTTACACTGGAATAAGTTATAAAGGCGCGGTAAAGGCATAGCTTTGAAGGCAAATAGTTAAGAGGGAGCGTTTCCCTCTTAATATAGCGCGAATACGCCTCAGGTGAGCGCGTGGTCGCCGGTAATTAAGCCCGCGGCGCTTATGATGTCATCTGTGGTTATGATGCGCGCGTTTTAGGTTAGACATGCCGTTGCGATATTGCTGCTCTAACGAAGCGCGGCTAATGGCAGTGACGTCAAGATCGCGCAGCAGGCCATCGTGGATGCCGTATACCCAACCGTGAACGGACACTTTCTGCCCGCGTTTCCAGGCGGACTGTAAAATGGTTGAGTGGCCAAGGTTATAAACCTGCTCCATCACATTCAGTTCGCACAGCGTATCCATGCGCTCTTCGGGCGGCAATTCTCCAAGCAGCGTACTGTGTTTAAACCAGATATCGCGGATGTGCAGCAGCCAGTTATCGATCAGGCCAAGCTCGGGGTTTTCTACCGCCGCCTGCACGCCGCCGCAGCCGTAGTGGCCGCAAATAATAATGTGATCTACTTCCAGCACGTCGACCGCATACTGGACTACGGAAAGGCAGTTTAAATCGGTATGGATGACAAGGTTGGCAACGTTGCGGTGGACGAAGAGTTCGCCAGGCTCCAGGCCAGTGAGGCGCTCGGCGGGAACTCGGCTATCAGAGCAACCGATCCAAAGAAAGCGGGGCTTCTGGGCTTTCGAAAGCTGTTCGAAAAAGCCAGGATCTTCTTCCACTAGCAGTTTGGACCAGACTTTATTGTTACTGATAAGCGTATCAATTGTTTTCATGTAAGGTTAACAACCTGTAACCAAAGTAGTTCGTTGAGGTAATATAAGGCAACTCAACTTTTTTTGAAACCTACTCGCCATACTTAGCATGATGAAAGGCGAAGCCGAAGGAAGCGAGGCTACTGGGCGCGCGTTCTGGCAGCGGCTGTCGCGTTTCAACATTCAGTGCGGGTAAACGACATACTAAGCAAGGGCAATCTCATTGTTATGACATATGCACTGGAACTGGAGCATCTGACAAAAACGTATCCCGGTGGCGTTCAGGCGCTGCGCGGCATCGACCTGCGCGTTGAATCCGGCGATTTCTACGCGCTTCTCGGGCCGAACGGCGCCGGTAAATCGACCACCATCGGTATTATCAGTTCACTGGTCAATAAAAGCGCCGGACGGGTTAGCGTATTCGGCTATGACCTGGATCGTGACGTCGTCAATGCCAAGCGACAGCTCGGGCTGGTTCCTCAGGAATTCAACTTCAATCCCTTTGAAACGGTACAACAGATAGTCGTCAATCAGGCGGGATATTATGGCGTGCCCCGGCGTGTGGCGCTGGAGCGCAGTGAAAAATATCTGAAACAACTCGATTTATGGGGAAAACGCAGCGAACGTGCGCGGATGTTATCCGGCGGGATGAAGCGTCGTCTCATGATCGCCCGCGCTTTAATGCATGAACCGAAGCTGCTGATTCTGGATGAACCCACCGCCGGCGTGGATATCGAACTGCGTCGCTCTATGTGGCATTTCCTTCAAGAGCTGAACCAGCAGGGGACGACGATTATTTTGACGACCCACTATTTGGAGGAGGCCGAAATGCTGTGCCGTAATATCGGTATTATTCAGCACGGCGAACTGGTGGAAAACACCTCGATGAAAGCGCTGCTGGCGAAACTTAAGTCCGAAACCTTTATTCTGGATTTAGCCCCCACGCAGGCGACTCCTACGCTGGAAGGGTACCGCTGGCACATGATTGATAGCGCAACGCTGGAAGTAGAAGTTCTGCGTGAGCAGGGCATTAATAGCCTCTTTAGTCAGCTAAGCGCGCAGGATATACAGGTGCTCAGCATGCGCAATAAAGCTAATCGGCTTGAAGAACTATTCGTTACGCTGGTTAATAATAAGACAGGAGCGCAGGCATGATGCAGCTTTATTGGGTAGCGCTAAAAAGCATCTGGGCGCGAGAAATTCACCGGTTTATGCGTATTTGGATCCAAACTCTGGTACCGCCGGTGATTACCATGACGCTCTATTTCATCATTTTCGGTAATCTGATTGGTTCGCGCATCGGTGAAATGCACGGCTTTAGCTACATGCAGTTTATCGTACCGGGGCTGATTATGATGGCAGTTATCACCAATTCATACGCCAACGTCGCTTCTTCATTCTTCAGCTCTAAATTCGTGCGTAATATTGAAGAAATGTTAGTAGCGCCGGTACCCACCCACGTTATTATCGCCGGGTATGTTGGGGGCGGCGTTGCCCGCGGGGTTTTTGTTGGAATGCTGGTCACTGCAATTTCATTGTTTTTTGTCCCTTTTCACGTGCATTCGTGGCTTTTTGTTGCATTGACGCTGCTATTGACGGCGGTGCTCTTTTCGCTGGCGGGTCTGCTAAATGCGATTTTTGCAAAAACGTTTGACGATATCAGTCTGATCCCCACGTTCGTCCTGACGCCGTTGACTTATCTGGGCGGGGTGTTTTACTCCCTGACGCTGCTGCCGCCGTTCTGGCAGGCGCTGTCGCGCTTAAACCCTATCGTCTACATGATAAGCGGCTTCCGCTATGGTTTTCTGGGCGTCTCGGACGTGCGTTTACTGATGACCGTGGGCGTGCTGATTATTTTTATCGCTCTCTTTTACGGGCTGTGCTGGTATTTAATCCAGCGAGGACGCGGACTGCGTAGCTAACTCTCCTGCGGCAGCCGCGACGCCTCACTGAATAGGTCCAGCGCTGCGCGTACTGGCGCACATTATCTATTCGATAAGTGAAACCAGCAGGTTATCAATCAGGCGCGCCTCGCCTAGCCAGGCCGCCATTAAAATGACCGCCTGCGTGCTGTGTGGGGTTAGTGACTGTAGTGTTATTGCGTCGCGAATAAACAGTGCATCGCTACGAAACCCCCGCGCATTAAGCGTTTGAGCCGCCTGGGCTTATAGCCCTGCGGCAGCCGCGACGCCTCACTGAATAGGTCCAGCGCTGTGCGTACTGGCGCACATTATCTATTCGATAAGTGAAACCAGCAGGTTATCAATCAGGCGCGCCTCGCCTAGCCAGGCCGCCATTAAAATGACCGCCTGCGTGCTGTGTGGGGTTAGTGGCTGTAGTGTTATTGCGTCGCGAATAAACAGTTCATCGCTACGGAACCCCCGCGCATTAAGCGTTTGAGCCGCCTGGGCGAGTAGCTCGTCGGTATTACGCGCCCCGGCATGCAATTGATCCGCAATATCCAGCATCACGCGATACAGGGTCGGTGCCCGTTTACGTTCAGCGCCGGTGAGATAGCCGTTACGCGAACTGAGTGCCAGGCCATCTTTAGCGCGCACGGTAGGTACGCCGATAATGTCAATGTCGTAGTTCATATCCGCAACAATTTTGCGGATTAGCGCCAGCTGTTGATAATCCTTTTCACCGAAGCAGGCGATATCTGGCTGAATCAGATTGAATAATTTACTCACGATGGTGGCAACGCCGCGAAAATGCCCGGGCCGATGGGCGCCTTCCAGCAGAGTTGATAGCTCCGGCACCTCAACGAAGCTCTGAGTTTCCATCTGCTGTGGGAAAAGCTCCTGTACCGCAGGTGCAAAGATCAGGCTAACGCCCCGGTGACTCAGCATCTCGCTATCCTGTTGCAGGGTGCGGGGATAGCGCGCTAAATCCTCGGTTTGCCCGAACTGCATTGGGTTAACAAAAATAGACGCGACGACGATATCCGCACGCGTTCTGGCCTCATCAACCAGGGCAAGATGCCCGTCATGCAGATTGCCCATGGTGGGCACCAGCGCAACGCGCTGATTATCGAGGCGCCAGCGGCGAATTTGCTGGCGCAGCAGCGGTATAGTTTCAACAATCAGCACGGTTTTACTCCTGTTAAAATGCGTTCATCGATGACACGGGCGCTGATATTTGGTTTGCCGCCATTCCCGACTGCGAGGTAAATGCCGCCGTCTGGCACCGGGGATTTTAGTCAACGCGTCTTCGATGTCTGACCGGCCGCCATCATTGGCCTTGAACAGCGCCCGCCGCTTAGTATCGCCGCCTGAGTATTAACGTTACCGGGTAGCGAAAGACTCACCTGCTTCAGTGTAGTCTGTACGCAAAAAAGCCATCCATGGACAAGAGATGCCGCGCGATATACCACCCGGAACAATACCGTTCAAACGCGCCAAACTTTCTTCTAAATCTTCCTCTGCTACGTTATACCTGATAGCCCGGCGTTGATGCCATCAGGCTACGCTGACATTCAAATAGCAACCAAACGATTGTTTTCATATCCCCGTTAAACCGGCCCGAAAAGCCGGTCTTTTCACCGCATTCTGTAATATCTGCTGGTAACGCGTACGTGACCTGCCCGGGCGGCGTAGGGTTACCAGAAAACACAAGCGTTGTGGAAAAGTTAAACGGGAAGAGAGGGATTGGCTTACGGGATGTGGATTTCCATAAATCGCGCCCGTTTAGCGGGTTAGATGAATCACCACTTTTTCGGCGGTGCGTCAGTGAGACGGGCGATACAGTTTTGCAGCGTTTCACCGTCAGGAAAGTAAAGCGTAGGGGCGATTTCGTACAGCGGCCACAGCATAAACATGCGGTTTTTCATATCGTAATGGGGCACGGTAAGCCGCGGCGTATCCAGGGTTAGGCCGCCGAACAGCATGATGTCTAAATCCAGCGTGCGTGGCCCCCAGCGCTCGGCTTTGCGTTCTCGCCCTTGCTCCAGCTCAATGCGCTGAGTACAGTCGAGCAGCGCTTCAGGGCTTAACTGCGTTTCCAGCGCGACGGCGGCATTTAAATAGTCCGGTTGATCCTGTGGCCCCAGCGGCGGCGTGCGCCAGAAGGAAGAGTGGGCGACAAGCTCACTATCAGGCAGCGTTTTCAGCGCGGCAATCGCGGCGCTGGCCTGCGCTAACGGCGAGGCCAGATTACTGCCTATGGCAATATAGCAGCGCGTCACGCCCGATCGCTGTGGGGAGAAGGGCGCTTACGGCGCGGGCGTTGACGGCGCCGTGCGGCAGGATCGCTGCCAAGCTTGCCGATCAACTCTTTTTGTTTTGGCGGCGGTGCCGCCTGGAATTCGCCCCACCACTGGGCCAGACGTAAAAGCTCCGGGTTGTTTTCGATTTCGGCGCGTAATTCCAGTAAATCATACGCCGCACGGAATTTAGGATGCTCCATCAAGCGCCACGCGCGTTTGCCCTGGCGCTTCGGCAGACGTAACTGAAGCTGCCAGATATCGCGTACCAGCGAGGTTATCCGCTTCGGAATCGCAATTGAGCGGCAGGCCTCGTCCAGCACTTCATTAGCCGCCAGCGCAAAGGCGTCGTAGTAGGCCAGTCCGCTTTCCTGGGTCAGCTTTTGCGCCATTTCCAGCTGGGGATACCACAGCATGGCGGCGAACAAAAACGCTGGGTTAACGCGCATGCCGTTGTGCAATCGCGTATCCGTATTCTTCAGCACCTGCGCGATTATACGCTCCATTGGGCTATCGTTACGCTCGGTGAAATAGCGCGCAATCGTCGGAAACAGCGGCTGAAACAGGTGATATTTACGCAGTAATGTATAGGTTTTAAAGCCGTGCCCTGCCTGCAGTAATTTGAGTGACTCCTCAAATAGACGCGCGGCAGGGACATCATTAATCAGTGCGGCCAGTTGTGGAATAGGCTCCGCTGTTTCCGGACTAATGGTCATATCCAACTTGGCGGCAAAACGCACCACGCGCAGCATACGCACCGGATCTTCGCGATAGCGCGTTTCGGGCACGCCAATCAGGCGAATAATGCCATCCTGCAAATCGCGCAGGCCGCCCACATAATCGCGCACCGTAAAATCGGCGGCGCTGTAATAGAGGCTATTGATGGTCAAATCGCGTCGCTGGGCGTCTTCTTCGATGGAGCCGAATATATTGTCGCGCAGCAGCATGCCATTCTGGCCGCGTTGAGAAAGCTGGCGATTGCCCGATGCCTCCTGGTCAGAATGGTGGCCGCGGAAAGTTGCTACTTCGATGATTTCCGGCCCGAACATCACGTGTGCCAGGCGAAAGCGGCGCCCTACCAGGCGGCAGTTGCGAAACAGTTTACGCATTTGCTCTGGTGTGGCATTGGTGGTGATATCGAAATCTTTCGGTTTTTTCCCTAGCAGCAGGTCGCGAACGCCACCGCCGACAAGATAAGCTTCGAAGCCTGCTTTATTTAGCCGGTAAAGCACTTTCAGAGCGTTTTCACTAATATCTTTGCGGGAAATGATGTGCTTATCGCGGGGGATGACCGTGATGCGCGGCGGCGTTGCCTGCTTTTCAGCGGCTTCGTCACGGCTCAGCACTTTGCGGCAGAAATTAGCGACTCGGGTAAAAATGGTGCACCTCGGTTGTGTCAATCATTAGGGAAACAAAAAATGGCGGCTAATCATAGCTCAGAGTCGCGCATTTGAGAATGCCGGATTGCGCCGGAACGCGCTCAAGTTGCCAGGCGGTGACCGCATTTTCCAGCAGCGCGCTCAGCGTTAAATCGCGCCAGTGTGCATCAACGGGTTGATTCAAAAAGCGCAGAGCCTCAGCGATTACGGGGCGTGGATCGCCCTGCGGTAGGGCGGGCGCGTGGTTTTGCTTAGAGAGCTTATCGCCGTGCGGGTTTAACACTAGCGGTAGATGTGCATAGCCAGGGATCTTCCAGCCAAAAGTCTGATAAAGCGCAATTTGACGCACGGTCGGTTCGATAAGATCGGCGCCTCGCACAATTTCAGTCACGCCTTGAAAGTGGTCGTCAACCACTACCGCCAGATTGTAGGCGAACAGGCCGTCGCGGCGATGAATGATAAAATCTTCGTGTGCCAGCGCGGCATTGGCATGGATATCACCGCGCAGCGCATCGGAAAAGTGTGTCACAGGGTGACGTTGTATCAGGCGTATTGCCGCCTGCCGGGCAGGGCGTTTGAGGCTACGACAGTGCCCGTCATAGATGCCGCCACACGCCTGAATATGCTTACGAGAGCAGGTGCAGTTATAGCTCAGGCCTTTGGTTTGAAGCCATTCCAGCGCGGTGTGATAAGCGTCATGGCGCTGGGATTGCCACAGCACGTCACCGTCCCAGTACAGACCGTAATGTTCAAGCTGGCGCAAAATAGTATTCGCCGCGCCTGGTACTTCACGGGGAGGATCGATATCTTCAATGCGCACCCACCATTTACCGCTATGCGCGCGGGCCTGAAGCCAGCTGCCTAATGCGGCAATGAGAGAGCCAAAATGCAGTTCGCCCGACGGAGAGGGCGCGAAACGACCGATATAATCTGAATAACACATGAGAATATAAGGCGGGCAACGGCCCGCCAGAGTCAGATAAGAATGAGCCGGACGTTAGCCAGCCATCTGTTTTTCGCGGATCTCTGCAAGGGTTTTGCAGTCAATGCACAGATCGGCCGTGGGGCGCGCTTCGAGGCGACGGATACCGATTTCTACGCCGCAGGATTCGCAGAAGCCAAAATCTTCATCCTCGACTTTCTTCAGAGTTTTCTCGATTTTCTTAATCAGTTTGCGCTCGCGATCGCGGTTACGCAGTTCGAGGCTGAACTCCTCTTCCTGTGCCGCGCGGTCAACGGGGTCGGGAAAATTAGCCGCTTCATCCTGCATATGAGTTACGGTACGGTTGACTTCATCCCTAAGCTGATTACGCCACGCTTCAAGAATACGTCTGAAGTGCGCCAGCTGGGCTTCATTCATATACTCTTCGCCCGCTTTCTCCTGATATGGCTCCACCCCAGCGATGGCGAGGATACTCAGGGACGATGTTTTACGGTTTTGCCCTTCTTGCATGTTGCTTCTCCTTAACACGCACTATCGGTCCCCATGTAGGGGGAAAAAACAGGCCGCTATAAATAACAGAAGCGATTCCGGTTGGCAATTATATTAAATCTCCCTCTTGACAAGCCTGTGAGGAAAAGCGTATTTGGCTAAAACGCCGATCATTAAATAAACGATTTATATATCCCTACATTTATAAGAGAAAAGGAACCTGTTCAGTCAGCTTTATTTGCTGTGAACTTAGGCTGCTTTTCCAGGCATATATCTCAACGCCTGCGTTAACGGCTTCGCGTACCAGTTGCGTGTATTTTTCATCGATATGCGCTGCGGGTGCCACCTGCATAATCGCGGAGTGAAGCACCGTAAACAGCAGCACAGCCCGTTCTCCGCGGCCCGCGACTTCCATTAACTCGCGTAAATGTTTTTGTCCTCGCAGCGTAACCGCGTCGGGGAAAAATCCCTTACCGGCCTCTGCCAGCGTTACGGATTTTACTTCAATATAGCAGTTGGGGCGGTCTTCTGCCTGTAACAGAAAATCAATGCGGCTACCCTCAATCCCATATTTCACTTCGCTAAGAATTTTCTCATAACCTATTAATTGTGAAATTCGGTTTAATCCTAACGCTTCTTTAACAATGGTATTAGCACGTAATGTATTGACACAAATTGTTGCGCCCTGCTGAGTATGTGTGAGTTCCCAGGTATGGGGGTATTTTCGCGTTGGATTGGCGGAGGTTGAATACCAGACGGTATCGCCGGGCGTAGCGCAACCGGTCATGGCTCCTGTATTCGGGCAGTGCAGGGTTAGCGTTTCCCCTGCCGGTGTAATCACGTCTGCCAGGAAGCGTTTATAGCGCTGAATAAGCGTGGCGGGCTGTAGCGCGGGAGTGAAATCCATTAAATCCATCCTGGTTGTCGTTCTTTTAAAGCAGGCGGTGTCGTTTTACACGCCGGCATTCCGGTATTAACGCGCTATTGCGAAAGCGTCCAGCTTTCCAGCGCGCGGTAGCGCACGCGGCCAGACTGAAACTGTGATTCAAAGAGCGTAAAACTGTCAACCTGCCAGCGCCAGAGAAACCCCGGCGCCGGCAGTGCAATATCATGTCGCGCCTGGCGCCACAGCGTGATATGCGGCAGGAAAGGCAGCGATCGCTGTGGGCAACCGCTGCGAGCCGCCTGCGCGCGCAGCAGCGACGCGAGCTGCAGTAGCCCGCGCTCTGCGCGCCGGGGGCCGACCCATACCACGCGCGAACGCGGCCAGTGGCCGGCGTCATCCAGGGTAATAGAAAAACCGGGCTGGCGGATACGCGCGGCCTGCGCGCAGAGCGCCTGAGATTTCGCGGCGCTCACTTCGCCGAGAAAAGCCAGCGTAAGGTGCAGACTGGCCGCCGCGACGGGGCGGCCGGTATCGTCAGGAAAATGGCGGGCGCGCCAGTCGATAATCTCCTGGCGAATGGCGTCGGGGACTTCAACGGCAAAAAACAGACGGCGATCGTCGGACATTATCTCTCCGGAGGTGGCGGCAAGCCGCAGCATATAACTCAGGCGCGGCCTGAGATTTGTTAACGTACAGGATGCTACAATGTCGCGAGTTCATTGTTAACCCCTCAGGAACACGTTGTGTCTACATTACCCGTCGCTGCCGTTTTACCCGAGCTGCTTGCCGCGCTGCAGCATGCGCCGCTGGTGCTGCTCAATGCACCGACCGGCGCCGGTAAATCGACCTGGCTGCCGCTGGCGCTATTAGAGGCGCTCAACCCCACTGGCCGCATCATTCTTTTAGAGCCACGGCGACTGGCTGCCCGCAGCGTGGCCCAGCGTCTGGCCGAACAGCTAGGCCAGCAGCCGGGCGAGACCGTTGGATACCGGATGCGCGCAGAGTCATGCGTCAGCGCACAAACGCGTATTGAAGTGGTGACCGAAGGTATCATGACGCGCATGCTTCAGCGCGACCCCGAGTTAAGCGGCATTGATTATGTGCTGCTGGATGAATTCCACGAGCGCAGCGTGCAGGCCGACCTGGCGCTGGCGCTATTACTGGAGGTGCAGCAGGGGCTGCGCGATACCTTAAAAGTTATCGTAATGTCCGCGACGCTGGATAACGAGCGGCTGCGGCGTTTAATCCCCGATGCGCCGGTCATTATTTCACAGGGGCGTAGCTGGCCCGTGGAACGGCGCTACCGGTCGCTGCCCGCTCAGGGGCATATGGAAGAGGCGATTGCCGCCGCCACGGCGCAATTAATGCGCGAGGAAGCGGGATCGCTGCTGCTCTTTTTACCTGGCGTTAGGGAAATCCAGCGCGTACAGGAGCATCTTAAATCGCGCATTGCGACAGATGTAGTGCTGTGCCCGCTTTACGGCGCGCTGTCGCTTGATGCCCAGCGGCAGGCGATATTACCGGCGCCGGAAGGGCGGCGGAAAATCGTGCTGGCGACGAATATCGCGGAAACCAGTCTGACAATAGAAGGGATCAGGCTGGTGGTTGATTGCGCACTGGAGCGCAGCGCGCAGTTCGATGCGCGCACGGGATTGACCCGGCTGGTGACGCAGCGCATCAGCCAGGCTTCCATGACGCAGCGCGCCGGGCGTGCCGGGCGCTTAAGCGCAGGGATTTGTTTACATCTGCTGGCGGCGGAGCAGGCGGAACGCGCCAGCGCGCAAAGTGAGCCTGAAATACTGCGCAGCGAAGTGTCAGGTTTACTGATGGAGCTGCTGCAGTGGGGAGCCACGGACATTACGCAGCTGGAGTGGCTTGATATACCGCCTGCGCGCAATGTTGCCGCCGGGCAGGTGCTGCTGGCGCGCCTGCGGGCGATAGATGAGGCGGGCAGACTCACCGCACTCGGGCGGCGAATGGCGCGAACCGGCGTCGATCCCCGCTGTGCGGCCATGCTGTGCGCGGCGCAAGACGATGAGGCGCGCGCAACGGCGGCGCAGCTAACCGCCATTATCGAGGAGCCGCCGCGCGGCGGAAGCGTAGATTTACGCGATGCGCTGGCGCGCGGGCAGGGATCGTGGCGCCAGCGCGCGCGCCAGCTTTACCGGCGCGCCGGGGGGCGTGCCGAGTTCGCTTTGGATGAATATCGGGCGGCGGAAATTTTATCCTGGGGATTTCCCGATCGTATTGCCCGCCGTCGCGGGCAGGACGGACGCTACCGGCTGGCGAACGGCAGTGGTGCAATGCTTGAACGCGATAGCGCGATGGCGCGCCATGAATGGCTAATTACGCCGCTATTATTGCAGGGTGCCGACGCGGCAGACGCGCGTATTCTTCTGGCGCACGCGCTGGATATTGAGGCGCTGACGGCAACGTGTCCTGCCCTACTGACGCAGAGCGACAGCGTTGAATGGGATGATGGCAAAGGCACGCTAAAAACGTGGCGCGACTGGCGAATAGGCGAATTATCGGTAAAACGTCAGTCGCTGGCGCAGCCTTCAGAGGCGGAGCTACATCAGGCGATGCTTAACGGCATTCGTGAGCGTGGCCTGCAAATATTGCCCTGGAGCGAAAACGCGCGGCAGCTTCGCCTGCGCTTATCCTGCGCTGCGCGCTGGCTGCCGGAGCTGCCCTGGCCTGCTGTAAGCGATGACGGGCTGCTGGCGACGCTGGAACAGTGGCTGCTGCCGCACCTGCAGGGGGTGCGCAATCTTCAGGCGCTAAAAAACCTGGATCTCACCAGCGCGTTGTATACTCTGCTGGACTGGCCGCTGCGCCAGCGTCTGGATGGCGCTTTACCAACGCATTACACTGTGCCCACCGGTAGCCGTATTGCTATCCGCTATGATGCCGATAACGATCCTGCGCTGGCGGTGCGAATGCAGGAAATGTTCGGCGAAGCCAGTACGCCAGTAATTGCAGAAGGGCGCATTGCGCTAGTGCTGGAGTTATTATCGCCGGCGCGTCGCCCGCTGCAGATAACGCGCGATCTCGCCGCTTTTTGGCGCGGCGCGTATCGCGAGGTGCGTAAAGAGATGAAAGGGCGCTATCCAAAGCACGTCTGGCCTGAAGACCCGGCCACGACTGCCCCAACGACGCGAACCAAAAAGTATCAATAGTGCGACTATTTTGAGAGGTTTCTTCTTCCTCGCTGGGGGGAAGAAGGGAGAATCGGGTCCCTGCGACCGAAAGTGTGTGGAGAAAAATAATGTCGGGGAATGATCGCGAACCGATAGGGCGAAAAGGCAAATCCGGACGCCCGGAGAAAACAAAGGCTGGCCGCCGTCGCATCAGGGATGAATACGATAATGATGATTATGAACACGATGACGGGGGCGCCATGTCGCGCAATGTAAATAAAGGACGTCCGCCGCGAAAAACGCGTCGCTGGCTCTGGTTTTTTATCAAACTGCTTATTGTGCTGTTGGTGCTGTTCATTGCTTACGGCGTCTATCTTGATCAGAAAATACGCAGCCGCATTGATGGAAAAGTCTGGCAACTTCCGGCCGCCGTCTACGGACGGATGCTAAATCTTGAGCCGGATATGCCCTATAGCAAAAATGAGATGGTAAAACTGCTGGAAGCCACGCAGTACCGCCTTGTCTCCCGCATTACGCGCCCCGGTGAGTTTTCCGTTAAAGGGAATACCATTGAAATGCTGCGCCGTCCGTTTGACTTTCCGGACAGCAAAGAAGGGCAGATTCACGCCCTGCTAACCTTTGACGGTGACAGGCTGGCATCGATTAAAAATATGGTAACCGGGCGCGATTTTGGTTTTTTCCGCCTCGATCCGCGCCTGATTACCATGCTTTCATCGCCAAACGGCGAGCAGCGCTTATTTGTGCCGCGCTCCGGTTTCCCCGATCTGCTGGTGGATACTCTGGTAGCGACAGAAGACAGGCACTTTTATGAGCACGATGGCATCAGCCTGTACTCTATTGGCCGCGCATTTCTGGCGAATCTCACCGCAGGGCGCGCGGTGCAGGGCGGCAGTACGCTGACTCAGCAGCTCGTCAAAAATCTGTTTTTGACGAATAAACGCACGCTGTGGCGTAAAGCGAACGAAGCCTATATGGCGCTGATTATGGACGCGCGCTACGGTAAAGATCGCATCCTGGAACTCTATCTGAATGAGGTTTATCTCGGTCAGAGCGGCAATGAACAAATTCGCGGCTTCCCGCTGGCTAGTCTCTATTACTTTGGGCGTCCGGTGGATGAACTCAGCCTCGATCAGCAGGCGCTGCTGGTGGGAATGGTTAAAGGCGCGTCGCTCTATAATCCGTGGCGTAACCCGAAATTATCGCTAGAGCGGCGAAACCTTGTGCTGCGCCTGCTGCAGCAGCAAAAAATTATCGATGGCGAACTGTATGACATGCTGAGCGCTCGCCCGCTGGGCGTTTCGCCGCGCGGCGGCATTATTTCTCCGCAGCCGGCGTTTATGCAGATGGTGCGCCAGCAGTTACAGGAACGTCTGGGCGATAAAGTTAAAGATTTATCCGGGGTTAAAATTTTCACCACCTTCGATCCTGAGTCCCAGGATGCCGCAGAAAAAGCGGTGAAAGAGGGAATTCCGGCGCTGAAGAAACAGCGTAAGCTTGACGATTTGGAAACGGCGATGGTGGTGGTCGATCGCTTTAGCGGCGAGGTGCGGGCGATGGTCGGCGGCGCCGATCCCGATTTTGCCGGCTATAACCGCGCAATGCAGGCGCGGCGCTCCATCGGTTCTCTGGCCAAACCTGCGACCTATCTGACCGCGTTAAGCCAGCCTAATCAATATCGTTTGAATACCTGGATTGCGGATGCACCGCTGTCTTTGCCTCAGCCGGGGGGTAAAGTTTGGTCGCCGCAAAATGACGATCGTCGCTTTAGCGGACAGGTGATGCTAGTGGACGCGCTGGCGCGTTCAATGAACGTACCGACGGTAAATCTGGGGCTGGCGCTGGGGCTACCCGCCGTGACCGACACCTGGACGAAGCTCGGGGTTTCGCGAGATAAACTGAATCCCGTGCCTGCGATGCTGCTGGGCGCGCTTAACCTGACGCCGGTTGAGGTCGCGCAGGCGTTCCAGACTATCGCCAGCGGCGGCAATCGCGCGCCGCTATCCGCGCTGCGTTCAGTCATTGCGGAAGACGGTACGGTGCTTTATCAGAGCTACCCACAGGCGGAGCGCGCGGTGCCCGCGCAGGCGGCCTATATGACGCTCTACACCATGCAGCAAGTGATGCAGCGCGGTACCGGACGCGCGCTGGGCGCGAAATTTCCGAAGCTACACCTGGCCGGGAAAACGGGTACTACCAACAAGCAGGTTGATACGTGGTTTGCCGGTGTTGATGGTAAAGAAGTCGTGATTACCTGGGTGGGACGCGATAACAATCAGCCGACGCGGCTGTATGGTGCCAGCGGCGCAATGTCTGTCTACCAGCGTTATCTCAATAATCAGACGCCGATTCCGCTGTCGCTGACGCCGCCTGAAAATATTGTTGAGATGGGCGTGGACGATGCGGGCAATTTCCTGTGTAGCGGCGGCGCGCGCACGCTGCCCGTGTGGACCTCAAATCCGCAGGCGCTGTGTCAGCAGAGTCAGCAGGCGCTGGAGGCCAAAAACCCGTTTAGTCAGTCTTCTCAGCCCACGCAGCCACCGCCGCAGGAAGATAAAAGCAGTGGCGTGGCGGGCTGGATTAAGGATATGTTTGGCGGCGATTAATAGACAGCCGCAGAAATGTTCTGATTAAATAATCAGATGTAAATATAAAAAGCGCCTTTCCGAAGGCGCTTTTTTACTGCCATTTCTAAATTACTTTTTGGCTTCAGAGCTATCAATCACTGAGTTCCTGCTTTTGAATGTAGATTCAATACGCTGGCAATAGCCTATTTAAGAGCTTTTAGTATGCTCTTAAGAGAGCAAGGTTATTTTCACGTAACCCCATACTTTTATCCGGTAACCCGGGTCATACGCTGTCTATTTCCTGCGCTGACGCACCTTTTGGCGCGGTGTGAAACTTGCCTTACGCGCGCTGTTTCGCATATCATCCGTGCGGCATAATAATAATTATCGTTTACGTTCGTGTTTCACTTTATCACTCAGAGAAATTATCATGGCGTGTTCTAATCAGGGTCAATTGACCGGTATTCCGGTTCGCAGAATTGCAGTTTGGGTCGCAGTCGCACTGGGGAGTATGGCGACGCAGAGTTTTGCCGCCGGTAGCGCACAGGAAGATACCATCACCGTTTCAACGGATGCGGCGGCGGCACCTCAGGAGAGCGCCTGGGGGCCATCATTAACCGTGGCTGCGAAGCGCAGTGCGACCGGTACTAAGACCGATACGCCTATCGAGAAAGTCCCTCAGTCTATTTCCGTTGTTACGCGCCAGGAACTCGATATGCGCCAGCCGGCGACGGTAAAAGACGCGCTAAGCTATACGCCCGGCGTGTTTGCCACACGCGGCAGTTCCGGCATTTATGACGTGGTTTCCATTCGCGGTTTTACTTCTCCGTCCACGGTGAACACCAACCAGTATCTCGATGGGCTGAAGCTTCAGGGAAATAACTATTCTGAAGCCTCGATGGACCCCTGGTTCCTTGAGCGCGTGGAGTTGATTCGCGGGCCGGTTTCCGTGCTATATGGCAACAGCAATCCCGGCGGCGTCGTTAGTATGGTCAGCAAGCGACCTACCACCGAACCGTTGCGCAATATTCAGTTCAAGGCTGGTTCACATAATTTGTGGCAAACCGGTTTTGATTTTAGCGATGCGCTGGATGACGACGGTGTGTTTAGCTACCGCCTGACCGGGCTTGCATACAGCCAGAACACGCAGCAGGATAACGCCAGAGCGAACCGCTACGCGATTGCGCCCTCTTTTAGCTGGCGCCCGGACAGTAATACGGACTTCACTTTCCTGAGCAACTTCCAGAGCGATCCTCACGCAGGGTATTACGGCTGGCTGCCGCGTACCGGAACGGTGGCGCCGTACTATGATGCGAACGGCCACAAACATAAATTGCCCGTCGATTTTAACGAAGGGGAGCAGGGCAACAAAATGCAGCGCCGCCAGCAAATGGTGGGGTATGCTTTTGCGCACGCGTTTAACGATACGTTCACGGTGCGCCAGAACCTGCGCTATACGCGCATCCATACGCTGTATGACGCCGTGTACGGCAATGGGTACCTTGCTCCGGGTAAAATCTCACGCGCGTATGTGCGCTCTGATGAAGACCTAAACGATTTTTCCGTCGATACGCAGCTACAGAGCAAATTTGCTACGGGTGCGGTGGGGCATACGTTACTTACCGGCGTTGACTATCTGCGCAGCCGTAACGACGTAGACGCGCAGTACGGCACCGCCGATCCCCTGGATATGCATAATCCCGGCTACGGCCACGGGAATGTGACGCCGTTCGCCGATCCGTATCAGGTTGTCAACCGGCTGGAACAAACGGGGCTGTACGTTCAGGATCAGGCTGAGTGGGACAAATGGGTTCTTACGCTGGGAGGCCGCTATGACTTCGCCAAATCCAGCGTATACAGCCGTGCGACCAGCTATGCACCGGCATCGACCAATATGAATCGCGATGAGGCATTTACCTGGCGCGGCGGGTTGAACTACCTGTTTGATAACGGCGTAGCCCCGTATGTCAGCTATAGTGAGTCATTTGAACCGAACGCCGGGCGCTCTAAAGACAGGCAAGCCTTCGATCCTTCGCGGGCGAAGCAGTATGAAGCGGGCGTAAAGTACCTGCCTAAGGACAGGCCGATTAGCGTTACCGCGTCGCTGTTTCAGATTACTAAAGATAAAAATCTGACCGCGGACCCGAGCGACAATATTTACTCCATTCAGAGCGGTAAAATTCGTTCGCGCGGGTTCGAGCTGGAAGCAAAAGCGGCGCTGAGTGCGAATGTTGATATGACCGCTGCATACAGCTATACGGATGCGCAATATACTGAAGACTCTGCCTATAAACACAAACGGCCGGTTGAAGTACCGCGCAATATGGCGTCTTTGTGGCTGGATTATACCTTCCATGAAACGGCGCTGAGCGGATTAACGCTCGGGGCCGGTACGCGCTATGTGGGAGCGTCGTCCAGCTTCTACACCACGGCGGATAAAATGAATAAGACCTTCAGCGTACCGGGATATACGGTGGCGGACGCGACCATCAAATACGATTTGGCTCGCGCGGGCATGCCGGGATCTTCCGTGGGTATTAATATCAATAACCTGTTTAATCGGAAGTATGTTTCGAGCTGCTATCGCGATTATGCGTGCTATTGGGGAGCCGAACGCGCGGTTATCGCAACCGCAAACTTCAGTTTTTAATGAATTGTCGGGCGCGCCAGCGCCCGCTCTGACTTCACGTTGGCGAGTTATGCAGGATAAAACGAGTGCGCCCGGGGCGACGTTTAGCCTCACTGATGTTGCTTTTCGCGTGCCGGGCCGCACGCTGCTACATCCTCTCACGCTGTCCTTTCCTGCGGGTCAGGTCACCGGCCTTATCGGCCACAATGGTTCCGGTAAATCTACGCTTTTGAAAATGCTCGGGCGGCATCAATTACCGTCTGAGGGCGAAATTATGCTGGACGGTCAGCCGCTGGCGAGCTGGAGCAGTAAATCCTTTGCACGCAGGGTCGCCTATTTGCCGCAGAATTTACCGGCAGCGGAAGGGATGACCGTGCGGGAGCTGGTTGCGATCGGGCGCTATCCGTGGCACGGCGCTCTTGGGCGCTTTGGTATTGCCGACAGAGAAAAAGTGGACGAAGCCATCGGGCTGGTGGGGCTAAAATCGCTGTCGCATCGCCTGGTTGATAGCCTTTCCGGCGGGGAACGCCAGCGCGCGTGGATAGCCATGCTGGTCGCCCAGGATAGCCGCTGCCTACTGCTGGATGAACCAACATCAGCGCTGGATATCGCGCATCAGGTTGAGGTACTGGCGCTAATCCGGCGCCTGAGCCGCCAGAATGGGCTGACGGTGATTGCCGTGTTGCACGATATTAATATGGCGGCGCGATACTGCGATTATCTGGTAGCGCTGCGCGGGGGGGAAGCCATTGCCCAGGGAACACCGGACGCGATAATGTCCGGCGAGATTCTGGAGCGTATTTACGGCATTCCGATGGGTATTTTGTCGCATCCTTCCGGCAGCGCGCCGGTCAGTTTTGTGTGGTGAGGCGCGCTATGTCTGAGATCGATTTTCGTCGGCGTAGATTATTAACGGCCATGGCGCTTTCGCCGCTGGCCTGGCATCTTCCCGGCGCCAGCGCGGCGTCAAGGCCTGATTTACAGCGGATTATCGCACTGGAATGGCTGCCGACTGAATTGCTGCTGGCGCTGGGGATAACACCGTTTGCCATAGCAGATATTGCGGGCTATCGGGCGTGGGTTGAATCCCCCACGCTGCCTGAGGGCGTAGTGGATATTGGGCTGCGCACTGAGCCCAATCTTGAACTTATGACGCAACTGCGCCCGTCGCTTATCGTCTATTCTGCAGGATACGGGCCCGCTCCCGATAAAATCGCGCGTATCGCGCCGGGAATGGGCATCACTTTTACCGATGGTAAACATCCGCTGGATAACGCCCGTCGTTCCGTGCTGGCCCTGGGCGAGCGGTTAGGGCTACAGGCGCAGGCGCGCCGTCACCTCAATGAATTTGAAGCTCTGATTACCCATATGCGCCAGCGTTTCGCCCCCTGGCGCGGCAAGCCGCTGTTACTCATGACGCTTATCGATACGCGCCATGCGCTGATCATTGGTCAAAACAGTCTGTTTCAACAAACCATGAGCGAGCTGGAGTTACAAAACGCCTGGCGCGGAGATGCGAATTTTTGGGGCAGTGCGGTGGTAGGGCTAGAGCGGCTGGCAGCGGTCGATGCGGCGCGCGTTATCTGCTTTGCGCATAACGATGAAACGCTCATGCGTCAGGTGGCGGCAACGCCGCTATGGCAGGCGATGCCTTTTGTTCGCGAAGGCCGTTTTCACCGCACCTCGGCGGTTTGGTTTTATGGCGCGACGCCTTCAGCGATGCGGTTTTGTCATCTGCTAGACGCCGCGCTGGGGGCTCATCCATGACGCGACATGCTTCTTTTAGCTGGCTGCTGGTACCGCTGTTGTGCGGCGCAGCGCTTTGGCTAACGCTGCATAATCTCACTGCGCTACTGCCCTACGCCCAGTGGCGCAGCGCGCTGTGGCAGCCGGATATCGATAATATTCACCAGATGCTGTTTCATTACAGCGCGCTGCCTAGATTAACGCTCGCCCTGCTAGTGGGCGCAGGACTTGGGCTGGCAGGCGCGCTGTTTCAGCAGGTATTGCGTAATCCGCTGGCGGAGCCAACGACGCTCGGCGTGGCGACCGGTGCACAGTTAGGCGTTGCCGTATCGACGCTACTGGCGCTGCCGCTGGCGGTGCAGCAATTCGCGGCGCTGGCGGGAGCTGGGCTGGTAGGGATGCTGGTTTTCGGTATCGCCTGGGGCAAGCGCGTCTCGCCGGTGACGCTAATACTGGCAGGATTAGTCGTCAGCTTATACTGCGGTGCGGTAAATCAATTGCTGGCGTTATTTTATCATGAACAGCTTCAGAGCCTGTTTCTGTGGGGCTCCGGCATGCTGAACCAGAACGACTGGCAAACCGTGGCTACGCTATGGCCGCGCCTGCTGGGCGCAGCGCTGCTGGTATTATTAATGCTGCGCCCGCTCACGCTTATGGGGCTGGATGACGGCGTAGCGCGCAATCTTGGCCTGATGTTATCAGCCGCGCGCCTTGGTGCACTGGTCCTGGCGATTGCCATGAGTGCCCTGCTGGTGAATGCCGTCGGGATTATCGGTTTTATTGGATTATTTGCCCCGCTGCTGGCCAAAATGCTAGGTGCCCGCCGATTAATCTCGCGGCTTTTTCTGGCGACGCTTTTAGGCGCATTGATTTTGTGGTTCTCCGATCAAGTGGTCATCTGGCTCACCGCAGTCTGGCGCGAAATCCCAACCGGTGCCGTCACCGCGCTGGCGGGAGCGCCGCTATTGTTATGGCTATTACCCCGACTGCGCACCCGAGAAGAACCGGTGCTTACGCAGGGCGGTCGCACTGCGCCTGAGCGCCAGCACTTAATTGGGTATGTGCTGGCAGGTGGTTTACTGCTGCTTGTTGTGCTGGTAATCGCGCTATTGCTGGGGCGGGACGCACACGGCTGGCGCTGGGCCACCGGTGATATGCTATCGAGCCTGTGGCAATGGCGCTGGCCGCGTGCGTTAGCCGCGCTCAGCGCCGGTATGATGTTGGCAGTAGCAGGATGTATTATTCAGCGCCTGACCGGAAATGCGATGGCGAGCCCGGAAGTACTTGGGATTAGCTCCGGTGCGGCATTTGGCGTGGTGTTGATGCTATTTTTGGTCCCGGGAGATGCCTTTATCTGGCTATTGCCTGCCGGGAGCCTGGGCGCAGCGGTGACGCTGCTAATTATTCTTTTCACATCCGGGCGCGGCGGTTTTTCACCTCAGCGAATGCTGCTGGCGGGAATGGCGCTAAGCACCGCATTTAGCATGCTGCTGGCGCTGCTGCTGGCCAGCGGCGATCCCCGCATGGCCCGGCTGTTGACATGGATTTCCGGCTCGACCTATAACGTGAACGCCCCCCAGGCGTGGCGCGCCGCCGCTATTATGGTGGCGCTGCTGACATTAACGCCGCTGAGTCAGCGCTGGCTGCAAATCCTGCCGTTGGGAAGTGTAACCGCGCGCGCGGTGGGTATCGCGCTTACGCCCGCTCGCTTATTGCTGCTAATGCTTGCTTCGATGTTAACCGCCGCCGCGACGCTCACCGTTGGCCCGCTAAGCTTTGTGGGACTGATGGCTCCGCACATAACGCGTATGCTGGGGTTCCGTCGCGCGTTTCCTCAGTTGGTTATCGCAATGCTTGTTGGCGGCGCTTTAATGGTACTGGCGGACTGGGTGGGTCGCATGCTGCTGTTCCCTAACCAGGTGCCCGCAGGGCTGCTGGCGACGTTTATCGGCGCGCCCTATTTTGTGGTGTTATTGCGCAGGCAGGGTAAATAAGAGGTGGGAGCAGTTAAGCGCGGATAAATAAGATGCGCCAGAGGGAAGACCAAAGGCGCGGATGCGGCGGGCGGTGAGTCGTTATCGTTATCTACCGAAGATCCGCCGCAGCGTTTTACAGTTGCTTAAATGCGGAGCGCGCCGCCTCAATTGTACGATCGATATCTTCTTCACTATGGGCAATAGACATAAAGCCCGCCTCAAACGCGGAAGGCGCCAGATAAATGCCGGCATCCAGCATTAGATGGAAGAAACGCTTAAAGCGCTCAACGTCGCTGGCGAGGACGTGCTGATAGCAGGTCACCGCAGGTAGATCGGTGAAGAACAGCCCAAACATTCCACCCACGTGATTAACCACCAGCGGGATGTCGTTTTCCTGAGCCGCAGAGCGCAGGCCTTCTGCTAACTGCGTAGTCAGCTCCGTCAGCGTGCCGTGCACGCCGGGTTGGGCGACTTCATTCAGGCAGGCATAACCGGCGGCCATGGCGATTGGGTTGCCTGAGAGCGTACCCGCCTGATAGACCGGCCCGGTGGGCGCCAGCGCGTCCATTACTTCGCGGCGACCGCCGAAGGCGCCAACCGGCATACCGCCGCCAATGATTTTCCCAAGGCAGGTGAGATCCGGCGTGACGCCGTAGTAGTCCTGCGCCCCGGCCAGCGCGACGCGAAATCCCGTCATTACTTCATCGATAATCAGCAGCGCCCCAAACTCATCGCACAGCGCCCGCAGGCCAGGCAGGAAATCCGGGAGCGGCGGCACGCAGTTCATATTGCCCGCAACTGGCTCAACGATGATGCAGGCGATATCCTGCGGATATTGCTCACACGCCGCCCGGACCGACGCCAGGTCATTATAGGTGCAGGTTAGCGTATGTTTGGCAAAATCTGCAGGGATGCCCGGAGAATTAGGTTGCCCGAGCGTCAGCGCTCCAGAGCCGGCTTTAACCAACAGGCAGTCGGCGTGGCCGTGGTAACAGCCTTCAAATTTAATGATTTTATCCCGTCCGGTATAACCGCGAGCCAGACGGATAGCGCTCATTGTAGCTTCGGTGCCTGAGTTCACCATGCGCACCATGTCCATGGTAGGCACCAGACTTGTGACCAGGTCAGCCATTTTCACTTCCATTTCCGTCGGTGCGCCGAAACTTAAGCCTCTGCCCGCCGCTTCAATCACGGCGTTACGGATTGCCGGGTGATTATGACCGAGAACCATCGGTCCCCAGGAGCCGACGTAGTCCACATAGGCTTTACCGTCCACGTCATAGAGATAAGCACCGTCTGCGTGGGAGATAAATAGTGGGACGCCGCCTACGCCGGAGAAGGCGCGCACCGGCGAGTTAACGCCACCGGGAATAAGCTCGCGTGCTGCGGCATAGAGGTTTTCTGAGTGGCTCATGAATCGGCTCCTGATTCGTGTAATGGGAGATAACCGGTTATTCTAAGGCTTCCTGCGGCGTTGTAAAAGTTTTGCGCGGCGCTACACCCTACTTGTCAGCGTTTTTCATTGGGACGTCAACGGTGTGAGCGGGTAGAATATCCGCCTCGTTTTATCATACCTGGAAATGAAGGTGTTATGAATCCGGAAACCCCACCTGGCGGCTATCGGCGGCTGGTACGTCTGCGGCGCGGTGACGCAGTACGTCGTTTAATTCAGCGTGATAAAACGCCTCTGGCGGTCCTGTTAATGGCGGCAATCGTTGGCGCGCTGGCTGGCCTGGTGGGCGTAGCGTTTGAGAAAGCCGTAAACAGCGTGCAAAATTGGCGTTTTTCAGCGCTGCTGAGCGCTGCGGATAATGCGTGGCTGGTCTGGCCGCTGGCGTTTTTATTTTCGATGGCGCTGGCCATGCTGGGTTACTGGCTGGTGCGGCGATTTGCGCCCGAAGCCGGGGGTTCCGGCATCCCTGAAATTGAAGGTGCACTGGAAGAGCTGCGTCCGGTGCGCTGGTGGCGCGTATTGCCGGTTAAATTTATCGGCGGAATGGGCACTCTGGGCGCAGGAATGGTGCTTGGTCGGGAAGGGCCGACCGTGCAGCTCGGCGGCAATGTTGGGCGCATGGTGCTGGATCTGTGTCGGATGCGTAGCCCTGAAGCGCGCCATACGGTGCTGGCGACCGGCGCGGCTGCGGGGTTATCCGCGGCGTTTAATGCGCCGCTGGCCGGCATTTTGTTTATTATCGAAGAGATGCGACCGCAGTTTCGCTATAACCTGATTTCGATTAAAGCGGTGTTTACCGGCGTGATTATGTCCAGCGTGGTATTTCGCATTTTCAACGGCGAAGGGGCGGTGATTGCAGTCGGGCAATTGAGCAACGCGCCGGTGCATACTCTCTGGCTATATCTCGCGTTGGGCGCTCTGTTTGGGGTGCTGGGGCCGCTGTTTAACCAGCTGTTGCTGAGGGCGCAGGATATGTTCCAGCGCATCCACGGCGGACGCACGGCTCCATGGGTGCTGATCGGCGGTTTATTGGGCGGCGTATGCGGGGTTTTGAGTTTTATCGAGCCGGAAGCAGCCGGCGGTGGCTTCGGCCTAATCCCTATCGCTGCAGCGGGTAATTTTAGCGTTGGTATGCTGCTATTTATTTTCATTGCCAGAATCATTACCACCGTGCTGTGTTTCTCTTCCGGCGCGCCGGGAGGGATTTTCGCGCCGATGCTGGCGCTGGGAACGCTGCTCGGCAGCGCGTTTGGCATGGCCTGTATGCACTGGTTTCCGGGATATCACCTGGAGGCAGGTACGTTTGCCATTGCCGGTATGGGTGCGCTGCTGGCGGCTTCGGTGCGGGCGCCAATTACCGGTATTGTGTTAGTACTGGAAATGACGAACAACTATCAGCTTATCTTGCCTATGATAATTACCTGCCTGGGAGCGACGCTATTGGCCCAATTTCTGGGCGGGAAGCCGTTATATTCGACTATTCTGGCGCGGACTATAGCAAAGGAGCAGCGAGAAGCGGCGGATCGTGCCGCATAGCGCCATTATATCGGAGAATACTTGAACGATTTACCAGGGTATCGGATAATGGCGATAATTGTCGGTTTTTATCCGATACCCGTCTTCGTTGGGAGCTAAAAATGAGTGATGACGTAGCACTGCCGCTGGAGTTTACCGATGCGGCGGCCAGTAAAGTAAAAAATCTTATCGCGGACGAAGATAATCCGAATCTTAAACTGCGCGTATATATTACCGGCGGAGGGTGTAGCGGATTTCAGTATGGTTTCACCTTCGACGATAAAGTGAATGACGACGATATGACTATCGAAAAGCAGGGCGTGGCGCTGGTTGTCGACCCCATGAGCCTGCAATACCTGGTGGGTGGCTCTGTCGATTATACGGAAGGGTTGGAAGGTTCGCGCTTTATCGTTACCAATCCGAACGCAAAAAGCACCTGCGGATGCGGCTCATCGTTCAGCGTTTAATGCTCTGGCGGCGTAGGCGGTGCGCTGCGCACATAGCCGGGGAGCGCTTTTAGCTCTCCGGTACGCAATGACTTTAGCCTGTGGGGCAATAGCCGATTAATGCACAGTTGATAGATGAATAAGTAATAAATCAACGCCAGCTAATCATTGCTGGCGTTATGCTATTCCATAGCCACCCCGTATTTCCTCATTAATAAATACACTAATCTCCCCAATCTTTTTGCCTGATGAGATATAGCGCCAGGGCAAACGTGGCGCAGGCCATCCTTATTTTCAGGCGAACCGCCAGTTGAGCTGTCAACGCGTTGAAGTAAAGAGGCAGGTGAGGGAAATATCTACCGCTTATGGCCTGTCTTCTAAGGCGAAAGTGGGTAATTTTAGATGCCAGCGAATCGCTGCCAGGCGAATGGTTAGAGTAACAAACACGCCCAGCATATTGGCCTGATCGAGCGGCAGGTTATAAACCTGCCAGGCGGTCGCATGAACAATGCCGCCGATGATACACGGCGTCGCATAGATTTCGGTGCGCATGATCATTGGAACTTCTCGCGCCAGCACATCGCGAATAATCCCGCCACCGACGCCGGTAACAACGCCCATACAAATGGCGACGAGCGGCCCTGTGCCAGCAAGGAAGGCTTTATTGACGCCGATGCCGACGAATACGGCCAGGCCGACGGCGTCGAGCGTGGGCATTATCCATTTTGGCAGGCGACGGGGCTGGCGCACCAGTACGATAGTTGCCATACAGGTGACCATCGCAACGATAAGGTCGGTGGGATCTTTTACCCAGAAAACCGGGCCGTTATCCAGCGCCATATCGCGAATGGTTCCACCGCCTATTGCCGTGACCACGCCCAGCACCAGCACGCCGAACGGATCCATGCGCAGTTTTCCCGCTAATAATACGCCTGACACGGCAAACACCGCTGTTCCGATAATATCCAGCCAATAAACCAGCATGATATGCGCCTCAGTGAGATGGTTTGTGCGCCAGCGCTTCGCAAAGCGCCTGAGCGGCAAGGATAATACGCGGGCCGGCACGTTCAAACCAGTCCTCATTAAGGACGATAATTGGAACCGTTAAATTACGCCCCCAAAATTGTCCGATGGCCGCAGCGCGCGGTGGCGCTCCGGGGCTTACTATGACATCCGGATGGCGAATAAGTACCTGCTCCCGGCTGACCTGGGGCCAGGGTATTGCGGAGCCCTGAAAAATATTGATACCGCCGCAGGCGTGCAAAATCGTTTGCTGGAGTGTTCCATCAGCCATGGTGAAGAGCGGTTTATCACCAAACTGGACGAATACTTTTTGGGAGGGCGCGCCGCGATAGCGCGTTTTCAATGCCTGCCACTGCGCCAGCAGCTCATCCGCCGCTCGGAGGGCCTGTTCCGGGTGCGGGCTCCACGCTGCGAGCTCACGCAGCGCTTTAGCGATATCTTCCACGCTATTGGGATCCAGCCAGAGCACGCGAATGCCCTGGCTGGCAAGTTGATCTAGCGGGCGCCTGGCGTTACCGCCCCGCCACGCGAGAATCAGGTCGGGTTTTAGCGTCAAAATACGCTCACTGTCGACACCTTGCCAGTTAGCGACGCGCTCAATGGGCAGCGCCGCCGGGGGATAATCAGAATGCTCGCTGACGGCGACAGGAACGATGCCGGCGGCGAAAGCAAGTTCGGTATTGGCCGGAGATAATGATATGACCCGAGGCGCAGCAGGGAGCCACGCCGGGATACTTATCAACAGCGCGCCCAGCGCGCGCCGGAGAGCGGCTTTAACCATGAGCCAGTTTTTGAATCAGCGATTCCACCATCAGGCTGGACTGCTTCGCCGCAACGCTCAGAAATTCATCAAAGCTTAAATGGGAAGCTTTATCCGCGACGTCAGAGATAGCGCGCACTACCACAAACGGCGTGCCGTAGTTGTGGCAGACGTGGCCGATAGCAGTGGCTTCCATTTCTACCGCGACAGCCTGTGGAAAATGCTGGCGAATACGGGCCAGATTCTCGGCACCGTTAATAAAGGCATCGCCGCTGACAATAAGGCCGCGTACTGCATGCAAGTCTAATTGGGCGATACAGCTCTGTGCGATGTTAATCAGTTTTTCATCGGCGGGAAACGCGGCGGGGCAGCCCGCCATTTGGCCGTATTCATAGCCGAATGCCGTGACGTCTGCATCGTGGTAGCGCACTTCATTAGATACTACGATATCCCCAACGTTCAGCGTGGAGGCCAGACCGCCTGCAGATCCGGTATTGATAACTACATCGGGTTTGCAGTGTTCCAGCAATAACGTAGCGCCCATAGCGGCGGAGACTTTGCCAATACCTGATTTTAATAAAGCGATTTCAACCTGGTGTAAGGTACCGGTGTAGATTTCACAATGGGCCAGCTGCAAGGTGCGACGGTTTTCAATTTTGTCGCGCAGTAGGGTGACTTCTTCTTCCATTGCGCCAATGATGCCAACTTTCATGGGAATTCTCGCTAATAGGTGGATTGTGCGGGATAGTCTATCATGGCGAACGGACGGTAAATAATTGTCGCATTGCGTTGTCATAGCGCAATTGTGCCGTTTGCAGGTGTAGCAAAACAAAAGTGCGCCAGGCGTGGGGCATGCATCATCGCAAAAGACTGGAGAGGGATATGGGTGGCATCGATTTTCGCAGGAAGATTAACTGGCATCGTCGTTTTCGCTCACCGCAGGGTGAGAAAAGCGAACTTGAAATTTCACAGATCTTTGAAAGCGATCGCGGGCGGATTATTAATTCGCCGGCTATTCGACGCCTGCAGCAGAAAACCCAGGTCTTTCCGCTGGAGCGCAATGCGGCGGTGCGCACGCGGCTGACGCATTCAATGGAAGTGCAGCAGGTAGGGCGTTATATCGCCCGCGAAATATTAGGGCGCCTGAAACAAGCAGGCAAGCTGGATGAATATGGGCTGGATGAATTGTGCGGCCCTTTTGAAAGCGTCGTCGAGATGGCGTGCCTGATGCACGATATTGGTAATCCGCCGTTCGGGCACTTCGGTGAGGCGGCGATCAACGACTGGTTTTGTCAGCGCCTGTTCCCGGACGATACGCAGGATGCGCAGGCCGACTCACGCTGCATCGTACCGTATTTACGAATCGTGGCACCTGACGATGGAATAAACGAACTGCGCACCCAGGTTCGCCAGGATTTGTGCCATTTTGAAGGTAATGCTCAGGGAATTCGCCTGGTACATACCCTATTACGTATGAATTTAACGTGGGCACAGGTGGGTTGCATTTTAAAATATACTCGTCCGGCCTGGTACGCGGACACACCGCCTGCGACGCACAGCTATTTAATGAAAAAACCGGGCTTTTATTTATCTGAAGCGCCGTATATCGCGCGTTTGCGCGAAGCTTTATCTATGGAGCAACACAGCCGGTTTCCGCTCACCTGGATAATGGAAGCCGCGGATGATATCTCGTACTGCGTGGCCGATCTCGAAGATGCGGTAGAAAAGAATATCTTCAGCGTAGAGCGGCTTTATCAGCATCTTCACGATCGCTGGGGGCAGCATGCGCCAGAGGATCTTTTTGCGCAGGTGGTGCAGGATGCGTGGGAGAAGTCCCGCGCCAACCAAATGCAGCGCAGCGCGGAAGATCAGTTCTTTATGTATTTACGCGTGAATACGCTGAATAAGCTGGTTCCCTGGGCCGCGCAGCGCTTTATCGATAACCTTGATGAAATCTACGCCGGCTCGTTCAATCATGCCCTGCTGGAGGATGATAGCTCCTTCGGCCAGCTTCTTGATTTGTATAAGTATATCGCCGGACGCTATGTGTTTAGCCACCCTGACGTTGAACAACTGGAGCTACAGGGCTACCGCGTGATAACCGGTTTGCTGGATATTTACGGCGCGTTGCTGGCTTTACCGCAGGCGGCGTTTGCGGAGATTGTTCAGGGCAGCCAGGGGCGGCGTTTCCCTATTGAAGCACGGTTGTATCATAAACTCTCAACGAAACATTGCCTTGCTTACATTGAAGCCATTGAGGCGCTACGCGAACGTGAATCAGGCGAGGAGGCGTTTGCGATTTGGGAGTTTTACTATCGCTGCCGTTTAATCCAGGACTATATCAGCGGTATGACGGATCTCTATGCCTGGGATGAGTATCGGCGGCTAATGGCGGTGACATAACGTTTTGCTTTGTAAAGAAGAACAATATTTTTTTACTTTTTCCATAACCTTTACGCGGGAACTTCGCGCTATAAATTGACTCTCATTAACGTCAATAAACACAGCTTGTATTCGGACAATTGGGATCAAATAGAGACATGAAAAAAACCACGTTAGCAATGAGTGCACTGGCTTTAAGTCTGGGTTTGGCGATGGGCCCCGCGTCCGTTCTTGCCGCTGAGACCGCTTCTTCCGCTTCTACGTCACAGCAGTTACCAAGCCTGGCGCCGATGCTGGAAAAAGTAATGCCATCGGTGGTGAGTATTAACGTAGAAGGGAGTACTACGGTTAATACGCAGCGTATGCCGCGCAACTTCCAGCAATTTTTCGGTGATGATTCACCGTTCTGCCAGGAAGGGTCTCCCTTCCAGAGTTCACCGCTTTGCCAGGGCGGCGCCGGGCCACGCCAGCAGCAAAAATTTATGGCGCTGGGTTCGGGTGTGATTATTGATGCCGAAAAAGGCTATGTGGTGACTAATAACCACGTGGTGGATAACGCGAACACGATTAAAGTGCAGCTTAGCGACGGGCGCAAATTCGACGCTAAAGTTGTGGGTAAAGACCCGCGCTCGGATATCGCGCTGATTCAGTTGAAAGAGCCAAAAAACTTAATGGCGATTAAAATGGCGGATTCTGACTCCCTGCGCGTTGGGGATTATACCGTTGCTATCGGTAATCCTTACGGATTAGGCGAAACGGTGACGTCAGGTATTGTTTCGGCGCTGGGGCGTAGCGGGCTGAACGTAGAAAACTACGAAAACTTTATTCAGACCGATGCCGCTATCAACCGCGGTAACTCTGGCGGTGCGCTGGTTAACTTAAACGGCGAGCTTATTGGCATTAATACGGCGATTCTGGCACCGGACGGCGGCAATATCGGTATTGGTTTCGCCATCCCAAGTAATATGGTGAAAAGCCTGTCGGAGCAGATGGTCAAATATGGTCAGGTGCGCCGAGGTGAGCTTGGTATCAGAGGCTATGAGCTGAATTCAGACCTGGCGAAGGCGATGAAAGCCGACGCGCAGCGCGGTGCTTTTGTCAGCCAGGTAACGGCCGGGTCCTCAGCGGCGAAAGCGGGCGTAAAAGCCGGTGATGTGATTGTATCCATGAACGGTAAGGCGATTAATAGCTTCTCTGCGCTGCGAGCGGAAGTTGGCAGCATGCCGGTTGGTAGTAAAATTACGCTTGGACTTCTGCGCGATGGCAAACCCGTTACCGTAAATCTCGAACTGCAGCAAAGTACGCAGACTCAGGTGGACTCCGCCAGCGTATTTAACGGTATCGAAGGCGCTGAGCTGAGTAATCGCGGTGATAAACAAAAAGGTGTAGTGGTCAATATCGTTAAGCCAAACACGCCAGCGGCGCGTATCGGTCTGAAAAAAGGCGATATTATTATCGGTGCAAACCAGCAGCCGGTGGAGAATATTGCTGAACTACGTAAAGTTTTGGATAGCAAGCCGTCCGTACTGGCGCTGAATATTCAGCGTGGTGACGCTTCCATTTACTTAATAATGCAGTAAAGCGCGAGTAGCGCTATTATAACCTGATGTTTGTAAAAGGCCGCTTTGCGGCCTTTTTTCTTTTTCTCGTCGAATGGCATATAAAAAAAGGTTGTATGCGCTCCGTCTGCAGGTGTTAGCCAAAGTCGCCTTATATTTAAAGACGACTTTGTTAGCTTCAAATTAAACGTTATAGCCTTGCTTGCTGTATTTCATTTGCAGTTAGGCCTTAGGACATTACCAATACGCAGTCATTTCGGGCGATATTACGCTGCGGTTTGGATTATGCCCGGTTACCGGCTATTTTTGGCGCCGCCAGACTTTCCGCCACCATGCCCGGATCGGCGATAGAGGTTACATTGGCTAGAAAATCCATGCCCCAATCATCGGCGTGCGCTTTACCGTCAAATTGCTGCTCAAATACCAGATTTTCGTCGGTTGCGTAATTCCAGACCTGCCCGGCAAACCATGAACAATTGCTAATAGGCGTATAGGCACCGTTTTCTGGCGTGTCCACTTCCATTCCCATTAACTCTGCAATCGTTAGGCTGTTTTGAATGAGTTCATGAATGACCGTTTTTTCCAGCATATCCGGCTGTTTATTAGGGTCAGTTAGCGGCACGCAGCGCTGCAAATGGAATTTACGCTCCGGGCTGTCGTTTTGATTAGAAGCCGTGCCATTTTTGACGAAGCCAAAACCTTCATGAAATCAGTAAGTTGTGCAATCGCCTTTTTTATTACTATGGAAAAAGATTATCCATGAATGTCCAAAGCCGCCGCCGCCAAAGGCCTGAGTCAGCACTTCAAAAACGGCTTTTTTACGCCCTTCTTTATCTTCCGGGGGAAATTGATTCGCCGCGTCATCCGCGATTTTTACCACGGCTTCTAAATCGGAACGCTGGGCGGTTCGATTGGTGCGAATGCATAATTGTGGATAACCTACTTTTGGGTCGCCGGTTGGCGCATAAACATCATTATTAATATCATATAACTCAAAGAAATTAGCCATGCTGGCTCTCCTTATAATAAGAAAATGGTTCCTGCCACAGGCCGGTAAAAAATAATCACCGTGGCAGGAGTCGTTATACAAAGAGAAAGAATAGGTGAGCCAATCAATAATTATGATAACTTATAAATACTAATGGTTGTTTATATCGCAGGCTGATGAACGCTTAATAAATGCTTTTTGTGGCAGTGGTTTTATTATTAACCTAAATCTAAATCTAAATCTAAATCTAAATCTAAATCTAAATCTAAATCTAAATCTAAATCTAAATCTAAATCTGAAAGATATTGATATGTTTTTTTCAAAGGAGGGAATGAGAAGTAAAGTGAAATGGGCCGGCTGCTCCAGCCCTGATAGCAGTTAGTTTCGCGTCAGCTTTTCCAGATCTGCTTCAATTTCGCTGATTTTATTAGTAACAACGCTTTCAAGGTGATGAAGATCGTCGAGAATTTTACGTTTCAAATCGATTTCACTGTGCTCGCGTCGGCAAATCTGGTCCAGTTCATCGATAATAGCGCGTAAATTTGGGCTGATTTCGTGAATTTCTTTATAGCCATGCGTAGTTTCCTGTGCGGTGATCGTTTTGCGGTGGCGTGGGTATTTAAATTTTACGCTTTTAGCAAAGAACTCTCCTTTACCCTTTTGAAAATAAATTTTTAGGATATCGTTATTTGCTTCCTGGCGCAGGTTGTAGCGGTCAATATCCTGTGGGTTTGAAATTCCTAAACTTTTTAGGTTCTTGTACATTGCCTTCCTCTTAACGTTGTGGTGATAGCTATTATAAATAGATAGCGTAAATGACCCCTTTTTCCACCCCGATTACAAGAATCACGGCATTTATCATGTGAAGGCAACGGTGAAGCATATGTAGCAGCCATTTTTAGCCAGATGTGAACCTTTTTCAGGTTAGCACTTATCATGATCCGTAAATCAAAATTTGTGTAAACTAAACGGAAGATAGTTGATGGCGTTTGTTTGCTAAAAAATGAGAGTTGGTTTTTATTTATTCTTCTGAACACTATAGCGTGATGATAGTTTGTTATTGGTGGCTTTATATCTCAATTTTAATAAGTGATTTTTCCTGCGGCGTTAATACAATTATTACAGGCTGACCATGGAAGTTAATACAAGATTTATATAAAGGCATAACTGTATTATTTAATCCTGTTTATATAAATATTAATTTCTGCGTGTAATGCATATATATTGGTCGCCATTATTATAAACAACGGCCCAATAGCAATTTCTTAGAAAACAGCCGCCTGAGAAGAGAGCAAAAACCGGCCATCAGGCCGGTTAATGTTACCAAAATAAAATTATTTAGCGACCGGGCCGCAACCGCCGATAATTTTAGAAATAGAAATAGCCGGGTGTAGCAGGTAGTCGTAGTCACAATTTTTTTCTTTATTATAAACGCTGCCTGTGCAACCCGTCAGTGTAGAAAATACTGCGGCCAAAAGAGCAATTTTTAGGGTATTTTTCATTTATAAATCCTATATATATAAGACTAATTTAAGGAAAGACGCGCCATCTTTGGACACGTTTTGTAATATAACCTTACAAAATGGGTGGTGTCAATAAAATTCGATAAAAGATAATATATATAACTCATTGATTGTACTAAATTAACATATCATTTACTAAATAAACTATTACTGTTAAAAATTAAATGAAAGCGAAGTTAGCTATCAACGCGTGGCAAAAGCCACGGTGGCAGGCGAGCGCATTTTTACTTAATTTAATGCGAGCGAAGTAATAAAAGCGCAGATGGAGTAAGCGTGCGGCTACAAAAAAGAGATTTATATCAGCTATCCTCGAAAGTAGCCGGAAGCAAACGACAAGATTTTGGAAAAGATAACAGGCACGATGTTTTAAAACCGTGCCTGATTGGAGGAGAAAGGGCTATGCGTCGATAGTACGCAGGAGTTCATTAATGCCAACTTTGCCACGCGTTTTCGCATCTACTTTTTTCACGATAACCGCGCAGTACAGGCTATATTTCCCATCTTTGGAGGGAAGGTTGCCGGAAACGACAACGGACCCCGCGGGGACGCGGCCGTAGTGAACCTCCCCGGTCTCACGATCGTAAATTTTGGTGCTTTGGCCGATGTAAACGCCCATAGAGATAACCGCGCCTTCTTCAACGATAACGCCTTCAACTACTTCAGAACGGGCACCAATAAAGCAGTTATCTTCAATGATGGTTGGATTGGCCTGCAGCGGCTCCAGAACGCCGCCAATGCCCACCCCGCCGGACAGGTGTACATTCTTACCAATTTGCGCACAGGAGCCTACGGTGGCCCAAGTATCAACCATAGTGCCTTCGTCAACGTAAGCACCAATATTGACGTAAGAAGGCATCAGCACCGCGTTGCGTGCGATGAAGGCGCCCTGGCGAACTGCGGCAGGCGGTACGACGCGAAAACCTTCCTTTTGAAACCGCGCTTCATCATAAGCGGCGAATTTCATCGGTACTTTGTCGAAGTAGCGGCTTTCCGCGCCTTCCATGACCTGATTGTCATGAATGCGAAAAGACAGCAGGACGGCTTTTTTTAGCCACTGATGGGTCGTCCATTGGCCGTTAATTTTCTCTGCAACGCGCAGTACGCCGCTATCGAGCATTGCGATAACCTGATTAACGGCATCGCGGGTAACGATATCGACGTTGGCTGGCGTGATGTCTGCGCGACGCTCAAAGGCGGATTCGATGACATTCTGTAGCTGCTGCATTGTTCTTTCTTTCCCAATAGTTCAATAAATAAAAAAACTTACCCTTTATCGTTTGGATCAAGGGCTTCTGTCAACCGTTGATAGACTTCGTGCTGAAGCGTCGCATCCAGCGCTTCGCCCGTGCTTGTCGCTAAAATAAAGAGATCTTCCACGCGCTCACCTATGGTAGTGATCCGCGCGCCGTGTAGCGTGATGCCCAGATCCGCGAAGATTTGCCCGATATAGGCCAGCAGGCCTGGCGCATCGAGCGCCACCAGTTCCAGGTAGGAACGTCTTTCTGTGTGGGTGGGCAAAAAGGTGACTTCAGTGGCGACGTGAAAGTGGCGCAGGCGCATGGAGCGACGGCGGGGCTGAGGGGGCTGCCAGACACTTTGTGTGATTGTATGCATCAGCCCGCTGTGGATTTGATCGTGTCGATCTACGGACAGCGGCGTGCCGTCTGGCTCCAGAACGATGAATGTATCCATTGCCATGTCGTCCCGGGTGGTGAATATCTGGGCGTCATGAACGCTCAGGTTACGTTTATCCAGCTCTGCGCATACTGCGGCAAACAAATAGGGTCGGTCGGGGCTCCAGATGAAAATTTCCGTGCCGCCGCGGATAGCCTGTGGGCTAAGCACAATCAGCGGTGTGCTAAGATCGTGCGCCAGCAGATGGCGCGCGTGCCAGGCGAGCTGATTGGGAGTATGACGTACGAAATAGTTGGCCCGGCAGCGGCCCCAAATATGATGCAAAGCGGTTTCATCAATGTTTTCCATTCGCAGTAGCGCTAGCGCTTGCTGCTGATGGTGGCGCACGCGTTCCCGCATATCTGGCGTATTGCCGGTCCCGCGTCGAAGCTGTTTTTCTGTGGCAAAGTAAAGTTCGCGCAGCAGGCTTTGCTTCCAGCTATTCCAGAGTGTTTCGTTGGTTGCGCAAATGTCGGCGACGGTCAGGCAGGTTAAATAGTGTAAACGGCTTTCCGTTTGTACTTCATGCGCGAATTGCGCAATCACCTGCGGATCCTGGATATCCCGACGCTGTGCCGTAACGGACATGCACAGGTGCTGACGCACCAGCCAGACTAGAAGCTGGGTTTCACGTGAGTTTAATCCGTGGAGCTGGGCGAAAATCGTGACATCCTGCGCCCCAAGCACGGAATGGTCGCCGCCGCGTCCTTTAGCGATATCGTGAAATAATGCGGCGATAAACAAAAGCACCGGATGGTTGAGGCGCGGCCAGAGATTAACGCACAGCGGATGCTTTTCTCGGGTAGCCTCATCAGCGAAACTTTCAAGCTTCAGCAATACGCGAATCGTGTGTTCATCCACGGTGTAGGCGTGGAATAAATCAAACTGCATTTGACCGACAATGTGCGACCACTGAGGCATATAAGCCCCCAGCACACTATGACGATGCATCGGCAGTAATCCCCGGCGCACCATACCAGGATGACGTAACATAGCTAAAAATAGAGTTCGGGCTTCAGGTAGGTAGCATAGCGGCTGCGTTAACTGGCGGCGAGCGTGACGAAGTTGGCGCAGCGTGGTGGAATAAATCCCATCGATATCGCGATTGCGCACCATCGTGTAGAACAGCCGCAAAATAGCCTGCGGCTCGCGGACAAATAGCGTTTCATCGCGCAGGTCAATTAGCCTGCCGCGCAGTTGAAAGTCATCGTCGATAGGGCGCGGTTTCTCGTCGGCCGGCAGGGCGAGAATCGCCTCGTCGAAAAGCTGCAGTAGCATGTTATTGAGTTCACTGACGCGGCGCGTGACGCGGTAGAAATCTTTCATCATCCGTTCTACAGGATGATTTCCTTCGCCCTGATATTGAAGGCGTTGGGCAACATTAAGCTGCCGGTCGAATAACAGTCGGTTATCGTAGCGGCTGAGCGTCAAATGCAGGGCGAAGCGAATGCGCCAAAGGGTATGCTGGCATTCGTTGAGTTCGTTGCGTTCGGCTGCGGTTAAAAAGCCGAAACCAACCATCTCATTTAAAGACGTGGCGCCAAAATGTCGGCGTGCAACCCACTGCAAGGTGTGAATGTCGCGTAACCCGCCAGGGCTATTTTTAATGTCCGGCTCCAGATTGTAGCTGGTGCCGTGATAGCGCTGATGGCGCATAGTTTGCTCGTCCACTTTTGCGGAAAAAAACGTTTCCGAGGGCCAGAAGCCGTCACTAAAAACGTATTTCTGCATTTCAAGGAACAGAGCGACATCGCCAATCAGCAGGCGAGATTCAATCAGATTAGTCGCGACGGTCAGATCGGCCAGGCCTTCGAGAAGGCATTCCTCCAGCGAGCGGACGCTGTGACCGACATTCAGGCGCAGATCCCACAGTAAGGTGATTAATTCACCTACTTTTTGAGCATGAGCGGCCGGGAGTGGCTCGCGGCTAAGCACCAACACGTCGATATCGGAAAGAGGATGTAGCTCGCGGCGCCCATAGCCGCCAACGGCTACCAGCGCTAAATCGGCGGCGTCGCTGAAGCCATAATATATCCACAGACGCTGAAGTAATTGATCGATAAATTCGCTGCGAGCATTAAGCAGGCGATCAACGGGCACGCCTTTATCAAACACCTCGCCGGACCAGCGTTGAAAAGTATCAAGATGGCGACAAATTTGCTCGCGGTGTAAATCGTTTTCAGGCCAGCTGCCGGGATTATCCGGTTGTCCTGGCAGTGTGGGTGTGGCCGCGTTAGGGTGCTGCTCGGGGAGATAGTGACTCATATTCGGCCCGCCTCACGCTGTAGCCAGCGAGCGCTGGCTGGAGATATTGTCGAAATAATACCCTGTCGATTCACAGTTGGTAAGAAAACGGCGCTTGGATATCACGGCGGGGCAGGGGTTGCCGCCGCCTGCTGATATTTGGCCTTACCTAACCGAGCTTACTGCGGCGCGCTGTGAGAAATAATGGCTGGAATAGTATCATCTTCCCGTAGCGTCAATATTTCACAACCGTCTTCTGTAACCACAATCGTGTGCTCATATTGCGCGGACAGGCTTCTGTCTTTGGTTTTTACCGTCCAGCCATCTTTCATCATACGGATGCGGTAATCCCCGGCGTTAACCATTGGCTCAATAGTGAACGTCATGCCGGGTTGCAAAATGACGCCGCCGTCGTCGGCGTCATAGTGTAGTACCTGCGGTTCTTCGTGAAAGACTCGCCCGATACCGTGACCGCAATATTCGCGGACCACGGAAAAACCTTCTGCCTCAACATATTTTTGAATAGCGGCGCCCAGGCTGCGCAGGGGAATACCGGGTTTCACCATCCGCAATGCCAGATACAGGCTTTCCTGCGTCACACGGCACAGGCGTTCACCGAGGATAGTGGGTTTCCCAACAATAAACATTTTGGAGGTGTCACCGTGGAATTCATCTTTAATCACGGTAACGTCAATATTGACAATATCCCCTTCTTTAAGGTGCTTATCGTCACTTGGAATGCCGTGACAGACGACTTCATTTACGGAAATGCAGACGGATTTCGGAAAACCGTGATACCCAAGACAGGCCGAAACGGCGTGTTGATGCTCAACAATCCAGTCGTTGCACAGCTTATCGAGCGCCCCTGTCGTAACACCAGGTACTACGTGCGGCGCGATCATTTCCAGCACTTCGGCGGCCAGTCGGCCAGCAACGCGCATTTTTTCAATATCTTCCGGGGTTTTAATTGAGATAGCCATACATCAGGGTCCGCTGAGGTCGTTTTCGACAATAATTAAGCAAGTGGCGGCAATGTTATCAGGGCCGCCGTAAGGTGCCAAATCGGGAATAACGATACCTCCGTGAGGATAACAATAATTAGCCTTATGTTACACTTTATGATATAAAGCGCGCCGGACTTGTGTACCTGGATTTTGTGTGCACAAGCTGAAAACTCACTTTGTGTATAACACACACGTATCGACACATATTCCGGGGTGCCCTGTGGGGTCGGTGATATGGGATACGTGGAGGCATAACCCCAACTTTTATATAGAGGTTTTAACATGGCAACTGTTTCCATGCGCGATATGCTCAAGGCTGGTGTTCACTTTGGTCACCAGACCCGTTACTGGAACCCGAAAATGAAACCGTTCATCTTCGGCGCGCGTAACAAAGTTCACATCATCAACCTTGAAAAAACCGTACCGATGTTCAATGACGCTCTGGCTGAACTGCACAAAATCGCGTCCCGTAAAGGCAAAATTTTGTTCGTCGGTACTAAGCGCGCAGCAAGCGAAGCGGTAAAAGAAGCGGCAAATAGCTGCGATCAGTTCTTCGTGAACCATCGCTGGCTGGGCGGCATGCTGACTAACTGGAAAACCGTTCGTCAGTCCATTAAGCGTCTGAAAGATCTGGAAACTCAGTCTCAGGATGGTACGTTTGAAAAGCTGACCAAAAAAGAGGCGCTGATGCGTACTCGCGAACTGGAAAAGCTGGAAAACAGCCTTGGCGGTATCAAAGACATGGGCGGCCTGCCGGACGCACTGTTTGTTATCGATGCTGACCATGAGCACATTGCTATCAAAGAAGCAAACAACCTGGGTATCCCGGTATTTGCTATTGTTGATACTAACTCCGATCCGGATGGCGTTGACTTTGTTGTACCGGGCAACGACGACGCAATTCGCGCCGTGACCCTGTACCTGAGCGCGGTAGCGACGACTGTACGTGAAGGTCGTTCTCAGGATCTGGCAACCCAGGCTGAAGAAAGCTTCGTAGAAGCTGAGTAATAAGGTTTGCTGGCATACCCTGGTCAGGTTAACTCACGAACAGACGAAAACCACCGGTGTCTTTACGTTAATAACGCATTGGAAACGGGTGGTTTACGCATCAGACGTTAACGTGCAAAGGGGTGAGCCCTTATTAACCAGGTATGAAATAGTTTGGTTAGGGGGCCTGTCTCAGGCTCCCTTTTTCTTTTAATCTGTTTGGTCTTATGACCGGGCAGGTCATATCTCCCCCTGAGATAACCGAGGAATTCATAATGGCTGAAATTACCGCTTCCCTGGTAAAAGAGCTGCGCGAACGTACCGGCGCAGGCATGATGGAATGTAAAAAAGCGCTGGTCGAAGCGAATGGCGACATTGAGCTGGCTATCGACAATATGCGTAAATCCGGACAGGCGAAGGCTGCGAAAAAAGCGGGCCGCGTTGCTGCTGAAGGTATCATTCTGACCGGTATCGATTACAAATACGGCGTTATCCTTGAGCTGAACTGTGAAACCGATTTCGTTGCGAAAGACGCTGGCTTTAAAGCGTTTGGCGAAGAAGTTCTCGCCGTTGCGCTGGAAGAGCGCATCAGCAACGTTGATGTACTTAAGGCGCGCTTTGAAGAGCAGCGTACGACGCTGGTGGCGAAAATTGGTGAAAACATCAATATCCGTCGCATCTCTATTCTGGAAGGCGAAGCGCTGGGCTCTTACCTGCACGGCGCGCGTATTGGCGTATTGGTTGCCGCAACCGGCGCTGATGAAGAGCTGATCAAACACGTCGCTATGCATATTGCTGCTTCTAAGCCTGAATATGTGAAGCCGGAAGATGTACCTGCTGATGTTGTAAAACATGAACATCAGATCCAGTTGGATATTGCTATGCAGTCCGGTAAGCCGAAAGAAATCGCAGAGAAAATGGTTGAAGGCCGCATGAAGAAATTCACCGGCGAAGTTTCTCTGACCGGCCAGGCATTCATCATGGATCCGAGTAAAACGGTTGGCCAGCTACTGAAAGAGCATAACGCTGAAGTCACTGGCTTTACGCGTTTTGAAGTTGGCGAAGGTATCGAAAAAGAAGAAACCGATTTTGCTGCTGAAGTTGCGGCAATGTCTAAATCTTCCTGATAGTTACCTAATAAGAAGCCGCCTACGGGCGGCTCCTTTTTGTCCGGAATACGCCAGCCTATACGAGAGGTGGCTGTATCGCGTGTAGTTTGCCGTATGCCGGGCCTGGCGCCCTACTCACGTCGTGTGCCGTTACATAAATGCTGCTTGATATAAGCGCCCCCGGCTCCGGAGACAAAGACGGCATCAAATGCCGTCAATATAATCGTCCTATTCGTTCACTGTTCCAGGAAAGAAACATGGCTACCAATGCAAAACCCGTATACAAACGCATTCTACTCAAACTGAGTGGCGAAGCGCTGCAAGGCACTGAAGGCTTCGGTATTGATGCGAGCATACTGGACCGTATGGCTCAGGAAGTGAAAGAGCTGGTGGAGCTCGGGGTTCAGGTCGGCGTTGTCATCGGGGGCGGTAACTTGTTTCGCGGGGCAGGGCTTGCTAAAGCCGGGATGAACCGTGTGGTGGGCGATCATATGGGGATGCTGGCGACTGTAATGAACGGCCTGGCGATGCGAGATGCGCTGCATCGCGCTTACGTTAATGCGCGTCTGATGTCGGCCATCCCGCTGAACGGCGTCTGCGATAACTACAGTTGGGCAGAGGCGATTAGCCTGCTACGTAATGGTCGGGTAGTTATTTTCTCTGCGGGTACTGGAAATCCGTTTTTTACCACGGATTCCGCCGCCTGCCTGCGCGGCATTGAAATCGAAGCAGATATTGTACTGAAGGCGACGAAGGTGGACGGTGTCTATTCGGCCGATCCGGTTAAAGACCCGAATGCAACGCTGCATGAACAGCTCACTTATCAGGAAGTTCTGGAAAAAGAGCTAAAAGTCATGGATTTAGCTGCATTTACGCTGGCTCGCGATCACGGTTTGCCGATTCGCGTCTTTAATATGAACAAGCCCGGCGCACTGCGCCGTGTAATTATGGGCGAAAAAGAAGGTACGCTAATCGCGGATTAATTTTCGTTTTTAGCGAATCGGGGTAAGATTCTGCTTTAATACCCGGTTTTCATTCAGGCAGCCGGCCGGGCTATACTTAGCTGCAAGGTTTTACGCGCGCGCTGCGTATTGCCCCAGGCTGCCCGACAAACAGTTTTCAAGGATTTATAACGTGATTAACGACATCAAAAAAGACGCTGAAGTTCGCATGGATAAGTGCGTTGAAGCGTTTAAAAATCAGATTAGCAAAGTGCGTACTGGCCGCGCTTCTCCCAGCCTGCTTGATGGTATTACCGTGGAATATTATGGTACGCCGACGCCGCTGCGCCAGTTAGCAAACGTCACCGTAGAAGATTCCCGTACCTTAAAAATTAACGTTTTCGATCGCTCAATGTCACCGGCTATCGAGAAAGCGATCATGACCTCCGATTTGGGGCTCAATCCCAGCTCTGCGGGTACCGATATCCGCGTACCGCTGCCACCGTTAACGGAAGAGCGCCGTAAAGATCTGATTAAGGTTGTGCGCGGTGAAGCAGAGCAGGCGAGGGTGTCCGTGCGTAACGTTCGCCGCGATGCGAACGACAAAGTGAAAGCTTTGCTGAAAGATAAAGAAATTAGCGAAGATGATGAACGTCGTTCGCAGGATGACGTTCAGAAGCTGACCGACGCGGCGATTAAAAAGGTTGACGCGGCGCTGGCGGATAAAGAAGAAGAACTGATGCAGTTCTGATAGTGGTTTAATTCGAAACGCCGTACAGGAAAGCCGATGACGCGGTTTTTCTTACGGCGTTTTGCTTTTTGCAGCGCTGCTGGCGCGAAACGTTTTCGGGAGTTCAGGCATTCGATGAAACAGTTAACTCTGCTGGGTTCAACCGGGTCGATTGGTTGCAGCACGCTTGATGTTGTCCGTCATAATCCAGGCGCTTTTGCGGTGGCCGCACTGGTCGCTGCAACGAATATTGAGCGTATGCTGGAGCAGTGCCTGGAGTTTCAGCCGCGTTATGCCGTAATGAACGATGAGCGAAGCGCCGGTGAATTACACCGACGCCTGCGGGAGTCGGGTAGCCGAACTACGGTACTGAGCGGGCAGCAGGCCGCGTGTGACATAGCGTCTCTGGATGACGTCGACCAGGTTATGGCGGCTATTGTCGGTGCGGCAGGCGTGCTGCCCACGCTTGCGGCAGTGCGGGCGGGAAAGCGAGTATTACTGGCCAATAAAGAGGTGCTGGTCACATGTGGACGCCTGTTTATGGAGGCGGTACAGCAGAGCGGCGCCCAACTTTTGCCCGTTGATAGCGAACATAATGCGATTTTTCAGAGTATGCCCGAAACAATTCAGCGGCGGCTGGGATACGCTTCTCTCAGGGATAATGGGGTTGACTCCATTATTCTGACCGGATCTGGTGGCCCATTTCGCGAGTCTCCGCTGTCTGCGATGGCGTCTATTACGCCGGAGCAAGCTTGCCGACATCCGAATTGGTCAATGGGGCGTAAAATCTCCGTTGATTCCGCCACTATGATGAATAAAGGTCTCGAATATATTGAAGCCCGCTGGCTATTTAACGCTTCCGCCGAACAAATGGAAGTGCTGATACACCCGCAGTCGATGATTCATTCCATGGTGCGTTATCGGGATGGCAGCGTGCTTGCGCAGCTTGGGGAGCCGGATATGCGTACCCCGATCGCTCATACGATGGCATGGCCCGCGCGCGTGCACGCTGATGTAAAGGCGCTCGATTTTTGCCAGATAAGCGCATTGACGTTTCAGGCACCTGATTTTACGCGTTATCCATGCCTGAAGCTGGCGATTGCTGCCAGTGAGCAAGGGCAGGCGGCGACAACGGCGCTGAATGCTGCCAATGAAGAACTGGTGGCTGCATTTTTGGCGCAGCGTATCCGCTTTACCGATATCGCAGCGCTCAATCAGGCCGTGCTGGATTCGTGTAACGCGAATGAGCCTCAGACCGTAGATGATGTGCTGGTGATTGACGCTGAGGCGCGCCGCCTGGCGCAGCAACTTATCGCGCAGTATGGTGAATAAGAAAACCATGCCGGGAGTGCGCCGCTATTTGTGAGCGCCCGGCTGAGGTGATATAGTCAGCGCCACTCGACAACCGTTAATTGTAACGGTAAAGGGAATAACGCCGTGGTTTATCACGGTTTTTTCACGAGAAGGCTTCTTTATTCCTGAGAACCGCTTAATCCTTATCAGGGAAATTAAACGCGTTATGTTGTCTGCTAACCAACCATTGAGCGAAACCATACCTGCGCATGGCGCACGCCATGTTGCCATCATTATGGACGGCAATGGCCGTTGGGCGAAAAGACAAGGGAAGATGAGAGTCTTTGGCCATAAGGCCGGAGCGAAATCAGTTCGACGCGCGGTTTCTTTCGCGGCGAATAATGGAATCGATGCACTAACGCTGTATGCGTTTAGTAGCGAAAACTGGAACCGTCCGGCGCAGGAAGTGAGCGCGCTAATGGAGCTGTTTGTCTGGGCTCTGGACAGCGAGGTGAAAAGCCTGCATCGCCATAATGTGCGTTTGCGTATTATTGGCGATACCAGCCGGTTTAATACGCGCTTGCAGGAGCGTATCCAGAAAGCGGAAGCGCTAACTGGCCAGAATACGGGGCTAACGCTGAATATTGCCGCCAACTACGGTGGCCGGTGGGATATAGTCCAGGGCGTCAGGCGTCTGGCCGAGAAGGTGCAGCAGGGGATGCTGCAACCTGACGGAATAGATGAAGAGACGATAAGTCAGCACATCAGCATGAATGAACTGGCTCCCGTGGATTTAGTGATTAGGACAGGGGGAGAGCACCGTATCAGTAACTTTTTGCTGTGGCAGATAGCCTACGCTGAACTTTACTTTACTGATGTTCTCTGGCCTGATTTCGATGAACAAGACTTTGAAGGTGCGCTGCATGCCTTTGCTAATCGAGAGCGACGTTTTGGCGGCACGACACCGGACGGCAATCTTGCCTGATGGGGGGAGCTTTTGCTGAAGTATCGCCTGATTTCTGCTTTAATTTTAATTCCCGTGGTGATAGCCGCATTGCTGTGGTTACCTCCCGTTGGGTTTGCTATTGTAACGCTCGCTGTATGCATGCTTGCCGCATGGGAGTGGGGGCAATTGAGCGGATTCGCGCAGCGCGGGCAGCGTATCTGGCTGGCTCTGTTGTGTGGATTGCTGTTGGCGGCGATGATGTTAATGCTGCCAGAATATCGTCACGGCGCCAGCTTGCCGGTGATAGAAGGGACGCTATGGGCTTCTCTCGGATGGTGGATCGTCGCGTTGCTGCTGGTCTTCTTTTATCCGTCTTCCGCCGCTTTATGGCGGAAATCACGTCTCTTACGCCTTCTCTTCGGTGTGCTGACGATAGTGCCTTTTTTCTGGGGCATGATCGTTTTACGCAACTGGCACTATGAAACTAATCATTATACCGGCGCGCTATGGCTTTTATACGTGATGTTACTGGTATGGAGCGCTGATTCCGGTGCATATATCTTCGGTAAAATGTTTGGTAAACATAAGCTGGCGCCAAAAGTTTCACCGGGCAAAACCTGGCAAGGCTTTTTCGGTGGTCTCTTAACGTCGGCGGCGATCGCCTGGCTTTTTGGCTATTTAGCACATCTGAATGTTGCTCTTTCCGTATTGCTAACCTGCTCCATTGTTGCTGCTTTAGCCTCTGTATTAGGCGATTTGACGGAAAGCATGTTTAAACGTGAAGCCGGGATCAAAGACAGCGGCAATCTGATACCAGGCCACGGCGGCATTCTGGATCGTATCGATAGCCTGACCGCGGCGGTGCCTGTATTCGCCTGTTTATTATTGCTGGTTTTTCAGACGATTTAAGTTGAGAAAAGTATGCTGAGCCTGCTCTGGAATCTGGCGGCCTTTATTGTTGCATTAGGCATCTTAATTACCGTGCATGAATTCGGTCATTTCTGGGTTGCCCGCCGCTGTGGCGTGCAAGTTGAGCGTTTTTCAATTGGGTTTGGCAAGGCGTTCTATCGCCGGGTGGATAAACAGGGAACGGAGTATGTCCTGGCGCTTATTCCATTGGGCGGCTACGTTAAGATGCTGGATGAGCGGGTTGAGCCTGTGGCGCCGGAGTTAAGGCATCGGGCGTTTAATAATAAAAGCGTTGCTCAGCGCGCGGGAGTTATTGCCGCCGGTCCAATCGCTAATTTTTTATTTGCCGCATTTGCCTGGTGGCTGGTGTATATGATTGGCGTCCCCGGCGTGCGGCCAGTGATTGGTGAAATAACGCCCAATTCGCTTGCCGCGCAGGCACAAATTGCGCCGGGAATGGAACTTAAGGCTATCGATGGTATCGAAACGCCTGATTGGGACGCCGTGCGTCTCGCGCTGATGAGCAAAATAGGCGATGAGTCAGTGCAAATTGACGTTGCGCCGTTTGGGCAAAATGCCCGCAGTGAAAAACGCGTTGATTTGCGTAACTGGCACTTTGATCCAGATAAGCAGGATCCGGTCACTTCATTAGGTATGCAGCCGCGTGGGCCAGTAATTGAACTGACGCTTGCCGAGGTACAGCCGCATTCGGCGGCCGCAAAAGCGGGTTTGCAAGCTGGAGACAGGATCGTTAAAGTCGGGGGGCAGACGTTAACAAAGTGGGTAACGTTTGCCACGCTGGTTCGTGATAATCCCGGGCGCGAACTCAACGTTGATATTGAAAGACAAGGGAGCTTCTTGTCTTTAACGCTGATACCAGATACAAAACCTGGTGCGGCGAAAACCAAGGCGCAGGGATTTGTTGGTGTAATACCCAATGTGATTCCCTTGCCCGATGAGTATAAAACAGTACGCCAGTATGGGCCGTTTACCGCAGTAGCAGAAGCCGTAGGGAAAACCTGGCAGCTTATGAAGCTGACGGTTAACATGCTGGGGAAATTAATAACCGGTGACGTAAAACTGAACAACCTCAGTGGGCCGATTTCCATCGCCCAGGGGGCGGGGATGTCGGCGGGGTATGGACTGATTTACTTCCTGATGTTTTTGGCGCTCATCAGCGTTAATTTGGGGATAATCAATCTGTTTCCGTTGCCAGTTCTGGATGGCGGACATCTGCTGTTTTTAGCGATTGAGAAGCTGAAGGGCGGGCCGGTTTCCGAGCGAGTTCAAGACGTTAGTTATCGCATCGGCGCGGTATTGCTGGTGTTGCTAATGGGGCTTGCACTTTTCAATGATTTCTCTCGGTTGTAGAGAGAACTGGGTTAGGAAGAACGCATAACAACGATGGCGATGAAAAAGTTGCTCATAGCGTCGCTGCTCTTCAGCAGCGCCACCGTGTACGGTGCAGACGGGTTTGTGGTCAGAGATATCCATTTCGAAGGCCTGCAGCGAGTCGCCGTTGGTGCGGCTCTCCTCAGTATGCCGGTGCGCGTTGGCGATACGGTTAACGATGAGGATATCAGTAATACCATTCGTTCACTGTTTGCCACCGGGAATTTCGAGGACGTGCGAGTACTGCGCGACGGCGATTCGCTGTTGGTTCAGGTGAAGGAGCGCCCAACTATCGCCAGCATTACATTCTCCGGTAATAAGTCGGTTAAGGATGACATGCTGAAGCAGAACCTTGAGGCTTCCGGGGTTCGCGTTGGGGAATCTCTCGATCGTACTACGCTTGCCGATATTGAAAAAGGCCTGGAAGACTTCTACTACAGCGTCGGGAAATACAGCGCTAGCGTGAAAGCCGTGGTAACACCGCTGCCGCGTAACCGCGTTGACCTTAAACTGGTGTTCCAGGAAGGCGTCTCGGCGAAAATCCAGCAGATCAATATTGTCGGTAACCACGCATTCAGTACCGAAGAATTGATTTCAAACTTCCAGCTACGCGATGAGGTTCCTTGGTGGAATGTGGTCGGCGATCGTAAATATCAGAAGCAGAAGCTGGCGGGCGATCTGGAAGCTTTGCGCAGCTACTATCTCGATCGTGGATACGCCCGGTTTAATATCGATTCGACGCAGGTCAGCCTGACGCCGGATAAAAAAGGTATCTATATCACCATCAACATTACTGAAGGCGAGCAGTATAAGCTCTCCGGCGTTGAGGTGAACGGCAACCTGGCGGGCCACTCGGCGGAAATCGAAGGGTTGACCAAAATAAAACCCGGCGAGCTGTACAATGGCACCAAAGTGACCCGCATGGAAGATGACATTAAAAAGCTTCTGGGGCGCTATGGCTACGCGTATCCGCGCGTACAATCTCAGCCTGAAATTAACGATGCGGATAAAACCGTTAAACTGCACGTGAGCGTTGACTCCGGCAATCGTTATTACGTGCGTAAAATCCGCTTCCAGGGCAACGATACCTCCAAAGATACCGTGCTGCGCCGTGAAATGCGCCAAATGGAAGGTTCGTGGCTGGGCAGCGATCTTGTCGATCAAGGCAAAGAGCGCCTGAACCGTACCGGCTATTTTGAAACGGTTGACGTGGATACTCAGCGCGTGCCGGGTAGCCCCGATCAGGTTGATGTCGTTTATAAAGTGAAAGAACGCAATACCGGCAGCCTTAACTTTGGCGTGGGTTACGGCACCGAAAGCGGCGTGAGCTTCCAGGCCGGCGTTCAGCAGGATAACTGGTTAGGAACCGGTTACTCCGTTGGCATCAACGGTACGAAAAACGACTATCAAACTTATGCAGAACTGGCCGTTACCAACCCGTATTTTACCGTTGATGGCGTAAGCCTGGGCGGGCGCCTGTTCTATAACGACTTTAAAGCGGACGACGCGGATCTTTCCACCTACACTAATACCAGCTATGGGCTCGATGGGACGCTGGGCTTCCCGATAAATGAGTACAATACGCTGCGTGTAGGGTTGGGTTATGTGCATAACGACTTGTCTGATATGCAGCCTCAGGTCGCTATGTGGCGTTACCTGGAAGGTCAGGGCGAACACCCGAGCAAGTCAAAAGATGATAATGACTTCTCTGCGGATGATTTTACCTTTAACTATGGCTGGACTTACAACAACCTTGACCGCGGATACTTCCCGACCAAAGGTTCGCGCGTCAACCTGAATGGTAAAGTCACTATCCCTGGCTCTGATAATGAGTTCTATAAGGTCACGCTGGATACAGCCACTTATCTGCCTATTGATGACGACCATAAGTGGGTTGTCCTCGGTCGCACGCGGTGGGGTTATGGCGATGGTCTGGGCGGAAAAGAGCTGCCGTTCTATGAGAACTTCTACGCCGGTGGTTCCAGTACCGTTCGCGGCTTCCAGTCCAATAACATCGGTCCGAAAGCGGCTTACTACGGTCCAAATAACGATAACTGCGGTTCGGGATCGTTGTGTAATTCCGACGATGCTATCGGCGGTAATGCGATGGGCGTAGCAAGCCTTGAACTGATAACGCCAACGCCGTTCCTGAGCGAAAAATACGCTAATTCGGTGCGCACCTCGCTGTTTGTTGATGCGGGCACCGTGTGGGATACCAATTGGGATAACACCGCGGCAACGCGCGCGGCAGGTATTCCTGACTACAGCGATCCGGGCAACATTCGTATGGCTGCCGGTATTGCTTTACAGTGGATGTCGCCATTGGGGCCGTTGGTATTCTCCTACGCCCAACCGTTCAAAAAATACGATGGAGACAAAGCGGAACAGTTCCAGTTTAACATTGGTAAAACCTGGTAATTGTCCCGCGCAATGGAATGTGTTTGCCTTACAGCGAAGCGGCGAAGATCTTCTCCGCTTCGTTAAAGCTACTTTGGGTATGTATGGGATGGTAAGGAGTTTAATGTGAAAAAATGGTTAATTGCAGCGAGTCTGGGTCTGGCAATGGCGGCATCTGCGCAGGCAGCAGATAAAATTGCTATTGTAAACATGGCAAACCTGTTTCAGCAGGTTGCACAGAAAACCGGCGTTTCTAAAACGCTGGAAAATGAATTTAAAGGCCGAGCCAGTGAACTGCAGCGTATGGAGAGCGATCTTCAGGGCAAAATGCAGCAACTGCAGCGTGATGGTTCAACCATGAAAGCCAGCGCGCGTACCAGCATGGAAAAAGATTTGATGGCTAAACGCGAAGCGTTTTCCAGCAAAGCGCAGGCGTTTGAGCAGGATCGCGCGCGTCGTTCTAACGAAGAGCGTGGCAAGCTTGTAACGCGCATTCAGAGCGCTGTGAAGAAAGTAGCGGACGATCAGAGCCTCGATCTGGTTCTGGATGCTAACACCGTGGCGTATAACAGCAGCGATGTGAAAGACATTACCGCTGACGTACTGAAGCAGGTTAAATAATTCATGCATTCCATTCGACTGGCTGATTTGGCGCAGCGGCTAGATGCGGAATTGCACGGTGATGGCGATATCGCCATCACCGGCGTTGCGTCTATGCAATCTGCAGCAGATGGTCAGATTACTTTTATTGTGAACCCCCGCTATCGCGAACTGTTAGCAACATGCAGTGCGGCGGCGGTAGTAATGACTGAAGCAGATCTACCCTGGGCGCACGGTCCGGCGCTGGTAGTAAAAAATCCTTACCTAACCTACGCGCGCCTGGCGCAAATCCTGGATACCACGCCTCAACCTGCGCAAAATATTGCGCCCAGCGCGGTTATCGATGCGCAGGCACGGCTCGGCGCGAATGTTGCTATCGGCGCGAATGCGGTTATCGAATCTGGCGTAGAGTTGGGCGATGGCGTAGTAATTGGTCCCGGCTGTTTTATCGGAAAAAATACGCGCATTGGCGCAGGTACGCGGTTATGGGCCAATGTCAGCATTTATCATGATATCGCGATAGGCGAGCGCTGCCTGATCCAGTCTGGTACCGTCATTGGTGCAGATGGTTTTGGTTATGCGAACGATCGCGGCGTATGGGTAAAAATCCCCCAGTTGGGGCGCGTGCTTATTGGTAATGACGTTGAAATTGGTGCCTGCACGACTATCGATCGCGGTGCGCTGGATGACACCCAAATCGGCAATGGCGTAATTATTGATAACCAATGCCAAATCGCACATAACGTTGTGATTGGCGATGGCACGGCCGTAGCCGGGGGCGTTATCATGGCCGGTAGCCTTAAAATCGGTCGTTATTGCATGATTGGTGGCGCCAGCGTCATTAACGGGCATATGGAAATATGCGATAAAGTGACCGTCACCGGTATGGGAATGGTTATGCGCCCGATTACAGAACCTGGCGTTTACTCCTCCGGTATCCCGCTGCAGCCGAACAAAGCCTGGCGTAAAACCGCTGCTCTGGTGATGAATATTGATGATATGAGCAAACGCCTGAAGGCGCTGGAACGTAAAGCCAGTCAGGACTAAGCGCGCTCATTATGCCCGGGCGCAAGCCCATGTTTCGCGGCCTGCCAGCGATCGTCGTATCGCCGCAGGCCGTGTTATTATTGCCTTTATCTATATTTAGACAGGAAGCGTATTTTGACTACTGACACTCATACACTGCACATTGACGAGATTCTGGAGCTTTTACCGCACCGTTTCCCGTTTCTGCTGGTTGACCGCGTGCTGGATTTTGAAGAAGGGCGTTTTTTGCGCGCGGTAAAGAATGTTTCAGTAAACGAACCGTTCTTCCAGGGACATTTCCCTGGTAAGCCTATTTTTCCGGGCGTATTAATTCTCGAGGCGATGGCTCAGGCTACCGGCATTCTGGCGTTTAAAAGCGTCGGTAAACTGGAACCGGGCGAGCTGTATTATTTTGCTGGCATCGATGAGGCTCGCTTTAAGCGTCCGGTTGTGCCGGGCGATCAGATGATTATGGAAGTCACCTTTGAAAAGACCCGCCGCGGTGTGACGCGCTTTAAAGGCGTTGCAACGGTTGACGGTAAGATTGTCTGTGAAGCGACGATGATGTGTGCCCGTAACCGGGAGGCCTAATACGTGATTGATAAATCCGCCTTTATCCACCCTACTGCGATCGTTGAAGAGGGCGCAGTCATTGGCGCCCGCGTCCATATCGGGCCATTTTGCCTTGTGGGGCCTAACGTTGAAATTGGCGAAGGCACTGAGCTGAAATCCCACGTTGTAGTTAATGGTCATACGAAAATAGGCTGTGAGAATCAGATCTATCAGTTTGCCTCAATTGGCGAAGCTAACCAGGATCTGAAATATGCAGGCGAACCGACCCGCGTTGAAATTGGCGATCGTAATCGCATACGCGAAAGCGTCACCGTGCATCGAGGGACAACGCAGGGCGGCGGATTAACCCGCATCGGGAGCGACAACTTATTCATGGTCAATGTGCATATCGCACATGATTGCACGGTAGGCGATCGCTGCATTCTAGCAAATAACGCGACCCTCGCGGGCCATGTATCCGTTGACGACTTTGCTATCATTGGCGGTATGACGGCGGTTCATCAGTTCTGCATCATTGGCGCTCACGTTATGGTAGGCGGCTGTTCCGGCGTGGCTCAGGATGTGCCGCCTTATATCATCGCTCAGGGAAATCACGCCGGGCCGTTTGGCGTCAATCTGGAAGGATTAAAGCGTCGAGGATTCAGTAAAGAAGCGATGCATGCGATCCGCAATGTCTACAAGCTGCTCTACCGTAGCGGTAAGACGCTGGATGAAGTGCGCCCGGAAATCGAAACTCTGGCGCAGCAGCACGCAGAGCTGAAACGTTTTACGGAATTTTTTGCCCGCTCTAAGCGCGGTATGATTCGCTGAATGTCCACGTCACGCCCATTAACCATCGCACTGGTGGCTGGTGAAACCTCCGGTGACATTTTAGGCGCGGGTTTAATTCGCGCATTAAAGGCCCAGGTGCCTGACGCACGCTTTGTCGGCGTGGCTGGCCCACGCATGCAGGCGGAAGGTTGTGAAAGCTGGTATGACATGGAAGAGCTGGCGGTGATGGGCATCGTTGAAGTTCTTGGACGCCTGCGCCGCTTGCTTCATATTCGCGCGGACCTTACCCGGCGTTTTACCGCACTGCGACCTGATGTCTTTGTTGGCATTGATGCACCGGATTTTAATCTGACGCTTGAAGGCAATTTAAAAAAGCGCGGGATTAAAACCATTCATTATGTCAGCCCCTCCGTATGGGCGTGGCGACAGAAACGGGTTTTCAAAATAGGTAAAGCCACTGACTTAGTGCTGGCTTTTCTGCCGTTTGAAAAAGCGTTTTACGATAAATATCACGTGCCTTGCCGCTTTATCGGCCACACGATGGCTGATGCTATGCCGCTGGATCCGGATAAGCTGGCCGCGAGGGAAGCGCTGGCAATAGCCCCTCACGCGCGTTGCCTGGCGCTATTGCCGGGGAGCAGGGGCGCAGAGGTTGAAATGCTGAGCGCCGACTTTCTGCATACGGCGCAGCTATTGCGGGTGGAACGTCCGGATCTGGAAATCGTCGTGCCGCTGGTTAACGAGAAGCGGCGCGAGCAATTTGAACAAATCAAAGCCGAAGTCGCGCCAGAGTTAAATATACATCTGCTGGACGGCAGGGCGCGCGAGGCGATGATCGCCAGCGATGCCGCGCTATTGGCCTCCGGAACCGCGGCGCTGGAATGCATGCTGGCTAAATGCCCGATGGTGGTCGGCTATCGTATGAAACCCGTGACTTTCTGGCTGGCAAAGCGTCTGGTAAAAACCGAATACGTATCATTACCTAATTTGCTGTCAGGTAAAGCGCTGGTGAAAGAGTTACTGCAGGATGAGTGCCAGCCGGCGCTATTGGCTGCCGCGCTGGCGCCGCTCCTTGATGGCGGTGAAACCAGCCGCCAGATGCACGACACTTTTCGTCAGTTACACCAGAAAATTCGCTGTAACGCCGATGAACAGGCGGTACAGGCCGTGCTGGAGCTTGCAAAATGATGGATACTACTTTTCTTTATCCCCATACACACTTAGTCGCCGGCGTTGATGAAGTTGGGCGCGGCCCTCTGGTTGGTGCGGTAGTCACCGCGGCGGTGATTCTCAATCCTGAACGCCCAATTCCCGGGCTTGCCGATTCGAAAGCGATTAGCGAAAAACGGCGTCTGGCGCTGTACCCCTTGATTTGCGAGCAGGCACTGGCCTGGAGCGTTGGTCGCGCCGAGCCGGAGGAAATAGACCGGCTGAATATTTTGCACGCCACGATGCTGGCGATGCAGCGAGCCGTCGCTGCGCTGCCCGTTATTCCCGAGTATGTTCTGATAGACGGAAATCGTTGCCCCAGCCTGCCGATGCCGAGTATGGCGGTAGTCAAAGGCGACAGCCGGGTGGCAGAAATTAGCGCCGCGTCAATCATCGCGAAAGTTACCCGTGATAGAGAAATGGCCGAACTGGACCGCGTTTATCCTGAATACGGATTTGCGCAGCATAAAGGCTACCCAACGGCTTTCCACCTTGAGAAACTGGCGCAACATGGCGCGACCGAGCACCATCGCCGAAGCTTTGCTCCCGTCAAGCGGGCGCTGGGTCTGGTTTCCTGATTCTTGCTGGGAGAACTATGGCTGAACCTCGTTTTATTCATCTGCGCATTCATAGCGATTATTCGATGATCGACGGGCTGGCGAAGGTCGGCCCTTTAGTGAAAAAAGCGGCCTCGCTTGAAATGCCTGCTATAGCCATTACCGATTTTACTAATTTGTGTGGCCTGGTGAAGTTTTATGGCGGCGCCCATGGGGTAGGTATAAAGCCTATTGTTGGCGCCGATTTTCACGTAGCTAACGCGCTCTTGGGCGACGAGTTTAATCAGCTGACGGTGCTAGCGGCCAATAATACCGGCTATCAAAATCTCACTTTACTGATATCTCGCGCCTATCAGCGCGGCTACGGCGCGGCGGGGCCCTGGATTGATAAAGAATGGCTGGCTGAACTGAATGAGGGATTAATTTTACTCTCCGGCGCGCGCATGGGCGATGTGGGAAAAAGCCTGCTGCGCGGTAACGCGGCGCTGGCGGAACAGTGCCTCGCTTTCTATCAGGAATATTTTCCGGAACGCTACTATTTGGAGCTGACTCGTACCGGGCGCCCGGACGAAGAGCGCTATTTACACGCGGCGGTTGAACTCGCGGAAAAAAGCGGTATTCCGGTTGTGGCGTCCAACGATGTGCGCTTCATCAATAGCGATGATTTCGACGCGCACGAAATTCGCGTTGCTATCCACGATGGCTTTACCCTGGACGACCCCAAGCGGCCGCGCAACTATTCACCGCAGCAGTATATGCGCAGCGAAGAAGAGATGTGCGAGCTGTTTGCTGACATTCCTGAAGCGCTGGAAAACAGCGTTGAAATCGCCAAACGCTGCAATGTGACCGTCCGCCTCGGCGAATATTTTCTGCCGCAGTTCCCCACCGGAGAAATGTCGACAGAAGATTTTCTGGTGAAGAAATCGCAGGAAGGGCTGGAAGAGCGGCTGGCATTTCTTTATCCGGACCCGGATGAGCGGCAAAAGCAGCGTCCCCCGTACGATGAACGCCTGGATATCGAACTTCAGGTAATTAACCAGATGGGATTTCCCGGCTACTTCCTCATCGTAATGGAATTTATCCAGTGGTCGAAGGATAACGGTGTGCCGGTTGGACCAGGGCGCGGTTCCGGCGCTGGCTCGTTAGTGGCGTATGCGTTAAAAATCACGGACCTCGATCCGCTGGAATTTGATTTACTGTTTGAACGATTCCTTAACCCTGAACGCGTGTCGATGCCAGACTTTGACGTTGACTTCTGTATGGAGAAACGCGATCGGGTTATTGAGCACGTTGCGGATATGTATGGGCGCGACGCGGTCTCGCAAATTATTACCTTCGGTACCATGGCGGCGAAGGCGGTAATCCGCGACGTCGGGCGCGTATTAGGGCACCCCTACGGCTTTGTAGACAGGATCTCTAAGCTGGTGCCGCCTGACCCCGGAATGACGCTGGCGAAAGCGTTTGAGGCAGAGCCACAGCTACCGGAAATCTACGACGCAGACGAAGAAGTAAAAGCGCTGATCGATATGGCGCGCAAGCTGGAAGGGGTCACGCGTAACGCAGGGAAACACGCGGGCGGCGTGGTAATTGCGCCGACCAAAATAACGGACTTTGCGCCCCTCTATTGCGATGAAGCCGGCCAGCATCCGGTAACCCAGTTTGATAAAAATGATGTGGAATATGCCGGGCTGGTCAAGTTCGACTTCCTGGGCTTGCGCACGCTTACCATCATCAACTGGGCGCTGGAAATGATTAATGCGCGCCGGGAAAAGCAAGGTGAGCCGCCGCTGGATATCGCCGCGATCCCGCTGGATGACAAAAAAAGTTTCGATATGCTGCAGCGTTCGGAAACGACCGCCGTTTTCCAGCTTGAATCTCGCGGTATGAAAGATTTGATCAAGCGCCTGCAGCCTGACTGCTTCGAAGACATGATAGCCCTGGTAGCGCTGTTCCGTCCTGGCCCGCTGCAGTCGGGAATGGTGGATAACTTTATCGACCGTAAACACGGTCGTGAGGAGATATCCTATCCGGACGTTCAGTGGCAGCATGAAAGCCTGAAGCCCGTACTGGAGCCAACTTACGGCATCATTTTGTATCAGGAACAGGTGATGCAGATTGCCCAGGTGCTTTCTGGCTATACTCTCGGCGGCGCGGATATGCTGCGCCGTGCGATGGGTAAGAAAAAGCCGGAGGAGATGGCCAAGCAGCGCTCCGTATTTGAAGAAGGGGCGCGTAAAAACGGCATTGACGGCGAACTGGCGATAAAAATCTTTGATCTGGTAGAGAAATTTGCTGGCTACGGATTTAACAAATCGCACTCCGCCGCGTATGCGCTGGTCTCGTATCAGACCCTGTGGCTAAAAGCACATTATCCCGCTGAATTTATGGCAGCCGTTATGACTGCCGATATGGATAACACCGAGAAAGTGGTGGGGCTGGTAGATGAATGCTGGCGTATGGGGTTGAAAATTCTACCGCCGGATATTAACTCAGGGCTGTATCATTTTCACGTTAACGATGAAGGTGAAATAGTTTACGGGATTGGCGCTATTAAAGGCGTGGGTGAAGGGCCGATTGAAGCAATCCTTGAGGCGCGTAACGAAGGCGGTTACTTCCGCGAGCTGTTTGATTTATGTGCGCGTACTGATACCAAAAAAATCAACAAACGCGTGATGGAAAAGCTTGTAATGTCCGGTGCCTTCGATCGCCTGGGCCCGCATCGTGCGGCATTGATGAACTCGCTGCCTGCGGCGCTGAAGGCGGCGGATCAACACGCTAAAGCCGAGGCTATCGGGCAGGCAGATATGTTTGGCGTGCTGGCTGAAGAGCCGGAAGAGGTTGAGCGCTCTTATGCGAATTGCCAGCGCTGGCCGGAGCAAATTGTTCTGGACGGGGAACGTGAAACGCTGGGTCTGTATCTTACCGGTCATCCGATCAACCAATATTTAAAAGAGATCGAGCGCTATGTCGGCGGGGTGCGGCTAAAAGATATGCACCCAACCGATCGCGGAAAGGTGACTACCGCCGCAGGATTAGTGCTTGGTGCGCGTATTATGGTGACTAAGCGCGGCAATCGTATTGGCATTTGTACTCTGGATGACCGCTCCGGGCGACTGGAAGTGATGCTATTTACCGATGCGCTGGAAAAATATCAGCATTTGCTGGAAAAAGACCGAATTTTAATTGTGAGCGGACAGGTCAGCTTTGATGACTTCAGCGGCGGCCTTAAAATGACCGCCCGTGAAGTCATGGATATTGACGAGGCGCGTGAAAAATATGCGCGCGGGCTTGCTATCTCGCTGACAGACAGGCAAATTGATGACCAACTTTTAAACCGTCTCCGACAATCTCTGGAGCCGTACCGTTCGGGGACAATTCCAGTGCACCTCTATTATCAGAGGGCTGATGCACGCGCCCGTCTGCGTTTTGGGGCAGCCTGGCGCGTGTCGCCAAACGACCGTTTACTCAACGATCTGCGTGGCTTGGTGGGTGCAGAACAGGTGGATTTAGAGTTTGACTAACGTCTGAGGCATTCTAAGCGCCGGTTGCCGGTGTAATGGACGCCTAAGATTTAGCCTTTCATCCGCCAGGTTTGGCGGGTGAAGGCGATACCGTTTGCCAGGTTCGCTGCAGGTGGAACTGGAGTTTGATTAATACAGGAATACTATGAGTCTGAATTTCCTTGATTTTGAACAGCCGATTGCAGAGCTGGAAGCGAAAATCGATTCCCTGACCGCGGTGAGCCGTCAGGATGAAGCGCTGGATATTAATATAGATGAAGAAGTTTACCGCCTGCGCGAAAAGAGCGTAGAACTGACGCGGAAAATTTTTGCTGATTTAGGGGCGTGGCAAATCGCGCAGTTAGCGCGCCATCCGCTGCGGCCATATACGCTGGATTATGTCCGTATGGCGTTCGATGATTTCGATGAGCTGGCAGGCGATCGCGCCTACGCGGATGATAAAGCAATTGTGGGCGGCATCGCTCGCCTGAGCGGGCGCCCGGTAATGGTCATTGGCCATCAAAAAGGCCGTGAGACAAAAGAAAAAATTCGCCGTAATTTTGGTATGCCAGCCCCAGAAGGCTATCGTAAAGCTTTACGGTTAATGGAAATGGCCGAACGCTTTAAGATGCCTATCATCACGTTTATCGACACCCCAGGCGCTTATCCCGGCGTTGGCGCCGAGGAGCGCGGGCAATCAGAGGCGATTGCCCGTAACCTGCGTGAAATGTCGGGGTTAAAAGTGCCGGTAATTTGCACGGTGATCGGTGAAGGCGGCTCCGGCGGCGCGCTGGCTATCGGCGTCGGCGATAAAGTCAATATGCTGCAGTACAGCACTTATTCGGTGATTTCTCCGGAAGGATGCGCATCTATTCTGTGGAAAAGTGCGGATAAAGCGCCGCTGGCAGCAGAGGCGATGGGCATTATTGCGCCACGTCTGAAAGAATTGAAGCTTATTGATTCCGTTATCCCGGAACCGCTTGGCGGCGCTCATCGTAATCCGGAAGCAATGGCGGAAGCGCTTAAGGCACAGCTACTGGCGGATTTAGAAGATCTTGATACGCTGGGAACTGAAGATTTACTTAACCGCCGCTACCAGCGTTTAATGAGCTACGGCTACGCCTGATTAAAAATAGACTATGCAGCCGGCTCCTTTTGGGCCGGTTTTTTTATTGCTAACTGAAATTCACCTCCTGCGGGCGCGGTCATCAGCGGGTTTTGGCTCAGCTTTATTATCGCGCGGGGTTTTAATACTTCCAGGAGTGGCGGTAAGGGTTTTGATACATCTCTGTGGGGCGAAATCAAAGCTGCCTTGTATGAAGGCGGATATTTATTGCCGATAGTAAACGCTCTCCTGTGGCATCTACAAAGTGGGCTATTAATTTTAATAGAACCCGATGCGGCTTGATTTAAGGCCGTCAGTTTATCCCGCGGGAGTATGCGCAAAGTGCGTTTTACGGGGATTTTCTCTTCTCTATTGTGAATTGCATCGCCCGCAGAATAAACGACTAAAGCCAACCATCGGCGTACTAGCCTGATTTTGGCTTTAAGCCGTCAGGCAAATCCAATGCGTTTTGCCTGACGTCTATTACAGAGACTTCGCCGTAATTACCTGATTTGCTGCCCTTGAAGGAGACGTTAATGCTGAATTTAAACCAGGTGCACCACATCGCGATTATTGCGAGCGATTATGCCCGCAGTAAGGCGTTTTATTGCGATATTCTGGGGTTTACGCTACTTAGCGAAGTTTACCGCGAGGCGCGCGACTCCTGGAAAGGGGATTTAGCGCTTAACGGTGCTTATGCCATTGAGCTGTTTTCATTTCCAAAGCCACCGGCGCGCGTGAGTCAGCCGGAAGCCTGCGGTTTACGCCATTTAGCTTTCAGCGTCGACGATGTCGACCTTGCGATGAAGCAGCTACTCTCACTGGGTGTAGCCTGTGAAGCGGTGCGTTTGGATCCACTGACGGGAAAACGATTTACGTTTTTTTGCGATCCGGATGGTTTGCCGCTAGAGCTGTACCAACAGTAAGACTTGCGTTGCCGGAAGTTGCCCGGTAACGTGCCGCTATGTCTGTTAATCTTTCCATACTATGACACCCCCACAGCTGCATCATCGTCTCGGCGCACGCCGGCATTTGCTGGTCGCCTACAGCGGCGGTCTGGATTCTACGGTATTACTGCATCAACTGGTTCAGCTACGTCACTGTTATCCGGATATTACGCTGCGCGCTATGCATATTCATCACGGGCTAAGCCCGCACGCGGATGAATGGGCGGCGCACTGCACGCACCAGTGCCAGCAATGGCAAGTCCCGCTGTGCGTGGAGCGCGTGACGCTTACTTCGAATGGTAAAGGCATCGAATCCCAGGCTCGCGACGCACGCTACGCGGCGCTGGCGCGGGCGTTATTGCCAGGGGAGACCCTGCTAACTGCCCAGCACCAGGACGATCAGTGTGAAACCTTGCTGCTGGCATTAAAACGCGGTAGCGGCCCTGCGGGGCTATCGGCGATGCCGATGAGCACTCCGTTCGCCGGCGGAGAATTATTACGTCCGCTGCTGGATGTTGCTCGCATTAATCTGGAACAGTGGGCCTCCATGCACCAACTTGTCTGGGTTGAAGACGATAGCAATACGGATGTCCGTTTTGAACGCAATTTCCTGCGCCAGCAGATTTTGCCTCAACTGACGGCGCGCTGGCCGCATTTTACCGACGCCGCTGCGCGTAGCGCCGCGCTGTGCGCCGAGCAGGAGTCATTATTGAATGAACTCCTTGCCGATGAACTGGCGCTTGCGACAACGGCGCAAGGATCATTGCGGATAGCGGCATTGAACGATAAAAGCGAGGCCCGGCGCGGGGCGCTGCTTCGGCGCTGGCTCAGTAGTCTGGGCGCGGAAATGCCTTCTCGGGATGCATTGACGCGGATTTGGCACGAAGTTGCCTGCGCGCGACAGGATGCCAGCCCCCGCCTGCAGTTGGGGCATTATGAAATTCGGCGCTGGCGGGGCGCGCTATGGCGTATTCCTTGTATACCTGCGTTCTCATCCACCCCCATTGTCTGGCATGAACATTCACAGCCATTAACGCTGCCGGGAGGATTGGGGCAGCTTTGCTGGCAGCAGGGCGGTGCGCCGGTGCGTTTCCCGTTATCGCATGAAACCGTTAGCGTCAGGTTTCACGCCGAAGGCAGGCTGCACATCGTTGGGCGAGAGCGAGGGCGAACCTTAAAAAAACTGTGGCAGGAGTTGGGCATTGCCCCCTGGCTACGAGGTGCGGTTCCCCTACTGTTTTATGATGATTGTCTGATTGCCGCGCCCGGGATATTCGTCACCCGGGAGGGAGCAGCGCCAATTGGGCAATGTGGCTATCTCTATTGGCATAAGGGGTTAGAGTTATGATGAAAAAACCTGGGCTGGTGCTAAGTAGCATACTATTGTGCAGTTTTATGGCTATGGCAAAGGGCGATCCTCAGGCCGGTGCAAAGAAAGCCGTGACCTGTGCCGCCTGCCACGGCGATGATGGAAAGTCGACTGCGCCCATTTATCCAACTCTTGCCGGTCAGAGCGAAAATTATCTGGCGCACGCGCTGCATGCCTATAAAAACGGCGAGCGGCACGGCGGGCAGGCAGAAATAATGAGAGCGTACGTAAGTAGCCTGAGCGATGAAGATATCGCGAATCTGGCCGCCTGGTATTCCTCGCAAAAAGAGTAGCGACGATTTGGTCTCGTGGGTGCAGTAAGCGAGCGCGTATGCATACAGCGCGAGCAGGGTAATGCAAGCGTAACCGCCGTGGGGCGATGCGCGCACGTCGTTAAGCGGTGGATTAATAAGTATCAAAGAGTGTCTCAAGCCATTATTTTATCAACTATTTAAGCGCTGGCTTATGGAGCGGGGCTTTTTCTTTTCTTGACTCGGGGGTAGCGCCTACAGCGCGAGGCGCCTTTTGTCAGGCGCTTAATCAGGTAATTTAGCAACAATAGTAAAGCCGCCTTCGCAGGGAAGGCGGCTTTACTGCGTGAGGGAGGTATTACTCGCTGACGATCATCTCGCCAAGCTGAGGATTACTGTATTTGCTGATAGTATCGAGCCGCAGTTCGCGCACGGTTCCTGCGTTATCGACCAGAAGATATTCCACGTTTTTTCGCGTTACCAGAGCATCGGCTTTGGCCTGTAGCGTTTCGCCGTTTTTAAGTTCCAGCGTTAACAGCATATGTTGCTGGCAGGCGAGTTCCAGATTGTCATAATCATCGCAATTGATGGGGTGGTAGACATCATTCGTTGACATAATCGCTCACCAGTAAGTTAGCGGCAGCGTAAGCTGCCTGTTCCCTGATTGACTCTGAAAGCGCATCGTTGCCAGCGATGTCATTCAGAACCGTTAATACGCAACCTAGAGCATCGGGGATATATCCGAGCTCGCCGCTGGCTACCCCGGCGTAGCGGCGGCGTATTAATTCACAATATTGCTCCATAGGCCCTCCTGTCAGCGTCCCGAATTGGGATTGTGCATAAGGTGCTTGTTAAGCCTACGAAGTTCGCTTCGGTTTAGCAAGATGGTGCCGCTTTTCCGTAGCCGCTGACATGATTATTTACGCAGAAACCAGGCGCGGATTGACGGGCGCGGTGCATTTTTAAAAGGTACAATGCCGTTCCCGTAAGAGAGGTTAACATGGCGTTAAAGGCAACAATTTATAAAGCAGCGGTGAGCATTGCCGATTTAGATCGCAATCGCTTTCTTGAGACCAGCCTGACGCTCGCCTGCCACCCTTCAGAAACGCAGCAGCGTATGATGCTGCGTTTGCTGGCATGGATAGTGTATGCCGATGAGAAACTGGCATTTACGCGCGGGCTGTGCGCGGATGAGGAACCAGAGATTTGGCTCTGTAACGATCATGGCGGTGTAGATCTCTGGGTTGAGCTAGGCTTGCCTGATGAACGGCGCTTGAAAAAGGCGACCCGCAAAGCGGCTGAAGTGGTTTTATTTGCGTATAACAGTCGCGCGGCGCAGGTTTGGTGGCAGCAGCAGCAGGCCGCGCTATCGCAGTATAAGAACCTGACGTTATGGTATCTGGATGATGAGCAACTGGCGGCGTTGAGCGCGTTGGCGGATAGAAATATGGCGCTACAGGCCACGCTGCAGGAAGGCGTTATCTGGCTTTCAGATGCGCAAACTCACCTGGAGCTACGTCTGACACGTTGGCAGAGCGCGGCATGATTACGCTCGGACGCGGTGTGAGTATTGGGGATGATGAGTATACGCTCAGCGCTATCCGCGCCCAGGGAGCCGGTGGGCAACACGTAAATAAAGCCTCTACGGCTATCCATTTGCGCTTTGATATTGCCGCTTCCCGGCTGCCGGAGGTCTGGAAATCACGGCTGCTGGCCGCTTCTCATCATCTGATTACCCCGGAAGGCGTTGTCGTTATCAAAGCGCAGGAGTACCGTAGCCAGGAAATGAATAAAGAGGCGGCGATAGCGCGGCTGGCGGCACTGATTCAGGAGCTGACCGTAGTGCCAAAGAGCCGTAAGGCGACGCGGCCAACCCGAGCCTCAAAAGAACGGAGGCTTGATGCGAAATCGCGCCGCTCAGCGGTTAGATCGCTGCGCGGAAAAGTGCGCGATCGCGGAGATTAAGCGTAAAGGGACTATGGGAGAAAGGAGATGAAAAAGACGGGCTATGCGGCGGGCGCGGCGCTGGCGTCAGGCCTACTCTTTCTGCTTGCAGGATGTAACCACCGCGTTACGGATATTCCGGCACAGGTTCAGGAACTTAAGCCGATGCAGCAGAGCTATCGCGGTGTACTTCCCTGCGCCGATTGTGAAGGCATTGAGACCACGTTATTTTTAGATAAAAATGGCGACTGGGTGATTAATCGCCATTATCAAAAAGGTATCGCTTCCGCCGATGCCGTGAGCTATGGCACCTGGGCGCGTACCGCGGATAAGCTGGTGCTGACCGATTCCAAACAGAACAAACTCTATTTTCGCCCGGATAATAATGGGCTGGAGGCGCTGGATGTTCACGGTAATCCGACCTCGCCCGTTTATCGCCTAACGGCCATTCAGCAGATACGTCCGCAGGCGACGTCTGTCGTGATGAAAGGGATGTATAAATATATGGCTGATGTGGCAATTATTACTGATTGCGCCACGCGACGCACCTTTCTGGTGACCGATAGTCCACAGCTTGAGCTTGGATATAGCGCATCTCGTGATGCCTCAATGGCACCGGTATTGGTGAGCGTTAAAGCGCATTTCACTCTGGAAGAAAATTCAGATACCGGCGTTATGCGCCTGGCGATTGTTGCCGATGAGAATGGGCAATTCATCCCGGGAAAAGACTGCGATAATTAATGTATTGTGCGAAATACATTTGAGGTTGCTAAAAAAGCCCGCCAAAGGCGGGCCAATTTACGATGCTGTTAGCCGCGGATGCGGGATAGTAGATACTCAACAATATCGCCGGTTTTAATCAGTTGCTTATCGCCCTCGCGGCGATACTTATATTCAATATCGTCGTTATCGAGATTGCGATCGCCCAGCACGATGGTATGCGGCACGCCGATGAGTTCCATATCGGCAAACATAACGCCGGGGCGCTCTTTTCTATCGTCGAGCAGCACTTCTACGCCCTGGGCGCGCAGCTCGGCATACAGTTTTTCCGCCAACTCCTGAACGCGATAGGACTTGTGCATGTTCATCGGCAGAATGGCGACCTGGAAAGGCGCAATGGCTTCTGGCCACACGATGCCCCGCTCATCGTAGTTTTGCTCGATGGCAGCGGCAACGACGCGCGTGACACCAATACCATAACAGCCCATTGTCAGGATTTGGTTGCGTCCATCTTCACCCTGAACGCTGGCTTTCATCGCCTCTGAGTATTTGGTGCCAAGCTGGAAAATATGGCCGACTTCAATGCCGCGTTTAATCAGCAGCGTTCCTTTGCCGTCCGGGCTGGGATCGCCGGCGACAACGTTACGAATGTCTGCAACTTCTGGGGTAACCGCGTCGCGATCCCAATTAATGCCGAAATAATGTTTGCCGTCGATATTCGCGCCAGCGCTGAAGTCGCTCATCGCGGCAACGGTGCGATCAATTACCACAGGTACCGGCATATTCACCGGGCCGAGGGAGCCAGGACCAGCGTTAACTACGGCGCGAATCTCTTCTTCCGTGGCGAATGTTAGCGGGCTGGCGACCTGCGGCAGTTTTTCCGCTTTCACTTCATTTAATTCATGGTCGCCGCGAACCAGCAGAGCAACCAGCGGATACGCGCTACCTTCGGCCGCTTTTACCAGCAGAGTTTTCACCGTCTTTTCAATCGGCAGAGCAAATTGCTCAACCAGCTCGGCGATAGTTTTTGCCTTTGGCGTATCCACAAGAGTCATTTCTTGGGTCGCCGCAGCCCGGGGCGCTGCGGGCGCGACGGCCTCGGCCAGCTCGATATTCGCCGCATAGTCGGATGAATCAGAGAAGATAACGTCATCTTCGCCGCTGTGCGCCAGTACCTGGAATTCGTGAGATGCGCTGCCGCCAATGGAGCCGGTATCCGCCTGAACCGCCCGAAAATCAAGCCCCATGCGGGTAAAGATCTTGCTGTAGGCTTCATACATGGTGTCGTATGTCGCCTGCAGAGATTCCTGCGAAGTATGAAATGAATAGGCATCCTTCATAATAAATTCGCGTGAGCGCATCACGCCGAAACGCGGGCGTACTTCGTCGCGGAATTTAGTTTGGATCTGGAAAAAGTTAAGCGGGAGCTGTTTATAGGAACTCAGCTCATTGCGTATTAAATCGGTAATCACTTCTTCATGAGTGGGGCCCAATACGAACGGGCGCTCGCCGCGATCGACAAAACGCAGCAATTCCGGGCCATATTGTTCCCAGCGGCCGCTTTCCTGCCATAAGTCTGCAGGCTGCACCACCGGCATGGAAACCTCAATCGCACCGGCGTTGTTCATCTCTTCGCGCACGATATTTTCGACTTTTTTAAGAACGCGCAGACCGGTCGGCAGCCAGGTATATAACCCGGAGGCTAACTTACGGATCATCCCGGCGCGCAGCATCAGTTGGTGACTGATGACTTCGGCGTCGGCGGGGGTCTCCTTCAGAGTGGAGAGCATATATTGGCTAGTACGCATGTTATTCAGGTTCCATATGGACAAACGAACGCAGGCCTAAAGCGACCTGATGCAAAAAAGTGGTTTAGTTTACCAGTGTGGCAGAGTTGCCAAAAGAGAGGGGCGGGAAATTAACTTAGCTCAAGTGCAAACACTTCAGCGCCCAGCGTATCGATACGCCAGCGCACGTTGAAATCCATGAGCCAGGCGGCGTAGGTTTTATCCCTGGCGTCCGTTTTGCGATAGGCGGGACGTGGGTCCTGAGCTAACACCTCGCAAATAAACTGCTTCAGCGTAGGGTAGCGCGGTGCCAGCACGGCCAGCTGTTGCATCACTTCAGGGGTAAAGCGCACGGGCATATTGGCGGTGGGTGCCTCCGGTGCGTATCCAGAGCGCGCGCCAGGAATCGCTTCGGCAAAAGGAAGGTAAGGCTTTATATCAATAACGGGAGTTCCATCGACTAAATCGACGCCCCCCAGTTTAAGTACCGGCCCGGTTTTACCGAAACAGATGGCTTTCAGCTCTAGCAGCGACATTCCAATAGGGTTGGGGCGGAATGTGGAGCGCGAAGCAAATACCCCTACGCGCGTATTACCGCCAAGCCTCGGCGGCCTCACGGTGGGGCGCCAGCCTTTATCCATGGTGTGATGAAAAATAAACAGCACCCACAGATGGCTGAAGCCTTCCAGCTCACGCACGGCATCGGGATGATTCCACGGGGCAAGCAGGTGAAGTTCGCCATCCGCGCTGTTGACCAGACCTGGCTGGCGCGGAACGGCGAACTTTTCTTTATAGGGAGATCGAATAACGCCAATCTGGTTGACGTTATAACCGGTCATTGCGCGCTTACTTTTAACGCTGAACCCAGACATACGGCCTGGCGGTAACAGCCCGGAGTGCCGCTGGTGACTTCGCAGCTATGCTGAAGCACGGCGTTGGCGTGCATTTTCGCAGCATTGATCTGCATCCGCTTACGCGCGGTCGGGATATTGGGTGGGGAATCCTGATTGCTCATTTGGCAGGATTCTCCGGTGACTTCTCCGAGATCTTTAAACGGTTTACCGACCAAATCTTCTGCATTGGTATAAATTTTGACGGGCGCCGGGCGCGCAATCTTTGGCTTAACGGGCTGGCGTTTAACCGGTGCTGCCGTGCTCTGCGTGGGCTCCACGGGGGATCTGCTTAGCAATGAACAGCCGCTTAACATGAGTGCTAATAAACAGATCGGTAAAGCACGCATAAGTCTTCCTCAATGAATAATCAAACGGGGCTTATTGAAACAATCTCTCGCATAAATAACAAGACAGGCTTGCGCCTGTCTTGTTTATTTTTATACGAAAAATGTTAATAGTGGTTTACCAGCCTTTTACTGCACCACCGTTAAAAATTTTATTAGCAGCTTCTGATACTTCGTCTGACTGGAAGGCTTTCACGAATTTTTTCACGTTTTCAGCGTCTTTATTATCTTCCCGCGCCACGATCAGATTAACGTAAGGGGAATCCTTATCTTCAACAAAAATCCCATCTTTTGCCGGCGTCAGGCCAATCTGGCTGGCGTAGGTGGTATTAATCACGGCGAGTGCGATTTGTGCGTCGTCAAGCGAGCGCGGTAACTGCGGTGCTTCCAGTTCGACCAGCTTCAGATTTTTAGGATTCTCAATCACATCCAGCACCGTAGGCAACAACCCGGAGCCTTCTTTCAGTTTAATTAGATCTTCTTTTTGCAATAGCAGTAAGGCGCGCCCTAAGTTGGTAGGATCGTTTGGAAGCGCAATTTGCGCACCGGATTGAAGTTCATCCAGTGATTTAATCTTCTTCGAATAACCGGCAATCGGGTAAACAAATGTACTGCCGACGGGCACTAGCTTATAGCCGTGATCTTTAATTTGCTGGTCCAGATAAGGTTTATGCTGGAATGCATTCACGTCAATATCGCCTTTGCTCAGGGCTTCGTTCGGCAAAACATAATCGTTAAACGTCACTAGCTCGACGTTGAGATTGTATTTATCTTTAGCGACTTTCTGTGCGACTTCAGCAACCTGCTGTTCTGCACCGACAATAACGCCGACTTTAATATGGTTAGGATCTTTTTCTTCCTGACCGCAGGCAGCCAGAGTCAGCGCGCCTATCAACGTACCAATCACGGCCACGGCCTTAAATTTCAGAGACATAGTCTTTCCTTCTGTAGGTGTTGAATACGACGTTGCGTTATTTTCGCGTTACGGCACGTGCAAAGTTATCGCCTGCGAACTGAATAATGTAAACCAGTAATACCAGGAGAATCAGTACGGTATTCATCACCGTAGCGTTATATCCAATATAGCCGTATTGATAGCCAATTTGGCCTAAGCCACCGGCACCGACGGCTCCGCCCATCGCCGAGTAGCCAACAAGGGTGATCAGCGTGATAGTCGCGGCGTTGATTAGACCAGGAAGCGCTTCGGGCAGTAAGACTTTGCGGATAATCTGTAGCGGCGTGGCGCCCATTGCGCGAGACGCTTCGATAAGCCCGCCGGGAATTTCGAGCAGGGCGTTTTCCACCATACGGGCGATGAACGGCGCCGCACCGACGGTTAAAGGTACAATTGCCGCCTGAAGCCCAATAGAGGTGCCAACAATAGCCCGCGTAAACGGAATCATCCACACCAGCAGAATAATAAAGGGAATTGAGCGGAAAATATTAACCAGCGCTGAAATAATACGGTATAGCGGCGCGTTGGCGCTGATTTGCCCGGGGCGAGTGATATATAGCAGCACGCCAAGCGGCAGGCCTAATACAAAACCAAAGAAGCCGGAAACGAACGTCATCGCCAGCGTTTCCCAGACGCCTCGGATTAATAGCCAAACCATTGCTTCAGACATAACCCAGCACCTCTACTTTTACGTGATGCTGCTGCAAATACGCAATGGCAGCGTTAGTATCTTCTTGTTCTCCGTGCATTTCCGCCAGCATGATGCCGAATTTTACGCCGCCGGCGTAATCCATCTGCGCACTAATAATGTTGTTATTAACATTGAAGCGGCGGGCGGTTTCCGACAGCAGCGGGGCATCGACAGATTGGCCGGTAAACTCAAGGCGCATAAGTGGCATCATATCGTCCTGGGGCCGTGCGCTGAGCCGCTGGGCATAGTCATCAGGAATATCCAAATGCAGGGTTGATTGAATAAACTGTTGCGCCAGCGGGGTTTTAGGATGAGAAAAGACTTCACCGACTTTGTCTTGTTCAATAAGCTCGCCGTCACTAATCACTGCAACTCGATCGCAAATGCGTTTTACGACGTCCATCTCATGCGTAATCAGTAGAATGGTTAACCCCAGGCGGCGGTTAATATCCTTTAATAGCTCCAGAATAGCGCGCGTGGTTGCGGGGTCCAGTGCGCTGGTGGCCTCATCGCACAGCAATATTTTAGGGTTGCTCGCCAGAGCGCGAGCAATCGCGACGCGCTGTTTTTGCCCACCGGATAGATTGGCCGGGTAAGCGTCATGCTTCTCTGCAAGCCCTACCAGCTCAAGAAGCTCCATTACGCGGCGTTTAACTTCGCTACGCGGAGTATTATCAAGTTCAAGCGGAAGCGCGACATTGCCGAAAACCGTACGTGAAGACAGCAGGTTAAAATGCTGAAATATCATGCCGATTTGGCGACGAGCTTTCGTAAGCTGCGCTTCGCTCATTGCCGTGAGATCTTTGCCGTCAACAAGTACCTCGCCGGAAGTAGGCCGTTCAAGAAGATTCACGCAGCGAATCAGCGTGCTTTTCCCGGCGCCGGAAGAGCCGATAACGCCAAATATTTGCCCAGCGGGGACGTGCAGGCTGACATTTTTTAACGCCTGAATATGTCGATTCCCTTGCTGGAATACTTTGGTGATGCTGGAAAGTTTAATCATTAGATTATTTTTATCTTATAAAATGTTGCCGTGGCATTTTGTATTGTTCGACTGGGTTCAAAGTCCGCGATGGATGGATGTTAAGGCATCCAGACGTCTAAATCAATCTGTCTCTTATTCGCCACTCATCCTTTTTAAGAGAAGCGGCAAAATGAAAGGTTTTATCTAAAGAAGCGCGTTGTTTGTGGCCCGGAAATCATTGCGACGATATCATAGGCAACATTATTCATATTCAATCTCAGGAGCGCCTGGTGACTAAATCTGTCCCCGCTATATTTCTCGATCGTGATGGCACTATTAATGTTGATCACGGTTATGTGCATGAAATCGAAAGCTTTGAATTTATTGATGGAGCTATTGATGCGCTACGTGAATTAAAAGAGATGGGATTTGCGTTAGTGCTGGTGACTAATCAATCGGGGATTGCCCGCGGTTTATTCAGTGAGACGCAGTTCGAACGGCTCACTGAATGGATGGATTGGTCTTTGGCCGATCGCGGCGTGGATCTGGATGGTATTTATTACTGTCCGCATCATCCGCAAGCAGGCGTTGAAGCCTACCGACAGGCGTGTGATTGCCGTAAGCCGCAACCGGGGATGCTCATTACGGCCCGCGATTATCTTAATATCGATATGGCAGCATCGTATATGGTGGGCGATAAGACAGAAGATATGCAGGCCGCGACCGCTGCAAAAGTTGGGACGCGGGTATTAGTACGCACCGGTAAGCCAGTAACTGAGGAAAGCGAACAGTTAGCGGACTGGGTTATCGATAGCCTGGCAGAACTTCCAACGGCTATCAGAAACAGAGCAAAATAGCGCTTTCGCTCGTAAATTGAGCGGTTGATCGAAGTTTCTTAATTTTTGCTTGTCAGGGGCGCAGCAGTCCCTATAATGCGCCTCCATCGACACGGCGCAGACGAAAGTGAAGGCCGGGCCGAAAGAGAAAACGCCTAAAAAATGGGGTTGACTCTGAAAGAGGAAAGCGTAACATACGCCACCTCGCGACCGGAGCGAAAGCCCGGCGCAACTGCTCTTTAACAATTTATCAGACAATCTGTGTGGGCACTCGAAAGCACTGATATCAACGTCTTCGGACGAAAAATGATTATCAAGTCTCAAGAGTGAACAACAGTTAATTCATTACGAACTAACAGTTTAATTCTTTGAGCATCAAACTTTAATTGAAGAGTTTGATCATGGCTCAGATTGAACGCTGGCGGCAGGCCTAACACATGCAAGTCGAGCGGCAGCGGAAAGAAGCTTGCTTCTTTGCCGGCGAGCGGCGGACGGGTGAGTAATGTCTGGGGATCTGCCCGATGGAGGGGGATAACCACTGGAAACGGTGGCTAATACCGCATAATGTCGCAAGACCAAAGTGGGGGACCTTCGGGCCTCACGCCATAGGATGAACCCAGATGGGATTAGCTAGTAGGTGGGGTAAAGGCTCACCTAGGCGACGATCTCTAGCTGGTCTGAGAGGATGACCAGCCACACTGGAACTGAGACACGGTCCAGACTCCTACGGGAGGCAGCAGTGGGGAATATTGCACAATGGGGGAAACCCTGATGCAGCCATGCCGCGTGTATGAAGAAGGCCTTCGGGTTGTAAAGTACTTTCAGCGGGGAGGAAGGCTGGTGGCTTAATACGCCATCAGATTGACGTTACCCGCAGAAGAAGCACCGGCTAACTCCGTGCCAGCAGCCGCGGTAATACGGAGGGTGCAAGCGTTAATCGGAATTACTGGGCGTAAAGCGCACGCAGGCGGTCTGTTAAGTCAGATGTGAAATCCCCGGGCTCAACCCGGGAACTGCATTTGAAACTGGCAGGCTTGAGTCTCGTAGAGGGGGGTAGAATTCCAGGTGTAGCGGTGAAATGCGTAGAGATCTGGAGGAATACCGGTGGCGAAGGCGGCCCCCTGGACGAAGACTGACGCTCAGGTGCGAAAGCGTGGGGAGCAAACAGGATTAGATACCCTGGTAGTCCACGCCGTAAACGATGTCTACTTGGAGGCTGTGGTCATGAACCGTGGCTTCCGGAGCTAACGCGTTAAGTAGACCGCCTGGGGAGTACGGCCGCAAGGTTAAAACTCAAATGAATTGACGGGGGCCCGCACAAGCGGTGGAGCATGTGGTTTAATTCGATGCAACGCGAAGAACCTTACCTGGTCTTGACATCCACAGAATTCTCCGGAGACGGAGAAGTGCCTTCGGGAACTGTGAGACAGGTGCTGCATGGCTGTCGTCAGCTCGTGTTGTGAAATGTTGGGTTAAGTCCCGCAACGAGCGCAACCCTTATCCTTTGTTGCCAGCGATTCGGTCGGGAACTCAAAGGAGACTGCCGGTGATAAACCGGAGGAAGGTGGGGATGACGTCAAGTCATCATGGCCCTTACGACCAGGGCTACACACGTGCTACAATGGCGCATACAAAGAGAAGCGACCTCGCGAGAGCAAGCGGACCTCATAAAGTGCGTCGTAGTCCGGATCGGAGTCTGCAACTCGACTCCGTGAAGTCGGAATCGCTAGTAATCGTGGATCAGAATGCCACGGTGAATACGTTCCCGGGCCTTGTACACACCGCCCGTCACACCATGGGAGTGGGTTGCAAAAGAAGTAGGTAGCTTAACCTTCGGGAGGGCGCTTACCACTTTGTGATTCATGACTGGGGTGAAGTCGTAACAAGGTAACCGTAGGGGAACCTGCGGTTGGATCACCTCCTTACCTGAAGATACGGTCTTTTGCAGTGCTCACACAGATTGTCTGATGAAAGAAAAGAAGCAAGGCGTTTACGCGTTGGGCGTGAGTAAGGGCGGGATATAGCCGTTCGCTTTCTGTTAACGAAAGCTCACCCTACACGAAAATGTCACACAATGTGTGACAGACAATTTTCGTGTCCCCTTCGTCTAGAGGCCCAGGACACCGCCCTTTCACGGCGGTAACAGGGGTTCGAATCCCCTAGGGGACGCCACTTGCTGGTTTGTGAGTGAAAGTCACCGGCCACTGTATCTCAAAGCTGATTTTGCCGTGAAGGCGGAGTCAGGTCTGAGATATTTGCTCTTTAACAATCCGGAACAAGCTGAAAATTGAAAATCCATAAACGGAATAACCGTTTAATGGGTCTCTCAAGCCTGCAGTCCGAAGACATCTTCGGGTTGTGAGGTTAAGCGAATAAGCGTACACGGTGGATGCCCTGGCAGTCAGAGGCGATGAAGGACGTGCTAATCTGCGAAAAGCGTCGGTAAGCTGATATGAGGCGTTATAACCGACGATGTCCGAATGGGGAAACCCAGTGCAATTCGTTGCACTATCATTAACTGAATCCATAGGTTAATGAGGCGAACCGGGAGAACTGAAACATCTAAGTACCCCGAGGAAAAGAAATCAACCGAGATTCCCTGAGTAGCGGCGAGCGAACGGGGAAGAGCCCAGAGTCTGAATCAGCGGGTGTGTTAATGGAACGGTCTGGAAAGTCCGGCGATACAGGGTGACAGCCCCGTACATGAAAATGCACCTGTTGTGAGCTCGATGAGTAGGGCGGGACACGTGGTATCCTGTCTGAATATGGGGGGACCATCCTCCAAGGCTAAATACTCCTGACTGACCGATAGTGAACCAGTACCGTGAGGGAAAGGCGAAAAGAACCCCGGCGAGGGGAGTGAAACAGAACCTGAAACCGTGTACGTACAAGCAGTGGGAGCCTTCCTTTATGGGGGGTGACTGCGTACCTTTTGTATAATGGGTCAGCGACTTATATTCTGTAGCAAGGTTAACCGAATAGGGGAGCCGAAGGGAAACCGAGTCTTAACCGGGCGCTAAGTTGCAGGGTATAGACCCGAAACCCGGTGATCTAGCCATGGGCAGGTTGAAGGTTGGGTAACACTAACTGGAGGACCGAACCGACTAATGTTGAAAAATTAGCGGATGACCTGTGGCTGGGGGTGAAAGGCCAATCAAACCGGGAGATAGCTGGTTCTCCCCGAAAGCTATTTAGGTAGCGCCTCGTGAATTCATCTCCGGGGGTAGAGCACTGTTTCGGCTAGGGGGCCATCCCGGCTTACCAACCCGATGCAAACTACGAATACCGGAGAATGTTATCACGGGAGACACACGGCGGGTGCTAACGTCCGTCGTGAAGAGGGAAACAACCCAGACCGCCAGCTAAGGTCCCAAAGTCATGGTTAAGTGGGAAACGATGTGGGAAGGCCCAGACAGCCAGGATGTTGGCTTAGAAGCAGCCATCATTTAAAGAAAGCGTAATAGCTCACTGGTCGAGTCGGCCTGCGCGGAAGATGTAACGGGGCTAAACCATGCACCGAAGCTGCGGCAGCGACACTATGTGTTGTTGGGTAGGGGAGCGTTCTGTAAGCCGTCGAAGGTGGACTGTGAGGTCTGCTGGAGGTATCAGAAGTGCGAATGCTGACATGAGTAACGATAAAGCGGGTGAAAAGCCCGCTCGCCGGAAGACCAAGGGTTCCTGTCCAACGTTAATCGGGGCAGGGTGAGTCGACCCCTAAGGCGAGGCCGAAAGGCGTAGTCGATGGGAAACAGGTTAATATTCCTGTACTCGGTGTTACTGCGAAGGGGGGACGGAGAAGGCTATGTTAGCCGGGCGACGGTTGTCCCGGTTTAAGTGTGTAGGTGTGTGGACCAGGCAAATCCGGTCTGCTTTAACGCTGAGGCACGATGACGAGTCACTACGGTGATGAAGTAACAAATGCCCTGCTTCCAGGAAAAGCCTCTAAGCATCAGGTAACATCAAATCGTATCCCAAACCGACACAGGTGGTCAGGTAGAGAATACCAAGGCGCTTGAGAGAACCCGGGTGAAGGAACTAGGCAAAATGGTGCCGTAACTTCGGGAGAAGGCACGCTGGCGCGTAGGTGAAGTCACTTGCTGACGGAGCTGAAGCCAGTCGAAGATACCAGCTGGCTGCAACTGTTTATTAAAAACACAGCACTCTGCAAACACGAAAGTGGACGTATAGGGTGTGACGCCTGCCCGGTGCCGGAAGGTTAATTGATGGGGTTATCGCGTTGCGAGAAGCTCCTGATCGAAGCCCCGGTAAACGGCGGCCGTAACTATAACGGTCCTAAGGTAGCGAAATTCCTTGTCGGGTAAGTTCCGACCTGCACGAATGGCGTAATGATGGCCAGGCTGTCTCCACCCGGGACTCAGTGAAATTGAACTCGCTGTGAAGATGCAGTGTACCCGCGGCAAGACGGAAAGACCCCGTGAACCTTTACTATAGCTTGACACTGAACACTGGTCCTTGATGTGCAGGATAGGTGGGAGGCTTTGAAGTGTGGACGCCAGTCTGCACGGAGCCATCCTTGAAATACCACCCTTTAATGGCTGGTGTTCTAACGCAGGCCCGTAATCCGGGTCGCGGACAGTGTCTGGTGGGTAGTTTGACTGGGGCGGTCTCCTCCCAAAGAGTAACGGAGGAGCACGAAGGTGGGCTAATCCTGGTCGGACATCAGGAGGTTAGTGCAATGGCATAAGCCCGCTTGACTGCGAGAGTGACGGCTCGAGCAGGTGCGAAAGCAGGTCATAGTGATCCGGTGGTTCTGAATGGAAGGGCCATCGCTCAACGGATAAAAGGTACTCCGGGGATAACAGGCTGATACCGCCCAAGAGTTCATATCGACGGCGGTGTTTGGCACCTCGATGTCGGCTCATCACATCCTGGGGCTGAAGTAGGTCCCAAGGGTATGGCTGTTCGCCATTTAAAGTGGTACGCGAGCTGGGTTTAGAACGTCGTGAGACAGTTCGGTCCCTATCTGCCGTGGGCGCTGGAGAACTGAGGGGGGCTGCTCCTAGTACGAGAGGACCGGAGTGGACGCATCACTGGTGTTCGGGTTGTCATGCCAATGGCACTGCCCGGTAGCTAAATGCGGAAGAGATAAGTGCTGAAAGCATCTAAGCACGAAACTTGCCCCGAGATGAGTTCTCCCTGAGACTTAAAGTCTCCTGAAGGAACGTTGAAGACGACGACGTTGATAGGTCGGGTGTGTAAGCGCAGCGATGCGTTGAGCTAACCGGTACTAATGAACCGAGAGGCTTAACCTTACAACGCCGAAGGTGTTTTGAGGGGTTGAGAGTATTTTCAGTTTGTGACGGATAAGACCTGTGGCGGCACGAGAGTGCGGCGGCGGGTGACAGAATATGCCTGGCGGCGACAGCGCGGTGGTCCCACCTGACCCCATGCCGAACTCAGAAGTGAAACGCCGTAGCGCCGATGGTAGTGTGGGGCTTCCCCATGCGAGAGTAGGGAACTGCCAGGCTTTTAATTGCAGTAAACCGGGGAATATCCTGGTGTAATAAAAATTCGGTGGAGCGGTAGTTCAGTTGGTTAGAATACCTGCCTGTCACGCAGGGGGTCGCGGGTTCGAGTCCCGTCCGTTCCGCCACTTATTAAAAACCCTGAGCCTTGCTCAGGGTTTTTTGCTTTTCTACTAGCCGCTAAATATGTTGCATAGGAGCGAAAACCATGAAGCTACACGGTTTACACAGTGTAGGCGGTTGGAATTCCTGCAAGAGCATCATTGATATATCGCCGGCTTTTAAAATCTCAACGCGTTTAACGTTCGCCGTGGTTTTATAGTAATAATTGAAGGGGTTAAACGCCTTTTATATGGGTTGCCTATTTCATGGAGCATCCGTCTTATGAATATTCGTGCTTAAGAAATCGATAAATGCCCTGATCCGCGTACTCACTGCCCGATCGCTATAATATACGGCGCTTAATGGTATGGTGACGGGAAGCAATTTATCGGGTAATACTTCCACTAATTCACCTCGCGCAATTTCCTTATCGACCATAAAATCCGATAAGCAGGCGATGCCGTTATCTTGCAGGCAAAGCTGCTTAATTGTCTCTCCGCTGTTAGAGGAGAGCGAAGGGTTAACCTCATACATTTGCCCGTCATCCTGGGCAAGCGGCCACCGATTAAGTGACGCAGGCTCGCTAAAACCCAGACAGGAATGCTGATTGAGATCGGCCGCACATTGAGGATGGCCAAACTGCTCCAGATAGGCAGGAGTTGCGATGATGCGGCGCAGGCTATTGAATAATGGGCGTGCCCGCAGGCTGGAATCTGTGAGCTCCCCTACGCGAATAGCAATATCCACTTTGCGCTCAATTAAGTTGATAAAGGTTTCAGAGGAGACCAAAGAGAGCGTCACATCAGGGTAACGTTCACGAAAGGGTTTAACCAGTGGCAACAACAGATGTAGAACGATAGGCGTTGCAGCGTCAACTCGCAGCAGCCCTTTAGGTGCGCGGCGGCTTTCCTGTAATTCATTTTCCGCCGCCGCCATATCCTGCAGAATTTGCTGTGCGCGTCTGAAATAGCGCTGTCCTTCTTCGGTCATACTGAGCTGACGCGTTGTACGATTTAACAAGTTAACTTCAAGTTTATTTTCGAGGCGCTTTACTGCCCGGCTGATAGCCGAATTCGCCTGCCCTAACAGTTCGGCAGCCCGGCTAAAACTTCCGCTTTCTACCACAGCCACAAAAATAATTAGCTCTTCCGAAGTTGCTTTCACTATTGCACCTAAAGCAAAATTGCCATGCGATTTATATATAATTAGCATTTCAGCACAGTGGCAGAAAGCTGTCATCTGTTTTGAGACTACATGCGGTTGTGGGAACGTAACGTTGAAAGTGACGTCTAAACACCCTATAACGAAAGAAACGGCCGTTATTGTGTCGAAAAGAAATAGAGGCATTAATCAATCGTGCGAAGAAAAACCTACGCTATGCGCTACGTTGCAGGTCAGCCAGCGGAAAGGATAATGGCAACCGGCGTTCCGGTCGGCATTGGCCAGGCGATGCCCTCCGGGGCGCCTCTTAATGGAGAGGGCCCACTGCGCGTATTAGTATGGAATATTTTTAAGCAGCAGCGGGCCGAATGGCTATCCGTACTGCGTGATTTTGGCAAAGAAGCGCATTTGGTGCTGCTACAGGAGGCGCAAACTACCCCTGAGTTGATTCGCTTTGCGACCACGAACTATTTAGCCGCCGATCAGGTTCCCGCCTTTGTACTGCCGCAGCATCCATCCGGAGTAATGACACTGGCTTCAGCTCATCCCGTCTATTGTTGCCCACTGCGTGAAAGAGAGCCAATATTACGCCTTGCAAAATCAGCCTTGGTTACGGTTTATCCCATCCCGGACGGGCGCCTTTTAATGGTCGTCAACATTCATGCCGTAAATTTTAGCCTCGGCGTGGATGTTTATAGTAAGCAGTTAGGACCGATTGGTGAACAAATAGCGGCGCATTCTGGTCCGGTTATTATGGCCGGCGATTTCAATGCATGGAGTCGCCCGCGTATGAATGCGCTCTACCGCTTCTCTCGGGAAATGTCGCTGCGTGAAGTGCGTTTTAAGGACGACCGCCGCCGCCGGACTTTTGGCCGCCCGCTGGATTTTGTTTTCTATCGCGGCCTGACCGTGCATGATGCCTCTGTATTAGTTACCCGAGCTTCCGATCATAACCCTTTGCTGGTTGAATTTACGCCAGGCCGGCGCTAACCGGTAAGCGTAGTAGAGAACGGTAGCCGACGAGCGATATCCAGGCGATTATTTTAACGCGTTACGCGATGTGAAGGGCGCTCTGGCAGAGATGACGCTGCAATTACAGACGTTGCTATCCTTAACAACACTACTCCTATCTTCTCCCAATCACTCCTTGCAGGCGCCGCAGCCAAAAATTGCTTTCATAGCTAGCGGTTGAGATACGCGCTAAACGATCGGAGCGGCTACCCATTGACAGGATTCAAGTAAATACATTAAGAACGGACAAAACTGGTGGAGACTGGCTTTTTACAGGGAGACAGGCAATAAAAAAGCACCGTTTGAGCGGCGCTTTTTTATCATTTCAGGAATTTCAGGAATTTCAGGAATTTCAGGAATTTCAGGTTTCAGGCATCGCATCGTGCTTAACATATAGCGTAAGCTGATCGCCCGGCTTAAGATTGCCGGTACTCTCATTCCAGCGCATTAAATCTTTAATTTTAACGCCATGCCTTTTTGCGATGCTGGCCAGAGAGTCACCTTTTCGCACGCGATAAGTAATGCTGTTATCGTTTTTCGCAAGTTGAGATACGCTTTTGGACTCAGTGCTTACGGTCAACGTTTGCCCTGGTTTGATACGTGCGCTGTTCAAACCGTTATTCCGCTGCAAAGCGCTCTGCGACATATTCAGCTTAGCGGCGATACCGCTAAGCGTATCGCCACGCTGCACGGTATAACGGCTTTTTGTAGTCCGGCTACTATTTTCTGCCAGAAGCCCCGACTCTACGGCAACAAAATCGCTGGACGCCAGCGATGCGCGCAGTTTAGCCACATGCTTTTGCGGGACCATAACATACTGCGAGCCGCCTTTGCCCAGTACGCTGCCTTTGTAACCAGCATTAAATGCCTTCAATTTACTCACAGGCATACCGGTCATACTCGCTAACTGAGTCATTTCGACCGGCGTTGTCACTTTGACGCGCGCCAGCGCGCGGCTGCCGTTGGTGGTAGGCAGGCGAACGCCATAGCGTTTGCTGTTTTTGAAGATATCGCTCAGCGCCAGCATTTTCGGAATATAGATTTGTGTCTCTTTGGGCAACGACAGCGACCAGTAGTCGGTTGGTTTCCCTGCGGCTCTATTCGCTTTTATCGCCTTTAACACGCGCCCTTCGCCGCTATTATACGCGGCAACCGTTAGCAGCCAGTCCCCGTCAAACATTCGGTTAAGGCGCTGCATGATATTAAGCGCGGCCGTCGTTGAAGCCTCTACGTCGCGACGTGCATCGTAATCCCGGGTCTGTTTCAGACCGTAATTACGCCCCGTGCTGGGGATAATTTGCCAAATTCCTGCAGCGCTGCGGGCAGACGTTGCATGGGGATCAAAAGCGCTCTCCACTATGGGTAACAGTACCAGTTCCATAGGCATATTACGTTTCTTAATTTGCCCGGCTATCCAGTACATATACGGTTCAGCCCGTAAGGTCACATCGTGGAGATAGCTCTTGTTTTTTAAAAATTTTAATTTTTGCTCGCGAACCCGGCTATTGGCCGGAATTCCCATCTTTAGCTCGTTGCCAATGAAGGACCACAGATCCTGATCCTGCGCGAGGGCGAGATTATTATCCAGCCATCGCGCGGATGTCGCTCGATCTGCTAGCTTCCCTGCATCATTTTGACTCGCTGCAGAAAGGCTCTGTGCGTGCTGTTGAACGCCGGCGTCGCGCTGCGTCGCCTGGCACCCCACGAGCAGGACAGAGGCGAAAATTATCGCTTTTGCCTTCATGTGTGTGCGTCAATGGTTGTTTAAAAGACGTGCAATCATACAGTCCACTGCGGGGGGAAGCAACCAGGAAAACTCAGAACATATCTTTAGCGGCCCGTAACCATGCAAAAACGTGTTCAGATTGTTGCAACTTTGTTTCTTTTGAAATTTTTTTAATTAAATCAGAATCTTCTGTTCTTAAGAATAAATTTATTGCGCGCTCATTTTTTAAAATAGTGGGTAAGGTTTTTTCATTTTTTGCCCTTAATTCACTTACATCGCGATAGTAATCCTTTAAAGCTCTATCTTCCGGAAGAATGCTTAATGCAAATTTTATGTTACTCAGCGTGTATTCATGAGCACAGCAAATTAACGTATCCGCAGGGAGCGCATTTAATTTCTTCAAAGAAGCGAACATTTGTGCGGCGGTTCCTTCAAACAAACGCCCACAGCCGCCGGAAAAGAGTGTATCTCCGCAAAATAGCCAGGGGGCGGCATACCAGCAAATATGCCCCAGCGTATGACCGGGCGTGGCGATAACCTGAAAATCAAGGCCCAGAAGTGTCATGCGAGTGCCGTCGTACACAAGCTCTGTCGCGCCTTTATCCCGCGTTTCTTCAGGGCCGTAAACAGGAAGCTGCGGATAGCGTTCACGCAGCTGTGCAACACCGCCGACGTGATCCTGATGATGATGCGTCAATAAAATTGCTTCAGGCTGCCACTGATTATCTTCTAATGCGCTCAGCACCGGTGCGGCCTCACCGGGGTCAACGATCAGACAGCGTTTTTTCTCATCGCTCAGAACCCAGATGTAATTATCCTGAAAAGCGGAAATACTGGTAAGATTCATGCATACCTCTTACTGCGTAATGGAAGGGCGAGATGAAACCGGCAAGGATTCCTGAACCACTGGTGGCGCCAGCCCGCTGGGCCGAGTTGCCCTGGGGCGATAACCATCGCGCGGCGATCGAACGGCAGTTGCAGCCGTGGCTGGCGAAGATGTTTGGCTTTCATCTGCTTAAAGTCGGTAACTTAAGCGCAGAAATCAATACCGATACCTGCGCTATTTCACACCAGTTTAACATGGCATTACAAGGGGAAAACCTTCAGGTGATGGGAGAGGCGCTGCAACTTCCCTTCGCACCAGATTCAATCGATGCGTGTTTGCTGGCACATTCTCTGCCCTGGTGTGGCGATCCTCATCGTTTATTGCGTGAGATTGACAGAGTCCTGATTGACGATGGCTGGCTGATAATCACCGGATTCAACCCCTTAAGTCTTGCCAGAGTCGGCAGAATACGGACGCTGTTTCGCAAACCGCGGGTTCCTCAGTGGCGGTCATTTACGCTGATGCGCCAAATAGACTGGCTGGCATTACTTAATTTTGAAGTTATGCACTGCGGCTGCTTTGAAGTATTGCCATGGCAGAAGAGCGGCGGACGTTTATTAAATACCCACGTGCCCGCCCTGGGATGCCTGCAAATGATCGTGGCGCGTAAACGCACCGTGCCGTTGACATTCACCCCCATGAAAAACTTGCGTAAAAAACCGCAGTTGCGCCCGGCGGTGGGCGCGACGCGCCAGTACTGAATCGGGTTATCCCGCAGCCTCCTGCGCCTGATAGCCCACATCGTCCAGCGTCGGCTTAGAGGCCGCCGCGCGCGCCAGTTCATCGCAGCGCTCATTTTCCGGGTGGCCAGCGTGTCCCTTTACCCATTCCCATTTAATCGTATGCTGGCTGAGTGCGGCATCGAGACGCTGCCAAAGGTCGACATTTTTAACCGGCTGTTTGGCCGCAGTCTTCCAGCCGCGCTTTTTCCAGTTATGGATCCACTGCGTTATACCCTGGCGTACATACTGGCTATCGGTACTCAGGACAATATCGCAGTGCTCCCGAACGGCCTCAAGCGCCACAATAGCAGCCATAAGCTCCATACGATTATTGGTGGTTAGCTGATATCCGGCGCTGAAGGTTTTTTCATGCTGTTTATAGCGTAGAATTGCGCCATATCCGCCGGGGCCTGGGTTGCCTAGGCAGGAGCCGTCGGTGAAAATTTCTACCTGTTTACGCATCTCTGGTAGACTTCCTGTGACAAAAAGCCAAGTCTGACATAAACGAGCGCTATGAGCACTGCAATTACACGACAGATTGTTCTCGATACCGAAACCACGGGTATGAACCAGCTCGGTGTCCACTATGAAGGGCACCGAATTATAGAAGTGGGCGCCGTTGAGGTTGTTAACCGGCGCTTAACGGGGAATAACTTTCACGTCTATATAAAACCGGACCGGCTGGTGGACCCCGAAGCGTTCAATGTCCACGGTATCGCCGATGAGTTTCTGCGCAATATGCCGACGTTTGCCGATATCGCCGACGACTTTCTGGCCTATATCGATGGCGCCGAGCTGGTTATACACAACGCATCGTTTGATATCGGCTTTATGGATTATGAGTTCGGTATGCTCAATCGCGGCATCCCGAAGACAAATACGTTTTGCAAAATCACCGACAGCCTCGCTCTCGCTCGCCAGATGTTTCCCGGCAAGAGAAACAGCCTTGATGCTTTATGCTCGCGCTATGAGATAGATAACACCAAACGCACCCTGCACGGCGCATTACTCGATGCCCAAATTCTGGCAGATGTCTACCTGGCGATGACCGGTGGGCAAACGGCATTGGCGTTTACGATGGAAGGTGAGTCGCGTCAGAAGCAGGGCGATGAAAATAGGGTGCAACGCATCGTGCGCAGCGGCGGGAAACTGCGCGTCATTAACGCCAGCGATGAAGAGCTATTAAACCATGAGGCGCGCCTGGACCTGGTAGAAAAAAAGGGCGGTAGCTGCATGTGGCGTGCCTGAATGCCGATTTTCGGGCTAAATTTCACGCAGTCGGTTTATTTTACGAGAAAATTTATTGACGCGCCCGGGGGCAATTCGTAATATTCGCTCCGCTCCCAACGTGGAGCGCCGCGGAGCGGTAGTTCAGTTGGTTAGAATACCTGCCTGTCACGCAGGGGGTCGCGGGTTCGAGTCCCGTCCGTTCCGCCAATATTCAGGGCCATGTTATTGATTAACATGGCCCTTTTTCTTTTCTGATTTTTCGGTATGCCATCCAGTATGCCATTGTCGTCCGGCTTGCGCTGGCTCACCTGATATAGCATCGGACAACTCACTCTCTTCTCGCTGGCAGTGCTCCCGGATAGTGTCGGGCGATGATGTCGTTCAGCTTATCAACCAGCTCAGGTCGCTTGAATACGATGTGTGCAGTTCCCTTCTGAAAATACTTAATCACAAATATCTCATCCTCGTAACGGTTACTGTGCCGATTAGCATGGATATGATCGCTGAGACGACGGGTAACGTCAGCGCGGTTGTCGGGAACCGGTTTGCCATCAAGAAGCATCAGCATGCGTTCAAGGTCTGCAAGCCGATCACGTTGCCAGCCCCAGTTAAGCCCAAATCCCCATCGGTCGAATTTGACCAGTCCCGTCACAATGATTTTCGCGCCAAACTTGCAGGGCGAGTTTGTCTTGAAATCCCAGGACAACCCTTTAAACACGTTGATCACCCCACGCTCAAACACCTCGCCTTTGCTCTGGTGCAACTGCTCAAACGTACTGAGGATATTGGCTTCACTGACAGCGGGAATATCGTCCTTTTCCAGGCTGTTGTACCACTGCTCACGAGCCTGAGCATCCATGAGCGAAAGCATGCCCGACTTCTTCATCAGGTCTCGCCATATGCTGCGATCGAGATTACGGGTAATAGCTTTCATCGCCGCTTCTGGTTTCTCCATCAACCAGCAGCCGCAACGGAAATCCTGCTTCATAGCCCAGTCCAGCGCGGTTTTTCCCCCGATACTGCGGGTCAGCATCGAAACATCGTCCAGTTGTTGCATGAGCACTTCAATCTGCGCCAGAGCGGCATTACGTCCCGTGACAATACGCTCAATGCTGGTGGAGCAAATCACGTCGGTGTGGCCGGTTAATACTTCGGGTTCGGTGAGAGTAAGCTCTGACATTATTTCGTTCCTTATATAAAGCAAAGCGCCAGCCGGTGAGGGCTGGCGATTATGAGTAAGTGATGACTACTGTTCGGTGGTTAATCTGTACTGGTCTGTCGCAGAAGTTGAAGATGACGGAGATCGCGAACGTCCTGACGCGCACGTTCAATCCAGGGCAACAGCACTGCTGAATCGGTGTTGTCTTCGTCGTTGTCGAAGATGATCTCCGTACCGCAATCAATATTGTCCTGTAGCCAGTCGATCAGAATGTTGAGAGCAACCTCAGTGGTTAATTCCGGCATGTGAAAACCTTGCGGTGATTGAGGCTGGATTACCAGTCGAAGGTGGCAAAGCCCGGTAGCACTTCGCCAAAGGCGTCCAGATGAACTATACCAGCGGCGTAGCGACGGATAAGCGTCACCACTAACCGACGGCAGGCTTTCGACAGACCGAGGCGTTTGAGTCGTAAGACCGGAAATGACCACGCCCCCAGGTAGAGCAGATAACCCGAGCCAGTGTAAGAAATCCATTCCTGGTCGCCAAAGTCTTCATACTGGTGTGAAAGGGTAAACAGCAGAGCATTGTCTTGCTCCGTGATATGCGCGGTACTGCACTGGATACAGTTGACGCGGGCGACGGGCGGAAGCGGATCTTCAACAACCAGCTTTCCGGGGGAGTCAGCAACGCGAAGGGAATAACCGTTGTCACAGACCACGTTAATCAGGTCGGCCAGTTCAATACCATCGATATCGACAGCGATCCGGCCCGCATTCAGGGCCAGTACGTTGATGGCATCAGCTTCCACAGTGAGGGACAGCTTCATGGCTGCACCTCCCGGTATTTGCCGATGGTGATGTCGGTCACCGTTCTGTAGTCGTTGCGGGTCATCAGTCCGGTGGCTTTGCGGGCGCGGAGAATATCGATACTGGTGAGAAGCTGCGACTGTGTTTCTGCGCTGAAACCGCGACGGTCGGTGCGTACCAGATCGTATTTCTCCACGATAAAGTTCACGGCGTCGCACAGTGATATACCGGCGTCGATATGCTCCTGAATCACACCGTCGTTACCAAACGGCGTGTCGTTAAGTGTCAGACCGTAGTGACGATCTAACAGGTTGCTCAGAAGCCGTTGCCAAATCTCCACCGGTGACGGGTGTGGTGTAGCCTCCTGCGTTGAGGATAGTGGTTGGGTTTGCATAGTGGGATCTCTTTGTTGATGGGTAAAACGAGGGTAAGTAGTAAGAAGCTTTATGCGGTTGCCGCTGGTGTCGGATAAATCGCCAGGTATACGTAACCATGCGAGCCGAGGGAGTCGGCCTCGCAGGTCAGCCCTTTTGCATAGAGCATGACACAGTGCTGATGGCGGGGATTGAGTTCACCGCTGGTGAGCATCAGTTCAAGCTGTTTGAGCAGCAGTGGAAATGCCTGGTCGAGATGCCGTAAATCCGCGTCGCTGAACTGTCCGGTGATGCTGGCCCGGTCAGCGAGATAATGCAGACGGTTGCCCGCCTGCACCAGCCGTGCGCCAAAACAGGGCGTGATACTGCGTTTAAGCCCCCACCAGGGTTCAGTGATATCGTGGTTTACTGTCGGTATTTTATTCGACAATTTTAGCCTTCCTTAAACGTGTGTTAATTAAGCGTGACGCTGCGTAATACGACATACGGGCCATTGCGGTCCTGGCGGCGTTCAGCGAAGACCGCGAGCACACCGGTGATATCCTGCACCTCCCGACCGGCATAGTGGCAGATACTGCCGGACCACTTATATTTGCCGGTACAGAAGCGAAACAACCGGGACTGCGGATGCTGGCGATAAATCGTCATCGCCTGACGTTTGCTGATGATTTTCATCGTGCTGCTCTCCTTTAAAGCCAGCCACGTTCGGAAAATGAGACAACATCCATGCCGCCCACCACCAGGTGGTCCAGCAGGCGGATATCAACCAGCGCCAGAGCCTGCTGAATACGCACAGTGACCTGACGATCGGCCTGGCTGGGTTCTGCATGACCTGACGGGTGGCAATGCGCCACAATGACTGCGGCAGCGTTGTGTTTCAGGCCGGATTTCACCACTTCCCGGGGATGGAGCTGCGTATGGTTTATGGTGCCGGTGAAGAGCGTTTCATGGTCTATAAGACGGTGCTGGTTATCGAGGAAGAGTGCGGTAAACTCTTCACGCTCAAGTGACGCGAGCTGCAGGCGCAGCCAGTCGCGGACGGCATGGCTGGAAGTAAATGACGCGCCGGGTTCACGTAGCTGGCACTCCAGCAGGGTTAACGCTTCCCTGACTGTCTGCTGGTCGGCAGGGGGTAATTCACGGGCAAACAGCGGTAACTGTTGTTCCATAGCGGCTGACCTCAGTCGATGATGTGCATGATGGTGTTACATTCCGCGTGGTTGAGCGCGTAATCCCGCAGGCGGTAATAGTGCTCTGTCATGGCATCGCATTCGGTACGCATGGAGTGGTGGCTGTAAGTCATCAGACAGACCGCAATCCCGGCAGCTTCGGCACTCATGTCACCGCCGTTGCCATTCATCGCGTTGAACAGAGACCAGGGGCCCTCGCTATCCGCTTCCGGGGCCATAAACGCGCCGCCGTTGCTGAGCGTGTACAACTGCCAGATACCGCCGTGGTAATCGGCGCAGAGGCGGTCCATCCACGCGAAGACCGTGGGCTCAAGGATTATCCACTGCGGAATGCTGCCAAAGTGCTGCGGCCAGAAGCTGATGCGGTTCTCATCGGTTACCGGTATAGCGATAATCTGATGCTGAGCCGCAGCAGGAGTATCTGTTGCGGGTGTGAACAGTGGCAGAGTGTTATCGGTCATGTTGTTTTTCCTCTTTTATTCATTGTGTTGGGGATACCGGTTCAACCGGAGTGACGGACAGGACTGCGCATAGCCGTCTTCATCACAGTGTGAGGGCCAGTGGCCGTCAGCGAGACTTAACCGGCAGAGACTGAGTTCACCGGGACGATAAAGAAGGTGTGAACACCAGGCGCACAGGTCGTCATCGGAGATAGAGCGGCTGCCGGGGTTGTTCTCCAGGGGGGCAGGATAAATGGCAGCCGGGTGGGCGTTATCAGGCAACGGTGGCATCAGCTCAGCGCCTGCTGCAGCTCTTCCGCCATCACCCAGAGTGCCCGGTTGAGCTTAACGTCGCCGTCGATGCCTTTCACCGCGCGGGTATGGCTGCGTTTGCCTTTGGCAGTACGCCCTGGCTGCCCCCCTTTGAGCAGGTTCTCCTGGCACCGATTAAAAACTGACCACAGGTCATCCTGACGGTCTTCATAGCGGCGGGGTGTCAGTATCTGCGCTTCCGTCACCGGCTGGTGCTCTTCCCCGAAACGGTACGTCAGCGCGGCTCTGGCAAAAGCCTGTTGTGCCGGTGGCGGGAGTAAAAGCGACTGCATCGCATCACGCTTCTCTTCCACCCGGTCGAACACACCCAGTACCTCGTAAGCACCTTCAATGACCTTTTCCACCACATTCCCCCGGTGTGGAACCCGGATTTCACCAAACGACTGTCCGCAGACGAGCGAATTAGTACAGACGCTGCGGAATATTCCAGGAAGCAATTGAAAACTGGATTCACCGCCGTGCGAATTCAGGATGATAATTTCCGGCACCTGCTGACCGTTTATCTGACTGGCGCGACGCAGTCGGAGCATATGTTTTGTGTGTTCCCGGCGACCCGGATCGCGGACGCGGGACTGGCAGGCAAAAAAGGGCTGGAAGCCTTCGCGCTGCAGGTTCTCCAGCAGGGTGATGGTGGGAATAAAAGTATATTTTTCACTCCTGGAAGCATGTTTATCCTCTCCAAAGACGCTGGGGACATGCTGCATCAGTTCTTCATGGGTTAATGGACGGTCGCGGCGGATCTGATTTGTTCGTCCAAAGTGGCTGGCTAATCGCATGATTAACTCCTTGTATCGATAGTGAAATAAAAACAAAAAGGCCATGTTCCTTCGGGAACATGGCCTGGTGTTATCTGGTGCTGGTGGGGACTGGTCTGTGACCAGAAACGTGGGGGATTAGCCGTCTGTGGCGTCGATGGTCCTGCATTCACTGAGGTCAGACAATTCTTTCTGCGTGTTCTTCAGCCCCGGACTGAAGGTGTCGACTTTTTTATCGTTGACGTAAACATCAAACGTCGTGGCCTGAGCCAGCGCGTTAATAAATGACACCCAGGCGTTATCACCGTTTCGCCAGCCGAGGAATGACGGTAGCAAATACTGACTATTATCCATGACGACCGTTATTTCCGTCCCGTTGTCATGAGAACTTACTGATGTTCCATCAGGCAGGGTGAGATCAACACCGTGTTGCAGAATATTCTGAGCATCCGGGTTGGTGGTGCAGTTCAGATTAAACACCACCTTCTCCGGGCTGGTGATGAGATATTCGGTCACGCCCTGACCAAATCCGCTGGTCCACATATTGGGCAGGGCATGGGCCGTTGATGCTAAAGTCAGTATGGCGGCGGTGAGAATACATTGAGACAGTCTCATGATATTGTCCTTAAGTAATGAACACTGTTATTGTGTTGATAATAATGGTTGTAATTAAACAGGCTGATGTTCAACCTTTCTCCTGCTGAATAACCATCAGGCCGCCAGCAGTACCAGTATCAGCGTGACCAGCCAGACCCAGAAGTAAGCCGGTTTCTGACCGAGGGCTTTTGCCCTGCGCCACAGATAAAACGGAACCAGCCAGGCCAGCCAGCCAAAGGCGGCGGTATCCACACCGGATTTACGGAGCCGCCGTTCATCCAGATATCCCAGCGCAATATTCAGTATCAGCGTGATAAACCAGTATTGCCCTTCACTTACTGCGGTATACGCCTCCTCAAATTCCATTCCGCTCAGCCCGGCCGTCCACATCTCCAGGGCATACCCAATCAGGGGAGCAAAAGCCAGCGTCCAGACCACCCCGCCGGGGATACGATTGCCGGGGAGCGCGGGGGGAACTGTACTTTGTTTCAGGACCTCAGCCAGCGGGGTGGCTGACAGTGGTTGCCATTCCGCCATGCCCTGTTGCCATACCAGCGTTGAGGCATTCAGCTCTCCGCGCCGAATACGTTCGCTTATGTCGGCTTCGGTCACATTGTCATGACGCACGCCATTTTTCTCATAATGCCAGTTCATTCTTTTCCTTTATTTTTAATGTGTTAAATGAATACGGGAAGCTTCTCCCTGAGACAGGGAGTTCACTCTTCAATGTATTCGAAAGAACCGACTGGCTTGCCGTTGTAGTACATCACGACGTCTGCCAGTGATTTTCTGTTCTGTGGTTTGACAAAACCTGCACTGAATGCCTTGCTGCAGTACTGCTCCAGGGACATTTTCGCCGTCGGGATCAACTCCATGGCGTCACCATTAGAACGGTCAACCACACCCCAGATACCGTTGGGGCATTTCCAGTCGCTGGGGACCATTCTGACAATGGCAACGCACCCGTTTTCCGATTGCGAAACCACTTCACACATCTTTCTCACCAGTTTGTACTGGTTACACCAGAAGGGTTTGTTATGCTGCATATCGCGGGTGTAGGCCGGAATGCCGCCTTTGATGGCACCCTGAAAACCGCCAGAGACATCAGCATGGGCCGGTGTCAGCAAATACAGACTCAGGACTGCAGCAGAGATAACACCTTTCAGCTTCTTCATGGATGGTTCTCCTGGTTATCCGGCAGATAGAGTTTCCCCATTTCCTTGCCATCGTGCGAATACACCACCGATTTTTCACCCGTATAGCTATCGGTCTCAATCCGGAAGCTCAGCGTAATATTGTCAGCGAGGCACAGGGCAGCCATCAGCGGCTGTACCGTTTTCTGCTGCATATCAGCAATGTAGTAATAATTACCGGACTCACAGTCTTCCGGCGACTGGTGTGTTTTCATTACCGTGTATTGCGGCGTACCGAAGGCATCCTTTTTTACCCATTCCTGCACGATATCGGATTTATGCGACACCACCTTGCTGAACGGCGGCGGGGTCAGGTCCTTAAATCGGGCAATCGCCTTCACGCCTGCATCTTCCTTGCTGTCGCAGCCGGAGAGCAGCAGAGTGCCGATGACCACCAGAGAGGTCGTCAGACGCGTAATAAATACATTCATGTTAAAACGCCCTGTTATGGTTATTTTCAGCGGGTTCAGCAGTTGCCGGTGCGGCGACACAGCTCCGCCAGGCTCTGTTGCGCCACCCACTGCTGTAGTTTCCTGTCAGCTTCAGATCTTCTGGCCGCCAGGGCTACCTGTTGTTTTTTGTTGACGCAGTTTTCCGGGAAGGCGGCCAGCACCTGATTGCTGTGAGGTTCTTCGGCCAGCTCCAGTTGATACTGCGTATCGATAATGGTGAAATAACAGCCTTTCCCCTGGTCTTCGCCCTGGTACACAGAGGTAAGGTCAGAGGTGTAGCCGCTGGCTGGTTTCAGATTCAGCCTGCGTACCGTGTGCGTTTTCTTGTCGGCAAGGTAATAGGCACCGCCACCACGGACACGCAGCAGAAACTGTTTCGTCCAGGGATAATTGCCTATTACATTAGCCTGATAAAGGGCGTTATGCAGCGTGTTGTTATCCGTACCGTCGGCCGATTTCCAGCCGTCGGCCTGCATGTACTGCCAGGACCTGACGGAGCCCATGATGTCATCAGCAAGGGCCGGAGCTACTGAGGTGATGCAGAGGCTGGCTGCCAGCGCCGCCGTGGAGAGTAATTTCATACCTGTTCCTTATGGGTAAACTGTTCGTTGCCGTCAACGAACAATGAATGAAACACATGAAAATGCGGTAACGCCTGTAAAAAATCCGGGCGTGACAGAGTGCGGATAACATGTCCGTCTGGTGTGAAGGTTTCCGCATGAAACGTCACGGAGTGAACGGTGTGCAGTGCAAAAACGGTTATCCGGGCAAGGTGTTCCCCCACCAGAAACCACTCACCGGCGCTGAAAATCAGTCGGTAGGGGGCAAGGTTGTCGCAACGGCATCCGTCAGCCAGCAGGGTTACCCTCCGCTGTTCTGATACCGCCCTGACCAGTCGCGTGAAAATACCCGGGCGGGAAGACGGTACGGATGCCCCCTGATACCAGATAAGGCATGGAGAGGCGCTCTGGCTGCTCATCAATGAACTGACCAGATGGTGGTCCATATCAGGAAACAACGCGCCAGTGCCTGACTGAAGGGCAAACTGCATTGCTGCCTCCTCCCGAATTTCCTGACGCCCACCGGTCAGCAGACGGCAGCAGCCATCCTGATACTCGATGTCGAGATAAATCAGACGCTCGCGGAAATCACGATGCAGGGTGCGAACCGACACGCCAAACTCAGCGGCCAGTTTGCGCATATTCAGCGTTTCACCCGCGAGCAGACGGCTGATAATCAGCGACAGCCGGACAGACAGGCGGTCATAACGACGCTCAGCCTGAGACATGTATTATCTCCGTGTTGGGTAAGTGATTAATTAAGAAGGTATTACTGTAAAGGATGGGGGTGACAGGTTGTGTCCGTCATACGTAGCGAAACGCCTGGTGCAAGAAGACTGTGTGGATGCAGTGTCGGCAGTGGTGACGCGCTTATAACTGGTGGTATCTTTTGCTGGTCAGGACAGGTTATGTCTGCCTTGAAATAATCATCTACCATGTGGTGAACAAATAGAGTCATTCACTACCGTCATGACGACCTTTTACTCATTCAGAAGAAAATCCAGTCCCAGACCGCGCGGGCCACGGACACCACCGCATCACGCACGGTACGTATCACAGTCTTCAGCGGCGCGGGCAGGAATGACGATGACTCGGCTGTATCGAACACCCGGCCCACCGCCTCACCGAAGTCGTCACGGGCCTGCGACTTTACCGGCTCCGTACAGAGCCTCCCTTGCAGTTGTGTCGCCACCGGGCTGGTGGCGCGGTCCGGCAGACAGCGCATCATGGTTGCCACCATCTCCTCCACACCCCAGCCGCTACAGGCGGAGACCATGCAGACCGGGTGATGCGGGTTAAACATCGACGTAATGGCTGCCTGCTTCGCCTTCAGGTTTTCCTGTTGCTGTGCTGAAGGGGTACTGGTTCGGGTATCCCATTCGTGGCTGGGTTCGATTTTGTCGGCCTGGTTAATTATAAACAACACCTGCTGCCGGTAAGGCTGCATCACACCGTGCCAGAACTGTTCGTCCACCGACAGCGCCCGGTCATCGGCCTTAATGACCCACAGCACCATGTCCAGCTCCGGCAGCATGCGCCGGTACAGGGCGCGGTATTCATGGTCCCGTTGCCCGTTTTCTCCCACCCCCGGTAAATCGACAATCACCAGGCTGTGACGCCCGCTGCGCAGCCGGAAGCGCAGCACGTCACGGGTACAGGCGTTCACATCACTGACGGGGGAGACCTCGCCCCGGAAGAGTTCGTTGCAGAGCGAGGACTTACCGGCACCACTTTTGCCCATGATGCCAATTACCGGCTCGTAGTGGGTGAGATTCTGAATGCGTTCAAGAATCAGCTGGCGAAGTGTACCGGGAAGCGACGCCAGCGGTTGTTCAAGGGCCTGAAGGCCGTGTGGTTTAGTCATACAGGGTTCTCAGCGTGAAAAAGAAAAATCCCCGCGCACCAGTACAGGAGGCGGGGGATTCACGGAGATAATATCTTTCTGAAATTATTTGGATTGTAACCGATTAAAGGACGAAAGGCTCTCCGTCTTAGTGAGCGAACGTAATGATATGGGACCGATGATGAGCAGCACGCCTGCGACATCACGCTCCTGTCCATCACACCAGTATTCCTCTATGAAACAAAGAGAGCGTCTTTATGAATCCTTATTCTCCCTCCATCGTCTCCGGCAATTCGACTGACACGACAAATACACGCGCCTTTCTGCAACAGGCCGTTGACCATTACCCACGACTCGCGGCGTTCTGCTTTACGCTGGCGCTGCCGTACCGCGAGAGCATGGCCGATTACCGGTCATTGATTCTGCGCTTTCATACCGAAGTCTGGCAGCGTATTGGCGAATATTCGTGGCAACGCCAGCAGGCGCGGTGTCACTTACCGCCCACTCTTTTGCGCTGGCTATGGGAGGCCGCGAGTGCGCCAGCGTGTCGGATGGTACTGCTGATGAACCTTGACACGCTGGCGGCTGTGAGAAAACCGCCACTTGTGGAGAGTGTGTTGCAGGAGATGTATGCCGTTATTCGCGAGGCATGGCGCACGGTGACGGATGCAGATAACCGCGTAGTCAGCATGTCCTCTTCCATTATCAGCCGCACAGACAGGTGTTCATTTACCCGATCATTCAGTCAGTTACAGACCAGGGTGAATGAAATGGCCTCTCCCGTTATGACGGCCAGAACGGCTGTGGTTTGTCCGTAAAGGTTATGGCTGTTCTTGTGGCAGTTATTCGGGCCAGAAAATATGCACCTTCTCCTGGTCTTCCCCGATGTCTGCAGCGCCGATATAATTTCTGAATGAAAAAAGCTCTTGATACCTTACCCACAGAACAAACCGTCACGGCACTTGCGCATTTTGCCTGGTGTGCCCTTGTCGCCTTACGCACTGCACAGCAGGATGGTCAGGCGTTGTCGCTGCTCAGCACGCACACATTTTTACTTCGCTGGTTAACGGTGGCGTATAAACAAAAACGGTTTCCGCGTGCAATCGCATCCGACATTGAGAGTCTGGTGGTGCTGGGGCGCAACAAAGGTCTTGCTGCCAGCTTACTCAGTCGTCTGGAATATATCTGGTCTTCGTGTAGCAGACCGGTGCCTGCTCAGTCAGATTTGTACAGTCTGACGTACGCAATTGAACAGCTTAAATCGCAGGGCTGGGTCAATGCCGTGGTGAGCGATGGGGACTGGGACAATGAAGCGCTCCTGGTCCAGGAATACAGTGATATGGATGCACTGCTGGTAAGGAAGTTGGCACTGACCGGTGGCTTTTCGGATGAGGGCAAACTGGTTGCACCGGTGGAATTTCTGGTGACGGGTAACCTGTCAGCATGTACAGCGGTTTTTCAGGCCCATGCCCTTCCTTTAGTCATGATGGCGTTGAATCGGTTCGCATTACAACCTGAGCAATAGAACAAACATTCTCAACGCATTAGTCAGTCTGATCACTGTCCATTCCCTGAATGGCAGGTATCCGGGTCGTGCTTACCTCCTGGTATTGGTGCATGTGTAAAGGGCAGTCGTGACATTTCCTTCTGACGAGAAAAAAATAAGCCCCGTTTAAATGAAAAATAAGAAATGATGAAAACCTGAAAATGTCGTCAATTTTTCACATGCTCATTCACGTCCTGCTTCTCATTTTTGATAAAAGTACAAAATCAGATATTTCACGTTATTCGTTGATATTTTGTACAAGCATGCTCCCTAAGCAAAATTGATCATTTGCTGCACACCCTTATCCCATAAGGCCTTAAGGGGTTATGTAAGAAAATTCTTATAAATCAGAAAGATGATCTGTGATTGTTAAAAACTGGAAATGTAAAATATTGTTACATTTTTTTGTTTCCTATCTGGCAGGGAACGTTCCTACACTCCGGCTATTGGGTTTTATCCGAAATTTTTCATTTCAGACAAATGCTCAAAAATACAGTGTCGGCATGCTGGTGGATGGAATGCGCCCGCTTTTTAGTTCCGGGATTTTTATTTACGTCGGATGACGCGAACCGGAAAGTTGTTCTGGCAGGGTAATTTTTTCTTAGTTATTTCTCACTGGCATTGACCGTTTCTATTACTCCATAGAACAGGGACAGCCATGTCTAACTCTTCCTTTCAGTCCGAAATCCCTAAAGCGCGTATTAATCTCAAGCTCGATTTGCATACGGGGGGCGCGAGCAAGAAAACGGAGCTCCCCCTGAAATTACTGGTGGCGGGCGACTTCAGTCACGGTCAGGAATCTGCCCCCCTGTCTGAGCGCAAAAAAGTTGATTTGAATAAAAATAATTTCGACTCAGTGTTGTCCGAATATTCCCCAAAAGTCAATCTGACTGTTAAAAACACGCTGGCTGATGATGGCAGCGAAGACAACATCAGCCTGACCTTCCGGAGCATGAAAGATTTCACTCCGGAGCAGGTCTCCCGGCAAATCCCTCAACTGAAGGCAATGCTTTCCATGCGCAACCTGCTTCGGGATTTAAAAGCGAACCTGCTGGACAATCAGGCTTTCCGAAAGGAGCTGGAAAAAATTCTGCTCGACCCGGCGTTAAGTGCAGAGCTCAGAGCCGAACTTTCAGCCCTGGCCCCGAAACAGCCATAACGGTCACGATGATTTAACGGATTAATAAGGAAGATGCTGATTTCTGTAAAAAATGAGAATGCGACGGGCGGCGAAAGTGTGGTGCTGGAACGTCCTGCTGCGGGCGGGGTTTATGCGTCCCTGTTTGAAAAAATCAATCTGAATCCGGTCTCTGAGCTGAGTGCGCTGGATATCTGGCAGGACGCGCAGGCGATGTCGGATGCGACTGCGGATGAACGTCTAACGGCGGGGATGCAGGTGTTCCTGGAGTGCCTGACGAAAGCGGGCTCAAAAGTTGAAAAACTCGACAAAAACCTGATTGACCACCATATCGCGGAGCTGGACTGGCAGATTAGCCGTCAGCTGGATGCAGTAATGCATAGCGAAGAATTCCAGGCGGTGGAGAGCCTGTGGCGCGGCGTGAAATCGCTGGTCGACAAAACCGATTTCCGTCAGAACGTGAAGGTTGAGCTGCTGGATATGTCAAAAGAAGACCTGCGTCAGGACTTCGAAGACAGCCCGGAAATTATCCAGAGTGGACTGTATAAACATACATATATCGATGAGTATGACACCCCGGGTGGAGAGCCGATTGCCGCGCTGATTTCTGCCTACGAATTTGACGCGTCTGCGCAGGATGTCGCGCTGCTGCGTAATATATCAAAAGTCTCCGCTGCTGCCCACATGCCGTTTATCGGCTCTGCCGGCCCGAAATTCTTCCTCAAGGACTCAATGGAAGAAGTGGCAGCCATCAAGGACATTGGTAACTACTTCGACCGTGCGGAGTACATCAAGTGGAAATCCTTCCGCGAGACGGACGATTCCCGCTATATCGGTCTGGTGATGCCACGTGTACTGGGTCGCCTGCCGTATGGTCCGGACACCGTGCCGGTCCGCAGCTTCAACTATGTGGAAGAAGTGAAAGGCCCGGATCATGATAAATACCTGTGGACCAATGCCTCGTTCGCCTTTGCATCCAACATGGTGAAAAGCTTCATCAACAACGGCTGGTGCGTACAAATTCGTGGCCCGCAGGCGGGTGGCGCCGTACAGGACCTGCCAATCCATCTGTATGACCTGGGCACCGGCAACCAGGTGAAAATTCCGTCAGAAGTGATGATCCCGGAAACCCGCGAATTTGAATTCGCTAACCTTGGCTTCATTCCGCTGTCCTACTACAAGAACCGCGACTACGCGTGCTTCTTCTCGGCGAACTCCACCCAGAAACCGGCGCTATATGACACCGCGGATGCGACGGCCAACAGCCGTATCAATGCCCGTCTGCCGTACATTTTCCTGCTGTCGCGTATTGCGCACTACCTGAAGCTGATTCAGCGTGAAAATATCGGCACCACCAAGGACCGTCGTCTGCTGGAATTAGAACTCAATACCTGGGTGCGCAGTCTGGTGACCGAAATGACCGATCCGGGCGACGAACTGCAGGCTTCACACCCGCTGCGTGACGCGAAAGTGGTGGTGGAAGACATCGAAGATAACCCGGGTTTCTTCCGCGTGAAGCTGTACGCGATCCCGCACTTCCAGGTGGAAGGGATGGACGTCAACCTGTCACTGGTTTCTCAGATGCCGAAAGCCAAATCGTAAGGCGAGGGGAAATCAGGGATGAAAATTTACCGCCCACTTTGGGAGGATGGGGCTGCTCTGGCCCCGCAACAGTTCCAGCAGCAGGCCCGCTGGAGTGAACACGTTGCCGACATGGTCGCCCGGATGGGTATTTCTCATCCCTGGGGCGTGGTGGCGGCAGAATTTGATGATGCTGCACTCGCGCTCTCGCGCCTGAACGCCACCCGTCTTGTGGTGCGCTTTCAGGACGGTACCCTTGTGGATACCGACCTGGCAGACACGCTTCCACCGGTCTGTGATTTGTCTGTTGCCGCCGGCAGTGAGGCTGTTGATGTGGTTGTTGCGCTGCCGCTGCTGAGTGCCAGCGGCGGTAACCTCGATAACGGGCAGGACAGTGAGCGCCCGCGCCGCTGGAAAGCGGAGCGTGTGGTGGTGCAGGAGCTGGCCGGGCATGAAAGCGGGGAGCTGGCGATTCTGCGTAATGCGCTGACCCTGCGTCTGTCCAGCCAGGAAAACACGGCATACCTGACCTGTCCGGTGGCCCGCCTGGTACGCAATGCGCAGGGGCAGTGGAGCCGTGACCCGGCCTTTATCCCGCCGATGCTGTCCGTTGCTGCGAGCCCGTGGCTTGCCACCGAACTGGGTGATCTGCTGGTTCGTCTGCAGGCCCGTCGACGTCGCCTGATGGCCATGCGTCGTGAAAGCAATGAGCGGATGGCCGACTTTGCGGTCGCGGATGTCTCCCTGTTCTGGTTGCTCAATGCCCTGAACAGCGCCGGGCCGGTGCTGACGGAACTGCTGCAGACGCCTGAGCGTCACCCGGAACTGCTGTACCGCGAACTGACCCGTCTGGCCGGCAGCCTGCTGACCTTCTCACTGGAGCACGACGCCGGCGATATTCCTGCTTATCAGCACGATGCACCTGAGCGGGTATTCCCGCCGCTGCTGGCACTGCTCGACAAGCTGCTGGAAGCGAGCCTGCCGTCACGGGTGGTGAGTATTCACCTGGAACATCAGGACCAGATCTGGAAAGGAGCCCTGCACGATGCGCGCCTGCGCGAAGGGGCTGATTTCTACCTCTCCGTACGCTCCTCCATGCCGAACCATGAACTTCAGACGAAATTCCCGCAGCTGTGTAAAGCGGGCAGTTTTGATGATGTGTCTGATGTGGTGAATGTGGCCCTGAGCGGCATGGTTATCAAACCGCTGGCCCATGTTCCGGCCGCTATCCCGTTACGCCTTGAGAACCAGTATTTCTCGCTGGATCTGAGTACTGAGGCGGCTCGCGCAATGCTTGAGATGGGCAGTTGCACCTTCTACACCCCGCGGTCACTGGGGGATGTGAATCTTGAACTCTTTGCGGTGCTGCGCTCATGAATAAATCCGAACTCAGCCAGATAGAACGCATTTTCTACCCGGGCTGGCTGATGGCCAGCCAGCTGCGCGGCGGCCAGGAAGTCCGGGACGGGGAAGGGCTCTATCGCCGGGCCTGCCGTCTGGTGCAGGAGGCGAAAGCGGCGCTCACGGAGACAGGTTACAGCGACATCAGCCGTGACCATATGGTGTATGCCCTGTGTGCACTGCTTGATGAGAGCGTGATGAACCGGGGAACCACCGATGATGGTTACCTGACCTGGCGCCGTGACCCGCTACAGGCACACTTCTTTGGCACCCTCAATGCTGGTGAAGAGCTGTGGGAGCGGATCCGAAACCTGCTGAAAGAAACGGCTCCTGACGCCGCCGTCCTGACCTGCATGTACCGGACCCTGCAACTGGGGTTCGTCGGTCAGTATCGCGCCCAGGATGATGAGCGTCGGGAGGATATTGTTCGCGCACTCGCGGAACGGGTGCCGGCCTTCACGCTGGCTCAGGACGCCCCCATTGTTGCCCGGGCATCACGCCTGCGCAGTGGTCGTCGCTGGTACTGGCTGACCTGGATTGTGGCCGCCGTTGCCCTGGTGGCGCTCTGGTTCTTCCTTTCGTCTTCGCTTACTGACCTGGTAGGCCAGACCGTCAGGCCGGGATAAGCGATGCGGGATGCGTACAGAAGTCTGTTAACTGCCCTGGGTGCCTTACTGGCGCTGTGGCTCATCCTGGGATTCTGGCCACTGTCCACAGGCAGCCGTGTGGCACTCAGCCTGCTGGTTGTTCTGGTGTCCGGGGGGATGCTCTGGCGTCAGCGTCGGGCTTCTCAGGCGCGGGCGACCGCTGTCAGTGAGATTGTGGATGAAAACCTGCCGGCGGAAGATTTTCAGGGGGCGGTGATCCTCGTCTGTGGGGACAACACCCCGCTGTTTGTGTCCGGTTCCCGTCACCGGGAAACCCGGCAGGGCTGGTATCTGTGGGTGAAAGATGCGGAACAGCTGCCACTCTTTGCGCAGCATCTGAGCCTGGTGCGCCCGGCCCTGGTGTCGCAAATCTCCGTCATGCTGGCGGTGGTGCCTGAACAGCACACCTCCGGTGATGATTTTACCCAGTCCCTGCGGGGCTGGCAGCGGGCTGTCGTCCAGTGCCGTGCGGCATTTGGCACTCTCCCTCCGCTGTGGACTGTGACCTGGGGCTCGCCCCCTGTGGCCTGCGCGGAGGCAGAGTCCGTCTGGTTTACCACGGTCAGCCAGCGAAGTGGCATTCAGGTGTATCAGCCTGGTCAGGGCAATGTGTCACTGACGGAGTGGACCCGGGAGACCGGCTCAGACGGACGTCTTTCGCGTCTGAGTCAGGGCCTGTGGCTGGACAGTCTGCTTGCCTGGCAGAACAGCGCGGTGACAAACCTGCTGTCGGTACGCCAGGGCGAACTGCCGGTGATGAAGCCCTGCGTGCAGGGCATGTGCATGGTGCCGGTGAGCGGTATCACGGGCAATCTCTGGCAGCAGCACATCACTTCCGTGACGGCGCTGCCACCGGATGCCGTTGTGACGACAGAGCCACTGCCGCTGCCTGAACTGCTGCTGCCGGCGTTACCACGCCGACGTGGTGTCAGCCGCAGAATGGTGTTCTGGCGCTATGCCGGATTACTGGGCGGGATTTTCCTTGCACTGGCCATGCTGGCATCCTGGATGAACAACCAGCGTCTCATCCGTAATGTGGGCGATCACCTTGCGTTATATCACCAACTGACGGGTAAGCCTGTTGCTCCGAAACTGCGGGCCCAGCAGCGCCTAAGAGCCGATGGCGCATTGCTGGACGACTGGCAGCGTCGTGGGGAGCCACTGCGTTATCGCCTGGGGCTGTATCAGGGGCTGCGTCTGGTTCCGCCTGTTGAGGCTGCCGTCAGCGACTGGGCTCCACCGCCACCGCCACCACCGGTCATTAAGAAAATCATCCAGGGTCCGAAAACCATTCGCCTCGACAGCATGTCGCTGTTCGATTCGGGCAAGTCGGCGCTGAAAGCCGGGTCCACCAAAATGCTGGTCAATTCGCTGGTCGGCGTTAAGGCGAAGCCGGGCTGGCTGATTGTCGTGTCCGGCCATACCGATAACACCGGTAACCCGAAGCTTAATCAGACGCTGTCTCTGAAACGTGCCGAAGCGGTACGCAACTGGATGCGTGACACCGGTGACGTGCCAGAAAGCTGTTTTGCGGTGCAGGGCTATGGCGCAAGCCGACCGGTCGTCACCAATGACACGGCGGAAGGCCGCGCAGCCAACCGGCGTGTAGAGATAAGCCTTGTGCCGCAGGCTGACGCCTGTCAGGTGCCAGGCAAACCAGCGTCACCGGATGAAAGTGACGCATCAACTCAAGAAATGGAGAAATAAACCATGGCAATTCCTGTTTATCTGTGGCTGAAAGACGACGGCGGCGCGGACATTAAAGGGTCTGTGGACGTTCAGGATCGTGAAGGCAGCATCGAAGTGGTCGCTCAGGAACATAACCTGTACATCCCGACCGATAACAACACCGGCAAACTGACTGGTACCCGTATCCACACCCCGTTCCTGTTCACCAAGGAAATCGACTCCTCCAGCCCGTATCTGTACAAGGCGGTGACCACCGGTCAGACCCTCAAGTCTGCGGAATTCAAGTGGTACAAAATCAACGACGCGGGCCAGGAAGTGGAGTATTTCAACACGAAGTTAGAAAACGTGAAGGTCGTTAAAGTGAATCCGATGATGCACGACATCAAAAACCCGGCTTTCGAGAAACACAACCACCTCGAGCAAATCGAGCTGCGTTACGAAAAAATCACCTGGACCTACAAAGACGGCAACATCATTCATTCCGATTCCTGGAACGAACGCGCCACCGCGTAAGACCATGTTCACACCGCATTGCGATCCCTTTGCGTATCACAATGCGGTTACAGGAGAGAGCTATGTCTGTTTCACTCGCGAACTGGGCGACTAACTGGCAGAAAGACCAGCGCTTTAGCAAAAACTACACGGCGCGTCTTATTGAAAAAGCTTGTGGGCTGGATACTCAGTTAAACAATGCTTATTGCAGCGGAACGCTTAAGGTAATTGCCGGGCCGCATCGTAAAGCCGGGCCGAATGGCGGTGGTGATGCCCGGTAGCATATGACATTACAGCCCAATACCAGCAGTTCCTGCTGGCATGTCATTCTGGATAACAGCGTGACCAGACCTGTCGAAATCAATAAACGTGAATATTTGGGGCACAGTTTTTAATTTGCTCCCTGTTCAGGTCCGTCACGCGGACCTGAATGGATTTCTTCGTTAAGCGCCTGTCAACACGGGCCTTCAGCAAAGAAATTCACCATCTGCCTGCCCGGCCACATGCGCTTTGGTCTCCTGAACGGGAAACAGCGAGGGGCGGTAGCGTGTCCGGAAGCCATCAAGAGAGAGATTCATGGAAAATCCAGCCATCCTGTTGCGACGTCTGAACCCTTACTGTGCCCGTGCGATGGAAGGGGCGGCCTCCCTGTGCCAGACCCGTGCCCATGCGGAAATTTTGCCGGAGCACTGGCTGCTGAAGCTGCTCGAACAGGGGGAAGGTGACCTGACAGTGCTGGCTCGCCGCTACGAGTGGGATATGGATGCACTATGGCAGGATTTGCTCGGCTGGCTGGATAATCAACCGCGCTCGGTACGCAGCCGTCCGCAGTTGTCCGCCGATATCCAGAAACTGATGCAGGAAGCCTGGATGCTGGCCTCACTTGCCGGAGAGGAAAGTATCCGCAGCGTATACCTGCTGATGGCGCTGACGGAAAACCAGCGACTTGCCCACTGTGATGGTCTGTGGCCACTGCTGACGCTCGGGATGAGCCAGCTCTCCCGCCTGCGTCCGTTACTGGATGCGCAGTCTGACGAGCGGCCGGATCTGCAGCTGGAAGCCGAACTGAGCCAGGATCACGGCACTGAGGTGGAATTTGTTGGCCGTCCTGTCGGGGCAGAGCTGAAAGAGGGTGAGCTCAACCCGGCGCTGCAGAACGCGCTGGATAAATTCACCCTCGATGTCACCGCCAAGGCCAAAGAGGGCAAAATCGACCCGGTGTTTGGTCGCGATACCGAAATCCGCCAGATGGTGGATATTCTCTCGCGTCGTCGCAAGAACAACCCGATTCTGGTCGGTGAACCGGGCGTGGGCAAAACCGCGCTGGTCGAAGGTCTGGCGCTGCGCATTGCCGAGGGCAACGTGCCGGAATCCCTCAAACCGGTCATCCTGCGCACCCTTGACCTCGGTTTACTGCAGGCGGGCGCAGGCGTAAAAGGCGAATTCGAACAGCGCCTGAAAAATGTCATTGATGCGGTGCAACAGTCACCGACGCCAATCCTGCTGTTTATCGACGAAGCCCACACCATTATCGGAGCCGGTAATCAGGCGGGTGGTGCGGATGCGGCCAACCTGCTGAAACCGGCACTCGCCCGCGGCGAACTGCGCACCATTGCCGCGACCACCTGGTCTGAATACAAGCAGTATTTTGAGCGTGATGCTGCGCTGGAGCGCCGCTTCCAGATGGTGAAGGTGGACGAGCCGGATGATGATACTGCGTGCCTGATGCTGCGCGGCCTCAAATCCCGCTATGCCGAACACCACAACGTACATATCACCGATGACGCCGTCCGTGCTGCGGTCACGCTATCACGTCGTTACCTGACAGGCCGTCAGTTACCAGACAAGGCCGTTGACCTGCTGGATACCGCCGCCGCGCGTGTGCGCATGAGCCTCGACACGGTGCCGGAACAAATTGTGCGCCTGAAAGCACTGCTGACCGCTCTGGAACTGGAAGAGCAGGCGCTGCTGGAAGATATCGCTGCCGGCAGCAACCGCCATGGTGACCGTCTGGGTGCCATTGAGCAGCAGCGGGCTGAACTGGAAGCACGTATCGGGGAGCAGGAGGCGCGCTTCAGCAACGAGAAGGTACTGGCACAGCAGCTGATGGCCAGCCGCCAGGACATCAGCCAGCAGGCTGAGATTTCCGACCTGCAGCAGCAGCTCGAACAGGCACAACAAGGCGACGTGCTGGTTCAGGTGGATGTGGACACCCGCACGGTCGCTAACGTGATTGCCGACTGGACCGGCGTACCGCTCTCTTCCCTGATGAAAGACGAGCAGACCGAACTGCTGACCCTGGAAAATGAAATCGGCTGTCGTGTCGTCGGTCAGGATGTTTCCCTTGAGGCTATCGCCCAGCGCCTGCGCGCAGCGAAGACCGGGCTGACGTCAGAGAACGGCCCGCAGGGTGTGTTCCTGCTGGTCGGCCCGAGTGGTGTCGGGAAAACCGAAACTGCACTGGCGCTGGCAGACGTGCTGTACGGCGGTGAGAAGTCACTCATTACCATCAACCTGTCCGAGTACCAGGAGCCGCACACCGTTTCGCAGCTGAAGGGCTCGCCTCCGGGCTATGTCGGTTACGGCCAGGGCGGCATTCTTACCGAAGCGGTGCGCAAGCGCCCGTACAGCGTGGTGCTGCTGGATGAAGTGGAAAAGGCGCACCGCGACGTGATGAACCTGTTCTATCAGGTGTTCGACCGTGGCTTTATGCGCGACGGGGAAGGGCGTGAAATCGACTTCCGTAACACCGTTATCCTGATGACCTCGAACCTCGGCAGCGACCACCTGATGCAGCTGCTCGACGAACAGCCGGACGCCACCGAAGGCGACTTGCAGGAACTGTTGCGTCCGATATTGCGTGACCACTTCCAGCCGGCGCTGCTGGCCCGCTTCCAGACCGTAATTTACCGCCCACTGGCAGAAGCAGCCATGCGTACCATCGTGGAAATGAAACTGGCTCAGGTCAGCAAGCGCTTACATCGCCACTACGGTTTGACCACGCAGATTGATGAAAGCCTGTATGACGCCCTGACTGCAGCCTGCCTGCTGCCGGACACCGGCGCACGTAACGTCGACAGTCTGCTCAATCAACAAATTCTGCCAGTGCTGAGTCAGCAACTGCTGACCCACATGGCCGCGAAACAGAAACCACACTCCCTGACGCTCGGCTGGAATGAGGAAGAAGGGATTGTACTGGCGTTTAATGAGGCGCACGGAGGCTGAAATGCAGATTTGCATGATGGATTACGGCAACCTGTCGGCAGATGGCAAAACGGCGTACCTGAAATGCTACGGCATCGGGACGTTTGAAGTGCTCTCGGGGATTGAGCGTTATATGAATAATCCTGACTGCGCCGACCATGAAAAAGCCGCGATTCCTGTCGGGACCTACTGGGTCACTGACCGGCCTGCCGGCAGTCTCTACAACCGGGTTCGTGCAGAAGCGATCGATGCCTGGCATCACTACCGCAACCATCACAGCGACTGGTTTGCGCTGTTCAGCGACAAAACCAAGAAAGACAGTCTGAATGTGAATGGCCTGAACCGGACCGGATTTCGCCTTCATCCGCTGAACAGCGACGGAACCGGTGTTTCATGGGGCTGTATCACCCTGCGTCGCTACAGCGACTTCCAGCATCTGCGCCGCCTGTTACTGAGCCGCGGTACGTTTCCGGTTCCGGGTGGCAACGGCCTGATGGCCTATGCCCGTATTGATGTACGCGGTATCCCTGATTTCAGCCAGTGTGAGGCAGAGGTCAGGGAAAAGGAAGACGCTGACAAGCGTCGTGCACAACAGGCCCTGAAGAAACGCACGGAGAGCGCAGAATGAAAATCCTGCTCGTACTGGCCCTTGCGTTGCTCGGGTCGTTCTTCCTTCCCGATGGCAACCTTACCGATTTTGTCATCAACCACCTTCCGGTGTCGGGAGACGGTGAGGAGGGGATGGATAACCTTGCGATGACGGTCATCCTGATAAAAGCCCTGCTCAGCGGCGTCGGGGCATACCTCCTGCTGACCCTGCTTCACTGGCTGCGCAACCGCCCGAATAAATAGTCCGTTTTCTTCTTCACTGACCGATGCTGGCCCGCGCCAGCCCTGACGGAATAACCGAATACACAATGGAGTCAACGCCATGAGCCTGACGGATACCCTGAACACGATGGTGGCCACCGTCACCGGAAAAGCCCTTAACCGCTACCGCCTCGATATCCCTTCCTGTACAGCCGATATCGACGTGGAGGACTTCAGTGGCTCGGAAGCGATGAGCGAGCTGTACAGCTACACCATCAATTTCACCAGTACCGACAAAAACATCGATGCCCGCCAGCTGCTGAGCAAGCCGGCGACCCTGACGATGGGGGCGGGGAACCTGCTGTCCCTGACAGAGCGCAAGGTGGTGCACGGGGTGGTCACCCACTTCGAGCGTACCGGTGGTTCGGCGGATGAGGCGAAGTACTGCATCGTGCTGGAGCCGTTTCTGGCATTGTTGGGGAATCAGTTCCGCACTCACCGCTTTTTCGTCAATAAGTCGGTACCGGAAGTGGTTGCAGAGGTGCTCACGGAACATGGCCTGAAAGGCTGGGAGTATGACTTTACCCTCAAAGCTGATTATCCAAAGCGTGAGCAGATTAACCAGTATCAGGAAAACGACCTCGCCTTCATTGAACGCCTGCTGGCAGAGGTGGGGATTTTTTACTTCTTCACCCTGCAGCCTGACACCCAGACCGAAGTGGTGCACTTTGCGGACAAGCAGAGCGCGTGGACGTTTGGTAAGAAACTGCCGCTGAACAGCCCGTCAGGGGCGAATGACAATGCGGTCGACTCGGTGTGGGATGTGCACGTCTGGCATAACGTCGTGGAACGCTCTGTCACGGCCAGCGACTATAACCACCGTGAGGCCCAGAACGTCCTGACGTCCGTGCCGGCGGACATGACCCGCGGGGACGGGGAAGGGAACACCTACGGCGATGTGTACCATTATCGCCCGCGTCACCTTGAACGTGGCGACAAAATTAACCCCGCAGCGGAAACAGGTAACTACTGGGCGCGCCTGGAGCATGAACGTTACCTTTCCACCCAGACCACTGTAGCTGGCAGCAGCACCGACCATACCCTGGGCCCGGCTCAGGTATTGACTATCACCGAGACGGCTATCCCGCCGACGCTGCCGCGTGAAACCGAAAACGGTCTCGTCATCATCAGCGCCGGTTACTCTGCCAGCCGTCAGAACGCGCTGAAGGTGGAATGGGCGGCTATGCCGTACTACGAGAACCGATGCTGGCGTCCAGCCGCGAAAAAGCGTCCGGTGGTCAGCGGCACCCTTATGGCGCGTGTGACCAGTGCCAAAGATAACGACATCTACGCCTGGCAGGATGCATCCGGCATGTACCGGGTGAAGTTTGATGCCGACCGTGATGACAAAAAACAGGGTATGGAAAGCATGCCAGTGCGTTTTGCCAAACCTTATGGGGGTGACAAATACGGTTTTCACTTTCCGCTGATACAGGGTACTGAAGTCGCCATTGCGTTCCATGAAGGTGACCCAGACCGTCCATACATCGCTCACGCCCTCCACGACTCCCGGCACGTTGACCACGTCACTGAAGCCAACAGCACGCGTAACGTTATCCGCACTGCTGGCCTGAACAAACTGAGGATGGAGGATAAGCGCGGCGAGGAGCACATTAAGCTCAGTACAGAGTATGGCGGCAAAACCCAACTCAATTTAGGTCACAACGTCAATGCATCCAGAACTCTCCGTGGCGAGGGGGCGGAGCTGCGCACTAACGACTGGGTCAGCGTTCGTGGTGGTAAGGGCATTCTGCTTACCGCAGATGCTCAGCCTGACGTCGGCAGTAAAATGCTCGAAATGGACAGGGCTGTAGAACAACTGGAGCAGGCACTCACGCTGGCAAGAAGCCTCAAGGCAGCGGCGAAAGGAGCGAAGGCAACGGTATCAGATATCGACAGCCAAAAGACGCTTAACAGTTCACTGAAATATCTGAAAATGCCAGGAATGCTGGCCAGTGCACCTGCTGGTATAGGCATTCTGAGTCCTGAGGCTGTCCGGCTTGCTTCAGGCGGAGCAAGTATAGGCCTCATGTCAGGTAAAAACACGGATATCAGCACCGGGCAATCGTTCACTGTAGCGGCAAGCGAGGCTGTAAGTTTGTTTGCACAGGCTGCAGGAATGAAAATGTATGCAGGGGCAGGGAAGGTTGATATTCAGGCACAAGCTGATGCCATGAATGTCTCAGCATTACAGGACATTACTGTCGCCAGTGGTCAGGGGAGCGTGAAGGTAAATGCCAGCAAGGAACTAATTTTAAGTTGCGGTGGTGCTTATATAAAGCTTAGCGGCGGGAATATTGAACTGGGATGTCCGGGGAATATTTTGCTGAAAGCGGCCAATGTTAATCAGACGGGCCCCGCCAGCTTAGATACACCACCAGTGACTTTCCCAAAAGGGTACAGTGAAGGGTTTACCACAACTTCATCAGTAAGCGGAGCAGTCAAGCCTTTCACCACATATAAAATTACGACAGCTGAAGGAGAGATTTATGAGGGCATTTCTGGTGCAGATGGAGAGACTTCTCCAATATTTACGTCTATGCCATCGCAGTTAAAAATCGAATATCCGCGAAATATTGCTGATAGCCAGGAGGGCGAATAACATGACTACCGCTGTATCCTCACTCTGCCGTAAAAACCCCCATGCTCCATGTGACGAGCAGAAGCCCTACTGGGTCGAATTTCAACTGGTTGATGAGCAGGGCGAACCTGTGGCGAATATGCCATGGACTGCTGAAAGTTCACACCCTGTTTCCGGGCCGGTGGAGGGATTCACTTATTCTGGTCAGAGCGATGCTGACGGGCTAATCAGGGTCGACATGCCGCACGGTCTGGAGCTGAGGCTGACGTTAGATGGCAATCAACTGGCTACTGAAATGGAAAAACGTACCTTGCGTGTTAGCAGGGATGCGGAAAATGATTCTGTTGTTCGTCCTGAAGCTGAAGAGAAAGGGTATATCTGGCACTACGCTGTTATCGGCGAACTTTGCCGTACCCTTCCCTCTGTTAAACTACGTAAAAGAGAAGTGTGGCCGCCATTCCATTTCCCTCCGCAGAAAATTATGAAAGGGGTGATTGTAAGAACCAATGAGCTTGAAAAGCGACACGTTATTGAAATATGTCCTTTCAGAGCTTGGGAGCTTGTTCTGCATCATCAAAAGGACTATTCCATTGCGAACGGAATTAATCTTGGTGCGGCAGCAACGCTTGCCTATGCAGACGACAGTACTCTGGATACGGTATCAATTACGCGCTTTTTTATTAACCAGTGCCAGGATCTATCCCGCTTACCTCAGCTTTATAAAGACGGCTCTGCATGGAATACGTTAGTACAGGATGTTCCCTTTAGTGAACGATATCATCCCCCGGTATTTATGGATACCTCACGAGACACGTCACCTAAGGAAGACGAGAAGAACCCACATGGAACAGTACAGGCAGAGGATGACACTGCTGCAACAAAGGCAGACGGTGATACGCAGCTTTATTATGTTTATAACGCGGATAAGGTGATTGTTGCCTGGCGTGGAACGGCCAGCTTGTTTGATGTGGGAACGGATCTGGCGTTCAGACCGGTGAATACTGAAGTTTGTGATATGGATAAAACACAATGTACTAGCTTACTGCCTGCTGGAAAAGTACATACCGGGTTCTGGAGCGGATATAGTCGTGTTGAAAAGAAATTTAAAGAACAGATCGAAACATTAAAAGATCTGCTCGCAAATCTTAAGTTGTTTATCTGTGGGCATAGTTTAGGCGGTGCATTGGCATTAATTCATGCAGCCAAATTGAAGAATTTTAATCCGATACTTTACACTTATGGAATGCCGCGAACTTTTACCCGCGATGCCGTAATGCAATTATCGGAGATTACCCATTTCCGTCATGTAAACGATAATGATCCTATTCCAGCCGTGCCCGCGGAAGCTAACCTGGATAACGAGTTATATAAATTATGGGGATGGTTTGGTGGGACTCTGGGCTTTTTCTGGTCATTGGGTGAGCTTCTGGCTAACCAGATGGTTACCTGGGGAGACTGCTTCTGGCACCACGGCAATACGGTGGCTTTTCTCACAGCTACCCAGAGTCGGGAATGGCATGAGTGCAAGCGAGACCTGCCAACGCCGGCAGGGTGTATTACCATCAGGAATTTACTACCTCTTAAGGCTAAACTTTACCTGGTCCCTGCACTGGCAGAGCAGGAGATGCAGCAGGCTGGTCAGAAGCAGAAAGAATTTAAAGCGTCATTAACGCAGGCAGATCTAAAGAACTTTTTCCCCAAAGGCAGTAATCCGGACAGAGGCGTTAATTTAAATCTTTTTGAACACTTCATGACCTCCTATATGCCTTATATGTATAACAAAGTGCTAGAGCTGATTGATAATGCCGGGATAGTGGAAAAACGTACCTTTACTGAGCACCGGTATAATGTGGATGCATTCCGGGAGCAGATGGCAGAAAATAAAAATGACATACCGGAGAGAGAGGTAGCAAGAAATAACATCTTTCTGAATATAGAAGGACTGCTGGATGCATCGCTTTCCCCTACGTTGTCCATACCGTCTGGCAACGATACACTTTTGCGGTTTGCTCAATACGGAGAAGAGGTAATGGAAAATGTCTAATCAATCAAAAATCATTTTGCTTTCATTAGTGTTGTTTTCATCATCAGGGTGCAGCATAAGTAGAACTGTTAATAAAACCTTATCTCCGCCAGCGGATACAAAATGGGTGAATGTTGAAGTAAAAAATCCGTCTCAGTATACAAAACCCTTCCCGCTCGAAGTCAGATACATCTCTTATGAATGTAAGAAAAAAAGAATCAGTGGATTTGATGGTTCAGTTATTACGGAACCCAGCTATAACGTTACCGGGATCCCCATGCAGCAAGAGAGCGGGGATATCTGGAAAGCAAAAGTGGCTATGACCGGGGGGGGCTCGTGTAAATGGACGTTGAGTGCGGTCAATTTAGGTATCGAATACATTGATGCAACACATCTTGGCGAGGATTTGATACCCGGTACTGCCGTAGGGGTATCGCTTGCTTTTGATAATGATGCCGCGCGGAATGGTCAATTCACCTTCGCTACAGGCGACTTAAATATTTCGCCTAAATATTACCCATATATTCGAGAAAGAAAAATAGCAGAGGAAACAAAAACGCTTTCCCTGCTAGGGAAAGAGAACTTTCTTTCTTATAGAGTTTCTAAACTTAGCAATATTTATTTTTATCCTGAAGTTGATGAGATGAAAGTTGTTAGATATATAGAGCCAGAAAAAAAAATTGATGGTGTGTACTCCAAGATAATTTATCCGGATGGAAGTGTTGCTCCTGAAAAAACTCTTTTTCCTGATTTTGATAAGATCGACAAAATGAATGTTAATTGATTCTTATTTATTTTTCGAGTATTCAACATGACAAAAGGCTTAGTTTTGCTTGGTGACAATACTTCTCACGGCGGAAAAGTGATCTCCGCCTCTTCCAATATTACTGTCGACGGGAAAAAAACCGCATTAGTGGGTGATATGGTGAGTTGTCCGGTAGATGGGCATGGAACTAATCCTGTCGTGGAAGGATCACCGCACCGTACCTTTAACGGTCGCGCTGTTGTCGTTGATGGCTGCAAATGTCAGTGCGGTTGTACTGTAATTTCAAGTGCTCAGAACAGCACAGTAGGATAATCAATGGGCTGGGAAAGGACGAAAGCAACGACAATGGAGTTGCCTCCTGAGCCATCTTTTACGGGATGGCTGTTGGCAGGGGGTGTTGCCGCGGTTGTGGGTATTTTGCTGTTTATTCTGCATGCGTCAGGCATGGTTAAGGCACTGGCTGCATTCAATATCTGGTGGCTGGCATCCAGCCCGATTCTTGGCTGGTTTTTCCTGTTTTGTTTGCGGGGGGGGCTGTGGGGCAGAACCGTCAATGAACATCAGTTTTTGCAGAAGGAAGCTGAATATGGACAGCAACAGTGGGAGGCCTGGGCTGGACGCTATCTGGCCGTACTCGGAAGCAGCATACTGCTACCTTCCGGAGTGACCTCTGACGCCATTGCTAAATCAGATGCTGCAGATGCACCGCAATTTCTTTCACTAACCTGTCATTTTGATGCGAAATCGACGACGTCCACCTCCTTGCTCGAACTGGGGCTGGCCGGTGTACAAAAGGCAATCGCGATGTTGCCTGCGACAGTGCCGTTCAACGTCACCATTGTGAGCGACACGATTTCGTCTGACTTCGAGACCCGGTTTCGCAAATCATGGGGAAAAATTTATCCAGGGCGTGCGCTGACAGGTTCGATTTCATGTTGTGAAGTCCTTTCTTTTGCCTGGATCGAAGAGCGCCTTAAAAATCCCGTTTTCGATATTGATTTGATCCTGATATTGCAGAATCAGGGGGCTGAACAGTATTCCGATGCACTCACAGCGATGGTACTTACCAGCGATGATGTTGCTGAAAAATACCAGCTTTCACACTCCGCCCGCATATTGCGACCGATGCCGCTGGACATGACAAATTTCAGGGCTGATATGGGTTTGTTCCTCGAAACACAAACGATCGCCTGTCAGACGTCAAACGTGTTCTGTGATTACGGGCACTGGAATGACGGGTTTGCTGATCTAATGACTGCGTCTCAATCACATCTGACACCGTGGGTGCCCCAGGAAATTGATGTACTGGAAAAATATAACGGTATTCCAGGGGCCGGGAGTGCGTGGCTTCTGGCCACATTACTGGCCGACATCGTGTCCGTCAGCAACAAACCTGTTTTAGGGTTGTTTACCTCAGGTGCTGATCGTTTTGTCAGTACTGTTACCTCAGGGAGTGAAAATAATGATGCCGGGTAGTACATGGAGCAGAGTGGGGCTTGCCGGCATAATAGCCTGCATCTCAGCGATTATAGTGGCCTTGATCCTGCATTTTGGTCCCTCGTATGGCCTTGATACCCGACTGAAGCAAGTGCTTGCATTTGTTGCCGTATGGATAGTCTTGCTGATTGTTTTCTATACGCCGTTCATGTTCCGGTACATGCGAGAAAAGTATCACCGCTGGTGGGAACAGAAGAACAATGCGTTACCTTCTGATGAATCAAGAGTTGCCCGGACTCCGCCACGCAATGTCACCGTTGATACTATCCGTGACGCCATGCGTAACCTCTACGGTCGGCGCTGGGGACGTAAAACACGCATTCTGCTGGTCACCGGGACCATATCTGAGGTGGAGCAGTTGACTCCGGGTCTTACGGGCCAGCTCTGGCAGGATGACCGCGGCACACTGTTGCTGTGGGGCGGTGACCTCAATACGCCAGTGGACAGTGCCTGGCTGAACGCGCTGCGCAAACTGCGCCGTCGCCCGGTAGATGGGCTGGTGTGGGTCACCTCGGCCTTTGACCAGCTCTCAGCACCAGGGCTGGAGCCGCCGCTGCCGGTACCGTCTGAAAGCACCATGGATTCCCTGTCTCACGCCATCAGCGCGCGTATGGAAACGCTTGGCTGGAAACTCCCGCTGTACGTCTGGTCCCTGCACCCGCGCGCCGGTAAACCGGAAGGGCGCATTACTCAGGCTACCGGTTGTCTGTTACCTGCCGGTTGCCGTACCGAAGGGCTGGCAGAACAACTTTCCGCCCTGACGCCGGAACTGACTTCACAGGGTCTGCAGCAGACCTGCGGTGAGGTGAAACATAACTTCCTGCTGACGCTTGCCGACCAGCTTATTCGCGAACCGGAGAGCGTGACTGCGCCGCTGTCGGTGATGCTCAATCCGTACCGCCCGCTGCCGCTGGCGGGTGTGGTATTCAGCCAGCCTTCTGCCGGTACTGAGCGCGCGGTGCAGCATCACTGGGGGATGGACAAGCGCTGGGATGTCCTGCCTGAATCCGTCCGGACGCTTCCTGCCGGACTGCGTCCGCGCAAACCGGGTATTCCCTGGCGCAAAGTATTTGCGTCGGTTATCGCCCTGGCAATGATGGGCTGGGCTGCGTGGATGAGCATCGCGTATGTCACCAACCGCAGCCAGATTGACGGTGCGAATGCCCAGGCCGCACTTGCCGCCCGACAGAATCAGCCGCTGGAACAGCGCCTGCACGCGCTGTCTGAACTGCAGAAAACGCTGGCCCGTCTGCAATACCGTTCTGAGCACGGTGTGCCATGGTATGAGCAGGCCGGACTAAGTCAGAACAATGCGCTGTTGGCCGCACTCTGGCCACGTTACCAGGACAGTGCACTGCCGCTGTTGCGGGATGCCGCCGCAGACCATCTGCAGAAGCAGGTCAGTGCTTTTAACGCGCTGCCGCCGGGCAGCCCGCTGCGCGAGCAGATGGCAAAAACCACGTATGACCAGCTCAGGCTCTACCTGATGCTGGCCCGCCCGGAACGTATGGATGCGGCCTGGTTCAGTACCGCGCTGCTGCATAACTGGCCGAAGCGTGATGGCGTGAAAGACGCCGTCTGGCAGGGCATGGCCCCGTCACTGCTGGCATTTTATGCCGCCAGCCTGACCACCCACCCGTATTGGCGGTTGCCTGCGGATGAGACGATGGTCAGCCAGTCGCGCGCACTGTTAGTACGCCTGATGGGTGTGCGCAACAGTGAATCGACCCTGTATCAGAAGATGCTCTCTCAGGTAGCGCACCTGTATGTCGACATGCGCCTTGAAGATATGACAGGCGACACCGATGCATCCCGCCTGTTCAGCACCACCGAAATTGTGCCGGGCATGTTCACCCGCCAGGCGTGGGAGCAGGCCGTTCAGCCCGCTATCGAGAAGGTAGTGAAGGCGCGCCGGGACGAACTCGACTGGGTGCTCACTGACAGCAAGCGCCAGGTGAATAAACAGGACGAGACCTCGCCGGAAGCCCTGAAAAAACGCCTGACGGAGCGTTACTTTGCCGACTTTGGCGGGGCCTGGCTTGAGTTTCTCAACAGCCTGCGCTGGAACCAGGCCACCACGCTGTCGGATTCCATTGACCAACTGACCCTGATGGCCGACGTGCGCCAGTCGCCGTTGGTGGCGCTGATGAATACCCTGAATGTACAGGGCCGTACCGGCCAGACCGGGGAGGCGATTTCGGATTCACTGGTGAAATCAGCGAAAAATCTGCTGGGCGGTGACAACAGGGATGCCATTGACCAGAGTGCAGGCGTTCACGGCCCGCTGGATGCGACCTTTGGTCCGGTACTGGCGCTGATGGACAAGAACCGCACGGGAGCACAGGAGCAAAGTCTGCGGTCGTTTCTGACCCGCGTGACGCAGGTGCGTCTGCGTCTGCAGCAGGTGACTAATGCCGCCGACCCACAGGCTATGACCCAGACCATCGCCCAGACAGTATTCCAGGGCAAAGCGGTAGACCTGACTGAAACCCGCGACTACGGAAGTCTCATTGCCGCCGGTCTGGGGCAGGAGTGGAGCGGTTTTGGTCGTTCGGTGTTTGTGAATCCGATGGAGCAGGCCTGGCAGCAGGTACTGACCCCGGCGGCCGACAGCCTCAATGTCCAGTGGCAGCAGGCAGTCGTGGCTGATTGGAACAGTGCTTTTGGAGGCCGTTATCCATTTAACAACACCAGCAGCGATGTTTCTCTTCCGCTGCTCGCCAAATACCTCAACGCGGATTCCGGGCGTATCGCCCGGTTCCTGCAGACCCGCCTCAAAGGTGTGCTGCACAGAGAGGGCAACCACTGGGTACCTGACAGCATCAACTCGCAGGGCCTCGCCTTTAACCCGGCGTTCCTTAACGCCATTAACACCCTGAGTCACATTTCGGATGTGGCCTTCACCGAAGGCAATGCTGGCATGCACTTCGAACTGCGCCCGGGTACCGCCGATGGGGTGATGCAGACCGACATAATTATCGACAGCCAGAAGCTGACTTATGTGAACCAGATGCCGGCATGGAAGCGGTTCACCTGGCCTGCTGATACTGAAGCCCCGGGGGCCAACCTGAGCTGGATTAGCACGCAGGCCGGGACCCGTCAGTACGCCGATATTCCGGGTAGCTGGGGGCTGATTCGCCTGCTCGATAAAGCCAGCGTGAAAGCGTATCCGGGCGTGGGCAGCAGCTACAGCCTGAGCTGGAAGGCACAGGATGGTCGTATGCTCAATTATACCCTGCGTACCGAAGCCGGCGAGGGTCCGCTGGCGCTGCTGAAACTGCGTAATTTCCGTCTGCCGGAAACCATCTTCAGCATGACCGGAGTTGCACTGTCAGACCATGTCGCCAGTGCGAACAGTGATGCAGAGGAGGTTTACTGATGAGCACGCTCAATGCCTTACTCAGCGCCTGCCAGACAGAACAGGAACCATTGCTTGTAGCAACCCGTGAACGTATGGCGCAGTGGGAAAGCTGGCTGCAGCCGCTGTCCGGGCAATCGTCCGCTGGCGAAGACCCGGGCTATGACGATGACTTCCAGCAGATGCGTGAAGAGGTCAATAAACTTTCCGGTGCAGATACCGAACTCATCTGCCGGCTTGCTGAGAAGCTGCTGACCACGACCGCCAAAGATATCCGTGTGGCAACATACTACTGCTGGGCGAAGCTACACCGCGAAGGTGAGCAGGGGCTGGCCGAAGGACTCGAGTTGCTGGCTGGTCTGCTGGAGCGCTTTGGACCACAGTTGCACCCGCAGCGTGACCGCAGCCGTAAGGCGGCACTGGAATGGCTGGCCGGGTCGCGCATGACTGATTCGCTTTCCCTGTACCCGGAAGTGGTCAGGATCGATGCGATGCGAACCACTGGTGCGCTGCTGCTGATATCACAGATTATTGAGAAAGAGCCGGATGAAACCCGTCCTGAGCTCAATGCGCTTTACAGCGCGCTGGAAAGTCGTCTGCAGAAAGCGGGAGGTGTGGATGCGGTGGTACCACAGAATGCCAGTACCAGTGAAACCCCTTCGGCTGCCAGCCACAGCGATGCCCCGGCCATCGGGCGGATCACCTCCGGTCAGGATTTGCTGGCCCAGGCCCGCACCCTTACTGAATATCTGCGCGAGCAGCCGGACGGCTGGCTGTCAGCACACCATCTGATGAAAAGCCTGCGGCACGACACCCTGCGGGCCATCCCGGCACCGGATGCGCAGGGGCGCACACGCATTGAGCCGCCAAGGTCGGATCAACGCGCGTTACTCAAACGTCTCTACCTGCAGCAGAACTGGACTGAAATGCTGGAAACGGCCGACAGCACATTTTCCCGCGGTGCCAATCACCTGTGGCTGGATTTGCAGTGGTATATCCACCAGGCGTTGACGAAATCCGGTCAGGAGACGCTGGCCGACATTGTCGTGGCTGATCTGAAAGGGCTGCTGACGCGGCTGTCAGGCCTCGAAACGCTGGCGTTCAGTGACGGTACCCCCTTTGCGGATGAAGTGACGCTGAACTGGATCCAGCAGAGCGTGCTGGACACCGTCGGTGGGTGGGGTGATGACACGCCATCAGCCCCGATCACCTCTGGTAACGACGACATTCTGGCGCTGGAGCCGGAAGCCGTGGCACTGGCCGACAGTGAAGGTCCGGATGCCGCACTGGGTTGGTTGCAGACCCGACCGGGTATGACCACCGATCGTCAGAAGTGGCTTCTGCGTCTGCTGATGGGGCGCATTGCTGAGCAGTACGGTAAAAATGACCTGGCGGTACACCTGTTTGCAGAACTGGGTGAACGTGCAAGAGAAGTGACTATCAGTGACTGGGAGCCTGAGCTGTTGTTCGAGGTACAGGCCCGCCATCTGAAACTCCTGCGCCTGAAAGCCGGTCGCAGTGAGGCTGATAAGGCCCGCCTTACACCGGTAATGGACCAGTTACTTGCCGGGCTGATAGCAGTCGATCCAGCCCGTGCCGCCGTGCTTTGCGGTTAAATCCACAGGAACAGAAATAAATGGAAGATTTGACCCTACGTTATTACGACGCGGAAATGCGCTACCTGCGTGAAGCCGCGAAAGAGTTCGCTCAGACCCATCCCGATCGCGCAGCAATGCTCGACCTGGATAAGGCCGGCACACCTGATCCGTATGTTGAACGGCTGTTCGAAGGCTTTGCTTTCTCAATGGGACGGCTGCGGGAGAAGATCGACGACGACCTGCCGGAACTGACCGAAGGGCTGGTCAGTATGCTCTGGCCACACTACCTGCGAACCATTCCGTCACTCTCGGTGGTTGCGTTCACGCCTGCGCTTCAGACTGTTAAGATGGCAGAAGTGATGCCCGCGGGTCTGGAAGTATATTCCCGCCCGGTGGGGCCGAAAAACACGGTCTGTCGCTACCGCACCACCCGCGATGTGATGCTCAATCCGCTGAATATCTCTGGGGTGACCATGACCACTGAGCCGGACGGGCGCTCGCTACTGCGGATGCGTTTTACCTGCAGCACCCAGGCGGACTGGTCCCATGCTGATCTCAGCCACCTGAGTCTCTATCTCGGGGCGGATGCCCCGGTCAGCAGCCAGCTGCACCTGATGCTGACCAAACGACAGGCTGCCTTGTATATGCGTCTGCCCGGGCAGACCGACCGTATTCGCCTCGACGGGTATTTCTCGCCGGGTGGTTTTGCGGAGGAAGACAGCCTGTGGCCAAAAGGCGATACCGCCTTCAGTGGTTACCAGCTGCTGCTGGAGTATTTCACCTTCCGTGACAAGTTTATGTTTGTCCACCTCAACGGCCTGGATGGCATTACACCGCCTGCCGGAGCGGGGTATTTCGACATCGAAGTCGTGTTCAGCACACCGTGGCCATCAGAGCTGCCGGTCACCGATGACGCGGTTCGTCTGCACTGTGTGCCGGTGATTAACCTGTTCACACTGGAAGCTGACCCGCTCACCATTACCGGGCTTGAAAGTGAGTACCTGCTGCGTCCTAAACGTCTGCAGGACGGACATACCGAGATTTATTCGGTGGATTCGGTGACAGGCTCAAACCGGACCAGTGACGCAGAGTATGTGCCGTTCAGCAGCTTCAGGCACAAGGGCGGGATGATGCGCCGTCATGCACCACCCCGTTACTACCACACCCGCGTGAAGCGCAGCGTGACCGGGCTGTATGACACCTGGCTTATCCTTGGTGGGCATCAGTGGGAAGAGGACCGTCTGTTTGAGCGTGAAGCTGTCTCGCTGCAAATCACCGGCACCAACGGCCAGTTGCCACGCCGGGCATTACAGAGCACGCTGCTTGACCGCTGTGAGCAGGTGGTCAGCACACAACTTTCAGTACGCAATCTCTGCAAACCAACGCTGCCAGTCTATCCGCCTTCCGAAGACCGTTTTCACTGGCGGGTTCTGAGCCACCTGGGATCCGGTTTCCTGAACATGATGAGTACCGCCGAAGTGCTGCGCGGGACGCTGGCCCTTTATAACTGGCAGGAAGATGAACTGAACACACGGCGTCTGGAAGCTATCCAGCATGTGGAGCATCACCGCCTTCAGCGCTTTGAGCAGGGCTACCTGCTACGGGGCCTGGATATCGAAGTGACCCTCGACAGCAATGGCTTCACCGGCGAGGGGGATATTCACCTGTTTGGTGAAATGCTCAACCGGTTCTTTGCTCTGTATGCCGACATGAACCAGTTCAACCAGCTCACCCTCATCGTACAGCCAGAAGGAAAATGCATCCGGTGGAAAGAGAATCACAGTCCGCGCCTGCCAGGCTGATGGAGCGGCTGGGTGACCGGCTGCCATATATCAACTTTTACCGCTTCTGTCAGTTGCTGGAGCAGAGCCTGCCGGACAAACCGGTTACGGGCAGCACCTGGCAGGTGCGTCATGAACCGGTACGTTTTCGGCCACACCCGGGGATGGGCTTTCCGGCATCTGAAATCAAAGGGATTGAGCAGTCTGAGTATTCGCATCTGCCGCCGACGGTACGCATCACCTTTATGGGGCTCTACGGCGTGGAGTCCCCGCTGCCGACGCACTATATCGATGACATCACCCAGCGCCGGGAAGGGTATGAGGCCACCGCGGATTTCCTCGATATCTTCAACCACCGGCTGATTGCCCAGTACTACCGCATCTGGCGGAAATATTCGTATCCGGCAACCTTTGAGGAAGGCGGTAAGGACAAAACCTCGCAGTACCTGCTGGGACTGGCCGGGCTCGGGATTAACGGCTGCACGGACAGTATCGCGACCCCGGCTTCGCGCTTTCTGGCACTGCTGCCGGTCATGTTACTGCCGGGGCGTACTGCAGAAGGCATGGCCTCGCTGGTGCGCCTGCTGGCACCCAACACGCAGGCGAAACTCTGGCACCACGACAAACGCCGTGTGCCGCTGAAGAAGCCACTGACCATGAGCGTCAGCCAGCCCGTCACCCTGACAAACCGTCCGGTGATGGGCAACTATGCCACCGACGTAAACAGTCAGGTGCTGATGCGTCTGACCACCACCGACCCGGCAGAAGTGCAGGGCTGGTTACCGGGCAGAGAGCTTCACACGGATTTTATGGCGCTGCTGCACGTGTATCTTGGGTCTCGCCTGGATGTCCGGCTGCAGTTGCGTGTCGACCGTAGCCTGCTCCCGGACGCGACAATGAGCGCTAAACCCAACGCCGGCGCAGTGCAACTGGGCCGCACTGCCGTGATGCGACCGCTGAATGCGGCTAAGACCGCATCACACCCAAAAACAATCACCATTAATCTGGGCCGCTATGAGCGGGTACAGGAAAATATTCACCGCAGGGAGACCGATGAAGATGGCGATTATCGCTGGTAAATTTCCTCTGGCTGCACTGGCCGCGGGTATCACCTTGATGCTGGCGGGGTGCGGGCTGACGCAAAAAGTGACAGACGGCACCGTTGCTGTGACCAAATCGATATTTTATAAGCAGATAAAAACTCTGCATCTGGATATTCGGGCCCGCGAGGCCGTTAACAGCAATGCGCGTGGGGTTGCGCTGTCGACGGTGGTGCGTATTTACCAGTTGAAGGACCGCAAGACCTTCGACAGCACGGACTACCCGTCACTGTTTAAAGCCGACAGTCAGGCCATCAGGGCGGACCTGGTGGCAGAGAAAGATATCCGCCTGCAGCCGGGCGGGGCGGTGATGGTGGATATGCCGATGGATGAAAATGCGCAGTATGTCGCAGTGGCTGGCATGTTTATGTCGCCAGACCAGGTGAACAACACCTGGCGGGTGGTGCTGAGCCGTGATGACCTCGATCCGGATAAAGCCCGGGTGATTGAGGCCGGTAACAACCACCTGACCCTGAAGGCGCTGAAAGATGAGTGAGTCATCCCGTCCTTCATTGTATGAAACGCTTTATGGCAACTTCACCGGCGGCCTCGACCTGCACCAGGTCAGCGAGCAGAACCAGGTCATTTTGTCCGTACTCGACAATATGCAGCGTATCCTCAACTGTCGTGCCGGCACGCTGGCGCATCTGCCGGACTATGGACTGCCGGATATGACCAGAGTTCTCCAGGGCATGCCGGGCACCGCCCATGAGCTGATGGGTACCCTGTCGGCTGTTCTGCTCAAATACGAACCGCGTCTGAAAAAAATTACTGTCGTCCTGCTGGAGCAGAACGTCCCCGGCGAGTTGCGTTATGCCATTGATGCTGAGCTGAAGGGCATTGGCCTCGTACGCTATGGCACCGAGTTTATGCCCGAGGGACGAGTGATGCTGAGGCATCTGAAGCAACAGCAGTATCTTGACACCGCAACCCGTCTGTAAGGCCAGATAACACCATGTCAGTAAAATCACGGTTTCTCGAAAAATTGCAGACCAGACAGTCTGCTCCGGCTTCATCTGTCAGCAAGACTCAGGCCGATATTGCTGAGTTCCGCCTGCGAATGGCACAGCTTCAGGAGCAGATGGACGCGTGGCTGGAAGGTACCGGACTGAATGTGGAGACGGCCAGTACATCCGTTACGGACCTGCTGGTTGAGGGGAGAGTATTTGATATTGCCAGCCTCGTTCTTCGTATCGACGACCGGTCTGTAAAATTTGTGCCGGCATTTCTTTATGGTCAGGGTGTAACCGGGTGCGTGGAGGCGACCTTCCATGATGGGAGGTATACGACTTCACTGGGGCGATTATTTATGCGGTCAGGCACGGTGAACCACTGGACCTTTACTCCGCCTGGTGCTTTATCCCCCTCCGGGCAGGATTTTGATGAGAGCACATTTTTTGGTTTGATTCTGACGCTCCTTCCATAGCGGAACCGGAATGAGTAATAGTTTGTTTGCCTGTCAGCCATTGCATAATTACCTGGCGAAACAGTTAATGGCTGACGGAGAACAGAGCCACAAAATAACGAAATAAATTACGGATATGGAAATGAGAAAATTAATCTTTTTTCTGGTCTCAGGAATTCTTTTTACGGTACAGGCTGATGCTGCGCGTGGGAGGCAGCCCTGCTCAGGTTCAAAAGGCGGTATAGCGCACTGCACATCGGATGGCCGCTTTGTCTGTAATGACGGGAGTTTAAGTCAGTCGAAACGATTCTGTTCCGGGTATGGTTCCTCAGCAACCAGCAATCCGGTAAAACCGCCCACTTCCACCCGCAAAGCGCAGACGAAAAAAGTGACAACGGCGAAAAAGCAGGAACCGCAACGTGTTGCAGAAAACGACGAACCGGTCAGTACCCAACCCCGCCAGCCCACATGCGCTCCCCTCTATATGGCCAGTAAGCCCGGATACACCCATTTACCGATTTGCTCAGGGAATCAGTATTAATCGGATAAGCAATAACTTTCAATCGCTCCTTATATATCAAATGGACAACTGGTCATGAATGACATCATCCCGCGTAAAATCAAAACCGGCGGCGACCCGCGCACGCTACCGGATTATGCCGCCCTGCGTGATGAACTGAGTAAACTGACACATCCGGCTCGCCCGGATGTGAACTGGCGTTATGCCGAAAAACTCTGTCTCTCACTGTTTGAGCAGAACGGTGTGGAGTTGCAGACGGCAGCCTGGTATACGCTTGCGCGTACGCAACTGGCCGGCTTATTCGGGCTCAATGAAGGGCTGACGATACTCGAGGCCCTGATAAGCCATCAGTGGGGGACACTGTGGCCACAGCCTGTCCATGCCCGGATGGAAATCCTCAGCAGTCTGAGTCAGCGCCTGCAGCAACGAATGCGCTCGCTCCCGCTGAATTACAGCGACCTCAGCCAGCTGTACCGAGCGGAGCAACTGCTTACGGGTCTGGGAGAAGTACTGCAACACCTGGAGCTAAAACATCTGAGCCAGCTCGATACATTGCGTACCCTGATGCACAACAGTGCTGTCCGGCTGGAAAACAGCGATGACATAACCAGCACCGGGTCGAACATTCAGCCTGGTGTTGTGTTGCCTGCCACCGTGATGAATGTTGCGACAGCATCCACGAGGGACCTTACTGGTAGCCATGCTGAAGATACGCCAGAGAGTGCAGTGAAGTGGGTTTACGTTGCGCAACCGGAACAACAGCCGAACGTGGAGGTGCTGGCGGCTATGCCCGCTCCGGTAAAAAAATGGAAATCCTTCGCTGCCGGCATGTGTACCATGCTGGCGATAAGCATAGTCTCAGTGTGGAGCTGGCATTTTCTTCACCGTCCAGACCCGCTACAGACTCAGCTTGCTGCTTCACTGGCTCCGTTCCCTGCACCTCTTACACCTGAACAACTGGATATGTTGCGTCAGCAGACTTCGTTACCGCAGGACCTTATCGCCCGGACACAGCAACAGCTTTCCCGACTGGATAAGTTGCCGCCTGACTGGAATATCACTTACGCCAGAAAACTCACAGAACAGGCTCAGGAACTGTGGCCGGAACAGGCAAAGCCCCTAGTACAACAGTGGCAACAACGACTTAATACTGCTGCATTACCAACAGAGCAGCTGAATGGTTGGCATCAGGGGATGATGAAGCTGAAGCAACTGAGTGACAGGCTGAACGGGCTGGATGAACAGAAAGGTAAATACATGACGGTCAGCGAGCTGAAATCTGTGGTATTTTCCGCCATGCAGTCATTTAACAAATCGGTACCGGCTGAAGAGCAAATGCGGGTATTGTTACAAAATCCTGAGAGTGAACCTTTACCTGCTGCTGCCCGGGCTCAACTGGAGATGCATCTGAAACAATTGACAGCTCGCTATGCTGAAATACAAGAGAATGCATCAGAATAGAAATGGTGCTAAAAATTATGGGTAATTCAGTTCGTTATCGTAATAATCGTGCCCGATGGACGATCAGGGATTTAACCTTTCTGGAAAATAATTATTCTTCCATGTCAGTCGTTGAAATTGCTGACGGGTTGGGGCGGACTCCAGGTGCAGTAGGGTTGATGGCTGATAAGCTCGGGTGTCGAAAAAAGAAAAATGCACCGTGGAGTGAAAATGAAATGGATATTATCCGTGACCACTATGCCCGGGGTATGGAGGCTAGGTCTCTGACACAATTACTTCCAGGGAGAAGTATTAGTGCGATTTTTTCGATGGCGGAGACGCTGGGGGTACAAAGTGGACGTTTCTGGCGTGAGGAGGAACTCGATATACTTAAATCAGACTATCCCCGGATGGGAATGTCGGTAACTGCTCGTCTGCCAGGAAGAAATGCAATGTCAGTTAAAATAATGGCGAGAAGGCTGGGGCTGAAGAAATCCCGCAGTAGTGAAGCTGGTTTCCGTCCCTGGAGCGAAGAAGAATGGTCTCTTCTGGAAAAGAATATGCATCTGAGTGTGGCTGAGCAGCAGGTAATACTGTTTCCGGACAGGACCAAAAAAGCAGTGGAAAAAGCGCGAGGTTGTTTGATTAAGAACATAAGAAAAAACAAGGGGGGAGCGTGACACCAAGACTATTCTTTGCTCTTGCAATCTTCTTAGGATCATATTTGCCATTAAGTATGATCCTGCTAATGCAGGATTTGGACAATAAAAACTCAAGGGAAACATCTGTTTTAATTTTTTGACTTCAGGAACATGCCATCTTCCGCTTCAAAAACCATTCCTGTCAGTGAGTTTGTTTCTTGTTTGTTTAGCCTGCTTTGTTTTCTCATGGTTCGCTTTGAACCTTGCTAAACCAGATGGGCAAAAAATAAAAATAATTGAATCAAAATATACTCCATCAGATTTAATGAACTATGTGCTTCCTTATATCGTTTCATTTATGAGTATAAGTTATATGGAGACCAATAAGTTTCTAGGGTTTGTTATATTCCTGTTGTGGCTCTTCTGGCTCTCATATAAGTCAGGTCAAATAATATTAAACCCCATGCTTATAGTCTTTAACTGGAAGATGTATGAGATATCTTATCGTTTCCCTGGGAGCAATGATATCTTTTCTGGAGTTGTGTTAGCCAACACTGATGTTAATCCAAATTCAGATTATGAATACGAAACAATACAATCTGTTATAGTCATTTGTGGAGAGAATGATGATGCTTGAGAATTTACAGGGTTTTGATCTTCAAACGGCCGAGTTATCGGTCTGGGTTTTCAGGAAAAAATCCCTGAAAGGACAGGCGTCATTTACAGGGAAATGGATCCCAGTAGATCCTGAGCTTAAAACAGAATTATTAGGATTTATTCAAACAGAAAGAGGTAACTATACAGAAATCATCGATTATTCGTTGCTGGCGCAGAACAACGAAGGCAGTCTTATGCTTATTGGAACCGGGGAAACTTCGGCTGTAGATGTTACAACGATATCTGCAAATCAAATGCCAGCGAAAAAGGTAAAAGAGATTAAAGAGTTATCTAATTGTGATTTCTACTCTGTAAAATTAGTCTCCGGCGATACAGTACTACACTGTGTAAAGAAAACTGATGCATCCTGGGCGGCCAAAAAGCAGGCTGGGTTGAAGTCAGTTGTTTTCAAAAATAATAAGTTAAAAATTGATAGGTCCCCGCGATTTAACATTGCAAAGGATTTTGACTTTTTCATTCTTGAGGATAATGTTTATATTAAGAATAAAAAAGTATTTGAATCAGTTTTGAGCTACAAAACAGCGCATATTGATAATTTTAACGTATTGATGGATGAACCGGAATTCAGTCAGTTGCTTACCGATGCAGAGCCGTTGAAACGGTACGTTGGTAATAATGCGATGCAACTGAGAAGAGCATCTGCTATTAAAGAAAAAGGGTATTACAAGGTACCAGAGTTCATGGATAGTTTGAGAGCTAATGCGTTACGATTTAGATTAAATCTGCAGTTTGATGCTCAAGGTAAAATCATTGCCAGTGATGAGTGTTGTGCGGATATATTTCAGGCTTTGCTTGACCATCGCTTGCAATCGCACTTTGCTGCGCACATCTATGATGTGCCTAACGCCTCAATGGTTCCATAAATTTAGCTCCAGAAGTGGGTTTGATATTGTTTTAAGTGTTGGGGGGTGTCGCTAATTAAAGGGTAGGAGCATTGCTTTATTACCCTTTTATACCCATGATTCGGCATGAAATGAAGATCATGCTATTTGCTACGAATGTTAAAATGGTAAGGAATATGTTTATAACTATTAATATTTTAAAAATCAATACGTTACATGTTATAATGTAATGTGGTGAAAAATTCATCAATAATTGAATGCGGTATGTAGCACTGCTCCTGTTGAGTTAGTTCTGCGTTTTGTCCTTGATTTCACGAGTTATCTGTCATTTTTTGTTTGCGTTTCCGTTAAGAGTCTTGCAAATCGTTAACATGACGGAACTCCTGATGAAAATATAAAAATGAAGATTGATATTCTAAGTAGTGACGGTATCCATGCCTCAGAAAAGGAAGCAATTAAGAGGATGGTAGAAGTTTTCAATGCATCTAGTTTTAGCCAAAAATGGCATGGCTATGCTGGTTTCATGATGATGGATACAACTTATAGAGATCGAGAGATTGATTTAGTTCTTCTGACGCATGATAGACTCCTAATCGTGGAACTTAAAAAGTGGCGCGGGAAAATTGAACCAATGCATGATCATTGGTTACGTGATGGTGATGACATGGGGCGTTCACCAGTTAAAGTCCTTGCCGATAAGTGGAAAATTTTATCATCAAAGATTAAAACTCGTCTAAGTGCGCCAGCAACAGAAGTATACATTGATTACAGAGTTGTCATGTGTGGGAGTGCTGACTTTTCTGAAATTCCAGAAGATGAAAAATCATTTGTATGTACACTTGAACAGTTTTTAAAAATTGCCAAATCTGGGGGGTACCAAGGCGAATTTGGTCCACAAAAAGCGCGTAAGCCTTGTGAATATTTGCAGGTGTTCACACCATTTTTTAGAGGTAAGGATTTCAAGCCTTCAAGTTTTTCATTCAATAATTTCCAAATTGTTGGAGAAGCAACTTTTCCTCATCCTGATGGATTGTACAAAGAATATAAATCTGTCAAAAAAGATGACCAACGACATGAAGCATTGTTAAGGCGATGGGATTTCTCAGCATTATCTGGCATAGCCGATACTATTGATGAACGAGCCCGTATAGCATTGCGAGAGCATAAAGTTCTAGGTTTCATTCATGAGCAAAATGAACAACTTGATAGCGTAGTTTTGCAACCTCTATCGCATCCAACTCGAGATGATATAGATGCTGATTTCTGTGAACTATATAGACTACCGTCGAGACAATTAAGACTTAATGAATTCATTCAACGTTTTGGTGAAGATCTAGAGTTCTGTGAAAGGGTTAACTTTGTAAAGGTACTTTTATCCCACGCAGCCGATTTACATGACTTGGGCGTTGCTCATCGGGATATTAGCGATCATTCTATTTGGTTAGAACGGCCATCTAAAATATCTATATCAGGTTTCCTGACCGCATATTTCCCTGAATTAGGAACAGTTGGTTCTCTTCGTGATCAGCTTCGTGCAAGCAAAACTGTTTTACCTGAGGATTCCGAAATTGGACAAGGTGAAGCGAGCGATCCATTCCGTAGAGATGTTTATTTATTGGCTGTAGTTATACATCATATTTTATTTTTACAAGCCCCCAAGCAAGAAGACTCTTTATTTGTTTGGAATAGTCCAGCTGATTTTGAAGTTGATCCACAACTTAGCACTTGGTTTGAAACTGCTTTGGATTTAATTCCCGCAGGTCGATTTTCAGATGCGCGAACGATGCTTAATTCTTTTAATACCTTACCTTTAGGATATCCGGAAAAAACAGGTATTGACTTACGTAGATTCGAGCCTTATCGAAGTGAGTTGATTCCAATGGTTATTTATCCTATTGAGGAAAATATAAAGCAGGGCATGAGTCATTTATATAAATCGACTTTTTCTGGTGAGAGTGTTTCGGTTAAAGTATGGTACGGGCGGAAACCAGATATAAAGCGACCGGAAGAGGCTTTACAACTTCAGAATTTTCTCGATAAAGCTCGCCTAATAAAATCCCAGCCCTGTTCTTCTCTTGCTGAAGTTATTGATTTTGGTATTTCAGATGCAGGAACCTATTTAGTCCAAAAATGGTTGAATGGGGAATTCCTAAATGACGCTGTCGAATCATGTCATGTTGGTCGTGAATTGATATTACTATGCAAAAAAATAGTTAGGGCAGTGCTACATTTACATGCTATGCAATTACAACATGGGGACCTGCACCCTAACAATATTTTAATAGAAGAGGGAGACGTTCGCTTCATTGATGCACTTGATATACCTTGTTCAGGTGAGAATATAATATTTACTCCTGCATATGTACCTACAGATTACGAATCTTTGCCAACGGAGGAACGTGATTGCTACGCTGTAGCCAAAGTGTGTAATGAGATTTTAGAACACGACGTTAACTGGGAAGGGGTTGATCCATCAGCTTTACTTAATGAGATCAGAAGTTGTATGGGGCGGGATTTTAAAATTTATTCTCTTGACCGAATAAATGATGAAATAGAGATGTTAATCAACCCTCCACAAATAAATGAGGGAGTGAGGTTGTCAGTATTAATGAGGCAACTGACCTCCAGCCAGGAATTAATAAATGACAATGGTGTATACCATATCAGTATTAGTGAAGAACGAGTCCGTTCGCCAAAGCAGCAGCCTCATATTATCGTAGCTTTTGCCGGAGTACGTAAACAGTTACAAATCTATCTTAAAGCGACCCAATTAGATTTTGCATTTTTACGAACTAAAGATATAGCCCATAGCTTATTTGTACGAATGGCATCACAAGCCATTACACAACTCGAAGCTAATATATTATTCGAACCCTCATCCGCGGATGACCCTAGCAAGTTATTAGAACATGTAAAAAAAATACCTGAGGTTATCTCTGCAATATCGAGAATTCAGAATAGAATTCTCGGTGGCGATCTTTCTTCTGATGAGGAAGAAATTGAGAACTCAGAAACTTTAACTGTTTCTCAAACAAGACCACATACAGCATCACTTTGGCGTGCAATTTTAGATGCAGAAGAAGATTCCTTACCTGAAATTGAAATCACCTCATCAGTTGTCAGGGATATGGATAAGCGTCATGAGAAATTGCGAATACCTTACAGAAAAGAGGGAGAGTCTTTAGACTATGAATCAGATGCAAAAGTTGAGGCATTACAAGAAATAAACGGTGAACTAATTCGTGTAGGGAATGTTGATATAAGAGAGACTACCCAATCTACTCTCGTACTTGAAAATCCAAAGATTCGCATTCAGACTAATATTGGCGACACTTTGAAATTACGAAGTCAACAAGATTTATCATCTTTTATTCGTAGGCGTCATGCAGTTACACGTATTTTAAATGCGGAATCGGCTATCCCCTCATTAATCAATTACTTTGATCCATTAACTTGCCCTCATCCACAATATCTACAACCAGAGCCAACTGATTCTGATCTTGATGCTTATAATCGATATGATAAAGATGGAGAGCTATCTTTTTCACTCAATCGACAGCAACGAGATGCCTTTTCTAAACTTTGGTCATACGGCCCATTGAGTCTTTTGCAAGGCCCTCCAGGCACTGGTAAAACTTCATTCATTGCTTCATTTATCCATTATGCTCTCTCACAAGGAGCCCAAAGTATACTTCTTGCAAGCCAGTCACATGAAGCAGTTAATAATGCTGCAGAAAAAGTAATTGAACTTTGTCAGCACAGCAATTTGCCCCTAGATGTTGTTAGGTTCGGTGCAGAAGGAATGGTCTCAGAAAAACTTCATCCATATCATTCATCTTCCATTTTGCAAAATTATCGAGACTTATTCCGCTCAGAAATGCGAGTTAGAATTTCAGCAATGAACCGAAATTTAGGCCTCCCTAACAAATTTGTAGAAAGATGGTTCGATATTGAATATCAACTTAAGCGTTTGAATCGTGAAATAGAAAGGTTAACCACAAAACTAAATAAAAATGAAATATCAGGAGCTAATAATCCTCTGATAGCTCGAATAAATCAGCGACTTGAACGATTTAAAAAAATTGCATCTGAAAAGTTTGGTTATGCGGGGGAGGGAACTCCAGATGAAGTGATTAATCAATTAAGCCGTGAGACAATGAATCAGTTTGGTGTAACTTCTTTAGATGCAGTGTCTAGACTGGAGCAAGTAATTGCAATGTCTCAAGAGTGGGTAGATCGCTTAGGCACTCTGAGAGGTAACTTTGAAGAATTTCTTGCGAAGACTCGATCACTTGTATGTGGGACTTGTGTGGGTCTAGGACGCTCACAATTTGGTGTAGCAAAAAATCGCTATGATTGGGTGATAGTCGACGAAGCTGCTCGTGCGACACCTGGCGAATTGGCTATAGCAATTCAGTCGGGTCGCAGGGTGTTACTGGTCGGCGATCATCGTCAATTGCCACCTTTGTATCCTGAACCAGTGGTGCGAAAAATATCGATAGAACTAAATTACTCTGATCGCACGGTACTAACTCGTAGTGATTTTGAACGTGCTTTCGAATCAGATTATGGTAAACAAGTCGGAGCAACATTACGTACTCAATATAGAATGGCCCCACCAATAGGTGAAATGGTTTCAGCTTGTTTTTATCCCAAACCGTTAGAACCTGGACGTGGAAATCCAGAACCTTGGTTTAATCAATTACCTAAAAGATTAAGTTCTATTGTTACTTGGGTTGATACTTCCGATGCTGGGGGAGAATCTTATGAAAGAGCAAAACATCCTGGATTTGACAATCCTTATGAAGCTAGAGAAATTATTGATACATTGCGTTCAATATGCACAGCAGAATCATTCATCAAATATTTAATTGATGAAACTTCAGATGAGGAAAAACCAATTGGTGTAATTTGCATGTATGCAAATCAAGAACGCCTATTGCAACGTTTACTTAGCGAACAAGATTGGGCTACTGGTTATAGACATCTTATTAAAATTGATACAGTTGATAGTTATCAAGGTAAGGAAAATCGGATCATTATCGTTGCAACGACGCGCAATAATAATCAGTGTATTCAAGGGTTCCTTAGCAGTTCGGAGCGAATAAATGTGGCGATTTCCCGTGCAATGGATAGATTAGTAATCATTGGGGCTGCTCGTATGTGGCGAGAGAGGCATCAAACTTCAGCGTTAGGTCGTGTATTAAACCACATTGAAACACATCGTGATGGGAATAACTTCAATTTGGTTCAGGCATTAGCCATTGAGGAGGGGCAGAAATGATTACATTGGAAGAAAAAAAGCTAAGAGAAATATTAGCTGTTGATGAAATTACTTTTGCAATTCCTGCACAAAGTTTCGCGATCGAATGTTCAATAAGTGCTGAGGAGGCATTGCCCGTTGTTACTGAGTTCGCGCTTCGCATCGCTTATGTTTGTGGTACATTGAGTCCTATACAAATTCAGGATTTTTTTGGATTCACAAAAAAAGAAACTGATGCAATAATTCAGACATTACTTAACGAACGCCTCATTAAATGGAATGAAGATGAGCTGTTAGAGCTAACTTCTTATGCATTAACTCGTTTTCAAGATAGCTCAGATCATCTACCTCGGTTCTTTAAAATACAAGAATGGAGTTCTGAAGTTATTTTTGATCTCATAAGTTTTAGTCCAGCAGGACGCCCCAACAGATTGAAACGTGTAAATTCATTAGTGGAGTTAGCTGCACGAAATATTGAGAGGCAATCTAAAACAATTCAATATGCAGAACAAGCCTTTCAAGAGCATTTTCATAGTATTTGTAAGAAGAATAAAGCAGAGATCTATAAGATTAGTGCGGTAGATGCTGGCGAGCATTTTAGCATTCCACTGCCGTGTATGTTTCATCTGGATTTGGATGGCCAAGTTAATATTCGGCGTGATATAGATAATGAAGCTTTTAATAATAGACTTGAAATATCAGAGGCTATTACTGATGCACTTTCAAAACAAGAACGTCCGCAAAACAATAGTTTTATGGATTTTATTCATTATTTTGATTATTCGTTATTTGAACGTTATGTTTCGAATGATGCTTTTGATTTGCGTCGATATGTTCAAGATGTTCATTTAACACGTATTGTTGGTTATGATAATAAACATGTCACCCCATTACTTGGAGCATTTTATCTACAACATAACGCCGATTTAATTATCACTAGGCTTGGAGATGAGATACTAAAACAGGAAGAAATGTTAGTTAATAAGGAGGTTAGTTTAAAATCTGGTGAGGATGGTGAAAAAATAGACACCCTCCCTGTTTCAGAAAAAACTATCGTTCAAAGCGGGTTGTGGCTTGCCCCCCAACTATCCCTTTGGGCTAGAACTCGCGGGGCAAGAGAGTTTGCTCAAAAGATTGACCGTCTGTTGGATTCTAGGAATAAAGAAAAGAGCAATCCTGTTGGTACTTATGTAATGATCTCTGGTCGGAATAATGCAGCTAAAGATCGTGCATTTAAATATAGAGATCAGTTTCAATATTTATTTAATCTAGATATATGTCTTATGGATGGAAAATTAGAGTTGTTACTGATACCTGGTTTAATTGTATGTGTTCTTTTTCATTTCCATTTGGAACATCAGCCGGTTAGCATCCCAATAGGGTTTATCTCGTCTGAGGTGGAACATTTGAAAATAGCAAGTTCATTGATATCTGAATCAACGAGATCAAAACAAATATTTTCATCTATGTATGATAGTGAAAACGTTCCTGTTGCCTATCAAGGATTACAAAATTTGCTTGACATAATATCTACGGAATAACTGTATTGTTGGGTTGGCAATTATTTGGGTTCATATTAGTTATATTTTGTTCTTATTAGAGATTGATGTCTGAGTTTACAGGGCCTATTCTTAATGGATAAGCCCTTTTTAATAAAAATACATACATCCAAGCCAAGTATCGCCTCTGATAACGTTACCTATTACCTATTACCTATTACCTATTACCTATTACCTGTTAGTGCGATTATTGAGCACCTCGATCACCCATAAGCCTTGATTCACCTGCTTTTTCTGAACAGTAAAATGTTACTGTCTATGTAATCCCCCGGCTACAGTGGCTACGTGTAGCCACTGTAGCCGGGGGGGATGCAAAGATATGCACTTATTTTCCACCTCCCTGTGTTTTCCCCGCCTGTATTTTTCTTTCTTCCTCCAGACTCGTCAGGGCTCCATATATCAAATCCCACAATTTTTTATCAACTGAAAGAATCATATTCCTTATTTCCTCCCCCGGACAGCGAAGGTATTTTATCAGACTCTCGATGTCCCGTACGCACGCCAAAAGAGGACAGTTAACCAGTATGCCTATAAGGCTATCATTCAGTTCACCTCGGGTCAGAATTTTATTATTTTTCAGGATGTAGGCTAAATCTTGGCTGGAAGTGATTTTTTCAAGAAAGATAACGTTGAGTATCTTACCCAGGATAGTGTCAACTTTATCCAGAAGCCCGTAAACAGATTCAGGATAAATGCCTTCCAGCTCAAGGTCATTCCAGTCACTTATTCTCCTGACCATGTTATTATACATCCTTACCGAACGCATGATGGTCAGATTGTTGGCATCTGATAAAATGGATTCAGAAAGGAGAGTACTTTTCATCACAGAACCGTCACTGTGGGTTTCTGTATAAGCCTGACTGACGGGGATATAGTCAGCATAAATTCCCTGATTTTCAAGAATAGTTGTTACAGATGATGAGAAAACACCTTTTTTAACGGTTTTCCTCTCGAATTTTATGCGTAATGCAATATGGATAACTAAATAAGCGGATGTCAGGTATCCTACAGGTAAATCATCCAGAGAAATAATTTTGACTTTCTCATAGGCTTCCTCTGTTTCCCCTTTACTGATTAAATCTATAAGTTTCCAGAGTTCAAAATACGGTTGAACAACCTGTTTATGGGGTTCTTTTTTTAATTTTACAGCAATGTCAGTTAACTGTGCTTCGGAGATAATGGTTTTATCATTGAAGTTGAAAACGATACTTTTTAATGCGATGATGCTCTGTAAACATTCCTCGTTTATATTCAGGGAGATCGGTTTTATTGCTCTCTTATGATAATAACTCGCAATTGAGTTAATCATGGTATCATGATGGATAAAATCTTGGGGTTCTGGTTCATACAGTAGTCTGCATAACATTTCTGATATATTGCCGGGTTTTATTCCATTGTGTACATAGTTTCTGTAGTACCGTGAGATGATATTAATGACAGGGAGTTTTCGTTCGGCATTAAGGAGTACGGTCAAGGAGTAATGGGCTTTTTTTATATTATCAAGGTTGACTCTGATGCTGTTCAGTGTCTCATCGTCGACAATACCAGAATACGCATCAAGGCATTCTATAATTGATGTATCCAGCGCACCTTTTTTCTGTGTGTTACCAGGGCGGATGTTTTCAATGACTTTAAAAAGAGGTGTCAGATTTTCTGTATGAGAGAATTCTTGTTCTCTTACTGAATTCTTCAGATACTGCCGAACGGCAGAAAAAGCACCTTTTTTTTTCTCCTCCCAGCATGGGCAGTACTCTTTCTGCAAGAAAATGTGTATATGGTGATAAAAGCTATTTTTGTTTTCAGCAGTGTAAGTTTTATAGATATCAAGTGCGATGAGCCTGGGGAGTATATACTGGGCGTAGTGGATTTGTATTTGTTTGCGACTTAGTTCAGTAAAAACAGGCCGAGTCATCAGAGCATTATAAAGTTGCTCATATTTATAAAAAATCTCCCTTCTTTGCTCCGTACTGAACACCCCCTCCTCATCAAGGTGTCTGATGATTTCATCATAGCGTTTCTCCTCCTTTATCTCTTCGTCATCATTGTTATCGAAAAAACGCTGGTGACCTGAAAAGTTAGCGGATCCACGTATGTCTGCTTGGCGAGCCCCTTTCTGGAACAGGCCGAAGGACTCGTAAACGTCGTACATCAGGTTTGCAAAAGTATGCACAGTGACTCCCTGCAGTTGGTTTCGTTTCTTTTACGGGGACACTATTCCAGATCCTGTGCAAAAGTGCGACCACAGCCAGAGACATCCAACAGGAGAATCAAAAATGTCATCTGTTTACACCAGGCAACCAGAGCCACAGCAGCGCATTCTGCGCATGAGAGAACTGACGAAGATAGTTGGTCTGTCCCGGTCAACTATCTATGAAAAGCTAAATCCCGAATCCAGGTATTATGACGAAACGTTTCCAAAACCCGTGAGACTTGGTGCTGCTTCCGTTGGATGGCGTTCCACTTCCGTTGATGAGTGGATCGCTTCCAGAAGCGTTTAATTTTTTCTCAAAAGAGACTATGCAATGAAACTTACCCATAAAAAAACTGAAAATCATCATGTTAATCTGAATACCAGAGCAATTTTAACTTTTTTTCAACAAATCATATCTTTCATATATGGCAAAACCAGCGCGGCGGTTGAGCTTATCTTTGCAACCCTCCTGGGGAGCATGGCTCTGGCCTGCCAGGATATGTATGATGTTGAAATTGATGATGATATTATCGTCCCTGTATCGCATTTTCACATAATACTGGCAAGGTCCGGAAGCAAAAAAACGACGGTATACAGGCTCATCATGGCGCAAATTCATCAAACTGAACGTGAGTTGGCTGAGGTGTTTTCACTCATGCTGAAGGAGTATGAACGGCAATACGTGCTATGGGATGAAGAATGTAAGAGCCTTAAGAAGTCGCTTCAGAAAGCAGTGCGCCAGAAAGAGGGAGTGGAGACGGCCAGAAATGAACTGGATGAATGTCTCAGAAATGAACCGGTTAAGCCTGTAAGGGTGCATCTGACGGTAACGGATCCCACGCCGGAAGCCCTTCTGAAAGAGCTGGGGCAATACTCCAGTCTGGGTATCACCTCTGACGAGGGAAGTGCTCTGTATGAAAGCATCATGCGCCGTAAGATCGCAATTAATAATACGCTATGGTGTGGTGATGATTATCGGGTCAGTCGTGCGTCAACGGGTATCACAGATATTAAAGATCCCCGGCTTGGTATGCTGTTAATGACACAGCCGGAGCCACATGACTGCACACTGAAATCACTGGGTAACGTAATACGAGCAACGGGAATTTATGCGCGTACGTTAACCATGGATCTTACGTTACTCACCAGACAGATTGATATTGATGAGCTGGTTTCTGGCGATGAGTCCGATCTGGAAAAGTTTTATGCCATTCAGAAAAAACATTTACTTGCCGGGATGGAACGCAGAAAAAAAAATCAACCCCGAATCTGTATGACTTTTGCTCCTGACGCAAAGAAGCGGTTGCGTGATGTTGGTAGGGACGTAAAGCGTCTGATGCAGCCGGGGGGAAAACTGTACCATCATAACGACTGGGCTGCGCGGTACTGCGAACATACCGCGAGGAGTGCTGCTGTGATGCAGCTGTTTATCACTCCTGACTCAACCGTTATTACGCTGGAAACTCTGGAAGCTGCATTGTTAATATCGGAATGGCACCTTAATCATTTTATTGTAAAAATGGATGTGGTCAGGGGACCTTCCCATTCTGAAAGAGTACTCAGTTGGCTTGAAAACCATCTTGTTAAAAATGGGTCTTATGATTTTTTAAGGCGTGACATGATGCAGGATATACATCGTTCGCTCAGAAAAAAAGCTGATCTTGAGCCTGTTCTGGAACAGCTTGCTGATGAAGGGAAAGTCCAGTTGTGGGAAGACGCAAGCGGAACGCATTATGTCAAATACCTGGCTTCCGAAATAGCACCTTCAGAACTGGATACAGAACACAAGGCTTTGAAAGGTATACCAGAATATCATGGGGGAGGTAGTGCTATCAGTAGCATCCCGCTGAGAGAATAACTTCAGAGTGATTTTTACGATTTATCAGGTGGTTATGTATCTCATAACCCTTAGTGTGCTGCGGGTTTCGTTGTTGATAGTGGGATTATTATCCGTATTGATTAGTCGGTATATGTAATATATTTATCATTGTTAGTATATTTATCATTGTTAGTATATTTATCATTGTTAGTATATTTATCATTGTTAGTATATTTATCATTGTTAGTATATTTATCATTGTTAGTATATTTATCATTGTTAGTATATTTATCATTGTTAGTAGGTACTATATTTATCGTTGCTGGTAGGTACTCTTACGTCAATACACTAAATATCGGTATATGCCAACACAATAATCAAACCTGAGTATCGGCAGAGATAATAAATCCCTGCAGGGTAACCTGTACGCTTAATTGAGTAGCAGCTTGCTACCCAATATCTAATGAATTTTGCTGAAAGGTATTATTATGAAATCACCTTATGGTTTAACTGAGAAAGAGTTTGAATTCCTGCGGAAGGAAGCTGAAGGTAAATATTATTCGAGAATATCAGGCCATATGCTTCGTCGAACGCTTGCTGTAATATCTAATTATCTGGAAAACTATAACCGGATATTCGCATTACGCGCTGACCTGAGGTTTGCTCAGTCCCATGTGCCAGGAGAGCCGGACTTGCCGATATGCTTTCAGAAGGATGATGAGAAAGCCATTACACGAGCCCTGGAATCCCTTAAAAGCCAGTTAAGGGAAGAACACAAGCGTTTTGGCAGGCCTGGTGAGCCTGTGCCACTCGGCTATATCTGGGCCAGAGAGCGTGTTACCGGGGAACATCCTCACTACCATCTGCTTCTGCTGTTTGACAGAGAGGCCTATGCCTATCTGGGAGATTATACAAAGCCTGACGCTGATAATATGGGGACCCGGATACAGAAAGCCTGGTGCAGCGCCATTGGGCTTGATTATCCTGAATATGCTTATCTCCCGCATTTTCCGAAGAATCACAGCGCGTGGTTCACTCGGGATGATGCGTTAACGTTAAATGCTGATTATTATGACTTTCTGCTACGGGTAGCCTATCTGAGCAAAGAATACAGTAAAGACTTCCATGACGGTTATCGCAACTTTGGCACAAGCCAGCTAATACAGCGGTCCTTGAGCGACAAATAGAACTTCAGTTGCAGACTTGCCGATAAAAGTGCAGGTCTGCATTATTAATCCTCACCCGACAAGCTGGCGATAATCGCATTCCATCTCCTCAATAAAATCATTACCGATTGTCGGAAATCCATAGGTTAAGAGTTCTCTCCCTTGTATTTTAAATAAATTATAGAGATAGCTGTCCTTCCGGTGAGCGACGTGAACAGGCACAAAAGGCCTGTTTTTTACGATAGCTTCGTTTAGTTCGCTGGTGCTGATGACGTTGTATTGATCCCCTGTGATATCAATAACGTAATCACCCACTTCCAGCCAGTAGTGAGTAATCGCATCATTTTTACCGGTGGCTCCTGTGACACCCTTCAATTCCAGATCAGGCCATAATTTCAGAAAATGGAAGGAGAGTAGCATTGAGCAAAGTTTGCAGCTCATGACAGGAAATCCGTGAGGGATGAGGTAGGTTGTTGACGGATCGCATTTTTCGAGTAGTTCTCGAAATCTATTTACCTCTTCACGTGCAGCTTCAATGGTAAACAAAAATGCCTCCAGGTCTATTATATGAGTGGGGTTGAAAGTCTCTGCAGATGGGAAAACGGCTTTCTCAGGTCGTAGAGACCGCAGACATAACGTAATCTGCCCATGCCTGCATCATCGGCCGTCGTTCATTCAACAGGTCCGTACGATGGTAGGCTGCTTCAGATTTGTTCCTGATAGTATGAGCCAGTGCTCGTTCAGCCAAATCATGCGGATAGCGTTGTTCACTGCACCAGTCACGGAAGCTGGAACGAAATCCATGCGCGACAGCAAACCGTCCCTGGGTATCGCTGATAGCTTTGGTTTTACGCAAAAATGATGTCAAAACCATATCGGAGAGAACAGTTTGTTTTCTGGGGGAAGGGAATACCAGCGTCTCATGTAATCCTCTCATTTGTTCAAGTAGCCCAATAGCCTGCTGAGACAGCGGCACTCTGTGCTGGACGCCGCCCTTCATTCGACCTGGCGGGATGGTCCAAATCTTGCGTTTAAAATCAATTTCGCACCATTCCATCGCACGAGCTTCACCCGAACGACATGCTGTCAGTATGACAAACAATAGTAATCCTCTGGTAACGTTGTAACGATCTTCAGTGTAAACGCGGCTGGCGATGTATAACGGTATAACTTTCCAGGGCATAGCAGGCTGATGTTCAGTACGTATACTGACGCTGACCTGCTGGGGAAGTAGGTGGTCGACGACATCGACGGGATTGGCTGAGCAGAACCCATGAGCCCAGGCCCACTGCATTACTTTATGAATACGCTGTTTTACCCGTCCGGAGGTTTCGGGGATAGTCATCCACGAAGGACGCAAAACATCCGCAACATTGGCAGGTGTAATCGCATCAAGAGGAACGGTCCCCATAGCTGGAAACACATGCTGTTCGAGAGTCGATATCCACTGCCGGGCATGCTTTTTGTTACGCCATCCTGGCAGCAACTCGGTATGAACTTTTCGTGCAGCTTCTTCAAAAGTCGGAATTACGATTTTGGTCGTTTCCGCTTTTTTGAGTTCCAGAGGGTCATCTCCAGCCGATAATTGTTCTCGCATGGTTTGAGCGAGTTTAGCCGCTTCGGCAATGCTAATTTCGGGGTAAGAGCCAAGACCGGCATTACGTCGTTTCTGAGTGACAGGGCTGACGTAGCGTAGCACCCACTTTCCGCGTCCTTTAGTGGAAGAGGGATGTAGTGTTAGGCCAGTGACACCACCATGAGAAATCGGTTTGTCATTGGGTTTGATATGACGGGCTTTGGTATCAGTGAGTAAGGCCATAAGTGGTGGCTTCCTTTAAATCTGAGTTATGCCATCTGGTATGCCATTAATTGAAGCTTTCTTTGGATTGGGCTAACATACATCGGACGGGTAATAGTGTGATTTACTGTATTTATGCGGGTTTAGTTGACGGTGTCGTACCAAATCGGATTTATATCAAGCGGACGTCCGTTCCGCCACTATTCAAGGCCATGCTATTAATTAGCATGGCTTTTTTCATGTCTGTAATTTTGGTGCCTCTTTCAGTTTACCAGCACATTGCGCTTCCTGTTTCTGCTTCCGGCAATGATCCTCCGTTCGTATTCGGCTATTCGGCTATTCGGCTATTCGGCTTAAGCTTGTGCGACCTAATGCCAGCATCTTCGGTTAATGTCGGTTAATAATATTGTTCATCTTCTCAAACAGTCCCGGTCGCCAAACGACGTGCGGGCGCGGCCTTTCTGAAAAGTGAATCCTGGACGGCTTTTCATTGCCGTCACAGTACATTTAGCTACCCGAAACAGGCGAGTTCCGGCCTCAGCCTGTCTCATTATGAGCGGCGTTTATTAGCGCCTTCCCATATACGAATTGCGTTTTTAAAACCGGTACTCAGCCTCAAAGCCAACGGAATACGCGGGTGCGCTGCGTGAAGCATTATCGCCGGAGCCTGAACGAAAACGCTTAGACGGCGTAAACATCCCCATAATCAGCTCTGTTTTCAAATGCTCGTTAACCTCCAGCCCCCAGATAAGGTCAATACCGCCGCCCAGGCGCGACGTTTTACGGGTGTCATAACGCGATTTAAGCTCGCTGTTATGCACGTCTAAATCCCCTTTTTCTACCTGCCGATAATCGTGATAAACCAGGTCCAGGGTAGAGTCCGGAGTAATATTCACGCCGATACCGGCGGTGAGGATATGCAGGTTTGTGAGTTCCGGTGCCAGCGTAGCGCCATAAATATTAAATTTAGTATTGCCGCCCATGGTCGCCTCATTCGACTGCAGGCCCGTCTGGCGATAGTATTTACTGGCCATTGCATAGCCCAGCGTCACGCGCGGGCGCAGCGGTGTGGAAAAGATGTAGGTAGCGCCCGCATCAACCGCAAAACCGTGCCGCTGTGAGCCGGTACTATCACTCTGCATAGCGCCCAGATCCCCCCAGTGACGCAGGCCTTTGTTCTGCTCGCCGTGAGAACGCAGCCCGTAGTGCAGCCGCTGGGAATCGTCATTGTGCGTATTTTTTGTCGTTAGCAAATAGGCCCCCGCGAACCAGTCTTTACCAAATTTTCGGCGTACAATTGCCCCTGCGGCAGCGGTTGCGCCGCTATCGCGGGAGGTTCTGTCCAGCAGATCGCGCTGCCAGTAATTCACCCGCCCGCCCAGCAGGTCAGCGCGCCATTTTCCGAAGCGCCAGTAAGCCAACGCGCCATCGATGTTCTCATCCAACAGCCACTCGCGCTCATCACGGTAGAGCCAGCGCCCCAGAAGAAGCCGGGTATTCAGCGCGTCTGCATCCATCCCAAAATAGACCTGCGTAAGCTCAAGGTGGGTCTTGTTCTGTTTTGGATTCCCGGAAGTGCGTTTGGTTTTATCTTTCAGCTCCATCTCCGCCACGCCGTAAAGCGGGCGACCTTCCAGTAGACTGAGCCGCAGACGCGCCTGCGGTTCTCGCTCCTGTACATGTTCCCGTTTATCCCCGCTGCGTAGCTTTTTGTTACGCAAAAAGAAGGTTTCCATTTTGAGCGTTACATTGACCTTCATGATGTCGGAGCCGCTATCGCTGCGGATAGCGACCTGTTCTGGCCGCAAGGGAGCGCTGGCAGTCCTGTCGGGAAACGTTTCCCGACGACCACTATCTTCGGCGTGGGCTAAACATGAGGTCAAAAAAAGGCTCAAACCCAGTGGGATGGCGCGTACTCTGTAATCCATTATCTAACGGCTCCTTGTTATTACTGCATCCCAATTAACTGCTCACAATATTCCAACAGCGCTGCCGTGGTGTGCGTGCGTGTCGGGAAACGCGTACTGAGATAAACATGTCGGGCCAGAGAGAGCGCCAGAAAGCCGGCAACGTCGGCTTCACGGCTCTGCGGGGAATGCGCAAGCCAGGCGCGGATAAAGGCTTCTTCGTGGGGTCTCAGGGCATCAATGCTGCCAAACCGGCGCAGCGCCAGTTCACGAACGTGGGCCAAATAATTACCGGCATCCAGCGCCGCTGCGCTCATACAGCAGAGATCGAAGTCCAGTAACACCGGTGTACCACGGGCATCTATCAGCACCTGATCCGGGTAAAAATCCCGGTGTACCGGCACGGCTGCTGCGCGGAATAAATAGCTGGCCTGCCTGTCACAGGCATTCAGCAAGGCCATCAACCGCTGTTGCCAGTGGGGATTGTCCGCCGCGACCTGGTTTAGCCCATGCGCCAGAACCTGCAGCTCATCGTCTTTTTTCCATACGCGCCCGCTGACGGCGCTTTTCAGCGCGGGGCTTGCCTGTAGGGCCGCCAGCGCCGTACCGGCGACGGTCCCGGTAGCGGTCAAATCGGCGGAAGGTGACAGGCAATTTGTTAGCATCTGTGCGTCTACATGGCGCTGGAGCCACATATTACACTCAGCGAGAAGCGATAAAGGCTCCGGTACGCACAGCGCCCGGCCCCGTGTGCCCATCTCGTCCCACAGCGCACGCTGGCAGCGAAAGGCGTGCCTGTCTGCGCCTTTTTCCCGATACTTACCCAGAACCACCAGCGGTGTTTCATTCCCCTGAATCGACCAGCGATAGGCTACCAGCGCCCGGCGTCCGGCCTTGTGCCGCAGTACCTCACAGGAATGAAGCCGCACCCGCGTCGGCAGCTTCAGCGCCTGGCGCAGCGGTATTTCCATCAACTTCCGGGAACAGATCTGGCTTAGCCGCATCTGCCAGTCGCCTTCAGCCACAGGGTGCCGGGGTGCAAGAAGCTGTTCGGCGCGCCGCAGCAGCGCATCAATGCCCGCAGGCCAATTATCAGCGCGTTTACGAAAAGGTTCTGCCACCAGCGCCAGCAGCGCCAGTGCCGTATAGCAGGGCAGCCCGTCCACGGGCAGATCCCGTCGGGAATGATATCCGCTGACTAAGGCCGTGCGGGCGGTATCTGCCTGCGCCCGACTCAGGCTATTTTCGATAACATCCATCTCTATTCGCGCCAAAAACGAGGCCAGGTCGTTTAGAGGGTGCCCGTAGGTGCTGCGATCCCAGTCGATAAAGTGAATCGGGGTATCGGAGCCGGCAATAATCACCTGATCCGCCGAGAAATCTCCGTGCAGCAGCGTCGCTGGTTGCTCAAACTGGCGGATCTGTTCCCTAACCAGCCCGGCGCAGCGCTCAAAGTGAGGGATCGCCTGCGGATAAACGACGCGCAGCGTGTCTATGGCGCGCCACATAAACTGCAGATCGTCTTCCACGCTGCGTTTTACCGGCAGCGCAAACGGCGCTGAATGTACCTGGGCCAAAGCGTCTCCCGTGCGCGTCAGCAGCGCGGGCATTGCCGGCGAAGGCAGCAAATGCTCCAGACACTCGCCCTCAACCCAGCGCGTCGCCACCAGACGCTTTTTCCCCCACGCGCCCAGTAATGAGACGTGGCCCAGCGCCAGCCCCGTGGCGCAGCCCTGTAAAATAGCGCCGAATTCACGGGCGCTGGCGCAGCGAATAACCGCCAGCGGTTTCCCTGCGCGCGTAATACCTGCCACGCAGCGCCGCTCTGGCTTATAGCGCAGAAAGCGCCACTCAACGTCCGGCGCATCCGCCTGTTCCGGCAGCCACTGGCGCAGCAGCGCCGTCCTTTGCGACTCCTGCCACAGCGTATCCAAATAGCGAATTTCCCGGTCCTGGGTTGGGTGCTCTAATAAAATGGCCTCTTTTTCCAGCCTGACGGGCGAAAAAGGATGGTTAATATCCAGCAACGCCTGGCGTTTCGGATGCGTCGCAGACACGCTAAAGCGCTCGCGGGTCAGCGCCTTGGCAAACCAGATCTGCCTGCTTCCATCATGTAGACTAATTTCTATCGCCAGCAAACAACTGGTGCCTGGCTTATAGCGCAAATACGTCTCTTTAAGCGCCCGGGCGTTTGTAAAGCGCGGCAAAAGGCGCAGGGTGGCCAGGAGTCGTTCCGGATTCAGTATCAATGCCAGGCCGGGAATGGCCGGATCGGCGGCAATAAGTGCGCGTTCGGCGTCGCGGGCGCTCACGGTCATCTTGGGGTTCCTTGTTATACTGGCGGGGTGTAATTCAGCCATGCTGTATATTCCACAGTTCGAAATAGCGTCCCTGCTGTTTCATTAACGTCTGATGATCGCCCTGCTCAATAATTTCCCCGCCGTCAAGAAGCAGAATGCGATCGGCCCGGGCGGCGAAAGCCAAATTATGGGTAATGAGCAGACTGGTTTTGCCGCGCATCAGGTGCACCAGTGCATCGGCCACTTCCCGCTCATTTTTATAATCCAGCCCTACGCCCGGCTCGTCTAACAGCAGAAACGCATTGCGGCGAATTGCGGCGCGGGCGATGGCAATCCGCTGCCGCTGGCCGCCGGAAAGCGACATCCCGCGCTCACTGACTACCGTGTCGTAGCCATCCGGTAACTGAATGATAAAATCATGGGCATTCGCCAGCCGGGCCGCACTGGTTATCTCATCATCAGTGACCGGGCCGCTGGCGCCCAGCGCGATGTTCTCCCGAATAGAGACACCGAATAGCAGGCTCTCCTGCGGAAGATAGCCAATTTGCTTGCGCAAATTACGGATATCGTATTCACGCAGATCGCGATCGCCGATAACAATGCGCCCGGCGCACGGCTCATACAGGCGCAGCAGTAGTTGGCTGAGCGTGGATTTTCCTGCCCCTGATGGCCCGGTAATCGCCAGAGAACCGCCGGCCGGAAGGTGAAAACTAATGTCCCGGAGCGCCGCGCGTTTTTCCGACTCGCCGTTTGCCGGATAATGGAAGGTGACCTGTTCAAACCGGATGTCATGGGCGGTGTCCGGCAGTATTCGATCCCCCGTTTGCTCACTTACCGCAACCGGCGTGTGCAGCAGTTCGATAATACGCTCGCCCGCGGTGGTGGCCTTTGAGAGGCGCCCGCTGTATTTGGCAAACTCCCTGACGGGACGAAAAGCGTTTTTCATGTAGGAGATAAAAATCAGCAGTTCTCCCGCCGACATCATGTTATTCATGACGCTTTTAGCCCCCAGAAAGACCACCACGGAAGTTGACGCCGCAATCAGTAAATCCACCCGACGCTCCATCCCCGCCGCCAGCCGCTTAGACCGCACATTCTGCTTCATGCTTTTAGCGTCGTTGCCGTTGAAGGTATCCAGGGCCGCGTTTTCCAGCGACATCGCCTGAATAGTGGCAATACCGGTCATAAATTCGGATGATTTCGCGGCGAGGTTACCTTCGCGCTTGCGCTGCGCCCGGCTGACATCGCGGATCTTAACGCTGCTGTAAAACGTGGTCAGCGCTAGCAGCGGCATTGCCACCAGGGCGATAAGAGTTAGCTTCCAGTCCAGAAACAGCATAAAACCCAGCATGCCGACAAAAATAATGATGTTTGATAGCAGCGGCATCATGGCGGTTACCGTCACTTCACGCATCATGCCAATATCATTGATGAGGCGCATGGTCAGATCGCCGGTGCGCGCGCGCTGAAAAAATGCCAAAGGTAGTCGCAGCAGATGAGCAAATAGTTGACGGCGGATATCGCTCATCACCCGGCTCCCGGCCAGCGCCATACCGATGGTGCTGGCATACCCTGCAGCGGCGCGCAGCGCGGCGATCGCCACAATCCCGCCCGCACACAGGAGCAATAAATTTTCATGGCTCAGTTGATTAATATTAAAGCCGTTGAGCAGCGGGTTATCCTGCGCATCGCCCATCACAATATCGATAGCAAAAGCCAGCGGCCATGGCTCCAACAGCCGCAGCCCGCTGCTGGCGAGCAGCATGAAAAACGCCCCCGCCAGCAAAGTTTGCTGCTTACGAATAAAAGGCAGAAAGGTTCGCAGCATGGAAGTCGACGCTTTAGATTTCATCGTGCCCCTTGTGCTGCGCAGTGACATTCGCCAAAGACAAAATCCGTTTCACTACCCGCAGCCAGCTATGATTCCGCTCCACCTGCCGGCGGCCCGCCAGCCCCATTGCGCTTCGCATAGTCGGGCTGTTTATCAAGAGAGTGAGCGCTTCGCTCAAAGCCCTGGCATCGTCCGGCGGCACCAGTAAGCCGTTTTCGCCTTCTTTCACTAGTTGGTCCAGATGGCCGATACGCGAAGCCACCACTGGCAGCCCGGCGGCCATGTACTCATATATTTTTAGCGGCGAGAAATAGAAGTTCTCCAGCTGCGGGTAGGGTGCTACCGCGATGTCTATTTCTGCCAGTAGCGGCGGGACGTCATCGTGCGCAACGGCGCCGCTAAAGTGGCTCACGGGCAGCAGGCCGTGGCTATTGAGTTTTTCACGCACCGGCTCAAATTCAGGTCCGTGACCAATCACTGAAAGCGTGACCGGCAGCTGGCGCTGGTGGAGTAGAATAAAAGCATCAATTAGCGTATTAAGGCCGTGCCAGGGCTTCAGCGTGCCGAGAAACCCGATGCTGACAGGTGCAGAAGACGCCGGTTTTTTCACTGAAAAACGCGCCGGATCGACGCCATTTTCCACCACATGGACTTTGCCACGGGCGGCGGGGAAGCTCTCCAGCCAGTTTTTAACTCCTTCAGATACGCCGATAATGGTTGCAGCGTGGCGAATAGCAGTCTCAAGCGTGGCCAGCGCTTCGTCTTCCAGCGGCAGAGTACGATACCGGCGCTGCTCTTCAATCAGCGGGGCGTTGACCTCAAGCACCGACGGCGTGCCGCTGCGGGCTGCCCAGGACATCCCCGCATGGCTCCATAGCGAATAGCGCTCATAAACAAGACTGAATGGCCCGGCGGCGTCTAGCGTGGCGATAAGCATTTCATTAGCCGCCAGCGCCGCACGCGCTCGCGTTGTCTCCTGCGTGGCCGCAGGTAACGCAGGCAGCGGCACTACCCGCACCTGGCGCAGCCCTGCAGGCGGCTCACCGCCGGGGCGCTGCGCAAACAGCGTTATCTCCGCTCCGAGCCGTAACAGAGCTTGCATCACCTCCTGAATATGGATTGACGCGCCTTTATTGCCGAACACGGGAATACCCGGATCGGCACAGATATAGGCCACTTTCACAGGCTACCCTCCCCGTCGCGGCGTTCAGCCACGGCACCTGCAAACAGGTTTCGTAAAAGCGCGGCGTTACTGTCGATATCAAACTCGCGCTCGATAAGCCGCCTTGCTTGTTCAGAAAGGCGCTGACGCAGCGGCGCATCGGCTATCAGCCGCGCCATGGCATCGGCAAGTGCGTCAGAATCCTGCGGCGGCACGCATAGCCCGGTCTCTCGGTTTATCACCAGCTCCGGTATACCGGCAACCGCGGTAGAGATAACCGGGGTACCCAGCGCCATTGCTTCCAGCAGCACGGTTGGCAGACCGTCGCGATCGCCTTCTTCGCTGATGATGCAGGGCGCGGCGAGCAGCGTGGCGCTGCGCATGGCGTCAATGATGGCCGCCTGAGGGAGCAGGCCCGGCAGCGTGACCTGCGCGGACAGTCCGGCCGCGTGAATTTGCTGCTGTAACACCTCTCGCAGCGGCCCGTCGCCAATCAGCGTGCAGCGAAAAGGCAGATGGTGCAGCCGTAGTTTGTGCAGCGCGTCAATCAGCAGCGGAAACCCTTTTTTCTCGACCAGGCGACCGACGGCCAGAATATGGGCAGGCGTATTTTGGGTGGGAGACGAATAGCGGAAGATGCTTAAGTCGATGCCGTTATATAAGCGCGCTACGTTATTAGCATCGTGACCATACTGCTCGCGCAGGTAGGCCAGATTGTATTCTGAGACGGTAACGGCGTGCGCCGCATCCCGCAGCTTTAGCGCTAATTCAGTGCTTTCTTTATACGGGTAATAGATATCTTTCGCGTGCGCGGTAAAGCTATAGCTAATACCGCTCAGGACGGCGGCCAGGCGGGCGACCGTGGTAGCACGGGTACCAAAATGGGCGTGCAGATGCTGGATACCGCGCGCACGGATAGCCAGTGCCAGCTGCGTTGCCTGCGCAAACTCGTGAACATTATGATGCTGCAACGCCGCCTGGCGGGCGGTGAACCCCGGGATTTCCCGGCCGGCGAGATTCAGCAGCGCCCAGAGATTATCGGTATTACGCTGCTTATCATCAAACCGCGTCACCGGGGCGCGAACCTTAGCAATCACATCCTGAAAATGGGTTTCATCAACGTGGCCTAGCGCAAAAATATCAATTTTCATGCCCGCACGCTCGTGGGCCAGAATTTCGTTGACGATAAATGTTTCTGAAAAACGCGGGTAGCGCTTTACGACATAGCCCACGTAGGGATGTCTTCCTTGATAACTTTCCATGTATTTATGCCTTACGCTATATAGTCGAGCTGCTTATCTTTGTGAGGAAGAAGGGCGCCAATTTTTTTCGCAAATGTTTTCAGGCCGTCCAGATTGAGGCAGCGACGGGGATTATCGGGCTGCCAGTCGGAGGCGAGCCACGCATTGAGTTTCTGAACGGTAAACGCCTCAGGATGAATGCAGGAAACCAAATGAATATCCGCCAGGCGCGACGCTCTTATCCACTGCTCTTTGCGCGGAGAGACGCGCGGGATAATTAAGGCGCGTTTATGTAATGACAATATTTCAATGGTGGTGTTGTAGCCGCCCATGGCAATAACGCTGTGGGCCTTTTGCAGCAATACCAGCGGATTGGCAACGAAACGGATAATATGAAGATCGGGGCGCCGGGCGGCAATTTTTTGCAGGGCTTCATATTCCGCAGGCGGCATCATGGTGCCGGTAATTAATACGCCGGTCACGCCTGGCGGAAAGGTAGCCTGCGCGAAAACATTGGCCAGTTTATAGCCATCCTGGCCGCCGCCAACGGTACACAGCGCGTAGGGGCTATCAATATCGACAGGCGACCTGTCCATTTCCGGCGGCCGCTGGGGCTGCGTAGTCGCATCCAGATATCCCATAAAAGAGACTTTTTTTCGGATGCTGGCATCCAGCTTATAGGCCTTGGTTAAATCGTAAAACCGGGCATCGCCATAGACCCAAATATCAGAATAATAATCACGAATGGCGGCGGCGTTATCCAGCTTTTCCCACTGCTGTAACACCCGCTCGGGTTCATCAATAATGTCCCTCAGTCCGAGGATAAGCCGCGCGTTCTTGCGCTTAAGCAGGGGTAAAACGGCGTTCAGTTCCGCCATCGCCCCGCGAGGTACATTATCAACCACCACGATGTCAGGATTAAACGCATCCAGCGCAGCGCGGATAATGCCCGCGCGCAGGGCAACTAAATGATGAATATCCCCGCCCAGCGAGCGGGGAAGATACTTGCCCTCGGGCGTTTTAAGGTAGGTTGGTAACGTAACGGAATCCATGCCCTTAGGGAAATAGAATGCACCGGATTCACGCACGCCATTTATTAACAGGACTTCCAGGTCTGGTTGTGATGCTAACAGTGTATTGGCCAATAGCATATTGCGCCTGATATGGCCTAGACCCATGGTGTCGTGAGAATAAAACGCCATGCGAGGGGGTTTTGTAAGCGTCATTGCCTAAATCTCCATCCATGAATGTTTACTTAAAAACTGGAGTTAATTCATTAGTGTTCCTTACAAATATTAAGAAAATATTAACTGGCGGATGAGTACATCTCTCACTGGTGGGATAAAAGCACTTTATTCCTGGTGAGGCGCTCCACGGGCTATGGTGCCCTGGTGGCTCATTCAGATTATTGCTATGCTTGCGGCTCAAAAAGTTTAATTTTATTTATTTAATTACCTTTTCTCTTTATCAATTGAATCGCTTCCGGCGTATAGATTCCCGCGGTGAACGATACCTGAGGCTATGCGCTGTGGTTTGCATGCTTTAATTCCCTGCATTCGGGGGGGCGTAAATAATCATCGGGGTTGACTTATTGCGTTAAAAATAACGGCATTCAGCCCAAATTACCTGGCTTAAAAGATGGTGTAACTTATTGCCCTTTTTATCGGGGAATCACGATGCAAATTACAACTAATACTATTAACCCGGCGCTTCAGCGCTTTATCTTTTTCTACACGGTAAAGATGAGGTGATGATAGCCAGAGAGCGTTATTTCCTGACACAAACGGTGAAAACATTAATCGCGTTCTTATGGATAAGCGGAGAGCAGATTCCACGGGAAGCTAACTCGATAGTTCAAATAGCGCGAGCTTGCGTACCTTGAGTGACGGCGGCGAAGATAAAGGATATTTGCTTCTCCATTCGATACCTACAGAGGAAAATATGCGGCGTATAGCGGTGAGCACTCAGATAAAAAATTCGCGAATGCTTATATGCACGCCCTCGCCGTGTATTTTCCTTCTAATATGAAGACGATATATGCGGTGATTTGGAACGCTATTTATTTTACAGCACATCAGAACGGCGCTATCCGGTACGACATATTATCGGCAACGGGGCCAGTTATCCGTGCGTCCGCCGGTGGCTACCGTATTATGAAAGTGGCGCCTGGACATATCGTCGGTACTTTCTCCCGTGCCGGGTAACGAAATGGAGCAGATACTGCGTATGAATAATTTTTCATATATCGACATAAAGCCTTTGAATGAAATCAACGGAGAAAGAAGCGCGGAGTTAGCTAAAAATAGCCCTCCATCCGGTACCAGACGTTGGTTCCAGGGTTTTGGACACCAGGCGCAGATTAATTTGAAGCATGAATTATCTATAGTCTGCTAGCCTGGTGATGATGTGTGTCGATGCGCGCTCGTTTAACCGACCGCATGAATATTTTCATTTTCAGCATAGGTATTTATTCATAGAGCCTGATTTTAGTGGGCAACTATAGCCAGCGCTCACCGCAATTAATACAAAACTCAACAAAAACATCCCGGGTTTTGTTTTCAATCTCAGGGTTCCAGGCCAAATAAAGCGGAATAGCGCTATGCATTCCGGAAAGGGTAACAAACTCCAGTGCGCTATCCTGCTTAGCGGCGGCGCTTTCATAAACGATTCCAATACCGAGGTTAGCGGAAACCAGACCCTGCAGAATAAAAATATCATTCACATAGTCCAGCCTCATTGGGTTGATATGATGCGTGATGAGATATCGATGGGTTTCTCGCGCAATAGTGGCATCGTAATCGGGGGATAGCCCGATTAACGGCAGTTCCTGGAAATAAGTATGAATGCTGGTGTTAGGGCGTAAATGGGCTTTATTAATAACCAGCACCAGTTTCTCATTGCTAACCTGGATACAGTCTAACGGTGGAAGTACCGGCGTATTTAAAAATGCCAAATGTGATAGCCCTTCCCGCAGCGATTGTATATGAGAGGCCACCGTCCCGGAGGTTAGCTTTAACTCAATATTGTTGTTTGCACTAAAGCTCGCGCTCAGTTTGGCAATAGGGTAAGTGGCGGGCATGCTGGTGCCTATAAAAAGCGTTTCTCTAAGATCGCCCGCTAACAGCGACGTTTTGTCGATAAGTTTTTCAAGATCCTTTAGCAAAACTAGCGCATCCTGATAAACCTTCCTGGAGGCCTGAGTGGGATAGATGCCATCGTAATGGCGGATAAATAGTTTTTTCCCAAACTTATTTTCCAGCGAGGTTATCTGTTTAGATAAAGCTGATTGCGTAATAAATAATTTCTTTGCCGTCTCATTAAAATTAAGTGTTTGATATAACATGATAAATGAAAAGAGTTTTTTGACATTCATAATGATTTTTTGTTCTTATTTTTATAATGGTGCGTTTAAGTGCTTTTCGTGTTGATAAAAGTAAAGGAATTCATCCCGTATTTCATTATTTATCATAGGGTTCCAGGCGAGTGACACTTCCCACTGGCTATGATGGCCGCCAAGCTCGATATAACCAATATCAGCGTTTTGCGGTAATGTGGTGCTCCAGGTAACAATAGACACACCAAGACCAGAGCTCAGTAATGCCAGCAGCGAGCTTTCGTCATGTATATATTGATAATTTTCGACGGCGATATTCAATTCTGACAGTAATAAATCGGTTTGGCGATGCAGGAAAGGGTCAAAGTCCGGGTACAGGCGAATTAATATATTTTGCTGTAATAGTTCGGCCAGGCGGGTATTTTCCCCCAGGGCATCTATCTTGCTTTTATGTGCGGCAAGCACAAGTTTGCCCGTTCCAAGCGGTAACGCACGTAAAGGATAAGGTACGGGAGGGCGCGTAAATCCCGCATCCACAGCGCCACGCAGTAACTGATGGTGCTGATGTTCCGGCGAAAGCGTTTGTATCGATACTTTCACATTCGGGTGATATTGCTTCACGAAATGAATGCCTTCTATGGCGAGAAATTTCCCTTTAGGGCCGGAGGCAAGACGTAGTATTTGAGGGTTCTGCGCGGCCAGTTCCGCTGTCTGATCGGCAAAATTATCAAATTTAATTAATATATTTTCGATATCCTGACTGATGGCAATACTTGTTTGAGTGGGTTCAATACCTTTGGTCGTTCGTACAAACAAATGAACCTTTAATAAATCTTCAAGACTTTTTATGTGTTTAGAAATAGCTGATTGGGTAATATTCCTTTTCTTTGCCGCGTTTACCATGTTCCCGGCGCGAAACACCGCCTGAAAACTCCTGAGGTATTTGATATCAATGCGCGAAATAATTGCGTTCATCAAAATCTCTCTATCGCTATTTTGGGCCAATGTTGTTTGAGAAAAATAATACTATTTATAGGGAATAGAAGAATTAAAAAATAAGAAAATTCTGCTCAATGACTCGTTATTATGAATAAAGCACATAATGGGGGCCTGCAAAAACAGCCATATCAGCCCGGCGATAATCAGCGCCGGACCGAACGGGAAGTTATCGCTGCTTTTTTTAAAGCGAAATGCCAGCCAATATACGCATCCCAATAATGGGCCCAACAGCAGAATAAAATTAATACTTTCTGCCCCTAGCCAGGCGCCAAGTGCGGCTATGAGTTTGAAATCACCGTAGCCCATGCCTTCTCGTTTTCGTAGCAGGCGATAGCACCAGTACGTTACCCACAGGGATAGATAGCCCGACGCGGCGCCTAAAATAGCGCTTTCAGCGGAAACCAGGCCTGTCCCAGTTGTACTCCAGAGCAGCCCGCACCATAACAAAGGTAGCGTGATGGCATCCGGTAACAGCATATGACTCAGATCGATGGCAGCCAATGCAAGAAGCGCGCTGATAAACAGGCAAAGTGCCAGCGCAGGCAGCACGCTGTGCCAGCATGCAAATACAGCGGCGAACAGCAGGCCGGTGATAACTTCCAGCAGCGGGTAACAACAGGATATTGAATGGGCGCAGCGGCGACAGCGGCCGCCCTGTATCAGCCAGCTAATAACCGGAATAAGCTGGCTGGCGCTTAATGTCGCACCGCATTTTAGGCAATGCGAACGCGGCACCATAAGATTAAAAGCGTCATTATTGGCAGCGTTGCCTTGCCGAACCATTAACGGCAACCGATAGATAACTACATTCAAAAAACTGCCAATACAGGTTCCGAAAATGAAAAAAAATAAAGTCAGCATAGCAGGGGAAGTAAATGAATTTGGCCGCTAGCTTTCTGTCGTAAGTTTCCGAATATCACTATAAACCACGCTTACTTCGGCTTACTGACGACACCAGTATGCTATTTACCTGTGATTTTAAAAAGTGGTGATTAAAATGCCTTTAACCAGAAGAGCACAGCAGCGGGGATTCACCATCCTTGAAATGATAATTGTGTTAATTGTGATTGTATCCCTATTATCCTTAGGCGCGGCCTACATGAAAAATTCGGCAGATGAGCGTCTGAATAAATCAGCTGCCTATGATTTACAGCGCATTACTCAGGCCGCGCAGGCTTGGGTTAAAGATAATTACAGCGCCTTGTCACAAAATGCCAGTTCCCTGACGCCGGAAGAATTAAAAAATAATCATTACCTGCCGGAGACCTTCCCGGTTAAGAATAGCTATGGGCAGCAATATAAGCTGCAGGTAACCCCGGAAAAAAGCGGTAAAAATACATTCGTGCGCGTTACGGTTATTACGCACGATGGGATGGCTATTTCAATCTCAGATATGCGTAAAATTGCCGGTAATATGGGGGAGAATAGCGGCTACTCACAGCAAAATGGTGTTATCACCGGTAACCAAAATGGCTGGTCGCTTCCTTATAGTGAAATTAAAAGGGGCCGCGTTGCCAGCGTAAGCTATATCGCCGAAAATGATGTAGTCAGCGCCGGTGCTTTTTTGCGCCGCTCAAAAATAGACGGGCATCCGGAATGGAACCAAATGGAAACGGATCTCGGGATGAAGGATAACAATATCACCTTTGAAAAAGGCGCGATTGTCTTTAATCACGACGGCTTTGAATCGACTCTGTCCGCTGACGGCGCAAGTTTTGCCCATAATAAGCAAAAGGTGGAGATAACCCCCGATGCGGTTAAGCTATCGGATGGTTCACCTAATACGTTTGGAAGTGCAATTACCGCGCAAGCCGTGAAAATGGGGGTTACGATGGTGGATAATCCCTCTTTAGCGCACCAAAAAGCCGATGAAATTTGTGCCAAAAGTGATGACGCGGCTGCCGGAAAGACATTTATGCTTGGTTATCGCGATCCTTATAAGCGTTATAAACCTGAATTTTACACTTTTATTTGTGCCGATAATGACGGTTACTCTAAAGTCAGCGGAGGTGGCAGAGCCTATTTCGTTAATAGTACCAAAATCAATAGCTATAATAGTTGTGATGTTCCTTTCTGGAGGCCGGAAGATCTTGATTCTAAGAATCCCACCGATATAGCAACGCCTTGCTTAGCATCTAGAACAGGCGATGGAAGGTTTAGCAAATATGCTCGTTTGAAATTTGTGAAGCAGATTGAAGGGCATAGCTTTTACACGACGAAGGGGACATGCGCCCGCAACGCCGCTACGCGAAAAGCCAATGTCTGTACTATCGAATGGATTACCAGAGAACAATTTAGACCCGGCGTTGACTCCTACACCCCTGTGAACGATAGCCAGTGTAATGCTGCCACTAGAGGCGAGGGTGTTCGTGTTATTTATATTATTAGATGGAGCAGTGAAAACCCAGATTCCTGCGAGCTGATGAAATACCACCACGATTAATATCATTAAACAATAGTCATTGCGCGCGCGTTATTAGCGTTTGCGGATGAATACACCGCGCGAAATATCGGGCCGCTATCTGGCCCTTATTCACCCGCCTGGCGCAAGATCGGGCGGCCGTTGGGCAAAATATATATTAATTGCCTCTGCCATTTATGCCCGGCGACGGGCCGCTGCCGCACCTGAAAATACTCATGCTGACTATGGCGGGCAAAAAGCGGGCTTCCTGGGTTAAATCCGGGCGGCCGTAGCGCGCAGGGGGAAGCAATCACCTGCCAGCACATAAAACCCAGCAGAGGAGCCTGTTCCGGTGGCTCCTTTTTTATGCCGTTTATCCGCGTTCCTGATACAGCTTTGCGGCACTGGTACCGCTCACGGCGCCGCAAAGCGCGCCGCTAGCCGACGAAAGCGCACAGTGAAGCGTCGTGGTTTGTAAATTCCAGGCGTAGGGCAGGCAGCCGGGCACGGCGGCGCAAATCGCCCCCAGCGCAATAGCCGCCGGAATGCTTACCCTATCGCTTAACCCCGCCAGTAGCCCACCGCTTGCGCCGCCACCGATAAGCGTGGCGATCGCGGTACCGTAAATCCCCGTACCGCTAGCCAAAAACCACATCCCGATACCGCCGGCGCAGCCGGCAGCGATACCGGCCGCCGCTAGCGCGCTTTTGGCGGACCACGCGCTTTGGGTTTGATTGCGCGCGGCGGTAAGCTCGCGAGCAGTGGCTTGCGCAAACTTACTTATCTGCGTTTTTTCATGCTCGCTACTTGCAGCAGTATCCACGGTTATATACGTACTACTCTTCTCTGCCGCGGGCGGGGGAGAGATATAGCAGGATGGAAGAGAAGGCTGGGAAATTAGCATACGTAAGGCTCCGAATTAAAAAAATGCAGGCGCTATGATACGTAACGCGCCGCCGATTAAAATTCGGTGAAGAACCGTATTCCCTGCGAAGATATTTCCAAAAGCGCCCGTTTTTTTCCTGCGGCCAATAGGGTATTGGCCTGGGTTACCGCGCGATATTTTTCACCGTATTGTGCGCCCCTGTTATTAACGCCTGCCCGGCAGGCTTATTCGGTTTACCAGCCACGCCAGCGCGGACCTGATGCGCTGGGCACCCTGCTTGGCAATAACGATAGCGTCCGTTGGGTCAGGTGATAAAGATGACATAAAGGATATTCCATCATGATTGTTATTAACCAGCGGGCGATCCCCGCGCGCTACCCCGCGCATGACGAAAAAACGCAGACTGACGCTCAAACGGCGCGCGCCTCACGCGCGGCGACTCAGCAAATAAAAGCCCGGCGGGCGCCAGTCTCCAACGACGGCATCTTCTCCCGCGTTACCCGGTGGGTGGCCTCGTCGCTATTTGGCTGCTGTGCCGCACCCCGCTATCAAAGCGACAGAAAAACGGAGTTTTACGCGTTAGCCTGCTGTGCCTATGGCGCGCAAAAAAAACAGCTTGTCTCAGGCGGCAATACTTGCTGTAAAACCGCCGGTGTATTGCGTGGCCCTGGCTACGAATTTACCGTGCCGCGCGGTGAACTCAACCTGGCAGAGAGCGCGATGTCAGGGGCGAAGGCCTGGCCGGCGCACCGGCAGGCACTGCAAAAGACGCCTTTTGCGGTGATAGACAGCGAGTTTAAATCGGTAACGCTCATCGCTGAGAAGAAACTATCCCGCCAGGGAAACGCCCCGTGCGCGGTGTTTCATCTGTCACACAGCCTCGGCGGACTGCGCGCGCCGGTGGGGCTGCTGGCGGTACACGGCCAGGCGACAGGCAATAAACAGCAGCAGATACCTTTGTTGGCAGAATCCCGGAACACCGGCCCAAACGCCGCCGCCATCGCAGCGTCCGCCACAGAGCAGCAGGTTGCGCATGAAAGTGGCAGCTCAGAGCAAATGTCCTGCTACAGCGATGCGCCGGATAATATTGCTTCACGCGAGACGCTGCCCGCTGCGCCCGCGCTGAAAGGCGACGCGTTCGATAATGAAGGCCGCGCGGATGAATGTGACGCCGGGCGGAAAGAGGTGGTGAAACCGGCGGTATCGGCGCGCCGCCGGGTGGATGCTGGCATACGCCAGACGGAAGAGAAACCGCCGCTTACGCTTCTTGAAGAGCTAAAACAGGCCTGCAGCCGTCGCGCTCAGGAGGTCGATTACTGCGCCAGCACCTTCCATGGTGAAACCCGCGAAGCAGCAGCGGATGCCCGCTATGGAGACAAAATATCTCCGCGCGAGGACATCGCCCGGGTTAAACAGCGGCAGGCGCAGGTTACATTTGCGTCTGCGCCGGGGAAGGACTATAGCGACGCGTCTTCTGGAGAATCCTTTACGCCAGCGCAGCGCGCGTTGAGGCCGCTTAATCAGCAGCGCCTGCAGCCGCAGGCGGCGTCGGGTATAGAAGAGCAGGCCGCTAACGCGCTGGCGCTACAGGCGGAGCTGCGCAAGGCGCTTAACGCGCGGGGGAAACGCGATGAACGGGCCTTTACCTGGTCTTCACGCTAGCACACACCTGCCGCAGGCGGGCGCACCTTCCCTGCGGCAGGATAGCGCCTGCGATAATCAAATCCGTTCCGGGCAGCGGCTACGCGAGTTAATCACTCTGCTTAATGGCGCCGAAATAAATACCCTAGCCGAGAGCACCAGTTTGCTATGGGTGATATATCGCGCGGTGAGATTGAACGGCGTTATTTATTACTGGCAGCGGCGCGTGAGGCGTAATTGATATTTCACCTCGAAGGTAAAGCCTTTACCTCTTCTTTATTCTGATGACAACCCTCTATTTTGTCGGGCAGTTTATTCGCCGGGCAGGCTGCACGCCGAAAGCGCCTTCGATTCCTGCCCGCTGCTATTCCCGGCGTCCCGGCGTTTGCTGGCAATCACGCCAACTCTCTCAGGGCGATAAAATACGCGGAATTAAGGCGTTAACCGTTTGCTGATCCACCGGAAATATGAACGATTGAAATGCCTTATTCCCGCCCGTTTTCCCGCATATTAATAATTCTTCTATCTGTGCGATACGCTTTACTTTAAGCGTGCGGCAACGTGCTTCAATGAAAGAGTTATAGGGCCGGGTAAGTTTATCAATCAGTGGCGGAGCGCAACGAGTTGCATAATAACTAATATTTCAATGCTGGGGAGCCTTCTCAATAAATGCAGGGAAATCATCTTTTGCGGTAAACGGGTATTTGGCGACTTCACTGCGGTTTTTTATCGATACTTTTTGCTTTTTTACTTAACAAGAATGCTCCTTTGAATTTGTGATAAAACACAGTCCTCTTTTTTACCCTGCGTACGATTAAACAAATCACCCGTTTGGGCTTGTCAGGGGGGCAGCGTCATGCCAGTGGCGTTCTCGATTATTTTCAGCGAGCGAGATCTGGCCGGGCTGAGAGGAATTATCAGGCATTGCAGTAGACGCGGAAATTGGCGCGAATAGGCATGTTCATTATAGAAAGTAGCCGCCTGAATTGGCGGCTTGAAAGATAAATCTACCTTTTCACTGCGCTAATGGCCGATGTTTCTCTGCTTCACGCTCGGGATTGCCGATTCATCCAATTGATATTGGTGCGATACTGTGGCTGCTCGGGCGCGGCAAGTTTGTGACTGGTATTGCCCTCCGCCAGGGAATGTTTAAGCGCGGTATTGTATTTATTCTTTTTATTCACATGGTGTAGCAGCGCTGCGCCGCCGCCGATACCGAGCACGCCCAGCCCGGCGATGCCGCTACCGGCATAGCCGATATTGCGATCGCGGTCTTCCGCCTTGGCAACAGACTCTTCGGCGCTCGCGCCCGCCTTCTCACTCAGAGTGAACGTATTGCCATCTTTACCGGTGACAGGAATGTCTTTGGCTCCCTCCTTCAAATCGCTCGCGCTGATGATGGGGTTGCCATTCGCATCCGAGTTGAATAACTCGTTCATGGTTTCATTATCAATGGCGCCTTCGGCGTAGAGAGAGCGAATCTCATCAATGCCGTCGGAAAGGCCTGCGGCTTCACCGTTGGCGCGCTCTTCCTCGTAGCAGCCGTCATTGCCCGCCTTCTCTAGCATAGCGATAAGTCCGCCCAGCCCGCCGACGGTGCCGGCGCTGCCGAGAACCATCATGGCGATTGCCGGAAAACGGCTGTGCTTCTTCGCGGTCATTCTGGCAGCGGAGAGCGCCTCTTTGTATTTTTTTGTATCAGCCAGTAGGGTTTGATTTTTATTTTGTAGCTCGCGCAGCTCCTCTGTTAGCGCTCTGACATTGACTGGCCGTTCGCTCTGTAGTACCTCCATTTGAGCGTCTAACTCGCTGATTTGCCTCTGATGAGCGGTATTGGCTTCGGTTAGGCTATCGCTCAGCGCTTTTTTTTCAGTTTCCAGCTGCTGCAGCTTAGCATTCAGCGCTTTTTCGCTGTTTTCAGGCTGCCGCGGCTTTGCGTTCTGACCACCGATATTGTTTTCCAGATTCTGGTTTCCAGTCGGTATCTCATTTTTTTGCTTTTGATTAACGGTGGGACGAGCGTTTATGGTGCTCTCGCCGACGCTGCCTTTTTTTAGGTCCTTCGACTGCTCTATTTTAAGTGTTAGCGGTAGTTTATTATTAATGGCAACGCCCCCGCTTCCCGCTTTATCCGCATTGAGCCGCGCGGTTGAAGCGATGCCCTGTTTAGTGGCGTCATCCTTTATCAGAATGCCTTCCCTCCTGTGAGAGGGGCGCTGTGTTATTTCGTCATTATTAGGCCGCTGCGCTAAATTATCTTTACTTATTCTTCCGGCTGCACGACGTTCTGCAAATTTTGCCACTAGTTCATTTAACATCTCCTGCTGTAAGGAGGGCGATCCGTTCGCGCCGCCGCTGTTATTCTTAATAGATTGAGATGCGCCTGATGCATCGCTTGCACGAAATATTGTCGTATTGTCGCTGACCGCAGTGGCAATTATGGGTGAGTGCATGGTTATAATTCCTTATTTCTTTTTACTCTGGTGTCTAAGGTATAAACAATAGGAGATCTGGGTTACAGATACATTTCCATTATTTCCCTTAATTATTTAACGTTTTTGCGCCATTCTTTAGATAATGCTTTGCTGGTGTAATGTTTCCCGTAAATGCTCAATATTTTGAATTAAATAATGTATCTGCTCATACAGCGCGTGCGCATCCAGCGTTTCTCGCTGTAATGGCAGCGTTAAATAAAGCGCGGTGTTTTCTGCCGACCAGCTTACATAAGGGCCATTAACCGTCGCAAACATCATATTGGCGCTCAGCAGCGTCAGTGAGGCATTTGCCGCAACCTCCGGCGCAAGCTGGCAAATAACGCCGTGTACGATGAGGTTATCTTCATCCAGTTCGGCAAGCGTAATGTGATAATCGCTATTAATGGTCAGGTTGCATACGCGCTGAAGATCGAACGCTAAATGCTTAATCCCGGCGATATCACCCAGCTGCGATATAATTTCGTCATTTGTCATCTTAGCGCTCCTGAAAGGGTGTATGCAGATGATGGCCCAGCGCGGTAAAGCGCTGACAAACTTCGCTGGCAATGTCGACAAGGTTATCTGCCAGTTCGCCGGCCAGCGTTTCAGCGCCGTCGTACACGTGGATAGTGTCCAGCAGCAGCAGCATGCGGCTCTCCGGTGAACAGGAGAATTTAGGGCCGTGCCCCAGTGCCATAATGCGATTGGATTCCAGAATCTCCATCACCAGCTCGGGCGGGAAGCGCTCATCCAGCGTACCGAGCGACAGAGAAAGAATAAGTTCATCGGTCTCCTCCTCCCAAATTAGAGTGAGTAGGGTAGCCGGTTGCTGAGACGGAATCAGCCATGCGTGATCCTCCGCCCACGTTAATTCGCTATTTAGTGCAACGGCGATGTGTTTAATAATGCTTTCGATAGTGGGAGTCATAATTAATCCTGCGTTTTAATAAACTGAAAAATTATGCTGTCGTCAGCGCGGTATAAATAACGGGTAGGCAGATAGCAGAACAGGAGAAAGGCTGCTTTAACATTATCTCTGAGGCGTTGAAATAATAATGCCCTTCACAGAAAGGGCATCGGGGAATTACACCATTAGGCTAATGAACAATAACGTTGATGATTAATGTTCACATAACGAGCGAGATTTAGAGATATTCGATACCTCTTTATCCGTTCCTCCCTCAGCCCCCGCCAGGTAAAATACTTTAGCGGTAGAGCCGCTGCTGGAACCCGGCACCCAGGTGCTCAGTTTAGGGGCATAGCCTGCAAAGGCCCGATATTGAGAAATATCGCCCCACTGCTGCCACAGTAGCTTCGGAATGTTGCTATCGCTAATAAAACGGGAGCCAGCCGGGCAGCTACTACTCGCGCTGGCGATAAGGTTATTGGTATCCGGATATTCGTAGAATTGGCCGCCGGTATTGCTAATAGTGAATGTTACCGCGCGCTCCATCTGCGTATCGCCATAAAACGCTGTGGCTATGATGTCGGTGCCATCAGAGCTAAACAGCGTCACCATGCCCTGAGAGTCGACTTTCGCCGCGCTGGCAGAGTTGCTTGACCACGCCCAGTTTCCGTCGCCGCCGGTGGCATTTATCTGAAACTCACCGCCTTTCAGGCGTACTTCGTTGAACGTATCGCTGCTGGTCGTGGCTCCGGTACCTTTAACGGTATAGCCGGTAATTTTCGGCACTGCATAGAAGTTTGCCGTACTGGTGCTACTGCACAGCGTTGGGTCATCCTTCAGGCAAACTTTTAATGACGGCGCGCCGGCCCGGCTCGCTATTCCCATCGTCAGTTTGACGCTGGCCTTGCCGTCTTTATCGGTGACCGGCGCGGCGTTATCCAGCGAACAGTCTGTGCAACCCGTTAAGGTAAAGGTTAAACCCTGGTCCTTAACCGCAGCGCCGATGCTGTTTTTCACGCTGGCGTTAACGGTAATGTCACTGTCGCTCCACTGCTTAGTGCGATCCAGCGTTAATGTGGGCGCAGCTATAACAATTTCCGGGATAAATTGTACCTGACTATCCAGCTTCTGATCGGTCTGTTTGCCGTCAGCGTCCAGCAGCGTTGCCTTCAGTTTCACAAAGCCCGGTGTTTTACTGGTTACACTTACCTGCGCCTCACCGTTCGCATTTATCGTGGTTTTCCCCGCGCTAAGTGTGCCGACGCCGCCATTGGCCCAGACCACGGTATAGCCTGTGAAAGATGAGGTACTGTGCAGGGCGCCGGTTTTCTCTTTGACGCTCAGCGTCCAGGTCACCGGACTGGTACCGTTGGCGATTTCCTGCGTTTTATTCGGCGTCAGCGTGTTAATCACCACCGGCGCGTTACTGACAAATTGCACCTGATTATTCTGCTTTTGATCCGCCTTAACGCCGCTGGTATCCACCAGCGTCGCCGTCAGGTTAACGGTACCTGGCAGGGTGCTGGTCACCGTAACTTGCGCATTTCCGTTGGCGTCCAGCGTCGTTTGCTGCGCGCTGAGGGTGCCGACGCCGTCGTTTTTCCACTGAATGCGATAACCCGCAAAAGATGACGCATTCTGTGCGTCTTTGTGTTTTACCGTCACGGTGTAGGTTACCGGGGAGGTGCCGTCAGCGTCCGCCTGTAGCTTATCTGGCGTAATACCACCGATGACAAAATCTGGCACCGGTTTATCATCGCTCACCGTCAGCTCGCTCTGGGCCGTATTTGAGATATTACCGCGGCGGTCCCATGCAATAGCGGAAAGCGGATAACTGCCCGCCGTTTTGGGAAGCGTAATTTTATATTGCGCGGGCGATAGTGCTTCAATTTTTCCGCCGGCGGCCAGCAGCTTCGCCGCGTTCCACTGAATATGATCCAGCCCGTGTTTCGCTTTTACAGTGGCGAGCACCGTTTGCTGAGTCTGCACTTTCCCTTTCAAATGGGCGGGCAGCGCGAGCGTGATAACCTCCATTTTCTGGTATTGCATCACCATATTGCTATTACGGTCGACAAACGCCAGCCTTGACCCCGCCAGCGTTCTCAGCTCGCGCACCGCGTCCGTGGAGATTTGCGCCTGCCAGGGCACGCCAAACAAATAATTAAACTGGAGGGAAAGCTGAGTATCGTTGACGCTACTTTTCCCCTGACGATAGTCCACCCCCGCCGTCACCAGCGGCACCGGCGTATAGTTAACGCCTGCCGTAATGGCGTAGGGATCTTTTTGCAGATGGTCGCGGCCAAATAGCCCGACATTCTCACCGACGTACTGCTCATACTGCAGCCTGGCGCCAAGCTGCGGCAAAGCCGGCAGATACCCCTCGGCGCGCAGATCAAAACCCGACGCCGCTTTTTCTTCATAATCATCCAGATTTTTCGAGGTTTTCCAGCCGGTCAGCCCGATATAACCATTCCCCGCCAGCTTCAGGAAGTTGCGCCAGTATTCTGCGCCCACGCCGAGGCGGGTATGCGCGTTACGCAGTTCTCTATCGACAAACAGGTTGTAACCCAGCATCTGCTGCGCGCTGAACCAGCGCTGGCCGATGCCCAGATTAGCCGTGGTGTAATCGTCTTTATCATGGACCCCAAGCTGGGTAAAGGTCAGCAAATCCGGGCTATTAGTCAGCGGTAACAGCAGGTCGGCGCTGCTGCCGTCCAGATGGAATTTTTGATCGACATTGAGCTGAACTCGCGCGTGGCCGAACTGATTAAGCCAGTTTTCCAGGTTATCGGCAGCGGCCTGTGAAGCACCGCCGATGGCCATATTCTTCGTCGCGTCCGCCTGGCGCTCGCTGTCGGCAATCGTGCCCGCGGCGGACAGCCATTCCGCCATACGTTTTTCCCTCCCGGCGTCGCTGTCAGCGCCGTCAGAAGAGGCGGGACGCGCTTCCTGCATCCGGGCCGCGCTATTCTTTTGTTCCATGGCGCGCGCGGTGGTGAAGCGCTGCGGTTCCACGGGTAGCATGATGACATCGCCAGCGCCCAGCCGTGAATAATCGCGATCGCTTGGATATTTAATGCGGTTTATTTCACGCAGCGTTAATTCACTAAGGCGGTTATCTTGGGCGATAGACGCCAGCGTCTCTCCCTCAGCAATAACGTGGCCGGTTTTAAAATAATGCGAAGCAATATATTGAGCCTGCTCGACCGCTTTTTTATGCGCCAGAGCCTGCGATATTACGGCAGAGTTTTTATTTTCAGCGTTAACCGCAGCTACCGGCGCCAGAGTTAACATGAGTGGAGTGACGCCTTGAAGAATAATTTGCATGCAGGCGACCAATCGTAATTTTCGATAGGGAGCGCCTTTTTGTATAGCGATATTTCGGTTCATTGTTTTCTCACTGAAGGGTTGACATGATAAATTGCTGTTTGGATTTATTGAATATTCAGGTGTTTCGCCCACTTGATTAAGTCCACTACGCTGTGCGCGTCGAGTTTTTTCATTAGATTTAATCTGTGGCTCTCAACTGTTTTAGTGCTAATAACTAGCTTTTCGGCAATTTCTTTATTCTTTAATCCTTGGGTAATTAAAGACAGTATTTGCTTTTCGCGCGGGGATATTCGCGGCAATGTTAGGGTGTCTGGCTGTGCATTAATATTATCCATACTCTCTTGAGACGAGGCGTAAGGTATTAGGGTTTTATCCATAAAAGTGAATCCGCGGCTTACGCTTAAGATGCCAGAGAGCAAATCATTCACCCCACTTTGTTTTAAAATGATGCCTTTAACCCCTGAGTCTATATAGCGAGATGCGCATAATATATTGTTTTTATTTGAATAAATTATGAATTTTGCTTTGTCGCTGTATCGTTTAACAAGTTGGAAAATATCCGTGGGATTAGCCATGCTTAGCATCGGATCAATAATAATAATGTCCGGGGAAAGTTTTTTATAGGTGGCAGTGATTTCATATTCATCGTGGCACTGTCCGGCAACATTGATATAAGGGTAGTGCACCAGGAGCTTTTTTATTGCAAAAGAAATGATAGGGTTATGATCGACCACTAAAATCCGGCTGGCGATATTTGCCTGAAGATTTTTTGGATTTGCAATATTGTATGGTGGCATTATTAATAACCTTTGCTTTATGTGTTTGTTATATTTTTGTTGTTTTTGTTTTTATTCTATGGCTTCCTGATAGCATAAGTGACTCGCTGACTCGCGCGGTATAGAAAAAAGGCGTGATTTCTGTTTTTTGCTCTAAATTTTATATTTTTTTTCTAATTAATCTAATTTATTTATTGATTCGTTGTATCTCCGATCCTGACGATGCAAATATAAATAAAAATAAGGTGTAATAACTATATTTGTGGGTGAGGTCGCTATGCTATTAATCGTGCTGCCCGACCTTGGCGTCTCTCTTTTTTATGGATGTTGCATGTTTAAAAAACTTATGGATATACCTGAAGTGATAATTGAATCATCCGATCGCTATCATTGCCTGATATCCATTTCTGGTTTTTCAGGGCGTTATTGGGCACTTGAAACAGATGTCGCTATTTTATCGTTAGCGCTTAACCCGCCCGTTATTCCTGTTCCATTAGCAGAGCAGTGGCATTGTCAAATGTCGGGCGATGCCGCTACCCAGGATTATGCTTTAACCTATAGTCAGCAGCGCTGGTGGCTGACCCAGCAGCTCATTGCCGTGGGCGATACGCTGGCGCTAAGAGTGCGCCAACAGTGCCAGCTAGCCCACGCGGTGCAGCACCTGGCCGCACAGGCGCAGCGCCACGGGGATGTGTGGCGATGAAATGCAGACAGCGTGCGCTTTATTCTATAGGTCTTGGGCTATTTTTATTGGCGGGCAGCCGCGTTCAGGCGCAGGAGGCCGCGCCTGCCTGGCAGGGCGATCGCTGGTTTTTACATACCCGGGGCATGCCGCTTAATACGCTGTTGCGCGATTTCGGCGCCAATTATCACGTTCCCGTTATCGTCAGCGAGTTAATCAATGACGTTTTCACCGGTGAAATCAATCAGGAATCTCCCCTGGCGACATTACGGCGCCTGGAGCGAATGTATAACCTCGTCTCTTACTACGATGGCGAGGTGCTGTACGTCTATAAAGCGCGCGAGGTAACCTCCGCCGTTGTCACCTCGCAGTACTTACAGCCAGCGGCGCTGCAAAGCTATCTTAAGGGCAGCGGCGCGCTGGCGGCGGGAAGCTGTTCTTTGCGCCAGGTGAGCGACTTTCAGGCGTTTGAAGTTCAGGGGGTACCGGCCTGCGTGCAGCGCGTCTCTCATTTAGTCGAAGAAGTCGACGGAAAAGCCAAAATACGCGCGACCAATACCGAAACGTTACATATCTTCCCGCTGCGCTTTGCCTCTGCGGCAGATACCCGCTATCGGTACCGTCAGCAGGATGTCGTGGTGCCTGGCATTGTCAGCGTGCTTAACCAGATGAAGAGTGGAAACGCACTGCCGCTGGGGGATGGGAAAAGCCAGGCCTCGCGCGATCTTTCCAGCCCGCAGTTTTCCGCCGATCCCAGCCAAAATGCGGTGATAGTCCGGGCGCGTGAAGTCGACCTGCCGCTGTATCAAAAACTGATAGAGCAGCTGGACAGACGCCAGCGCCAGATAGAAATCTCGGTGGCGATTATCGACGTAGACGAAGGCAACCTCAAACAGCTCGGCGTCGACTGGTCTGGCACCCTCGGTCACGGCGGCATCGGCGCCAGTTTTAACACCGGCATTAGCGGCGATAGCGGCTATATGAGCAGCGTGGTCGGGAACTCTGCTGACTTTATGGCGCGGGTGAGCGCGCTACAGCAAAACGCCCGGGCGCGCATTTTGTCGCAACCCTCCGTGGTAACGCAGAACAACGTACAGGCGATCCTCGACAAAAATATTACCTTCTACACCAAATTACAGGGCGAAAAAGTGGCAAAGCTGGAGTCTGTCACCTCCGGCACCCTGATGCGCGTGACTCCCCGCGTAATTGAAGATGCGTTAGGACAGGGTACCGCGCCCGAAATCATGCTGCAGCTTAATATCCAGGACGGGCAGCAGGCGGGCGTCACCAGCCAGGATGAGCCGCTTCCTCAGGTACAAAATTCAGAAATCACTACCCAGGCGACGCTGAAATCGGGGCAGAGTCTACTGCTGGGCGGCTTTGTTCAGGATAAGCAAATCAGTTCGCGCCGCAGCGTACCGCTGCTCGGTGATATTCCATTCTTAGGCGGCCTGTTCAGTACCACGCACCGCGAGGTTCACAGCGTCGTGCGCCTGTTTCTTATCAAAGCGACACCGATTTCTTTAGGCGGGTAACGACATGGCGGTGACACTGAAATTCCTGAACGGCCCGATGCAGGGGCGCGCGTTAACGCTCCCGCCGGGCAAGGTCACGCTGGGGCTGGGCGACGTTGATTTGCAGATGGTCTTTGAAAACGGCATCTCGCTGGCAACGCTGCAGGTGCAACACGATGCCGTCGAACTGCTGGAGCCGCATCCCTGCTGGGTCGAGGGCTATGCGCTACGCGGCCAGCGGTTGCCCGCCGGCAAAATTATCGACCTGGCCGGTCAGGCCTTTGTGTTACTCAATGAGGGCGAGACCTTCACGTTCCGGCGCATCCCCGAGCGCCTGGCTCCCGGGCGCTGGCGCCTTTCGCGCCCGCATCGGCGCATCGCCGCAGGCGCGCTGCTGCTGCTGCTGTTATGCGGCGCGCTGGCGGGAGGCTATCTCTGGCTGCATCAGGAAACGCTCGATGAGAAAGTCGACCGGCTCGGCGTGCAGCGCTGGCTGGCTCAGCGGCATCGCACGCCGGCCCTGCGCACTCTGGGCTTCGACTGGTTGAGCGACGACACGCTGCGCATATACGGGCAGTGCCTGCAGCAGCGCGATCTCAATGCGCTACTAAAAGTGCTGCGCGCCAGGGGCGTGTTCTGGCATCTGGAGACCCAGTGCCAGGATAGCCTGCGCGATCTGGTTGCCGACCTGCTGGAGCAAAACGGTTACCGCGATATCCGGGTCAGCGATGGTCGTATGCCGGGCAATATTGTAATCGACGGCGATATTCAGGCGGACAGGCGCTGGGAGCAGGTAGTCAGTCAGCTCTCTGCGCTGGATGGCCTGAAAGGATGGCGCGTTAGCCGCCGCGGCGCGCAGGACGGTCAGACGCTGCTTAACATCGCCCGGCGCGCGGGCGTGCTGGGGAAAGTCAGCCTGGAAAGGCGGGCGCAGCGCCTAATTGTTAGCGGTATTCTCAGCGCGCCGCAGCGCGCAAAGCTGCGTCAGGAACTGGCCGAATGGCAGAAAAAACAAAACATCTCTCTGGTTTTTCAGGATATCAGCGCCGCCGCCGCAGACGATGCGCTTTTCCCGAAGCCGATTATCAGCATTGGCGGTAATCAACGCGAGCCTTACGTGGCGCTCTCGGACGGGCGTCGTTTACAGGTGGGGGCGCGGCTGGCTTCGGGCTATGAGATAGCGCATATCTCTGTGCAAACGGGCATTGACCTGGTACGTGAGGGCAGTCTGCTGCATCTCCCCGTCAACTTATAAGGAAAGTCCATGCCCGCGATTACGCAGCTTGAACAGGTATTACGGCGGCCCGATGGGCACCGCCACGCCATAAAACTGCAGCGTCTACTGCGCCGCCGGCGCGAGCGCCTGCTGCAGACCCGCCGTCAGGCACTGCCGCAGGAGTGGGACGCCTGCCAGCGGCTCGCAGCCGCCTGCGAAGCCGCAGAACAGACCGTGAATACGCTGTATCGGCGTTATCACAATAAGGCGATGGAAGAGGAGGAATACATTGGTGAGTCACGATGAATATCAACTGTTTATTCAGCAATTGCGCAAAGACAGCGCGCAGCTAAATAAACAATACAACGCGTTTGAAGAATTAAAGACGACCCTCGCGCAGCTACAGAGTAAAGCGGATTCAGACCCGGATGCCGACAGACGGCTGCGGCAGGTAAACGCGCTGCAGCAGGATCCTGCTTTTGCTGCGCTTTGTGAGCAGGCGCAGGCCAAACTGAGCGAACTTAACCACCAGCTGGGGCGCGTTTGCCGCCAGATTGAGCAGGCGGAAACGACGCAGCAGCAGCCGTCTACGCCATCCCTCGCCGCCCCGCAGGCGGCCAGCGCGCGCGTTGACTCGCGCAAGCGTACCCCGCGCCATTTTGTATGAGGAGAGGTGAAATGATCTCAACAGTCACTACGCGCCCGCACGGCATTGGGCCATCTGTCGGTCTGAAACCAACGCTGCTGTCTCCCAGGCAAATTATGGAGCAGCTAAACGGCCTGAGCCTGAGCGGCGGCGATATCGCCCGGGCTGCGGATAAAATGCTCAACCTTGCCGGAAATGGCGACGCGCTTTCCCCCGAGCTGCAGCAGGCGCTGTCTTTGCTACTGCAGGAAGCGTCGGGCGATGGGCCTGCGCTGGCGTCCGGATTAAGCCGGTTGCTGGGCCAGTTTAGTGCGCCGGAATCCGGTGATTTGCCCGCGCTGAAAGATCTGGCGCAATTACTGGGCGCCCGCCTCGCCGGCAGCGGCGATGGTAAACTGGAAAAACAGGCGCTCAGCCTTCTGCGTCAGCTTAGTCAGGGCAATGTCGGCAACGACGTTAGCCGTCAGCTGAAAGCCGTGCTGCAGCAGCTGCGTCAAAGCGACGCGCTGTCTGCGCTGCCGAAGGGCAATGATACGCTGCAAACGCTGCTTCAACAGGTAAAACAGGAGCTGGGCGCGGCGCACTTGCCGGACGCCGCGCTGGCGAAAAATGTGCCTGAATTCGCTCTGCGCGTGCATCAGCAACTGGTTAGCGACGATGGCGGAGGGCAGGCGCAGCTATTTATACCGGTGCGGGAACGCCAGGAACAGCAGCAACAGCACCAGCACCAGCAGCCGGAAGAACATGATGAGGAGGTGGTCCAGAGCGTGCTGGCCACCGGGCAGCGCTTCTCTGTGGCGCAAAACGGCAGTGAAAATACGACGGTTTCCTCATCCACGGGGCCATCAACCAGCGGGAAACTGTACTAGGGGGACAGCGTATTCTCGTATGGCCTGAGCGTGCTGTTCCTGTTTATGCAGATGCTTTCCGACCAGGCGAACGCCAGCTATGCCGATATGGAAAAGAACTCCGCCATCTCTCGGGATGCGCAAAATTACGCTTCGCAGGTGGATGCGGTGCTGGCGCAGTTGTCTGCTAAAGGAGACAGCAAAGCGAAGGCCGATATCCCCGATGATGTGAAAAAGTATCTGGAAGAGAATCATATCGCCATCGATGGGGTATGCGGTTTCGATGACTCAGGAAAATGGGGTTGGGCGGACGATAAGGGGCACATCAGCGCCGGTAATCCGGCGAAAAAAAGTTTCGATCAGGGGCAATTAACCGCGATTAAAGGGGCGCTGGATAACATAGGCAACCGCGCGTCTGACTTCATCTCTACCGCCCAGCTGCAGCTACAGAAAATGATGCAGACCTATAACGTTTGCGTCTCGTTAATCAACAGTCTGCAAAGCATGCTCTCGGACATGAATAAAACTATCGCGCAGGGGATCCGTTAATGATGGACGCCTCTCATATCGGGCAGCTACGGGCGTTTTTCGCCGGCGGCGGCTCGCTGCGGATGCTAAACGATACCTCGCCGGAGGAGATGGATAGGCTGTGGCGCTATGGCTGCCAGTTCTTGCAGCAGGGAAAGGCGGCCAGCGCGCGTAATCTGTTTCAGCTACTGGTCTATTGCGACGCGTGGAACAGCGATTACCTGCTTTCGCTGGGCGTCGCCTGCCAGCTCACTAACGCGCATCAGGATGCGGTGGTGTATCTGATTCAGGCGGCGCAAATCCTGGTCACCGATCCCCGTCCGGTCAGCCTGTTGGCGCGCAGCGCGGCGGCGCTGCAGCAATGGGAAAGCGCGGGCGAGCTTTATCAGGGCGCGCTAACGCTTGCGAACGGACGCGCCGAATGGCGCGCGCTGAGCGCAGACGCGCATCAGCAGCTTGCCCTTTGTCGGCAGCAAACTACACAGGAGCGACATCATGAATCATAACGCGTTAAATCAAACGCTCAGTTCACAAACGTTAGGAAACGGTCACACGGCGGCGCCGATGGTCACGGGCGCTCAGGTCATGCAGTTTTTAGGCAGCGTGGCGCAGGCGGGCGGCAGCGGCGCGGGAATGGCGGATAGCGTCATGCGATTAATGCAGCAGGTACCGGAGGTCAAACCCGATATCATCCGGCAGCTTGCGCCGCTGGTGGAAATGGCCGCACCGCGTGAGACCCAGGTACATCGCGCGCTGGATAATGTCTGCGTGCGCTACCAGACGCAAATCCGCGCGCTGGACACGGCGCCTGCGGTGGCGCAGCAGGCCGCCCAGCGGCTTGCTCAGGCGCTAAAGCAGCCCGGCGTGCCGCAAAGCGCGCCGCTGCGCAGGCTCATCGCGCAGTTTCAGCAGGGTAAGGTGACGCCGGAGGCGTTAAAACAGTTGAGTTCACAGCTTTCCACGGCGGTGCGTCGGGGCGGCGGTGAGGCGCTCACCGGCGCGCTAAAGCATCTGGCAAAAACGCAGCCGGCCTGCCGGGAAACCGTTAAAAGCCTGCTTGAGGGCGCTGACGAAAAGTTGCTCCACCGGGAAAGCGCGGATGGCGTCGGTGCTAAGCAGGAAAAGCCGTGCCTCGCCGATGCAGAACCGCTGGTGAGCGCGCGCTACCCCCAGCAGCAGGATGGAGAGTCTGGCTCCCGCCACGCCCCCGATCGGGAAGCATTCATAGAGGAAGATGAGCTGGAGGTTACCGCTGCGCGGGCCAAACGCAGTGGCGATGCCGCGCCTGCGCCGCACGACGCCGGGCTGACGGGCGGGGCGCGCGCGGTAGATGCCGATGCAGATACCGTAGCACTGGATCCTGCAGCGATGCGAGCGCTGGCGATGGTGCTGCCGCCCGCTGCCGCCACGGTAGATGAGGCTCAGGCGCAGCGGGCGGCGCAGCATATCTTACAGGATAACCGCGTTTCATTAAGTAGCCTGGTGCAGGTGCCGCTGGACGGCCTGCTGCTGCAGGCGTCAACGCTCGGGCTGAAAACCTTCGGCGATAGCGCCAGCGCCATCAGCAAAACTATCAAAATCCACGGAGACGCTCAGGAGCGGCTCACCAATAAAAAGGTTGCTGATTATCGGGAACAATTGGCCAAAGCGCAGGAACAGGCGCAAATGTCAAAGAAAGCCAGCTTTTGGCACGCGATTTTCAGCCCGATAACCAAGTTGTTTGAGGTCATTATCAAACCGGTTATCGATTTAATTAAGAAAATTCCCGGCATCAAGGAGGCTCTCGACTGGATCCAGGAAAATATCAGTGAAATTGCCCTGCCGCTGGCCATCGTCTCAAGCTTGCTGTGCCCAATGTCATTGCCTATGACGCTGGGGCTGTTGGCCGTTACCAGCGTCGCTGCAGGCTTCTCTATCGCCAATAAAGTGATGGGCGATGAAGCGCCGGAGTGGCTGAAAACCGCCGATCGGGTGGGCGATATGCTGGCGGGCATCGCCATGATGGCCTGCACCATGAACATGATGGGCGGTATGTTGGGCAGCGTCGGCGGTCGGATTGGGCAATTCTTCGGCTCCAACACCCGACAAATGTTCGCGGGCATAATGCGCTGGACGCAGCGAATTCAGGCGGTGACCGCGGTAGGCGACGGCGTCTCGCAGTCGGTGTTGGGCTATAAAAAGGCCGAACTGCAGGGCGATATTGGCCATATCGCCGCCACGGTAAGCTGGGATGAGCTGCAAATGGCGTGGCTGCAGGACGCGCAAAAGGCCGCAGCGTCCCGGCTGGAAAATGTCATTTCGCGAGCCGCAACCGTCGCGCAAAGCGCCAGTCAGGCGATCGCCGATACGGGGTCTTTGCGCTCCCGGCTTGCAGGCTCAATGGTGTAAACAAAGGAGTATAAAATGACGGTAATTTCTTCATCAGTAACCACGACGTCGGCGTCGCGAACCGATAGCACTGTGTCAGGCGCTGTCAGCGGCGGCGCCGGTGCCATGCATATCGACGATCTCATCGTGCTGCTGCAAAAAGTTTTTCAGAAGCAGCGCGATCTATTACAGAAGCTTGGCGTATCGCAGAGCATCAACAGTTTTGATATGGCGAAATCGTCGGTGGCTAAGAAACACGATGCCGCGGACGCGAATAAAAAAGCGACGATGATCAACAGTATTTTCAGCGGCGTGGGCGCCGGGCTTGGCGTCGCAACCGCCGTGGGCGGTGGGTTATTTAAGAAGAACCCTTCGGGCTATTTGACGGAGAAAAAAGCCACCAGCCTGAATACGCAGCTGGCTAAAATCGACGGCAAAACCACGAAGTGGCTCGAACGCCCTTCTCGTCGCGAAGGGTTGAAGTCGCTTGATGAGCAATGGGCGGCGCGCGGCGCGCAGGAAGAGGGGGTTTTTCAGGCAGGGCTGTTGAAAACCGCCGGCGAAGGAAGCGCTACCCATCTGGAGGTCAGTAAAAAGATAGCCGAGCAGCGCAGCGCGTGTACCGACTGGCTTGAAGAAAAAATGCGCAGCCCGAATCTCAGCGCGGCGGAGAAGAAATCTGCGGAAACGTGGATTAGCCGTAAGCTTGACGGCTTTAATAAACTGGACGCAAAGCTGCAAAAGCTGCATCCCGACACCTATCGCTCCCATCGGCAGGAATTAACCGCAGGCATGATGCAGACCCTGCCAGCGGTGTCCGGTGCGATAGGGAATAGCGTTGCTGCATCGGCAAGCCGCGAAGCCAGCAGCGCCCAAATCGCCGCCGACTATATTAAAGACAGTCAGATTATCTATGATAAACAGCGTGACGTTGATGCCAATAATATGCGCGCCTATTCGCAAAAAATGGTGGAAGCGACGCGTAGTCTAACCGATCTCTATGGCGCAATGGTGAACGCAACCCACTGGAAATAACGCCATGGAAATGCAACAGGACCCCGTTTGCCGCTATTTGCAATTACAGGGGCACGCGTTACGTCCGGCATGGTTTCAAAATACAGGGTACCGCTTAGGCTGGGAGTTTAGTACGCGCTTCTATTCTATGACGTGGCGGCGGGAAGGCAATATATTACTCATTTGCGATATTCAGGCAGTGCAGGATACGCGGGGGCTGGAAAGTGCGGTAGGAGCTTTAATTCATTTATGGCGCGATATTATTATCTCTATTAAAGAGGTGACAGAAATTCGCGGCATGATTGCGAATTATGGTTCTCCGCGTCAAAAACAGCTAAGAAGTAAAATGAAAGATATATTACTTCGACAGGGAGCCAAAACCGTCACCATCAAAGGAGAACCCTGGCTGGTATATACAGGTAAGTAGATTAAAGCAGGCGCTTACCGCGTCTGCTTTATTTTCAGGAAATGTTCAGCGGCGCGGTTTATTTCAACCTGCCGTAGGAAGTCATTACCATGTTGAGATTTGTCATATTTGTGCAGCCTAATTTTGTTCGCTTCAACTATGAAAACTTTCGGGTTGAGGCGAATACACTCATGGTATTTCGCGAAACGTATGAAATTTTAATGGAAGGGGAGTTTATTACGCTGGAATGCAGTATGCAGCAACTGCTGGAAACCTGCGATAGTCTGTGTGATAGCCTGTATGAAGCCCCGTGCAGCTATGAAAAGAACACCTTTCGTATGCTCGACTTTTCTGAATCTCCGTTAAAGGCGATCCAGTTTTTTATGGGCTCGGATAAAGGTTTCTCTATTCCCTTTCTGATTCATTATTGTCTATCGAAGGACTGGAACTATTTCTCTTCTATGTTCTTTTCTCTAATGAATGAGGGCGGTGAACTTATTGGATTCATGAAAGAGCACGCTTTTAATCCCTGGCCCACCGAACGCTATGCGCAAATGTTGGGCTTAAGTATGAAGAAATTAAATTTTTTATTTAAAAGTCGCTACGGAATTACGCCAAAAAGCTGGCTGAAGGAAACGCGATTAACGCGCGCCTGTTATTTACTGGGGTGTACTACTATGTCGATTGCCGATGTGGCAAATCACTGTGGGTTTAGCAATCACGCTTATTTTTCCGAGTCGTTCCGTAAACGATTTTCCTCATCTCCATCCCAGTGGCGGGATAATAAACTCGCCCATTTCACTACGCTGAAATCTGCTAAGGAAATAGAATGAGTCTGGAATCTATTATTTCACAATTGGCGCAGCAAACGTCAAGTAATGCGCAAGGATTAGAAAGTTCTTTAGGTGATGTTGATATTAACGATCCCGCTGCGATGCTGCAGATGCAATTTGCGCTGCAAAAATACTCTTCATTAGTTAATTACCAGAGCGGGTTAATTAAAACGGTACGCGATTTAGTAAGCGGTATTATCAATAAAATTAACTAGTATGGCCTAACATCTTTGCCTCTACATTCATCCGCTGGCTGCGGATAGTGTGCGCACGGTCTGTGCGACGCGCGGCTGTGCCTGAGTTGCGCCGCCGCGCGCCAGCGGTTCGACGATATTATTGCGCTATTTCTAAGCCCGTATTTACCCGAGCGGGCTGGTGAAAACGCGGTGCGTTTGAGTGAGCGGCAATCTCAGTAATAGTAATCAGGACTCCATTATGGTTTCACTCCCTCGTTCACTGCGCCGGTTGCTGGTAATGAGCGCGCTGGCGGCCGCGAATCACCGGCTCAGCCAGCAGGCGTGCTGCCTGCGTGACGCGCTGCCGTGGCTTATTCCCGACGCCGGAACGCGCCAGCAGTGCGATGACATTCTTGCACTATTTCTTGACAGCCCGTATTTGACGTCACCCGACTATAACCCACTGGAACAACTACTCTCGCTGGCGGGCTCATAAGCCGGCGGGCCTTTTACCTCAGTAAGGAACAATCCATGGCTATTTCACCCATTCAGGCCGCTGACGTATTGCGCATGGCAAACGGCAGTGAAACTTCCGGCGCCGCGTCAAATCAGGAGGTGGAGGCGTTCATGCAGCACCTGCTGGCGGGCGGCAGCGCGGTGCCGGAACACGCCGTGGTTAATCATCTGCAGCAGGCGCAGCAAACGCTGATCTCTGGCCTGCGCGATACTTCGCTGCTGAAGCAGATCTCCCCTGAAAACGCGCTGCTGGCACAGCAGCAACTGGCGGGCAGCGTCGTGGGTGTGGATGTGGTTGCCAAAATCGCAGGTTCTTTCACCCTGGCCGTAAATAAGCTGGTATCCATGCAATGAACAGAATGTCTCGTGCCGCGCTGCTGTCGATAGCGCTGTTGCTTGGCGGCTGTAAAGTCGGCTTATACAGCAATTTGTCTGAAGTTGATGCCAACCAGATGCTGGCGCTGCTGGCCAGCAATCAAATAGATGCCAGTAAGACGCTGGATAAAAGCGGCGGGCTCACGCTGCAGGTGGAAAAAAGCGACTTCGTCAAAGCGGTAGAAATCCTGCGCCAGAACGGCTTCCCGCGCCGCGCCTATCGCTCCGTGGAGGAACTGTTCCCGTCCGGCCAACTGGTGACCTCGCCTTCTCAGGAGCAGGCCAAAATCCAGTTCCTGCGGGAACAGAGCCTTGAGCGAATGCTTGGCAATATTGAAGGCGTGATTTCCGCCAACGCGGTGATTTCGAGCCTCCCGGACGGCGATGAGAAAAGCGGCGCGGCGCCTTCCGTTTCTGTACTGGTGAAATATACCCCTGAAGTCAACCTAAAGGCCTTCAGTGCGCAGCTCAGAAACCTGATTGCCAATGCGCTTCCCGGGGTCCAGAAAGAGCGCATCTCGCTCATCGTCCAGCCGGTCAATTATCGTTTCGCCTCATCAATGCAGACTCTGCCCGATGATGCGCCGCCGGTATTGCCAGCGGCGACTTCATCGCAGGGCGCACCAGGACCGGTGGTGCAGCGGGCGCAGAGCGCCAAAAAAACGATGTTATCCACCGCCCAGCGCCTGAGCGCGTGGCGTTGGCCGCTGGTGGGGGGATTATGGCTGGCGGCGGGCGTTGCCGTCTGGTACGAGCGGCGCAAATCCCGGAACCGAGCGTATGGACAGTAGCCGGATTTTGTATCACCGCCTGTTATGGCAGCCCGGCTATCACATGCACGAAGCCTGGTGGCAGGCGCTGGGATTGGCCGACTGGCAGCAGCATTACCGACGGCGGCTTCCGCAGGTACGTCGCGAGCTGGATCGCCTGATTTGCCGACGTCGGGCATTTCCAGAGAGCGGATTCCCGGGCGTCGGCGGGGCGTTTACGCCGCTGCAGGCGGCGCTGCTGCGCGGGGTGCCGCGTCTGCCGATGTTAATGCTGGCGCTGGGGTTGCTCTTATCCGGCTGCCCTGACTATGTATTGTGGCGCCCCTATCGTGACGCGCTCGCCGGCTGGCTTGATGAGCAACAGCGCCAGCAGCTGTGGGGAATGTGGCGCTACGGGCACGGTTCAGCGGATGTCGCGCCGCAGGAGCTGGCTTCGTTTGCCGGGCGCTGCGGCGTAAAGGCGCTGGAGCTGGCTTTGGCTGACGATCCGGTGTGGCAGGCCGTGCGCTATGTACTCCCCGCGCCGGCAGATGCTCCCGCGCCGACCGTGGCGTTAGATACCGGGCTATTTATGCGTCTGGAGCGTTTTTTGTGAAGCGAATAACGACATTGAACATTATCCGGCTGGGCGGGCGCTGGTCCGGCGCGACCGTGGTGCCCCGCGCTGAGATGGCGAAGCTGGCGCAGGCCGAAGAGATTATTCAGGACGCCCGCAGGCGAGCAGCGCGATATTTGCAGCAGGCCCGCGCGCGAAATCACGCGCAGCGAGCGCGCTTGCGCCGCAGACTTGCGCAGGCGCAGCGGATGCACCAAAAACACTGCGCGCGGCAGTTACAACAGGCGAAGGAACAGGGCACGAATGCCGCACTCGGCTGGCTTATCGAGCAGCAGCACTGGGAACATCAGGTGTATCAGCGGCTTACGCACCAGATTGCGCACGGGCTGGCGGCGCGGCTTAGCGCTATCAGCCAGCGTATTCCCTGGGAGCAGATGCTGAGCGAACAGCTCGCGTCACTTTGCCAGGAATTCCACGATACGCACCCGCTGACGCTAAAGGTGGCACCGGCGCTGTTTGAACGGCTGCCTGAAGAGATTCTGCGCCTGCCGCTGACCGTGGTGCGCGATGGCGCGCTGCTGGCGGGCGACGCCTGTCTGGAAAGCCCAATGGTGCGTATTGAGCTGAAATTGCCCGGTCAAATAGCGCAGCTTTGCCAGGCGCTGTCTTCACTGGAGTGGACGCAACTGTATGAGCCAAATTGATAACCTGGGCGGTGCGCGCTATGCGGGCATGCTGGACGCGGAGCAGGAGCGCCAAATTCAGAGTGCGCCGCGCCAGATTATACCGGCCGGCGATCCGATTCAGGCAGAAATTCAGGAAATTCGAACGGCGTCGCTGATGGAAACCATGGAGTCCATGAGCCTGGTGATGGGATCGCGGCTGCGGCAAAACACGGCGCGTAAAAGCGGCGATAGCGGCGCAGGCCAGGCGCTACAGGACATGCTGATGCGCTGGGTGCCTAAGGTTGAAGGCCAGGCGTTAGTCGAGCTGAGCGCGCGTTTTTCCACGCTGGGTTCGCAGGGCGATCCGCTGGAGCAAATGCGCCAGGGCGGCGTTCCTGAAGGGGCGATGGCGCTGCTACTTGCCTCACTGCTGGGCGACCCGCGGCTGGAGCAAAAGCGCCGGCGGCGGCTGGAAGATGCGCTGTCGCGCCTGCTGGAAGACGAATCGCTGGCGATTGATGTGTTCGCCTGGCTGGAAACCGGCGCCATGATGAATAGCGCCTCTCTGCTGCCGCTGCGTCAGCTTTATCAGCGTACGCGTAATGAAGATGAAGAGCAGCCGCAGGGAATAATCGAATGGTTTGAAGAAGTGCGCGAATGGCCGGACAGGCGCCTGCGCCTGAAGCTATTAATCCGCGCGCTGGCGCTGGACCTGCGCCAGGACGCTGACCATCAGCCCGCCAGAGTCGTCGCCGCAATTAACGAACTTAAACGCCTGCTGTTGTTTTTTAGCATGGAAGAGCACTGCGCTTCCGTGGCGTTTAGCGTTGATGTTCCCGCAGAACAGATGCTGGCAGCGGTGCTGATGTTAATTGAACAAAGCTGGGTGTATCCCGACTGGGTTGAAGCCCGAATGCGCGAAATGGGGATTGCAGGCGACAAAGTATTTATTTACCTGCGGCGCATGCTGGAGCTACTGAGCCTGCTGCCAGCCCTGTGTTTTCAGGATGAGGAGCAGAGCGTGCAGCTTATGGAGGCGTTTGAACAATTACAGGAACAGTGGGGGGAAGAGGGGGGCAACTAAAAAAGCCGTCGCCCGTATTCTTATGAACGCCATGGGACTACAAACTCAACGCCATCTGGAGCGCTTTCTTACTCTGGCGCGCGTGCCAGCAATGACGGTAACCAGCCCGCTGAGTATCGCCTTTTCCGATCATCAACTGCATATCACGCTGTTTTTGCAGCGGCTGTGCGTCACGATTACGGCGCCGGTGCAGCCCGATGAGGAGCAGATGCTGGCGCTGTTTCAGCGCGCAGACCCGGAGCGCTTAAACGGCGTACTGGTGCGCCCGTGCCGCCTTACCCGGGGCGTTGCGGTCAGTGCATCTGTTGCCGATGACGCCAGCGCGGAGCGGCTCCTGATGACTTACCGGGCGCTTTTGCGCCTGCTTACACCCTGGATAAAAATCGCGTACCGATAATGCAAAAATTAACTTCTTGGCTGCGGCTACTGGCCGGGCGACAGGACATCATTTTAGCCATCATTCTGATCCTCGCGGTCTTCATGATTATCCTGCCGCTGCCAACGCTACTGGTCGACGTACTGATAGCCATTAACCTGACGATTTCATTATTACTGATGATGATTGCCGTCTATGTGCGCGAACCGCTGGAATTTTCGGCTTTTCCTTCCGTGCTGCTAATCACCACACTGTACCGCCTGTCGCTTAGCATAAGCACCACCCGTTTAATACTGTTGCAGCACGATGCCGGCGATATTGTTTATACCTTCGGTAATTTTGTGGTCGGCGGCAATCTGGGCATTGGCCTGATCATCTTTTCGATCATCACTATCGTGCAATTTATCGTCATTACCAAAGGATCGGAGCGCGTGGCGGAGGTTGGCGCGCGCTTTTCGCTGGACGGTATGCCCGGCAAGCAGATGAGTATCGACGGCGATATGCGTGCCGGCACCATTGACGCTCAGGAAGCGAGGCGCCAGCGTTCAATGGTGCAGAAAGAGAGCCAGCTGTACGGGGCGATGGACGGCGCGATGAAGTTTGTAAAAGGCGACGCTATTGCCGGGATGATTATCGTGATGGTGAATATTTTCGGCGGTGTGGCGGTGGGGATGTTTGTGCACGGAATGTCGGCGAGTGAAGCGCTGCAAACCTACGCGATTCTGTCGGTCGGCGACGGGCTTATCTCCCAAATTCCGGCGCTGCTGATTTCGATAACCGCCGGGATAATCGTCACCCGAGTGCCCGGCCAGGAGCGGCAGAATCTTGCCAGCGAAATTACCGGGCAGATGGCGGGTCAGCCCAGACCGCTATTTTTAGCCTGTGGCATGCTGCTGCTGTTCGCACTGCTGCCGGGGTTTCCGACGGCGGTGTTTTTAACACTTTCGGCGCTGCTGGGCGCGGGCGGCTGGGCGCTGTGCGGTAGGCCGATGTGGGGCAACAAAAAAGGCGTGGAGCGCCAGCCGGGACTGGCGCAGCAGAATAATACTGAACTGAAACCCGGCTCCGTCCCGCTCACTCTGTCGGTGCCGGAACACTTGGCGTGCGGCTCGCTGGACAAAGCGCTGCTGCTGCTGCGCTGGCGTATTTTTGAACAGCTTGGGGTGATGATCCCGCTGGCGGAAGTCGCGCGCGCTCCTGACGGTTCGCCGTTTACCATCGCGCTGTATCAAGAATGCGTGGCATCGCTGGACATCGCCGCCGGCGACGCCGTGCTGCTGCGCGCGCCGCCGGACCGGCCCGCCGAATTGCGCCTGTTTGCGCTGTTTCCCGGGTGGGAAATAGGCGTGTGCGATGAGAACCGACTCCCTGCTGCCCTGCAAGATGCGGCGCTGCGCGGTGAAGCCCGGCTCATCGGCTGCCTGGAGCAGGTGGTGCGCCATTATGCGAAAGAGTTTGTCGGCATCCAGGAGACGCGGGTGCTGATGGATGCCATGGAAGAAAGCTACGGTGAGCTAGTAAAGGAGGTGCAGCGCCTGCTGCCGCTCAGCAAGCTGGCGGATATTCTTCAGCGGCTGGTGGAAGAGGGTATCTCGATTCGCGATTTGCGCACCATTTTTGAAACGCTGATTGTGTGGGCGGGGAAAGAAAAGGATCCGGTTATCCTGACCGAGTATGTGCGCACCGCGCTGCGTCGCCACATTATTCATCGCTATATCGGCAGCGAGGCGTGGCTTGACGTCTGGATTATCGGCAGCGCCATTGAGGACGCAATCCGCGAATCAATCCGCCAGACCGCCGCCGGAACCTGGTCGGCGCTGGAGCCGGAGCAGGTCGGCCGGATCGTACAGCAAATCAAGCAGACGCTGGGTGAGGCGCGCAGCGGGCTGCTGATTACCGCCATTGATGTGCGCCGCTACCTTCGCAAGATGATTGAACGCGAATTGACCGATGTAAATGTCGTTTCGTTCCAGGAAATCGGCGATGCGGTGGAGCTTAACGTGCTGGGAAATATTGAATTGATCGGTGAGGCGACGTAATGCTGCCAGTGATACCAGAAGTCACCGCCTTACCGGAAACGCTGACCCTACCCCGCTGGGAACTGGCGCCGACGCAGCGGCGCTATGGCCGCCTGGTCGCGGTGGGCGAGACGCTGCTGAAGGCGGTGATGCCGTGGGTGCGCCTCGGCGAAATTTGCACCATTCTGCCCCAGCAAATCCTGGCGGAAGTGGTAGGGGTGCAGGGCGAGCTGGCGCTGCTGTCCCCGTTTGATTCCGCGCAGGGATTAGCCTGCGGGCAGTGGGTGCGTTCCAGCGGCGACCAATACACCATCGAGCTGGATGATTCACTGCTGGGCATGATGGTGGACGGACTGGGGCGCCCGCTCAGCGGCGCGCTGAAACATGTCGATCGGCGGCGCCCGCTGTATGCCGCCCCCCCCGAGCCGATGTCCCGATCACTGATTGAGCAGCCGATGCCGCTGGGAGTGCGGGCGCTGGACGGCGTGCTGACCTGCGGCGTCGGGCAGCGCGTGGGGATCTTCGCCGCCGCCGGGGGCGGAAAAAGCACGCTGCTCAGTATGTTATGCGACGGAGCGCAGGCGGACGTCACCGTGCTGGCGCTGGTTGGGGAGCGCGGGCGGGAGGTCCGTGAGTTCACCGAGGAGGTGCTGTCGGCGCAGGCGCGTGCCAGAAGCGTAATCGTGGTAGCCACCTCGGAGCGCCCGGCATTAGAGCGCCTGAAGGCGAGCTGGACGGCTACCACGATCGCCGAGTATTTCCGGGATAAAGGCCTGAATGTTTTATTGATGGTGGACTCCCTGACGCGCTATGCCCGCGCGGCGCGCGAGGTCGGGCTGGCCGCCGGTGAACCGCCGGTGTCCGGCGGTTTCCCGCCCAGTATGTTCGCTCAGCTTCCCCGCCTGCTTGAACGTGCCGGACCGGCGCCTACCGGCAGTATCACCGCTATCTATACCGTGCTGGTGGAGGGCGATAACCATAACGAACCGGTGGCGGACGAAGTCCGTTCGCTGATTGACGGGCATATTGTGCTGTCGCGCAGGCTGGCGGAAAGCCATCACTATCCCGCGATAGACGTGAGCGCCAGCGTCAGCCGGGTAATGCATCGGGTGACGACGCCCCGACATCGCGAACTGGCGGGCAAACTGCGGCGCATGATGAGCCTGTATCGGGAGATTGAACTGCTGGTGCGGGTGGGGGAATACCAGCCCGGGCAGGACGAGGAATCCGATGAAGCGCTGCGCCGCTGGCCCGCAATTCGGGCTTTTTTGTGCCAGGCCACCGATCATTACAGCGACTATGAACAAACCCTGAATTTGCTGCAACAGGTTGTGGAGGGATAACGCATGCTTGAACAACTATTGGCGTTAAAGCGCCGCAGAGAAAGCCGCCAGCGCCAGCAGCTGGCGGCGGGTAATCAGCGCTACGAGCGGCTGCAGAATAGCCTGCACGCGCTGATGGAAGAGCGTAAACAGTTGCATATTTCGTGGCGGGAAGTAGGGCTGCAGAGTAAAGGTAAACTTGCCCGCGAGCGCCTGCATGAAGTTCAGCGCGAGCTGGAGTCTCATTTTCAGCGCGACCGGGCGCTGGACGATGAGATGGTACAAATTCACCAGGAGTGCGAGCAGTGGCAGCGTGAAAAGGCCGTATTGCAGCAGGCAATACAGCGCAGCCGGGTGGAGCAGGAAAAGCTGATCTATGTGCTGGAGGAAGGGCAGGATGCGTATTCTTAGCGCGCGGACGCCGGAGCAGATATCTGCCGACAGGGATCCGGGTGAAGACGGTGCGCCGGTGCACCGGACGCTCGCCTTCGCCTTTTCTCAATATCTGCGGGACGACGAGCGGGGCTATCGCGCGGACGACGATGAACTACCGGCGCCTGCGCACCGCTCGGGGCAGGAAAGCGCGCGCTTTATGGCGCTGCTAAAAGAGCGCGTTGACCGCGCCCGACGCGACCAATACGCCAATGACCTGACGCAAAATCGCCTGTGCTGGCGGTTCGTCAACGGGCGGCTTGCCGGCTGTGAGATCCGCGCGCGCTGGGATCGACGCGCGCTGCGGCTTGAAATCGCCGCAGGCGGTGAGGCGGCGGAGCGTTTACTGCGCCTGCGCGGCGCGCTGACTCGGCGCCTGGCCCGGGCTTTTCCCCATCTATTTATTTCCGTTGAGGTTATCCGTGGACCAGATATTCCATGATGCGGCCTGGTGTGCGCTGAGTTTACATATTGGCTCGGGGCGTGAGCATCCTGAAGGGGTAGCCACGCTGTCCGTTGAGTATCACCAGGGCTGCGATTTACGCTGGGCGAATAGTCGCCATCCCGACCAGTATATTTGGTGCGATCGTCGGCAGTGGGGTGAGTGGCTGGCTGATGAAGTGCCTGCCGGCCAGTTTTCTGATTATGACGAAGCGCTTTATCCGCTGCTAACCGCGCTGGGATTCGCTCCCGCGCAGGCATTTTTTGAGGATATGCAGTTTACCCCAGGCGAGTTACACCGCGATGCGCTGGCGGCGGGCTGGCAGGTTACGCTGACGCTGCGCCAGCAGGGGCGCAGTTTGCCGCTCATTCTCACGCACTGGCCGTGGCAGGCGCTGTTACATAAAACCGCACACTGGCTCCGCTGGGACGCACCGCCGCCGCCGCTGCAGGTCGCTCTGCCGCTGTGCGTCGGTTACGGCAAATTGACGCTAAAACAGCTATTGGCGCTGCAAGCTAACGACGGAATAGTGCTGCAAACGGCGGCGAAGATAGATGCCGGCCAGGTCTGGCTCTATTTGCAGGAGAAACGCGTAATCATGACGCTTCATGACAGCGACGCAGAAATTGAACACATCGGCGCAGATCCTTTTGTCGCCGACGCGGCGGTGCCGGGAATGGGCGAGATCCCAATGACGGTGATGGCGGAGGTTGGGCGTATGCAGCTCTCGCTGGCGCAGCTTGCGCGCCTGGCGCCGGGGGCGCTGCTGCCGGGCGAGTGCTCGCTGTCTGGCGGAGTGCGTTTGACGGTGAACGGCTGCTGTATCGGCTATGGTAGCCTGGTAGCGCTACAGGATAGCTGGCTGGTGCGGGTGGATACGCTAACCGGCGGGCAGATAATGAGACCGCAGCCGGAAGCGGTGGAGAACGACGCTACAGCATTAGAAAACCCAGGGGGCGGTGATGGAATGGCTGGCTAAATATGGTGACCAGCCGCTCGCGTTAATTATTATTTTATGCCTGCTTTCTTTACTGCCGTTACTGGTGGTGATTGGGAGTAGTTTTTTGAAAATTTCGATTGTGCTTTCACTGCTGCGTAACGCGCTGGGCATTCAGCAGGTGCCGCCGAATATGGCGATTTATGGCATGTCACTGATCCTTACGCTGTTTATCATGGCCCCGGTGGGGTATCAGATTAACGATAGTCTGACTCAGGCGCCGTTTTCACTGGAGTCAGCCAATCTTTATGAGCGGGTGGATAGTCAGATCCTCATGCCGTATCGCCAGTTTTTGCAGCAGCACGCGCAAAGTAAACAGGTGCGCTTTTTCAGCCAGCAGGCGACGCAGCTATGGCCGAAAAATTTGCGCGCGCAGGCCTCGCAGGATTCGCTGTTTGTGGTGCTGCCGGCTTTTATGGTTAGCCAGTTAGTTGAAGCATTTAAGATAGGACTACTGCTTTATTTGCCCTTTATCGCTATTGATTTGGTGGTTTCCAATATTTTACTCGCGATGGGTATGATGATGGTGTCGCCAATGACCATTTCACTGCCGTTTAAAATTCTGGTTTTTGTTCTGGTGGGGGGATGGGAGCGCCTGCTGTCACAGCTAATTCTCTCCTATAAATAGTATGAGTGAGCGCGTCATTATTCAATTGGCCGTCGAGCTGCTGTGGTTGGTTTTGCTGCTGTCGCTGCCGACGGTTATTGTGGCCTCAGTGGTTGGTATTATGGTAAGCCTGTTGCAAACGCTGACCCAACTGCAGGATCAAACCCTGCAATTTCTGATTAAGCTGGTGGCGGTGAGTATTACGCTGGTCGCCAGTTATCACTGGCTTGGCGATAATCTTTTTAATTACACGGTGCTGGTGTTTGACCAGATAGCCAAAATGGGCGCCTGAGATGGAAGCGCTGTTGTCCAACCCCGCCATCCTGTTTTTCGCTGCGCTGCGCCCGCTCGGCATGTGCGTCATGTTTCCTCTGCTGGGCGCCCGCAATCTGGGCAGCACGCTGCTGCGTAACGGCGTTATTCTGGCGTTTAGTATTCCCGTCGTGCCGCTTTATATACGCAGCCCCGCGCCGGTATCCGGCCACTCGTTTAGTGCGCTATTCGTGGGGCAGGAGTTGATGATAGGGGTGTTAATTGGCCTGGTGATGGCAATCCCTTTTTGGGCGCTGGACAGCGCCGGTTTCATCGTGGATACCATTCGCGGTTCATCGATGGGCTCGGTATTAAATCCCAGCCTGGGGGAGGCGGCGTCGGTATTAGGGATTTTGTTTGTTCAGCTTTTTATCGCGCTATTTTTTATGTACGGCGGATTGAATCAAATGCTGGCTATCCTCTATCGCTCGTATCAAATAATTCCTCCGGGCGCGCGCCTGCAGTTGAGCGATCGCTGGCTGGCTCTGCTGTTAGCCCAGTGGCGCACGCTGTTCACCTTATGCATTAGTTTTGTGCTGCCTTCCGTGGTAGTGATGGTGCTGACGGATTTGGCGATTGGCCTGATGAATCGGTCAGCCCAGCAGTTAAACGTTTTTTTCCTCGCAATGCCGATTAAGAGCGCGATGGCGCTAGTCATGTTGATTATTAGCCTCTGGTTCAGCGTTAGCGTGTACTTCACGCATCTCGATAGCCTGCCGCTGGCGCTGACCCGGTTACTGGAAGGTCTTTCACATGAGTGAAAAAACGGAGCAGCCTACCGGTAAGCGTTTACGCGACGCCCGCAAGAAAGGGCAGGTGGTGAAAAGCGTGGAAGTGACCTCGGCGGCACAGTTGGGGGTGATTACGCTGTTGCTGGCGCTGTGCGGCCAGCAGTGGTATCAGGATATTCAGCGCCTGCTGCAGGACACGCTGCAGCGCGCCGTTCAGATGGATGAGGGCGCTATCACCGCGCTGACGATAATGTGGGCGGCGGAGGTAGCTAAAATTCTCGGCACCGTGGCCTGTGCGCTTACGGTTGCTACCTTGGCCGCTTTGTTCGGGCAGGTGGGTATCCTCTTCTCGGGGGAGGCTATCGCCAAAGGCGCCGGTAAACTGAATGTTATCGCTAACCTAAAGCAAATGTTTTCAGTAAAAAATCTGTTTGAACTGACGAAGTCGGTGGTCAAAATCGTCCTGATCGGCCTGCTGTTTTTCATTATTTTACGCCGCCAGTTTTCTGCGTTTCAGTACGCTGCCGTGTGCGGCGCTGGCTGTGCGATGCCGCTACTGTCCCATGTATGTTTTGAACTGCTGCTCGGGCTGCTGGGAGGGTATCTTTTCTTTGGCGCAGCTGATTATGCATTTCAGCGCTTTAGCCTGATGAAACAGCTGCGGATGACCAAAGAGGAAGTTAAACAGGAGTTCAAAGATTCTGAAGGGAACCCCGAAATTAAGCAGCGCCGCCGTGAAGCGCATCGGGAAATGCAGCAGGAGGGAATACGGCAAAAAGTCCGCAGTAGTAGCGTGATTATTAAAAACCCTACCCATCTTTCCGTCTGTTTATGGTTCGATCCCGCGCGCTGCCCGCTGCCGAAGGTGATTGAAAAGGCGCAGGGGGAGCGCGCCAGAATGATTAATGCGCTGGCTGAACGCGAGGGCGTGGCGGTGGTGGAAAATATCCCGCTGGCGCGCGGGCTAATGCGCGATGTGGCGGTGGGGCAGTTTATCACCCCGGCGTTTTATGAGCCGGTGGCCGGCATCCTGCGCGTGGTAATGGGGCTGGACTACGATCCGGAGCCGCAGGAGTAAGCGCCAGCCCTGGGCTGGTAGAGGATTATTATTTTCAAACCCCTGGCCGGATAGCGATGGCGCAGTGTCAAGCGGCGGCGCGCCGCTGCCCGCGCCCTATATCCCCGGCCGTTAAAGCGCAGGCGGTGTGGCAATAAGCGTTTGGCATGGGGTTTTTCGCCGCGCCGGCCCTGGAGCGGTTATTACACTATTCTGGATGGTTTCACTGCCCCAACCGCTGAATCCTCTTGCCTTATTATCTCCTCCGGGTACTTCGGGTACTACGGGAACATCGGACACATTGGACGCTGCGGGCACTGCGGGACTGCGGGTACTACGGGTACTACGGGTACTACGGGCACTTCGGATGCGTCTTTATCGTCGCCCGTTTCTGTTTTACCGCTAGCCTATCGCCGGAGCCTCATCGCGGCCTGCCTGTGTCTGAATGCCTGTTTACCTTTAAGATTTACGGCTGTTGCTGTCTATTGTGCTTTTCTGCTGGCCGAAGGCCCGGCGCGTGCGGCGGAGATAAACGGTGGGAGGCCACGCGGGTGGTGTACGGGCTATGAATACGGTTTGCGCGCCCTGTGTTGAAATGACCGGCGATAAGCGAAAGCGCGAGTTTGTCTCCTCTTCCGTCTGTGCCGACGCGTTTTTGCCCGCCCTGACGCCGGGCGCGCAGGCTCCTAGACTACAGGTAAATGATACGTTTATTAACACTCTGATGGATGAAGAAACACTTTAAAATAGATGTAATTGAACAGTGCATAAGAAACTCTGAAGTTAACAAAATGCATTCAATTTAAGTATTTTCTTAACATGGTGTTTTTTTTCTTTTTATTATAATGAGATAGATTTGTTTGTAAAAATGCGTGTTTAACAAAATGACTTATTTTGTTAGAAGTATACAAAAGCTTTACGTTGGGGTCGATACCTTTATTAAATTTAAGGTGCAAACCCTGGTAATATTATTGACATATATATTAATTTTTATTTTTGATGCCTTTTTTATCTGTATTTTAAAATTTGAGCAATATTTATCGATTTTATTCATCAATGATTAAACAATGAATATCTAAGATTAAAACAATATTGTTTTAAATGTTAATGAGTTAGCCGGTGGCTGTGGGTGGCATCTAACAAAATAAGTCATTTTGTTAGATGTGGAGATATCAAATGTCATCATTAACGGCTAATCATTCACTCAAAAGAGTTATGCCTGCCCGGCAGGCGAATCATCATTCTTATATCCTCCCGCGTGAACTTTGGCAGTATGAAGAAAATGCGCTGTATAAATATATTGCGCGCTGGAGCTACTTACGCCAGGAATATATTTGCTGTGATGATGTCGCCGCAAATTTTGGGATTAGTGTGCGTCAGGCAACGAATATTCTATCCATGATCCATCGCCGATATTCGAACGTATTTAGCTGCAGAGTAAAACGTATTAAAGCAGGGAAAGGGAATGTAGTGAAAACCCACCTGTTAGTGACCGAAATTAAACAAACCGTCCGGAAGAAAATGCGTAAGGACGTTGAATGCAAATCAAGGTCGCAGCCGGATCTGCAATTTAAACAGTTACGCGATGCATTCCTTTCTTGTAAACCGCTTAACCAGAGGCGCGCAGATGCTTAAAGTCCGTGTTTTTATACCCGCAATTGTATTGGGATTATGGGGAAGTCAGGCGCTGGCTTCATGCAACGGCGGAATGCTTCCCTGTTCATCGACCGGGCTGTTTGACGGCGCAAAGATGGCGCCGTTAAAACAGCGCGATCCGGTGTGGAACGCGGTGCCTGAGCCTAAAACCAGCCCCGGCGTTGAGCGCGTTAATCGGCTGCTGAATGAGGCGAACGCGCAGGGAGAAGAGATGCTGGCCTCTCGCCCTCTGTCATCGGAGTCGATTATTGCTGACGCTGAAGCCCGCACGCGCGCCGACGTTTTGCGCACTCAGGGCATTGCCGGGACATGGTGTATGAACAAAGCGATGACGCTCAGTGAAAATATGCGGAGCTGGGCCAGTAAAGCGCACTGGCAGGTGAAGTGGCAGTCTGATTACGACTATCCGCTGGAAGCAGATTTCTGTATTTCAGGCTCCTATCTTCAGGCGCTGGATATGCTGGCGCAAAGTTACTCAACCGCTTCGCGCGTGCTGCGCCTGGATGTCTATCCCCGGCAGTCTATCGCGGTCTTCTCTACTAAATAGAAATAAAAAAAATGCATAACAAAAAAATTGCCACATTCATGATCCCTTCCATTTTTTTACTGGCTGGCTGTGCTTTTCCGCAGGCTAAGAAAAATGAGAAGCAAATTGATCTCGATTATCGTCACAGCAAGAACATCACTCAGGCATTACAAAACAGGTCGGCGGATAATTTACATATTCACGAGGGGCCGTGGGTTTCCGGCTCACCGGTATTAATGAATAAGAACCGAATTCCGACAAATAAAAATTGTGCGATAACTTTTGCCACCGGCACGCCGGTGACGCTGAATGAGTTCAGTAAAACCGTAACCCGGCTATGCGGCGTACCGGTACGCATTACGCTGGACGCGGAGCAGAAAACTAACGGTATGCTGGGCGATAGCCGTAAGGTGCCGGGCAGCGCTGCGCCGGACGAACGGCTGGTTGATATTCGCTGGCAGGGGAAACTGGATGGGCTGCTGGATACGGTGGCGTCGTCTATGGGGCTATCGTGGAAATATAGCGGGGGCGAGGTCAACCTTTATTATTTGGAGTCACGAACCTTTAATATTTTCGCGATCCCGTCAACGACGGATATGCGCTCGGTGGTGCAGTCGGGTATCGATGCAGGTATCGGCAGCAGCCAGGAGGGCTCGACATCGGGGAGCAGTGACTCCAGCGATAGCGGACAGAGTTCGCAAACCACCTCGGTTAACCTGAAAAGCGATATGGTGAATGATATTCAGAACAGCGTGCAGTCGATGCTGACCCAAAATGTGGGCAGGCTGTCCATTTCGCCTTCTACCGGCACGCTAACCGTTACGGATACACCGGAGGTGCTGGACCGGATCCAGCGTTATATCGACGGCGAGAATCGTGCGATAACCAAGCAGGTGCTGCTGAATGTGAAAGTGCTGTCCGTGACGCTGGATGATTCCAGCCAGTTTGGCATCGACTGGAACCTTATCTACGGCGGCGGGAAATTTGGCGCTTCGTTGCTGGGTAATACCGCGGAGTCGGGCGCTTCGGGGGGGAATGCGAATATCTCTGCTTCTATTCTTAACGGTAATTTTGCTAACTCAAAATTCATCATGGATGCACTGGCGCAGCAGGGGAAAGTGTCCGTCATGACGTCTCCGTCGGTAACGACGCTAAATATGCAGCCGGTGCCGGTGCAAGTGGCCACGCAGACCAGCTATCTGGCGCGAGTTGAAAGCAACAGTACCGCGAATGTGGGGACGTCCGTAACCCTAACGCCGGGCAGTGTGACCAGCGGTTTTAATATGAATTTACTGCCGTTCGTAATGCCCGATGAGCAGCTTTTACTGCAGTACTCTATCAACATTAGCGAGCTGAAAAGCCTGAAGGAAGTGAAAAGCAGCGACGCCGACGATGGCAACAAAATTCAGGTTCCGGAAGTAGAAAACCGTATTTTCTCGCAAAAAGTGAAGCTGCGCTCCGGGCAAACGCTGGTGCTATCTGGCTTTGAGCAGAATGCGAAACAGGCTAAGCGCAATGGCTTTGGCAGCGCCTTTAACTGGCTATTGGGCGGCGGGGTTAATACCTCGGACAAACGCAGCATTATTGTGATCATGATTAGCCCGGTAGTAATGGAGTAGCCATGAAAAAAAACAGGCAGCCTCAGGTTACTGGGGCGGAAGAAAATCTGTCGCTACTGGCACTGGCGGGCAAGGATACCGCCGTTGCCGGGCTAATCTGGCAGCCCATTCATACCGTTCGTAATATTCAGGTTGAGGTTAAAGGCCTGATTAAAAATGAAAAATGCCAATATTATCTGACGCATATTCAGGGGAACCGGGCGCAGTGCGGCATGACGAATAGCCTGCCGCAGAACCGACGCTGCTGGAGCGCCATTTTGCTGCTCAGGGAGACGCTCGGAGATTCATGGTTGGGACTGTTTCGGTTGCCGGACGGGCGGTTTTGGCTGGCTGCTATCGATAACGGTATTGTGGTGCCCGGCGGTGACGCTATTTTTGACGACGAGGCGCTGGCCACTGAGCGCTATCGGGATTATAGCGAGCTATTTCCTTGGGAGATAAAGTACGTCAGCGGGATTGAAGGGCTGGCGGGTGAAAATATCGATTTGCTGGCGCGTTTGAAAGGCGCGACGATGAAAAGCAGCTATCGCATTCTTTTCTCGCAGCAAATAAGGCGCCGCGCCAGACTGCTGCTGACCCGCGGGCTTGCTATAGCACTGACGCTGGGGATAACCGCCGGCGGCTGGGGATACTATCAGCACCAGCTTGAGCAGGAGCGCATCGAGCGCGAGCGCGCTGAGCAGCTTGCGCGCTTAAAGGTCTCCGGGTTCGCCGAGCGGGCGTGGCGCGGCGTGAAGCCAGCAAGACAAATGATTACCGCCTGCGTGAACGAAATGTATCAGTATCCGGTGGATATCGCCGGCTGGGCATTGGTAGATATGCGCTGCGACGGGGAAAAAGTGCTGGCCCACTATAAAGCGGGAATCCACGCCACCAGTAAAAACTTCGCGCAATCTTTGCAGGATAAAAAATTCCGTTTTCAGCAGGGCATGTTCGCTGAAGTTATTTCTTTAATCAAGGTTTCCGGCGATAGAAAGATGGAGCAATTACAGCCGATTAAGTCGATAGCCAGCGACGTTCTGGAAATACTGCAATCCGGAATAGCTAAAGGGAAAATGGATGATGTGCTGAGTAGCGGCATGAGGATGGCAAAATATGAGCTGACGACAGAATTATCACCGTTAACTGTAATGCAATTAAAAAACATGGATGGCGTAGTGGTGCGTTCTATTCACAGCAAATTATCTACGACGAATAAAATAAGCTGGACTCTCACTGGGGAAGTTTATGGTAAATAAAAAAATAACCTGCGCTATTTTTGCTCTGACGATGTTGGGGGGCAGCGCTTTATCAGTGGCAGCGCCCACCGTTGGAGATATTACCAGCAATCAACAAAGTATGCTTATGCTGAAGTCCGCTCTCGATCGCGCCAAACTGGAAAAAGAGCTAAGCGCGATGAAAGATGTAAAGGTGTCGGCTTCGGAAGTCTGTACCAGCAAAGGTATTGGCGCGCTGGCGTTAAAGGCCGTTTATGGCGTGAATAATCGGAATTATGCGAGCTTTTATTATAATTCGTCTGCGGCGATAGAGGCGCAGGAAGGAGATACACTACTCTGTGGAGAACAAGTAAAACGAATTCGTATTGATAAAGTCATCGTTGAGAAAGATGGCGTGGCATATACCCTCTCTGGAACGTCGCACGCCATTATTAAAAACTAACGGTGAATATAAATGGATGTAAATATTAAAGAGCATCGTTGCCTGACGATGAAAGGCGGCCCCTACGAATTAAATGATGATGCCAGGAAAATTATCTATTTTTCCAGCAGTGGTGAATTATACATTTCCGCATCGCATGAGAAATCCTATTGGGTATTGGCCTTCATTGATAAATTACGACGTAATAGAGTTAAGTTTACAGTTGAGTTAGTAAGTATTGAGGAGATCACCCAGTTATATAGCCAAAACGTAGGTTTTTCAGGTGAGGAAACTCAATCATCCGGAAGACAAGAAGAAGTTATTTCTATAATTCGTAATGCGGTAGGAATTAAAGCCAGCGATATTCATATTATTGTCAGGGAGAACGTGACCAATATTAAATATCGCGTGGACGGTGAGTTGCGGCGCTATCAGGAACTCTCGGAAAGCGACGGCAACGATATTTGCGCCACTATTTATCAAACAATGTGCGATGTCGCAGAGCCGGTATTTAACCCGCGCCGTAGCCAGGATGCGCGGTTAATGAGTTCTTCGCTGGAAAAATGCGGTTTGTACGGCGGGCGTATTGCCACGCGCCCCACCGATTCGGGCCTGCTGATGGTGATTCGGCTACTTTACGATCGCGGCAGCAATAACCTGGAACTCGAACATTTGGGATACACCGGCGAGCAGGTCGCGCTCATTAACCGCATGACCGCCCGGCGTTTCGGGATCAATATTTTGTCCGGCCCGACCGGCTCCGGGAAGTCCACCACCCTTGAGTGCGTGCTGAAACGTATTATCGCGCAGCGTGAAGGAAAAGCGCACGTCCTGACGCTGGAAGATCCGCCGGAATACCGAATTAGCGGTGCGGTGCAGACGCCCATCCAGTGCGATAAGAATGACGATGATGCGATAAGCCGCGAGTGGGCGCGGGCGATTTCCAATGCCATGCGACTCGATCCGGATATTTTAATGTGCGGGGAGGTGCGCGATCTGCATTCGGCCGTGGCGACCTTCCGCGCTGCTATGACGGGCCACGGTGTGTGGACAACGGTGCATGCCAACGACGCGCTGGCTATTTTGACCCGTCTGCAGGATATCGGCGTTTCTCCGGCGATTTTGACGGATGCTTCCTTATTGACCGGGCTAATCAGCCAGGTACTGGCGCGTAAGCTGTGCCCTCACTGCCGTAAACCCTGGCATCGGTACGCTCAGCACGTAGCGCCGGATATTCGCCAGCGGGTTGAGAAATATTGCCAAATAGCGAATGTTTTTTTGCGCGGCGACGGCTGTAAGGCCTGCGGTTTTAGCGGCATTAGCGGGCGCACCGTAGTCGCGGAGGTGGTGGAACCGGATAACACGCTGATGGAAATTTATATCAGCCAAGGGAAGAGCGCCGCGCGCCGCTACTGGGTGGAGCAAATGGGTGGGTTAACGCGTAACCATATCCTGATTCAAATGATAAATCAGGGGCTTATCGATCCCTGCGAAGGGGAACGCGATGTTTGTATGCTGGATGATGATGAAGGAGCCGGATTGTGTCCGAGACCGCAGTAACTCAGGGGATCAATGCATTGCTGGCACCGCTAAACCGCTATCTGGCGCGCCTGTCTTTTGCGGCGGGAGCACGGATGGATTTTTATCGCTCTTTAACGCTGCTGCTGAATAATCAGGTGCGGCTGAATGAGGCGCTGGCCGAATTATATTCCGTCTACAGCCACGACGGTAAAAAGAAGTCGGCTCCGGTGGCTATTGTGATTGACGAATGTCTTCAGCGCATGAATGACGGCGACGCTTTCAGTGAAGCCATGTCCTGGTGGGTGCCGGTAGAAGAAGCGATGTTGCTACAGGCAGGCGAGCTTGCCGGCCGGTTGAGCGATGCGTTCAGCGAAGCGGAAAAAATAATGACTGCGCGTAAAAAAATCGTCGGGGCTATTGTAGGCGCTATCGCTTATCCGCTGGTGCTATTCAGCATGATGGGGTTTTTGCTGCATATGGTGGCGACCGATCTCGTCCCCAAGCTGGCGAAAGTCGTCGATCCGCAAAAATGGAGTGGATCTGCAGGAATATTACGCGATATCGCAGCGTTCGTTACCGGCTATGGCGTGATGGCGATAGCGGTGCTGATTGCCACCGTATTGCTTATCACATTCAGTTTTCCCTATCTGCGCGGGCGCCTGCGTATTTTGCTGGATGTGCTGCCTCCGTGGTCGATATATCGGCTGGTGCACGGCGCATCTTTTTTACTGAACGTCGGCGCGCTGATTAAATCCGGAATGCGTTTGAATACGGCGCTGGAAATATTAGCGGAACAGGCAAATCCCTGGTTGAAAGAGCGTATTCATGCGGCAATGCACGGATTATCTGAGGGAATGAACTTCGGCGAATCGCTGACGGCATCGGGGTATCGATTTCCGGATGAAAAAGCAAATCGTTTTTTATCCGTTATTTCAACCTATAGTGGAATCGATGAAGCCATTATTAATTTTGGTAACCGGTGGCTGGAAGAAACCGTCGTTAAAATACAGGGCGTAGCCAAAATGATGCTAATGCTAGGCGTTGCCAGTGTGGGCGTCATTATGCTGTTAGTTATTTCCGGTGCCGGGGGGATTCAGGATGCGATTCAGGCATCGGTAGGTTAATCTTTATTTATTTTAAAAGGTGTAACAATGATCTTATCTAAGGATTCTATACAATACCAGTCCCATTTATTAAAGAAAGAACGTGGTTTTACCGCACTGGAACTTATTATTGTTCTTATTGTGGGGTTTTCTATTATTGCGCTTTCTGCCAGTAAAATGGGCCAGCTATTTTCCAGTTCGAGCACCAATGATGCAATGAACAGCATTCTGGGGCTCTATTCTTCTACGCGCGCGTTGCAGAACGTTAACGGCTATGGAAATGACGGCGATGATTTGACGAAAGTGCTTATTGATACGGATACTATTCCAAAAAGTCTGGCTATCAATAAAAGCGATGGTTCAGCTAAAAATGAATGGGCGGGTACCGTTACGGTAAGCGTCACAAATTCAGGTAATGGCTTTGTAATTGATTATCCGAATGTACCGAAAGAGTCTTGCATTAAACTTGCTCAGCAACTGATCCATTCCGGCAACTTTAGCAGTATCAGCGTGGCAGGTACAGATCTGGATAATGATAAGTCTTTAAAAGATGTGAGCGATGCGTGCGGTAGTGATAAAAATGCTATGAAATTTAATGTGAACGCGAACAGCTAAATAAGAAACCTGAAAATAAACGACTGGTAACATTGCTGCCTCTGGCATTGTTAGATGCCGGGGCAGACTATTAGTTTAAATATTAGAGGCATTCTTTTTGATTATTTTCTGGTGGAGTATCAGGGCTGGCTATTTCATGATAGTTAAGGACAGATAAATGGCCTATATTGCTATTTTTATTATTGCAATAATATCAGCGGGTTATTCTTTTTTAACGCAAACAGAATCCGCGGCAGCGGCCTCTTCTGTGAATAGCGCGCTGGCATATGTTGATTATATGCGTAATGCGCTGGCGTATTATCGGGAATTATATCCGGACTATGTTGGAGAGGTCACATTAAAGCAACTCTCTTTACCCGCCAATTATCATTTGGCTGAACGCAGGGACAGCCGCATTTACGTTGATGATAAAGGTTTTTATATCGCCTTTTCGTCTTCCTCGCCAGAGCTTGCCAGCGCGCTGGCGGATAAATACGCTGCGGCGACCGGGCTGGGGGCGCATGTCTGGAATCTGGCGTATTACCATGTGGGTTATAAAGGCGACGGCAACTGTTTAATCGCGCTGCGCAATTACCCCGAGGAAAACCGTGCGGGACACTGTGCCCGCCCACTGCCTGCGGCGGTAGCGTCAGGTGCACTGGTAGTCACCGACAGGGATAGCGAATGATAAAAACCATCAACTGTTACTTTTTATGCTTATTTTCCGCCGCCGCAAACTGCCAGATGGGCTGTTTTCAACTGGCCGGCGAGGAGTTTCACATTGAGCCGCGCGTCATTTATGCCATTGCCGTGGTGGAATCCGGGCTGCGCGCTGATGCGATAAATATTAATAAAAATAGCAGCATTGATATTGGATTGATGCAGATAAATACCGTTCACCAAAATGAATTAGCCAGTACAGGGATAACGATTACTGAGCTACTGGAGCCGTGTAAGAATGTGATTGTGGGAAGTTGGTTGCTCAGGCGGAATATCAATCTGATGGGGGGGGACGTATGGAAAGGCGTGGGTCTCTATCATTCCGCTACGCCGCGTTTTAATACGGAATATATTGCAAAAGTAAGGCGAATCTATCAGCAGATTGGGGATGAAGTCGCGCCCGCTCTTTAGCAATGCTGACGATGTTATCCTATATGCCTTTTAGGAAAGAAGGTGGTAATGCCAGCTTAAGTAAAACGGATGTTACTCACATTTAATGTCTAAACGCCGAAGAAAATGGCAATTGGCATTCTATTATGTGGCATTTTTGGCTTATAATACCTGCAAAGAGTTATTTTAATTGCTCTGCATGCGTTGTTTTTAACCTTATTATTGAATATTTTTATGGCGCGTTGATCTATGTCAACTTCATATGCCATGATTCCAAAAAATCAAAGGTTAAGAAATTTATTCACTTTTCCTTGGTGAAATTTTAATTAAGAATACGACCGTAATTACCCTGATTATATTAATCTTGCTAAGATAACTGACGGCCTTTATAAGGCGAGGTGGCGCTCTGTATTTACCCTTTATTGCTGAAAAGTCAGCGCGGATTCACGGGCGTATTTTGCAGATTCTATCCTGATTACCTATTATTGTGATGTTTTTTCGGGGTGACATAAAGTGCCATAGTGGTTAAATATGATTGGTACATTATATTCAGGTAATATAATATTTCTTTTTCCATTGTTTTTTAGCACTGGCTATCAGTAGCATCTTATTATAGTGAATTAGGTATTTTCCCTGATGGAATCTGAGGTTTAAGGTCGAAAAATAAGGTGAATACGGTATAGATATGTCCAGGTAAAACGGATGCAGTCTTATTCTGCAGAGTTGCAGCATCTTTATTATGTCAGTACGATTTCTACATTGTGCAGATAGGCATTGGGAGTACATAGGTATCTCTCTGCGCGGCGTGTTTTAATAGTTTATTGATGCCTCGATTTCTCTTGAAGATATGTTTTGTGCTACCCGGTTATTAAAGGGTTGCTTCTGAGTCACTAAAACCAGGGGGGAATATGAAAAGAAAAAGTCGTTACTTTCTTACCAAAAGCGAAGTGGAAAAATTAATAAATCAGGCGGAAACTGGAAAAAATAATGAAAGAAATAAATGTATGATCCTGATTTGCTATTTTCATGGGCTGAGAGTGAGCGAACTATTAAGTTTGCGGCTTTCAGATTTTGATATGAAAAGTAAAGTGCTTTATGTCAATAGGCTAAAAAACGGCTTTTCTTCCACGCATCCGCTATCTCCACGCGCCGTTAGTGCGCTTAACCGTTGGTTAGTGGTGCGTAATAAAAATACTCAGAATGCAGACTCTCCTTATCTTTTCCCTTCTCAAAGCGGAAAGATGTTATCCCGGCAAACCATTTATTTATTGATTCAGCGCTATGGTAAACAGGCCAACCTTGGGATTGATGTTCATCCGCATATGCTGCGCCACGCCTGCGGTTTTGAACTGGCGAATAAAGGAATGGATACGCGTTTAATTCAGGACTATCTGGGGCATCGCAATATTAGTCATACGGTCAGATATACGGCGAGTAACCCTGAGCGCTTTCGCAATATTTGCTGGTGATTGCTTCAAAGCGCGCCCTGATAGTGGCACTGGGCGAGCTTATACCGTAACCATGCGCGGGTGATTAGCGTTAAGCAGCCGTAAATTTCGCCTGTAGTGCACCGATTTATTAAACATCGCTGCGTTCTGGCATGCTCTGGCTGGCAGCATTCTGTTACAGCGCTGATTTTTCGGAAAATTGGCAATCTGATAAACTGTGGACCACGCTAAAATCGCGAATAGCGATAGCTGGCCCGAAGTATGGGAATGCGATTAACGAAAAAAGGAGTCTCAATATGTTTAAGAAACTAAGCGCTGTCGTTTTAATATTAGCGACTACCGGTGCGTGGGCGCAGAGCGACCTGACTGTCGATAGTTTAGCGAAAGGCGACCAGACGAAGGCCGCGTTTGCGCAGATGGTGAAAGGACATAAATTGCCGAAATGGGTAGTTAAAGGTGGTACTACCACTCCGGCTAAAGAAGTGACTTTAGGTGGCGATAAATATCAGGTTCTGGAAGCCTGCAAACCGCATAACTGCGGCGCGGAGCGTATTGCAATTTTATACTCTGAACAGCAGAACACCATGGCCGGGGTATACTCAACGGTAAAAGAACAGTCCGGCGCTGAAAGGTTAGTCTGGATGAACGCGGGGGATAAATTATCTATTGACGGGAAAACGGTGTTATTTGCCGCATTAACCGGCAGCCTGGAAAATCACCCGGACGCATTTAACTACAAGTGATTGTATGAGCAAACTGGCAGGCGCTCATGATGCGCCGCTTTGTGAGTACAGCAGGGAGCCAGCGGCTCCCTGTTTTCGTCTTGCCGCAAAGTAAGGGACTCAGGGCGGCAACGCCTCAATGCCGGAATACGGCTACCGCGCTTTAATACGGGATGCGGCCATTTTTGCTGCCAGCCGCCTTAAGTAGCCTATTTGGGGAGCCCCTTTTCCCCCGGGCCGGGTTAATGCATTTGCGTGATATACGCTATTACTTTAATGATGTAAACCGGCCAACAATAAAGGGGCGCTCGGCCCCTTTATCTGATAATGGCGTGCGTCAGCCCGTCAGGCGACTTCATAGTTGCGCGACTTTTTTTCCTTCGAAGCTGCCTTAGGGCGCGCGGCCAGTGCGTCAGGTGAGAATTCATCCACGTTAATGCTGTGCAGACGGCTGATTTCCGCTCGCTGTAAAATAGCGGCTTCTTCCTCATTAATCTGCCCGGCACTCAGCGCCGTGTGCGCCAGTTCATCCAGACGGGTAAACGGCAGCTGTTTATTCAGCGCTTTGCAAATCCGCTGGTGGATGGGCTCGGCGGCGATGACATCCACCAGCGCCTGCTCCAGCATTCCGGCAGGATTATTCTCGCAGGGCGCCAGAAATTGGCCACGGCCAAGACGGGAGCGGGTAGCGGAAGGCGTCTGGAGAAGCCGTGCCAAAGCGCTATCTAATTTATCCGACGGCGGCAGGGCGCGGCGGCCTAGCGGAAACAGGATACAAGTCAGCGCACCGGCGACAAAACGATTAGGAAAGTTACGCAGCAAATCGCTGATTGCCCGTTCGGCCTGGAATAGAGCATCCTGCACGCCCCAGTGCAGTAATGGCAAATCGGCTTCATTGCGCCCTTCATCCTCGTAGCGTTTTAATGCGGCAGAAGCGAGAAATGTCTGGCTAAGCACGTCGCCCAGCCGTGCGGAAATCCGCTCGCGTCGTTTCAGGCTGCCGCCCAATACGGCCATGGCGACATCCGATAGCAGGGCCAGATTGGCGCTTAGCCGGTTGAGCCGCTGGTAATAATGGCGCGTGGCGTCGCGGGTCGGCGCGGCGCTGGTATGGCCGTTAGTCAGCCCCAGCCACAGGCTGCGCACGGTGTTGCTGCCAACGTGACCAATATGGCTGAACAGCAGTTTATCGAACGCGTCGGCGTCGTTATTTTGCGCGGCGGACATTTCATCCAGCACATAAGGATGGCAGCGGATTGCGCCCTGGCCGTAAATCATCATACTGCGGGTTAAAATATTTGCGCCCTCGACGGTGATAGCGATAGGCGCGCCCTGATATGCGCGGGCGAGAAAGTTGCTTTTACCCAGCATAATACCTTTGCCGCCGGCAATATCCATGGCGTCGATAATCGCGCGCTGGCCGCGGTGAGTGCAGTGGTATTTGACGATTGCGGACAGTACCGCGGGTTTTTCACCCAGCATGATGCCATAGGTAATTAATGAAGCCGCGGCGTCCATCACATAGGTGTTGCCGGCAATGCGGGCTAAAGGCTCTTCAATCCCTTCCATTTTGCCGATAGACAGTTTGAACTGACGGCGGATGCGCGCGTAGGCGCCCGTCGCCAGCGCCAGGTTCTTCAGGCTGCCGGTGGCATTGGAGGGGAGCGTAATACCGCGCCCGACGGACAGGCACTCAACCAGCATGCGCCAGCCCTGGCCCGCCATTTTGGGGCCGCCGATAATATAATCAATGGGGACGAAAACATCTTTTCCGCGCGTAGGGCCATTCTGGAACGGGATGTTCAACGGGAAGTGGCGCTTACCGATTTCCACACCGGGGGTGGCGGTAGGGATCAGCGCGCAGGTGATACCTGGCGCATCGTCGTCCCCTAGCAGGTGTTCCGGGTCATAGAGTTTAAATGCCAGACCGAGCACCGTGGCAATCGGTGCCAGCGTGATATAGCGCTTGTTCCAGGTCAGACGGAGGCCTAACGTTTGTTCGCCCTGCCAGAGCCCCATGCAGACAATGCCGGTGTCGGGAATGGCGCCCGCGTCGGAGCCGGCTTCCGGGCTGGTCAGGGCAAAACAAGGGATTTCTTCGCCGCGCGCCAGGCCGGGCAAATAGCGATCCTTTTGCGCCTCGGTGCCGTAATGCTGCAGCAATTCCCCCGGCCCCAGCGAGTTAGGAACGCCGACGGTTATCGCTAAAATGCCGGATATCCCCGCCAGTTTTTGCAATACGCGCGCCTGCGCATAGGCTGAAAATTCCAGCCCGCCGTACTCTTTTTTTATGATCATCGCGAAAAAGCGATGTTCTTTCAGGTAAGCCCAGAGTTCCGGGGGCAGATCGGCCATTTCATGCGTGATTTCGAAATCATTCGCCATACGGCAGGCTTCTTCAACCGGCCCATCGAGAAACGCCTGTTCTTCCGCGCTCAGCTGCGGCTGGGGATAATTATGCAATTTACTCCAGTCGGGGTTCCCGCGGAATAAATCCCCCTCCCACCAGGTGGTGCCCGCATCGATGGCCTCTTTCTCGGTGCGGGACATAGGCGGCATTACCTTACGGAAGGTGCGAAAGGCAGGGCCGGAAATAAACGCTTTACGCATTGCCGGTACATTGAGCGGTACCAGCACCAGAATAAGCGGCAGCAGCGTCCAGAAAGACCAAACGCCGCTGAGGGCGAGCAGCGCGGTCCATACCAGCAAAATAACGCTACTGTAGATCAGATTAACGCGGTGCCAGAACAGGGCAGCGATTAGCACTACGGTAGCGAGAATACTTAGCATCATCATAAAAGCGAGCCTTTTTGGTTTGAGGTCTGACCAGTTCTTCTTACTGTTGTAGTTAATACCTCGCTCATTAGCAAATTGTTTACATAATAATTACAATATCGCTCACATCCCGGCAGGCCAAAGGGGATATCCTTTTGGCTGCACGCGAGGCGGGGCTTCTCGCTACTCTTCGCGCTATCCGGTAAACTGCAACGTAAAATGAGTAACGCTGAAGGATAAACCTTATGTACCAGGATATGATTCGTAACGAACTTAACGAAGCGGCGGAAACGCTGGCGAATTTCTTGCAAGATGACGCCAATATTCATGCAATTCAGCGTGCGGCCGTTTTGCTGGCGGACAGCTTTAAAGCCGGGGGAAAAGTGTTGTCATGCGGTAACGGCGGTTCACACTGTGACGCAATGCATTTTGCCGAAGAGTTGACCGGGCGTTTTCGTGAAAACCGTCCTGGCTATCCGGCGATTGCGATTTCCGATGTCAGCCATCTTTCCTGTGTGGGTAATGATTTCGGTTTTGATTATGTTTTTTCCCGCTACGTTGAAGCCGTAGGGCGCGAAGGCGATGTACTACTCGGCTTGTCGACTTCCGGAAATTCTGCCAACGTTATCAACGCCATTGAGGCCGCACACGTTAAGGGCATGAAAGTTATCGCGCTGACGGGCAAAGACGGTGGGAAAATCGCCGGCACCGCCGATATTGAAATCCGCGTGCCCCATTTTGGCTACGCCGATCGCATTCAGGAAATTCACATTAAAGTTATTCATATCCTGATGATGTTAATTGAGAAAGAGATGGTGAAAAAAGCGTAGCGGCGCTTAACTTTGGGGAGGAAGCATGTGTGAATTGCTTGGCATGAGCGCCAATGTGCCGACGGACATTTGCTTTAGCTTTAGCGGGTTGGTTCTGCGCGGCGGGGGCACCGGCCCCCATAAAGACGGCTGGGGGATTACCTTTTATGAAGATAAAGGCTGCCGGACGTTTAAAGATCCACAGCCCAGCTTTAACTCCCCAATCGCGCGTCTGGTACAGGAGTATCCTATTAAGTCCCGGGCGGTGATTGCACATATTCGCCAGGCGAATCGCGGCAAAGTCGCGCTGGAGAACACGCATCCCTTTACCCGCGAGCTGTGGGGCCGAAACTGGACATACGCGCACAACGGTCAGTTACGCGGTTATCGCGCGCTGGAAACTGGCACCTTTCGCCCGGTAGGCGAGACTGACAGCGAGTATGCGTTTTGCTGGTTGCTACATCAGCTCACCCAGCGCTATCCCAGAACGCCGGGAAATATGGCGGCAGTATTTCGTTTTGTGGCGGCTCAGGCGCGGGGGCTGCGTGAAAAAGGCGTGTTTAACATGCTGTTATCGGACGGGCGCTATATCATGGCGTTTTGTTCGACCCGGTTATACTGGATAACCCGCCGCGCGCCGTTTGGCGTGGCGAAGCTGCTGGATAAGGACGTTGAGATTGATTTTCAACGGGAAACCACGCCCAACGATGTGGTTTCCGTAATTGCCACCCAGCCGCTAACCGGCAATGAAGACTGGCAGCAGATTGCGCCGGGTGACTGGGCGCTATTTTGCCTGGGTGAACGTATAGTTTGAGGCGAGCTGCGGCTGCTGCAGCAGGCCGCCGCTCTGGCTTGTCGGGCGGGTATTCACCACATATTGCCCATTTTGCACGCTGACCACGGGCGGTTCTTTATGCGCCATAAAATAGTCATAGCCCGGTTTTAGCTGCTGCCAAAAATCTGCATAGTACGACCGCTGGTGGCGCTTCATATTGGCGTCGGTCATACGGAAGGGATAAATGCTTACCGGCACGCGCGATTGCCCGAATACCAGGGCGCCGGTGACAAACTGGAAAATCTCGTCGATGCCGCCATCGGTCATGGCGTAGCAGCCAACGGACACGCAGGCGCCGTGGATCATCAGGTATTTGCCGTCATACCCGTGCTCACGATCGTATTGGTTAGGAAACCCGATATTAATCGCTTTATAAAAGCGGCTGTCAGGTTTGAGCTGGTTGCGCCCGACGTTGTAAAACCCTTCCGGACTTTTAAAATCACCCTGGCGCCGTTTGGGGCCGAGGCCGCCTGAGTAATTACAAATATTGTAGCTGCGCATTAATTCATATTTTTCGCCGCTCTTAACCCATAGCTCAAGGGTGCGCTCTTCTTTAAAGATTTGGATATAAACCGGTAACCCCATGAACTGCTGCTTATTCTGCACGGAAGGCGCCGCGCTGGCATTATTGCCCAGCAGACCTGCCCACGAGACGCAGGGAATCAGAAAGATCGCAATCAAAAGTGCGATTTTACGCATACTACTATTTCCTTGATAAAACGATAACGAATAGGGCGAAGCGACGTATGGCTTCCAAAATCGGAATCGTCTGGAAGCTGGCGCTCACATTATCACCGCCGTTAATTTTCGCAAGTGCGGCGCGCGGCTTTTTTCAACTGCGCGACGGTGATATCGCATTTTGACCCGCTTTAGCGGTGAAAGTTTATCGTCAGCGAGTATGTAGTGTAAGCGCTTCTCCGGCGAGCGCTCAGACCGTACTTAATGCTGGCGGGAAACGGCGGTCGTACGCCGTGGGCACGAAACGCATTGGATTGCCGCCCCGGGTTTTGGTTATACTGTATGGGTATACAGTTTAACTGGTCGCCTATGCGTAAAATTATTCATATTGATATGGACTGCTTTTATGCGGCCGTGGAAATGCGCGATAACCCCGCGCTGAGCGCGGTTCCTCTCGCTATTGGCGGCAGCCGTGAGCGGCGCGGTGTCATTAGCACGGCGAACTATCCGGCGCGCAAATTTGGCGTGCGCAGCGCTATGCCTACGGCAACGGCGCTGAAACTCTGTCCTCATCTCACATTATTACCCGGTCGCTTTGAAACATACCGGGATATTTCGCAGCAGATCCACGCTATTTTACGCCGCTATACCGATATGATTGAGCCGGTGTCGCTGGATGAAGCCTATCTGGATGTCACCGACAGCGCGCTGTGTCACGGCTCGGCGACGTTAATGGCCAAAGAGATTCGGGATACTATTCATCGCGAGCTGGCGCTAACCGCCTCGGCGGGCATTGCGCCCGTGAAATTTCTGGCTAAAATCGCCTCCGATCTGAATAAGCCAAACGGTCAATACGTTATTACTCCCCAGTCTATCCCGGGGTTTCTCTCCACGCTGGCGCTGGAGAAAATTCCGGGGGTAGGGAAAGTCACCGCCACCCGGCTTGAAACCATGGGGCTGCGCACCTGCGCCGACGTGCAGCGCGCAGACCTGGCGCTGTTACTGAAAACATTTGGTAAAGCAGGGCGCATGATATGGGAGCGCAGCCAGGGTATCGATGAACGCGAGGTTCAGCGCGACAGGTTGCGAAAGTCCATTGGCGTGGAGCGGACGCTTGCCGAAGATATCCACCACTGGCCGGCGTGCGAGGCGCTGATTGAACAATTATATCCGGAGCTGGAAAGGCGACTGATGAAGGTGCAGCCTGATTTATTAATCACCCGCCAGGGCATCAAACTGAAGTTTCATGATTTTCAGCTGACAACCCAGGAACACGTTTGGCCGCGCCTGAATAAAGACGACCTCATCGCCACGGCCAGAGAAGCCTGGGATAACAGGCGAGCGGGGCGGGGCGTCAGGCTGGTTGGTCTGCATGTAACCCTGCTCGACCCACAGCTGGAGCGCCAGCTTGTGCTCGGCTGGTAAACCTGCGGCCTAACGTTTGCACTGTGGTGTGCTATAAACGACGGGGCCGCCTCAACAAAGGGCGGCCCCGTTAGCGCGTAAGCGCCCGTCTATCAGGCGCTGTGCGGTTTATTTCTCCGGAATGGCTTTTAACAGCTCCGTCAGCAGCGTCCAGTACTGCCCGACGCTTGCAATATGCACCTGCTCATCCGGAGAATGCGGGCCGGTAATCGTGGGGCCAATCGACACCATGTCCATCTCCGGATACGGTTTTTTGAACAGCCCGCACTCCAGCCCGGCGTGAATAACCATGATGTTCGGCGTTTTGTTAAACAGCTTCTGGTAAGTCTCACGCACTAAATGCATCACCGGCGAGTGCTCATCCGGCTGCCAGCCCGGGTAGCTGCCCTTCGGCGTTGTTTTCGCGCCGGCGAGCTGCCCCAGCGACGTCAGCGTGCTCACTACCGCCTCTTTCCCGCTATCAACCAGCGAGCGGATCAGGCAGATAATTTCGATATTCTGTTCCGCCGTGGTCACGACGCCGACGTTCAGCGAGGTTTCGACCACGCCTTTGGCGACGTCAGAGTTGCGGATGACGCCGTTTGGTGTGGCATTGAGCAAATTGAGAAACGCGTCGCGGCTATTAGCGCACAGCGGGGCCAGCGTGCCGGTAGTGGCTTCCAGCTGCAGCGTGATGTTTTTTTCAACTGCGCCCAATTCATTGTGCAAAATTGCCTGGAACGCATTAACGCGCGCGCGCAGGGCGTCTATGTGTTCCGGGGCAACCGCAAGCGTAGCAAAGGCTTCACGCGGGATTGCGTTACGCAGCGTGCCGCCGCTGAAATCGATCACGCGCAGATCCAGTTCGCGCGCCTGGTCGCTTAAAAAGCGCGCCAGCAATTTATTCGCATTGCCAAGCCCGAAGTGAATATCGGCACCGGAATGGCCGCCTTTTAGCCCTTTAAGCGTCAGTTTTAGCGTTGCGAAACCAGCCGGCAGCGCTTCACGCGTTACGGCGAGGGTCGAGATAAAATCGATGCCGCCGGCGCAGCCCATATAAATCTCGCCTTCCTCTTCGGAATCGGTATTAATCAGAATTTCCGACTGTAACCATCCGCTTTGCAGACCGAATGCGCCTTCCATTCCGACTTCTTCCGTCATGGTGAGCAGCACTTCCAGCGGGCCATGCTGCACGCTGTCGTCAGCCAGCACCGCCAGCGCGGACGCCATACCGATACCGTTATCCGCGCCAAGAGTGGTGCCGCGCGCCTTTACCCATTCTCCGTCAATCCAGGGTTGAATCGGATCGGTAGCAAAGTCGTGAACGGTATCGTTATTTTTCTGCGGAACCATGTCCAGATGCGCCTGCAGCGCGACGGGTTTGCGGTTTTCCATGCCGGACGTTGCCGCTTTACGGATCAGGATATTGCCGACGCCGTCTCGCTCGACGAACAGTCCCTTCTCTTTAGCCCACGATATAATATGCCGGGCAAGCGCTTCTTCATGATAAGAGGGATGGGGAATCGCACAGATATCGGCGAAAATATTCCACAGTGGCTGCGGGGAGAGTTGAGACAATTCAGACAAAATGCGTCTCCTTGACGACGACCAGCAAAGTTGCGGGCACAGGGTTACAGAATAAGAATGCGCCACGGAAAAATCCCGGGCGAGGCGCTGAGGATATCATTTTCTCCGGCTTCATGGAGCATAAAAGCCTAAAAAGCGTTCCCTTACCCGCGCGGCACTGGTTTTTGCCGGCCCAGACCTCTATAATTTCGCGCAACCTATTTCCCCTTGAACACTTTTTAAGCCGTTATCACTGGCTGGGACACTTCACATGAGCGAAAAATACGTTGTCACCTGGGACATGCTGCAGATTCACGCCCGTAAACTGGCGAACCGCCTGCTGCCTGCGGAGCAGTGGAAAGGGATTATCGCCGTGAGCCGCGGTGGGCTGGTCCCTGCAGCGCTGCTGGCGCGTGAATTGGGCATTCGCCACGTTGATACCGTTTGTATTTCCAGCTATGACCATGACAACCAGCGCGAAATGAAAATCCTTAAGCGTGCGGAAGGCGACGGCGAAGGTTTTATTGTCATTGATGATTTAGTCGATACCGGCGGTACTGCGGTTGCGATTCGTGAAATGTATCCCAAAGCCCATTTCATTACTATTTTCGCCAAACCGGCCGGTAAGCCGCTGGTGGATGATTATGAAATCGATATTCCGCAAGACACATGGATTGAGCAGCCCTGGGATATGGGCGTCGCGTTTGTGCCGCCGCTGGCGGGACGTTAATCGCAGCGCTGCGACTCATTCTGTAAACCCGGCCCCAGCCCGGGTTTTTTATTGCCTGCCATCAACCGCATTCTGTAAATCTGTTCTTCTCATTGCGCTTTTTTAGTGTGCTTTGGCGGCGCCTTTGGCCGGTAAGGGTTAGCGTTTTCCGGGCGCACAAAAAGGCCATTCGTCCGTTTCTCAGAAACACCCTGCCGCCGGGATTACAGCGCCGGGCGCGATATCCCGCTCATAGAGGTCGACACATTTTTTCTGCAATCCCTGCGCTTGCCACGGGCACCGGTTTGTTTTCTTTGCGCGCGCGTAGCGTACAATACCGGGCAGTGACTTTTAGGGAGAAAACCGCGATGCCGCAGAGCAACCTCAGCGAGGAGTTATTTAAGCCGCATTTTAAACACCCCGAAACCTCCACTTTAATCCGGCGGGCGCACCATCACGCCACTGCTCCGCTGCAGTCGGCGCTTGATGGGCGTACCGACAGCCGCTGGTATCGCCTGATTAACCGCCTGCTATGGGTTTGGCGCGGCGTTAGTCCGCTCGATATTCTGGATGTCGAAGCGCGAATAGCCACCTGCGAAGCCGCGCGCAGTAATGATGCGCTTCTTGATACCGTTATCGGCTATCGCAGCGGTAACTGGGTTTATGAATGGTCACATCAGGCTATGCTGTGGCAGCAGCGTGCCGCTCAGCAGCCCGATGAGGCGCGGTGTGGCGCCGATTGGCTGGCGGCTGCGAATTTATACAGCATTGCTGCCTATCCGTATTTGAAAGGCGATACGCTGGCGGAACAGGCGCAGGCGCTGGCTAATCGCGCTTATGAAGAGGCGGCCAGCAAACTGTCCGGCGAACTGCGCGAGCTTCAGTTTCCCACGCCCGATGGCGGTCAGGTCACCGGCTTCCTGCATGTACCTAAAGGCGCTAAAGGGCCGCACCCGGTGGTGTTAATGTGCGGCGGGCTGGATACGCTTCAGAGCGACTTTTATCCTCTGTTTGAGCGCTACCTCGCGCCTGCGGGCATTGCGATGCTCACTATCGACATGCCTTCAGTGGGATTCTCGTCAAAATGGAAACTGACTCAGGATTCCAGTTTATTGCACCAGTGCGTGCTTCAGGCGCTGGTAAATGTTCCTTGGGTAGATCATACGCGCGTGGCGGCGTTCGGCTTTCGCTTTGGCGCCAACGTGGCCGTGCGTCTGGCTTATCTGGAAGCGCCGCGATTGCGGGCGGTGGCCTGCCTGGGGCCAGTGGTGCACGCGCTGATGTGCGAGCCTGCGCGGCAACACAATGTGCCGGATATGTATATTGATGTTTTGGCCAGCCGGCTGGGGATGCAGGATGTTTCCGATAGCGCACTCAGCGTGGAATTACAGCGTTATTCGCTAAAAATGCAGGGGTTATTGGGGCGGCGCTGCCCGGTGCCGATGCTATCGGGGTACTGGCGCAACGATCCGTTTAGCCCGGAAGACGAGTCGCGGTTAATTGCCTCGTCTTCGGCAGACGGCAAGGCGCTGGAGATTGCGACCGCGCCGCTATACGCAGGCTTTGATCGCGCTTTGAAACAGATTGTTAGCTGGATGGCTAAACGCCTTAATGGGTAACGACGCCGCTGTGCCAGCCGGCATTGCGAACGCCAGTTCAGCGCCGGCTGCGTTAAAGCCACAGCGCACGCGGGGCGGGCTACTGTGCCAGCTCCCGGCGCTGGCGGTAGAAAAGTGATGTAAGGCGGCCAGGCAGGCCTGCGAACACTAGCGGAAATTTAAACAGAAAAAATTACGCGAAAAAATGGCGAAATCGCCAGTCTCTGCTAAATAAAATGCTTCATAACAGGAGATCGCGATGACGTTACCAACTGGATATCCAAAAAGTCGGCTGATTAAGAAGTTTGCCGCGCTCGGCCCCTATATTCGGGAAGAGCAGTGTGATGACAGCGGATTCTTTTTTGATTGCCTGGCCGTTTGCGTCAATGTAAAGCCTGCGCCGGAAGAACGTGAGTTTTGGGGCTGGTGGATGGAAGTAACGCCGCAGGACCGGCATTTTTACTACACCTGGCATTTTGGATTATTCAATAAACAGGGCTCATGGCAGCGGGAAACCATTAAAGATAGCGCGGTAGAAGCCAGAGTGACCGATGCGCTACGTAATTTTCATGAGCGTTTTCAGGCGCTGCTACATTCGCTGGATCTTGAACTGTTGCCCGCCGAGGGCTTTGTTGAGCAACCGGTAAAACTGCGCGCCTGATTCGCTGGCCGCAGCGCCGTGATATGACGTGCGATGCCTTTCGCACGTCGCTCCCGATGAACCAAACGCCGCCGGTGTGTGGCGCTTTCCTGAGTTGATGCGACCAAAGAGCGATAGCGATTTGGGCGCGCACCTGTTTTCTGTTCGGACAGCGAATTGACAGCCATCGCCAGCCGCTATGATTTGCTACCCAGGCAGCGCGGGCTGATATACATCGCGTTTTAATGATTCCTGCCAGAGCTTTAGCGCCGGCCAGCGATTTTTAGTAAGCCTTTTCTCGCGGCTCTATTTTACCGCCCCCGGGCTGCTAATTGCGCCACGAATTGCGGCTCGGCAGTGGTGGTAAACCGACGCAGCGTATTACGCGGCGGTGCGCCACCCTGAGAGTACCCCATATCCGATAGCGGCAAATTTTATGTGTGGCCGGTATCGCCGGATAAATCCTTTATATATTAAGCTGCCCGCCGGAAATCGGCCGGGTTTCCAGACCCGTACGCGCCGTATTAATACGCGATTCGATTGCTTTCGTCGTGTAACCGCCTGGCGAATATCGGCGTGATAAAAGAGAATGTTGCACTCAACCTGGTGCGCCCATCGGCTTGAGCCGGTTTGCTCTGTGCGCGTATGTTGCTGCGCGTGAGGGCTAATTTTTTAGCCTGGCGTTCGCGTAAGATTAACCATAAAACCGTGCGAATAGCGTTGATTACGCCGGCGCTAATTCTCTGCCCTGGCATATTCACCGGTTGGCAAGCCGCCTGCCACCTGCTACAACATGAGCGAAATTTCCTTATTAACTGAAATGGCATAACAACATGAGTAACAGCCAGACGCTGGTCGTCAAATTGGGCACTAGCGTATTAACCGGAGGCTCGCGCCGCCTGAATCGCGCCCATATCGTTGAGCTGGTGCGCCAGTGCGCCCATCTGCACGCGGCCGGACATCGAATTGTTATTGTGACGTCGGGGGCAATTGCCGCCGGGCGCGAGCATTTGGGCTACCCGGAGCTGCCCGCGACCATTGCTTCTAAGCAGCTACTGGCGGCGGTAGGGCAAAGCCGTCTGATCCAGCTTTGGGAGCAGCTTTTTTCCATTTACGGTATCCACGTCGGGCAAATGCTGCTCACCCGTGCGGATATGGAAGACCGGGAGCGCTTCCTGAATGCGCGCGATACGCTACGCGCGCTGCTGGCTAACCGTATTGTGCCGGTAATTAATGAAAATGATGCGGTAGCGACGGCGGAAATAAAAGTGGGCGATAACGACAATTTATCGGCGCTGGCGGCAATTTTGGCCGGGGCCGATAAACTTCTACTGCTTACCGATCAGCAGGGGCTTTTCACCGCCGACCCGCGCCAGGATCCTGGCGCAGAGCTTATCAAAGACGTACACGGTATTGACGATGCGCTGCGCGCTATCGCCGGTGACAGCGTGTCCGGATTAGGCACCGGTGGTATGGGCACCAAGCTTCAGGCCGCTGACGTAGCGTGCCGCGCGGGGGTGGAGGTAGTTATAGCCGCTGGCAGCCGCCCGGGCGTGATTGAAGAAGTGATGGAGAATATCCCCGTCGGCACGCGCTTCCACGCGCAAAGTTCGCCGCTTGAAAACCGCAAGCGCTGGATTTTCGGCGCGCCGCCGGCTGGAGAAATCTCCGTGGATGACGGTGCACAGCAGGCTATCACCGCACGCGGCAGTTCGCTGCTGCCGTCGGGGATTATCACCGTCAGCGGTAACTTTTCGCGCGGTGAAGTTATTCGCATTCGTAATCAGCAGGGCCGGGATATCGCTCACGGCGTTTCACGCTACAACAGTGATGCGATGCGCCGTATTGCAGGATGCCATTCTCAGCAAATCGACGCGATTTTAGGATATGAGTATGGGCCGGTTGCAGTGCATCGTGATGATATGATTGTGAGTTAATGTCCGGTGAGCGCTGGCCGACAAAACATAGCCGACGCTTTATGGTGTACCTGAGCGAGTAGGACCTGCGCGTATGCGGCCGGTGCGCCGCCGTATTTTTCACACTCGCCGCCGCGCAGCGCCGTCACCGGTGCGGCCTGGAAATCGCGTGAGAGTGTATTGCGTGTCCGCTGTCGCGTCTTCAGGTTACTAATACGATCGGTTGCTGATAAATCACACGCAGCGTCGGCCTATTACAGCCGTACTTCGGGGAGATAGGGTATTTATTGTCTGCCAAAGTAGGGCCGTGTGAAAGCCGGGTTGCACAGGCAATAACCTCAGTGTCCGCCGCTGCGGACACCTGGCCATGTGTCTTTTACATCGTGGAAAAGGTATTCATAATAATTCCGCCGGCAATAATCAGCACCATGGCGAACAGCGCCGGGAAATCCGGCTTTTGCTTATAAAGCAGCATGGAGCACAGCGTGACGCCAACGATGCCAAACCCGCACCACAGTGAATACGCTACCCCGACTGGAATTGTGCTCATCGCGCGGGTTAGTGCGAAATAGCAGAGCGAATAGGCGCAAATCACTAGTACAGAAGGCCACAGGCGGCTAAAACCGTGCGTTTTTTTGATCATTGAGGTGCCGGTTATCTCGGAGCCAATAGAGAGCGCCAGCCATAAAAATCCAAAATTAAACATAGCGTTTTTCTTCCCTGTCAATTAGCGATGGTTTTATCCAGCGGCGCGGGTTCCTGAGTCGGTGTCTCTTCTGCCTCTTCGCCACCCATTTTGGAAAACAGATTCATGATGACAATGCCGCAGGCGATAATCGCCATGCCTACAATGGCGGCGGTGTCCGGGTGCTGGCCATAAAATACCATGCCAAGCGTTGATACCAGCAGGATGCCGGTGCCGGACCACGTGGCGTAGGCCAGGCCGACCGGAATATCTTTCACCGCGCGCGACAGTGAGTAGTAGCAGATACAGTACAGCACCACGATCAGCGCCAGCAGCAGCGTTTTCGTCATTCCTTCGCTGTTATCGAACATTTTAAGCGTCGAGGTGGCCGACGTTTCAGAAAAAATTACCAGCAACATCCACAGCCAACACTTTGTTTTCGATGACATCATCATCTCCTGATTGCATTCATAGCTTTGTTATTAATAGGTTTCTGCCGCAGCGTGGATATCGCGCGCTCGCCTCGCGGTGGCTCGCAGGCGCACTTATATCTGCTATCTGCGGATTACAGTTTTTGTTTCTTCACATAGTCCATTGCCGCATCGGTTAACCGCACGCCCGCCGCGCGGGTGAGAGTGGGATCGCGCTCCAGCGCGGAAGCGGTGATATAGCGCATTCTTTCGGGCGCGGCGCTGCGTTCCCGGGCGCAGTCATCGGCGTTTAGCCTCTCTTCCAGTTCATGAATAGCGCACAGCGTGACTCCGCACTGTTTAAGCTGAGCGACTATTGCCTTCCTGTGCGCTAAATAATCAGGATTGCCTTTACCCGCACGTAATTGATTTAGCTCGCTGTCCGGGTCGCAGTGGTAGCGCAGCGCCAGCACCGGAATGCCGCAGAGCAGGGCGTGATGGATAACCTGCGCCGCCGGGCTGATTAATACGCCGCTGACAACGTCGGCCGCCAGCGAATCATTCAGAAACGGCAGCACCAGAGCGCGGCAGGTGCGCGTCGGCATTGCGGCGGGCGATGTCGGGAAAGAAATTGCCTCGCCCAGCTTCAGCCAGCGTTCAGCGTCGGTGACGCCTTCGCTCAGTGCGACCCGGAAATGTACGCCGCAGTCGGCAAGCCGCGCGGCTATCTCCTTCCGATAACCGGCATCGGCGTTCACCAGCAGTGTCACCGGGCGCGTCAGAGTCTGGACAATGCGTGCCACCAGGCGCTCTATATCCGCTTCGCTCATAGCCTGTTTTCCGCCACACGCTGCAGCGTAACCTGCGCGCCGTTCGCCAGCCCGGCGGCGTTAGCCTCTTCCGTGTCGATATGAAATTCCAGCGCGAAGTCGTCGCGCACCCGCACGATAACCTCATCAAAAATCAGCCCGCGCTCACCGGCGGCGCGTACCTGAACTTTTTGACCGTTAGCAACGCAGAAGCGAAGTGCCTCCTGCGGGGACATGTGAATATGCCGCCAGGCGCAAATAAGCTGGGAATGCAATTCAACGTAGCCCGCCGGGCCGACCAGCATCGCGCTGCCGGAATCCTCAAGACATCCTGATTCTCGCACCGGCGCTTTTACCCCCAGGGTAAAACAGTCGGCGCGGGAAATTTCAACCTGCGTAACTGGTCGGGTTGGGCCGAGTACGCGTACATTTTTTAGTGAACCTTTAGGACCGACGAGAGTAACGCACTCTTCGGCGGCAAACTGTCCCGGCTGGCGCAGTGGTTTAAGCGGCTTCAGGTGATAGCCTGTGCCGAACAGCGTTTCTACATCGCGCTGGGAAAGGTGCGCGTGACGGTTGGACACGCCGACCGGAATAGCAGGCGCCGTTGCCCCGAGGCGGGCGTCAATTTGTGCGCGGATCAGCGTATCCATTATGCTTTCTTCCCTTTTTTCACCGGTGCCTTATCCTGCGTCGCGGGTGTCGCGGGTGTCGCGGGTGTCGCGGGTGTCGCGGGTGTCGCGGCGTTATCCGCTATCGATGGCGTCAGCGCCGGTGCGGATATTGAAGGCAGGGGCGCCGCTTTTTCTGACCCTTTTTCTGACCGTGAGGCCGGGCGTCCTTTAAGCGATGCGAGCGCGCGAACGGTGCCGTGCTCCGGGCGCGCAATGGCCAGCGAGCCCACGTATTGCTCGGGTGTCAGCACGGAAACGCCGCGCTCGATGGCGGTAATCACGGCGCTTATTTCGCCCTCAATACAAATACTCACCAGGCCGGAACCGACTTTTCGATAGCCGATGCAGGCTACGCTGGCCGCTTTGCAGGCGGCGTCCAGTGCCTGAATAGCGGCGATAAGTCCGTGGGTTTCAATTACGCCTAAGCTTTTCATGAACGGCTCCTGTGAGTTAGTGGCGAATCAGACGGATATCAAAATCAAATTGAGTGAAAAAGCGCTCCAGACGCTGCAATTCTTCGTCGCTGTATGACGGGTCGTCTTTAATGGGATAAGGCATGTCCAGACGGGCGTATTTATTTTTGCCAAGCTGGTGGTAAGGCAGGATATCGATACGCTGAATATTGCCGCGTCGCGCCAGTTTTTTGACATACTCAATCGCGCCCGTAATGGCATCCCATGAGTCATTAAAGTCGCGAATAAGCGGCATACGTACCACCACGTTTGCGCCGTTGTCTACCAGCCATTCGAGATTGCGGTGAATCCCACTATTGCCCATTCCGAACAGCGCCTGATGATGGGCGTCGTCGTGCTCTTTGAGGTCGAACAAAAAGGTATCAGTGACCTGCGCCAGCTTTTGGTAGCTTTCAAGCGACGTAGTGCCCTGCGTTTCCACGGCGGTATTAATCATCATTTTTTTGCATTCTCGGAACAGGGCGACGGCAAAGTCGGTTTGCAGGCTCATCTCGCCGCCGCCGATAGTCACGCCGCCGCCTGAAGCAACATAGAAATCGTAATCCTGCATAATGATGTCCATCAGTTCGCTGACCGTGACGTCCCGACCCACGACATCCAGCGCGCTGCGGGTGCAAATTTCTTCGCAGCGGCGGCAGCCAATGCAGTTTTTAGTACGATCGACACTATGCTTTAGCTCGCCGTTTATTTCTCTGCGCTGATGAACGCCGGTAGGGCATACGCTGACGCAGTCGCCGCAGCTTATGCATTTATCCGGCGAGAACATTACCTGGAACTGGCTGGTCAGCCCTTCCGGATTCGCGCACCAGGGGCAGCGTAAATTACACCCCTTAAAGAAAATGAGAGTGCGAATGCCTTCGCCGTCGTAAATAGAATATTTTTGAATATTAAAAATCCGGCCCGTTAACTCCGGTGTACTTGTACTGCTCACGCTTGCCTCCTGCATAAGGCACTGGCTCCGCCTAAAATACGCACCTTGGTTTGCTGGCGCGCGATGCTATTTTTCTTTGGTCCGTGCGGGTGCGGCACGTACAGCAGCCTGGTTAGCTGAAAGTAATGTTGTAAAACCGCGTTACGCGCTTGATTGAGCGGGGCGATAGCGCCTGGCGTAACCCAGGCGCCTTACCGCGAGGCCGCCATGCCGGATGCGCTGGACTATCCAGATCCCGTCTCGATAGTCCGGCGGTGCCGTTACTCGCTGCGCGTGACTGAGAATTAGAATTTCTCAATCACGGTACGGCTGATAATTTCATCCTGAACTTCTTTGCACAGCTCGACGAAATAAGCGCTATAGCCCGCCACGCGAACGATCAGATCGCGATATTTTTCAGGTTCTACCTGCGCTTTTTTCAGTACTTCATTGTCGACGTAGCTGAACTGCATTTGCCCGTTGCCGAGAATAGAGGCGGTGCGCAGCAGCGTAATGAGCCCGTTGCGGCCTTCCGGCGTGTCCAGCAATCCTTTGAGGAATTTGAAGTTGTGCACCATGCCGATATTCATAGTTTCAACGTTCATTTTGCTCACGGACTTAATAATCGCCGTTGGGCCCTGTTTGTCGGCGCCCTGGGTTGGGCTGATACCGTCTGACAGCGGCATCCATGCCAGCCGGCCATTCGGCGTGGCATTGGTGAGTTCACCGATGGGCGTATTATTGGAAATTGACAGGGTGCCGTGGCTAAGCGTGGAGTAAAGCATCTTATATTTGCGACACTCGCGCTCCGTCCATTCGGTGATATCCAGCGCGTATTGGTCGACGGTATTATCGTCGTTGCCGTATTTCGGTGCGTTCACGCAGTCGCGGCGCAGCGCGTCATAACCCTCGAAATTGGCCAACAGCGCGTCGCGAATTTGCTCCAGCGTGTATTTGCCATCTTCATACACCAGCTTGCGAATGGCGGCCATGGAGTCGACGTACGTTGCCAGCCCGGAGAAAATCAGGCCTGGGCCGTGATTGATAACGGCACCGCCCGCGGCGACGTCTTTACCGCTTTCCATACAGCCTTCGACCAGCAGCGACATTAACGGCTTGGGTGCAACGTCCCGATGCACGCGCTGGCTAATAACGGTGCCGATTGCCGACAGACGAACGATGTGTTCAATTTGCTTTTTCACGGCGGCGTCAAAGGCTTCAAAGGTAGTCAGCTCGCGCAGATCGCCGGTATCCAGCCCCTGATAGCTATCAAACAGCACCATGCGGCCACGGTTGAGTACGAATTCAATGGCGATTGGCCACTGGGTATAGCCGGTGGAGGTCCACTGATAAATCCGCCCTGATTTTTGCGGCTCTACGCAGCCCATCAGACAGTAATCGCGCGCGTCTTCAAAATCGAAGCCTTTGCGCAGCATCATTTTGATATGTGAATCATCGAAGTGGCACGCCGGGAATCCCATCCCCGCTTTCACGACGTCGACTATCTTCTCCATGTATTTTTGCGGCGACTGGTTGTGAATACGGCAGGCGAGAGAAGGCTGATAGACCTTCACGAAGCGTACGGCGTCCATAATCAGATACGTCAACTCGTTACACGCGTCGCCGCCGCTGCGCTTTTGCCCGCCAACGGTCAGGTTAATAAAGGGCTGATAGCCGGCAAAATATTTCGCGCCCGCTTCGCTGGACATCCACATCAGCTCGGCGCATTTAATGATGAACGCCTGCATCATTTCCAGCGCGCTTTCCCGCGTCAGGCGCCCGTCGCGAATATCGGCCTCATACATTGGCAGGGCGTATTGATCGAGACGCCCCAGCGACAGCCCGGTCTGGTTTTCTTCCACTTCGAATAGCGACTCTACGGTCCAGACGCTTTGTAGCGCTTCCTGGAGCGTTTTCGGCGGTTTGGCAGGGACGTTCTCGTTGACTTCTGCAATAGTAAGTAGTTCTGCACGGCGCCGGGCATCCTGCTCTTTTGCCGCCAGTTCGCGGGCGTGAGCGGCGATGCGGCGCGCATAGCTCACCACGCCTTCGCAGGTTTCAATCGCCGCTTTGTAATAGTAAATGCGGTCAATATCGTCGGGGTTTTCCATGCTGAGCGCGGCAAGGTGCGCCTGCGCATCGGCTTTAATACCGTCCATCCCTTTGGTGAACAGCAGTACGTCGTAGCCCGGGCAGGTATCGCCGCCGCCGTTAATCTGGTGGTAGGAGAGATCGCTGACAAATGTTTCACCGCTGAAGGCCCAGACGCCGGCTTCGCGGTATTGCGCTTCGCAAATTTCATCCAGCGAGCGGCCTTCCCAGAAAGGCACAATTTCCTCACGGATGGTTTTTTTATCCGCTTCGCTGATTTCAAAAGGGTCCTGCGGGCGGGTACTCATGGTATCCAGTTCGTCGCGCACCCAGCGCCAGGCGATATCCGGTGAGAACGCGCCGGCGCGCGGCTTACCGCAGGGGTGGCCGACGATCAGCTCTTCATCCTGAATCAGGATCGGGGCGGTTTCGCAGGCGCGGCGGAAGGCTTTGGCACGTAACAGTATCGTTGGCATGCCGGGGTTGTTTTTAACGACCTCCGTGAAGGCCAGCGCGCGGTAAATAGAGACGCTGGGGCGGGCTTCCAGATAGCGGTTACGCAGGCGCTGCAGGCGTGGCGTCAGCCCTTCCATTACGGTAAGGCCCGCGGCGTCGGTTTGTGGGTAAGCGCCCGGCGCCGCCGTAGCGCTGAAGCTGCCAGACTGCGCGCTGCCGCGATACAGGCGCACGGATAAACCGAGCGCGTTCAGCCCGCGCTGCGCCTGCAGGAACACGGTGGAAAGCGCGTTTTGCGCCAGGCGCGCGTCGTCGTCCGGGGCGGCACCGTGCATGAGCGCATCGAACATCGGGTAGCCGTCGATTGCCGTTGGAGCGCGTACTTCACTAAGCTCAGCCAACTGTAGCCACAGGCATTCAACGATTTCCTGCGCCTGCTGCTGGGTGAGCGTACCTTTATCGAGATCGCGCTGGTAGAACGGATAGAGCGCTTTGTCCGCGCCGCACGGGTTAACCGCGTAGCCGCCGTTATCGAGGTGAATGGCTAACTGGAGCAGGTAAAACGCCTGGCAGGCTTCCTGGAAGGTTTGCGCAGGCGCGGCGGGAATGCGGCGCAGTATTGCCGCGCTTTCCCGCAGTTCATTCTGGCGATAGACATTTTGCTCTCCGCTTGCGAGCGTTTGTACCCGTTCGGCGAGGTTCATCGCCAGCGCAATCAGCGCGTCGCAGGCGTAAATCGCGGCGCGGCAGGCGTTAACTTCATCCGCACCGCTGCGGCTGACGGCGCTGCCCAGCGTGCGCACCCGCGCTTCAAGCTGTTGTTTAATCGCCTCTACGCCTTTATCGATGACCAGCATGTAATCCGGCGACGCGACGCTGTCGCTCAGGTTCAGACACTGGAAAATCGAAGCGCGCTGCAGCGTTGCGACATCGTGGAAAATAGCGCCGTGCGGCTGCTGGGTTTGGTTGCCTACGATCAGTGAGTCCGGCGTGACGCCAAGCGGTAACTGGCGCACCAGTTCATAAAAGCGACGAGCCGGTTTGACCGCCGCCGGAACGCCGGCGATATCGCCATCGAGTGCGGCCAGCGCGGTGGCATGGTCGGTGCTCAGGGTGCTTTTCTGTGAAAGCAGGCGTTCCGCCAGCACGCGGACGCGCGGTGTTAGGTCGATCTGTGCCATAAAATTCTCCTGATATTCCTGTTATTGTCCCTGGGCTGTGTCGTCAAAAGCGCGGCCGCGCCATGCTTCGCGATAGAGCGCGATCAGCGCTGCGGCGTCGGGTTCGCGAGGATTCGTGGGAGTACATCCGTCGCGCAATGCCTGAGCCGCCATGTCACCCAGACGCTGTTCAAAGGCAGCGCCGTCTACGCCTGCGTCACGAATACCGGCAGGCATCTGCATTGCTTCTTTTAGCGTTTGAATGGCGACTAATAGGCTGGTAACGCCCTGATACGTGGAGGACGCGGGCAGCCCCAATTTATGGGCAAGGCGCGCATAGCGCCGCGCCGCGAAGGTATCGCATTGACCGGTATAGTCGGCATTCCAGGCGACGACGCCGGCCATTAATAACGCGTTAGCGCGCCCGTGGGGGATTCGAAACATGCCGCCAAGCGCGTGGGCGAGGCTGTGCGTGATGCCCAGCGAGGCGTTTGTGAACGCCATCCCTGCCATGCAGGAGGCGTTGTGCATTTTTTCCCGGGCTTCAAGGTTATCGCCCTGGCGCCAGCAGGCGGGCAGCCAGCTAAAAACTAACTCGACCACTTTTTCCGCCAGTGCATCAGTAAAGTCGCTGGCCTGGCGGGATACATAGGCTTCCAGCGCATGGCACAGTACGTCCATGCCGGTATCCGCAGTAATAGCCGGCGGCACCGATGCGGCCAGCGCGGGATCGAGAATGGCGATATCCGGCAGCATGTGTTCATCAACCAGCACCAGTTTTTCCGCACCGGCTTTTACCACTGAAAACGCGGTGACTTCCGATCCGGTGCCGCTGGTGGTCGGGACGGCCACGAAACGAGGCCGCGCGAGTTCCGGGCGCGCGCGTCGCAGCGTATAGATGACGGCTTTCGCCGCATCGATAACCGAACCGCCGCCCAACGCGACTACCAGATCGGGATAGCGGGCGTTCATCAATTGCATGCCGTGCGCGACGGTTTCAATATCAGGATCGGAGGCGATATCGTCCCATACCTGACAGTCAGCGCCCTGACGCTGCAGAAGTTCAGCGGCCCGCTGTGCCAGCCCGAATTTGACCATTGCTTTGTCAGTGACCAACAATACCCGCGTGGCGGAGAGCTGGTTTAGCGTGGCAAGCGCCCCTTGTCCAAAGTGGACCCGTGGCTTTAGTAAAAATTCACCCATAACGTGACTGGCTCCTCAGCGATCCCGAAACACTTTCTCGACAATAGCCACCACCGACATGGCTTTGTAACGGTCTTTATTCAGCGCGAAATAGGCTTCTGCCAGCACGATGTCGTGCATACCCGCGCCGACGCTGTCGACCGCAACCCAGGTTTTGTCTTTCATTGGCTGCTGATCGTCATCCAGCGCGGTAATCATCAGTAAGTTACTGCCGCGCAGTTCGTCGCATTTTTGCGTTGCCACAACGTGTCCGGTGACTTTTGCGAGAATCATGTTTTATCGCCCTGTTTCAATGGGTTAGGTTTAGATACGCTCCAGCGCCTGGCGGATAATACGCTCAATGTTTTGCGTGTTTATTTCTTCATGCGCGCAGTCGCCGTCGCGGCGCGGGCTGGCCGCCGCCGTATCGAAGCGGGTATCTGCCCCGGCAGAAGAAAGTGCAGAGGTACTGCCCGACGTGAATCTCTCGTCCTCAAAGATGCTCAGGCGCGCAGCGCTCGTAGGCTGCGGTGCAGTTTGCGGGCGTTCGCTCTGAGCGCCAGGAGCGCGCAGTTCTTCAATGGTGCGCACGCCGTAGCCGACTTTGCGGATATTGAGCAGGTTCATCGGGCCGACGTTATCGGAACTGGAACCGCCGCCTACGGCACCGCAGCCGAGCGTTAACGCAGGCGTAATATTGGTGGTGGCACCGATGCCACCCAGCGCGGCAGGCGTATTAATCAAGATCCGATTTACCGGCTTCTCAAGGCTGAACTGGCGAATAACGTCCTGGTTTTGGGTGTGGATCACCAGCGTATGCCCTAAACCTTCATTGGTCAGGAGTTCCATAACGCGCTGACAGGCGGCTTTCCAGTCCTCTTCAACGTAGAAGCCCAGTACCGGACACAGTTTTTCACGGGAATAGGGGTTTTTCGGTGAAACAGAGGTTTGTTGGGCAATGAGCACGCGCGTGCTGGCAGGTACGCAAAAACCGGCCAATTGGCTGAGGTAAAGCGCCGTTTTGCCGACGACTTTAGGGTTGATAGTGCCATTCGGGCGCAGCAGCAGCGCCGCCATTTTAGCCGCCTCGTCATCGTTCATAAAATAGGCGCCCTGAGCTTCCAGTTCGCGATGGACGGCATCGTAGATGCAGCGTTCGACAATAATGGACTGTTCTGACGCGCAGATAACGCCGTTATCGAACGTTTTGCTGGTCATAATGTCTTTCACCGCGCGCGGGATATCGGCGCTGCGCTCGATAAACGCGGGTCCGTTGCCCGGGCCGCCGCTGATGGTTGGCGTGCCTGATGCATAGGCTGCGCGCACCATACCTTCGCCTCCGGTGGCCAGAATCAGGGAAACATCTTTGCTGTGCATGAGTTCCGAGGTCGCTTCGAGCGTCAGTTCAGTAATACCGCTGACGGAGCCTACCGGGGCACCTGCCGCTTCTGCGGCGCGTTTAACGATTTCAATGGCTTTCCAGCTACAGCGGCATGCCCCAGGATGTGGGGAAAAAATAATGGCGTTGCCGGCCTTAAGCGCGATTAACGCTTTGTAAAAAATGGTTGAGGTCGGGTTTGTCGAGGGAACTAATGCACAGATCACACCTAACGGCACGCCCACGTCCATCACTTTTTGAACCGGATCGTCATGAATGATACCGACAGTTTTCATGCCTTTGATTGCGTCGTAAACCCGCAGCGAGGCAAACCGGTTTTTCAGTACTTTGTCCTGCCAGTTGCCGAAACCTGTTTCTTCGCAGGCCATTTTTGCCAGAGACTCGGCGTGGTGTGCCGCTTCCTGAGCCACGTTTTTTACAATGGCGTCGATTTGCTGCTGCGAAAAAGTGGCCAGTAGCGCCTGGGCTTGCCTGGCTTCGCGCACCAGATCCCGCGCCTGCTGGCGTGAACGCAAATCTTTATCCAGCTCAATCATGAATCTATCCTTTTTCAGACTAAAAGGGTGAAGACGGGGCGCGCGCTATCAGGCTTTATGCTGCGCCGCGATTTTTTCAATGTCGTTGTGAGGGCGAGCGATAACGCGAGACGAAACTACCTCGCCAATGCGTCTGGCGGCCTCGACGCCAGAGTCCACGGCGGCGTTGACGGCGCCCACGTCGCCTTTCACCATGGCGGTAACCAGCCCGGAACCGACATTCTCATAGCCGATAAGCTCGACGTTGGCGGCTTTACACATGGCATCTGCGGCTTCGATACAGGCCACCAGACCTTTGGTTTCGATAAGCCCAAGAGCTTCTTTCATTGCGGTTTCTCCGGTTATTCAGCGACTTTGTACTGTGCGACGATTTTGTTGATATCCGCATGGGGGCGAGCGATTACCAGTGAGGTGACGACTTCGCCAATGCGCTGCGCCGACTCAACCCCGGAATCTACGGCGGCTTTGACGGCACCGACATCGCCTTTTACCATTGCCGTGACCAGGCCTGAGCCGACGTTTTCATAGCCGATAAGCTCAACATTGGCGGCTTTGCACATTGCATCCGCAGCTTCAATGCAGGCCACCAGACCTTTGGTTTCAATAAGACCTAATGCATCACCCATGTGCATTCCTCCGGGCTTACGCCTTGTGCTTAATGACAATTTTATTGATGTCGTTATGCGGACGGGCGATCACCAGCGAAGTTACGACTTCGCCAACGCGCTGCGCCGATTCAACGCCGGAGTCCACCGCGGCTTTTACTGCGCCCACGTCGCCTTTCACCATGGCGGTAACCAGCCCGGAGCCGACATTTTCATAGCCAATCAGCTCGACGTTGGCGGCTTTGCACATGGCATCTGCGGCTTCAATGCAGGCCACCAGACCTTTAGTTTCAATAAGACCTAATGCATCACCCATTGTGATTTCCTCTTTAAGTCAGGTTTCTGGGAAGAGTGAAAACCGCCTGCGCCCCTGGGATGAAGGCACGCGATCGCGGATTCAAAATCACTATATTGAGTAGGGTTTAAAACGGAATTTAAATTCTTATATTTTGTGTATTTAGTTTTTTATTCTGTTATTTATCGATATTTTGTATATAATTTATCTGTTCATTCTGTGTTTTTGCGATCTTATGGCGGGAGGTGTTTGCGGTTTTTATTGCACGCACTAGAAGGTGGGTTTTGTCATGCAATTAAGCTTTGCATAAGAGTGTTTAACGATGAGTGAGTGTTCATAATTGTGAAAGGCGTCATGTTATTAGCGGACTGGGCATCTGTGCGCTGAGGTTTTATCCTGCAGAAAATGAGCTATTTAGCGCGACCAGGATAAAAAGCGGGTACCACTCGCGAGAAAAAGCGCGAAAGCCAAAGCGGGGGAATGGGGTACTTGCTGCAGACTTAAAATGATGTAAAAGGAGGGAAGCGGTGCAGGTGTGCGGGTTAATCAAATTTGCTGCCGGATTTTAGCGTACAAATATACAGCGGGGAGTTGAGCGAACTGAGTAATATTGCATGCTCGTTGAGCTTTTGCGCATTCAGGAATAGCCCGTCATGGCTGTCTGACATTTCGCGCATGAAATAGTCAAAAATAACATCCGGCGATTCGTCAATAGACGACGCGCTGGCTTCCCAGCGGCTGATGCGGTAATGGCGCTCGGTAGGGGAAATTCGCCGCGTGGTATAGGTGAATTTCACATAGCGCTGAAGGTATAACCAGCCGGCCTGAGAGCCCGTATAGCCTTCTGCGACGATAGAACCTTTGCCGTTAGCGCCGAAATTGAAGTGAATATTACCGTTAACGTTTTCGGTTTCCATATTTTCAAAGCGCATAATGGCTTTAGTGGAACAGCTCATTATGCCCGCAGTGCGCATGGGAATAAGTTTCCAGATACAAAAACCTACGGCGAGGATAAAAGCGACGGCTGAAAGCGCAAACGCGAGGCGCGGCGAGAGCTTCATTTGGCGCTCCACGAATAATAGAAATAGTTAACGCAGTAACTGAATGGATTATTCTCGTGCATCGCGCAGTGCGCGAGATAGACGCGCCCCAGCCCGTTAGTTTGCAGACGATCGCCGTAAAAAAACACGAAGCGCTCGCTGGGCTGACAGGTGAGGTTCAGGCGCTGACGCACGGCTTCAAAGTTACGGACGTAGCTCGTGGCGGAAACGGAATTTAGCATCTCTTCGCTGGCCAATAGTTCACACAGGCTGTGCTGGATGGGGTTGAGCGTTATAACGCGGGACGCAACGCTGCCAGAAAGCGTGAAAGCAACCAGCAGCCCGGCGATGACTAACAGAGTGATGCTTGCCATGTACCAGCACATACCCTGTGTGTGTAGCGTACGCGTTGGCGATTTTGGCGATGAATTTCGGGCCGTTTGTTGGGATGATACTTGGCGCTGCGCCGTATGTTCCGCCTCATGGCTTTCCGCTGCCAGCGGCAAAACCGTAACCACAGGGTTAAGCTGGAGATGGCCGCGTGAGACAGTAACTATAATGTTTTCAATATCATATTGACGAAACGTTTTGCGTAAAATACTGAGATATTGATTGAGATTACTGTTAGATGACGTAAGACCATTGTCATCCCAAACCCGGGAAAGCACTTCGTTGCGGCTAATAATTTCCTTATGCGTAATAAAAAACAGGAATAGTGCGCTGGCGGTAATCGAGAGCTGAGTCTCTGGCGCATCTCGGCCACAGGGCGTTAGCGAGCCGTCTGCCGCATCGTAAATCAGATTATCGTTGATGTTGTATCGCATCGGCGTTCTATCCTTGTGCTAACTGCCGAATGGCATCCTCGAAACGACATAATACGGTATGGCGCTCCACGCTAGCGACGGTGTAGCGCGGCTGCGGGGCATTCAGGGTCCTGTTCACTGTGACTTACTGAGAGACGAAACTACCGGGTACATCATCTTTATGGCGTATGCGCCTGGCGAAAAACGCGCCTGATTTTATATCGCAAAAGAACGGGGCTGACCGCCAGCCGCAATAAGTTTGCGGTTTCAGTGAGCCATATATGCCGTTTCATTCTCTTCAGCCACGGCCTGAAATAGTGCGCAAGGCGGGCGATTGCAGAATATCAGTCGGTTTACGGTTCGTCGGCGATGGGAAAATCAAAAACGGTATGCTGACGGACGGTGTCATTCCCTGCCTAACGCTGCTGTTACACTAAAACGTTGAATCATGCTTATGCTATGGGCGCGTAGTCATCGCAGCTCTCTTCGTTATGGGTATGAATCATACAGCGAGAACCCGGCCTGAATTTGATCGCGATCAACGGCTGGCCGCACTGAAAGAGGCGGTTAACGATTGTGTGTCTGGATTCACATTTCACTGTATCATTAGAAAAATAAAGAATTTTTCAGTTGTAACGCCCCAACTTTTTATTTAGCGAATCGTTTTGGGAACCCCGCTGTGTGTGACATACCGATAGTAAGGCGGGCTTTTAAAATGGGCGAAGGCGCTGCGTAAAAGAAGCGCCTGACGATAGTAAACGCGGCGGCGTTATTGCATTCTATCCCGCGCGTGCGAGCAGAAGAGGCCGCAGCCGGGTTAGCCGGGATGAAAGCGAAGTTCTATCCCGCCCGCGCGTGCGAGCGGAAGAGTGAGGAATAGTTATGTTGGAAGAGATGGGCAAAGCGGCAAAAACTGCATCTTACCGTTTGGTTCAGCTCAGTACTCATGAAAAAAATGAGGTACTGATGCGGATTGCCGATTATCTCGAATCGCGCGCGCAAAGCGTGTTAAGCGCGAATGCCGATGATATTGCCGAGGCGCGTAATAACGGGTTAAGCGAAGCGCTGCTGGACCGGTTGATGCTCACGCCGGCGCGTCTGGCGGCCATTGCGGACGATGTGCGACAGGTATGCGGTCTTGCCGATCCCGTTGGGCAGTTAATTGACGGCGGCACGCTGGACAGCGGGCTTAGGCTTGAGCGACGCCGGGTTCCCCTCGGCGTGGTGGGCGTGATTTATGAAGCGCGCCCAAACGTCACCGTGGATGTGGCCTCGCTGTGCCTGAAAACGGGAAACGCCGTTATTTTACGCGGCGGTAAAGAGACCTGGCGCACCAATGCGGCAACCGTGGGCGTGATTCAGCGGGCGCTGGAAGAGTGCGGATTACCGGCCGCCGCCGTGCAGGCGATTGAAAATCCCGATCGCGCGCTGGTACATGAAATGCTGCGCATGGATAGCTATATCGATATGTTAATCCCCCGCGGCGGGGCGGGCCTGCATAAGCTTTGCCGCGAGCAGTCGACGATACCGGTGATTACCGGCGGCATTGGGGTATGCCATATTTTTGTCGATAGCGATATGGCGATTGCGCCGGCGCTGGAGATTATTGTGAATGCGAAAACCCAGCGCCCGAGTACCTGTAATACCGTAGAGACGCTGTTGGTTCATCAGGCGGTTGCCGGGGCGTTTTTACCGGCGCTGAGCCAGCGGATGTCCCAGTGCGGCGTTTGTCTGCATGCGAATGACGGCGCCGCGGCTCTGCTTGAGGCCGGCCCGGCGCGGGTGGTGCCCGTTCAAAACGGCGAGCTGGACGATGAATTTTTATCGCTGGATTTGAACGTGGTGCTGGTGGAAGACATTGATGCGGCAATTGATCATATTCGCCGCCATGGCACCCGGCACTCCGAGGCGATACTGACGCGCTCTATGCGTAGCGCGCAGCATTTTGTCAACGCGGTGGATTCAGCGGCGGTGTATGTGAATGCGTCTACGCGTTTTACCGACGGTGGGCAATTTGGATTAGGTGCGGAAGTGGCGGTCAGCACGCAGAAATTGCACGCGCGCGGGCCGATGGGGCTGGAGGCGCTGACTACCTATAAATGGATTGGCTACGGCGATGATATTATCCGGCGCTGATTTTGTAGCTCAGTGACGTAAAAAACAGCAGTCAACGTGCCAGGCAGTTGACGCGAGCAGCACTTTTTTTTACTCTTTAGCGCGTACCATCACTCGCCTTGGTACGCGCCTCAAAACGCCGATATAGCTCAGTTGGTAGAGCAGCGCATTCGTAATGCGAAGGTCGTAGGTTCGACTCCTATTATCGGCACCATCCTACCTGGTTTAACGTCTTCTTAGTTCTACTCAAATACCCTTTAAACCCTTATAATACGGGATGTCACGGCCCTTGTTGTCTCTGCTCGTCTACTCACGTTCACAGAAATCTACGGTGAGTTGGGGGTATCAATGGGGGTATTTGCTGTTCGGTCTAAAGGAGATACCCCCAAATGAAGCTCAATGCCAGACAGGTCGAGACTGCCAAGCCCAAAGAGAAACCCTACAAGATGGCTGATGGTGGTGGCCTCTACTTATTGGTTAAAACTAACGGGTCACGCTACTGGCGTTTAAAGTATCGTATCGATGGAAAGGAAAAGTTATTGGCGCTGGGGGTATATCCCGATGTGTCTTTGGCTGATGCCAGAGCAAAACGTGATGAAGCTCGAAAAGGTATCGCTGGGGGTATCGATCCTTTAGAGCTTAAGAAAGAACATAAAGCTGAACGTGAAGCGCAGGTCAAAAACACCTTTCAGCAAATTGCGCTCGAATGGCACAGCATGAAAGTGAAAAAATGGTCAGTTGGGTATGCCTCTGACATTCTCGAAGCTTTCAATAAAGATATTTTTCCTTTTCTTGGTCAACGGCCTGTTGCGGACATTAAGCCATTAGAGCTTCTTAATGTGCTTAAAAAAATCGAAGCCAGAGGTGCAACAGAGAAAGCTAAGAAAGTGCGCCAACGATGTGGTGAAGTGTTTCGCTATGCCATCGTGACAGGCAGAGCCGAGTATAATCCTGCGCCTGATCTCACAAGTGCCATGCAGGGGCATGAATCTACACATTACCCGTTCCTGACCACCGAAGAGCTTCCTGCCTTCTTTAAAGCCCTTGCTGGCTACTCTGGTAGTGAATTGATGGTGTTGGCAGCGAGATTGTTGATCCTTACTGGCCTAAGAACGGGTGAATTGCGTGGTGCCTTATGGTCGGAAATCGATTCCGAGAAAGCGCTATGGGAAATTTCTGCTGAACGCATGAAAATGCGCCGTCCTCATATCATCCCGCTATCCACCCAAGCGTTAGCCATTATCGAACAGATCAGAGCAATGACAGGACAATTCCCTTTGCTGTTTCCGGGCCGCAATGATCCAAGTAAGACCATGAGCGAAGCCAGTATCAATCAGGTATTTAAGCGAATCGGCTATACAGGACGGGTTACGGGTCACGGCTTCCGTCATACCATGAGCACCGTTCTTCATGAACAGGGCTACAACACTGCATGGATTGAAACCCAACTAGCCCATGTTGATAAGAATGCTATCCGTGGCACCTACAACCATGCGCAATATCTCGATGGCAGACGCGAGATGCTGCAATGGTATGCCAACTACATGGTAAGCCTTGAGAAAGGCGGTAATGTCGTGCAGGGAACGTTTAATCGGCGTGGGTAAGGATAACTGCTGATGAAAGAAGGGTTATGTCTTAACGGGCATAGCCCTTTTTCTTGGCTAATGCAGATAAGAATTAAGTCAGAATTTAAACTGATGTTTGTTAACTAATTGATTAATATAAAAATTATAAAATACCTTAAAACAGGAAAATAAATAGCACTTATTGCTAAATCGCTCTACACCCCGCCCAGTGACAGCTCTCCCGTCATTTCATCTGTTTTTGTATGAAAAACACTCAATCCGAGTTCAATTCTGATTTTCCGAGGGTTGAACGTCATAAGCGATCTGCAGATACTACATTCATCAAAACAACAACGGAGAAATATATGACAACAAGAAAACTTATTCGCTTGCCAGAAGTGATGAATAAAACAGGATTTAGCAAAGCATGGATCTATAGACTTATTAGTAAGGGTGATTTTCCTAAGCCGATTAAGATTGGAATAAGAGCCTGTGCCTTTGTTGAAAGTGAGATTGATGAATGGATTGAACAACTGATCTATTCATCACGCAATACAGCAGCATAATAATATATGGGTAGTATGTGAAAGCAATATAAACATATATTTATAAAATACAACAATCCCTTTTAAATAATACATGGAAATGTAGGGGGATATTTACTCAACGATTAAATAAGGAACCAAAAATGAAAAAAGAAAATAAGTGTAATAGTCAGAACTCAGCAGAACTTACAGCATTGTTAGAATACTCTCGCTTTACCAAGAAAGTGCTTGCGAAGCCTGCTAATGAAGTATTCGATCTATTTACTGACAAGTATTATATGGAAACTGTTTACGATGATATTATTGATAAAACGAAGAAAAGTATTGATCAAAGTCAGCATAGATTCATAGATTTGGAAGAGGTTAGAATAAATATAATGTGCATGCATACAGAAGCCATTATGATTTGTTATATGTGAAAATAAAATAGCTCAAAATGGATTGTTTAGCGTTTAGAGATTTTATATGAGTAATATAGATATCATAAGCAAAAGGTCAGAGATATATCTGACCTTTATTAGGTTTGCTATCATTAATCAATAATGATTTTGTGAAATATTTTCTTTATTTCTATTGACTATTAAAATATAAGTTTTATAAAAAGTAAAGATACAAAAAAAGCCAGATGATAAATCTGACTTTTTAAGGACTAAAAAAGTTTTCGCTGACTTTTTTAAGTCTTGTAATCAGTTAGAGGAATAACGCGATTACAAATATAATAAAGTATTAAATAATCTTTTCATATTTGTCAAATCTAAATCTGAGCTTTTTACAAGTCTTTTAAATACCACTACCAGAATCTTTAATGTCCTCGAAAGCAATCAAATTATAAACCTTTGTATCAGGTCTGCATATGTGGAGCAATTGAGCGCGAGTCGCTAATAAGAGATGTCCGTATGTTTTGTTGGTTGTAGGTATAGAAGGGGAAGCGACGTAATACCAACCCGAAGCGAAGTTCTAAACAGATAAGTGAAGTTGTATATGGAATAGCTATGAGAAAGCCCTACCTTTGTTGACAGCATAAATAGGGGATAACAATACATTAATCTGCATGAACGAATCTGGGGGTGTCGTAGGGTGTCCTACATTGGAAACGATGTAGAGCTTTAAGCCAGATCAACTTGGGTGAAGTCATATTTTTCATCTTGGTTTTCGCCAATCTTGATACATTTTCAACAAAATAAGTTGAAAATTTCAGGAGGCGAAGCCTTGGATGAAGTCCCCTTTTCGGGGGCGAACACAAGGCAGTATATAACTCTCAGTAAGGTTGTTTATGTTTATAGCAAAGGTGCCTTGTTTTATGGCACCAATAAAATATAAAGTAGAACTAGATCTAAAAAATATATAGGGCGAAGCCTAATAAAGTAAAAAGAAAACCATATCTAAAAAAATAAAAAAAACAGTCTCGCGCCAGATATCCCACCATAGAACTTTTCCCGTTGTTATCCCTTCAAGATCCAAATCCTAAACAGAAATTGATCGTTATAAAAGATCGATATGTATATATCAATAGGTTTTATCAATCAAAAGGTGCTTAATCGATCGTTGTTAATTGTTTTTAACGATCGATAGTTATCATATGATAGTTTATAACTATCAATGTCCATTTTTTCGATCGGTACAAACGATATGACTAGACATAAAAATAATTGAATTCTAAGGCGTTTACAGATCAATCGTAGGTCTGTGCTATTGGTGAAGGAAAAGGTATGCGTAAATTTATGTTAGTGGCAGGTCTTGTCGTCCTGCTGGCAGGGTGCGGTGATGATGGCATCTATGGCAACTACACCAATCAACAGTATGGCGTCAGGCTTGATATTCAGAAAGACGTCATCAAGTTCAGGAATGGCGTTTTTACTGTTAAAAACTGGGATGAAAGCCAAAAACCTATTTATATCGCTAGAACTCAAAACAAAGATCTAGGTTCATGGACTTTTAAAATAGAAAAAGTCCAAGGCGGTGTAGTTTACCAAGGTGCGGTTTTTAAGAAAGATTAGAGGATTAGGAAATGGAAAACAATACCATTCAATGCCCCTACTGTCTAAAAGAAAGTCAGAAAGGGGTTCGCGTATGCACGGGATGTCAAGCAACTATATTATACGGTGCTCCTCCGGGTTGGTGCGTATTTTTAGTTATATTAGGGACTTTAACATTGTCGATTTTGATCGGGTTGAATGCAGGTATAGTTGCATTTAATATAAGTTTGTTTGTCATTGGGATTTTTGGATTTATTATTAGCAAGTTGGCTTTCTCTGAACGGATTTCTTTTAGACGAAGAATGTAAAACTGCCCTGTCTTTCAAGGTGATGGCTCGCAGTGCGAACCATCACATATCTAAAGTTTATTTTCTTCATTGCGTCATCAAGTAATAAATCGTAACCCACTGACATAAAAGCTGTCAGCGGGACCCCGCGATCTATTACTTGACGATTTGACCCCTGTTGCAAATTTACGCAAAGCTACCTATTACGCACAGCTACCAGAAAGGCAATATATTATTCATCCTATCTTTTATTTGCATTTTATTCGATGTGCAGTGTATTTATGTAGCCGCTATTGACAAGTATTTTAGATCGGTTATCTATTTAAATATAAGTGTAGTTCAGCTTTGATTTTTTGTTTTTCGGAAACTGAGGCAAGGTGTAATAGCGTATCCGCTATTTACCCAATCCTTCGGATTGCCCTATCTCGCTTTGCTCGTAGGGTTGAAAAAGATCTACCCTTCCGCCTATTCCCCTTGTCAAAGGGAAGGCGGTAAACCATACAGTTTAATATTATAGGAGTATTTAAAATGAATGATGATTTAGGTTTTATAAATAACATAGATGGGAAATTTTTATTTGAGCATTATCAATATTTAACTAATGCCATACTGGGTAATGATGACACAAAAAAAGAATTTGTGAAATATGAACATTATGACTTGGATTATTTAAGGTATTATCTTGAAGCGAGTATCTATTTTTTAGGTGAGGCAAGAGATGAAGCAAATAGAGATGTTGAAATAAAAGATTTAAACGAAGCAGTGGAGATAATAAATAAATTATCAAATAGGGCTAAGGTTGCTTTAGCTGAACATATTATATTGTGGTTTGAAGATATTTCATTGGTAGGTTCTTATAATACACTATTTAGATTTTTAGGCAGGGAGAAAAGAATATTATGATGATTATGTCTGTAGCAATGGTAATACTTTGTATTATGTTGGGAGGTTTTATGATCCGTAGCTGTACTGGAAAAACAAACTCTTCAAGCGAAGCAAAGCAAGCAATATCAGAAGTTAGAAAAATGATAGATAAAAAAGCACTGATTAAATACAAAAGGAATAATAGAACATGAATGTAGAAAACTTAATGAATAGTATGACTATAGAATATAAGCTCGAAATACTGGCAAGATTTTTTTATTACATAGAACAAAACAAAGAGATGCCATTTAATGAAATCAATAGTGATGAGCGAGATTTATGTTATTTTGTGGCTCATGGATATATACAAGAGAATAAAGCTGATGAGCTTATTGAAGCATTAATTATTGAAAATGATAACGACTACATAAGAGCAACAGATGATTACATTATTATGAGGAATAAAAAATGCCAACAACAGACAGAAAACGAGGGCGTATAAATTTAAATGCTGACGAACGCCGAGACATATCGATACAGTTCAGAGTAAACAAAGAAGAGTTCGAATATTTAAAGTCATTGGTTGAAGCATCCGGCCTTGAACGAGGCCATTATATAAGAAGAGAAATGTTAAAAGCTGAACCGGTGGTAAAAAGAAAAATGCCGGAAGTAAATCAGAAGACTTATATACAACTGTCAGCCATAGGCAATAATATAAACCAAGCAACAAAGAAACTAAATGGTAATGAGTATTTTGATAAAAATGAAGTTGATAAAGTTATGTTTAATATAAAGCAAGTTAGCAGAAGGATATTAGAAATAAACAAGGATCTAAATTATGAAGGGATACGTAGCTAAATCAGGTAAATCATTTAAAAACAGAGTTAAGTATATATTAAAAGATGATCATGATTTCATTTGTAGCAATATGGCAAGTGATTATAATAATGTTAGTAATTTAACTGATGAGTTTAAAACTGTAAGCAGTTTTAGGCAAGATATAAAAAAACAGTGTTTCATGCGTTTTTATCTCTTCCAAAAGATGAAAAATTAACAGATGAAAAATGGCAGGAGATAGCAAAAGACTATTTGAAAGAAATGAATATCGATATAGAAAAACATCAATATATTTGTGTGCGCCATAAAGATACAGATCAAGACCATATTCATATTGTAGCAAATAGGGTTGGCTTAGATGGTTCTGTATGGCACGGTCAGCACTCAGCATTTAATACAATAGCAGCTTGTGAACGTTTAGAAGTAAAGCACAGCTTAACCATTACACAAAGTCTCAAAGGCCGAAAATCAGACATATCAGCACCAACCAAAGCAGAGATCGAGCAAGCCTTGAGGACAGGTGAGAAACCAGCCCGTTTAGTGCTACAGAACGCACTACAAGCGGCTTTAGTCGATAAGCCTGATTTGTCTACGTTCTTGGAACGTCTGCAGGCTGTAGGCATTGAGCCGGCCTTTAACGTTGCTTCTACTGGCAACGTCGCCGGAGTGTCATTTGGTATCAAAAATAATGAAAAAAATATTTTCTTCAAGGGAGCATCTCTTGGTAAAAAATTCAGTTGGAACACAATTAAGGCAAAGGTGAAATATGACAAAAATAGAGATGATGAACTCGTTAGAAGATTCGCAGCAAGAAAAACAGATGACGAAAATAGTATTAGACGATCACCTACTGAATCAGATTTCTATGACAGTAGAGCCGTTGACGGAATCGATGATGATATTATCCGAATCAGTCAGCACAGCACTAAATCAGACGCAACAGACATTAACAAGGGTGAACAACTCATTAGAAACAACAACCACAGCTTTAAACTCAGCGAAAAATATAATAGACCAACAGGCCCAAAAGTTAGAAGAACAACACAAAAATCTGCACAAATACTCAACAGAGTTAAAAAACAATACAATAAAGAATCAATCAAGGCTTATAATAAAAGTGGCTTTAATAGTGGGCATGATAAATTTAGTGGTGGTTCTATCGGTAGGATACTTGATCATGCAGAAACAGCCAACGCAGCCACGAATAACTTTAGACTCAAAGGCCGTAGCAGTTTCAATAGTAGAGCAACTAAGATCGAAGAAATAAGAGAAAAGTTAGGTATAAAAAAACCTGTTATGCATCCAAGGAACAAAGAGAAAATAGTTAAAGAAGAGATAAAGAAAAAACCTTATTATATAGTTGAGCATGAAAATAGATTTAAATCTAGGTTGAGCGAGTATTTTAAAATCAACATACACAAACAAAAATATTTCGGCAGGAAACTAAATGTGAAAATATGAAAAGCATTTGGCTTTATTAATAATTAGTATTAAAGCAAGGATGGCTGTTAAGCCTGACCGAAGGCAGGCTGTGCGTTAAAGTCATATTTACTCAATACAGTCGTCTACATTTTTAAAAAAGATGAAAGCCTGTTTTCAAAATTTAATACAGCTTCTTGATTATCTTTTTCTGCAATGTAGAATATCTTCTCCATATCAAATCCGTTCCTCTTTGTTAGTTTATCAAAATATTTTTTGTTTCTTTTCTCTGGTTTCCCTTTTAATTTTCCAACATAAGGCAGATTGTATTGAGTATTATTGGATTTTTTAAAAATTTCCTTTTCAATTGAGTCGAAAGGTAAAAAAAGCAATTTAGAAGCAATGCTTTTATTTTTCTCTAGGATTTCCTCCCTGACATCTCCATCTAAAATAACCAATACCTTCTCATCTCTCTCACATAGGAAAGACTCTTCTTTATTTTTTTTATAAAAATCAATAACGTTCTCACAGCCTCCTATGCTAATAACCTCAATTTTTTCTTTTTTGTTGAGTGTTGACTCTTTAATGATTTTTTGCATTTTCATTTTAATATATTCCTTTAAAACAGAGTCCTCTGTTAGAATATATTTATCACTTCCTTTAAATTCAAACATAACTCCTTTAATATAACTATATCCTCTTTTCTTCAAATCAACATTCCCATTTGAATTTTCTAGGTAATAAATGTCTATGCCAATATCATCAATAGATTTTAACATTGCAAGGGAATGTGTGGTAAATATAAAGAATTTCTCATTTTCTTCACTCGATTTCTTAATAAGCTTCACGAGCCTTATTTGAGCGTATGAGTCTAACGACATATCTATTTCGTCAATTATAATCAATTTCGTATCTGAGTTTATAATCCTAAAAATATTAATTACAAAATACTCTCCAGAGCTGAAATAATCTTCGCGTATATAGTTGCTATTTCCAACCAGTCTGAAATAATATTCCTCTCCGTTTATTTCTACTGATTTCAAATCTGAAAAATCTTTATAGGGATATATGAAAGTTAAGAACTGGATTAGTGCTTCAGGAGTCGAATATTCACTGAATGCTATTTTAACTCTTAATTCACCATCTATTTCGTTCAATCTCGAATATGAACCATAGCGTTTCCCATATGGTACGGGAAGTTCAACAACACCTAGGTTTTTTTGATTAACAATATTTTTACAATCTATTTGGTTTATAGCTGGATTGTATTTATACTCATAATGATCACCATCGATATCTATCGACAATTCACTATTTGGATTGAATATAAATCGGTTTGATGTTTTTACAAAAATCGTAGGCTGAAATAGAATACCCATTGACTTTATTAACGTCGTTTTCCCTATGCCATTGTGGCTAACAATACAAAATATTTTACTTTCACTAAAGTCAAAGCTAGCGTTTAGATTTGATAGGTGTTGTATTTGGTTTATTGACAGTTCAAGTTTCATTTTACGAGACTCTTCCTAAGAAACATTTCAACTATTGTTGAACCATACTTTCTTTTTAATTTATTTATGTAAGCTTCATCAATCGTACTTATGTAATTAATCATACCGGATAAGTATCTTTTTACTTCCATTAGCTCAGGATCTTGAGAGTTAACGTTATTTAATTTTGATATATAGTGAAGCTTGGTTTCAATATTGTTTTTTATGGTTTTGTCAACAGAGATGTGTCCATCAGGCAAAATGCTGACGCCCATTATTTTACGGACACCACCTTTCTTTAAGAGTTTGGTCTTGTCAAAATTTAAAACAAATGTTTCACATTCTGAATTTATTATTTGTTGAACTGAGGAAAATATTTCATTTTTATGTATTTCCTTCTCGGACGAGATTATTAAATCATCAGAATATCGGGTGTATATGTATTCATTGGATGCGCTAAATTTTTTTAATTTTTTATCAGCATCACTGAAAAGAATATTACTTAGTGAAGGGGATGTGGAAAACCCTACTGGTAAGCAATCATTATAGCTTACAAGGTCAACTATTTTGGGTAAATATTCATTAATATCTGATATAATAAACTCTTTAAAAATATTTTCTAACTTACTTTGAATAAAGTTTTGGGTGAAAGAGGGGAAGAAGCTTTTTATATCTGTTTTGAAAATAAATGGGTTCAATCTATGTGGATAAACACAATCGAATACATTAACCTTTTTTCTATAAGAAAAGACTACATCATCTATGATCTCAACCCTGTTAAAGATAGCTTCATTGAGGAAGCGATGTAGCAATCGGAGCTTATTAAATCCTTCTTTATATGCTACTATTTCTCGTCCTCTGAAAGTTTTTGTCTCCAAATGGTCCATCTTATTTAAACTAAAAAAATCAACAAAATCCATTGTATTATTGAAATAAATATCAAATATTTCTTTTATCTTTATGCTCATGACGCACCACTGTTTATATCATTTTCATATAGATATCATATCGTATCTGCTGTGGAAAGACACTCTGGTGCTGAGGTGCTGAGGTGTGTTATACATACAAAAACCGCCTCGTTACATTGTGAGTTTAAACTGAAAACCATAAGGATTTCAATAAACTACATAGTAAGCGAAGCGGCATTGTAAGTGCATTAAAGCCTGTAGAGGCCGTTTACTGACCGGAGATTCTCACTAGTCACGGCATGCAAGTAGTGTATGCCTAAAAAAAACACATGTAAAGCCCTTGAAGCTTTGTAATCTCCGGTTAGACAAAATCATAATGAAGAAAGAAAATCCATTGGGGGTATCATCAAAGATGAAACATGATATTTATATTATTAATCAAATGAATATGATACAGGTATTGTTCCTATTATCTCACCTGGTTTAACGTCTTCTTAGTTCTACTCAAACATCCTCTAAGTTCTTATAATCCGCGGTGTTACGGCCCTTACTGTCTCTGTTTGTCTACTCACGTTCACAGAAATCTGCGGTAAGTTGGGCGCATGTCGTGTTATCTCCAGAAGAGATGCCTCCAAATGAAGCTCAATGCCAGACAGGTAGATGCTGCTAAACCCAGAGAGAAAGCCTATAAGCGGGCAGATGGTGCTGGTTTGTATCTTGAGGTTGGACTGACCCCACCCCGGTAGACGATCCTGATGTATAGTTTGGACTGACCCCACCAGAAGCAAGGCCAGGGAGCACAGCAGGGACGCGCAGATATATAATTATTCAATAAATCAATAGATTATTATTACCAGTGCCTGGCGGCGCCCTTTCACTGTGATCTCGATCATAAATGTTCGCTGGCGTTTTTCGTAATATATAATTTTATATAACGAAAAAATAATGCATGAAAACTGAAATAACTCTCGCTGCGCTTCTGCCTGCGTTGGCGTCTTTGGCTCCTCTTCACACGTATGCTGCATCCAGCTCCACTCCTGAAGATGTTATGGTTGTCACTGGCAATGGTGCTGCCGATACGGCCGATTACGCTGCCGGATCGGGGTTTAAAACGAATGATATTGATATTGGCCCGCTGGGGACTAAATCCTGGGTTGATACGCCTTATTCTTCCACTACAGTCACCAAAGAGATGATTAATAATCAGCAGCTGCAAAGTGTCAGTGAGATGATGAAATATTCTCCGAGCACGCAAATGCAGGCACGCGGTGGTATGGACGTTGGTCGTCCACAAAGCCGCGGTATGCAGGGCAGCGTAGTTGCTAATAGCCGCCTTGACGGATTGAATGTGGTATCTACTACCGCGTTTCCGGTTGAAATGCTGGAACGTATGGATGTGCTCAATAGTTTGACCGGTGCGCTGTACGGCCCGGCGAGCCCTGCAGGGCAATTTAACTTTACGGCTAAACGCCCAACTGAAGAGACGCTGCGTAAGGTCACTATCGGTTACCAGGGCCGTAGTGCGTTCACCGGCCACGCCGATCTGGGCGGCCATTTTGATGAAGAAAAACGGTTTGGTTATCGCGTCAACCTATTGGATCAGGAAGGCGAAGGCAACGTTGATGATAGCACTCTGCGCCGCAAACTGGTTTCCGTGGCGCTCGACTGGAACATTCAGCCAGGTACACAATTACAGCTGGATGCCAGTCACTATGAATTTATTCAAAAAGGGTATGTGGGCAGCTTCAGCTATGGCCCGGGCGTTAAATTACCTTCCGCACCCAACTCAAAAGACAAAAATCTCGCGCTGAGTACGGCGGGCAACGACTTAACCACTGATACTATTAGCACCCGCCTCGTTCACTATTTCAACGATGACTGGTCAATGAATGCGGGCGTAGGCTGGCAGCAGGCAGACCGCGCAATGCGCAGCGTTTCCAGCAAAATTCTTAACGCTCAGGGGGATATCTCCCGCTCGATGAAAGACTCTACCGCCGCCGGGCGCTTCCGTGTGCTAAGCAACACTGCCGGGCTGAATGGCCATGTCGACACCGGATCTGTCGGCCACGATCTTTCGCTTTCCACCACCGGCTATGTCTGGTCGCTGTACAGTGCGAAGGGAGCGGGTTCCAGCTACAGCTGGGGCAACACCAATATGAATAACCCTGATAGGATGGAAGAACTGGGCGACGGTAAAATTCGCACCGGCGGCCCGCGCTATCGTTCCGGCGTTAACACTCAGCAGAGCATTACGCTCGGCGATACGGTGACGTTTACGCCGCAGTGGTCAGCGATGTTTTATCTGAGCCAGAGTTGGTTGCAGGCCAAAAACTACGACAAGCACGGCAAGGAAACCGGTCAGGTAGATGAAGATGGCCTGAGCCCGAACGCGGCGTTGATGTATAAAATTACGCCAAACACCATGGCTTATGTTAGCTACGCCGATTCGCTGGAGCAGGGCGGTACCGCGCCCACGGATGATAGCGTGAAAAATGCGGGCCAGACGCTCGATCCGTATCGCAGCAAACAGTATGAAGTGGGGGTGAAATCGGATGTTACGGGGCTGAATCTGGGGGCGGCGCTATTCCGCCTGGAGCGCCCGTTTGCCTATCTCGACGCGGATAATGTCTATAAAGAGCAGGGCAATCAGGTCAATAACGGCCTGGAACTGACCGCTTCCGGCAACGTATGGCAGGGGCTGAGCGTTTACAGCGGCATCACTTTCCTCGATCCGAAACTGAAAGATACTGCAAGTTCTAACACCCGGAACAAACAAGTGGTCGGGGTGCCAAAAGTACAGGCTAACCTGCTTGCAGAATATAGCTTGCCGTCGATGCCGCAGTGGGTTTATAGCACTAACGTACATTACACCGGCAAACGCGCGGCGAACGATACCAATACATCTTACGCCAGCAGCTATGTTACCTGGGATCTGGGTACGCGCTATACCACGAAGGTGAGCAATGTGCCGACGACCTTCCGCGTAGTGGTAAACAACGTGTTTGATAAACACTATTGGGCATCTATCTTCCCGTCGGGTACCGATGGCGATAATGGATCTCCAAGCGCGTTTATTGGCGGCGGCCGTGAAGTACGCGCGTCCGTTACATTCGATTTCTAAAGATAGCTGATGAAACTTTCTCGCTTAATCCCCGTGCTGGCGATGTTTCTGGCTGCCAGCCTGCACGCAGAAAATACGCACAAGGAGGTGCGTATTGCCTCGCCGTGGCCCGCGCAGAATACCATCATCGCCATGCTCGGCTATGGTGATAACATTGTTGGTACGTCGATGATCGCCAAAAAAATCCCTCTGTTTCGCCAGAGTCTGCCGCGCATTGAAAATGTACCGGCGGTGAGCGTGAACAGCGGGCACGAAATCAACCCGGAGCAGATAATCGCCCTGGGCGTCGATATGCTGTTTGTGCCGCATAGCACGGTGGTGCCGCAGCAGGAATTGCTGAAACAGGCGGGCGTGCAGGTACTGGCGTTTGAGGCAAACTCCATGTCGGCGCTGACTCACCGTGTGCAGCAGACGGCGAAAGCGCTTGGGCCGGATGCGCAGCAAAAGGCGCGGGCTTATCAGCGCTACTTTGACCGCAATGTTGCGCTGGTGGCCGGGCACTTGAAGGGGCTTCCTATAGCGCAGCGCGTGTTGCTCTATCACAGTATGGGAACCCCCTTGACCACTACGGGCAGGCCGTCGCTTAATCAGGACTGGATCGATCTCGCAGGTGGTAAAAACATTGCCGAAAACTGGTTTGACAGCGGTAAGCAAAATCATTCGGGCGAAGTGGCGCTGGAGAAAATTGTCACCGCTAACCCGGCGGTGATTGTGGCGATGAACAAACGCGATGCCGATGACATTCTGAGTTCTCCCCAGTGGGCCGGCGTTGACGCGGTGATCCATCATCGCGTGTACGTTAATCCGAAGGGAATGTTCTGGTGGTGTCGCGAGACCAGTGAAGAGGCGCTGCAATTCCTGTGGCTGGCGAAAACGCTCTATCCCGAACGCTTTACGGACGTTGATATGCGCAAAGAGACGCGTGATTTTTATCAGCAATTTTTTGGGTTGGCGCTAAGCGAGGCGCAGGTAAGCGACGTGCTTCACCCGCCGCGCTGAGATAGGGTAAGGAAAACGATGTCTGTTGTGGAAAAACCTCTATCGGTTGAGTATCGCTATCGGCAGGTGCTTCGCCAGCGTCTGGCGGTTCTGGCGTTTATTTTTTTCGCTATCATCGCCTCGCTGATACTTGATTTTACCCTTGGCCCGTCGTCGCTATCACTTCACTCGCTTATGCAAACGCTGGTGCATCCCGCAGATGCGGCTACGGGAATACGGGTTATCGTCTGGGATATTCGTCTGCCTTACGCATTATTGGCGCTGTTAGTGGGTATGGCATTGGGGCTGGCAGGCGCAGAGATGCAAACCATCTTAAATAACTCACTTGCAAGCCCGTTTACGCTTGGCGTGTCGGCGGCGGCGGCCTTTGGCGCCGCACTGGCTATTGTGCTGGATATTGGCGTTCCTGGCGTGCCGGAAAGTTGGTTTATTCCGGCAAATGCTTTTCTGTTTGCACTGCTTTCTGCGCTGTTACTCGATAGCCTGACTCGCTGGACGTGCGTGCCGACCTCCGGTGTGGTGCTGTTTGGTATCGCGCTGGTTTTCACCTTCAATGCGCTGGTTTCCATCATGCAGTTTGTCGCAGATGAAGATACGCTGCAGGGGTTGGTGTTTTGGACCATGGGAAGTTTAGCCCGCGCATCGTGGGAAAAACTCGCGGTGCTAAGCGCTGCGCTGGCGGTGATATTTCCATGGTCGTTACGAAGCGCCTGGCAGTTAACGGCGCTGCGGCTTGGCGAAGAGCGCGCGTTAAGTTTTGGTATTGATGTTCGTCGCTTACGTCTGGGAGCGCTACTGCGTATCAGCCTGCTGGCGGCGATCTCGGTGGCGTTTGTCGGGCCAATTGGTTTTATCGGGCTTGTTGCTCCGCATATTTCGCGTCTGTTGTTAGGAGAAGATCACCGTTTTTATCTGCCGGGAAGCGTGCTCATAGGGGGGCTGGTGCTGTCGCTGGCGTCGATTGCCTCGAAGAATATTATTCCCGGAGTGATCTTGCCAGTAGGTATTGTCACCTCACTGGTTGGCGTACCGTTCTTTTTAAGTATTATCATGCGCCATCGGGGGAATATGTCATGAGCGGCCTGACGATTAACGACCTGAATGCCGGTTATGCTAAAAGGCAAGTTATTGAGAATTTTATTTTTTCTAATCTTCCGTGCGGCGACGTTACAGTGTTGCTGGGGCCCAATGGTTGTGGCAAATCGACGCTTCTGCGCGCGCTGGCTGGCCTTAATCACGCAAGTGGCGAGGCCTGGTTAAATGGTGTCGATTTATTAGCGCTGCCATTCGCCCGCCGGGCTGAAAAAGTTGTGTTTATGCCGCAATCACTGCCACAGGGCGTGCATTTGCAGGTACTGGAGTCGGTGATTGTTGCTCAACGTGCATCAGATGGGGAGCAGGCTCCTGAGCGGGCTATAGCCTTGCTTGAAGAATTGGGCATCGCTCATTTGGCGATGAGCTATCTTGATAGGCTCTCCGGTGGGCAAAAGCAGCTGGTGGGGCTTGCGCAGTCGCTAATCCGTCGACCTGAATTATTGCTTCTTGATGAACCGATCAGCGCCCTCGATCTTAACTATCAGTTTCACGTAATGGATGTCATTTCGCGCGAGACGCAGCATCGCAATATGGTAACGCTGGTGGTGGTGCATGATATCAATATTGCGCTGCGGCATGCGGCCCAGGCATTGATGCTGAAAGCGGGAAAACTGATCGCCAGCGGTAAACCGGAAACCATTATTAATGCTGAAAGTCTGGCAGAAGTATACGGTGTACGCGGGCGTATCGAGCGGTGTTCGCAGGGAAAAGCCCAGGTGATTTTGGATGGTGTGATTTAGCCCCTCTGTTCATTATTTCAGTGCAGACAATGGCGTCACTTCCTGGCCGTACTTGTACTGCAGGCGACACGATGGCATCCATACCAGATACAGTTCAGGAACAGGTGCCGTATTTGACCGTGACAAATATCCTCATGCCAGGAAAACGTGCGGACCAATTAACCGTGGTTCTTACCAGAAAGTGAGTGATATTGTTCTTAACCGATAGCGGCAGTAATGGGGCGGAGAGCCGAGAATACTTGCGCGTTCCGTGGGGGAATGGCAACTTGATGGAAGGCTCATTGAATTGTATGAAAAACAAAGCGGAGTATTTATAAGGATAAAACAAGAAATATGTATTTTTATCAATGGCTATATGTTTGTGTTATATTCCTATGCGCGATACTAAAATGTAATATTTCCCCAATAATTCATAATGTTTAATATAAATATTCCTACCTTATTTCATTTATAAAGGTCTGCAAAACTGCCCTTGATCCCGCCGTTATGATTGATGAGAAGGAAGGTATTAACCATAACGGCCCGTAGCTATATAGCTTGACAGATACTAAGAACGTGAAGCCTATGGAGACGTCACGTCTTTAAATACTTCCTACAGCAGGCTAACGAAACATATAGGTAGTGGCAAGGTCATATTGGCTATTACTGACGCGGGCGAAGAGGGCGCCTGGCCGTCACGGGGTTATCTTTGCAGCCAAATCATTTCAACGATGCAATTGAGGGAGCAAGTATGTTACTGGCGGGCGCTATTTTTATCCTGACCCTGTTACTGGTTATCTGGCAGCCGAAGGGATTAGGGATTGGCTGGAGCGCTTCATTAGGCGCGGGGCTGGCGTTAGCGTGCGGCGTGGTAGACGCGGCGGATATTCCCGCGGTGTGGCATATCATCTGGAACGCCACTGCGACATTTATCGCCATCATTATTATTAGCCTGCTGCTTGATGAATCGGGTTTTTTCGAGTGGGCGGCGCTGCACGTATCCCGCTGGGGCAACGGACGCGGGCGCCTGTTATTCACGTGGATTGTGCTGCTCGGGGCGGCGGTATCGGCGCTATTTGCCAATGACGGTGCGGCATTGATTTTGACGCCCATCGTGATGGCTATGCTAACGGCTTTGGGCTTTAACCCGCGCACTACGCTGGCGTTCGTTATGGCGGCCGGTTTTATTGCCGATTCCGCCAGCCTGCCGCTTATCGTGTCAAATTTGGTGAATATTGTATCGGCGGACTTTTTTCATCTGGGATTCACAGAATATGCGTCGGTTATGGTGCCCGTTGATATTGCCGCTATTCTGGCCACTCTTGCGATGCTGCACGCATTTTTTCGTAAAGATATCCCGGCTGCCTATGATTTGGCGCTGCTAAAAGCGCCTGCGAAAGCGATTAAGGACCCGGCGACGTTTATCACTGGCTGGGTGGTTTTGGTGCTATTGCTGGTGGGCTTTTTTGTACTGGAGCCTCACGGTGTACCGGTTAGCGCTATTTCGGCGGCCGGAGCCGCCATTTTACTCGCTGTCGCCAGGCGCGGCCGCATCATTAACACCGGGAGCGTACTGCGCGGCGCGCCCTGGCAGATTGTCATTTTTTCGCTGGGTATGTATCTGGTGGTTTACGGGTTGCGCAATGCCGGGTTAACCGGCTTTCTGTCGAATGTCATGGATACGCTAGCGAACCACGGGCTATGGGCGGCCACGCTGGGCACCGGATTTTTAACCGCGATTATGTCGGCGATAATGAACAACCTGCCAGGCGTGCTGGTGGGAGCCTTATCGATTGACGGCAGTAGCGCTACGGGCGTTGTTAAAAGTGCGATGATCTACTCTAATGTCATCGGCTGCGATTTAGGGCCAAAAATGACGCCGATAGGCAGTCTGGCAACGCTACTCTGGCTGCATGTTCTCGCCCGTAAAAACATGACTATCGGCTGGGGATATTACTTCCGCACTGGGGTTATCATGACGCTGCCCGTGCTGTTCTTCACGCTGGCAGCGCTTGCGCTGCGCCTCTCTTTCGCCGGGTAATGATGCTAAATCTGGCCGTCGTGAAAAATGGCGAAATGTTTCCGCCTGCGCGTGCAGGCGAAGCGCTTCAGACTATGCATTGGACCAGGCAGCGTATTGCGCTGAACAATATGGATTAGCCGGTAGGCGGGTATAGCCGGCTCGGTAATATAAAGTAAAAGCCAGCGTTACAGGCCTTCATTCAGTGCGATGAGTCGATGCTGCTAATGATTTAACCAAGGAGAAAATGCCAGGCTATTAAGCGTACAGTAACGATGATTAATAGAGTAATTCCCGTTTCTTAATGCGCGGGGTATTTCTCTCACTGCCGGAAAGTTTATTCGAATGGCTAATAATGTTTTAGGGAGAGATGGATATGATGAGGGCGATGCATTATTATCCGGGGATTCTTTTTGCGTAATTAATAACCGATATAATTAGCGCAATATTAATGTTGTTATTTACATCAATAATAAGCTATCGCCGTTAGTTCCAGGACATGCACGCGAAGAAATAACGTCTGGCGTTAATAGTGATGTCGCGCAGGTTTTTTATTTAACTTCCTTGAGGTAAGTCGCATTTTATAAAGCTGGTGCTTTCAAATAGGCGGCGGAAAAATAGAAATGACGACTGAGGGTTTTAAAAGGGCAGGCCCGCGCCGATAAATTTCTAAAAAACCTCCCTGTCTTAGTCTTCCCTATTTATTGACGATCAATATTATTTATACTGGACGATAACAACGCCTAATTTATGGGTATTATCCAGCCATTCAACTTCCGTTGTGCCTTTGTTATCTGGAAGCAGTCCGCTATTGGTGCGCGTTAACGCCAGCGTGGTGCTTTGAACCTTGCCATCGGTGTAACACGTGGAGTGAATTTGAGTGTGACGTTGCTGCATATTACAGGACTCATTATACAGTTCGCCCTGGAATTGTATGGTACCCCCGGGTAATTCAGCGTAAGCGTTCATCATCCCTGATATCAACACACCTGTCGCAGCAAGGAGTAACTGGGCGGGCGTTTTCATGATGAACCTCGTTTTTTTGGATGTAAAATAGCCAGCGACGATAAGCATTCCGTCGCTGGCCCATATATGAAGTATAGTGGTGATGCCAGATAAGTAATGCCTGATTATTGTTATTTTTATTGTCTGGTTTTAAATGCAGTGAAATACGCGGATAGTTTTCATGTGAAATAAAAATATTTAAATGCCCTTAAATGAGGAAAGGTTAAAAAGTAGAAATAAAAACTGTTTTATTTCACTGCATTACAAGCCATCGGCGTTATGCTTAGTTTAAACAGTAAATTAAGTGTAATATTTGTGACATTAGTGGGTGCTGTCACAAAAGAGTAATAAATATATTTATCCGGCCGTAACAGTAAATTGACGAAGAGTCGGTTTGCTGCTTCAGGCGGTACTACAGCATAAGATCACACCTAAATGATACAATCTTTAGCGATAAAATGTATTTTTCTACGCTGGCGTGGCCCGTTGGTTATTTTGGGGAAGCTTAGTGTTGTGTAGGTCGATACCGCTATTTATCTTGCTCTATTGCGTACTTAAAATTCTGGCTGACCATTATGATGGCTGAGAGAGTATTTGCGTTACTTTATGCCTGAATCTGAAGTGGAAAAGATCTGTGCGCGGGCCGGTACAAAGAAGAATAGTTAACCGAGCCGTAGCACACCCCACGCCAACGCAGCGGCGCGGGGCGGCTTGTTACTGCACTACCGAGTAATGGCCTATTTTATCGTATCCTCAAACGTAACCGGATCCGCGGCATAGTCGCTGAATTTCTGCTGTACCCAGCTCAGATCGACGTTATCGCTCGTTGCCCCGGTAGGGAGCACCATACCGAGCGTAGTCCCGCCACCGAACATCATGTGTACGATCCCGCGCAGCGCAAAATCGCGGCAGGCAGGCGCTGAGACATCAAACGGTCCCCGGCGCTGATACATATCGCCAGGCGTTGCGCCCACGTAGCCGGCAATTGTCGAAGCGCCGTGTTCGCTGAAGTTGAAATTACGTATTACAGGGTGAATATTCATGACATCGCTACCTAAAGCCTTGTCGCCAAAGATATAGTTAGCTGCGGTCCCCCAGTGCTGGTTATCAAATTCGGCGTGTACGTTATCCTGCGTTAGCGGAGTGCGGCTAGCCGGGATTTGCCACGGGATGACAGGCAGGGCCAAATGCTGACTTACCAGTGAGCAGAACTCAAAGTATGCCGCCCATTCCGCCGGGCCATAGCAATAGACGTTGATATACGCGCGCTGAGTCAAATCGTCGGCCTCATAGCGGTCAATTGCCAGGAAGTCGGGCGCGTATTTGCCGTCATATACCTGTAGTGCCTTGATATAGTCAGCGGTTTCCTGAGCGGCCTGCGCTACGTCAATATCGTTTTCCGTACCGTACACCCACTCTGACTTACCCACGCCCCACAGGTTAATCTGCCAGCCAAAGGTAATATCCGGCCCAACCTCAGAGACCAGCCAGTTAACGCTGCGAATATAACCGGTGAGATCCTCCGTAATATCCTCAGGGATGGTTGCATCAATTTTCCAGTGATCGAGAGCGTCCTGAAGCGGTTTTCTCACCGGCATGGCGTAGTCTGGCGGCAGATTTTTTTGCTGGCAGGTACCCAACATATCGGGGTTCACAATCACACCGCCGGGAACGGGGTGCGCAGCGTCTTTTTTCGCCATTAGCGTTTGCAGCGTGAGGATGAAGTTAGCGAAGCTGTGCGTCAAGTGATCGACGCTTTGTAATTCAGTGACATCGCCACCTGAAAGCTGAACCGTATAAGACACCATTACTGGCAGAACCGCCGAGGACAGATTCTCTTCAAGTTTGCGGGCCAGCGTCAGCGTGTTTATCGTCGCGACATCGGTTTCCAAAAATTCATTGGGGTTGCCGTCACCGCCTGTCCCGGCATATTTAAAGATGGAAGAGGCGCGTGCGGCGGTAAATGCCGCCTCGTTATCCGTCTGTAGCGTGGCACAGCCGCCCATTCCTAAATTTTCCGCGCTAAAACCGCGCACAACAAGGTGTGCGCCGCGAGCTACCGTAACGGGCAAATCGACGGGCTGGGAGTCGACGGTAAGAGTTGACTGAGACTCCACGCTATATACCGTTTTATCGAGGATAAAATTAGCGATAGCCACTGAGTATGTGCCTGGCTTCACTTTTACCGCCAGCGGCTGGCGCTGATTATGCAGCGTTATCGCCTGCACGTAGCTCATTTCCGGTGAAATCAGGCGCACTTCCACTGCTTTATCAAGCTCATTAGCGATATCCACAACCACGGTAACCGTCTGGAAGCCATCGGTGGGAAGCTGATGAATGCTGACGTTTTCAGACGTAACTTCAACCACGCAAAGCGCATTTTCCAGCGTGCTATCTGCGATCGCAAATGTCATTTGCTGGTTATTTTTATTAACCGGAGCAATTGCAACCGACAGCGTGCCGCCGGCGGGGAGTTTTTCAAAATGGGTTGTTTTTCCGATTTGGGTAGTAAACGTGATGGGCTGCATCATCGTATCGCTGAAAGACAGCGTAACCTGCAGCGTTTCGTTCTCCAGCGCTTCAATATTGGCTACGCTGAAATCCAGTGAGCTATAGCGTTCAATCTGGCCGAAGGTGAGCGCGATATCGGCGGTTTTGCCGACTTCAATATCAACGCTATTGGGAGTGGTAATAACGGTTGCCTGAATATTTCCATCATCGCTGATAAGCGTTCCGGCCGAAATAGAATAGCTACCTGCCACGAGGCTTTGCCGCTGGGTCTCACTAGGCATAACGCTGAAGGTAGTGGTATCAGATAAAGTAAAGTTCACGTCGACGCTTTTATTCTTCAGAGCTTCATCGGGAGCCTGTGCGCAGCGAATATTAACATAACCAGTAATATCGGGTTCACCGTCTGCGGTAATGACCATTGTCTTCAGATACTCGTCCAAAATGCTGGATAAATCAGGGTCACCGGTGGCGGAATTAAATCCAATAGCAAGGCTATCCGTCATTTCAATAGTAAACGGATTATTATCCTTAGCCTTCACAGAAATAGTAACATCATACAGCGTCTCTGAAATTTGCTCGCTGTTAATATCAAACTCAAATTCCCGGCCCTGATGCAGGAACTCCGTAGTGACATCATCCTGTGAAATATTAACAGGGGAATTTAGAAAACAGGTGAAATAGTGTTCAATATCGACTGCACTATTATCACTATTCTGAATATCAGTAATAATAACCCTGGCGTAATAAGGGGTGGGGGAGCCATCAAATTTCCTGTTGAAAATAATAGACATACACTATCCTCTTAAAGTGGATTCCAATAAAAGCATTAAACGTAAATAGAAATGATTTTCCGAAGAGCGTTTTCTTCGGCGAATGGGGGTAATGCTTTTTCCACCGCATTCTGAGGCGAATCATATAATATTGCGTAATTAAAGCTTTCAGGTAACTTCACAAAATGATATTGATAAATAAAACATTATTTACAGAGCGCGATATTGCGTTAATATGAGTTTGCTAATATGAAATGTTTTATTCTGTATGATCCTGGTAGGTATATTTTCTGGCAATTTATCAGGGGCGCCGGCAGTGGCTGTTTTATAATGGTTATCAATTCTTATAAAATATAATTTTATTATAGAAAATAAAATTATGTGCTCTGTGATATTTGCCGTAAGGTTATATAAAGCGCTCTAAAAGAGATTGCTTAATGATAGGGTTGAGATAAAACGCACGCATAAAGTTAATGGCACATAGCATACAGAATAATCATTATTATGCTGTTCGGCCTAACTTATTCCCGGCAGGCCGCACAATGTCGTGATATTGCTGCATGCTTCCCTGCTCCTTTAAAAAAACAGGTAGAATGCGTTTCAACTGCGGTAATAAATTACCTATAAAGAATAAACTGATGCTGGTGCCTATTACCCGGTAAGCGCGTCTTGGTCACGCGGGCGCTGATGGGTATTAATGAGGCAGGGCAGGTGATTGAACGCCGAAAAAACGGCGTGTAATCGACGCGCCGGGGCATTTTCGCCGCGTTGAATATCGCCTGTAGCTAATAAATCCTCGTAAAGTAGCGCCTGGCTTACTTAAATTTCATCTGCCAGGCACCTTAGGCGACAACCGTAGATATTGAACTAAAGCACTTTTTGTTCGGCGAGGTCCAGCGCGAAATAATTCAGGATTAAGTCCGCACCGGCGCGTTTAATCGCTCCCAGGCTTTCCAATACCACGCTATATTCATCAATGGCGCCTGCGCGGGCGGCGAATTTTATCATCGCGTACTCCCCGCTTACCTGATATGCCGCCAGCGGCAGATCGCTGCGTTCACGGATGTCGCGCAGAACATCGAGATAGGCGCCGGCGGGTTTTACCATCAGGCAGTCAGCGCCCTGAGCCTCATCCAGTAACGACTCACGGATTGCTTCCCGGCGGTTCATGGGATTCATTTGATACGTTTTTCGATCGCCTTTGAGCGTGGTACCTGCGGCTTCCCGGAAGGGGCCGTAAAACGCGGAGGCGAATTTAGTGGAGTACGCCATAATCGCGGTTTGCGTAAATCCCTCAGCGTCCAGCGCCTGGCGAATCGCCTGTACCTGGCCGTCCATCGCGGCCGAAGGTGCGATAAAATCAGCGCCGGCGCGCGCGGCGGTCACCGCCTGTTTACCGAGGTTAATTAGCGTGGCGTCATTGTCTACGCCGCTTTCACACAGCACGCCGCAGTGGCCATGAGACGTATATTCGCAAAAACACGTGTCGGACATGACCAGCAGATCGGGAGCCGTTTCTTTTGCCGTGCGCGCCATTCGGGCGACCAGTCCATTTTCATTCCATGTATCGCTTCCGGTGGCGTCAGTGTGATGCGAAATACCAAACGTCATGACGGCGCGGATACCCGCTTTGGCAATGCGCTCAATTTCATAAGGAAGGCGTTTTTCAGGGATGCGCATCACGCCGGGCATCGCCTCGACGGGAGTGTAATCCGCAAGTCCCTCCTCCACGAAGATGGGGAGAACGAAATCATTGAGTGAGAGCGTGGTTTCTTCAAACATTGCGCGCATTGCCGGCGTACGGCGCAGGCGGCGTGGACGATTTACTAATGAAAAATCTGGCATGGAATTCACCTGAAGCTGTGTGACATTCCTCTAATGGTACCCGATTTTTTAAGACGGCGTTTTGCGTTTATTGAATTGATCTTCGCAGCGATAAGGCTGAGAGCCTCTTTTTGCCACACGGGGATTGCGTTGTAAGAAACATCGTTCTACTTTGTGGGTATATTAATGACATTAAAGGGAACGCACATGAAAGCTGCTATTGCTACTCAGGATCATCAGGTCGCCGTCGTCGATAAAACGCTGCGCGCTTTAGCGCACGGTGAGGCGCTGTTGAAGATGGAATGCTGTGGCGTTTGTCATACGGATCTCCACGTAAAAAATGGAGATTTTGGTGATAAGACCGGCGTTATTCTGGGGCATGAAGGGATTGGTATTGTCACCGCGCTGGGGCCGGGAGTTACCGCGTTAAAGGTGGGCGATCGCGCCAGCGTCGCCTGGTTTTATCAGGGCTGTGGTCACTGTGAATACTGTAATTCTGGTAATGAAACGCTGTGCCGGTCGGTGAAGAATGCGGGTTATACCGTGGATGGCGGTATGGCGGAAGAGTGCATTGTGGTTGCTGATTACGCGGTAAAAGTGCCGGATGGGCTGGGGTCTGCGGAGGCAAGCAGCATTACGTGCGCAGGCGTAACGACGTATAAAGCCGTTAAAGTCTCCCATATTCAGCCGGGCCAGTGGATAGCAATTTACGGGCTGGGCGGGCTTGGCAACCTTGCGCTGCAATATGCGAAAAATGTATTCAACGCTAAGATAATTGCCGTGGACGTTAATGACGATCAGCTAGCGCTGGCGCGTGAGATGGGCGCCGATCTTACCGTTAATTCCCGCACGGAGGATGCCGCGAAATTTATCCAGCAAAAAACCGGCGGTGCGCATGCGGCCGTGGTCACCGCGGTAGCGAAAGCCGCGTTTAATTCCGCGGTTGATGCCGTGCGTGCAGGCGCTCGCGTCGTGGCTGTGGGGTTACCGCCAGAGGCAATGAGCCTGGATATTCCGCGCCTGGTGCTGGACGGTATTCAGGTAGTGGGCTCACTGGTAGGGACGCGACTGGATTTACAGGAAGCTTTCCAGTTTGCCGCCGAAGGCAAAGTGGTGCCAAAAGTCACGCTGCGCCCGGTGGAGGATATCAACGCTATCTTTACAGAAATGGAGCAGGGGAGAATTCGTGGCCGTATGGTGATTGATTTTAACGCGAAGACCCGAGCTTAAGGTTTTATCTGATGGCCCGGAAAGCCGCCCCTGCGTTCCTGCGTGAGCGCAGGGGCGGCTTTCCCTAACGTGCCGAAAAGGGCCACGCGTGCGGGTGATTACTCATACAGCGTGCGGCAAGTGCGGCATAATTGCTCACCTTCCAGGCCGTTGAATAAATGGTTACGGCGAGCGCGGCACTGGGACGGCGTGCAGTTGAGCACGTGTTTAAACGTACGCGTGTATGATTGTTGCGAACTGAAACTGTATTTTTCAGCAATATCAATAATCGTGCAGTCACCAAACTTTAAATCACGGATTGAGCGGTACAATTTATCGCTGCGGATGTAGGTTGCCGCGGTAATGGACATTTGCTCATAAAACATACGCTGCAGATGCCATTTTGAGTAACCTGCAATACGTGATAAATCTTCCAGCGTAATCTTTTCGTGGATGTGGTCGTCAATCCAGTGCAGGATTTGCGCTATCACGTTCGCTGAGAAATGGTCCCTTCTCATACAGATATCCTCGGGTTAGGGTAATAAGATTCTTCTTATGGAGTTTTCCGAGCATTATGGCGATTAATACTTATGAAAGTGTGTATTAATTAAGATATTGTTTAATTTTCTTCAAGTAATGCAAATCTCGTCACTTCTCTTAACAAAAATGTCCTTGTTTGTTGATATTCTGAATAAAAACCATACCGTTTCCGTGGAAGAATTAGGCTTGTTTTTTGTATGCAGCGTTTTTTAGGGGAAATAATTTTATTTTGATTAGATAAATCTAAAGTGTAATCAATATGATTTGGTTTTCATTTAACAAGACGCGGCGTTGATGAGCGCGTAATTTAGCGGCGCCATGCCTGGTGCTAATAGGCAGGTTAAAGCAGCGTAAGCCATAAAAGTATTACCCCCTTTTTTGATGGCATTGTAATCATTTTATTTCGCCGTCATATTCCGCTGGTTAGCGTGCTTATCAAAAGGAAATACTACTTTATGAGTATGGCTGTAAGAAGTCATTTCTTATTCGTGGTTTGAAGTGATGAGATTTATACATCCTTTTATTTTCTCTTTGGCTCCATTTAATGAATTGTATTGTTGTTTATACATGCGCTGAGTTATTTCATCGCTAACCAGAACCTTCGTTGACCGTAACCCCCACCCCGGTTTCGCTCTGTACGCTTATTTTGAGATTTAACGCTCGTGCGGCGGGCGGGCATCTTTTTTTTGCCACGACTACGCCCTTCAAGCTGCAAGGTTGCATCAGGTCGCCTTTTGCGAAGGCGGGTTTTGACAATAAAGCAAGGGGAGGTCGGCGTGAGATTAAAGCGTGAGGTTACAAATAGACGGTAAGCGCTATGCCATATAGCGCACAGCATCCGCCTTCATTGCCTGTAGCGCTGCGGTTATAAAACCTAAGGAGGGAATATTGTATTACTACGAATCGCACCGCCTTCGTTGCCTGTAGTCGTGCCGAAGAATTGAAAGGCGTGGCTTATGGAGATATTACGTTACGGCGAGTCGCGCCGCTTTTGTATTACGGCGTGGGAGCCCGTTCAGCCCATTTTCTCTGCCTGAACAAGAGACGCTGGCAGACAGTGAAGAGCGCTGGCATTCGGTATCAAGGTTTTCCTGGCCCGAATACGCCGCCGCGTTATTAAACACCCGTTTTACGCGCTCGATTAAGCGGAGTCGATGACATGAAAGATTCACCGGCAGGCGAACTCTGCTCTGCCGGTGAATAGGTCGGTGTTGTGCGCTATCAGCGATTGTTAGCGCTGAGCCTCGCCGCCCAGCCCTTCAATCAGCCCCTGGAGCAGCAGCGTCAGTTCGCCGGTCATTAGGGTAAAATCCGCGTCAAAGCGCAGGGCAACGTCTTCTTTATCGATATCTTCATTCTTATCGCGCAGCTCATCACTAAACTTCAGGCGCTTGAGCGAGCCATCCTCGCATAATACAAACTGGATGCGCTGCTGCCAGTCGAGCGCCAGTTTAGTCACGACTTTGCCCGCCTCGATATGCACCGCAATTTCATCACTGACCAACTCTTGTTTTTTAGCCCGGATCACACCGCCGTCTTCCAGAATTGCTTTTAGCTCCGCTTCATCAAGAAGCTGAAAGCCCTGCGCCGCGCCGCCGGAGCGCACCCATTCGGTGAGCGTTAATTCGATAGGATTTTCCAGCGTGAGCGGTACCACTGGCAGCGAACCCAGGCTTTTTCTCAGCAGCGCCAGCGTGTCTTCGGCTTTTTTGGCGCTGGCGCAGTCCAGCATGATTAGCCCATTGACGCTGTCTATCCACAGCATAGTCTGGCTAAATCGACTAAAAGCTCGCGGCAGTAAATCGTGCAGCACCTCATCTTTTAGCGCATCTTTTTCCGTTTTTTTCAACTTTCGAGCCTGATCGGCTTCAAGTTTGCGAATTTTTGATTCCAGCGCCTGCTTAAGCACCGGCGACGGCAACATTTTTTCCTCTTTGCGCGCGCAAAGCAGGATTTGTCCATTAGTGGCATGCGTTAACGCATCACCCTGTGGCCCCATTGGCGATACCCAGCCGGTTTTGGCCATATCCTGACTGCCGCAGGGCGTGAAGCTGTATTGGGCAAGTTGCTTTTCTATTTCGTCCGGATTCAGCGAAATGTCCCGGCTAAGCCGGTAAACCATGAGATTTTTGAACCACAGCATGAAAGGTAACCTTATCAGTCAAACGCAGCGGGCATGATAGCGAATCGTCGCCTGGGTTTCATTGCCTTTCCCTATACGCCGTTCTACTCTGTTGAAATATCTGTGTTAAAGGGGCCATGAACGTGCGTATTGGTATTGATCTCGGCGGGACGAAAACAGAGGTTATCGCGCTGGCGGATGACGGGCGCCAGCTTTATCGGCACCGATTGCCCACCCCGCGCGATGACTACTCACAAACGGTAGAAATTATTGCGCGCCTGGTGGAGCAGGCGGAGGCGTCGACCGGCGAACGGGGCAGCGTAGGCATCGGGATCCCGGGGACGCTATCGCCGGTTACCGGAAAAGTTAAAAACGCGAATTCTACCTGGCTGAACGGGCAGGCGCTGGATAATGATTTGGCGCAGCGCCTGGGGCGCGAAGTGCGCATCGCGAATGACGCGAATTGCCTGGCGGTCTCTGAGGCGACGGACGGCGCCGCTGCAGGAGCTAACACGGTATTTGCGGTAATTATTGGCACCGGCTGTGGCGCCGGCATTGCGCTGAACGGCCAGAGCCACGCCGGCGGCAATGGAACCGCGGGCGAGTGGGGCCATAATCCACTGCCGTGGATGGATGACGCTGAACTACGCTACCGCCAGGAGGTGCCGTGCTATTGCGGAAAGCAAGGCTGCATCGAAACGTTTATCTCCGGGACCGGTTTTGCCACCGATTATCGGCGGCAGGCCGGTGAGGCTCTCGCCGGTGATGAAATCGTCCGGCGCGCGCTGTCCGGCGACGCACAGGCTGAACGGGCGCTGGGGCGCTATGAACAGCGTCTGGCGAAATCGCTGGCGCACGTCGTAAACCTGCTCGATCCGGACGTTATCGTGCTGGGGGGCGGAATGAGCAACGTTGAGCGCCTGTATCACAGGTTGCCGGCGCTGGTAACGCCGTGGGTATTTGGCGGCGAGTTTTCAACGCCGATCCGCCAGGCGATGCACGGGGATTCCAGCGGCGTTCGCGGCGCGGCCTGGCTGTGGCCAAAAGCATAACCGCACAGGGAAGCCCGGTCGCCGGAGTGTATTCGCTTCCTGAAGCGTGCCTGCCAGCGCGCTGAGGTAAATTTTGCGCGCGGCAGGTTTCTCAATGCGCGGCTACACGCTGAGTTCGGCTTCGGCCCGCGTGCGGTTTACCTGCCAGCGCGCGCAGGCGGTGAATGAGCGCTACGTTCATCTCATCGCTTGCAGAGCCGAAATCTCAAATGAGCGGTATACAGTCTTTATCAGCGCGGTATCAATCTATACCGCGAACGTTGGCTCCAGTCGACTAAACCCGAGGCCGTTGATTTTTTTTACCCGAATTTGAACCGGGATCCGCTCCTTCATCGCCTCTACGTGGCTAATGACGCCGATAGTTTTTCCGCTGGCGTTTAACGCATCCAGCGCGTCAAGCGCGATATCAAGCGTGGCTGCGTCCAGCGTGCCGAACCCCTCGTCCAGGAACAGTGAGTCAATACGCGTGCGATAGCTCACTAAATCAGAGAGCGCCAGCGCCAGCGCCAGACTGACCAGAAAGCTTTCGCCGCCCGACAGCGTGCGGGTATCGCGAACCGCATCCGCCTGCCAGGTATCGACCACTTCCAGCGCCAGGGACTCACTCTCTTTCCTCTGTAACAGGTAGCGCCCGTGCAGACGACTAAGCTGCTGATTAGCCAGCCATACCAGATTATCCAGCGTTAGCCCCTGCGCAAAACGACGAAAACGGTCGCCTTCCCGCGAGCCGATGAGTTGGTTGAGCAAAGCCCAGTCGTTAAGGGTCTGGCGGCAAACTGCTACCTGTTCGGCCAGCGCCTGATGGCGCCGCAGGCTCTCCGCATCGGCCTGCTGCTGCTGGCGAATTTCCCCCTGGCGGGCAGCATTGTCGCGCAGATCTCGCGTGAGTGCTGTAAGCGCCGCTTCAATGGTTGGCAACGGTGTTGCTGCATCCAGTTCGCCGGGCCGCTGTCGCCGGTGTTCGTCCAGCGCCCGCTGAGTGTCGTCGCGGCGCGTTTGCTGCTGCTGAGCGGCGCGCTCCAGCGCACTTTTTTTCTGCTCCAGCGCAGTTAGCTCAGCCTCATCGGGCAGCGCGGCCAGAAATGCGGCTTCATCGGCAAACGGGCCGGTGGCGAGGGCGGCGGCGAATTGTTGCTCGGCGGCGTGCAGCTGTTCGCGCGTCTGGGTTAATTGCAGCGTCAGGCTCTGCAATTCCCCGGCGAGCGTCAGGCACTGAGCGTGGATATCGCGCCAGTGTGCGGTATCCGGCACGGCGGCAGACTGGGCGGATGCATCAGCAGTTAAGGTTTCTTCCGGCAGCGTATCCAGCAACTGGCTAAGCTGCGCCAGGCGTTGAGTAAACTGCGCGTCCTGCGCCTGATTTTGCTGCCAGGTTTGTATCTCCTGCATACGTTCGGCAAGCCAGGCTTCTTCCTGCCCCGGTTCGGGCCAGCTAAGCGATAGTTCCGCCAGCGCCAGGCGCTGGGTCGCCTGTTCGCTGACAATAGCGTCATTGAGCTGTTTATGCTGCTCCAGCGCCGCCCGGCGCTGGATTTCAATGTCCTGACGCCGCTGCAATTGAAGCAACTGCTGTTCATGAGCTTCCTGTTGGTCCAGCCACGGCGCGACCGGCTGCTGCCATGAGAGGTCAATGCTGAGAGCGGCGCACAGTGCGTGCCACTGCTGCTCCATTTGCTGGCGGTCGGCAATCAGCGCCGCGCAGTCGCGTTCAAGCTGTTCCTGCTGCTGTTGCCCGGCGGTCAGTTGCCCTTTCAGGCGCGCGCCCTGTTCCGCCTGCGCGTCCCGCTGCTGCGTAAGCTGCGCCAGGCGCCGTTTATTGGTATCCGGTGCGATGGTCTGATAGCGAGTGATTGCGGGATGCTCAGTAGAGCCGCACAGCGGGCAGGGCTGAGATGGCCGCAGGCGCTCGCGTTCAGCCTGAAGAGAGACAATGGTTTGTTCCAGCTCGCAGATGTTAGTGACTTCGGCAACGAGTTGATTTTGCTGCTCCAGGCTGCGGAAGGTCTCTTCCAGAGTGCGTGACTGCTCGTTTAACCGGCGCGTAAGCTGTGTCAGCGCGCTCTGCAAATGGGCTTCCTGCCCGGCAAGCGGCGCCAGGCAGGCGTGTAACAGAGCAAGCTGCTGGCGGCGGGGGCGCGCCTCCGTCAGTTGCTGTAAGCGCTGACTTACTTCCTCGGCGCAGAGGTCGGCATCCGGTGTGGGAAGCCGGGCGAGCTGGCTATCGTAGCTCTTCAGGCTGCCAGACAGGGCGTCGAGGCGCTGAATATCGCGCTGGCGCTGGGCCAGCGCGCTGCGCCAGCCGCTGATTTCATTTTGCCAGCGGGCAATATGCGTGCTTTCACGCAATTTGTGAGTAAGCGCTGACTGCTGAGCGGCCAGAGCCTGATGTTCCCGGAGGGCTAATTCACGAATAGCCTGACGGGCGAGGCGTTGGGTATGTAAACGTTCGCTCACAGCGTCGTGCTGACGCGCACAATCGACGGTTTGCTGCGCCCAATGCTGACGCGTTTGCCACTCGGGGCGCAGCGTATTCGCCGGGCGTGCAAGCGCCAGACGCTGCAGCTCTGGCTGAGCCGCCTCCAGCGCGCGCTGCGCTGAACTGGACGCCTGTTCAATTTCACGTTCCTGGGTTTGCAGTCTTTGATATTGAATCAACCACTGACGCTGTGCTTCCAGTGCGCGCAGCTGCGCCTGTTCTGTAATTTCTTCTGTTTGCAGCGTTTTTAGCGCCGCGCGCAGCGTTTGCTTTTGTTCATCGCTTAATAAAAGAATGCCTGCTGCCTGCGCTTCATGGCTTTCCAGCTCGATTTTCGCGGACTTATGGCGCTCAAATACCTGTGCAGAGAGCCGGCCATAAATTTCCGTGCCGGTAAGCTCTTCCAGCAGCGCGGCGCGCGTATTAGGATCGGCATTCAGGAATGCGGCAAACTGCCCCTGAGAGAGCAGCATGGACTTAGTGAAACGATCGTAGTCCAGCCCGGTGAGCGCGACGATTTGCTCCTGCTTATCCTTGATTTTATCCGCGACGATTTTCCCGTCGGCGCAGCGGGCCAGTTCTACGCGCGGTGCCTGTAACTTACCGTCCGCCCGATTGCGCGCTCTATTTTGGCTCCAGAAAGCCCGCCAGGCGACGCCTTTAACTTCAAACTCCACTTCAGCCAGGCATTCGGCGGTATCGCGCGTCATCACATCGTTTTGGGTTTGAGATACAGCGCCCAGGCGCGGTGTTCTGTGATAAAGCGCGAGGCAGAGCGCGTCCAGTAGGGTAGTTTTCCCGGCGCCGGTGGGGCCGGTTATCGCAAATAGCCCGCTGCTAACAAAAGGCTCTGCCGTGAAATCAATTTTCCACTCCCCTTTGAGAGAGTTCAGGTTTTTCAGGCGCAGCGTGAGGATCTTCATGCATCGTGCTCCTGTGTAACGTCGTCCAGGGTTTGTTGAAATAACCGCCTTAACCCGCTTTTTTGCTCTTCATCCAGCGTCTCCTGCGCCAGCCTGCGTTCAAACACTTTCCCTGGCGTCAGTTCGCTAAGCGTTTCCTGATGCTGGCGCTCAATGATGCGCTGGCGCCGCTCGCGGCTGCGGCGGATAAGCAGCACCTCAACCGGCAATGAATCGGTCAGGCGCTGAATATGCCGCTGAGTGTCGTGCAGCCAGTCGTCGCTGGCGATTTCAATATCTAACCAGGTCACCGGGCTTTCAGGCGCGCCGCGCCAGGCATCAAGCTGCCGTTCAATCTCTTCTTGCGTGCCTTTTAACACTGCCATCGCCTGCGTTGTCGGTACCGTCAGCGGCGTGACGCCGGCAAAAGCGCCATCGCGAAATTCCACCAGATTTACGCTTTTAGCGGTGCCAGTTTCATCGAAACTTAATGCGATAGGGGAGCCGCAATAGCGGATATGTTCCGTTCCGCCGACCCGCTGTGGGCGATGAATATGCCCCAGCGCAATATAATCCGCTGGCGGAAAGGCGTGGGCCGGAAATGCATCCAGCGTGCCGATGTAAATATCGCGTACCGCTTCGCTGGCGCTGGCACCGACGGTGGTTAAATGGCCCGTAGCGACGATCGGAAGCGGCTTTTCCTGGCGCAAAGCCTGGGCGCGCGCGTAGCTTTGCTGATACTGATTAGCGATAGCATCCTGCAGAGAGCGCTGTTTTTCTGCACCTGACTGCCCGGCCTTGCTTTGCAGCATATCGCGCGCGCGTAAAAAAGGAATGGGACACAGGATTGCGCCGGGCGCGCCGTCCCGGCGCGGAATAATAAAGGGGTCATCGTCTGGGCCGGTAATCACCCGCGCATTGAGGCAGGCCAGTAGCTCCCGGGATTCATTAAGCGTGGCAACGGAATCGTGATTTCCGGCCAGCAAATATAGCGCACAGCCGCTGTTGCGTAGCTGCACGATAAAACGGTTATACAGCTCCCGGGCGTAGCTGGGGGGAGAGCCGGTATCAAAAATATCGCCGGCAACGATAATTGCATCAACCTCATACTGCTCAACCTGTGCCAGCAGCCAGTGTAAAAAAGCCTGATGTTCGCTGGCGCGGCTTTTAGTGTAAAAATTTTGTCCGAGATGCCAGTCCGAGGTGTGAATAATGCGCATGACGATGTCCGGGCGTAAAAGTGTGGGGCGATTATAACTGTGTGGGGAGGTGAGGGCAGCATTACGCAGAGTCTAAGAACTGGAGAATATGTAATTTCATATTTTTGTCACAAAAATGGCTCATACTGTTTACGATAACACCCCGTAGCCATTTTCCTGAACAGAGGAATGATGACGAAACATATTCTGGTAATAGAAGATGAAGCGGCAATTCGTGAGATGGTGTGTTTAACGCTGATGCAGCACGGGTTTCACACGCTTGAGGCCGAAAGCTACGCTGACGCACAGCGTCAATTATGCGAGCCGCTTCCCAGCCTGGTGTTGCTCGACTGGATGTTACCCGGCGGTTCAGGATTACAGCTTCTGAAATTCATCAGATATACGCGACAGACGCGTGATATTCCCGTATTAATGCTTACCGCCCGCGGTGAAGAAGAAGAACGCGTGCGCGGGCTTGATGCCGGCGCGGATGATTATATGACGAAGCCATTTTCTCCCAAAGAGCTGGTGGCGCGGGTAAAAGCCCTGCTGCGGCGGGTCTCTCCCGCCGTTGATAAGCCGCCGCTTGAGGCTTTGGGTCTGTTACTCGACCCTATATCACACCGCGTTGATGCCGCTGGCAAAGCGCTGGATCTCGGGCCGACGGAATTTCGGCTCCTGCACTTTTTTATGTCTCACCCGGAGCGGGTTTACAGCCGCGAGCACCTGCTGGATAACGTGTGGGGTAACAATGTGTACGTTGAAGATCGTACGGTAGACGTACACATTCGTCGGCTGCGCCGGGTGCTGGAAGCGAGTGGTCACGATCGTATGATCCAAACCGTGCGCGGGGCAGGGTATCGTTTCTCTACGCGGGTTTAACTATTCGATTCATCTGTTTTACTGCGCAGGCGCCATCAAACTGACGTAATAGAAGTAATAGAAATGATAATAGAAGCCAGCGCCTGGCTATCAGCGATTAACAGGAGCAAAGCGTGCTGGAGAAACTGTCGTGGAAACAGCTTATTGCCGAGTTTGCACTTATCAGCATTCCTGCTTTGCTGCTGGGTATATTATGCGGGCATCTTGCATGGTGCTGGCTTACGGCGACGCTGTGCCTGTTACTGTGGCATTTTTATAATCTGATGCGGCTTTCCCAGTGGCTTTGGGTAGATAAAAGCATGACGCCGCCGCCCGGCAGCGGCAGTTGGGCGCCGGTCATGTATGGGCTGCATTTGCATCAAAGACGCAATAAGAAGCGACGCAAAGAGCTGGGCGGTTTGATAAAGCGTTTTCGCAGCGGCGCAGAGTCGCTGCCCGATGCGGTAGTTTTGACTACCGATGAGGGAGACATCTTTTGGTGTAATCAATTAGCCCAGCGTTTATTACATCTTCGCTGGCCGGCAGATGCCGGGCAAAATATTCAAAATTTGCTGCGCTATCCGGAATTTCATCGCTTTATACAGGAACATGATTTTACTCAGGCGCTAAATTTGCAGCTAAATAACGGGCGACATCTTGAATTTCGCGTTATGCCTTACAGCGCTGGTCAGCGGCTAATTGTGGCGCGAGACGTAACCAAAATACACCGGCTTGAAAACCTGCGGCGCCGCTTTTTTGCCGATGTTAACCATGAATTGCGCACGCCTCTGACGGTATTACAAGGCTATCTGGAAATCATGGCGGAAGGCGCGCTGCCGGAAGCGCAGCGTGAGAAAGCGCTGGATGCGATGCGTGAGCAGACGCAGCGAATGGATACGCTTGTAAAGCAGCTTTTAACCCTTTCTCGTATTGAGGCGAAGCCGGAACAGGGTGAGCATATTGAAGTGGATATCTGTACGCTGCTTGGACAGATTAAGCGCGAAGCGCATGCCCTGGGACCGTCCCATGAAGTAAGTATCGATGCGGCCCCCAATTTGCAGGTGGTGGGCAGTGAGTCATTGCTATACAGCATTATTGCCAACCTGATACTCAATGCGATTGGGCATACGCCGGAAGGAACGCGGGTGACGGTAAGCTGGCGCAAAACGCCGCAGGGTGGATCATTTTGCGTCAGTGATAATGGGCCGGGTATCCCGGCAGAACATATCCCGCGTTTAACCGAGCGCTTTTATCGCGTTGATGCGGCGCGCGGGCGCTGCAAAGGCGGCAGTGGCCTGGGGCTGGCTATCGTCAAACATGCGCTGGAGCAGTACGGTTCGACGCTGATTATCGAAAGCGCCCCGGGGCAGGGCGCTCGTTTTTCGTTTGTGCTGCCGGATGTCTGTCTGGTAACGCACGACGCGGTTAGCTCACTTGAGGTTGATGCAAATTGAGTGTGCGTTGATTGCAGGCTATCGACGCAAGCCGTTCTGGCCTCTTTCCTGCCAGAGCGGGGGAGTCAGAGGTCATCGCCTGAGCCTTCTGACGAGGATTGAGAGCTCACTATCGGGGGCGAAGGTTACAGGCAAGCAGGGCGCTTTCCTGCGTGAAAACTCAATTGAAAGTAGAGGCTATTTTTTGCTGGCCAAAGACAGAGCGCGCGTGGCATCAAAGCGCAGAGCCAGAGCTATTGACGACTGGCGGCTTTCGGCACCATTTATAGGTGTAGGGTGCAGTTTAGCTAGCGCCACGCTGTGTGCACGGCGTGCGATGCAAGTACCCTGCGGTTCTGCTCATGTTAATCGGTATCACCGGCCGATGGTTTTCGGCGAACTGCCGACCGTCGATTTCTGATGCCGCTTATAATGCTATTTAGGCGGCGCCACGCCGCGTACGTGCCGTGTATAAATACCCTGCGTTTCTGCCCACATTAGCAGTAGTGAGCGGCCGATGGTTTTCGGCGAACTGCCGGCCGGCGAGTTCTGATACCGCTTATGATGCCATTTAGGCGGCGCCACGCTGCGTGCGTGCCGTGTATAAATACCCTGCGTTTCTGCCCGCATTAGCAGTAGTGAGCGGCCGATAGTTTTCGGCGAACTGCCGGCCGTCGATTTCTGATGCCGCTTATAATGCTATTTAGGCGGTGCCACGCCGCGTACGTGCCGTGTATAAATACCCTGCGTTTCTGCCCACATTAGTAGTAGTGAGCGGCCGATGATTTTCGGCGAACTGAGCGTATGGTTTTGGGAAATAGTATGGAAAAACGGCGCAGCGTGGCAGTGCTAGTCTGTTTTACTTCAACGATAGAATAATGCAGCCTGAGAACGGTGACTGTTTTTTGTTCGCATGATAAACGGGGTAAATTTTATTGTACTGGCAGATGTTTCCAGGAAAATTTTTATATTCAGCATATTCTACTGGTTTGGCAAACCCCTGTTGCCTTCAAACGCTATAAGCGTTTTAATTAGCTCCCGTTAATTGTCAGATTGACCATACGGGGCGGTAACTGAATAACGACTCTTCGCCGCGCCCGGCGGGTAGGATTTCCCGGCGTCATTGATGAATATTACTATTTTTTGCGCCAGGAATAAGCGCGCAAAAATTAACGTTTACAACACCACATCCACAGGTTGCATTATCTTATGACCCATCGTTTAACTTCTCGCGACATTATCGCGTTGGGCTTTATGACCTTTGCGCTGTTTGTCGGCGCGGGCAACATTATATTCCCTCCAATGGTGGGTTTGCAGGCCGGTGAGCATGTCTGGCTGGCTTCCTTTGGCTTCCTCGTTACCGCGGTGGGATTGCCGGTTTTAACCGTGATCGCGCTTGCTCGCGTTGGCGGCGGTATTGATAGCCTGAGTTCACCTATTGGCCGCGTGGCCGGGGTCTTGCTGGCCGTAGTTTGTTATCTCGCCGTGGGGCCGCTGTTTGCAACGCCGCGTACGGCGACGGTCTCATTTGAAGTGGGGATAGCGCCGCTAACCGGCGATGGCTCGTTGCCTCTGCTGATTTATAGCATCGTTTATTTCGCGCTGGTGATTCTGGTGTCGCTTTATCCTGGCAAGCTTCTCGATACCGTAGGGCATTTTTTGGCGCCGCTGAAGATTATCGCGTTAACAATCTTGTCAGTCGCTGCGATTCTATGGCCGGCGGGGGGGATTAGCACGGCGACAGATATTTATCAGACCGCGCCGTTTTCTAACGGTTTCGTTAATGGTTATCTGACAATGGATACCCTGGGGGCGATGGTATTTGGCATTGTTATCGTCAACGCCGCGCGTTCACGCGGCGTTAACTCGGCAAAACTATTAACCCGCTATACCGTTTGGGCTGGCATTATCGCCGGTATCGGTCTCACACTATTGTATCTGGCGCTATTTCGCCTCGGCTCCGACAGCATGTCGCTGGTGGATCAGTCCGCGAACGGCGCGGCTATTCTCCATGCCTATGTGCAGCACACTTTTGGCGGCTTTGGCAGCTTCCTACTGGCGGCACTGATTTTCCTTGCCTGTCTGGTGACGGCGGTGGGGTTGACCAGCGCCTGCGCTGAGTTTTTTGCGCAATATCTGCCGTTTTCTTATCGTACACTGGTCTTCATTCTCGGTGGATTTTCGATGGTGATTTCCAACCTGGGTTTAAGTCAGTTAATTCAGGTCTCTATCCCCGTTATGACGGCGATCTATCCGCCTTGTATCATATTGGTGGTGCTCAGTTTTACGCGCCCGCTGTGGCATAACCCAACTCGGATTATGGCTCCCACCATGTTTATTAGCCTGATTTTCGGCGTGCTGGATGGTATAAAAGCGTCGACACTGAAAGTAAGCCTGCCCGCCTGGTATGCAAAATTGCCTTTTGCGGACCAGGGGCTGGCCTGGCTTGCGCCATCGGTGTGCGTGTTGATAGCGTGCATTATTTGGGATCGCTTAGCGGGGGCGTCTAAGACCTCTGCGGCGCACTGAGTCGACGGTTTGTATTAACCACGAGGCTATCCCCTCGTGGTTTTTTTATTTTAGTGGATGTGTTCAATGGAAAAAAACAAGCTTAAACGCGGCTTAAGCACACGGCATATTCGTTTTATGGCGCTGGGTTCAGCCATCGGCACCGGGTTATTTTACGGCTCCGCAGATGCAATAAAAATGGCGGGGCCGAGCGTGCTGCTGGCCTATATTATTGGTGGCGTAATTGCCTATATCATCATGCGCGCGCTGGGTGAGATGTCAGTTCATAACCCCTCTGCCAGCTCTTTCTCCCGCTACGCCCAAGAGAATCTGGGGCCACTGGCCGGATATATCACCGGCTGGACGTATTGTTTTGAAATATTAATTGTTGCTATCGCTGATGTTACCGCATTCGGTATTTATATGAGCGTGTGGTTTCCCACTGTGCCGCACTGGATTTGGGTACTCAGCGTCGTTTTATTGATTTGCGCCATTAATCTGATGAGCGTCAAAGTGTTTGGCGAAATGGAGTTTTGGTTCTCATTTTTCAAAGTGGCGACCATTATCGTGATGATTGTCGCGGGCGTGGCCATGATTGTCTGGGGAATTGGCAACGGAGGTAAGGCGACCGGGGTGCATAACTTATGGACTCACGGCGGGTTTTTCGCAAACGGCTGGCTCGGCATGGTGATGTCGCTGCAAATGGTGATGTTTGCCTATGGCGGAATAGAAATTATCGGTATTACGGCCGGGGAGGCGAAAGATCCGGCGAAATCGATCCCGCGTGCGATTAATTCTGTTCCGCTGCGTATTCTGGTGTTCTACGTAGGTACGCTGTTCGTCATTATGTCGATTTATCCCTGGAATTTGGTGGGAACGAACGGCAGCCCGTTTGTGATGACTTTCCAGCATATGGGCATTACCTTCGCCGCAACGATTTTGAATTTTGTGGTGTTGACCGCCTCGCTGTCGGCGATTAATAGCGATGTTTTTGGCGTTGGGCGAATGCTGCACGGAATGGCGGAGCAGGGGAGCGCGCCGAAGATTTTTGCTAAAACCTCGCGCCGGGGTATCCCGTGGGTAACCGTAGTAGTGATGACGCTGGCGCTGCTGCTGGCGGTGTATCTGAACTATATAATGCCAGAAAATGTCTTTCTGGTGATTGCGTCGCTGGCGACATTTGCCACCGTGTGGGTCTGGATAATGATCCTGCTGTCGCAAATAGCATTCCGCCGCCGTCTGTCCGCTGAAGAAGCGGCGGCGCTGAAGTTTAAAGTGCCAGGCGGCGTGGTGATGACATTTATTGGGCTTATCTTTTTAGCCTTTATTATCGCGCTCATTGGCTACCATCCGGATACGCGTATTTCGCTGTATGTGGGATTTGCGTGGATAGCATTGCTGCTGGTGGGCTGGTGGTGTAAAGGTTACCGAGAGCGCCGCCGCCTGCGATAGACCAACCGGTTGCACGACGAAAATGTTCTGAAAAAGGGGAAAGTATTCCCCTTTTTTACAAGATGGCGTTTGCGAAAGCCAGCGTTGCGGTGTGTGCCGTGCCCGGCGGTGCCGGTACTGAATCAGCTTTTATCTCAGGTGCGTGGCGGCGCTGCGACCATTGCGCCTTACCATTCTTTCAGCGCCTGCGGGTTATCTCATCGTGTTACAGCTTTTTATTCCGCGCATCGTCCATCATCTGGGGATAAAACGCCCAGAACAGGCGCTCCAACCCTGCATAGTTGGCGTTCAGATCGTGCCAGGAATCGCGCAGAGCGCCGAGTTTCGGCCGGCGGTTAGCCATGCCGTTTAACACGCTGGCGATAAAAGACATATCCTGATAGCGCTGCAGCCAGCGTTCGGACCACATATGCTGGTTCAGCGCGATAAACTCCGGTGGTGCATGCGGCGGCAGTGGCGTGATTTCCGCTTTGGCGAGAGCGATAAACTGCTCCAGAGGCAGTTCCGCGGATAGTTCTGCCCAGTGGCGCGAGAGAAAATGATCCCACATGACATCAAGCGTGATGGGCGAGACGCGCCGCGTTTGCGGGCGAAACCACTGGCGCGCTTCCCGCACCTGCGGTAAGGCATCGGTTAGCACATCAACCCGGCGATGCATGGCGATACCCGCAGCCACAGCGGGTGTCCACTCGTCAGCATTACCGCGTACGAAATCTGCCAGTAGATTGCCGAGCAGAGAGCTGTCTGCCAGCCTTGCGAGATGAAGATGTGCCAGAAAATTCATGCGTAACCTTTTCTACGGGCTTATTGGTTGCAGGGAACGCGCCCCGGCACTAGACTAGGCCGCCTGTTTTCCCGTCTGAGTGTTTTACCATGCGTGTCGCCGATTTTACCTTCGAACTGCCTGAATCCCTGATTGCCCGCTATCCCCAGCCGGAGCGCAGCGCCTGCCGTTTATTATCGCTGGACGGGCCTTCGGGAGACTTAACGCACGGCGTGTTCACCGATTTACTGGATAAACTTAATCCGGGCGATTTGCTGGTGTTTAATAATACGCGCGTAATTACCGCGCGTCTCTATGGGCGTAAAGCGAGCGGCGGAAAGCTGGAGATGCTGGTAGAAAGAGTGCTGGATGACCGCTGTGTATTAGCGCATATTCGCGCCTCAAAAGCGCCTAAACCGGGGACGGAATTGTTGCTGGGTGAGCGTGAAGAGGTGCGCGCGACGATGACTGCGCGGCGCGGCGCGCTGTTTGAGGTGGCGTTTCATGATGCGCGCGGCGTGCTGGCAATCCTGAATGATATCGGACATATGCCACTGCCGCCGTACATCGATCGCCCGGATGAGGAAGCAGATCGGGAACGCTATCAGACGGTGTATAGCCAAAAGCCGGGAGCCGTGGCAGCGCCTACGGCGGGCCTGCACTTCGATGAGCCGCTGCTGGAAGCGCTGCGCCGTAAGGGCATCGAGCTGGCATTCGTTACGCTGCACGTCGGCGCCGGTACTTTCCAGCCGGTGCGAGTAGAGAGTATTGAAGAGCATATTATGCACTCTGAGTACGCCGAGGTGCCGCAGGCGGTGGCGGACGCAGTGTTGGCCTGTCGCGCGCGCGGTAATCGCGTGATTGCGGTTGGTACTACGTCGGTGCGCTCGCTGGAAAGCGCAGCGCAGGCGGCAAAAGAGGCGGAGATTGAACCGTTTTTCGATGATACTCAGATTTTTATCTACCCCGGCTACCGCTACCGGGTGGTCGATGCGCTGATAACTAATTTTCACCTGCCTGAATCGACGCTGATTATGTTGGTTTCAGCGTTCGCCGGTTATCGGAATACAATGCGCGCCTATCGGGAAGCCGTAGCGGCGGAGTATCAATTTTTTAGCTACGGCGATGCCATGTTTATTACCCAAAATCCGCAGGCGATTGACGAACGGCCGTGATCCCTGCGGCCAGTTTTACCACGCCGCTGCGTCAGACTGCCTATCATATAATTATCGGTGGCCTACGTTCCTGATAAGGTTTGGTTGAAGTAATAATATTCGAGGCCCGCCCGGGTGTACGCCCGCGTAGTGATAAAGCGGCTTTAAGAGCTAAAGCGCAGCACATCTGGTTGGCATCATTATCTCATCGTCATAAAAAAAGCGCCCGGAAAGGGCGCTTCGTGCATTTAATCTGGCGTGTTAGCGGTGTTACAAATAATGCAGCTCAATAGTTGACATGCCGTCCAGATGGATGGGCGAGTCAGGTCAAGTTCTGAGCCTTTATTAATGGCGGCCTGAACTTCCAAAGAAGCATTGAGCGTAGTAAAAGCCATCGGTGTGGTCGCCCCTTTTTGACTAAAAGAGACCAGATTATCGGTGTCCCTGAAATACAGGCGGTCGGCGATCACGCTCCATTTAAGCGTACTGGCAGCAGAAATTGTATCGGCGTTTTGCCCATCAACGTAAAGCGCATCACGGGTTAGGCTTATAGCATAGGCGCCGATATTTTTTCCATTTTGTTGGCCCAGCCCAAGCTGCGTAGACAGCGCGCTGGAATCAAGTAGCGTTAGCCCTGCCAGTGCTGTGCCGGAATCGCTCTTTATATCCATGAGTGACAAGGCGACTTTTGCCGGCGCATCACAGGTAATGGCGAGATCGAGATGTTTCACAGGGAGTAGCGTGTAATTATCGGCGGTAAGGGTACTACTTTTGATGGTGCCATAGTCTATGGTTGCACCACCGACAATGCTGGGCGTGCAGGCTGCCGGCACAATGGTACCAATGACTTTTACTTCTACGCTGTCTGCGGCGATAGCGCTATAGGTAGTAAATACGGCCAGAGCTGTAATGAGTCTTAAACCAGGGCTTCTCATGGCCAAACACCTTTATTTTCTGTAAATCATGATTAAGGAAGGAACAGACGATTGCCATCTGTTTTAGTCGCGTGGCGGGATAATACCGAAAGTAAACCTGGCAAGGAATACTGAGTGACTATTTTGGGATAAGTCACCATGGTAAATCATTTAAAACTGAAATAATTTATTTGATGGACTGTAAAGAAAAATAAAGAAACTTTTTGTTGAAGTTGCGCCGATTATTTTAAAGACACTGATTAACGCCTTAATAAGTAATGGATTATTAATAAAGTGCAATCTCAGTATCATAATATAGAACCCGGTCGATATAGCTGTACCGGCAAAGCGCGGTTTAGCCGTAAAAATAACAGGCGCCCGTAAAGGCGGGCGCCTGTATATATGTAGTACGCTGAGATAACTTAATTACAGATAATAAAGCTCAACGGTGGCTACCCCGTCCAGGTGCACTGCTTTGGTAAGGTCTAGTGCGGAACCTTTATTAATAGCGGCCTGAACTGACAGAGTGCCGGTCATAGTAGTGAACGACGCGGGTGCGGTTGTTGCGTCGGTTGACCAGGCATAATAGCGATTATTTGGGCTGGTAATCAGCACGGTTTGATTTGGCGATGCGGCCCAGGTCGGTGAGGCCGAGGTCAGATTGCTACTTATCAGTGCCTGCCCTGCGGCTTTACCGTCCAATTTCACCGTCGGCGTTTCAATCCACATCCGATAGCTGCCTGTAAGTTTCCCAGGCTCTTCGGCACCGAGCCCAAACATCCAGGATCTTGCATCGATCAGAGTATTATCGGGATCGTTAAAGGATTTACCGATGGGTTTTGCTGCAGTATTACTTTTACCATCTACGCCGCGCAGCGCAACTTTGGCGGATGCGTCACAGGTAATGCTAAAGTCGAGCGTTTTGACGCCCAGAACCGTGTAGTCATCGGCGGGAATGGTGCTGGCAGGAATAGTACCATAATCAAAGGTGGCACCGCCGGTCACTGCCGGGGTACAGGCCGCAGGAACAATAGTCCCAATCACTTTAACATCGACGCTGTCTGCCGCCATTGCGGTATTGATAGCCATCGCCAGTACGGCGATGGTGGCGATTTTCCCTGTTGTATACATTGTTATTTCCTGGTTATTCATCATGAGTTACGCTGCTTCAACTTACCGACCTAATGCCCATGTCAGCCGCTGCAGCCAGAGGGGATAATACTGCGTAACGTTTAAAAGTGAATATATGTAAAGAAATTTGAGAAAAGTCACTGTGATATTGATATATGGCAGGGGATTTTATTGATGAATCATAGAGATAAGATTATTCATTACACCTTATTGTAAAGGCTGCTATATATACCCCGCTCCGCAATATATTAATAGGTTAAGAAATTACCGGACATACGGCGTCAGTTCTCAACGGCATTATTTTATGCTCATTTATCCCGTCTATTAACAATGCGTTTTGCGGGTATTCATCCTTGCGTTTTTGTACATGCCTTTCTGATATTAACGATCCGAAAAAATAGTTTGCCAGCCATTGACTGACGCAGAGCCGGCAGCATCCCATTTCTGGCTGGCTGGCTGGCTGGCTGGCTGGCTGGCTGGGTAGTGATAAAAGCATAAGAATGGAATGTGCAAATGTGTAAAAAAAGCGCGTATCTGATGATAATACCGTCATTACGCCGGGTAAATCGGATGTATCACCGCGCGGTTAATGGCGCGGCGCAGGCAGTTAGTTTAGAATAAGCGGTTTTTTGTATTCCATCAGACTGTTTCTCTGATGTGGGAGGAAAGGTGAAATTTGAATTGCAGACCACCGACGGGCGCGCGCGGCGCGGTCGGCTGGTGTTTGAGCGTGGCACGGTAGAAACGCCGGCATTTATGCCTGTGGGCACATACGGCACCGTTAAAGGCATGACGCCAGAAGAAGTTAAAGATACCGGCGCGCAGATTATATTGGGCAATACTTTCCATCTGTGGCTGCGCCCGGGGCAGGAGGTCATGAAGCTGCACGGCGATCTGCATGATTTTATGCAGTGGCACGGGCCGATTTTAACCGACTCCGGCGGTTTTCAGGTGTTTAGCCTCGGTGATATTCGCAAAATTACAGAAGAAGGCGTGCATTTCCGTAATCCGATTAACGGCGACTCTATCTTCCTGAGTCCTGAAAAGTCGATGGAGATTCAGTACGATCTTGGGTCGGATATCGTGATGATTTTCGATGAATGCACGCCTTATCCCGCCGACTGGGATTATGCTAAGCGTTCAATGGAAATGTCACTGCGCTGGGCAAAACGCAGCCGCGAACGGTTTGATAGCCTGAGTAATCCTAATGCACTGTTTGGAATTATCCAGGGCAGCGTTTACGAAGATTTACGTGATATCTCGGTAAAAGGCCTGGTAGATATCGGCTTTGATGGCTACGCTGTCGGCGGACTGGCGGTAGGCGAACCCAAAGCGGATATGCATCGCATTCTGGAGCACGTTTGCCCCCAGATCCCGACGGATAAACCGCGTTATTTAATGGGGGTGGGTAAGCCGGAAGATTTAGTTGAAGGCGTTCGCCGCGGGATTGATATGTTCGATTGCGTGATGCCGACGCGCAACGCGCGCAATGGTCATCTGTTTGTTACGGATGGCGTAGTGAAAATTCGCAACGCGAAGTACAAAAGTGATACCTCGCCGCTCGACGCGGAGTGTGATTGCTATACCTGTCGCCACTATTCGCGCGCTTATCTGCACCATCTCGACAGATGCAATGAAATACTGGGCGCGCGACTCAATACGATTCATAACCTGCGTTACTATCAGCGCCTGATGGCCGGTTTACGTGCGGCTATTGAAGAGGGTAAATTAGAGCGCTTCGTCGCAGATTTTTATACTCGTCAGGATAAAGCGGTTCCCGCGTTATCCACTGATTAATTTTGAAATGAGGGAATGTAAATGAGCTTTTTTATTTCTGATGCGGCTGCGGCCACCGGAGCACCGGCTCAAGGGAGCCCAATGTCTCTGATCCTGATGCTGGTTGTGTTCGGTCTGATTTTTTATTTTATGATCCTACGCCCGCAGCAGAAGCGTACCAAAGATCATAAAAAGCTAATGGATGCCATCGCGAAGGGTGATGAAGTATTGACCAACGGCGGCCTGGTAGGGCGCGTTACGAAGGTCTCGGAAAATGGGTATATTGCCATCGCGCTCAATGACACGACTGAAGTCGTTATCAAGCGTGATTTCGTCGCAGCGGTCTTGCCGAAAGGCACTATGAAGGCGCTGTAATTTTTCGTTTTCCCGAAGGGAATTGCCGTGTTAAACCGTTATCCTTTGTGGAAGTACATCATGCTGATCGTCGTGATTCTCGTCGGTCTGTTATATGCGCTTCCCAACCTTTATGGTGAGGATCCGGCCGTTCAGATCACTGGCGCGCGCGGAGTCGCCGCCAGCGAGCAAACACTGGAACAGGTCCGGAGTACCTTACAACAAGAAAAATTGGCGCCAAAATCCGTCGCGCTGGAAGAGGGCGCGATCCTCGCGCGTTTTGATTCCACCGATACGCAGCTACGCGCGCGTGAGGCATTAGTAAGCAAGCTTGGCGATCAATACGTCGTTGCGCTTAACCTCGCACCTGCAACTCCGCGCTGGCTATCGATGGTTGCCGCGGAACCAATGAAACTTGGGCTTGATCTGCGCGGCGGTGTGCACTTCCTGATGGAAGTGGATATGGAAACCGCGCTCAGCAAACTCCAGGAGCAAAATATCGACGGCCTGCGTAGCGATCTGCGCGAAAAAGGTCTTGCCTGGAGCAATGTGCGTAAAGCCAATAATTATGGTGTGACTATCGCATTTCGTGATGCTGATACTCGCGATAAAGCGATTGCTTATCTGCAGCCGCGCCATCGCGATCTGGTGGTAACGAGCCTGGGTGGAAATGCGCTGCGCGCAGTCATGACTGACGATCGTCTGCGGGAAGCGCGTGATTATGCGGTTCAGCAAAACATTAATATCTTACGTAACCGTGTAAACCAGCTTGGCGTGGCCGAACCGCTGGTTCAGCGCCAGGGTGCGGATCGCATCGTTGTGGAACTGCCAGGGATTCAGGATACCGCGCGCGCCAAGGAAATTCTTGGAGCGACGGCGACGCTTGAGTTCCGTTTAGTCAACACCAGCGTCGATCCGTCCGCCGCCGCCGCCGGGCGCGTCCCGGGCGATTCTGAAGTTAAAAATATGCGTGAAGGCCAGCCGGTAGTGCTGTACAAGCGCGTTATTCTAACGGGCGATCATATTACGGACTCGACGTCCAGCCTGGATGAATATAACCAGCCTCAGGTTAATATTTCTCTGGACGGCGCGGGCGGCAATATGATGTCTAACTTCACGAAAGACAACATTGGCAAGCCAATGGCAACGCTATTTGTGGAGTATAAAGACAGCGGTCGTAAAGATGCCAACGGGCGCGCGGTGCTGGTGAAACAGGAAGAGGTTATCAACATCGCGAATATTCAGTCGCGTTTGGGCAATAGCTTCCGAATTACTGGTATCAACAACCCGAATGAGGCTCGTCAGCTATCGCTGCTGCTGCGTGCAGGTGCGCTAATTGCGCCGATTCAAATCGTTGAAGAACGCACGATTGGGCCAACGCTCGGGATGCAGAACATCAAACAGGGGCTGGAAGCCTGCCTGTGGGGTCTAATCGCTTCTATTCTGTTCATGGTTTTCTTCTACAAGAAGTTCGGCCTGATAGCGACGACGGCGCTGATTGCGAACCTGGTGTTAATTGTTGGCATTATGTCACTGTTGCCCGGTGCGACGCTAACCATGCCGGGCATTGCGGGTATCGTACTGACCCTGGCGGTAGCGGTGGACGCTAACGTTTTGATTAATGAACGTATTAAAGAAGAACTGAGCAACGGACGTTCAGTGCAGCAGGCGATTCATGAAGGTTATAGCGGCGCGTTTAGCTCCATTGTGGATGCTAACGTCACGACGCTTATCAAAGTGATTATTCTGTACGCTGTGGGCACCGGGGCGATTAAAGGGTTTGCGATCACGACCGGCATCGGCGTGGCAACCTCAATGTTTACCGCGATAGTTGGTACCCGTGCCATCGTCAACCTGCTGTATGGCGGCAAACGCGTCAACAAGCTGTCTATCTGAGGAGTGCGTTGTGGCACAGGATTATACCGTTGAACAATTGAACCACGGCCGTAAAGTCTGGGACTTTATGCGCTGGGATTACTGGGCCTTTGGCATCTCTGGCCTGCTGCTAATACTGTCGATAATTATTATCGGGGTGCGCGGCTTTAACTGGGGGCTGGATTTCACCGGTGGTACGGTCATCGAAATTTCGCTAGAAAAACCTGCGGATATGGACATGATGCGTGAGTCGCTGGAAAAAGCCGGCTTCGCCGATCCGCTACTGCAGAACTTCGGCAGCAGTCGGGATATTATGGTTCGCATGCCGCCAGCGCAGGGCGGTGAAACCGGCGGGCAAACGTTAGGCACGAAAGTGGTTAACGTTATCAATAGCGCCACCGGCCAGCACGCGGCCGTGAAGCGCATTGAGTTTGTCGGGCCGAGCGTCGGCGCCGATTTGGCGCAAACCGGCAGCATGGCGCTGCTGGTCGCGCTGATCTGTATTTTGATTTATGTGGGCTTCCGCTTCGAGTGGCGACTGGCTGCGGGCGTAGTTATCGCGCTGGCGCACGACGTGGTAATCACAATGGGCGTGCTGTCACTGTTTCAGATAGAAATCGATCTGACGATTGTGGCCTCACTAATGTCGGTTATTGGCTACTCGCTGAACGACAGTATTGTGGTTTCCGACCGTATTCGTGAAAACTTCCGCAAAATACGGCGCGGCACGCCTTACGAAATCTTCAACGTCTCGCTCACCCAGACGCTGCACCGAACATTGATAACGTCAGGCACTACGCTGGTAGTTATTCTGATGCTCTATCTGTTTGGTGGTGCGATGCTTAAAGGTTTCTCGCTGACCATGCTTATCGGGGTATCCATTGGTACTGCCTCGTCTATCTATGTTGCCTCTGCGCTGGCGCTGAAGCTTGGGATGAAGCGTGAACACTTAATCCAGCAGAAGGTTGAGAAAGAAGGGGCGGATCAGCCGTCAATTTTGCCGTAACCTATTTGTGATTGTGAAAATGCTCAGTTTTATGGTGTTGAATCATAAAGCTGGGCCGCTTAGGTTAAGCTACTCTCAGGGCCTGGGATTGATAACGTTATCGATCCCAGGCCTTTTAGTTTTCCGCCAGGCTTCCGTTATTGAACAAATTTCGCCTTCCTCAGCCCGCTGTTGGTTCTGTCCTGGCTCAGATAAACATACGCCGGTGAGGATGTCCGCAATTAGCGCGTTCTAAACGCTATTTCCCGGATGACATACTTTGCCTCAACCCCTGCGCCTGTAACTTTGCCTGAAAATCCGTCAAATTCGATACTGATTGCCTTGAGAACGCCGCAGCATTAGCGATGCTAATATTTTATAATCGGGAGTTTGGATGGTTTTTTCGTTTTACTAGCGGAATATGGTGCTGCTAATACATAAGAATAACTGTGTCGCTAAGCATGTAATCAGGGGCCTTTTTGGCCCCTGATTACATAATGCATTGGAAATTTAATGGCGCACTAATGATTATTAAAAATTATAACCGGCAACCAGATAATATCCCCAGCCGGTGGATTTCACGTTGAAATCGCCTTTTCCAAAGTTAAGGCCTGCGCCATTTTCCCACTGGCCGCCATTATGGAAATAACGTGCGACGATGGAGTAATGCCAGTGGCTGTAATTCAGGGCCAGGATGTGGCTGGAAGCAATAGAGTTATTGGTGCGGTACGCTTCATCGCCCAGGTCGGAATCCCAGTCAAAGTTGGTAAAGCCGATGTAGCTGAGTTTTCCGCCCCATAAATCGGTTATCGGTACAAAGTACTTTATTTTAAAGCGATATCCGTCCCAGCTATCTTCGTTAGCGGCGCCATAGTTTTCCCACTGATATTTCGCATATACGTTTAGTGATAGCCCCATTGGCAAGCCGGTATCAATATCGGTACCTAACCCCATATACCATGTATTTTGGCGATTAGCGCTGTTGCGTCCCATGTCATAAACATAGTTATTAGCAAAGTACCACTCTTTGAACGGGCCAAATCCTAAATCCAGCCCGGTTAATTTATCGATTGAAAAGCGCGGTTCGATTTCCATGAAAAGCGGCGAGCCGTGATTCCAGATCCCGCGCGCGTTACTGTCGCCGCCAAAAAAGCGCGGGGCATCAATATAACCATAAAAATCAAACCAGTCTTTTTTAGCAAACGCTTCATATTCCAGATAAGTATCGTTGCGTAATTGCGGCCCAAAGCGGGTATGGTAACTGCCGACGACATTGACGCTCTGGTGCCACCAGTCAGAAACGAACTCACCGGAATTATCTGCAGCTTTAACGGTGAAAGAGCCGATAAAAGTAAGGGCGGCGCCTGCCGCTAACATCATTTTTTTCATGTAATTGCCACTGTGATTGCTGAATGGCCGCAATGGCCACCCCTGAATGTATGCGCTGCCTGATTAAACTTAAACAGGCGAGCGGGCTATTATAAAAATCATTTCTCACAAAAATATGTGTTTCTTCACATTTATCTTTCTCTGGTAATCGATTGCGGTCGCGTTTCAGGGTTTATTCTGTCGGCGTTTTGGGGGGGGGATTGTCTGAATAAACGAATAAATTTCTTTATATTCCATGGAGCAGGTGGTTTCATTCTGCGTGGCGTGGCGTGGCGTGGCGTGGCGTGGCGTGGCGTGGCGTGGCGTGGCGTGGCGTGGCGTGGCGTGGCGTGGCGTGGCGTGAGCAGATGACGACGCGTTTCATCGCCGTCACTCAGGCGCTGATCGGGCTTAACAGGCAGGGGCGCGTTGCATTGGCGACCCTGCCTTATTAGCTACGCGACCATCAACATTAATGCTTGCCAAACGGGGACCTGGCCGCAGGTTTAAAGTCAGGATCGGTCGGTACAATATCGTGTATTCGCACAAACCCGAGCTGCGCTGGCGCGATATCCGGCATGTCCAGTTGAATGACAATATCGCTCGGTACCAGAACGCTGGCCGCTTCACTTATCGTTCGGGTATGCGTATTGACTTCCCGATAATCCTCGATCGTACCCTGAATTTCTCCCCAAACGATCTCGCCAGAAAAAGCGGGCAGTGGCCTGATGCTGTCACCTGTAATAGTGAGCGTGGCCTTTGTGCCAGTGCCATAGGCGATAATATTATCCAGCCTGAGCGTTAAATCGCCAATTTGGCTCTCTAATTGCGCCGGTGCTTTGGCGGCGGGAAGTAAATAGACGCCCTGTTTCGATTGTGCATTTAACGTATTTTGCTGAGTGAGTTTCACCGTTTGCTGATTTAAACGGTTCATTTTCTGCGCCAGAGCGCTGACCTCTTCTTTGGTTTCCTGAACCTGCGTGCGCGGAGCGCTACAGGCGGTTAATGTCAGCAGCCCGCTTGCGAGAATAAGTTTGATGCCCGGAGTTTTTAGCATAAAAGATTCCTTATGTTCAGTCAGTTAACGCAGCGTAGGCGATGCCCGTGGGAAAGCATAGTGTTTTACTCTCAAAGTACATGCCGTTTTGCCGGCCTGCGAGTTCGGGGTAAACTACTCCCCATTTTCTCTTATTTCAGGTAGCCGTATGCACTGCCCATTCTGTTTCGCCGTGGACACCAAAGTGATTGACTCTCGCCTGGTCGGGGAAGGCGCCTCGGTACGCCGCCGCCGCCAGTGCCTGGTTTGCCATGAACGCTTCACGACATTTGAAGTAGCTGAGCTGGTCATGCCGCGGGTGATTAAAAGTAATGATATTCGCGAACCGTTCAATGAAGATAAGCTGCGTAGCGGAATGCTAAAAGCGCTGGAAAAACGGCCAGTGAGCGCTGACGATGTCGAAATGGCAATCAACCATATTAAATCGCAGCTAAGAGGTACCGGCGAGCGCGAATTGCCCAGTAAACAGATTGGTAGTCTGGTGATGGAGCAGCTCAAAAAGCTCGATAAAGTAGCCTATATCCGTTTTGCTTCTGTCTACCGTAGTTTTGAAGATATCCGTGAGTTCGGTGAAGAAATCGCCCGTCTACAGGATTAATAGTAATGCAGGATGAAATTTATATGGCACGCGCGCTTTCTCTTGCGCGGCGCGGTCGTTTTACTACCACACCTAACCCCAATGTCGGGTGCGTAATCGTTCGCGAAGGGAAGATTGTGGGAGAGGGGTTTCACTATCGGGCGGGGGAGCCGCATGCGGAAGTGCACGCGCTGCGTATGGCTGGCGATAAAGCTCGCGGCGCGACGGTATATGTGACGCTGGAGCCGTGTAGTCACCATGGCCGCACGCCGCCCTGCTGTGACGCACTTATCGCCGCAGGCGTGGCGCGCGTAGTGGCTGCAATGCAGGATCCTAATCCTCAAGTTGCCGGACGCGGTTTGCGACGCCTGAGCGATGCCGGTATTGCCGTAAGCCACGGCCTTATGATGGCCGAGGCGGAAGTGCTTAATCGCGGTTTTTTAAAGCGCATGCGCACAGGCTTTCCGTGGGTGCAGTTAAAGCTTGGTGCTTCGCTGGATGGGCGCACGGCGATGGCTGACGGGGAAAGCCAGTGGATTACCTCGGTACAGGCGCGGCGCGATGTGCAGCGTTTCCGTGCGCAAAGCTCAGCCATACTGACCGGCAGCGGTACGGTGCTGGCAGACGATCCTTCTTTAACCGTGCGATGGGACGAGCTCGATGCGCAAACTCAGGCGCTATATCCGCGCTCAGCGCTACGCCAGCCGGTGAGGGTGGTGGTGGACGGCGCTAACAGAATAACGTCTCGCCATCGTCTGGTGCAATTACCGGGAGAAACCTGGCTTGCCCGGATACAGCCTGATGCAGAATCGTGGCCCACGGGCGTTTCGCAGATAGCGATCCCTGAGCATAACGATCGTCCGGACCTGGTTGCCCTGATGATGATTCTGGGTAAAAAACAGATTAATAGCGTCTGGGTAGAGGCGGGGGCCACGCTCGCGGGTGCGCTGCTGCAGGCAGGCCTGGTGGACGAAATTATCGTGTACCTGGCGCCCAAGCTGTTAGGAAATGCTGCGAGAGGTTTGTGCACATTGCCTGGTCTAACCAGGCTGGCGGATGCGCCTAAACTGGTCTTTAGCCAGGTTGCCGCAGTTGGGCCAGATCTTCGCCTCACGCTGACGCCCGCATAGGATATTCACCCGGCCCCAAAACCGTAAGCAGTATGTGAAAGAGTATGATAGAATCCGCCCCCCTGCGGGGCCTGTAAATATGTTAAAGGATAAGTATGAATATTATCGAAGCTAATGTAGCCGCCCCGGGCGCGCGCGTTGCAATTACTATCGCGCGTTTCAACAATTTCATAAATGACAGCCTGCTGGATGGCGCTATTGATGCGCTAAAGCGTGTTGGTCAGGTCAGTGAAGAAAATATTACCGTGGTCTGGGTTCCCGGTGCGTATGAGCTACCGCTGGCCGCACAGGCGCTGGCGAAAACCGGCAAATACGATGCGATTATTGCGTTGGGAACAGTGATTCGCGGCGGTACCGCGCACTTTGAATATGTCGCGGGGGGTGCCAGTAATGGTTTAGCCCAGGTTGCACAGGCATGTGACATTCCGGTCTCTTTTGGCGTACTCACCACGGAAAGCATTGAGCAGGCGATTGAGCGCGCGGGTACTAAAGCTGGCAATAAAGGCGCTGAAGCTGCGCTGACCGCACTTGAAATGATTAATGTACTAAAGGCGATTAAAGCCTGAATTTTGTAAGGGGAATTCCGTGAAACCTGCTGCTCGTCGTCGTGCCCGTGAGTGTGCCGTCCAGGCGCTCTACTCCTGGCAGTTATCTCAGAACGACATTGCCGATGTTGAATATCAGTTCCTGGCGGACCAGGATGTTAAAGACGTCGACATAACGTATTTCCGTGAACTGCTCACCGGGGTAGCGACCAACAGCGCATACCTTGACGGGTTGATGAAACCGTATTTGTCGCGTCAGCTTGACGAACTTGGGCAGGTGGAGAAAGCGGTGCTGCGCGTGGCGCTGTACGAACTGGCGAAACGTGACGATGTGCCTTATAAAGTGGCCATCAATGAAGGTATCGAACTGGCGAAAACCTTTGGCGCCGAAGACAGTCATAAATTTGTCAACGGCGTACTCGATAAAGCCGCGCCGCATATACGTCCCCGCAAAAAATAACTTCGAGGCCGGTTTACCGGCCTTAATTTTGAGTCCGACTGAGGCTAACTGCTTTGGCAAGCGATGAATTTTCTGTTATAGCCCGCTATTTTGACCGCGTACGCCGCGTCCGGCGTGATGTTGAAACCGGTATCGGTGATGACTGCGCGTTATTGAATGTGCCCGAGAAGCAAACGCTGGCTATTAGCCAGGATACGCTGGTCTGTGGAATACATTTTCTGGCCGATATCGCGCCCGGCGATCTGGCGTATAAAGCGCTGGCGGTTAACCTGAGCGATTTGGCGGCCATGGGCGCCACACCCGCCTGGGCAACCCTGGCGCTGACGCTGCCAGAAGTCAACGAAGACTGGCTGGCGGCCTTCAGCGATAGCCTGTTTGAGCAGCTCGATTATTATGAAATGCAGCTTATTGGCGGAGATACCACGCGCGGGCCGTTGGCGATGACGCTTGGCATTCATGGTTTATTGCCGCAGGGGCGAGCGTTAAAGCGCAGCGGTGCCTGCGCGGGCGACTGGATATTCGTTACTGGCACCCCCGGCGACAGCGCTGCGGGCCTGGCCGTATTATTGGGGCAATTTGCGCCGTCGGATGATAAGCACACTGATTATTTATTGCAGCGCCATTTGCGGCCTGTACCAAGAATTTTACAAGGCCAGGCGCTGCGCGGATTAGCCAGTAGCGCCATTGACCTGTCCGATGGACTGGTCGCTGATTTAGGACATATCCTTAAAGCTAGCGGCTGCGGCGCCCGTATTATGCTCGATGCTTTACCTTACTCGGCGGCGCTGGCGCAAAGCGCGACGCCCGAACAGGCCCAGCGTTGGGCGCTTTCCGGTGGTGAAGACTATGAGCTTTGCTTCACCGTACCAGAGCGTAATCGCGGTGCGCTGGAAGTGGCGCTGGGCTATCTGGGAACGCCGTTCACCTGTATCGGACAAACCACCGCGGCGGCGGAAGGCATTCAGTATTTGCAAAATGGCCAGCCGGTGACGCTGGCATGGAAGGGTTATGACCACTTTGCACAGCAGTAAGGCGGAAGCGAAGCGCCGCCTGAATTTACGAAATCCGTGGCATTTACTGGCTACAGGGTTTGGCAGCGGGCTTAGTCCGGTGGTGCCAGGCACCATGGGATCGCTGGCGGCGATCCCTTTCTGGTGTCTGCTTATTTTACTGCCCTGGCAGCTCTATTCTTTGGTGGTGATGCTGGGGATTTGCATCGGCGTCTATTTGTGCCATCGCACCGCGCGGGATATGGGCGTGCACGATCACGGCAGTATCGTCTGGGATGAGTTTATCGGAATGTGGATAACGCTGATGGCGCTGCCGATAAATGACTGGCGGTGGGTTGCCGTGGGGTTTGTGATTTTCCGCATCCTGGACATGTGGAAGCCCTGGCCAATCCGCTGGTTCGACAGGAACGTGCAGGGCGGAATGGGCATTATGGTTGATGATATTATCGCCGGCATTATCTCTGCGGGGATCATTTGGCTTATTGGGCATTACTGGCCTATTGGGCTGTTATAGTCCTGAACCTCAATCCTGATTTTATCCGATGAGAAATTTTTTTATTTCCGGCGCGCTTTTAGGTGCGCCGCGTTTTATGGGCTAAAACCGCGCGATATTTAGAGCGCAAGCCGAATCAATAACGCTGAGCGCTTATCGCCGATATGGCTAGCGCGGCAGCCAGCTCAATTCATGATATCTGGATAAGTTACCGCGAAAATAGATAGTCAGCTTTATTAATTTTATAGAGTTAATGCTTTGTTTTGGTGCGCAGCAACGCCAAATAATTATCTGGAGATATTTAATAATAAGTTAAAAATAATTCTAAGATAAATAGAGGCTGCTATTAATAGGATACGAACATTATGTATTCTAGGCGCCATTTTAAATGACGCCCGGAAAAGGAGATAATTGAAAAGCAGGCGTGACTTATAACTTACAAATAACTTATAAATAGTACAGTTCGACAGTCGACTGGCCGTCCAGATGCACCGCTTTAGTCAGATCCAGTTCGGAGCCTTTATTGATGGCGGCCTGAAGCTGGAATGTTCCGCTAAGCGTCGTAAAAGCTAATGGCGTATTATCGCCAGCGGCAGCGCCTACGGAGGCTATATAGTCTGGGCTGAGCCATAAATATACTGGCTTAGACCATGACTTGCCGCCATCAGCAGAGAGAAGGTTTTTTACCGACGTACCGCCATCCACGGTTACGCCACTAAGCAGCATTCGATATGCTCCTATTTTACTTGTGCCGTCCATGCCCAGCCCCTGCAGAGGGGTAGTCTCGGTGACAACGACAGTCAGTATATTTTTACCAATCGGGCGAACCATTGAGTCACTTTTAACATCAATGGTTTTAAGTGAGACTTTTGCCGGTGCATCGCAGGTGATAGTAAAATCGACAGTTTTTCTCGGCAGCACAGTATAGTCATCCAGTACAATATCGCTGGCTTTAATAGTGCCATAATCAATAGTGGACCCACCGGCAATTTCCGGCTTACAGGCGGTGGGAACAATAGTGCCGATGACTTTCACATCGACGCTGTCTGCGGCCGTAGCGGTATTCACAGTCAGCGCTAGCGCCGCTAAAGCGAGTGCTTTCCCTGGTTTATGTTTCATTTCAGATCCCTTGGTGCTTTCTGGTAATAACTAAATTGTGTGAATATCATCTGCCGGATGCTATTTATTTTATAACCGCCGGTTTAGATTGTAGGATGGTACTTAAAGTAAGGTTTTGGGTAAATATGGATATTTACTTTTGAGAAAAGTCACCCATTAAATTTATACAATTTCAATATGTAATAAGTTTGATTTTGTTCATCTAATTTTCTTTTTTTAAAAAAATATATAGGGCAATGGCCAGAATATCGTGTTTGATCTTTTATTTTTAATAAGATTATAGGGTGGGAAATATTTTTGGTAAGAGTGAATTGTTGGTTTGGTTAATCTTTTTTATTTCTGTGATTGGTTATTTCACCCATGCTTATAAAGAATAGAGTCCTGATTGCGCTATTGATGAATTTTCTGTGCAATTAAACGTTTTTCAGATGGAGAACCGTGGTTGTGGTGATTTTTTTAAAGGTGTCGGTTGAAGTTTCACCCATAAAAATTAACTTAATCAATAAGCGTTAATTATAAATAGTACGGTTCGAGAGGGGGGGGCGCCCGGATGTTCAGCTTTAGTCAAGCCTAACCCAGCGCCTTTATTGATTGTGGACCGTCATTGGAATGTTGCATTCATAGTGGTGAACGCTATAGGTTACTGTCACCTTCACTCGATGCAAAAGAGGTTAACTATCCAGACCACGGCCGGGTATACCTTTTAAATCCCGTGATGTTGCCACTGTTTGGCAATATCACCGTGTTATGCAAGTTCCCGCTTCAATGGTAAGATATTTAAACGCTATTAAATATTGCACCTCTTTTCTTATCCCCATCCATACCCGGCCCGTTAACAGGCTTTGTATCGTCGATATCAATGGTAAGCACGGTTTTACCTGCCGGGCGAGCCAGTGAGTCGCTTTTGGTATCGATAGCGTTGAACGCGACTCTGGGGCAGGAGCGCCACGGGTCATAGCAAAACTAATCGTTTGTGCGGGTAAAACAGTAAAATCGCCTTTCAAAATATCGGCGGCTTTAATAGTGCCATAGTCGACAACTGCCCACCAATCTCAGGCGTATAGAAGAGTACCGATATTTTTACCTCCGCGCTTTCTGCCGCGCTGGCGGTGCGCGCGGCCCGTGCAAAAGCCGCCGGGACTTTCCCTAATTTATCCTTCATATCCTAAACCTTGACGCTGTCTGGTGATTAGAAACTGTATAAATCCTTCCACGATAAGGCGGTTATTTTTAGGTCTGTTGGTTCCGGTTGTATGATGGTGCGAAAGGGGCAAATACGAGCTTTAACTTTAGGGAAAAGCCATCTCAACGCCGGGCAGAAGGAGATTTTACCCAGCCAGACAAATGATAAATCTGTGTGAAACTAACTGCGCATGCCGTGAAGGTGCCGGCAGCAAATATGGCAATGCATGGCGTGCGCATCCCAGGCGAGAAAGGGCCGGCGGCAGCGCGCGCAGTGCCGCTGATGTAAGGGAATATATTGCTGTCGGGCAGGGGCAACCTCTGCGGTTACCGTTATGGCGTTATGCAGGCAGCTGGCGACACAGGCTTTGCAGCCGGTACATTTTGCATCGTCAATCATCCAGCCTCCTTCATTAAATATCAGAGCGCCCTCCGGGCAGGCGCGTCCGCAGGCGCCGCAAAGCTGGCAATTTTGCGGTGAAATCGCCAGTGCATATTCCCGATAGCGGGAAAAATAACGGCGATGTAGCCGCTTACCCGGCGTTACGCTCGCCTGAAGCGCATCATTGTGTTGAGGCAAATGCAGTAACCGGCGAAGCCCGGCGTTTTGTTCCGGCGCAGCGGGAGGAAGCGCCTGCCAGACAGGCTCATTGACTGCCTGCAAATAAAGATTCAGACGGGCGATCGCCAGCGCCCAGCCCGGAGCAGCGGTAACATTCAGCTCGACGGCCCGAATATGATATTCCGCGTGCCATGACTTCAGCTCTTCAACGTCCGGCGCAGGATACGTAAGCGGCGCGCACAGCACGCCTGAGCGATACCCGCGTCGCGGTGGCCGTATGCCGGTAATTGCGTTGACAGGGCAGACGAACAGGCAGGCTCCACAGTCGGTGCACTGTGGCTGGTTGAGGGTTATTTCTGCTTTATTGATTGTGATAGCCCGCGTCGCGCAGGCCTCTGCACAGGCGCGACAGGTGGAAAAACGAAAGCGCTGGCGCAAGCACCCCGCCGTCGCGGCGGGGCTGTCAGAAAGGAATACCATTACTGAATGCTAAAAAAGGTGAAGCGCTGGAGAATTTCAGCCACCGCGATCAACACGCAGCCGGATAACAGCAGCGGTGATTTTCCGCGCCGGGCCGCCAGCGTGAACAGCAGGACGCCGACCGCTGAACTAATCCATGCGCTCAGGCGCATACCAGAGAGCAGGCGAAATGCCGTCAGCGGATAGTGTGGGAACGTCACCGCTTCACTGCGCGCGGCGTCTGAAAGCCAGCTTATATAATCCGGCTGAACGAGGAGACGAAGCGCCAGTGCGGCAATAGCGATACCGGCGAGAACCCTGAGTGCGCGAGGCGATAAAGGTAAAATCCATGCGGAAAATACCGCCCCCAGCAGCGCGGCGGACCCGTAAAACATGAACAGCGTATTAATATGGCGCCAGGTAACGACAGTGGCGTGCATATAAATCGCGCTCATACAAAGCAGATCGACAAGCCCACAAAGCGCCGCAGCGAACAGTAATACGCGAGGCGGCGTGCGGCGCAGCAGCGCGCACAGCAGTGCGATACCTGACAGCCCAAGATACAGAGCGGCAAAGACGATTTCCCGGCTAAGCCATGAGCTGGCAAAATGGCGCAATGCATTAAACGCGTTCAGCGGATACCCCATATGCAGGGTAGACGCCAGTAACCCAAGCCCGGCGCTGAAACAAATAAAAAGCACTGCCAGCGTGCGTTGGGTGGGGGCCAGCGACTTTGGCGAGAAGCAGGCGAATACGCACATCACGCCCACTGATGCCTGTACCAGCAGAGTAAACAGAATTAACGGTAACTCATGCATGAGGCGTCTCCTCTTTTTCACTGCCGCGGTGTGGTTTTATAACAAGGTTAGGACGCGTCAAAGAAGAGTCCGGCAATCCTTTCACGTCGCAGAGATGCCCATATTTAGCGCGCAGTTCTTCTATTGGTCCGAAATCAATGGCACCCAGCGGGCAGGTATCGACGCATACGGGGCGGCCTCCGGCGGCCTGCAAATCGACGCAAAAATCGCACTTAGACATCTGCCCGGTCTGGGTATTCATTTGCGGTGCACCGTAAGGGCAGGACCAGGCACAGTAGCCGCAGCCCACGCATTTATCGGTATCGACGCGGACAATGCCATCGCCCGGGCGTTTATGCATTGCGGTCGTCGGGCAATTTTTCGTGCACACCGGGTCAGCGCAGTGATTGCACGAAATAGAAAGGGTGTAGGCGAAAACGTTATTCTGCACGCCGCCCTGGCCGGTCGCGATAAACCCGCCGCCGGCTACCTCATAAACCCGGCGAAAGCGGCGGCCCGGCTCCAGATTATTTTTATCTTTACAGCCCACCTGGCAGGCTTTGCACCCTGAACAGCGCGAAGTGTCGATGAAAAACCCGAGCTGCTGCTCGCTCACCGGCGGGTAGTGCTTAAATGACGTCATATTGAGTGACCTCCACGAGCATAGTTTGGTGAGAATTCCCTTTCGCCAGCGGCGTAATGCGCGCCGAACTGAGCACATTGGCGCAACCGCCGTGGTCCACGCCCTGTGCGCGTCGGGCTGCCACCAGGCACCGGCCTGCATAGCGACCACGCCCGGGATGATGCGCGGCGTTATATGCGCCGGCACCAGTGTGACGCCGCGGTCATTATGAATCCGGACGGTATCGCCGTGCTTAATGCCGCGCCGCTGCGCGTCCTGCGGGTTAATCCACAGCGCCTGCTGTTGAACCTCCTGCAGCCAGGGATTAGCATATTGCGTTGAATTAGCACGGTTTTTCCCTTTCCAGGTGATCAGCTGTAGCGGATATTTTTTCGCCAGGCTATCTTCCGGCCCTTCATGCGCAGGGACATAGTGTGAGAGCGCCGGAATTTCCGGGTGCTGCATGTCATACAGACGTTTTGAGAAAATTTCGATTTTACCGGAAGGCGTCTGGAACGGATGATTTTGCGGATCGCGGATATTCTCTTCAAAAGCGACGTAAGGCGGGCTTTTAAACAGATGACGACGCTGGGTTTGCAGACCGGCGAAATCGGGCAAATTTTCGTCAGGCATTGCCAGCCGCGTTTGTTCCCAAATATGCGCAATCCAGGCTTTTTCGTCACGACCCTGGCTGAAATCCTGTTCAATTCCAAGCTTAGCAGCGACTTCCCGCAGCCAGTCGTAGTCAGAGCGGCGCTCGAATTGCGGCTCAATGACTTTTTCCGAGAGCAGGAGATAGTTGCCCGTGCCCCAGGTTTCACCGATATTCCAGCGCTCCATAAAACTGGTTTCTGGTAACAGAATATCGGCGTATTTCGCGCTGGGCGTCATATACAGATCGCTAACTACGATAAATTCAATTTTAGCGTCGTCTTCCAGCACCCGGGCCGCATGGTTGATATCCGGGTTTTGGTTAGACAAATAGTTACCCGCCAGGCAAAAGAGCATGCGGATATTGCTATCCAGCTTATCAACCCCTTTTAGTCCCATTTCCGGTGTGACTTTGCTGGCATCATCGGCGGCCTGTACCCAATTCATAATGGAAATTTTGGCGGATACCGGGTTATCCGGCATCTCCGGGCCAGCGGCGAATTTACGGTTGCCGCAGCCGCCATAGCCGGCGGCCCAGCCACCCATGCGGCCTACATTGCCGGTAATTGTCGCCAGCAGTGTGGAACCGCGTGCGGTACGTTCGCCGCAGTTGTGGCGCTGCGGTCCCCAGCCCTGAATCAGCGCGGCGGGTTTAGCTGTAGCGTAATCCCGGGCGAGCTGGCGGATGGTCTGTGCGGGAACGTGCGTGATGCGCTCCGCCCATTCGGGCGTTTTCACTACGCCATCTTTATGGCCCATGAGGTAAGCGACCAGCGATTCGCCAGGCGGCACGCCTTCCGGCATGTTCTGTTCATCAAAACCCAGCGTGTAGCGTTCAATAAACGCTTTATCGTGGAGGTTCTCGCTCACAATGACATACATCATTGCGTCCATCAGCGCATTGTCGGTTGAGGGAAGTAATGGGATCCATTCATCGGCGAGAGAGGCGGCGGTATCGGAATAGCGGGGATCAACTACGATAAACCGGGTGCCGTTCTGTTTCATGCGCTGAAAATAGTGATTGGTATGCCCGAAAATCGTTTCCGTTGGGTTATGCCCCCATAAGATAACCAGCGGCGTATTGGCCAGCGTATCCAGCGAACTGCCGCTGGCGGCAACCCCATAGGTATAAGGCGTTGCTGCACCGGTATTCCCCATACTTACGGAGTGGTAGTACTCCAGATAACCGCCCGTGAGATTAAGCAGACGGCGCACCATTTTATCGCCGGTGAAGGTACCGCTGCTGGTGGCAGTATTATTGTGAACATACCGGGAGGCAGGGCCGTACTGACGCGTAATGCGCTGCATATTCTGCGCAATCAGCGTTGTCGCTTCATCCCATGAAATCCGTTCAAATTTCCCCTCGCCGCGTTTACCTACGCGCTTCATCGGGTACTTTAGTCTGTCCGGATGATAGACAAATTTACGGTAGGCCCGCCCGCGCACGCAGGCCCGCATAATGGGCATTTCGGGATCCAGTTCGTTATCCGGGCGCGTGGAAATTCGCGTCACTTCACCATGACGTACATGGGCACGGATATCGCATTTACCACCGCAGTCAAAGGTGCTGCAGGTGGCGACAACGCGTTCATCATCCGCTGTGGCCGCCGATGACACAGAATGCGTCTGGCCCGCGCCTTGCGCTGAACGCAGTGAAAAGAGCGGCGTAGAGAGTGCCAGTGCGGTACTGGCTTTGACAAAGCTCCGTCGCGATATCGCAGACAGTGTTACTCCTTTAGCACTATTGCTTTTTTTCATCAATGGTGATCCCGAGGAAAATAAAGCGGCGATTGTTATGAAAATCGTGAAAGGAGGTATTGATCTCACGCAATGAATACGCGCCAGTTTAGGTAAATCGCAATATTAATTTATTTAAAATGAATGCTATTCGCATCTGAGAATGGGTATATATTGAGTTTAAGAAAACAGTGGTAATCAATAACTACAGCTTATTAGATGAGAGCGTTTTATTTATGCATTGACCGGTAGCAATGTACTCAAAAAGTAGTCGTTGAGTATATGCTGAGAAGATTTTTCTGAATATCATCGCTTGGTTCTAGTTTGCAAATGAAAATAGTGATTTTTAAAATAGGTGTTAATAAAATTAGATTAAATAATATTGATATGAAGAGAATTTAAGCGCCGTTTTCTATTATTCAAATTACTGCTTATGCTATTCACTCAGAATAACAGCGTTAAAGCGGGCTAATTATCAACGCGATGAAAATAATATGTTATTTAAAAGAATTTATCTCTGATTGTGCGGCGTTAAATAGCCCGCTAACCGCAGCCAGGGATAGCACAATACTGAGCGTGCCAGTGATGCCGGACACATTCAGTATTGTGAAACGGCGTTGGGGGTAGGTTACGAGAAACCGACCACGTGATGCGGCGCGTAGGCCATTTCCAGTTCGGCAATTTCTTCAGGTTCCAGCGTGATATCCACGGCTTGAATCAGTTCATCAAGCTGCTCTGTGCGTGAAGTGCCAATAATAGGCGCTGCAATGGCGGGTTTACTGAGCAGCCATGCTAAAGCCGCCTGCGCCCGCGTCGTGCCGCGTGCGGCTGCGACATTAGCTAGCCGCTCGGCGATTTGCGCGTCATTTTCTTCGCTGCTGGCATAGAGCGTTTTCCCAAACTCATCCGAAACGAGGCGCGCTGTTGTTTCACCCCAGGCACGGGTCAGGCGGCCCCGCGCCAGTGGGCTCCAGGGAATAACTGCAATGTTTTCGGCGTAGCATAACGGTAGCATTTCACGCTCTTCTTCGCGCTGGATCAGATTGTATTGATCCTGCATGGTGACGAACCGCGTCCAGCCGTGGTTATCCTGGGTATATAGCGCGCGGGCGAATTGCCAGGCATACATTGACGAAGCGCCGATATAGCGCGCTTTTCCCATCTTTACCACATCGTGCAGGGCTTCCAGAGTTTCTTCCAGAGGCGTATTCGGATCCCAGCGGTGGATTTGAAGCAGATCTACATAATCCATGTTCAGACGGCTCAGGCTGTCGTCAATAGACTGCATAATTTGGGCGCGGGAAAGCCCCTGTTTTAGTGAGCCTGCCGCGTGAAACACTTTCGTTGCCACCACCACATCTTCCCGGCGGGAAAAATCACGCAGCGCACGCCCCAGTATCTCTTCGCTGCTGCCGTCAGAATAACTGTTTGCGGTATCAAAAAAATTAATTCCGCCGTCCAGCGCGCGTTTGATAATGACCCGGCTACTTTCCTCGGGCAGCGTCCAGGCGTGGTTGCCGCGGCTGGGCTCGCCAAAAGTCATGCAGCCTAAACACAGACGCGAGACGCGCAGGTCGGTTTTTCCTAACGAGAGATAATGCATTCTCTGCTCCTTATTGTGTAGAGATACCGGTAATAAGCATAGCAGGGTGAGATTAAGTTATTGGATTCTGTATCGGGAACAGATAACTGCCCAGGTTGCCCCGGGCCGCTTGTCACAATCAGGAAGCCTGAAGCGCGTTCAATCTTTTACGGATATTATCGAAATAGATCTCATGTTCCCTGGCGCTTTTTGAGGCCTTCAGGTTTTGCTCAGAAATATCGCCTTCCTGATAGTAGGTGATCATTGTCCTTTTAAACGTAGTCATATTGTTTGAATGTTGAAGAAAGTCATAGCGTATTTTGACGGTGAGTGGCTGACCGCCGAAATAGAGAGATGACAACTCCCATACTTTATCCTGCTCATGGCGCGTCACCAACCATACAGCATCGAAAGGAGCCGGGCGCTCATCAGAGTCGATGTGTTCGATTGCCACGCCGCCAACGCCCAGGCTGCGGGTAATTGCCGGGCCATAAATGCCTTTAGTGACCGGGTGTAGCCCCAGCCAGTTCGCAGGGGCAGTTAATAGGTTAAATAATGTAGAAGACGGGCAGTTAAATTCTTCTTTAACTTCGTTAGTTACACTTTTCATTTCTTTGTCCTTAAAGCTGAGGGTAAGTGTCTTTTAATTTCATTTCCTACTGCTTATTAAATACGCTATCACTAACCTGACGGTGCTTTTGTTGAAAAGATGCTCATTGTGAAAGAGGATTTTATTACTGAAAAATAACTCAGAAAAATCAAAACGGAAAAGGGAAAAATAATTAGAAGAGGGCAGTTATATTTGCACTATGAATACAATAAGAGAAATTGGCGAGTAAAAGATATATTACTGAGAAATAATAAAACAGGAAATTTTATAAAGATGGATTGCCAAGGTTAATAAAAATATCTTAAAGATAACGCCGGTAATAGTAGTAGTCTTTATTACCGACGTTAAATTAAACCTTAAACCCAGAGGCTCTCCTGGCAAGTGGAAGAGGAGATCTCCGGAATATCAGCGGCTATCAGTTCGGACATATTGCTAATCATTAAGGCTGTGGGTGAAAAACTCTGCGTTTGCGCGCTGGTAAATATCGACGGATCGGTAAGATCCCAGATATCGCCATTATCCCATTCGAGTGTTTCTACACCGGTTTGTCTGGAGGTGCTTAGTTGATCCAATAAGCGGATGGAGCCGGCGTCCCCGGCACCGGGTGCACTGGCCTGAATATTAATCAGCATGTCATCGCCGTCGCGGGTAACGGTAATGCGTTCGGCGCCGATATGGCTCAGGCGCAGGGTATCGCTGCCGCCGAGATATTTTTCCTCGATGACGTCATGGCCGTCGCCGCTGGCGTAGAGATAGGTGTCATCGCCGGCGCCGCCGCGCAGGATGTCATTGCCGCGCCCGCCGCTGAGGGTATCGGCGGCCGTGGAGCCGGTGATAATGTCATCGCCGTCGGTGCGGGCGGTGTCAAACATCATCTGGCGCAGGGTTTTCTGGTCCCAGCGGGTGCCGTCGTCCAGTGTGATGTATTCGACGCCGGTGCTGTATGATGCGTCAGCCGCCTGGCCGGATAAGCGGATGGAGCCGGCGTCCCCGGCGCCGGGCGCGCTGGCCCGGATATTAATCAGCATGTCATCGCCGTCGCGGGTAACGGTAATGCGTTCGGCGCCGATATGGCTCAGGCGCAGGGTATCGCTGCCGCCGAGGTATTTTTCCTCGATGGTGTCATGGCCATCGCCGCTGGCGTAGAGATAGGTGTCATCGCCGCCGCCGCCGCGCAGGGTGTCATTGCCGCTCCCACCGCTGAGGGTATCGGCGGCCGTGGAGCCGGTGATAATGTCATCGCCGTCGGTGCGGGCGGTGTCAAACATCATCTGGCGCAGGGTTTTCTGGTCCCAGCGGGTGCCGTCGTCCAGCGTGATGAATTCGACGCCGGTACCGGTTGATGCATCAGCCGCCTGGCCGGATAAACGGATGGAGCCGGCGTCCCCGGCGCCGGGCGCGCTGGCCTGAACGTTAATCAGCATGTCATTGCCGTCGCGGGTAACGGTAATGCGTTCGGCGCCGATATGGCTCAGGCGCAGGGTATCGCTGCCGCCGAGGTATTTTTCCTCGATGGTGTCATGGCCGTCGCCGCTGGCGTAGAGATAGGTGTCATCGCCGGCGCCGCCGCGCAGGGTGTCATTGCCGCGCCCGCCGCTGAGGGTATCGGCGGCCGTGGAGCCGGTGATAATGTCATCGCCGTCGGTGCGGGCGGTGTCAAACATCATCTGGCGCAGGGTTTTCTGGTCCCAGCGGGTGCCGTCGTCCAGTGTGATGTATTCGACGCCGGTACTGTATGATGCGTCAGCCGCCTGGCCGGATAAGCGGATGGAGCCGGCGTCCCCGGCGCCGGGCGCGCTGGCCTGAACGTTAATCAGCATGTCATTGCCGTCGCGGGTAACGGTAATGCGTTCGGCGCCGATATGGCTCAGGCGCAGGGTATCGCTGCCGCCGAGGTATTTTTCCTCGATGACGTCATGGCCGTCGCCGCTGGCGTAGAGATAGGTGTCATCGCCGCCGCCGCCGCGCAGGGTGTCATTACCACGCCCGCCGCTGAGGGTATCGGCGGCCGTGGAGCCGGTGATAATGTCATCGCCGTCGGTGCGGGCGGTGTCAAACATCATCTGGCGCAGGGTTTTCTGGTCCCAGCGGGTGCCGTCGTCCAGCGTGATGAATTCGACGCCGGTACCGGTTGATGCATCAGCCGCCTGGCCGGATAAACGGATGGAGCCGGCGTCCCCGGCGCCGGGCGCGCTGGCCTGAACGTTAATCAGCATGTCATTGCCGTCGCGGGTAACGGTAATGCGTTCGGCGCCGATATGGCTCAGGCGCAGGGTATCGCTGCCGCCGAGGTATTTTTCCTCGATGACGTCATGGCCATCGCCGCTGGCGTAGAGATAGGTGTCATCGCCGCCGCCGCCGCGCAGGATGTCATTACCGCGCCCGCCGCTGAGGGTATCGGCGAAGCCGGAACCGTTAAGTGTGTCGTCGCCATCCATACCCAGCATTAAAGCCGCATGCTGTGCATCGAGCGTATCATTTCCCGCGAGCCCGGCGATGATGGGAATTTCGGGATTGATGCTAAAAGTATTTAATATTGCGGAAAAGTCTTCATTTCCGGAAAGCGTTATTTCGGCCAGACCGTGCAATATTTGGTGCGTGAAGTCTGTATCGACCCCTTTGAGAGTCTGAATAAGCGAGGCAATCTCTTTCAGCGCGGCTTCAGGGGCATGTAGCCAGCTCTCAAGTAATTTTTCAGCTATGGCGTCCGCCTCCCAGATAATCTGACCCTTTTCAATGTGCCAGGCAGCAAGGTCGATGAGCTCCGCCTGGTGAGTTTGCATCATTAGCTGGCCGTAGATATTGTCCTGCAGGCAGTGCCAGGCATCATCAAGTAGTTCTGCCGCATTTGCTCCGGGGTTACCGCTACCTACAAATTGCTGGTAAAAACGTTCACCCAGGAAGGCTTCAAGAGCGTAGAGTTTTTGCGCATCGATATTCCTGCCACGGCTGTCGGTTGCATATTGGCTGGCTCCGCTCCATTGCCGGAGTAACTCATCGACCAGTTCATAACGCCGCGCCGGGTCCTCTTCCCGTATAAATTGCTCCACGAGAGACCGTAGCGCGGGGTCATTACTGCGGGCCATAGCCTGATGAAGATCGCTGACGTTTCCACTGCCAATAATGTCGGGGAGTTTAGCGATGTCGTCACCGACTGGAACCGGGTTTTTGTCAACCCGGTGGCCCGGATTCTGGTTAAACCAAACGTCAGATATCGCGCCGGTCGTACCGTCAGTTTTAATATAGCCACCCTGTTGGCGATGATGGTTACCCGCAGCGTCGACAATATCAGTATCGCGCCAGTCCAGATTAATCGCTTTGATACCCGCTTGTTCCAGCGTGATGAGCTCACCTTCATCGGTTATGCCATCGCCATTCCGATCCTGCCAGATTTTAAGGCGCGTAAAAATTTCGTCATTAATATCGATAACGCCATCCCCATTGCTGTCGTAGTCGGCCAGGGCCAGAAAACCATTTTCAGCCAGTTCGCCGTCAGAAAGCCGGGTATTGTTGCCAAATAATTCGCTACCGTCATCAATGAGGCCGTTTTGATTTTTGTCCAACACCAGTAAGCCATCGTCTCTGCCAACCCAGCCGGTTTGTTGAGCGTAGCCGTTACCATCGTGGTCGAACCATGTGGTAGTTTCTGAGGTCTCCACGCCATCGCCGTCAAGATCGACGATCAGCGGGCTTACCGCATTCGCCGCTTTTTCCAGAAGTTTTTGTAACGCGTCAACCGGTATTCCCGTAGCGGAGGAAAGTGCGTTGGCAATGGCATTTCCGGCATCCTTCATCGCTTCCTTAGCGGCTTCCGCCATGGCGTTTAATGCCTCTGCCAGCGCGTTTTCACCCTGTTCAAAGGCGTCAACCAGGCCGTCAACCATTTTCGTAGCCTGATCCCAAACGCTGCCCAGCGCGTCCTGAGCGGGGGCCAGACTGTCGTGAATATCATTCAATAAGGCATCCACATTAATTGTTGATTTTGACGCTACGCTGGCAACGGCAAGTATTCCGCCGACGACGGTAAGGGCGGCAGCCACAGAGGCTAAAGCCGGGGCGCTTACCGCTGTGCCACCAATGGCGGCCATCAGCGCCAGCGCGCTGGCAGCGGAGCTAATGTTACTCAGGGCGGAGTAGATATTAGAAGTGTTGACGGTGCCAGTTTGTTGATAAGATTTTTGCATTGCTATTAAATCAACCCCAAGCCCAGCGCTAGCTGGTGGGCAGCTCCTTACCTATCATTTCCCACACCGAAGCCCCGGTTTGCGCCGCGCTGACCCCAAAACTAAACGCACCGTTGGCATCCTCAATTTTAGTTGCATTATTTATGGTGGGCAATATATTGGTATGCCCGCTAATATAGGCTAAAATATTCCCGAAACCGCTCTCTAAAAATAGATGACTCATCGTTACCTTCCTTGTTTCTGCCGTATTGTTGAGTTGACCTCACTAAATCAGGTTTCCCTGTATCAGTGTTTCTGTGCCGTGTTTTTTTTAAAAAATACTTTTTTATTCGTGTAATTATTGTTAAAGCGTTTTTTATTACTATGCTTGCTCATTATTTCTTTGGGTAAGCTAAGAACCCGCCGCTTGATAATAGTGTGTTTAACTATTAGCGAGCTAATGCAACTTATAAAATTTTGCATAAGTATGCGCATCGACAATTGTATTATTGTTTTATCAAACGGATGTATTATTCTTTTTCCGTGAGTTTTAAATGCATTCCCCGCTATTTTTATAGGCGAGTATCGGTATTATTATTTTCCTTTAACGCTTTTTCTGCTTTATTAATCCGCCTGTATCCCCAGCATAATAAAAGGTTCACAGTGATTGTTATAATACTACTTGTCCACAGATTAAAGTTGCGTGACTTTCGCTCTATGGTGATATCCCTGTTTACTGAGGGGCGGGTGACTGTTACTTCATTATTGACCACTATCTCCACCACCCGCTTTTGCGAGCTAAAAAGATTTGTTTTCTGCTGAAACCAGTAGATGGTTGCAGGTTTTCCACGCAGACGCCTAAAGTCTTTTGCACTCATTTTCCCGCAAGTATGTTGCATAAAACTTCCACTGGCACAAGAAAACCGGTATTTCTTCCCGTCAGCGAATATGCCCGGCGCGTAGCCGTTTTTACCCATATTTTTATAAATGAACAGGCCGCTTTGCGCGTGTATTTTACCTTCCTGCGGAAAGGTGTATTTACTTGAATAAAGTGAAGGTATAACTAACATGTAAGCAAGAAATAATGTGCTGAAAATATGAGCGAAGAGAGGCGTGTTATAAACTCGCACAGCTTTGCTTAAAACGCGAACTAACGCCGATTTGGGTTTAATACTGTTTTCCTGCTGCATGGAGTATCGTCTCTTTAGCAATTTATTTGTCAGTTTCTTGTGGCTATAGAAAGGTTATGCATTCTCAGCGATATTGTTTTTATTTTCTGCTTTATTAATCCGCCGGTATCCCCAGCATAATAAAAGATTTATGATGATTATCATAATAATACTTGCCCATAGATTAAAGTTGCGTGACTTTCGCTCTATGGTGATAGACCTGTTTACTGAGGGGCGGGTGACTGTTACTTCATTGTTAATCACTATCTCCACCACCCGCTTTTGCGAGCTAAAAAGATTTGTTTCCTGCTGAAACCAGTAGATGGTTGCAGGTTTTCCACGCAGGCGCCTAAAGTCTTTTGCACTCATTTTCCCGCAAATATGACGAGTAATGCTCCTGCTGGCACAAGAAAACAGGTATTTCTTCCCGTTAGCGAATATGCCCGGAGCATAGCCTTTGCTCATTTTTTTATAGATAAAAAGGCCACTTTGCGCGTGTATCTTATCTTCCTGTGGGAAAGTGTAGGTACTTAAATAAAGCGCGGGGATGGTTGTCATATAAACAAGGATTAGCGTACTGAAAATATGAGCGAAGAGAGGCGTGTTATAAACTCGCACTGCTTTGCTTAAAACGCGAACTAACGCCGATTTGGGTTTAATACTGTTTTCCTGCTGCATGGAGTATCGTCTCTTTAGCAATTTATTTGTCAGTTTCTTGTGGCTATAGAAAGGTTATGCATTCTCAGCGACATTGTTTTTATTTTCTGCTTTATTCATCCGCCTGTATCCCCAGCATAATAAAAGGTTCACAGTGATTGTTATAATACTACTTGTCCACAGATTAAAGTTGCGTGATTTTCGCTCTATGGTGATAGACCTGTTTACTGAGGGGCGGGTGACTGTTACTTCATTATTAATCACTATCTCCACCACCCGCTTTTGCGAGCTAAAAAGATTTGTTTCCTGCTGAAACCAGTAGATGGTTGCAGGTTTTCCACGCAGGCGCCTAAAGTCTTTTGCACTCATTTTCCCGCAAGTATGACGAGCAGTGCTCCTGCTGGCACAAGAAAACCGGTATTTCTTCCCGTTAGCGAATATGCCCGGCGCATAGCCCTCTTTGCCCATATTTTTATAAATGAACAGGCCACTTTGCGCGTGTATCTTATCTTCCTGCGGGAAAGTGTAGGTACTTAAATAAAGCGCGGGGATGGTTGTCATATAAACAAGGAATAGCGTAATGAAAATATGAGCGAAGAGAGGCGTGTTATAAACTCGCACAGCTTTGCTTAAAACGCGAACTAACGCTGATTTGGGTTTAATACTGTTTTCCTGCTGCATGATCGCTTTTCTTATCTACAATGGGTTTAACAACGCTTTTCTGAGTAGAGGGAACTGCCCCTGTCGATAACCCGCATATCCGGGGCGTTTTCCTATACACAGTGTAAAATATTTTCTTTTAATTGAGCGTCAACTCGGTGTAATCGAGCGGTTTGGGCACAGTAATGTCACCTTTTATTTTAATAGATGAAATTCCTGGTCGATAGCCTTTATTTTCTCGCCGCTTTAAATATAGATACCCTCTTTTTAAGAAAGGCTTCATTGTTTGTATAGGATAGATATAAGCGCGCAGGGCAGCGGTAAATGGCGCTATGCCTGTTGCTATGGAAAACCCCGTATAATATATCCCTGTGGCGCAGTAAGCTTTTTGCAGCGGATAAATTAATACTGCTCTAAAGCTGGCGCGATATTGTTTTGCCATTAATGACCCACTTTCCGTAGCAATCCAGATGTAACAAATGGTAACTATCATCCTTGAGTTAGCCACTATAAAAGAAGATTGTACTCTGTCGCTTCATTTTGTCTTAATTCATCTCATTTGACGTGTTTTTGTGATTTTGCTTGCAAAATTTCTTAAAGGTATCCTCATCAGATTGAGACTCTCAAAAATTTTAACAAGGCATATATTTGTATTGCCTTGTATTCACGAGTGTTTTTCTTAAGTTGTTGCCAGTTTTATTTGAACTTCTTTAGTTCGGCTGAAAACACTCTGTTTAAGAAAGTAGCCTGCTTCCTGGTGCGCCCTGGTAATCATTAATTTTTCTCTTTATGCGTTGTTTTTTATTGGAGGGTGTCGAATTCAGTGTAACTATATGTGACGAATTTTTTGGCGTTGTTGTTTAGGCTTACGCTCGTTACAAACAGTATCTCTAACAGGGAAGTGTATTCTTCAATGGCTGTAATACGATATTCGCGATGAAAGTTAACAATGAAAATAATGGACCCGGTGAGATCTTTAGCGCTATCCGTGCGTGTAAGAAAGAACTATGGAGTATTGCGCTTTTTAGCGCGATAACAAATTTACTGATGTTGACGCCTTCAATATATATGCTCCAGGTTTATGACAGAGTTCTGGCATCGGGAAATAAAATAACGCTGGTGATGCTAACCGTCATTGTAATATGGCTGTTTATATTTTTAGGTGGCCTTGAATGGTTACGAAGTGTTATTGCGTCGCGCATGGGTAATCAATTAGATATGCGCATTAACCGGCGTATTTTTTATGCCGTATTTGAAGGGTATCGAAGCCGCAGCGTACAATATGCCGCTCAGGGAATGAGCGACTTAACTCAACTACGTCAGTTTTCTAGCGGGAATGCGGTATTTGCTTTTTTTGATGCACCCTGGTTTTTTCTATATCTGCTGACTATTTTCTTGCTGCATTTTTGGCTGGGAATAATGGCACTTGTTGGTGCTATTGTGCTGCTGTTTTTGGCCTGGCTGAATCAAAAAATTACTACGCAGGCGGTGAAACGGGCCGGGGAACTTTCTGCTGAAGCATCCCGCCAGGTAAATGCGACTTTGTCACAAAGCGGCGTGATTGATGCTATGGGAATGCATGACGCTTTCTATCAGCGTTGGTTACAGCAGCATCGGGATTTTCTGCATCAGCAAAATCAGGTGGGGGAGCGTGGTGCTGCCGTTAGTACGGCGACGCGCATGTTAAGGCTCACTTTACAGTCGCTGATGCTGGGGATGGGGGCATGGCTTGTGCTGCTTGAGGAGATTACGCCGGGCATGATGATTGCCGGTTCCATTTTATCCGGGCGCGTTATGGCGCCTATCGATCAGATTATTGCTATCTGGCGTCCCTGGATTCAGACCCGGCAGTCCTGGCAACGACTTGAGTCACTATTAGCGAGTGCGCCACTTTCGCCTTCCCGTCTTCCGCTGCCGCCTCCGACAGGATATTTAAAGTGTGAACACCTTAGTCATCGAGAGGGTATTCATAGTTTGCTGCGTGATATTTCTTTTGAACTGGTGCCGGGCGATATATTGGGAATTATTGGGCCATCCGGGGCCGGGAAATCAACGTTAGCGGCTGCGCTGGTAGGAGCGTTAGCTCCGACGGGCGGAAAAATTAGGCTCGATGGGGCCGAATTACCGCATTGGGATAAAAATATATTAGGGAGCTATATAGGCTATTTACCGCAGGACATTCAATTATTTCAGGGCACTATAGCGGAAAATATTGCCCGTTTTTCGATAAATGATGAAAGCAAAATTGTTGCGGCAGCGCGGTGTGCTGGCGTGCATGAACTGATCTTGCAACTGCCGCTAGGGTATGACACTCCGCTTGGCGAAAGAGGGCATCCACTTTCAGGCGGGCAGAAGCAGCGGGTTGCTCTCGCCAGGGCGATATATAACACACCGGTATTGCTGGTTATGGATGAACCAGACGCCAGTCTGGATGATGGCGGCCGGGCCGCGCTGATTAGTGCAATTATGGCGCAGAAAAATGCCGGTAGTACCCAGATTATCGTTACGCATGGCTCTGCACTGTTAGCCTGTGCTACCAAACTATTAGTTTTAAACAACGGGCAGGTAAATTACTTCGGGTCCGCGCAGGCACTGCGCCAGGGTAAAGTACCGAACGAACGGCAACGTCAGCCAGCCGTGCGTGATGATGCCGTTGCCATTTGAACGCATAATAACCGACAGGGAAAGCGGTAATGGAACAATATGATGTCCCCGGGACGCGCAATATTATCTTCCGCGGGGGATGCATTATAGCCATTGGCTTGGGCGGGATGCTGCTGTGGGCCGCATTTGCGCCGCTGGATAGCGGCGTGAATGTGCCTGGAATTGTTATTGTTACGGAAAATCGTAAGGCCGTTCAGCCGTTAACGAGCGGGAAGATTATCCGGCTTCATGTTCGCGATGGGCAAGCGGTGCGTCAGGGAGAGACGCTGATTGAGCTGGACAGCCGCCCTCTTTTGGCGCTACGCGAAAATTTACATTATCAATATCTGGACGCGCTTGCGAATCTGGGGCGTTTGCAGGCTGAAATTAACGACGCCGCATCTCTTTCCGCTTTTATAGATAAGCGACTTTCTTTGGACGATAGTGTTGCCCAAGCCCTGAGCCAGGCGCAGCAGAAACTGCTGACGAGTCGCCGGGACGCTCATCTTCGGGAGGGTAATGCAATTCAGGCCTCTATTGCCGGCATTGCGGCGCAAATAGCCGGCGCCCGTGCGACGATTGCCAGTAATCAGCAGCAGGTACAATTACTCAATAAGCAGCTCCTCAGGGTGAGGCCGTTAGTTCAGGAACAGTTCGTTGCGGCCAATCGTCATTTAGAGCTTGAGCGCCAGTTTGCGCAGGTGAGCGGTGCCCTTGCCCAGGAGCGCCAGCGTCTAATGGCTCTTCAGCAGCAAAAACAGGAGATCGAACAAACCTTCTCGCTGCGTGAAAGTGAATACCGGAAGATGCTTTATGAGCAGTTTATTGAGACAAGCAAGTTAACCCAGGATTTGGAACAACGCTTAAAAAGTGCGGAATACGACCTGGAAAATACGAAGATTATCTCTCCTGCAAGCGGAATAATTGTTGGGTTAACCGTATATACAGAAGGCGCCATTATTAGTGCAGGGCAACTTTTAATGGAAGTCGTGCCTCAGGGGCAACCACTGCAAATTAACGCCCAGCTTCCAATAAACCTTATCGATAAAATTGCGCTTCATAACCCGGTCACTCTTTCTTTTACTGCATTTAACCAGGCTACCACTCCGCGTGTATCCGGGCGGGTTATCTTGGTAGGAGCAGACCAACAAAAGGATATTCAAACCGGGCAGCCTTATTACGACCTGCAAATCCGTGTTGATGAACATGGAAGTGAAGCGCTTAGCCATTTTGATATTCGCCCAGGTATGCCAGTGGAAGCTTTTATTCGTACGGGGGAGCGCTCTTTTCTGAGTTATTTATTTAAGCCGCTATTTGATAGGTTAAAACTGGCATTCACGGAGGAATGAGCATGCAGTATCTAACAAAATACGCTTTGCGCGTTCTTTTAGGATTGGCGGGCATCTTTTTAATTATTGCTCAAGGTTATGCGATGAACCTTATGGACGCCTGGGCGCTGGCACTTGCCCACGATCCGGATTATCAGGCTGCGCGCTATGCCAGGGATGCGGGCATGGAAGAAGAACAATTGGGAGTTTCAGCGTTATTACCTAAAGTAGGGTGGGATTATCAACAGGCTCGTAATTACTCTTCTGTCAACGGTGCCCGGCAGCACAATCAGCGACGTTATACCAGTGCAGTATCAACATGGTCTTTGCAGCAGCCTTTGTTAGATTACGAGGCCTGGGCGCGCTATCAGCGTGGAAAGGCGGGGGCGCGACAGGCCTATGCGCAGTTTCGTGAACAGCATTTAGCGCTAATGGTCAGATTATTTCAGGCATGGAATCGCGTACTTCTTGAACATGAGAAAGGCGTATTGCTGCTAGCGCAGAATGACACGCTGCGCGAACAATTGCGTTTGAATCAGCGGTTACTTCAGGCCGGCGAAGGGACACAAACCGATCTTCTTGAAACGCGTGCCAGAGTCGAGCTGGCTGAAGCTCAGCTGTTGGAACAGCGCGATGAATTTGATATTGCAGTAAAAACGCTGGAATCTATTATTGGACGCCCGCTGCGCTCGGCATTACCGGGCGCGCTGCGCGACGGTTTTCATCCTAAGCCTCTGGTTCACAATGATTTCCAGTATTGGTTAACGATGGCAGTCAAGCATAATGCCCAATTACAGCGGCTTGATGAGACGCTTACGGTGGCTAAATATGATATTGAACGCCAGCGAGCGGGGCATTTCCCGCGAATGAGCCTGGTTGCAAACCGGCGTAACTCACATTCTGAAAATGAGAGTAATTATAAACAGCGTTATGATACCGGTACGCTAGGGATTCAGGTCAGCGTGCCTTTATTTTCCGGTGGTGCGGTGGCGGCGGCTACGCGTCAGGCACAGGCGCAGTATCAGCGGACCGCGTGGGAAAAAACGCGGGAGACCGACGCTATTGCCGTGGCGCTGCGCCAGCATTTTACTATACTCACGCGCCTGCCAGCCAGAATCGCCGCCTACAAACAGGCTGAGAATGCGGCGAGTGTGTTAGTGGATGCGACGCGGAAAAGCGTTATCGGCGGTGAGCGTATTAATTTGGATGTTCTGAATGCCTGGTCACAGCTTTATAATGTGCGTTCTGATTTGGCCCGGGCGCGGCATGACTGGCTATTAGCCTGGGTTTCCCTGCATTTTTATGCCGGCACGCTGGATGATGACAAATTACGCTGGCTGGCGGCACAATTTGTAGAACCGGCTGTATTGATTCACTAGAGGTACGACATTAAACCGGGATCAGGTTGGAGGTTACGGGAACTGGTGGGACGTAGGGCTGGTGGGGCCTGGGCCGCTCAGATGCCTGGAATTTGCAGCTCAGCGATGAAATACGACAAATTTCAACAATCAGGGATTTGATTCACTTTATGCGCGACTTTTTAAAGAAACTTCATACGCGCTTTAATACCGTTTAAAAACACTTCAAGGCTGGTAACAATGGCGATTCGCTAGCCTGACGCCGGTCAAAAAACACCCATCAAAAAGATGCATTTTACATGCCACTTATTAACTCGTTAGGGGTATTCGTGGTGTAGCCTGTTATCCTCACTGTTAACCAGCCTTTTTCTGTGTCTTATGTGGTTCCTGTTCTGGCGCTACAGGGCCACCCTGTTTAGCGATGCCGTGCTTAGCCAAAATCTCTCTACGTTCTTCTTCGGGAAGAGCTTCAAACATTATGGCGGTATTAATAGCTGACTGAGAAAGCTCCGGGATGGCCTGCATACCGGCTTCTTTGCCCCCTAATAGGGCTTTCTTACCATTCTCTTGGAACGCTCTTACAATAGCAGCTAGTTCATGCCCTGACAGAGATTTTCGAATCATTCCCCACCATTGTTCTAACTCGGCCTGAGTCGCTGTGGTAGCGCGTTCATCTTGAGGCTCTTCTCCCGTCACCAGCCATTCAATGGAACGACCAGAAGCCTCTGCAATCGCCGGAAGCTTATCAATCCCTGGATAGCTTTTACCTGCCAGATAATTTCGAATTACTGTTTCAGAAAGCCCGCACTTTTTAGCGAACGCTGAATTGGACTCACCATCCATAGCCTCTCTAAGCCTCTCACCGAAGTGAACTATCTCACCAGAACGAAAAGTTTGATTTGCTTTTTTGCTCATAATACAACCTATTTTAAGGCTAACTTGCTGTTTAAATAGAAATAAAGCGCTATTTTTTTCGACAATACCACCTCGAAATAAAATTCGATTTCTTGTTTACATTCGAACTTTAAGGCGATATCTTATGCTCGAACCGGTAACCGTTAACGGCTACCGATAGCGGTAACTAATAAGGATTGCACGATGTCAGTTAAAAACCAAGATCAAGACTGGCACGCGGAGCAGGTAAAAGCCGCCATTCGCATGAAAGGTAAGACGCTCGCACAATTATCTCGCGAAGCCGGGTTAAGCCCTGACACCATGCGTAATGTGCTCCGCTGCCATATCCCTCGTTACGAGGCGATCATTGCAAATTATCTGGAAGTATCACCGGCTCTTATTTGGCCGAGTCGGTATTCGGAGGTAGGGAAATGCAGACAACTCAATGGGTAACAGTACAGGAGTGCGTGGGGTTATCTGGTTTCCCTGTCAGCCCGGCTAATATCCGTCGCAAGCTTGAAAATCTGGTTTGTGGTCGTAACGAACTTTTCCGCAAACGCCAGGGCTCAAAAGCCGTGGAGTATCGCCTTGATGCCCTTCCCGTTGAGGCCCGCGCCGAACTGCTGCTCAAGCAGGGTGCTGTTGAAACCAGCCAGGGCATTGTTGAACTTGCCCGCCCGGCGTCAGCCGCCCTTGACTCTGAGCGGCGTGCACTGTGGCAACGCTGGGATGCGGCCAGTGATTCACAGCGTCAGCTCGCTGAACGCTGGCACCCTGTGGTTATGCTGGCCGACGAACTGATCGCGAGCGGCATCACCGCAAAAACCGCATTTCAGACTGCGGCCAGCCGCTATGATGTTAGCGCGGCGTCGCTGCGTGATAAGTATTACCGGGTACAAAAATACGCAAAGCAGGACTGGGTTGCTGTCCTGATTGACCGGCGCGGTGGCGCCCGGCACGAATCAAAACAGGTCGGCTTCGACGAAGACGCCTGGCAGTTTCTGCTTGCCGATTACCTCCGACCCGAGCAACCGGCATTCCGCAAATGCTATGAGCGTCTGGAGCTTGCCGCCCGTGAGCACGGCTGGAATATTCCTTCGTATTCCACCGCGTACCGCCGTGTACAGCAAAACGTGGACAAAACAATGGCCGTGGCCTGTCGCCAGGGCGAGCACGCCCTGATGCACCTGCTCCCGACCCAACGCCGCACAGTGGAACACCTGAACGCCCTGCAATGGATTAACGGCGATGGCTACCAGCATAACGTCTTTGTGCGCTGGTTTAACGGTGAGGTATTACGTCCTAAAACTTGGTTCTGGCAGGACGTTAAAACGAGGAAAATCGTTGGTTTCCGTTGTGATGTGAGCGAAAACACTGACTCCATTCGCCTGAGCTTTATGGATGTCATTAAAAAATATGGCATTCCTGAGGATTTTCACATCACCATCGATAACACCCGCGCAGCGGCTAACAAATGGCTGACTGGCGGCGTTAAAAATCGCTACCGCTTTAAAGTGCGTGAGGACGACCCGACCGGGCTTTTCCCGCTGATTGGCGCCACAATCCACTGGACAAGCGTTGTCGCGGGCAAGGGCTGGGGCCAGGCAAAACCCATCGAGCGCGCGTTCGGTGTTGGTGGGATGGAGGAATACGTTGATAAGCATCCGGCGCTGTCCGGTGCGTACACCGGCCCGAATCCCATGGCGAAGCCGGATAATTACGGCTCTCGGGTAATTGAGGCCGAGCAATTTCTGGATATTTTGGCCGAGGGCGTGGCGATGTTCAATGCGAAGGTCGGGCGTCAGACTGAAATGTGCGCAGGTCAGTTTTCCTTCGACCAGGCTTTCGAGCGTGAATTTCCAAAAACCATCGTTCGCAAGCCTACGGCAGAGCAGTTGCGCCTGTTCCTGCTGCCAGCGGAGGCCGTTACAGTCAACCGCAAGGGCGAGTTCAGCCTTACCGCAGGCGGCACGCTGCGCGGCGCCAAAAACGTTTACCACAATATGGCGCTGATGAATGCAGACATCCGAAAAGTGGTCGTGCGCTTCGACCCGCAGAACCTGCATGGCAACGTTTTCTGCTACACACTGGACGGCAAATTTATCTGTGAGGCCGCCTGTATCACGCCTGTAGCGTTTAATGACACTCAGGCCGGGCGTGAACACTCCCGCCAGCAAAAACGGCTTAAAAAGGCAACTGGCGCCGCTATTGCAGCCCAGAAGCAGAAAGACGCACTGGAGATATCCGAGCTGATGCCCCGTCTGGCCGAGCCGGAAGCGCCGGAATCCCGTGTTGTTGCTGTATTCCGCCCCCAGACACACGGCAATACCGCAATAGCGCACGCAGTTGACGAGGAATCACTGCCTGATAACGACGAATATCTGAATAATTCGCTGGATATTCTCGAATTAAATAAACGCAAAGACATTATTTAAACCGAATTTAAATAACTGGAGTTAATTATGGTGAATATTACCGATATTCGCGCAGGCCTGCGCACGCTCGTTGATGCCGGTCGCACCACTTACGCTCAGGTGGCCCGTGAAACCGGAATAAGCTCCGGCACAATCAGCGGTTTCATGAATGATAAATATAATGGCGACAATGAGCGCGTTGCTATCACGCTGTCCCGCTGGATTGAAAACCAGAACGCCGCCTCAGAGCTGCCGGAGCCGCCACGCTTTATCGAAACTCAGACAGCGAAGCAAATCTGGACGTCCATGCGCTTTGCCCGCCTCACTGAGAGCATTGCGGTTATTTGTGGCAACCCCGGCGTGGGCAAAACCGCCGCCGCCCGCGAATATTGCCGCTCAAACGACAACGTGTGGATGATTACGATCACCCCGTCCTGTGCCAGCGTTCTGGAATGCCTGACAGAGCTGGCGTATACGCTGGGGATGAATGATGCCCCTCGCCGCAAAGGCCCGCTGTCCCGCGCCCTGCGCCGCCGCCTGGATGGTACGCAGGGGTTAGTTATTATCGACGAATCTGACCACCTGCAAATCGAAGCACTGGAGGAACTGCGTTTACTCCAGGAGTCAGCAGGAATCGGCCTGGTGCTGATGGGGAATCACCGTGTTTATTCCAATATGACCGGTGGTAACCGCACTGTTGAATTTGCCCGCTTATTTTCTCGTATCGCAAAACGCACAGCGATAAATAAGACCAAAAAAGCGGATGTTAACGCAATTGCTGACGCCTGGCAGATTACCGGCGATAGCGAACGCCAGTTATTACAGGCTATTGCTCAAAAGCCTGGAGCGCTGCGCATTCTGAACCATGCCCTGAGACTGGCTGCTATGACGGCTCACGGTAAAGGTGAACGTATTAACGAAGTTTATTTGCGTGATGCATTCAGGGATTTAGATCTGGACGTTGATATCGGCTCTTTGTTGAGGGGATAAAGATGATTATCGAAAAAATAGCTGAACATATCAGCATGGCAGAAGCGGCGCAGGACTGGCTGCGCCAGCGCGGTAGCCGGGTAACTGATATTCGCGTTTTTATGCGCCGCCCGCTGCTTGAGATTGCCTGCCCGCCTGCGGAACTGGTGCAGCGCGCCACCCGAATTATTGAACGTTGTGAAACCGGCACCCGCTCCGTGTGGATTGCCAGCCTGAATGATTGCCAGATTATCTGGCGCTGAGAGGACATGAATAATGGCTAAAGTGACTTTTGAACTAACCAGTGATTTTTCTCATGAGTTAAAAGACGGTGTTCTTGATGGATTAAATGTAAAGGTCAATGTTGAATTTAACAATGATAAAAATACGCCATGTGGTGCCGTTATTACCATGATGGCAAATCACCGACAGGAAATTTGCGCCTTCGCAATGGAAAAAGTCGTAGAGTACCTTCGCGCTAATGGGAAGGTAGCCAGTTGTGGAGTTTATTCTCCTGAATCTAAAAAAGGTTTGCACTAATGAAAATCGTTGCTTACGCCTGGGCGTCAGGCTTAATCGAATTCGGTAAATCATGCCCGGACGGCGCGCTGCCCGTTCTGGTTGGTGACAATAAAGAAGTGCGCTCTGCGGTAAGCGTCCTGGCACGCCATTCCCGCACTAATGACGATCTGCTGGTGCCGGGAGTACCCGAAGCGGCAGACCAGAACGAGGCCGTAAAGGCCTTATCCCGATTCGCAAAAAGACTGAGAGAGTTTTAATTATGGCCAGTAAACCGAAACGCATTAAAAACGCTGCGGCGCTGTATGTTCCGCAAAGCCGCGAGGATGTTGTTCGCGATATCCGTAAGCTTGGCGATGTTCAGCGTACTGTGGCCCGTATGCAAACGGAAATGAACGACAAAATCGCCGCTATTACGGAGGTCTATGCGGAGCAAATGAAACCGCTTGAAGACGACTTCAAAATGCTTTCAGCAGGCATTCAAAGCTGGTGTGAAGCTAACCGCGATGACCTGACGAACAATGGAAAAGTTAAGTCAGCAAATCTGGTGACAGGTGATGTCTGCTGGCGAACTCGCCCGCCATCCGTCACCATTCGTGGCATGGACTCAGTTATGGAGACTCTGAAGCGACTGAAGCTTGAACGTTTTATTCGCACCAAAGAGGAAATCAATAAAGAGGCCATCCTGAACGAACCGAAAGCAGTTGTTGGAGTGGCAGGTATTAAAGTTAATTCGGGCATTGAGGACTTTTCTATTATTCCGTTTGAGCAAACGGCAGATATTTAAATCAGTCTGAATTAATAAAAAACCAATTTTAGATTTTATTCGGCGCAGCGCGTCGGGGACTCGTTCGCGCCGAATACAGCAAAAGGAACATTTCATGAACGAACAAGAATTAATTTCGATGATTATCGACCTTCAGTCATGGCACCAGAACCGTGTCGATAAATGTCAGATGATTATTGATAACAGGGATGCTGATATCTGTTTGCATATGGGTGATTTAGGCGATAACCAGGTGCTGGAATTCGGTGCTCACACTAAAGAAGCCCGCTTTATCAGAATCGGTGTTCAACTGGCCCTTCTTCAATTCAAGCCATTCCCTGTCACCATGAAACAAGTTGATGACGACGCGGAGGATGAAGGCGATGAATAAATCCCGGATTTACGATGCAGCTCTGGCCCGCTGGGGGTTTGATGCTCAGGTGTTAACAGTCTCGGAAGAATGCAGCGAACTGGCCGCAGCCTGCACACGTTTTGTTAACCACAAAGCTAACGGAAACTCCGTCGCAGAAGAGGCTGCGGACGTTGAGATCATGATTGAACAGCTACGGCACAACGGTATGAATGACATGATTGAGCAGCAAAAAGCCCGGAAACTCACCCGCCTCGCCCAGCGTGTTGGCATTGAATCCGAACCCGTTAGCCCGTTCGCACCAGCAGTCAGTGAGTTGCTTGCAGAAGCGCGGGAACAGTTTGAAATGGCTGAAGCGCTGTATCTCGACTCAGGAACCAGTAAGCGCCTTTCGGCTGCTCAGGCTCGGATGGCAATCGGTCTGCTCATGCGCGCCGCTCAGGCGATGATTAGCGAGCAGCAGCGGGCGGAGGCGCGGCGATGAAATATACCCCATCCGCGCAGGCTTTCCTGTGGCTGTTGTTCGTTGGCAGTTCGTTCCTGGTCTATAAACTGGCGGTGATGTTATGAGCATTATTACTGAGATTAAATCGTTTATCCGGGCCAACGGTCCGGCTACCTGCCGCGATATTGCAGCGGCGGTTAATGCGGAGCCCCGCGATATTATTCCCGTTCTGCGTAATGCCGTCGATCGCATGGCGCTGTCAGAGCGCAACGGATTTTATGACCTGCTCTCCACAGAATCGCGACGCCAGTCTTTCAACTGGATTGAAGGGTGCGCCCTGCCTGGCTGGGTTTATCGCCTGGCCCGAGGCCCGAGGACGTGCGAATCCATTGATGTTGTTGTCGAACTCAATTCAATAAAGCAGGAACAAGGATGGCCCAGCTTTATCTTCGCGAGTATTGATGTCCGGTTAGGCTGTTTTAAGTGCCTTTCAACAGGTGAGATTGTAGACCGGTATGTGCTGCGCTATATGCCCTTAGACACCACGCCTTCTGCTCGTAACGGAGGCGCATTATGATAAGTCGTGAGCAATGGAGCGGTATTGAAAACACTCTCAAAAATGGCTTTTTTGAGGTGGTGAAATTCAAAATGCCGTCTGGTGAAGAAATCACCGTCCAGAAATCGCCGGTATCAGAAAATAAGATGGCACTTATTGTCTGGATAGACGGTAAGCGCAGCACCGCCTGGGGTTGGCCCGATCATGATGAATTTCGCACTCTGACCCGGCAAATCTGGCGCCGCAGAACCTTTAAACCAGGGGCACCCATTATTCGACGACTCTCAAAAACCAAGCAGGGCCAGCGGATTCTAAAGAGTAAAGAACATGCAGACCTGCACAAAGTGTTTGAATACTGGGACTGCTGTTTCAACACGGCATCATCCCTTGTGCGCCAGTTCCGTAAAATCGATGGGCTGGAGCTAGTAGAGCCTGTGGCCGGGGGGGGGCGTGATGACGAACCGCGCTAATCTTATCAGGCTGATCCACGTTGCCCGTCGTGCGCTGGCGCTTGATGACGATACCTATCGCGTAATGATTGGTCGCGTGGTTCCGGGCAAAACAAGCTGTCGCGACCTGAAGCCTGCCGAGCTTGAACGGGTGTTGCATGCCATGCAGGAACAGGGATTTAAGCGGCGCCAGCCATCACGCACGGCTCCCGCAGGCGTTACAGATAAAATCCGGGTGATATGGCGCATCATGCACCGCGAAGGGCACGTGACAGATGGCAGCGACAAAGCGCTGGATGCCTTTGTCCAGCGTACCACCCGCGTTAAGAACGGCGGCGCTGGTGTTGCTCGCCTGGCATGGTTGCGCGGCGAGCAGGCTTCTGTCGTTCTGGAAAGCCTGAAACGCTGGCACATGCGTTGTATGTTGGAGCGATTGCCAGATACAGGTATCCGCCGTACCTATGAGCGAGTCTGCGAACTGTACAAAAAAACGATACGTTAACAGGGGTTGCGCTCCGTCAATGCGAGGGGCGCGCTCTGATGGATAATGGCCGCATTTGACGGGGGAGGAGGAACGAAAACGTGATTAACACCAGGTGGATAGCGGGGGTTTTACTGGCAACGTGCAGCATGATGGCTGCGGCGGCTGACGCCAGTAACCCCGATGAAGAAACGGTAAAGGCTGACCCTGCGTCTGGTTTCTGGTCTTGTAATGGCATCCGGCTGCACATGGGTGTAAACATGGTATCGTGGACTAATCTTGATACCGGCGATATGTTCACTCGAACAGAAGATCCATCACCAGTTGATCCAGCAGATAAGGACGAGAAAGTAAAGGGAACAGACTATCTCTATGCCTGGACTAAAAACCCGGCGGTTATGAAACTTTTTGTCGTGGATAAAACGGGCAAAAATCTCTATATGCGTGATGACCTTAAATATTACAAAGTATATCGCTGCAAGCGAGACAAGTAATCCGCCCGGTTATCCGAATAAATCCCGCTGATTTGCGGGATTTTTTTTGTATACTGTATACTCACTGTACAAACGATCAGGAGGTGCAGCATGGCAGAGCAGCAGACAGACATGTTCGATAATGACCCGCAACTGGAGCAGGTACTCGGGCATATCGACAAAATCCCGGCAGCAGAGCTTGAGGCGGCGTGGCCTCAGTCTCTCGTTGACCTGGTGGATGTGATGGAGGCAGAGTTAACCCGCCAGGGTGTCACGGGTGACCCACGCGCCGCAGCGCGCAAGCTGGCGGTGGCAATGAGCCACTACATGGGTGGCCGCGCCTATTACCTGCCGACCGGCGTCCGGATGCTGAACGCTATCCGCGATGATATGATTTACTGCGAGTTTGATGGTCGCAACATCGAACATCTGCGCCGCAAATACTCCCTGTCCCAGCCCCAGACCTACAACATTCTGGCCCAGCAGCGCCGCCTGCATACCCGACGCCGCCAGCCTGACATGTTCGCCTGACCCATCCCTGCAACCGGCTGCGCTCGAGAGCGCGGGTTGTCATATTGCATAAGAAACCCACAACTAACCGCCTGACTTTTATCCTCGGTTTAAATTCTTACGGAATAAACCGATGGCCTCAAAGCTCCCCAAAACCCTGAGTGCGTCGCTACTGGCTATAGTGCTGGCCGGGGGCGGCTACCACGAAATGACCCGCGAAACGCTGGTACATCTGGAGGGCGTCGCATATGAGCCGTATCGCGATGTCGCCGGAGTGCTGACGGTCTGCGTCGGCCACACCGGGCCGGATATCCAGATGCGACGCTATACCCACGCTGAGTGTATGACTCTGCTCGACCAGGATTTAAAGCCGGTTTATGCCGCGATTGACCGCCTCGTTACCGTTTCCCTGACGCCGTACCAGCGCACCGCGCTGGCGACGTTCGTCTTCAACACCGGCACCGGAGCATTTGCCAAATCTACCCTCCTGAAACGGCTGAACGCCGGTGATTTTGCCGGAGCCCGTGACCAGATGGCCCGCTGGGTATTCGCTGCGGGTCATAAGTGGAAAGGACTGATGAACCGGCGCGACGTCGAAATGGCGATCTGGAATGTCAGGGGGCCGGATGATCTTAAGTAACTATCTGTTGATGGGCGCCGGTGTAGCCGCAGCAATCAGTCTGGTCGTTGCCACTCACTGGATTGATAACCTGCGCAGTGACAACGCCACACTGCGGCGGGACTTGCAGTCGCAGACTCAGGCCCGTAACACCGCCGAATGGTTACTACAGAACCAGATGCAGGCTATGCAGGTTTTTTCCGCTATCAGGGCCGCAAACATCGCTGCCCGCGCCGCAGATGAGAATCAACGTGATGAAGCAAAACAAAAAATCACCGCTGCAACGGCTGACGTTTGCGGTAATGGCCCCGTGCCTGCCGCTGCTGCTGGTGAGTTGCAAAGACTCGAACGCGCTACCCGCGCCGCCAGTGGTTTTATCACCTCAGATTGACGCAGATCTGCTGGCCCCCACGCCGGTTCCGGCTATGCCGGTGCCGCTCCTGTGGCGCAGCTCGTTGTTGTGGAATGCCGACCTGCTGACGGCGCTCGGGCAGTGCAACCGCGATAAGGTGGCGGCGCGCCAGCAGGACGAACAGAGGAAACGAATTTATGGACGACCAGACCCCGGAGCTGGACAGCCTGCTCCGTGATATCTGGCAACAACAGGGGTGTGCGTATTCTACCCCACAGAGGGCACCGTTTGATTCGCCCCGCGCCTGCGCCGGTTGTGGCAGGCCAATAGCGCCGTCCGTGCTGACCGTTCAGCCGATGGCTACCCACTGTCATTACTGCCGCTCAGGGGGCTGATATGGATTTTTACCCGGTGCTGACCGGTGCGCTGGCGCTCCTGAGTGCCGTTGCAGGTATCGCCTGGTGGGCGCTGCGTCGCACGTTCGCCAGCACGGAGCGGGTCGAGCGACTGGAAAACCGCCTGACCGAAATGGAAACACGTTACGCCAACATGCCCGGCGCGGAGGACATGCATGAGATGCGCCTGCGCATGGCTGATATGAGCGGCGAAGTGAAGGTGCTGGGCAGCACGATGAAAGCCATTTCACACCAGCTTGAACTGTTACTCGAAAACGCTGTGAACGGAAACAAACGATGATTAACGACATTCTGACCGAAGACCGCCGCCTGGTCATTCTGCGTTCTCTGCTGGACTGCAATAACGAGGCGAATGAGTCGATTTTACAGGACTGCTTGGATGCCTACGGCCATAACATTTCGCGTGACCTGGTTCGGGGGCTGATTGACTGGCTGGCTGAGCAAGGGCTGGTCACCGTTGAGAGCCTGAGCGGCTTTTATGTCGTTACCATTACCGGGCGTGGTCAGGACGTTGCCGAAGGCCGTGCAAAGGTTTCCGGCGTGAAGCGCCCGCGAGCACGCTAAGGAGATCTGATGGAAAAGAAACCCACCCGTGGCCGGGCTTCAAAAGTGGATTTACTGCCAGAAAACGTGCGTAAAACGCTGCATGAAATGCTGCGTGATAAGGCCCTTCCGCAGGCGCAGATCCTTGAAGAGATTAACGAGCTGATTGAAGACGCCGGTCTGCCGGAAGATATGAAACTGTCACGCTCCGGGCTGAACCGCTATGCGACAAGCGTCGAACAGGTCGGTCACAGTATGCGACAGCTACGCGAGGCGACGTCGCAACTGACCGCTGATCTCGGCGACAAACCAATGGGCGACACAACCAAACTTATTCTCGAAATGGCCCGTGGGCAGTTGTTCAAACTGTTTATGTCACAGGTCAATAACCCTGATATGCAGGTTGATATTGACATGCTGAAAAACGCCATGCTGGCCGCGCAACGGCTTGAGGCAACGGCAATGTCCAGCCATAAGCGCGAGAAAGAGATTCGCCAGGCGTTCGCAGAAGAAGCCGCTAACGCAGTTAGTGACGAACTTCGCGGGCAGGACGGGATGAGTGAGGAGCTGGAGCAGCGCATCCGCAATGTGCTGCTGGGCAAAGCGTAGGAGGAACGATGCAACAAAACTGGCAAACATGGCTTAACCAGTCCCATGCGAATACGTTCAGAGTGGCTGTGTTGTCGCCGCTGGTCACGGACCGCTTTCGTCGTCTGGTTACTCAGGCGATCAATGATGGTCTTACCCTGGAAGATTTTACTTATCTGACTGAAAGAGAGATGAAAAATGGCTGAAGAAAAAATTGAATATAAAAGTTCAACGGAGCTGGCGCTGGAACTTTACCCCGTGATTAAGAGCATGATTGATGGAGACCCGCGGGTCAGATCCGGCGTTATGGTTATTGCTCTGTATCAGCTTATGCAGTTGGTAGATGGCCCGTTTACAGCGGGCCAGGTAATCAGTAGTTCTCAGGTCCATCGGTGATCTTTTTAGCAACGATATCAAATAGCGTCAGAAATAGTTGGTCATTGTATGGGCCACCAGTATCGATAGATAGCGCATTTTGAACAGGGATTTTATGCGCGTTGTTTATTGTAGCTTGCGTCAATGTTGCTGCGATCTGAGCAATTTGAATCTTCTGGTCAATGGTGAGTTTTTCTTTCATTTGAGCCTCTTTTGGGTGTGTAAAAGCCACGACACATTATCAAAGAGGCTTGTTTTTTCACAGGTAATGCGATGGCAAAAGCACAACTAAAACGCCTGAAGCCGCTTTCTGAACCCCGCCAGATTGATCTTCAGGAAGAGGCGACAAAACTCGGCGTCGATATTGTTACCGATATTGCCAGCGCCCAGCCAGCTAACGAGGCAGTCTTCCTCGGTTATCAACGCAGGTGGTTCGAAGACGAAAGCCAGATTTGTATCGCTGAAAAGTCACGCCGTACTGGTTTAACCTGGGCTGAAGCGGGTCGCAACGTAATGACGGCGGCGAAGCCACGTCGCCGTGGTGGCCGTAACGTGTTTTACGTAGGCTCCAAACAGGAAATGGCGCTGGAATACATCGCCGCCTGCGCGCTGTTCGCCAGGGCGTTCAACCAACTGGCGAAAGCTGACGTCTATGAGCAGACATTCTGGGACAGCGACAAAAGCGAAGAAATCCTGACCTACATGATTCGCTTTCCGAACAGCGGTTTCAAAATCCAGGCGCTGTCCTCTCGCCCCTCTAACCTGCGCGGCCTCCAGGGCGACGTGGTGATTGATGAAGCGGCATTCCATGAATCGCTGGACGAGCTGCTCAAAGCAGCAATGGCGCTCACGATGTGGGGCGCCCGCGTGCGTATTATCTCCACGCACAACGGCGTCGATAACCTGTTTAATCAGTACATTCAGGATTCACGCGAGGGACGCAAAGACTACAGCGTACACCGCATCACCCTGGACGATGCGATCGCCGATGGTCTGTATCAGCGTATCTGCTATGTAACCGGTCAGGAATGGTCGCCGGATGCCGAAAAAAAATGGCGCGACGACCTGTACCGGAACGCGCCGGATAAAGAGTCCGCCGACGAAGAATACGGCTGCGTGCCGAAAAAATCCGGTGGCGCCTACCTGTCCCGCGTGCTGATTGAAGCAGCGATGACGCAGGCCCGCGATATTCCAATCTGCCGGTTTGAAGCCCCGGACGACTTCGAATCGCTGTCACCGGCGACGCGTGAAAACATCGTGTCCGACTGGTGCAATAATGAGCTGGCGCCGCTGCTGGCCGCGCTGAATCCGAACCACAAACACGCGTTCGGCGAGGACTTTGCCCGACGCGGCGACCTGAGCGTATTTATCCCGCTGGAGATTACCGAAGACCTGCGCAAGCGCGAATGTTTCAGGGTCGAGCTGCGCAATCTGACCTATGACCAGCAACGCCAGATTATGCTGTTCATCCTGGCGCGTCTCCCCCGGTTTATTGGCGCTGCATTCGACGCCACCGGTAACGGTGGCTATCTGGCAGAGGCGGCGCGGCTGGTCTACGGCCCGGAGATGATTGATTGCGTTCATCTCACCACCGCATGGTATCAGGAGTGGATGCCAAAACTTAAGGGCGAGTTTGAAGCCCAGAACCTCACCATCGCACGCCACCAGACCACGCTGGACGACCTGCTGCAAATCAAGGTCACCAAAGGCGTGCCACAGATTGATAAAGGCCGAACAAAAGACTCTGACGGCAGGCACAGCCGCCACGGCGACAGCGCCGTCGCTTTGTGTATGGCTGTCCGGGCATCGTATATGAACGGATTTGTGATTGATGAAGACAGCGTCCGGGCCATTCCCGGACGGCATGAGAGTGCCAGCGATGACGAATATAACGACGAATACCATGAATATGAGCGGGGGTGCTGGTAATGGGCCAGATTGTTGATTTAACCGGTCAGCCGTTCGACTTTGACGACGAATTGCAGACAGAACACGAAGCGCTGGCGCTGGTGATGAAGCGCACGCAGGAGCACCCGTCGAGCGGTATTACACCAAACCGCGCCGCGCAGCTACTCCGCGATGCAGAACGCGGTGACCTGTCCGCGCAGGCAGACCTCGCCTTTGACATGGAAGAGAAAGACACGCATCTGTTCTCTGAACTGAGCAAGCGCCGTCTGGCGATTCAGGGGCTGGAATGGAGCATCAAGCCGCCGAAGAACGCCAGCGCACAGGAAAAGCGGGATGCGGAAATGCTGGACGAGCTGCTGCGCGACGCGGCCTGGTTTGAGGACGGCATTTTTGATGCCGGTGATGCCATCCTCAAAGGCTACTCAATGCAGGAAATCGAATGGGGCTGGCTGGGTAAAATGCGTGTGCCGGTCGCCCTGCATCATCGTGACGCCGCGCTGTTCTGTGCCAACCCTGACAACCTGAACGAGCTGCGGTTACGTGACGGCAGCTATGAGGGGGTACAGCTACAGCCGTTTGGCTGGTTCCGGCACCAGGCAAAATCACGTTCCGGCTACGTGGGCACCCACGGGCTGGTCAGAACGCTGGTCTGGCCGTTCATCTTCAAAAACTACAGCGTGCGCGACTTTGCCGAATTTCTGGAGGTGTACGGCCTGCCGATGCGCGTCGGTAAATACCCAACCGGTGCCACGGCCCGCGAAAAGGCAACGTTAATGCAGGCCGTCATGGATATTGGTCGCCGTGCTGGCGGGATTATTCCAATGGGGATGACGCTGGACTTTCAGAGCGCGGCTAACGGCCAGGCAGACCCGTTTATAGCCATGATGGGCTGGGCCGAAAAAGCGATGTCCAAAGCGATTCTCGGCGGTACGCTCACCACCGAGGCGGGTGATAAAGGCGCCCGTTCGCTGGGTGAGGTACACAATGAGGTGCGCCATGAAATTCGCAACGCAGACGTGCGCCAGCTTGAACGCACCATCGGTCGCGATCTGCTGTTCCCGATGCTGGCGCTCAACAGCCGCAGTCCGGTAGACCCGCGCCGCCTGCCGCGTATGGATTTTGATACCAGCGAGGCTGAGGATATCGCCATTTTCGCGGATGCGATCCCGAAACTGGCGGTGGGTATGCCGGTGCCGGTGTCCTGGATTCAGTCAAAACTGAATATCCCCCAGCCCGCCGATGATGAGCCGGTATTCAGCATGCAGAGTGCCGCGCCGGAGGGCGGCGTCCCGGTTCCGTCAGGTCAGGCCGCACTGTCAGCACTACCACAGGACGGCGTTACAGATGCGCCCGACGACATGGCAGCAGGAATCACTGCGTCAGAGATGCAACAGGCCGTTGACCCTATGCTGAAACCCGTCATTGCGGCCATTATTAAAGATGGCCCGGAGGAAGCATTAAAGCAGGCCAGCACGCTTTACAGCGAGCTGGACGACAGCGCCCTGATTGACCTGCTGACCCGTGCCATTTTCGTCGCTGACCTGTGGGGGCGTATCGATGCCACAGACCGTTGACCTGGCCTATGCCGCCCGGTTGCCCCCCAAAGAGGCCGTCGCATACTTCCGGGCAAAAGGTCATAACGTCACCTGGAACTGGTACGAGCAACTGACCGAAGCGCACGCCCGCGCCTTTACCGTCGCAAAGGCTGCGCGTCTGGATGTTCTGAATACCATCAGGGATGAAGTTGACCGGGCGATTCACGATGGCATCACGCAGCGCGAATTTACCCGCACTCTGGCCCCGCGCCTGCAAAAGCTCGGTTGGTGGGGCAAGCAGATCGTCGTTGATGGTGACGGCAACGCGAAAGAGATCCAGCTCGGCAGTCCGCGCCGTCTTGCCACCATCTACAACGTGAATACACGCACGGCGTATAACGCTGGCCGCTACGCCCAGATGATGAATACGGCGGAGGAGTTTCCGTTCTGGCAGTACGTGGCAATCATGGACAGCAGAACCCGACCAGAACATGCAAAGCTGCATCTGATGGTATTTCGTTACGACGATCCGTTCTGGAAAACGCATTACCCGCCTAACGGCTGGAGCTGCCGTTGTCGTGTGCGTGCGCTGTCCGCTGCGCGTATGAAAGCGCTGGGCCTTAAAGTCAGCTATGGCGCCTCGTTCATTCATACCCATGAAGTGGACGCAGGCATGGATGAGACAACCGGTGAACTGTTCCGTACCACCTCCACCACGTTTGATAATGGCCGCGTGAAAATGACCCCGGATGTGGGCTGGTCATACAACCCCGGTTCGGCAGCGGTCGGCACGGATGCGGCGTTGATTCGTAAGGTGGTGGAAACCCGCGACGCACAGCTGCGCGAGCAGGTTGTCCAGTCGCTGAACAACAGCCGCGAGCGTCAGTTGTCGTTTTCACTCTGGGCCAGTCGCCTGATGGATACCCGGCGCGCCGGTCACGGAGTACAGACCCTCGGCTTTATGACGGAAACAATCGCCAGCGCGGTACGTCAGCGCACAGGGAAGGAGCCGTCACGCCTGCTGGTCGTGAGCGAGAAAAGCCTGATGCACGCCGATAGCGCGAAGCACCATAAAACTGGCGTGGCGCTCCAGCCGGAAGACCTGCAATTGTTGCCCACGCTGATGGCGGCACCGCAGGCCGTGCTGTGGGACAAACGGCACAATAATCTGCTGTACATCGTCACCAGCAGCGATGGCGCGGCCAAAGTGGCGGTGAACGCGGCGCAGTCCGTTAAACGGGTGCCGGATACGCTGGATGTGCTGATTAACGCCTATCGTGTTGAAGTGCAGAGCCTGAAAACCGATATTGCCGGGGGCTGGCTGGAAGTGCTGGAGGGAAGTGTTGATTAAGCCGGTAACGGGAATCGAACCCGCATACATGCGCCTGTTAGCACACCGCTTTACCGTTAAGCGTATACCGGCTTACAACCAGTATACGACACCTCAGGAGGTCAGTAAATGAGCATAGACTTAGCGGTTGTTGTGGATGTCCGCCGCATTCAGGCGGCTTTTGTCAGGCTGGGCGCAATGGCGAACGACCGGGAGATTCCCCGCGTCGCTGCCGGGGCGCTGCTGTCATCCACCGAACAGGCATTCGAAAATGAAGCCGACCCGGTAACCGGGCAGCACTGGTCATCATGGAGCGACCCGTATCTGGCATGGCGTGAGCAGCACGGCCACACTCCGGGGAAAATCCTGACGCTGAACGGTGACCTGGCCCGCAGCATTACAACCGATTACGGCCCGGACTATGCCCTGATTGGTTCGCCGAAGGTATACGCCGCCATCCACCAGTGGGGGGGAACTGCCGGAATGCCCCCCGGCCCGGCAGCGGTTCCTGCGCGTCCGTATATGGGGCTGGATAAGCCTGGCGAGGCGGATATCTTCAACGCCATCAAAAAACGCGCTGAACGCGCCACAGGGGCATGATACGATTCAGGGCGCGCAATGAGGCGCCCACAATCTTTTAAACGCTCTCAGAGCGAATTAAACGGGGTTTGAACGCGACCCGCGACACTCTCCCGCCCCGTTTCCCATTTTTTCGCTGTTTTCCCCTCTGTCAGTAGTCAAACGTAATAAACCCATCCCCTCACGCGTACCGCTGAAAATGGCCGCTCAGTCACTTACATGAGCAGGCCATGAACAAAAACGCTATCGCCGTCGCCATTCTGAACGCCGGAGCAGAAAAAGCCCCTGTCGGTATTGCCATGCTGACAGCGACCGCCGTTGATGATGGCTGGTATCAGTTGCTGCCTGCCGGTCGGTTCCGTTCCCGCGATGGCCGTCCGGAAGACGTGCCGGAAGGCTGGCTGATGAATGCCGATATCGCCGCCCGGCTGATTGCTGGCGTACGTGCTCTCGGTCAGGACGTGCTGATTGATTACGAACACAACCAGCTCCGCAAAATGCAGAAGGATATTGCGCTCCCTCCGGAGTCTCTGGCGGCGGCGGGCTGGTTTAACGCTGACGAAATGCAGTGGCGTGAAAACGAGGGGCTGTTCATCAAGCCCCGCTGGACGCCCGCTGCCCGCCAGCGTATCGACAACGGGGAGTTTGGTTATCTCTCCGCTGTATTCCCCTATGCCGCTAACGGCGAGCCAACGTCGTTGCGCATGGCTGCGCTGACTAACGACCCCGGCGCTACAGGCATGAAACGCCTGGCGGCGCTGGCGGCGAAATTCCCCGACGATTCACCTCAACAGGAGAACCACCCCATGAACGAAAAGCTGCGTCAGTTGCTGGCGCGCCTGGGTATCAACGTGCCCGAAACCGCGGAAATCACTGACGAGCAGGCAGCGGCTGCGCTGTCCGCGTTCGATGCCGTCAAGGTTGAAGCGGACAAGGTCGCGGCGCTCTCTGCCGAACTGGAAACCGCTAAAGCCGCGCCAGCGGGTGCCGTTGACCTGACGAAGTATGTCCCGGTCGAGGCCTACAACGCCGTGCGTAAGCAACTGGCGGAGGTAAGCGGCCAGCACTCCACCGCCACGCTGTCCGCCGTGCTGGATAAGGCCGAGCAGGAAGGTCGCATTTTCAAATGCGAGCGCACCTACTTTGAACAACTCGGCGGGCAGATTGGCGTTGCCGCGCTCTCGGCGCAGCTCGACCAGAAACAACCCATCGCCGCGCTGTCTGCCATGCAGACCGTCACCACGCCCGGCGTGGAGCAGTCGCAGAAAGAGCGGCTGGCAGCGCTTTCTGCGGATGAGAAAGCGGCAGCTAAAGCGCTCGGCATCACTGATGCGGAGTATCAGAAACTTAAAGAGGGTGAACAGGCATGATTATTACCCCGGCCTCAATCTCTGCACTGATGACCACCTACCGCAAGGATTTTCAGGGCGGTCTGGGCGATGCCCCGTCGCAGTATGCAGAAATTGCGATGACAGTACCGTCATCATCTAAATCCAACACCTACGGCTGGCTGGGTAAATTCCCGTCGCTGGTCGAGTGGGTTGGTAAGCGCACCATCCAGCAGATGCAGGCGCATGGCTACACCATCACCAACAAAACCTACCAGGGCACCGTCGGCATCCCCCGCGATGATTTTGAAGACGACAACCTCGGTGTTTACCGCCCTGTATTTGAAGAGATGGGGCGTGCTGCGGGTGTTCAGCCGGATGAGCTGGTGTTTGCGCTGCTGAAAGATGGATTTAGTCAGCTTTGCTATGACGGTCAGAACTTCTTTGATGATGAGCACCCGGTTTACCCGAACGTGGATGGGACAGGTGCGGCGGTCAGTGTCTCCAACATCCTGACTCAGGCTCCGGGTAAAGACAGTGAGGGTAACGATGTGCCGTGGGATGGTCTGCCGTTCTATCTGCTGGACTGCTCCCGCGCCGTCAAGCCGCTGATTTTCCAGGAGCGCCGCAAGCCTGAGCTCATTACGAAAACCAGCGTAACCGACGATCACGTCTTCATGGAAAACGAATTCCTGTTCGGCGCCAGTGCCCGCCGTGCAGCCGGTTTTTCTTTCTGGCAGATGGCCGTTGCGGTCAAAGGCGATCTGACCCTGGACAATCTCTGGGGGGGCTGGCAGATGATGCGCGGTTTTGAAGGTGATGGCGGCAAAAAGCTGGGCCTGAAACCAACGCACCTTGTTGTGCCGACTGGTCTGGAAAAACAGGCCACGCAGTTGCTGAACCGTGACCTGTTCGCAGAAGGCAATACCACCGTCTCTAACGAGATGAAAGGCAAGCTGAAACTGGTCGTTGCTGACTACCTGTAAGCCCATTTAAAGGCGGTTCACGCCGCCTTTAATCCCTGTTTAAAGGAGAAATCTGTGTCATGTCTGACGAAATTAAAAACAGTGCTGGCAATGCTGGCGATGGGATTCAGGAAAGCGGCGCAGCGCTTTGTTGTGTGGAAGTCAAATGTCCGCGCCCGGTCTACCGCCGCGCGGGTTATTCACTGGTTCGCGGTAAAAACACCCTGGACGGTGTCACTGCTCAACAGCTCGCCGTGCTCAGGGCCGACCCGGTACTCACTGTCGCTGTGGTATCTGAAACGCCAGCGTCGCCGGATGGTGAGTCGAGGGGGCTGGGTGTTCTGGATGTGGGCGATCTGAATGACCGTATCCGCGATGCGGTGGCAACACTGGATAAGGACAACCCCGACCACTATACCCAGGCGGGCGCCCCGCGCGTGGCGGCGGTCTGTGACGCGCTGGGTGAAACCATCACCAGCGAGCAACTGAAAGCTGCTCTGGCCGGAACCAACGAGGGTTAATCATGTACGCCACGGTCAGCGATATGTGCCTGCGTTACCAGCGCCGCAACCTCGACCTGCTCACCAGTAGCAAGACCGAGGACGGCCAGCCTGATGACGCGATTATTCAGAACGCGCTGAATGACGCCAGCGCCCTGATTGACAGCTATATCTCCGCCCGCTACACGCTGCCGCTGTCCGTGGTGCCCGGCGCGCTGGCACAGCAGTGTTGCGTCATTGCCTGGTATTACCTTAACGACATGCGCGCCACCGAGCAGGCCACGCAGCGTTACAAAGACGCGGTGCGCTGGCTCGAAAGCGTCCGTGATGGCAAAACCCCACTTGGTGTTGATGCTGACACGGCCACCGCGCCGGACAGTGAAAATCTGGCGCAGGTGGTGGCCGACCCGCTGGTGTTCTCACGTAAGCAACGGGGGTTTATCTGATGATTGGGGAAACGGAAACCGCCCTGCTGGCCCGCGTTCGTGATGTATTCGGCGCCACGTTGCGCCAGGTGGATACTCACCCCGGCACCTGGTCGGACATTGATATTCGCCGGATTCTGATGTCGCCGCCTGCGGTCTATCTGGCCTGGCTCGGCTGTGGTGAGGGGCGCACCCGCCGCGAGGTGGAAAGCCGCTGGGTGTTCTACGTTGCCGCCGAGATGCTAAACGGGCGAGAGGCTGATCGGCTCGGCGTGTATCAGATTGTCGAACGTCTGGTCGCCAGTGTGAATGGCGGTTCATTCGGACAGTCAACGGGCATGACGCTGACCAAAGCACAGAACCTGTATACGGACACTCAGGGCAATCAAGGCGTTGCGCTGTACGGTCTGTATTTCAGTGCCCGGACACCGTTACCGGATGACACAGATACCAGCTCGCTCGATGATTTCGAACGGCACTGGCAGACGTGGCGACTCCCGGACGGCACCCCGGAATTTGCAGCCCATATCAACGTAAACGAGAGAGTGAATAACGATGGCTGAAGACCTGTTTTTCATCAAGCCAGCGCCGGGGCGATCTGTCCGTGACCCGCGCACGATGAAGCTGCTCCCAAAAGACGGGACAAGCAAACCACGCAATGCGTACTGGCTGCGCCGTGCCGCTGCCGGTGATGTGGTGGTGATTGAGTCCACGCAGAAAACCAAAAAGGCGAAAGCGAAATGAGTGATATCTCTTTCAATGAAATCCCCGGTGCCGGTGACCTGCGTGTCCCGCTCGCCTACATCGAATTCGATAACAGCAACGCGGTAACCGGGACGCCGCAGCCGCGCCAGCGCGTGCTGATGTTCGGCCAGCGCGCAACCAAAGACGGCCAGCCGGTTGGCTCGGCGATTAACGACCAGCCCCTGCGCATCTATTCCGCGTCTCAGGCGTCGGCGGCATTCGGCCAGGGCTCCATGATGCACCTGATGTGCCAGTCGTTTCTGGATATCAACCGCACGGCGGAGCTGTGGTGCATCCCGCAGGGCGACGGCAGCGGCGCAGAGGCGGCAACCATCAATCTGAACGGTACGGCCACCGGTAGTGGTGTGCTGGTGACCTATGTTGGTGGTACGCGCCTGGCGGTGTCGGTGCTGGCAGAGGATACCGGCGCTCAGATTGCCGATGCGCTGGCAGAACTGATAAACGGCACCTCAGACCTGCCGGTAACGGCTAAAGTCGTGCCGGATGCCGGGGGCGACGATGGCGATGATACACACGCCGATATCGTGCTGACGGCAAAATTTGCCGGGCGTTCGGCGCCAACGGACGTCCGCTGGAACTACTACAGCGGCGAGGCGCTGCCGGGCGGCATTAATGCCAGTGTTACGTATCCTGCCGGTACAACGGATAACCCGAGCATTGCGGCGGCTGTCGCGAACATGGGCGAGCAGCAGTACAAATATATCGTCATGCCGTACCTCGACGAGCCGAACCTGAACCTGCTACGCACCGAACTGAAGGACCGCTGGGGACCGGTGAATCAGGCGGATGGCTTCGCGGTGACCTCGTACCACGGCACCCTCGGCGGGCTGACAAATTTTGGCCTGAGCCGTAACGATCACCTGATTTGCTGCCTGGGCGTTCCGGCCACACCACAGCCGCAGTACGTCTGGTGCGCCAGTCTCTGCGCAGTGGCTGCTGCGTCGCTCACGATTGACCCGGCGCGCCCGCTCCAGACGCTGACGATTCCGGGCCTGATGCCGCCTGAGCTGAAAGACCGCTTTACGTGGGTAGAGCGTAATTCGCTGCTGTTCGACGGCATCTCAACGTTCACCGTGAATGACGGTGGCGAGGTGCAGATTGAGCGTCTGATAACGATGTACCGCACCAACAGCTATGGCGACCCTGACCCGTCATACTTAGACGTGAACACCATCGCCACGCTCAGTTATCTGCGTTACTCAACCCGCGTGCGCATCACCCAGAAATTCCCGCGTCACAAGCTGGCCGATGACGGAACGAACTTTGCGCCGGGTCAGGCAGTTGTTACGCCGTCCATTATCAGGACTGAGCTGCTGGCCCTGTTCCAGGAATGGGAGCTTGCCGGGCTGGTTGAAGACTTCGACACGTACAAGGACGAGTTGCTGGTCACGCGCAACAGCAGCGACCGTAACCGCGTCGATGTGCTGGCCGGGCCGAACCTGATTAACCAGTTCAGAATTTTCGCGGAACAGCTCCGCTTCATCCTGTAGGAGGATTTTTTATGGCAGGAAATCAGCGCCAGGGCGTTGCGTTCATCCGAGTGAATGGCCGCGAACTGGAAACAATGGAGGGGGCGTCATTCACCCCGTCCGGCACCACCCGCGAGGATGTTATTGGCTCCCGTGTCTATGGCTGGAAAGGCAAACCGCGTGCCGCAAAAGTGGAATGCAAAATTCCTGGCGGCGGGGATATCGGGCTGGATGAAGTGATCGCCTGGGATAACGTCACCGTCGAATTCCAGGCGGATACGGGCGAAACCTGGCTCATGGCGAATGCCTGGCAGTCAGACGAGCCGAAAAACGATGGGGGCGAAATCTCCATTTCATTTACCGCAAAAGAAAGTAAGCGCATCGCATAAGGGGAAACCATGTCACAACGGGATGAAGCAGTAATGCTGGAGCAGGAAATTCTGGAGCAGCTTAAAAACGGCGGTTTTCGCCTGGCGGATGGCCTGCCGTATGGCACCGGTGATGACGCCGAAATGCAGTATGACGTCACGTTTCGCGAACTGACGGCGGGCGACATCATCGACGCGCAGCTCGCATCCGAACGTGTGGTTGAAACCCGCAACGGCCCGCAACTGGTGTCCAGCGCGGCGCAAATGGGCGTCGAGTTGCTACGCCGCCAGATTAGCAGCGTGGGCTGCATCAAGGGGCCGCTGTCGGTAGTCATGCTCAAGAGGCTGTCAACCGGCGATTTTGAGCGTCTGACCATCGCGTCCGAGATGAAAGACTCCGCAGCGGCGACAAAGCTGGCGTCAGAACGGGGGCGAGTGGCTGCGGTATCGGAATGATGTCGAGCGGGCCGCGATAGCGGTCGGGGTCATCATGAGGGGTGGCCCCGAGTGGGCGATGGCCCAGCCCCTGTCGCGGCTTTTCCGGTACTGCCAGCAGGCTGAAAAAATCACCAAAGGAAAGTAAATAAAATGGCCGGGCGAAACCTACGCGCATCAATCATTATCGACCTGATGGGCAACATCGCCCAGCGCTCCCGCCAGTTCGGTAATAACATTTCTTCTATGACACGCAGCAGCCAGAGCGCGCTGCGTGGTCTCCAGTCTACCGTTTCCAGCGTGTCGGGGTCGATTGACCGTCTCGGCGCTAAAGCCACCGGCGCATTTAAAGGCATTGTTGCCGGTGCGCTGGGGCTGACCGGAGCGGGTTATACAGCGAAAAAGGCGTTCATTGATATCGCGTCAACCCGCGAAAACCAAAATATCGCCCTGAACTCGCTATATAAGGGCGACAAGGCTCATGCCCGACAGATGATGGCCTGGGCCATCCAGAACGCGAAGGACAGCACCTGGGGTTTAACGGGTGTGATGCAGGAATTCACGTCATCCAAAGCGTTCGGCATGACGGATAAAGGCACTCAGGACTTTATCACCATGCTGGAAGACCAGGGCGCGCTTAAAGGGTGGGATTTGAGCGCCGCCCAGGGCGCCTCATTGCAGCTGAAGCAGATGTTTTCCCGTCAGAAAATTACTGCAGCTGACGCCAGCCTGCTGACCGGATACGGCATCAACGTTTACAAGGTGCTGGCCGACCGATGGGGCAAGGATGTCAAACAGGTCATGAAAGAAGGCGAGAAAGGAAAACTCGGCACCAAGTCCATCATGGATTTGTTCAGCGCGTTATCCGAAGAAGCCAAAGGCGCTCAGGCTAACGCCATGAACTCCTGGACGGGCCTGACAGCCCAGATGGGCGACGTCTGGGAAGGTTTCGCCGACAAGCTGATGAACAAGGGGCCGTTTGAGCGCCTCAAGGGCCAGTTACGCAGCGTGCTGGCCTGGTATGACCGTATCAGCAAACCAGACGTCCATGGAATCAGCGAACTCGACCGCATCACCGACCGCCTGGCCGCCAGATTTAACGCAACGTTTGACGCGATTCAGAGCGGCGCCCGTAAAGCCTGGAGCGCCCTGGGTGCGGGACGAAAAGCGCTGGCGTGGGTGGACGATAACATCGTCAGTCTCAAAAAACTGGCGGCAGTTATCGGCGGTATCTGGCTTGCGAACAAAGCGGCACGCATGGGTGCCGCCATTGTGCGCCCGACGTGGAGCGTCGCTACATCCCCGTATCGTGGCTACAAATGGCTACGTAACCGCCGTAATGGCGGCAGTGCTCCGGGCCTGCCGGGTGTGATTCCCAATCCTCAGTTAGTACAGCAGGTTTTTGTCACTAACTGGCCTGTTGGTGGTATGGGTGGCGGTGATGTTTACACAGGCGAAGGGAAACGTAAGCGCGGCCCGGGACGAAACAGACCCCGTCGCGTTCCGGTATCGCCGTCACTCCCTGCCGCTGTACCGAAGAAAGCGGGGATCTTTTCCCGGATGTTAAGTGGTGCGGGGAATGTGCTGTCCGGTGCGGGTAAGTCTGTGGGCGGTTGGCTCGGCTCTGCGGGTAAGTGGCTGGGCGGTACGGCTGTGGGCCGGATTGCATCAAAAGGTGGTAAGGCGCTGGGCTGGCTCGGCAAGGCGGGCGGCGGTCTGGCCCGCCGTCTGGGTGGCCCTGCGCTCAGTGCTGCAATGCTGGCCCCCACATTGCTCGATGAGAATACCAGTCTTCACGACAAAGGCGGTGCCGTGGGCAGTACAGCGGGCGCCTGGGTGGGCGGTGCTATCGGCTCTCTGGCCGGGCCGCTGGGAACGGTCGCCGGTGCCACGCTGGGCGGCGTCGTGGGTGACTATCTCGGTGGTTTTGTGGCTGACATGTACAGCAAATGGGACAGCAAAGACCAGACACCGCCACCACCACAGGAGCAGAAAGTCGAGGCAAATGCCCGGCTTCAGGTCGAGCTGGCTGATGGTCTGCGCCTGACCAGCACGACCGTTAACGAGTCAGGGATGGGGCTGAATGTCTACACCGGCTCCAATTTTATTCCGGGGTTTTAACGTATGTTTGAAAGTACAGTCGCCACGATTAACAGCGCCCGTGATTCCCTCGGTCTGCGGGGGGCTGTCACCGGCACCGGTAGCCTGCGCGGGGTGCCGTTCCTGGTGTACCGCGAGCAGAAGCAAAGCGGCGGGCGGCGCATCGTTAAACGAGAGTACCCGCTGCGCGATACCGGCGGCGCCAACGACCTGGGGCGCAAACTGCGTGAGCGGACGTTTACCGCCGTTGTACTCGGCAACAGCGCCAGCACGCAGCGCGACGCCCTGATTGATGCGCTGGAGGGCGCGGGCAGCGCCGAACTGGTGCACCCGGAATTTGGCACTCAGCAGGTGATGGTGGACTCGTTCGAATGCCGCAGCAGCGCCGACGAACTGAATATTTATGAGTTTACGATCACCGTATACCCTGCGGCGACAGACAACGCACCGCAGGCCACGCAGAACACGGCAAACGCCGTCGCCAACCAGAAAGATTCTCTGTTTGGTAGCCTGGGCGATACGCTGACCGGCGCCTGGCAAACCGTGCAGGAAGGTACAGCCGGTGCCACCGCCGTTTTGAACGCCATCACCGGCGTTTTTGATGATATTTATGATGCCGTGGAGAATATCGGCGTGCTCGATGACGTCAATCAGTTGCTGGGCGCCGTGGCGGCGGTAAAAGGCTCCGCCGAAGGGATGCTGAACGCCCCCGCGCTGCTGGCGGCAAACGTCCTCGGCGCGCTCGATGGTCTGTCCGGTATCTGCGACGCCTCAAATGCGTTCCGTGCCTACGAGCGCCTGGGCGTGCACCTCAACAAACGCCAGGCCTCTGTTGATGTCAGCCATATCCCTGACGCAGCCGTCAGCAATGTGGCCGTGTTGTTCCACGTTGCCAGTACCGGCGCGCTGGCCGGACAGGCGGCAGCGGCCTCTGGCGTGCTGACGCAGGCCATCGATGCCGACAGCGTGGACGTTACCCCTCATGCGCCGCAACTGACCGCTGACGCTACCACGGCCAGCTCGGTCGCCTCTGCTGCCAGTGTGTCAGACGTAATAATCCCAGCGACCAGCTCAACGGCGGTAACCTCAGAGAGTACCGGCAGCGTGATTGAAAGCGACTGGCCGCAGTTTGAAAGCCGGACTGATATTGAGCGGGTCGCCGTGGATATCGGTAACGCCCTCGATGCGGCGGCACTGACGGCGGCAGATTCCGGTTATGCGACAGACAGCGCTGCAATTACCCGCCTGCGCCTGCTGACGGTGCAGGATTTACGCCATCGCGGGCTACGCCTGTCAGGTGTGAGTTCTGTCCGGCTGGCCCGAACTGAACCCGCGCTGGTGACGCTGTACCGTCAGACCGGCAGCGCGCAGCAGTGGCAGCGGCTGGCGCGGCGTAACGGTGTGGATAATCCGCTGTTTGTGCCGGGTGGTGTGGATATCGAGGTGATTGATGAATGACGTTGCGTTGCGCGTGGACGGCAAAATTTTTACCGGGTGGACGTCGATTACGATCAACCGCTCGATTGAGTCCCTGAGCGGCTATTTCGACCTGGGCGTTAACGTTCAGGTCGAAACGGATTTGTCGTCACTGGCGCCGGGTAAGCCGTTCACGCTGACGATTGACGATCGCGTGGTTATTACAGGTTACACCGATGGCCGCCGTCGCCAGATGCAGGCAGACAGCATGAAAATCACCATCACCGGTCGCGATAAAACCGCTGACCTGGTGGACTGCGCTGCTGTCTACAAAGGCGGTCAGTGGAAGAACCGGACGTTGCAGCAGATAGCCAGCGACCTGACCGCGCCCTACGGCGTTGCTGTGCGCTGGGATCTGACGGACAGCGAATCTGCGGCCCCGTTTCCGTCATTCACCCTGGATTATTCAGAGACGGTTTACGAGGCGCTGGGGCGTGCTGCCCGTGCCCGTGGCGTACTGATGACAACCAATGCCGCAGGCGATCTGGTTTTCACCCATGCCGATGCGGCGTACAGCGATACCCTGGTGCTGGGCGAGAACCTGCTGGAGCTGGACTATAACGAGGATTTTCGTGACCGGTTCAGCGAGTACCGGGTGGTCGGTCACGGGCGTGCCAGTGGCAAAACCGGCGACACGCAGACAGCCGCCGCTATCGCCAGTCAGAAAGGTAGCACCACTGACCCGGAGGTTACCCGCTACCGCCCGACAATTATTCTGGCTGACAGCAAAACCACCGGGCAGACGGCCACCGCCCGCGCTGTTCGTGAGCAGCGTCGCCGCCTGGCAAAGTCGATTGAATTTGAGGCAAAGGTGGATGGCTGGCAGCGCCGGGACGACAGTATCTGGTTGCCTAATGTGCTGGTTGATATCGACGCATCAAAATTCGGCATCGCAACCGGCCCGCTGCTGGTCAGCAAGGCCGTGCTGTCACTCGACGATCGGGACGGTCTGACAACCACACTTACCCTCGGGCCGCGTGATGCGTACCTGGTGCCGGTTGAGCCGGACAGCAAAGGCCGTAAGAACAAAAAAGCGGAGTCCAGCGGCGGCGTTGATGCTCTGGTCGAAGAATATTACCGCAAACACCCGGAGAAACGCCCATGAATGATATGACTCTGAGTCGTATGCTGGCCCCGGTTATGCGCCGTGTACGCCTGATGCTGGGCCGCGCCGTGGTGAATATGGTCAATGATTCGCTGAAAGCGCAGAACGTGCAGGTGTCGATGCTCGATGACGAAACCCCGGACGATGTTGAGCGCCTCCAGAACTACGGGCTGATTAGCGTCCCGCTCGCCGGGGCTGAGGCGATTATTGGCTGTGTCGGGGCTGACCGCGACCATGCCGTCGCCCTGGTTGTTGAAGACCGCCGCTATCGCCCTGTGGGGCTGGAAGCAGGCGACACTGGTCTTTATCACTACGAAGGTCACAGGCTGCGCCTGACAAAGGACGGGCGGCTGATTATTACCTGTAAAACCGTCGAGGTGTACGCCGACGAGAGCGTGACGCTGGATACCCCGAAAACCGTCATTACCGGCGACGTGGAGATTCAGAAAGGACTGGCCGTCACGGGCCAGAGCCAGTTTAAGAGCAATATCACGGCGCCTGACGCGATTATTAACGGCAAATCGACCGACAAGCACACCCACAAGGGCGACAGCGGCGGCACAACGGGGCCGATGCAATGACGACAGATATTGCAATCGTCTGGGACAACGGGCTCGGGGATATCGTGCCGGATGGTATTGATATGCTCACCGACAACACGCTGACGACGGCGGTAATTATTTCGCTGTTTACTGACCGCAGGGCGCAGGATTCAGACGAGCTGCCCGGTACAGACGGCGACCGTCGCGGGTGGTGGGGTGACAGCTATCGCGACAGGCCAATCGGGTCACGGTTGTGGTTGCTCTCGCGTGAGAAGACGCTCCAGTCCGTTCTGGGCAGAGCGGCGGCGTACGCACTGGAGGCGTTGCAGTGGCTGAAAAGTGCCGGGCGTGTGACAAAAATCGCGGTATACGCGAGCCGTGTCCGACAGAACGGACAGGAAATATTGCTGCTGGAAGTAGAGTTAACGCTCCCTGATGGGGCCATCCATCCGTTTACGTTTAAAGCAACTTTTAGCGGGGTTTAAATGCCGTATAAAGCGCCGGGCCTCACTGACATGATTGCCCGCACCGAACAGAACATTCAGCAGCGCCTGCCGGGCACCTGGCCGCAGGCCAATGAAACGACCCTCGGGGCGCTGGCCTATGCTAACGCCGGGCTGGCGGCGGGCGTTCATGAGCATGTTGCATGGGTCAGCCGCCAGATTATCGCCAGTGATGCCGACGAGGCCGAACTGCTGAAACACTGCCAGCACTGGGGTGTGCGCCGTAAGCAGGCGACCGCGGCCAGTGGCACGGTCACAATGACAGTGACGGATGCCGTCACCATCCCCGCTAATACGCGCTGGCAGCGCGCTGACGGCGAGTTGTATATCAACACCGAAGCAGCAAGCGCAGGTGCTGCCGGAACGTTGGATGTCGTTCTCACGGCGATTAATGCCGGTGCCGGTGGCAACCTTGCTGCTGGCACGGCGCTGACACTGGTCACACCGCTGGAATACGTTATCGCGCAGGGTATCACCACTGCGGGGATCGTCGGTGGTGCGGATATTGAAAGCGTTGGCGAGCTGCTGGCCCGGCTGGAATTTCGTGTCCAGTATCCGCCGTTCGGTGGCAACAAATACGATTATGTGCGCTGGGCGCGCGAATGCACCGGCGTGACCCGCGCCTGGTGCCTGCCAACCTGGAAAGGCGGCGGCACGGTGGGCGTGACGTTCGTTATGGATAATAACGACAACATATTTCCCGAGGCGGCGGATATTACCCGCGTTGCGGAATATATCTATTCACACAAAGACCCGGTAACAGGGTTAATTGTCGGTGCGCCGGACGGTATTATTATTACGGTATTTGCAGCCACGCCTAAACCGGTGGATATGGAAATATTAATTTCGCCGAATACCGAAGCCATGCAAAGCGCCGTAAAAAGCGCGTTGGTATCGCTGTTTTATAATGAATCGGAGCCGGGCGGCTCTCTCGCACAGTCTCATATTATTCGGGCTATCGCTAAAGTTTCGGGCCTGACCGACTTTAAGCTGCGCGCACCCGCTGATGATGTGCTGTATTCCGAAGCAACCGAACTGCTGACCGTGGGTGATATCACATGGCTGTAGATAACGATATGCAGATTGATGAACGCGATCAGGCTGAATACCTGACGCCGTATCAGACTGCGTTTCTGCAACTGCTGCCGGTGGGTCGGGCATGGAATAAGGCGCCATCCGGCAGGCTGGCCGCGCTGGCCGGAGCGCTGTCTGACTCGCTGAAAACCGCCGATAGTGTGGCTACCCGGATGCTGGATGAACGGTTTCCGATAACGTCAACGCTGCTGCTTGCGGACTGGGAGCGGTTTCTGGGGCTACCAGATTGCACAAGCGAAACCGGCACGATAAACACCCGCCAGCTTGCGGCAGATAACAAGTTGAAAATGGTGGGTAGCCTGTGCCGACCGTTCTATGAGGAACTGGCAGCGCAGTATGGTTATGACGTTGAATTAACGGATTCTGACGAGGGGCAATATACCACCAACGTCAATATTAAAAACGGCGTCAGCTACCGCAATGCTACCGTGCTGGATAACTGTTTAACGCCGCTGCGGGTTTATGACTCCGGCGCGCTGGAATGTCTGCTGGAAAAATATAAACCGGCTCACCAGATTTTTAAGTTTATTTATCCCGACGAGGAATAATTATGTTTCACCTGGACAATAACAGCGGCGTTTCATCAATGCCCGCTATCGGCGCTATGCAGGATAACACCACGCGCTGGTTTACTGAGGGGGCCGGTAATCAGGCTCCGAGCTGGCCGGGCCAGGACTGGTTTAATATCGTTCAGGCGGAGCTGCTGAACGTTCTGACTGAGGGCGGTGTATCACCGGTCAAAACGCAGCTTAATCAGTTAGCCGCAGCGATTAAGTCCATCGTCAATAAAAACGCATTGATGCGCGATAACCTGCTGAGTGAGATTAAGGAGAAAGGTGCATCGGCGCAGAAAACTGCTCTGGATAATCTTAATGGCGTGCCGAAAACCACGACCGTTAATGGCCATTCGCTGACAGGGAATGTTAATGTCACGTCACAGGATATTTTTAACAAGCAGGCGGTTGGAATTGGAAATGCTGCTGACCTGAACATCTATACCACGCCGGGGTTGTATTACCAGCCACAGAACTCGCAGGCGCAGACAGGAAAGAATTATCCCGAGGCGCAGGCGGGTTCTCTGGAAATCTATAAACATGCTGGTATTACCCAGATATATCGACTTTATGGCAACTCCAGAAGTTATATCAGGGCGTTATACGGTGGTGTCTGGTCAGAATGGGCGAAACAATATGATACGGCAAACAAACCCACGGCAGAAGACACCGGAGCAGTAGCGAAAAACGGTGACACCATGACCGGGTTATTGACAATAAATAATAACGATGCCGGACTGGTACTGAAGCCAGTCGCCACAGGCAGAGTCTCTTATATTCTGGGACGAAACCTTAGTGGCTCCAGCGACTGGAATGTCGGGCGCCCAGGTAATACAGGAGTTGCGCTATCGAATTATGTTGGTGGAACCAGTGTCCAGATTCTGGATGACGGAAGTGTCCGAATTAACGGGGGATCATCAACCGCGACTATTCGTGTACAGGGGGATTTGAATCCAACCAGTTTTAATACATTTGATGGGCGTTATAACTTAAAAAATACTGCCTCAAAAGCTATCAACGGCTGGCATAAAGATTCGTCAACAGGAATTATCAGACAGTGGGGAATAGTTAATGTCACGGACAATGCCATTGTTACAGCAAACTTTCCCATTCCATTTCCGGGCGCTTGCGCATCAATGAATGTGACGCCGATTTCTCAGGCCGCTAACTCATCCGCAGAAATAATTTCTGCGTATGGTAAAGCCATCAGCAACTCACAAATGCGTGTTGCAGCATGTGCTAACTGGGATAATCACGGCATAAGTGGCGTTTATTTTGAGGCTACAGGATATTAATTATGGAACAGTACTACTACAGCGCATCAAAAAACCTATTATTCCCTGAGTCACTTTTTGACGATTACAATGATACCGGGATGTGGCCTGATGATGCCAAACCTGTTAGTGACGAAATCTACCAGGAATTTGGCGCCAATCCTGCGCCGCCAGGAAAAATCATGGTGACGGGGGACGATGGGCTACCAGCGTGGGGGGGCCAGCCAGCACCCACACAGGATGAATTGATAGCGAGTGCTGAATCTAAAAAATCGTCCCTGCTGGCGGCGGCAGCGATGGCTATTGCACCGCTACAGGATGCTGTAGACCTCGACATTGCCACGGGCGAAGAAACTGCGTTGCTGGCGGCATGGAAAAAATACCGGGTATTGCTGAATCGGGTAGACACTAGTAAAGCCCCGGACATTGAGTGGCCCGAAATACCCGAGCAAAACGCCTCTGTCGATCGATAATGCGATAATCGATCGGTAATATCGATCAATTATGCCGTAGTAAACCCCACCAAATAACAGGCGTAAATAAAATGACCTCCATTAAGTCATAACGGGGGTCAAAAATGCAAGAAATCCGCTGTAAGAACTGCAATAAACTACTGTTCAAAGGTGTTTTTAATCGCGTTGAAGTCAAGTGTCCACGCTGTAAACGCCTTATATCAATCTCGAATGCCGCAGAGTATCCCACGGAGCTAAATAGTGGGAAAAGAGAACAAATCACGCGTACTAACAAAACCTGAGCCGATCATGTATGACGGCCAGGTCGTTGGCTACGGCTCGCACGAACTTAGAGTTGAAACTATCCCCTGCTGGCTGGCAAGGGCTATTGTCGTCGCAAAGCACTATTCTGGTCGGTTCGTTAATAACTCATACCTGCATCTGGGGGTCTTCTCCGGACGGGATCTGGTTGGAGTGCTGCAATTCGGTTACGCCATGAACCCAAGCAGCGGGCGCCGTGTGGTGTTGGGAACGGGCAATAAGGAATATATGGAGCTCAACCGGATGTGGCTACACGATTGTATGCCTCGCAACTCTGAGTCACGGGCAATCAGCTACGCGATAAAGGCGATAAAGCAACTCCATCCATCTGTCCAGTGGATACAATCATTCGCAGATGAGCGTTGCGGGCGTGCTGGCGTCGTCTACCAGGCGTCAAATTTTGAATTCGTAGGAAGCCACTACACGAAGTTTTATGAGCTGGACGGCGAATGGTATCACGAGATAGCAATGAATGCTGTGAATCGCTCAGGTCAGCGTGGGCGGCATCTGAGGGCTAACCGAGAGCGTGCAACGGTGCACAAATTTAAGCAGTTTAGATACGTCCGATTTATCAATAAGCGAGCAAGAAAGCGACTAAACACGAAGCTATTTCACGTTCAGCCATACCCGAAACCTGAACCGGTTGTAGTGGTGTAGTTCAGTTAAAATGCGACAATTCAGGTTGTCGCATCTTTTTTGAATCGCGTTCGCGCTTTTTGTGAACCGCTACACCGACCCGTTTCTTGCTGCCGATTTCCAGCGTGCGACTGGTCGATGGTTTTAATGCGAAATTGAGTCCGCTGGCGCCGTCGCTGCGATAGGAGAGCTCGTTGATGGTTGGTGTTTCGTAACCCTGACCTCCTGAAAGATAGAAATTCCAGTCCGGCTGAATGGCATATTTTAATGCCGCGGCTGGCAGCCAGTGATGGTAACTGGCGCTTCCGCTGTCGTCGCCGTTACCGGGGACGATGTACCTGTCGTTAGCATCAAACCAAATTGCGCTATAGCGGACTCCCGCATCCAGCGTGAGGCGAGAAGAAAGCTGCCAGGAACTCTGCAAATAAGGGTCGAGGTTCCACATCAAATTGCGTTCGTTACGGCGTAGGCGCCCTTTTTCCCCTAATGCGTATTGGCCGCTATTTTCGACAAAATTCTCAAAGCCTTTGCGCTGCTCCGTCAGGGTTTCATAATCCAGCCCTGCCGTGAACGTCACCGGCAGCGGCCCCTCTGATATTCGATGCGTCCAGCGTGTATCTATCCCTTGATAATGCCGGGTAAGATCGATAACACCGCCCGCATGACCGCGGCTACGTTGCTGCACGAAATAGGGGATCGACTGGTATTGTACGGTTTCCCGCAGCCCCGCCCAGGCGGTAATACTGAAATCATCGCTGTCGGTCAGCGCGCGCTGGTAGCGCAGCCCGGCCTGGGTTTGCTTCACCGTTTTGCGCGTATTGTAGAGCCGCGCGCGCGGCGCCTGCCGCGGGTTTTCCCGCCACTCCTGGCGCGTTAGCCCACCCGGATCGTTGGCTTTAATATTGACGTGATTAACAGTGAAAGTCAGGCTGCTGCTATCGTCAATAGCGACGCCGAGTTTTGCGTTGGTTAAATCCCGATGCGCGCTGCTGCGCTCGCGAAAGCCGTGGGTTGAAAAGCGAGACGTCGATAAGGTGTAATTCATGACGCCGGGCGCGTCGTCTTCACCCGTGGCACCGCTGGCCTGAATACCGCTGCGCCAGCTACCGAAACTGCCATAATAGCTGCTGGTCTCCAGCGTATTAGGACGATGGCCTGTTTTGGTCACCATATTAATCACGCCGCCAGAAGCATTGCCATAGAGCGCGGAAAAGGGGCCGCGTAAGACTTCAATGTGGTCGACTGAATTCAAATCTACGTTTGAGATTTGGCTTTGTCCATCTGGCATGGTAGATGGAATACCGTCCTGATAAATACGCATACCGCGTACGCCGAAAGCGGAACGCGCGCCGAATCCGCGCATTGAGATTTGAAGATCCTGTGCGTAATTCTGGCGGTTTTGAACCTGTAAACCGGGAACTGCAGCGAGCCCTTCTGAGAGATTTATTTGCGGTGCGGCGGTGCGCAGATCGCTGCCATCAACAGTGCTAACTGAACCTGGCGACGTTAAGGGTGACAAGGCTTCCTCAGGCGTGGCCGTGATGACCATGGTTGGTTCCGAAACGGTAGAAGCCCCATTCGCGCACGGCGCGATTCCCAGCGCCAGCGGCGCGCTCACGAGTAATAGCCTCATATAATATTCACCGCGCTGTAGCCATTCATTCCATAAAAAGGGAAGAGTATAAGTAAGTCATTCAGAAAAAAAACAGGCGTCGGGCGACGCCTGCCGAATAATTATTTACCCGTGTATTCAAAGACCAGAATTTGTCCCTGATTGCTTAGCTGTTTCGCCGGCGTATTCTCAAGCGTCAGCGCATTGCCGCCCGGGTCGGTTGCGATAAAGATTTTTTTCGTGTCCGGGCTGACCAATACTGAACGATAGCGGTTTACGCTGCGGAAGTATTTCGCCTCATCGCCCTGCACGCCTTGCCGATCCGCATTCAGAGGCACGCGATATAACGCACCGTTTTTCAGCGACGTTATCAGCAGCGAGTTTCGCCATTCTTTGATAACCCCGTCAGCCGGATAATAACCGACGCTGGAAGGTGCAATAGTAGGCCAGCACAGGTAGCTAAGCTTATCGCACTGTGCGTCGCGGAAGTTGTAGCCGCTGCGAACGGTATAGAAAGTTTTGAGCGGGGCTTTGAAATTAGGTGCGTTCCAGTCGGTTTCTTTTTGTACCGGAACGCCATCAGGAATGTAATTTGCGTCATAGGTTAGCGCCTTACAGTTTGCCGCTTTTGAGTAATTTGCGTAAGCGTAGCCCTGGTCATCACGGAAACCTGCTACATGCGGCCAGCCGTAGTTGCCGCCGGCTTCCAGTTTATTGAGCTCATCATCGGATGACGGACCTTGTTCCGTGGAATATAAGTTTTTACCCACAAAGACCAGCCCCTGCGGGTTGCGATGCCCGTAGGTAAATACATGGCTTTTTACGCCTTCGATAGTGGGGTTATCGTCCGGTATCGAGCCATCCGTATTTAAACGCAGTACTTTGCCGGCGTAAGACGAATAATCTTTTTTCCCCAGCTCATCCTGAGTGGGCGTGCGCTGCGCCTGAATTTCTTCACACCAGTGAGCGCCCTGATTGTGGCCCTGTTCGCCGATGGAATAGTACAATTTACCGTCCGGCCCAAATCTCAGCCGCCCACCGTTGTGGTCAGAGCCGGCCGGGAAGCCAGCGAGAACGGTCGTTTCATTGCTTAGCTTATGCGTGTCTGGCGAATATTCCAGACGCACGATTTTTGCGTGTTCTTGCTCGCCTTCCATGTAGGTATAAGCGGCATAAACGTAATTATCGCCCTCTTTTTGCATAAACGTCGGCGACAGAGCGAGACCTAGCAGCCCTTCATGCTGCGGGCCGATATGTACCGCATCAAGCGTTGCCGCAACCTGTTTCTTACCGGTAGCAGGGTCGATGCGTGTAATACGTTTTCCCTGACGCTCTGTCACCCAAATATAGTTATCCGGCCCCCACACCATATCCCAGGGATAAGCGAGATCGGTAGTAAGCACGCTGGATTTAAACGGTGTGGTTACAGAGACAGGCTGTGCTTTAGATTCTGCTGCATGAGCGGATAGCGCAACGCCAGGCACTAATGTGATGGCCAGAGATAGCGCGGAGAGTTTTATTTTCTTCATAGTAGACACCATCAAACGATGAGATATTCCTTGATTAGTAATAGATTCCGTTCCATGTACCGTGCTGAAACGGTACGGAACATTCATATTGGGTAATGCCATACATTGAAAGCGTAGTTCAGGCGGATAAAACTGCCCAAGAATATCATGCAATGAATGAGTTAGGCTAAAACACGGGGTTTTCGCTATCGTGTTGAGGCGAATTTGTTGCCATCAATAGCCTGCTCCATCTTGGCAAATAACTCGGTGATATTAAGGCGCAACGATAATAATGTAAGGGAAAAGGGTAGGGTGATTGTATTTTTAAATTGGATGTCAGTTTAGTGAACTGAAATAAATGTGATTTTTATCAATAAATTTGATAATTCATCAGAATAAGTGTGGTATGAAAAAAGTCATTATTTTTATTTTCCTTAGGCGTAGTCATTTATTATTCATACTATTTCATGTCAAGTCTAATCTGGTCGATTTATTTGGGTAATTTTTTTAAACATAAAGCGCTTTTTTGAACGACATAATAAATGCTTATTTATGAGTGGAAGAGTTATTAATAGTTTATTCAGAGATTATTAGTAATTTAATGATAAGAGTGAGCCGGAACCAGCGCTGACACAAAATTTGTGCGTCGTTTTAACGCGCTGTGACGTTGGATAGGGGCTAAATAATTCGCAGTTTAATGCGTTATGGGTGGGGCGGGTAACAGGAAGCGCGATGAGATAGGTGGAGCGTTGCCAGAGCGGCGCTTCCGAGAAATGTCGCGGCCCCGGTCGGCGGGTTTATCTAATCCTGGCGCAGAACGCGGTGCCCATATGCGATGAGCGCATCAGTAACGTGGCGCATCATTCGGCTTTCCGGCGCAAAACGATGCCAGTACAGCATACGGCGCTGAAAGAGGCCTGGCGTCAAATCGATAAGCTCACCACAGGCCAGCTCTTTTTCAATTTGCAGATGGGGGATCATGCAGCACGTTGTCCCCTGGCGCGCCAGTTGTACGAATGCTTCGGATGAATTGACGATGTGGCATGGCACGCTTCCCGGCGGAAGATCAAAATTTTGCTGCAGGAACGCCTGGTGCATATCGTCCAGGTGGTCGAAGGCCACGGCGGGCGCTTTTAGCAGCGCGGAGCGCGTGACGCCCCGGGGAAAATAGCGATCGGCAAAACTTTTCGAGCCAACAAACAGATAATCCAGCGCGCCGAGTTTATCTACAAGGCAACTGGGCAGCGCCTGGGGCTGAATACTGACTGCGCCGACCACCTCGCCGCGCCGCAGGCGTTCCTGAGTGCGAGTTTCATCTTCGACCTGCAAATTCAGGCGAATCGGCGAATTGGCCAGCACCGGTGCCAGCGCCGGTAACAGCCAAGTCGCCAGGCTATCGGCGTTGACTGCGAGTGACAATAGCAGCGGGGTCGAACCGGTTTGCTCGTCGCCGAGCCACTCTTCTTCCAGCAACTCAACCTGCCGTAAAAGCGCCAATAATTTTTGCCCCTGTTCCGTGGGGCGCGGTGGGACGCTTCTGACTAACAGGGGCTGCCCGAACATATTTTCCAGTTGCTTGATTCGCTGTGATACCGCTGATTGCGTAATGCACAGCTTTTGAGCGGCGCGCTCAAAGCCGCGTTCGCGTATCACGGCGTCCAGCGCTTGTAACGTTCTGTAGTCCGGGCGTTTCATTGAGTCGAAGGCTCCTTTTTTCTCATGAGTAGCACTATGACATAAACTTTAGGGAGTTACAGCTTTCGTCGCTGAATCAGTCTGGCGATAATCGTATTCGGATCGCCGCTTTATAAAGAGAGATGCTTTATAATGCGCGGCACATCTCTCTTCACAGGCAAACAATCATGACACAGGATGAATTGAAAAAAGCGGTCGGCTGGGCGGCGCTAAAATATGTGGAGCCAGGCACTATCGTAGGCGTTGGCACTGGCTCAACGGCCGCGCACTTTATTGATGCGTTAGCGACGATGAAACACCAAATCGAAGGCGCGGTTTCCAGCTCAGATGCATCTACGGCAAAGCTAACGGCGCTGGGTATTCCGGTCTTCGACCTTAATAATATTGATGAGATTGGGGTGTACGTCGATGGTGCCGATGAAATAAATGCGCGTATGCAGATGATCAAAGGCGGCGGCGCGGCGCTGACCCGAGAAAAAATCGTCGCTTCCGTCGCAAAAACCTTTGTATGTATTGCCGATGCGTCCAAGAAAGTCGATATTTTGGGCGCTTTCCCATTGCCTGTGGAAGTTATCCCAATGGCCCGCAGCGCGGTGGCACGGCGCCTCGCGGCTCTTGGTGGTCAGCCGGAATATCGGCAGGGCGTGGTTACCGATAACGGGAACGTTATTCTGGACGTTCACGGTCTGAGTATTCTCGATCCCGCTGCGTTGGAAGATACGATTAACGCTATTCCTGGCGTTGTCACCGTTGGGCTGTTCGCAAGACGCGGTGCGGATATTGCGCTGATTGGCACTCCGGAAGGCGTTGAGACCCTCGTCGGATAAAACCCACTGGCCTGGAATAATGGCTTTCCGGGTCAGTTTAAAAATTTCCTCTGCGTTTTTTTAGTGACATCTATCACACCTGTTCTGTTTGCTTTAGTTTTCTCCTGTTATTTTTCCGGAGTCTGGCGTTTTGTCCTGATTTTTATTTTTGCACGATCCCTGCGCCACACAGACCTGTAAGCGCTGCGTATTGCCGGACACGCAAATTTTGATATGTTGATCTAATACGAGATGCGGCATCGCGTCCAGACACAACAACATGACGTAAAGAACAGGGTAGGGAAATGGCAAAAGTATCGCTGGAAAAAGAGAAAATAAAATTCCTGCTGGTTGAGGGCGTGCATCAAAAAGCGCTCGATAGCCTTAAAGCTGCAGGCTATACCAATATTGAATATTACAAAGGCGCGCTGGATACCGATGCACTGAAGGCCGCCGTGCGCGATGCGCATTTCATCGGTCTGCGTTCCCGTACTCACTTAACCGAGGAGATTTTCACGGCAGCGCAGAAACTGGTGGCCGTTGGCTGCTTTTGTATCGGGACCAATCAGGTCGATTTAACCGCAGCGGCGAAGCGCGGGGTTCCGGTATTCAATGCGCCATTTTCCAATACGCGCTCGGTAGCAGAGCTGGTTATTGGCGAATTATTGCTGCTGCTGCGCGGCGTACCTGCGGCAAATGCCCGCGCGCATCGGGGCGAATGGAATAAGCAGGCAGCAGGCTGCTATGAAGCGCGTGGTAAAAAGCTGGGCATTATTGGCTATGGACATATTGGTACTCAGCTTGGCATCCTGGCAGAGGCGCTGGGCATGCACGTTTTCTTCTACGACATCGAAAATAAACTGCCGTTAGGCAATGCGACGCAGGTACAGCATTTATCTGATTTGCTGAATATGAGCGATGTCGTGAGTCTGCACGTGCCGGAAAACGACAGTACTAAAAATATGATTGATGCTGCCGCGCTGGCGCTAATGAAGCCAGGCTCGCTCCTGATCAACGCTTCTCGCGGTACGGTGGTAGATATTCCTGCGCTGTGCGATGCGCTGGCGCGCCAGCACCTTGCCGGCGCTGCGGTCGATGTCTTCCCGACAGAACCGGCCACCAATAGCGATCCTTTTACTTCACCGCTGTGTGAGTTTGATAACGTTCTATTAACGCCGCATATTGGCGGCTCCACGCAGGAGGCGCAGGAGAATATTGGGCTAGAGGTTGCCGGTAAGCTGATTAAATACTCTGATAACGGCTCGACATTATCCGCGGTAAACTTCCCCGAAGTATCTTTGCCGCATCACAGTCAGCATGTCAGCCGTTTGCTGCACATCCACGAAAACCGCCCCGGTATTCTGACGGCGATTAACCAGATTTTTGCTGAAAAAGGGGTCAATATTGCCGGGCAGTATTTACAAACCACGCCGCATATTGGCTATGTGGTTATTGATATTGATGCGCCGGAGCATATCGCCAACGACGCGCTTCAGGCGATGAAAGCGATACCGGGAACAATACGCGCCCGTATGTTTTATTAATCTACTGCGATGAACGCCATGGCGCATTGCCAGGAGCATGTCTGGCGCGTCATGGCTGTCCACACGGTAAGGACAGCGACTGGGGGATGCGTTATTTTCGCTGCTCTTCTCGATTCATTAATTTCTTAAGAGAGTTCTTCTGGCTGGAAAACGCGGTGGCTGTACACATTCTGGCACTATCACGTAAAAAGGCGCAGGCCAAAAAAACCAGCCGTAACTGATACCTGCGCTCAGGTAACCCCTGCGAAGCGCAGCCCTGCGGTGACCAGCGCAGCGCATACCAGAACGACCATTAGTGGGGCTTTGCGCCAGGCCAATACTATCCCGACCAAAACGCCAGCGACGCGTGCGACACCCGAAAAATGCGTGTCTTCATAAAAAGTGGCGGCCAGCGCGGCGGAAAATAGCAGCGTAGTCGCCGCGTCGTTAAGTAACATTTTATGGCGCTCAGTAAGGGGTAACCGGTTGCCTAAACGCGCGCCAGCAAAGCGCATTAGCCAGGTTCCGACAGATAGCATAATGATGCCGCCTATGACGACAGGAACGGAGGTCATGATTTTCTCCTCACTAAAGTACCGAACAGTGAAAGCAGGATGGGAACGCCGGGAGGAGTTAAAGGCACGGCGATAAGCGATAGTGCGGCGCCGGCAGAGGCGCGAGAGAGTGTCAGACGATTTTTTAGGGCCGGGACTACCAGCGCCAGTAGCAGAGCGGGGAAAACAGCGTCCAGACCAATGGTTTCCGGCGAAGGAAGATAGCGACCGATGGTGGTACCCACCAGGGTGCCAATCGGCCAGAAAATAGCGACGCCGATACCGCAGAGCCAGTAGGCGACGCGGCGTTTTTCCGGCGTATTCTGCGATAACCCAAAAACGACGCTTTCGTCATTCATAATATGGCTGCCTACCACTGCCTTCAGCCCCGAGCCCACGAGTTCGCGCACGGCGATACCGAATGGGAAATGGCGCGCATTCACCAGTAAACCGGCAAGCGCGGCGGCGATAGGGCTTCCGCCGCTGGCGATGATGGCGATGAACATAAACTCTGAGGTACCGGCCAGCACAACCAGCGACAAAATGAGCGGCAACCATTGTGGAAAGCCATAGGCCATAGCAAGCGAGCCGTAGGACAGGCCGACGATACCTACGGCAAAGCACACAAGAAAAATGGCCTTGTAAGTGTCCGCCGGCAACCGAAGATGGGACGAATGTGACATGAGCGTTTCACTAAATGGACGAAATGTCTATTATAATGAACGATTACAATATGCTCATCAAGCATAACTATTCGTTTTAATAGCAAACGGTAACTAATTATGAAACAGCCGATGATGGCCGTGGCGCGCAGCCTGACGCGCGAGCGTGAGCGTGCAGGATTTTCTTTGGCCGAGGTGGCCAGGCGCGCGGGAATTGGGAAGTCGACATTATCGCTATTGGAGTCTGGGCAGGGGAATCCGAGCCTTGAAACGCTGTGGGCATTATGCGTGGCGTTAAATATCCCTTTCGCCAGGCTGCTGGAGCCGGTGGAGAATAGCACCCAGGTTATCCGGCGCGGGGAAGGAATTAACATGGCGGCTGAATACGCCAATTATCAGGCGATATTATTAGCGAGCTGCCCGCCGGGAGCGCGTCGCGATATTTATTTACTGATAACGCAGCCAGGTGCGGATCGCCTTTCGCTGCCGCATCCGCCCGGGTCGGTAGAACATATCGTAGTGACTCAGGGGCGCGCACTGGTCGGGCTGACGGAATCCCCCGTAGAACTGGGACCGGGCGATTATATGTGTTATCCCGCCGATCGGGAGCATCTATTTAAGGCGCTGGAGCCGGATACTTACGCGCTGCTAGTCGCGGAGCAAAATTAGCGGCTGGGGGCTTAGTGAAGTGTGCCAGCCTTGCAACAGCCCAAAACCAGGCCGCCGTGAGTGAAAACCTGGTCAGGCGTTTTCTTGCACTGGCATCGCGGAGGCTGGCACGCCGAAAATTTTGTCAAAAGCCCAGTTATACACAAAGGTATAGCAAGGAATAATGATGATAAGCGCTACATCCAGTAGAAACGCCTGAACCAGTGATACGTTCATCCACCATGCGATGAGCGGGATCAGGTAGACAATGAGAGTCAATTGAAAGCCCACGGCGTGGATAATACGACGGCGAATGGTGCGTGTACGGGACGGCTGCCGGCTTTCCCATAGTTCAAATAGAGTGTTGTAAATCAGATTCCAGCATACGGCGATGGTGGTGATAATCACCGACAGCGGCCCGGTAGTCGACGGTGTATTGCCGGAAAGCAGCGCCAGCCCGAGCGCTGAAATAGCCATTCCCGTCAATTCATAGGCAGTGACGTAGACCAGCTTACGTTTAATCCCCTGCATGCTTCTCCTTATTCTTCATCTCTCAAAACGCCTGCGATTACGTGACGGCGGGTAAGTAAAGCACTAGGATAACGTCAGTACACCTGACAGAAAAAGTCAGGAGCTATCAATAAAATTGACAGGATAAGCGATCGCATGCATCTCTCTGGTGAAAATATTCAGCTGTTTCTCGCGGTGCTTGAACATGGCTCGTTTTCTGCGGCAGCGCGCGCCCTGCGTCGCGTACCCTCGGCGGTAAGTATGGCGATTGCGAATATGGAAGCCGAACTGGGCTTTGCGCTCTTTGATCGTAGCCGCAGAGAGCCGGTGCCAACCGCACGCGCGCTGGCGCTGGCACCGCACGCGCGGCTGGTTGCGGATCGTTTGAATGCACTGCAGGTTCACGCGCTGGAACTCTCCCAGGGGCTGGAAAGCAAATTATCCATTGCCCTGGTATCGGATATTAATAGTGAGGCGCTGCTGGACGCCGCGCGACAGATAAGCTTGCGTTGGCCACAGCTGGAAATTGAAATCATCCGGGTACCGCAGGATGACGCGCTGCATTTGCTGTTGGAAGGGCGGGTCAGTCTGTGTCTGGCGTGGGGAGGTTTGCAGGTGGATTCCCACACCCAATTTCAGTGGGTTGCTGAAGATTCTCTTATCGCTGTGCTTGCTGCGCACCATCCTGCGTTAAGCCTGACACAGTCGCCGCGCTATCTGGAAGATTTGATTAATGTTCGCCAGATAGCCGTCGCCAGCCGAGAGCGGCCGTTAGCTGATGTTCGCCCTCAGGTAGCCCAGGACTGCTGGTACACCAATAGTTTTTCAATGGCGCTGGAAATGGTGAGTGCTGGTCTGGGATGGGGCAATTTCCCCTCGTCGGTCGTAACGCCCTTGCTGGAGGAAAAATCACTGGTACGTTTAACCTTTCGTAATACAGAAAATGCTTTACGGTTGCCGGTACATCTCATTTGGCGCAAACATCAGCCGCTGCAAAAAGCGGCTCAGTCACTGGTTACACTAATGAGCCCTACGGCCAGCGCCACAGACGAGATGGTGTCACAATAGCGGGGAGTGGAATATCCCAACGTTCAGCGGGCAATGTGCCCACTTGCTGGCAATCATGAGCGTACCCTATGGGAGTAAAATTATAGCGCTGCCAGTGCATTAAAGTGCGATCGTAAAAGCCGCCTCCCATGCCCAGCCGCTGCCCCTGTGCGTCAAAAGCGACCAGCGGGACAATCAGAGCGTCTAGTTGTGCAAGGGGCAAGACCGTGCGCACATCAAGCGGAGGTTCTGGAATTTGAAATCGATTTATAATCAGCGCTGTGGTTGGGGTATAGCGTAAAAACAGAAGCTGCCCGTGACTGAAAGGATGTAATACCGGCAAAAAAAGCTCCCGTTCCTGCTGCCATAGCGCTTTGATTAACGGCTGTGTGTCGATTTCGCCATCAACAGAGAGAAATAAAGCAACCCGCTGCGCAGTTGCCAGCGGCGTAAAAGTGAGCGCCCGGCTGGCGGCGCGCTGAGCTTCACTACGCTGTACTTCATCGGTAAGCAAGCGCCTGCGTTGCCTGATAGTGTGGCGTATATGCCGGCGTGGCTGGAGTCTATTGGGGGTTATCATAAGCCGTCTTGAGGCGATATTAAGCTGTTCATGGGGAGTGCTAGAGCTAAGATGGCTGCGGCGCAAAGAATGCAGATTGAACGCTGTTATACGTGAGGAATCTCCGAGATGCCGTCGCAGGCTGTAACCCTTGAACCCGTGGTTCAAGGTGAATGCTTCGTCGCAGCCTTCAGGCTTCCCGGACGAACCGGGCATGCACACCGGCTGCAGAGCGTCACATTCTTGTGGTTTGAAATATCGGCTCAGGGGACTGGCCCGCAGACGAACATCTCAGAGAAATTTTTTCCTTCACGGTCATTTTACCATAGCTGACCCTGAAGCGTTATTCAAACTTCGCACCCATTCTTTCGGGGGTACGCCCTTGCTCCAGAAGCGCCTGTTCGATGCTTTGTTGAAGCAGACGAATGCGCTGTTCCATGCTGGCGGCATAGTCGCTGGTTTTCTCTTTTTCTTGCTCCAGCTCATAGCAAACATTGAGCGCCGCGATGAAAACAAGCTGTTCTGTATTTGTGACTCGGGTTCGGACTTTAAGCTCTTGCAACCGTTGTTCAAGCGCCTGCGCTGCGTTATTCAACGCCTCGCGCTGTTCTGGCGGGCAATTTACCCGCAAAGAGCGCCCAAATATCTGGATATCGACTGGTTGTGCAGACATACCACCTTCCTGCTGTTAATTCGCCAGCCTTTCACCGCCGCTCCTGGCTGCGAAGGGGCGCCACTATAGCCACCCTAAAATGAAGATACAAGCCCTTTTCTGGTATCTCCGGGGTTCATGATGGTAGCATAACATGAACTCTTCCTCCCAACGATGACGAATGCGCATGTCTATACAGAACAACACGATGCCCAGCTACGACGCTGTCGGTCAACTTCTCAGCCAACAGGGCGTGGGTTTAACGCCTGCGGAAATGCACGGCCTTATCAGCGGTATGCTCTGCGGTGGCAGCGCGGATAGCAGCTGGCAGGCGCTGTTGCATGATTTGACGAATGAAGGTCTGGCGTTTAGCAAAAACCTTTCGGATGCCCTGCAGCAAATGCATGCCGTAGCGAGCGATGCGCTGGACGATGATGGTTTTCTGTTTCAACTTTTTTTGCCAAATGAAGACGCCGGTATATTTGCGCGCGCTGATGCGCTTGCGGGGTGGGTAAACCATTTCCTGCTGGGGCTTGGCGTGATGCAACCGAAGCTGGACGCCGTGACCGGCGATGCGGGGGAAGCTATTGATGACCTACGCAACATCGCTCAGCTTGGGTATGACGAAGATGAAGATCAGGAAGAGCTGGAAATGTCGCTGGAGGAGGTTGCCGAATATGTGCGCGTCGCGGCGCTTCTGTGTCATGAAATGTTTACCCGCCCGGCGCCCACGGCCCCGGAGGTGAGAAAACCTACGTTACATTAATTGATTGCCAGACTCAGGAGGTGCCATGACACAGCAAGAGTTTCTTCGCCGCCGCCGCGCGCTGTTAGCGCAAATGGCACCTGCCAGCGCCGCGCTGATTTTTGCCGCTCCCGAGGCGGTGCGCAGTGCCGACAGTGAATACCCCTACCGGCAAAATAGCGATTTTTGGTACTTCACTGGCTTCAACGAGCCTGAGGCGCTGCTGGTATTGATTAAAAAAGATGAAAACCACAGCCATACCGTGCTGTTTAACCGGGTTCGCGATAAGAACGCCGAAGTCTGGTTTGGGCGTCGGTTAGGGCAAGATGCCGCCCCGGAAAAACTGGCCGTGGATCGTGCGCTGGCGTGGAGTGAGATTAATGCGCAGCTTTGGCCGCTACTCAACGGGCTGGATGTCATTTATCACGCCCAAGGGCTTTATGAGTGTGCGGATAAGCTGGTTTTCGCGGCGCTGGAAAAACTGCGGGCAGGAACGCGGCAAAATTTGGTGGCTCCCGCGACGCTAACAGACTGGCGCCCCTGGGTGCATGAAATGCGGCTGATTAAGTCGCCGGAAGAAATCGCCATTTTGCGGCGCGCGGGAGAAATTAGCGCGCTGGCGCACACGCGGGCAATGCAGGCCTGCCGTCCGGGCCTGTTTGAATATCATCTTGAGGGGGAGATCCATTATGAATTCAACCGCCACGGGGCGCGTTTTCCCTCATATAACACGATAGTCGGCAGCGGAGATAACGGTTGCATTCTTCATTATACGGAAAATGAAAGCGAACTACGCGCCGGTGAGCTGGTGCTAATAGATGCGGGCTGTGAATATCAGGGCTACGCCGGCGATATCACCCGCACTTTCCCGGTTGACGGGAAATTCACCGCGCCTCAGCGCGCTATTTACGACATCGTGCTGGCTTCGCTGGAAAAAGCGCTGGCGCTTTATCGCCCCGGCACTTCCATTCAAGCGGTGACGCAGGAAGTAGTGCGCATCATGGTACACGGCCTGTGCAAGCTGGGTATTTTGCATGGCGAAGAAGAACAGTTAATTGCTGACAATGCCCATCGCCCTTTCTTTATGCACGGTTTAAGTCACTGGCTGGGGCTCGATGTGCATGATGTCGGAAACTATGGCCCCGATCGTTCGCGCGCGCTGGAGCCTGGCATGGTGCTGACGATAGAGCCAGGATTATACATCGCGCCGGACGCTGACGTGCCGCTGGAATATCGCGGTATTGGGATCCGTATCGAAGACGATATTGTCATTACTGATAGCGGCAACGAAAACCTTACGGCGGGTGTCGTAAAACGCGCTGAAGATATCGAAGCGCTTATGGCGGCGGCGCGTCCATGAGCATTATTATTATCGGCGGAGGGATGGCAGGCGCAACGCTGGCGCTGGCGATTTCCTCTCTGACCAATGGGCAACTGCCGGTGCATTTGGTTGAAGCCGTTGCGCCCGCGGCGGCAGATCATCCGGGTTTTGATGCTCGGGCTATCGCGTTGGCGCAAGGGACGTGCGAGCAGCTGGCGGCCATCGGTATCTGGGGCGCGCTGGCAAACTGTGCAACTCCTATCAATACGGTTTATGTGAGCGATTGCGGGCATGCGGGAGCCGTTACGCTCAGTGCGAGCGATTATCACATCCCGGCTTTAGGTCATGTCGTTGAATTGCATGAGATTGGGCTGCGTTTATTTAAACTTTTGCGCCAGGCGCCGGGCGTGACTCTACACTGCCCGGATCGCGTTCGCGAAGTGTCCAGAACCCAAACACAGGTTTCCGTTGAGCTTGAAAGCGGAAACACGCTAACCGGGAGCCTGTTAGTGGCTGCAAACGGCGCGCAGTCTCCGCAGGCTGCCGCCTGCGGCATTCGCTGGCAGCGGCAGGCTTATCACCAAACCGCCATTATTGCGAATGTGGTGACCCAACTCCCTCACGGCGGTCGGGCGTGGGAGCGTTTTACCGAACACGGTCCGCTGGCGATGCTGCCCATGTCGAATAATCGCTGCTCGCTGGTATGGTGCCACCCGCTAAGCGACGGCGAAAAGGTGTTAGCCTGGGATGACGCACAGTTTTGCGATGAATTACAGCGTGCGTTTGGCTGGCGTCTCGGGCGCATTCTCCAGGCGGGTAAGCGTGCAGGCTATCCGCTGACGCTCACGCGCGCTGTGCGTACCGCCACCCACCGGCTGGCGCTGGTGGGCAATGCGGCTCAAACCCTGCATCCTATCGCAGGGCAGGGGTTTAACCTGGGCATGCGCGATGTCATGTCCCTGGCGGAATCCGTGGCGCAGGCGTGGCGCGACGGTGCCGATCCCGGCAATTGGGCGACATTATCCGCCTGGCAAACCAGGCGCGCGCCGGATAAAGCCGCAACTATCGGCGTGACCGATGGGCTGGTCCAGCTTTTTGCTAATCGCGGGTGGCCGCTGGTTATTGGACGTAACGCAGGGTTAATGGCGATAGATTTGATTGGGCCAGCGCGCGACGCGCTGGCATACCGCACCCTCGGCTGGGTCGCGCGTTAACAGGAGAGGCAAAGTGCAAAACGTTGATGTGGCTATTGTTGGCGGCGGCATGGTAGGGCTGGCGTTAGCCTGCGGGCTGCAGGGCAGTGGCCTACGCGTGACGGTGCTGGAACAGCAAAGCCCTGAATCATTCAATCTTCAGGAGCCGCCTAAGCTGCGGGTCTCTGCGATTAACGGTGCCAGCGAGGCGCTGCTGCGCCGGGTTGGCGCATGGGAGAAAATAGAAGCGCTGCGCCTTAGCCCCTATCACAGCATGGAAGTGTGGGATCGCGACAGTTTTGGGCGCATCGCGTTCGATGGCAGTCGGCTGGGGTTTAACCGGTTAGGGCATATCATCGAGAACGCGGTTATCCATCAGGCGCTGTGGGAAAAAGCGCTATCGTGCGACGGTATTTCGCTGGCCGCACCGGTTAGCATTCAACAAATCGCCTGGGGTGAAAATGAGGCCTTTCTGACGCTGGATGATGGGGCAATGTTAACCGCACGTTTGGTGGTTGGTGCCGATGGCGCGCACTCCTGGCTGCGCCAGCGAGCGGATATTCCGCTAACAACATGGGATTACGGTCACCATGCGCTAATTGCCACGGTACGCACGGCTGAAGCGCATCAGGGCGTGGCGCGGCAGGTGTTTCACGGTGACGGCATCCTTGCTTTTCTCCCGCTATGTGACCCTCACCTCTGCTCAATCGTCTGGTCACTGGCACCGAATGAGGCAGAGCAGATGCGGCAGACAGAACCGGACGCGTTTAACCGGGCGCTGTCAGCCGCTTTTGATATGCGCCTCGGGCTGTGCCACGTTGAGAGTGACCGTCAAACCTTCCCGCTAACTGGCCGATACGCTCGTCAGTTTGCCGGGCATCGCGTGGCGCTCCTTGGCGACGCGGCGCACACTATTCATCCACTGGCCGGGCAGGGCGTGAATCTGGGTTTTATGGATGCGGCGGAGCTTATTGCAGAGATTAGACGCTTACATACGCAAGGCAAAGATATTGGACAGCATTTATATTTGCGGCGCTATGAGCGGCGCCGTAAGCATAGCGCCGCGTTAATGCTGGCGGGGATGCAGGGATTTCGGGAGCTGTTTGCAGGCAGCCATCCGGCTAAAAAATTGATGCGCGATATCGGCCTGAAATTGGCCGACACCTTGCCGGGCGTTAAGCTACGGCTTATTCGCCAGGCCATGGGCGTGCACGACCTTCCAGACTGGTTACGCTAACTACTCTTTGCGCCTCTGTTCTTTCAGAGGCGCAATATTCTGCATTATTGAAATATTCTAATCTTACCGTCATTTTCGCATTATTTTTATTCATCTCAGCGTTTACGTTCATGTAGTGAATTTGTTTCTGTTTTTATCGAAATTGTTATCTTATTCCGGTTTTTTGCTGGGAATTTACGCGATTATGCCCGCTGTTTGACGCCGTGAAAGTAGCCTTACGCCAGGAGTACGGGAAGCTCAGCCTGAGTGTAGCTAATGTGATAACTCCCGGGCATTGGGTGGTTTGGCGCCTGATTCGGTGTTAAGTTCAGGGGAAGATAACGTTTGCGTCAATGCGATTTTTGCCGTAGTGCGCGCTGGCGCATTATTGACGCTTGCGCTTTAGGTTGTTTCAGCGCTTATCAGCCGGATGCCAGTGTCCGGGTTTTGCTGTTAAGTGATTAGACTTGATATAAATGACAGGGAATAAGTGAGATAATTATGGGAAGAACTGGGTCAACATGGGAAGAGACTGGATGGGATATGCAATAACGTTTCAGTATGTGAAAATCAGACCGGCCCGAAAAAAATAGAACTCGCGCCAGCCTGATTGCAGATGTTACTCCTTTTTCCCCGTATCGACATCGGGTTCACCATCAAACAGTTTGCCCTGCATCCGATCCAGTTCTTCTTTTCTGACCCGCTTCACCACGCTGTAAACCCACTGTAGCGAAACACCGAATTTGCGGGCCAGTTCGTGATGGTTGCGTCCGTCAAACTCCAGGAAGATTTCCCGGTCGCGCTGGCTGACCTTCCAGACCATGCCCATCGGAAAATAGACGTTTTGCCCACCCCAGACCTGCATCATACGGTTCGCGACAGCCTGACCAATCTGGTCGGCAACTGCGGGTTCGATATCAATAATCTCGCGGACGGTCTCAGAAGTGTGCTGTGCCAGTTCCACCAACAGTTCCGGCCCTTTACTACGAAACTGATTCAGGTCGCTCATTGCTTCACTCCCGCAGCTCTGCGCTGCCACTTCTTCAGTTTCTCAATAACGCTACTTGCCTGCTCATTGCTGAGCCAGCGTAACGCGCTGATGCCAGTTTCCCGCTGAACCCAAAGCGCCAACGCCTGCTCTGAACTGTCACGGACGATGCCTGCAGCAGCCATTTCAAGCCATAACGCACGGATTTTCTTTGACTGCGGATGGCTATCCAGCGGTAAACCGAACCTGGCTTTCCCAGCAGGCTTAATGTGAAAGCCTTTCTTTTTCATGGATTCCAGCACACGGTTTAGCTGTGGGGTATCCATCCCTTTGGTTGAGGCTTTGCCGGTCAGCCCCTGTAGCATCTGGCGGTAGGTGTCCTCATCCATCTGGAGGTCGCTGCGGGCAATATGAATGAGTTGAATAAGACGCTGCTTAGTCATCATCGCCACTCCTTTTACCTGCGCCACCGATATAGTCGACATATAAAGGAAGCGCGACAGGCCAGCACAGGAACATAACGGCCCAACTGATCCAGTGTCCGGCACCGCTGTAACGTGAGTAAAATCCTGAACGGCGGTGCAGTTCAGCGGTACACCACCCCACGAAACCATACCAGAACCGGGCACATACAATTGATTCAGCCATCATAATGAATCCCACCCCAGTTAATATGAATGTTACGGGCTGTAGTAACCGGATCGTTATTCCACCATGCACCTGACATGTAATTTTTAACCTGCTCTCGTCCAGCAATAACGCCAATTTGAATGCCGGGCCTTACGTTCTTAAAAAAAGCGCGAGCAAAAAGATATTTAGCAGCTGTACGACAAGGGTTCGGTGCTTTCTTCTTACGCGATAACATCATCTTTCAGCCCTCAGTTTATGCTGTTCCTGCCCGCTGACAGGCTGATGCAGGCGGACGTTTTCCCCTTCTCTGTAACCGATGTGGCGGGACATGTCCGCGTCACGGGATTTACCGGCTTTGCGGCCAGAGGTTGTTCCTGAATCAGGATATTTTTGTTCAAGCCAGAGGCTTGCCAGCTCACGTTCTTCGCGGGACATAGCAAATAAATGAACCTCGCTGCGCACGGCCAGAACCCAGCCTTCGGCAAATTTGTCACCACGGCTGGTCTTGGTCGTGTTTTTGATCCTTTTATTCTGCTGCCGGATATAGTTTTTACGGGCCATGATTAACTGTCTGGCCAGTACCTCCCATGTATATGAGGCCAGTTCAACCCGGTCTTTATTACCGTAAAAGCCAACGCTGGGTTTAAAGCCGGAGTGAATAATAGACTTAACGCCAAATGCCACCTGGATAATATCCAGCAGACCCAGCATATAACGCGGCGGATTAACGCTACCTGCAGCCCAGTAGTGACTGACGCTTTCATCAATATCACTGAGTGCGAGTTCAGCCTGGGTGATGTTAGAGGCCTGCATCAGTTTCTGGGCGCGTTGCAGGGCCAGTGTAGCTTCATGAGGGTTGTCGGATTTAGCCAGCGCCAGCAGCTTTTTTAACTTCTCCAGCAGCTTTTCATTATTCTGCGGCATAAGTCACCCCCATGCGTTCGGCAAGACGTTCCAGCTTTTTCTGCTTATGAAAGTCAATCATCAGGCCCATCCCGTTGAGGCGGAACTGTTCAATCATAATTTCAACGTCAGCCAGTTCAGCAGCCAGATCAACTTCATTGCCCAGTCCGTTCATGTTGCGGGCGGCAGCAGCGGCCAGTTCAGCGGCTTCTTCAATTAGCTTCAGCGCCTGTGCTTCAGGGCCAAAGGTTTTCAGGGCCAGATTGTAGATCGTCGAACGGTTATATAATTTCATGCCTTTCATTGTTTTGCCTCGCAGGGGATGAACTCCATGGCCGGGACTTCGGTGTAGTAATGCTGGCTGCAGTGCGGGCATACCAGCGTGATGAGGACGGCTGGAACATGGTATTTGCCAGAGGTAATGACGCTGGCGTCGCTGAACTTCAGAGTGGTGATACCTTTCTTACAATTGGAACATTTGATGGACATGATTTATTCCTCAATGCTGTTTTCGGCGTGCAGAAGCCCACGGCGCTGACGCCGAAATAAAAAAGAAATTGAATTAAAATTAAATGGCAGCGATATCTAACGGAATATTAATTAGCTTCCCGTGTTTATCTTTCTCCCGGAAATTAATATAAGTTTTGGACATGGCCACCTGCAGTGATTCTGATATGGCCTCCATTGCCCGGTTCCAGCGCTCGTCCTGAATCTTGACCCGGCGCAGAGAAAGAATACGCCCGGTGTTAAGCTGACCCTCTTTGTCCACCTGAAAAGCATCGCTGATGATGGCCCGCAGGTTGGCGTTCGCGCCTTCCGACCACTCGGTGACGCACTCGTCTATCAGGTCTTTGGCAATCTGCAGTTCTGGCCCGAAGGTCAGGGTTTCCTGCACGCGGATGGTGATCTGCTGGGCACCGTCGAAGCTGCTGAAGGTCACGTTGCCTTTGGCACCGCCGCGCGTTCTGCCGTACTTCTCGGCCACAAGGTCAAGCCAGGCATAGCACTCGTCAAAGGCTCGACGCTTGAAGTCGCTGAGTTCGTCGTGTTTAACCTTCGCAGCGGCAACCTGTTCTTTAACGAAAGAATCCATCGCAAGGTCATAGTCAGACACTTGGTCAACCGGCACCAGACGCCCCTTGCGGTCTTTCATGTAGTCTTCTTTATTTACTTCGCTCATCTCTGTTCACCTTATGGTTAATGTAATGACTCTGACCAGGTAATACGGCAGCCATGCAGTTCAAAGACGCCCTGACGAAAGCGCCCTGAGCCGTCATGACCAACATGGGTATAACTCGCTTTGCCCTGCTCCAGCAGGCGGGCACAGTGCCCGTTGCGGGCGATACGGATAACCGGCTTACTGCCCGCAATCATGACGCTCTGCACGGTAGTGTTCATGGCGTTGAGCGCCATAATGGCGGACTGCACCTTACTCATCTGTTGATTGATATCGGCGATGGATTTCATAATTAAACCCCCTTGACGACGTCGGCGTTGACCTGCGGAACCCCGATTTCAGCGGCCAGATTCATGGCAGCTATCACCAGGTTACTGACGGCCAGCGGATACAGCAGGCTGACCATGCTTTTACGGTTACTGCCCAGATTGCTCAGGCGAGCGCGGATGGTTTCCACTGCGCTGGCGTCCATGATGTCGGCCAGCTGCTTACCGGCACGTTGCAGCTTGAACGCCAGAAACTCTTCCAGGCTGTTGTCCAGCGGCAGCAGTTCAACAACCTCGCAGCGCTGGACGACCTCACGGACTTCCATGTTGCGTTCGGACAGTTTGTCCGCCAGCTCAGGCTGGCCAATCAGCACGATGGACAGCAGTTTTTTGAAGCCCGATTCCAGCTCAAAGAAGCGTTTGAGGTGTTTCAGGGTCGGAATGGGCAAACTGTGTGCTTCCTCAATCACCAGAACGTGGCTGAAGCCCGCCTGGCTGCTGTCCTTCAGGACGCGGTGCAACTGGCGGAAGCGGGCATCCTGGCTGCGCTTGATACTCTCCAGCGGCGCGATGGTGCTGATAATGGCTTCGGCGATAGCCGCTGCCTTCAGAGTTTTGCCCTTCACGTCGTTGTCTTCCATGGCGATGATGTATGGCTCGATAACAATCACCGGCGCGTTCTCGCGGTTGACGCGTTCAATCAGGTCGCGGCGCAGCGTGGATTTACCCGCGCCGGACTCACCGATAACCGCCAGAAAGCCCCCATGGTGGGCGGTCTGGAACAGTGCCTCACGCACGTAGCGGATATCCGGCGTGGTGAACACATCGTCCGCGCCCTGCATGGCCTCATCGGCGAACGGGTCACGGAAAAGGCCAAACGCTTTTTTGGTTGCTGGAAATAACACCTGCTTTTTGAGTAACATGTTCTCTGCCTCGCTGAGGTTGGTTTTATCGGTAGTACCCGCTGTACGGGGCGTGGCTGCGCCCTGTACAGCATCAAAACTCTTCGCTGTATCAATCCCCTGACTTTCCAGCCAGGACGCCAGACGCTGGCGCACCGCCTCCGGGCTGGTGCGGGGCCACTCGTTATGGTTCACAATCTGGGCCAGCGTGGCCTCGGAAACGGCGACGGCTCTTGCCACCACCGCCTGCGGGATGCGGGCCTCTTTCAGTTGTTGCTTCAGTACCAGCATGTTTTCCTCCTCAGTTGCCGTTAACGATGCTGATAACGCTGCTGCGGGCCGGGGTGGTCAGGGTGACCATCACCTCATCCAGTGTGGCTTCCGGTACGCCATCCGGGTACTGCGTCGTTAACTGGCGGTAATGTTCCGGCGTCCAGGCATGGCCGTTAGCGCCAAACTTCTCGCGCAGGGCTTTCGCCGCCTCCACATGGGTCAGCGGACGCTGCTCAATGCGCGGCCCGCGCACGTCTGAAGCCTGACCGCGCTTCGGCATATAGGCCGGAAGCGTGGTGTCGTCGATATGTTTGTACGGGTCAAGTCGCCCGCCGAACGGCAGCGCCTTCGCCTTGCGTGCAGCAACTGCATCGGCGGCGTTATCGGTGCCCGTGACCAGCTCTTCGATTTCTTTTGCAGCCGTCTGCGCCGGGGTCTCCGGGAGGGCTTTGTAGTTTTCGCCAAATACCGCCGCGCTTTCGGCAAAGCCGAACTCGTTCTTTCTGACCTCTTCAACCAGGAAGAACGTCTCGTGGCCGTTCTCACCGGTCAGTACCACCTGAGCCACATCGCTGCGCCACGGGTTACGGGTAATCATCAGTTTTTCGCCGACCAGTACGCCCGGTACCGTCGAAACGTCAAACTCAGTACCCCGGAACGAGACGCGCAGTTTTGGCGTGACTTTACGGAGTTCCGGTGCGGCCACCGCCAGTTCGCGGCAAACCTCAACGGATGGCGCTTTTTTCAGCTGGTCAGCAGTAATCTTCAGCCAGATATCCGTGCGGGTTTTACGGTGGCGGCTGTGAACAGCCGTGGCGTTAAAGTGGCTGCGCCATTTCACCGCCAGCGCGTTCAGCTCTTCCAGGCTGTGAACCGGCTGGAACTTGAGACCCGGCTCCAGCTTGCGTTCGATAATGTCACGCGCCTTTTCCACCTGCCCGGTGGCGCGCGCGTTATGCGGCTTGTGCGCTATCAGGTTGATGCCCAGCGAGCGGCACATGTTTTTCGTCATACCGGCGGTGTTGGCAGAGCCGGGGTCGAGGTAGAGTATTTTCGGTACGCCGTGCAGCACATCGGCGCCACCACGTTCCTGCATCGCATTGATAAGAACAGAACAAAGGTTCTCGCCGGATTCCGCGCCCATCACGTACTCAACGTAAATCCAGCCGCTGGTATGGTCGGTAATCTCGTAACTCCACACGCGGTCACTGGCGATGCGGGCAATGTTGGCGGGCTTGTTCTTGTAGAACTTCGCGCTGTCCATCACCTGCAGCCCTTTATGGCCGTTGCTCAGGTAGTAAAGCGTACAAAGTGAGGCATCAATCTCCCAGACGTGGTTGGGATGCAGGCTGGCCATCTCGGACGACGGAGCCGGTGCGTCAAGCTGTTCCGGGTGCAGGCCATAGTTACGCAGGGCGCGGCTGATGGTGTCCTCGGACAGCGGGAAAAACTCGCCTGTCGCCTCATCCGTTCTGCCTGCGGTGATAAAGCCGTTTGACCTCAGGGTTTCCACCGCATCCGCGATGGAGTAGAGGCGTTTGCCGTTCTTACGGGTGGCCTCGCGCAGCGTGGCAGATATCAACGCGGCTTCGTCGCGGCTCAGGGCGCTGCGCCCGGCATCGGCGCGTTTTTTGCGTTTATCAGTCACTGATACCTCCTTCAGCTTGCGCAGCAGGGTGGCGCGGGACATGCCCAGTTCAGCGCAGGCGGCGTCGTATATCGCACCGCGCTTACCATGCCCCGCGTCACGTGCCGCGCGGGCAACATAAACCAGTCGTTCAGTCAGGGCGGCACTCATCGGTTATGCCTCCTGCCCGTTAATCTGTGGCGTCGGGTCAGTCAGCCATGAAGGGGCGGCGTTACCTGTCGGCTCATCCGGCAGGTCAAATGTGGAGCGCAGGCTACGCGCGGTGCTTTCCAGCTGGCAGACCAGACCGGCCATAAAGTCTCTGGGGGTATCAATCATGTTTTCAGCGCAGTATGCGCACAGGGTCTCAAAGGCGCTGGACAGTCGAACCGCGATGGCAGATTCCGCCTCAACCGCTAACGCCGTCACTTCCGCGCGTAACTTCTTCACTTCTTCGTCAGGCTTGGGTGGCTGAATACGGGATTTCTTCTCCAGTTTGGTGGAGAGAGAGTCGATTTTCTCATTTTTGTCGGCGAGCACGCGCTGTTGTGCTGCGTTGGTTTCACGCGCTTCACGTAGGGCTGCCTTCAGTTCGCGGCTGGTCATGCGATCAATATCATCGAGATTCATACCAGCAATCGTGCCGCCATCGGCTAATTCGACTAGGTCTTCGTCATCTTCCGTCATCAATTCAAACAGCTTTGTTTTACCCAAAAGCGCAAGCGCTTGCGCTTTTGGTTCAAGCTTGGGAGACAAGTATTTGAGTGATGCCTGCATCATCACCTGCGCGGTACGTTTGGACAGGGATAACTGAGACTCGACGATGTCGATGAAGTCACCATGCGGTTCATTTTCTTTGAGAATTACCAGTCGCTTACCGGCCTCCAGCATGGCTTCAGCACTCTGAGCCATGTAAAAACGTGTTTCATGGACAATACGATCACGTTCATACGGCAGCCCATCACCAAACTGCTGCATGATTTCGAGGCGATGTTCGGACATAGCATTAAGATTGACACTGAGACCATCGGTCAGCGGTGCATCTTCCACTAGTTCAACTGGTTGTGATTTTGTGCGTCCCATTTCAACTCCTTAGCGACTGCCAGCCATAACACGCTGGTTAATTTCATTGATACGATCCTGTGCCCGCGCCATCTCATTGCTATGCGCCATGGCTATTTGTAAGAGCTGGACTCCAGGGGCGAAACGTCCGTTATCCAGTTTCAGCGCCAGTCCTTCCTCTATAAGGGTATTGAGCGCCCGATTGATATTCGCCGGGGACTCGTCCAGAGCTGATGCCAGTTCACCGTTAGAAACACCGTTCAGAGCGTGCCCACGCAGAGCTTTAAGAACGCGCAGAATGCGGGACCCAGAACTGGATACATTTGCTTTGCTCATGACGCCTCCTGAAGAATGCCTGGTGTAACTTCTTTGCCGATCACGACTGACAAATCGCGCAGAATGCGATACGTCAGACGTCCGCGAGGAAGTTCATTTTTGCCAGCCCAGCGGCTTACCGCCTGAGTGACTGTTCGTGGCTCATAGCCCGCGTTAAGCGCGAACTGGCGCAGGCTGCTGCCCCGTTCAACCAGTCGTGCCCGAACTTGTTGTTTGTTCATATGCACCGTGTTCCTATTGGGTTATGATGTACTCAATATGAATAAGTGTACTTATTCAATATGAATAACTCAAGTGGGATTTATTTGAAATGAATAAAAAGTCCGTTGATGCAGTGCTCCTGCGCCTCATGTCACTGTTTAACGTTGATAGCGACAGTGAGTTGGCTCGAGCGCTAAACGTTAACAGACAGACTTTAGCCAGTTGGAGAAAGCGAGACTCTGTACCTTATTCAATTTGCATAAACATTGCTGAGGAGAGAGGGATCTCTCTTGACTGGTTACTCACGGGTAAGGGAGAAGAAGAGGTATCGAATGTTGAACCAGCAACTGAAATCTTCAGTCAAGCGGACCTTAAAATGCTTGAACTTTTAAACCAGTTAGATCCTGAAGTTCGACGAGATCTCATGCGAGGCGCTGAAGAAAAACAGCGTGTGATTGAGATGGAAAAACAACTGAAGGAATTATCCGCAACGATTGAGCGGTTAAAAAATGTGGGTTAATTTGTTCCTAAGGGGAACAATTGACAGGGTTATCAACCCTCTTCGTTATGCGTGCTGGTTTAAACAGTAGGATTTGCTGTTTGCGCTAACCATTTGAACTTTCCGCGTTAAGGATTAATCGTATGAGTGGTGATGTAAGAAATTATCGTATTGAGTTTCATCAGCTATCGTTTAAGGCCACAGAACAGCTGGCAGATCTCGGATATGCTTTTCAGTCTGTAGTTGATAAACAGACACCTTCCTCTTCAAATCATGAGGGTTTTACCAGAGAAATTTGGGGGTTGAAAAAACGCGCGGATGGTTCTTTTAGTGGAGAGTTGAGGAAATTTCGCAACTCGAACATCCCGGATAAAGGTGCACCAGGAAAGCAGTCTACCCCCATTCCACTTGCCAAGGATGAAGGGATCATTGAGCGCAATTTCTTTGTATTCTACCCCCGAATCAATGTTGTAGGTTGGCACTATAACCATATGGCTTGTGGTATAAGCCGTTTTAGTGCATTTCTTTCAACTATCTTTGGTTCAAAGGTTAAGCCCGCACCTTTGCTGGAAAAAGATGCAATTGCTAGGCTTATGAGGGGAGATGTCAGAATGAAAAAAATTCAGTTGACGATTCCTCGCCCGCGTAACCCTGAGCTTTACCCTGATACTGATTTCAGCCAAAAAACACTACAACTGCTTGGTGATGCAGGGGCTGATACAATGCAAATTGTAATGGGGATTAATACTCGCCGTGGCGATAGTGACGGTAAGCTTAAGCAGAATATAAAATTTGCTATGCAAGAGTTAGTCGAGTTTGGGGCTAAAAAGGCAGTAATTGATGTGTTCGATGCTGATGGTGTTGTCCATCCTGTGGATTTGATCGCCGAGCGTATTTCGTCCTATCAATCGGTGGTTACTGACGCTCGTTTCCCTCCAGCCGAAACCATGTACCGTCTAATCGATACTGCGTATGCTGAAAACCGGGAGAGTATCAATGCATATATTGGAGAAGATGAACTCGGCCCTATTGCTTAGGTTGTTGATTGGATGTGGGATTGGTTTTCTCTACTGGTTCAAGTTGCCCCACATGCCAGTAGCCGCAATCCCAAACTTCATGACCACATTATCCAGTGTCTTTGCAACGTTGTTAGGTTTTATTATTACAGCAATTGCACTACTCGCATCATTGCTTGATAAACCGTTACTTAAAAACATGCAAAAAACCGGGCATTACAGGCGCCTGATGACTGATGCATTCGATACTTGCTTGGTTCTGCTAGTGTTGGTGCTGACATGTTTGATTGGGCTGATGCTGCAAAGTAGACATCAAGAGATTGTAGCCGCTATTCTCATCGGGCTTGTTGTCATGTCTATGTTGTGTTTATTACAAACCGGTAGGCGATTATTCAACATTATCAAAGTGATATCATAACAATGCACCATCTGGTGCATTGTTATGCGAGACTACTTGCCTCCTTCTGAACCTACTCTAAATTACTTATAATAAGTTCACGCCGTGGTGTTCCCTTTCCTGCAAGACTGTAGTTGATCTCCACACTGTGAATGTTCAGACCGTTAAAAACCTGCCGCATTTCCGGGATATCGTTCACCGATATAACCATCTTCCCTTTGATCCTGCGTGCCAAATCTGCCATGTGATCATAGTTTTCCAGCCCGAACTCCACACCATAGCCTTCCGTTCCCCAGTATGGGGGATCACAGTAGAACAACGTATGCGGGCGATCATATCGCTCTATGCACTGGTGCCAGTCCAGATGCTCTATCAGCGTTCTGGACAGGCGCAGGTGTGCCATCGACAGTTCTTCCTCAATGCGCAGGAGGTTGAAGCGCGGAGCACTGGTGGTGGATGTACCGAACGTGTGCTCGGCGACCTTGCCTCCAAACGCCTGTTTCTGCAGGTAGTAGAACCGGGCCGCCCGCTGAATGTCAGTGAGCGTTTCTTCTGGCGTATCCTGCAGCCACTTGTATATCTGACGGCTGACCAGCGCCCACTTGAACTGGCGGACGAACTCTTCCAGGTGATGTTTTACCACCCGATAGAGGTTCACCAGTTCGCCGTTGATATCGTTGATGACTTCGGTCTTGCTGGGTGTTTTTAGGAAATAAAGCGCAGCTGCTCCGCAGAACGGCTCCACGTAGCAGGTGTGGGCCGGGAACAGAGGCAGAATGTGTTTAGCCAGACGACGTTTACCCCCAATCCAGGGGACGATGGGCAAAGATTGTTCTTTCATTATCCGTAAGCCTTTTACAAGTAGCGAAAATATGTCAGGCTAGTCCGGTCTCGCGAGACTGACTGAACCCTGGTTGGCTCACAGTGCATACCTGTGGGTTGATGGCCAGTCCGGTGTTAGCGCACCGGGCTGGCCGTTCTTTCAAAGCCATCATGCGGTTCAGGCACACCAACTCACTATTAACGCTGTTTAAAATCCATTTCCCATTGCATTTGTGATGCTGTCTCCACTACACAAGGAGACGCACCATGAAAAACATCAAAAAATTAATTCCCCCTGTTAAAAAGCCCCGCCTCAGTGGCTGGCTGCTGACCGCCGCTGTGCTGCTCGGCACCATCGGTCTGGTCTCGCCCCAGCAGCTACCGGTGGTTGTCTACAAGCTGTCGCTCATCACGCTGGCGGCTGTGCTGGGCTACTGGCTTGACCGTTCGCTTTTCCCCAAAGCCCGCCCCGGCCAGTACCTGAAGCACGATGAAAAGCTGATGGCTGATGGCCGCTTCCCCGTTCAGACCGGACTTCATCTGGTGTTTTCTGCTTCGCTAATCCGCCGTGCGCTGATTGTGGCCGCCGTCTGTCTGGCTGTGGCGACGGGGTTGTGATGATGAATATGCAATGGCCACAAATCGTCTGGGTGGTACTGACAGTGCTCTCTCTGGGCATCATCCTGGCAAAGCATGGCGAGCCGCGTAATGACAAACACAACTTCTGGCTGCAGCTTGCGGGCAGCCTGCTGATTGCCTGGCTCCTCTGGTGCGGCGGTTTTTTCAGTCAGGCCAGAGCGGCTCAGCCTCCGCAGGCTGCACAGCAGTATCGCAGTGATGTGATCCGCAATGCCCGACTTGAGTGGGGAATGTCAGCGCCGGTGGCAGACTTCGCCGCGCAGCTGCACCAGGAAAGTGGCTGGCGACCCGATGCGGTCTCGCCGGTTGGTGCTCAGGGGCTGGCGCAGTTTATGCCCTCTACCGCCGACTGGATAAGTCAGGTGATGCCTGCGTTGAACAGCCGGGAGCCGTTTAACCCCGCATGGGCTATCCGTGCGCTGGTCAGCTATGACCGATGGCTGTGGCAGCGCGTCAGCGCTACCGACAGCTGCGAGCGCATGGCCATGGCGCTGTCGGGCTACAACGGCGGTCTGGGCTGGGTCCAGCGTGACAAGCGGCTTGCCTCACAGAAGGGGCTGGACAGTGCCCGCTGGTTTGGTCATGTCGCGACGGTGAATGCCGGACGCAGCGCCGCCAGCTGGCGTGAGAACCGCCATTATCCGCAGCGCATCCTGCGGGAGCTGGCACCGCGCTATCTCATCTGGGGAGGCAGCAGCTGTGTGGAACCTGGTTAAAAGACTACCGTGGCGCGGCATGCTGCTGGCGCTTGTTCTGGTGGCTGCTCTTTATGGGCTGAACCGCTGGGGCTATCACGACGGTTCTGAGGACGCAAAACGTGACGGTGACGCAGCGCTCAGTCGGCTGCAGTCAGCGTTTGATAAATACAAAACCGAACAGACGACGCTTGAGAACGCCGCGCTGCGGGCCTGGGCAAAACGTTATCAGGATCAGGTTGCCGCAGGCCATCAGGCCGAAGCCAGTTACCTTGAGCAAATCGCTCAGCTTGAGAGCCAGAACAAACAACTACAGGGGCAAATTAACGATGTCACACAGCGCTGGATTGATGAAAAAGGCAAGAGCCATCCCATTGAGTGCGTGTTTACTCGCGGCTTCGTGCGCCAGTACAACACCGCCCTCGGATACGACGATGCATCCGTCGACACCGGTCATTCAGGCACAACTACCACCGCTGGCACCGGTGCTGGCGCAGCGTCCGGGCAACCTGAAGCCGCTGACACCCGGCTACGCAACTCAGGCGTCTCCCAGCGTGACGTCCTCGCCAACATCATCGACAACGCGAAACAGTGCCGCATCTGGCGTAGCCAGATAAACGGACTGCTGGACGAACGGGAAGGATTACAGAAATGACGCTGCAGGTTGAATTCTGGACGGTGGTGGGCTTTCTCATCACCTTTATGAGCTTTGTCGGCGGGATAGCAAAGTGGCTATTCAGTAAAGCGGAAGAGCGTCAGGCGGCACGGTTCGCCTCTCTTGAGCAGTCGCTGCAGCACTCCGCCTCCAACTGGGGCGAGCTGGAAAAAGAATTTATGCGGTTTAAGGCAGATTTACCGCTGAACTACGTCCGACGAGAGGATTACATCCGGGGCCAGACGGTCATCGAAGCAAAGCTGGACGCACTCTACAACAAGCTGGAACTGGTACAGCAGTACCGTCATACAGGAGGTCGTAATGGTTGATATCACTCGCGTGCGCCGGGAATCCCTGCGCTGGAGTCTGCTGGTTGCTCTGAACAAAACCCGCCCGTACACCGCCAGCGAAACGTTACTGCTGGACGTGGCCCGCGCCATCTACCCGGATACCACGCCGCTGGAGCTGCGCCGTGAGCTGGATTATCTGTCTGACCGCAGGATGGTAGATCTGGAGAAGAAACCCTCCGGGGACTGGTTTGCCGACCTGACCCGACTCGGCGTCGACCTGGTGGAATACACCGTGGAATGCGGCCCCGGCATTGCCCGCCCGGAAAAGTACTGGAGTGAATGATGGCCAGACGCAGCACAATAGACAAGCTGCCGGAAGACGTGCGCCGCTGGCTTGAGCGGGCGCTGAACGAGTCCGGCTTCAGCGGGTATACCGAACTGGAGACCCTGCTGCGCGATCGGGGATATGTCATCAGCAAATCGGCGATCCATCGCTATGGCCAGAAGATTGAGCGCCGCTATGGTGCCATCCGTGCGGCCACAGAAGCGGCCCGCATGCTGACCGAAGGGGCTGCTGACGATCAGGATGCACGTTCAGAGGCGGTGATCGCTCTGATTCAGACCGAACTGTTCGAAAGTATTGTCCAGCTGCAGGAGGCCGAGGAAGGCGAAATCGACCCCAAAGAACGCGTAACGCTACTGTCCAAGGTTGCCAAAAACGTGGCCACACTGTCCCGCGCCTCGGTCAATCTGAAGGAGTTCCAGACCGAAGTCCGTTCCAGAGCGCAGCAGGCGGCCAGCAACGCCGAGAAAATAGCCCGTAAGGGCGGCCTGTCTCATGAAGCCGCGCAGGCCATACGCCGTGAAATTTTGGGGATCGCATCGTGAATCTGTTACCACCAGTCGTACCCGACACCTCAGCCTCCGATGTTCCCGTTGTCCTGATGCCCTATCAGCAGCGATGGGTGGCCGATACCTCTCCTCTGAAGATTATTGAGAAGAGCCGCCGTACCGGCATCACCTGGGCCGAGGCGTCCGATAACGTTCTGACAGCTGCGTCAGCGGTGACTGCCGGAGGAATGAATGTCTATTACATCGCCTACAACCAGGACATGACCGTCGAATATATCCAGGCCTGCGCGATGTGGGCGCGTATGTTCAACTATGCCGCCAGCGAAATCGAGGAAGGCTTCTGGGAAGAGGACGAAGACGACAAGCACATCAAGACCTACACCATCAAGTTTCCCGACTCCGGCTTCCGCGTCGTCGCGCTCTCCAGTCGCCCATCTAACCTGCGTGGCCGTCAGGGCATCATCGTTATCGACGAGGCCGCGTTCCACGAACAACTGGACGAGCTGCTGAAAGCGGCGCTGGCGATGCTTATCTGGGGCGGTAAAGTGCGCGTTATCTCCACCCATGACGGTGACGATAACCCGTTCAATACGCTTATCGGCGATATCCGGGCCGGGCGTCAGGGCGGCAGCGTGCAGCGTATTCCATTCAAAGAGGCCGTCTCTGAAGGGTTGTTCCGCCGCGTCTGCCTGCGTACCGGGAAGGCATGGTCACAGAGCGCAGAAGATGCCTGGATGGCGTCGGTGTACAAATTCTACGGGACCGGGGCTTCTGAGGAGCTTGACTGTATTCCGGCGAACGGCGGTGGAGCATGGCTCTCACGCGCCCTGATTGAGTCCCGCATGTCGGCTGACACACCGGTGTTGCGTCTGACCTGCCCGGAGGGTTACGAACTGAAATCCGACGAGGTCCGCTGGAGTGAGACGCAGGACTGGCTGGAAGAGAACCTGAAGCCGCTGCTGGATGCGTTGCCTCCCGATGCCCGCTCGTTTTTGGGCCGTGACTTTGGCCGCAGCGGTGACCTGTCGGTTGACTATCCCTTACTGCAGCAAAAGAACCTGGTCCGCCGCGTGCCGTTCGTGATGGAGCTGCGTAACGTGCCGTTTAAACAGCAGGAGCAAATCACCTGGTATCTGATGGACGGTCTGCCCAACCTGATGGGGGCGGCGCTTGATGCCCGTGGTAACGGCTCCTATCTGGCGGAATACGCCATGCAGCGCTACGGCTCCAGCCGGGTTAAGCAGGTTATGCCCACCGAAGGCTGGTACAGGGAGCATATGCCACCGGTCAAGGCGGCGCTGGAGGACGGTAATCTGGTAGATTTGCCAAAGGATGAAGACACGCTGGACGACCTGCGGGCCGTTCAGGTCGTGAACGGTGTCCCCCGCGTACCGGAACAGCGGTCAAAGGCAAAGTCCGACAGTGACAAGCGCCACGGGGACTCGGCTGTCTCGCTGGCGCTGGCGTACTTTGCCAGCCGTGAAATTAACAAAGGACCGGTGAAGGCGAGTTCACGCCGTCGTCGCCGGGCTGCCCGTATGCTGGAGGGATTCTGATGCCAAGAGGTCTCTGGGTTTCACCCAGTGAGTTTGTCTCATTTGCCGAACCCACTAAAACGCTGACGGAACAGATCGCCTCGCGCAGCCGTTCCATCGATTTCTTTGGACTGGGGATGTATCTGCCCAATCCAGACCCTATTCTGAAATCTCAGGGCCGGGATATCCGCATCTATCGTGAGCTACGTACCGACCCGCTGGTCGGTGGCTGCATCCGCAGACGCAAAGCGGCGGTAAAATCACTGGAGCGTGGTCTTGAGCGCGGCCATGCCCCGGCGCGGGTGTTCAGCTTCATCCGGGATATGCTGGACGATCTGGATCTGGCCCGCATCATTGGCGAGATGAGCGATGCCGTGCTCTACGGATATCAGCCCTGTGAGATCATGTGGGGACGTTCAGTGAAGTCCTGGGCCATCAGCGATATCGTGGGCAAACCCCCTGAGTGGTTCCAGTTCGACAACGACAACCTGCTGCGCTTTCGGGCCAAAGATGCCGGGCTGGAGGGTGAAGCCGTACCGCTGAATAAGTTTGTGGTGCCGCGTCAGGACGCCACTTACGACAACCCGTATGGCTTCCCTGATTTGTCCATGTGCTTCTGGCCCGTGACCTTCAAAAAAGGCGGTATGAAGTTCTGGGTGCGCTTTGCCGAGAAGTACGGCTCACCGTGGGTCATTGGCAAGCATCCGCGCGGGACAGCGCAGGGCGAGATTGACCTGCTGCTGGATTCCATGGAGTCGATGGTCGAAGACGCAGTGGCCGCCATCCCTGACGATTCTTCCATTGAAATCAAAGAGGCCGCAGGTAAAGCCGACAGCAGCGACATTTATCAGAACCTGATTACGCTGGCCCGCAGCGAAATCTCCATCGCGTTGCTGGGGCAGAACCAGACCACCGAGGCCAACAGCAACCGCGCCTCCGCACAGGCCGGACTGGAGGTGACCGACGATATCCGCGACGCGGATGCTGATATCGTGGAAAGCGCGGTGAATCAGGCCATCAGAATGGCGGTCTCGATGAATTTTGGCGATGTGGCCAGCCCCGTCTGGAAGATGTGGGAACAGGGTACGGTCGACGATACCCAGGCAACCCGCGACGAGAAACTCAGCCGCGCCGGTGTGGTCTTCACCCCGCAATATTTCAAACGTGAGTACCAGCTGCAGGACGGCGATATTGACGAGACACCACCGTCAGAGCGCAAGAAGAACACGCTGCCGCTGTCGTTCGCCGAGGCCATTGATGCCGATATACAGGCCCAGCAGGACCTCGATGATGCGCTGGATATTCTGATGAACGGTGGCACCTTAAACGGCGTACTTGCGCCGGTGCTGGAGCCGATCTTTAACCAGGTGAAAGACGGCGTTAACCCGTCTGAGCTGCTGGGGGCGCTGGCTGAACTGTACCCGCAGATGAATGCGGATGACCTGCAGGAACGGCTGGCCCGTATCATGTTTGTTGCTGCTATCTGGGGGCGTCTGCATGAGCGTAACCACGGCTGAGCTGGCGTACTGCATGACGCTGCCGCCGAAACGGGCGATCGGCTATCTGAAGTCCAAAGGGTATAGCTTCACCTGGGACTGGGAGGAGATGTGGCAGGAGGCCCATGCCCGCGCCTTTACCGTTGCCAAAGTGACCCGGCTGGATATTCTGGAAGATATCAGGAGCGCCCTGCAGCAGGTGCTGGATGAAGGCAAGACTGACCGCTGGTTCCGCCAGCAGCTGGAGCCGGAGCTGCAGCGCAAGGGATGGTGGGGGCCGCGTGATACCACCGACCCGGTCACCGGTGAACCCGTCACCATCCAGCAGGGCAGCCCGTGGCGACTCGATACCATCTTTCGCACCAATATGTCTGTGCTTTACAGCGCCGGGCGCTGGGCCGAACAGATGGAGAACGTCGACGACAGGCCGTACTGGATGTACACCGGCATCAATGACAGTCACACCCGTAAAAGCCACCTGGTTCTGCATGGTCTGGTGTTGCCCTGGGACGACCCGTTCTGGCAGGCGTTCTACCCGCCGAACGGCTGGCGCTGTCGCTGTGGGGTCATTGCCCTGAGCGCCGCCGAGGTTCGCGCCCGTGGCCTGAAGGTGACGAATTCAGGTTCTGCCATGGGGTGGGAGCTGAAGCTGGTATCAGAGAAGACGGGCGAGATGCAGAACGTCGCCACCTTCAACACCGGCACCACCAAAGTGGCCACCGACGTCGGCTGGTCATACGCGCCGGGTGCGGCATACCGTCCTGACCTTGCCCGCTATCAGGGCACGCTTCAGCCACTGGCACAGCAGAAACTGAGAGGATAACGATGGCTTCAGACAACCTGGTCAACATCACCATTAACGACAAGTCGCTGCGCCAGAGCCTCCACGCGCTTGAACTGGCGGCGACAGACCTCACGCCCGCGATGCGCAAAATCGCCGGGACCCTGTTGACGGAGACGCTGCTGAACTTCGAAGATGAAGGCCGTCCGGCCTGGACTCCTTCGCTGGCTGCGCAGGAGCGGGATGGCATGACCCTGCAGGACAAAGGGAACGCCGGTGGTCTGAAAGGAAGTATTACCACCGATTATGATGCCAGGCAGGCGATGGCTGGTACCAATAAAGTGTATGGCCCGATCCACCAGTTCGGTGGCGAGGCCGGACGTAATCAGTCCGTTGAGCTGGAAGCCCGCCCTTATTTGCCGCTGACCGCCGATGGTGAACTGCAACCGGAGGCCGAAACATCGGTTCTGGATACGGTTGTCCGGCATCTTGAATCTGCGGCCCACCGTTGAATTTAAGCCTCCTGGTCGGGTGATTTAGCGCGTTACCCGCCCCGGAGCCTTTATAAAGGTTTATAGCCCCTTCGTTTACCGCTTTAATCATCCCTGTTTCCCTTCGCTGTACTTCTCCCCCTCGTTTTTTTCTAAAGCAGATTAAAAGCGCCATTGACCGCTTTTCCGCAGACTGTCTCCGACAACGTAACGCGGGACAGCAAAATGTCAGCCATTCACATTTTTAAAGCCGGTACCCATACCGATATGCACGGCACGAAACTGCCGTTTACGCAGAGCGATCTTGCCGCCTGCGTCAAAGCCTACGATCCGACCATTCATGAAGCGCCGCTGGTTATTGGCCATCCGAAGACGGAAGACCCGGCCTGGGGCTGGGTGAAATCCCTGTCACTGGATGGCTCCAACCTGAATGCTGAGCCGGGTCAGGTCGACCCGGAGTTCGCCGAAATGGTCGCTGCCGGACGCTGGAAGAAAATCTCAGCGTCGTTTTACCTCCCTGATTCACCGAACAACCCAAAGCCCGGCACGCTGTATCTGCGTCATGTCGGTTTTCTGGGAGCGCAACCTCCTTCCATTAAGGGGCTGAAGCAGGTGTCGTTTGGTGAGAAAGAGGAAGGCGTCGTGGAGTTCGCCGACTGGGGTGATATCACCAATGCCTCCCTGTGGGGGCGTCTGCGTGATTTTCTGATTGCCCAGTTCGGTCTGGATGAGACCGACAAAGTGCTGCCGTCATGGCAGGTGGACTCCCTGCGCGAAGAGGCTTACCGCGACACCGGGAAGTCTGAACCGGACTTCAGTGAACATAATCCCAACCCTCAACAAGAGAACAGCACTATGACCGAAGACGAAATCAAGGCGCTTCAGGCGGAAAACACCCGTCTGAAAGCCGAAGCGAACCAGCGAGCTGAGCTGGAAGCGAAGAACAAACAGGACGCGCTCCACGCGGACAACGTCTCCTTTGCCGAGAAGCTGGTCGGCACGGGGCGTCTGACTCCGGCAGCAAAGCCGGTGGTGGTGGCTATTCTTGATGCGGTAGCCGGTGGTGACAAGCCGGTTGAGTTCGCCGAAGGCGATACCCGCACCCCGCTGGCCACGGCGTTTAAGTCGCTGCTGGACGGTACCGCTCCGGTGCTGGATTTCGGTGAGCATGCGACCAAAGACCGCGTGGACACGGATATTTCAACGACGTCAGCAGAGTTTGCTGAGGCCGACCCGGACCGTCTGGCGCTGCATCAGAAAGCGCTGGCCTTGTCGAAAAAAGAAGGCATCAGCTACGACGCTGCTGTCTCCCGCTGCCTGTAATTAAGGAGAGAACATGTCTGACTATTTAAAGGGTAAGCGCGTTGTTGACCCGGTGCTGACCAGCATTGCTCGCGGTTATAAAAATGCCGCGTTCATCGGTGAGCGCATCTTCCCGATCGTACTGACCGATAAGGAAGGCGTTTCCGTTCCGACCTTCGGGAAGTCGGCCTTTGTGGAGTACGACACCGAGCGTGCCGTGGGGGCTGACAGTAACGTTCTGGTTCGTGAAAAAACCGGCAAGCTGGACCTGGTTCTTAACGAACACGATCTGGCCGCGCCGGTGGACTATCGCGAGCAGGCAGAGTCGATGTTTAACGAAGAGTCTAAAGCCATTCGCCGTGTGACCAACGGCGTCAATCTGCGGCGTGAGCTGTATGCAGCCCGTCTGGCCCAGGATAAAAACGTCTACCTCGCCGCTAACGTCAAAGCACTGGCTGCGGGTGACCGTTGGGTCGGTGGCAAAGGTGACCCGATTGGCATCATTGAAGGCGGGATTGAAAAGGTACGTAACGCCACTGGTCTGCGTCCGAACCTGATGACCATGGGGGCCAGCGTCATGTCGCTGCTGAAGTTCCACCCGGCGATTCAGGCCGCGATTGGTGCTAACGAGCGCAAGCGTATCACTATCGAAATTCTGAAAGACCTTTTCCAGCTGGACGATGTGTTGATCGGCGAACCGGTCTCCATGGCCTCCATGAAAGACGCACAGGACAAGGACAAAGTCCCGACCGATATCTGGGCCGACAACCTGATGCTGCACTACGTCAGCAAGCCGCAGCCGGGCACCGACAGCGCAGATGAAAACGAGCCGTCCTTCGGTTACACCCTGCGTCGTAAAGGGATGCCGGTGGCGGACAAATACGACGGCGTCGGCGGCAAGGTGAAGTACTGCCGTTATACCGATATCTACAAAGTCGCCGTGGTCGGTGGCGATGCCGGGTATCTCGTCACCAACATAGTGAAATAAGGAGAAGACCATGGGTGCCACTCAACAGGTCATTCTGACCACCACCGTGACGGCAAGTGCAGCGCTGACCCAGCAGCGCTTTGTCGGTGCCGATAACGCCCCCTGTCAGGCCGGAGCCGTCGCGCTCGGCGTGGCAGAGGTGGACGCCGCAGCCGGTGATGTAACGCCGGTCAACGTACTGGGTATTGTTGCCGTCGAAGCGGGTGCTGCGATTGCCAGAGGACTTAACGTTCAGTCGGATGCCAATGCCTGCGCCGTTCCTCAGACAGCCGCCACGGAAGATGCCCCTGCGGGGATTTCAGCCGGGATTGCGCTGGATGAGGCGCTGGCCGAAGGCGACGTTATCCGCATCCTGCGCGGGGTGTGACATGTACTGCACCCTGGCGGATTTACAGGATCAAGTGCCTGAGTCAACGCTGATTCAGCTCACTAACGAGGTCGTGGATTTTGACACGCCCGCCACGGTGAATGTGACGGTTGTGGACAGCTGTATTCGCTACGCCGGGGAGTTGATTGATGCCCATCTGCGTGGCCGCTATACCCTGCCGCTGGCAGAAGTGCCTACCGTTCTGCGGGATATTGCCATCACGCTGGTGCGTTACCGCCTGTATGTCCGTCGTCCTGAAGGTGATCTGCCTGACACCGTCAAGGACGACAACAAAGAGGCCAGGCGTCAGCTTGAGGCTATCCGCGACGGGAAACTGACGCTGGGGTTGCAGTCCACTCAGAAGGATGTGCCTGAGTCCGGTGAAATCCGGGCACGGGCACGCCGCCCCACCTTTGGCGGGCGCGACGGCTTACTGGAGAAGTACTGATGAACGTTCTGCCCGTCCTCGATGCTGTACTGGCCCGGTTACGCGAGAAGCTGCCGCAACTACAGGTGGAGTACTTCCCGGAGAAGCCATCTGAATATCGTCTCAATCATCCGGTTGGGGCACTGCTGCTGAGCTATGCCGCGTCACGCTTCGACAAGCCCGATGATATTGGTGCGGTGATCCAGCCCCAGACGGTTCAGCTCTGCGTCACGGTGGTCTTCCGCCAGCTTAACGGTAAAAGAGGCGCAATTGACGTTCTGGATGCTGTCCGCCGCATTCTCGGTGGCTACACGCCGCCGAACTGCCGCCGTCGTATCTGGCTGACCCGTGAGGTGTTTATCGGGGAGGTCAAGGGGCTGTGGCAGTACGCCCTCGACTTCGCCACTGAAACCGTCTTTATCGAAGATAGCGATTTACCCTCCGGCCCGCTGTTAACCGAAGTGAACTATGAGGAAAGCGAGTGATGAAAAAATACCGCTATTCCGGCCCGGCCAGCGGCGTCACGCTGTCGGACGGAACCGAAATCCTGCTCTGGCCAGGGAAGAATGTCTCCCTGCCAGAGCAGCATGACTATGTGAAGGTACTGGTGGCGCTGAAGCATCTGACGCCGGTATCTGAAGAAGCCAAACCCGCCAGCACGCCCGCTCCGCAGTTGCCAAAGCGCAGGAACGGCGGCGACAGCGATGTGAAAACGGAGGACTCCCATGGCAGCTAATTATCTGCATGGCGTCGAAACCATTGAGGTGGAAAACGGTGCCCGCCCGGTAAAAACGGTGAAGTCTGCCGTCATTGGCCTGATTGGTACCGCCCCGATGGGTGACGTCAATACGCTGGTGCAGTGCCTGTCCGAGAAGGATGCCGCCGCGTTTGGCAGCCAGCTTACCGGCTTTACCATTCCGCAGGCACTGGATGCTATCTATGACCATGGTGCTGGCACCGTTCTGGTCATTAACGTGCTTGATCCGGCCACACATAAAACCGCTGTTCCTGATGAAGACGTGGCATTCGACAAAGCGACAGGCAAGGCACAGCTGGCTAATCCCGTCGTCGCGCAGCTGGTGCTGAAGCCAGACAGCGACGGACAGCCTTATGTCGAAGGTGAAGACTATCTGCTCGATGCACAGTCCGGGAAGATTACCAACCTTGGTAAGAGCATTGCCGCAGATGCAACGGTGAAGGCCAGCTATAACTATGCTGACCCGACCAAAGTTACTCCGGCTGATATCATCGGGGCGGTGAACGCCGCAGGTAATCGTACCGGGATGAAGCTGCTTACCGACAGCTTCAACCTGTTCGGCTACTTCGCCAAAATCCTGATTGCTCCGGTGTTCTGTACCCAGAACAGCGTCTCGGTGGAACTTATCGCCATGGCTGAAAAGCTGGGTGCGGTGACCTACATCGATGCGCCAATCGGTACCACCTTTGCGCAGGCGCTGGCAGGGCGTGGGCCGGAAGGCACCATTAACTTCAATACCAGCTCCGACCGCGTCCGCCTGTGCTATCCGCATGTCAAAGTGTACGACGCGGCCACCAACAGTGAGCGACTGGAGCCGCTGAGCCAGCGTGCTGCAGGTTTGCGTGCCAAAGTCGACCTGGACAAAGGCTACTGGTGGTCGTCCTCCAATCAGGAGATTCTGGGCATTACCGGCGTAGAGCGCCAGCTGTCGGCCATGATTGACGACCCGCAGAGCGAGGTGAACCTGCTCAACGAACAGGGCATCACCACAGTCTTCAGCAGCTACGGCAGCGGTCTGCGTCTGTGGGGCAACCGTATGGCGGCATGGCCAACGGTGACGCATATGCGCAACTTTGAGAACGTTCGCCGTACCGGTGATGTGATCAATGAGTCCCTGCGGTATTTCAGCCAGCAGTACATCGACATGCCGATCACCCAGGCGCTGATTGACGCGCTGACGGAGTCGGTCAACGCCTACGGGCGCAAGCTGATTGGCGACGGTGCGCTGCTGGGCTTCAGCTGCTGGTTTGATCCTGCCCGCAACGAAGAGACGGAGCTGGCCGCCGGTCACCTGTTGCTGAGCTACAAATACACGCCACCACCGCCAATGGAGCGACTGACGTATGAGACCGAGATCACCTCGGAATACCTGTTAACCCTGAAGGGGAATAGCTGATGGCAAAGATTGAGATTAACCGCATCACCAATGCCAACATCTACCTGGATGGCGCTAACCTGCTGGGTCGGGCCGAGGAGGTCAAACTCCCCGACGTCTCCATGACCATGCAGGAGCATAAAGCGCTGGGGATGGTGGGCAAGGTGGAACTCCCGGCAGGCTTCGACAAGCTGGAGGGCGAGATCAAGTGGAACAGCTTTTATCGCGATGCCATGCTGTCTGCCGCGAACCCGTATAAGGCTCTGGCGCTGCAGTGCCGTTCCAGCGTTCAGCGCTACAGTTCTCAGGGGCTGATTGACGAAATTCCGCTGGTCACCTTCCTGACGATCATGTTCAAGAAGAACCCGCTGGGGAGCTTCAAACAACATGAGAATGCCGAGTTCTCCAGCAGCTTCACCTGCACGTACATCAAACAGGTGCTCGACGGCGAGGAACTGCTGGATCTGGACTATCTGGCCAACATCTTCCGCGTCGGCGGTGTTGACCAGTTGACTGATTACCGCGTCAATATCGGAGGGTGATCATGGTGGTACCCAAAGTTGAGCGTAAGACGATAGATGACCTGGTGGCGTCGCTGAATTACCAGACCCATCACTTTCCGGGCACTACCCTGACCATTGCTGTCGCGCTGATGCCCGATGGCTTTATGGTCAGCAGTGGATTCAGCGCCACGGCGCATCCGGGGCTGTTTGACGAAGAGACGGGAAGGAAAGTGGCCATCGCTAAAGCGCAGCACAATGCGACTGAAGCGCTGTGGCAGTTTGAGGGTTACAAGCTGAAGTCGCAGCTGGCATCGGGGAAGTCCGATGACCGTTGAGATTGAAGACAAAGGCGGGAACTGCGGCTCGATTGGTATGGCGAATGGCACCTGGTTTACCCTCCTTGATATTCCGGGGGTGGAAAACCTTTTTAATACACAAAAAACCAATGACCCGATTGACTGCACCCGCGCCAAAGCACGGAAGCTGGCTGACCTGATTGAGGCATGGGACCCCCCAGACCACTGGTTTACCGGCATCCGTAAAGCAGAAGGAAAAGCACTTCTCATCGAGTTCCTGCGCAATTGCAAAGGTTTTCGCACTCGCTGATACCAAAGGGGCCTCGGCCCCTTTCTTCTTAATCCCCTTTAATATCTGTTTTCCCCGTCACCGGACATACTGCCCTGAAATCACACAGGAGCATGACCATGTCACAGACCAAAACCGAAGCCGAAATCTTTGTCCTGCAGTTTCCTTTCACCACGGCTGCAGGTAATTCCGTTCCTCAGCTAGCACTTAAACGACTGACGGTTAAAGACCTCAAGCAGGTCAAGAAAACCCATAAAGACCCGGCTGACTGGGACGAACCGTTGATTTCCCGCAGCACCGGCTTGCTGCCTGAAGACCTGGACAATATGGACCTTGCCGATTATCTGGAGCTGCAGACCCGATTTCAGAAAATCACAGGGCTGGGCAAAAAGCCCGACAGCGATAACGAAAGCACAGGGGCTGCTGGCGAGGTGGTTCCGGTTTCAGCCGGGGGAAATTGCCGCTCTCGATATTGACGATCTGGAAATGTGGCTGGAGCAGGCTGAAGAGCAAATCAAAAGCGAGTACGGCGACAGAGACTGACCATTTTGATTAAGTATGACAGCAGCCGGATAGCGGCTGCTTCCTCCTTTCAGTATCCCTTCAGCACTTTCCTGACCTTTCTTCTTTTACATACCGACCCGGAGGATATCCATCGTGGCCAGTAACTTTTCCGTCGGCGTTGTTATTGGTGGCATGATTGGCAGCACCTTCCGTTCTGCGATGAGCGGTACCCGACGCGCCCTTGATTCCCTCAATGATACTTCCCGCCGCCTGCAGGAACGCCAGGACAATCTGACCCAAAGAATTGCCCGCTATGGCCACCTTGGCACCTCCTCCATGCAGAACCTGAACAATGCCCTGCTGAGGGTGGGCCGGACTATGGAGCAGGTTGAGCGGCAGCAACGCCGTTTGTCGGCAGCCTCAGCCACCAGTGATGCGCTGAAGGCTAACCGCATGGCGCTCTATGGTCAGGGAGCGGAAACCTACGCTATCGGTAGAACCCTCGGAGCGCCAGTTATGGCATCCGTAAGGCAATATGCCTCCTTTGAATCTCAACTGCGCGATATCAGCGTCACCGGCGATCTGGATGCCCGGCAGGAACAGGCTATCGGCACCGCTATTCGTCAGGCATCGCTCAGGGTTAACCAGCTGCAGGAGTCGCTGTTGGGCGGCGTTGGCCAGTTAGTTGCCGATGGTATGAACCCGGAGCAAGCCGCAAAATTTGCGGGGCTACTGGGTAAGGCCGCCACGGCAGAAAAGGCCGATATGACTGACCTTGCCAAAATGACCTTTGCGTTTAGTGATGCGCTCAAAATTACCGATGCGAAAGAGCTGGAGCAGGCGTTCGGTATAGCGGCTACTGGGGCAAAACTCGGTTCATTTGAGCTGAAAGACATGGCAAAAGCGTTGCCTGGTATGGCCAAAGCCTTTGCAGCCCGTGGGATTTACGGTAAGGAGGCGATTACCCAGATTGTTGCCAGTCTTGAAGTCGGCAAAGGCAGCGGCTCCGCTGAAGAGGCTGTAACCAATATGTCCAACTGGCTGGCCGCTATGGGGCGCGGAGATACCATCGGGAAGTACGCAAAAGCTGGGGTGGATTATCAGGGTTCGATGCAGAACTATGTCGCCCAGGGATTTTCCCAGTACGAAGCTTCTCTCATGATTGCTAACCGTTTTGTTGACGGTAAAGGTAAAGCGTTTTTACAACAGTGGAAAGCTGCAGGCTCAAGAGGCGATCAGGAGGGCCAACAGAAGCTGATGGAATCCTTTGGGCTGGCGGAAGTCTTTACTGATATTCAGACCGTGAACCATCTGCTGGCAATGCGTCAGGGCTGGGATAAATATCAGTCCAATAAAAAGGAAATGAACACGCCAGCTGCAATGTCCACGCTGGATAAGGATGCCGCAAAGCAGAATGATACGCTTGAAGGCCGCTGGCGCAGAACGCAGATTGGTTTTAATGACTCAGCCATCAGCATCGGGCAATCCTTACGCCCAGCGTTGGTTCAGTTGGGGGAAACCTTCATCCCCTTAATGAACAGCGTTGGCAAATGGATTGCGGCGCATCCACAGCTGGTCAGCGGTACTATCAAAGTGGTCGGCGCATTGCTCGCATTTAAGATGGCCACCATCGGCCTTAAGCTGGGGCTGAACCTGTTGTTCTCTCCCTTAACCAGCGTCTGGAAAAACGTCATTTTATTGCGAACCAACTGGCTGCGTCTGAACGTTGCTCTGGCTGAAGGTGGCAAACTCCGCTGGCTGGTGACCGGCTTCAGCTCGGTTGCGAAGGGAGCTGCAACGCTGGGCCGCGTGCTGTCTGGTAGCCTCGTTCGCGGCATCATGCTCGCCGGACGTGCCGTTCTCTTTATTGGCCGTGCGCTGCTGATGAATCCCATCGGTCTGGCCATCACCGCCGTCGCGGCAGCGGCTTACCTTATCTACCGCAACTGGGGCGCGGTGAGCGGCTGGTTTAAGCAGCGCTGGGCTGACATTAAAACGGCGTTTAACGGCGGTATTGTGGGGATTGGTAAGCTACTGATTAACTGGTCGCCGATGGGCCTGCTCTATAAAGCTTTTGCGGCCGCGCTGAAATATCTCGGCGTTGATCTGCCAGCAAAGTTCACTGACTTCGGTGGCCATCTTATCGACGGCCTGATTAACGGCATCAAAAATAAATGGGAATCGCTCAAAACCACTGTTACCGATATGGGCGACAGCGTCGGCGGCTGGTTTAAAGAAAAGCTGGGTATTCACTCGCCGAGCCGGGTGTTTATGGGCTTTGGTGACAATATCGCGCAGGGTGCCGCTATTGGCCTGCAGCGAACCACTCCGCTTGCGGCGCTCGCCGGGCAGAAGCTGGCAGAAGAGATGACGCCTGACGTTCCCCGTCTGCCGTCACCTGAGATTATGGCCGCAGGGTATACTGGCCGGGGTGCAGGTGCTGCTGCCGGAAGTGGTGCGTCAGGCGGTATACAGGTCAATTTTAATCCCCAGTTCTACCTTAACGGCAAAGAGGCCTCGACGCCTGCCGGGTTAACCGGTGCGCTGAATATGAGCGTGCATGAGCTTGAGAAAATGCTGGAACGCCTGCTGGCACAGCAACAACGCCGGAGGTACAGCTGATGTTTGCGGTTCTGGGTGATATTGAATTCGAACTGATTACCTACTGGGACGGCTTCGAGGCGACGTTCGGTGTTGATTACGCCGAGCATGCCCGTATCGAGGGCAAACCCGGCCTGCAGTTCATCGGCGACAAGCTGGACGAGATCCAGATAAGCCTGGTCTTTCACCAGCACTATTGCGTGCCCGACGTCGAGCTGGCGCGTCTGCGAACGGCGATGAAAGCCCATCAGGCACTGGCGATGGTGTTTGGTAACGGTGACTATCGCGGCTGGTTTGTGATTACCGATGTGACCGCAACCAGTGAGCAGACCGACAGCACCGGCAACGTGCTGGCGGTCAACGCTACTGCATCGCTCCGGGAGTACATCGGTGACCCTAAAAACCCACTGAAGCCACCTGCTATCCGTACACAGGTACCGGGCACCGGCGCGGTATCTGCTGCGGTTCCGTCGCCTTCCGGTGTGGCGCAGTACGTCCGCGACGGCGTCAACTATGCAAAACAGGCGCAATCTGCGCTCCAGACCACCATCAGCGCGGTGCGTATTGCCCAGAAAATGAAGGATAACCCCACCGTCGCACTGACCCGCGTGCCGGGGTTGCTGAGCGGTCTTGGCAATATCTCCGGTTCGCTGGGGAGCAGCGTTCCTGCGTTCAATGCACTGGCCGATTCCATGCCGGATGCCATCAGTCTGGCGCGGGCCACCAGTGAGGCCGCCTCGTATGTTCAGCAGGCGCAGTCTTCGCTGAACGGCGTCGACGGCAGCAATATTGCGGCGGCGCTGGATGCGGTTTCCGGTCAGCTGAACTCCGCCAGTACCACCTTTACCCGCATGTCGCCGGGATTAAGCACCATGGCAGCCAGCATTCTGGCGAGGAGCGTGTGATGTTTCTTGAGCATGTCACCCGTGAGGGGGAACGCTGGGATTCTCTGGCATGGCAGTACTACGGTGACCCGATGGGCTATCCCCGGATTATTGCCGCTAACCCGCACGTGGCCATCACGCCAGTGCTTCCCTCCGGGCTGCTGTTGCTTATCCCGGTCATTGAGGCTGAAGAAGCCACGACAGAAGAGGATACCCCGCCATGGCTGAGGTAAGCAGCACGCAGGCATCATCTGCCCTGACCGGCGTCAGCGATGTACTGTCGCCGGTGTTCACCCTCTGGTATCTGAAAAAGAATATCACCAGCGATATTACCCCCTACGTCACCCGCATTACTTACAGCGATAACATCAAAAATGAGTCCGACACCATTGAGGTGGAACTTGATGACACCGATGGCCGCTGGCTGGATGCGTGGTATCCGGGCAAAGGCGACACACTGACCCTGAAGGTCGGCTACCAGGGGGAGAAGCTGTTGTCCTGCGGCACCTTCTCTATTGACGAGATAGAGGTCAGTTCGCCCGCGTCCGTGGTCTCCATCCGGGGCGTGGCTACTTCGGTCAACAGCGCATTAAGGACGAAATCAAGTAGGGGTTTTGAGAGCACAACGCTTGCGGCCATTGCCGGGCGCATTGCCAAAAAGCATCAGCTGAAACTGGTGGGCAGCATTGAGGTCATCAAAATTGACCGGGTGACGCAGTACGCCGAGACCGACGTGGCCTTCCTGCACCGCCTCGCCAGTGAGTATGGGTATGTGGTGAAGATTGTCAGCGATCAGCTGATATTTTCGCATCTGGCCACACTTCGCAGTCAGGAGCCGATTAAGCAGCTGAAGCCGCAGGATGTGGCCCGTTACTCGCTGCGCGACACCATCAACCGCGTCTACAAATCCGCAAGGGTCAAGCATCAGAAGAGCAGCACGAAAAAACTGATTGTGTATGAGGCTGATGGCGGAACCAGTGAGAGCGGCAAGCAGCTCAAAGGCGGCAAGGTCACTAGCGCCGACAGGCTGCAGGTCAACAGCCGTGTCAGTGACCCGGACAGCGCCCGCATTAAGGCCGATTCCGCCCTGGCTCGCCACAATGAATACCAGCAAAGCGGCTCCCTGACCCTGATGGGGGTATCTCAGCTGATAGCGGGCAATAAAATTGATCTGTCCGACTTTGGCCAGCTGTCCGGGCCGTGGCTGATAACCACCGCCCGCCACACCCTCGACCGAAACAGCGGCTACGTGACCGAGCTGGACGTCGCGCGCGGGCCTGTGACACGGGGCAAGGCGAAGAAAGGCAACAAAACCGGCAAGCCCCAGACGCTCACCGTCTACAAGCCGGACGGCAGTACATCCACGGTAATAAAGGAGAAGAAAAAATGACAGGCGTAACCCTGCAGACCGGCACAGTCAGTGCCGTAGATGCCGTTGGCGTGAAGGCCCGCGTCAGGCTGCCGGAGTGCGACAATATGCGCACCAACTGGCTGGACGTACTGCAGCGTAATACCCAGAACAACAAGGATTACTGGCTCCCGGATGTGGGCGAACAGGTCAAGGTGCTGCTGGATGAGAATGGCGAGGATGGTGTGATTCTCGGCGCAGTCTATTCTGACGTTGATAAACCATCGTTCAGCGACAAAGACGTGCGCGGCACTCGATATAATGATGAAGCTAGCTTCAGCTACAACCGGGCCACTCATACGCTAACGATCAACGGCGGTATTGAGCATATCGTGATATCTGTGGCCACTAACGTTTCTCTGACGACAAAAAACGTCAGCGTGACGGCAGAGAGCACAGCAATTGAGGGCAATGTGCAGATAACGGGTAACGTTGCTATCACTGGCAATGTCCAGGCTACAGGCGATATCCTCGCTGGCGGAAAAAACTCTAACCACCATTCACATTAATTGTGACTAAAGAAAAGGCCGCATTGCGCGGCCTCATCAACAAGATTCAGAGAGGTCTTTCAAAATCAAATATATCTTTTAGATACAGACCGTCACTCTCATCAAGCGGAATTTGTTTACCCGTTGTAAGTGTTATCGTGAATCTGCCACTGACGGGTTCCCAGCGAGCTTCAACAATGTGATCAGGGTTAATAAAATGATTTTTGTTCGTCAGCTGAAACATTTTTTTCTTCATAAAAACTCCTTTTTAAAATGCATGCCTACAAGATGTTAGGTCTTTTTTCACCATTTCAACTCTCTATAGAGCAGGCTATCGCACCAGTAACTGTTCCTAAACGCCTTTAATATCGGCGTTCCTGAGTAGGGGCAATACTGCCCCTATGAAAACAACCTCCGTATTCTGGCAACCGGCCCTGCAGGCCCCTGGCGAAATCGTCCAGGGGCTGGATGATATCTGGCAGGCCATTCAAATCATTCTGCGCACTCCTCGCGGCAGCGACCCGCACCGCCCGGAGTTCGGCAGCAACCTGCATCTTTATATCGACTGGCCCGTTGAACGGGCTATTCCACACGTTGTGCGCGAGTCAGTCGATGCTATCCGTCGCTGGGAGACTCGTTGCCAGCTTATGTCGGTTAAACCCGCCGTCGATGGCGAGCATCTTACGCTCCGGGTGAGCTGGAAAGGCTCAGACGGACAACCCCGGACTCAGGAACTGCTATGGCGCTGACAGAACCCGACTTTATTGAACGCGATGCCGATAAAATCACGGCTGAAATGATTGCGAAGTATGAGGCTGATACAGGCAAGACGCTGTATCCGGCACAGGCGGAACGTTTGCTGATTGACCTGTGGGCCTACCGCGAAATGCTGGTCAGAGTAGCCGTGCAGGAAGCCGCCAAACAGAATCTGGTCGCCTTTGCCCGTGAGCCGATGATTGATTACCTCGGTGAGCTGGTAGGCGTATACCGTCTGGCCGCGCAACCTGCCTCCACTACGCTCCAGTTCGCCGTCGATGATCCACTGGAAATGGATGTGCTGATACCGGCTGGCACTCGCGTTAGCGCCTCCAACAGCGTCATTTTTGCCACCGATGCCGACGTGGTGCTGAAGGCGGGGCTTCTGCTGGTCAACGCCACGGCGACCTGTACCGAACCCGGCGATGCAGGCAACGGCTGGCAGGTGGCTCAGGTCAGCCAGCTATTGGATGAGATTGACAGCGTCGACCTGCAGGTAAGCAATCTGGCGGCCAGTTCTGGTGGCTCGGAGCAGGAAGACAATGACCGGCTGCGTGAGCGCATCAGGCTGGCCCCAGAGTCATACACCAATGCCGGAAGCCGGATGGCATATCGTTTTCACGCCATGTCAGTACATCCCAGCATTGTAGATGTTGCCGTCCCGAAAAATATAATACCCGGAGTGGTGCTTCTTTATCCGTTACTCAGCACAGGCTTGCCTGATGCAGAAATTCTTCAGGCTGTTTATAGCTTTTGTTCCGATGAGAAGGTCCGGCCACTCACGGATACGGTAAAAGTTATTTCCCCCCTTCAGGTGGATTATACCATAGCGGCCAATATTACTATCTATCGCGACCAGGATGCTAATTCTGTCAAGAATGCCGCCAGTAGCGCTATACAGAACTGGGTGGCATCCCGCGCCGCCACACTGGGGCGCGATATCGTCCCCAGCCAAATTATCAGTGTGCTGTCGGTTGAAGGGGTGTATCAGGTCGAACTAATAACACCGGCTTTGCGAGTTGTAGCGGAAAACGAATGGGCAAATTGTACTGCCATCACCCTGAATATTACTGGTGTATCCGATGATTAATCCACTACAACTGCCGCCTTCTCTTGAGAGTGATATCAGTTTCAGAACGCTGGGAAGTCTGGCCGCACGAATGAACAGCATTAACCTTAGCGTACTGATGGTTTATCTGGTTGATATCGTCGACAGCTCTGCACTGCCATGGCTGGGCGAACAGTTCTCGCTGTTCGGCGATGGCTGGGAGCTGGCGGAATCGGACGATGTACGCCGCATGCTTATCAAATCCGCTATCGAGCTGCACCGCTACAAAGGGACGCCGTGGTCAATCCGGGAAATTATCCGCCGTTTCGGCTTCGGCGAAGTGGATCTGATTGAAGGCACTGGCCAGATCGGCTACGACGGCAAACACACTTACAACGGGCTTTTCGTCCATGGCGATGTGGAAGCCTGGGCGGTCTATCGAGTCATCCTTCAACAGCCCATTACTAACGATCAGGCGGCACTGTTACGTAAGACGCTCGCTGCTTTTGCTCCGGCCCGCTGCCATCTGGCGAGCCTTGAGTATCAGTCTGTCGCCATTCGCTACAACAACACCGTCAACTACGACGGCAGCTATAACCACGGGAGCAGTTAATTATGGCAAACCTACCTGAAACCCCGCAGTGGGAAGACGGCATCTATCAGATTGAGGTCTCTGACCCCGTTCTGGGCGGGCCTGACGGGATTTCTAACCGTCAGGGTAAACAACTGGCCAGCCGCACGCTGTACCTGAAACAACAGGTTGAAAAAGGCGGTACAGACCTTGCGAAACACATCGCGGCAGCAGACCCGCATACACAGTACGCACCGAAAGCCAGCCCGACATTCACCGGCACGCCAACAGCGCCCACGCCTGCAAATAGCGATAACAGCAAGAAGCTGGCGACGACGGAGTTTGTGGCTAAAAATATATCGGCTCTGGCTAACACCGTTGCGGGCAAGCTGTCACAGGATCAGAATGGGGCGGATATTCCCGACAAGACTACTTTTCTTCAAAACCTTGGACTAATGAATAATGGGGTTGTAGGCCGTCTTGTGAATATTAAGGTCATTACCACCAGCCAGGTTTATATTCCAACACCTGGCACAAAAAAAATAGTCGTTGAGGTTCAGGGTGCTGGAGGTGCTGGAGGTGGCAGCCAGGCTGTAACCGCAGGAAATTGTAGTATTGGCGCCGGTGGGGCTGAAGGATGCTATGGAAAATCTATTTTTACTGACTTAGAAGATAGTTATTCCATTTCAATTGGCGCTGGAGGAGTGGGCGTTCAAGGTGCGGGAGGCGGTGCTGGAGGCATAACAACGTTTGGAGATTTAATGTCAGCTGGCGGTGGTTTTGGCGGAGCAACTTTACCAAGTGGTTCAACAGCAGTCACGACTGGTCTGAATGCACCATCTAACGAAAGACCTGTAGTTATTGGTGCCAATCTCTATTCGAGTGGTTACGCCGGAACATTTGTTTTTGCCGTCAGATTGGGAGCATCCAGTATTATCAGTGCAGTGGCCGGGATGGGGGGACGCTCTGCGTTTGGTGATGGTGGAGGATCTCATACAGCGATAGGCACAGGACCAGATGCCAATGCGTTTGGTTCTGGTGGTGGTGGTGCAAAAAGTTGGTCCTTTAACGGGACTGATATCGCATATGCGGGTGGCCGCGGTGCCGATGGTGTTGTGATTGTTTGGGAGTATGCGTAATGAGTACCTATGCCATTGTTAACAATGACGGGATCGTAGTGAATACGATTATCTGGGATGGTGAGTCAAAATGGGACAAGCCAGAGGATATGAATACAGTCCTGTACGAAGGTAATGGGCCTTGTGTCATAGGCGGGACTTATCTCAATGGCGTATTTTCACCGCCCGAAGAGGTATTACCTCCAAAATCAGAGAGAATTGCTGACGCAGAAAATATGAGGGAGAGCCTTCTGAGTGAAGCCACATCAGCAATCGCTCCATTACAAGATGCGGTTGATCTTGGAATAGCAACTGATGATGAAGTGAAGAAACTGACAAGCTGGAAAAAATATCGGGTTCTGGTTAACAGGACTGATACATCAAACGCTCCTGACGTGAATTGGCCTGAAAAACCACAAGCTTAAAATTTACTGTCACCCCGTAATTTGCTACTTTTCGCGCACAAAACCTGAGGGGAAGACATGCGTATCCAATCAATAGACTACTTACGTGGCGCTATGTCACTTAGTATTGTTTTTTATCATTTTATTTATCAGTTTACTGATTGGGGGGTGACAGATTCTGGCACTTTGTTGGGACGCCTGGGTATTTACGCCGTGTCTGCATTTTATATAATTAGCGGCATGGCCCTTTATCTCGCACATCAGCGCGACAAATGGTGTGCTGGTCAGTATCTGAAGTTTCTCGTCAGACGATTTTTTAGGTTGGCCCCAACCTATTGGGTTGCGCTTGTCTTCGCTACCGCATTCGGTGTGCTCTTCGTAAACGGCTTCTCTATAGATGTCTGGAAGTACACACAAAATGTACTTTTGATCTTTGGAATCACGAACCCAACGGAATACATAATCATGGGGGGATGGTCTATAGGAAACGAAGTCGTTTTTTACCTGCTGTTTCCAGTGTTTATTCTTGCTACAAAATGGGTGTCGTCACTTGTACTGATGGGGGGGCTATTGATAGTAACTCTCATCCATAGCGCCTTCTTTCTCCTGGATTCTCATCAAACCCTCGCCAGCCAGTGGCCAGACTATATCAATCCAATGAACCAAATTTACTTTTTTATCGCAGGAGTGATACTGGCTAAACTCCTGCTCCCCTATGTGGGTAGAAGAAAAGGGCTGTTGTTTGTGGCAGTTATGGGGTTAGCGCTTGTCTTTACGCTTTATCCTGTAACAGGTAACCAGATAAATATTGTCACAGGCACTAACAAGTTGGTGTTTGTTTTGCTTACGGTACTGTTGTGCGCCGTTTTTTTCTTGATCGGCAACCTGCTGTCAGTGAGGTATGTTCATGTTGTGCTGAAGTTTTTAGGCGATGTGTCCTACCCCTTGTATCTTCTGCACGGCGTATCTTTTGCGTATTTCCAAAAATTTATTTTTTACAGAGGAATGTCAGATTCAACACTTTTCGCCTACGCTTCTGTCCTCCTGATGATACTGCTAATTCTGTCGTGGTTTTGTCATGTCTGTGTAGAAAAACCAGCAATACGGGTTAGTCAGTATATGAAAATTAACGGGAATGCCGATGGCTTGATCCAAGGGAACAGAAGCCGGTCATGAGGTGACAACAAGTTTACAGCTGCGATGGTCTGATACGCGAAGTCCACTGGATGTAATTCTTTTACACAGATTGAAACGCCGCTGCGATGCCATTTATCTCACGGAAATGGACACATTTATCGCGCGGCGCATCAGTTAAGTAAACCGTTTTTGCGGGTAATACCATGGCCGACCAGGACAGGTTTTATAAAGAGGACCTCATGACTCAAAAGACCCCTTTGTTCGAACAGCATGCCCAGTGCGGCGCGCGCATGGTGGACTTCCACGGCTGGATGATGCCGCTGCATTATGGCTCACAGATTGATGAGCACAATGCTGTGCGAAATGACGCTGGCATGTTTGATGTCTCGCATATGACGATCGTTGATTTACACGGCAGCCGCACGCGTGAATTTTTGCGTTATTTACTGGCAAATGATGTGGCGAAGCTGACCTTGCCTGGGAAAGCGCTGTACACCGGTATGCTTAATGCCTCCGGTGGAGTGATTGACGACCTGATTGTCTACTTTCTGGCGGAAGACTTTTTCCGGTTGGTGGTCAATTCTGCGACGCGGGAAAAAGATCTCACCTGGATTACCCGACATGCGGAATCTTACGATATCGACATTACCGTGCGCGACGATTTAGCGCTTATTGCCGTTCAGGGGCCGAATGCGTGCCAAAAGGCAGCCAGCGTATTGACTGAACAGCAGCGTAAAGCCATTGAGGGCATGAAGCCATTTTTTGGCGTGCAAAGCGGCGATGTATTTATTGCTACCACGGGGTATACCGGTGAACCCGGCTATGAAATCGCTTTGCCGAATGAGCTAGCGGCCGCGCTTTGGCAGCGGCTGCTGGCGGCTGGCGTTACCCCTTGCGGACTTGGCGCGCGGGACACGCTGCGCCTCGAAGCGGGAATGAATCTTTACGGTCAGGATATGGACGAAGGCGTATCGCCGCTGGCAGCGAATATGGGCTGGACAATTGCCTGGGAACCCGCCGATCGTGAGTTTATTGGCCGCGAGGCGCTGGAATCGCAGCGCGAGCGCGGAACCGAAAAACTGGTCGGGCTGGTAATGAAGGACAAAGGCGTTCTGCGCGGTGGCTTACCGGTACATTTTTCAGATGCACATGGCAATCAGCAGGCTGGGGTTATCACCAGCGGCACGTTTTCCCCTACGCTGGGCTATAGCATTGCGCTGGCGCGCGTTCCCCCGGATATCGGTGATACCGCCATCGTACAAATTCGCAATCGGGAAATGCCGGTTGCCGTTACCAAACCTATTTTTGTTCGCGCCGGTAAACCGGTGGCCCGCTAATTTAACTTCAGGAGACTGCCATGAGTAATCTGCCAGATACGTTGAGATATACCCGTGAACATGAATGGCTGCGTAAGGAAGCTGACGGCAGTTATACCGTTGGTATCACTGAGCACGCACAGCAGCTACTCGGCGATATGGTTTTTATCGATTTACCTGAGCCTGGCGCCACGGTAGCCGCGGGCGCTGATTGCGCCGTCGCTGAATCAGTAAAGGCCGCTTCGGATATCTATGCGCCGGTCAGCGGGGAAATTGTGGCAGTGAATGAGGCGCTGAACGATGAGCCGGAGCGTGTAAATAGCGCTCCGTACGATGACGGCTGGATTTTCAAAATTAAAGCCAGCGATGAAAGCGAAATAGCGGCACTGCTTGACGCTGAAGCCTATCAGGCGCTGCTCGATAACGAATAATACGGGAAACCGGATGCGACAGGCGTCCGGTTTTCGTTTTACGTCTGTATACCCGGTTACCTGGATGTTCGCCATGACTCAAACTCTACGCCAGTTAGAAAATAGCGATGCTTTTGTTGTAAGACACATTGGTTCTTCCCCGCAACAGATCCAGCAGATGCTGGACACGGTAGGCGCTGCGTCGCTTGACGATCTGATAGCGCAAATCGTACCCGCCGATATTCAACTCGCCCAGCCACCCCAGACCGGGGAAGCGGCGACGGAAGAGTCGGCGCTGGCGGAGCTTAAAGCCATCGCCGCCCGCAACCAATGTTTTAAAACCTATATTGGGATGGGCTACGCCGCGGTACATACACCGCCGGTAATTTTGCGCAACATGCTGGAAAACCCCGGCTGGTACACGGCGTACACGCCCTATCAGCCTGAAGTGTCTCAGGGGCGACTGGAAGCGCTACTGAATTTCCAGCAGGCGACGATTGATTTAACCGGCATGGATGTTGCCTCTGCCTCGCTACTGGATGAAGCGACCGCTGCGGCCGAAGCAATGGCGATGGCGAAGCGCATAAGCAAAGTGAAAGACGCGAGCCGCTTTTTTGTTGCGCAGGACGTACATCCGCAAACCATAGACGTAGTGCGTACCCGCGCGGCCACATTTGGTTTTGAGGTCGTAGTGGATGACGCGAATAAGGCCTGCGAGCATTCAAACCTCTTTGGCGTATTGCTACAGCAGGCGGGCAGCAGCGGCGAAATTCACGATTACGGCGCGCTGATTGCAGAGCTAAAAGCTCGCCAGATTGTGGTCAGCGTGGCGGCGGATTTACTGGCGCTGGTCACATTAACCGCACCAGGCCACCAGGGTGCTGATATCGTTTTCGGCTCAGCGCAGCGCTTTGGCGTGCCTATGGGCTATGGCGGCCCGCATGCTGCGTTCTTTGCGACGCGCGACGCCTATAAGCGCTCGATGCCTGGCCGCATCATCGGCGTTTCGCGTGATGCTGCGGGGAATACCGCGCTGAGAATGGCGATGCAGACGCGTGAACAGCATATTCGCCGTGAAAAAGCGAATTCGAATATCTGCACTTCGCAGGTGTTGCTGGCTAACATTGCCGGATTTTATGCGGTGTACCACGGGCCGGAAGGATTACGACGCATCGCTGAGCGAGTACATCGTCTGGCGGATATTCTGGCGGCGGGCTTGCAGCAACAGGGGCTCACGCTCAGGCACGCGAGCTGGTTTGATACGCTGTGCGTTGAGGTTGCCGATAAGGCCAGCGTGCTGGCGCGCGCCCAGGCGCGGCGGGTTAATTTACGCAGCGATTTACCCGGCGCGGTGGGTATTACGCTGGATGAGACCACAACGCGGGCGGATATTATCACGCTGTTTGATATTCTGCTCGGCGAAGGGCACGGGCTTAACCCGGATACGCTGGATAAAGACGTTGCGCTGGATAGCTGCTCGCTGCCTGCGGCGATGCGGCGCAGCGATGCAATATTGCAGCACCCGGTTTTCCTGCGCTATCACAGCGAAACCGAAATGATGCGCTATATGCATAGCCTGGAGCGTAAAGACCTGGCGCTGAATCAGGCGATGATCCCGCTTGGTTCCTGCACGATGAAGTTAAACGCGGCGGCGGAGATGATCCCGATTACTTGGCCCGAGTTTGCCCAGTTGCATCCGTTCTGCCCGCCTGAACAGGCGGAGGGGTATCGCGCGATGATAGCCCAGCTTTCTGAATGGCTGATACAGATCACCGGTTACGACGCCCTTTGTATGCAGCCAAACTCCGGAGCGCAGGGCGAGTACGCCGGGTTACTGGCTATCCGGCGGTATCATGAAAGTCTTAACCAGACCGCGCGCGATATTTGCCTGATCCCCAGCTCGGCGCACGGCACTAATCCCGCATCGGCGCAAATGGCGGGGCTGCAGGTGGTGGTGGTCGCCTGCGACAGGCAGGGCAATATTGATGTGGCGGATCTGCGGGATAAAGCTGAACAGGCGGGCGACCGGCTTTCCTGTGTGATGGTGACCTATCCCTCGACGCACGGCGTGTATGAAGAGACGATTCGCGAGGTGTGCGACATTATCCACCGCTACGGCGGGCAGGTTTATCTGGACGGCGCCAATATGAATGCTCAGGTGGGGATCACCACGCCTGGCTATATCGGAGCGGATGTTTCCCATCTTAATCTGCATAAAACATTCTGTATTCCGCACGGCGGCGGCGGCCCCGGCATGGGGCCGATAGCCGTGAAGGCACATCTGGCGCCGTTTGTTCCCGGGCACAGCGTGGTGCAGATCGAGGATATACTCACGACGCAGGGCGCGGTCTCCGCCGCGCCGTTCGGCAGCGCGTCCATATTACCGATTAGCTGGATGTATATTCGTATGATGGGCACTGAGGGGCTGAAAAAAGCCAGCCAGGTCGCCATTCTGAATGCTAACTACATCGCCTGCCGGCTGCAGAATGCCTATTCCGTACTGTACAGCGGCCGTGACGGGCGCGTTGCCCATGAATGTATTCTCGATATTCGCCCCCTGAAAGAGGCGACCGGGATCGGTGAGCTAGATATTGCTAAGCGCCTTATCGATTACGGTTTTCATGCGCCGACGATGTCATTCCCCGTGGCGGGAACATTAATGGTAGAACCCACCGAATCGGAAAGCCTGGTCGAACTGGATCGCTTTATTGAGGCGATGCTGGCTATACGGGCAGAGATTGATCGCGTCGTACAGGGGGAATGGCCATTAGAAGATAATCCGCTGGTGAATGCGCCGCACGTGCAGCAGGAACTAGTAGCGGAGTGGCATCATCCGTACTCACGGAAGCTGGCCGTATTCCCTGGTGGCGCAGAAAATAAATACTGGCCGACGGTGAAACGGCTGGATGATGTGTATGGCGATCGTAACTTGTTCTGTGCCTGTGTACCAATTAGCGAATATCAGTAACTGACGGCGGATGAGCATTATAAAAAGGGCGCATAGCGCCCTTTGGATTGTTTGGGAAACGGAGGTTATTAAATATCCATTAAGCCTCAAAAGCTCTTAGGAAACTTCTCCAGGAGTAATGGGTTGGTCACCAGCTTCCATATGGGTATTTTTTCCCTTTGATAAAGTCTTCAGTATTTTTTCCGTATTCATAGCCGTTAGAAAATCGCGTTACCCCTTTGCAAAGCTCCAGTTTATCCCCGGATACCGTTTTCAGTACTGACGGAGTGATGCGATAATTAGGCTCTCCTCGGGATACGCCGCTTAACCAGACGGTCACTTTTCCTTCTGGAGCCAAGCCAATTTGTATGGCGTTATAATACTTCTCATTGCCCTGATGGTCTTTATGGCCTGGCATCAACATTTTATCAAGGAGGGGTCTAGGGATAGTCAGCGCAGTCTCATATACTTTTTTATCGATAACTGAGTCCCAGCAAAAAATAATATGCCTGGGAGGGCGTCTAACGTGATTCCAGTGCCCGTTGAGCGTTCGGGCGTTATCGTTCCATTTATCCATTACACCATTAAGTGCTTTAGTGCTGTCGAGAGTATTAAACTCATAAACTTTACCGTCAGCGTCCTGAACAACGGCAAATGTCGCGATTGCAGGAAGTGTTTTAGGTGTGAAAAAATTAAACCACCACTCTTTCGGCATATCACTTTGCGCAGCGGTACCGGGCAAAGGTTTTCCCTGACAGGCCGCCAGCGCCAGTAACGGAAGAAGCCAGGCTACGCGGATCATTTCCATATTTTATTCCCGTCCATATCATAAACTGTACGCTGCCAGCGCTCGTCCGGCCGGTTGGTGAAGGTCACCAGCTTCCATATGGGTATTTTTTCCCTTTGATAAAGTCTTTTATGTCCTTGTCGTATCCATAGGAGAAATCGCTTTTTGTCACCCCTTTGCAAATAGCTAATTTATCCCCGGATACCGTTTTCGTACTGACGGAGTGACGCGATAATTAGGTTCAAATCCGATACCATTAAGCCAGACTGCAACCTTACCTTCCGGGGCCAAACCAATTTGCACGGTGTCATAGGCGCTATGGTACGGATCGCTTTTCCCGCTGGGGCTGCCCATCTTTTCCACAATGTCATCAGGCAGGGTCAGGTAAGTTTCATACACTTTTTTATCTATCACCGAATCCCAGCAGAAAAAAAACTGCCTGGGTAGATGCTTGACGTGGTTCCAGTGTCCTCCCGGTGCCCGATCCCGGTCGTTCCATCTTCCTACCATATTGGGCATATCCGGGGTGCTGTTCAGCGTAACGAACCGGGATGCTCCTCCGTCTGTATCAAGAATAACCGCGAACGTCACCACTGCGGGCAATGCTTTTGGCGTGAAAAAGTTAAATTTCCACTGCGTCGGCACATCATTTTTGACTGAGATATTGGGCTGGTCAGTACCGTGGCAGGCCGTTAGCACAAGCACCGGGATCAGACCAGCCAGACGGATCATTTCCATATTTTATTCCCGTCCATATCGTAGACCGTACGCTGCCAGTGCTCGTCCGGCCGGTTGGTGAAGGTCACCAGCTTCCGTATGGATATTTTTTCCCTTTGATAAAGTCTTTTATGTCTTTGTCGTAGCCATAGGAGAAATCGCTTTTTGTCACCCCTTTGCAAATAGCTAATTTATCCCCGGATACCGTTTTCAGTACTGACAGAGTGACGCGATAATTAGGCTCAGAACCACTTCCCTGTAACCAGACTGCTACTTTCCCTTCCGGAGCCAGCCCGATTTGTACTCTGTCGTAATAGGCCGTCTTTCCCCGATAATCTTTAAACTCACTGGGCCGACGCATTTTTTCCAGAATAGGTTTAGGGATTGTCAGGTGGGTTTCATACACCCTCTTATCAATAATCGAGTCCCAGCAAAAAATAATATGTCGGGGAGGGCTATTAACATGATTCCAGTAGCCACCAGGAGTACGATCCCGATCGTTCCACTCGCCCATAACCATAGGTAAATCAGGTGTACTGTTTAACGTATTAAATCGATAATCTCTGCCATCTGCATCAAGGATAGCCGCGAACGTCACCAGCGCGGGCAGTGCTTTGGGGGTGAAAAAGTCAAAGGTCCACTCTTTCGGCATATCACTTTGCGCAGCGGCACCGGGCAAAGGTTTCCCCTGACAGGCCGTCAGCGCCAGTAACGGAAGAAGCCAGGCTACGCGGATCATTTCCATATTTTATTCCCGTCCATATCATAAACTGTACGCTGCCAGCGCTCGTCCGGCCGGTTGGTGAAAGTCACCAGCTTCGCCGGTTTGACCGCCCCGCGGATAACTCCCCGACCGTCTTTCATCACGCTGTTCCAGTTGGCCGAGCAGTGGATATATTTTTCAGCCAGCATCAGGATTTCCGGCGTAGTAAACCCGCTGGCAGGCTGACCGCTGCGGGCGGCACGGCCCATCACAATCGCTTTTTCACAAAGACTGTTGAGTTCTGGCCGAAGTCTTAATTCTGCATTTGTATCTCGAATAGGATCGAATGCCACACCCGCATCCTGTGCTGCATCAAGCATCACCCTCAGTACCACTTTCGACCAGTCATTACGCGTGGGGCGGTCAATCACCAGCGCGGCAGCGCTGCGTTTCTGTAGCGTTCCGTAACGGTCTGCGGGCATTCTCTCGTCATGCCAGGTATCGATATTTACCTCTACCACCTTCAGCAGCGGCGCAATGGAAGGATAGCTATCCATCGCTTTCAGTTGCGCACAGGTCTGCCGGTAAATCTGTGTTTGCGTATTCGGGGTGGAAAGGGGCACCGTTTCAAACATTGGTCGGGTAAGGAAATAGGCTTCGTGCTCGTTGGGGTTATAGCCGCCGCCAATGTCTGAATGCGCGCCGGGAAGGGCCAGTTCCGGCCACGCCGGTTTCACGCTGTTCAGTGCGAAGTTAAAGCGGCATTCGTGCTGGGCGGTGATATGGAACACCTTCTCTGCTACGCCCGGGCGCAGCACCAGGTTTACCTCCCCGGTGTCCGCGCTGTGCGGGTTAAGGCCGTTAATCGGTGTCCCGATGGCCGCCACCGTATCAAATATTCCCAGGAAGCGGGTTTTGCCGCCGGGCATTCCGGCAAACTCAACCCCGTCCAGCCCCGCCTTAATCGCCGATACAATCGTGCTGTCCTGGTTAAATACCCGGTTGGCAAAGTGGCGCGCCGCTGCGGCCCCGCGACTGAAGCCAAAAATATCAAACTGCAGCTCTTTGATAACGCAGGTGCGGGCATCGACATGCCTATTGAAATATCCCTGAATACCGGCAGAGAGTGACGCCACGGCTTTATCCGTTTTTTTCACAACGCCGGTATCGCCCCGGCCGGTGCCCATCCCGTAAGTGCTGTCGCCGATCCCATCCTCCGTACCGATGCCTTCGATATAAATGGCATACTGGCCAACTCCCGTCGCAGGCATCAGCTTCTGGCTATATAACGTCTGGAGCCAATGCACATTGGTGTAATAACCGAGATAACTCCCTGCGGCAGTATCGCTGTAATTACGTTTTAGTTGGACACACTGGGAATATGCAGATCCTGCGTCTGCATCATTCATCCCGTAATGTTCACCGGAGCAGGCGACCTGACGATCTGTACTGTTATTCGCATTATTGCCGGTACCGTCGAAGAACACGCCGATGGTTAGCGTGATTTCCCGTTTCTTTTTCGCGGTCTGGGCACGCTGTTCGGGGTCTGACTGGAGCGCCTTTTTCTCCGCGGCCTGCGCACGCTCGGCCGCCCGTCCTGCATTGCTGTCACGCTCATAGGTGTGCGTCTGGACTGACGGGATAAAACGGGCGCGGCACGGGCAGGATCTGTAGCTGTCCAGAGAACCGGCCCACTCTTTTGGAGCGCCATTGACTTCATAGGTGTCTCCCATGCCGCCACAAACGCGGAATCGCCCTTTGTGCTTTCCGCAGGTTACCGGATCGCCTACGCGGACCTGCTCTCGTTCAATGCCGCCAATTTCGTAGGTATCATCAGGTGCACCGGAAAGAATTCGTCCGCCACAGGTTGTTTTATCCAGGTGATACAGAAAAAATCCCGTTGTCATAATCCCTCATGATGAAATGGTTATAAAATCAAAGCATCATACCTTAATAGTTTTAAATTCAACCGGCTGGCAACGGTTTTTTGATGATTTTTAATAGTTTTTTGCGGGTAAAATTCAGGGTGAATTCTATTAGATGAGAATTGTACTGCCGTTCTCCGCCAGCGCGAGTGGCCGACAATCTAAACGCCTCATCCCCGGGCGGGGATGAGGAGGAAGACTTAATGATTCGGATAGGGCGTATAGGTGCCGGTCAGGCTGTCAAGGAAAGCGACGATATCATCAACGTCCTGCTGCGGTAGATCGGTGCCGACCTGATAGCGCAGCATCAGTTTTACCGCCTCGTCCAGCGTAGCGACATCTCCACGATGGAAATACGGCGCCGTTTGCGCAACGTTGCGCAGCGTCGGTACCTTCTGGCGTAAACGGTCGCGAACATCGCGGGTTACGTTCATGCGCCCTACGTCTGCCGGGGTGAGTTCTCCAAACGAATAGTCTTTACGCAGCCCCAAAGGCTCATACGAGCGACCGCCGAGAATTTTGCCGCCGTGGCAGGTGGCGCAGCGATTATCTTTAAATAATTGCCAGCCGCGTTTTTGCCGGGAGTTAAGCGCGCTATCGTCACCGCGCAGATATTTATCGAATGGGGAGTCGGGAGTAATGAGCGTTTTTTCAAATTCGGCGATGGCATCGGTGATGGTATCGCCGGATAACCCCTGCGGATACACGGCGGTAAAATCGCGAACCAGCGTCGCGTCTTTATCCAGTTTGCCGACGATTTGCGCCCACGAAGTAGAGGCCATTTCGATAGGATTGAGCGGCGGCCCCCCGGCCTGTGCTTTCAAATCGGCTGAGCGACCGTCCCAAAATTGTTCAACATTAAATACCGCGTTGAACACCGTCGGGGCATTGATTGGCCCAACCTGATTATTAACGCCGAGAGAGGTTTTTCTGCCGTCGACGCCGCCCTTGCCGAGTTGGTGGCAATGGGCGCATGAAATGGAGTTATCCGCAGAAATGCGCGGATCGTGATACAAACGCATGCCTAACGCGACTTTCTCTGGGTCAACCGGCAGCGAGCGGGGGATAGGCTGTACCGGCTCATTGCGATGCTGTTCCGCCATATCTTCCGTTGCATAGTATTTGCGGCGATTATCCCGTATCCACGACAGCAGCGTGGTGCGTTCATCATCGCTGATATTGCCGGCCCAGTGCAGGGCGACATAGCGCCCGGGCGGCATAGTATTATGCTCAAGCACCCACTCTACTTTGGTTAAATCGCTTTGTTCGGCCGGCCTATCTTCCCGCAGGCTGCGCTCAATACCTTCCAGGCTGAACGATTTATAACCCTGCGCCATATCGTATTCCATAAGCTGTTTGGCTATAGGAAATTTGGCATAAAACGGCAGATCGCCAGACTGCGTATGGCAATAATTGCATCCTTTTTCCTGAATAATGCCTAACACCTTATTATTAAACGCTGAGGTAGATTTCTGCACAGGAGCCGCGGTACGGCGCTGCGTATCATGATACCAGACATAACCTACCAACCCGAAGTAGCCGACGGCGGCAATCGCTACAGCGGCGGTACCCAGTTTCATTATCTTATTCATTTTTATGTTATCCCTTCCAGAGACCAAGCGTCGCGCACCCGCGACGCCCACATGGTGGCGATGAACGGCGGGGCGGGCGTTGATAGGTATCAAAGAAGCTGACAGGTAAAAGCTATCGTTATGATAGCTTTGGTAAATGTCAGGATTTCCTTATTTATCATGAGGATAATTTTGAACGGGAAGATGAGCCTGATTTTTAAAGATCACAGTACTTCGCCGTTACTGGCGATGACTTTTTGGTACCAGTAAAAACTTTTTTTACGGGCGCGGGACATATCGCCGCTGCCGTCATCGTGCCTATTAACGTAAATAAAGCCATAGCGTTTGTCGTACTGGCCCGTGGTAAAAGAGACGCAGTCGATACAGCCCCACGGCGTATAGCCGATAAGCTCCACGCCATCCCAGCTTACGGCCCGCTGCATTTCCTGAATGTGGGCGCGCAGGTAGTCAATGCGATAATCGTCGTTAATTGCGCCGTCTTTTTCCACGGTGTCGAAGGCGCCGAAGCCGTTTTCCACAATAAACAGCGGCTTTTGATAACGTTCATAAAGCTCGCACAGCGCGTAACGCAGGCCGACCGGATCGATTTGCCATCCCCAGTCCGACGCTTTGACGTGTGGGTTAGGCACGCTGCCTTCAAACCCGGACAGCGCATCGCCGGAGCCGCCTTCGGCCTTAACGGCGTTAGTCATGTAATAACTAAAGCCAAGATAGTCGCAGCAGCCTTCGCGAAGTATTTGTGCGTCGCCCTGGGCCATTTCGATGTGAAAACCACGGCGCGCCCACTCGTTCAACGCGTAGGAGGGATAGTAGCCGCGTAGCTGAACATCGGTGAACACATACCGCTGTCGCATGGCCTCCTGAGCAAACATGATATCGTCAGGGTGGCAGGACCAGGGATAAAGCGGCACCATTGCCAGCATGCATCCCACTTTCATTTCGGGATTAATGCGGCGGGCGGCTTTTACCGCCAGGGCGCTGGCGACAAACTGATGGTGCATAACCTGATACATCGTTTGTTCAGGATTATCGTGATTTGTGTAGACTACGCCGGAGCAGCAATAGCCAAATAGCGGAGCGCGCCAGTTGCGCTGATTATTGATTTCATTAAACGTCATCCAGTACTTAACTTTGTGCTGATAGCGTTCGAAAACCACTTCTGCAAAGCGGGCAAAGTAATTTACCACGCGGCGATCCGCCCAGCCGCCATACGCCTTAACTAAATGTAATGGCATTTCAAAATGCGAAAGCGTTATAACCGGCTCAATATTGTATTTTAGAAGCTCATCAAACAAATTATCGTAAAATTGGAGCCCGGCTTCATTAGGTTCTAATTCATCGCCCTGAGGAAATATACGCGTCCATGCAATAGAAGTCCGAAAACATTTAAAACCCATTTCAGCGAAGAGCTTTATATCTTCTTTATAGCGATGGTAGAATTCTACGCCCTGATGGTTTGGATAATATTTCCCGGGGACTACGGTATCCGTTATCTCTCTGGGCACGCCGTGCGCGCCGCCGGTTAATACATCGCAAATACTAGGCCCTTTCCCGTCGTTATTCCAGGCGCCCTCGACCTGATGTGCCGCAACGGCACCGCCCCATAAAAAGGTGTCTGGAAGTGAACATTTTTTCATTGTCATTATTCCTGCCGCTGAGTGATATTTAATTAAAGTGAGGTGAACGGTGTTAAATAAATATGCTGCAATAACGGTGAGTCTAACAAATGATAATTAAATGTCACGTGATAACAAATTACGCTATAAGGGAATTGTTACATATATAAAACAGCGTGTTTTTTTATGCGGTATTTTTCACCAGGCGTCTGCCCAGTGCTTCTAAAATATAGACGACGGGGATTTGTGTAGTGATGTCATATTTACCCTGAATGCGCGTTTGAGGAATATGCCAGGAGATATTGAGATCAGAAAGTTTGGCCAGAGAAGAACCCGCGTGGCTGGTAATTGATAATAGGGTGCAGCGATGCAGGCTAAACTGACTGGCGAACTGGAGAATTTCTGGGGTTTCGCCTGAAACGGAAAGAATTATCGCCAGCGCATCTTGGGTTAAGTCCTGCGTAACCGGAAACCAAGGGTCGTCGATATGGTTACTAAATTTCCCAACATTAGAAAAAAAGCGAGCGCCGTATTTGGCGATAGCACCTGAGGTTCCTGTGCCGATAAAAATAACGCGTTTAGCATCGCGGATGACGCTGGCGGCGGCGTCGAGGCGGCATTCGAATTCATTATTATTGACTGCATTAAAGAAGTGGATAATTTCGCCAGCCCCGAAATTATCGGGTGATGTATTGCCACCTTCAATCCAAAGACGGAAATGTACGCGAAATTCGGCATAACCGTCGCACCCTAGTTTGCGGCAAAAGCGCAGCACGGTGGTTGTGGATACGCCCGCGCATTCCGCCAGCTCACGAATAGTCATGTAACTTACGGTATCAGGATGGCGCACAGCGTAATGATAAACCGCCATTTCGAGATGATTCAGGCTACTGATAGCATCATGAGTGAACATAGTTTATGGCACGCTCCCTGAGCAGATAAAATTAAGTGTAATCAGGTTCTTCGTATTGCTAACGGCGCCATCCTTATATTATACATGAGAGATAACTCCGCGTATCGAAAAGCCGTCAACGCATTATATTATGTCACGTTGGGAATGTTTCTCTCCAGGCTAACCCTCACTGCCAAAATTGGGTGAGCAGGCGATATGAACATGCTAGCTCAATCGTTGGAACGCGGGTGGATACGGGCCGCGCTTATGCCGACTGGCGCTATAGCGGCCATTCCTGTCTAAGTACCGGTTGTTTACAAGAGTACACACAATTTTTTGAGTGTACATGTGTTCACTGGAATCATTCTCAGTTACGCTGAAGCCGATATTAGTTATCCAGGATAAAAGAGAATGGTCAGTAAACCGTTAATGCTTAAAGGATATTCTCTGGCGGAGGAAATCGCGAATAGCGTTAGCCACGGTATTGGGCTGGTGTTTGGTATTGTCGGCCTTGTGCTGTTATTGGTGCAGGCCGGGGAGCTAAACGCCGGTGCAATAGTGATTACCAGCTATAGCCTGTATGGGGGGAGCATGATTTTACTGTTCCTGGCTTCGACCCTGTATCACGCTATTCCTCAGCCGCGCGCCAAACGCTGGCTTAAAAAAGTCGATCACTGTGCTATCTACCTGCTCATCGCCGGCACTTATACTCCCTTTTTATTGGTGGGGCTGAACTCGCCGCTGGCGCGCGGGTTAATGATAGTTATCTGGGGCCTTGCGCTATTAGGCATTTTGTTTAAGTTGACCATCGCTCATCGTTTTAAAATTCTCTCAGTGGCGACATATTTGGTCATGGGGTGGCTTTCGCTTATCGTTATTTATCAGTTAGCGATTAAGCTGGAGGCCGGTGGCGTGGCTCTGCTGGCTCTTGGCGGTATTGTTTATTCGCTGGGCGTTATTTTTTATGTGAGTCGGCGCGTTCCGTTCAACCATGCTATTTGGCACGGTTTTGTATTGGGCGGCAGCGTGTGCCACTTTTTAGCGATTTATTTCTATGTAAAATAGCGCGTACCGGCGCGCTTTACTCTATCGAGCTCCAGGCTAAATGAAAATGGTTAGCCGCCGCGCCAGCGGTCGCTATTATCCTCTGCGATGCGATGCGATGCGATGCGATGCGATGCGATGCGATGCGATGCGATGCGATGCGATAGCGTATAGCAACAGCTATCGCATCCGTTGGCACAATGAGAAATACGAAGATACCGGGCGATTAAAACAAGCGGTGGATGAATATATCCACTATTACAATCACGAAGGTATTAAAAAGAAACTAAACGGCCTGAGCCCGGTACAGCACCGAACCCTGGCCATGACAGCCGCCGGATAAAGTGCCCAATGCGCCCAATAACTGGGGTTCACTTTTTATCAACGCGGGCTTTATCCGTTCAGGCTTCTTCAAGCGAATAGGGCAGCGGCTGAATTGCGAGCTTTCCTTCGCCGTTCTCACCCGGCACGCGAAAAATAGCATCGCTATCCAAATCGTTATTCATCACGGCCTGAATTAACACTCTGCCATCCTCAAGGCGCACAGAGGCCAGAACGGCGCCGGTGCGTCGCCAGCTTTCGCCCATTTTTAATTCCAGCCCGTCCCCCACGGCTGGCAGGGATTCAGCCTCACCCGCCAGATACCAAAGCGCGCGCTTGTTCGCGCCGCGAAATTTCGCACGCGCTACCATTTCCTGGCCGGTATAGCATCCCTTTTTAAAGTTGATCCCCCCCAGCGCCTGCAGGTTAGTCGCCTGGGGAATAAACTGCCCGCTATTATCGGCGTCGATAACCGCGAAAGCGCTCTCTATTTCCAGCGCCAGCCACTGGGCGCTATCGTTCAATTGCGCTTCCCCACGCAGAGCGTCTGTTAGCCGCTGCGCCTCAGTTTTATTGGTGATGATGATAAAGCGTTCTTCCGGCAGCGCCAGCCAAAGCAGCGTCGTATCGCCCGCGTGCGTTAATGGCGTTTCGGCATCGGGTAACGCACCGAGCAGCCCGGCCAGCGCGGCGCGAGCGTGGAATCCTGCAACACCCAGTAAAACAGCGTCATCATCGGGCGCGATGGTGACTTTTGAGAAGACAGCGTATTTTTTAAGCTCGGTAAGCTGCGTATCGCGCAGGCTGCGACGCTCTATCCAGGCGAATCCTTCCGGCTGGCGAAACAGACGCAGGTTGCTCCACATTTTTCCTTTAGGATCGCAGTGCGCGGTAAGGACATGTTGATTATCAGCCAGTAACGCGACATCTGTAGTGAGCTGACCCTGCAGATATTTTTCACTATCGGCGCCGCTGATAGTCGCCAGCGCCCAGTCGTCAAGCGTCATGAGCGTTAAGGGTAAACGCGCGCTGGCGGCAGGCTGGCGGGGTGGAAATGGAGTGAAAGCCATAAGCTATTTTCCGGATAATCGCAGTTGAATGATGGTTAATGGTAAAAGAGACATGCGCCAATGCAAGTGGTTTAGTGGGGCGAATTGTGCCTCAGGCGTGAAGTCGCGTAGTGATACGCAAATTTTTGCAATTAAAAAACAAAAAAAGAATGTTTTGTGGGAATCTTTCGCAAATGCAACATTCTGCAATGGAATTCATAAAAAAACGGTTACAATAGCGCTCGTCTCCCCACGGTCTGTTAGCAGGAAAGAGAGTATGGATATCAGTAATAAAGCCCGCATCCACTGGGCCTGCCGACGCGGCATGCGTGAACTGGATATTTCTATCATGCCTTTCTTTGAACATGACTATGATGCGCTCAATGACGACGATAAGCGTCTGTTTGTGCGACTTCTTGAGTGCGATGACCCCGATCTTTTCAATTGGCTTATGAACCACGGAGCGCCGACTGATTCTGAACTGGGGCGTATGGTGCAGTTAATTCAGCGGCGGAATCGCGAACGTGGTCCTGTGGCAATCTGATTTACGTATCTCCTGGCGCGCGCAGTGGCATTCGCTGCTGGTGCACGGTATCGCAGCGACAGTTATTTTATTGTTGCCCTGGCCGCTAAGCTATATGCCGCTGTGGATGCTGTTGTTATCCCTGGTGGTCTTTGATTGCGTGCGTAGCCAGCGGCGAATCTATGCTCGCCACGGTGAGTTTGCGCTGCTGGATGATTATCGGGTGAAGTGGCAGGGCCGGGACTGGACGTTAGCCCGCGCGCCGCTAATGCTGCCAGGCGGCATGCTCTTGCGGCTGCGCGACCAGGCATCTACTCAGCAACAGCGCCTGTGGCTGGCGTCAGATAGCCTTAGCGCCCGGGAGTGGCGTGATTTGCGCAGGCTATTACTTATGGCGCGCTGCAAGCCACGCTAACGAACGCGCGCGCTATTCTTCAAGTCTTCAGGCGAGCGACAGCGTCATTTCGCGCATTATTTGTTCACACCAGCGCTGAATTCGCTTTTCACTTAAATCATACTGATTCGTTTCATCCAGCGCTAAGCCAACAAATTGAGTGCCATCGGCGATGAGCGGTTTTTGGCTGGAAAATTCATAGCCGCTGGTAGGCCAATAGCCAATAAAATGCGCGCCGCTGGGCGTCAGCTTTTCATGCAGCATTCCTAGCGCGTCAAGGAACCACTCTCCGTAACCTAGCTGATCGCCCATGCCGTAAAGCGCGACGGGCTTTCCTTTCAAATCCAGCGCGTCAAGCTGCGGCCAAACCGTTTCCCAGTCTTCCTGTAGCTCACCGAAATCCCAGGTAGGTATTCCTAAAATCAGCGCATCGTACTGCTCCATCAGGGCTGGCGCGACGTCTTTCAAATTATGTAGGGTGATATGTTGTGAACCGATAATATCGCGGATTTTCTCCGCTGCCATTTCCGTATAGCAGGTACTGGAACCGTAAAAAAGGCCAATCTTCATAGCGGTGAAGGCTCATGGTAAGTAAACGGGCGATGCGCAAGTGTATCAGAATGCATCCACAATCGGGCATAATACGCCCTGGCCCGGAAATGAGAGGTGGCTGTGGAACAGGATGTAGCGCGTATAGAGCAGTTTCTGGATGCGCTTTGGCTTGAGAAAAACTTAGCGGAAAATACGCTTAGCGCTTATCGCCGTGATTTAACCGGTGTAGCGGCATGGCTGCATCATCACGGCGCCGGTTTGGCTACGGCACAAAGTGACGATCTGCAGGCGCTATTGGCGGAACGCCTGGACGGTGGATACAAAGCGACCAGCTCCGCGCGCTTGCTTAGTGCGCTACGCCGTTTTTTCCAGTATTTGTACCGTGAAAAAATACGCAGTGACGATCCCTGCGCGTGCCTCTCATCCCCTAAGTTGCCGCAGCGCCTGCCAAAGGATTTGAGTGAAGCGCAGGTTGAACGCTTGCTTCAGGCGCCCGTAACGGAACAGCCTTTAGAACTGCGCGACAAAGCCATGCTGGAAGTGCTGTATGCAACCGGGCTGCGCGTTTCTGAGCTTGTCGGGTTACAGTTAAGCGATATTAGCCTGCGCCAGGGCGTCGTTCGCGTTATTGGGAAAGGCGACAAAGAACGATTAGTACCGTTAGGGGAAGAAGCAGTCTACTGGGTCGAAACTTACATGGAGCACGGGCGGCCGTGGCTACTGAATGGCCAGACGAGTGATGTGCTATTTCCCAGTCAGCGCGGGCGGCAAATGACGCGCCAGACTTTTTGGCATCGGATTAAACATTATGCCGCGCTAGCCGGTATTGACGGTGATAAGCTGTCGCCGCACGTATTGCGGCACGCTTTTGCCACGCATTTGCTCAATCACGGCGCCGATCTGCGCGTGGTCCAAATGTTATTGGGCCATAGCGATCTTTCTACTACGCAAATCTATACGCATGTGGCGACCGAGCGATTGCGCCAGTTGCATCAACAGCACCACCCCAGGGCGTGAGTGCGTAACTTTAAGGAATGGATATGAAAAAAGTCTTACTACTGTGCGCTGCGGGGATTGCGGCCTCTCTTTCTTTCACCGCCAGCGCCGATGATGCTGCGGTAAAACAAACTATAGCGAAGCTTGGGCTGACTGACGCTCAGGTGCAGGATGCGCCGGTGAGTGGTTTAAAAACGGTACTGACCGAGAGCGGCGTTCTGTACATTAGCGACGACGGTAAGCACTTACTGCAGGGGCCGCTTTATGACGTCAGCGGTGCGCAGCCGGTTAACGTTACTAACTCGCTGTTGCTGAATAAAATCGATGCGCTGAAAAACGAAATGATTGTGTATAAAGCGGCAAAGGAAAAACACGTCATTACCGTCTTTACCGATATCACCTGCGGTTACTGCCACAAGCTGCATGAGCAAATGAGCGACTATAACGCGCTGGGTATTACCGTGCGCTACCTGGCATTCCCGCGCCAGGGGCTGCAAAGCCAGGCGGAGAGCGATATGAAGTCTATTTGGTGTGCGAAAGATCGTAATAAAGCTTTTGATGCGGCGATGAAAGGCGGTGAAGTCCCGGCGGCAAGTTGCTCTATAGACATTAAAAAACACTATGCGCTAGGGCTGCAGTTTGGCGTTCAGGGAACGCCGGCGATTGTGCTGAATGATGGCACCGTTATTCCGGGCTATCAGGGGCCGCAGGAAATGAAAACATTTCTGGATAAACATCAGCAGATGACGAAAGCGAACGGGCAGTAACGCGTGGAAGATAAAACTCAGCTTCGGCGCCGGGAGAGCGATAATTCAGTGGTTTTTCCGCCGGAGATCCCGGCGCTGTTGCAGCGGCTGTATGCCAGCCGCGGCGTGCGCGGCGCAGAAGAGCTGGAGCGTAGCGTGAAGGGGATGCTGCCCTGGAGCCAGCTTACCGGCGTTGAGGCCGCGGTTCGTCTGCTACACGAAGCGCTGCGTCAGCGTCTGCATATTATGGTAGTGGGCGATTTTGACGCCGATGGCGCGACCAGCACGGCGCTCAGCGTGCTGGCACTGCGCGATTTAGGCGGCCACCGGGTTGATTTTTTGGTGCCCAACCGTTTTGACGACGGCTATGGTTTAAGCCCGGAAGTGGTTGAGCAGGCGCACGCTCGCGGCGCGCAGCTTATCATGACCGTGGATAACGGTATTTCGTCGCATGCGGGCGTCGAAAAAGCTCGAACGCTGGGCATCCCCGTTCTGGTTACGGATCACCACCTTCCGGGCGATAGCCTGCCCGAGGCGGCGGCCATCGTTAATCCGAATTTGGCCGACTGCCCGTTTCCATCAAAAGCGCTGGCGGGAGTCGGGGTCGCATTTTATTTGATGCTGGCGCTGCGCGCCCATCTGCGCGAAGCGGGGTGGTTTGAAGAGCGGGGAATTGCGATACCCAATCTTGCCACCTATCTGGATATTGTTGCGCTGGGTACGGTTGCCGACGTGGTGCCGCTGGATGCCAATAATCGCATCCTGACCTGGCAAGGCCTGAGCCGCATTAGAGCCGGGCAGTGTCGGCCTGGCATTCGCGCGCTGCTGGAAATTGCTAATCGGGATGCGCGACGTTTGAGCGCCAGCGATCTCGGTTTTGCCCTCGGCCCGCGCCTTAATGCGGCGGGCAGGCTCGATGATATGTCCGTCGGGGTTTCACTGCTGCTGTGCGATAACCTGGGAGAGGCGCGCGTGCTGGCGAACGAGCTGGATGCGCTAAATCAAACCCGTAAAGAAATCGAGCAGGGCATGCAGGCGGAGGCCATGGCGCTGTGTCAGTCGCTGGGGCGTCAAAGTGAGAGCCTGCCTGCCGGGCTGGCGCTCTATCATGCCGAATGGCATCAGGGGGTGGTGGGTATTTTGGCTTCACGCATTAAAGAGCGCTTTCACCGCCCGGTAATTGCCTTTGCTCCCGCTGGAGACGGCATCCTGAAAGGCTCTGGCCGTTCCGTTCAGGGGCTGCATATGCGCGATGCGCTGGAGCGTATTGATACGCTCCACCCGGGATTGATGCTCAAGTTTGGCGGGCATGCGATGGCGGCGGGACTGTCACTCGAAATGCATCGCTTTGACGAATTCCGCGAGCGTTTCGCCGCGCTGGTGGCAGAATGGTTAGACCCGGCAATGCTGCAGGGCGAGATCTGGACCGACGGTGCGCTGACGCCGCAGGAGATGACGCTGCAAACGGCAGAAATGCTGCGCGACGCGGGGCCGTGGGGGCAGATGTTTCCTGAGCCGCTGTTTGACGGCAAATTCCGGCTATTACAGCAGCGTATTGTCGGCGAGCGGCATTTAAAAGTGATGGTTGAACCCGTAGGCGGTGGGCCGCTGCTTGATGGCATTGCGTTTAATATTGATACCACCCGCTGGCCGGATAACGGCATACGCGACGTGGAGCTTGCCTATAAGCTGGACGTGAATGAGTTTCGCGGTAATCGCAGCGTGCAACTTCTGATTGATAAAATCTGGCCTCTCTAAGTCTCTCCTTACGCCTGGCGGGCAGCTGCGGCCCGCCAGCGCGCTTTTCAGCCCGTTCTGCTGCCCGAGCGCAGGTTCTCGATGCCGGATAACCAGTGCTATAAAAAACAGCACGGATCCGGTAAACTTCCGCTCTTAACGATCCGACTCTGACCACAGTCCACAAAAAGAATTCATAGACCATGTTTGAAATCAATCCGGTAAAAAATCGCATCCAGGACCTTACTGAACGCTCCGCCGTTCTTAGGGGGTATCTTTGACTATGATGCCAGGAAAGAACGTCTTGAAGAAGTCAACGCCGAGCTGGAACAGCCGGATGTCTGGAATGAGCCCGAGCGCGCTCAGGCGTTAGGCAAAGAACGCGCCTCGCTGGAGGCCGTTGTTGATACGCTGGATCAGATGAGTCGGGGGCTGGAAGATGTCTCAGGCCTGCTCGATCTGGCGGTTGAAGCCGAAGACGAAGAGACCTTTAACGAGGCGGTCGCGGAGCTGGACGAGCTGGAAGCCAAGCTGGCGCAGCTGGAGTTCCGCCGCATGTTTTCCGGTGAATACGACAGCGCCGATTGCTATCTGGATATTCAGGCCGGCTCCGGCGGTACGGAAGCGCAGGACTGGGCCAGTATGCTGGTGCGTATGTATCTGCGCTGGGCGGAAGATAAAGGCTTTAAGACCGAAATGATTGAAGAGTCGGACGGCGAAGTTGCTGGCCTGAAGTCCGCCACTATCAAAATTATGGGCGATTATGCGTACGGCTGGCTAAGAACGGAAACCGGCGTACATCGCCTGGTGCGTAAAAGCCCGTTCGATTCCGGTGGTCGCCGTCATACCTCATTCAGTTCAGCGTTTGTTTACCCGGAAGTGGATGACGATATTGATATTGAAATCAACCCCGCAGATTTACGTATCGATGTTTACCGCGCCTCCGGCGCCGGCGGGCAGCACGTTAACCGTACGGAGTCCGCGGTGCGTATTACGCACATTCCCACCGGCCTTGTGACGCAGTGCCAGAACGACCGTTCTCAGCATAAAAACAAAGACCAGGCGATGAAGCAGATGAAGGCGAAGCTGTACGAGCTGGAGATGCAGAAGAAAAATGCCGAAAAGCAGGTCATGGAAGACAGTAAATCCGATATTGGATGGGGCAGTCAGATCCGCTCTTACGTGCTGGATGATTCACGTATTAAAGATTTGCGCACCGGAGTGGAAACCCGCAACACCCAATCCGTGCTCGATGGCGATCTCGACAAATTTATTGAAGCAAGTTTGAAAGCAGGGCTATGAGGAATCAACATGTCTGAACAACAATCACAGGGCAGCGAAGCAGCGCTTGAGCTTAATAATGAATTAAAAAATCGTCGCGAAAAGCTGAGCGCGCTGCGTGAGCAGGGCATTCCGTTCCCAAACGATTTTCGTCGCGATCGCACCTCTGACGCACTGCACGCTGAATTTGATGCTAAAGAAAATGAAGAGCTGGAAGCGCTGAATGTTGAAGTGCGCGTGGCCGGGCGCATGATGACGCGCCGTATTATGGGTAAAGCTTCGTTTGTTACGCTGCAGGACATCGGCGGTCGCATCCAGCTTTACGTGGCGCGTGACGATCTGCCGGAAGGCGTCTATAACGAACAGTTTAAAAAGTGGGATCTCGGTGACATCGTCGGCGCACGCGGTAAGCTGTTTAAAACCAAAACCGGCGAGCTGTCTATCCACTGCACCGAGCTGCGCCTGCTGACGAAAGCGCTGCGCCCGCTGCCGGACAAATTCCACGGCCTGGCCGACCAGGAAACGCGCTATCGCCAGCGCTATCTGGATCTTATTGCTAATGAAGAGTCGCGCCATACTTTTATCGTGCGTTCACGCATCCTGGCCGGTATTCGCCAGTTCATGGTCGAGCGCGATTTTATGGAAGTAGAAACGCCGATGATGCAGGTAATACCCGGTGGTGCGTCTGCGCGGCCGTTTATCACTCATCATAACGCGCTGGATTTAGATATGTATCTGCGTATCGCGCCGGAGCTTTATCTGAAGCGCCTGGTGGTAGGTGGCTTTGAGCGCGTATTCGAAATTAACCGTAACTTCCGCAATGAAGGGGTTTCTGTGCGTCACAACCCGGAGTTCACCATGATTGAACTCTATATGGCGTACGCGGATTATCGTGATCTTATTGAGCTGACCGAATCGCTGTTCCGCACGCTGGCGCAGGATGTTCTGGGTACCACGCTGGTGCCTTATGGCGAAGAGACGTTTGATTTCGGTAAGCCGTTTGAAAAACTGACCATGCGCGAAGCAATTAAGAAATATCGCCCGGAAACCGATCTTGCCGATCTGGACGATTATGCCAGCGCGAAAGCCATTGCTGAAACGATTGGCATCAACGTTGAGAAAAGCTGGGGTCTGGGCCGCATCGTTACGGAAATTTTCGAGGAAGTGGCGGAAAGTCACCTGATCCAGCCAACCTTTATCACTGAATATCCGGCGGAAGTTTCTCCGCTGGCGCGCCGTAACGACGTGAACCCTGAAATCACAGATCGCTTTGAGTTTTTCATCGGTGGTCGTGAAATTGGTAACGGTTTCTCGGAGCTGAACGACGCGGAAGATCAGGCGCAGCGCTTTGCCGATCAGGTTGCTGCGAAGGACGCAGGCGACGACGAAGCGATGTTTTTTGATGATGACTACGTCACCGCGCTGGAGCACGGCATGCCGCCTACCGCAGGTTTAGGTATCGGCATTGACCGTATGGTGATGCTCTTTACCAATAGCCACACCATTCGCGATGTTATTCTGTTCCCAGCGATGCGCCCGCTTAAATAAGCGCTTTCTGGTTCTCTCCAACGCCCGCCATAAGCGGGCGTTTTTTTACGCCCGCATTATTATTTTATCGGCTATCGGCTATCGGCTATCGGCTATCGGCTATCGGCTATCGGCTATCGGCTATCGGGCGATACACTGTGAACCGCGACAAAAATAAAGGGCATTATTACGGCCACGATTACCCGCTAACTAAAGCGACGCTACGAAGCAATACATCAACTCCACTCGGGATATTCTCATGATGATGACCGGCGAGAATATAGCGCCCCTATTATTCGCAGCCTGGCCGGAAAACCGTGCGGGCAGGCAGCTCCCAAACGTTGCGCGCAGAAAAGTGAATAGGTCTGAACTCAACTGTTACCAGACAGGCGCGCGGCGGCCCTAAATAAGCCAGCATCATAAAGTTTCCGGGCGGGGTGCCGATGATGAAGTATGTATGTACTCACGTCTGCAAGGTTTTTGCTACCTGAAGTTACTGCACCACAAAAAGTATTGACCGTTTACCGCTGCCTGCGAAGCGCGTATCAGGCATGGTTAAAACCACCGCCTGCCCGCTTTTACAGCGCCAGCGGGGCGATGCTACTATACCCGCGTTTTTAATTCGGCCAGAGAGGATGGAGTGTGAGCAAAGGACACCCTGGCATAAAAGGGTATTTTACAGCGGCGTGCCTGGCATTTTGTTTCCTGATTAGCGCCTGCTCCAGCAATAAATCGGTGCCGTCGAAAGGCAGTTATAACGGTACCACTTATACGGTAAAACGAGGCGATACCCTATGGCGCATCGCGCATATGAGCGGGCGCAGCGTTAGCGAACTGGCGCGACTGAACTCGCTCTCCGCGCCGTATACGCTGGCCGTTGGCCAAAAGCTGAAGATAAAAACAACGAAAAAAGCGGTTAGTAAGCCGGTTAAACGTCCCCCTTCACGTAAAACTACGCCCCCGGCGCGCCCGCCGTCTACAGCGATCGCACAGCACACGCCGCCGACATCGCGCTGCTGGCGCTGGCCGGCGCAGGGGAACATTGTGCAGACGTTCTCTGCCAGCCAGGGCGGCAATAAAGGGATTGATATCGCCGGTAAGCGCGGGCAGCCTATTTATGCGGCCGGCAGTGGGCGGGTGGTCTATGCCGGGAATCAACTACGCGGTTACGGCAATCTTATTTTGCTGAAACATAGCGAAGAATATATTACGGCCTACGGGCATAATGAGACGCTGCTGGTGCGCGATGGGCAGCAAGTGGTCGCCGGGCAGAAAATCGCTACCATGGGTAGCAGCGGCGCCAATTCAGTGCGCCTGCACTTTCAGATTCGCTATAAAGCCACCGCCATCGACCCACAGTGGTACTTACCTCCCGCCTGTAAGTGAAGCCGCGCCGGAGATAGTAAAGTGACCGGCGCCTAAAATACCGGCAGTTAACCCTGCCGGGGCTTGTCAGCCGTGCATGAAGGTTTATAATGCATTCGCTTCTTTGGGATGCGGGCGTAGTTCAATGGTAGAACGAGAGCTTCCCAAGCTCTATACGAGGGTTCGATTCCCTTCGCCTGCTCCATAACCTTTCTTAAAGTATTCTAACTTACTGAATCCTAAGGGATACGGCTTTAAGCCTTCCGACAGTTTTACTCACTGTAACCAACACTGTAACTAAATTTGTTGAAATAGTGAGCAGACTTAAGATCTCAGTACATGCTCAACTCAAAAACCTATCTTTATCAGCGCAATGGCGTCTTTTATATCCGCCTCAGGATGAAGTCCACAGATCGCCTGACCGTTTCACATCCTTCCCATAACCGTTATAAAATAGCGTCAGTATCACTACGGACTAAGGATAGACGTACAGCTATGGCTTACTCACGGCATATCAAGGCAGCACTTAGGGCAATCCATGCAGACAGACCCAACGCCTCCTATGAGGAAATGAGGGAACACCTGAGGGACATCGCAGAGTGGGAGTTGTCTACAGGTCGTTCAGACCTCTTCGAGCCAGATATGAGAGATCTATACCGTGACCAGTATGGGGAAGTGGGAGAGAATCTTGTCCATGCTCTGGCAAGCGAGCCACTGACTATTGACCAGCATCGCTATATTAATGAGGCTCTTAATGTACTCAAGGCCTGCATGAAGCGCATTGAAGCGGGAGATAGCCAGCCACTTATAGATTATATAGATGGATTTGATGCTGCTGCTGGGGCTAATGACCAAGCCTCTGCAACTCTATCTGTTAGTGCTCCCCAAAAAACAAGCATTACTGAAGGCAAACACTGCGTAACCGTTGCTTCTCTCTTTGAGCAGTACGAGCAGGAAAACGCCCAGAACTGGAAGCCAGCAACATTACGAGAAAACAAAGCTTCTCATGCTGCGTTAATCGAAGTTTTTGATTATCTGGGCCTCAATGCTGACGCCAATGTGTTAGCTCGTGCGGATATGCTTAGGGTTCGGGATATCCTCCAGCAATTGCCGAAGAATCGTAAGCAGCGTTTCAAAGATGTTCCGTTGGTTGACCTGCTAGGTCGTGAGGATAAAACCGATTGTCTGGATATTGTTACCATCAATAATAAATATCTCATTAAGATGGCGGCTGTTTTCAAGTGGGCCGTGCGTAATGACCTGATTAAAAAGAATATGACAGAAGGGCTAGAGCTTAAGGTTCCCCAGCGTAAAGCCTCTGAGGCGCGTAATGCTTTCTCTACGGAGCAGGTAGGACAACTACTGGCTGCCGCCCAAGTTTACTCACAGAGACCTTCTGGTAAGCCATATCATTATTATGTTACCGCCTTGGCTGCTATCACTGGGGCGAGACTCAATGAAATAGCCCAACTACAGGTCAAAGACGTCAGGACCACTGAGGCGGGAACCGTTTATATTCATATCAATGAAGACGATAGTAGTCTACCCGGTAAGAGCATCAAGAACGCTCATAGTGACCGCTGTGTGCCTCTGGTCGATGGGGCCTATGGTTTTATATTGGCTGACTTTATGAGGTTGGTTGAGACCCGTAGAGGCGCTGATGGTGATGACGCTATGGTGTTCGATGGTCTTCGCCTCATGAAGAACGGTTACGGTGAGCAGGTGAGTAAATGGTTTAATCGGACGTTGTTGCCTAAAGTCCTCGCAGACCGTAGCGGCTTAGCGTTTCACTCGTTTAGACATACAGTTGCGACCCAGTTAAAACAACATGGGGTCGAGTTGGCGTATGCACAGGCGATCATGGGGCATAGTTCAGGGTCTATTACTTACGACCGTTATGCTAAAGAGGTTGAGGTTGATAGGCTGGTCAATGTGATGGCTGATGTTTATAAGGAGATTGTGGGGTAACCAAGCTGTCAACCCCCGGGGGAGATTTGCCTTGAGGATGACCATAGTCGATGACCATATTGCTACAGGCTTGTGTAGTCATGTTTTTGACTCACAGTTTTCACTACTTGTCAAGGATTTCTAATACGACTCACTATAGAGAGAAGGGACACAAAAAGTTCCTCTCTATGATGACACTTGCTACAGGCCTGTGTGGTCATGTTTTTGACCCACAGTTTTCGCTACTTGTCAAGGATTTTTAATACGACTCACTATAGGGAGAAGGGACACAAAAAGTTTTCTCTCTTTCTCTCTCTTCTAGGACACTTGCTACTACTACTACAGGTAGCTCTAACTCTAACTCTAACCGTAACTTATCGCATCCTTCAGGGGCGGGATGACCAATTACAGACACCAAGCGTTCTACTTAAAGTGAATGCTTCCTGTGTGCTCTGGGTCAGTCGATAAGTGAATAGCAATAGACATCATATTAAATATGGTCTCTACCCTACAGGGGCTTAACTTAAAGTTAACTTAAAGACACAATTAAAGATTAACTTATAGTATTAAATAAAAGATTTAATTAAAGACACAATTAAAGATTAACTTATAGTATTAACTTATAGTTTACTTAAAGACGCAATTAAAGATTAACTCTAAGGGAATACCTTAAGAGGTGATGATATTTATAACAATCAATCACCAAACCTATAGGTCTCCTCAAGGCATTACCCCCAGAAGCTAACTGTATGGCCCTGTATGGTCCTGTATGGCCCTGTACGGCCCTGTACGCCATTCTTTAGGATGCCATGTAGTTTCGTATGGCCTGATGCCTAGCGTGGCTCAGAGACCCTCCCAGTAGTAAATCAATACGAATCAATACGAATCAATACGACTTACTAATAGGAGACACACTCCGAACCACTCACCACGTGTCTCTCAAAGTTCCACCTCTCGCGCTTCACCATACAGTAGCTCCGCACAGCTACGACACAATCATCGTCATTCATTCAATCTCAAAGTCATTCTGTTTGCATCCTTTTGTCCTGCTGGTCTCCCTTCGCTTGGGGACTTTGAGTGGGTCAGTAGGGGGCGGTTTAGAGTGCATATTTAAAAGGTAACTAAGCAATGAGTAATAAACATAAACATGCAGGTCATATTATCATTATTAAAGGCCACAGCTTTAAGTCTAATGAGAATGGTATGTGGAACCTTACAGAAATATGGAAAATCCTCGGATTACCTAACAATAAGCTACCCTCTCAGTGGCGCGGCAAGGTAACAAAGAGGCTAACCGACATGCAAAAAATGCACGTCGAGAAGAGTGGTATTGAAAGCATAACCTACGCTGACAAACAGGCTACCCTCAAGTATGCCGGATGGGTCTCTGAAGATTTCGAGGACATGGTTTATGCGGCCTTTGAATCTATCCTTGAGATGCCTGAAGTTGCTACGGTCATTGCTAATAAGATGGTCGAGCTTGGCTATCATACTGAAGCTGAGTTATTGGAACGTCATAAGGACGACTACAGGGAAGCTATGCAGACCCTTAACAAAATTGGTAAACGTGTTGACGGTGTGAAGCCTGAGCGCATCTACAAGGCTGTGCTTCACGGTAATCTGGCGAAATCCCAAGGGTTATCCATGATTTCTCGCAGCAGCGTCTGGTTCGCCCGAACACGGAATTTATGATGGCTTTCGATCAAGATAGATATAAGCGATCAATTTCATGCTACCGATCGAGACAAACGATCGCATGATGGCTGCAATCAGGCTATCCTACCGTCAGTCACTGAATGGATTACTCTAGGAGAATCATTATGATAAGAGGTGTAGGGTCGTTTATTACTATGGCTGTACTATTGTTGGCTGCGGGATGTATGGCTGGTTACATTTACGGCGGTATCCCGTGGTCTACCTATTACGCAGTTGGTAGAGCCGTTAAGGCGTTTTGGTGGGCCTCAGGAGCTTTATTCATTTCTGGCATAATATACCGTGTTATTTTTAACCGGTTGTCGACCGTGTGCGGTATTCTTTTCTGCGTGACAATCGTAGTCGCTCTGGTACTTACTGGTTTTCACTATGCCGTCGGTGGTAGTGCTTGGTGGCGTTGAGTTATGTCTCTCTTCATTTAAAATTTCCCACAAAAATCTCAGCGTCTATCTAATAGTAATAACCTTGCAACATTCCCCCATATACCTCCAGAAGTTGTCCAGAAACCGAAGGAGGTATCCTGTCATATATTTGAATCATCAAAGTTGTTTGTGCTATTTCTCTTTTGGGAGTACTACAGCCCTACAGCCTTGACCAGAGATCACTCAATGTGTAACCATAACTGTAACCACAAGGATTCATCATCCTTTAGGAAACAAATGGTTAACGGCTGATTATCTTCGATACTTCGATTCCCTTCGCCCGCTCCAGACTCAAGTCTTCTGAAGTCTACCAGTCTCAATTTTTCCTTTATAAACTAGCATTTATAACATTCTATTACTCTATTGAATTCAATTATGCTTCCCCTGGGTCAAGCTCAAATCACTCGATGGCGCGGACCAAGACTATCGGGTCTATAAAGTAATCATATAGATATATACTCTCATAGCTATACTGCTGGGACATATTGTACGCAAATGCATTATTCTGGGGATTCAATAATATTCTCTGCTAATTTATTTAATTACCATTGCTCTTCAGTTGCGTGATTCAGTAATACGCTACTGTAACCGCGCTTTTCTCTGCCTTTGGCGAATACCCTGAATTAACAGAAAGTCTTATGAGTACGCATATTTCAATTATGCTTCCCCGGCCTGATTTTTGCGTCCTGTCATTAAAACCAGCGCCATAATGGCTGACAGTGCGACGGCCACGGCGCTGGCCAGATACACCGCATTGATACCCCACTTTTCTGCCAGCGCGCCCGCAAGCGGTGCGGTGATCCCTAACGAAATGTCAAGGAATGCCACATATGCGCCCATTGCCAGGCTGCGGGTTTGCGGCGGAGCGCGGCGTACTGCTTCCACGCCAAAGCCCGGGAATGCCAGTGAATAGCCGAAGCCGGTCAGCGCCGCGCCGAGATATGCGAGGGATGCGGTGTCCGCCTGCCCGATAAGCAGTTGCCCCAGAGCTTCAATGACCACGCATATCAGCGCCACCTTCGCGCCACCGAGTTTATCCGGCAGATGGCCGAAGAAAAGGCGCGCCACAATAAACGCGAGGCCGAACGCGGTAAAGGCCAGCGAGGCGTTACCCCAGTGATGAGCAGTAAACAGCAGCGCGATAAACGCTTCGATAACGCCAAACCCTACGCTGCACAGCGCCAGCCCAAGCCCCGGTTTCCAGACCGCGCTTAGTACGTGGTAAAACGGCGTTTTAGTCGCTGAAGCCGGTGCCACTCCGCGTACGCGGGCGATAATCAGCAACGCGAGGAATGGCACCAGCAACGCGGCAAGCGAAAGCCCGAAGAAGCCGCCCCAGGCGTTAAAAGCAATGCCGAGCGGCGCGCCCAGCGCATAAGCGCCATACATCGCAATCCCGTTCCAGGACATCACCTTCCCGGCGTTATGCGTACCGACCTGGCCAATCCCCCACCCCATCACACCCGTCACCAGCAGACTTTCACCGAGCGCCAGCACGATGCGCCCCGCCAGCAGCGCACCGACTGACGCCGAAGGTGTACGCAAAAACAGCAGCGACAGCAGATAAAAGATACCGGAAGCAGCGATCGTCAGCAGACCTATCACCGTCGCGCGTTTTGCGCCATGAATATCCGCGAAGTTCCCGGCCCAGGCGCGGGACAGCAGCGCCGCCGCAAACTGGGAGCCAATGACGACGCCAACCATCAGCGTGCTTGATCCCAGGGTGTCATGCAGATGCACCGGCAACACCGGAAGCTGCATTCCCATAATCAGAAAGCCGATAAAGATGGCGAGAACGCCGGGTAATAACGTCAGAAAGACATGATTACTTTGTGGAAGTTGATTGTTTTGTTCAGACATAACGCAATTTTTAATCAGATAGCCAGATTTAAAAAAGGGGCAGAACGCCCCGAGGGATCCGTAAGAAATAAAGCGGAAGGGATCAGACAACGCGATACGTTAATTCCACATCCTCTGCAAACGGCACGGATAAATAACCGTTCTGCGGGTTACGCACATATTCCAGATAGTCCGGGCTGTAATCGGCGTTGTCGGCAATAATCAGTGCGCCGGGGCGCAGCCGTGGCTCCAGCAGCGCCAGAATATCCTTATAAAGCGCTTTTGCACCGTCCAGCAGCACCATATCGATGGTGGAAGGCAGATCCCTCGCCAGCGTTTGCAAGGCGTCGCCTTCGCGTACATTGACCCGCGCCGTCAGCCCGGCGGCATGAATATGTTCGCGTGCTTTCGCGACCTTCCCTGGCTCAAATTCACTGGTTATCAACAAACCGCCGCCGTTATCCTCAAGCGCTGCCGCCAGGTGCAGCGCGGAAATACCGAATGATGTGCCAAATTCAATAATATGTTCAGCGCGAAGGGTACGTGCCAGCATATAAAGCAGCGTGCCGGTCTCACGCGTCACCGGAAGCCAGAGATCTTTCAGATGGCCGTACAGCTCACGATATTCCGTCTTACTGGTCATCATGCGTTCCCGGTCGCTACGTGGGATCATAGCGAGAGACGAACTCGCCGCGCTGTTTGCCTGCTCAAAAAGTGAATCCAGTAACGCTGCCAGCGGTGCGGTTGTCAGAGTGGTCGACATAGTAAATCCTTAAAGGTTGAACGGGTGACAAGAGAAGCCTAAAATGCGACTGATTCGTCAATTTTTTAAAGAATACGACGAATTCGTCGCATAAACTATTCGCGTTCAGATAGGCACAGGACCACCGATGCCAGCTAAAATTAAACCTTTGATTTCCTCAAGAAAGGAGCCTAAACAGGCGCGTTCGGCAGAGCTGGTTTCCGCCATTGTGCAGGCGGCTATTCAGGTTCTTGAAAAGGAGGGGGCCGCACGTTTTACCACGGCCAGGGTGGCGGAGAAGGCTGGCGTTAGCGTCGGGTCGGTGTATCAGTATTTCCCGAATAAAGCCGCTATTTTGTTCCGCCTGCAAAGCGATGAGTGGCAACAAACCCTCGAAACGCTGGCGGAGATTCTGGGAAATACTCAGATTCAGCCAATGGAAAGATTACGCACGCTGGTGCAGGTCTTTATTAAATCCGAATGTGAAGAGGCGACGCTGCGTCAGGCGCTGAACGACGCCGCTCCGCTCTACCGGGACGCACCGGAAGCCAAAGAGAGCAGTGCGATGGGCGACGCCATCTACGAACAGTTTATTGCTGAGGTTTTGCCGGAGTCGAGTGCGGAGCAGCGCCGCATCGCTTTTGAACTGCTCACGACAACGCTAGGCTCCGTGGGCAGCAGTTATTCCACTCACCCGCACAGCGACGATGATATTCGTCTGTTTTCCGATGCGCTGGCCAATATGCTGATCGCCTGGCTCAACGCTGCGCAGGCAGAAACCGCAGGTTAATCCGCCTTTTGCATCAGGTGATGTTCAATCGCCTTTCGGCTCTCCGGGGTTGCCGGATTAAAAACAAGCAGTTGCAGATCCGGCCGCCCGTCGAGCACAAAGGTGGAAAATTCCAGCGCAATCAGCCCAAGCGCCGGGTGGCGAAGCCGCTTAATGCCTTCCGTATGATGCGTAACATCGTTGCTCCGCCAGAATGCATCAAACTCCGGGCTGGCCGCAGACAGCTCCTCCACCAGCACCATCGCTTCGTCGGAACTGCCCGCTCGCGTCACATCGGCGCGAAACGCGTTGACCACAAAGCGCGCCATACTGTTCCAGTCTTCCTGAACATTGCGCGCCCGCTCATCGGTAAACAGCAGTCGCAAAACATTGCGCTGGGGCGGCGCAAGCCGCGCATAATCCATCAGTATTGCCGTCGCCGCAGGGTTCCACGCTACAACATCCCATAGCGCGGTTTTGATAATTGCCGGGCTGTAGGGCAGCGCGTCAAGCACGCCCTGCAAACGTGGCGTAATGCTTTCGGTTGGTTGATAACGGTGTTCCGGCGGGTGGCCAAACGCCAGCAGAAACAAGTGTTCACGCTCCGGCTCGGTGAGCATCAGGCCGCTGGCGATGCGGCTAAGCACTTCCCGTGACGGTGAACCGCCTCGCCCTTGTTCCAGCCAGGTATACCAGGTGGGGCTGATGCTGGCGAGCTGCGCCACCTCTTCACGGCGAAGCCCCGGCGTGCGCCGCCGGCCCGCCATAAAACCGAAGGTGGCTGGATCTAACCGCATACGGCGGTTGCGCAAAAAATTACCGAGATCGTTGGGTACAGCGGGCTTTGCCATCGTTTTCCTGTTAATGCTTATACCATGATAAATTCACTACTTTTATAGTATACATCCTGGCATACACTCTTAAGCCTATACAGGTCAAACAGACGAGAGGGTGTTATGCGCGTATTTTTAACCGGAGCAACGGGTTTTATCGGTTCCCGAATCATTCCTGAACTGATTGCCGCCGGGCATCAGATAACGGGCCTGGCCCGCTCGGACATCAGTGCAAAAATCCTTGAAGCGCTGGGTGCGGAAGTCTATCGCGGCACGCTGGACAACCCTGAATCGCTGCGCAACGGTGCCGCTCGCGCCGACGCCGTGATCCATACCGCGTTCGATCATGATTTTACGAATTTTGTCGCCAACTGTGAGAAAGATCGCCGGGTTATCCGCATCCTCGGCGATGCTTTAAAAGGCAGTGACCGCCCATTATTGATAACCTCCGGCGTCGGTATGGGCGATGCCGGCGAGGGTCAACCCGCTACTGAACAGGTCTTCAAACCTGAAAATATCAACCCGCGTGTGGCCTCTGAGCTAGAAGGCGCCCGGCTGCTGGAGGAAGGCGTGGACGTGCGCGTTGTGCGGCTTCCGCAGGTTCACGATACCCGCCGCCAGGGGCTGATCTCCTCATGGGTGGAGATCGCCCGCCAAAAAGGGGCAGTCGCGTATGTCGATGAAGGCGCAAATCGCTGGTCGGCGGCGCACGTCAGCGATGTGGCGAAACTCTACGTTCTGGTGCTGAATAAAGGTGAAAAGGGCAAACGCTACCACGCGGTAGCCGAAGAGGGTGTTCCGGCGCGCGCGATTGCGCTGGCCGTCAGTGAAAGACTCAGCCTGCCGTTAGTATCGCTGACTTCAGAAGATGCCGCCGCCTACTTTGGCTGGTTCGCCCTGTTTTCTGAAATGGATTTGATCGCCTCGAGCGCATGGACACAGTCACAATTGGGCTGGAAACCTGTCGGCCCCGGTCTGATTGATGATCTTGCTAACATGCGCGTGGAATAATTGATTTTCATATAATTGCTGAAATAAAAATTATTTTTATTGTCACCCCTAAACCCCCTCCTGGGGGGATTGATCCTGTAAGGCTATAGCCTGAAGAATGCCCATAAATGATATTCTTCAGTTAAGTAGTAAAGTTGTGGCATTAAAATCCTCTATGCCTTTACCACTCAGTTAGCTTCCTTAATTGTTATATCTTCAACCGTCCTGTTAGCTCTCATATTGTCCTGGGTGGGGGCAGCCCAGATAGCTAGCCTGGAGCAATTGCATTTCTACCTTTGAGTATCAAGGCATTTTGCTATCATCACGCTATCTGCTGATTTATCAACGTGCGGTAACAGGTTGCATTTCAAGAATCCTTGCTTTGGGGGTATGTGTGGGGTGTAAATTTACTCGTAACTTAATAAATTTTTTAATTCAATTTAATTTAATCAGTTATTTGTTCTAATCCCTTCGCCCGCTCCAGAGAGTTCTTTCAGCCCCCGTCAGTCATGAATAGTAATTTTTCATATTGCGAATATCATTAACCGTAACTCTAACCCTCTGAACATTTTATTCTTGCGGGAAAGCTGAGCTAAGCCTATTACAGCTTTTGTCAGGCACGGTGCTGACTTAAGCCAATAAAAAATGACAGAGCATACGCGAGCGGTAATCGCCAAACTTTTAAAGGTGAACAACAGTACTGGTATCAGCCTTACTCCTGTGTCAGTCATTATTCTGGGAGAGCGACAATCCATTCACAAAACCTAAAAAACTCTCAACGCCGGGCGTTGCCTGCGACTGAATGGCGTAGCAAATACCCAGCCGACGCGTTAAGGGATATCCGGGCAGGGCGCGGCAGGTAAGCTTACTGTGCGCCGCTATTAATGGCTCGGGGACGATGGCGATGCCTAACCCCGCTTCTACTAAATGCAGCGCTAAAGTGAAGCTACCGGCAATGGCGCACGGCGCGCTGGCCGAGGCGCCGTAAAACGGCAGAAAACGCTGATGGGATTCATGTGAGGGGAATGTTATCCAGGGCTGCCCGTGAAGCTGCTCCGGGGTGAGAGAGTTAGCCTGTGCTAATGGGTGCTCGGGCGGATAAACCAGTACATAATTTTCATCAAACAGGGGAATAAACAGCTCATCTTCGCAGCGCAGGCTCTCACAGCCGAGGCGAATATCGCCGGTGCAGCCGACCTCCAGCGTGATGCGAATGTCCGGCAGCGCGCCGCGCGTTTTTTCCAGCAGTCCGATGAGATGCGTGCTTGCCACATCGTCTTCAATACCTATGCTGAGCGGTAGTCCCTTCTGGCGTTCGCGAAAGCGAGAGGTCAACGCCGCCATATCGGCCAGCATGCGCCTCGCATGCGGGTAGAGCGCGCGGGCGTCTTCAGTCACCTCGACGCCGCGCGGCTTTCGTATAAATAATCGCGTGCTAAGGGACTCTTCGAGCGCTTTGATGGTCGCTGATAGCGCAGGCTGCGTTAAATTGAGCTGTTCAGCGGCGCGGGTAATATTGCGTTCCTCAAAAACACAAATAAAGGCGTTGAGTTGGCGCTTATCCATAGATTTTCTTGATGCCTGCGGGGAGTAGCCGCCTATTCTTCACCAAAGCGGCCGAATTTTAAAGCCCGGTGAATGAATCATGCCTTAATTTCCTCAGGCACAACGTTGCGGGCAGGGATGATTATTGAATCAAAAGGAAAGTAAAACGTTGCTTAATACCCTTGCTTGCACGCGGGGTGGCGCTGGCCCGCTAAGGCGGCAGCGGCAGCCATAGCGGGGAAACCAGCCTCTGTTTAACCCACTAGTTTGATGATAATACTGCCATCCTCCGGTCTGTCTAAATACTCAGAAACAACGTTATTGATATTCGTCGCATCGCTGTACTTATTGATTCTAATTTTATCGGGCGCATAAAAATCAGCGCCAACGGTGAATAGAGCGCGTCCGTCATAAAAGGCGTGAGGGCTGATAATAGCGGTATTTATCATCTCCAATATTGGCCCATCGTGAGAAACGATAAGTACTTCTGCTCCGGCTTCTATTCCCGTAATAAGCCCTATATCCGTCCATTGCCAGCCCGTTGCTCTCATTTGTAACGGCGCTTCTGTTTCTGTCACCCTCTGCTCGCTCCCGTTATTTGGATTCATTGAGAGAATAATACTGTCATTATTAAGACCGTTAATGCCAATCGCGTAGAGTCGCCCTTTGTCCTGGCTAAGACCAATTCGGTTAAATATTATTGCATTATACGTTTCCTGTTCATTAATAATGCCGGTATTAAGATCAAGGAACAGTGATTTTGCAGGATTCCCATCAGTAATATCCATCGCGATAAGAACTGGAAGAGTCGCGTTTTCAAAGCGTTCTGGCGTGTGAAAATAACGTTCATAGGCTATTTCTTCAGGAGACTGATAAATAAGTGATTTGCTAATTCTGTCTACGGCATAAATCATATGGTGGGTATTTAAAACCACCGTTTCTTCGTCTAAAGAAACGGCGATTACGATACTGTCTTTTTGATATTCACCGACGGTCAGTCGAAATATCTCGTCGGATGTTACCTCCGCCAGGTCGACGTCCAGCATTATTGCATCGGAGTCTTTATGGCACAGGATAATTGCCCTGTTTTCGGCGTAAATTACCATATCGTATAACTGCGTTTCGCTGCCGAAACTGAAGTAATCGGTCACTTCAAGCTGAGATTTAGAGATGACGGAAATATATTCATGTTGCTGTAAGGCATAAATTTTATCGCTCATGGGAATATCCTTTATTATTCAGGTGTTATAGGAACTATACCTGGCGATATACTGGGGTTCTGGTAATAGATCAAAAATTTATTCACGTAGATTAAACGTTGGTGATATTGATTGGGTGGTAATTGATTGTTGATGTAAATAGATAACTGATGATAGGAAGTGATACGGATTTTATATCTAATGAGATCTTTTCGATAAAGCCGTGTTTGTTTTATAAGCATTAGTAGCATGATACTGTTTGCACAAACTTTATTTCTCGTAATAATTTCCCATCATTTTTATTTAATTATGAGCAATATCTTTCGAATCGGAATGGCGCTTGTCGAGCCGCTAGTAAGAATAACTTAAAAATACCATCGGCGCTGATGGGGGATTTAGTGCGGTGGCGTCCTGATAGCGACCAGGGATAGCTATGTGAGCGCTGCTTTGCATATGCATATTTTTGCCTGGTTCGTGTGGCGCATTACGCGCCCTGTGTCAGACTTATCGGTCAGTTGATCCGTTTACACTTTGCACAGAGTGGATAAACCTCCGGCGGTTATCTTTGAGGCATAATATTATTTTATGTCGGCGAAAGAAATAAACCATTTCTAACCGTTTCGCCCGGGTCGTAAAGTGAACGTTCGGCTTTTGCCATTATTTTAACGAATGAGGAACTACCATGAGCGCGGCATCCAAACCTTTAGTTGTTATCACAGGCGCCAGTTCAGGCATCGGCCTTGCAACGGCGAAACTGCTCTCGTCACGCGGGCATGCGCTGCTGCTGCTGGCGCGCCGGTTAGATAAAATGACGGCGCTGAATTTGCCAAATGCCCTGTGCCGTGCGGTTGATGTGACGGATCGGGAAGCATTCAGCGCCGCGATTAAAGAAGCGGAAGCGCAGTTTGGGCCCGTGGATGCGCTGGTGAATAATGCGGGCGTTATGTTACTTGGGAGCATTGAAACCCAGGATCCGGCTGAGTGGGATCGCATGCTGGATGTTAACGTAAAAGGTCTGCTGAATGGTATCCATGCGGTTACCGCAGGAATGATTGCGCGTAAGGCTGGCACGATTATCAATATCAGCTCCGTTGCAGGCCGAAAAACATTCCCCAATCATGTGGCGTATGTGGGCACTAAATTCGCGGTACACGGCCTTTCAGAGAACCTGCGTGAAGAGCTGTCGGCGCATGATGTCCGGGTTGTCGTTATCGCTCCCGGCGCGGTTGAGACCAGCCTTCTGAGCCATACCACCAATGAAGATATCAAAACGGGCTATCAGGCGTGGAAAAAAGAGATGGGTGGCAAAGTGCTGAGCGCGGATGATGTCGCGAACGCTATCGATTATGCTTATTCACAGCCTTCCTATGTCTGCGTGCGCGAAATTGTACTTGCCGCCACGCGCCAGGGCGCTTGATTTACTAAGACATTTAGTGAATTCAAACGTTATATTGCAGCGTTATCGTAGCGTCTTTAAACCGCCTTTTCGCCCTGAAAGGCGGTTTTATATTTCCAGAGAACGGAAGCGCTGAGGGAGTTTTATTCAGATATAAAGTGTTAAACCCGTCCATTTGTAGTGACTGCGAGCCATCTCTGAGATTTAAAACTCTATTTTTTCTCTTCTAAATCTATTTTTTCTTTTATGAACCCGACCTTCACCCTACACCGTGGCCTAATGCTTCGCGCGCGGCAATATATAAAGACACTGCCGCGCCGGCTATTTTATTGCGAAGTGCCCTTTATCGGGCGGCGCAGCGGCGTTTTTATCCGCTGTGCCATGAGCACGCCGAGAAGGGTAATTCCGCCGCCAATATAGTGGTAGCTGTGAAGCTGCTCATGCAAAAACAGCACGGCGATGATGGCGGTAAATATGGGGGTTAGATTCATAAAGATGCTGGCAATACTGGCACCCAGGCGCATCACGCCGTTTATCCATAAGAAAGGCGCAATAATTGAGGCCGGAATACCGGCAAACAGAATAAGCGGTATATTTCCTGGATTCAGCGCGATGTCTGGCGTTGAGATGAAATTAGGGGTGAGCAGTAATACGCTTAAAAAAATCTGAACGTACAGGCTCTGCCAGCCTGGCAAATCGATAGCCCAGCGTTTAGTCAGCACCCCGTAGAGCGCGTAGGACGCAGACGCAATGAACATCATTAATTCGCCGCGCCCCAGTCCGTGGTGTAATAGCTGCTGAGGATGGCCCTGGCTGATTAACCAAATCAGCCCGCTAAAAGAGAGCACGGTACCGAGAATAATGCCAATTGTCGGCGCGAGGCGCAGAATGAATACGCTCAGGATAACCGTCAGTAATGGAATAAGGGCATTCAAAATACCAATAAACAGCGCGCTAACGCTGTGGGCGGCGTAATAGGCCAGGCTTTGATACATCACCATACCGAGCAGCCCTAAAATCAGTAGCTTCCACCACTGCCTGCGCACCAGATGTCGGTTTTTCCATACGCCGGGCAGGACAAACGGCGTCAGTACCACCAGCGCAATAAACCAGCGGTAAAATGAGATGGCTGCGGGGTCAATAGCGCCGGCAGAAAGCTTGGTGACAATCGCGTTGATTGACCAGATAAGCACGGCAAAAAGGGGGAACAGAAAACTCATAAATACTCACGCGGTGAACTATTAACAAAGCGCGCAATAGTACGATTGTTTGTGGCGGTTAGATAGCGAAAAAACGCGGCTTAGCGCCCGCGGGTAAAGATTTATCCCTTCCACTGGCCCTGGGCTTGTCATTACTGATACCCGATGGCAGGCATTCTCAGCGCAGGGGCGACTCAGCGGCAAACAAAAACGTTGAGACAGCCGGGCTAAATCACCTAAGCTGTTCAGGATGCACGGAAACGGTGAGTATTCAATCAGCAATCTGTGCGAATGATTATCCATTCCCCTTCCGCGATTGACTGCACGCTTTCAGCGGGAATTAGTGAAAACAGACCTAATATAAATTCGTAGGAAGCGATGCTGCACTACAGCAATGAAGCTATCCATTATTTGCAGGCCAATAAGATTCTGACGTTAAAACTCGACTGCACATTGACGGGCGTTGGAAAAGCGATATCAAATCAGCTTGAAACGATTGGCGCAGGTGCAACGCGTGGCCTGTATTATACGCCCTGATTTACTGATGAATATCAGGACGTATGGCAGAAACAAAAAACTGAAGACATTCGATTTAAAAACGGTGTCATTTATCTTCTTCGACATGGCAACGTTGTGTATGACATGCTCAAACTATATTTCGAAGAAATATGTAAATATAAATCATCGGAGCATCTTAAACGTATTAAACAAATAAACAGATGCTTATGGCGGTTAATGTGAATATAGCCGCAAGTTCTCTCACACACGTTGGGTTTGCTTTAGCAACAGCATCCTCCGTCTCTGTAGGTATGAATTTAAGTCTTGAAATCAGTGCGTCGTTCGTCAACCGGGCATCAAGGGGAATAGCATCAGTTGATGTCTATGGTGTCGTCCGGAAAGCGGCGGATAGCGCACATCTCCTTCACTTTACGTACCCCGCTTACTATGCAGCGTTATATGCTCAAGAGCTGGAAATGATATATTTTTTGATCGAACCACTGTTTGAGAGGGCTGAGGCACTTAAAGCACAATGAATAACGGATAGTGGTATTGCAGACATCATCATCAAGATGATCGGGTAAGACATGATAAATCTTGTTAAAAAATTTTTTAAGCGATTGTTCAGGTCATTATTTTCAATGTACTGACCTGCATTGTTAACGTTCATATTCACACTCATCTTAGTACATTTTTTCCTGATAGCCCTATATGGCCTGTGCCCATTTTTCTCATATGTATGCTATTTATTTTTGGCCGTTACATGAAATGGTGATCATATAAAATGACTAATCCTTGCTAGATTTTTACAAATAAGAATTTACATAGCTTCTCCCGTATCCAGGATGATTCGATAACTATGATTAATCTTATAAAAAGGTTTTTCAGACGGGTATTTCGGTCACTGGTTTCAATGTATGGTCCTGCCGTACTGACAATAATATTCGCTTTGGTTCAGGGGATGTTATTTCCAGATAGCTCAATCTGGCTTATTCCAGTGTTTGCCGTGTTCGTAATTGTTATTTTTTATCGATATGTAAAATGGTAACTCACAAACGTAAACATTATCGTAATGATTATTGATAAAGAAATAATATGTCCACACCAGCACATTTATGGCTTGGAGATGAAAACGGCTCGCCGATTATCGGCAGTTGCCTAATGCCACTGCGCCTTGGCTCTATCGAGTTAAAATCATTCTTCCACGGCGTCACTGTTCCGATTGACCCAAGCCAGGGGAAATTTACCGGTACGCGCGTTCACCGCCCTATCACGATAGTGGAAGAATTGGATCGGACAACCCCACTCCTGTACCGCGCTGTCTGCGAAGGGCGAACCCTGAAGAAGGCGACAATTAAGATGTACCGTATTCTGGAATCGGCATCGAGGCCGAGTATTTCAATATCATTCTGGAAAACGTCAAATTCACAACCGTGGCGCCTTATCTGGCGCCTGGCGGTATGTGTAGTACGCATTTTGAAACGCTTGAATTACGCTATGAGGCGATTACCTGGAAGTATACAGACGGTAATATTATCTATCGCGATTCATGGAGCGATCGCTGCTGTGCCTGATAACTTCCTGCACCAGAAGAGTTAATAATAATCTCTGGCACTAATAAAGTTTGCCTTTGCGACAACACAGGCCTGCGCCTGGAAAACCGCCAGCCGCAGCGCTATTGTCATGCATCCCATACGCTTTGTCAGCCGCAGGGTGAGAGCCGCGTCACGTCCTGATAATCCGCCAGCCGGGTCTGCCTTAATTACTCCTGTTTTCATCTATAACTATTATCTTATCTGCATACGTATTCACATGGCGTTCGCGCTAATTCTTCCGGCAGGGGCGAAGGCGCAATTTGCTCCCTGCTCACCCGCTGTGAACATCAATTTCTGAAGGATACTCATGAAAACTCTGCGCCTGACACCGCCGGCGGATAGCCGCGAAGAAGTGGCTTATCGCCTGTCTGTGATTGAACGCCAGCGCGATTTAGGCGCGGTTCTGGGCGTTAACCCGCTGGCGAGTCAGCGTGCTGAAGAGTGCTATCGATCGCTACGTCGCGGCAATATTCAGGGGCCGCTGCACGGCGTTCCTTTGATTATCAAAGACAATATTGCCTGCGCTTCACTGCCAATTACGCTCGGGTGCCGGGCGCTCAGCGGGGTTCGGGCGCAGACCGATGCTTTGGTAGTCAGCCGGTTGCGGGCCGCCGGGGCGATCATTCTGGCGCGCGCGAATATGTCGGAATTTGCGTTTGATGTGCGTTCCCGAAGCTCGCTCGGTGGCGATGTGCGTAACCCGCTGATGCCGGAAACCACGGCGGGCGGCTCCAGCGGCGGCTGTGCGGCCGCCGTGGCTGCCGGTATGGCGGATGGCGCAATCGGGACCGATACCGGCGGTTCAGTGCGCATTCCGTGCAGCTATACCGGGCTGGTGGGGTTAAGGCCGCGCTTCCGGCGGGCGATGCTGGCTGGGATTGCGCCGCTTTCGCTGAGCAAAGATACGGCTGGCCCCATGGCGCACGGCGTACAGGATGCGGCGCTCCTGCACGCGATTATTCACGGGATACCCGTGCAGCCGCTAGCGGTGCGAACGCTGCGGGGCGCGCGTTTGGGCGTATTCCCGGCGTTAGCGGGCGATTGCCCGGTCCAGCGAAAAGTCTGGACAGCGGCGCTGGATACACTGCGGCAGGCCGGGGCTATTCTGATTGAAACCGCGCTGCCAGAGCAAAAAGCGCTTGCCTCGGCAACGTGCCTGAGCGTGTACGAATTTCGCACGGCTATTGACCGCTGGTTATCCGTGCAGAAAAACGCGCCCTCGGGCCTGGAAAATATTTATCGCTCGGGCGCATTTCTCCCGGAATTTAACGATTTTTTGCAGCATTTACTCACTTTTTCGCACCTGAAGCAGCCCCTGTGGCAAAAAGAGCGCCGCTTTCAGCGTCTACTGCGCCAGGCGCTTGCCGGGGCCGCCGCCGCCCGGCGCCTGGACGCCTTTGTCTATCCTACGGTGCGCCAGCAGCCCGTAAGTCTGGCTAAAATGCCGCCGGGGCTGGCGCCGGAGCTTGCCGCCATTAGCGGCTGGCCGGCGCTAACCTTACCCTGCGGCATTGCGTCGTCCGGTTTGCCGGTTGGGCTGGAACTATTAACGCCACGACCGGATGAACATGCGCTGTTAGTTCTGGCGCTGGCCTGTGAAAATGCGCTCAGCGTAGAGATAAAGCGGCATGTGCTGGTGGAATAACGTTTCTCCTGCAAATAGCGCGTCTGGGAGGAGCTACTATCAGCGCCTGGCGACGGGCGCATTTATGCAGGAAGGGGGAGCAAGGCACGCCCGAGCAGCGCGATGCCGTTATCAGTTTCGGGCTGCCAGGAGTCAGCAAGCGCAGGCGCAAAGATTGCGCACTGCGCGGCTCTACAAGACCAATATCCAACTGCCGCCAGTTACAGCGGTAGTGTTTCCGACGCAGCGCCTGGTGACTGGCGACGGGCGCATTTATGCAGGAAGGGGGAGCAAGGCACGCCCGAGCAGCGCGATGCCGTTATCAGTTTCGGGCTGCCAGGAGTCAGCAAGCGCAGGCGTAAAGATTGCGCACTGCGCGGCTCTACAAGACCAATATCCAACTGTCGCCAGCTACAGCGGTAGCGTTTCCAGCGCGGCGCCTGCGCGTCGGGCCGTGATCGGCAGAATGCTGGCTTTGGCGACGTAACCGTCCGGGTCCAGGCAGCGGTCATGCTGGCGCGCCTGCTGGCAAATTGCCGGGTCCCACCAGATACGCTTCCGCTGGTCGCCGGCGGTGGTGATAATCACCTCGGCTTCGCCGTCGACGGCGCGATAGCTGCGCCAGCAGTTGGCCGGTATCGACGCCACCGAGCGCTCGGTAGCGGTTTGGGTAACCGTTTCGCCGTCCAGATTCCAGCTAATCTCCAGCGTGCCTTTAAACACCATCAATACCTGAGTGTCCTGACATAAATGGCGTCCCATCAAATGGTTATCCGCCAGCCGCAGCCATTCGACGGAAAACCCGTGCGGATCGGTGAGTGCGGGCGCGGCGTTGCGGTCCTGAGAAATGCCGTAGCCAATAACCGGCGCTATTTCACCGCCGTGGCCGGGCAAAATGGCATCCAGCAGCGCGTCTTTGGACCAGCGGCGTTCTTCGCCGGTGACCGCACGGGCGCGCATTTCATCCGGCGTCCATTCTCGCAGGGCGGCAATTTCATCCGGTGCCAGCGGCGTGAGTAGTTCGCTTTCATCAGGGGCCGGCGCGCCGGGTGCCGTTTCAATCAACATATTGTCTTTGCTCAAATACAGGCCGTATTCCCGGGCGGCGTTCAGAATAGACGGGTGCCAGATGATGCCGCCGGTGTTATCGCCGCCGAGAACGGTATACACCATGCCGCAGGTATCTTCCGGGCTGACGTTGGTAAACCCGCGGAAGATCCAGGTGGGAATTGAGAGGATCGCAGGCGCGCTGAAATCCGCCTCGTTTTCTCCGTTCGGCCCCCAGCGAAAACGCCAGGTACCTTCATGAATCAAAAACACTTCGGCGGTAAAGTGCAGGTGCAAATTGTTGGTGACGCCCTTCGGCATGGCGGCGGCGCCGATATTAAAACCGTGCGGCTCAGGAATATTGACTACCTGAGACGAGGACTGCGTGACGCCGGGGCCAATAAATGAATAGTTCTGTTTCAGGTGCGAGCCTGGCAACTTACAGTCAATAAATGCCACGCTGCATGACACCATATCTTCCGGCGCGACCAGCCGCTTGCGAGCCTCTTCTGCACTGATTATCTTTGTCTTCATGGCGTTCTCCTGTTGCTGATTAAGTGCGCAGCCGGCAGTTTTGCCGCTATGCGCGATAGGGATAAGCGAGCATAGCGCGCGGGCGTTATGTTCGGCGCTGACACCCGCCGGGCAACGATCAGTATCCCGACGCGCCGCTCGGCGGAGCGCTGACGCCGCGCGCGCTGGCGATGGCTTCCCGCGCAGCGCGTCCGAGCTGCATCACATCATTGGCTGGCGTAACCAGGTTGAATCCCTGCGCCAGGCGCTGCGCGGCCGCATCGCCAGAGGTGCAAAATATGCCGGCGATTTTTTGATGGGCGCGACAGCGGCTAAGCACGTGCTCAAGGGCATTAACCATATCCGGATGCGTGGACTCCGCGCTGGCGCTGCCGGTCAGCGCGAGGGACAGGTCGTTAGGGCCGATAAAAATGCCGTCCAGCCCGTCGGTATCGAGGATAGCGTCGAGCTGTGCCAGCCCGGCGCGGGTCTCAATCATCGCCAGCGTCAGAATTTCATCATTGGCGTGCCGGGGATAATCTTTCCCGCCGTACAGCAGCGCTCTGGCCGGGCCGTAGGAGCGAATTCCCAGCGGCGGGTAGCGGCAGGCGGCAACAAAGCGCCGGGCCTGCTCGGCGCTGTCAATCATCGGGCAAATCACGCCGTATGCGCCGGCGTCCAGCATCTGCATGATGTGCGCCGGTGCATTCTCACTCACTCGCACCAGCGGTATTGCCGGGGTAGACGACAGCGCCTGCAGCATGGTGACCGCGCTGGCGAAATCAATCATGCCGTGCTGCATATCGACGGTGACGGCGTCGTAGCCCTGGTGGCCCGCTATCTCGGCGCTATAGGCGGACGGGATTGCCAGCCAGCCGTTAATGATGTTCTCCCGGGCGTGCAAGGCGGTTTTTACACTGTTGTTTCGCATGAAGGGCTCTCTGTTAACCATTGATGAAGCGCCCGGGCGACCTCGTCGGGCGCTTCAAGAGGAAGGAAGTGACCGCTGTGGTTAACGGTCAGCCAGCGCGCCCGCGGCACGCACTCCTGTAACGCCTGATGATGCCGGGGCGTGCAAATGACATCGGCAGCGCCGTTCATCATTAGAATTGGGCCAGCGAATGATGCCAGCGCGGCGCGGTTGTCGCGGCGGGTAATCGCAATCTCGGTTTGCCGGGCAAAGGCCTCGGGCGTGAAGTTCTGCGCCATACTGATAATAGTGTGATGCAGGGACGCATTATCCAGCCGGTGCGGGGCAACGTAGCGCGGCCATAAGTGGTGGGTGAGCCACGCGCCGATCCCCTGCGCCTGTGCCTGACGTACCGCTTCCCGGCGGGAATCGGCATTTTCAGGCGCGTCTGCCAGCGGGTTCACCGACAGTAGCGCGACGCCGTCGAGTCGCTGAGGGGCATCGGCGACCATTTGTAGCGCCACGATGGCTCCCAGTGAAAATCCCGCCAGCCGGAAGCGGGGTGGCAGGGCGCGTAATAACCGTTGAGCCGTTTCCGGCGCGGAATCCGCACCGCATGGAGTAATGCACATCGTTGCCGTCAGGTTCAGGCGCTGCAGTACCGGCTGCCACAGCGCGGCGTCGCACAGGGTGCCGCCCAGCAGTACCAGCGGGATGTCGGTATTGTCCAGCAAGGGAAGTCGCGTCATAGCGCACCTCTTGTCGCGCGTGGCGAAGCCGCTACTGAAGGGCGGTGATAATAGAGCTGCAGGAAGCTTGTCATCTTTTTCCTTACGTCGCCGTCCAGCCGCCGTCAACCAGCAGCGAGGTGCCGGTCACCATGGCGGAGGCCTTCGAGGCGAGAAATACCGCCGGGCCCATTACATCTTCGAGCTTGCCGAGGCGGCCGAGCTTAATGTTGTCCAGTACATAGCGGTGGAACTCCGGCTCGCGCAGCGCCTCGCGGGATAGCTCCGTTTCTATAAACGTAGGGCACAGCGTGTTAACCCGGATGCCGTCAGCGCCCAATTCCAGCGCCATGGTGCGGGTTAATCCTTCCAGTGCGAACTTAGACTCGCAGTACACGCTGCGCTGAGGGCCGCCAACGTGCCCCATTTGTGACGACACGTGAATAATAGAACCGGCAATTCCGTCTTCGCGCATGCGGCGCGCCACCTGCTGGCTAACAAAGAACGTTGCGCGCACGTTCAGCGCCATCGCCGCGTTATAATTCTCTTCGCTGACCTCCAGAAACGGCTGGTGGCGGGCCAGCCCGGCGCTATTGACCAGTACATTAAAGGCGGGCAGCGCGCGCAGCGCCTGCGCCATTTGTACGGAGTCGGTAATATCAAGAGCGACGGGATGAAGCTTTAGCCCTTCTCCATCGGCAAGCGCCGCGGCGTCGCGCAGCGCCTCTTCACGCCGGGCGATAATCCACACCTCAGCCCCGGCGCGCGCCAGCGCCACGGCGATGGCGAAGCCAATGCCTTTCGAGCCGCCGGTCACCAGCGCGCGCTGGCCGGTTAACATAAAAGAAGGGGTTTGCGGCAGCGTCATACATCGGCCTTTTCTTCGGGCGTCGCGCTTACCGGCGTTGCGTAAGGGACATCGGTCTGGCCGTAGCGGCGCACGCGGATGTTTGCCTGCTCAGCGTGCCCGACAAACCCTTCCAGATGCGCCAGCCGCGAGCAGTAGCTCCCGATTTCCGTGGTTGCTTCATCGCTAAGCACTTTTTGCCAGGTACAGGTCTTCATGAACTTCCCGACCCACAGGCCGCCGGTGTAGCGCGCCGCTTTTTGCGTCGGCAGCGTGTGATTCGTGCCGATGACTTTATCGCCATAGGCTACGTTGGTGCGCGGGCCGAGGAACAGCGCGCCGTAGTTGGTCATGCGCTCAAGGAACCAGTCATCGCGCGAGGTCATCACCTGCACGTGCTCAGAGGCGATACGATCGGCTTCCTGTAGCATCTCTTCATAGCTGTCGCACATAATCACTTCGCCGTAATCGCGCCACGACTGGCGGGCGATATCCGCAGTAGGTAGCACCGTCAGCAGGCGCTCGACTTCCTGCAGAGTTTCCCGGGCCAGTGCCTCAGAATTAGTCAGCAGAATGGCGGGCGTCGTGACGCCGTGTTCCGCCTGGCCTAGCAGATCGGTAGCGCACATTTCCGCATCCACGGTTTCGTCGGCGACGATCAGCGTTTCAGTCGGCCCGGCAAACAGGTCGATACCCACGCGGCCAAAGAGCTGGCGTTTAGCTTCGGCGACAAAGGCGTTGCCCGGCCCGACCAGCATATCCACCGGTGCCATTGAGTCCGTGCCCAGCGCCATGGCGCCAATAGCCTGAATACCGCCCAGCGCGTAGATTTCGGTGGCACCCGCCATTTTTTGCGCCGCCACAATCGCCGGTGCAGGCGCGCCGTTAAACGGTGGTGCGCAGCTAATAATGCGCGAACAGCCCGCTACGTTGGCGGTAATAATAGACATGTGCGCCGAGGCGAGCAGCGGATATTTGCCGCCGGGGACATAGCAGCCCACGGCGTTAATTGGGATATTTTTATGGCCGAGAATAACTCCGGGCCGGGTTTCTACTTCCAGATCGCGTAAACATTTTTTCTGTTCGCTGGCAAAGTTAAACACCTGGCTTTGGGCGAATTCGATATCGCGGATATCCTGGCGGCTTAATTGGTTAATGCAGCGATCGATTTCCGCATTCGATAACCGGTAGTCGTCGCGGTCATAATTGTCGAACTTAATCGACAGATCCCGAATAGCCTGATTTCCGCGCGCTTCAATGTCGGCAAGGATGTGCTCTACGGTATCTCTGATTTGCCTGTTCGCCTGCTGGCGCTCGGCGGCCGGTTTACTGGTTTTTAGGTAGCGAGCCATAAATTATCCTTGTACTGGTAGGTGAGAAGTCAGCGTTAGCCCCGCCGCAGCGGGGTGCGGCCTGGATTAACGATTTCGCGCCGGTGCTAAAGCGGGAGCCGAGCGGGCGGGAGTTTGCCCGTAGGCCCGCCGCTGCCCGACCCAGCGGATAGCCAGCGGCGTGGCCAGCGCGGAAAGCAGTGATAGCGCGGCAATCAGGAAGTAGCCGGACGATAAATTAATGTGCTGCAGCATGACGCCAATAATGACCGGCCCGATAAACATGCCGCAGGAATAAATAGTCTGGAATAACCCCATGCGCGTGGATTGCTCGTGCGGCACGGTATTGACGATACTCAGCGACATAAACACCGCGAACGCCATTCCGAAAGAAAAGCCGGCGAGGGACTGAAGCAGGCAAATCAAATAAAGATTGTGGGTAAACGGCATGCCGAGCGTTGAGATAACCTGCAGCAAAATCCCCAGAATCGCGGTTTTTGCCAGCCCCAGCCGTTTATAAAACACCGTGCTGCACAGGGCGATGGCCAGCGCATAAAAGATAAGATGCAGGTTACTCAGCAGCGTCAAAATACCGGCTTTGGCACCGAGATGTTCCGCGTAAATCGGCGTCAGCGTATCCCGGGTGGCAAACGGCACTAATATCACCACGGTGGCCAGCAGCCCGATAAACCAAATGGAACGATCCGCGAGCTGGCGGCGCGCTCCGGTCAGACAGGCCTTGAGCGACGGCGCCTGCACCGCGTCGTGCACATCCTGAATGCGGGTGGTGAGTATCAGTGCCAATAGCGCGGAGATACAAGAAACGAAAAATGCGATGTTGTTCGCAAAATAGTGAATTAATATCCCGCCGACGCAATTGCCGACAAAAACGCCAATCGGGCCGGCCAGCGCCAGCAGTGCGACGGCGGCGGGCGCCTCATCGCGCGGGAAATAACGAATGAAAAGTACGTTGTATAACACCCAGGTTGCGGCGGTAACGCCGTCTGCGGCTTTCGCCAGATACAGCGTCAGGGCGTTAGGCTCAAGCCAGGCCAGTGGCCAGGAAATTATCGGCAGTAAAAGGCTGATTTGAATGAAAATTTTACGACTTTTTACCACATCAGAAATGATGCCGAGTGGGAAGCGTACCAGCAGCGTGGCAAGACCGCTAGCGCCCATTATCAGCCCCATCACTTGTGGCTGAATGCCCTGCTCTATCATCATCGGAGCAAGGAAGGCGTCAATGCTGTGAATACAGATAAAAAACAGCACACTGATAACGAAAAAAAGCCTGGCTTCGGGGCGCTGAAATAAGGCACGGAACATAGTGGCAAACCTCTTAATTTCGCGTGAGTTATAACCAATCACGTGCGGCGGTTACCGGTACATTCCCTTGAATACTGCTCAATCGAGCCGGTCGTATTGGCGCTTGTTATGTTGACATGCATACGTATTCAAATTTGAAGTTATGAAAAAGTTTCCGATTTGTAAAGTAACTTTGCATTGGTGTAAAAAATTCACTGCAGGGAGTTGCATACGCATGCAAGGATGGTGTAAGTATTAAAAAACGCTCATCGTCAGCCTCGCTGGCGTGAGACCGGCAGGCATTTCGACGCCTTCCAGTGATATGCTGCGTGCGGCTACAGCGCGCAGATAAGGAATTGAAGGGCATGAAACGTAAGGTATTTGCGGCAGTGACATCTTTGCAGGTTGCGCAGTTGGCGGGGGTTTCTCAGTCGGCGGTGTCGCGCACTTTCACGCCGGGAGCCAGTATTTCACCGCTGACCCGTGAAAAAGTGCTAAAAGCGGCCCGGGAGCTCGGCTATCGCCCGAATGCGATTGCACGTTCGCTGAATACGTCGCGATCGCGAATTATTGGCGTTGTGATGTCCTACTTTGATAATCAGTTTTATCCGCAGGTGCTGGAAGCGCTGGCTCATCGGCTGGATGCACTCAATTACCACCTGCTGCTGTTTGTTAGCGACAGCGATGTCGATCGTATCTTCGACCAGATCATGCAATATCGCGTTGACGGTATTGTGCTGGCTTCGACCACGCTCTCCCACGAGCTTTCCGGCGAGTGCCTGGCAACCGGTATCCCGGTGGTGTTGTTTAACCGCCGGGAGGAGAGCGGCACCGCGTCCAGCGTCAACAGCGATAATGAAAATGCGGCGCGTCAGATTGCCGAGTTTTTACTGGCAGCGGGGCATCAGCGCTTTGCGTTTGTCTCCGGTCTGGCGGACTCTTCTTCCAGCCAGGCGCGGCAAAAAGGCTTTGTTGAGGCGCTGGCCCGGCACGGAGTCAACGATATTCGGGTGGTGCACGGCAATTACGACACCCAGGAAACCCAGCGCGTCGCCAGCGCTTTATTTTCCTCTACGCCGCCGCCGGACGCAGTGTTTGCCGCGAATGATCATATGGCGATGACGGTGATGGACGTGGCGCGCTCCACCTTCGGGCTGCGCATCCCCGAAGATGTGTCGGTAGTGGGCTATGACGATACCGCGCCTGCAAGCTGGCCATCTTATGAACTCACCTCGGCCGCGCAGCCCGTTGATGAGATGGTAGATGCGGCGGTCGCTCTGTTGATGAAGCAAATCGATAGCGGGATTATCGAACCGGAGCAAATTACTCTGCCCGCCGCGCTCATTGTGCGGCGCTCGACCCGCCAGGTGCGCCACGAGCCGACGGAAAGCGAAGGCGTTACGCTGTTTCAGTCTCAGGAGGTCTGATGATTAGGCTGCCGGGCTTTAGCCCACAATTCGACTCTATTCAGCAGTTTATTCTGACCCTGACGCACGTGGTCTGGGAGCAGAAAGATATTGGCCAATTGGCGGATTTCTATTCCAACCCGGTGGTATTTATGACGCCGGAAAAGCAGCTTTCCGACCTTTCGCAGTTTATGCGTTTGACGCTGGAGGCGATGCACAGCTTTCCTCAGCGCTCGGTGCTGACGGAAGATATTTTATGTAGCCACAGTCAGGAATTAGAACACTATGCGGCGCAGCGCACCGTGGCCTGTATTCAACATCAGGGAGAGGGATTCTTTGGCCCGCCGACCGGGAAAACCGTATGGGTTCGTACCTGGGCCGACCGGCTTTGCGCTGACGGCGCGGTGCGTCAGGAATGGCTGCTGCAGGACAGGGCGGCGATTGCCGCGCAGATCGGCCTGGACGTGCGGGAATTCGCCCATGGGCTGGCGCAAACGCGCCGTGAATTAGGGCTGGAGGTGGAAAGCGCCGAACAGATCGATGCCCGCTGGGCAGGCGGGCCGGAGGGCGATGACGTAGAAGGGCCGCTTGCCGGCGTCGTGGAGCGCTACCTGACCATGTGGGCCGGGGGCAATAGTGGGATTGTGCCGGAACTGTACCATCCCGCCGCGACGCTGCACGGCCCTGGGCACTGCGCCTGCACGGGGGCACAGGAAATTTCGGCCTGGCTATCCGGCTATCGCGCTTCGTTTGCCGATAGCGAGACCCGGCTTCATCATTTGATTGTGCGCAAAGATGCAAATGAACCGATACGTATCTCGCTGCGCTGGTCGCTGCTGACCTGGCATGACGGCTACGGAAAATTCGGTGCGCCCACGCGCAGGCCCATCGCAATAAATGGAATTAGCCAGCTTGAATTACGCGATGGATTAATTATTCGGGAATATTTGGGTATTGATGAATTAGCTATTTGGTCGCAAATATTTAATTAATTTACTGGCCCAATATTTTTATTATTGCGCTTTTAATTAACTAGAGCGCTGGCGCTAATATTAATTACTAAGCGCGTAAGACTGACTTTTTTGAAGCAGGAGTGCGACTATCAGTCTTGCGTATGCTTTGGTTTACGCACATTGCCCGCGCCTGATGGCTTAAACATATTATTGATAAGGCCGGACGATTAATACAGAAAGTTATTTCAGTGCCGCACGGATATACCAGCTGGCGCTCTTTTATTAACGACACATGACGTCGTGACTGCCGGGTAAATAGCGTTATTTACCCTGGGATTCTATTGTCCGATTACGCCATCATCCCGCTGTGATGAGGGGCTGTTATTACCTAAAAGCAGGAGGTTCTATGTCTTCAACAGAAGCAACCCATAAAGCGCCAGCGGTACCTGAAAAAAGTAATGCGAGGTCTCAAAGTCAAAGGGATGAACCGGTATTACAGGTGGAGCGCCGGGATTTTATCGATCTGGTGCCGGAAAAACGCCCGCGCGCGCAGTCGCTGAGAGGGTTTGACGACTGCTATACCGATATTGTCGATTACATCGTGCGCTGTACCCATAAAATTTGGGATGAGCGCGACGTCGGCCTGATTTACACCCACTACACCCACAACTGCGTATTGTATAACGCGCTGGGTACGCTGTATGACCGCGAGCAGGTGGTGCAGGATACCTTAAAGCGGCTGGTGGCGTTTCCCGAGCGGCGCGGTATGGCAACGCAGGTGGTGTGGAACGGTAACGACATCGACGGTTTTTATACCTCACATCTGGTGACCGGCACCGGGCGCCATACCCAGTTTAGCCATTTAGGCAGCCCGACTAACCGCACTTTTGTGACTCGTACCGTGGCGGATTGTATGATCCATGAAAACAAAATCTATCGGGAGTGGGTAGTCAGCGACAATATGTCGCTCATGAAGCAACTGGGGCTGGATACCGATGCCGTAGCGTGGGATATGGCAAAAGAGCAGTTTGATAAAGGGTTCCGGGTAACGGATATTGGGGAAAACTGTCGCCTGCTGGGCCAGTATCCGCCGCAGTCGGAATGCGATGTATCCATCGCCCATACCGACACCGAGGCCGAGTGCCTGGGCTGGCTGCATGAAATCTATAACCGCCGTATGCTGGGAAAAATCAAAGAAGTCTATGCCCCGAACGTGCAGTGGCACGGCCCGTTAATGAAAGAGCTGTACGGCTCTGCGGCGGTAACGCACCAGACGCTGGCGCTTATCGGTATGATTCCGGACGGCGCGTGGATGCCGCAGCATATCTGCTCCAACCCCTGTGACGAAGGCGGCACCAAAGTCGCCGTGCGCTGGGTAATGGAAGGCCACCATTTGGGCTTTGGGGAACTGGGCAAACCCACCGGCGAGCGCCTGTTTGTTATGGGTATGTCTCATTATCATATCGTGAACGGTAAAATCGTCGATGAATGGGTGGTTTACGATCACCTGGCGCTACTGGCGCAAATTAAGCTTGGCCAGATGGGGAGAGTACAATAATGACGACCTCTAAAACCATTGCCGACCGGGTAACGTGGGTTAAACGCGCGGAGGCGAATGACGCACAGGCCGATCGCTCGCTCACCGATACGGTGAGCGCCATTATCGAGCAGGTGCGGGAGCGGGGAGACCAGGCGCTGCGCGATTATTCTCAGCGTTTTGATAACGTGATTCCCGAACAATTTGAAGTGTCTGAGGCGGAAATCCAGGCTGCGCTGGAAACTATGGACCCGCAGACTCGCCGCGACAGCGAATTCGCGATTGCGCAGGTACGGCGCTTCGCCGAGGCTCAGCTTGCGACCATGACGCCGTTAGATGTAGAAACGCTGCCTGGCGTTCACCTTGGCCACCGGATTATCCCCATTCAGACGGTGGGCTGCTATGTGCCCGGCGGTCGCTATCCTATCCTCTCTGCGCCGGTCATGACGATTGTGCCTGCCACGGTTGCCGGATGTGAAAACATTATTGCCTGCCTGCCGCCCGGTGCGCACCCGGCGATGATTGCCGTGTGCCACCTGGCCGGCGCCCGGCGTATTTTTAAAGTCGGTGGTGCGCAGGCGATTGCCGCCATGGCGTGGGGCACGGAAAGCATTCCGGCGGTTGATAAAATCGTTGGGCCGGGCAACGCCTTTGTGAATGAAGCGAAGCGCCAGGCGTTTGGGCGCGTTGGTATTGATGCGCTGGCCGGGCCAAGTGAAATTTTCACCGTCGCGGACGACGGCGCCGATCCGCGGATTCTGGCCGCCGACCTGCTGGCGCAGGCGGAGCATGACGTGAGAACCCGCGTGGGGCTTGCTACCACCAGTGAGCGTGTTGCGCGTGAAACGCTGCATGAAATCGAAAGCCAGCTTGCCAGCTTGCCGACCGCTGCCACCGCCGGGGAAGCCTGGCGGCGGCAGGGCGAGATAGTTCTGTGTCGCGATGAAGAGGAGCTGGTGGCATTTGCGGATTATATGGCGACGGAACACTTACAGGTGCATACCCGCGATCCGCACGCTACGGCGGCGAAAATACGTAATTATGGTTCGCTGTTCATCGGGCAAAACGCCAGCGTAGTTTTCTCAGATAAATGCTGCGGGACTAATCATACGCTACCGACCATGGCGGCAGCGCGCTATACCGGCGGTCTGTGGGTCGGCGCGTATGTGAAAACCTGTACTCACCAGTGGATTGATAGTGAAGGGATCGCCGCAATTGCGGAGCCGGCGGTACGCCAGAGTCGAACTGAAGGGATGCAGGGGCATCGCCGCGCCGCTGAGCTCCGCCTGCGGCCGGGGGAAATTGATGCAATTATTGCCGGGCGCTGGGACTAAGCGTAACGCCGCCCGCTAACGGACCTGTTTCTGAAACGCTATTGTCTCGCCGCCGCGCAGGCGGCGAGGTGCGCGATTAATCTTCTACATTCAGCGGCATTTCAGCCGGCATAAAGCTATTGATAATGCGCACACAGTGTTTACGCTGCTCTTCGGTGAAATCGCCGTTAGTGAAGCGTAACGCCGCCCGCTAACGGACCTGTTTCTGAAACGCTATTGTCTCGCCGCCGCGCAGGCGGCGAGGTGTGCGATTAACCTTCTACACTCAGCGGCATTTCAGCCTGCATAAAGCTATTGATAATGCGCACACAGTGTTTACGCTGCTCTTCGGTGAAATCGCCGTTAGTGAAGCGTAACGCCGCCCGCTAACGGACCTGTTTCTGAAACGCTATTGTCTCGCCGCCGCGCAGGCGGCGAGGTGCGCGATTAACCTTCTACACTCAGCGGCATTTCAGCCGGCATAAAGCTATTGATAATGCGCACACAGTGTTTACGCTGCTCTTCGGTGAAATCGCCGTTAGTGAAGCGTAACGCCGCCCGCTAACGGACCTGTTTCTGAAACGCTATTGTCTCGCCGCCGCGCAGGCGGCGAGGTGCGCGATTAATCTTCTACATTCAGCGGCATTTCAGCCGGCATAAAGCTATTGATAATGCGCACATAGTGTTTACGCTGCTCTTCGGTGAAATCGCCGTTAGTGGCGAGCGTGAAAACCAGCAGCTTACGGGCACCAGGATTCAGGACCGGATGCTGCGGCAGCGTGATAATCGACGTCACCTGTTTTACCCACGCTCCGTCCTCCAGAAATTTATTGGCAGTTTGCAGTACCGGTAGTTTCGCCGGGCCTATCTCATGCTTTAAATTTTTTCCTTCTACTTCAAATCCCGGCACGGAACGCTTCATCCTTTCCCACTGTTTTTCACAGAAGTCATCGACGGTCTGCTCTGGCTCCAGCGCGGCGCGGTTAATAATAATGTTATAGGGATTATCTTCCGCATCCGTATAGCGCAGGATATTAATGGACTGATCCTGCTGTGGTACCAGCGTCATAAACGCGCCTTCATTTAGGGGGTAAGTAATGGCTTTCTTGCTCATTGTAAACGTTCTCTCTCAATGGTTATTGCGTTGGGCAGATAACGGTATGATTTCAACGCGGCGATTTTGCGCGCGTCCTTCCTTGGTGTCGTTGCTGGCAACGGGGAGCGTATTGCCAGCACCTTCAATAATGAAATGGCTGGCGGGCAAGCCGGTATGGGCGACCAGCCAGTCGCGAATCACGCGCGCCCGCTCGGCAGAAAGCGCTAAATTGACGGCGGCGGAGCCGGTATTATCGGAGTGGCCGATAATCAGAAATATTTGATTAGGCAGCGCGGCGATTTGCGGTGCGATATTATTCAGCTCCTCTTCGCTGTCCGGCATTAGCGTACTGCTGCCGTTTTCAAACAGCGGCATGATGCCGGTGAAGGTAAAGGTTTTAATATCACCGGGTTTTGCTTTGAGTAAGTTATACGGCGCGGTCTGGGCTATTTGCTCCGGCAGGCGGGAAAAGTCGCTATCCCCATAAAAGAAAAAAGCGCCCAGCGCACATACGCCAAGGATCAGCGCGGCGGCGATCGCCGGCCAGCGGCGTCGGCGGCGTACCTGCATATGAATTACAGGCTCTTCTGGCAGAATATCTTCCCGCGCGCTCCCGCTTAGAGCAGCCGCCGCCTTTTCCGACAGCGGCGGTAAATGAATAAACGGCAGTGGGGGCATGGAGATGGCTGAAGAAAGGCCAGGCAGAATGCCGTAGCGTTCAGAAAGCCAGGTAGACCATGCGCCGTGGCGCGTCATACCGGGGCCGTGATCGGCGAGGGTAATACCGGTGAGATCGAGCTGCGTCGTATCAAACAGGTTTTGCAGCGTGCGCATCACCCGGCTTTCCGCCATCCAGGAAAACAGCGTTCTGCCCAGCGCGTGACGCTGCATGGCATACACATTTTTCCCGTCATCGTGGGCTTCCAGTTCCGCCTCCAGCGCGGTAAGCCACGCCTCCAGATTGACGCTGGACATTGAGCGCGTATTAAGACGCCCGGTCCAGATGGCTTTATCGGGATCGTGGGCGCTGCGCTCCGCGCTCAGGCGCGAGTACAGGCCGAGCAGGCAGGGCAGGCGCCGGGGAATAGGCGTGGTAGAAAACGCATAGCGCCATTCGGCGATTTGCTCGATAAGGACAGCGTTATTTTCAAAGCCGTCCGCCAGCACCGGGAAAAAAGCGATGGTCTCTATCGGGTTTCGGTTTTGTTTCAAATGTTCAAGGCGGCCAGCCAGCGCTGCCGCAGTCGGTGCGGATGACCAGACGATGGCATTGTCATTACTTAACGCTAAATCGGACTGGTTAAACCATTTTCGGGCGAAGGGGCCAATAATAAACACCATTAGCCGCGGCGTTTCCGAAACAACCACCGGGGTTTCTGATTCCGGCTGTGCTGCGTAATATTGCGCGCGTGCAATGTGCCTGCCCTGGCAGGCGGTGCGCAGCGCGACCAGTTTTTCGCTCTGCCCTATAACCTGAGCCATTAACGTTAACAGCTTGCGCGCGAAGAGAAAAATCGCGTCATTTTCGCTGGTAAGCAGCGTTTCAAGCTGATCCATCACCGGGGTGTCGCCTTCGTCATAGCCGTAAAAATAGCGAATTAACGAATAGCGCTCCCAGGCGGCGGTACTGCCAGACTGGCTGGTCGAGATGCGCTTATCGAAATAGTCGCAGAGAATATGACAGAGCATTTCGCTCTCTTCCTGGGCATGATTTTCAGCGATTAGCGCATGGCTAAACTGCTCAATTAGCGAAATCAGTTTGAGCTGAAAATCGCCCAGAGAAGGAATGACGCCATCAAAGGCGATGAGCGTATCAATACTCAGGATGCTGTTAAAAAGGGCTTCGCTTTTCACCATGTTTTCTCCGTCACCGTACCCCAGCCGCTATCGGCGGACCACGGGCATATTCTTACGAATTTCGGCGTTGCCGCAGCGTGAGTCTTAAATTCGAAAGAAATGGCTATATCATCATTGTTAGAATTGGCGCGCAGCGTTTCCAGCTCGGACGACGCCAGCGTTTTTTTGTATAGCAGGACGTTTTGCGGGGTGTAGACGCTAACGTGCAGGCTTTCGAAGGCCGGATCGCGGGTGTCGTACTCCGCTTTGCTGAGGGTGAGCGTTTTTTTGTGGTAGGCGAACTGGCGCTCTAACCACTGCGCTTCATCCGCGGGCCATTCGCTGAAGAAGGTTTTATGCTCCGGTGCCATCACCTCAGGCAGTACGGTGCCGTTTTTAAGGTAAATCCCCGCCTGATATTCGAACTGTCGAAGCGTTCGCTCATGGCCCAGCGCCCACGGCGCAAGCGCTTCATGCGATGTCTCTTCCAGCCCTAATAGCGTACGCACTCGCAGCTTGGAAACTTTATCCCATTCCCACCAGGCCTTAGCGATGGTGCCTTCGGCTTTTGCTTCATTGGTGTGATCGCCCCACACCTTGCGGCACTCCTGGCGCTGGTAGTAATGCCAGAGCAGAATTTTGTGCGGGTGAAAAATGTCATACCCGTGCGTGAACGCGCGCACGGCCATCGCTATCTCTTCACCGGCAAAAAAGATGTGCGGATCGTTGGGCACCTGCTTAATAAAATCGCCGGTGGAGAAAATAAACCCGCCCGCCAGGTAGCTGCCGGGCACCGGTTCCTCGCTGGTAAACGGAACGGAGCTGAGCATGGGCAGCCCTTCCTGGCTAAATTCCCGGAAGGTCAGGCGGCTGACATACCGTTTTTTACTGGCCTCTTCGTCCTCTCCGGGGGTAAAAGGCGGCGGGTAGCTTGAAATAATTGGCTTTGCGGTTTTCCGCTGGAGCTGGGATAGCATGGCTATCATTTCGCTATCCCAGTTGGGCACAAAGCGGCAGTGGGAGTCTATTTGCAGAAAATAGGCTTCTCCTTCAAATAGCGTTTCCGCCAGATTGCGCGCCCAGCAGGCGCCCTGGCTTTGGTAATAGTGCAGGTTGATAATATCGACCCGGGTGCCGAAATAACGAAAGGCATTAATTTGGCGCCCGGCGACGCTGCGTATGCCGTCGGGTTTAAGGCCTGCGCGCTCAAAAACGCTCAGGTCTTCGTCGTCCTGCCAGCTAATAGCAATATGCAGGTTTTCAGGATGAGCCGCCTGTTCCAGCATATTGTGCAGCGTTGGAATAAGCTCCGGGTCGCGATAACTGGCCATGCTGATAAAAATATCAGGTACGTGTTTCATAATTCCCTGGTCCATTTCCATCCGCGTTACTGAATATCAAACACAATCTCGGCTTCGGCGCTGAACGTGCCGCCCGCGGGCGTTGCTTTGGCGCCGGGAACCAGTTCGGCGTTCCAGGCGTATTCCGCCGGGCCCATACTGGTAACGTTGGGGCGGTCTTCTGTATTAGTGCCATTCACCTTTATGGGATTTCCTTTGGTGTCGGTAATTTTGATGCCCAGTCTGTCGAGGTTCCCATTGGCATCTTTAGCGCGAATATAGCTAGCGTCAGAGGAGGGGGTGTTAGTGGTCATCGAGGCTTTGACGGAATAAGCGCCGTAGTCGCTCTGGCAGGTAATCTGGAAGTCCAGCGGGCGGGTGACGCCCGCTTTCAATAACGATGGGGTTACTTCATTGAAATCAACGGTCTGCGTGCCACTCATCGTGCAGGCCGGCGTACTGACAACTTTGATCTCTCCGATGGCTAACTTCATCACATAGTTTGCAGGGTTGGCCGCAATAATAAAGTAATAGCCAAGCTCGCCGGCGGGTAACACCGTATCGCCCGCCGGGTTAGTTAAATTAATCCGCTTCCCGGTTTTATAAAATTCGATGCGAAAGAAGGGGCCGGGATTAAAATCCGAGGTACCGATGGGTTTGCCATCGTTAAAATGAATAGTGGTGTTTGAAGGGAAATCGCCAAAGTCTGTCATTGAGCCATTACTAAACAATAGTTTCACCCCTAACCCTGAAATATTGGTGGGATATATTTTGGTCGAGGTATTCTGAGGGCCGAGGTTCATGGGGCGTTTGCCGATTGGCGTCCCTTCCTGGCAGTTATCGTAACCAATGACCGCGCTTAACGCGTTACTGTCGTAGGTTGCTCCGGCAATAGGCGTTGAGGTATCGACCGGCGCGTCGGCCGCCAGATGAATCACCTGCGCGGGGATATTCAGTGTAGTGGGCGTGCCGCGGGCAAGCGTACACACCGCGGACGCGCCGGGGGACAATAAAAAGCCAGAAACGGCCAGTAATAGCGTGAGTATCCTTAACATAGGTTTTATTCCTTTTCCTGGTTCAGCATTGCAATAATTTCTGGGGGATACATTTTGATGAGGTCGGCAAAATTTTTGCCGATGCTCTCTTCGGCATACTTCAGCATCAGCGTTAGCGGACTGCTGGGTTCAGTCATGGCAAACCAACTGCGGATTTCCTGCAGGCGGTGTAGCGCCTCGGCGCGGTTGCCAATGCCGCGCTGGGGTGCGAGGGCCGCAGCGGGCGCAGCGGCAACGCCGCAGGATGGCGCTTCCATTACGCTCTCCTGAGGGATTGCCGGATCGTTCGGCGCGCCGGCCGCCGCCTGAGCCTGAGTTTCCGGTTCGCCGGGCAGTGCGGAGGACGCGTTGCCCGCTGACGGCGAAACATCGCCAAATTCGCTGGAAAACAGGCGCAGCAAACTATCCAGCACGCTGAGTTCCGGGGCTTCGTGCGCCAGGGCATCATTCAGCGCGGCTTTGATTTCCAGTAGATGGCCGCGCGCCAGCGTCAGTACGCCTATCTCTTCTCGTGCGTTGATGTGCCATTCGTGGATGAGCGCGGCAACCGTGGTTTCGGAAAGGGCGCCTTCTTCACGCGGCACTACGTGCGCCTTTTCAAACTCTTTGAGCGTGATTTGCAGGCCGGAGGCCCGCGGCAGAGGCTGGTTGCGTATATCCGCCAGCAGCCCGTGCGTGTCTTCCAGCTCCGCGAAGGCGTTCGCGCGCAGCATTGGCGCAAACTCACCTTCATCCAGAAGCTGGGGATGTAACTCGTCCGGCCATCGGTGCAGCAGAACATTCAGCGCTTCAAGCCCTTCACTGAGCGCCGGAAGGCCGATTTTCCGCAGCCGACAGCGCATTAGTACAATAATTAACCGCACATCTTTGCTTTTTTGCAGCAGCGCCTGACATTCACGCTCGGTTTCCGCCCAGTTAACGGGTTCGGCGGCTTCGACAAAACTGCCGTACTCTACGTCCAGCCTGGGCTGCAGTTTGGACTGCAGCATGATAAAGCCCGGGTCATAATCCAGACTCTCGCCGCACGGGGCGTCGTCAGCAATCGGGTCCAGCGTGGACCGGTAATAGTCAGAGCAGCTAAGGCCGTGTATTTCACTCATAAATTGACTTGCCATTCTCGTTATTATGTTAGGTGTCTGTACCGGGCCAGGCCTCAGTACTGATACGTCTCTGGTTCAAAGCTCATCCCGAATACCGGCGTGTCGTTCGCTTCACGCTCCAGCCATGAGGCGTACCCCAACTGGTGCGAGCCGTCTAACGAGGCGTGGGGAACCTGATCGGCGGCCAGTACCAACTGAACGTCCCAGGCGTATTCAAAGCCGATAAAATTGCGCACCCATTCACGCACCACCGGCATATCTTTGCCCCACGGGCTAAAGCGGGTGTATTGCGTGAGAGTGAGCGGCCCCATGACCAATTTGAATTTGTGCTGGCGATCCAGCACGGTATTACCGAGGATTGCGCCGTCGCCCAGCAGCGTGGCGTAGTTATCATCTCCCAGCGCGGTTTGGTCTTTGCCTTCCAGATAAATCCACTGCAGCTCGAACTCTTCCATGCGCACCGGCACCTGAAAGTAATATTGCATCGAGCCGAGCAGCCCGTCCGGATTACGCGCCTCGCGGATCAGGTGGGCAGAAGATGCCAGGCGTGCGTGGATGGGCAGCGGCTCAGAGGACAATTCGGCAGGGTCCAGCCCCACCAGACTACCGACGTAAAATGAAAAACGTTCGTCATCTTTCCTATCGAGCGAGGCGGTATCCTGCGATAAGAACCAGGCCCGGTAGAGCAACGACAGCGCCCGGTGGTGGAAAATATCGGCGAAATCGATAAGCGTTTTATCGTGCTGCTCGTAGCGCGAATACGCCAGTTCTGACAGGTGCAGCGGCATGGCGCCCTGCGCGCCCCAAATACCCAAGCCAAAAAGCTGCAGTTTTACTTTGTCGTCCTGCCAGCCGATGCGTGCGACCTCGCGCGGAGAGAACGTCATGCTGGCTACTTGCCCCAGACGAAAGCGCTCCTGAGCGGGCAGCGTGGCTTTGCCCGGCGCCGGCAGCTGCGGCGTGCGGGCGGCAATGGCGCGCATCGTACTGATAAAACCGGCCTCCCAGGGGGTATCGGGATCGAACCAGTTATCAATTTCCAGCGGGGCGGCGTGCGGTGCGTCATGCTGAATCATAGTGCGCCTCGCCGCCCGGGCCGGGCTTCCCAGCGGGCGATGCGCCCGCGCTGCATAGAGTGCAGTTCAGTTTCCGTGAAGATATTGATGGCCGCATGGCGAGAGAGATAATTTTCCATAATTAGTCCAAACAGATACGGGCTGATCCCGGAAAATCCTTCTTCATCGACGGTCAGGCTACAGCGCACACCGCGCCCGTAAACCAGCAGGCCTTCGTTAGACAGGCGGCGTACTACCGGCTCAGTTTTACAGCCCACCAGACTGTTAATTTGCGCCACGGATTCCAGGTCGGCAGAGGTGGTAAACAGGCGCAGCATATTACGCAGCGATTCGCCGCCCTGAGAATGCTCCATATCCGACAGCGGCAAATAGTTGAAGCTAAGCTGGCGGATGAGACGCCACGTAGACTCCCCAATCGCAAACGGCGGGCGCGGCGCACTGGGTGTGCTAACGAAACAGGCGCCGGTAATTGGGACTGAATCCGTCATTGTGAGATTGAAACTGCCGGTACTGGTCAGTAAACGCGGCAGATCGCGGTTAGTGACCATGGCGTCCACCAGCAGGTAGCGAATATGTTCGCCGTAGGGCGCTTCCTGTTGATCGACCAAAGAGATAAAAATTTCAGTGCCGTTGTACGGGGTTCGGGTGTCATATTTACGCCGCGATCCTTCGTTATTACGCACCTCTCGCTGTACGGAAAAATAGCGGCCAAAATTCCCGGAGTCGCTGTGCCGGGTTTGATAAAGCGGGTTAAACACCACTTCTTCGCTGGTTTCTGCCTGCAGCCCCAATACTTTATTGACCGAAAATACTTCATAGTCCAGAGGGCGGCTGCGATCGGGAACAATATGAAAACTGTTTAGCGCGCGGTTCACTTCAATTCTGTCCACTCTTTTAGGGAATAGATTGATAACCGGCGTACAGAAAAGGAGAAACCGTGAGGCGTCCAAATGAGGAATCAAATCCTGGGGAAGTTTATCCAGTAGAATAATAATCTCTACTTCATCAGAATCATTTCCCGCGAGTGCGTCTGCCAACTGAGTGAGCGTGAAAAAATAAAACCGCTCTCTACAGCAAATATATTCCTGAATTAATGTGTTGCCGTGGAACATATTCCACTGTAGCGGTAAAAGACTTTGGTCAGGATCCAGACCTTCGAACTTAAGTGGGTGTTTACTTACCACATGATATTTTGAATTACTCTCACCGCCGGAGCGGATTACCATTGCAACGTGGCTGCCGTGTAATAATTCAAACGTATGTGAAACAACGCGTTCGTCACCCTGAATATAAAAGGGAAGTTCATTTAATCCTTTTAATGCGGAAAAAATAACGCCTTCAACCTGTAACTTCAGTTTAATTCTTAAAGCGCCCTTCAGGCGGCGATGGTGAATGCGATAATCCTCAAGGTTGGGAATATCTGGCGGTACTGAAGTTAACCGTGCTTCTACTATCTCCAGAGGCCATAGTGTAACTTCCTGATTATTACGAAACTCACAGCGGGTCATTTCGCCGGGTAATATCTTGCTATAGAACGCGCTATTCTTAGGTATTTTATAACCTTGAGTTAAATCACCTTCACTTAGATTGGGTTTGAGCTGGACAACTCCCATTGATGGGGTGGGAGAATTATAATTCGGATAAACAATATCCAGTAATCGCTGTGTAAATTTCGGAAATTCAGCATCAAGTTTTATCTGCGTTCTGGCAGATAAGAAACAAAAGGCCTCAATTAAACGTTCAACATAAGGATCGGCAATTTCAATACCGTGCATCCCTAATCGACCGGCGATTTTAGGATGACGTTCGGCAAAGTCGCGTGCCATTTCCCGGATGAAGGTTAGTTCCCGATTATAGTAGTCAAGAAAGTTATGTTCCACTTGCAGCCCTGTTAGTTATATTCGAGATAAGAACCGTTTCTCTCAGGAGGCGTCAGTCTGATATCAGGAATATTGCTCAATAATTCCGTCTTGAGCTGGCTCCTCTCCCTTTGTAATGCGATTCTAAAAGTAAAAATGAAATTTACGATGTATGCATGAAATACATTTGCGAATTTAGGAATGCGTTTCGAGCAGTAATCTTAAAACAGGTGGCTAACGTTTATGGCTATTTTTATTTTTATTTTAGTTAATTACTATTCTTAGCAATCACACGTTATCAAACGTCTTCCTCATAGTCAGGATGACTAAGCTTCATTAGTGAAGTGAATAAAAATAAAAATTTTAATTAAATTAGGGCGAATTCTACCGTGGCGATAACGAGAAAGAACCTATTTGGCAAACTGAATACTACGTTATTCAAAAACATTGAAAGTGCGACTACGCTTTGTAAATTACGCGGCAACCCATACGTTGAATTGGTGCATTGGCTGAATCAGCTTTACCAGCAGGATAATACGGATTTACGTCATATTATTCGTCATTTTGAAGTAGACGCTGGGGCACTTGAGCGTGATTTCGCTCAGGCTTTGACGCGCCTGCCAACCGGTGCCAGTTCAATTTCTGATTTCTCTTACCATATTGAACTGGCCATTGAACGCGCCTGGGTGTTTGCAAGCCTTGAGTGCCACAATAATTGTATCCGCAGCGGGCATTTGCTGATGGCGCTGCTGACTACAATGGAACTGCGCCGCACGCTGTTCGGCCTGTCTTCCGCGTTTGAGAAAATTTCGCTGGAGCAGCTAAGTAAAGATTTCGGCTATATCATTCGCGAATCCGTCGAACAGGATGAGCTTGCCAGCGATGCGTCGGTATTGGGTGACGCGGGTATTCCCGGCGAAGCCAGTAACGCGATTGGCAGCGCGCAGAGCGGCGGCCTGTCGCAATACTCTACCGATCTCACCGCGCTGGCGCGGGAAGGCAAAATCGACCCGGTACTGGGGCGCGATAAAGAAATCAATACGATGGTGGATATTCTGCTGCGCCGTCGTCAAAACAACCCCTTATTAACCGGTGAAGCCGGCGTGGGTAAGACCGCGGTGGTGGAAGGGCTGGCGCTGGCCATTGCCGCAGGCGAAGTGCCGCCGTCGCTGGCAAACGTTCGTCTTTTATCGCTGGATGTGGTCGCGTTATCGGCCGGCGCCAGTATGAAAGGCGAATTTGAAGCGCGCCTCAAGGCGGTTCTTGAGGAGGCGGTTAACTCAGCCGACCCGGTAATTCTATTTATCGACGAAGTACATACGCTGGTGGGTGCCGGTGGCAATGCCGGTACCGGCGACGCGGCTAACTTGATGAAGCCGATGCTGGCGCGCGGGCAACTGCGTACGATAGGTGCCACCACCTGGAGTGAATTCAAACGGCATATTGAAAAAGACCCTGCGTTGACGCGTCGTTTCCAGGTATTGCAGGTGGAAGAACCCTCAGAAGATTTGGCGACGGCGATGCTGCGCGGCCTGCTGCCGGTGCTTGAGAAGCATCACGGCGTCTGGATTATGGATGAAGCGCTGCGCGCTGCGGTGCGGCTTTCTCACCGCTATATTCCGGCGCGCCAGTTACCCGATAAAGCCATTAGCCTGCTGGATACGGCCTGTGCCCGGGTTGCCGTAGCTCAGCACGCGCCTCCGACCGAGCTTCAGTTACTGAAATTCCGCACTCAGTCTGCGCAGACGGAGCTTTCGCTGCTGGAAAAAGCGATGAATTTCGGCAAAGAGGACGGTAAACGCGCGGAAGAGATCCAGTCAACTATCAAGAACAATGCTAAAGAAGCCGAACAGCTGGATAAACGCTGGTCGCAGGAGTGTGAGCTGGTGGCGAGCATTGTCGAGACGCGCCAGCAGCTTCTGGCCGCGACCTCGGAAAGTGCAGTAGAAGAGACGGCGGAGCAGGTGCGCCCGCTGCAGGATCGCCTAAATTCGCTGGAACAGCAACTGCGCGAAATACGTCATGAGCAGCCGCTGGTGCAGGCGGAAGTCAACGCCGGCGTTGTGGCATCGATCGTGGCGAACTGGACCGGTATTCCGGTTGGGCAGGTATTGAAAGACGATATCAGCGCCGTCATGGAGCTGCCGCAGCGGCTGGCGGAGCGTGTTATCGGTCAGCCTTATGCTCTGAACAGTTTGAGTCAAAGCATTCAGACCGCGCGCGCCGGGCTGGCGGACCCGCAGAAGCCGTTTGGGGTGTTTATGCTGGTGGGACCATCCGGCGTAGGGAAAACGGAAACTGCGCTGGCCATTGCCAGCCAGCTGTACGGCGGCGAGCAGAACCTGATAACTATCAATATGAGCGAGTATCAGGAAGCGCATACCGTTTCCTCGCTGAAAGGCTCACCGCCGGGCTATGTAGGCTATGGCGAAGGTGGGGTGCTGACCGAGGCCGTGCGCCGTAAGCCCTATAGCGTGGTACTGCTGGATGAAGTTGAAAAAGCGCACTCGGACGTACACGAACTGTTCTTCCAGGTATTTGACAAAGGCAGTATGGAAGATGGGGAAGGGCGCCAGATTGATTTCCGCAATACGGTGATTTTGCTCACCAGTAATGTGGGCAGCGATATTTTAAGCAGCGCCTGCGCCGATCCGGAAACCACCCCCGACGCAGAAAGGCTACAGGCGCTGTTGCAGCCAGAACTGTTGAAGGTATTCCCGGCGGCGTTTTTAGGGCGCGTAAGCGTGATTCCTTATTTACCGCTGGAACACGGATCGCTGCAGCATATCGTCAGGATCCATATGAATCGTATCGCGCAGCGGGCGAAAGAGCACCACGAAATAACGCTCACATATAGTGATGAATTAGTACAACACGTTGTAGATAGCTGCACGGTAGCGGAAACCGGCGCCAGAATGCTTATTCGGTTTATTGAAAAGAATATCTTACCGAGGATTGGTAGCGCTGTTTTAAATATGGATAGTGCAGCGATTGATAACAAGACAATGCGCGTAACGTTCATGGAAGAAAAAGGGATAGAGATTGTTGTGGAGTAATAGGGAGGGTTTATTGAAGAAATAAATTACAAGGAATTAGGGAAATACGTAATCGATACATCACTCGTTATTTTGAATTAAACAGGACTATAGGGAATATTATTTATGCGTAATTTTAAACTGGCTTTATGCGCTCTGGCACTGACTGCAACTTCTGCTTCCGCACTGGCGGCAGGCGAAGTTACTCAGGGTACCGTAACCTTTAACGGTGAATTGGTAGCTGATACCTGCTCAATCGTTGATGAGTCTGTAAATCGCATCGTTACCTTGCCGAAAGTGTCTACTCAGACGCTGGCAAAAGCGGGTGATGCAGCGGGTTCTAAAGGATTCGATCTGAACGTCGAAAAATGCCCGTCTACGGTGACTCAGGTTGCTGCGCACTTTGAAGCGATTGGCAGCAGCGGCGTGGATAGCGCAACGGGTAACCTGACGAATACAGATGCTAGCGGCGCAAAAGAAGTTGAAGTACGTCTGTACAACTCTGACGAAAAACAGTTGAAGCTGGGTGAGTCAGGTAATCCGTTCCCGGTTGATGCTGATGGTAAAGCAACCCTGCGTTACTACGGTGGTTACTATGCAACGGGTGCAACCACTGCCGGTAAAGTTAATGCTAAAGCGCAGTACACCCTGGTTTACCCGTAATTTACCCTTCTTATTAATAAGATGGATAGGGGCGGTATTGCGCCGCCCCGCATTAAGGAAGTATTCCCTGACGATGACAGGACGGAATTAACGGGTGCGGGATATGGCAATAAAATATCAAAGTGTAATCGGTTTGACATTAAAGAAGGCAGCGTTATTGCTGGTATTAACTTCCCAGATAGCCGCTGCTAGTGTAACCATTTCAGGAACGCGTATTATTTTCCCTGGTGGGGAGCGGGAAAGAACTGTACGAACTACCAATAAAGGGACAATGCCTGCATTGGTACAGGTCTGGATTGATGATGGGCAAAAGAACCAGGATATTAATGCGGCAAAAGTACCGTTTACCGCCACGCCGCCGGTTTATCGCGTAGAACCGGGTAAAGGGCAAAGCCTGCGTCTTATTTATAATGGCATGACGCTGCCACAGGATAGAGAATCGGTGTTCTGGTTTAATTTACTGGAGATCCCGCCGGTCGATGAAAAAGTAAAACAGGGCGATCATTTAGAGCTGGCATTCAGAACGCGCATTAAATTATTTTATCGGCCAAAGAGTTTAATCACCAGTAGCAGCGCAGACAACGCGGATAAATTACGTTGGGAAACGGTGGGCAACGGAATTAAAGTGACAAACCCTACGCCCTATTACTTTTCTTTTGATTCAGCTGAAGTAAATTTTGCAGGAAATAAACTGCCTTTAAAAGTAGATATGGTTCCGCCGTTCGGTAATATGGAATTCACGCTGGCTAATAAGGGTTCTATTCCAGGTGGGATTAAAGATATCCGTCTCGGTCTTATTAACGATTATGGAACGGTTAATAATATCTATTTGATTTCTTCTGGTGGTAAAGGGTTGGCGATAAAAAAATAATTATGTAGCAAAGAACAGGGACATATTCCAACGTGAGCCGCTAGTTTATGTATGGCCACAGGGTTTTGAATAGGGAGTCAGGGAAGTGAAACCTTCAGAACTATACAGATGTCGGCATTTTATAAACCGCGAAACATTATTGTCGCATGCGATACGGCATATTTTAATCGCATCTGTCGGTGCCGGATTCCCCGTACTGGCATTAAGTAGCGGAATACGGCCAGAGCCTGTCGCAGAGCCTGCGTCACCGCCGGAAACGGTCAGGTTTAACAGCGCCTTTATTCACGGTGCCAGCGTAGATGTCTCTCACTACCAGCAGGGGAACCCTAATCCGGCCGGTGAGTTTGTAGTGCAGGTACTGGTGAATGGCCTTAATCGGGGGCAGCATAAAGTGCTGTTTGTTCCGGTAAAAAATAGCGTCAGCGCCCAGCCGTGTTTTACCCCGGAAGAGCTTGACGGCTACGGCATCAAAATCATGAACGCACCTGAGAGGTCAGGCAAAGGTGCGGCAAAGCAGTGCGCCAGGCTGGAGCAGTGGGTCACCGGGAGTGCGGCACATTATAACGCCGGCGATTTTCAATTGAATTTGGTGGTGCCGCAGGCATGGACGGTGGAGTATCCGCGCGGTTATACCGACCCTAATACCTGGGAGGCGGGGACCACGGTAGGGCTGCTCGACTATAACAGCAACTTTTATACTCGCCAAAATACCCGCGATTTTCGCAGCGACGGCGGGCACGATATTAGCGGCAATGTGGGGTTGATGGCCGGGTTAAACTTCTACGGCTGGCGCCTGCGCAAACGTATTAATACAAGCTGGGATAGCCGTTCGTCTACGCATACGCAAAATCTATTTACGTATCTTCAGCGAGACGTTCCTGTATTGAAAAGCCAGCTAACGCTGGGTGATAGCACCACCAGCGGCGATCTGTTTGATAGCCTAACGGTACGCGGGATCCAGCTACAGTCCGACGATCGTATGCTGCCGGAAGGGCTGCGGTATTACACGCCGGTTCTGCGAGGGATTGCGGAAAGTAATGCTCGGGTTCGCGTTACCCAGCGCGGGCAAACGGTTTATGAAACTACCGTTCCGCCGGGGCCGTTTGCCTTAAGCGACGTTGGGGCCATGGGGTATGGCGGTGATTTGCAGATGACTATCATCGAAGCCGATGGTCGACAGCGCACCCAGGTGATTCCGTTTTCCGCTCCGCCCATGCTGTTACATGAAGGCGTTTCGCGCTTTGGCGTAACGGTCGGGCAGTTGCAGGACGATACCTTAAAGACACATCCGGGAATGGCGCAGGGGTTTTATCAGTACGGACTAGGCAGTTTGTACACCCTGTATGGCGGAGGGCAAATTTCCGATAACTACGGCGCCGTGGGTTTTGGTCACGCATTCAATACCCCGCTCGGCGGGGTGTCAATGGATATCACGCGTGCGCGCAGTGAGTTAAAAGACGGAAGAAGCTCGACGGGCAATAGCTTTAACATTGGTTTTAGTAAGTTCCTGGATTCCACGTCAACGGATATCACGCTGGCCGCCTATCGCTACTCGTCTAAGGGATTTTATAGCCTGCGGGATGCGATAGCGGAGCGCTCCGGAGCGCGAGACGACCATTATATGGTGGATTACCGAACCCGAGAGCGTTTTACCGTCAACGTCGGTCAGCCGCTGTGGAACGGGGCGCGGATTAACGTTTCCGGTAATTTTTATAGCTACTGGGATGAGCGCGGTTCATCGAAGCAATACATGGTGTCTTATAACAAATCGGAGCGTTATTTTTCGTGGGCGATATCGGCTTCGCGCGCATTCGATAGCGACGGGCGGGATATTAATAGCGTGATGCTGTCATTCAGCGTGCCGCTGGGCCAGGCCAGTATCGTTGACAGGCCGCTGTTTAATACGCTGTATACCACCGCCATGCATGACAACGACGGTGGAACCAGCGCGCAGGTTAACGCCATCGGCAGCCAGGGCGACCAGAGCGAACTGTCTTACGGTGTTGGGACGACGGTGAGTAAAAGCCGGAACGATAATACCCAGGGCGAATTCAACGGCAATATGAACTACAACTCCCCGTGGGGGCAGTTTGGTTCCACCGCCTCGCTCGGCAGCCGCTCGCGCCAGCTTTCGTTTACCGCTAACGGCAGCGTCATCGCACATAGCGGAGGGTTAACGCTGGGGCCACGGCTCGGAGATGCGCCTTTCGCATTGATCCACGCGGAGGGAGCAAAAGGCGCGCGTATGCTGAACGGATATGGTTCGCGTATCGACGGCAATGGTTATGCGGTGATGCCGTCGCTAACCCCTTATCGTGAAAATACGATAGCGATTAATACTGAAGGCCTGCCGGATACGGTAGATGTACTGGAAAGTGAAAGTACGGTTATTCCACGAATGGGCGCGGCCATTCCGGTAACCATGAAAACGCTAATCGGTAAACCCGCTGTACTGATTATTCGCGATAAACAAGGTAATTATTTACCCATCGGCGCCAATATTATGGATATGCATAATACCAGTCAGGGGCTAATTGGGCAGGGCGGAATGGCCTATATTCGCGGATGGCATGCAGATAAAGACAGTTTATATGTTAAAGATGCTTCCGGTGCGCGTATATGTACGATTTATGCAGATAAGTCGATAGCCGATAAAATTGCTCGTTCATCTGGCGCAATTACACAGGTAGGTGTGGTATGCCATTAATTCAGAATAATAGACCTGTCAGCAAGCTTGTCTTTAATAGCGTATTTGTGGCTTTATTAGTAGGGCAATGTTTTTCCCAGGTGCATGCCTGTAGCAGCAGTGCGGATTGCGAAATAAAAGTTCTTTTTACTGGCGAATATACCGATGAAACCTGTAATGTTATTATCAATAATGCCAGTAACAATGAAACTATTACGCTGCCTAAAGTCTCAATAGCGACGCTCCAGATGAATGCCGCTGAGGCCGGAAGCCGCCCTTTTGATATTACGCTAAAAGATTGTCCCGCAAGCCGAAAAATTGCCGTTACTTTTAAAAGTAATGTTTCTCCGGCGGATACGACTACCGGTAATTTAATTAATGATACCGGTTCGGTTTTTAGTAATAACGTACAAATCAGATTGCGTAAAGAAGATAGTTCGCAAGTGGTTATTGATAATGATGCAACCGGACAAGAATATATTATTTCGTCTGCGGGTGATCCTTTAACCCACCGGTTCACTGCGAGTTATTACGCAAAGGGGAATTCTGCTGTGACGGCTGGAAAAGTCCATGCGGCGGCAGGGGTCGTGCTTGTTTATAAATAACAGGAGGAGCTGACGGGGACTGGCAGTAATTATTTAATATTTAGCTATCACGCGAACGACGATTTTATTTATAACGGTTATTAAAGAGTAATCATAATTATGAGCAAAAGTAATTCGCAGAAATTTATTGCACGCAATCGTGCGCCTCGCGTACAGATTGAATATGACGTCGAAATTTATGGCAGCGAAAAGAAAATAGAACTGCCGTTTGTGATGGGCGTTCTGGCCGATCTTTCCGGTAAACCGCTGGAACCGCTTCCTCCCGTTGCCGACAGGAAATTCCTGAGCATCGATATTGATAATTTTGATGAGCGCATGAAGGCCATGCAGCCGCGCGTTGCGTTTGCGGTGCCCAATACGCTTACCGGCGAAGGTCAGCTGATGGTCGATATGACGTTTGAAAGCATGGATGATTTTTCGCCGGATGCTATCGCTCGCAAAGTCGATTCTTTATCGCAGCTTCTGGAAGCGCGCACCCAGCTAGCTAACCTCCAGACGTATATGGATGGTAAAGCCGGTGCGGAAGGGCTGGTAATGAAAGTGCTGAATGACAAGTCGCTGCTGAATACGCTGGCCGCTTCGCCGAAATCCAATTCGGCGGATAAAGAATCAGCGAACCAAAAGTGATTTAGAGAGAGATTATTATGGCAATTCAAGCAGAAAAAAATAAACAAGCCGCCACTCAGGTTGAAACACAAAGCGATTTTAATGCTTTATTAACGCGCGAATTTAAACCCAAATCGCAGCAGGCGAAAACCGCCGTTGAAATGGCGGTGAAGACGCTGGCAGAACAGGCGTTGGCAAGTTCTATTACCATGGCCGACGATGCGTATAAAAATATCGCCGCGTTCATCGCTGAAATAGATAATAAATTATCCGAGCAGATTAACCTTATTCTGCATCATCCGGAGTTTCAGGCGCTGGAAAGCGCGTGGCGCGGTTTGCATTATCTGGTGAATAACACCGAAACCGATGAAAAACTAAAACTGCGCTTTATGGACCTTTCGAAGGATGAACTGCGCCGGAATATGAGACGCTATAAAGGCGTAGCGTGGGATCAGAGTCCGCTGTTTAAGCAGATTTATGAAGAAGAATACGGTCAACTCGGGGGTGAGCCTTACGGTTGCCTGGTGGCGGATTACTTTTTTGACCACAGCGCGCCGGACGTGGACCTGCTGTCTTCCATCGGTAAAGTGGCCGCGTCTGCGCACATGCCGTTCATCACCGGCGCTGCGCCATCTGTGCTGCAGATGGAGTCATGGCAGGAGCTGGCCAACCCGCGCGATTTGACGAAAATCTTTACCCAGAACCTGGAATATGCGGCGTGGAACTCACTGCGCCAGTCTGAAGATTCCCGTTACATTGGTCTGGCGATGCCGCGCTTCCTGTCGCGTTTGCCGTATGGCATTCGCACCAATCCGGTGGATGACTTCAACTTTGAAGAGACCACGGACGGTGCCGATCACAGCAAATATGTATGGTCTAACGCCGCCTATGCGATGGCGGTGAATATTAACCGTTCTTTCAAACATTACGGCTGGTGCACCATGATCCGCGGCGTTGAAAGCGGCGGCGTGGTAGAAGATCTGCCTTGCCACACCTTCCCGACCGACGACGGTGGCATCGATATGAAATGTCCGACGGAAATTGCGATTTCTGACCGTCGTGAAGCGGAGCTGGCTAAAAACGGTTTCATCCCGCTGGTGCATCGTAAAAATACCGACTATGCGGCATTCATTGGCGCGCAGTCGCTGCAAAAACCGGCGGAATATTACGATCCGGACGCTACCGCGAACGCGAATCTGTCCGCGCGCCTGCCGTATCTATTCGCCTGTTCCCGCTTTGCGCATTACCTGAAATGCATCGTGCGCGACAAAATCGGCTCTTTTAAAGAGCGTGAAGATATGCAGCGCTGGCTGAATAACTGGGTGATGAACTATGTCGATGGCGATCCGGCTAACTCTTCACAGGAAACCAAGGCTCGCCGCCCGCTGGCTGCCGCTGAAGTTGTCGTTGAAGACGTGGAAGGTAACCCGGGTTATTACCAGGCGAAATTCTTCCTGCGCCCGCATTTCCAGTTAGAAGGTCTCACCGTATCACTGCGTATGGTGGCTAAACTGCCTTCACTTAAAGATGTTGCCTAATTAGGCATGAATTAAGAAGTTAGTCATGAAGACTTTCTTCTTTTTAACCGCGGTGAAGTTAATAGGTTTTAACTTACCGCAAAATCAGGGGCGGTTTTTATTTATTACTAATAAAAACGTTATCTGTATTTGGTCGTTACACGGTGTGTAACTTTATAAATAAGAGCTGAAGAAGGAAATTATTATGGCTCAAGATATGTTTATTAAAATTGACGGCATCGAAGGTGAGTCTCTGGATGCTACTCATAAGAATGAAATTGAAGTGCTGTCATGGCATTGGGCAAGCATTCAGCATTCTAATATGCACAGCGGTTCAGGCGGTGGTTCTGGTAAGGCGACCGTAGAAGACTTTTGTTTTGAACACTATGTAGACAAAGCCAGCACCAACCTGCTGAGCTACTGTCTGTCTGGTAAGCACATCAAAGATGTCCAGTTTGTGGTACGTAAAGCCGGCGGCGATCCGCTGGAATATCTGACCATCAAATTTACCGACGTCATTATTACTCGCGTAGAAACTGCGGGTTCTGCTGAGGATGAAACTCGTCCGCGCGAGCGCGTCACCTTCGCCTTCACGAAATTGACTCAGGATTACGTGATGCAGAACGCAGAAGGCGCTAAATCTGGCGTTATTTCTACCAGCTACGACGTTAAAGCTAACCTGCGCAGCTAATTTTGTTGCCTGGAAGCAAATAAAGGTTTGCCGCTTCGGCGGCAGACCTTTTCTGGACAGATTTTAGAGGTGCGCCAGATAGCCTTAAATATAACAAGCCGATTGACTGGCAAAATGATATTCAAAAAATAACGATAGCTTTGGTGGAAATATGTTTTGCACAGCAGAAATAAAAAAATATATAACCCGCATATCTCAAATAATATTGAGTATTGCTTTAATTATTTTTGTTGCTTCATGCTCAGGCAGTCGATCGTCTGATGCGCGCAAAGGAGAAGTAAAGTTAACGTTAATTGCCGATAAAGATATCAATCCTAATGAGCGTGGTCAGCCAGCGCCTCTGAATCTATTTGTGTACAACGTAAAAGTTGCCGATGTTTTTAATAATGGTGACTTCTTCGAAATAACCGAAGGCAATAATAAACAAATACAAGACGCGTCCTCGAAAGTCTATGAGGCTATTTTACAGCCCGGAGAGTCGCGCACTATTAAGGTTAAACCGGACAGTGACACTAAGGCGCTGGGCTTCGTCGGTGCTTATCGTGATATTCAGAATTCAGCATGGGTAATTACGTGGGATTTACCCGAGAGGAAAAAAGTATCGTGGTGGAAGCGAATTTTTAACGACGATCCAATTGCGTTGAATGTTCATTTTCAAAAAGCAGCAATTACAATTAAGAAAATGGGTTAAACCATGAGAACGAATAAAGTCGTGTGGAGTGAAGGGCTGTTCCTGCGCCCGCAGCTTTTTCAACAGCAAGAACGTTATTTTGAATACTATGCCCATAAGCGCGCATCAACGCTGAGCCCGTTTTTCTGGGGATTTTCTCAGTATGAAATCGATCGCGAAGCCCTTTCTTATGGCAAGTTGGTGCTGCGCACCGCTCGCGGCGTCTTGCCTGACGGCACGCCGTTTGATATCCCCGATCACGCTGATTTGCCTGAACCGCTGACTATCCTGCCCGAACATCTGGGAAAAATGATTTATCTGGCGGTCCCGCTGCGCCTGGATAACAGCGATGAAACGATTTTTAACCAGCATGAGTCCAGTTCGCTGGCGCGTTTTCGCGCTGAAGAAGCCGAACTGTGCGACACCAACTCAATCCGCCAGGGGCCGAAGCCGGTACAGCTGGCGAAGTTGCGTTTACGCCTGGTGTCCGAGACGGAAATGACGGAGTCGTGGATTGGCCTGCCGCTGATGCGCGTGAAGGCTATCCAGCCTGACGGCAGCGTTTTGCTGCACTTTGATGACTATATTCCGCCGGTTACCGGCTATGCCGCTAACCCGCTATTAAGCGAATGGCTGACGCATTTGAACGGCCTTGTCAAAATGCGCGCCGAGATGCTGGCAAATCGGCTGTCATCCACGGACGGTAAAGCCAGCGCCAGCGCTGAAGTGGTCGATTATCTGCTGCTGCAAATCTTTAATAAATACGAGCCGATTCTGGATCATCTGCGTCATATTCCGGAACTGCCGCCGATCGTGCTGTATGAAGAGCTGGCCAAACTGGCCGGCGAACTGTCGACGTTTATCCGTACTCAAACCCGGCGCCCGAAGCGCGCGCCGGGTTACGATCATGCCCGTTTGTACCCTTCAATCCGCCCGTTAGTCGACGATGTGCATGATTTACTTAACCAAATTCTGGTGCGCGCGGGCCAGCTTATCGATTTGCACTCTCGGGGCAACGGCGTGTGGTCGGCTTCCGTGCTTCCCGCCGAGCTGCGGTCGTTCTCCAATATGGTGCTGGCGGTGCACGCCCAGCTGCCGATGGATGTCTTGCAGCAGCAATTTCACGCGCAGGCCAAAATCAGCGCCCCGCAGCAGCTCCATGAGCTGGTACGTTCGCACCTGCCCGGCTTGGTGTTACAGGGGCTGCCTGTGCCGCCGCGCCAGATCCCGTATAGCGCGGGATACGTCTATTTTGAATTACAAAAAAGCGGTCCGTTTTGGGAAAAAATTTCAGGTACCGGCGCGCTGGCGCTCCACGTTGCAGGTGAATTCCCCGGCCTGAAAATGGAACTCTGGGGAATCAGGAACTGATGAAAGACGATTTAAACCAGGAAGCACTCCACGCGGTGGACAGCTCTCCTGTCCCGGAGGATGACGGCTCGCCCCAGGCGCTGGGGAAATTCCTCCTGGACGAACACGGTGACTGGATTCAGGAGCCGGAACCCGCGGCGCGTACGCGCGCCGAGCGCGCCGCGGCCGGTATCGCAAGCGGGCACGGCCGCACAATGAAAAGCGAAAGTGTGCAGCAGCGGGTGCTGAAAGTCTCAGCGGCGGAAAATGCGCTGCTGGAAGCAACCCAGCCGCTGCTGCGGGCGCTGAGCGATATGCCCGAAAAAATTGAGGACATCGCCCACGTTGAGATCCTGAAAAATACGCTGAAGAGTGAAATCAACGTATTCAGTATCGTCTGCGAAGAGGTGAATATTCCGTGGAAAAAGATGGCTATCGTGCGCTACTGCATTTGCACCGCGCTGGATGAGGCCGCGCATACGGCGCCCTGGGGGCTGGAATCCGGCTGGTCTCAGAGTAACCTGCTTAACCATTTTGAAGGGGACAACGACGGCGGCAATAAATTCTTCCTGCTGATTGGGCGTTTGTCTATGAATCCCAATGAGTTCGCCGATGTGCTGGAAGTGCTGCTGCGCATTCTGGGGCTGGGCTTTGAAGGCCGTTACAGCATCATTGAAGATGGCGACAGGCAGTTAACGAAAATCCGTCAGCGCCTGCTTACCATCGTGCAAAGCACGCGCGATACCACGCAGCCGGCGCTGTCGCCGCACGGGCTACAGCCGCACGGCCCGGCGCGCCGGGAGCGTCTGGTGGTGCCGGTGAGGCTGACGGCCCTGTGCGCTGGCGTACTCATCGCTTCATCCTTCATCTGGTGTAAATACTGGCTGTTAAACAGCAGCGTACGTATTACCTCCGACATTAACGCGATGGAAAACCTGAAGGTCACGCTGCCGCAGGTGAAAACGCGTCTCCGGCTGGCCATTTTGCTACGCAATGAAATCAAACAGCAGCTTTTGAGCGTTGATGAAACCCAGGCGCAGAGCAAAGTGGTGCTTAAAGGCGACACCCTGTTCAGTTCCGGTTCGACGACGGTGCAGCCTGCGATGGTGAACGTTATTGAACGCATCGCGCATGAGGTGCGGCGCGTCAACGGCGATATCGTGATTGTCGGCCACACCGACGCGACGCCGATTCACCGCCCTGAGCTGCCGAACAATACCGTGCTTTCTGAAAAACGCGCTGAAGATGTGGCCCGCTACTTTATTGCCGCCGGAGTGCCTGAAAGCAAGGTGAAAGTTGAAGGCGTGGGCGACAGCCAGCCGCTGGCGACGAATAAAACGCCGCAGGGACGGGCGAAGAATCGCCGCGTCGAGTTTTTTGTCACGTATTAAACGGGATAAATAATGTCTTATTTAAATAGAGTCTTCGCCGCGCGGTTTATGAAGACACTGCTCATTATCTGCTGTATTGCGCTGCTAATTGCGGCCATCTGGTTTCTGGGGCCGTTTTTTGGGTTCGGAGAAACGCGCCCGCTGGAAAGCGTGGAATCCCGAATCATTTTTATAGTTCTGGCTGTTTTCTGTCTGGTGAGCTTTTGGCTGCGCTGGCCGGTGTTTATCGTCGCGGTGGCTACGCTGTGCGTGATTGTTTGGGTGCTCGGGCCGTTCCTGTTAATCGGGGACAATTACCCGCTGGCACCGGTGAGCGTGCGGCTGGGCATTATCGCCGCTATTTTATTTAGTGCGCTGCTGTACGGCGCATGGCGGCTGCTGCTGGCGTTAAAAGATAATCCCGCGCTGTTAGAACGGTTTATGAAGAAAGAGACCGCGCCGGAAAACGATACCTCTGAGGTGGTGGCGGTTATCCGCAACGCGGTGGACTATGTGAATAAAAGCCGCGGCAGTCTCTCTTTTTTTCAGCGCGTGATCCTGGCGCGCAGGCCGCAGGATACGCTGCCCTGGTACATTATGCTGGGCACCGAGGATTCCGGTAAAACCTCGGCGATTTTAGCCTCAGGGCAGAGTTTTCCGCTGCCGGAACAGCTTAACCAGGTGGGGAAACAGGGGCAGCCAACGCGCCACTGTGAATGCTGGTTTACCAATGACGCCGTGTATCTGGATACGGCCGGTAAATATATCAGCGCAGCGGAAAGCCATTTGCCGGAATGGCAGGCGATGTTAAAGGCGTTAAAAAAATATCGCCCGATTAAAGCGATCAACGGCGCAGTTATTACCTTTTCCGCAGCGGATATTATGGGACGTACCCAGGCGGAACTGTTTGAGCTGGCGGCCAGTATGCGCGCGCGGCTGGAAGAGCTGCGCCAGACGCTGGGCGTGCGTTTCCCGGCCTACGTGCTGGTTACCAAACTCGACCAGCTTCCGGGCTTCGCTGAATACTTCCGTATCCTAACCGAACAGGAGCGCGAGCAGGTTTGGGGCGTTACTTTCCCTTACGGGGATGCGATGAAAGGCGCGCCGGGCGAGTTGTCTGAGCGTATCCGGGAAGAGTTTACTCTGCTGGAGCGGCGCGTTGATCGGGAAATGATCGTGCGTCAGCAGGAAGAGTACGATCATCGGGATCGCAAAAAAATGTACGCGCTGCCCCAGGATTTTCACGCGCTGTCCGTTCTGATGGCCGAAGTGGTGCAGAATATCTTTTTTGCCTCGCGCTACGATGAAACCCAGAGCTATACCACGCTGCGCGGCATCTACTTTTCCAGTAGCCATCAGCCGGTCGATTTTAGCCTGCTGAATAATCAGACTATTGTGCGCAAATGGTCTAACTATGTGGATAATCAGAACCCGGCGACTACGGCGTCCGTCGTTGAACAGCCCGCCGAGCGCGATTTTCTGGTGAGCGATGTTTCCTATGGGCGCCAGTATTTTCTAAAACAGCTGTTCAGCGATGTTATCGTTAAAGACCTCGATTTAGCGCGCTATAACCTGGCTAATGAGTCGAAATATCGCCTGCAGCGCTTCCTCGGTCACACGGTTGCCATTTTGGCGGCGGTGTTCCTGCTAAACGGTTTCCATAACAGTTATCTTAATAACAGCCGCTATTTGCACGTGGTGGATAACAAAGCCGCGACGCTCGGCGATGAGGTTAACCGCTTTTCGAAAACGACGAATGAAGGGCTTATCCCGCAGCTTCTCACGCTGTCGCAGTATTTACCCGAGTACGGCACTCTGAATGTTTATAGCCCCGGGCTGAACTGGCGTTACGGGCTGTATACCGGGAAGGATGTAGTGAACGCGTCGGAGTCGCTGTATCAGTATTTCCTTGAGCGGCTACTGCTACCGCAAATTGAACGTCAGGTTACGCTGGCGCTGCAGCAGGCTATTGACACCGATAATCCGGAGCAGATCTATAGCTATCTGAAGCTGTATCTCATGGTGTACGGACAGGGCAAATTTGATAGCGCGTATATCGTCGACAGTGTAACCCGTCTGTGGGAAGAGACCGGCAAGCTGCAGCCTTATGAAGAGCGACAGATATTTATTTCCCACCTCAATACGCTGCTTCAGTCGCCTACGTGGCGTCGCTTTGGTCAGCCTGCCGACGCGGGGCTGGTGAAATATGCGCGCGCGCTGCTGGATCGGGATGATTTGGCCAGCCGCCTGTATCGCCGTATTAAGGACGCAGCGGCGGCAGACGCCCCCGCAGATCTGACGCTGAGCGCAATGACGCGCAGCCGGGGTGGGGAGCTGTTTTCACTTGGGGAAGATTCTGAGGCGACCTCTATTCCTGGGTTGTTTACGCGCGCGGGGTATCACTCCCTGTTTAAAAAAAAAATGGATCTCGGGCTGATGGGGCTGGAGCGTGAAGACGGCTGGGTAATGGGAAAGGAGAAGGATAACCCATTGCCAAAGGTGGGCGTGGCGCGCAACGGCGCGCTGATAAATCCGGTCCAGAAACAGATTCTGGCGCTGTATTTGGATGAATACACCCAGCGCTGGCAGGCGTTTTTGCGCAACATTCGTATTAAAACGGATGTGCTGCCACTGGACTCCGGCAGCGCCGGCATGGCATCGGATATTTATATCCTGAGAACGCTGGCAGCGCCGGATTCTCCGCTAGCCAATCTGGTGCAGCGCGCCGTAGCGGAAACCACGCTGTCCGAGCCGGAAGGAAAATCGCTGCTGGATAATGTCAGTAATAAAGGCCAGATATTAAACGCGGCGATGAAGGTGAGTCTGGCCTATGCGGCGCTGGAAAAAAAGCTGCTTTGGGAGCGGGTTGATAGCCACTTCGCGCCGCTGCGCGAGTTTGTTACCGGTTCTCCCCAAATCGTAGCGGACGCCCGGCCTGGCGCGGTTGCCAGTACAGAGTTGAGTAAATTAATGGGGGCGCTGAATGAGCAGTACACCCTGTTTGTGATTTATAACGACGCGCTAAAAAGCGGCAATAGCGTGACGCTTTCCAATACCGCGCAGAAGCTGAGCGCCGAGTCCCAAACCTGGCCCGATCCGTTGAGTAATTTAATTAGTCCGCTGCTGGATGGTTCGTATCGGCGAGCGAATCATGAGGCTATCGCGCAGGATAACGAAGGCATTGAAGAGCATTTAGGGCGCATTTGCCGCAGGACTCTGGCGGGGCGCTATCCGTTTGCCGACAGCGAAGAAGAGGTGAAGCTGGCCGATTTTGAACGCTTTTTCGCGGCCGGCGGTCTGGTGGATGACTATTACCAAAAAAATCTGGCTGACAAAGTGGATACCTCAGCGCACCCTTGGCGCTATAAAGGCGACGCCGGGGAAAGCGATAACGGTGAGCTGGCGGTGTTTGAGCGCGCGGCGGATATCCGCGATGCGTTTTTCCAGGGCGAAGGCGGGCGCCGCATGGCTCTGAAGTTCGGTATCTCCGTGCCTTATATGGATCCTTCGGTGATTCAGCTCAATATGAATTTCGACGGTACTCAGGTGAATTACGCGCACGGCCCGATAGCGCCGGTTTCGCTAACGTGGCCCGGCGCCCGGCAGGGATCGCGTATCACACTGAATGCGATGCCGCGTATCGCCGCCGGTTCGTCGGCGCTGTTTACCGGCCCGTGGGCATTATTCCGCTGGCTGGATAGCACGCGGAAAATTGTGGTGCCGGATTCCGGGGAAACGGAACTGATTTATTCCCTGGATAAGCGTCGGGTGGATATCGAAGCCACGGGACTGACGGTAAACGGAGCGCTTGCGTCTGATTTGCTCAGGGATTTCCGCTGTCCTGGCGCTTATTAAACGGTGCAAACCAAACACCAGAGGAAAGATATCGGTGCGTCTGTATTTACTTATCGATGAATTAAGCACAGGCCGATTGGGCTGGCGTCGCAGGGAGCAAGCGCGTCTGCGCGCCCGTCTCCAGCAGGCGATCCTCCCTTATATGGCCTCCTCTGTGCCGGATGACTATTTATCAGAAAGTTATCCGTGGTGTTTTGTTATGCCTTCGCCCGCATCCAAAAAAGGCAGCCGTTATTACGCGGGCGCCTTGATGGTATTTCGCACGGCGCAGGGGGAGAAGTCTGCCGCCGTTATCTATACCTCAGTGTCTTATGGCTGGCTGAAAAAGGATTTGTCATCGGCGTTTCCCGTGACGTTCTGGATGACGAGAGTTCTGAATCATTACGTGCGGAAAAATGAATTTTCAAACGGGAGCTGGCGATCTTTGCGGGAATGGGTCAGGGCGCTGCGGCGGGCATATTCGCCGTTTTGGGAGTCTTTTGCCCTGACGCCTAATTTCCGTTTCAAGAATCGCTCTCAGGTTTTACTCAGGGAGGGGTCACAGGAGGACTATCGCATTCGGGATAGCGATGGTGTCGAGATTATGCCGTGGAAGAACTGGCCTGACTGTTTAGCGGGAGAGGCCTGTATCTGGCTATGGCGGCAAAGCCGACACAGGAAAATATTGGATTCGCAGAGAATTCCATTACAACGCGCTGAGGCTGAAGGGCCTGACGCATCATTTTAAGATACTCACAACGCATCAGGTGATGATATGTCACGTACTATTAAATTAAGTAGTTCGGCTATGCCGCTGCTACTTGGAGAGCCGGCGTTGGTAATCTCAAAACTGGATGGTGAGGAGGCATTCTCCTCGCTCTATTCCTACGTGATTACTGCCAAAACGCCGGCCAATCCGCTAATACCCTGGCAGGCGGCTTCGAATGTCGATCTTAAAGCCTTAATCGGTAAAGAGATGACCGTCGAAATTGAACTGGACGGTAACGGGCTCGGGGATATTATTGGCCTTGGCCAGGGAACCCGGGAAATATCAGGTATTGTTCAAAAAGCGCGTTATATCGGGCGCGACGCCAATCAGGCGCTGTATGAAATTATTATCCGGCCCTGGCTGCATTTGGCTGAGTTAACCACCGACTTTAAAATTTTCCAGCAAAAAACGGTGGTGGATATTATTGAAGAAGTGTTAGGCGATTATAACTTCCCGTTTGAGAAACGGCTGGCGGGCAGTTATCCGCTGCTGGACTTCCAGGTACAGTACGGCGAAACCGATTTCAATTTTATTGAACGGTTAATGGAAGAGTGGGGAATTTATTGGTTCTTCGAGCATGCGGAACAAAAACACAAACTCATTCTGGTTGATAGCGTAGGCGCGCACCGCCGCACCCCGAGCGAAGCCTATCACGTTCTTAAGTACTCTTCAGACCGACCGAAGCTGGATGAAGAGTACATCAGCCAGTTCCACTTCCAGGAAATGATCACTTCCGGGCGCTGGGTGACCAATGACTATGATTTTACCAAGTCGCGCGCGGATATTATGGCGCTGGACAGCAAGCCGCGGAAAACCAGCTTCAACCAAATGGAAGTGTTCCACTGGCCTGGCGACTATGAGCAGCCGGAGATAGGTGAGCAGCTTGCGCGCGTGCGAATGGAAGAACGCGGTGCGCTCGGCTCTCGCTGCGAAGGCTCCGGCGAGTTACGCGGGATTATGTGCGGCACGGTTTTTGAACTGGTGGATTATCCGGTAGAAAAGGCGAACCGCGAATATATGATTCTGCGTAGTCACCTGTCGGTTGAGGAAATCGATCAGCTGGCCAGCCAGGATGAGTTTCGTTACCACTGCGATTTTACCGTGCAGCCTACCACGAAAATCTACCGTCATCCTATGACGGTGCCAAAACCCAAAACCAGCGGTCCTCAAACCGCCATTATCGTCGGTCCGCCGGGTGAAGATATCTGGACGGATGAATACGGTCGCGTGAAAGTACGCTTTTTATGGGATCGCTACGGGAAAAACCGGGAATCGGATTCCTGCTGGCTGCGCGTGAGTCAGGCCTGGGCGGGGAATAACTTTGGCGGCATTTATATCCCGCGTGTTGGTCATGAAGTTATCGTTGATTTCATTAACGGTGATCCGGACAGGCCGCTGATTATCGGCAGCCTGTACAACAATACCACTATGCCCCCCTGGGATTTGCCGAATAACGCTACGCAGAGTGGCCTGATAAGCCGTACCGTCGGCGGCGGGCGCAGCAACTATAACGGTATTCGCTTTGAAGATAAGCCCGGTATTGAGCAGTACTGGGAGCAGGCCGAACGCAATATGACGCGCCTGACTAAGCAAAATGAAGAACAAACTATTGGGATGAACTCCAATATTAACGTGGGCTTATCTCGCAACCTGTTCGTTGGTGCGAATCAGATGACCAACGTTATCGGCAACAACAGCGCGTTGATTGGCGGTGCGGTGGCTCTGGAGATTGGCGGTAGTAACAGTGAAACCGTCGCGTTAGCGAAAAGCGTTAATGTTGGCGGTGCGTACGGTCTGAATGTGGGCGGTGCCGCGATGACGGCGGTGGGGGGATATACCTCGCTGTCCGTTGGCGGAGCCTATCAGGTTAACGTAGGGGGATACCATTCACTCGCCGTGGGCGGCGCAACGACGATGGTGAGCGGCGGCTGTATGAATATTGTCGCCGGCGGGGAGCTCGTACTGTGCTCCGATACCATCAAGATTATTGGCAAGAGTAAGGTCGTGATTCAGGGCGGCGAAGTCGATATTAACCCAGGCGATTGCTGCGGCGATAACTGCGGCGGCGGTGGCGGCGGCGGCGGTGGCGGCGGCGGCGGCGGTGGTGGCGGCATGATTGGCCTGCCTGGCTTGCCAAATATCGTTGCGCTGTTTGGCGTCGTGATCCCGCTGCCTCCGATTCCGACGACGGAGCCACCAACGCAGTCACCGACCGAAACTCCAACGCAGCCACCGACGGAAACGCCGACGGAAACCCCAACGGAAACGCCGACGGAAACCCCAACGGAGACGCCGACGGAAACGCCGACGGAAACGCCGACGGAAACCCCAACGGAGACGCCGACGGAAACCCCGACGGAAACCCCGACGGAAACCCCGACGGAAACACCGACGGAAACACCGACGGAAACACCGACCGGGAGCGTAACATTCCCGCCCTAGTCGTTGCCGAAGGGAGAAGGTTTTATTGCAATGGAATCAAACAAATAAGTGAGGGTTATCTATGCAAAATGCAGCCAGAGTGGGGGATGCAACGGCGCACGGCGGTTGCCTGTGCTCCGGATCGGGGGACGTTTTCATTAATGGGTTACCTGCGGGCATGATGGGCGCGAGCGTGGCGCCCTGTGCGATTGGGCACGGGGCTGCTCCCGTTGCCAGCGGCTCCGGAAGCGTATTTATTAACGGGCTTCCGGCCGCGCGGCTCGGTGATGTTACCGGCTGCGGCGCCGTCATTGTCTCGGGTTCCGGCGATGTCTTTATAGGATAAACAGCGTGAAAATCCATTTTGAGTGGCCCGCATCCCGCCCGGGAATAGTGCTTGATGAAAGCCTGACTGAGGATAATGCGCTTGCTCTGAATGTGAATAATGGGGTCTTCGGACCCCATACTCCGCAGGAAGCGCGGGACGTTATTGTTTTTTACCGGCATATGAACCGGGCCGTATTGCTGAATTTGTGCGCTGAACGCCTGTGTTGCCTGGATGGCGTTGAGATTGCTTATGGTCGCACGCATCCGTTACATCATGGTAATGAGATCCAGGCCGGACATTTTAAGCTGTCCGTGGTCGTTAACGGCGATAAAGCGGCGGATGAACAGAGTTTTTACCGCCTCATTTATCCGGATAAATCATGGGAGCGCGCTGACAAAGTCCCTGAGGTTGAAGAGATCCTCCCTAACGGCGGAAATATTATTAATGACCTGCGCTATTTCAATGATGTCGTCCTGGCGCAGGATCGCGGCAACGATGTATTGAAAACTCTTGAAGTGGAATACAAACGTTTCCTCATCTGGCGCGAGCAGGAAGGCGCTTCATATACCGCACTGAATCACCAGGATAACCATATTCTAAAAACGGATCTCCGCTTTGACGCTATTAGAGAGCAAATAAAGGGGAAAACCTTAACGGAATGCATTATCGACAAACCATTTTTGATGGAGAAGGTATGGCCTGAACTGAATGTAGACCGCCTGCCTGATGATATTTTTGTTGACGATGAGAAGCACGACATTCTGGAAGCGCTGTCTCCTGAACACTTTGTCAGCAAAGGGAAAAATAAGCTTCCCGAACTGGTGTTTCAGGATTTTTATAAAGTGGGTTTGGATAGTCACTATTAATTTAAGGAGCATAAAAAATGCAGGATACAATTTCTCTTACTCAGATGTTAAAAAACTCTTCGCTTAATGAATTATTCCAACAAACTTTGGAGCGGGTAAAAAATAACCCCGAAGATCTGAAGATACGCGATGTGTTATTTAAATTGTATTGCGTTGACGGCGTATGGGATAAGGCACTGCTGCAGCTACAGACCATGGCGTTAATGGATGAAGAATTAAAAAAACAAACCGAGCTTTATAAAAACCTGGTATTTAGCGAGATGCAGCGCGCTCAGGTGCTGGCGGGTGAGCGGCAGGCGGCAACGCTGGACGGCACTTTTCCACACTGGATGGAGGTATTGCATCAGGCGAATGTGCTGCAATATCAGGGAAAAGGGGATCAAGCCGAGGAGCAGCGCGGCGAAGCGTTTAATCTGGCTGAGTGCGCAAGCGGTTGCAGCGATACGCTTGGGCAGTTTGAGTGGATTGCGGATAGCGATGGCCGCTTAGGGCCGGTATGTGAGTTTATCTGCGCAGGCGGCTATCGCTGGGTGGCGTTTTCCGATATTCAGAGCCTGGAGGTATCCGCACCTCAGGGGCTACTGGATTTGTTATGGGCGCCGGCTACTCTCAAATCTGGCGATAATACCTGGTATGGCTTTGTCCCTGCGCGCTATCCAATCTCCGCCGAAGATGACCAGACGATTAAGCTGGGTTCTAAAACCGAGTGGGCCTCTATTTCAGATATGCTGTCCCAGGGTAGCGGTCGTAAAGTTTTGGTTACTGATATGAGCGAACATTCTATTCTGGAAGTCGGCAATATTACCTTTGGATAATCGTGATGGAGCGTAAACACCAGTACCTTCCCACGCTGTTAGACAGATTGCAGGATGATGAACCTAAAAGTAAGTATGACCGTGATAGACCGATAGATATTAAAGGAATGCGCAGTCTGGTACAGCGGGATCTCGCTAATCTTCTTAATCATACTAATATTGAAGATGCGCTGGATGAGCAACGTTATAAAGTTACTCTGGCGTCGGTGGTGAATTATGGCGTTCCCGCTTTGATAGGTTCACATGAGAATCGACATAGCTGGAACATAATCGAAAAAACAATTCGCACGGCTATTTTGCGCTTCGAGCCGCGTATTATTCCTGAGACCTTACTGGTACGTTCTTTACAGGAAAAGGAGCATCTTACCCGACATGCGCTGATCATATTCGAGATTAGAGGGTTGATTTACTGGAATCCAAAGCCAATAGATTTGTGCATGAATGGTCGTTATGACATTGAATCAGAGAAGGTGGAGCTAAAGGTTCTTTAAGAATTTTGTGACATCAATGATGACATATACATAGCTACAAATTTTTTCTGAACGTAATCTCATATCTTAACTTCTGGGATAATGGCTCGGGCTGAGTTCCTGGTCATTTATCCCAAAATAAAAATACAATTTATTTTTATAGATTTATTGAGGATAGTCTTATTTGGTTGTCTTTCTTTCTGTGCGTTTTTTCTTCTGAATTAGGCTAAAACATCTACTTTATTCTGTTTTCAATGGGATATTTTACTGTAAATTCTTTTTTTTAGTAAATTTGACTGTTCTATATATCGGTTATAGAATGCGGGAAAAAGAACGGGGAGATTCTGATTATAGAGATAAATGAAGGTGATTTTCTTCATCGCTACTCGTTTTATTGGACCTATTGACCTTTTCCCCGCTTTATAAATAAAGCATGTGTTGGATATATTACTGGCTATTCAGCCAAGGTTATCCTTTGTATGGAGGTCTAAAACAGAAACTAATTACATTAGGGATTATTTCAGGAAAGCCCGGCATTAACCTGTTATCTGGTGGGACAGATATATTTCGGGTTTGCCGTATGGGATTTGAGTATGGAAAGCTTAGGTTATTATATGGCAGTGCCATAACTCTACGGCTATTTAAGTTGTTTCCATTTCTTCACTTTGGTCTGTTCCAGGCAGCGTCCGCTGTGTCTGGAGGTAATCACAACGTCTTGTGATCGCAACAAATGGGTGTGAAGTATGTTAAAAATATTACTGATAGATTCTAACTATTATCAGATGTTCGGTCTGAGCCTTTTAATCTACGAGCAGCTTTCTGATGAGCATTTAGATGTATGCTTTTTATTACCGTCTGCTAAAGAGCACACGGATGAACCCAATATCGTTTTCCGTAATGATATGGTGACGATTAATATTTTTAACAAACGACGTATTCGTGGTAGTAGCGATACTCCCAGAAAAGAAAAAATAACTATTCATGTTCCATTCTTATCCAGGAAACATACGCTCAATGAGATTTCAACAAAAATTAGAAAGATACTGGCTATAGCTTGCGCTGATTACAACGTCTTAATCAATAAAGAGAGCGCGTATTGGTATTTTGGTTTGAAGAAATACTCACAGTTATCGGATAGTGAAAACGACGTGATGTTATTAATAGGGAGAGGATATAATAGTACGGACATATCAAAAATACTAAATCGATCGAGGAAAACAATCAGCACTCATTATCGAAATGCGAGTCGTAAGATGGGGGCTGCTAACAGAGCAGAGTTTTATCGCTACGCTTCATTTATAGCAAATTGCGGAAGGGATGAAAGAAATACTCTGTGCCTTTAACAGATTTGCCTAAAAGGATTTAATTATGGATGACCGCCCTAATAACAAATGGGGTGTTAGGATATTTGCCGCCAGTCCACTGTATGCATTACCGGTATTTTTAGCTTCGTTCTCATACAGTTTTGCCGCGAATAATGACACTATTATTGCTGATGGTACTCAGCGCACAATTGATAATTTGACTCTGGAAAATAGCGTTAATGGCACATTTATCATTCAGGCGCTTAATGGCGCGGAATTTAATGCCAGCCAGTTAGTTTTAAACAGTTCTGGTATTCGCGGCGGCGGTGCATGGATCGATAATAGCCAATTGAATGGAACAGACCTGAAAATAAATGTAACAGGAAAATCCGCAACGGGCCTTTATCTGGCGAATGCAAGTAATGCAACGCTTAAAAATATCACAATAACCGGTGAGGACAGCGCAATTGGACTCGCGCTGGACGGTTCGTGGTCCAGTCCGTCTGCAACGTCTACGGCGGTAGTAAGCGATAGCGATATTCACACTACCAATGGAGATGCCATTATTGTTACTCAGGGTAACCTGACATTAAATAATGTGTCAGCCAGTACTATTGGCGATAACGTTTATGCGTTGAATGCGAATAGAGCGGCGGATATCCACATTGAGGGCGGCAGCTTCACCACCCAGGGAACGCGCAGCTCTGCGATTTGGACTGCGTCATCAGATGCAACGGTTTCTGTAAACAATGCGCTGATTGCCACCGCCGGTGAACGGGCGATTGCCGTGAATGCGCAGAAAGGAACTGCGACAATAACCAATAGCTCTTTGACGACTGAAGGTAAAAACGCGTATGCGTTATATACCGAAAATCAGTTGAATGGCGACAACCTGACTATTAATACCTCCGGTGCCGGAGGCGTGGGGATGTTTGCCGCGCTGGGTGGGCAGGGGACGCTGACCCATAGCACTATTACCACCACGGGCGATGAGGCTAGCGGAATAGTCGCTTATCCCGGCTCACAGATTACCGCCGACAGCGTGCGCATTGAAACATCGGGCATGAATGCGTTTGGCCTGTGGAGCCGCGCCGGAACGCTGAATGTCAGTAATAGCGATATTGTGACCAACGGCGTCGGGGCCGCCGGAATTTATGCCAGCGATAGTAGTAACGACGCGGGGCAGGTGACGCTGGATAATGTTACCGTTGCGACGAAACAGGCTGAGGCGATAAATGTCAGCACCGCCAATTTAACGCTGACGGTTAAGGACTCGACGCTGACCGGCGGCAATGGGCAGCTTATTACGGTCGCCCATACGGAAGACACGCTCGATCCGGCGAATAATCTCTACAGCACGCTGGATTTCACCGCGGAAAATAGCGCGCTGAACGGTGATATTGCGGTGGATGATATTCGTAATCACACGGCGGTGAATTTGCTGTCCGGTACGATACTGACCGGCGCGGTGACTAACGCCTCTGCGCTGACGCTGGATAGTAGCAGTACGTGGAATATCAATAATAATTCGGTGGTAGGAACGCTCACGCACAGTGGCACCATCGCCTTCTCCGATACCAGTAAATTCGATACGTTAACCGTGACCGGTGATTATGCGGGCAGCGGCGGACTACTGGTGATGAATGGGGTACTGGGCGATGATAATTCACCAGCCAATAAGCTTGTCATTGGCGGAGATGTCGCGCAGGGCACCACGCGGGTAGCGGTGAATAACCTTGGTGGTCACGGCGCGCAAACCGTTGAGGGGATTGAATTAGTTAGCGTGGGGGGCACCTCCATAGGCGGCTTTACGAAGCAGGATAGAATCGTGGCAGGAGCCTATGATTATGATTTGGTTAAAAAGGGTGAAAACTGGTACCTGACCAGTTCACTGCCGCAGCCGGATCCTAAGCCGACCCCAGACCCGACCCCGGATCCTAAGCCGACGCCCGATCCCTCTCCGGAGCCAAATCCAAAACCTACGCCGGAGCCGAAACCTACGCCGAAGCGCCCGCCCATTGTGCGCCCGGAAGGCGGAAGCTACACGGCGAACCTTGCCGCAGCGAATACGCTATTCGCCATGACGCTACACGACAGGCTGGGCGAGCCGCAGTTCGTTGAGACGTTAAACGCGCAGCCGGAAGTCACCAGTCTGTGGATGCGCCAGGTCGGCGGCCATAACCGCTGGCATGACGCCAGCGGCCAGCTGGGTACGCAAAGTAATAGCTATACGGTGCAGATGGGGGGCGATGTCGCACAGTGGAGCGCGGATGGCCTCGATCGCTGGCATCTGGGTTTTATGGCGGGCTATGCCAATAGCCATAGCAACACGCGTAATCATGTGAGCGGTTTTAGCTCAAAAGGTACCATTAATGGTTACAGCGTTGGCGGTTATGCGACCTGGTATGCTAACGCGGCTGATATGACTGGCGCTTATCTGGATAGCTGGATGCAATATAGCTGGTTTACCAACAGCGTAAAAGGCGAGAAGCAGGCGCGGGAATCCTATGATTCTCACGGCATTACCGCCTCGCTGGAGACGGGCTATACCTGGCGAACGGGCGCTTTTACCGGTAGTCGTGGCAGCGTTAATACCTGGTATGTGCAGCCGCAGGCGCAGGCTATCTGGATGGGCGTCAGAGCAGACGATCATACGGAGGTAAATGGCACGCACGTGCAGGGAGTAGGCGATGGTAACCTGATGACGCGGTTAGGGGTAAAAACCTGGATTGCCGGGCATCACGCCGATGACGCCGATCTGCAGCGCCAGTTCCAGCCGTTTATTGAAATGAACTGGCTGCATAATACGCGCAGTTTTGCTACCAAAATGGATGGTGTCAACGTCAGCCAGGACGGTGCGCGCAATTTGGGCGAGGTGAAAGTAGGCCTGGAAGGGCAGATAACGCCGCGCTTCAACCTGTGGGGCAACGTGGGGGTTCGAGTTGGCGATAGCGGATATTCCGATAGCACAGCCATGCTCGGCGGTAAACTTAACTTCTAAAGGAGTAAGCAGGCGGGCTGCCAGGCCTGCCTGAAATAATAAGAAAGAAAGGGAGCACGATTTCTGCACGGAAGCAGCTTTCGAAGCGTTTTTTGTTTTCAATACGCTGGCGTTACTCAATATCATACTATTGCGTTTCACCAGGGGCCGCCGGGTAACCGCCAGCGTATTTCTTTTCTTTACGCCTTTTCTGACAAACTTCCCGCTGACGGGTAAAAAGTCGTCTATCCTTAATGGCAGTGTTGATGGTTTTATCTGGAGTAGCCGTTTTTACGCCTGCTCAGGGATACGATAAGTCCCTGATACGAATTTATTAACGCTTTCGAGGTAGTTTTTTTGATATTAAAGTTGATTTCGATCAATTTTATTGTAATATAATTGTTAATGCAGGTTCAGCGACGCGGGTTCGCTGCCGGTGGAAGCATCAGGCTTGCAGTTCCAGTAAGGGTCCAACGTTGTTATTCAACGCTGCCGGTGGATGCACCAGCCCAATACATTCTATGGCCCCTAGCTTCTGTGAAGCCGGGGGTTATCTTTATGGGGCGCAAACTGCGCCTGAAGGTCCCCCTGTTTAGACCGCCCCGTTCATTATTACTGAATGAGCATCGCCCGATTTCAAAGGCAGGCCCAGGGCAGGACCAGCTCTGCCTGAGCGTTCTTAATAGCGGCTGGCAACGCAGGTGGATGCTTGCGGTTTTATTTTGCGTGCCGGTGCCATGCACTTTTGAAATACACGCGCTCTGGAAATAAACGTGACCCGCAGGCGAAATCGGCTGCGTCCGGGTAGCAACAGCGCGCGAGCCGCGACGCGGGTTGGTTTTTTCGGCGGAGGTGTTGTACAAAACCGCCTGCTTTATGAATGAGAAAAGGCCTGCGAAGAGGCCTTTTTTTAATTAGCGTTTACGCCCCAGGGGTCAGGGTTGATTCGCGCGTGCGGCTTTCACTTTCTGCTCGATGCGCGCGCCAATCGCTGCATCAATATTACGCCAGTATTCAAACGCCCGGGATAGCACCGGCTCCTGTACGCCATCCAGTAAATGGCCAACCACATTATTCACAAGCCTGTCGCGCGCCGCGTCGTCCATCACCTGATTAACCAGCGTATTAGCCTGCCCGTAGTCATCATCGTCTTTGCGCAGCGTATAGGCTTCACGCACCATATTGCCGCTGGCGGACCACGTCGCATCTTCAGGATGGCGCGTGCCGTCTGCTTTCGGGCCTCCCTTTGAGTTTGGCGCATATACCGGGTCAGAAACGCTATTAATGCGCATGGCGCCGTCTTTGCTGTAGCTGTTCACCGGTACTTTGGGTGCGTTGACCGGGATTTGCTTATAGTTGACGCCAAGGCGCGCGCGGTGAGCGTCAGCGTAGGCAAACACGCGGCCCAGCAGCATTTTGTCCGGGCTTAGGCCGATACCTGCCACCAGATTATTCGGCTCGAACGCCGCTTGTTCTATCTGTGCGTGGTTGTCGGTCGGGTTAGTAGTTAGCTGAAGCTTACCTACTTTGATCAGCGGATAGTCGCCGTGTGGCCATACTTTGGTAAGATCGAACGGGTTGAAACGATACGTTTCCGCCTCATTGAACGGCATAATTTGCATATACAGCGTCCAGCTCGGAAATTCGCCTTTATCAATCGCGTTATACAAATCGCGCATGTGATAATCGCTATCCTGGCCTGCCAGCTTATCGGCCTCTTCCTGAGTCAGGCATTCCACGCCCTGATCGGTTTTGAAATGATACTTCACCCAGAATTTCTCGCCCTGCGCATTCACCCACATATAGGTATGGCTGGAATAACCGTTCATATGGCGCCAGCTTTTCGGAATGCCGCGATCGCCCATCAGCCAGGTGACCTGGTGCGCCGACTCTGGCGAGAGCGTCCAGAAATCCCACTGCATATCGTGGTCGCGCAGGTTATTATCCGCCCGGCGCTTTTGTGAGCGAATAAAATGCTGGAACTTCATAGGGTCGCGAACAAAAAAGACGGGGGTGTTATTACCCACCAGATCGTAGTTACCTTCCTGAGTGTAAAATTTCATCGCAAAACCGCGCGGGTCGCGCCAGGTATCCGGGCTGCCGCGCTCGCCGGCTACGGTAGAAAAGCGCATAAGCACATCGGTTTTAACGCCCGGCTGAAACAGCGCCGCTTTAGTGTAGCGGCTGACATCTTCCGTGACTTCAAAATGCCCAAACGCGCCGCTGCCTTTGGCGTGTGGCTGACGTTCCGGAATGCGCTCCCGGTTAAAATTGGCCATCTGTTCGATTAAATAGTGATCCTGCAAAAGAATCGGACCATCAGGACCAATGGTTAACGAATGTTCATCGCTGGCTACCGGAATGCCAGCGTCCGTGGTTGTCGGCTTATTATCAGAATTGCTCATATTTGTTTCTCCAGCGTCAGTGTTATTTGTCAAACATTCAGCTTAGTTCAGGATCGGCGAGAGGGTATAAAAACCCATCTGATTAATAAGGTTATGCGTAGCCGGATGGCTGATTATACGAGAGAGCACGCAATAGTCCCGGCGGCTGCCAGCAAAAGACGCCCCCGCAAACTCTCCACTTTGCAGGCTTTTATGTTGTGAATTAGCGATGAGCGTCAGATAGTTCGGCAATAGTAGGTGTCACGTTAGGTTTCACAGAAGTATAAGGAAAAATAATTTCAGATTGATATTTCGACAATTTTTGTTAACCGCTGGCTATTATCCCGGCGCAGTGTGGAAGAGATTTATTTCTACATGCATGCGGATATTGGTGGCAGTTATCTACCGGGCTAACGGATAAAGCCTGCGCCGGAAGCGATGCCTTTTGTCTGTCTTAAAACCCGTAGAACGATATGCTCACCGCCGTATTTAACGCGCAAGAACCGCTTAAAGCGCCGCAACGTGTTCTGCTGAACATTTCCCCGGGGAGATTAATTCCAGCCCAAAATATCGGGCTTGTTGTATTCACTGCCAGCGCAAAAGATTTTGATGCGGCGTTAGCCCAGGCGCCGTTAATTCAGGCCGCTACAGAATTATGCGGTATTTATCAGGAAAAAAACTCGATGCAGGCCAATAGCGCTTGCCTGGCCGCGCTGGGTTAGTTCAGGAATTTTGTTTATTCCTCTGCTTAGGGCGGTGCCTGGCCGAATTGGATATATTAAAGCAGGATGGGAAGACGCATTTTACCGCGTTTTTTAAAAGTAACCCGCACGAGGGTATTGTTTGATGGCAGGTTCATGCACGCCGCTTTCGGGCAGCGTAAGCTACAGAGCAGCTATTTTCGGTAGCAAACTATCTATTTCAAAAAGGCTATCAGTGGGGCGGTAAAACCTCTGGCGAAGCCTGGGTATGTGGCACCAGTTTTGAAGAAAATATCAAATTATTATCAGCGAGTTAGTTGAAATTAAGCGCTGACGATAGCGTCAGCCAGTGGACAAGCAATTTAAAAATGGTCAAATGCAGACTGTGCCTGCATGACAATATGCTGTCGATCGCATCCTGGTGAAATACAGGACGAGTGTTGGGCCAGAAGAGAAAAAAGAGGCGCTTACTTTCCGGGGGAGCAATCAATAAACGGGGGCTATATTAATTTTGTGTAATCCTTCGTACGCTGAGGCAGCCCTGCGTGTGCCAGCATAAGAACGTACAAACGTGGGTGGGATAATAACGGGTGCCTGAAGTAATGTCAGGAGAAAGGCACTGAGCGGGGGAACGGGCGCTATTACATCTTCCGGTTTATGGGGCACTTAACAGGCCTTTTTAACAGAATCTTATTTGGTTTTTTAAGGTGTAAACTAAATTATCCACCAGATGTAAGGGATAAGGAGAAAAGTAAGAGACAGTCAAAGCAATAAATAAATGATTGTGATCCTTTTCATGTAACCAGCACATATTTTTTTATGTTACTTCTTATAAAGCGCCATTATTTTATCTAATTTATTGAAAATGAGGTTTATTTTATTCTCCCCGAAGAAACCTCCTCGCCTTGACTGCCATTTGTAGTTTTACAATGTTTGTCTAAATTTCAAAATATTAACGGCGGCAGGCGCCGTGCCCTATTGGCTGACCGAATAACGGGTGAGGTCATTATGCAAAAACGACGTTTTATTACTCTTTGTGCAGGCGCAGGGCTATTGGCGCTCTCTGCATCCGGCCACGCCGTTACCAGCAGCGGCACGATTGCCGCAACGTTAACGCTCACGAATGGCTGTTTAATTAACGGTGCACCGGCACAAAGCGGTATCAATTTCGGTACGCTCGATTTTGGCACTCATCCGGCGACATTTTCTACGCTGACAGCGCAGCTAAGCGGTGCCTCAGGCGGGAACAGTTTTACCGTGCAGTGTACGGACGGGGCTGCCTACGCCGTACAGATTACCGGGAGCGCCAATACCGCCCCGACAACGGCAGCCGGTACTGCGGGTGCCGAGCCTCGTTATCTGGTCAGCACCACCAGCGCGACGCAGGGGGTTGCCTACAGTGTTTATAGCGATAGCGCCTTTAATAACGAAGTACTAAATAATGCGGATATTCCTGCAACCTCCACGGCGAATGGCATCAGCAGCTACACCCTGTATGGGCGAATACAGGGCGGTGGCAATAGCGTGACCGTACAACCCGGCATATATACCGATACGATAAATGTTAGCGTGACCTATTGAGCATTTTTCTCCGGCTTCGACGGGGGAATGGCCGGTGGCTCCCGGTTGTCGGGCTATCGTTAATGCTGGTATCGCAGGATATGCTGGCATTGACGTCCCAGTCATTCCCCGTCCGCGCGGCCATTGTGGCTGGATGTATTATCGGCGGCGGCGGGCAATATGGCACGCTGGATTTTGGCATACACAGCGGTGTGGCAACCGCCGACGTTAACGCCGCTTTTGTTCCCAATGGCTCGCTTAGTATTGCCTGTACGCCGGGGGTCACCCTGAATATGCAAATAGACGGCGGACAGCATTACACCACCGTGCGCCGCATGATTCGCGGCGGCGGTGCGCAGAGCGTCTCTTATCGCTTATACCGCAGCAGTACAACGACGGCGGCGAATGAAATTACGGTGGGTCAAACCGTTGCTATCAGCGCAGGCAATGGCAATAACATTTTGCTGCCAATTTATGGCGTAGCGCAATTGACGGGAAATAGTCCGGCCGGGGGTTACAGCGATCGGCTTACCGTTACGCTATCGTGGTAAGTAAAGGAGTTTTGATGTCGCGTTTGAATCTGGCGTTTTGTGGATGTTTATTATTACTGCTGCCCTGGCGCATATCGCAGGCCGCGGCGAATTTACTGATATGGCCTATCGATCCTATCCTGACGGCCAATGATAATGCGACTCCGCTGTGGCTTGAAAACCAGGGTAAGACACCGGTTACTTTGCAGGTGCGCATCGTGCGCTGGCGACAGGAAACAGGCAGGGAGCGCTATAGTTCCCAGCAGGATGTTGCGGCCAGCCCCCCGGTTATTCGCGTGGAGCCGCAGAATAAACAACTGGTACGTCTGATGAAACAAACCGCTGTCCCCGCGGGGCAGGAGTGGGCCTATCGCATTGTGGTGGATGAAATTCCCCAGCCATCGGAGGCCGGTTCGGCGGCGAATCTGGGCGTCAAATTACAAATGCGCTATTCCATTCCTTTATTCGTTTATGGGGTAGGGCGGACTACGCAGCGCGATGCGGCCAACCACGTAAGCGTTGATGCCTCAAAACTGGCGTGGGGTGTAATGGAGGAAGCCGGCCAGCGCCTGCTGTGGGTACGTAACCGTGATAACGTGCATGTCAGGCTCAGCCAGGTTTCTCTGGAAGGCGCATCCGGTAAAAATATTTTGGCCGATGGGCTGTTGGGCTATGTGCTGGCGGGAAGCGAACGGCGCTGGCCGCTGCCTTCTGCGTTTCGCTCGGCCGCTAAACTTACCGCCACGATTAATGCAACGCATGAGCAATGGCACGCTACGCCATCGCGCTGACGGTTCTCATGCTACTGGCCGTTAATCGCGCAGGGAAGGCGCAAACGGGAGATGATCCCCTTCCTGCGCCGCCCGACGCGCGGGCGATTGCGGCTCAGGCGCTTTATCATCTGGCGCTTTTCGTCAATTACAGAGACAGCGGCATTATCGCCGAGGCGACGCGGCGCAATGGGCGTTTTTATTTACGCTCGGCCGACTTGCAGCGGGCCGGCATTCCTGCCCGCTATATTCCCAACGGGAACATAGACCCCGATAGCATTGTGGGAGTCCGAAGCGAATATGATGCGCCCGGGCAGCGTTTGTTGCTCACCGTTCCTCAATCCTGGCTGCCCCATCGCCAGGTTGCGCTGGGCGAATCCCGCCCTCGTTATCATTCCGTTAGCGGCCGGGGAGCGCTGCTGAATTACGATATCTACGCCAGTCGGGCCCGGAATGGCGACGCCCGGATTTCCGCCTGGCATGAGGCGCGCATGTTTGCTCCCTCAGGAACGCTTAACGCGACCGGGACGTTAAGCGGCCGTGACGGCGGTGGGCAGGGAGGTGAGGGATATCGACGCTATGATACGTGGTTTACTTCTACCGATGATGAACGAGCCATTCGCTGGTCAGTCGGTGATGTAGTCACCGATGCGCTGAGCTGGAGTAATAGTGTGCGTATGGGCGGCGTTTCATACGGACGTGATTTTTCTTTGCGCCCCGATATAGTGACCTACCCGCTGCCTGCGTTTTCCGGTGAGGCCGCGCTGCCTTCGTCGGTCGATATTTTTATCAATGGCTACCGCAACGGCGGCGCGCGCCTCCAGCCTGGCCCTTTTACCCTAACCAATCTCCCCTATGTTAACGGCGCAGGGGAGGCTGTATTAGTAACGACCGATACGCTGGGCCGCCAGGTATCTACGACGCTGCCTTTTTATGTGGCGAGCGACCTACTGCGCCCCGGCCTTAGCGATGGCATGGTTTCCCTGGGCGCGCTGCGGCGCCGGTATGGCGTGGCAAATTTTGACTACGGGGCGATGGGGGGAAGCGGTAGCTGGCGCTATGGCGTAACGCCGTCATGGACGTTGGAAACTCACGCTGAGGGCGCACCATCTCTGGCGCTTGGTGGTCTGGGATCGCGAGTCAAATTAGGCCGCTGGGGAATAGCAAACGGAGCGTTGGCCTACAGCGATATGCGCGGCGAGGCGGGGCATCAAACAAACTGGGGCTGGCAGTATACGACGCAGTCATTCTCCCTGGCGACGCAGCATAGCCGCCGTCAGCGAACATACGGCAATCTTGCGCGCTACGAAACCGTACGTGCGGCAGACACTGGTGTACCGCTGGTCGGATTGAGTCGCAGCGCCTCACAGTATTCGCTGTCGTTAAACCTTAAGCGATACGGTAGCCTGGGCGCAGCGTGGATAGACGTGCAGGGTTTTGATGCGTCGCGGACCCGGCTGATGAATCTGTCATGGAGTAAAACGCTGTGGGGCAATAGTAGCCTGTATCTTTCCGGTGGACGGGAGTCAGGAACAGGAGGATGGAACATGGCACTGGTCATACAACTGTCGCCGGGTATACGCGATAGCGTTGCGGTGACTATGGAGCACACGCCCGCCTCTGGAGATACTCAGCGCGTGAATTATAGCCGCGCGATGCCAACCGACGGCGGCCTGGGCTGGGATGTAGCGCTGGCGCGGCAGGAGGCTACTGCAAATTATCAGCAGGGTACGCTACGTTGGCGTAATAACCATATACAGCTTCAGGGTGGGGTTTACGGTCAGCGTGGTGCCTATACGCAGTGGGGAGAGATGTCCGGCGCGCTGGTCGCCATGGACAACCGTCTGTTTACGGCTAACCAAATCAACGATGCATTTGTGGTGGTTAGCACGGACGGCGAGCCGGCCGTGAAGGTGAATTATGAGCATCAGCCGGTTGGGATAACGGATAATAAAGGATACCTGTTGGTCAGCGGCGTTGCTTCTTCGTATCCCGGGCTGTATAGCATCGATGCGTTAAACCTACCGGTGGATATAGCGGTTAAGAAAACGGAACAGCGGCTGGCGCTGCGGCGCCACGGCGGTTATGTACTACGCTTTCCGCTTAAGCGCCAGCGGGCCGCCAATATTATCCTGCACGATAGCGCCGGGCAGGCCGTGCCGCTTTCCAGCCGCGTAAGCGGCGTGGCCGGGGGCGATGCGATTGTAGGATATGAGGGAATTGCCTGGCTTACCGGCCTGGAACGACGTAATGCGTTAACGGTAACGGCGCCGGATGGGCGACGCTGTCGGGTTCAGTTGGCGCTGCCGGCATCGGATGGCGGGCGTATACACACTTACGGGCCGCTGGAATGCCGTTGGCAGGAGGCGCGGTGAGAGCGATACGCCTGTTACTACTATGTTTGCTGATGGGGTTGAGCGGGCTGGCGCAGGCAGAATGTACGCTAAGCCGAACTAATGCCGTATTTGGGCAAGTCTCTTCATTTGCCGTTAACGCCAGCGCGCAAAACACCAGCGCAGGATTGCAGCTGGATTGCGATACCGTTCTGAATTTACTCACCTCCGATTTTGTGCGAGTGACCTATGCCGGGGCGTCATCGTCAAGCGGAACGCGCGCGGTACTGCGAAATACCACGAGCTCGGATCAAAGCACAATCCCGGTGATGCTGTGCGCTGTTGCGGGCTGTGGCAGTGAACTAAATATCTCTGGAATTTACACCTGGAGCGGTAATACGCTGCTGGGGCTATTAACCAGCAAGCGCTATAGTCTGCCACTTTACCTGCGTACCGTGCCCGGTCAGTCGGTCAGCGCCGGAACCTGGCAGACGACTCTTTCGCTGAACGTAAACTGGAGTATTTGCTCGCTGGGCGTGGCGGTGTGCCTGGCAGCTCAAACCGGTAGTTCAACCGTAAGTATTACGGTCACGCTCGTGGTGACTAACGATTGCTCAACGTTGACCACGCCCGTACTGGATTTTGGCAGCGCGGCGTTGGTTTCAGGGTTCAGTGATGTACGCCAGACCATTTCCATTACCTGCACCAAAGGCAGCGTTTACACGGTCGGTATCAATAATGGCAATTACGCCAGCGGCGGCGCACGGAATTTAGCGAACGGCAGCTCTCGTTTACGCTATGAGATTTACAAAGGCACCGGTAACGATCGCTGGGGCGTTAGTGGGAATGAACGCTGGCCCAGCGGCGCATCGACCTCCCAGAGTAGCGATGGTTTACTGCGCACCTATGCGTATACGGCGCGCATCTTGTCCGGGCAGGCGACGCCGCCGCCGGGCAATTATAGCGATACGCTGGTGGTAGACGTAGCATTTTAACGCCCCGCTCGCGATGCGCGAATAAAGGCCGCCAGCGGCGAAGCGGCGCTGCCAAACAGGCGCTGGCGCTGCGCTAACAGCAGCTCACCGGTCGCTATTGCGTCTACCAGCGCATGGTGCGCCGGGTAATCAGGCAAATGATAGGCGCGCCGCAGGTCAGATAACCGGCAGCTTGCCCCATATTCTGGCGCGCCCGGCTGCGGCGTATTGCGTGCAATTCGTAATGTATCAAGCCAGATAATCGGCGGTTCCGGCAGGCCGCGTTGCGCCAGGTAACTCTGGATAAAGCGCCGCTCGATAACGGCGCCGTGTACCAGTAAAACTTTGCCGCCAAGCGCCAGCCAGAGTTGTTCAAACGCCGCGTCGATGGCCCAGCCGGTGCGCTGCATTTCCGGCATAATGTGATGCAGCGTAACGGCGGCAGAGGGCGCATCATCCCGGCTGTGAATCAGTAAATGGCGCGCGCTGCGCAGCGCAATCACGCCTTCCTGCATCTCTACCCAGCCCATACTGATAATGCGATCGCTGTCGGCATCAAGGCCGCTGGTTTCGAAATCGAGAATTAAAATAGGCAGCTCGCGGATATCCCGGTCGGCCGCCGGCAGCGGAAACTTGAGCAGCGCGCTCAGGGCGCCGGAGCCTAAGCCGCCATGGCGCAGCAGCGCCCGGCGGCGTTTCTCCAGTCCGCGCAGCGGATCCCGGCTAAAAAAAGAAAAGCGCATTGTTAACCGCCAAACGCCATTTTTGCTGCATCCTGGAAGCCGGAAAGCATGCGAAATGCATCTTTCAGATGCTGGCGTTCCAGGCTCCCAAAGCGCTCGGGATTGATACTGTTATCGGCTTCTTCACCCCGCTGCAGCGCATGACTTTGGTGCAAGTAACGCAGTTGCGTGACGTAGCGCCATGTCCCCAACATATCCTGGGCGGAGGCGTCGTTCAGCGCGCACTGTTGCAGCAGCGCCTGGATACGCTCTTCCGTATTTTGTTGAGGTATACCCGCGCTCAGGGCATGCAGGCGAACTATGTCGACCACGCCGTGGATCGCCGCGCGCTTAATATTGAGGATTTTTTCTTTATTTCCGTCTTTTTCCAGCACCAGATTGTGAAAAATCCCCAGCGGTGGGCGTATTTTCAGCGCGTTGCGCAGCAGGGCTTTCAGCAGGCGGGGATTATGATTGATGACCTGCTGGCGCCAGGCGTCCAGAGTGGCAAACAGCGCTTCATCGCCGGCCACGTGGCGAATCTCAATAAATACGTTTAACTTCAGCAGGCCATCATATTCCGGATTAGACGCCCATTTCCGGTAATAGTCTTTCCATACCGTTAGCCGCTGGCACCAGGCGGGCGTCGCCGCCATAAAGCGCCCTTCACACAGAGGATAGCCGCAGGCGGCAAGCCCTTTACACACGTACATGGCAAAGTGGCTAAACCACTGGCGATCGGTAGCGGTTGCGCTATCGGCGAGCAACAGCGCGTTATCCTGATCGGAGGCCAGGTGTACCTCATGGCGCGCGTGGGAGCCTGCCGCCATCCAGGACCATGCGCACGGCGCTTCGCCTAAATAGTCGATGGCCAGCTCGGTCAGGCGGCGAGTGACGGCATCATAAATCATGGTCAGTACCAGGCCGACAATATGCGGAGCGACGTTCCCGTCGAGCAGTGTTTCGAAAATAGCCTGGCGCACCGGCGTGAGATTAACCAGCGCGTCTATAGAAGCGGCGCGGCTGATTTGCTCTATCAGGAAAATTGCCTGCACGCTGTTTTTTTGGATGAGCTGCTGGGGCGTTAGCAGCCCAATGGGGCGAAACTCCCGATCAATAACCGGGATATTGCGAATATTGTGGCTCATCATCAGGCTGACGGCCCGCATGACCAGTTCGTCCTCAAATACGGTATGCAGATTGTCGGTCATCACCTCTGTCACCGGTACCTGGCTATCCTTGCCCGGCGCGATAACTCGCTTAGTCATGTCTTTATCGGTCATCATGCCAATCAGCGTTCCTTTATCGTTAACGATAAAGGCGCAGGATGTGCGTATCTCAAGGCTCATGAGCGTAGCGACCTGCTGCACCGACATGTGCGGTGCCGCTATGGCGATGCTGCGATTTGCCACATCTCCGGCGAGGCGAAAGAAGATACCTTTATCCTGCTCTGACCACTGTACGTTTAGCGCAGAATGTAGGCGGCGCCAGGCGCTCAGCGCTAATTGCGTCAGCACTTGGGGATAATCGGAGATACTGTCCTGCAGCGGTGCGTATGCCAGCCGATATAGCAGCGTATTTTCCAGCGCCAGAGTGTGATATTCCACGCGCTGTTCCTTCAGTGCGTGAAGAAGGCTAAAGCCAAAAATATCCTCTGCGCCGAGGCGGGCGCGCAGCGTGCCGTCCAGATGCCGCTGCTCAACGGCGCCGGTGCGTAAAATATAAAGGCACCCGGGCGGTTCGGCCTGAGTATTCAGGGGCATTCCTTTATCCAGCCATAAAATATCCACCTGAGCGGCTATCTTCTGAAGCACTTTTGAAGGTAAGCGATCGAAAGGCGGAATGGCGTGCAGGAAAGAGACGATATTGGGAAGAAGTTCTTCTGTCATGACGGACATCCTTGGTAACCGGCCCGCCAGTTATATCACAGGCAGACGTTTATTTTACGCGGTGGCGCCGTAATCGGCGTGAAATGTTGTGATCGGCCGCACGCTGAACCAATAGGGTAAGCCGAGCTAAATGGGCGTGTTAATAACTGGCCTGGCGGCCAGTCAGGGCATTTCAACGCAGGTTGTTGATAAGATTTTTTAATTTTATGTATTCAGAAACAGGCCGCGTAACCGATAGTGAGTAGAGTTAACTTGCGCAAAAAATCGTTATTTGCCGCCATGTTATGTGGCAGATAGCGTCTATACTCAGACAGCGGGCGGTCCTGGCCACGCGAGTCATAATTACTGCTATTAATATTTAATGTTGCCACTCATTTTTTATGTGGGATTAACCGTTAGGAAAATGTGCTTATTATAGATATTTGATAAGAGTATACTGCTGCGCTTGTGTTTTTATGCTGCTTTATTATTTCCGGGCAGGGCAACGCCGAATAGCGTTATCGGTATGCGATATGCTGTTGTTGAGGGTGTATGGCCATTTTGCTCTCCGCCTTTATTTTCTTAATACGAAATAAAATCGTGGTTTTGCACGGACTGTTTTCACCGTAGATCCTCCCATTTTCCCGAGGTGTGGTATGAATTGGATGGTAGATGCGTTTGCTACCTATCTGTATGGGATAAAGGTGATAGCCATTACACTGGCTACGCTAATGCTGATTAGCGGTCTGGATGACCTATTTATTGATATCGTTTATTGGTTTCGTCGTGCGCGCCGCTTTTTTACGGTTTATCGCCGCCACGCTTATATGAGTTACCGCGAGCTGTATAAGCCTGATGAAAAACCGCTGGCGATTATGGTCCCTGCATGGAATGAGACGGGCGTTATCGGGCATATGGCCGAGCTGGCGGCGACTACGCTGGATTATGAAAACTACCATATTTTTGTCGGTACTTATCCTAACGATCCGGACACCCAGCGCGATGTAGATGAAGTCTGCGCGCGTTTCCCCAACGTGCACAAAGTGGTTTGCGCCCGCCCGGGGCCAACCAGTAAAGCAGATTGCCTGAATAATATTCTCGATGCGATAACCCAATTTGAGCGCGACGCTAACTTTACCTTTGCCGGGTTTATTCTGCACGATGCGGAAGACGTAGTTTCACCGATGGAACTGCGGTTATTTAATTTTCTGGTGGACAGAAAAGATCTTATTCAAATTCCCGTCTATCCCTTCGAGCGTGAGTGGACGCACTTTACCAGCATGACTTACATCGACGAATTTGCCGAGCTGCACGGGAAGGACGTTCCGGTGCGTGAGGCTATTGCCGGGCAGGTGCCCAGCGCGGGCGTTGGTACATGCTTTAGCCGCCGCGCCGTGCTGGCGCTGCTGGCAGACGGCGACGGTATCGCGTTTGACGTGCAAAGTTTGACGGAAGATTACGACATCGGCTTCCGCCTGAAAGAAAAAGGAATGACGGAGATCTTTGTCCGTTTCCCGGTGGTGATGGACGAAGAAGCTAAAGGGCGTTTTTTACAGCGTAAACGCTCCTCAAACGTTATTTGCGTGCGCGAGTATTTCCCGGACACCTTTACCACCGCGGTGCGGCAAAAATCGCGCTGGATTATCGGCATTGTTTTTCAGGGTTTTAAAACCCATAAATGGACGCGCAACTTTAAGCTGAACTATTTCCTGTGGCGCGATCGGAAAGGGGCCATCAGTAACTTCCTCAGCTTTTTGGCGATGCTGGTTATGCTCCAGCTACTGCTGCTGCTGGCTTATCAGCGGCTGTGGCCGGACGCCTGGCAGTTTATGTCTATTTTTACCGGCGGCTACTGGCTGGCCACGCTGCTGTGGATCAACTTTGCATTAATGACCAACCGTATTATTCAGCGGGTTATTTTTGTGACGGTTTACTACGGGCTGGCGCAGGGAATGCTCTCGGTGCTGCGTCTGTTCTGGGGCAACCTGATTAACTTTATGGCCAACTGGCGCGGTGCTACAGCACGGCGATCCGCGCCGCGTGGCGTGGGACAAAACCACGCATGATTTCCCGAGCGTCACCGGTCAAAACCGGGCGCTGCGCCCGCTGGGGCAAATTTTGGTAGAGCGGCAGGTTATTGATGAAGCCCAGTTAGAACAGGCGCTGACGCAGCGCATCGCCGGGCAGCGTCTGGGCGGCACGCTGCTGCATTTGGGCCTGGTCACCTCGCGTCAGCTTGCCGAGGCGCTGGCGGAACAAAATCGGGTTAGCGCGGAATCGATAGACGCCTGGATGCTGTCTGAATCAACCATTGCATTCATGCCTGCCTCTGTGGCGCTGCATTACGCGGTGCTGCCGCTGCGGGTTGAAGGCGATACGCTGATTGTCGCCAGTGAAAATGGCATCGATCCCGTCTCGCTGGCCGCGCTGGCGCGTAAAGTAAAAAAACAAATTCGCTACGTGATTGTACCGCGCGGGCAGGTGGTGACCGGCCTGCGCCACTGGTACGCCCGCAGGCGCGGCGTGGACGATCGGGAGATGCTGCGCAGCGCCGTTACCCACGGCTGGCTAAGAGAGGAGCAGGCCGCTGCCATTTGGGCGCAATACGAACCAAGGCAATTATTGTTTGCTGAGATCCTAACTTCTCTTGGGGACATTAATAGTTCGGCCATGAACGCGCTGCTGCTGCGCCATGAGCGCAGCAGTCTTCCGCTTGGTGAATTTCTGGTGGCAGAAGGCGTGATTAGCCGCGAGACGCTGGCTCGCGCTCTTGGGCTGCAGCAAGAACTACAGGTTTCAATGACGGCGTTATTGAGCGATGCGGGCCTGTCTTCAGAACAACTCACTGATTTACAGCAGGAGCCGGCATGAGTATGGCTACCCGATACAGCCCTCGGCTGCTAAGTTTATTGGTCGCCTCGGTATTGAGCGCCGGAGCGCTGGGCGAAACGACGGATGTCGGCGCGCAGAAAATGGGGCTCAGCGATTATCGCTACTTTGTTATTTACCCTCACCTTGAAAAAGCCCTCGCCGCGCAAAAAAAGCGGGATGAGGCGACGGCGCTGCAGGAATTTGAGCATATTCACGGCCAGGCGCCGGATAATGTGCCGCTGACGCTTTATCTGGCGGAGGCCTATCGCACCTTTGGTCACAATGACAAAGCGAGCCGCGTGTTGTCAGAACAGTTGAAGAAGCATCCAGGGGACGCCCGGCTGGCGCGGGCTTTAGATGCCATTCCCGTGAAGCCTGAATCTGTGACCACCATCGAGCAGCTGCGCGCGCAGCAGCGGCGCTGTGATGCCGCGCCGTCTGCCCGCTGTCGCAGCGAGGTAGGCCAGAACGCGCTGCGCCTTGGGGAGCTGGAAAGCGCGCTGAAGCAACTGGAAGACGGTGCATTCGCAGCGTCTTCTCAGGGGCTGGCGCTGCAAAATGGAATCCTTCAGCGGGCTATCTATTTAAAACAGTGGGCGATGGCCGATACCCTCTTTGCGCGTTTGCAGCGACAAAACGCGCTAACGGATGAGCAACGACAGCAGTGGTTCGAGGTGCTGCTGGCCGGGCGGCTGGATTCACGGCTGGACGCACTGCGGGCGCAGGGCGCGTTCAACGATGCTCCGTCCCGGCTGGCGTATGCGGATGCGCTGGCGCGGCGCGGCGATACCCCGGCGCTGCAGGCCTGGTTAGCCCAGTCTCCGCCCGCATTTACCGCGCCGGAGCAGGAAAAAAGCTGGCTTTATCTGCTATCTCGCTATAGCGCAGATCCTGAAAAAGCGCTGGCGCGTTTTACGGCGAAATTCCCGGAAAATCGTCGCTATGTCGCGGGTGAAACCCTACCGGCGGCGCTCAAGGCCCGCAATTATGCTGCGGCGCAGCGTATTCTTGATGAATTACCGGGCAACACATTACTGGATGAGCGGCTGGCCGTCAGCGTCGCGCAGCGCAATAGCGCGGAAAGCGTGCGTCTGGCGCGCCAAATTTATGCGGCACATCCACGGGATAGCGCGCGTCTAGAAACGCTGAGTTATCAATTAACTCAGATGGGGCAGCCGCGTGCGGCGGCGGATTTGCTGCTGAAAGGCTATCCGTTCCCCGGGCGACGCGCGACGGCGCAAACGCTAATGCAGCGGCTTGCCGGGCTGCTGCAATCGCATCCGGAGTGGGCCACGCCGGCGCAGGTGGTGCGCCTGAGCCAGCCTTTGCCGGATGCCGAACAGCGGATGTTCCAGGCGCGATTGCCGGGCAATAACGCCTCCTGCGAACGCACCGGTCAAATTCTGGGTGACCTGTCGCCGGCCTATGATGCGACCACCTGGCGCTCCCTTGGCGATTGCTACCGCGAATCGCTGCCTGGCATGGCGCTGTATGCGTATCAGCAGGCCAGGCAGCGCCAGCCGGATGCGTATAACAGCCGAACCGTCGCGTATCAGGCCTATCAGGTGCAGGATTATGCTACCGCCCTCAACGTCTGGAAAACGCTGAGGATCGCGGATATGAGCAATCAGGACGTGATGGCGGCGGCGGATACGGCGCAGGCGGCGAACGATACCGATGCGCTGGCGCGCTGGCTGGATGAAGCCCGGGTGCGCGGTATGGATAACAGCGAAAATTACTGGTGGCTTCACGCGCGGCGGTACGGTCCGGCGCAGTGGGCGTCGGCGCTGGCGGATTATAACCGCGCGCTCGAATACGCGCCGACGGTGCGCGCCTATATGTCGCGCGCGGCCCTGTATCGCCAGCGCGGCGAGACGGCAAAAGCCGTAAGTGATTACCAAAATGCGCTGCGGCTGGACCCAAATAATGCGGCTGTGCAGGCGGCGCTGGAAAAAGCCCACGCGATGCTGCCGGACGATCCGGCGCTGATCCGCCAGCTCGCCTTTGTGAATCAACGGCTGGATGATATTCCTAAGGCGCAGCGATACGCGCGGCTGGTGGTGGACGATTTGAATAATGAAGCGCAGGCGGCAAGGTTGAATGCCGCTCAGCGTCAGGAGCGCTTTGACTTTCGGCGTCTGCATGAAGATATGGGGCGGCGCTGGACGTTTAGCCTGGACTCTACGGTGGGGCTGCGCTCCGGTGCCGTCAGTTCTACCAACAACAACGTTGGTGGCTCCAGCCCCGGGCAATCTTATCGCAGCTACGGTCAGCTAGAAGCCGAGTACCGAATTGGCCGCAATGTCCTGGTGGATGGCGATTTGCTGTCCGCCTACAGCCGCGTATTCGCCGGCAGCGGCGACAGCGGCGTGGTGCTGCCGGTGAAAAACCCGATGCTTGGCGCCGGCGTGCGCTGGAAACCACTGCGTGATTATGTGTTTTTCCTGGCGCTGGAGCAGCAGATCCCGCTCGATCGCGGGCGCGGTGAATCTGACACCATGCTGCGCGCCAGCGCGTCTTTCCTGAACTCCGGGAAATACAGCGATGAATGGCATCCGAACGGCGCGGGCTGGTTCGCGAATAATCTGTATCTGGATGCGGCGCAGTATCTTCGCCAGAACAACCAGGCGTGGACCGCCGATTATCGCGCCAGCTGGCATCAGAAGGTCGCCCACGGGCAAACGCTGGAGCCTTATGCGCACGTGCAGGTCAATGGCTATCGCGATGAGCAAACGCGCGGCGCGCAATTGGGCGGCGTAGGCGTTCGCTGGAATATCTGGACGGGAGAGTCCCGCTATAACGCCTGGCCGCATAAAGTGAGCCTGGGGCTGGAATATCAACGCACGTTCCATACCGTCAATCAGAGCGCCGGCGAGCGGAATAACGCGTTCGTTACTTTGGGAGTCCGCTGGTAAATGAGTAAGTTACGCTATTTTTTACTGGGAATAATGCTGATGAGCGGCTGGGCACAGGCGATGAACGCCGTTATCTGGCAGCCTCAGGCGCGCGACGCGCAGTTGGGCGAGGCGCAGTGGCAGGCGCTAATGGTCAAGCTGCACCAGCAGGGGTTCGACACGCTTGTGCTGCAGTGGACGCGCTACGGCGAGGCGTTTAACGATGTGCAGCAGCAGCAGGCGCTGTTTAAACGAGCGCTTGCGGCGCGCGGCGCGGGATTAAAGCTTATCGTCGGGCTGAATAGCGACCCCGAATTTTTCACCCGCCAGCGTCAGCCGCAGGCTTCGCTGGAGCGCTATCTGACGCGGCTCGGAAATCAGGATGTGTTTCAGGCGGATGGCTGGCTCAAAGGTATTGGGGCTGAGGCAATAGACGGCTGGTACATGAGCGCCGAGATAGACGATCTCAACTGGCGCAGCCCTGAAATGCGCGCTGCGCTGACGCACTGGCTGACGCAAACCCGGCAGCGCCTGCAGCGACGCGGCGGCAAACCGGTGTATATCAGCAGTTTCTTTGCCGGTAATATGGCGCCGCAGTCGTATCAGGCACTGATGGCGGATATAAGTACGACCGGGGTGCGTGTATGGGTACAGGACGGTGCCGGGGTGGCGAAATTAAGCCCCGCGCAGCGCGCGCTTTATCTGGACGCCAGCGTAAGTTGCGAAACGGCCGGCGCCGCTCAGGGCATTGTCTATGAACTGTTTAGCGTGCTGCCCGGGAAAACGTTTCGTGCGCAACCGATGCCGGATAGCGCAATACGCCAGCAGCTCGCGCGCACGCCGCCGTGCGGTAAAGACCGGGTGTTTTTCTCGTTACGCTACCTGCCGCTGGCGCACGGGACGCTGCGCCACGATTAACGTTTTCAGTGGCTCCCCGCTACGGGCGCGGAGCCATTTCAGAACGGCGGTTGCGTTTTGCCAGCATATTGCTCATATCGCTGCCTGAAGGCTGCTGATAAATCCCCAGCGCAAAATATTGTGCAATAGCGTACATATATTCAAAAATTTCAGACTGCGTGTCTTCGTAATCCGCCCAAAAAACGTTAGACGTAAAACAATAAATTTCGATAGGCAGGCCTTCGGACGTGGGGCTTAACTGGCGTACCACCAGATACATATCTGTGCGAATATCATCGCGCTGTTTTAAATATTCCAGCACGTATTTTCGAAACAGGCCGAGGTTGGTAATACCGTGGTGAATAAGCTGATCGTCATTAATGCCGGTAATTCTACTGGTCAGATAATTGGCGATACCCTGATATTTTTCCGGCGACATAACGCGCAGCCTGTCGAGAAGATCGACGGTGGCGAAAATAATGCTGGATTGATCGATAAAGAAACTGCGCTTAATTCGCCGCCCGCCCGAGGAAAACATAGGCTGCCAGTTGGTATAAGGCTCGGTTATAAAATTTTTGGTCGGCACGCGTGAAACGGTGTTATCCCAGTTTTGAACGGTTATGGTGTGCAGTGCGATATCGGTGACTTCGCCGCTAATATTCATTTGCGGCATCTCAATCCAGTCCCCCAGTTGAATCACGTTTGAGGAGGAGAGCTGAATATTCGCCACCAGGGAAATCAGGGTATGCTGAAAAACAAACATCAGTACGGCGGCAACGGCGCCAAGGCTGGAAATAATTATCGTCGGCGAGCGGTTAAACAGCGTGGCGACCACCAGAATAGTCGCTATTGACGACACGACAATTTTGGCGATTTGTATATAGCCTTTAATCGAATGCGATTTAACCCCGTTTTTACGAATGTACGCGCTGTTAGTTGTGTCCAGTAATTCATTGATCAACATGGTGATATTGATAATGAAAAGCACGCCGCAAATGGTACGAATCGCATCCAGCAATCCTTCAGGCAAGCCCTGGAGAATTTGGGAAAGCACATAGACCGTCACGATAGGCACAATGTTAGCCAGGTGACGCGAAATGCGCATATCTTTATCCAGCGGGTCGGGCTTTTTATTGGTATGCAAAATAAAGCGGCGCACGATGCCCAGCAGGAAATACTTACAAACTACGGCTGAAATAAAGCCTGACAACAGCATTATGAGGATCGCCAATAGCGAAAAGGCGATTTGATTTGAACGTATCCATTCCCATATCGAAAGCATATCTTGCATGTGTGTGTCCTGATATCATGCGGGATGTCGCAACATCATGGCGTACTCCTTCTTTATTTCTATACGAAAATTGGGAATTTCCGCAACCGGAAGCGTCTATTTTTCCTGCGATCGAGAAAAATAAATCGCTTCACCGGAACTGTTCCTGCAAATAAAGAGAACCGCGTAGTTTATAGATTATTATCGGGCAGCGCATGCGTCTTTACGCTGCGTCGGCCGCTATTTTAAACTGCGCTACGCTCGAAACTCTCATCCAGCGCGCGTAGACTCCGGTTTTTGCGCATCAATCAACGGATACGCTAATCTGGCTGCGCTATTAACATCGGGCGGGCCTGGCTCTTTACCTTAACGCTTTCGTTGAGCGTAACTAACGGGCAAAGTTAATGTTCGCTTAATGATTATCAGGAGAAAAAGATGAAAACCATTGGTCTGCTGGGCGGCATGAGCTGGGAGTCCACAATCCCTTATTACCGGCTAATAAATGAAGGAATTAAATCGCGGCTGGGTGGGTTACATTCCGGGCGTATTTTATTACACAGCGTCGATTTCCATGAAATTGAAGTGTGCCAGGCAACCGGCGCATGGGATAAAGCGGGGGAGCTGTTAACCCAGGCGGCGTGCGGTTTAGCGCAGGCGGGCGCCGAGGGTATCGTGCTATGTACCAATACTATGCACCGCGTAGCGCCGGCTATCGAAGCCGGATGTCGGCTGCCTTTTTTGCATATCGCTGATGCCACCGGGCAGGCTATTTGCGAGCAGGGGCTGTCGCGGGTGGCGCTACTGGGAACGCGCTACACTATGGAGCAGGATTTTTATCGCGGTCGTTTGCAGGCCGATTTTGAGATTGAAACGCTGATCCCCGAGGCTGAAGAGCGCGCGCGCATCAACCGCATTATTTTTGAAGAGCTATGCCTTGGCGCGTTTAACCCGGAGTCAAAACGTATCTTCCAGAGCGCGATTACTCAGCTTGTGGCGCGGGGAGCGCAGGGCGTGATATTTGGCTGTACGGAGATAGGCCTGCTGTTACAGCCGCAGGATTGCCCGGTGCCGGTGTTTGATACTGCCGTGCTGCACGCGGATGCGGCGGTTGCGTTTATGCTGGGTTCTCAGGCGTAAGCAGGGCGTCCAGGCTGCGTTCAAAGCCCGACATGCCGCGGTGCAGATGATCGCAAAATGCGTCGACTATCATGGATGCCGGGCGGTGTGATGGCCGGATTAGGCTGACGGTAAAAGGCACATCGAGCGTAAAGCGGCGTACCGCGACGCCGCTGGCGGCATAGTCCAGCGCCGTGAGCGGATTAACGATTGATAGTCCGGCACCGGCGCGCACCAGCGCGCATACCGAGGCGGCGCTGTGGGTTTCCAGCGCCATGCGTCGCCGTACCCCATGCTCCTGAAACAGGGAGTCAAGCAGTTGCCGGTAGGCGTCGGTGCGCGACAAACTGATAAACGGCTGCCCGTCAAAGTCCATGGGCGTTAAGCGCGGCTTTTCGGCGAGAGGATGCCCGGGCGGCAGAACGCAGACTTCGTTCAGGGTGAGCAGCGTGTGTTGTTCGGTACCCGCAGGGGCTGATACGGTTTCCGTTAGCCCGATATCGTGGCGCTGTGCGGAAAGCCACTCTTCGAGTAACGGCGATTCCTGAGGAATGATACTCACGCTAAGCTGCGGGTAGCGGGCTAAGAAAGGCTGTAGCAGTGCGGGAAGCAATGACTGAGAAAATACGGGCAAACAGGCAATAGATAATTCGCCCTCGCGAAAATCACGTAAATTCTGCGCTACGCTGCGTATACGCTCCAGCCCGTACCAGGAGCGCTGAACTTCTTCAAACAGATGCAACCCCTGCGCCGTTGGCTGCAGGCGCCCGCGCACGCGCTGAAACAGCGCAAACCCTATTAACTTTTCCAGGCGCGCCAGTTCGCGGCTTATGGTTGGCTGGGAGGTGTGGAGCAGCGCGGCGGCCTCCGTTGCGTTGCCGGTGGTCATCACCGCATGAAAGACTTCAATATGGCGTAATGTCAGCGCGGGCATTGGTTCTCGCCGTAGGTTGGGGAACTATATCCAGATGATATATCTTAAGCTATATCATAAATGCATAGAATGCCCTGAAAGAGATATTTTTCCCCTGAAAAAGAGTATGGCGTAATAGGCTTTCATTAAACGGGGAGTCGCTAATGTCTTGTGCTATATCTTCTGCTTCCGGTGCGTTTTCAGATGCCAGCCTTCTTGCGCTGCCAGCCCGGTTTGGCCATCCGCTCTGGGTTTACGATGCTGCGGTTATCCGGCGTCAAATTGCGCGCCTGCGCCAGTTTGATGTTATCCGCTTTGCGCAGAAGGCTTGCTCCAACACGCAAATCTTACGGCTTATGCGTGAGCAGGGAGTAAAGGTTGACGCCGTTTCGCTGGGGGAAATTGAACGCGCGCTGGTGGCCGGATATCAGGCGCAGGATATTGTATTTACCGCTGACGTTATTGATGACGCTACGCTGGCACGGGTGGCTGAACTGGGCATTGCCGTTAACGCGGGCTCCATTGATATGTTGGATCAATTGGGCGCCGTTTCACCGGGGCATGAAGTTTGGCTGCGTATTAATCCCGGCTTCGGCCACGGGCACAGCCAAAAAACCAACACCGGCGGTGAGAACAGCAAGCACGGGATTTGGTTTGCAGAGCTTCACTTAGCGCTGGCGGCGGTTAAGCGCCATCGACTGCGGTTAATTGGGCTGCATATGCATATTGGCTCCGGCGTCGACTATGGCCATCTGGAACGCGTATGCGGGGCGATGGTGGAACAAACCATTGCCGCCGGTGAGGACATTCAGGCGATTTCCGCAGGCGGCGGCCTGTCGGTGCCTTATCGCGACGGGGAGCGGGAGATAAATGCCGGGCACTACTACGGGTTGTGGAACGCCGCGCGGGAAAAAATCGCGCTGCACCTTGGGCATCCCGTTATGCTTGAGATTGAGCCCGGGCGGTTTTTAGTTGCGGAAGCCGGCGCGTTGCTTACTCAGGTGCGCAGCGTGAAGCGTATGGGGTCGCGCCATTTTGCGCTGGCCGATGCCGGTTTTAATGATTTAATGCGCCCGGCGATGTATGGCAGTTATCACCCTATTTCCGCGCTGGCGGGTGACGGACGGGCGCTGGAAAACGGCAGGCCGCAGGATTACGTCGTGGCCGGGCCGCTGTGCGAGTCTGGCGATGTGTTTACCCAGCAGGAGGGCGGTACCGTTGAGACGCGCCGCCTGCCGGAGTTACACCCCGGCGATTATCTGGTGATACACAATACCGGCGCGTATGGCGCGTCGATGTCGTCTAACTACAACAGCCGACCGCTGTTGGCAGAAGTGTTGCTGGATAACGGCGAAGCGCGCCTGATTCGGCGGCGTCAAACTATCCAGGACCTGCTGGCGCTGGAAGAAGTGTAGCGCGCGGCTAACTCTCCAGAGAAAACACCGAGTGGCGGCGCACCAGCGTCGGGCTGAACAGATGCGTGGTTGGCGGGGGCGGGCGGTTTTCAGCCAGCGCCAGCGCCAGCTCTGCGGCCTGGGTCGCCATAGTAACGATAGGGTAGCGGATGGTGGTCAAGCGTGGCCGCACGTAGCGTGACACGATGACATCGTCGAAACCAATCAGCGAAATGCGTTTAGGAACTTCAATTCCGTTATCGTTCAGAACGCCCATTGCTCCGGCCGCCATCGAGTCGTTGTAACATGCGACGGCGCTAACGGCGCACCCTTGCCCTAGTAGTTCCGTCATGGCCTGCTCACCGCCGCTTTCATCCGGCTCGGCGAAGGTCACCAGCCGCTCATCGCAGGGAATAGCATACTCTTTCAGGGCGTCGTAATAGCCGAGCAGGCGATCCTCTGCGTCAGAAATAGGGTGATTTGAGCAGATAAAACCGATATGCCGATGCCCCATTTGTATCAAATGGCGCGTTGCCAGCCAGCCGCCATAGCGGTCATTAAGCGCCACGCAGCGTTCAGAGAAATCAGGTAAATGGCGGTTGATCAGAACCATGCCGGGGATTTGGCGCATTAAATCGGCCAGTTCGTTATCGGGGATCATTTTGGCGTGGACCACCAGCGCCGCGCAGCGATGACGTATAAGTTGCTCAATTGCCTGCCGTTCTTTCTCAGCATTGTGATAGCCGTTACCAATCAGCAGAAAATTACCCGTGCGCCAGGCCACCTGATCCAGCGCTTTTGCCATTGCGCCAAAAAAAGGGTCCGCGACGTCTGAGACCACCAGCCCAATGGTTTCAGTGTTTTGCTGCGCCAGCGCTCGCGCATTGGCATTAGGATGATAATTAAGCGTACGCATCGCGCTGGTCACTGCTTTACGTGAGGCCTCACTGGCTTTAGGAGAGTTGTTGATGACGCGTGATACTGTCGCGACGGAAACTTCTGCGAGCCGCGCGACATCTTTAATAGTCGCCATTGTTCACCTCTGGCAGAGAAAGCGTTTACACCGCAGTCTTACGGAAAAATCACGTTAGTTCAAGGTATTGTCCTGATACGTCCCGTTGACTATGGCAAAAATCCTATATGAAGGCGTTAACATTTTCTTTAGCAGTGAATTGACCCGAAGTGCATATGAGGTCAGGGACGCGCAGAAAAAGAAAGGCCTTTCAATGATTTCAGAGCAAACCTTTAGTTACATTTTGCGAAGGGCTGTTGCGATTCCTTCATGGCGCAGGCGATCCTTGCGCTGTTACAGTTGATATCCCAGAGGTATTGATAGGTGGCATCGTCCGCAAGGTCGATTGCAACAGTTACACCAACCTGCGCGGATGCGCAGGTTTTTTTTATTCTCTTTTCTTCCATCGTCGCGCTTCCACGTCGTCTCATGTATTCTGCATCCGCTACACTTAATCCACTTTTCCTGTTATGCGCGGGCGCTTACGTTGCTCCGCACGGCGGCAGATAAAACGTTAAGCGCACGAATTTTGCGCACCCAAATGGAGTTGAAATTGTGTTTGGATTTTTTCGCGCCTTATTTCGCATCCTGTTTCGGGTCAGAGTTACCGGCGATCTCAACGCATTGCGTGAGCAGCGGGTATTAATTACCCCGAACCACGTTTCATTTATTGACGGCATAATTGTGGCGCTTTTCATGCCGGTGCGTCCGGTTTTCGCCGTTTACAGCTCTATTACTTCTCAATGGTTTATGCGCTGGTTAACGCCGATTATCGATTTTGTGCCGCTGGATCCTACAAAACCGATGTCGATGAAACAGCTGGTGAGGTTAGTTGAGCAGGGGCGCCCGGTGGTTATTTTCCCGGAAGGGCGTATATCCACCACCGGCTCGCTGATGAAAATATACGATGGTGCGGGATTCCTTGCGGCGAAGACGCAGGCAACCGTGGTGCCGCTGCGCATTGAGGGGGCGGAACTGACATTTTTCAGTCGCCTGAAGGGGAAGGTAAAGCGGCGATTGTTCCCCCGCATTTCACTGCACGTCCTGCCGCCAACGCGCGTTGCTATGCCGGAAGCGCCGCGCGCGCGCGACAGGCGCCGCCTGGCGGGGGAGGCTCTGCATCACATTATGATGGAAGCGCGAATGGCTTCAAGGCCGCGCGAAACCCTGTTTCAAGCACTGCTGCGCGCCCAGTACCGCTATGGCGAGCGTAAACGCTGCATCGAAGATATTAACTTTAAGCCGGACACTTACCGTTCACTGCTCATGAAGACGCTCTTTGTTGGCCGCGTACTGAATCACTATAGCCGCCCGGGAGAAACGATTGGTCTGATGTTACCGAATGCCGCCATTAGCGCCGCGGTGATTTTCGGCGCGATATCGCGCGGGCGCGTGCCGGCAATGATGAACTATACGGCGGGCGTTAAAGGGCTAACCTGTGCGGTGACATCGGCGCAAATCAAGACGATTTTTACCTCGCGTCAGTTTCTGGATAAAGGCAAGCTTTGGCACCTGCCGGAGCAAATTACCGATGTTCGCTGGGTGTTTCTTGAAGATTTAAAATCGGAAGTCACGCTGCGCGATAAGCTGTGGATTTTTGCCCATATGATGATGCCGCACCTGGCTGAAGTACCGCAGAAGCCGGAAGATGCTGCGCTGGTGCTATTCACATCAGGCTCGGAAGGCAGCCCAAAGGGCGTGGTGCATAGCCATAAGAGCCTGCTGGCGAATGTGGAGCAGATTTGCTGCGTTGCGGACTTTACGGCGGACGATAAATTTATGTCGGCGCTGCCGCTTTTTCACTCGTTCGGGCTAACCGTCGGGCTGTTTACGCCGCTTTTCACCGGCGCGGAGGTCTTTTTGTATCCCAGCCCGCTGCATTATCGCATCGTGCCGGAGTTAACGTATGACCGTAACTGTACGGTGATTTTTGGCACCTCGACTTTCCTTGGCAATTACGCGCGCTTTGCCCATCCTTACGATTTCTACCGCGTGCGCTATGTGGTCGCTGGTGCGGAAAAACTGCAGGATAGCACGCGGCAACTTTGGCAGGATAAATTTGGGCTACGGGTTCTTGAAGGCTATGGCGTAACCGAATGCGCACCGGTGGTGTCGATTAATGTTCCTATGGCGGCCAAGCCCGGTACCGTAGGGCGTTTATTGCCGGGGATGGATGCGCGATTGATGAGCGTGCCTGGCATAGCGCAGGGGGGACGTTTGCAGTTGAAAGGGCCAAATATCATGAACGGCTATCTGCGTATTGAGAAACCAGGCGTGCTGGAAAAACCCGCTGCCGAAAACGAGCAGGGCGTTATGGAAGATGGCTGGTATGACACTGGCGATATCGTACTGTTTGATGAACAGGGTTTTTGTTCAATCCAGGGGCGGGCAAAACGATTTGCCAAAATCGCAGGTGAAATGGTGTCGCTGGAAACCGTAGAACAGCTGGCGCTCGCGGTATCCCCGGAAAAAATGCACGCGGTTGTGGTGAAAAACGATGCGGCGAAAGGTGAAGCGCTGGTGCTGTTTACTACCGACCCAGATATGGCGCGCGATCGGTTGCAGCAGCAGGCCCGCTCAGGCGGTGTGCCGGAGCTGGCGGTGCCGCGCGATATTCGCTATCTCAAACAATTGCCGGTGCTGGGCAGCGGTAAGCCAGATTTTGTCACCCTGAAAAACACGATCGATGAGACGGAAAGTGACAATGAGCACAAATAACGCAGACGCTTCGCTGTGGTCGCGTGGAATGGGCGCTGTGGTTATTGCGCAATTTTTCTCGGCGTTTGGCGACAACGCGCTACTGTTCGCGACGCTGGCGCTCCTGAAAACGCTGCACTACCCCCAGTGGAGCCAGCCGGTTTTACAGATGGTTTTTGTGGGAGCCTATATCCTGTGCGCGCCGTTTGTCGGCCAGGCGGCCGATAGCTTTGGTAAGGGCCGCGTTATGATGGTGGCGAACGCCATGAAACTGGCCGGAGCGATGGTCATTTGCCTGGGGTTTGACCCATTTTTGGGTTATACGCTGGTTGGCATCGGCGCCGCCGCGTATTCACCCGCGAAGTATGGCATCCTCGGCGAACTCACTACCGGAGACCGGCTGGTGAAGGCGAACGGTCTTATGGAATCTTCAACGATCGCCGCTATTTTACTTGGCTCTGTGGTCGGCGGTATGCTGGCCGACTGGCACGTTTTGGCGGCGCTTATCGCCTGCGCATTAATGTATGCGGCGGCGGTAGCCGCAAACGTTATGATCCCATCGCTGGCGGCCGCCCGCCCCGGCCAGACATGGCATCCGGTGCGTATGATTCATCGCTTTATAGATGCCTGCCGGGCGCTGTGGCGCGATGGTGAAACGCGGTTTTCATTAATGGGCACCAGCCTGTTTTGGGGAGCCGGCGTCACGCTGCGCTTTTTGCTGGTACTTTGGGTACCAGCGGCATTAGGTATTACCGATAACGCGACGCCAACCTATCTCAACGCAATGGTGGCGATTGGGATTGTTGCCGGAGCCGGGGCCGCCGCGCGGTTAGTGACCCTTGAAACGGTCGGGCGCTGTATGCCTGCGGGAATATTGATAGGCGTAGTAGTGGCTTTCTTTGCCGTGCAGCATAGCCTGCTACCTGCCTATGGATTGCTACTGCTGATTGGTATTCTGGGCGGCTTTTTTGTCGTACCGCTTAATGCGCTATTGCAAGAGCGTGGTAAGCGTTCCGTCGGCGCGGGAAATGCGATTGCGGTGCAAAATCTGGGCGAAAATACGGCGATGTTACTGATGCTCGGTGCCTATTCTTTGGCGGTTAAGGTAGGGTTTTCGGCGCAGGGCATCGGCCTCGGATTTGGCGTTGTATTTGCGCTGGCGATTGCCGGTTTGTGGATATGGCAGCATCGTCGCTGAACCTTACCATTATTGATATCAGGCCTGCCTGCGCGCCGCGCGGGCAGGCCTTTTGTCTGTGAATGCAACCAATTACTTTCTCAGTCGCAGTCAGGGGGCCGGGTAGGTATACACCTGATGAATAGCGTTCAGTTCGGCGAGCAGTTCGTCGCTCAGTGTGATATCCAGACTGTCGAGATTAATTTTTAATTGTTCAAGTGAGGTCGCGCCTAAAAGCGTGCTGCCAACAAAACGCTGCTGGCGAACGAACGCCAGCGCCATTTGCGCCGGGTCAAGCCCGTGGCGTTGCGCAAGAGCGACATATGCGGCGGTTGCCTTACCGGCCTGTTCACCGCTATAGCGCGTAAACCGGCTAAATAGCGTGTTGCGGGCTTTAGCCGGCTGTGCTCCGTGAAGATATTTCCCGCTTAATACGCCAAAGGCGAGGCAGGAGTAAGCCAGCAGCATGACGCCTTCGTAGCGGCTTACTTCCGCCAGTCCCACTTCGAAGCTGCGGTTTAGTAAGCTATAAGGGTTTTGCACCGTGACTATACGCGGCAGATCGTGCTTTTCGGCCAGCGCCAGGTAGCGCATTACACCCCATGCCGTTTCATTGGAGACACCGATGTAGCGTATTTTCCCAGCGCGCTGACATTCGGCAAGGGCTTCCAGTGTTTCAAGCAGCGTTATTTCTGGCGCTTTGTCGTCCCAGCGGTAGCCAAGCTGCCCAAAGCAGTTAGTGCTACGCTGCGGCCAGTGGACCTGATAAAGATCCAGATAATCAGTTTGCAGGCGCTTCAAGCTGGCATCCAGCGCATCGCGAATATTTTTGCGATCCAACTTTTGATTCGGGCGAATCTCGCTGTCGTTATTGCGCGCAGGGCCGATAACCTTTGAGGCGATAATCAGTTTTTCTCGGCCACCGCGTTGCGCCAGCCAGTTGCCAATAAAGCGCTCTGTTTGCCCCTGGGTTTCCGGGCGGGGTGGAACCGGATACATTTCTGCGGTATCAATTAAGTTCACGCCCTGGCTGACGGCGTAATCAAGCTGCGCCTGCGCATCCGCCTCACTGTTCTGTTCGCCGAATGTCATCGTTCCAAGCCCAAGTGCGCTAACTTCCAGCGAGCTGTGTGGAATACGGTGGTAATGCATGCCGGTTTCCTTATTTATTATGAGTTGATTTAGCCTGAGAAGAGCGAGTTTGGCACCGTGATGGCGGCGTTGCCGGTGAGCCAGCTCGCTGCGGTATTGCTGCGGATAACGGCCTGTATTTCAGGGTCATAAACTCTGGGTCTGTAGTGAACGTATTTTTATTGGATGCCCGGTAGTTTTTTATCGCCCGAATGGCGCTGCGAAAAGCACTCCTCAGGCGAAAAAAAACGGCCCAGGGCCGATTTTTATACCTTACCGTTCGATAATTTGTGAAACATCGTCGCGGTTAATCTGCATCTCGTTTCCCTGGATGTCCCGATAACTGACAAGCCCGGTATCATCATCTATCTGCGGTTTGCCTTCCGTAAGGATCATTCGCCCGTCTTTTGTGGCCATAACATAATCACTACTGCATCCTGATACGGCAAAGACCAATCCTACGGCGGAAATGGCGACAGCCCATTTTTTCATTTTCTTCCCTCTTTCCGTTCGTGACTACTGATAAGCATTTACCCTAACCGATCGATAAGTAAACGACCGTGAGGCAGGGCATTTTCCGATAAGCGCGTATAGCGTCGAGATATAGCGATTTTTCACGCTGAGTAGCCGAAAGAGCCGGCCAGGCCATCGACGTCATCAGCCAGAACTTTATTTATTAATAACCTACACTTACCAAAGAAGAAAGCTATGAAGTCTGAAAAAAGGATATTTCTGTCACAAAACCCCCTGGCAGAGGGGGCACGGTTAGCTGCGATGTTTTTTGCTGCGTAACAGATTCAGGCTTTCAACGGCGATAGAGAAGAACATGGCGAAGTAGATATACCCCTTGGGAACATGGATATCGATACTTTCCAAAATAAGCGTCAGTCCCACCAGAATCAGAAACGCCAGCGCCAGCATTTTTACTGAAGGATGCCTGTCGACAAACTCGCCAATGGGGCGCGCGGCGAACATCATTACCCCCACGGCTATGACCACTGCCGCCATCATAATGATTAAATGCCCGGAAAGGCCGACTGCGGTAATTACGGAATCAAGGCTGAAAATAATATCCAACAGCATAATTTGTAAGATTGCACCCCAAAATGAGTGGACGTGGGTCTCTTGAGCGCTTTCATCGCCTTCAATAGACTCGTGGATCTCTTTACTCGCTTTGATTACCAAAAACAGGCCGCCGAGCAGCAGAATCAGATCGCGCACGGAAATCGCGTGGCCAAAAACGGTAAATAACGGCTGGATCAGATGGCTTACCCAGGCGATAGAGGCCAGCAGCGCCAGGCGCATGAGCATCGCCGCGCTAAGCCCCACGCGCCGCGCGCGGTTTTGCAGATGCGGCGGTAGTTTCGCCACCACCAGCGAAAGAAAAATGATGTTATCAATACCCAGTACGATTTCCAGAAGCGTGAGCGTGCCAAGCGCCAGCCACGCGCTGGGATCTGTTATCCATGCAAGCAACATTGACTATCCTGCTAAAAAAGAAAAATGTCGGGCCGGTTAAGCAAGCCTGTGACGAAAATACCCTCAAAAAGAAGGCGTAGTATAGGCTATGTTGCGCGTCGGCAAAATGCCGTTTACAGGAGAAAATGGCGGGCCAGCAGAGCGGCAGTAAAGGCTTTTTTTAGATAAAATCCGCGTGGGAGGGTTAAAATTGGCTCCCCGTGTTCCCCGATGGCTTCCGTCAGCGCCCGAGCGTTAGCCGCCTTAGGACGTATTTGTAAAACTTCGCCGTGCCGGGCGGTAATACGTTCAACGTGCCCTAACACAATGAAATCCATTAACTCTTCCCAGTCGCGACGTAGCTGTTCATCTTCTTCAGGCGACGGGCTCCAAAGTAGTGGACTACCGACGCGGCGTTCTGATAAGGGGATACTGCGCTCGCCTTCAACGGGAATCCATAGCACCCGGCGCAATTTATAGCGCACATGGCTGCTTTCCCAGGTAATTCCCGTATTGCCCGTTAAAGGTGCGACACAAACGAAAGTGGTTTCCAGCGGTCGGCCGTGGGCATCGACCGGAATGCTCTTAAGCTCAATACCGAGTGCCGCAAAATCCTGTTCTGGCTTGCTGCCAGCGCTGGCTCCGAGCCAGTGTTCCAGCAGTAAACCTGTCCAGCCTTTATCTCGCTTTAAATCTTGAGGAATAGGCAGCCCTGCGAGGCTTGCCAGCTCGCCCAATGTGTAACCTGCCAGCCGGTGCGCCTGGTCAATTAACTGTGCCTCGCTTGCGGGAGGTTGCAGAAAAGGGCGTAGTAATTCCATTGCTCGTTATCAGTGGTTAAAAAATCGCCGCCTGATGGCAGGCGCGGTGAATAAAGTGTACCTGCCCTGAGTAAAAATACCAACGTTATGATTTTCCGTATATTTTATTAGCGTAATTTGTTGGGTATTCGCTGGCATAAAAGCTTTTCCCTTTCTGAACACTGGCAATGAACAGGATCTTCCCCCCGGTTATCCACAGAATAATGGGATAACTGGGGGAAATGACGACTACTGTTTCCATTTACAGGCTTGACGAATGCCATATTTGCGATATTCCACCCAATTATGACTAACTTATTGGCACAATCTGTGGATAAAATCGACTGTGTATAAAAAAACGTCAGCTTGCGGATCTTTAGTGGGTAACTGGGGATATAGGCCCCGTGAATCCTCATTATTATTTATTTAATTTTTTGATATATAAGGAATATTAAGATATTCCCGCTGAGGGGTTCAAAACGCTGTACAGAGTTTTCCCGCGTTAATTCCTCACTTCTACACAGCGATATCCACAGAAAAAGTGAATAAACTCGCGCTAAAAGCCGATGTCTGTTTATAACTTGAGCTTTTACTGTGAGTTATTCAATGGTTATACCTTTTCAACAACGCGAGAGAGTGGTTTACCGCCCAACGGGAGTATGAAACAATCGACGCCATCCAGATTTATTTTGAGGTAGTCCGGTGATTGATGACGATGGCTACCGCCCAAACGTTGGAATTGTTATCTGTAATCGTCAGGGGCAGGTTATGTGGGCCAGACGTTTTGGGCAACATTCCTGGCAGTTTCCTCAGGGAGGAATTAATCCCGGAGAGTCCCCTGAGCAGGCAATGTACCGGGAACTGTATGAGGAAGTGGGGTTACAGCGCAAAGACGTGCGCCTTTTAGCCTCCACCCGCAACTGGTTACGGTACAAATTACCAAAGCGTTTGGTGCGTTGGGATACAAAACCTGTCTGTATTGGGCAAAAACAGAAGTGGTTTCTGCTGCAATTAACCGGCAGCGATAGCGATATTAATATGCAGGCCAGCGGTATGCCCGAATTCGATGGCTGGCGCTGGGTGAGTTATTGGTATCCGGTTCGGCAAGTGGTGTCTTTTAAACGCGATGTCTATCGTCGCGTAATGAAAGAGTTCGCCAGCGTGGTAATGCCGATGCAGGAGCCAGGCTCTCAGCGGCATTCATCGCCCCACTGGCGGCGAAAAAGAGGCTAGGCCACGCGTAATATGCTTACTCCGCTACGAGAGATAGTCGAAAAAGTTGCCAGCGCTCCCCGTCTTAGCGAGGCGCTGGAAATTTTGGTCAATGACATTTGCCGCGCAATGGATACGGAGGTTTGTTCGGTCTATCTCGCCGACCATGAACGGCGCTGTTACTATCTAATGGCGACGCGGGGCCTTAAAAAGCCGCGCGGTCGCACCATTACCCTAGCGTTTGATGAAGGCCTGGTAGGGCTAGTGGGCCGTCTGGCCGAGCCTATTAACTTAGCCGACGCGCAAAAACATCCGAGCTTTAAATTTATCCCCGCCGTAAAAGAAGAACGCTTTCGTGCTTTTCTGGGCGTGCCTATTATCCAGCGCCGTCAGTTGCTCGGTATTCTCGTGGTCCAGCAGCGTGAACAGCGGCAGTTCGATGAGAGCGAAGAATCTTTCCTCGTCACGCTCGCAACGCAAATGGCCGCCATTCTCTCTCAGTCGCAATTAACCGCGCTGTTCGGGCAATATCGGCAAACGCGCCTGCGCGCACTTGCGGCCTCACCCGGCGTGGCGGTGGCAGAAGGGTGGATGGATACCACGATGCCGCTGATTGAGCAGGTGCCGGAGGCCTCTACGCTGGATGTCGCCCGTGAGCGCGAGCGCCTTTCTTCTGCTCTGGAAGAGGCTTCTGCGGAGTTTCGGCGCTTCAGTAAACGCTTTGCCGCAGGCGCGCAAAAAGAGACCGCGGCGATTTTCGATCTGTATATCCACCTGCTGTCTGACGTTAACCTGCGCCGTGAGTTATACGCAGAGATTGAAAAGGGTGCCGTTGCCGAATGGGCCGTCAGAAAAGTAATTGAAAAATTCGCCGCACGCTTTGCCAGGCTTAATGACGGTTATCTTAAAGAGCGGGCCGTTGATTTACGCACTTTGGGTCAGCGCCTGCTATTCCAGCTTGATGATACGATCCTGGGGCCAAATACCTGGCCTGCCCGCTTTGTTCTGGTTGCCGATGAGCTATCGGCCGCCACGCTCGCTGAAGTACCGACGGAGCGTCTGGCAGGCGTTGTGGTTCGCGACGGCGCGGCCAATTCGCACGCGGCGATTATGGTCAGAGCGATGGGCATTCCCACCGTTATGGGCGCGGATATCCAGCCGCAGATGCTGCATCAGCGAATGCTCATTGTTGATGGCTATCGGGGGGAGGTGCTGGTCGATCCGGGGCCGACGCTGATAACGGAATATCAGCGGGTAATTGGCGAAGAAAATGCGCTCAGTCAGCTGGCAGAAGAAGAGGCGACTCAGGCCGCGCGCCTGAAAAGCGGTGAGCGTATCCAGGTGATGCTTAATGCCGGTCTTAGCCCGGAGCTTGAAGAAAAGCAGGGAGCGTGGGTAGACGGCATCGGCCTGTATCGCACAGAAATTCCGTTTATGCTACAGAGCGGTTTTCCCTCGGAAGAAGAGCAGGTCGCCCAATATCAGGGCATGCTGCAAACGTTCTACAATAAGCCTGTGGTGCTGCGTACGCTGGACGTGGGCGCCGATAAACAATTGCCCTACATGCCTATCAGCGAAGAAAATCCCAGTCTCGGCTGGCGGGGCATGCGTATCACGCTGGATCAGCCAGAGATCTTCCTGATCCAGGTGCGCGCCATGCTGCGCGCCAACGCCGCCAGCGGCAATCTCAGTATCCTCCTGCCGATGATAACCAGCCTTGATGAAGTGGATGAGGCGCGTCGGCTTATCGACCGCGCCTGGCGCGAAGTAGAGGACGGGCTGGGCTATGCCATTCCCACACCGCGTATTGGCGTGATGGTGGAAGTACCTTCCATGATCTTTATGCTGCCGCAGCTTGCCGGGCGCGTAGATTTTATCTCAATAGGATCAAACGATCTGACGCAGTATTTATTGGCGGTCGATCGAAATAATACTCGCGTTGCCGGGCTTTATGACAGCCTGCATCCGGCAATGCTCCGGGCGCTGTCGGTGATTGCCCGGGATGCGCAAAGCGCCGGGTTGGATATCGGGCTTTGCGGTGAAATGGCGGGCGACCCGATGTGCGTCGCGGTGCTCGTCGGCCTCGGATACCATCATCTTTCAATGAATGCGCGCTCTGTGGCCCGGGTTAAATACCTGCTGCGGCATATTACTCTGGAAGAGGCGCAGGCTTTGGCGCAGCGCAGCCTGGAGGCGCAGCTTGTGACCGAAGTGCGGCATCAAATTGCCGCCTTTATGGAGCGGCGCGGCGTGGGTGGTTTAATACGCGGCGGGCGCTGAGGAACGGCGTTTCTCGCGTTCTTTTACATCTTCGCGACGTTTCCTGCCAGGGCTTTATGCTATGATCCGCTGCTTTGGGAGCGTCCGGTGAGGGCGCGTAACGTATCAATCCGCCCAACGCGCGGGCGGGATAAACAGCTTTATGGTGACAGATGAACAGTGGCTATTTGCGTTTCCCTAACTTCGATCCGGTGATTTTTTCCATCGGCCCGGTTTCACTTCACTGGTACGGGCTTATGTATCTGGTGGGATTCGTTTTTGCGATGTGGCTAGCGGTGCGGCGCGCTAATCGACCGGGAAGCGGCTGGACGAAAAACGAAGTGGAAAATCTGCTCTACGCCGGTTTCCTGGGCGTGTTCCTCGGTGGGCGTATTGGCTACGTTTTATTCTATAACTTGCCGCTATTTTTGGATAATCCGCTGTATTTATTTCGGGTGTGGGACGGGGGAATGTCCTTCCACGGCGGGCTTATCGGCGTTATCTGCGTCATGCTGATTTTCGCGTATCGCACAAAGCGCACCTTTTTCCAGGTCTCCGATTTTATTGCGCCCCTGATTCCGTTTGGCTTAGGCGCCGGGCGTTTAGGCAATTTTATCAACGGAGAACTGTGGGGGCGCGTCGATCCCGGGTTTCGTTTTGCCATGTTATTCCCCGGCTCCCGCAGTGAAGATATCGGGCTTTTGCCTTCACACCCCCAATGGCAGGCATTGCTTAACACCTACGGCGTATTGCCGCGCCATCCTTCACAGCTCTACGAACTTTTTCTTGAAGGCATCGTGCTGTTTATCATTCTTAACCTGTTTATTCGCAAACCGCGCCCAACCGGGGCGGTATCCGGGCTTTTTCTTATTGGCTACGGCGCTTTTCGCATCATCGTTGAGTTTTTCCGCCAGCCGGATGCGCAGTTTACCGGGGCATGGGTGCAGTACATCAGTATGGGGCAGATCCTTTCAATTCCGATGATTGTTGCCGGGCTTGTCATGATGATTTGGGCCTATCGCCGCCGTCAGCCGCAGGTATCTTGAGGACATATGCAACAGTATCTTGATTTAATGAAAAAGGTGTTAGCCGAAGGGACGCCAAAAAACGATCGCACCGGCACCGGCACTCTCTCGATTTTCGGACATCAAATGCGTTTTGACCTCAGCAAGGGGTTTCCGCTGGTGACGACGAAACGTTGCCATCTTCGCTCCATCATTCATGAACTGCTGTGGTTCCTGAAAGGCGATACCAACGTTGCCTATTTGCATGATAACAATGTCACTATCTGGGATGAATGGGCCGATGCAAACGGCGACCTGGGGCCCGTGTACGGTAAACAATGGCGTAGCTGGGGCGCCCCTAACGGGCGCTCAATAGATCAAATCGCAAAAGTGCTGGAACAGCTTAAAAGCGACCCGGATTCACGGCGAATTATCGTGTCGGCGTGGAACGTCGGCGAGCTGGATGAGATGGCGCTGGCTCCTTGCCACGCCTTCTTCCAGTTTTACGTAGCAAATGGGCGGCTGTCCTGCCAGCTATACCAGCGTTCATGCGATGTTTTCCTTGGCCTGCCGTTTAATATCGCCAGCTATGCGCTGCTGGTGCATATGGTAGCCCAGCAGTGCAATCTGGAGGCCGGTGATTTCGTGTGGACCGGCGGAGATACGCATTTATATAGTAATCATCTGGAGCAAACCCGTCTGCAATTAACGCGTGAGCCGCGTCCCTTGCCGCAGCTCGTCATTAAGCGAAAGCCTGATTCGCTGTTTGAGTATTGCTTCGATGATTTTGAAATTGAAGGCTACGATCCATATCCGGCTATCAAAGCACCGGTAGCAATTTAATCGCGCGGCTTCTTTAGTATTATCGTTAGCGGGCGCCGCGCTACGGCATTAGCATCATGGTGTTTTTCCCACGGCGCTGCGCCCGCCAGAAGTCAGGATAACGTAACGTTATATACGGCTTTATCCTGGTCTCTGCGCCTGGCTTTCACTCCCTACTCTGCCTCACTTCTGGTTAGCTCATTATCGGGCGCCTGCCGGTGGAAAATGCTATACCCGCGCTGGCGTTTTCTTGCGTTGGATACCGAGCTTCGGCGTAAAAAGAGCGTTATCGACAAAAGAGCGGCTCACCGAAGCGAAGTTCCCCCTAAAGAGATACTCCCCCGTAACAGAGCCTGACTGATTTGCGTATCATCTTCCAGGATAGTGTAACCACTGGCAACGAAGTCAATGCGTGTGCGAGCCAGCGCGCAGGCAGCCTAAATTAGGCTGGCGGTAGCCGTATCAATAAGCACAATAGCCTTCATGAATCAGACAAAGCAGGGTTTTACATTGATTGAGCTGGTGCTGGTAATGGGCATTGTGGCCTCGCTCAGCGTTGGTGGCCTTTACGGCTGGCGTCACTGGCAGCAGCAACAGCGTTTACAGCAAAATGCGCTATTGCTGCGGGCCTGGTTACAGCAAATACGCGATGAAGCGAATGCGACTAACAGGGATTTTCATATTCGGCTTACGCAGCAGAACAAACAGTGGGCGCTTACCGCCTGCGCGAATTCAGGGGCGGCGTGCTCTCCCCAAAGTCGGCATATCTGGCGCCCCACCGTGCCGGATATCTGGCTGGAGGGCGATGCAAGTAATATTCATTTCTATGGCTTACGTAATACGGCCTGGGCCGGGCATCTGTCGCTCGGGAATGCAGGCGGCCGCTGGCGTATTATTATTTCCAGTTGGGGGCGTATTCGCCTGTGTCTTGAGGGTAAGCGCGCATGTTAATTGAATCGTCACGCGGATTTGTCATGCCAGAAGCGCTAATGTCAGCGGCATTAGGAGCCCTCATTATGCTGGGAGCCGGGCAGCTTATTAGCGCATTGCAGCACGCATCGCTGCGTATTTTCTATAAGCAAGGCTTGGAAGAAGATATGCAGCGCCTGGCGTTAACCATCGGAAAATCGCTCCAGCGCGCGGGTTATTGTCGCAAGGTCTGCGCGTTTGAGGGGCTGCGTATTCAGGAACATGAAAACTGTGTGTTAATACAGCGAGATAAGCGATCCGGTGACGGGCGGGAGCGAATAGGTTACCGGCTAAAACAAGGGAGCCTGGAAACGCATGGTGATACGCTTTCCTGCGTGGGTAAAGGCTGGGAGAAAATGACTAATCCTGTGGAACTCACCATTACGCGTTTTACTGTCGTTCGCAAAGAGCGTCTGCCCTGGCCGCCGCTATTGACGCTGCGTCTGGAGGCGCGCTCAGGCGGTCGAAACGCATTTTCCTTAAGCGCCGAGTCGGCTATAAGCGGCTTTAACCTGTGATGAACGCGCAGCGCGGTAACGTCGTCTGGCTCATGCTGGCTGTGCTGATGCTATTGGCGACGCAGTTACTCTGGGGAATGAATCAGCTTTATATTTCACGCTTATCCGGTGTCCATACTGAAATACAGTATCTGCGCATGACATTGCAGGCGCTATCGGCTCTTGATGAGAGCGCTTCGCTGGCGTGGTCCCCGCATACCGAGTGGCAGTGCCAGCAGGCACGCGGCGGCGGAAGAGCCTGTGTGAAAATGATGCCGGGAGATAACTTACTTATTGTGGGCGTTGACGCTCAGGAGAGACTGCGGTTTTGGCGCCGTGGCGCTTATAGCAACGGTAAAGTTCACTTCCATTCCCGCGGATGGAGCGACTTCTGCCCGTACACGCCGGAGGATGAATGCGAACTGCCATCGATTCAGGGCAAAGGGGATTTAGCCTGGCGGGAACGCTGATAGCGCTACTTCTTTTCACCATTTTTGCTGCGACATTAAGCGGCTGGCAGCGCTCGCTAATTCAGGGCTTTGTCGCTCAGCGTGCGCTGGAGAATCACTGGCGGGCGAACGTAAAACGGCTTGAGGAATGGCCGCTGGTTTCTCCGGACCAGCTACCGGTACAAAGCGAGACTTTATTGCACGGATGTGTCAGCATCACCCTCTTTGTGCCTGATATGCATGGAAGCGGTCAGCCTTTACGGCGCGAGCGTTGCCCAAACTTGTTATCGTCATCGTCGCCATAGTCACCATAATGCAGTGGGCTAAATTCGTAGATGCAGACTGGAACCGTCGGAAAACATTATGCTGAGAGTTTATCACTCCAACCGGCTCGACGTGCTGGAAGAAATGATGGAGTTTATTGTTGGGCAGCAGCCGCTGGCAGATCCGTTTGAGCCGGAAGTGATTCTGGTACAAAGCGTAGGTATGTCGCAGTGGCTGCAAATGACGCTGGCTCAGCGTTTTCAAATTGCCGCCAATATTCGGTTTCCGCTGCCGTCCAGCTTTATCTGGGAAATGTTTGTACGTGTGCTGCCCGAAATGCCTAAGGAAAGCGCATTTAACAAGAATAGCATGGGCTGGAAGTTAATGAGCCTGTTGCCCGAATATCTGGATCTGCCGGAATTTGAGGCGCTGCGGCATTATCTGTCAGAGGATAATGACAAACGCAAATTGTTTCAGTTAGCCAATCGCGTTGCGGATCTGTTTGACCAATATTTGGTCTATCGTCCTGACTGGCTGCTCCGCTGGGAGGCGAACAAAGAAGTTGACGGTTTGAGTGACGCTCAGCGCTGGCAGGCTGCGCTCTGGCGCGGGCTGGTTTCTGTAACCGAACAGCTGGGGCAGGCGCCCTGGCATCGCGCTAATTTATATCGTCGCTTTATCCAGACGCTGCAAAATGCGGATACTCCACCGGACGGATTGCCTGCGCGCATCTTTATTTGCGGTATTTCAGCGTTGCCTCCCGTGTATCTGGAAGCATTACAGGCGCTTGGGCAGCATATTGAAGTTCATCTATTTTTCACCAATCCCTGCCGTGGCTATTGGGGGGACATAAAAGATCCTGCGTTTTTAGCCCGATTATTGGGGCGGCAGCGGCGTATTGCAGGTAGCGATCGGCGCTTGCCCCTGTTTCCCGACTCCCGGAATGCAGCGCTGCGCTTTAATGAACAGGGAGAGCAAGACCTCGGCAACCCGCTACTGGCCTCGTGGGGGAAGCTTGGGCGCGATTATTTGTATTTACTCTCTGAATTGGAGCATACAGAAGAGCTGGACGCGTTTGTCGATATACCTCCGGATAATTTATTGCAGCGGGTGCAGGGCGATTTGCTGGAGCTGCGCAATCGTGAGGTGGTTGGGCTAAATGCTAAGGAATTCGCCCGAAGTGATAAAAAATGCCTACTTATGCCCGAGGATCGCAGCATTTCACTGCATGTGTGTCATAGCCCTCAGCGCGAGGTGGAAGTTTTACACGATAGCCTGCTGGCAATGATGGCGGCGGACCCCGCCCTGACTCCGCGCGATATTATTGTGATGGTGGCGGACATCGACAGCTACAGCCCGTTTATCCAGGCGGTGTTTGGCAGCGTAAACGATGAGCGCAAGCTTCCGTTTGCAATATCCGATCGGCGCGCCAGGGAGGCACATCCGGTTATTCAGGCCTTTATCTCACTCCTGGCGCTGCCCGATAGCCGCTTTTCCGCGCAGGACGTCCTGGCATTGCTTGAAGTCCCGACGCTGGCCGCGCGTTTCAATATCGATGAAGACGGTCTGCGCTATTTACGGCAGTGGGTGAGTGAATCTGGCGTTCGCTGGGGATTAGACGATGACAGCGTGCGGGACATGGGCCTGCCTGCTACCGGGCAGCACACGTGGCGTTTTGGTTTAACGCGTATGCTGCTGGGATACGCCATGGAAAGCCGGGCCGGCGCCTGGCATTCAGTTTTACCCTATGATGAATCTACCGGGCTGGTTGCGACGCTTATCGGCCATCTTGCCGATTTATTAATGTGCTTAAGCAAGTGGCGCGAAATTTTGGCGGATGCGCGTGTCCTGGCCGAGTGGCTGCCGGTTTGTCGTGAAATGCTCGATGCATGCTTTTTACCGGATACCGACACGGAAGCGGTGATAACGCTTATCGAGCAGCAGTGGCAAAACGTTATAAGCCAGGGAATCGACGCCGCCTATCAGGAAACAGTTCCCGTCACACTCTTAAGAGACGAGCTTACGCGTCGGCTGGATCAGGAGCGTATCAGCCAGCGCTTTCTGGCGGGGCCTATCAATTTTTGTACACTCATGCCTATGCGTTCCATTCCATTTAAAGTGGTTTGCCTGCTTGGCATGAATGACGGCGTTTACCCGCGAGCGCTTTCCCCGTTAGGGTTTGATTTAATGAGCGAAAAACCCAGGCGGGGCGATCGCAGCCGAAGGGACGACGATAGATATCTCTTTCTTGAAGCGGTGCTTTCTGCGCAGCAGCGCCTGTGGATAAGCTATATTGGGCGATCCATTCAGGATAATAGCGAACGCTATCCGTCGGTGCTGGTAGAGGAACTTCTCAATTATATCGCCAATAGTCACTATTTACCCGGTGATGAGGAATGTAACTGCGATGAAAGCGCGGAGCGAGTGGCGCAGCATATTGCCTGCCAGCATCCGCGCACGCCGTTTGACGCGCGAGGATTTCTGCCCGGCGAGGAGCACCAAAGCTTTGCAAAAGAGTGGCTCCCGGCGGCTGGCGAACAGGGCATCGAAATACCTGATTTCGTCCAACCGTTAGCGCCTTTAACCGTTGATGCGCTAACGGTTGGTCAGTTACAGCGTTTCTGGCAACATCCGGTGCGCGCTTTTTTCCAGATGCGTTTGCGCGTTAACTTTTCTGTCGAAGATGCGGAACTCCCGGATGAAGAACCGTTCACGCTTGATGCGCTGCACCGCTTCCATCTTAATCATCAGTTGTTGAATACGCTGGTGGGAGAGCTGGATGCAGGGCTGCTTTATCAGAGATATCGTGCGGCGGGGGAACTGCCCTACGGCGCTTTCGGCGATATCTGGTGGGAGTCGCAGCTTCAGGAAATGCAGCAGTTAGCCGGGCGGGTGCTGGAACAGCGCCAGCAGGGAGAGAACAGAGAAATCGATCTCGCTTTAAACGGGCTTCATCTTACCGGATGGCTGACGGACGTTCAGCCCGATGGACTATTGCGCTGGCGCCCTTCCATACTCACAGAAAGGCACGGCCTGCAACTTTGGCTTGAGCATCTTGTCTATTGTGCCAGCGGCGGACAGGGTGAAAGCCGATTATTGGGGCGCCTTGATTCACAGTGGCATTTTCCCGCACTGGAACCGCCGCAGGCGCAGGCTATCTTAGGCGATTATATGGACGGCTACCTTCGGGGGTTAAATCAGCCGCTAATGTTGCTTCCCGCCTGCGCCGGCGCCTGGATAAAAACCTGCTATGACGCAAATCTGAGAGATATTCACTGGGATGATGCAGCGCAGCTTAAGGCGCAGAGCAAAGTCATCCAGGCGTGGGAAGGAAACCCTATCGTTGCGGGAGAAGGTGAAGATATCTGGCTACAGCGTTTATGGCAGTATCTCGACCAGCAACGTTATGAAACGATAGTACGTGAAGCGCAGCGCTGGTTATTACCGATGTTTCAACATAGCCAGCGGTCTTAGAGCGTCGGGAAGGCGATAAAAGGCCTGTTACACGTAGAATAAATGGATGTAATACGACACTTCGCGGCACAGAAGCCGTAATCAATGAGGTTAATGAATGCGTAAATGCGGTGCCTGGTTAAAGATTTGTTGTTTCATGGCCGTGATTTGGATGCCAATAAGTTATGCAGATAGCGGCTGGCAGCCTATTCAGGAAACGATTCATAAAAGCGAAAAAGATGCCCGAGAGTATCAGGCTATTCGCCTGAATAATGGCATGGTTGTGCTGCTGGTTTCCGATCCACAGGCGGTGAAATCACTCTCTGCGCTCATTGTGCCAGTGGGATCGCTGCAGGATCCTGACGCGCATTTAGGCATGGCGCACTACCTTGAACATATGACGCTCATGGGGTCTCACAAATATCCTGAACCTGATAGCCTGGCTGAATTTCTAAAAATGCACGGCGGCAGCCACAACGCCAGCACAGCCCCTTATCGGACGGCGTATTATCTTGAGGTTGAAAACGATGCGCTGGCACCGGCTGTCGACAGGCTTGCGGATGCGATTGCTGCCCCTAATTTATTGGCCGAGTTTGCCAACCGTGAGCGCAACGCCGTTAACGCAGAACTCACTATGGCGCGCACCCGGGATGGCATGCGCATGGCGCAGGTTAGCGCTGAAACGCTAAATCCGGCGCATCCTGGCTCGCGCTTTTCTGGCGGCAATTTGGAAACGCTTAAAGACAAGCCCGGCAGTAAATTACACGATGCGCTGCTGGCCTTCCGCCAGCGCTGGTATTCCGCCAATTTGATGAAGGCGGTTATTTATGGCAAACAGCCTCTTCCACAACTGGCCAATATCGCCGCCCAAAGCTACGGACGTATTGAGAACCGCAATATCGCCGCTCCTGCGATAACGGTGCCGGTAGTCACTGATGCACAAAAAGGCGAGATTATTCATTACATTCCCGCACAGCCGCGTAAGGTCATCCGCGTTGAATTCCGCATTGAAAACAACAGCGCGGCGTTCCGAAGCAAATCGGACGAGTTAATTAGCTATTTGATAGGCAACCGTAGCGAAAATACGCTTTCCGACTGGTTACAAAAACAGGGGCTGGCGGAAGACGTGCGCGCCAGCGCCGATCCGAATACCAGCGGAAACGGCGGCGTGTTTTCGATAGCCGTTTCTTTAACAGACAAAGGTCTGCAAAATCGGGATCGCGTAGTGGCGGCGATATTTAGCTATTTATCGCTGCTGCGTGAAAAGGGCATCGATAAACGCTATTTTGATGAACTGGCCAATGTGCTGGATCTGGACTTCCGCTATCCGACGATAACGCGTGATATGAGTTATGTTGAATGGCTGGCAGATACCATGCTTCAGGTTCCTGTGCCCCATATTCTGGATGCGGCGAATATTGCCGATCGCTACGATCCTAAGGCGATACAAATGCGTCTGGCGATGATGACGCCAGACAATGCGCGCATCTGGTTCATCAGCCCGGATGAACCTCATAACAAAATGGCGTACTTCGTTAATGCGCCCTATCAGGTTGATAAAATCACACCGTCGCGCCTGGCGCGGTGGCGCGACGCCGCTCAGAAGATCCATTTGGCTCTGCCGGCGCTCAATCCGTATATTCCGGATGACTTTACCCTGATCGCACCGCAAAAGGCATATTCGCATCCGTCGCTGCTGGTGAACGAGGCGGGGCTGCGCGTGTTTTATATGCCAAGCCAGCATTTTGCCAGCGAGCCGCGAGCGGATATTACTGCGGTGTTCAGAAATCCACGGGCGATGAACAGCGCCCGAAATCAGGTGTTGTTCGCGCTAAATGATTATATGGCAGGTGCCGCTTTGGATGAGTTGGGGAATCAGGCTTCCGTGGGGGGGATCAGTTTCTCGACCAGTGCCAACAGCGGGTTAATGGTTAATGCCAGCGGATACACGCAGCGCCTGCCGCAATTATTTACCCGATTGATTGACGGTTATTTTAACTATGAGCCGCAGTCCGCCTGGCTTGAGCAGGCAAAAGCCTGGTATATTCGTATGCTTGATTCTGCTGAAAAAGGGAAGCCTTATGAGCAGGCAATTATGCCTGTACAAATGCTTTCACAGGTGCCTTACTTCCAGCGCGCAACGCGCCGTGCGCTGCTGCCTTCAATCACTATGGACGATGTCTTGCGCTATCGTGAGACATTGAGACGCGGTGCTAAACCGGAATTTTTTGTGCTCGGCAACATGACACCGGAAGCTTCAACCTCTCTGGCGCGCCAGATAAAGCGCCAGCTTCAGCTTGAAGGGGGGGAATGGTGCCGCTCTCAGGACATCCTGGTTGATAAATCCCGCCGCATTGTGATGCAGGAAAAAGGTAAAAGCACAGACTCAGCGCTAGCGGCGGTTTTTGTCCCTGTTGGGTACGATGAGACGCAGAGCGCTGCCTATAGCGCGATGCTGGCGCAAATCGTCCAGCCCTGGTTTTACAATCAGTTGCGCACGCAGGAACAGTTAGGTTACGCGGTATTCGCCTTCCCTATGGCATTAGGACGACAGTGGGGTATTGGGTTTTTGCTGCAAAGTAGCGATAAACAGCCCGCGGCGCTTTGGCAGCGTTACCAGGCCTTTTTCCCGGGCGTTGAATCGCGTTTGCGTCGGCTTTCCGCGGTTGATTTCTCACGTATTCAACGGGGTGTGATCGGGGAAATGTTACAGGCTCCGCAAACCATGGGTGAAGAAGCGGCGCGCTATAGCAAAGATTTTGATCGGGGCAATCTGGCATTTGACTCCCGTGACAATGTTATTGCCTATATTAAAACGCTGTCTCCTCAGAAGCTGGCCGATTACTTCCATCAGGCTGTGATAGCCCATAGCGGGGCTGCAATTTTATCGCAAATTGCCGGCAGCCAGGGTGGAAAGACTCTGTTCGCTCGGCCTCGTGGCTGGCAGCCTGAAGATGACGTCAGCCGATTGCAGCACAGTTTTCCGTTAAGACAAGAACCTCAATGAGCACGCTATGAGTGAGATAGCCGCACAGTCACTCGATCCATTATGTTTGCCTCTTTATGGAGACAGGCTAATCGAAGCGTCGGCCGGCACTGGAAAGACCTTTACCATCGCAGCGCTTTATTTGCGGTTGCTGCTAGGGCTGGGTGGGGATGCTGCGCCGGTGCGCGCGCTCAGCGTGGAGGAGCTGTTAGTCGTCACGTTTACTGAAGCGGCGACCGGAGAGCTGCGCGGACGTATTCGGGAAAATATTCACGCATTGCGTATCGCCTGCATTCGCGGGCATAGCGAACATCCGCTAATGGCGCGATTACTCAATGAAATTCCCGACTGGGCGCAGGCGGCTCGCACGCTGCGATTTGCCGAGCGGCAAATGGATGAAGCCGCCGTGTTCACCATCCACGGTTTTTGTCAGCGTATGCTGAGTCTGAATGCGTTTGAGTCCGGCATGCTGTTTGAGCAGAAACTTATTGAGGATGAGAGCCTGCTGCAGCGCCAGGCGTGCGCCGACTTCTGGCGTCGGCATTGTTATCCGTTATCACGGCCAGTAGCGCAGGCCGTAAGTGATATATGGTCCGGGCCGGAGGCGCTGCTGCGTGAAATAAAGGCATGGCTGTCGGGTGAAGCGCCGCAGCTACGATGCCCGCCTTCTGAAGAGACGCTTCAGGAACGCCATGAGCGCATTATTGCGCGCATCGACGCCGTAAAAGCTCAGTGGCGGGATGCGGCGCCAGAGCTGGAAGGGCTAATTGCCCAATCCGGCGTTGATAAACGCAGTTTCAGCAGCAAAAACCTGCCAGTCTGGCTTACAAAAGTTAATGAATGGGCAATTAGTGAAACCACGTCTTATTGCTTGCCGGAGGCGCTAAGTAAATTTTCCACCTCGTTTTTGGTACAGAAAACAAAAAAAGGGGAGCCTCCCCGACATACGCTTTTCGATGTCATTGAAGCATTGCTGGATGAACCGCTTTCGCTGCGCGATCTGGTCATTGCGCGCGCTATAGATGAAATTCGCACATCCGTGGCGCGAGAGAAACAGCGTCGCGGAGAGCTGGGGTTTGATGACATGCTAAGCCGGCTTGATGAAGCGCTGCGCCAGCCGGGAGGCAAAGCGCTGGCGCAGGCCATTCGTCGGCGTTTCCCGGTTGCGATGATCGATGAGTTTCAGGATACCGACCCTCAGCAATATCGTATTTTTAAACGTATCTGGCTACGCCAACCCGAATCGGCACTGTTATTAATTGGCGACCCCAAACAGGCGATTTATGCTTTTCGCGGCGCGGATATTTTTACCTATATGCGCGCGCGCTCAGAGGTAAGCGCCCACTATACGCTGGGGACCAACTGGCGTTCGGCCCCGGGCATGGTGCAGAGCGTTAACCGCCTGTTTGCGCATCAAAGTAACCCTTTTTTATTCCGGCAAATTCCTTTTCTTCCCGTTGAACCAGCCTCGCGAAACGCCCGTATGCGTTTTACCGTTGATGAGGCCACGCAGCCAGCGTTGACATTTTGGCTGGTGCCCGGCGAAGGGGTTAGCGTAAGTGAGTACCAACAACTGATGGCGCAGCGCTGCGCACTTCAGGTGCGAGAGTGGCTGGAAGGCGGAGAGCGCGGCAGTGCGTTACTGTGGCGTGACGAGTCCGGGCAGCCGAAGTCGAAACCGGTGCAGGCAAGCGACATCACTATTCTGGTACGCAGCCGCGCCGAAGCGGCGCTGATACGCGACGCGCTGCGCACGCTCAATATTCCTTCCGTGTATCTTTCTAACCGGGATAGCGTTTTTGCAACCCGAGAGGCTAGCGAGCTGCTCTGGTTACTGCAGGCGGTACTCACGCCGGGGCAAGATAGCGCGCTGCGCAGCGCACTGGCGACAGGGATTCTGGGGCTGGACGCGGCGATGCTGGATGCGCTAAATCAGGATGAACAGGCGTGGGATAAGCTGGTTGAAGAGTTTGACGGCTGGCGGATGCTATGGCGACAGCGCGGGGTAATGCCCATGCTGAAAGGGCTGATGGCTGCGCGCCGCATAGCGGAAAATATGCTGGCTACCCCTGGCGGTGAACGTCGTTTGACCGATCTGCTGCACCTCAGCGAGCTGCTTCAGGAAGCCTCCGCCAGGCTGGATAGCGAACCCGCGCTAATTCGCTGGCTGGCGCAGCAAATTGCAGAGCCGGATAACCGAGCCGACTCGCAGCAGCTGCGTCTGGAAAGCGACCGTCATTTAGTCCAGATAGTCACGATTCATAAATCTAAAGGACTGGAATACGCTCTGGTTTGCCTGCCGTTTATCGCCGGTTTCAGGCCGCAAAAACAGGCTTTTTATCACGACCGGCAGTCATTTGAAGCGCTATTGGATCTGAGCAATGATGCAGAAAGCCTTGGGCTGGCAGAAGAAGAGCGCCTGGCGGAAGATTTGCGACTGCTGTATGTGGCGATGACGCGCTCACAGTGGCACTGCTGCCTCGGTATTGCACCCATATTTCGCGGCGGGCGGGCAAAAAAAGGCGTTAGCGATCTGCATCTCAGCGCCCCAGGCTGGCTTATTCAGCGCGGGGAGCCTATGGACGCGGAAGGGCTGCGGCAGGCATTAATCTCTTTGTGTGATGAAAATATGGTGCTGGAGCCGGTTGCGCCAGATGGCGATAACCGGCCCTGGCAGCCCGCAGCCGGTGAGGAAATACTGCTGGCGGCACGCGAATATGCGTTAGCGTCCGGCGTGCGCTGGCGGGTGACCAGCTATAGCGGATTACAGCGGCATGGTCACATCGCCCAGGATCTGCTGCCAACGCTGGATATTGATGCCGCAGGGAAATTTGATCGGGAAAGTGAGCAGTTACTTACTCCGCATGCCTTTCCCAAAGGGGCGTCGCCTGGCACTTTTTTGCATGCATTATTCGAGCGCATCGATTTTACCGAGCCGGTTGACGCAGCGTGGGTAGCAGAACAGCTTTCATTAGGCGGATTTGATCCCGCCTGGCAGCCAGCCCTGTGCGCCTGGCTTACCGATATTTTACATACCCCGCTCGGGAACGATGGAGCTGCGCTGAGCCGCATTTCCAATGCGGATAAACTGGTCGAGATGGCTTTTTGGCTGCCGGTTAACGCCACGTTGACCCCGGCGGCGTTAGATAAAATCGCGCATCGCTACGACCCGCTTTCTGCACGCTGTCCGGCGCTTGATTTCTCACAGTTGCAGGGCATGCTGAAAGGATTTATCGATTTGGTGTTCCGCTGGCGCGGGCGTTATTACCTGCTGGACTATAAGTCGAACTGGTTGGGTGCTGATGCGCAGGCCTACACGCGTGAGGCGATGGAGCGCGCCATGTGCGAGCATCGTTATGACTTGCAATACCAACTTTATACCCTGGCTCTACACCGCTATTTACGCCAGCGAATACGCGATTACGCCTATGAAGAGCATTTTGGCGGCGTAATTTACCTCTTTTTGCGCGGTATGGCGGGCGAGGCTCCTGAAAGAGGGGTCTTTATGACTCGCCCGGATGAGCGGCTGGTAGAAGAGATGGATGCCCTGTTTGCCGGACAAAGTGAGGATATGAGCGCATGAAGATGGCTGAGTTACTGCAGCAGGCGGTAGCACTAAAGCTCTTGCGTCCGCTGGATGCGCGTTTCGCTACCATGCTGGTGGAGGAAAACGCTCCTGCGGCGCAGCTAGCGGCGGCGCTGTTAAGCCGGGATACCGGAGAAGGGCATGTCTGCCTGCCCTTAGACCGTTTAACGCCCGAGATGGCCTTCCCGGCGCGCCACGCTGGCCTCGCGCAGGCGCTATTTGACTATGCGGCGCCTTCTGGAGGCTGGCACGATGCGCTTCTTGCGTCACAGGCCGTTAGCGATGACGGTGCGGCGGCGACGCCGCTAAAGCTGGCTGACAATTGTCTCTATTTGAATCGCATGTTTTACAATGAGCGCCGGGTTGCGGCATTTTTTTTACAGGAGAATCGCCGGATAGCGCAGGACGCCACGCGGTTACATGTGGTGCTGGATGCGCTCTTTGGCTCGGGTGAATCGGAGGTTAACTGGCAAAAAGTTGCCGCAGCGGTTGCACTCACGCGGCGAATCTCAGTGATATCTGGCGGCCCGGGAACCGGGAAAACCACCACGGTAGCAAAACTGCTGACCGCGCTTATTCAGCTTGAAACCCCGGAGCGCCTGCGTATTCGCCTGGCCGCGCCGACGGGCAAGGCTGCGGCACGATTAACGGAATCTTTGGGAAAAGCCCTGAGTCATTTGTCGCTTTCCCCACAGCAGAAAATGCTGTTACCTGAGGAAGCAACGACGCTGCACCGCCTGCTTGGCGTACAGCCAGGGAGCCAGCAGGTTCGCTATCACGCGGATAACCCGCTGCATCTGGATGTTCTGGTGGTGGACGAAGCCTCTATGGTGGATCTCCTGATGATGGCGCGGCTTGTAGCCGCGTTGCCCGCTCATGCGCGCGTTATTTTTCTGGGCGATCGCGATCAGCTTGCATCCGTAGAAGCGGGCGCGGTGTTAGGCGATATTTGCCACTTTCTGCGCTTTGGCTTCAGCCCGGAGCGGGCCGCAGAATTGAGTGATTTGACCGGCAATCCTGTGTCGGCCGGTGAGTGCGAGCAGATGCCGATGCTATGCGACGCACTGTGCTTGCTGCAAAAGAGCTATCGCTTTGATGGAACGTCAGGGATTGGTCAACTGGCGGTGGCGGTTAATCGTGGTGATGTCCCTATGGCAATGACTGCGCTGAATGGCGATTATGCAGATATCGTTTATCACCCCCTGCGTTCGCGAGACGATTATGCAGCGGCGCTTGCCGACACGCTTAAAGGCTACGCCCGCTATCTTGCTGCATTGAAGTCTCCAGGTGCGACGCCGGATGAGCGACTGGAAGCCTTTAACGAATTCCAGCTTTTATGCGCGCTGCGCGCCGGGCCGTTCGGCGTTGCGGGGCTGAACCGGCGCGTTGAGCAATTGCTGGTTCGGCACGGGCATATTGCGCCTGGTGAACTGGCCGGACGCTGGTATCACGGGCGGCCAGTGATGATTTCCCGAAACGAAAGCGCGCTCGGGTTGTTTAACGGCGATGTCGGTATTGTTCTGCGCGATGAGTCAGGATTGCGCGTGTGGTTTCAAATGCCTGACGGTACCTTAAAGTCCGTGCCGCCGGGGCGGATGCCCGAGCATGAGACCGCATGGGCAATGACGGTGCATAAATCTCAGGGCTCGGAGTTTGAGAGCGTTGCGCTGGTCCTTCCCGATCGCTTCGCTGCGCCGCTCACCCGCGAGTTAGTGTATACCGCGATTACGCGCGCGCGCGCGTTTTTGGCCCTGTACGCTGATGCCAGCGTATTAAAACAGGCGATTAACACGCGTACCGAACGGCGCAGCGGTTTACTCAATACGTTTGCCAGCGCCGAAATTAGTTCAGATTAGCCATCAGGATTTTAGAGCGACGCTGGTAGTTATAGAGCCGTTTTTTGCTGTCCGGCAGTAAATCAATCTCTACCGGCGCGAAGCCGCGTTCCTGGAACCAGTGGATGCTACGCGTAGTGAGTACAAACAAGCGCTCCAGGCCCTGGTTTCTTGCCTGGGCGGCGATACGCTCTAGCAAAAGTTCGCCGCGTGAGGAGCTTCGATAATCCGGATGCACCGCGACGCAGGCCATTTCGCCAATTTTTTCACTACTAAAAGGATAAAGCGCCGCGCAGGCAATTGTCATGCCATCGCGCTGAATAATAGTAAAGTTATCAATTTCCATTTCCAGCTGTTCGCGCGAGCGGCGTACCAGAATGCCCTGCTGTTCCAGAGGACGGATTAACGCCAGTATTCCACCGATATCATTGATGGTTGCCCGGCGAATTTGCTCCGCGCTCTCCATCACGATTTGGGTACCGATGCCATCCCGGGAAAACAGTTCCTGAAGCAGTGCGCCGTTCTCACGGTAACTTATTAAGTGGCAGCGTCTGACGCCGCTGCGGCAGGCTTTAATGGCACCCCGTAACATACGCACGGTGCCAGAGTGGTAATCGCCTTCGGCCTCACGCCGAGTGACATGCTGCTGGGCGTCATTGGGAAAAAGTTCGGGGAGTATACGTCCGTCGCTGTCGGTAACGCCCTGAGAGGAACAGAACCCAATCATTTTTTCTGCGCGAAGTTTAATGGCAAGCTGGGTGGCGATTTCTTCAGAAGTTAGATTAAAGCTTTCGCCAGTAACGGAAACGGCGACAGGGCCGGCCAGAACGATGGCGCCATTATTCAGTTGACGAGCGATAGCGTCTTCATCGATACGACGTATGCGTCCGCTGTGGCAGTAATCCACGCCGTCGTCCACGCCTAAGGGCTGAGCGATAATGAAATTGCCGCTGACTACATTAATATGCGCTCCCTGCAGCGGTGTGTTGCCCAGGCTCATTGAGAGACGCGCCGTAATTTCTAGCTGCAATAATCCCGCCGCCTGTTTGACAAGCTCCAGGGTTTTGCCATCCGTAACCCGCGTGTGTTTATGGTAAACAGGATTATAGCCGTGCGCCGCCAGGTTAGCGTCGATTTGCGGGCGAGCGCCGTAAACCACGACAAGGCGGATGCCGAGGCTATGTAATAATCCTATATCGCTAATGATTGATGATAGATTTTCATGCTCTATGGCTTCACCGCTTAACATGATAACGAAGGTTTTGCCTCGATGAGCGTTGATATAAGGGACTGAATGGCGAAAACCCTCTACTAGCTCGGTATTTCTCTCCAGCATGATGCGTGCCTGTTGAATTAATATTCATAATATTTGTATTTTTATTCTTTTTTAGGGGTGGGTGCAAGCGAAAGTTTTCATCATGTTTAACGTATTATTAACACGTTTTTTTCCACACATTATTGGATGTTTACCCTTTTGCGGGTGACAGTGTGCCCGGCTTTGGTTAAAGTTTTCGGTCGCTATTCTGAAGTTATTATTGTTATTTCTTATCGTTTCCTCGGGAGAAGCATGTCGGAAGCCAGTTCGTTTAGCCGTCGCCGTTTGTTGCAGGGAGCGGGGGCCATGTGGTTATTAAGCGTCAGCCCGCTTGGTCTGGCCGCGGATAGCCAAATTATTGCTGTGCGCGTATGGCCTGCGTCAACCTACACGCGCGTTACGCTGGAATCCACGCATCAGCTTAAGTATCGACAGTTTGCGTTAAGTAACCCCGCGCGGCTGGTGGTGGATATTGACGGCGTACAGTTAAATTCCGTGTTAAAGAAATTGGGAAATCTTGTCCATCCGGACGATCCGTACATTAAATCGGCTCGGGTCGGGCAATTTAGCCCGCAGACGCTGCGCCTGGTATTTGAGTTGAAGCAGGATGTCGCACCGCATTTGTTTGCGCTCAAACCCGTTGCTGAATTCAAAGAACGCCTGGTGATGGATTTGTATCCTGCGAATAGCGACAGTGAGAAAGACCCATTATTGGCTCTGCTGGAAGATTATAATAAGGGGTCGCTGGATAAAATTCCTCAGGCTGAACAAGGGCCTAAGCCGGGCAAAGCCGGGCGCGACCGGCCAATCAGTATTATGATAGACCCCGGTCACGGCGGTGAGGATCCTGGCGCGACGGGCAAATATAAAACCCATGAAAAAGACGTGGTGCTGAAAATTGGCCGCCGCCTAAAAGCGCTTATTGAGCAAGAGCCGAATATGCAGGCTTACATGACGCGCAATGAAGATGTTTTTATTCCTCTCGGAGTGCGGGTTGCAAAAGCGCGCAAGCAGCGTGTCGATCTGTTTGTATCCATTCACGCGGATGCGTTTTCCGATCGTTCAGCGCACGGCTCGTCCGTGTTCGCGTTGTCCACTAAAGGAGCGACCAGTACCGCCGCCCGGTATTTAGCGAAGACGCAGAACGCGTCGGATCTTATCGGCGGTGTGAGCCGCAGCGGGGATCGCTATTTGGATCACACGATGTTCGATATGGTTCAGTCGCTGACTATCACCGATAGCCTAAAGTTTGGCAAAGCGGTTTTGGATCATATGGGTGGGATTAATCGCCTGCATAAAGACAGCGTCGAGCAGGCTGGTTTTGCGGTGCTGAAAGCGCCGGAGATACCGTCTATTCTTGTTGAAACTGCGTTTATTAGTAACGTAGAAGAAGAGCGCAAGCTGCGTACCGCCGCGTTTCAGCAGCAGGTGGCGGAATCAATATTAAAAGGAATAAAAGCCTATTTTGCCAGCGGCGCCGCGCGCGTACGTAGAAGTTAAAGAGAATATATGCGGCGCAGGGAAGCGCCGATGGCCGGGAAATAACGGGCGCAAGAACAAAAAAACACCCGATGGGGTGCCTGTTGTTGACGTTGGTTGCGGGGGCCGGATTTGAACCGACGACCTTCGGGTTATGAGCCCGACGAGCTACCAGGCTGCTCCACCCCGCGTCCGTCATTACTGCTTATATTGTTCGCGCTAATGCGCTTAATTGGTTGCGGGGGCCGGATTTGAACCGACGACCTTCGGGTTATGAGCCCGACGAGCTACCAGGCTGCTCCACCCCGCGTCCGTGGATGCGCAATATACTCTCCTGACGCATTGATGCAACCCTTTTCTGAAGGAACTGCGGGTTTTCCTTTGCGTTTGCTTAAATAACCCCCAGGAGCGCTTTTTTTCTGTACGTTAATAGGCTGTAACTGGCTTACGCATTTCCATCACAAGTCGCGTTTGCTATCTTGCTGAAGCATGCCGCGGTAACTATTAATAAAGAGAATGTAATGAAAGGAACCTGGGTCAGAACAATCTTAACAAGCGCCGTGCTGGTGATGCTGGCTGCCTGTAGCTCTAAACCCACCGATCGGGGCCAGCAGTATAAAGACGGCAAGTTTAAACAACCTTTCTCGCTGGTTAATCAACCCGATGCGGTTGGCGCGCCGAACAACGCCGGTGATTTCACTCATCAGATCGGTGAAATTCGCAATGCCTCACCGCGTATGTATCAAAATCAGAGTGCGGTTTTCAGCGCGGTAGAGGAGTGGCTGCGCTCGGGGGGAGATACACGCACGCTGGCGCGCTTCGGGCTGGATGCCTGGCAAATGGAAGGCACAGATGATTACGGAAACGTGCAATTTACCGGATACTATACGCCGGTCATTCAGGCGCGTCATACCCGACAGGGCGCGTTCCAATACCCCCTTTATCGTATGCCGCCGAAGCGTGGGCGTTTGCCTTCTCGGGCAGATATTTATGCGGGAGCGCTGAGTGAAAGCTACGTGCTGGGTTATAGCAATTCGCTGATTGATAATTTTATTATGGATGTGCAGGGGAGCGGCTATGTGGATTTTGGCGACGGCTCACCGCTGGTGTTTTTTGGCTATGCAGGCAAAAACGGGCATGCGTATCGCAGCATCGGCAAGGTGCTTATCGATCGTGGGGAAGTGAAGCGCGAAGATATGTCGATGCAGGCCATCCGCCACTGGGCCGCAACGCACAGCGAATATGAAGTTCGCGAACTGCTTGAACAAAATCCTTCTTTTGTTTTCTTTAAGCCCGAGTCGTTCGCACCGGTGAAGGGTGCCAGCGCTGTACCGCTGGTTGGGCGCGCATCCGTTGCCGCCGATCGCAGTATCATTCCACCGGGGACGACGCTGCTTGCTGAGGTACCGCTTTTAGATAATAACGGCAAATTTAACGGGCAGTATGAGCTGCGTGTTATGGTGGCGCTTGACGTCGGTGGGGCGATTAAGGGGCAGCACTTTGATATATACCAGGGGATCGGTGCCGAGGCTGGGCATCGCGCCGGGTGGTACAATCATTATGGGCGCGTTTGGGTACTTAAAACGGCGCCCGGTGCCGGGAACTCTCTTTTTAGCGGCTAATCTTCATCGTTCTGTTTCTCTGAGGCGGGCGCTATAATTGGCCCGCTTTTTCTTTTTTGAGGTTTTGTTCATGTCAGTAACCCTTTCTGATGCCTGGCGGCAGCGCTTTGGCGGTACGGCCCGTTTATACGGGCAGGATGCACTCACCCTTTTTGCTGCGGCGCACGTGTGTGTGGTGGGTATTGGTGGGGTGGGTAGCTGGGCCGCTGAGGCGCTGGCTCGTACCGGCATTGGTGCAATTACGCTTATTGATATGGACGATGTTTGCGTTACGAATACTAACCGTCAAATCCATGCGCTGCGCGATACCATTGGTCAGGCAAAAGGGGAAGTGATGGCAGCCCGGATTAGCCAGATTAATCCAGAATGTCGGGTAACAGTTATCGACGATTTCGTTACCATAGAAAATGTCGCGCAGATGATGCAGCAGCCGTATAGCTATGTCATTGACGCTATAGATAGCGTGCGTCCTAAAGCCGCGCTAATTGCGTGGTGTCGGCGGCATAAAATTCCGCTAGTGACTACCGGTGGAGCAGGAGGGCAGAAGGATCCTACGCAAATTCAGGTCGCCGATTTAGCGAAAACGATTCAGGATCCGCTGGCGGCGAAGCTGCGCGAACGATTAAAGCACGATTTCGGCGTGGCGAAAAACAGTAAAGGTAAACTGGGCGTTGACTGCGTGTTTTCAACCGAGCCGCTGGTGTACCCCCAGGCAGATGGCTCAGTGTGTGCTGCAAAGCAGAGCGCGGAAGGGCCAAAGCGAATGGACTGTGCGTCCGGGTTTGGCGCGGCAACCATGGTGACCGCCAGTTTCGGTTTTGTCGCGGTGTCGCACGTGCTGAAGAAAATGCTGGCGAAAGCGGAACGCGAGCGGCATTGATGTTGGGATGTGAAGCGCCCGACGGGCATCAGGCGTTTTGCTATCTTGATATATTTGGCCCGGGCCAAATTTTTCACTGTGCTAGCCGCCTGCAGCGTGGTTAACCACCTCTGCAAGCGCCGCCAGACCCTGACTGCGCGAAGCGCTTAGCTGCATACTCAACCCTAACTCATCGAACAGCGCCAGCGGGTTCATCGCTCGTAGTTCGGCCGCACTTTTCCCTTCTACTGCCGTCAGTAACACGGCCAGCAAACCGCGTACAATACGGCCCTCGCTGTCGCCGAAAAAGTGCAATGCGCCGTTGGCGGCGACACGATAGCCTAACCAGACGCGGTTTTCACAGCCGGATATTTCACTTTCCTGTGTTTTAAATGCCTCATCAAGAACCGGCAATTTTTTCCCGAGCAGTATTAACTGGCGATATTTTTCTTCCCACTGCTGAAGCGGCTGAAAAATAGCGCGCAGGCTATCTGCGGTAATCGTGGTTCCAAAAGGATGTTCGCTGCTCATTCATTTAGTCCTGTAACAACGCCAGAGCGCGGTCAACCGCATCGATAAATTGTTCGACATCTTCCTGAGTATTATACGGCGCGAAAGAGGCGCGCAGCGTGCCTTCAACACCGAGTGCAGCCAGCAGCGGCTGTGCACAGTGCTGCCCGGCGCGAAGCGCGATACCGTATTCCGCCAGCAAAGTCGCCATATCCGCATAGTGAATATGTGTGAAATTAAATGCCAGCAGGCTGGCATTCTGAGCGCGGTAGCTGCAAAAACCGGGACGGCGTTTGAGCGCATTTTCCGCCATCGTTGCCAGGCTTTGGCACCAGGATTCCGCTTGATGAATATTCACGGTTTCAAGCCAGCTTAGCGCAGCGCTAAGACCGGTTACGCCCGCGATATTAGGCGTCCCCGCTTCAAAACGATAGGGAATAGGCTGTAGCGTATAGCCTTCAAAAGAGACGCGTTCGATCATTTTTCCGCCGCCCAGCCAGGGCGTCATTTCTTCCAGAAGGTGGGCTTTTCCCCATAGCGCGCCGATCCCCGTAGGGCCGTACAACTTATGGGCTGAAAAAGCGTAAAAATCGATATCCAGTAACTGTACGTCCGGTGGGCAGTGGACTACGCCCTGAGCGCCGTCAACCACCACCACCGCGCCTGCCGCATGCGCCAGCTTGGTGGCATAAGCCAGATCGGGCATTCCACCGGTGACATTGGACATCTGACCCATCGCTAAAATACGGGTTCGCGAATTGATCAGCGCGGGAAGTAGGGTCAGGTCAGGTAAATAGTCTGCGCTGAGCGGCAGCTTAACAACGCGCGCGCCGGTTTGCTGCGCGACTATCAGCCAGGGGACCAGGTTGGCGTGATGTTCGGCTTCGCTGACGATTATCTCATCGCCTGCCGTCAGACGCGGGCGCGCATAGCACTGGGCGACTATGTTAATGGCTTCCGTAGCGCCGCGTGTCCAGACTACGCTGCGCGATTCCGGGGCGTTTATTAGCGCCGCGACTTTATCGCGCGCGGCTTCATACTGCTCCGTCAGGAGACGAGCTGCGCCGTACTGGCTGCGATGTACGCTACCAGAGCTGATGGCGTAAAATTGGGCGCAGGCATCAATGACCGGATGCGGTTTTAGCGCCGTGGCTGCACTGTCGAGATAGACACCGGCATCGGCCAGCGCCGGGAATTGCTCGCGGAAGCGGGCGGGGTTAAAAGTTGTCATGGAGACCTCGCTGAATTACCCGATCGTGACGTATTTTTACGTTAACGGCAAGGTGTGCAGAGCGGGCGTAGCGCCGGCGGCTGGAAAAAGTAAGGAAGCAGGTTATGCTGTACATAGTGGGCTTTTATTCTGGCCTGACGTTGGGAAAATAATTTATCAGCATTAAACGCTACAAGGAGAGATATTATGAATAAAATGACGATGTTTTTGGCAGCCTGCATGGCCGTATTTAGCCTGGCGGCATGCTCTTCGAACTATGTGATGCACACAACAGACGGGCGCAGTATTGTTTCTTCAGGCAAGCCCAATACCGACGATTCTACCGGTATGATTAGCTATAAAGATGCTAACGGCAATGAGCAGCAAATCAATCGCAGTGAAGTCAGGGAGATGACAGAACTGAAATAATGTACATAAAAAAAAGCACCGCTTTTTGCGGTGCTACATTAATCACTATGGACAGACAGGGTAAATGTATAGAAAGTGAAAAGGGTAGCCCTGCTACCGCGGGTCTGAATCTATAGACCCAATGCAAACACAACAACACAACATCACAACCGCAAGCCAAAAGCCCCCCAGAGTTATCCAGGCAACTTTTCGTTCCGGCTTAGGAAGTGGCGCCACTATAGGTATTTGCTGGCGCACGCTCAACGGACAATTTATAATGGTTCAGATAAAAAAAACTAATAGGTAAATGACTTTGCCTTTATGTTTATAATTTTAACAATCAGCAAGCATAGCCATGTCCAAACGATTACCTCCCCTTAATGCATTACGCGTGTTTGACGCTGCGGCGCGTCACCTTAGTTTTACTAAGGCGGCAGAAGAGCTGTTTGTTACTCAGGCTGCGGTGAGTCACCAGATTAAATCGCTGGAAGATTTTTTGGGGCTGAAATTATTTCGTCGGCGTAATCGTTCTCTGCTGTTAACAGAGGAAGGGCAAAGCTATTTTCAGGATATTAAAGAAATCTTTTCGCAGTTAAATGAAGCGACGCGTAAATTACAGGCGCGTAGCGCCAGAGGTGCTCTGACGGTGAGCCTGTTACCCAGCTTCGCCATTCACTGGCTGGTGCCGCGTTTGTCCAGTTTCAACGCTGAATGGCCTGGTATTGATGTGCGAATTCAGGCGGTCGACAGGGAAGAAGATAAGCTGTCAGACGATGTAGATGTGGCTATCTTTTACGGACGCGGCAATTGGCCGGGGCTGCGGGTGGAAAAACTCTATACGGAGTATTTGCTGCCGGTATGTGCGCCGCAATTGCTATCTGGCGAACATCCGCTTAAAGCGCCGGAGGATCTGGCCCGGTTTACGCTGCTGCATGACGCCTCGCGTCGGGACTGGCAAACGTATGTGCGCCAGTTGGGCCTCAATCAAATTAATGTGCAACAGGGACCTATTTTTAGCCACAGTGCGATGGTGCTGCAGGCGGCAATTCATGGGCAAGGCGTGGCGCTGGCGAATAACGTCATGGCGCAGTCCGAAATTGAATCCGGGCGCCTGGTGTGTCCGTTTAATGATGTATTAGTTAGTAAAAATACATTTTATCTGGTCTGTCATGACAGCCAGGCTGAACAGGGTAAAATAGCCGCTTTTCGGCAATGGATCCTGTCTAAAGCAGCGAGCGAGCAGGAAAAATTTCGCTTTCGCTATGAACCAACTTAAATGATTTTGCGTGCGCGGCACGCGATGATTTGGGATAACACTATGACCAGCCGTTTCATGTTCATTTTCGCCGCCGTGAGCGGTTTTATCTATGTCGCCTTGGGTGCATTCGGCGCGCATGTTTTGAGTAAGTCGCTGGGCATTATTGAGATGGGCTGGATACATACCGGGCTTGAATATCAGGCTTTTCATACGCTGGCGATTTTTGGGCTGGCGTTAGCGATGCAGCGACGCACCAGCATTTGGTTTTACTGGAGTAGCGTGTTTCTGGCGTTAGGCACTCTGTTATTTAGCGGCAGTTTGTATTGCCTGGCGCTTTCTCACTTAAAAATGTGGGCGTTTGTAACCCCGGTCGGCGGCGTCAGTTTTTTAACCGGGTGGCTATTCATGTTAACGGGCGCTGTGCGCCTGAATCATAAGGGTAATTGTTAATGAATAAGGTGATTTTGTATTGCCGTCAAGGGTTTGAGAAAGAGTGTGCGGCGGAAATCACCGACAAGGCCGGACAAATGGCGATATATGGTTTCGCCCGGGTAAAAGATAACAGCGGTTATGTCATTTTCGAATGTTACCAGATGGAAGACGCCGATAAGTTAGCGCGTGAGCTGCCATTTAGCTCTCTGATCTTTGCGCGCCAGATGTTTGTGGCCGGTGAATTGCTCAAAGATTTACCGCCCGAAGATCGTATAACGCCAATTATCGGAATGCTGCAGGGCGTGGTAGAAAAGGGCGGTGATTTGCGGGTAGAAGTCGCGGATACGAATGAAAGCAAAGAGTTGATGAAGTTTTGCCGTAAATTCACAGTTCCGCTGCGCGCCGCTCTGCGTAGCGCGGGCGTGTTGGCGCAGAATGACAGCGCGACGCGCCCGGTAGTGCATGTCTTTTTTATCGCACCGGGATGTTGCTACACAGGTTATTCATATAGCGCCAATAATTCGCCCTTTTATATGGGGATCCCGCGTTTGCGTTTCCCGTCCGATGCGCCAAGCCGTTCTACGCTTAAACTGGAAGAAGCTTTTCACGTTTTTATTCCGGCCGATGAGTGGGATGAACGCCTGGCGAATGGAATGTACGCAGTGGATTTAGGTGCCTGTCCCGGCGGCTGGACCTGGCAGTTAGTAAAACGCAATATGTGGGTTTACTCCATTGATAATGGGCCTATGGCGCAGAGCCTGATGGATACCGGGCAGGTGACGTGGCTGCGCGAAGACGGGTTTCGCTATCGTCCGGCGCGGAACAATATCTCATGGATGGTTTGTGATATGGTCGAAAAACCTGCCAAGGTGACAGCGCTGATGACCGAATGGTTGGTTAACGGCTGGTGCCGGGAAACGATTTTTAATCTTAAACTGCCAATGAAAAAGCGCTATGAAGAGGTATCGCAAAATCTGACATTCATTCGGGATAAGCTGGCGGCCGCTGGTGTGAATGCTGAAATTCAGGCGCGGCAGCTTTATCATGACCGGGAAGAAGTCACCGTGCACGTTCGCCGCTGGTGGGCCGCCGTTGGCGGTCGACGCGACGAACGTTAATGATGTTCGCGCGTCAGTCTTAACTGCTGTAAGTTCCCGTTCAGCGTAAGGTTGGCGCGCAAAGTCGCAACTTCTCGGCTAGTAAATGCGGTCTCTTGCTGCGCCGCCAGCTTTGTTCGCCATTTCTCTTCCAGTGAATCCAGCGTCTGATAAATATTTTCAAGCGTACCCCAGCGCTGAATAAGCTGGGCGGCGCTTTTAGGGCCAATACCCGTCACTCCCGGAATTTTACTGCCGCTAATACCCGCCAGCCCCCAATAATCGGGCAATTGTTTGGGTTCTACGCCAAACGTCCGGGCAATAAACGTGGCATCCAGCCAGCGTTTTTGGAAATAATCCCGCAGAGCGATCCCCGGCGCAAGAAGCTGGCAATACCCTTTATCCGTTGACACGATAGTGACCCGCTGCCCCGCGCTGGCGACTTTGACTGCGAGCGTGGCGACCAGGTCATCCGCCTCCTGTCCCGGCGCCGACCAGCAGGAAACCCCTTTATGCGCAAATGCATCCCGCAGATCTGGTAGTTCCTTAGTCAGGGAGTCGGGCATGGCTGCTCGTCCGGCTTTATAGTCGGGCAGCAGTTGATGTCGCCAGCCCTGATGTCGGCCTTCATCATCGAACACGGCAACGGCATGAGTTGGTTGACTATTGGTGATTATTTGTTCCAGTGCGCGTAGGCAAGTGGCAGCACAGGGAGCGCCCTGCGCTGCGTGGATGCGCCTGATAAGATTTAATGCGTCGATTATCAGTAAGTGAGCGGGCATTCCCGGTTCCTGTCACGATTGTCGGCTAAGAAATGTTTTAGATAATAACACTGATGCTTGTTGTTAAGAAAAAGGTATTGGCCGTGTATTGGCTATCTTGTTTTATTTTTAAAAGATAATATTTATCTTTTTACGCCTGGAATGCTCTTAGAAATTTATAGGAATTACTTAAATGGTTTTATTTAGTAAGAAAATTACTATTGATTTGATATATGTGTTTTTGTTGCTGGAGATAATTTTTTTATTAATATGTCGGCCTTTACCTTAAGGGCATGTTTATTTATCAAATCGCGTTATGATGATGATAAAAATATTTATTCCCCTGCGTTAACTGAATTTTTTATAAGTAATTGAATTAAATGGTTAGCAGCAGGCGCCTCTTGCAACTGTTTACATAAACGCCATGTAAAAACACATTGCTGTGTGTTTTTACGCCAAAGTATCAATTTCATGGAAAGAAAAAGGTGGGCACGGCATGAAGTACATGCTCAATGAATGCATTATTTTTGATACGGATCTTAATAGCCTTTCCTTAATTGTTAACTCGGAAGATAACATTGTTATCTCTAATCCTACCAAGAGATTACTGGCATTATTAATTGAAAGCCACGGTGAAACAGTTACCCGGAATGAGATATTTCAGAAGGTCTGGGATGACTTTGGTATGGTCTCAAGTAATAACAACCTAAATCATTGCGTTAGCAAATTACGTCGCGTGATAAAAACCTTAGGCCTGGAAGATGAGGTGATTGCAACGGTGCCGCGTGAAGGTTTTATGCTCCGCAAGGAAATCTGCATCGATAGGCTCGGTGAAAATAATGAGACGGCAAAAGAAGGCGCTGCGGACATAACTATGGCTTGCCCGACGCCCGTTGATCGCGCGGTTTTGGCACAGAATGAAAATCCTGGTCGTTTGCCTGTAACGCCGCAGTCACAGGCCCGGCTATCGTGGTTTCGTTTACGCTGGCTGGTCATCATGCTGGCCACGTTATGCATCGTTGCGCTGGCGGGATGGGCGGCATGGTCTGCGCTCACCACTGACAGGCAGGGCGAAACATTTCTTGGTGAAATGAGCGGCTGCAAAGTGTTCTTGAATCATGATGCGATAGCAAAAGGCAGGGAAAAGATGATTACGGATACCGTGCGAAGCTTTGCGGAAAGACACCCGGTGCCCTGCGCGAAAAATGAATACTTATTGGTGATAGACGATCGGCGTATACATCGGTTTATGTCGAACATGTCGCGACTCTATTTGATGCGATGCGGTAGTTATCGTGAGAGCCAGATGGAGATTTGTCTGGATTCCACTAAGTAGGGTTTGTCTCAATCCTGAGTATTGCTTAATGATAATCAGGGCTCAATGCGAAAGTTCCATAATCATCTATCTGTAGCCGTTAATTCTGGTTTTTAATGTGATTCATTTGCATTAATCCAGTTTTTTATTTTGTATATTATGATTTCTAAGGTTAATAATGTAATTGAGAATTTCCTTGGTTAGTCTGTATATGTCTCAGCGGTTAGCTCAAAAACAGGTTTTCCTGAACTGAAGGCCGGATTGCTTTACAACATGCGCTGCTACCGAACATGCCGCTGAGAAAGGACGCAGTTACTTAATAATAGGACGAAGGGAGTTTTCAATGAAAAAGGGTATTTTAGCACTGGCTACAGCAGTTTCTTTCGCAGGGATGATGGGTGCTGCACAGGCGGCCGATGTAACCGCTGAAGCGCTGGCGACCTGGTCTGCCACGGCAAAGAAAGATACTACCAGCAAGCTGGTCGTTACTCCGCTTGGCAGTTTAAATTTTGATTATGCCGCTGGCGTGAAAGGTTTTAATACGCAGGATGGTTTGTTTGATGTCACTATTGAAGGTGATAGCACGGCTACCGCTTTTAAACTGACTTCACGTCTGGTTACCAATACGCTGACTCAACTGGACTCTTCCGGTTCAACGCTGAGCGTTGGCGTAACCTATAACGGCCAGGACGTAGATAAAACGGCGGATACCGTCATGATCGATACCGCTGGCGGTGTTCTGGGCGGAAATCTGAGTACCTTGTCAAACAGCTTCAATGCAGCAGGGCGTACCAGCGCTCAGGATAAATTTAAATTCTCGATTATTTCTGCAACGTCAGACGGCTCGACTGCAGTATCTGATTTTAGCACCCTGCCGGAAGGTATCTGGAGCGGTGACGTTAGCGTTCAGTTCGATGCAACCTGGACGAGCTAATTAATTTCTGTTTTCAGGGTGGGCAATATTGCTCACCCTATTTTCTTTATTTATTCAGGATGATGAAATGAGAAAAATAACTTTGCTGCTGGCCTTGTATATATTGGGAATATCTTCCGCCAGCGCATTAAATGTGGGGGATATTACAACCTTTATTTACAGCGGGAATAAGTTTGTAAGTAAAGAAGTGAAAAACACTACCAATGTTGGTCGCCTGGTTAATATTAAAGTAGAGAAAATAAACTCGCCGTTAGAGAACGGTAAAGTTATTCCAATGGAACGCCCGGATGAGATATTGCTCACTCCGGCAAGTTTATTAATGCCCGCGAACAGCAGCGATGTTATCCGCTTTTTTTATAAAGGGCCGGACGATGGGATTGAACGCTATTATCGCATTGTTTGGTTTGATCAGGCGCTGAGCGACGCGCAAGAAGCGGCTTCGCCTCGGAACGCGGTAGCAACGGCATCTGCTCGCATCGGCACCCTGTTGGTCGTGGCGCCAGGAAAAGCCCGATACGATTACGAATATGCGAACGGCACGATAAAAAATACGGGTAATGCCACTTTGCGCGTGGTGGCTTATGGCACCTGCCTGCAGGCTAAAGAAGGCGAAGATTGTAAAGAAAATTATTATTTATTGCCTGGCTATGCGCGCACTTTAGCGCGCGTCAATGTCGCGGATAAAAAAGGCCATCTCGCAGTTTGGCAGGCTGAGAAATTTATTCCGGTGAAATAAAACCTCAATTGCAGCCTGTTATACGGATAAGACAAGAAGGTATGGGAGTGACCAGGCATGTCAGGATACAGGGAAGTTATCGTCAAAGAGATAGTAGGTTTCAGTTCCGTTGCCTTTCTTTCATCGCTCCCGTTAATTGGTTATTCCGCACAAATTCCCACTGTTTCTGGTGTTCGCGTTGGTCATGTCTTCGTTCCTCCCACTTTTGCCGGTGCGCTAAGAAGCGGGATGAGCATTCCGCTGTTCCTGCATCTGGAAGGGAATACCGGTATTGATAGCGATCAGCGTTTGGGAAATGCCTTCATCTGGCTGGAAGGCGATGGGCTTAAGCTGCGCAGGATTCAACGGGAAGAAAATGAACATGTGGCGACGCTGTTGCCCACCGTCGTTTCGCAGTTAACCACGCTCAAAGACGTTGATTTTAATGATCGGCTCCGAATTGAGCTGGATGACGAGGTATGGCTGCAGTTTGACTTTAAAAAGCTGATTTTACAGTTAGTTGTGCGTAAATCAGCGCTAGGCACTGCACATATTGCCCGTAGTAAAGATATTGGCGAATCCAGCGTAACGTCGCTGAGCAGTACGCTGGATTATAATCTCGGTGTCTACAATAACCGGCCGCGCCACGGCGAAAATACCACTTCCAGTTATCTCTCTCTGAATAACGTTACCGCGCTGCGTGAACATCACGTTGTCGTTAATGGTTCGCTATACGGCCTGGGCGGCAGCGATCGTAGCGGTACCCTATATAAAGTGATGTATGAGCGGGATTTTGGAGGGTACCGATTTGCAACCGGCATGCTGGATAGCTGGAATCTTCAGTCACTCGGTCCATTAACCGGTATGACTTCCGCGAAAGTCTACGGTTTTTCCCTGGGTAATCAGGCTGATTCAACGGTTTTTGATAACAGCCAGTCTGCGACACCGATTGTGGCTTTCTTCCCGGCAGCAGGTGAGGCGCATATTAAGCGCGACGGCAGGTTACTCAGCGTACAAGCGTTTGAAATGGGTAATCATGAACTGGACACACATACCTTGCCCTATGGCATATATGACGTGGAAGTTGATGTGGTGATTAACGGAAAGACGGCGGAGCGGCGAGTTCAGCGCGTTAATAAACTGTTTACCGCAGGCCGCGGCGCGAATGCGCCTCTCGGCTGGCAATTCTGGGGTGGTTCTGTCGATATGGATGCCTGGCACCGCGAGCGCGGTGGCGAACAAAGTGCGCGCAAAAGCTGGCTGGCTGGCGTTTCGGCAAGCGGCAACTGGTGGCCAATTGGCTGGGCTGCTACCGGATATGGCTATGACAATATGGCGCTGGTGGAAGCACGGATTACGCTGCCAGTAACAGAACGGGTTACGTTTAATCTGCAAAGTATGGCTGCAAGCGATAGCTCCTGGCGTAATGTAATGAATATGAGCGCGACTCTACCCGGGGGCTTTAGCAGCATCTGGGTTAATCAGGAACGCTCGGCAATCGGCGATCGCCTGCGTCAAAGCTCAAGTCATAATCGCTCAATCGGCGGAACGCTAAATTTCTCATCGCTCTGGTCGCCACTGGGATCGCTGAGCGTTAGCTATAGCGACGATCGTAAAAACGGGAGTCGCTACTATACGACGAACTATCAGCAAAATATTTATACGGGGCGCTACGGATCGATAGGGCTGCGGCTGGGCATGCAGCGTTATAGCAATAATGGATATAGCAGTAGCACCGGGAAATATGTTGCACTGGATCTTTCGCTGCCGTTAGGAAATTGGTTTAGCGCCGGCGTAAGTAGCCAAAATGGCTATACGCTGGCGAATTTAGCGGTGCGTAAAAACTTCAGTGACGGTGCGATACGCAGTGCGGGAGCGAATCTTTCCCGGGCTATATCGGGTAATACCGGGCCGGACAATACGCTTAGCGGCGGCGGTTGGGCGCAGTTCGATACCCGCTATGCAAACGGCACGCTGAATGTTGCGACGACGGCCGATGGTTCACTGAATAGCAATATGACCGCCAGCGGTAGCCTCGGCTGGCAGGGTAAACATATTGCATTAAGCGGGCGCAACGATGGAAATGCCGGCATTATTTTTGAAACCGGGCTTGAAGATAGCGGTCTGTTGAGCGCAAAAGTGAACGGACAGGCCGTCACCTTAAAAGGGAAGCGTAGCTATATTCCCGTTAGCCCATACGGGCATTATGACGTGGAGTTATTGAATAACCCCGATTCATTTGAAAGCTACGATATTGTCGGCGGACGCCGTAATCGCCTGACCCTTTATCCTGGCAACGTTGCCGTCATCACGCCGGAAATCAAACAAATGGTGACCGTTTTCGGGCGCCTTCACGCTGAAGATGGCTCCCTGTTGACTGATGCTGCGGTGAATAATCACATTGGGCGCACGCGTACGGATGGTGAAGGCGCATTCGTGATGGATATTGATAAGGCGTTCCCCACCATTGATTTCAGTGGCAAAGGCGATGAACGCTGTGAAGCACAGCTGGATCTTAGCGCAGCGCGCGGGGCGGTATGGGTTGGTGATGTGATTTGCCGTGGCCTGCCTTCCTATGCGAGCAATTTAGATGAAAAGGGTAATAGGCATGAAGGGTAAAACCTGGTATATCGCTCTGGTGGCGATAGCGTTGTGCATAAGTTCGGCGGCCAGTGCGTTGACAAAAAAAGTCAGGGCGGATGCGCCAGAAGTACAATTTATCCTGGTAGAGAATAATGCGGATGATAATTTCTTTGTTACGCCCGAAGGTACTCTTAACCCACGTTTAACAGGTGCAAGTAAGTGGACCGGACTAAAATATGCCGGTGGCGGTGGTACCCATTATCAGCAAAGTCTCGGATACGCGGACAACGGTTATAACACCCCGCTTACCTCTGGCAACTCGTTTGATATGTGGCTTGAGGGAGCGCCGATAAAAGCATCCTTTTGTAGGGCTGCGCTGTATTAATTGGTATTCCGGCTGCAGTATAGATACTAGCCTGATTGAACCGCAAGCTACCGATGAAAAGGGTTTCTATGGCGCAATTGTCACATCGGGGGGACAAAAGTGGATGCACGGGCTGCTGTCTCCGTCGTTCTATCAGTATTTATCGCAAATGCCGGTTGGCGGCCGATTAACAATGGAAATGAATGGATGCCAGACGCCTGCGAAATACAATGCCGCAGCCGGAGAACGCTGCCAGGACCAGGATACGGGGGCTTGGTATGGGCGAAAAATAACGCATGTTAAAGCAGCGCAATTGCGTTTAATGAACACGAATGCCATGACTGAACTCTTTGTTAATAGCGATGGCGTTCCTATAATTGGCGAAGGGAACAATGCCTGTAAAATGATGACGATTGGCACCAAATCCGGCGTAATGTGTAAGATGGTTGACTATACGCTCGATATGGTTGCAGGGGCTGGCAGTAAGTCGATTCACATTTTTCCTGCCATTATGAATCCGGCGTTGGCTTCTGCGGTGTCTATGCGCGATGTGATGTTTAGCCTCGATGGCAACAAATGGCGCAACACTTCTGGCACGACTTATTACTATACGTTTGAGGATTTGAAAGAGTCGAATGCCGTTTATATTTTCTTTTCGAGTAATTTTTTTAAACAGGTGATACTCCTTGGGATCAGCGATAGCGATACCAGGACGCTTATCAATTTTCGCTTTCAAAACACCATTTCTCCTGAGTCGGGCTGGTATGAGTTTTCCACCTCCAACCAGTTAATTATCAAACCCCGGGACTTTGGCATCAGTATTATTTCTGATGATTACAATAATGCGCCCAAGCGTCATGGGCACGTAGGAGCGGATGAACTGCCGCTTAACTTTGGATATGTCGTTACTACTAGCGGAAAAACTGCGGCAGATGAAGTATTAGTGAAGGTGTCTGGGCCAGGAAAGGAAATCGGTGGGCGCTGGTACTGCATTTTTTCTTCAGAAGATGGTGTGGCGAAAGTGCCTTTTCCTGCACAACTCTCCTTTACGACCAGCGCTGGCGGGCAGCGCCGCTTCGATGCCGGCTGCGATGATGTCTGGCATGATATGACGGACGCGCTTTGGGGCAACACGCCCTGGCAGGATATCTCTGGCGAAGGCGGCGTAATGAATAAAACCCACCTCACTTTTAGTATTCCTATGAACGCGCCGGTGTCGCAGTTTACCGTAGACAAAAGTTCCTGGTATGGTGATGTCAGCGCTTCCGGGGAAATCCACGTAAAAGCGACCTGGAGGAATATTGATTAAGCAATACCTGCTGCTTATCGCGCTCATCGTGATAAGTCGCTACGCTGCGGCGATTAACGTCGGGAATCTGACCTTCTCTTTGCCTGCTGAAAAAACGCTGATTGCGAAAAGGGTGCTGAATAACAATCAGGAGGCGCGTTTATATCAGGTGAACGTGACGGGGATAGACAGGCCAGGAGATAAAGAAGTTCAGATACGCCCGGCGGACGGAGAGCTGCTGTTTACTCCTCGTCAATGGGTATTACAGCCCGGGCAAACTGAGCTTGCTAAATTTTATTATCATGGCCCGCAGGATGGCCGCGAGCGCTACTATCGGGTAATGTTTCGTGAAATTCCCGTTAGCGCCCGGGCAAAACAGAACTCTCGCGGTGACATGATGCGCATGGATCCCGTTGTAACAATTGAAACGATCCTCGTTGTGCGTCCGCGTACAGTTCACTTCGATTGGCGATGGGATAAGCAGCGCGGCACGCTGCAAAATGTGGGCAATACCTATTTTAAGCTGTTATTGAAGCCCGGCTGCGATAGTACCGATGAGGAGAGCCCGGCATTTTATTTACGCCCGGGGGAAACCCTAAGAAACTCAGCGCTACGCCAGAAAGGGCAAAAATACATTGTTTATAATGAACGCTTTATTCGTATTGACCAGGACTGTAGTGATTAAGGCTAAACGGTGAGATAGCGCCAGGTCTACGGCTAAATAAATGCCCGCAAGCGCCAGTCTTGAAGGTACTTCTTGCTCTACGACGTAGTGAAGATTTCTCTCGCCCGCAGCAAACGTGAAATGAGTCCAGCGGATAGCCAATATTTTTATGTTTTGTTGAATGAGGCTGCCTGATATGAGCGATAAGAGAATGGCTGAAACCGCCGCATCGCCCGGCGGTTTCAGCGGTAAAGGGTGAATTAATCGCAGGCGATTATTTTCATTGCCAGGCCACCGCGTGAAGTTTCTCGGTATTTGGCATTCATATCCTTCCCTGTTTCGTACATAGTTTCAATTACCTTATCCAGGCAAACGCGCGGTTCACTGGTGCGGCGCAGCGCCATACGGGCGGCGTTAACCGCTTTTACTGCGGCAATTGCATTCCGTTCAATACAGGGCACCTGTACCTGTCCTGCGACCGGATCGCAGGTTAATCCTAGGTTATGCTCCATACCGACTTCGGCCGCAATGCAAACCTGAGCAGGGCTGGCGCCTAATAGTTCCGCCAGACCGGCCGCCGCCATGGAGCAAGCCACGCCGACTTCTCCCTGGCAGCCTACCTCGGCGCCTGAAATCGACGCGTTCATTTTATACAGTGAACCAATCGCGCCGGCGGTTAACAGATAGCGGACCAAAGAATTAGGACTAACTTCACGTATAAATTTGTCGTAGTAGGCAAGGACGGCAGGGACTATCCCACAGGCGCCGTTCGTTGGCGCAGTCACTACACGCCCGCCGGCGGCATTCTCTTCATTGACCGCCAGCGCGAACATATTAATCCAGTCGACGACGCTCATGGGGTCAGCGCTGATTTTATCGCTACTCACCAGCATTCGGCGTAAAGCCGCCGCACGGCGCGGAACGCGCATTTTACCGGGTAACACACCTTCTGTTGCGCTTCCTCGCGAGATGCCGCCGCGCATCACTTCCCAAACCTGCTTCAGATGGGCGTCCAGCTCTTCCTTTGTGTGTAGAGCCAGCTCATTTTTCATCATCAGTCCCGAAAGCGATAATCCGGTTTCGCGACAGTGACGCTGAAGATCGGCGGCGCTGGAATAGGGATAAGGTACGTGAGCCTGGGTGGCGTTAACCTCGCCGAAGTGTGCTTCATCAACGATAAACCCGCCGCCGATTGAGTAATAGGTTTGGCTATAAACGGTGCGCTCGCCGCTCAGTGCGGTAATGCGCATACCGTTTTCATGCAGCGATAAATTGTCGGCATGAAAATTCATACAGTTATCGAGCGGAAATTCCACTTCACGCTGGCCGCTGGCAAGCATTAACCTGCCGCGGGTTTCAACATCCTGAATAAACCCAGGAATGGCGTCGATATCTACCGTATCCGGTAGATTACCCGCGAGACCCATAATAATGGCGATGTCCGTATGGTGCCCTTTGCCGGTCAGAGAGAGCGAGCCATACACGTCGACGACAACGCGCGTAACGCTCTGCAGGAGTCCCTGATTAATAAGGTCGTCAGTAAACTGTTTGCCAGCCTTCATTGGACCGACGGTATGCGAGCTGGATGGCCCAATACCAATTTTAAAAATATCGAAAACGCTGATCATGGTGCTTCCGGGATATCTGTCATGCAGGATCGAATAGCGGCGCTGCTTATGGGCAGCGCCGGGATGATTAATTAGCCAGTGAGAAAAAGATGGCGGAGATGGCGATAAGCCCCATGATGACGACAAATACGTTGCTGATGTGGCCACTGTATTTGCGCATTGCCGGAACTTTATGGATCGCGTACATCGGCATCAGGAACAAAATCATCGCAATAACCGGGCCACCGAGGGTTTCAATCATTCCAAGGATGCTGGGGTTCAGCGTAGCCACGATCCAGGTCGTAACCAGCATAAACAACGCGGTAATACGGTTTAATTTGTGGGTTTCGATGCTCTTACCGCGACCGCGCAGCGATTTAATCACTAACCCATTAAAACCTTCACGCGCGCCCAGATAGTGTCCAAGGAAGGATTTAGTGATAGCTACCATCGCGATAATCGGTGCCATCCAGGCGATAACCGGTGCATTAAAATGGTTCGCCAGGTACGACAGAATCGAAATGTTTTGCGCTTTTGCTTCCGCTAAATCCGCCGGTGACAGGCTGAGTACGCAGCTAAAGACGAAGAACATCACGGTTAATACCATCATGATGTGCGCGTAGGCCAAAATGCGGGAGCATTTTTTCTCTGCGCCTTCGCCATATTCTGCACGCTTGGCAACTGCAAAAGAAGAGATGATCGGCGAGTGGTTGAAGGAAAAGACCATAACAGGAATCGCCAGCCACAGCGTCATTAACAGGCCGCTGCTGCCCGATGCGGCGCTATTGCTCAGAGATAAAGTATCCAAAGCCGCGCTGCTCCACTGAGGAATAAGGTAGCAGGCCAGCAGCATCAGTACCGCGACAAACGGGAAAACCAGAACACTCATGGCTTTAACAATCATTTGTTCGCCAAAGCGCACGATAGTCATCATTCCCACAATCAGGATCAAAGAGAGCACTATGCGCGGCGGAGACTGTAGCCCTAATTGATGCGTTATAAAGCTATCAACTGTATTGGTGATCGCTACGCTATACACCAGCAGGATGGGATAAATAGCGAAGAAGTAAAGCAGGGTGATGAGCTTGCCCGCGCCGACGCCAAAATGCTCTTCCACGACTTCGGTAATATCTTCGCCGGGATTTTGACCCGAAAGGACAAACCGGGTGAGGCCACGATGCGCGAAATAGGTCATCGGAAAGGCAAGGATAGCCATTATGATGAGCGGAATAAGGCCGCCGACACCCGCGTTAATTGGCAGGAAAAGTACGCCTGCGCCAATTGCCGTTCCGTAAAGGCCCAGCATCCACATAGTGTCCGTTTTACGCCAGGAGCGCTGTGTTTCAACGGCGGTAATTGTGCCAGTTTGAGTGGTATCCATTGTCGTTCTCCAGAAGAGCGAATATTACCTGGTATTAGTTAATCACAGTAAAAATATGCGTGACCATAAAATGAAATGCTGCGTTAAGCGGGATTATTGTAATTTTTACCCGTAACTATTAACGGGCGGAAAGATACCGACTCGTCGTAAAACTATCAGTGATCTCGATCTCAAATGCTTTAATATACCTTTTACCCCGTGATTGTTGGTATTTTGTTCTAAATTTGTTCCCCTTCTCTCAGAAAATAGCTCTTACACATAATTATTTATTGTATTTAACCCGCTGAAAACGCGCAGTGTATGCGATTTAGTAGAGTAATTATGTGAAAATATGGTATTGAAAGAGAAAAGAGGTAAATACGCATATTTTATACATTTTGATATGAAATGACGCTTCTTTACAAAAAAGTACGCTCTGAAGAGGAGGTTACCTGTTGTGTAACCCTGTTCGCCTGGTGGAGGAAAATACTGGCGCAGGGCGTGGAAGTCAGCATAAATGTGAAATGCGGCCCCGTCGGAGGAGCCGCTGACGAAATATCAATTAGGTACAAATTTCGTAGCAGGGAATATAGGCGCTACCGGGGAGTTTCATACGATGCTGAGCGACAAAGCCCTGCAGTAGATCGTCCATGCGTTGCATTAAACGCGCATCTCCGTGAATTTTATACGGGCCGAACTGCTCAATGGCGTGGATGCCCACTTCTTTAACGTTGCCTGCCACGATGCCCGAAAACGCTCGGCGCAGGTCGGCTGCCAGCTCTTCTGCAGGTCTGTCTGGGTAAAGGTTAAGATTCGCCATATTTTCATGCGTTGGAAGGAACGGCATCTGCAGTTCCGGCGCAATACGTAGCGACCAGTTAAAACCGTAGGCATCTCCGGTTTCGCGACGGTTCTCTTTCACCTGTGGCATCGCTTTCTTCATTTTACGCGCCACGCTTTCCGGATCGTCGATAATAATTTCGTAGTGGCGCCGGGCCTGCTCGCCAAGAGTATTCACCACAAATTCATCCAGCACGCGGAAGTAATCGGCGCTTTCTTCAGGGCCAGTGAGGATCAGCGGTAATACCTGATGTTGGTTATGTGGGTTCATTAAAATCCCCAGCAGATAAAGCAGTTCTTCCGCGGTACCAACCCCTCCCGGGAAGATAATAATGCCGTGGGCGACGCGGACAAACGCCTCAAGGCGTTTCTCGATATCAGGCATGATGATTAATTCATTAACCAGTGGATTAGGCGGCTCGGCGGCGATAATCGACGGTTCTGTCATCCCGATAAAACGTCCGTCTTTGTAGCGTTGCTGAGCATGGCCAACGGCGGCGCCCTTCATTGGCGCTTCCATCGCGCCGGGGCCGCAGCCGGTACAAATATTTAGCTCGCGCAGACCAAGTTCATTTCCCACGCGGCGAGCGTATAAATATTCGTGTTCGTTAATGGAGTGTCCGCCCCAACAGACCACCATATTCGGAGCCTCGCCTACGTGAAGCGCGCGCGCATTGCGCATAATGGCAAACACTAAATTGGTGATATGAATGCTGTTTTCCAGATTCAGATGCTGATAATGCCCTGCGGATGAAATCTGACCGTTAACAAACAAAATGTCACGCAGTACGGCGAACAGGTTAGCCTGGAGCGAGCGGATGATGCGCCCGTCAACGAAGGCTTTCTCCGGAGGATTAATCAGCTCCAGTTTTACCCCGCGTTCACGACGCAGCACGTTAATATCAAAGTCTTTAAAACGCGATAGCAGCTCTTTACTGCTATCGGTCTGGCTGCCGGAATTTAGAACGGCGAGAGAACAGTTGCGAAACAGTTGGTACAGATCGCTGCTGGCGGTGCGCTTGAGCATATCGACTTCCAGCTGCGATAGCATATCCATGGAACCAAGAGGGCTGATATGTGTAATCAAGTAGACTCCTTATGGGGCGAAAATGCGCGCCCGCTGGAGTTACAATAGCTTCGCGTAGCCTTATTTAACAACCTGCTGCTTTAAAAAATGGCACATTGTTACTGTCGGGGCAGCCTGCCGGGCGCCGGGGTAAAGTCGGTATTACTACGCCAGGGGTTGATATCCAGCCCGCCGCGACGCGTGTAGCGTGCATAAACGCTGAGCGATTCCGGGTTACAAAAACGCTGAATATCCATAAAGATACGCTCGACGCACTGTTCATGAAACTCATTGTGATGGCGGAAAGAAACCAAATAGCGGAGCAGCTTTTCCCTGTCAATGCGCGGGCCGCGATACTGTATTTGAACCGAACCCCAGTCGGGCTGATGTGTTATCAAACAGTTTGATTTCAATAGGTGGCTCACAAGCGTTTCATTAACAATCAAGCGGTTGTCGCCGGCTCCGGAGAGATGGTCGGCATTAAAGGTATAATCGTCGATTGTGACTGGCCGATCGTCGATAATTTCGCCAGCAAAAGCGGCCAGCGGGCTTCCCTCAATATCCTGTAATCGCTGTAGCGTAACGCGTACCTCGCCCTGTGCGCAGGCCTGTAAATCACGCTCCAGCGCGATTTGCACCTCTTCCCAGCTTGCGAAGCGCGTCTGATTAAAGCTATTCAAATAAAGCTTGAAACTTTTAGACTCAATCAAATTCTGACTATCGGCGCAAAGTTCAATGTGACCAATGGCGACCTGCGGCAGACCGTGCGTATTGAGCCAGGAAAGTTCATACAGCGTCCAGATGTCCGCGCCGTGAAATGGCAGACTATTGGCTTGCAATCCCAGCGGATCGCGGTTTAAGGCTCGTGGGACTGCCTGTAACAGCGTCGCATCATAAATATCGCGATACTCGGTGTGCTTTCCGAGCGTCAGAGAATTCAGAGTCAGATGGTTATCATATTCGGCCATGTTTCACCTTATAAAAGCGGGTACACTTGGCGCGTAGTGTAGCTTACCCGGTCAGGAGAGAGAAATTGAACGATACGCAGCGGGCATTGTCCGATTTAACTGAGCGTTACTGTGACGCATGGCGTCGCCATAATGGATGCGGTCCTTATAGTGAAGCGCTGCTTGGCATACCTTCACCGTGTACAGTAAGCCAGGATGAGCGCGGCGTATTCTGGCTGCCTCAGCCTTTTTCAATACGGCCAGGCCTTGATGCGGTAGAGCGCGCTATTGATATCCAGCTTCAGGAGGATGCGCAGAATTTTTACTCTACTCAGTTTGCCGGCGATATGCAGGTCAGCCTGGACGGACGGGCGATTACGCTGCTGCAGACATGGAGTGAAGATGATTTCCGACGGGTGCAGGAAAACCTGATTGGGCATTTAGTAATGCAGCGTCGTTTGAAACAAACGCCGACGGTCTTCCTTGCGACAACGGAAGATGATATGGAAATCGTGTCTCTATCAAACCTCACCGGAGAGGTTATCCTTGAAAAACCAGGAACAGCACAGCGAATAATACTCGCCCCCACGCTGGCACTTTTCTTATCGTTACTTGTCCCCATAGTTTGCTGACAGAGTTTCCACCTTAACTGTGTAGGAGATCTCTTACACTGTATGTGGGAAATAGCTGTCCACGGAGCCGGTATATTTCTATGCTTTAGATATTTTTTATATAAATATCATATAATTATGTTGTTATTTCTATGTTCCCAGGCCGTAAGCCTTAAATGAACTTATTTCAGGTACCTTGTAAGGCAGGCGGATATCAGCGAATCTATGCCCATCGACACGGAGCGTTGAACAGCAAGCAGATATCAGGATGATGTCTCTTCTGAAAGGACTACGCCGGAGTGGCGCTGCAGGGAAGTGCTTCAGGACGAAGCGAAGGACCAGCGCGGGATAAGCGTTAAAGGACACCTCCAGGATGGAGAATGAGAGCCGGACGGGACAGAAGGCGGATCATGAAGATCACAGCGTGCGTCAGGATGGCGTAACGTACATTAGGATGATGAGCAGGAAGCAAGTGCGAAGGACAGCGGGCCAGGAAGGTCAAAGGAAAAGTTGTCACGGATGAGCAGGGAGCACTGAAGGTAGCTGGATTGCTGCAAAACGAACCGGAGGGCGCTGATTTTTCAGCGCCCTCCCTTTTTTATGGGGCAGTTTGGTTGTTGACAGAATGCAGGCGCTCTGAAAAAATGCACTTAAAATCTATCTTTTCTCTCTATGTACATGCCTTCTCGCAGCCCCGGCGATTCATGGCAGTTTTTACCCCTATCGATTGTAAGATATCTCTCACAGCCACTGTGGGATATCGCTGTTTACTTTAGGGGCTTATTCTTAACTGTGTTCAACTTTACCATTTAATATCAATAGATTAAAAAATAATGTCCGTAGTTGACAGATAGTGCGGCTGGTAAGAGTTATCTGAGTGTATTGTAAGTTGGGCGGATATCAGCGAATCTATGCCCATCGACACGGAGCGTTGAACAGCAAGCAGATATCAGGATGATGTCTCTTCTGAAAGGACCACGCCGGAGTGGCGCTGCAGGGAAGTGCTTCAGGATGAAGCGAAGGAACAGCGCGGGATAAGCGTTAAAGGACACCTCCAGGATGGAGAATGAGAGCCGGACGGGACAGAAGGCGGATCATGAAGATCACAACGTGCGTCAGGATGGCGTAACGTACATCAGGATGATGAGCAGGAAGCAAGTGCGAAGGACAGCGAGCCAGGAAGGTCAAAGGAAAAGTTGTCACGGATGAGCAGGGAGCACTGAAGGTAGCTGGATTGCTGCAAAACGAAACCGGAGGGCGCTGATTTTTCAGCGCCCTCCCTTTTTTTATCGGTATTCAGGCCGTTTCGAGGGCATGTTATCCTGTGCGTTATTCCTGTTGACGCAAATGCCGAAACACTTCTCAAGTCTCGGATACTTATGCGTCATGTCGCCAGTAAAATGTAGCGAGGTCTTATGAATCGCCATAACGAAGTGCGTCAGCGGCTGTTACACGTAGAGCACGTTCTGCGTGAGCGTCAGCTTTGGCAAGGGGAAGCGCCGGGCATCGAAGCGCTAAATAGCGATCAGCCGTTTTGTATGGACACGCTCACCCCGCACGAATGGCTGCAGTGGGTACTGCTGCCCCGAATGCACGCATTATTGGATGGCGATCGCCCACTCCCCGTTGCTTTTGCCGTATCGCCTTACTTTGAAATGGCGCTGGATGTCAGTAATCCCGAGCGTGAAGCAATACTGGAAGCGCTTCAGGAGCTGGATGCGCTATTTGACGGTGAAAACCCATGATAGAAATTATCTATCAGGATGAATGGCTAGTGGCGGTTAATAAACCTTCCGGATGGCTGGTGCATCGTAGCTGGCTCGACCGCCATGAAAAGGTAGTGGTCATGCAAACGGTGAGGGATCAGATTGGGCGCCATGTCTTCACCGCACACCGCATTGATCGCCCAACATCAGGCGTATTGCTCATGGGCCTGTCGAGCGAGATGGGGCGCGAGCTGGCACAGCAGTTTGAAACACATCGTATTAAAAAACGCTATCACGCGATTGTGCGCGGCTGGCTACAGGATGGAGCTGAACTCGATTATCCCCTCGTTGAAGAGCTGGACAAAATCGCAGACAAATATGCGCGCCAGGACAAAGCAGCCCAGCCTGCCTTGACGCAGTACCGGGGGCTTGCGACGAGTGAAATGCCTGTTGCAGTAGGGCGCTATTCCAGCGCCCGCTATAGCCTGGTAGAACTCATGCCTAAAACCGGCCGCCGTCACCAGCTGCGTCGGCATATGGCGCACCTGCGTCACCCCATCATCGGCGATACCAAACATGGCGATCTGCGGCAAAATCGCGCTGCGGCGCTGCATTTTGGCTGCGATCGTTTAATGCTACACGCCAGTGAAATGCAATTAATTCATCCAGCGACCGGCAAGCCATTGCAGCTACAGGCCGGGCTAGACTGGCCGTGGATGCAGGCAATATCCCATTTTGGCTGGTCTGGCGTTATCCCCGAAATAGAAAGGGTTGCGTTTCCACAAATGAATCTTCAGGATGACATCACGATAGCCGATGGCAGGGAGAGATAAACAGTGGCGGAGATAGGCATATTCGTTGGTACAGTGTATGGCAATTCGCTATTAGTGGCAGAAGAGGCACAGCGAATTCTGAGCGAACAAGGGCATCAGTCCACCGTGTTTGAAGAGCCGTCGCTCCAGGACTGGCAGCGCTATGACGGACTTTATACGCTGATTGTAACGTCAACCACGGGGCAGGGCGATCTGCCAGATAATATTCGTTCGCTATTTTCCGCTTTGCAGGATGCGGGATGGCAACCGACCATGCGCTACGGCCTAATAGCTCTGGGCGACAGTAGCTATGAGCGGTTCTGTCAGGCGGGGAAACAGTTCGACGCCCTACTGCAGGAACAGGGCGCGTCGCGCATTGGTGAACTACTGACGATAGATGCAACAGAGCATCCTGAGCCAGAAATGATAGCCATTCCCTGGCTAGAGGCCTGGGCGAGCAGTTTGTCAGACTGAATGAATGCGCCATGGCTGCCGGGCGCTGCCCCGGCGAACCTGCCCCTGCTCTGATTTTTATTTCCTCACTTTGCCTGCAGCACCTGTCTTCTATTATTCATAACAGTACGGTGACTGCGGTGCTACGCTCATTGCTGCCGTTGTCCAAATGAAATCATTGCGCCATATATGCTCAAAATTTTGCGTCTGTTTAAGCAAGGCATCCGGCGAAGTGATGATAAAGGAGATGCCATGAAAATCGTGATTGCCCCTGATTCCTGGAAGGAGTGTATGAGCGCAATGGATGTAGCCCGTAATATTGCTGACGGTATGCGGCAAGTATTTCCTGGCGCGCAATACGCACTGCTGCCAATGGCCGATGGTGGTGAAGGCACGGTTAAAGCGCTGGTGGAGGCGACGCGGGGGCGCCTGGTTTCGGTAAGTGTTACCGGGCCGGAGGGAAAGCCCGTAGCGGCGTTTTATGGGCTTTCCGACGACGGACATTGCGCTTTTATTGAAATGGCCGCTGCCAGCGGGCTGGCACTGGTGAATAAAAAGGACAGGGATCCTATGGTTGCTACGTCGCGAGGGACGGGGGAGCTTATTCTCGCGGCGCTAAATGCCGGCGCGCGCAAATTTATTCTCGGGATTGGCGGTAGTGCCACCAATGACGCTGGCGCTGGCATGCTACAGGCGCTGGGCGTACGGCTCCTTGATAAGCGCGGAGAAGCGCTGCCATCCGGCGGTGCGGCTTTGCTTCAACTGGAACGCATTGATACCTCAGGGCTCGATTCGCGCCTGGCTTCATGCATTATTGAGGTCGCCTGCGATGTTGATAATCCCCTTACCGGGGAAAAAGGCGCATCTGCGGTATTTGGCCCTCAAAAAGGCGCTACGCGGGAAATGGTTGCGCAACTGGACGCCGCGCTGGTGCATTTTGCGCAGGTTGTTCAGCGCGATATGGCAATTGATGTACTGTCGCTACCCGGCGGCGGCGCTGCAGGCGGAATGGGCGCCGCGTTAAGCGCATTTTGTGGTGCAACATTACGCCAAGGGGTTCACATGGTGATGGATGCCCTTGGCCTGGAAACGCAGCTGCGCGACGCCGATATTATTATTACCGGCGAGGGAAGAACCGATGGCCAAACGGCCTGTGGAAAAGTACCGGCCGGCGTGGCGGAGCTCGCAAAGCGATATGCGAAACCGGTTATCATCCTCAGCGGTAGCCTGGAACAGGATGCGGATAGGGTTTATCAGCGCGGTGTAGACGCTATGTTTAGCGTCTTAGCACGCATAGTCACACTGGAAGAGGCGCTGGATGATGCGGCTATAAATATTCGCAATGCGGCAAAGAATATTGCACAAATCCTGGCGATTGGTCAGTCCCTGGGACAGTAATCACCGGCGTAACTCCTTATCTGGCAGGTGAAACCGGGAAATTAACTACGGTTGCGTACCCGCGGGTTTCATTTTCGGAAGCAGGAGGTCCTCCCGCGAGCAACTCCTGCCAGTGCGCCAGCTAATCCCGCCAGAATCTGTTTTATTGCGCCTTCAGGAGAGCTCGCGCTTCCCGGGCCACATTTTCCATTTCATCCTGTAACTCCAGCAGCTCTGGTTCTAAGTCTTCCGGCGCGATGCCGCTGCGCAATTGCTGTTCCAGTAGATGACAAAGATTTTTGAGGCGCGGCACGCCGCTGTAGCCGCAGCTACCGTGCAACTTATGAATCATATCCACTAGCCTTGCCGGGGATTTCCCCTCCAGCTGTGCTTCAACCTCGCTGTGTACATCAGGTAAAAATGCCAGCAGCATATGCAGCATGTCCTGGGCTAAATCCGGTTTATTGGCGGCCTGATACAGCGCCAGATCCCAGTCAAACGTCGCATTGTGATTGACCACTGGCGCTGTCGGCTCCTCTGCAATCATGGGGATACCGCCGCCGGGCTGGTAACGCATTAGCAGCGTATGAAGTTTTTTCTCTTCAATGGGTTTTGCCAGATAATCGTTCATACCCGCGCTTAATAATTTCTCTCGCTGGCCGGCCATGGCGTGGGCAGTCACCGCAATAACCGGCGTATGCTGGTGCTGTGGCAATTGATGGATCAATTCACAGGCCCGAATTCCATCCATATCCGGCATTTGTATATCCATTAAGACAAGATCGAATGACATCTGGCGTGCGCTTTCCAGCGCCTGCGTCCCGCTTTCACACAGGACAACGCTCTGCACTTTGTCTTCCAGCAGCGCACCGATGAGTTTCAGGTTCGCCGGGTTATCATCGACCGCCATCACCGTCATCAATAGCCGCGCGTCGCGCACGCCGCGATCGATAATCGGAGTAGCCAGAGAGGCGCAGTGTTCCAACAGCAGCGGCGTCAGGCGCGTGGGCGTTACCGGTTTTGGTAAACAGGCCGTTGCACCATCGCGTTTGAGCAACTCGGTATTTACGCGAGCCTGACTCGGTAGCGCCAGTAGCAGACAGTTGGTCATGGTGGCGGCTTTAGTTATTTTGGACATCAGCGTGGTCTGTGGATTGCGCAGCGTTACCGGAACACCTAGCAAAATACAGTCATAGCGGTCTTCCGGCAGTGCCGATAGCGAGGTGCTGTAAGTAATATGCATCGACATCCCTTTCAGCATATCCAGCGTTCCCTGGGCCGCCGTAGGGTTAGCCTCAACGTAGCCGATATGTTTTCCCGCCAGCGCCTCCTGCGAAAACATATCCGGCACGGCATTCAGATTGAGATCGAGATTAATGTTAAACCAGAAAGTCGAACCGTGCCCTGGCTGGCTGTGGAAGGAGATATCGCCTCCCATTTCATTGACCAGCTTCTGCGTAATAACCAGTCCCAGTCCGGTGCCGCCGTGGCGGCGTGAGATACTGGCATCGGCCTGTCGGAAGGCCTGGAACAGGCGTGACTGATCTTTTTCCGGAATACCAATGCCGGTATCGCGGATCTGCACTTCAATTTGTAATTTGTTATTGCTGATAGCCCGTTTTCCAACAATGACATCCACATTGCCGTTTTCGGTAAATTTAATCGCGTTACCCACCAGGTTGGTAATAATTTGCTGGAAACGAAGCGGATCGCCAATCACGTTATCAGGGACATCGTTTTTAATATCCAGCGTCAGTTCCAGTCCTTTATCATGCGCGGAGTGCGCCAACAGCGACACCGTTTCGTCCAGCGTGGTGCGCAGCAGGAAGGGAATACTTTCCAGAATAAGTTTACCGGCCTCAAGTTTAGAAAAGTCGAGCACGTCGTTAATAATAGTGAGCAGGTTATTGGCTGAACGCTCGATGGTATTCAGGTGATCGCGCTGCGTAGGGCTAAGATCGGTTTTTAACGTCAGGCGCGTAAAGCCAATCACGCCGTTAAGCGGCGTGCGCAACTCATGAGACATATTGGCCAAAAATTCAGATTTAATTCTGGCCGCCTCCTGCGCTTTTTTCTTCGCCAAATCCAGTTCTACATTCTGAATTTCCATCTGTTCCAGGGTTTCGCGCAGATCTGACGTCGCCTGATCAACATTGTGTTGCATCTCTTCATGATAGGCTGTCAGCGACATTGCCATAGAATTAATGCCGTTTTTCAGCATATCCAGTTCGCCCAGCATGAAACCTTCAACGCAGCTATCAAGCTGGCCACGGCGAATACGATCGACGGTATTAACCATATTACGTATGGGGCTGGTGACGTCGCGCATTAAACGCCAGGCGAAAATAAGCGCAATAGATACGCAAAATAAGACCAGCAGCGTGGAGGTAAATATTTCTTTATATTGCTGCAGACGCACCGATTTAAGATCAAGCTCCAGTGCGACATAGCCCATTGTATTATCCGCCGGCTTTGCTTCGGTTACCTCAGACTCGTCGGGGAAATAGCGTTCTGAGATGATAGGCGTGCGCATTATTAACCTATCTTCGCGCTGAGTAATCGTCAGGCTTTGCGGCAGCGGTGCGCCGTCCGGCAGGCGCAGCAGCGAATGATCCAATTGATAATTGGAGGTAACAAAAAGCCGGTTATTTTCATCGTAAATTGAAATACCGCGTAAAATATCCGAGTGACGGCGGTGCAACACACTCACCAGTTGGCGAATGGATTCCCGGTTATGAAAGCTCATACCATATTCACTGGATACCGCCAGGGGCTCAATAATACTGGCGCCAGCGTCTTCAAGCTGACGCTGTAAATCGTGGTAGCGATGTACCACGAAAAAAATACTGAGTAGCAGGCCGATGAGAACCGTCGGTGCCAGAATCAGTATCATCATACGTGCCCGTAGGCTGTAGTTGGTCATGGGGTTCCGATATGGGACAATTAAGCAAATATTAACGGGTGATTCAGCTTTTTATCATGGCGCAATTCTACTCTGCAAAGCGTCGCGTGACGACGCGCAAGATCATAACTGTTGAGATTACTGACCTGGATGTTTTTGGTCAGGGAGTCGCACGTTATCAGAACAAGACGCTATTTATTTCCGGCGCCTTGCCGGGAGAAACGGCGGACGTCTGTCTTACACAAGAAAAACGTAATTATAGTCTGGGTACGGTTAAACGCCGTTTGAACGATAGCCCCGAGCGCGTTGCGCCCCGCTGCCCGCATTTTGGCGTATGCGGCGGTTGCCAGCAGCAGCATGCCAGCGTGGCGTTACAGCAGGTTAGTAAAAAGCGCGCGCTGGAACGAATGATGAAACATGAGGTCAGTCATATTATTGACGCTCAGCCTTGGGGATATCGACGCAGGGTACGCCTGAGCCTGAAGTATTCTGCGCCAGAGAAAAAACTGCAAATGGGGTTTCGGAAAACGAATTCTCATGAACTGGTCGATATAGGCTGTTGCCCTATTATGGTGCCCGGTCTTGAGGCATTACTGGCCCCGCTGCGTATCTGCCTCGATGCCCTGCAGGGCGCGCGAAGTTTGGGCCACGTTGAATTAGTGCAGGCAGATAGCGGAATACTGATGGTACTGCGCCACACTCAGCCTTTAAGTGCGCATGATAAAGAAAAACTGGAACGTTTTTCGCAAACACACGATGTCGCGCTTTTTCTGGCGGGTGGGAGTGATACCCTCGAATGCCTTTACGGAGACCAGCCTTGGTATGTCTCACAGGGGCTACGTTTACAGTTTAGTCCGCGAGACTTTATCCAGGTTAACGATGCGGTGAATCAGCAAATGGTCGCGCAGGCCATTGACTGGCTGGCGCTGACGCCAGACGATCGCGTACTCGATTTATTTTGCGGTATGGGTAATTTTACTTTACCCATTGCGCGGCATGTCGCAACGGTGACTGGGGTGGAGGGCGTATCGGCGCTGGTGGCCAGCGCGCGTCATAATGCGCGTTACCATAACCTGGAAAATATCAGCTTCTGGCTAGAAGATTTGGATCGGGATGCCGTTCATCAGCCGTGGGCGAGGCAGAGCGTTGATAAAGTACTGCTCGATCCTGCGCGGGCAGGGGCTGCAGGCGTCATGCGGCAGATTGCCGCGCTGGCACCGTCGCGCGTGGTGTATGTTTCCTGCAACCCCAGTACGCTGGCGCGCGATAGCGCAGAATTGTGCAGTTCAGGTTATCGGCTAATGGAATTAAAAATGCTGGATATGTTTCCTCACACCGGGCATCTGGAGTCTATGGCGCTCTTTGAAAGGTGCTGAAATAAATTGTCACCTTCCCAGGGGAGATAGTTTGTCTGTTCAGTTGTCTGGATAGACGTTACGCATACGCAGTTTGCGGGAGAAGGTAAAAGCAGCTCAGGTGGATATCGGCGCGGTAAATCGCCGGCCAGGGCTGAGATTAAAGGCTCCTGGAATGCCTGGAAGGAGAAAAGAATGGTTGCGGTAAGAAGTGCACATCTCAATACAGCGGGTGAATTTGTTCCTGATAAATGGGTATCAAGCCTGGGAATCAACGCCCAGGCGTGCGAACGCTTAACTGAAACCTGGCATTATTGCGAACAACAAATTAAGGGGCATCCGCAGGCATCTCTGCTGCTATGGCGCGGTGTCGAAATGGTCGAAATTCTGTCAACGCTGAGTATGGATACGGATACTCTGCGCGCGGCGCTGCTTTTCCCGCTGGTGGACGGCGGTGCGGTTACTGAAGAAGTTCTGCTCGAAAGCGTCGGGCAACAGGTGGTCCACCTTATTCACGGCGTGCGCGATATGGACGCTATCCGCCAGCTTAAAGCGACGCATACCGACGATGCGGTCTCTTCTGAACAGGTAGACAACGTTCGGCGCATGCTGCTGGCGATGGTGGATGATTTTCGCTGTGTAGTGATAAAACTGGCCGAGCGCATAGCGCATCTGCGCGAAGTGAAAGACGCGCCTGAAGATGAACGGGTACTTACGGCGAAAGAGTGCACCAATATTTATGCGCCACTGGCTAACCGTCTGGGTATCGGGCAGTTAAAGTGGGAGCTGGAAGACTACTGCTTTCGGTATCTGCGGCCTACCGAATATAAACGTATCGCAACGCTGCTGCACGAACGGCGCATTGATCGCGAGCATTACATCGATGAATTTGTAACCCGCATGCGCCAGACCATCAAAGAAGAAGGTGTGAAAGCGGAAGTCTACGGGCGACCAAAACACATCTACAGTATCTGGCGCAAAATGCAGAAAAAGCATTTGTCGTTTGATGAGTTGTTTGATGTGCGCGCGGTGCGTATCGTGGCTGAAAGATTGCAAGATTGCTATGCGGCACTGGGAATTGTGCATACGCTCTATCGCCACCTGCCGGATGAGTTCGATGACTATGTAGCTAATCCTAAGCCCAACGGTTATCAGTCTATTCATACGGTTGTGCTCGGTCCGGCCGGTAAAACGGTCGAGATACAAATTCGTACCAAACAAATGCATGAAGAGGCCGAACTGGGCGTTGCCGCGCACTGGAAATACAAAGAAGGCGGTGTCGCGGGCGTTCGTTCCGGCTATGAAGATCGCATTGCCTGGCTACGCAAGCTGATTGCCTGGCAGGAAGAGATGGCTGACTCGGGCGAAATGCTGGATGAAGTGCGCAGCCAGGTTTTTGACGACAGAGTTTATGTATTTACGCCAAAGGGTGACGTGGTGGACTTACCCGCAGGCTCGACCCCCCTCGACTTTGCCTATCACATTCACAGCGATGTCGGGCACCGCTGCATTGGCGCGAAAATTAGCGGGCGCATCGTGCCATTTACCTATCAGCTGCAAATGGGCGATCAGGTTGAAATTATCACTCAGAAGCAGCCGAATCCGAGCCGTGATTGGCTAAATCCTAATCTGGGATATATCACTACCAGCCGGGGGCGCTCGAAAATTCACGCTTGGTTTCGTAAACAGGATCGTGACAAAAATATTCTGGCAGGGCGGCAAATTCTTGATGATGAGCTGGCGCATTTGGGCATCAGCCTCAAAGAGGCAGAAAAACACCTACTACCGCGCTACAACTTTAATGAGATGGATGAATTGCTGGCGGCAATCGGCGGCGGTGATATTCGTCTGAATCAAATGGTTAATTTCCTGCAGGCGCAGTTTAATAAGCCCAGCGCTGAAGAGCAGGATGCCGCTGCGCTAAGGCAATTGCAGCAAAAAACCTATGCGTCGCAGCAGCGGTCTAAAGAAGATGGGCGGGTTGTGGTGGAAGGCGTCGGTAACTTAATGCACCACATCGCACGCTGCTGTCAGCCGATTCCGGGCGATGAGATTGTGGGGTTTATCACCCAGGGGCGCGGGATTTCAATTCATCGCGCCGACTGTGACCAGCTAAGCGAACTTAAAGCGCATGCGCCAGAACGTATTGTGGACGCCGTCTGGGGGGAGAGCTATTCCGCCGGTTATTCGCTGGTTGTGCGCGTCAGCGCCAACGATCGCAGCGGATTACTGCGTGATATCACCACCATTCTCGCTAATGAAAAAGTGAATGTACTGGGCGTCGCCAGCCGTAGCGATACCAGGCAGCAGATAGCGACCATTGATATGACTATTGAAATCTATAATTTGCAGGTGCTGGGGCGCGTATTAAGTAAATTGAATCAGGTGCCGGATATCATTGATGCGCGGCGCTTGCACGGCGGATAAAAATCAGCGGCGCCGGCGCGGCAATAGCGTTTTGGCGCTGATATTTCCGGCTCGTCAGGCGCACCGTGCCATGGACGAGACAGTAAAGTCAGGGAATCATATGAATCAAATAGAACGTCTTCTTGGCATTATGCAGCGCCTGCGCGATCCGCAAATCGGCTGCCCATGGGACAAAAAGCAGACCTTTTCATCGATAGCGCCCCATACCCTGGAAGAAACCTATGAAGTGCTGGATGCGATAGCACGCGAAGATTATGTGGACTTACGCGGTGAACTGGGTGATTTACTTTTTCAGGTAGTATTTTATGCACAGATGGCTCAGGAACAGGGCCACTTTGATTTTAATGATATTTGTGCGGCAATAAACGACAAGTTGGAGCGCCGCCATCCGCATATCTTTGGTACGGCATCGTTTACTGACTCTGAAGCGATACTGGCGAACTGGGAACAGACTAAGAGCGCCGAACGCGCTGAAAAAGCACAATTCTCCGCGCTGGATGATATTCCTGAAGCGATGCCGGCGCTGATGCGCGCGCAAAAGATTCAAAAGCGGGTTTCCGCCGTCGGATTCGACTGGACTACCCTAGGGCCGGTAGTGGATAAAATCCATGAAGAGCTGGATGAAGTCATGTATGAAGCGACGCAGGCCGTCGTCGATGAGCGTAAGCTTGAAGAAGAAGTGGGCGACCTGCTATTTGCAACGGTGAACCTGGCGCGACATTTAGGCACTAAAGCAGAAATGGCTCTGGCGCAGGCTAACCATAAATTTGAACGCCGCTTCCGCGAGGTTGAACAAATCATTGCCAGTCAGGGGCTGCAAATGGAGCAGGCTTCATTAGCGCAAATGGAAGACGCCTGGCAGCAGGTTAAACGTCAGGAATATGATATATAACGTCTTTTTATATCCAGATGGAACTATTATCAATCGTGGGGAACAACTCGTTGATTTACATCAAAAACATTTCTCCCATAATCATTAATTTCTCTGGTTTCGCGCTGCGGCTGTGCCGGGTAAGCGGCGAAGAAGGAATGTTTGTGGGAGCCTTGCTGTTCGGGTATACTAGTTTCCCGTCTTGGTTATTCCATCGTCCTTAAACCTAACTTCTCAGGTTCAGCATGACAACGAACTATATATTTGTGACCGGCGGGGTCGTTTCCTCTCTGGGCAAAGGCATTGCCGCAGCTTCCCTCGCAGCTATTCTTGAAGCGCGTGGCCTCAATGTGACCATCATGAAGCTGGATCCCTACATCAATATCGATCCGGGTACCATGAGTCCTATCCAGCACGGGGAAGTATTCGTGACCGAAGACGGCGCTGAAACCGATCTGGATCTGGGTCACTACGAGCGCTTTATTCGCACCCGCATGACGCGCCGTAATAACTTTACCACTGGGCGTATTTACTCCGATGTACTGCGCAAAGAGCGTCGCGGCGATTATTTGGGCGCGACGGTGCAGGTTATTCCGCATATCACCAACGCCATCAAAGAACGCATCATTGAAGGCGGCGAAGGCCACGATGTGGTTCTGGTCGAAATTGGCGGAACGGTCGGCGATATTGAATCACTGCCTTTCCTTGAAGCCATTCGTCAGATGGCGGCAGAAGTTGGTCGCGAGCATACGCTGTATATGCACCTGACGCTGGTGCCTTATATGGCTGCTTCCGGTGAAGTAAAAACTAAGCCGACCCAGCACTCCGTAAAAGAGCTACTCTCGATTGGCATCCAGCCGGATATATTGATTTGCCGCTCTGACCGCGTCGTTCCTGCTAACGAGCGCGCGAAAATCGCGCTGTTCTGTAACGTTCCCGAGAAAGCTGTGATTTCTCTGAAAGACGTCGATTCCATATATAAAATTCCTTCCCTGTTGAAATCCCAGGGCCTGGATGATTATATTTGTAAACGATTCAGCTTGAACTGTCCCGAGGCAAATCTGTCTGAATGGGAGCAGGTCATTTATGAAGAGGCGAATCCGGCGGGTGAAGTCACCATTGGGATGGTGGGGAAATACATTGAACTGCCCGATGCCTATAAATCGGTTATTGAGGCGTTAAAACACGCGGGCCTGAAGAATCGCCAGACCGTGAATATCCGCCTGATTGATTCGCAGGACGTTGAGACCCGCGGCGTCGAAATGCTAAAAGGGCTGGATGCTATCCTGATCCCTGGCGGCTTTGGTTATCGCGGCGTAGAAGGAAAGGTGGCTACCGCGCGCTATGCGCGTGAAAACAATATTCCTTACCTGGGCATTTGCCTGGGAATGCAGGTGGCGCTTATTGAATTTGCCCGCGACGTAGTGGGGATGGAAGGCGCCAACTCAACTGAATTTGTGCCAGACTGTAAATATCCGGTGGTAGGCTTAATCACCGAATGGCGTGATGAGAACGGTGAACTTGAGGTGCGTACGGAAGAGAGCGATCTTGGCGGAACAATGCGCCTTGGTGCCCAGCAGTGCCAGCTCTCTGACGATAGTCTGGTGCGCCAGATGTACGGTTCGCCGACCATTGTGGAACGCCATCGTCACCGCTATGAAGTTAACAATCTGCTGTTGAATAAAATTGAAGCGGCCGGCCTGAGGATCGCGGGTCGTTCCGGGGACGATAAGCTGGTTGAAATCATTGAGGTGCCTAATCACCCGTGGTTTGTCGCCTGCCAGTTTCACCCGGAATTTACCTCAACCCCGCGCGACGGGCATCCGCTGTTTACCGGCTTTATCAAAGCGGCCAGTGAATACCAGAAGCGGCAAGAGAAGTAAGATAGTTAATACTGACAGCGCGCAGCCATGCGCCAGTCTCAGCGCAGCCTGACTCAACGAGTTGGTGAGAGCGCCAAAGAGGCAAGCCGGAATGGCGGTAATATGAAAGTACGGTCGGCGCGCTGTTAATACGGAGTTTTAGTTTAACTAAGTGACTTGAGGAAAACCTAATGTCCAAAATCGTTAAAGTCATCGGTCGTGAAATCATCGATTCTCGTGGTAACCCGACTGTTGAAGCAGAAGTTCATCTGGAAGGTGGTTTCGTAGGTATGGCTGCGGCCCCGTCAGGTGCTTCAACGGGTTCCCGTGAAGCGCTGGAACTGCGTGACGGTGACAAATCACGTTTCCTGGGCAAAGGCGTAACCAAAGCCGTTGCGGCGGTTAATGGCCCAATCGCTGAAGCTGTGATGGGTAAAGACGCGAAAGACCAGGCTAACATCGATAAGATCATGATTGATCTGGATGGTACCGAAAATAAATCTAAATTCGGCGCGAACGCTATCCTGGCCGTTTCTCTGGCCGCCGCTAAAGCTGCCGCTGCTTCTAAAGGCATGCCGCTGTATGCGCACATTGCTGAACTAAACGGCACTGCGGGTAAATACTCAATGCCGGTTCCGATGATGAACATCATCAACGGCGGCGAGCATGCGGATAACAACGTCGATATCCAGGAATTCATGATCCAGCCGGTGGGCGCGAAGACGGTGAAAGAAGCCATCCGTATGGGCTCTGAAATTTTCCATCACCTGGCGAAGGTCCTGAAGTCTAAGGGCATGAACACGGCCGTTGGCGACGAAGGCGGCTATGCACCGAACCTGGGTTCCAACGCAGAAGCGCTGGCCGTTATCGCTGAAGCAGTAAAAGCTGCAGGCTATGAGTTAGGTAAAGACATCACTCTGGCGATGGACTGCGCGGCTTCAGAATTCTACAAAGACGGTAAATACGTGCTGGCCGGCGAAGGCAACAAAGCGTTTACCTCTGAAGAGTTCACTCACTTCCTGGAAGATCTGACCAAGCAGTATCCGATCGTTTCTATCGAAGACGGTCTGGATGAGTCTGACTGGGACGGTTTTGCCTACCAGACTAAAGTACTGGGCGACAAAATCCAGTTGGTTGGCGACGACCTGTTCGTTACTAACACCAAGATCCTGAAAGAAGGTATTGAGAAAGGCATCGCTAACTCCATCCTGATCAAATTCAACCAGATTGGTTCTCTGACCGAAACTCTGGCTGCTATTAAGATGGCGAAAGACGCGGGCTATACCGCTGTTATCTCTCACCGCTCCGGTGAAACTGAAGACGCAACTATCGCCGACCTGGCGGTAGGTACTGCGGCTGGCCAGATCAAAACCGGTTCCATGAGCCGTTCCGATCGCGTTGCTAAGTACAACCAGCTGATTCGTATCGAAGAAGCTCTGGGTGAAAAAGCGCCGTATAACGGTCGTAAAGAGATTAAAGGTCAGGCGTAATCGTCTTTCCTGAATTACGAATACCGGCCATTTGGCCGGTATTTTTTTGCCCTGCGGTTAGCCGGGTGCGATATACCGCGCCAATCCGGGCTGATCGTTTGCGCTTAATCTGCGATACTTACCGTTTGTTCTTCAACAGAGATAATTATGCAGTACCCCATCAACGAGATGTTCCAGACCCTACAAGGCGAGGGTTATTTTACCGGCGTGCCCGCCATTTTTATTCGGCTACAGGGATGTCCGGTCGGCTGCCCCTGGTGCGACACCAAACATACCTGGGACAAGCTTGCTGACAGGGAAGTGTCGCTATTCAGCGTTTTGGCGAAAACCAAAGAGAGCGATAAATGGGGAGCGGCAACGGCGGAAGAGCTGCTTACGGCTATCGCGCGTCAGGGCTGGACGGCGCGCCATATCGTTATTACAGGCGGCGAGCCCTGCATTCACGATCTTACGGCATTGACCCATTTACTGGAGCAAAATGGCTATCGCTGCCAGATTGAAACCAGCGGCACGCATGAAGTACGCTGCTCTCACGATACCTGGGTCACCGTCTCGCCAAAGGTTAATATGCGCGGTGGTTATGAAGTACTGTCTCAGGCGCTTCATCGCGCTAATGAAATTAAACATCCGGTGGGGCGCGCGCGCGATATCGAGGCGCTGGATGAGCTGCTGGAAACGCTTACCGACGATAAGCCGCGCGTAATTGCGCTTCAGCCTATTAGCCAGAAAGAAGAGGCTACCAGGCTGTGCATTGACACCTGCATTGCGAGAAACTGGCGCCTGTCGATGCAGACGCACAAGTATTTAAACATCGCCTAAAAGAAGCCGCCGGCGCGAATCGCTACCGGCTTACTGTGTCAGGCATTAGACCAGCTTTGAATGCTCTCTTCCTCGTTAACCTCTCCGTGAAAAATAGCATATGACTTTTTCAAAATCGGATCGGTATAGCGGGGGAGCTCTTTAAATATTCCCTGGTTTATCGCCGCATAGCGTTCGACATTTTGCCGCACAGGCTCAAAAATGTCTTTGACGTGTACCATCTTACGAATAGCGTCTTCGTAAGAAGGATAAAGCCCCAGCCCGACGGCCGTATTAATCGCGGCGCCCAAACTTGCGCAGCTATTGATGGTATTACGTTGGGTTGGCAAATTGAAAACATCGGCGAAAATCTGCATAAACAGGTCGCTGTTAGAGCCGCCGCCGGTAACAATAAGCCGGCTGGCGTAATGGTTCATCTCGCCCGCCATACTGTCGTAGTTATTCTTCAGCGTCATCGCAATGCTTTCGAGTATTGCCCGATACATCCAGGCATAGTCCATAGTGGCATTAAAGCCGATAAAAATTCCGCGTTTATAGGGTTCCCAGGGGTTAGTTAACCAGTCCAGCACCGCCATCAGGCCGTCACAGCCCGGGGAAACCGCGCTGGCCCTATGATTAAGATAATCTTCCGGCGATACGCCGCTGGCCGCCGCTTCTTTTAACAGCGATTCGCCCAGCATGTCCCGCAGCCAGCTCACGGTCCACATTCCTCTGCGGATGCCGTAGCCTTCGTACAGCAAGGTTTCCGGAATGGAAGACATAATCGGCCAGTAGTGAACCGGATCGGTCGGCAGGGCTTTACCGTTCATCATCAGTGCGATATAGGTGCCCAGCGAAATGACCACGGTCTTATCATCTAATAGCCCTGCGCCCAGCGCTTCTACCGGCTTATCGCTGGTAGTACATACCAGCGGCAAATCGCAGGGAAAGCCCGTAACCTGCGCGGCCTGTGAGGTAATTTTCCCTAACACCGTGCCTGGCATCTGTACGTCAAATAGCATCTCTCTGGGGATTTGAAACTTGCGTATAACCTGCGGGTCACGGCTCCAGTCCCAGGTCTGGTAATCCACCGGCCACTGCCCAAAATAGTTAGCGATATTGTCTTTAAACTCCCCGGTCAGGCGATGGGTTAAATACCCGGAAAACGAGGTAACCCAGGCAACGCTACTGTCGGCGTGCTCATACGGGCGCGTCACGCGGGCATCCTGCCAGCTAATTAGCTGCGCGGCCGGTGTACCGTCGGCTTTAAGCAGCGCGCGGCAGCAGCGAATAGAACCCAGCCCGATGCCGACGATATCAGCAGGATCGCCGGTAAACTGACGCATCAGATCTTTCCCGGCGCAGCACAGGGAGGTCCATAAATCGTCATCCGGGTGCTCGACGGTGTCCGCATCCGGCGTGTACATCGGCTGGAGCGCTCCTTTACCTTCGCAAATCACGTTTCCATCGAGATCGTACATGACGACCTTCGTGCTTTGGCTGCCGCCATCAATGCCAATGATGTATTTTTTGGACATCGCCATTTCTCCTTTATGCCTGTGATGTCATGCGGTTTCGCGCGCCGGGGGAGGCGTCGTCTCGGTCTGGCTATCGCGCGCGCCTGCCGCGCGTATTTTTCTAAATAGCAAAAAAGTAAAAACAATCACCATGCACATTGCGGCAAGTCCCATCAGCCACATATTGCGATAGGCCTCCGCGGCGGGCAGCGTATCCTGCCAGCGGCCAACAATCGGGTAGACAAATACGTCAGGTAAGAAGCCGATAACGGAACAAATTCCTACCGTGGTGCCCATAATAAAGGTTGGGGTTTTCGCTTCTCCGGGGCAGGCAAAATAGAGGCCGCGCGAGGCATAGCATGTGAAGCCAAGCAGCAGGATGAGCGTAATACCAATGGCGACAGACTGGGGATGGCGGTTCGTTGCCAGCAGGGCGATAAGCGTTAGCGCGCCAATGGTCGCCAGAATCTGAATCACGCGCGTGGGGGATTTCACCCGGCTATAAGTTGTAATCAGACCGCCCAGCGGCCCGCAAATCGCGCGGAAGATTTTATTAATCACGATGCCCATATAGCTGGCGGCGACCAGCGACATCCCGTACATTTCGGTAAGATAATTGGTGGAGTAACTCAGGATGGCGTAAATCGTATACACACCGAAGATAATCATGCTGCAATACCAGGTGGTACCAATGCGCAGTACGGAAAGGATATCGCCAATCTGAAACGTTTTACTATGCCTGCTCTCGGCCTCATGCTGCCGACTATCGCCATCGCTAACAAAAAACCAGCACAGGATCCCCAGCAGAAGATAAACAGCGCTGTAAATAAAAATAACGGTTTTCAGGCTATTGGGATTATCCGGGGCGAAGCGTGAGAAAACCCACATTGTAAATACCGCCAGCGACATGACGCCCACGCCGCGTAGCCCTTCCATCCAGCCCATAATTTTCCCTTGTTCGCTATGCGAGCCGAGCATCGAGGCGGCTTTAATCGAGACCGACCACAGCATCAGGATAGTAGTGACGGCGAACGCGACCTGAATAATAAGCATCATCCACAGCGGTGGATAGGTCATCATAATAAGTCCAAGTAACCCGGTAATCACCATCGCAGAGGTAATCATTTTGCGGTGTGAAAACTTATCGGCAATAACACCGCTTGGTGCATATAAAATAATGGCGGTAATGCCGAACGTGCTCATAATTAGGCCGATTTCGGTATTACTGAATTCCATGAATTTTGCCATGGGTATTTGATAGATATAACGCAAATAAGCTAAGTCGAAGCTGACGCCGCCGCTAAAACTAATAATGGCGAGCGTTATCCAGCGTCTATATGAGTGTTGTTGCATAGCATATTCCCGTTTTTATTGAGCAAAAAAAAGAGAAAAGTAAGCCGCCCTTTGTGGGGCAGATTACTTTTCTCATCGTCTCTAGTAATGGCGACTACAAATAGCATGTCGATGATAATGACGATGTGAGAATAATCACGCTTCTCTCTTTTACTGAATTAAAATATGTGCGATAAAACGCTGTGATTCTCGTCACGTTCAATGCTTGGTGGCTGTGTTAAAAATTGCGCTCAGTTGCCAGAGAATATGAGAAAGGCGACTTCCCTCTTTTGGGGGAAGTCGCCTTTCTTTTTTTTGCTTAAAGGAATACGGAGCCAGCTATGTCAATCGAATCTCTCAATGCGTTTTCAATGGATTTCTTCTCGCTAAAGGGCAAAACCGCTATTGTGACCGGCGGCAACAGCGGCCTCGGGCAGGCATTTGCGCTGGCGCTGGCGAAAGCAGGCGCTAACCTATTTATCCCAAGTTTTATTATGGATAACGGCGAAACCCGCGAGCTAATTGAACAGCAGGGCGTTCAGGTTGAATTTATGCAGGTGGATATCACCGCCCCCGGCGCCCCGCGCGATATTATCGCCGCCTGCTGTGAACGATTCGGCAGCGTGGATATCCTGGTGAATAACGCCGGTATTTGTAAGCTTAATAAAGTGTTGGATTTTGGTCGTGCGGACTGGGACCCAATGATTAACGTTAACCTGACCGCCGCGTTTGAATTAAGTTATGAAGCGGCAAAAATAATGATCCCCCAGCAGAGCGGTAAAATTATTAATATTTGCTCTCTTTTTTCTTATTTGGGCGGCCAGTGGTCTCCGGCTTATTCAGCAACCAAGCACGCTCTTGCTGGCCTAACGAAATCTTATTGTGATGAACTTGGACAATATAATATTCAGGTTAATGGTATTGCGCCCGGCTATTACGCAACGGATATTACTACCGCCACGCGCAGTAATCCGGAAACCAATCAACGCGTGCTCGATCATATTCCCGCTAATCGTTGGGGAGATACTCAGGATTTAATGGGGGCCATGGTATTTCTCGCCAGCCGCGCATCAGATTACGTGAATGGGCATTTATTGGTCGTCGATGGCGGATATTTAGTCCGTTAATTCTTCCGGGCCTTTAAACATATTGAAAACGAAACTGGGCGGTTTCTGCTGCATATTTACTCTTAAATCAGGAAGGAAATACTATGTCTTTATCCCGCGAAGCAATTGTTGAACAGGTCAAAGAAATCGTCGGCCCTGAGCGTGTCGTTACCGATGAAAATGTACTGAAGAAAAACAGCGTCGATCGCTTCAGAAAATATGCCGATATTCACGGCGTCTTTACCCTGCCTTTGCCGGCGGCGGTAGTGAAACTAGGTTCGACCGAGCAGGTTTCCCGGGTGCTTTCGTTCATGAATCAGCACAAAATCAACGGCGTTCCGCGCACTGGAGCATCTGCCACCGAAGGCGGGCTGGAAACCGTGGTAAAAAACTCGCTGGTTCTTGACGGTTCTGGCATGAACAAAATCATCGATATTGATATTGAGAATATGCAGGCCACCGCCCAGTGCGGCGTACCGCTGGAAATATTAGAAAATGCGCTGCGTGCTAAAGGCTACACCACCGGCCACTCGCCTCAGTCAAAACCGCTGGCACAAATGGGCGGGTTGGTGGCGACCCGCAGCATCGGGCAATTTTCCACGCTGTACGGCGCGATTGAAGATATGGTGGTCGGGCTGGAGGCGGTACTGGCAGACGGCACCGTCACCCGCATTAAAAACGTGCCGCGCCGCGCCGCCGGGCCGGATATTCGCCATATCATCATCGGTAACGAAGGGGCGCTGTGCTACATCACCGAAGTTACGGTAAAAATTTTTAAATTTATGCCGGAAAATAACCTGTTTTACGGTTATATCCTGGATGACATGAAGCTCGGTTTCGACATTCTGCGCGAAGTGATGGTGGAGGGATATCGTCCGTCGATCGCCCGCCTGTACGATGCAGAAGACGGCTCCCAGCACTTTACTCACTTCGCCGACGGTAAATGCGTGCTGATCTTTATGGCAGAAGGTAACCCGCGTATTGCACAGGCGACCGGGGAAGGCATCGCGGACATCGTTGCCCGCTATCCTGAGTGCCAGCGCGTAGACAGCAAATTAATTGAAAACTGGTTCAATAACCTGAACTGGGGGCCGGAAAAAGTGGCCGCCGAGCGGGTACAAATCCTGAAAACTGGCAACATGGGTTTCACGACCGAAGTCTCCGGCGACTGGAGCTGCATCCACCAAATTTATGAGCGCGTTATTCACCGTATCCGTACAGAATTCCCGTATGCGGATGACATCACGATGCTGGGCGGTCACTCTTCTCATAGCTACATTAACGGCACCAACATGTACTTCGTGTATGACTACAACGTCGTGGACTGCAAACCGGAAGAAGAGATAGACAAATACCACAACCCGCTGAACAAAATTATCTGTGAAGAGACGATCAATCTTGGCGGTTCCATGGTGCACCATCACGGTATCGGCAAACACCGCGTACACTGGTCGAAAATGGAGCACGGCACCGCCTGGCCGCTGCTGGAAGGGCTGAAGAAACAGTTCGATCCGAACGGCATAATGAATACCGGCACTATCTATCCAATTGAGAAATAACCGTCTTAATGGCTTCCCGGCAGGGAAGCCATTCTTCGTACAAGGGAGGGAACGATGAACGCGTCACCGGTACGTATGGACGACCTTCCACTTACCCGTTTTCACTGGCGTATCGCCGGGCTGACGTTTGGCGCGCACCTGACCGACGGCTATGTGCTGGGGGTTATCGGTTACGCCATGATTTCACTTCAGCCGCAAATGCAGCTCACGCCAATTCAGGAAGGGCTAATTGGCAGTTCTGCGCTATTCGGCCTGTTTCTCGGCAGCCTGATCCTGGGCTGGATCTCGGATCGTATTGGGCGCCAGCGGATTTTTACCTTCAGTTTTATGCTCATCACGCTGGCCTCGTTTTTACAGTTTTTTGTCGTCTCACCCGAGCAGCTTATCTTGCTGCGCATCCTGATAGGCTTTGGTCTGGGCGGCGACTATTCGGTTGGCCATACGCTGCTGGCCGAGTTTTCCCCCAAACGCTATCGCGGCATGCTGCTTGGGATGTTCAGCGTGGTCTGGACCATCGGCTACGTGCTGGCGAGCGTCGCCGGCCATGCGTGGATTGAAAGCGCGCCCGGTGCATGGCGCTGGCTGCTAGCCTCGACCGCGCTACCGGCATTAATTATTACACTTATGAGGCTTGGTACCCCGGAGTCGCCGCGCTGGCTAATGCGTCAGGGGCGTATCAGCGAGGCGCACGATATTGTGCGGCGCTTTCTCGGCGCCAATGTCCTGCCGGGGGATGAAATATCTGTCGCTACCACTCGTCGCATCAGCACGCTGTTTTCCGCCCGCTATTGGCGGCGCACGGCCTTCAACAGCCTGTTTTTTATCTGCCTGGTAGTGCCGTGGTTCGTGATTTACACCTGGCTACCGGCCATCGCGAAAACCATCGGTCTGGAAGATGCGCTAACCGCCAGCCTGATACTGAATATGCTGCTTATTGTAGGCGCCGTATTGGGATTGGTACTCACCTGGCTACTCTCCCGGCGGCAATTTTTAATCGGCAGCTTTTTGCTGCTGGCGATTACGCTTACCGCGCTGGCGTTCACCCCACCGGCGCACGGACCGGCGATTTTGCTGCTGTTTACTCTATTTAGCATGACAATTTCCGCCGCCAGCAACCTGGTGGGCATCCTGCCAGCGGAAAGCTTTCCTACCGATATTCGCTCGCTTGGCGTCGGATTTGCGACATCCATGAGCCGGCTGGGTGCGGCAATCAGCACCGGCCTGCTACCGGTAGCGCTGGCAAACTGGGGCATGCGCACCACGCTGTTGCTGCTGGTTGGCGTACTGCTGGGCGGGCTGGTGGTGTCGATGCTGTGGGCGCCGGAAACTAAAAATTTATCGCTGGTTGATGCCGCCGACGGCGGCCCAGCGGCGCAGGGAAGAGACAATGAACATTCTGTTGGCATTTAAAGCCGAGCCGGATCTCGGCATGCTGAGTGAGGCTGACTGGCAGACGGCGGCACAGGGGAATAGCGGGCCGACGCCGGAATTAATGCGCGTGACAATGGGAAATGATGAACAGGGAGCGGCGGAACTAATGCTCCAGGCAAAAGAGCATAATCCACTGCTGTCCCTGAGCGCTATCGCGATTGGCGACGAGCGCGCAATCCCGCTGCTGCGGCATTTAGCGGCGCTGGGGTTTACCCACCGCTCGCTGGTGACCGGCGCGCCGGATGTGCGTTTTGCTCCGGCATTAGTGGCCCATCAAATTGCCAAGCGGGTTAACGATGAGGCAATTTCGCTGGTGTTATTGGGCAGCCAAAGCAGTGAAGGGCAGAACGGCCAGACCGGCTGGCTGCTGGCGGAAATGCTCGGCTGGCCCTGCCTCGGTGGCGTCACCGGGTTAGAGGCAGACCCACAGACGGGCGGCTTTACGGCGCAGTGTGACACGCTTAGTCAGCGCTGCCAGTGGCGGCTGAGCGGGTCAGCCGTATTAATAGTGCAAAACCGCGGCCAAATGGCGCTGCGGGTGCCGGGGATGCGCGCCAGGCTGGCGGCGGCGAATGCAACGGTTGACCGCGTTGCGTTCTGTGATTGCCGCGCGCCGGCGCTCTCTTGCACGGCGCTAACAAGGCCAGCCTCGCAGCGGGCTGGCGAGATTATCGCCGCCGACAGCGCACGAGAGAGCGCGCAGCGGCTCTGGGAAACCTATCTGAGCCGGAGGATGCGCTGATGACCATCGCAATGATTGTTTTGCAGCCGGGCGATGAACGGGAGCTTGCCGCCTTCCTGGCCAATAATCGGCTGGAGAATCAACCGCAGATACTGTGGCGGGTATCTGGCGCTTTTTTCATGGCGGAGCAGCTGCTGGCACCGCTTGAGGCGCTATGCCAACAGCAACCGGCTACGCTACTGCTGTTCCCCGGTTCGCCGCAGGGCGATGAACTGGCAACCCGCCTCGCCTGGCGGCTGCAGGGCAGCGCCGCGTGCCGCGTCAGCCAGTGCAGCGTGGCGGATAAAACCGTAGTGAAGGCGGCTTATGGCAGTGCGCTGACGGCGATGCTGGCCTACAGTTCGCTGCCGCTGTGTATCTCTGTGGCGCGAGATGCCACCGTGCATGCGGCATATCCGCTAATGCCGGAGAGCGAAGAAAATGTCGTACCGCACCCGCTGCGCGCCGCGCTTTCGCCGCCGCAGTGTCTTGAACGACCTATGCATCCATTACAATCTGCACGCGCCGTGCTGGCTACCGGGCAGGGGGCCAGTGCGCCTGTATTCACCGAACTGGCGCACGCGTTGAAGGCTGAACTCGGGTTTACCCGCCAGCGGATAATGTGCGGAGGCTGCGACGAGCAGCGTATGCTGGGCGTTTCCGGCCAGGCAGTGGCACCGGCCGTCTGTATTATCGCCGGCGCTTCCGGTGCGGCGGCGTTTATGGCCGGAGTGAATCAAAGCGAGTTTATCGTGGCGATTAATACCGATCCCGCAGCGCCGGTGTTCGCCGCTGCGGATGTGGGAATTGTAGGGGATGCGGAAGAGGTGCTGCAGGCGCTGGCGGCATGCCGCAGCGTTAGCGATTGAGATTCTTTGCCAGCGCCCAGACATCCGTATTGGTGGTAGAGAGCGCGGCGACGCCTGCGGCCAGAGCATTGCGGGCATCTTCTTCATCGCAGACCAGCCCGCCGGCGATCAGCGGCTGGCGCACCTTCTCCGTTACCCAGCTCAGAACCTTCGGCATACAGCCCGGCAGGATCTCGATACAGTCGGCGTTCGACTGGGCGACCTGCTTGTCGATATTGTGAAAAGAGATGGAATCCACGAGAAAGATCCGATGAATGCAAAAATAGCCTTCGGCGCGGGCGGCCTTCAGCATGCTGGCTTTAGTACTGATTATCCCATCGGCATTGGTCACCAGCTTAAGAAACTGGATCACCACTTCTTTGTTTGATGCGCCTTCCAGCAAATCGACATGAATAAAGGCTATCTTTCCGGCCTGTTTAATTTTTTGGACTATCGCGCTGATGGTACAGATATTGCCATACAGCACCGAAATAAACTGGCACTCGGAATCAATAGCAAGCTGCAGGCTGGCGTTATCTTTTACGGCAGCAATAATGGGATGTTGTCTCAACAGGCGAAGTAGCGTCACGCAGAGATCCTTACGTTAATTAACCAAAGCGCAGCGCTATTCCGCAACCCGATGCCGGATAGCGCCACTGTTTTAGCGTTGAAGAGCCCGCAATCACTCGACAGCAGCCGCACTCCAGACAGCCGCGATAGTTTATCATCGCCACGCCCGCCGCGTTGCGCTGAAACAGCCCGGCGGGGCAGACTTTTTCCAGCAGTGCGAACTGCGCCTCACTGATGTTTTCCGCCAATACAATATGCGACTGCCCCGCCGCAGCGTAACTATTGCGGGCGAGGCTTTCATTTACAGACATTTCAAGCTCCTTAGTAAAGTAGCCGACAGCCGCCGTAAGCCCGCGCGGTGGCCGTGGCGCAGCAGCGTTCGCCAAAGGGACGGAGAAACTTGCGCGTCGGCGCGGCTCATCTCGGCCAGCACATCCCGACAGAAAACCGGCGCCTGCTGATACCAGACGCTGCTTTGCAGCAGCGCAGGATGATGGCGATAGCGCCGGAGCTGCTGCCACAGCGGGCTGCCTTCCAGCGCGCTGGCGTAAAGTGCGGGCAGTGACGAAGCCGGGCCGCGGATATGGGCGATGACCGTTTCTGCCGCCGCCTGCGCGTTCAGTAACGCCATATCCATGCCGCGCACCGTCAGCCCGGTATTAATACAGGTGCCCAGCGCGTCGCCGATGAGCAGCCAGCCCGCGCCGGCGCGCCGGGCTGGCAGGGCGTGTAGGCCGCCTTCCGGCACCAGATGTGCGCCGTACTCCAGCGTCTCTGCGCCGTGCACCAGCGGGCGCACCGACGGATGATTTTTTAGGGCGCCTAGCAAAGTCGCCGCCGCCGCCGGGCCGTCGCGCAGCGAAGAGAGCGGCGCGACAACCCCCAGCGACAGCGTATGCCGGTTGGTATATAAGAAAGCGCCGCCGGGTTGGCTGCCGAACAGATGCCCGCTGAACAGCCAGGCGAGGCCGCCATTTTCTTCCAGCCGAAAGCGCGCCTGCATAAGCGCCGGATCGAGCGCGAGCGTCTCTTTAATACCCAGCGCCATACTTTCCAGCGCCGGTGCCGGGCGCAGCCCGCTGCGTTCCGCCAGTTCGCTGTTTGCCCCTTCCGCCAGCACCACTACCCGTGCCGTCAGCGCTTCGCCTTCGCAGACTACGCCCGCGATGCGCGCTCCCTGCTGATGCAAGCGCTCAGCCGTCACGCCGCACAGTAGCTGCGCTCCCGCCGCTTCGGCCCGGGCCGCCAGCCAGGGATCGAACCGGGCGCGCAGCACGCTCCACGACTCGTTCACCGGGTGGTTGCCGCTTAGCGTAGTATCACCATCGGCGGTGAGCAGGGAGAAGTTCTCGCGGGTAATGTGCCGCTCCAGCGGGGCGCTGGTTTGAAAATCGGGAACGATGTCCGCCAGCGCGTAGCCGTAAAGCCTGCCGCCGGAGAGGTTTTTACTGCCGGGCTGCTCGCCGCGCTCGATAAGCAGTACCGAAAGCCCGGCGCGGGCGCAGAGCAGGGCGCAGGCGCTGCCTGCAACCCCGGCGCCGATAATAATTACGTCGTAGTCGTCCGCCATCTGTGCTCCTCTCTTCCTGAGGGCACAACCCTAACATGGCGGTTTAAAGGGGAGTTTGATGCCTGCCGCAAAGGCGGGAATTAGTCGCCGCGGTAGACGCAGCCTGCGGTGCAGGTTTCTTTTACCAGCACGGCGCTCAGCAGAGGTAAATTGGGTTTCATTTGCTGCCAAATCCAGTGCGCCAGTACTTCGCTGGTAGGATTTTCCAGCCCGGGGATGTCGTTCAAATAGTAATGATCGAGGCTATCCAGCGTGGGTTTAAACGCGGCTTTCAACTCTGCAAAGTCCATCACCCAGCCGGTATGCGGGTCGACCTCCCCGGTAATTTCCAGGCGCACCATAAAAGAGTGACCGTGCAGGCGCCCGCATTTATGGCCTTCCGGCACGTGCGGCAGACGGTGAGCAGCTTCGAAAGTGAAATCTTTAAACAGTACGGTTGGCATAACAGACTCGCAGAGTGGCAAAAATGGCAAAAAAACCGGCGTAGGGTACAGGAATTAACGTTTTTTAGCATTAATTAAAGCCCGAAATTTCACGCGGCGACGCTGGCTGCATCGTTGTCGGGTAGGCTAAAGCCGGCGGTTGCGGCGGTGTTATGCGGCTGCGATAAGCGAAGTTCTGGTCTGCAGGAAAGGCGATTTTTGTAATCTATTAGTCACTTCCTGCAAATCGTTATTTTCATAGCTGCCAGTAAGGGGGATTGCTATCCCCGAAATATCAGGCAAGTGAAATATATGCGTTCTGCCTTAATAAATAACAACGTGCTGCCATTTAATTAAACCCGGCGGGGATACTTTAAAGAATAGTGCCATCGGGTTTATTTAAGCGATGTCCAGCGTTTTTAAAATTAGCCGGCGTTGAGACCGGTGATTGGAAGCCTATAAATTGGAGCTTTTTAGGAGAATACACTGGAGCATATATTATTGATTAAGTTAAAAATCATTATATTACATAAATATGTTAAAGCTGGTTTAAACTGGCTGCTTATTCTGCCTGGCTACAAAGTGGTTCTATTTGCGGCTGGACTGCCACTTTGGCAGAACTTATGATGGCGTATTCTTTAATAAATTCGGAGTCATTATGCCGAAGATCCTGTTACCTCTGCTTAACTCGCCGGGAAACGCTAAATATTTACCGCTGACGTTAATGCGCATTGCTCTGGGTTTATTCTTTTTCGCTTCAGGTTTTAATAAAGTGTTTGTGCCTGAAAACCAGGCGTTGATGCTGGAAACTATGATTCAGGCTGGCATATTTTTCCCAACGTTTATGGCTGTATTTGTGGCTTTGTGCGAAATGCTGTGCGGTTTGCTGGTCGCCGTAGGGTTTCTGACCCGACCAGGTGCGCTGGTGCTCATTATTATCAACACTGTGGCGCTATTTACCGTGGGTTTGCACCATATACCGGGCGGCCTGAATATACTGACCTGGTATAGCTGGCTGTTTTATTTACCCGAGCCGTCTTATATCCTTATTTGTATTATGCTGATTATACAAGGCTGCGGGCCGTGGGGCCTGGATAGGGCTATCAGCTCCCGTTTTATCGCCAGTTACTAGCCTTCACGCATAATCGTCAGCTATGTTAACCCACAATTGATGAGCGGCCCGGTTTATACCGAGTTAGCCGCTCGTAGCTATTCCAGAGCGCTGCCTTTGGGTTATCCCTATTTTACTTATATTGACTCATTTTATTCTTGCCAGTATCGATGCCGTATCAGGAAATAGACTTCGCGGCTCCCCTCAGTCAGCACGCTCCCTGACAGCGGTCTCCGATTAGGCATCCAAAGGGTACGCAGCGGCGGTAATAAAATAATGCCGCTTCACCGCGTGCGAGAATTTTGCCCTTCAGTTATTTCCTGCCCGATGCTATCTGAATTTCTAATTAATAATCAGCAACATAGATAACCGCTTTCAGCGATATTCAGTACCTATAAAAGCGGTTAGCGCATTTAGTTATTTGTTATTGCCATCCTTTCTTTCATACGCATTCTTTCACTGAGTTACCTTATCCCCTGATGTTAAAACCCGGTGCAGACCTGAACGTAAGCCGCGATTAAGGCTCTCTGGCCGTCGGTTTACCCTGAAACGATCGCCTGCGCTATTGGCATCTATTTACGGATTATCGGATTGCCAGAGCCGGAAATCCGCGTTTGGGTGGTTGCAGGTTGAGGAAAAAATAACGCATGACAACACAGGCTCCTTTACGCCGGCGCTGCCGCTCACCCCGGAGCAGCTCGCGCGGCTGCAGGCGGCGACGTCCGATCTTTCGCCCACGCAGTTAGCGTGGGTGGCAGGCTATTGCTGGGGCGCGCTGAACGCTCAGCCCGGTGCGTCCAGCGCCGTGCCGCAGGTGACTCACGGCGCACCGGCGATTACGCTTATCTCCGCTTCCCAAACCGGGAATGCAAGGCGCGTTGCTGAATCCCTGCGCGATGATCTGCTGGCAGCGAAACTGACGGTTAACCTGGTCAACGCCGGAGAGTATAAATTTAAGACTATCGCTGCGGAGCAGTGGCTGATTGTTGTGGCCTCAACCCAGGGAGAAGGCGAACCCGCGGAAGAAGCGGTAGCGCTGCATAAATATCTGTTTTCGAAAAAAGCGCCGCGCCTGGATAGCACCGCGTTCGCGGTGTTTGGCCTCGGCGATAGTTCCTATGAATTCTTCTGCCAGGCCGGGAAAGCGCTGGATGCCCGGCTGGCGGAGCTGGGCGCGGAGCGCTTGTTAGACCGCGTGGATGCCGACGTGGACTATCAGGCCGCCGCCGATGCCTGGCGCGCGCGGGTTGCTGCGGCGCTGGCGTCACGCGTGGCGCAGGGGGAGCCGCCCACCTCCGGGGCTGCGGTAACCGGCGCGGTGAATGAGGTACATTCCAGCCCTTACAGCAAACAGGCGCCGCTGACGGCGACGCTGGCGCTGAATCAAAAAATAACCGGGCGTGATTCTGAGAAAGACGTGCGCCATATTGAAATTGAGTTGGGGGATTCCGGTCTGCGCTATCAGCCGGGGGATGCGCTTGGCGTCTGGTATCAAAACGACCCGGCGCTGGTGCAGGAGTTAATCGGGCTACTGTGGCTCAACGGAGACGACGCGGTGAGTGTCGGCGGGCAAACGCTGCCGCTGGCCGAAGCCCTGCAGCGGCGCTTTGAACTCACGGTAAACACCGCCGGTATAGTGGGAAACTACGCCACGCTGACCCGCAGCGAAGCGCTACTGCCGCTGGTGGGGGATAGCGATAAGCTGCAGCGCTATGCGGCCGCCACGCCGATTGTCGATATGGTACGTTTCTCTCCGGCGCAAATAGACGCTCAGGCGCTGACTGAACTATTGCGCCCGCTTACGCCGCGCCTGTACTCCATCGCCTCTGCGCAGGCGGAAGTCGGTAACGAAGTGCATATCACCGTCGGCGCCGTGCGCTATCACATCGAAGGTCGGGCGCGCTCGGGCGGCGCATCCGGTTTCCTTGCCGACAGGCTTGAAGAAGACGGTGAAGTTCGCATATTTATCGAGCATAACGATCGTTTTCGCCTGCCCGCCAGCCCGGAGACGCCAATTATCATGATTGGCCCCGGCACCGGCATTGCGCCGTTTCGGGCTTTTATGCAGCAGCGTGCGGCAGAAGGTGCAACGGGTAAAAACTGGCTATTTTTCGGCAACCCGCACTTTACTGAAGATTTTCTGTATCAGGTGGAATGGCAGCGCTACTACAAAGAAGGACTACTCAGCCGAATTGACCTTGCCTGGTCCCGCGACGAGCGGCAAAAAATCTACGTACAGGATAAATTACGCGAGCAGGGCGCGGAAATCTGGCGCTGGCTCGGTGACGGCGCGCATATTTACGTGTGCGGCGACGCTGCCCGTATGGCGAAAGACGTGGAACAGGCGCTGCTGGACGTGATTGCAGATTTTGGCGACATGGACCGTGATGCGGCGGATGAATATTTAAGCGAGCTGCGCATTGAGCGCCGCTATCAGCGAGATGTCTACTAATGAGCGACAAACATCCAGGCCCTTTAGTGGTCGACGGTAAGTTAGCCGATGCCGAACGCATGAAGCTTGAAAGCAACTATTTGCGCGGCACCATTGAGGAAGATTTGCACGATGGCCTGACCGGTGGATTCAACGGTGATAACTTTCTGCTGATCCGCTTTCACGGCATGTATCAGCAGGACGACAGGGATATCCGCGCCGCGCGCGCCCAGCAAAAGCTGGAGCCGCGCCATGCGATGATGCTGCGCTGCCGCCTGCCCGGCGGTGTGATAACGCCGGCACAGTGGCAGGCAATCGACCGCTTCGCCGCTGAAAATACGCTCTATGGCAGCATCAGACTCACTAACCGTCAGACTTTCCAGTTCCACGGTATTCTGAAAAAGCATCTGAAGTCGGCGCATCAGATGCTGCATTCGGTCGGGCTGGATTCGCTGGCGACCGCGAACGACGTGAACCGTAATGTGCTGTGCACCTCAAACCCTTATGAGTCTGAACTGCACGCGCAGGCCTATGCGTGGGCGAAAAAAATCTCTGAGCACCTGCTGCCGCGCACCCGCGCTTATGCGGAGGTTTGGCTCGACGGAGAAAAAATTGCCACCACGGACGAGGAGCCGATCCTCGGCCAGACCTATTTGCCGCGTAAATTCAAAACCACCGTGGTTATCCCGCCGCAAAACGATGTCGACCTGCACGCCAATGACATGAACTTTGTCGCGGTTGCACAAAACGGCCGGCTGGTGGGGTTTAATTTACTGGTCGGCGGCGGGCTTTCCTTCGAACACGGCAATAAAAAAACCTATTCCCGCACTGCCAGTGAGTTCGGTTATCTACCGCTGGAGCACACTCTTGCGGTAGCGGAAGCGGTGGTGACCACTCAGCGCGACTGGGGCAACCGTACCGATCGTAAAAACGCGAAAACTAAATATACCCTGGAGCGGGTGGGCGTTGACGCGTTCAAGGCTGAAGTGGAGCGCCGGGCCGGGTTACGCTTCGCGCCTGTTCGCCCGTATGAATTTACCGGGCGCGGCGATCGCATCGGCTGGGTAAAAGGCATCGATGACCGCTGGCATTTGACGCTATTTATTGAGAATGGGCGTATTTTGGATTACCCGGGCCGGCCGTTAAAAACCGGGCTGCTCAAGATTGCGCAAATTCACGGCGGTGAGTTTCGCCTGACGGCTAACCAAAACCTGATTGTGGCGGGCGTGCCGGAGAGCCAGAAGCTGAACATTGAAAAGCTGGCGCAGGAACACGGGCTAATGAATGCGGTGACGCCTCAGCGCGAAAACGCGATGGCCTGCGTGTCATTCCCCACCTGTCCGCTGGCGATGGCGGAAGCCGAACGCTTTCTGCCGTCCTTTATCGACAAAATCGATGGCCTAATGGCCGCCCATCGCATGCGCGACGAGCATATTGTTCTGCGGGTGACCGGCTGCCCGAACGGCTGCGGCCGCGCGCTGCTGGCGGAAGTGGGGCTGGTGGGTAAAGCGCCGGGGCGCTACAACCTGTATTTAGGCGGCAACCGGAGCGGCACGCGCATTCCGCGAATGTACCGTGAGAACATCACCGAGCCGGAAATTATTAAAATTATGGATGAGCTGATTAGCCGCTGGGCGCAGGATCGACAAGACGGCGAGGGATTAGGCGATTATACGGTGCGAGCGGGTATTATTCGCCCGGTCGTCGATCCTGCCAGCGATTTTTGGGCGTAGCGCACGCGCCGGGTTTCCGGCGTACTTCCGGCAGGCTGATAAACGAGGTAACGATGTCTGAATTCTGTCTTAATACGTTAAATGCGCAGCCGCAGGCCGAACGCGAGCAGGCGCTGGCGCACGACAATCAGCGGCTGGCTTCCCTTGGCGCCGAAGCGCGCGTTGCGTGGGCGCTGGCGCACTTGCCTGGTGAACACGTGCTTTCCTCAAGTTTTGGCATTCAGGCGGCCGTGTGCCTGCATTTAGTCAACCAGGTCGCACCGGGTATCCCGGTGATCCTGACCGATACCGGCTATTTGTTCCCTGAAACGTATCGCTTCATCGATATGCTAAGCGACAAACTCCAGTTGAACCTGAAAGTGTACCGCGCAGCGCAAAGCGCGGCCTGGCAGGAGGCCCGCTACGGGAAGCTTTGGGAGCAAGGCGTTGACGGCATTGAAAAATATAATGCAATTAATAAAGTTGAGCCGATGGATCGCGCCCTGCGCGAATTAAATGCTCAAACCTGGTTTGCCGGCCTGCGGCGCGAACAGTCCGCCAGCCGTGCGCATTTACCTGTACTGGCGATAGCGCGCGGGATATTTAAGGTGCTACCGATTATCGACTGGGATAACCGCGCAGTTTACCAATACCTGCAGCATCACGGGCTGTCTTATCACCCACTGTGGGATGAGGGTTATTTATCCGTCGGTGATACGCACACAACCCGCAAATGGGAACCGGGCATGAGCGAAGAGGAAACGCGCTTTTTCGGCTTAAAGCGGGAGTGCGGCCTGCACGAAGGCTGAGGTTTACGCCCCATTGCGAAGATTTTTGAGGCATCTTTTCGGTAGAATGTGATATCAACCCTATCCTCTATTTTCTATTTCTTTAAAATCATACGGTTAGCGCTCTTTGTGATGCTGTTTTTTTGAGCGATTTTTTGGTGGGATTTTATTTGCCAATAAATAGTATATTAAACAGCTAGTTACGCTAAGGGTGTTCCCCGCGCGAGCGGGGATAAACCGGTTGAGGAGATCCACTCGGTCAACGTCAGAACGTGTTCCCCGCGCGAGCGGGGATAAACCGCGGTAGTGCGTCCTGACTTCGTGGACATTGATGTGTTCCCCGCGCGAGCGGGGATAAACCGCATGTTGTCGCAGTCTGGTTTTGACTGGTGAGGTGTTCCCCGCGCGAGCGGGGATAAACCGTAGCGGTTATTAATTACAGTGGCAGCGTTGGCGTGTTCCCCGCGCGAGCGGGGATAAACCGCCGCCTGTGTTGTTGGGGATGATGCCCATCATCGTGTTCCCCGCGCGAGCGGGGATAAACCGCATTTTTTAGATTTTTTTATCCTCTCCACGCGGTGTTCCCCGCGCGAGCGGGGATAAACCGCAGCACCCGGAATGCAGCCTGACCCTGCGACAGTGTTCCCCGCGCGAGCGGGGATAAACCGGCAACTATCGCGTCATGGTGGTGCGGTTGATAGTGTTCCCCGCGCAAGCGGGGATAAACCGACCCGCTAAGGAATGCCGTGCCATAACCCAGCGTGGTCCTCGTGCCTGGGGCTAACTCACCATTTACGCCCCGGTTTTTCAGAGTAGAGGGAAAGATTGTTATCCGGAAGTGGGGGCGCGTCATACGCGATTTCTTAACGCGTGAGTGAGTGCCTGTCTGACAAAAACGCACCGTTTTGAGCACATCAGATAGACAATTTAAAGGAATAATAGAGAAAATATTACATAAAAATCAATTGGATGATAGTCGGCTCATCTAAGTGAGCCCGTTCGCCTTATATCGCTAACAGACGGGCAGCGCCGACTAATTTTCATGTTGCTCACATTTTGTGAGCAAATATAGAAAAAGTGCCCGCGGCTGCGTGAACCTGCGCCGGATTAATTCTCTGTTTTGTTAGCAGCAACCTCAAAAAATAAGGCTCCGACGCGCGGAGCCTTATACAAAGGAGCGATCGAGGAATGTGTAATTTAATTACAGGTAATATAGTTCGATGGTGGTTTGCCCGTTAAGGTGCACAGCTTTGGTGAGATCCAGCTCAGAACCTTTATTAATATAGGCTTGGGTTTGCAGTGTTCCGGTTAAAGTGGTGAACGCTAACGGAGTATTTTCACCATCTTTTGAGAAGCTGTAAGTGTAGTTACTGGTTCCTGGCGTAATCCAGGCGCCAAAGTTTGAGGTGCCGCCGTTCCAGGATGCGCCGTTGTTATCAGAAAATATCACCCCCGGCGTGATGCTTCCGTCAATAGTGACATCGGTACCAATCAATATCATTCCATAGCCGCCCACTTTTTTTCCATTATCGGAACCTAATCCGGCAATATATTTCGACGTAGCAGTATACGTTTTTCCATCCAGGGCTTTCTGGCCAACGGGGATAACTCTGCTGTCTTTTTGTAAATCAATGGAGCGTATCGCTACTTTGCTGGGAGCGTCGCATTTAATTGAGAATTCGACGGTTTTTATCGGAAGCGAGGTGTAATCATCCATATTAATGGCGCTGGCTTTAATGGTGCCGTAATCGATGGTGTCACCGCCGGCCAGCGCGGGCTTACACGCCGCTGGTACAATGGTGCCAATAACCTTAACGTCAACGCTATCAGCGGCCATCGCGGCATTGGTGGCCAGCAAAATAGCGGCGGCGGCGATAATATTCCCTTTACCCAACATCTTAAAACTCCTGTTATCCACGGTGCTAAGTATCATTCTTATACATAAAATAAGGTGAGTTTTAGCCTGCATTCGGCAGCGGAAATAAGGCCCAGGTTCTGGGCCTTAACGCACAAGCAAGCAATAAACGAATAAAGCAACAATTACAGATAATACAGCTCGATGGTGGACATACCGTCGAGATGCACCGCCTTTGTCAGATCCAGCTCAGAGCCTTTATTGATGGCGGCCTGCAGCTGAAAAGTTCCATTTAAGGTAGTGAAAGCCAGCGGTGCATTATCGCCGTCAAGCGTACCGACCGTGGCTATAGAGCCCGGGCTTAGCCATACATAAAGCGGCTTAAGCCAGGAAGCGCCATTATCCTTAGACAGAAGATATTTGACGGGAGTCCCGCCATCGACGCTAACCGCGCTGAGTAACATACGATAAGCGCCAATTTTTTGAGTTCCGTTCATACCCAGCCCCTGCATAGGGGTGGAATCATCGACGCCCACGGTCAGTATCGTTTTGCCAATAGGTCGGACCAATGAGTCGCTTTTCGCATCAATGGTCTTAAGAGCGACTTTTGCCGGTGCGTCACAGGTAATAGTAAAATTGACAAGCTTTTTCGGCAGCACGGTATAGTCATCCGGTGCGATATTGCTGGCTTTGATGGTGCCGTAATCGATGGTGTTGCCGCCGGCCAGTGCCGGAGTGCAGGCCGTTGGGACGATGGTGCCGATAACTTTAACGTCAACGCTATCAGCGGCCATCGCGCTGTTGACTGCCAGCGCCAGAGCGGCGGCGGCGATAATTTTCCCTTTACTGAACATGATGAAACTCCTGTTTCCCATGGTGCTAAATATGATTCAGTTATATAAAGCAAGATAAGTATTAGTCGGCATTTAACAGTGTAAATAAGACCTAAACTTTGGGCCTTCACACATAAGGAATGAATCAACGACAGAAGCAGTGATTACAGATAGTACACTTCAATGGTGGACATACCGTCGAGGTGCACGGCCTTAGTCAGATCGAGCTCAGAGCCTTTATTAATGGCGGCCTGTACGGAAAGCGCGCCCGTCATGGTCTTAAAGGCGACGGGTAGTAGAGAGCCAGCTTTGGCCCATGAGTAGTAATAGCCTTGGGTAGGACGCACGCCCTTAACATCGGTTTTTTCCCACTTGGCCGTGGAGGTTGGCTGAGTGCGGGTAAAAATAGCATCCGCACCCGTGGTACCATCTAATGATACGGTATCTGGCTCAATCCACATTAAGTAGCTGCCAATTCCCTTGCTGTCAGCCTTACCCAGACCAAACATTTTTGACGTACCTGTAATGGTCGTACTGCCAAAGGTTTTTCCTACAGGTCTGATAATGCTATCCGCTCTGGCATCGATGCCATGAATAGAAATTTTTGCGGCAGCATCACATTTGATGGAGAAGTTTAGGTTTTTCTCCGCTAATACGGTGTAATCATCCTGAGCGAGGGTATCAGCTTTAATCGTGCCGTAATCGATGGTGTCACCACCTTCCAGCGCTGGAGTACAGGCTGCGGGAACAATAGTACCGATAACTTTAACGTCAACGCTATCAGCGGCCATTGCGCTGTTCACTGCCAGCGCCAGAGCGGCGGCGGCGATAATTTTCCCTTTACTAAACATCTTACAACTCCTGTTTTCCCGGTGTTGAATATCTTCCGTTGATGTGAAAAAGGGGCTTCCTATTTGCTCCCTCTGGTTTGAGATAGTACTTACTGGATTGATAAAGAAAATACCGAATAAAACCTTTAAGAAAAGTCACTTTATTGTTTGTGTGTTAATCTTTTGTTTTATAAGGATAACTTTACAAGGTGACTATTCTTAAATGAATTTTTACTTCAAAAACCGGTTATTCTTGGCCGGTAAGTAAAGATGAGTGAGGGGGTATTTTGAGGTTTTAGGGTATTTTTATTCGGATTAATCACCTTATTGCTATTTCATAACGTTATCGTTTCGCCACAATACTTAAGTGCCGGATGACAATCGCCCGGCGCGTATTTTTATGCGATATCCAATGGGAGATAAAGTCCAGTAACCGGCCTTAAATAGCGCACATATTGATAGGGTGGAGTGGTGGAATAAACTACGGGCAGGCGATTCTCAGCATAAATATTCACAAAAAAAGCCTGGCAGAACAGCCTGCAAATAAGCTCAGGGCTGGCAAAGAGATACTTTCCCGTGCCTGAACGATATGGATGGGGGCTAACCGGGCGCGTTTAAGGCTGGATGTTTGCTAAAGCGGCTGTACAAAAGAAAGTGCCGTACCGCCGCTGCCGGGCGCACAGGCTGGCTGTCTTGATGAAAGCCGCGCTCCTGCGTTAGCCGCGCCCGGATGTCTAAATGCGCCGCCTGTTGCGGTTGGGGCGCCTCTGGGCGGCAATCACCGCGCTGCGGCGCCCGCCCGGCGTAACCGCGCCGACGCCCAATGGCGGTAACCATCGCGCCGGGGCGCTCGCCCGGTGTAATCGCGCCGACGCCCGATGGCGGCAAGCTGCGTTTTAATTCAGGTCACTCCGCCACTGGCGTATTACCGGTTAGCCCAAAGCGTTTGCTGTAATACGGGGCTTCTCCCTGCGCCGAAACCATAATTACCAGCGCCGCCGGGCGCCGTATGCGGTGGCGGAATTGTTCGAGAGTAGCTTCGTCCGGGCAGTTAAGCGCCGCAGCGTGCTTTTGCCACCAGGTGAGGCGAACGGAAAGGCGGCTCTTTTCCCAGCCGAAATCGCTGTCGTTGACGATAGGGCGCAGCCGCATTTCTTCATCCTGGCAGGCGAGATAAACGTCGACGGTTTTTTCACCGAGGCGGGTAGAAAACTCCACGTCCTTTTCCCATAACAATTTGCTGGCCTTCCGGCAGTAGCCCTTATTTCGCTGTAGCAGAAATTGCGCGGCCTCGGCGCGCTTACCGAGGTTTTTGCCGTAAGCGGCATTGGCGCTTTTCTGCAGCGTATCGGACATCTCGATTTTTGGCGGAGAAACGCCGCCGGGCGGCTGATGCGCGCTATTCTCGCTTAAGTCGAAAGTGAGCTCGGTGATGTCCTGCAGCGTGTCCGGCGCCGTAATTTTTTGCTCATATACGCCGTCGATCAGCGCTCTGGCGTTGCCGGGCATATCGATTACCCCATGCGAGCGCAACAGCGCCTGGGTGCGCCACAGCGTGGCGTGATCCGGGTAAACGTAGCCGGTGCCGCTTAGCGCCTCACCCAGCCAGCCATTTTTCGCGTCGGGCTGCCATTCCGGAGCCAGAATGTGTAACACCGGTGACGGGCGCTCATCGGGAAGTTCGGTTTTACATTGCCCGCATGCGTCGCGAATATGGCGCTGCAAGCGCCCGGCGCGCTGGATTAATAAATCAACCGGCGCGAGATCGGAAATCATTACGTCAAAATCAAGATCCAGGCTCTGTTCTACGACCTGGGTCGCGATAAGCACTTTGCCCCGGCGCATATTCCCCGGTGCGCTTTTGCCGAACCAGTTTAGCGTCTGTTCTTCAATCGCCATTCTGTCGGCAAACGCGAAGCGGCTGTGAAACAGCAGCAGATCCTCGGCGGGCAGTCTGCCATCTTTCAGCAGGCGCAGGAAGACGGCGATGGCGTCATCAACGGTGTTGCGGATCCAGCATACGCACTGGCCGGCTTCAACTGCCTGCCAGATAAGCGCCAGCGCGTCGTCGCAGGTATATATCCAGTCCACCGCGACCCGGCGCTTTACCTCGCGCTGGGTTTCCAGCGGCGGCGTGTCAAGCCCCGTAGCCGCCAGGTGAGACAGCCAGGGGTATTCGGCCTCTTTGGGCGGCAGCGGCGCGCTAAAACCGGCCCCCTGGTGAAAGGCGGCGAGCAGCTTTTCTCGCAGCGAGGCGGGGAGGGTGGCGCTCAGGATGATCGCGCTGCCGCCGCTGGCGGCGTGAAAGTGCAGTAGCCCTTCCAGTAGCCTCACCATATAGCCGTCGTAGGCGTGAACTTCGTCGAGCAGCAGGATTTTATTGTGCATGCCGAGTAAACGCAGGGACTGGTGGCGAAACTGCATCACGGACATCAGGACCTGATCCAGCGTGCCGACGCCGATGTCCGCCAGCAGCGCCTTTTTGCGCGAGTCGGTGAACCAGACGTGGCACTCCGCCGTGGCGCTGGCGTCGTCCTGGCTATAATTTTCCGCCGTTTCGCTCTCCGGCTGCCAGACGGACTCCCGAAATAGCGATGACATGTCGCGCCCGCCGTGCGCCAGAATCAGCGATGGTCTGGCGTCATCCACAAACAGCGCGCGGTATGCGCCGGCCAGCCGCTGATACATGGCATTGGCGGTCGCCATCGTCGGCAGCCCCACGTAAAGCCCCTGGCCTTTGCCGGCAGACAGCAGGCGCTGGGCGAGGATCAGCGCGGCTTCGGTTTTCCCCGCGCCGGTCACGTCTTCCATAATAATAAGCTGCGGGCCGGGGGCGGAGATATCCAGCGTGGTAGCCAATTGCTGCAGCGGCGTGAGCGTGTCGATAAAAGGGAACAGCGTTTGCGGGGAGCGCCACGCGCTGTGGGCGGCGTGGGCCGGGAGCCGGGCCGCCGCGCGCCGGGCTTTTTCACAGCTCTGAGACCAGTAGTTGGCGATGGGCATGGGCGCGCTTATTAGCGGAAACTGGGTTTCATCCGAGCCCATCCAGTCGGCAAGGGTCATTACACCGGCGAAAAACCAACTGTGCTCCCTGAGCGCCTGCGTGCCTTCCTGGGTTTCCCAGGCGGCGGGCAGGGTAACCGGAAATAACTGACTTAGCGCCGCGAGGAAATGTTCTGCGGCCGTGATATCCGCGTCATCAAAGGCCAGCGAACCCCCGGACGCGTGGGTATCGGGCGGGATGCCGTGATGGCCGGTGCTGACCGACATCCAGACATCGAGTGCCTTTTTCAGTTTTGTGCGCGCGGCTAAAGGAATATCGCTAAATATTTCGTTCTCGCTCTCTTTTTCACGCCAGCGCTTTGTGAGTGTGCTCCAGAGATAGAAACCTAATGCATCATGGCGCTGAGAGGTGGCGACGCCAGCCAGCGCAGGCACCAGCGGGCTGCCGGGGAAGGTAGCGAAGCGCTGAAACCCGCGCGCAAACTTGCCGATATCGTGGCAGGCAAATAGCCAGGCTATCCAGTTTTCGGCGTTTTTACCGGTTAGCCCGCAGGCTGCTAACACGTCTTTAATGCCGAACTGATTGCGTTTAACTATTATCAGGGCGCAGGCGGCGACGTCCAGGCAGTGCCAGGCCAGCAGATGATAGGGGTCGTTGCCGGGTCTGCCCGAGCGGTTAGTTTTCCCCCAATATGATAAAAAATCCTGAACTGTAGAAACTGTCGACGCAATCATCCTTTCCATCCAAAGCCGTAGATATAATGTGGAATTTTACAGCGAACGTGAACTAACCCGCTGTGATGGCTGGCGAAATTTATGCTGAGGGTGGCATGGTTATTGGCGGCGCGAACAGGCGGGGGAGATTATCCCCGCTCGCGCGGGGAACGGTGCTTCTTATGAAATCTGAGTATGATCTCACTATAGGTTTATCCCCTTTAGTTAAAGGGAATAAAGGAAGTTTATCAGACTCAATAAAAACCATACATCTTTTCAACTATGAAGAGCGTGTTGTGTTTTTATAATCTAACTATCTTTTTTATTGCGTAGTTGGCGGTAACTCATTAATATAATTTATCAATGAGGGGCTGGAAACTATGGACCCTCTTAGGAGAGGGCAACCAAAACTGAAAACGACATAAGCAACCGTATTTTAAATGGATGCCTTCAGTATAAGCAACATGAAATGGAAACCGTTGTCATGCCGAACATGGTGTTCAATGTAACTTTTAACCTCAATATTGAAACGCTGATCTTAGCGTTTTCGTTAATGACACTAATGCATTAACGTCCGGCAGGCTCCCGTTGGAGCCTGCTTTTATGGAGCTTGCTAATATGGATTTAACCCAGGAAAAATGGCTTCCCGTTTTACTCTTTAGCGGCGCAAGGAAAAAAGTCTCCCTGCCCGAACTGTTGGATGATGATATTGCCGATGTGGATTACCCCCGGGCGGATTTTCAGGGGGCGGCCTGGCAAATGTTAATTGGCCTGCTGCAGTGCGCCGTCGCGCCCGCCAGCGGCGATGACTGGGAGGAGCGCTGGAATAGCGGCATTGACCCGGGAGCCTGGGCGCAGGGGCTGCGCGCGCTGGCACCAGCCCTGCAGTTCGGGGAGCAAAAGCCCGCCTTTTTGCAAAGCTTTGAGACCCTGGATAGCGAGAGCGGCCCGATTGCCGGGTTACTGATCGACGCCCCCGGCGGCAACACGTTAAAACTCAATAAAGATCACTTTGTGAAGCGCGGCGGCGTGGAGCGTATTTGCCCGCACTGCGCGGTGATGGCGCTGTTTGCGGTGCAAACCAACTCCCCGGCCGGGGGCGCGGGCTACCGGGTAGGGATGCGCGGCGGCGGGCCGCTGACCACGCTGGTCGTGCCGCGCCAGGAGGATGCGTTCCCGCTGTGGAAAAAGCTGTGGCTCAACGTACTGGTGCAGGAAGAAGCGCCCAGTCCGGCTCACTACCCGCTTATCTTCCCCTGGCTGGCGCCGACCAAAACCAGTGAAAAGCCCGGCAATATCGTAACGGAGGAAAACGCCCATCCTCTGCAGGCCTACTGGGGCATGCCGCGCCGCATCGAGATAGATTTTGCCCGCACCCAGGCCGGCCAGTGCGACCTGTGCGGCGAACCGCACCCGCGGTTACTGAGTGACATGCGTTCTAAAAACTACGGCGTGCAGTATGACGGCTGGTTGCATCCTTTCTCCCCTTATCGTCAGGCGCTGAAAGACAGCGCCGCGCCCTGGCTGGCGCTGAAAGGCCAGCCCGGCGGCTTGAGCTATAAAGACTGGCTGGGGTTAATGCTGGAAGCCGACGATCGCTTTAATAAAATCCTGCCCGCCACCGTGGTGCGCCAGCTCTACAGGGACAGCGTCGAGGTGCCGGTCGGCCTGTGGTGTTTTGCCTGGGATATGGATAACGCAAAGGCGCGCTGCTGGTACCAACACCGTATTCCTCTGGCGCGCGTTGCCCACGACGAAGCATTCACCGACGTGCTGAAGCTGATTTTACCGCTGGCGTCTGAGGCGCTTTCCATTTTACGCAGCGCGTTCAAAAGCGCCTGGTTTGAATATCCCAAAGAAGCCAAAGCCGATTTCAGCATGCTGGATATCGCCTTCTGGCAGGAAACCGAGAGGGATTTTCGTACCCTGCTGGAGGCTTTAATCGCCGAGCCGCGCACCACCAGCGCCGATACGCGCCGGGCGCTGCGCGACTGGGAGCGGGCGCTGCACCGTTATTTGCTTCACGCGTTTGACCGCGATGTGCTCACCAATGTGGATTGCCCGGCAGATATTCTGCTACGTCAGATAAATGCCCGGAGAATGCTGGAAGGCACTTACATTAAGTCAAAAACGCGTAACGCGCTGCTGGCGCTTGCCCTGGAGAAAAAGGAGACGACGCATGTTTAAGGAGTTTGTAACCGCTGTACCGATGCAAATTAAGAATAAAGATGCACAGCAGGTTTTATTGCAGTGGTTTGATGATTTATCTGAACGTGGAGTTTATGGAAAAGAGGAAAATAATAAACCACCCAAACGCCTTAATGGTCGCGCCTGGCGCGCGGAGTTAAAGCGGGTAGACCCCCCCTGGGGAGCAATGATGTGCGAAGGCTTCGTTATTCTGCGTCAGCGGCTGTCAGAGCATATGACGCTAACGCCCGTTCAGTTAATGGCGCTGGCGCTGTTTGCCAGCGTGGCAGCACACGTTAAAAAGTACAGCAGTACCGCTAAGAATTCAGAGGAAACGGAGCAGGAAGAGAAAACAGAGGAAAAGGAGCAAAAAGTCATTAGCTTTGCCGCTCAACTGGGGCAAAAGCTAAAAGGCGATCGTCCCTGCGTCAGTAAAATTCGCTTTGAACGCATTCTAAAAGCCAATGATCCGGCAGTGTTGTGCAACCTGCTAATTCGAGCGGTAAAAATTCGCGGTAATGCGGGCGTTAATTTGGTTTCTCTAGCCGACGGCATTTTCATGTGGGTAGAAGAGTGGCACAGACGCGTCGAGCACCAGCCGGAAACCGGTAGCCCCTATGAACGTATTCATATCCGCTGGGCCAATGAATACCTTTCCACGTTACTTATTAAATAATAATTTCCAGAAGGATTTGAAAATGACCACGTTTATCCAGTTGCACTTTTTAACCGCCTACGCTCCCTCCAATCTTAACCGCGATGATGCAGGACGCCCTAAAACTGCGATTATGGGCGGCGTAGAGCGCCTGCGCGTCTCCTCCCAGAGCCTGAAGCGCGTATGGCGCACGTCGGATAATTTTGAGGCGGCGATGGCGGGCCATATGGGCAAGCGCACGCAGCGCATCGGCGTGGATTATGTGTATGACCCCATGATTAAGGCCGGGGTTTCCCCTAAAGTCGCGAAGACCTCGGCGGAAAAAATAGCCGCGGTGTTTGGCAAAGTAAAAAGCGATAAAAATCCCAAAGACGAGCGTAAAAACTTTGAAACAGAGCAAATCATTCACGTTAGCCAGCATGAAATCAACCTGATTCACCAACTGGTGGCGACGCTTATCGCCGATAACCGAGATCCAACGGAAGATGAACTGAAGCTGTTACGCAAAGAGCAGCGCAGCGTGGATATGGCGCTGTTTGGCCGTATGCTGGCCTCGTCGCCGGAGTTTGGCGTTGAGGCCGCCTGCCAGGTGTCGCACGCGCTGGGCGTCAGCGCCGTTACGGTAGAAGACGATTTTTTTACCGCGGTAGACGATTTAAATAAAGATGAAGACACCGGTTCAGCGCATATGGGGGAGCAGGGCTTTGCCTCCGCGCTGTTTTATACCTATATCTGCATCAGCCGCGACCTGCTTATAGAAAACCTCGGCGGCGATGAGACGCTGGCGAAGCGGGCCATCGCTGCGCTAACGGAAACGGCGCTCACCGTATCGCCCACCGGCAAACAGAACAGCTATGCCTCGCGGGCGTATGCCTCTTATGCGCTGGCGGAAATCGGCAGCCGGCAGCCGCGCTCGCTGGCCGCTGCGTTTTTCCGCCCGGTGCGCGCCGTGGACCAAATCGGCGCCGCCATCCAGGAACTGGAAGCCCAGCGTGACAACTTCGATCGCGTATACGGCAAATGCGAACAGAGCAAAACGCTGAACGTGGCGGACAACTCTGCGGCCTCGCTGGAAGAGCTGCTGGCCTTCGTCAGCCAGTAAGGATAAACGATGAAGGAATATCTGGTTTTTCGGCTCTACGCGCCGCTTGCCTCCTGGGGAGAGGCTGCGCCGGGCGAAATTCGCCCTTCTGCGACGGTGCCGACGCGCTCGGCGCTGCTGGGGCTGCTTGCCGCTGCGCTTGGCATCCGCCGGGACGAAGAGGAGCGGCTTAACGCGTTTAATCAGCACTACCATCTGGCGATACACGACCTCGCGACCCAAACCCGCTGGCTGCGCGATTATCATACCGTTAGCGCGCCGCGTGAGAATAAAAAGCGCCGCTACTACACGCGCCGGGATGAACTTTGCCAGGCGCCGGAAGAGGTGGGAACGATTGTCTCGCAGCGAGAATACCGCTGCGACGGCTACTGGCATATTGCGGTTAGCGCTACCGCGCAGGCGCCTTATTCGCTGGAACAGTTGCGGCAGGCGCTGCTGGAACCGCACTTCCCGCTCTATTTAGGGCGTAAATCCTGCCCGCTGGCACTGCCCATGCAGCCTGAAGTCAGGTCGGGGACGCTAAAAGAGGTGTTTACCGAGGCGGCGCAGGCGCTATTGTCCGCAACGGCGGAAGCGCTTTTTTCCACCGCGGACCCCGAAGCTTCACAGCGCACGCAGCAGCAGCTTATTGCGTGCGGGCGGGAGAGCTTTTTCAGCGCCGATGGCGCGTGTTACTGGGACGACCCCGAAGAATCCAGCCTGACATGGCAGCAAAAACTGCACGAAAACAACCAGCCGCTGAGCCGTAAACGCTGGCAGTTCGGCCGCTATATTCGCTTTTGCGGCACGCTGCAGGAGGGCAAATAATGTATCTGTCTCGGATTAAGCTTCAATTCAATAAGTTGTTGCCGGGCATGCTGGAAAAATGGCATTCCGCAACCCCGTATGCGGCCCACCAGTGGCTATGGCAGCTATTCCCTGAGCAGTCTACCCGCCCGTTTCTGTTTCGGCTGGATGCGCACGGCCAGTTTTTTATGCTATCCACCACCCCGCCGGTCGAGCAACACGCGCTGTTTAAGGTTGAGACTAAGTCCTTTAACCCCCAGCTTGCTCCGGGAATGATCCTTGATTTCCAACTGCGCGCTAACCCGGTGGTCACGCGTAATAAGAAGCGCAGCGACGTGATGATGGATGCGAAGTATCACGCCAAAGTGCAGGGCATACCCCAGCAGCAGTGGTGGGCGCTTCAGCAACAGGCGGCGGCCCGGTGGCTGGAAACCCAGGGAGAACGTCACGGCTTTTGCCTGATGGCACCGGAGCCAGACGCGCTGGCGCTGTGGGCCGGCGAGGCGCTTAGCGAACCGCCCGCGGAGACGGCCTGCGTGAAAACCTGCCAGCAGCATAGCTTCATCCGCCGCAATCAGGACGCGCCGATTACGTTTAGCAGCGTAGATTTTGCCGGCACGCTGCGCGTTACCGATGTGTCTCTGTTTGAACAGGCGCTGGCGGGCGGGCTGGGGAAAAGTAAAGCGCTGGGCTGCGGCCTGCTCATGGTGAAAAGGGCGCGCTAATGGGCTGGCTTCCTTTAAGCCCGTTACCGATGAAAGATCGTACTTCCATGATTTTTCTCGAATATGGGCAGGTTGACGTCATTGACGGCGCGTTTGTACTGGTCGATAAAAACGGCGTGCGCACCCACATCCCGGTCGGGTCAGTTGCCTGCATTATGCTGGAACCGGGCACCCGGGTGTCGCACGCGGCGATTAAGCTGGCGGCAATGACGGGCACGCTGCTGGTTTGGGTCGGGGAGGCCGGGGTGCGCCTGTACGCCAGCGGCCAGCCCGGCGGAGCGCGTGCCGACAGGCTGCTGTACCAGGCCCGGCTGGCGCTGGATGAAGATTTGCGCCTGAAAGTCGTGCGTAAAATGTTCGAGCTACGCTTCGGCGAACCCGCGCCCGCCCGCCGTTCCGTGGAGCAACTGCGCGGCATTGAAGGCGCGCGGGTGCGCGAGACGTATAAACTGCTGGCTAAACGCTATGGCGTGAAGTGGCAGGGGCGCCGCTATGATCCTAAAGACTGGGAAAAAGGCGACGTGGTCAACCAGTGCGTGAGCGCAGCAACATCCTGTTTATACGGTATCACCGAGGCGGCGGTGCTGGCGGCAGGTTATGCCCCGGCCATCGGTTTTGTACATTCAGGTAAGCCGCTGTCTTTTGTCTATGATATCGCCGATATCATTAAATTCGACGGCGTGGTGCCCGCCGCTTTTCAAATTGCCGCCCGTCATCCGCTGCGCCCGGACAAAGACGTGCGCCTGGCGTGCCGGGATATTTTTCGCAGCCAGAAAACCCTGGCGCGCCTCATCCCTTTGATTGAAGAGGTGCTGGCGGCGGGGGAGATCCCGCTGCCTGAACCGTTCGCCGACGCGCAGCCGCCCGCCATTCCGGAGCCGGTTCCATTAGGTGACGGCGGGCATCGGGGATAATCCATGAGTATGTTAGTTGTGGTGACGGAAAATGTGCCGCCGCGCCTGCGCGGCAGGCTGGCGGTTTGGCTGCTGGAAATTCGGGCGGGCGTCTACATCGGCGATGTTTCCCGCCGGGTGCGCGAGACCATCTGGCTGCAGATCTCAACGTTTGCCGACGAGGGCAATGTGGTGATGGCCTGGGCTACGAATACCGAGTCGGGATTTGATTTTCAAACCTTCGGGGAAAACAGACGCGTGCCGGTAGATTTGGATGGCCTGCGGCTGGTCTCTTTCCTTCCTGTTGAGAATCAATAGCTTGATATTCTAAACGTGCCCGGTTTGGTGGCGGGCCGGTGAGGGGAACTACAAAAGGCATTGCCCGAAGCGTAGGGTTAACCCGAATCGCTGCCCAGCCGAGGGCGCCATGTCTGAGGGTTCCTCTTGCGAGTGGGGATAAACCTATCTCTCCAACATATTGATTTATTTACATTACGGATTCCTCATGCAAGTGGGGATAAACCGTTCAAAAACATCTCAGCTTTAGCCATCGCCTTGTGCTCTCCACGCGAGTGGGGATAAACCGCTACAACAAATATGACGGTTTTAACTGACTGGCGTGTTCCCCGCGTGAGTGGGGATAAACTGCGGCCAGCTACGGGCGCACATTCATTCAGTATGTGTTCCCCACGCGAATGGGGATAAACCGATGGCTGGTTATCCCTATGAGCTGGCTGATGAACGTTCCTCACGCAAGTGGGGATAAACCACGTACCGGGCGTGTGTACTGGCAATACAAACAGTGTTCCCCACACGAGTAGGGATAAACCGATCTCTTCAACATATTGATTTCTATACATTACGGGTTCCCCACGCAAGTGGGGATAAACCGGCGATACTTATTTCATCGGGAGACAATACCGCCGTGTTCCCCACGCGAGTGGGGATAAACCGCCCGGCCTGAATATCCATAAAATATTTATAACGTGTTCCCCACACAAGTGGGGATGCCGTATTACCAGCACGGTGCTCTTGCAGGGTACATCGGCCTCTCGCGCGAGCGGTACGCTATATCCATTTAATTAAAGGAGTATGAGCTTCCCGCCCGGGCAGACCGATTTATGTGCGCTCTGCCTGCGCCAGCGATTTAATCAGCGGCAGCAGTATTTGCACGGTTTGTTGGCAGCGCTGGGCTATCCGGCCCGGCAGCTGGGTGTCCAGATATTGCTGGCTGTCGCGCTGGGCGTAGTGGCGAACAATACCATCCGGAAAGGCCCGGCTTTTTGCGCGCTGCTGCACGCCGTCTTTATTGCCCAGCGCCCAGTCGGTGGCGTTGACGTTTAACACCGGCAGCCCCGCCTGGTCAAACGGCTGCGCATCGCTGTTATCCAGCGCATGCTGCGCTTTTGCCGGCGGCGTTGAGGCTGGAATACCATATCGACGCGCCAGGGCCAGCGCGCGGTCGCGCGTGCGTTTGCGTTCCGCCGCTGGCGTGTGCAAGCCGCTGGTAAAATACAGCCGGGTGCCGCCAACCAGCTCATCAAGGTTAATTACCAGTAGCGTATTTTTCTGCTGCTGCAAATCCATATATTGTAGGATATTATTCGCGCCCAGTTGCCCTTCTTCCTCGCCGCTGGTGGCGATAAAGCGCAGCGTGTAGCGAGTCGGGATCGCCTGAAAACGCGCCGCCAGCTCCAGCAATACCCCAACCCCAACGGCATTATCGTCCATGCCCTGCAGCGTTAAACCGCCGAGATTAGCGGCGTCGTCTCGCTCGCTTTGCGCAGCGTAAGTGTCCAGGTGCGCCACAATCACAATCTGTTTTGGCTCGCGCCCTTCCCGGGCGGCAATCACCGAACTGCCCGTCACGCTGCGCCAGGTTTGGCGCGGGCCTGGCCCCTGATACGCGTAGCGCGCCGGGAAGCGGCGAATGTCGCTCTGGTAGCCCCACTGCTGTAGACGCTGGTGAATAAAATCTGCCGCGAGTATTTCCGCCGGTGAGCCGGTCATCCGGCCAGGATAAAGCGTGGCTAGCCGGCGCGCCTGCTGATTAGCGATAGCCCCGAGAGCGGGGAGTTGAGCCTGGGCCGCCGACGTTATGGCCAGACTGATAGCCAGTGCGCCGAGGCAGCGGCGCAGTATGGAAAGCATAGAGAAATCCTTAGTCTCTGAACGTTGAGGCAATGTGCGGCGTCAGTATGCGTTCCCGGCGCGGCGCGGGCAATCTTGATTGCTCTTATTTCCCCAAAATGGAGGCATTGCAATTAGGTGCGTTATTCCTTTGGGGAACTAATCATTCCAATTCGGCATTTCATAACGCCTAAGCGCGCGCCGTATAGTCCAGAGATTCGCAATCATTGATGTGCCAGCGCGCTGCGCGCGTGAGGTGGTATAGCCCAGTCCGCACTCTGGCCGAAGGAGCGTTATGGATCTCGAAACACAGTCTCACCTGCGGCAGCTTGAAGCAGAAAGTATCCATATTTTCCGTGAAGTGGCGGCCGAGTTCGCTAACCCGGTCATGCTGTATTCGATTGGTAAAGATTCCTCGGTGATGCTGCATCTGGCGCGTAAGGCATTTTGGCCCGGCACGCTGCCTTTTCCGCTATTGCACGTGGATACCGGCTGGAAATTCCGCGAAATGTACGCGTTTCGCGATCGCACCGTGCAGGAGCTTGGCTGTGAATTATTAGTGCATCGCAATCCCGAAGGGGTGGCTCTGGGGATCAACCCTTTCGATCACGGTAGCGCGAAGCATACGGACATTATGAAAACCGAAGGATTAAAGCAGGCTCTTGATAAGTATGGGTTTGATGCCGCGTTCGGCGGCGCCAGGCGCGATGAAGAAAAGTCTCGCGCTAAAGAGCGTGTCTATTCGTTTCGCGATCGTTTCCACCGCTGGGACCCGAAAAACCAGCGCCCGGAGCTGTGGCATAACTACAACGGGCAGGTGAACAAGGGCGAAAGCATTCGCGTTTTTCCGCTCTCTAACTGGACCGAGCTGGATATCTGGCAGTACATCTACCTGGAAAAGATAGATATTGTGCCGCTGTATCTGGCCGCCGAGCGGCCGGTGCTGGAGCGTGACGGTATGCTGATGATGGTGGATGATGACCGCATCGATTTACAGCCTGGCGAAATGATTAAGAAACGAATGGTGCGATTCCGCACGCTGGGCTGCTGGCCGCTTACCGGCGCCGTGGAATCTCACGCGCAAACCCTGCCTGAAATTATCGAAGAGATGCTGGTTTCCACCAGCAGCGAGCGGCAGGGGCGGGTTATCGATAAAGATCAGGCCGGGTCGATGGAGTTGAAAAAACGCCAGGGCTATTTTTGAGGAGTGTGTTATGACCACCAATACGATAGTCGCGCAGCAAATTGCCAGCTATGGCGGCGTTGAAGCATGGCTGCACGCGCAGCAGGATAAAAGCCTGTTGCGCTTCCTGACCTGCGGCAGCGTCGATGACGGTAAAAGCACGCTAATTGGCCGATTGCTGCACGATACCCGGCAAATCTATGAGGATCAGCTCTCTTCGCTGCAAAATGACAGTAAAAGGCACGGTACGCAGGGCGATAAGCTGGATCTCGCTTTGCTGGTTGACGGCCTGCAGGCAGAGCGGGAACAGGGTATTACTATTGACGTCGCCTATCGCTATTTTTCGACCCAGAAGCGGAAATTTATTATCGCTGATACTCCAGGGCATGAGCAGTACACGCGCAACATGGCGACCGGCGCGTCCACCAGCGATGTGGCGATTTTATTAATCGATGCGCGTAAAGGCGTGCTGGATCAAACCCGCCGCCACAGCTTTATTTCAACGCTGTTGGGGATCCGACATTTGATCGTGGCGGTCAATAAAATGGATTTAATGGCCTTTTCTCAGGAGACGTTTGAACAGATCCGCGAGGATTACCTGACCTTTGCCGCGCAGTTGCCGCAGGGGGTGAATATCCGCTTTGTGCCGCTCTCCGCGCTGGAAGGCGATAACGTCGCCGGCCCTTCGGCGCAGATGCCCTGGTATAGCGGCCCGACGCTGCTGGAACTCCTTGAGTCAGTAGAGATCCAGCGCGACGTTGAAGCGCAGCCGCTGCGCTTTCCGGTGCAATATGTTAACCGACCGAATCTGGACTTCCGCGGCTATGCCGGCACCGTAGCATCCGGGCGGCTGCGCCCCGGTGACACCGTGCAGGTACTACCGTCCGGCGTGCGTTCAACGGTGGCGCGTATTGTCACCTTTGACGGCGATTTACCGCAGGCGCGGGCGGGTGATGCCGTGACGCTGGTATTACGTGATGAAATTGATATCAGCCGGGGCGATGTTCTGGTTCCCGCCGACGCGCCGCCCGCCGTGGTTCAGCGAGCCGCGCTCGATGTGGTCTGGATGGCAGAGCAGCCGCTGCGTGCAGGTCAGCGCTACGACGTTAAAATTGGCGGCAAGAAAAATCGCGCAGTAGTGGATGAGATTACGCACCAGGTGGAGATCAATACTCTGGCGCTGCACGATACGGAAGCCTTGCCGTTAAACGGTATTGGGCGCATCTCAGTGACGTTTGACGAACCGCTGGCGCTCGATCCGTATCGGGAAAATCCGGTGACCGGCGGGCTGATTTTTATTGACAGGCTTAGCAATGTCACCGTAGGTGCGGGCATGGTTTTTGAACCGCTGGCGTCGCTCGCTTCGCAAACTCCTGAAACCTATAGCGCGTTTGAGCGCGAACTGAATGCGCTGGTGCGCCGCCATTTTCCACACTGGCAGGCGCGGGCGCTGCCGGGAGCGTCATAAATGGCGCAGCACGATGATAATGTGGTGTGGCACGCGCATCCTGTTACGCGCCAGGCACGGGAGCGGTTGCACGGCCACGCTGGCGCTGTGGTGTGGTTTACCGGCCTGTCTGGTTCGGGGAAATCTACGCTCGCCGGGGCGCTAGAGCATGAATTACACGCGCTGGGCGTGAGCACCTATTTGTTGGATGGCGATAACCTGCGCCACGGTCTGTGCCGCGATTTGGGGTTTGGCGACGATGACAGGCGCGAGAATATTCGTCGCGTCGGTGAAGTCGCAAATCTGATGGCCGATGCCGGATTGGTGGTATTAACGGCGTTTATCTCGCCGCATCGTGCGGAGCGCCAGATGGTGCGTGAGCTGGTTGGGGAGGCGCGTTTTCGTGAAGTGTTCGTCAATACGCCGCTGACGGTGTGTGAATCCCGCGATCCAAAAGGGTTATATAAAAAAGCGCGTGCGGGAAAGTTGGCGCATTTTACCGGGGTCGACGCCGCGTATGAAGCCCCGGAAAACCCAGCGCTAAATCTGAATGGTGAACAATTAGTAACAAATTTGACGACGCAGGTATTAGACCTGCTGCGCCGGGACGATATTATCTGATCCTTAAAGACAGCATTGGAACCATTGTGCTGGGCGATTGACAGGACTGGCTATGCGTAACGGTACACCCATTTCATTTACTCAGGCAGACGGCGGCACGCGGCCCGAAGAAACCACCTGGTCTTTACCTGGCGGGATCGTGGGCTTTTTGTCGTGGCTGCTGGCGCTGGGTCTGCCATTCTTACTGTATGGATCCAATACGCTTTTTTTCTTCCTCTATACTTGGCCTTTCTTTTTGGCGCTGATGCCCGTCGCCGTGATGATCGGCATTGCCCTGCATTCACTGCTGGACAGCCGATTACGCTATAGCTGTGTTGCTACGCTATTTACCGTGATGGTTATGGTGGGAATGCTTTTTCTTTGGCTGAGTAGCTGACATACTCTTTAGCGTGCGTAATACGGCGCTGTGCGCATTAGCGCGCGTTGTGTGATACATTTTGTCCTCTTTAACGTTTGAGTAACCCAACGGAGCCCGTAGGTGAGCAACAGGATGAAAGCGCCGTTTTTCAGGGGGCGCAATGGGTAAGCTAACGCTACTATTGCTGGCGTTACTGGTTTGGCTACAGTACTCGCTGTGGTTTGGCAAAAACGGCATTCATGACTATACGAAAGTGAATAAGGACGTTCAGGCCAGACAGGCGACCAACGCGAAGCTCAAAGCGCGTAACGATCAACTCTTTGCGGAAATCGACGATCTTAACGGCGGGATTGAGGCGATTGAAGAGCGCGCTCGCAATGAGCTGGGGATGACAAAGCCGGGGGAAACGTTTTACCGTCTCGTCCCCGATGGCTCCCGTCGCGATACGGGTAACCGATCCAATAATCAAAATCAGTAAGCGGATTCAGACAACGACATGGCAGGTTCCTCCGGGCGCATCGTCGCCATTGTACCGGCCGCCGGCATTGGCAGCCGGATGCAGGCCGAACGCCCCAAACAGTATCTCACTCTGGGCGACAAAACCATTCTCGAACACGCGGTGGCCGGGTTACTACGCAACCCGCGGATTTCGCGCGTGATAGTTGCCGTCAGCCCGCATGATAGCTGGTTTGACGCGCTGGCGGTGGCGAAACATCCTCAGGTGATAAAAACGACCGGCGGCGCCCGGCGGGCGGATTCTGTGCTGGCGGGACTGCATGCGGCCGAAGACGCTGAGTGGGCGCTGGTGCACGACGCGGCGCGCCCCTGTTTGCATCCTGACGATCTGGCTTGCCTGTTGGCAGCTGCGCAGGTAAGCCAAACCGGCGGTATTCTGGCTACGCCGGTACGCGATACCATGAAGCGCGCGGAGCCCGGCGCGTCGCGCATTGCGCACACGGTCGATCGCGACGATCTTTGGCATGCGCTGACGCCGCAGCTCTTCCCGCTGGTTTTACTGCGCGATTGTTTGATACGCGCGCTAAACGAAGGCGCTGCCGTGACCGATGAGGCTTCAGCGCTGGAGTATTGCGGGTTTCATCCGCAGCTGGTGCGCGGCCGCGCGGACAACATCAAAGTCACGCAGCCGGAAGACCTGGCGCTGGCCGAATTTTACCTTAATCGATTAAATACCCCGGAGAAAATGTAATGCGAATCGGACACGGTTTCGACGTTCATGCGTTTGGCGGCGATGGCCCGATCGTACTTGGCGGCGTGCGCATTCCTTATGAGAAAGGGTTACTGGCCCACTCTGACGGCGACGTGGCGCTGCACGCGCTGACCGATGCGCTGCTGGGCGCGGCGGCGCTGGGCGATATCGGGAAGATGTTTCCCGATACCGATCCCGCGTTTAAGGGCGCGGATAGCCGCGCGCTGCTGCGGGAAGCCTGGCGGCGTATTCAGGAAAAAGGCTACCGGTTAGGAAATGTGGATATTACGATAATCGCGCAGGCGCCGAAAATGGCGCCGCATATTCCACAGATGCGCGTGTTTATCGCCGAGGATCTCGGTTGTCATATTGACGCTGTTAATGTCAAAGCGACGACGACGGAAAAACTGGGTTTTACCGGGCGCGGCGAAGGCATCGCGACGGAGGCGGTGGCGCTGCTGCTGACGCCGGCGTGAAGTCGTGGGATGAGTTAACGTGGCTGCACGGGCGGCCAGCCGGGAGCGGTTTGCTGAAAGCCGGGCCAGAAGATTTCGTGGTGACGGAAGATTTGGGCTTTACGCCGGACGGCGAGGGTGAACATCTGCTGGTGCGGGTGTTGAAAACGGGCTGCAATACGCGTTTTGTCGCCGATGCGCTGGCTAAATTTCTAAAGGTTCACGCGCGGGAAGTCAGCTTTGCAGGACAAAAAGATAAACACGCCGTAGCCGAGCAGTGGTTTTGCGTTCGCCTGCCGGGCAAAGAGATGCCAAATCTGTCGGCCTTTGAGCTGGAAGGGTGTCAAATACTTGAATATGCGCGCCATCGTCGTAAGCTGCGCATTGGCGCGCTGCGCGGCAATCGGTTTACTCTGATACTGCGCGAATTGACGCACCGTGATGATATTGATGCGCGGCTTAGCGCTATTTTGCAGCGCGGGGTGCCTAACTACTTTGGTGCCCAGCGCTTTGGCGTTGGCGGCAATAACCTGCATCAGGCCCGCCGCTGGGCGCAGAACGGCGGCCCGGTGCGCGATCGCAATAAACGCAGCTTTTGGCTTTCGGCGGCGCGCAGCGCGCTGTTTAATCAGATTGTCAGCGAGCGTCTGGAAAAAATGGCGCTGAATCAGGTGATTGACGGCGATGCGCTACAGCTAGCGGGACGCGGCAGCTGGTTTGTCGCGACGGATGACGAACGGGAAACGCTGCAGCGCCGCGTGGAGAATAAAGAACTGATGATTACCGCCGCGCTGCCGGGATGCGGCGAATGGGGCACCCAGCGCGACGCCTTAGCCTTTGAGCGGCAGGCGGTAGCAGACGAACCCGACTTACAGGCGCTGCCTGTACGGGAAAAAGTGGATGCCGCGCGGCGCGCGATGCTGCTTTACCCCCAGGAAATGACGTGGAGCTGGTGGGATGATGTAACGCTGGAACTCACTTTTTGGCTGCCGGCCGGCAGCTTTGCAACCAGCGTGGTCAGGGAATTAATCAATACGGGTGATTATGCGAATATTGCTGAGTAACGATGACGGTATTCATGCGCCGGGCATTCAGGCGTTGGCGCGCGCGCTACGTGAGTTTGCCGAGGTGCAGGTCGTTGCTCCAGACCGAAATCGCAGCGGCGCGTCGAATTCACTGACGCTGGAATCGCCGCTGCGGACTTTCCAGCATGCGAACGGCGATATCGCCGTACAAATGGGTACGCCTACCGACTGCGTATTTTTGGGCGCGCATGCGTTAATGCGCCCCCGACCGGATATTGTTGTATCCGGCGTTAACGCCGGGCCTAATCTTGGCGATGATGTGATTTACTCCGGTACAGTGGCCGCTGCGATGGAAGGCCGTCATTTGGGCTTTCCCGCGCTGGCGGTGTCGCTAAACGGCCATCAGTATTACGAGACCGCCGCCGCGGTCGCGTGTTCGCTTTTACGCGCGCTGATGCGCGAGCCGCTGCGTACTGGGCGAATTCTTAACGTCAACGTTCCCGATCTTCCTTTGGCTGAGATTAAAGGCATTCGCGTGACGCGCTGCGGGAGCCGCCATCCCGCTGAAAGCGTTATTGAGCAGCAGGACCCGCGCGGGAATACGCTTTACTGGATTGGCCCGCCGGGTGAAAAGTGCGACGCCGGGCCGGATACGGACTTTGCCGCAGTGGAACAGGGTTATGTTTCTGTGACACCGTTACAGGTGGATTTAACCGCACGCGGCGCTCAGGAAGTCGTTACCCAGTGGCTGGCCGACGTGGAGGTGGATAAATCATGGTAAGCGGACGTGTAGAGGCGCTGCTCGCCAGATTGCGAACGCAGGGTATTGGCGACGAACGGGTACTGGAGGCAATTGCCAGCGTGCCTCGGGAAAAATTTGTCGATGAGGCTTTTGAGCATAAAGCCTGGGATAATGTCGCGCTGCCAATTGGGCTGGGGCAGACGATTTCTCAGCCGTATACCGTAGCGCGGATGACCGAATTACTGGAGCTGACGCCGGAGTCTCGGGTGCTGGAAATCGGCACCGGTTCGGGTTATCAGACCGCTATTCTGGCGCATATGGTTCATCACGTTTGCTCCGTCGAGCGGATTAAAAGTTTGCAATGGCAGGCGCGGCGTCGCCTGAAACAACTGGATTTGCATAATGTCTCTACCCGCCACGGCGATGGTTGGCAGGGCTGGAAAGCGCGAGCGCCGTTTGATGCGATTATTGTGACGGCGGCGCCGCCGGAAATTCCCGCGGCGCTAATGGCGCAGCTTGATGAGGGGGGGGTGCTGGTGTTGCCGGTGGGAGAAGACAGTCAGTACCTTAAGCGCATCCGCCGACGGGCGGGTGAATATAGCATTGATACTATTGAGAGCGTGCGCTTCGTTCCTTTAGTAAAAGGCGAACTTGCCTGAAACCTGGATATTTCTTCTATCCCTCGACTGTTTTTTGCGTAAGGTAGTGAAATATTGGGATTTATACACCAGGATTATGTGTCGCGGCACGCTGCGAATCTTTTCTCGTTAAAGATTCGCTACTTTACCCGACCTGCAAAGCGATCGCAGGCCGTTGAAACAATGGCGCCTTTACTTAAATGAAGTGCGCAAATTATATACCGTTATCGCCGGGGGAAAAATGAGCGCGGGAAGCCCTAACTTTACTTTACGTCGAATCGCAACTCTGTCACTGGTCAGCCTTTGGCTGGCAGGCTGTTCCAGCGATAATCCACAGGCACCAATAAGCTCCGTCGGTGGGAATAACGGCGGCAGCGGCGGTATGCTGGTGACGCAGCCGCCGCCGGTGCAGAGCTCGCAGGCGCCGCAGGTGAACAATGTGCCTGTGCAGCAGCAGGCGGTCACACCCTCTGTGCCGCAGGGGCAACAGGCTCAGCCGGTCCAAATGCAGGATGGGCGGATTGTGTATAACCGCCATTATGACAATATTCCAAAAGGCAGCTATGACGGCGGCGGTACCTATACGGTCAAACACGGCGACACCCTGTTTTACATCGCGTGGATAACCGGAAATGATTTTCGTGATTTGGCCCAGCGGAATAATATCGCCGCTCCTTACGGGCTGAACGTTGGGCAAACGCTGCAGGTAGGCAGTGCTTCGGGCGCGCCAATCACCGGCGGCAATGCGATTACTCAGGCTGATGCCAGCGCGCAGCAGAACGCACCGGCAACAGTTCCTGCACAAAATCCTAACGTTGCTGTTGCTTCTAAACCAACAATTACGTATTCTGAAACTTCAGGTGAACAGAGTGCTAATAAAGTGTTGCCAAACGGCGGTGGGACGGGAACTATTTCGTCACCCGTAACGGCACCCGCGACTGGCACCACCGAACCGACAGCCAGCAGTATGTCGACCAGCTCCCCTATTTCAGCGTGGCGCTGGCCAACAGATGGTAAAATTATCGAGAACTTTTCCGCCTCCGAAGGGGGAAACAAAGGGATTGATATCGCAGGCTCGAAAGGCCAGGCTATTCAGGCTACCGCCAGTGGGCGCGTCGTCTATGCTGGCAGCGCTCTGCGCGGTTACGGAAATCTGATAATCATCAAACATAATGATGACTACCTGAGCGCCTACGCCCATAACGATACAATGCTGGTTCGGGAACAACAGGAAGTGAAGGCGGGGCAGAAGATAGCTACTATGGGTAGCACCGGAACCAGTTCTACACGTTTGCATTTTGAGATTCGTTACAAGGGGAAATCCGTAAACCCGCTGCGCTATTTACCGCAGCGATAATCACGGCGGAGTACGCTATTAAAACCGTTTACCCGGGCAGGATGCTTTTCGGCCCGGGTGATTGTGTCTGATGGCGGCTTCGTTCAGGGATCACGGGTAGGAGCCACCTTATGAGTCAGAATACGCTGAAAGTTCATGATTTAAATGAAGATGCGGAGTTTGATGAGAACGGAGTCGAAGTTTTCGACGAGAAAACTTTAGTTGAAGAGGAACCCGGTGATAACGAAGACCATGCGGAAGAAGACCTGCTAGCGCAGGGAGCGACGCAGCGTGTTCTTGATGCCACTCAGTTGTATTTGGGTGAGATCGGTTTTTCTCCGCTATTAACGGCTGAAGAAGAAGTTTTCTTCGCTCGTCGGGCGCTGCGCGGGGATATTGCTTCCCGCAAGCGTATGATTGAAAGTAACCTGCGTCTGGTGGTGAAGATCGCCCGTCGCTACAGTAATCGCGGCCTCGCTCTGTTAGATTTGATTGAAGAGGGCAATTTGGGGCTGATTCGCGCCGTGGAAAAATTCGATCCGGAGCGCGGCTTTCGTTTTTCAACCTACGCTACCTGGTGGATCCGTCAAACCATTGAACGGGCCATTATGAACCAGACGCGTACCATTCGTTTACCAATTCATATTGTTAAAGAATTAAATGTCTACTTGCGGACAGCACGTGAACTGTCGCACAAACTCGATCATGAGCCGAGTGCGGAAGAGATAGCCGAGCAGTTAGACAAACCGGTTGATGATGTTAGCCGTATGCTGCGTTTAAACGAGCGCATTACATCGGTGGATACGCCTCTCGGCGGCGATTCAGAGAAAGCGCTGCTGGATATTCTGGCCGATGAAAAAGACAACGGTCCGGAAGATACCACGCAGGACGACGATATGAAGCAAAGCATCGTCAAGTGGCTATTTGAGTTGAATGCGAAACAGCGTGAAGTGCTGGCGCGCCGTTTTGGTCTGCTTGGCTATGAGGCGGCAACGCTTGAGGACGTAGGCCGTGAGATTGGCCTGACTCGTGAGCGCGTTCGGCAGATTCAGGTTGAAGGGCTGCGCCGGTTACGTGAAATATTGCAAATGCAGGGGTTGAATATCGAGGCGCTATTCCGTGAATAATCGACTTTGAATTAACCAGGCCAGCCGCTATCGGCTGGCTTTTTTTATTGCCAACTGAAAGTACGTTCTATGGGCGTGGCCATCAACGGGTTTTGGCTCTGCCTTGTTGTTTTGGGATTTAAACCTCACAAGACTGGCAGAGACTTTTTTAAGGGATTTGGGATGTCCCAGTGGGGCATCAAAGCATTGCCGCCTTCTATGAAGGCGGATTTTTACTGTTACCCCTAAACACCTCCTGGGGAGGTGGTGATTTATCCTGTAGGGCTATAGTCTGAAGAATGCCCATGCCGGAATAGCTCTGCTTACTCATCGCAAGTAAAAGGAGACAAATCAACACGGGGCTTTACAGGCGTTCATCACAGGTATATTGGCGTTGCAAATACCACTCAGTCTGGACGCCAATGTATCGATTCAGGATCCGTAAAGATAAGCCGGGCAAGGGGCTTTACAGGGCAATCTACATTCTATGCGGACTATGCGGCATAAAGGATTGTGAAGTTCCGGCGTTAAATGTTCAGCCAGCTCATGTACATCTGGTGGTCATCGTCCGACCTAAAATCTCGATATCAACGCGAATGGGTCATTTGAAAGGTCGCAGTGCCATCAGGCTCTATAATCGTTTTCCACACATCAGGAAGACGCGCTGGGGAAACCATTTTTGGCCCCGAGGGTAGTTTGTAGATACGGTCGATGTGAACGAAGAAATAATCAGAAGATATGTGAGACATCAGGAGAAAACGGAACAAACACATGAACAGCAGATGGAATTGCCGGAAGGTGACAATAGCCCCAGGGGGCTTTCTCAAAAGCCACCATCTAAGAAGGTGGTTTTTTACTGTCAGCTAAAAACCCCTATCGGGATATGAAGTAATTGCTGGGTTTTTTAGCGTTAAATTCAATTAATGGACGAATGTGTCTTTCGCGCGTTATCGCGCCATCCTTCAACGTGGTAACTCCACCGCCTTCGCGCGGAAGGCGGTGTTTGCATCACGTTGACACAGTCTGGATAGCGTTGACAACGATGCCTGGCTTAGCAGAGAAAATAGTCCCTAAAAGGCCATCAGCCGGGAGAATTCCCGTTCATCACACCAGACTTTTTAATCGGTAAATCCACTCCAGCGCCTGGCGCGGCGTCAGCGTATCCGGGTCGAGATTCTCCAGCGCTTCAACTGCCGGAGAAGTCTCTTCGGGAACGGAAAGTAGCGACATTTGTGTGCCATCAATTTGCGTTGCCGATGCGTTACCGGATAGCTGCTCCAGTTCGCGCAGTTTTTGCCGCGCACGTTTCACCACATCTTTCGGCACCCCGGCCAGCGCAGCGACGGCCAGCCCGTAACTTTTACTCGCAGCACCGTCTTGCACGCTGTGCATAAACGCAATAGTGTCTCCGTGCTCTACCGCATTAAGGTGCACATTGGCGACACCTTCCATTTTTTCGGGCAGTGTGGTGAGTTCAAAATAGTGTGTGGCGAAGAGCGTCAAAGCCTTGATGCGATTAGCCAGGGTCTCCGCGCACGCCCACGCCAGAGAAAGGCCGTCATAGGTGGATGTTCCACGCCCGATTTCATCCATCAGCACCAGACTTTGCTCGGTGGCGTTATGCAAAATATTGGCGGTTTCCGTCATTTCCACCATAAATGTGGAGCGCCCCGATGCCAGATCGTCTGCGGCGCCAACGCGGGTAAAGATACGGTCAACCGGGCCAATTTCGGCACGCTGAGCGGGCACAAAACTGCCGATCCATGCCATAAGCACAATCAGCGCGGTCTGGCGCATATACGTACTTTTTCCGCCCATATTCGGCCCGGTAATGATTAGCATTCGACGCTGGGTAGAAAGCTGCAGTGGGTTAGCAATAAAGGGATCGCGCAGTACGCGCTCGACTACGGGATGTCGCCCGCCTTCCAGGTGAATGCCCGGGTGCTCAGAAAACGTCGGGCAGGTGTAGTTGAGCGTGGCGGCGCGCTCCGCCAGATTCGCCAATACGTCCAGCTCCGAAAGCGCGTGGGCGCTTTGCTGCAGAGCCGCGAGATGAGGTAGCAGAAGATCGAACAGGCCGTCATAAAGCTGTTTTTCAAGAGACAGGGCCTTTCCTTTGGAGGTCAGCACCTTATCTTCATATTCTTTCAGCTCAGGAATGATATAGCGCTCGGCGTTTTTTAATGTTTGCCGGCGCACATAATTTATCGGCACCAGGTGGCTCTGGCCGCGGCTGACCTGAATATAGTAGCCGTGGACGGCATTAAAACCGACTTTCAGCGTATCAATGCCCAGCCGTTCGCGTTCGCGAATTTCCAGCCTGTCGAGATAATCCGTTGCGCCATCCGCCAGCGCGCGCCATTCATCCAGTTCGGCGTTATAGCCCGGAGCAATGACGCCGCCGTCGCGCACCAGCACCGGCGGCGCTTCTATGATCGCCGCTTCCAGCAATTCACGCAGCTCGCTGAATTCGCCTATCTGCTGGCGTAAAGCCTGAATATGTTCGACGTCAATGCTCGCTAACCGCTGGTTTAGTTCCGGCAATTGTTGAAAAGCGGTGCGCATGCGCGCCAGATCGCGCGGCCTTGCGGTGCGCAGGGCAAGCCGGGCCAGAATACGCTCCAGATCGCCCACCTGGCGCAGCACCGGCTGCAGATCCGCACTGTAATCCTGTAATGCAGCGATGGTCTGCTGGCGGCGGGTTAATACTTTGACATCCCTAAGTGGCATATGCAGCCAGCGTTTTAGCATGCGGCTGCCCATTGGGGTTACCGTGCAGTCCAGCACCGAGGCCAGCGTATTTTCGCTACCGCCGGAAAGATTTTGCGTGATTTCCAGATTGCGGCGAGTTGCCGCATCCATGATGATGCCGTCCCGCTGGCGCTCCATGGTGATGGAACGAATATGCGGCAGCGAAGTACGCTGCGTATCTTTAACGTATTGCAGCAGGCATCCCGCCGCGCAAAGCCCCTGAACGGCATTTTCCACGCCAAAACCCGTTAAATCCCGGGTAGCAAACTGCAAATTCAACTGCTGGCGCGCGGTCTCCAGTTCGAACTCCCACAGCGGGCGACGGCGCAGACCGCGCCGACCTTCGATAAGGCGCATATCGGGGAAATCTTCGTGATAGAGCAGCTCTGCCGGATTGGTGCGCTGTAGCTCAGCGGCCATCGTTTCGCTATCTTCAGGTTCGCTGAGTCGAAAACGCCCGGAACTAATATCCAGCGTGGCGTAACCGTATTTCTTTCCGCTCTGCCAGATAGCCGCCAGCAAATTATCCTGTCGCTCCTGGAGTAGGGCTTCGTCGCTGATCGTACCGGGAGTGACAATGCGGACCACTTTACGTTCGACCGGACCTTTAGTTGTTGCCGGATCGCCAATTTGCTCACAGATAGCGACGGATTCACCTAAATTAACCAGCTTTGCCAGATAATTTTCTACCGCGTGGTGCGGTACTCCTGCCATTGGGATCGGTTCGCCCGCCGAAGCGCCGCGTTTAGTTAGTGAGATATCCAGCAACTGCGAAGCGCGTTTGGCATCGTCATAAAACAGTTCGTAAAAATCGCCCATGCGGTAAAACAAGAGAATCTCAGGATGCTGAGCTTTAAGGCGCAGATACTGCTGCATCATTGGGGTGTGGTGGGAGAAATCCTTGTCAACAGACTCTGTCATATTGATGTTACTCGTTGTTAAGTGCTGTGATGAAGGCATCCCGGCTCAAAACGCTTCTATAACGTCGCTTCAGGGTATGCGCTACGCCTGCGGGAATGCATGAAGGGTGAGGCCGCTTAAACGCTGAGTTCAGCCTGATAATAGCGGCCTTGGCTGCCCGACCCGGTTGATGTTTATCTTACCATTGAGCGCTATATGGATTCATCCGATCTGCATCAGGGTGCAGGGAAGAAGGCGGCAAGGGCAGAGAACCTGCTACTTATTCTGACGACACTGTCCGAGAGTGCGGCGAATCATTTATGTGATAAAGGTCGTATTTTTCAGAGCGTCGTTATAAAAAAACTAACTTACCAGCGAAGGTAATGAAGACATTTATTATTATTGTTTTAATTAGAAAATTTAGGCTAACAGCCCTTTTTAGGTGGTTTAATATTCGATTTTTAGCGGTGGAAATTGGTTTTTTATATTGTTTTTATTTGAATTATTAATGCTAAATATTATGTTTCAGGTAATCCCTACCTTTATTAATAATATTATTTGGAACTTATTAACGTTGGCAGAGAAATAGTTTTTAGAAAAAAATAAATATGCATTTTTTTATTATGAAAATGCGCGCCGGATGCTGGTTTTTTTATGGCGCGCGTCTACGCTTTTAAAACATACCTCTGAGTAAATAAAAACAACATCTCTAACAGTAAAGTGATTAAGTGAGTGCGCGACGATTAAACCCTATTCTTCAATAACAGTTATCTCCTGATTTACGCCTCATCGGCAGACGGTGAGGCGCTTCTTATAAGGACAGCATGAAGCTATGCCAGCGATACGGGTGTCATAAAACACGCTATTTGTTGCGGCATAAGTCATGAGTGATTGTTCGTTTGTATCCCTCTGGAAGGCGTTATTAAAACGCTGACTCCTGCAATTACTGTTTCTGTACAGGGAACGGTAAGGAGACGCCGTGCGTGCTTTTTTTGCAACGTACGGCAAAAAAACAATGGGCGCGTTTAGGCGCCCAGATAAAAACGATAACCCATGCTAATGGTGCGTGCACATGAAAGATATAACTGTTGTTGATATGAGCGGTGGGCAGGCGACTGGTGCTGGAACCAGAGAGTTATCGCTATCATCGTCCTCAATCGTAAAACTCAAAATTAGCCCTGAATCTATTTCTACGACAGAGCGTTCTGGGAACGACCTGATTATAGAGCTGAAGTCGGGTGGAAAAGTTGTTATCAAAAATTTCTTCGTCGCCGACGCACAGGGGAATATCAGCGATTTAGTCGTTGAAGATCCCGCGAGCGGCGCACTATGGTGGATCAAAGAACCTGGCACAGGTTTTCATGCCGATCCCCTCTCATCTCTGGACGTTTTGGGCGCAGAAGGCGCGGAAAGCGTCTCTGGCTCAGGTTATGCAGCCCCATTAATTATGGGAGCGGCCGCGCTGGCCGCAGGTTTGCTTATGGGAGCAAATGCCCATGATAATCGCAATCACTCTCAGGAAGAAGAGCGGGATCCGGATGACCGTGGCAATGGGCATCCTCCCGGCGGGCCTGTAGTAAACAAGCCCGATCCGGATGACGATTCTGACAGCGACGCGGATGCGGACAGCGATTCGGACGCCGACAGCGACGCGGATGCGGACAGCGACTCGGATTCCGATAGTGACGCTGATGCGGACAGCGATTCGGATGCGGACAGCGACTCGGATTCTGACAGCGATGCGGATGCGGACAGCGATTCGGATTCCGACAGCGACGCAGACGCGGACAGCGACGCGGATTCCGACAGCGACGCTGATGCGGACAGCGATTCGGACGCCGACAGCGATGCGGATGCGGACAGCGACGCGGATTCCGACAGCGACTCGGACGCCGACAGCGATGCGGATGCGGACAGCGACGCGGATTCCGACAGCGATGCGGATGCGGACAGCGACGCGGATTCCGACAGCGACGCAGATGCGGACAGCGACTCGGACTCAGACAGCGACTCGGATTCCGACAGCGACGCAGATGCAGACAGCGACTCGGATTCTGACAGCGATTCGGATTCCGACAGCGATTCGGATTCCGACAGCGACTCGGACTCAGACAGCGACGCAGATGCGGACAGCGATTCGGATTCCGACAGTGACTCAGACGCGGACAGCGATGCGGATGCGGACAGCGACTCGGATTCTGACAGCGATGCGGATGCGGACAGCGATTCGGATGCGGACAGCGACTCGGATTCTGACAGCGATGCGGATGCGGACAGCGATTCGGATTCCGACAGCGATGCGGATGCGGACAGCGATTCGGATTCCGACAGCGACTCGGACTCGGACAGCGACGCAGATGCGGACAGCGATTCGGATTCCGACAGTGACTCAGACGCGGACAGCGACGCGGATTCCGACAGCGATGCGGATGCAGACAGCGATGCGGATTCCGACAGCGACGCAGATGCGGACAGTGATTCGGACTCAGACAGCGACGCGGATGCGGACAGCGATTCGGATTCTGACAGCGATTCGGATTCTGACAGCGACGCAGATGCGGACAGCGATGCGGATGCGGACAGCGATGCGGATGCGGACAGCGACTCGGATTCCGACAGCGATGCGGATGCGGACAGCGACTCGGACTCAGACAGCGATTCGGACTCTGACAGCGACGCGGATGCGGACAGTGACTCGGATTCTGACAGCGATTCGGATGCGGACAGCGACGCAGATGCAGACAGCGATTCGGATGCGGACAGCGACTCGGACTCAGACAGCGACGCGGATTCCGACAGCGATGCGGATGCGGACAGCGACGCAGATGCAGACAGCGATTCGGATGCGGACAGTGACTCGGATTCTGACAGCGACGCGGATGCGGACAGCGATGCGGATGCGGACAGCGACGCAGATGCAGACAGCGATTCGGATGCGGACAGCGACTCGGACTCAGACAGCGACGCGGATTCCGACAGCGATGCGGATGCGGACAGCGACGCAGATGCAGACAGCGATTCGGATGCGGACAGTGACTCGGATTCTGACAGCGACGCGGATGCGGACAGCGATTCGGATTCCGACAGCGACGCAGACGCGGACAGTGATTCGGATTCTGACAGCGATTCGGACTCTGACAGCGACGCGGATGCGGACAGCGATTCGGATTCTGACAGCGATTCGGACTCAGACAGCGACGCGGATGCGGACAGCGACTCAGACTCAGACAGCGATGCGGATGCGGATAGCGACTCGGATTCCGACAGCGACGCAGATGCGGACAGCGATTCGGATTCTGACAGCGACGCGGATGCGGACAGCGATTCGGATTCCGACAGCGACGCAGACGCGGACAGCGACTCGGATTCTGATAGCGATGCGGATGCGGATAGCGACTCGGATTCCGACAGCGACGCAGATGCGGACAGCGATTCGGATGCTGACAGCGACGCGGATGCGGACAGCGACTCGGACTCAGACAGCGACTCGGACTCAGACAGCGACGCAGACGCGGACAGTGATTCGGATTCTGACAGCGATTCGGACTCTGACAGCGATTCGGACTCAGACAGCGACGCGGATGCGGACAGCGACTCAGACTCAGACAGCGATGCGGATGCGGACAGCGACTCAGATTCTGACAGTGACGCAGACGCGGACAGCGACTCGGACGCCGATAGTGATGCGGATGCGGACAGCGATTCTGACGCCGATAGCGACGCAGACGCCGACAGCGATGCGGATGCAGACAGCGATGCAGATGCGGACAGCGATGCCGATTCGGATGCGGACGCCGATGCGCCGATTGCCGTGGATGACAACATCTCACTGGAAGTGAATACCACGACGACAGAAACGGATAACGGCGCGTCTTCTGCCACCGGGGTGTTACTGGCGAACGTTGGGCTGGGCGATGTGCTGGATGTCTCGCTGATTGATCTACAAAATCAGGTCCAGATGTCGGTAGGCAATGACGCCACGCGCACGGTGACTATCCAGGCCAACGCAGGTGGACTAGCCGTTGCATCCACTTTTGACCTGTATATCTATCAGTACAACGCTTCGACCGGGCAGTATGAGCAATATAAGGTGGTGGATAACTGGCTGAACCTGCCGTTGCTGGGCGGGCGGTCGGATGAGCTGACGTTGACGCTGCCGCAGGGGGATTATGTCTTCCTGCTACAAGCGGATAACGGCCTGTCCGTATTAACCGGTTATACCCTAAACGTGAAATCTGACGTGACCACGACGGTTCATACCACGGAAACTTCAGCCACCGGCAATGTTGTCGCCGGCGATGAAACCCACGGAGCGGATACCGCGCCGCAAGGTACCGTGATAAGCCATGTGAATGGCGTGGCCGTGGCGAGTGAGGGGCATACCGAAATTGAAGGTAAGTACGGCACGCTGTCTATCGATTCCGAGGGGAATTATACCTACACCTTGCGCGATGGGCTGTCACCGTCAGATCTCAAGGAAAACGAGAACTTTACCTATACGCTTACCGCGCCTAACGGATCAACCAGCTCGGCGACATTAACCGTCAACCCCGGTATTCCGGACCTGAAAGCCGTGGACGATCACGCTCAATTGAATGTGGGTACTACCGTTGAGGATATCGATCACGGCGCCTCGGCGAAGACGGGCATTCTACTGGCGAACATTGGGCTTGGCGAAGTACTGGATGCCAGCCTGCTGGATCTGCAAAACCAGGCGCAGCTCTCTGTGGCGGATGATTCTGTTAGAACCGTGACGATTCAGGCAACGGCGGGCGGCGTGTCGGTGGCTTCCACCTTTGATCTGTATATCTATCAATACAACGCTGAAACCGGGCACTACGAACAGTATAAGTTTGTGGATAACTGGCTGCGCGTACCGCTGCTGGGCGGTAAATCTGACGCATTGACACTGACGCTGCCTGCGGGCAATTACATCTTCCTGCTGCAGGCGGATGGCGGAGTATCAGTCGCGACTGGATATACGCTGCATATGCTATCGGATGTCACTCACGCCGTTCAAACCGAAGCGGGCCACGTTAACGGTAATCTGATTAACGGCGATGACACCGGACACGGGGCTGATAATGGTCCGGCAGGAAGTCTGGTAACCAAAGTAAACGATGTGGCTATCGCCCGTAGCGGCACCACGGAAATCGAAGGTAAATACGGCACGCTCACTATTGATGCACATGGCAACTATACCTATGCGCTTCACCAGGGGATTCCGCCGTCGTCGATAACCGGGCCTGAAAGCTTTACCTACATCATTACCGGTGTGAATGGGGCTTCCAGCAGCGCGAAGTTGAATATTGACGTTGCCGTACACGGCGTCAGTGCAGCAGACGATGTGGTTAATCTGGCCGCGAACGCCGATCAGGTGGTGGAAGATTATGACGAAACCGGCTCTACCGTAAGCTGGAAGTCGGCACTGCTGAGTGCGACCAGCAGCTCGGTAGTTAGCACCCACTTTGACGTCGCGGATGGCACGGTCCTGAAAGATGTGCACCTTGGGTTCAATATCTCAGGTGCGGCGCTAACGGGTATCAGCGTTATCTATAGCATCATGGATGCAAACGGCACCGTACTGAAAACGGCAACCGTAAATGGCAGTTCACTGTTGGGCAGCAATCCAACAATTTCACTGGACGGCCTGACGCTGCATGAAGGGACTTACACCATGACGCTGCAGGGCAAAGTGGGCGCGCTTTCTGTCTCCACGATAACCATTACCTCAGCCATTAGCGGGAAGGAAGTGGATCTGGATAGCTTCCATACCGGCGCTGGCGTACACGTTAACGGCAATATCCTGGACGGCAGCGGCTCGCACGGCACTGCAGATAATGTTGGGTCACTTTACACCACGCTTTCCATCAACGATGCGAGCGGTCATGCGCATACGCTGTCGCACACCAGCGGCCCTGACTCCGTGACGATCAATGGTAAGTACGGCGTGCTGACGCTGCACAATGACGGTAGTTACAACTACTCTTTAAATAGCGGCGTTGATACCGCCTCTATCACCAGTAAAGAGACGTTTGACTATCATCTGGCCGCGCGCGGCGGTGCCACGGCGGATGCGACCCTGACCGTTGATATGCATCTGGCTATCAAAGGCGGCGCGCAGGCGGATATCGCGACCAGTACGGCCTATGACGATACCTACACGTTAGGGGCGTCGGGCGATACGGTGATGTTCCATCTGCTCAACGCCAGCGATGCGACCGGCGGTAACGGTACCGGCAATATCTGGACCGATTTCTCCGCGGCACAGGGCGATCACATTGACGTTAACAGCCTGCTCTCCGGGTTTAACGCCAGCAGTGATGTGGGTGATTACCTCTCGGTCAGTTACAAAAATGGTGACACCGTTGTCTCCATCGACCGCGACGGTGAGGGGAGTAAGTATCACTCAACGCAGCTAATTACGCTGGAGGACACGCACGCAACGCTGGAGGAATTGTTGCAGCACCATAATGCACAAGATATTGGGTAAGTAAAAAACCGGCACAGGGATGTGCCGGATATTGGCATAAAGGAGTAGTGCGGGCGCGGAACATTTTATAGGGCAATTGCTTTTGACCGCCGCCTGAGAGGTAAACATAACAATAGTCGTCGCATAAAGACGCGCAGGATTACCTATGAAACAGCACATTCCGGGCAAACCCGGAGTTCATTGCCTTATCGTGCCGCTGGTGTTGATCGCGGCCTATAGCATTACGGGTATTACGCCGGCATTCGCGGCGGAATCAGCAACAACGGGTACATCTATCAGCGCACAAAACCTGGCGCAGCAATCCGCACTTCCCAGCCTGACCGGCAGCGACGGCGGCGATACTCTCGCACCGCCGACGGGCATGCTGGATATTAACCGGGCGGTTCAGCGCGCGGTGCGCTGGCATCCTGATATCGGCGCCGAAGTGGGTAAACTTTTTGCCGAAGCGGAAAAGGTTAATATCGCCGAGGCCAAATATTACCCTCAGGTCAACGGCGGCTTTGATAGCGGAATTACCAACTCCTATTCCGATCACGGCTACAGCCCGTCTCTAGTGCTGTCGCTTTCTCAAATGCTTTATGATTTCGGCAAAGTGGCCAGTTCCGTGCGCGAGGCTAATGCCGCAGTCGCACAGCAGCAGGCCAATGTATTAGTCAGTATCGATATGGTGGCTCACGATGCGGCGGCGGCGCTGGTGCAGGTTCAGGGCTACCAGCAGCTGGTCGATATCTCGCGCCAGCAGCTTGAGGCGCTGAATCACATCGCCGGGCTGGCTAATATGCGTAATAGCGAAGGCGCCAGCTCGCGATCTGATGTGGTGCAAACGCAGACCCGTATCGAAGGCGCACAGGCCACGTTAACCCAATACCAGGCAAGCCTCGATCGCTGGCGCGCGTCTCTCGCCACCTGGCTTGGCTGGCAGAGCGTTGGCGATATCAGCAATGATTTTCCGTCTGGACTGCTGAATGCCTGTCAGACCGATAAAGTAGACGATCGCCTGGTGCCATCCGTTCTTGCTGCCTGGGCGCAGGCGAACCAGGCTTCCGCGCAGCTGGATAACGCCAATGCACAAATGCTGCCTACTATCTCGCTGGAGCCGGAAGTCACGCACTACCTTAATAACCGATACGCAAATAGCCGGACGCTGGACAGGACTCAGTATTCCGCGTGGGTACGCGTCAAAATGCCGCTCTACCAGGGCGGCGGGCTGTCTGCCTCTCGCGATGCCGCCCGTCATAGCCTGGAAGCAGCAAGCGCCGGCGTAAAATCGGCCCAGCTTAAGGCGCGTCAGCAATTACATGAGGCGCGGGATGAAGCGACAGGCCTGCAGCAGGCGCTGCAAATCCAGCGCCGCCAGCGCAGCCTCGGTGAAGAAACGCGCGAGCTGTATCAAATGCAGTATCTGGAACTTGGATCGCGGCCGCTGCTGGACGTATTGAACGTTGAGCAGGAAATCTATCAGACCCGCTTTACCCTGCAGCAAACCGAGACCCGACTGCGTACGCTGCAGTTGGACTGCCTGTACAACACGGGAAGGATGCGTACCGCATTCGCGCTCGATAGGCACGCCATTCAGGGCGTGGAGGTTCAGCCATGACTTCTCAGGATAACGCTCCTGCGCAGAGCGCCGTTGTGACGGCGGGCGCTCTGGTTCCCTGGGTTGCGGCACTGGCGCATCTTGCCCGCCGCTATCAGCTCGATTATTCCGCCGGAACGCTGGAAGCTGCCGCGCGCTGGCAGCAGGATAAAACGCTGGACGAGGCGCTAAGCAATCTGTCGCGCTTAGCGGGCCTGCGCGGCGGAATCCTTGCCGGCGAGCACGGCGATTTATCCCTCTGGCGTCTGCCGCTTGTCGTGCAGTTTACCGATGGTCAGGTCGGTATCATTGAAAGCTATGACGGTGAGGATAGCGTGGGCGTGCGCCTGATGCGCGATAATGCGCTGATCAATACGCTAGCGTTTAGCGCGCTACTCCCGCAGATACTCTATGTCGCCGCGTTTCGCCCGGCGGCAATTCAGTTAGATGATAGCGGTGAGGAAGGCGCGCCCTGGCATCCTGACTGGCTGCGCCGTACGATCCTGCGCCGCCTGAAGCCGTGGTGGCACGTGATGCTGGCGTCGCTGATTGTTAACGTGCTGGCGCTGGCGGGCATTATTTTTTCCATGCAGGTGTACGACAGGGTGATCCCGGCTCAGTCATTCCCGACGCTGTATGTGCTGTTTATCGGCGTATTAATCGCCGTGGCGTTTTCGTTTGGGCTGCGGCTACTGCGCAGCCATATCACCGACCTGTTGGGTAAGCAGGCGGATATTCGCGTCTCCAACCGCGTATTTAGCCACGCGCTCAGGCTGCGCAGTAGCGCGGTTCCGCGCTCTACCGGTAACTTTATTTCCCAGGTGCGCGATCTTGAGCAGATTCGTGAAATGGTGACGTCGACGACCGTCTCCGTCATCGTCGATATGCCGTTCTTTCTTCTTTTCTTACTGGTGTTAGCGATTGTGTCGCCTCAGCTCGCGTGGATAGCGCCCGCCGCCGCGCTGCTGATGGTTATCCCAGGCCTGCTGCTGCAAAAGAAACTGGCCGCCCTTGCGCGCCAAAGCACGGAAGAGAGCACGCGCCGCAACGCGGTACTGGTAGAGAGTTTGCAGGGACTGGAAGATATCAAACTGTTACAGGCAGAAAACCGGTTTACCCAACAGTGGGATCGGGATATTCGCGTTGCCGCCCAGTCCGGAGTGCGCACGCGTAAACTGACCCAGGGATTGGTAGCCTGGGGGATGACTATCCAGAATCTGGTGTACGCCAGCGTGGTGGTGATCGGCGCGCCTCAGGTTATTGAAGGGAATATGACGACCGGGGCCATGGTCGCCGCCTCGCTACTGTCCTCACGTATGATTTCGCCCATCACCGCGCTGTGCGGCGTGCTGGCGCGCTGGCAGCAGGTAAAAGCGGCGAAACTGAGTCTTGATGAGCTGATGAAATTGCCGGTGGAAAACGGCGCGGAGGATAAAAAAGTCCGCCGCGCGGTGCTCTACGGTCATTACCAATTTAATGATGCGGTATTTCAGTACCGGGCGGATAGCGGGCAGCCGCCGCTGCACATCGCCAGGCTTGAGATCCAGCCCGGCGAGCGGGTGGCGGTTCTTGGCCGCAACGGCGCGGGGAAATCGACGCTGCTGCAGGCAATGATTGGCGGTGTGACGTTGAGCAGCGGGGAATTACGTCTTGATGCTCTGAGCCTGCCGCATATCGACGTGGCGGATGTGCGGCGCAATATCGGATTAATGACGCAAAACGCCCGCCTGTTTTGCGGCACGCTGCGAGATAATCTGACCATGGGCGCACCGCAGGCCAGCGACGATGAAATCTTTCACGCGCTTGAGGTTTGCGCCGCGGCGGATTTTATCCGGCGCCTGCCTCAGGGATTGAATCATCAGGTGATGGAGGGCGGGACGGGTCTCTCCGGCGGGCAGCGACAGTCTATTTTGCTTACGCGCATGCTGCTGCGCGACCCCAACATTGTGCTGCTGGACGAACCCACGGCGTCGCTGGATGAACACACGGAACGGGATTTCATTCTGCGGTTAAAAGCGTGGCTGGCAGGTCGCACTCTTGTGGTGGCAACGCATCGCGCGGCGGTGCTGGAATTGGTGGACCGTGTATTAGTCCTTAAAGACGGCGCGCTGGCAATGGATGCGCCGAAAGAAAAAGCCGTGAATCGCGCCGCCGGCGCCAGTGAACGCCAGGAGGCGGCCAATGAAAGCTGAATGGATGCAGGCGCTCGGGCGCCATCGTCGGCGCGACGAAGCGCGCTGGGAGGAAGAAGGTGACAGCGAAACCGCGCGCTCTTCGCGGATAGTCATGGCATCGTTTTTGCTGCTGGCGGTGGCTGCGATATGGGCCTGGTTTGGTATATTGGATGAAGTGTCTAACGGCACAGGCAAAGTGATCCCTAGCTCCCGTGAACAGGTGCTGCAATCGCTGGACGGCGGGGTCATAACCCAGTTAAACGTGCGGGAAGGCGCGCGCGTTGAAGCGGGGCAAATTGTGGCGCGCCTGGATCCCACGCGTTCCGAGTCGAACGTGGGAGAAAGCGCGGCGCGCTATCGCGCGTCGCTGGCGGCCAGCGCGCGTTTACAGGCGGAGGTGAACGATCTGCCGCTCAGTTTCCCCTCCAGCCTGGTACCCTGGCCTGCTTTGATAGCGGCGGAGACGCGGCTATATAAAGCGCGCCGCGCGCAGCTCACTGATACCGAGGCGCGTCTGAAAGAGTCTTTGGCGGCGGTAACGCATGAATTAAACATCACCCGCAGGCTGGCGGCTTCCGGGGCGTCCAGCCAGGTGGAGGTTTTGCGGCTGCAGCGCCAAAAATCCGATCTCGATTTGAAACTCATCGATATTCGTTCTCAATATTACGTTCAGGCGCGTGAAGAGCTGGCGAAAGCCAGCGCAGAGGTCAATTCCCTGTCGGAAATTATTCGCGGTCGTTCAGATTCGGTCAATCGCATGACGGTGCGCTCGCCGGTGCGCGGTATCGTAAAAAATATCAAAGTCACCACTATTGGCGGCGTTATTCCGCCTAACGGCGAGTTAATGGAAATCGTGCCGGTTGACGATCGGCTGCTGATTGAGGCGCGCATTTCGCCGCGGGATATCGCATTTATTCATCCGGGTCAGGAGGCTTTGGTCAAAATTACCGCTTATGACTTCGCGATTTACGGCGGGCTGAGCGGCCGGGTTGAAGGCATCTCTCCGGATACTATTCAGGATGAAGTAAAACCGGAAAATTACTATTACCGGGTGTTTATTCGTACCGGCAATGATTATCTGCAAAACAAAGCGGGGCGGCGTTTTTATATTTCGCCCGGCATGATTGCCTCGGTCGATATCAAAACCGGTGAGAAAACCATTGCCGACTACTTAATCAAGCCGTTTAACCGGGTTAAAGAGGCGCTGCGTGAACGTTAATCCTTGCTCATTATCAGGCGCGCGGTGTGTGGGTAACCCGGGACATCTGCGATGCGGCTCCCGGCCTGATGACTCGCCTTTAAGCGGCGGTTTCTGTTTTGGGAAAAATGCATCCTTTAAACGGAGCCTGGCGCTTTCGCCAGATTATTTCGGTGCGTACATCGCTTCGACAAGCTGTAGGCAGCGCGCGGGCGACGGCGGTGCGCGAAAGCCGGTCGGTTTGACAGGTGGAACTATGCTGACGCGGGTTTGTACGCTGGCACAGTGTGCTGTTGCTCACCGCCGGTGGGCCAGATTAGCGCCCCCGTTGCCGGCGCAGACCGCCTTTACCGGCGTCATCGCTAACGCGCGCAAGCCATTTTTAAACAAGGAGACCTCATGCCGCTGAACCATTTTCTGGAGCAGGCGCGTCGCCAGGCAGAACGCTATGCACCAGAGAGTTTACCCGCTCCCTGGCCCGCTCAGGTTATTTTCTTTAGCGTGAGCGACGGCGCATCGCGCGCGACGGTGTTGATTGGCCGCGGGAGCAATTTTGCGCACGCGTGGCTTGATGGCGCGCGCCATTTGCAGCGCTGGCGTAAACGGCAGCGTCGGGATATTTGCTGGCTGCGTATTGATGTTGTTGACCGCGTGGAGACATTAAGCTGGGAAGCGCTGCGTCAGCGGATGGCCGCCACGAAACGCAATTACTTCCATTACGGGCTAACGCTGGACGTCGCTTTTAATCACGCGATGCTGGAACAAGAGCTGCAGGGGAATGCGCTGCTGTATCAGGGGGATTCCAGCGTGGCGGTGCCAAATGAGGGCAACCTGGCGCGCTACAGTCAGATGCGTTTTGGCGAGACGCTAAACTGGCCGGAAACGCCGCAGCAGCAAATCGGCTGTTTTACCACCCGCGCGCTGTTTTGCGATAACAGCGGGCTTTACCCCATTGAACACACCGGGCGCCACGCCGGGTATCGACAGGTGCCTGACTGGCAGGAAACACAGCTTCCCGCCGCGATTGCCAGCGCTTCTGAATACCTGGCGCACCAGGTGCGTAAAAGCGGCGAATATTATTACGGCTGGTTTCCCTGCTTTGACAGACGCATTCCTTCTTATAATGCGCTGCGCCACGCCAGTTCGACCTATGCGTTACTTGAGGGCTGGGAACTGACGCAGGCGCCGGCGCAGCGTGCGGCGATAGAGCGGGCGCTGGTGAGGCTGACGGAAGAGCTAATTCGGCCCCATATGCTACCCGACGGCACCCGCGCCGATTTTCTGGTGGACGTGGGGGATGAAATTAAACTCGGCGGCAACGCGGTGTGTATTCTGGCGCTGGCCAAATATACCGAACTGACCGGCGATCGGCGCTATGTGCCGAACATGCGCCGCCTGGCGCACGGCATCGCTTTTATGCAGGACGCTACCAGCGGGAGCTTTGTGCACGTCCTTCATTCGCCCGATCTGCGGGTAAAAGAGGTGCGCCGGATTATTTATTACGACGGCGAGGCGGCATTTGCGCTGATGAGACTGTATGCGCTGACGCTTGAAGAGCGCTGGCTGGATATTGTTGAGCGCGCGTTCGGCTACTTTATCGCAGAAAAGCACTGGCAGGCGCATGACCACTGGTTGAGCTACTGCGTAAATGAACTCACGCGCTGGCGACCGAAAGAAGAGTATTACCGGTTTGGGCTGGATAATGTGCGCGATCATCTGGATTTTGTTGAAAATCGAATAACCACTTATCCCACGCTGCTGGAGCTTATGATGGCCGCCCAGCGCATGATAACCCGGCTGGCGGATTCGCCTTACCGGCATCTGTTGGATGACTTCGACGTTGAGGCGTTTTATCACGCGCTGGAGGCTCGGGCGCGATATTTATTGAACGGTTATTTCTGGCCGGAACTGGCGATGTTTTTTAAAAATCCGGCGCGAATCGTTGGCAGTTTTTTTATTCGTCACCACGGGTTTCGCGTGCGTATCGACGATGTGGAGCACTACTTGTCCGGGTATGTCGCATACAGTAAATATCTAAAACAGCGCGCGCTCGACGCGCAGGAAACCCAGCCGCAGTTAGTGTTTTTAGGCGGGGATATGCGCCGGGTAGGGAACGGTATTGAAAATGCGACCCTGCGTCGCGCGACGCTTTTTGCCCGCCGGTTAAATATCACGCCGCGCATTATTACGGCAGCGTGGAACACCGGACTTGCGGCAAACGCCGAGGCCTGGCGCGCCAGCGGCGAACTGCCGGAAAGCGTGCGGGTGGAAAGCATCTACGATAGATTGCACCGGCTGCTGGCGCGCGGGCAAATACTGCCGCTGGGAATAGCAGAGGCGCGCGGCCCGGGCGGCCCAGGGCGGCTTTCGCGCATCGCAGGGAATATCATTGATAACTTACGCTGCGATGATTTTATCAATAGTGAAGGGCAAATTTTACTGCGTAAACGCTGGCAGATTAGCGACGGAAAAGCGCGGTTGCTGGATATTACGCTGCATACCCGCTCGTCCGGACTGCGGACGTTTACCCGGGATTCTGAGTTTTGCGCGGCGGTGCTGGAGGCAGGGCTGGCACCGGAAACAGAGTGGCATTTTTTAGTGGATAAGAATGCGCCGTGGCGTGATTTTGTGCTGTCACGCCCCCAGTCGAGATTCAAAGCAACCTTAACTACGGCCTTGCACTCCACGCACCGGCTATCGGATGGGCGCCTGAAACAAACTTATGCGCATCTTATCGAGCAGCCGCAGCATTGCGATCGCATTCTTGTCCTTACGCATGAGCAGCGAGATGCGCTGGTCGATGAAGGATTTCCGGCGCAGCGCATTACCGCAATACCGCACCATATTACAACGCTTCAGACGCGCGCTCAGCCCGATAAAAAAAGCGCCCGGCGGGTGCTGTATATGGCGCGCTACGCGCCGGAAAAACAGCACGCGTTGTTAATTCGCGCATTTAAGCGCGTGTTAACCCAGCTTCCCGATGCCGAGCTGCACACCTGGGGAGCCGGGCCGCTGCGCGATGCGCTGGAAAAACAGGTGGCGGCAGCCGGGTTATCCGGCAGCATCGTGATTCACAGCGTGACCAATGACATAGCCCGGGCGCAGCGGGACAGCGCCTGCGCGGTGCTAAGCTCTCTGCAGGAGGGTTTTTCGCTGTTTGCGCTTGAGGCATTGAGTTTTGGCACGCCGCTGGTGAGTTTCGCCATAAATTATGGGCCGAGAGATTTGCTGGAACACTACCAGGCAGGTCGGCTGGTGGAGCCGGGAAATGAAGAGGCGCTGGCGCAGGCGCTGATTGAAGTATTAACCTCAGATGCTCCGGAGCAACTGCGGCAGGAGGCTTTACGCAGCGCGGCGCGTTTTCACTGGGACGCCATCGCACCATTGTGGGAAGCGTGGTGGAAGGAAATGCGAGAAAAGGTCGCTGCGTCGAGCCAGAAACCAGCGCGTGCCTTTATGAAAGAAGAGGAGCGCTGCGCGCCGGAATGACGAGTCGCGGTGGCAGATTTGCTAAAACAGGCGCGCCGTTTGGAAAAAGCGGTGCGCCTTTCCATATTCGCTGCTAACGTTTTACCATATGCGCCACTGATTTTTGCGATTAGCTTTAGGGATATCATATGCTTTATCGACGCTATACCCCCATTTTGCCACTGCTATTTTTGCTTTCTGCATGCAGTAGCCAGCCAAAAACGACGTCTGCGGCTTCAGGCAGTGAGACGCAGGCGGGCGGCCTGGTTGCGGCGCCCAAAGGCGGTTTTTTAATGACGCCACAGCATAACCAGTCTCGCCTGGGTGGCGATTTTGCGCTGAATCCTGAAGCGGAAAAATTCATTGATAAAATGGTCAGAGAGCATGGATTTAATCGCCAGCAGCTACATGCGATTTTCTCTCAAACAAAGCGGCTTGATTATGTGCTGCGTCTGATGGATCGTCAGGCGCCAACCACTCCGCAGCCACCGGGGCCAAACGGGGCGTGGCTGCGCTATCGCGCTAAATTCATTACGCCGGATAATGTACAAAACGGTGTCGCCTTTTGGGATCAATATGAAAGCGCATTAGACCGCGCCTGGGCGCAGTACGGCGTGCCGCCTGAAATTATTGTCGGCATTATCGGCGTAGAAACGCGCTGGGGGCGCGTGATGGGAAAAACGCGGATTATTGACGCGCTTGCGACGCTGGCGTTCGATTACCCGCGCCGCGCGGCGTACTTCGCCGGGGAACTGGAAACTTTCCTTCTGATGGCGCGTAATGAAAGCGATGATCCGCTGGCATTAAAGGGATCTTTTGCAGGGGCTATGGGGTATGGGCAGTTTATGCCGTCGTCGTTTAAGCAGTTTGCCGTTGATTTTAACCATGATGGGCACATAAATTTATGGGACCCAGAAGACGCGATAGGCAGCGTGGCGAATTACTTTAAGGCGCACGGCTGGGTTAAAGGCGATGCCGTTGCCGTGCAGGCGATTGGACAAACGCCCGGGCTGGCTACCGGGTATAACACCAAATATCAGATTAGCGATTTGGCAAGCGCAGGACTGACCCCACAGCAATCGCCGGGGAATCATCAGCAGGTTAGCCTGCTGCGCCTGGATATAGGTACTGGCTATCAGTATTGGTATGGCTTGCCGAATTTCTATGCTATTACCCGATATAACCACAGCACCCATTATGCGATGGCTGTGTGGCAACTTGGGCTGGCTGTTGCTCAGGCACGCAGGTAAGCGCTACGCATGGAGATCCAGAAAGGCGCGCAATGGGTTTGCGCGCTTTTTATCGGCGATGCATTAATTCCTCCGCGTAAGGTGGACCGGCGCTCTATTTTCAATATAGTGCATCACAATCGTGAACCTATCTTCCGCTTTGCTCATCAGTGACTTTTTTCCTTTTAAGAAAATGATATCGTAATTGTTTACTGCCTCATTTCACGGGAGCTGGCATGAACGATAGTGAACTTATGGCGCTGAGTCAGAGCCTGGGAGAAGCGCTGCGCCGACGCAGCCAAACAGTGACGGCGGCGGAGTCCTGTACTGGCGGATGGGTGGCGAAAGTGCTCACCGATATCGCCGGTAGTTCAGCCTGGTTTGAACGCGGTTTTGTGACCTATAGCAATGATGCTAAAGCGCAGATGCTGGGTGTTTCCCTCGACGCGCTATCGGCATTTGGCGCCGTTAGTGAACCGGTGGTTCGCCAAATGGCACAGGGAGCATTGCTGGCGGCGAAAGCTGATTATGCGATAGCGATTAGTGGCATTGCCGGACCCGATGGCGGTAGCGTCGAAAAGCCGGTCGGTACCGTTTGGTTTGGCTTTGCGACGCAGGAAAACCGTATATTGACATACCGTAAGTGCTTCAGCGGCGATCGGGAAGCGATTAGAATGCAGGCCACTGCATTCGCGTTAAAAACGCTGTGGCAACAATTTCTACAAAATGCTTGATACTGTACAATCATACAGTATAATTACAGCAACTGAATCATCATCATATTGTGATACGCGTGAGTAGCGTGACTGCGCTTCTCCCTGCATGAGGAGTAATAATGGCTATCGACGAAAACAAACAGAAGGCGTTAGCGGCGGCGCTGGGCCAGATTGAAAAACAATTTGGTAAAGGCTCCATCATGCGTCTGGGTGAAGATCGCACAATGGATGTAGAAACCATCTCTACCGGTTCTCTGTCTCTGGATATCGCGCTTGGTGCGGGCGGTTTGCCGATGGGGCGCATCGTTGAAATCTATGGTCCTGAATCCTCCGGTAAAACCACGCTGACGCTACAGGTGATCGCTGCCGCTCAGCGTGAAGGGAAAACCTGTGCTTTTATCGATGCGGAGCATGCGCTGGACCCGGTTTATGCGCGTAAACTTGGCGTTGATATTGATAATCTTCTTTGTTCTCAGCCAGATACAGGTGAGCAGGCGCTGGAGATTTGCGATGCGCTGGCGCGCTCTGGCGCGGTAGATGTGCTGGTAGTTGACTCCGTCGCGGCGCTGACGCCGAAAGCGGAAATTGAAGGTGAAATCGGTGATTCGCATATGGGCTTGGCCGCTCGTATGATGAGCCAGGCAATGCGTAAGCTGGCCGGTAACCTGAAGCAGTCCAACACGCTGCTTATCTTCATAAACCAGATTCGTATGAAAATTGGGGTGATGTTCGGCAACCCTGAAACAACTACCGGTGGTAACGCGCTGAAGTTCTATGCATCTGTGCGCCTCGATATTCGCCGTATTGGGGCGGTGAAAGAAGGGGATAACGTTATTGGAAGCGAAACGCGCGTTAAAGTTGTTAAAAACAAAGTCGCTGCGCCGTTTAAACAGGCTGAATTTCAAATCCTCTATGGCGAAGGGATTAATTTCTACGGTGAGCTGGTTGATTTGGGCGTGAAGCATAAGCTGATTGAGAAAGCAGGCGCCTGGTATAGCTATAACGGTGATAAAGTTGGTCAAGGCAAAGCCAACGCCAGTAGCTATATGAAAGAAAATCCGGCTATCGCTTCAGAAATTGAGAAGAAGCTTCGCGAGTTGCTGTTGAATAATCAGGATGGCCTGCCTGATTTCCCGGTTGCCGAATTAAATGAGGATGTTACCGAGCCTCAGCAGGATTTCTAATCCGGAATGTGAGAAAGCCGGTGGCATTGCGCTACCGGCTTTTTTGTTTCTGTTATCGTTAGAAATAAATCGGCATATCGTCAAATAAGCTGTGCTGCTACTCTCTTCCTTTTGACGAGGAGAGTTAAATAGGCTGGTCTGATAAGCTAACAAAAGTATCACCTCTGCGTAGCGATTTTAGCTTTTCCTGGCGGGCTGTTTGGTTCCCGAAGGAATTCTACTCATACAGTAAATAGCGTATTTCTGTTTCCTGATAAAAATGCCGCCTATCATTGTTAAGATTTTGGCCTTGGTTCAGGAATAGTCATGTTTATTTACGTCAGTGAATTTCGTACACCCGGATATGCAAATTATGTCTTCATCATCAAAAATATTACCGCAGACTCGGCTTCTTGAACGGGCAGTGCGCGTTCTGGCGCTGCGCGATCACAGTGAACAAGAACTAAGGGGTAAGTTGGCTAATTTATTGTCGCGTACAGAGGATGAGGCCCCTACCGTTGAAGATATTGACGCGGTATTAACTTATTGTATTCAACGGCACTGGCTGGACGATGCGCGCTTTGCTGAGCGCTATGTTGCCGGCCGTGGAAGAAAGGGATATGGCCCGCTGCGTATTCGGCAGGAGCTTCAGGGAAAAGGCATTGAGCGGACGCTGGTTGATCGGGCGCTAAGCGCCAGCGATATCGATTGGGCAGTGATTGCATGGGAACAGGCAGTGCGTCGTTTTGGCCAGCCGCTGCCCGCAGAATATACTGAAAAAGCGAAGTTACAGCGCTTTTTGTTATATCGCGGTTTTTCTACGGAAGATATCCAGACTATTTACCGAAATTTCTCTGATTAGCGCATTCTGGGGTTTTACATCCCTGGTGATAAAACATATCTTATTCCCCACTTTTTTCAGTTAAACCAGACAAAGCGGTAGATAACCGTTTATCATAGTCGGTTTATAACGATTCGTTAGCTTGATTTCAGGATAAATATGAGCAAGAGCACCGCTGAGATCCGTCAGGCGTTTCTCGATTTTTTCCAGAGCAAGGGGCACCAGATTGTTGCCAGTAGCTCGCTGGTTCCGCATAACGACCCGACGCTATTATTCACCAATGCCGGGATGAATCAGTTTAAGGACGTCTTCCTGGGCGTGGACAAACGCAACTATAGCCGCGCAACGACTGCGCAGCGCTGCGTACGCGCGGGCGGGAAGCATAACGACTTGGAAAACGTAGGCTATACCGCCCGACATCACACCTTTTTTGAAATGTTGGGTAATTTTAGTTTTGGAGACTATTTCAAGCAGGATGCTATTTCCTTTGCCTGGGAATTATTGACCGGTGAGCGGTGGTTCAACTTACCTAAAGACCGCCTGTGGGTAACGGTTTATGAAACCGATAACGAGGCCTATGACATTTGGGCTAAAGAAATTGGCATTCCGCGTGAACGCATAATCCGTATTGGTGATAATAAAGGCGCGCCTTTCGCATCTGACAACTTTTGGCAGATGGGAGATACCGGCCCTTGCGGCCCGTGCACCGAGATATTTTACGATCATGGCGATCATATCTGGGGCGGACCACCGGGCAGCCCGGAAGAAGATGGCGACCGCTATATTGAAATCTGGAATATCGTTTTCATGCAGTTTAATCGCCAGAGTGATGGAACGATGGCGCCTCTGCCGAAGCCCTCTGTCGATACCGGCATGGGTCTGGAGCGTATCGCGGCGGTACTGCAGCACGTAAATTCTAACTATGATATTGATTTATTCCGCGCGTTGATTGCCGAAGTTGCAAAAGTAACAGGGGCTACGGATTTAAGTAATAAGTCGCTGCGCGTTATCGCAGATCATATCCGATCTTGCGCATTTCTTATTGCAGATGGCGTTACGCCTTCCAATGAAGGGCGTGGGTATGTACTGCGCCGCATCATTCGCCGGGCGGTGCGTCATGGCAATATGCTGGGTGCAAAAGAAACGTTTTTCTACAAGCTGGTTGCGCCGTTAATTGATGTAATGGGAAGCGCAGGGGAAGATCTCCAGCGCCAGCAGCAGCTGGTAGAACAGGTGCTGAAGACGGAAGAAGAGCAATTTGCTCGCACGCTGGAGCGTGGGCTGGCGCTGCTGGACGAAGAACTGGCGCAGCTTAAAAGCGATACGCTGGATGGTGAAACCGCTTTCCGTTTATACGATACCTATGGGTTTCCGGTAGATTTAACTGCGGATGTTTGCCGCGAGCGAAATATCAAAGTTGATGAAGCCGGGTTTGACGCGGCTATGGAAGAGCAGCGTCGCCGCGCGCGCGAATCAAGCGGCTTTGGCGCCGATTACAATAGCGTGATTCGCGTTGACGGCGCCACCGAGTTTAAAGGCTACGACAGTTTACATTTAGGCGCTAAAATTAGCGCGCTATTTGTCAACGGAAGCGCAGTCGATAGCGTATCGGCGGGCCAGGACGCTGTAATTGTACTGGATGAAACGCCTTTTTACGCTGAATCTGGCGGTCAAGTTGGCGATCGAGGTTTATTAGCCAATAACGATGCCAGTTTTGACGTGCGAGACACCCAGAAATACGGTCAGGCCATTGGCCACAGTGGGCATCTTTCAAAAGGTACGCTACGCGTTGGGGATAGCATTAGTGCGCAGGTAGATGAAGCGCGACGCGCCCGCGTTCGTTTGAATCACTCCGCAACCCATTTATTGCATGCCGCGCTGCGTCAGGTATTGGGAAGCCATGTCGCGCAAAAAGGCTCTTTGGTAAATGATAAAGGGTTACGTTTCGATTTCTCCCATTTTGAAGCGATGAAGCCGGAAGAAGTCCGCGCCGTTGAGGATATTGTCAATGCGCAAATTCGTCGTAATCTTCTGATTGAAACCCAAATCATGGACCTTGACGCCGCTAAAGCGAAAGGGGCTATGGCGTTGTTTGGCGAAAAGTACGATGAACGCGTTCGCGTATTAAGCATGGGTGACTTTTCAACAGAGCTGTGCGGTGGTACGCATGCATCGCGGACCGGTGACATTGGGCTATTTCGTATTACCGCAGAGTCAGGTACTGCTGCTGGTGTGCGTCGCATTGAAGCCGTAACCGGTGAAGGCGCTATCGCATTAGTTCATACCGAAAGCGATCGCCTGCATGAGATAGCTTCGCTGTTGAAAGGTGATGCACAGAGTCTGACAGAGAAAGTCCGTGCGATGTTGGAACGCTCCCGTCATTTGGAAAAAGAGCTGCAGCAACTTAAATCTCAGAATGCCGCGCAGGAAAGCGCCACGCTTTCCAGCCGCGCGGTTGAGATTAAAGGCGTTAAGGTTCTGGTTAGCGAGTTGAGCGAAGTAGATCCCAAGCTACTGCGGACTATGGTTGACGACCTGAAGAACCAGTTGGGATCGTCAGTCGTCGTTCTGGCAACTGTGTCGGGAGATAAGGTTTCTCTGATTTCTGGGGTATCCAAAGATCTAGTCGATCGCGTTAAAGCGGGTGAACTGATCGGAATGGTTGCCCAGCAAATTGGAGGCAAAGGTGGTGGACGCCCGGATATGGCTCAGGCCGGTGGTACCGACGCGAAAGCCTTGCCAGGCGCGCTCGCCAGCGTTGAAAGTTGGGTAGCGTCCAGGCTGTAAGTAAAAAACTATAATCGCGATAAGATGCCATAACGCTGCGTTATGGCGTTTTCTTATCTCATGTATCTATATAATTAAAGTCAGGTTGAAGTTGTGTATATCGGCTAAACTTAGGTATAACAGTGAGCAGAGATATAGTTCGAGCGCGAACACAGAGTATCGTTTAACGTTATACGATGGATATGCCGGGATACAGAGCCCGACTCTTTCAATCTTTCAAGGAGCAAAGAATGCTGATTCTGACTCGTCGAGTTGGTGAAACCCTCATGATTGGGGACGAAGTCACCGTGACAGTATTAGGGGTAAAGGGCAACCAGGTTCGCATAGGTGTGAATGCCCCTAAAGAAGTATCTGTACATCGCGAAGAGATCTACCAGCGTATCCAGGCTGAAAAATCCCAGCAATCTAGTTACTAAGGCATGCGCGCCTTGACGCCGCTGTGCGGCAAGGCGTTCGTTTTTTTACTATTGTATTTTCCTTTCAGATCTGACTGCCTGACTGCCTGACTGCCTGACTGCCTGACTGCCTGACTGCCTGACTGCCTGACTGCCTGACTGCCTGACTGCCTGACTGCCTGACGGAGAGAGTATTTCTCGATATACCCTGCGGCGTCGTTAGGGTTATACGTTGATAAAGCGTGCGTTTTGTTGTTATTGCAGCCGGATTGTGTGTGAAGTGTTCAAACGATATCGCGTCAGGAAAAATTGTTTGACTTATAAGTCGTAGAAAGTAATATGTGCGCCACGCAGCGCCGATGAGTAGTAATAACAAAGGCGCACTCGTAAAGAGGCGTGTGGTGAGGTGGCCGAGAGGCTGAAGGCGCTCCCCTGCTAAGGGAGTATGCGGTCAAAAGCTGCATCCGGGGTTCGAATCCCCGCCTCACCGCCATTTGCATCCGTAGCTCAGCTGGATAGAGTACTCGGCTACGAACCGAGCGGTCGGAGGTTCGAATCCTCCCGGATGCACCATATTCCCTGTGTTGCCAGGAGCGGCAGCGCGAAGTTGCAAAAGGTAATGCTTTTGCTTCCTGAATATCATCACTGATGATGAGTACTATAAGATTTTATTGCATCCGTAGCTCAGCTGGATAGAGTACTCGGCTACGAACCGAGCGGTCGGAGGTTCGAATCCTCCCGGATGCACCATCTTATTAGAGTCATGTTGTAAATACTGTTTGTCACCCATCTTTATGTTTTGAATCATCGCGTATGATTACGAATACTATAAGATTCCAATGCATCCGTAGCTCAGCTGGATAGAGTACTCGGCTACGAACCGAGCGGTCGGAGGTTCGAATCCTCCCGGATGCACCATCTCCTGATAATGCTTTCCTTCAACAACAGCCCACTTTTTTCATCATAGACACGTGAAATGCTGACTGACTGCCTGACAGCCTGACAGCCTGACAGCCTGACTGCCTGACTGCCTGACTGCCTGACTGCCTGACTGGCAAGTGCACCACGGTATAGTTAGATAAGATGCCTGGCTTTCTCACTAAATGTTCACAGATTTAATTTTCCCTAATTTACCGCACACGATTCACTCTTCCTGGCTTTATCCTTGCCTTACAGTTACCAGGTTTTACCTTGCCGATATCTCCCACTATCGCCGTTGCTTAAGCGCAAGTTATCGCGTCTTTAATATACGGAAATATAGAATTAGACTGTCTATATTTTCATCACGATAGTGATTATTCCAGTTGCAATTAGCGACATTGTAAGCCGTTTACGATAAAGTAACACATCGGGATATTGCGTCTGCGGAGGCCAGATGTACGAGAGTTACAGTGGGCTGATATTTGATATGGATGGGACAATTCTGGACACAGAACCAACCCATCGTCAGGCCTGGCGTGAAGTGTTAGGGCGCTACGGCTGCGGTTTTGATGAAAACGCTATGATAGCGCTCAATGGCGCTCCTGTATGGCATATTGCCCGGCATATCGTTGAACAAAACCGGTTGGATATCGATCCTGCTATTATTGCTCGTGAGAAAACGGCTCTGATAAAGACAATGCTGTTTGATAGCGTGCGTCCACTGCCGACGCTGGACGTGGTAAAACACTGGTACAAACATCGGCCGCTCTCTGTGGGAACGGGCAGTGAAACGGCGCTGGCGGAATCCCTGTTAACGCATTTAAATTTGCGGCAATACTTTGAGGCCGTGGTGGGTGCCGACCAGGTTTTGCATCCGAAGCCCGCTCCCGATACTTTTTTACGCTGCGCGCAATTAATGTGCGTTGCGCCGGCGAAATGCGTCGTATTCGAAGATGGGGATTTAGGATTACAGGCCGCGCATAAAGCGGGTATGGATGCCATAGATGTACGCCTGAATTAAGCTTGCGCTTAAAGAGGCGTCTGACTATTTCTTCGCTATATAACACGCATTAACGCTATGACCGATAATGGAGCCGTTCTCGTTATGGTCGACGATGGCAATTATGCTAAATGAAAACGTATTTGACAGGCGGAGGTCACATTGATCCCGGATGTATCACAGGCGTTAGCCTGGCTGGAAGCCCATCCTCACGCGGTAGAGGGAATTCATCGCGGTCTTGAGCGCGAGACGCTGCGCGTTACTAAAGAAGGCCATCTTGCAACAACAGGGCACCCTCAATCTTTAGGTGCGGCGCTGACCCATAAATGGATAACGACGGATTTTGCTGAGGCGCTGCTGGAGTTTATCACTCCCGTCGATGGCGACGTCGATCATATGCTGGCCTTTTTGCGCGACTTGCATCGTCATACTGCCCGAGAATTGGGTGATGAACGCATGTGGCCGCTAAGTATGCCTTGCTTTATAGACGATGGGCAGCGTATAGAACTGGCGCAATACGGCAGGTCGAATATAGGGCGGATGAAAACGCTATATCGCGAAGGGTTGAAAAACCGGTACGGCGCATTGATGCAAACTATCTCTGGCGTACACTACAATTTTTCACTGCCGCTTAGCTTTTGGCAGGCGCGCTGCGGGGTGAGTGATGCTGAAAGCGGCAAAGCTGCTATCTCGGACGGTTATTTTCGACTGATTCGTAACTATTATCGATTTGGGTGGGTCATTCCATATTTATTTGGCGCCTCCCCGGCGATCTGCTCTTCGTTTCTTCAGGGCAATCCTAGCTCTTTGCCATTCGAGAAAACGGAATGCGGTATGTACTATTTACCGTATGCAACTTCGCTACGTCTCAGCGATTTAGGCTACACCAATAAATCGCAAAGCCAGCTAGGGATAACGTTTAACAACCTGGATACCTATGTGGCAGGTCTGAAGCGCGCTATTCATACGCCGTCGGAAGAATTCGCTGCGCTTGGCCTGCATAAGGACGGTAAAGCATTACAGCTCAATACCAACGTTTTACAAATTGAGAATGAACTGTATGCGCCTATTCGCCCGAAACGCGTTACTCATTCAGGCGAAACGCCTTCAGATGCACTACTGCGCGGTGGTGTAGAATATATTGAAGTACGCTCGCTGGATATTAATCCCTTTTCACCCATTGGCGTTGATGCGCAGCAGGTGCGCTTTCTCGATTTGTTTATGATTTGGTGTGCGCTGGCGCAGGCGCCTGAAATGAGCAGCGCGGAACTTCAGTGTACGCGTGTGAATTGGAATCGTGTGATTCTCGAAGGGCGAAAACCCGGCTTAACGCTGGGTATCGGTTGCGAAACGGCGCAGTACCCCTTAAGCACCGTCGGCAAAAATCTGTTTCGCGATTTACGCAGAGTGGCTGAAACATTGGATGGCATTTCTGGTGGATCTGCATATCGCGATGTTTGCGATGCATTAAACCAATGTTTTGACGATTCGTCGTTAACCTATTCCGCACGCATCTTGCAAACGATGAAAGCTGAGGGCATTGTGGGGACTGGCCGCCAGCTTGCTCAGCAATATCAGGCAATGCTGGTGGAAGAGCCGTTATCTATACTAAGTGAAGATGATTTTTGTAAGGAACGCGATGCTTCGTTCGCGCGGCAGCGAGAAATTGAAGCGTCGGACAGCGAGCCGTTTGAGTCATGGCTCAAGCGCCAGGGATGAAAACAAAAGAAAAAGGCCACATCAGTGTGGCCAAATTTTCATCTCTGAAACAGGGATGATGATAACAAATGCGCGTCTTTCATAGATTCAGACTCGCCGCGTAATGAATAGTTCACTCTTATTGTAAAAAATCACTTATCGGAGGTGACCAGATGCCATTACTGGATAGTTTCACTGTCGATCACACGCGTATGGGGGCGCCTGCGGTGCGGGTTGCTAAAACGATGCATACGCCGCATAACGATACGATTACTGTTTTTGACCTGCGATTTTGTATCCCGAATGAGGAAGTTATGCCGGAAAAAGGCATCCATACTCTGGAGCATCTTTTTGCAGGATTTATGCGGAATCATCTTAATGGCGATGGCGTAGAAATTATTGATATTTCTCCAATGGGCTGCCGTACCGGATTCTATATGAGTCTGATTGGCCAGCCGGATGAGCGCCGCGTGGCAGAAGCATGGAAAGCGGCGATGGCCGATGTGCTGAAAGTTCAGGACCAAAGTAAAATCCCTGAGCTCAACGTTTATCAGTGCGGTACCTATCAAATGCACTCGTTGAGTGAAGCGCAGGACATCGCCCGTCATATCATTGAGCGCGGCATCAGCGTAAACAGTAATGAAGAGCTTGCGCTGCCTGAGGACAAACTCCAGGCGCTGCACGTTTAATCTCGCATCTGCCAGATGCGCAGGAAATGTTTCCCTCACCCAAAATGCCGGTCTTGTGACCGGCTTTTTATTCTTAACTGATAACCACGTCCCGTGGACGTGGTTATCGACTCGGTTTTAGCTCTGCCTGTAAAAACCTCCCCATGCCAAAATCTCTGTCTGTTGTCCGCACAACTTGTAGGGAAATTAAACAGGAGCAGGTTCCAAAGCGCTTCCCACCTACTGTGGCATTGTCAATATCATATAGTCTGGGCGCCTGAGTGCCGTTTCGGAATACTCAAAGGCAATGTTGGGAAGGAAGTGTACCGACAGATAGGGATACTCAGTGAGCAGCTGAAGAACCAAATTATTGAATTAAACCTACGGTTAGAGCATGTGCATCTTCTGATGAAAATACCGCCGAGACTGTCAGCAGTATCAGAAGTGATGGGCCATTTGAAGGGCAGGACAGCAATAAGGCTCTTCAGTAAGTTTGTAAGCATAAGCTATGAGGAAATCACTTCCGGGCAAAGGGATACTGCGTAGACAGCGTAGGTGTGAATGCAGAAATGATCCGTAAATACGTAAAGTATCAGGAAAAGCATGAAGTGGATGATACACAGCTATCGCTATATGAAGTGTGAAGGGAGGGCTCTATGAGCCCGAACTTAGAGCGCCGCTCTGGGGCGTAATCAAAGCCGCCTTCTATGAAGGCGGATTTTTACTGCCTATTTTAAGAGACTTATAAAGCGGAGCTCTGTGCTGGCATGACGCTAGTTCCGGTCGCACATCCTTTTGTTAACATACCGCGGGGTTAACATCTTCCCTGATAACGCCAGCGTTAAAGCCGCCTGTAGAAAGCGTATTATGTGGTAAAGAGCGATAGCCGGTGTCCAACATAGAGCGATTGATGAGAGATGGGATGGCAGACTGAAGCCAGAAGAAACTGCAGCATGTTGATAAAGAAATGTCAGGCCCCCTTTCGGAGGCCATATTAACGCATTGCTACTCTATAAGCCTTGAGTGATGCCGATGATTAATGTGCACCGCCGCCACCGCCGCCGGCACCGAAAGGAGGTTTAGCCAGCCACACCATTCCCAGCATTAACAGGAATACGCCGGCAGAAGCCCAGAAAATCTCATTGGCGGAGATGATTAACCCCTGATCGGTTATCTGCTGCGCTATCCAGCCCGACGCCTGCTGTTGGCTCATGCCCATATCCTGAAGCCTATCGTACATGGCTTGCGCATTCGGATTATAAGGCGTGACCGACTCCGCAAACTGCGCGTGGTGCATTGCCTCCCGATTAGTCCAGAGTGTGGTGGTAATCGAAGTACCAATAGAGCCTGCGAGCGTACGCGTAAAATTAGACAAACTGGAAGCCGCCGCGAGTCGTTCAGATGGCAATCCGGATAGCGTAATGGTAGTCAATGGCATAAAGAAGCAGGCAACCGCAAACCCCTGGATAAACTGTGGCCATGCGGAAGTGGCGAAATCCATGCCGGGTTCAAATGTCCATGCGCGCCAGTAGAAACATACGGCATACATAATAAAGCTAAATGTCACCAGCCGTCGCATATCCAGTTTATGGGCAAAGCGCCCAATCAGCGGCGATAGAATGACGGGAATAATGCCTACGGGCGCCGAAGCCAGCCCGGCCCAGGTTGCCGTATAGCCAAAAACCTCCTGGAGAAGCTGCGGCAGCAGCACGATACTCCCGAAATACAGCATATAGGCCAGGCTGATGCACAAACACCCAATCGTGAAGTTTCGCGACTTAAAGAGTGAAAGATCGACGATGGGGTTTTTATCCGTTAATTCCCATACGATGAGGAAACTAATCGCGATGACCGCAACGATGGTTAAAATAACTATTTCTGAGGAATTGAACCAGTCAAGCTCTTTACCGCGATCGAGCATGACCTGCAGGCTGCCGATGCCAACAATTAATAGCCCCAGCCCGACGGCATCAATGCGCCGCCGTTCGGTTCTGGTTTCGCGGCCGCGTAACGTTTGCAGTGTCATCAACACGACCACAATGCCGATAGGAACGTTAATAAAGAATATCCAGCCCCAGTGGTAATTATCGCTGATCCAGCCGCCCAAAATTGGCCCGCATATGGGCGCAACAATAACAGTCATGGACCACAGCGCCAGGGCGACACTGCGCTTGGCCGGTGGATAATTACTCAGTAATAGGCTTTGAGATAAAGGAATCAATGGACCTGCAACAATCCCCTGAATAACACGGAAGAAAATAAGCATTCCGAGGCTGTTGGAGATGCCGCAGGCCCAGGAGGCGACGGCGAAGGCTGCCGTTGACCATAAAAAGAGTTTTACCTCTCCCACGCGCTTTGCCAGCCACCCGGTAAGAGGGATAGAAATCGCATTGGCAACGCCGAATGAGGTTATCACCCATGTCCCCTGGCTCAGTGATGAGCCCAGGTTTCCCGCGATGGTAGGGATGGCGACATTCGCTATCGTTGAATCCAGCACCTGCATAAAAGTGGCCAGTGCCAGGGCGATGGTCATAATGACCAGCGGCGTACCTTCCAGCGGCTTTTGTTGTTGCATCACTATCTCCGCCGCATCAGCCAGCGTTTGCCCGGATAATATCGGCAATCAACCGATCTACCGGCGTTAGGTTCAATTCGCGTGCGTTACTTTGATAGGCGGGAGTTGTACGCTGCTGGGTGGACAGCACGCCGCCATCGCGATTGCTGGTGTCTACTTTTACCTGAGTAGAGAGGCCAATGCGCAGCGGATGTTTCTCAAGCTGCTGTGCATCAAGTTCAATACGCACCGGTAAACGCTGTACGACTTTAATCCAGTTTCCGGTTGCATTCTGCGCGGGTAGCAGCGAGAAAGCACTGCCTGTGCCCATATCAAGGCCGATGACTTTTCCTTTATATTCAATATCATCGCCGTAAATATCGCTGATAATAGTCGCCGGCTGGCCAATACGCATATGGGCCAGCTGCGTTTCTTTAAAGTTCGCGTCTACCCATAAGTTGCTGGATGGCACTATCGCCATAAGCGGCGTAGTCGTACCGATTTCCGCCCCCACTTGCACAGAACGGCGTGAAACGTATCCGGTCATAGGGCTGACAATCTGAGTACGTTGCAACGAAAGCCAGGCGTTGCGCACCGCTGTTGCAGCCTGTTGAACCGCCGGTTGCTGCTCCAGACTGGTATCCAGAATCATGGCTTGATTGGCATTATATTGCTGTACGGCGACATCCAGTTGTGCCTGGGCGCTGGCGACCGCATCGCGGGAATGCTGTAACTCTTCACGGCCAATCAGATTTGAGTTACCTAAGGGAATTCGGCGCTGTAAATCGCTTTGTGCCTGGGCTAGCGCGGTTTTACGTAGCGCAATATTTGCTTTGAATTGTGCGCTGTTTATCATCTGCTGACGCACCTGGCGAACATCGCAGCGGCGCTCCTGCCACGGTGAGTCTGGTGTACGGCGGCTTAGCGCAAAGCGCCTTTGGGGGTATTGCCACGGATAAAAATTCGCTTTCCAGAAGGTGGCAATGGTTTCACCCTAAAGGGGGTACCAAACCCCTTAATAGGAAGCCTCTGCCAGTCTTGCAGCCTTGTGGTATTTAAAATAAGGCAGAGCCAAAATCAAAACCTGTTGATGACCACACTCACAGGCCGTAATTTCAGTCGGCAATAAAAACGCGCTTTCCGCCGAAGGGATCCGTTTATAAGCGCGTTTTATCAGGCGACGAGTATCGTTTTAATAAAGCCAGGCATCCGACACGGCCAGATTACTTTCAGGTATGACGATAAGGCGCGCTGCGGAAGGAGGAATAACCGCAGCGGCCGCATTGGTAGCGGTTAAGTTGTTACCTCGACTGGAGCCCGTTAATTACGCTGGAGCAGGGCGCGATCGCCGTTTCCAGCGCGTTTTCTTCGCGATGCCGCATTAGCGCCAGCTCGATCAGGCGCGTTATTAAATCGCTATAGCTCAGGCCGCTAGCCTGCCAAAGTTTGGGATACATGCTGATATTAGTGAAGCCGGGCAGGGTATTAACCTCGTTAACTACCACCTCATTTTGCGGCGTAAGAAAAACATCCACACGCGCCATGCCGTAGCATTCAAGCGCCTGCCAGGCTTTGATTGCGGTCTGACGAATACGCTCGCTAACGTGTGGCTCCAGTTCGGCAGGAATGGTCACGCGCGCCTGATTATCGCTAATATACTTCGCGTCATAGCTGTAAAAGTCGCTACTGACTATCACTTCGCCGCATACGCTGGCCTCGGGCGTTTCATCGCCCAATACGGCGCACTCAATTTCCCTGCCAGTAATGCCTTGCTCGACGATAACTTTGGTATCATACCGAAAGGCCAGGTCTAGCGCAGCGCGATACTCCGCCTCATTACTAACCCGGCTTACGCCAACCGAGGAGCCCTGGCGCGCTGGTTTCACAAACAAAGGCAGGCCAAATCGCGCTTCCAGCTCGTTGAATGGCGTCCCGTCACGCGTGCTGGAACGTAGCGTAATAAACGGGGCAATAGACAGCCCGGCGTCGCGCAGCAGTCGTTTGGTAATATCTTTATCCATACAGGCCGCCGACCCGAGAACGCCGGAGCCGACGAAGGGGAGGTTAGCCATCCGCAGCAGCCCCTGCAAAGAGCCGTCTTCGCCGAGCGAGCCATGGATGATTGGGAAAATCACGTCGACGTTCAGTGCGGCGTTTTGTGTGATATTAAGCAGAGCTTCTTGCGGCAAGCCGGGGCATAGCGCAATATGCTGCGCGGATGGTTTAAGTGCCATATCAGCCGGGTTGGTGGCGTTTAATAACCACTCCTGCACGTCGTTAAGCTGCCAGCGCCCTTGTTTATCCATACCCAGCAGAATAGGGTCAAATCGAGAGCCGTCGAGTGCATCAATAATATTTTTTGCCGACTGGAGGGAGACCTCGTGCTCCGACGACTTGCCGCCGAATACGATACCCACGCGCAGTTTTGCCATGTTGTCACCTTCAAAAAACATCTTAAAAGAGGACAACATAGCATGCCGTCGCGCTGTGTACATCCGTTGGGTGCGCGGCTGGTTGCTTTCTGCCTGGCGTGCGCCGTCTGCGCCGCCGTTTTTATCCCGGCGGCGCGGTCTGCTGCTCCGCATATACCGTTCGACACTGTGCGGGGTCAGCTTCATGGGCGCTGCGTGCCGCGCTGCTAATATCAGCGCATAATAATGGTACGCGCTGAGTAAGCGATGGCGGAAAACGGGAGGTGCCCGGTGCGCGGAGCAGTACGTGTGCCTGTGCAAAAACGGGTATCTGATAAACTACGTATCACCAGCGAATAAATAACGCGATTATCATGGAAAAGTGGAGAATTAATCTTATTTCGGTCTGGTTCGGCTGTTTCTTTACCGGCCTGGCCATTAGCCAAATATTACCGTTTTTACCGCTTTATGTTTCTCAGCTGGGGGTTAGCTCGCATCAAGCGCTTTCAATGTGGTCAGGGTTAACATTTAGCATCACTTTTTTAGTCTCGGCGATTGTTTCCCCTTTGTGGGGAAGTCTTGCCGATCGTAAAGGGCGCAAGCTGATGCTGCTGCGCGCCTCGCTGGGCATGGCGATAGCTATATTGCTACAGGCCTGGGCGACTAATGTGTGGCAACTCTTCATTTTGCGCGGTGTAATGGGGCTGACATCGGGATATATCCCCAATGCAATGGCGTTAGTCGCTTCACAGGTGCCGCGAGACCGCAGCGGCTGGGCATTAAGTACATTATCTACCGCTCAAATTAGCGGAGTAATTATTGGGCCGTTATTGGGTGGCGCGATGGCGGATCGCCTGGGGCTGCGTACGGTTTTTCTGGTCACATCATCTCTGCTGATGGTGAGTTTTTTAGTTACGCTTGTTTTCATTAAAGAGTCTGCGCGCCCGGCAGCCACAAAGGCGGAGCGGCTTAATACAAAAGCCGTCTTTGCCACGCTGAAAGCCCCACGACTGGCGATTGCGCTTTTTGTCACCACGCTGGTTATCCAGCTTTCGAATGGCTCTATTGGCCCTATCCTCGCGCTCTATATTAAAGAAATGACCCACGGCAGCACGAATATTGCATTTCTAAGCGGCATGATTGCCGCGGTGCCTGGGGTATCTGCACTGCTTTCTGCGCCACGGCTTGGGCGTTTGGGAGATAGCATCGGTACGGCTCGCGTGCTGGTGGCGACGCTTGCGATCGCCGTAGCGTTATTTTTTGCCATGTCGTTTGTCACCTCTCCGCTTCAATTGGCGATACTGCGTTTTTTACTTGGCTTTGCCGACGGCGCAATGCTGCCGGCTGTGCAAACACTGTTAGTCAAACAGGCCAGCGATCGGGTGACCGGGCGAATATTGGGGTATAACCAATCATTTATGTATCTGGGTAATGTGGCGGGGCCGTTAATGGGCGCAGGGGTGTCGGCACTTGCGGGATATCGCTGGGTTTTTGCGGCGACGGCGCTGGTGGTGCTTCTAAATATCTGGCAATTAAGGCGCGCTTTGCAGCACCAGCGAAAAAGCGCGTTATCTTAATTATCGCATTATAAAAACGTTTCGCTGGCGATTAAATATCTCTTTTGCGCGACCGATAAGGGAATAAAAAGAAAAATAAAATAGAAAACGATAGGTTTTATGTACGGTGAATGTTAATTTGGCGTTAAACATAAGCCAGCGGAAACACGAATATGAAGAATTTAATTGCCGAGCTATTGCTCAAGATTGCTGAAAAAGAGGCTGAGACAGAAGCGCTACAGGCACGCGTTCAGGCATTAGAAATTATGCTGGCCTCGTTGTTAAAAAATACCAATGCGATGGTACGTCATAGCGTTATTGATGATATTGAACATTGCCATTTTTCCACGACATATTCGCCAGACAATACCGATGGGAATAGGGAAATGTTGCATATTTATCTTAACAAATTGCTTAATCAGCTACAGTGATTATGTAAATGGGTTGCAGCATAATTCTTTTTATAACGCTCATTAAAGTACATTAATTATCTGAACTAATTATTACATTATTCAGTCTGCATTATGAAATCCGGCCACAGATAAGTTATCGACTTAACTTTAATTAACGAATTAAATTAAATTGGCGTTTTTTAGCCGTGCGGCTCATTATTATTACGCACAATAAAAAAGGATTATCGCTATGAAAACAGTTTTATTGACGACAGTAATGATGGGTTTTATTGGGATGGCAAGCGCTCAGGCGGTGGAAAGAACGGCGACTCCGCAGCAGCAGCGCATGACGGTCTGCAGCCATGAAGCCAGTGCGAAAGCGCTCAAAGGCGATGAACGTAAAACCTTTATGAGCGGTTGCCTGAAAAAAGAGGCCGCGGTACCAGCCGGGAAAGCGGTAACTCCGCAGCAGCAGAAAATGCGCGACTGTAATGCCAATGCTAAAAGTCAGGCGTTGAAGGGCGAAGCGCGTAAAACGTTTATGAGCAGCTGTCTGAAAAAGTAATCCTGACGCTCAGAGTCAGTGAATCAGGCGGCCTTAGGGCCGCCTGAAATTATTTAGCAATGCTTACTGTTTTCCCATTTGTCGGGACTTTTCCATACAGGCTGCGACGGCTTCCATTACGGCAGAACGTAACCCCTTTTCTTCCAGAACGCGCACGGCTTCGATCGTCGTGCCGCCGGGTGAACACACCATATCTTTTAGCGCACCGGGATGTAACCCTGTATCCAGCACCATTTTTGCAGAACCCATAACGGCCTGTGCGGCGAATTGATAAGCCTGCTTACGGGACATTCCCCCCAGCACCGCAGCATCTGCCAGTGCTTCGATAAATAAAAACACGTAGGCGGGCGCCGATCCGCTGACGCCGACGACGGGGTGGATAATCTCCTCGGGAACGCTTTCGGCTTTCCCAAAGCTGCGGAATAGGGCAAGCGTTGCGTGCAGTTCGTCTTGCGTGACCAGCGCATTTGGCGTAATCGACGTCATTCCCGCGTTAACTAACGATGGAGTGTTAGGCATAGCGCGAATAATTTTGCGATCGTGGCCGAGAACGGAGGCCAGGCTTTCTAACGTAACGCCGGCCGCGATCGAAATTATCAGCGTATTTTTATCCAGATGTGACGCAATATCGCCCAGCGCTTTCAGAATAATGTTGGGTTTGACTGCGGCAAAGATGATATCTGCGGTCTGCGCCACTGCCTGGGCGCTGGAGGCGCCGCAAACTCCGTATTCATCGACTATTACCTGCACGGTACTCGCATTCGGCGTATAAACCCATATGCTTTCGGGGGCGATGTTCTTATCGGCCAGTATCCCGCCAAGAATGGCTTTCCCCATATTGCCGCAGCCGATAAAACCGATTTTTTTATCCATCGCGTTACTCCATATTCGCTACAAGTGTTGCTTCATAGAGTAACGCGCCTTGCGTCCAGGGATAAGGGCCGATGCGAGAAAACGCAGACCTTTTATTGCAATGACCGTGAACCGCAGCGACAATCTGCGGGTTTATCTCCCCGGGGCTGGAATGATTATGCAAATTTGGGTTGACGCAGATGCGTGTCCGAACGTGATTAAAGAGACGCTTTACCGCGCTGCGGCGCGCACAACAATCCCTGTAACGCTGGTGGCAAACCAGGCGCTCAGAACGCCGCCTTCTCCCTACATTCATACTTTGCAGGTCGCTGCCGGTTTTGATATGGCCGACCACGAAATAGTGCGGCGCTGTGAAGCGGGAGACCTGGTCATCACTGCTGATATTCCGCTAGCCGCTGAAGTGATTGAAAAGGGGGGGCTGGCCCTGAATCCGCGCGGCGAGCGCTATACGCCGGATACTATTAAACAACGCCTTGTGATGCGCGATTTCATGGAGACGCTGCGTTCAAGCGGCGTACAGACAGGCGGCCCTTCCGCCCTGAGCCAGCGCGATCGGCAGCAATTTGCCGCGGAGCTGGACAAATGGTTACACGCTGCGCGGACTCGATCCGGTGAGTAAAATCCAGCGCGCGGCATATCGCCGCAATTGCCTGTGAAATGAGTTAATCAGCGCGTTTTGTGAAAAGATACGGCGCAAGTAGTGAATAAAGAGCGCTTTGTCGGTTTGTTCGAGTATTCGGTGAATCGGGGTCGCCTGTAACATCAAAAGTAAGAGCAATTTTCGGGTTCGCTATTAGGTGCTGGCATCGCGATGCCTGCAGGGTCCGTGAGAGTGTTGCGGACTACTGGCCCGTTAACGCGTTGGGTTATGCTTGCCCCCCGTACGCCGGGGCGCTGCAGGTTTGCTCGCTATCTACTACGAAACGGGTTACAACCCTGGCGGCAGGTAAATGAGGCGCTAAGTATTAGCGCCTCTTGCACTTTTATCATTATTTTTTCACCGAGCCGGGGCGGAATGAAAAAAGCGTGTCTATGAAACTGGATACGCGGATTTTAACCGCACCAGCGTTTTTGATATTATCGCGGCACCCTTAGCGGCCGAACATGAGCTGATTAAATAAATGGATACAGAACAAAAGCAGGTCTCTGTAACGATGCCGCTGTTTCTTGTAGGCGCGCGCGGCTGTGGGAAAACGACGGTGGGCGAAGCGCTATCGAATGCACTAAGATTCCAGTTCGCGGACTCCGATCGCTGGTTGCAGGCTGAGGCAGGCATGAGCGTGGCGGAAATTGTCCAGCGTGAGGGCTGGGATGGATTTCGTCAGCGCGAATGCGAGGCGCTGCAGGCGGTGACCGCAGCATCTACCGTCATCGCTACCGGCGGCGGAATTGTGCTTGCCGAAGCTAATCGGGATTTTATGCGCGCGCACGGTAAAGTCGTTTACCTGCAGGCGCCCTGTCAAGTACTGGCGCAGCGTCTTGAAGCCGAGCCTGAATCAGGGTTACGCCCGACGCTAACGGGCCGTGCAATTAATGAAGAAGTTGCAGAAGTGCTGGCTGAACGAGAATCGCTTTACCGGCAAAGCGCGCACTATATCGTTGACGCCGCTCAGCCGCCGGAACAGGTTGTCGCACACATTCTGGCGGTTTTGCCGCAGCTATCCGCTGGCGCCTGAGTCATTATTGATTCGCGGCGTAGTCGCATAAGTTTCGTGATATTTCGATACGCTTTTTAACGGTGAGAAACACCCTTCCTGATAACCTTACGGGTTTATTTGCGTCCACTCATTTTGGTATTAGCCTGAGGGGACGCCGGGCCACCGGATAGACGGATAATAAAAATGAATCCAGCTCTGGCGATTATTTCTGTCGGCGCAATGGAGAATAGCGAATTTAACGCGCTATTAGCCGATTATATTTCAGCGCCGTTAATGACACACACTAGCTTGACAGAGAAACAGACCAAACAGGAATTTATTGGTAATTATGGGCTGCGGCCCGGCGACAGGCCATATCTTGCACAGTGGGACGACGGAACGCTGTTAGAACTTTCGTACACCAGAGTAGAGCAGGCGCTTCAAAGCGTGGTGCAGACTCTTGACCAGCAAGGCGCTGCGGCGATCGTTGTGCTGGCGGTGGGTGAATTTTCTTCTTTGCACGCAGGCCATGCAACGTTACTGGTGGCGGATCGCATTATCCCGCCGCTGATCGCCCCGGTCGTTGGCGACCATCGGGCCGGTATTTTATTCCCGCACTCGGAATTTATGCCCGATCGGCAGCAAAAATGGCAGTGCCTGAAGATACCGCCGCTGTATGCATCTGCTGCACCATTGGATGATAACGCTACGCTGATTGCTGCCGGCGATGCTCTCAGGCAGCGCGGCGCTGAGGTCCTGGTGCTGGATGGCCCGGAATATGCCAAACGGCATCGGGACATGCTACATCAAACGCTGGAAATGCCGGTTATCATGTCGCATATCCTGCTGGCGCGCCTGGCTTCAGATCTGGTGGCGTAAGGTAATATTCACTGCGCTTCGGGCCAGCGAATAAGCGGTGTTTGCGGCCGGGATAAAACGTGCCGGCATCCATGCCGTAAATAAAACATTATTTCGCGGCGCTGCGGGCTGCGTCGAGCCAGCCGTTAAATGTATCCTGGTGGGCATTTATCCAGCCGTCCACGTGGTTTTGAATGTCTTCTTCTGATGACTTCCCTTCATGCATCAGGGCATTTTGCGCATTAACATCGGCGATGGGGAGTTTCATCACGGCGAAAAGCTGCGCTGCCGCCGGATTCTTTTGCGCCCAGGCTTTATTAGCGACGATATGCATCGTATTGACCGGGAAGCCGTAGTTAGCGCCATTCGGCAGTTTTGTGTCTACATTTTTTTGCTTGCCTGGCAGCGACGAATGGGAAACCTGCAGCCACACGACATCTCTACCCGGCTTCAGTACGTCGCTCACCCAATAAGGCGTCCAGGTGTAATACAGAACCGGTTTTCCTTCTTTATAGCGGGTTAGGGTATCGGCCATCATTGCCGCGTAATTTCCTTGGTTATGCTCTACCGTTTTGCTTAACCCGTAAGCTTTCAATTGGTGATTGATGACCGCTTCGCAGCCCCAGCCGGGGTTACACCCGGTGAGATCCGCTTTTCCGTTGCCGTTCGCGTCAAATAACTTCGCAAGTTTCGGATCCTTCAGCTGGTCTATTTTGGTAATGTGATACTTTTCGGCTGTTTTCTTATCGATTAAATATCCCTGCGCGGCGCCAGAAACGTAGGTGCCGGAACGATAGAATTTCGCGTCGCCACCGGCGGCGGCGTACATATCATCATGCAGGGGTTTCCAGTTCACGGCGGTAAAGGTTGCATCTCCCGCAGCCAGCGAAGTATAGGCCACGTTGTAATCGACCTCGCTGGGTTTTTCGACGCTGTATCCCAGTTTTTCCAGTGCGCGGCTTACCAGCAGCGTTTGAAAGGTTTCCTCTGAAATCGTGCTTTGTACCGGCTTGACGGTAATGCCTTTACCGGGCTGTTCAGCTGCCAGTATTGGCGCTGAGGCAAGGGTTGCAAAGGCGGTAACGAAGAGAATGGAATGTCGCATGTTAACTCCTTAATTAATGAGATATCTCGCCTGACATCAAGCCTGACGCGGCGCGCTAGCGCGAAAAGGGCGCAATATCAGCCCCAGCGGGCCGGTGTTATACCAGCGGCGGCCGCTGCGGCTACGCGTATCGCGCCCGAAAGATTGCGTCAGGCGATCGAGTACGATGGCGAGCAACACAATGCCTACGCCGCCGACAGAAGCCAGCCCCATATCCAGGCGACCAATACCGCGCAGAACCATTTGCCCTAAACCGCCGACTGCAATCATTGAGGCGATGACCACCATCGACAGGGCAAGCATCAGCGTTTGGTTTACTCCCGCCATAATGGTCGGCATTGCCAGTGGGAGCTGCACTTTGAACAAAAGCTGGCGCGGGCTGGCGCCGAAAGCGCGCGCGGCTTCAATCAAATCGGCGGGCACCTGATTAATCCCAAGAATGGTCAGACGTACGATGGGCGGTAGCGCAAAAATAATTGTCACTACCACGCCCGGCACATTGCCGATGCCGAATAGCATTACGATAGGCACCAGATAGACAAACGCTGGCGTCGTTTGCATTGCATCTAGTATTGGCCTGATGACTCGGGCTGTGCGCGGGCTGCGGGCGAGTGCGATGCCTAGCGGCAGGCCTATTAACATACAAAACAGTAGCGCAGTGAGTACCAGCGCCAGCGTGATCATTGCCTGCGACCAGGCGCCAATTGCGCCAATGACGATTAACGCAATGCCCGTGGTAATACCCATGGCGGGGCCGGCTATTTGCCAGGCAAGTAGGGCGAATATTACGATGGCCGCGAGCGCTGGCATCCCCAGTAGAAACTGCTGAAAAGCGCTGAGAATATAGTCGACCGGCACGCGGATGCCCTGAAACAGCGGGCGAAAATGAGTGACAACCCAGTCGATACTTAATGTCACCCATCGGTCCAGTGGGATTAAAGTATGGTGAAAAGGGTCCAGCAGATTGAAATGTTGCTCCTGTGGCGGCGGGGCGGCATGCAGCCAGTCGTTTGCTCCGCCGGACTGAGCGTCAGGCGTTGCGCTGCCGCTCCAGGCATCCGCGCTGCCAGCGGCATCATGTCGTGGCGCCGCGTTTTGCGGTAGCGGACTTCCGGCGGAATTCCAGGCATCTCCTGCGCTATTCGCTGCGTCAGGCTGCGTCGTCTGCGGTGCTTTATTCATTGTTCATCCCCTCTCTGTCCAGCGCCTGGAGCAAAACGCCTTTGGAAATAATGCCGAGATAATGCTGCTCATCGTCAATAACAGGTAAAGCACAGGGCGCCTGACCAACGGGGGTTAACACTTCACTGAGCGGCATGTCGGCAGCGACAGGTCCCGGTGTTTTCAGAAGCGCTTCCTCCAGCCCCAGCCCCTGCGCTAGCGCATTTTTCAAAGAGTCGATGGAAACAATGCCAATAAATTTCTGACCGCGTTCAATGACATAACCAAATTCCAGCGCTTCATCCTGAAGTAACTTCAGCGCCGAGCGCGGCCCAACGCCGGCAGTGCGACGAATGAGCCCGCGCGGAGTGCGCTGCGCAATATCTTTGGCGCTGAAAACCTGGCTGATATCCACGCCGCGAAAGAAAGTGCGGACATAATCATTGCTGGGATTATTGAGAATTTCGTCGGGCGTGCCGACCTGCACCACCTCGCCGTTTTGCATGATGGCGATGCGATCGCCGATTCGCATTGCTTCATCAAGATCGTGGGAAATAAAAACGACGGTACGCTGATGTTTTGCCTGAAGCTTAACCAACTCATCCTGCATTTCGGTGCGGATAAGCGGGTCGAGCGCGGAAAACGCCTCATCCATTAATAGAATATCCGGATCTATAGCCAGCGCACGGGCCAAACCTACGCGCTGTTGCATACCGCCGGATAGTTCATCCGGCCAGGCGTCCGCGTAATTTTCCAGCCCTACCTGTCGTAGTGCATCGAGCGCTTTTTCCCGGCGGCGAGAGGCAGGGACGCTGGAAAGCATCATACCGAATGCCGTATTGTCCAGAACATTTAAATGCGGCATCAGAGCAAACGACTGGAAGACCATTGCGAGCTTTTTTTTCCGTACATCGCGTAGCGCGGCATCCGATATGTTTGCAATGTCTTCACCGTCAATCAGAACCTGCCCGCGAGTAGGTTCAATCAGGCGATTAAGCAGGCGTACCAGGGTGGATTTTCCGGAGCCGGAAAGTCCCATAATGACAAAAATTTCACCTTCATTAATGGCCAGGCTGGCATCTTTTACGCCAAGAGAAAGTCCCGTTTTTTCCAGTATTTTTTGTTTGGAAAATCCTTTGTCAATATATTTAAAAGCGCGATTTGGATGCTCGCCGAATATTTTATAGAGATTTTTTACTTCTAGTTTAATTGTCATGAAATACAGTTTTTCCTGTGTAAGCTGTTATCGATATGGTTCCTTGTGAAATAAAATCTGGGTATACCCTGGCATAGTAACAAAATCCAAACAACCCTTATTTTAATGATGTCTTTGGGTGTCTTTTTTGTTTTTTTTATAATGTATTATGACCGTGGCTTAATATTATTTAAATTATATATCCATACTAATTTCAAGTGGTTGTGTATGTCTCTGCGAGGTGCATAGAAGGAGGTATGATGAAAGGGCGCTTTTTGATTTCACGAATTATCATCAAAGAGTTTAATTTCACTTTGCTGAGATAGGTATTTATGAACCGGGTAATACCTGAGAGTGCGGAATATATACCGGCTTGCGGACTGTTTTTCTGATGCGTGAGGTAATTCCATCTATATTGGTTTGGATGAAGCTACTATTTAAATTCTACCCGCGTAAAGTATCCTCTTTGCGGCGCAAAATTTTTATTTTAATAAATCCATTGGTGATAACTGCTGTCCGGCATAGAACGTAGTGCTTTAGTCACTATTAGAACTCATATTAGAGGAACGAGCCGCGGCCAATATCTTACTTGCTAGCGCTTTATGTCTCTGTAGGCAATACGGCGGCAGGCAGGGTTCAGCAATAAGCTCCGCTAAGGCAGACAGCGGGTTTTACAGGATGCCTGGAATCGCAATTGTTAACGCCCATCCACTACCAGCGGCTTACAGGACGCTGAGGGAGCGTGAACGCGAGGAGTGCGGCTTTCACATTATGCATTTTTCACGCGCGCACCGGGCCGGGGTAGACGATTAATCATATCCGGGCGAAATCCGCTCCAGCACATATCGTCTGTAATCACCACCGGCAATTGGGAATGTCCGGCGGCGCGTAACTTAGCGGCGGTGCTGGGGTTTTGTTCAATATCAATGAGGGTAAAGCGGAATCCGCGCTTTTCCATCTCCCGTTTTGTTGCATAGCAAGGTAGGCAGTTTTTGCGACTGTAAATGATAATGTTCATGATTTGCATTCCTGTTTATTGGCGGAGCAGGCCGCTAAATAGTGCATTGCCAATAGTACTGCATAAAGCCTAATACTAAATATAGAGAGCGTGAAATTCAATGACGCGCTATGTAGGGATTTTAAGCATCGATGAAATTGGTTTGCCTGACGAAACCGCCATCTGCCGTCGACCCAAACGTTATGTCATGAAAAGCAGGATATATAGCCGTTGGCGGGGCCACTCTAGCGTCTTAAATCAGTGGCAAAATTGCGTGAGATGGATAAAGCGGAGGCATAGCGTTTTATCACGTTCAGCATAGCGACACCTGCGGCCTTGTGCGGGCAGCCCGGCTATATAATGCCAGACGGCAGAAAAATGCCCCGTCTGGCGGGCTGCCCTGAAGGGAGTCAGGCCCGTTGCCGGGAGACAGTTAACGGCGTGATGCCAGTAATGCGCCCAGCGCAATACCCGCAGCAGCGCATATTCCCAGCGTATACCAGGGGCGCTCGCGGATCCATTCCTGGGCGCTGGCTGCAGCATCGCATGCGGCCCGGTTTACCGGACAATTGCTGCTGCTGAGCTGCGCCCGCGTTTCTTTAAGTAACGATTCTGCTTCGCGGCGCGCTGCCTTACTCTGTTTTGTCGCCTGTTGCCCCATGTCGTTTATCATTGATTCCAGCGCCTGAGTAAGCTTACTAATGCTGTCGCTGACGTCATTGGGCCGGTTTTTTCGATCCGTTTTGTAAAACATGGCAATCTCCTGTGATTACGATCACTAATGAGTGTAGACGATACTCGTCAGACTGAATGAGGTCGGTAGTATCGCTTCTTCAATCTGGATTTTTCTGAAAGCCGGGCCTATAGGCATCATGTAAGGTTGCCAGGCAGTTAAAGCATTGCGGTAGAAGAGGATGAGGAAAAACTATGTATTTACGACCCGATGAGGTAGCGCGCGTTCTGGAAAAAGCCGGTTTCATTATGGATGCAGTGACCCAAAAGGCTTATGGTTATCGTCGCGCCGACAATTATGTTTACGTCAATCGTGAAGCGCGGATGGGGCGTACCGCGCTGGTGATTCACCCCGCGCTGAGAGAGCGTAGCCAGACGCTTGCAGAGCCGGCGTCCGAGATGAAAACGTGTAATCATTATCATCAATTTCCCTTGTGGCTCGGCGGCGATGCGCAGGAGCATTACGGTATTCCGCACGGTTTTAGCTCTCGTATTGCGCTGGAGCGCTATCTTGCCGGTCTGTTTGGCGATATTAATTAATTACCCCAGAAGTACGCCGTGAGAGATTCACGGCTCCGATTTGCCTGCCGTGTTTAAAATAATGTTATTTCCCGGTGAACGGGCTGCCGTGCGCCTATTATAAAGCAAACTGAATATCTCCTGTGTAAAAACGAACCGGCCACGGATAAAACCGCATGGCTCTATTGTTAATCGCCATTGGTATTACAATTCTCAGAGCAGAGGGTGCTAAAGAGTCATTTAGTATTTATTATCGCCATATGAGCCATTACTTGCAGGTAAACCGGGGTGTTTTCCGCGTTATAAATGTGCAAATACCGTTTTTAACGTATAATGTCTCTCTGCAATAAAAATAATATCATTATTCAATGCTATTGGATTCCAGAGTGAGGGGTAAACCATCCATTCAGGGGTTGAATATATTTTGTTTCAATTAAGTATTGTCTTATTTCAAGTAATTTGTAGACTTTTGTCTTGTGAAGTCATCGCTTTTAATTTACGTTGAAAATATATGCAGCTAAATATGACCATCTGGTAATCAGTGGCATTATCAATTATTTTAGAAGATTGTTTTTTTTATTACCACCAGGAGATTGTTTTCATGGCATTAATTTTACAAAATATTAATAATATTCGTACATTACGCGCAATGGCTCGGGAAATTTCAACTGAAATTCTTGAGGAAGTGTTGGATAAAATGCGTATTGTTACAGAAGAGAAACGGGCTGAGCAAATTGAGTTACAGCGAGGGTTAGCTGAGCGCGAAGAAAAGATGAAGCATTGGCTTAAAATGCTGGAAGCCGAAGGCATTGAGCTAAATGAATTACTTAATCCCGGCGAAGAAACGGTGATAAGTAAGCGCGCCGTTCGCCCGGCAAAATATCAGTATATCGACCTTGATGGCTCTCCAAAAACGTGGACCGGACAAGGGAGAACGCCTAAGGCAATCTCGCTGGCATTAAAAAACGGGCAGACAATGGACGATTTTCTTATCCATCCGTAAAGTATAAATAAGACAAATAATAAGCTTTTCTCTGTTCTAATATCTGGTAAGCAGGGGAGTATGGTAAGGAAATAATTATTGCCCGCCATTCTCCCCCTTTTATTTAACAAACACCGAAATCGCCATCTTCCTGATAAGGTGTAATATCTTCAATTTTCAATGTTATTTTATCGCGCTTATCGCCATGAACCGGCGTCACGATCACCCGGTCGTAATAAATAGCGGTAATGGCCATTTTGGGGCCGCCAACCCGTGGTTGTACAATGTCACCTATATGAAACATGTCTTACTCCTTTTTAGGATCGGTGAATTAAGTATAGACGCTCATAGATGAGTTTCAGGCGGGGCCAGTGCCAGTTTAGCTAATGAATTGTTACTGCTATTACCGGGCTTATTACTCAGGATAACGTTGTACATTTTTCCGCTATTCACGATAGTGGCGCTTTATTCGGTGTACTCAAGAGGGGCAACAGGCAAGATATTCAATGTTGTCTTTTAAGCGGGAATAAACGCCAGCCCGAGGTTTTGTCTCAGTTAAGAAGAAGTTGATAAAGAATCTGAGCGCTAAACTGGTCTAAAATAACTGTATTAGCGTATTCACTGCTATTTGTTAACATTAGCTGAAGGCAGTATCAATAACAGCGAGATAAGCTCTGCATCTTTTCTAAGCCTATTTGCGGCAGAATATGTTTATCCATATTGGGCTTAAACGAAAAAAGAAAGAGAGCGCTGATCGCGTACTCTCTTTTTGATATAGCCGATGAGTGAACCCTATTTTGCGCTATGATCGCGCCTGTAAAGCGCCCACTCTTCAATGCGCTCGCCGCCTGGCAGCACGCAGTAACCTACAGTTCCTTTAGGTGTATTGACCATTTCTAGCTTTCCTCCTTTAGAGATGCACCACTCTGAAGCCGGGTTTGGCATGCCGATTTTTTTAGCAGGGTGTTGATCTTGCTGGGAACTGCAGGCGGTAACAGCCAGAGCGGATAGCGCGATTGCAATGAATTTCATTAATGCCCCTCGGTGAATGATTGATATAAAAGCTATTTAATTTAGTAACGTTATTAATTTGCCGATCTGCCCGCATATTGTCAATTAGTGAAATGGGGTTTTATTGTAATTATTATTGAATGTGTAATTAATTACATTGCAACATGGGCTCTTGATTTGGGCTTTATTCTGAAAACCTCGTTTTTACCCAGATAAAATTTCATCGCTAAAGGCATTTCCTCTTCATGGCCTGACCATTTTTTCTTCAATAACGAGAAAAAAATCACATAAGTGAGTGCTTAATTCTGTCACATTCAATTTGTCCTAATTAAGGACTAATTGGGCGAAGTCGTTCCAATGCCCTCGCCAGTGGGATAAACGAACCATTTAGCGGAGTTTGGTATGAATGTACTGGATTACATCGTCATGGCGCTCTATGCGCTAATGATTATTTTTATTACTCTCTGGGCTATGCGGCGTGTAGACAGCACGCGGGACTTTTTTGCGGCCGGCGGCAAGATGCCCTGGTGGCTATCAGGCGTCTCTCATCATATGTCAGGCTATAGCGCGGCCGTATTTGTTGCTTATGCTGCCGTTGCTTACCATTATGGTATTACCATTTATTTCTGGTGGGCCTTCCCCATCGCTATTGCCGTATTAATTGGCGCCTGGGTTTTTGCGCCGCGCTGGGCCAGGCTGCGAATTCATATGAATATTGAATCGCCGATGGAATATCTGGCGACGCGCTACAATGTGCCTACTCAGCAGGTATTAGCATGGAGCGGGGTATTACTGAAAACGTTTGATGTGGGGGCTAAATGGGCGGCCATTTCCATTATCATCAATGTTTTCACCGGGCTTGACCCCGCCGTAGGGATTTTGGTTTCCGGCGCGCTCAGTTTATTTTATACCGTGATGGGCGGGCTATGGGCCGATGCCTGTAACGACTTCGGGCAATTTATTGTTCAGTTTATTGCCGCTATTGTGATGGTGATTGCCGTAGCCGTGCATCTGGGAGGATTCGGCGAGCTATTTACCATTTGGGATCGCCTGCCGGCTAATCATACTCAAATTGTTCAGGAACCCTATACGCTCGGTTTCATCCTGGCTTATTTCGTCATCTATACGCTTAGTTACAACGGGGGTACGTGGAACCTGGCGCAGCGCTTCATCGCCGCCCCAGGAGGGCGGGAGGCGCGAAAAGCCGCGCTGCTATCGGCGGTGTTATACCTAATTTGGCCACTGGTTCTGTTCTGGCCGATGTGGGCGGCACCGCTCATCTACCCTAATATCAGCGATCCTTCGCACTCCTACTCGATTATGGCGATGGAATTGCTGCCGAACGGGCTTATTGGGCTTGTGCTGATAGCCATGTTTACCCATACCTTATCTATGACGTCCTCTGATGCTAATGCCATTACCGCCGTGGTAACGCGGGATATATTGCCGGTGATGCTGCCTCAGCGTTTTAAACGTGGGGAAACATCGCTGGTTGTAGCAAGGATTACGGCATTTCTGTTTATTACCACCACCTTGATAATTGCCCTGAACGCCAGCCGCTTTGGTGGAGTATTATCGCTACTGGTAATATGGTTTGGCGGGCTGGTAGGCCCGATATCGATTCCTATGCTATTAGGGCTGCTTCCCTGGTTTAAACGCAGCGGCAGCATCGCCGCGCTGATAAGCTGGGCGGTGGGAGTGGGAGCCTTTTTTACCGTCAAATTTGTATTAACCGATGCCAGCGCAGCGATGACGGTTGCAGCACCGGTACTTTCCTCGCTGATAATCTACATCGCCATTGGCTGGTTGAGGCCGACGCCGGTGCGCCCGGAGGTTGAAGCGCTGCTCGCTGCGTTGAACACCGATGCTGAAGCGGCGTCAGCACAGGGAATAACAACATCACAGGAGGCTTAATGATGATGGATGATTTTCAGACCGTAGTTATCGAAAACCTTGAAGTGCGTCGCTACGCGACCCGTCAGGAAATGGGGCAGGATGCTGCACTTGTCGCCGCAGAATGGCTGCGTGCTCGTCTGGCGTCTCAGGAAGGCGTGCGCGTTATTTTTGCCGCCGCGCCTTCGCAAAATGAGTTTCTGTCGACGCTCGCTCAGGCCGAGGATATCGACTGGTCGCGCATCACGGCTTTTCATATGGATGAATATATTGGGCTGTCAGCCGATGCGCCTCAGCGTTTCAGCCATTTTTTACGTGAAGCTCTGTTTGATAAAGTGCAACCTGGCAAGGTGCATCTGATCCCATCGCAGGGCAGTCCTGAACAAATTTGCCAGGAGTACGGGGCTCTGATTGCCGAAGCGCCCATCGATGCGGTGTGTCTGGGGATCGGTGAAAATGGTCACCTGGCCTTTAACGATCCGCCGGTGGCTGATTTTGAGGATCCTGAAATTATCAAACCGGTGGCGCTGGATGCCGCCTGCCGTCAGCAGCAGGTAAATGATGGCTGCTTCGCCAGCCTGGAGCAGGTGCCAACGCATGCGCTTACGCTCACCGTTCCGACGCTATTACAGGCTGAACGTCTATTTTGCATCGTACCCGGCGCAACTAAACGCCAGGCTGTAACCCGTACGCTGCACGATCCTGTTTCTACGGCTTGCCCGGCGACGATACTGCGCCGGCATTACGGCTGCACGCTGTTTACTGATGCGCAGGCCTGCCCGGAGGTAAACATTGACTGAGCAAGTCCTGCAGGGGCGTGATTACCGGACGCTGCGTCCGGTATTGTTACGCCTGAATAAAGGAAAAATTACTGCCGTTGAGCCCATCGCCACGGACACCGCATTGCCCATTATTGCCCCCGGGCTGGTGGATTTACAGATTAACGGCTTTCACGGCATCGACTTTAACCACTTCCCCTTTAGCGGTGAACAGGTTGAACAGGCCGTGCGCCTGCTGTGGAAACAGGGGGTGACGAGCTGGCTCCCAACCGTGATTACCGCACCAGCGCCAACTATTTGTAAGGCGATGTCAACGCTGGCCGAGGCCTGTGAACAGCGGGAAATCGTACGGCAGGCGGTACCCGGTTTCCACCTTGAAGGGCCGTTTTTATCAGCCGAAGATGGCCCGCGCGGAGCACATCCTAAAGAGGCGGTACGAGCGCCCGACAGCGCGCTGTTTGACGAGTGGCAGCGCTGCGCCAAAGGGCTCATCAAGATAATCACGCTGTCTCCAGAATGGCCTGAATGCGCGGCTTTCATCCGTCATTATCGAGGGAGCGGGGTACTCTTTTCCATCGGTCACACCGCCGCCACGCCGGAGCAAATTACGCAGGCCGCTGACGCTGGTGCACGCTTATCGACGCACTTAGGAAACGGCGCTCATCTTCAGTTAGCGCGTCATCCCAATTACATCTGGCAGCAACTGGCGGAAGACAGGCTGAGCTGTACATTAATTGCGGATGGTGAGCATCTCCCAGCCGCCGTGCTGAAGGTCTTCCTGCGCGCAAAAGGGGAGCAGGCGCTGTTGGTTAGCGACGTCACGAGCTTTGCCGGGCTTGCGCCGGGCGATTATCAGGCTCCCATCGGCGGGCGGGTGACGCTTAGCGCCAACGGGCGTCTTTCAATGACCGACAATCCGCGTCTGTTAGCCGGCTCGGCGCGTGGATTGTTGGACGGCGTGAATTTTGTGCTGCAAAACGGTCTGGCTGATTTGGCAACGGCCGTTGAGATGGCTTCGCTGCGCCCGGCGCGCTGCCTTAATCTCCCGCAGCAGCAGGGATTGGCCGTTGGCGCACCCGCCGATATCATTACGTTACGTGAACAGACTAACGGTGGCGTACATCTTTTAACCTGCTGGAAGAGCGGGAGAAAAGTTTGGGATGACGAACAATAAGATACTGATAGACTAATATTGTTAAGTCCGTTAGCTGAGTCGCTCATGAAAGAAACAGGGAAAGGGCCCGCCATCCTGCGTTTAAATAATGAAAAGCGGGTAATGGCGGCCCTGCGCCGTCTGCAGGTTACCTCGCGTCAGGATCTTTCTCGTTATCTGGCGCTAAGTAAAAATACAGTCTCACTAATCATTGATGAATTAATTGAGGCGGGATTAATTGAAGAACGCGGGCCCGTGGCCTCTTACGCCGCCGGGCGTCGGAAAATTGAAATTGCGCTGCGGCCCGATCGTCTGCTTAGCGCGGGGATTATGATTGAGCGCCAGCAGATCCACCTGCGAGTGTGCGATTATTTCTCCCGCGTACTTAAAGAGGAGACCTGGAGTACGCAAACGCGCGATCCCGCCAGCTTATTTAACGAACTCGGGTTGCGCTGTCAGCTCCTTACGCACAGTTACCCGGCGCTGCTGGGAATCGCTATCGGGTTTCCTGGCATTATCGATCCCCAGCGCGGCTGGATGCATCATTCCTCACATCTGGGCTGGCGCGACGTTGATATTCTTTCCCCTCTCCAGGCGATGCTCACCCTACCGCTTTGGGTCATGAATAACGTGAAAGCGGCGGCGCTGTTGGGCGTTCAACGCGCTACGACGGCGGAGACTGCCGCCGATCGCTTTTATCTGCGCGTGGCGGAAGGCGTGGGTGGGGCATTGATACAGCGCGGGGAGGTGTATACCGGCAGTAGTTGGACCGCCGGAGAAGTAGGGCATCTTATCGTGCAACCCGCGGGAGAAAAATGCACCTGTGGGCGCAAAGGTTGCCTGGAGACGGTAATTAGCATACCCGCCGTGCAGCGCCAGTTAGCGCGACACGCGCCGGGGTTAAGCTGGCAAAACAGGGCGAGTGCACCCCAAATTGTCGATGCGGTAATGAGGCAAATCGGCGAATTATTAGGAAATGCGCTAGGGCAGATTATGTTATTGCTTAATCCGGCGGATATCGTAATTGATTGCCCGTGGAACATCCATAGCGGGTTTGTGGAAACGGTGCGAACAAGCTCGGCAGTGAGCGCATTGACGTTTACTTCCCGGCGCACAGGCCTGCATTTTTTACGCGAACATATCGATCCTGCTCAAGGGCTGGCGCTGGCGGTCATTGAACATTATGAACGCCCCATGATTTCCGTTGCATCATCGGCACAATAGCCGGTATCACCAGAGGGTTTCAGCGGGCGGTGAGGTTAATTTGGGGAAGTAGAAACTGTTATAGCTTTGGGAATAAGAGCGCGCATAATCCGCGTGCGGCATAAGGGATATGCCGCGTAATAATCTAAAAGCTACCCTGCTAAATTAATGAATACCTAATTGCCAGCGTTTCATACCCAGCTTTTTGAGTATATTGGATTTATGGGCGCTAATTGTTTTCTCGCTCCGAGATAAACGCACAGAAATAGATTTATTGGTTTCACCTGCAAGATACATATCAAGGATCTCACGTTCGCGCGCCGTTAATCCTGCGTTTTTATACGCCTCGTCATTCAGGTTTGATGAGGGATAAGATCGCTGGGAAAAAACCTCCCAAGAATAGCAGTAGCCGCCGGCAACAATAATATGTATGGCTTTAATAAAGAAATCAGCATTGCTATCCCTGTCAACAATGCCTTGTAAAAAAGGAAATTGCTTATGCAGGCATTCCGGATTATGCTTACGGGTAGCTAATATGAGGACTGGAATAGTAATATCGTTCAGCGCATGAGCAACGTCGCTCAGGTTTTTTTCAGCGCTTTCATAATCTACAATAACAATATCATATTGATGGCGATAAAGTTCATGAGCCGCATTTTCGGGGGCAAGAAGCTTGACGCTTTCCTTATCAAAATGCATGCCTAATAAATAAGAAACACCGTGGCAACTCAAGTTATCCGCGCCCAAGAATAATACTTTCATCTGACTCTCATAATTGATGATGTCATGAAGGTGAATTCATGACGTTATCTATATTTCAATACGACAGAAGAGGAGTTCTTAGAATATAATCGTCTTCCGCTGACGTATGTCCCATATATTTCTAATAAGTATGTGCCTATGACATCACTAACTAAACCTAAAGTCAACACTCTTCTAATACTTTTCTAATTTAGTATAAGTTAATCTATATTAGTGCTCTGTAATCTTTAAGGAATAAAAAATTCATATTCTGATAGTGCTCCATGACAATATTAACATCATTTATTGTATTTATGTTGCGATATTAAGATGAGCAATTTACGGGGGGCGGCTTGCTAACTGTGTTTATGCCGGTTGTAGTGTTAATACTAACTAATAGAATTATTGGTTTATTTCGGTGATTAATATTTTTCCCTACAATTAATTAATATATGCTTCCGTTATCTGTCAGTAATATTCATGATCATCAATAAGCATATTGTATTGTTTATTACTTAATCTATAGATTAACATGTATAAAATATCTATGTTTTACGCATTTTCTAGAGTTATTCTCTTAACCCTCATTTAAGGCGGTTTTTTCTACTATGAGGATGGGCTGAAGGCAGATTATGCGCTTTCTGTTGGCTATCTGCCGTCGCACTCTATGTATTACCCGGTAAGAAAGAGGGCGATGAGGATAGTGAAGCTTTTTGAAAAAAAGTGTGTGAGATAAGTCACTGGCTGAATAAAAAAGGTTTTATAATGTAAATGAATTATTTTTATTAGTAATAGAATTGAAATTGTTCATCTTGTTACCCTGGGGGAAACGACCCTTTTTGTACATAGATGCTTGCTGATTGATGATATCTGGAATCAAGCCATTGACGAAACGGAGAGACATGGTGGGAAATAAAACTCGACATTAGGAAGTTATTATTCTCTGCTATACGCGTCCTCACTAAAACATTGGGGGAATTTATACCTGCGCGATGAGAGTAAGAAAGAGTTATCAGCCCGTAACCTAAGTCTTTTTCTGTATTTTTAAGTGTATATAAGTGGATATGATTTAAGTTTAAGTAACCTCGCATTGACTTTAATTCTCCTAGGTGGTTTCTTAATAAAATATATCCATATCCTCATTGAGTTAACAATGGATTTTAGTTTTGCTCACATTCACTGAGGTGAAAAGGAGGGCGATATATTGATTTCAATGTGTTTAATCAGATTATCGAGCAAAGGGACTAGCAATGAAAATAGCCTATCTAGGGAATGATAACCTAAGTTGCAAAGGGATATATTATATTTTGGAAAGCTGTTTCCCTGAAGATCAGGTACTTTTTTCAACGATAAAAAATGCTCATATACCACTCAATAAAGAATATTGTGATGTTGTAATTGTTGACTGTGAAGGTATTGATTCCTGCCTTGATGAAGTTATTGGTTGTTTCAGAGATACCGAAGTGCCCCTGCTGGCACTGGCCGCACATGAAAATTTTTTAAAACAGCTTCATCAGGAAATACCAGGTCTGCGTGGAATGGTAAATCGCAACGGCCACGCTGACTTCTTTATTAAAGCGATCAATGTAGTCATGGACGGAGGGTACTGCTATTCATGGAGCGTCTTTGGATCATTTAATGGAATACGCGGCGGACTAAATGAAAAAATGTATGAGAAAGCAGGCCTAACTCGCAGGGAAAGAGAGATCCTTGAACTTTGTCTTGCCGGAGAGACCAATAAAGCAATTTCTATAAAGTTATCGCGTAGTGAAAAAACAATTAGTGCACATAAATATAATATCTTGAGAAAGCTGGGCATGAAAGGATGGCAGTTAAAAATAAGATAATACTTTCACCTTCTAAAATATGGTTTTATTTATTTAAGTATAAATTTTAGATATCTCACTACCACACCATAAAGGATTAGCTCAGTTGCTTAAATATACTTATTTTTATTATCTATTTTAAATTTTATTTACGGTTTTGTTTTTTATTATTTTTGTATATCAATGGTTTATGATGAATCGACCGGCGTAGTCTTCTTAGTTCATGGTTGGATGATATTTGACCGCAGTATCTTTGTCTTTACCGGATAAATAAAATAAGCGGGTAAACATTGGAAATTATTCATTGGATGATTAGCTTTCCGGGAAGGAAAGTTATAGCAATTCAGGAGATTGTATGAGTAAGAAAATCATACTGGTTACAAGACATGCGGATGGAAAAAATGAAAACGTATCCGTCAGTCAGGAAAACCCAGCCAAGGTAAAAATAAAATCGGGTTATCTTTATTTGCTGAAGAATGAAGGAGATAACTTTGCTCCTGAAAATATTACATTAAAGCGTAATGGGAATGATTTAGAAGTAATGCAGGAAGGTGATGAAAAGCCATCCCTGACTCTTAAAGACTATTTTGAATACGGTGATGATGCATCTCCATTATTGTTAGGGATGGCGGAAGACGGCCAGCTTTACCAATATATTCCTGTTAGCGACGTTGGCTATGACGCAGGCTACCTCATAACTGACAGCGAATTAGTTGCGGCGGCGCTCGGTGGCGAAACATTGGGGCCAGGCGCGCCTTATTTCGAAAGTGATGACTCCAACTCTAATTTATACCCACTGCTGTTTGGTCTGCTTGCCGCAGCGGGGGCTATTGGCGCCGGGGTTGCCCTTCACGAACACAATACTAAGGGCCATCACCACCATGACCCGGTAGATATAACGCCTCCGGTAAGTAAGGGAATCGATTCTGCTCTGGATAATACTGGCGCTATCACCGGAAAATTAAAAAGTGGTGATATCACCGATGAAACGCATCCACAGCTGAGCGGTAGCGGAGAGCCGGGTAACACCATCACAATTTATGACAACGGCAAAAAAATTGGTGAGACCAACGTTGATCGCAACGGCAACTGGCGCTGGACGCCTGACAATCGGCTGGCAGATGGTGACCATACATTAACTACAACGGAACGAGATGCTGCCGGGAATATCAGCAAACCATCTCCAGGATTTGACCTTACCGTTGACTCCACTGCGCCGCAGACTCCTCCAGCTCCTGACGCTCACGATAACGTGGGCGACAAACAGGGCCCGATCCACAGCGGCGACGTCACCGATGACAGCACCCCGACCCTGAACGGCAGGGGCACCCCGGGCGACACCGTGGACGTGTGGGACAACGGCGAGAAAATCGGCTCCGCAACCGTTGACCCGGACGGCAACTGGACGTGGACCCCGGACCAGCCGCTGGCGGACGGTGACCACAGCCTCTCCACCACCGTTACCGATCCGGCGGGCAACGTCAGCGAGCCGTCGCCGGGCCTCGACATCACCGTGGACACGCAGCCTCCGGCCACCCCGGACGCGCCGTGGCCAGCGATAACGCGGGCGATAAACAGGGCCCGATCCACAGCGGCGACAGCACCCCGACCCTGAACGGCAGGGGCACCCCGGGCGACACCGTGGACGTGTGGGACAACGGCGAGAAAATCGGCTCCGCAACCGTCGATCCGGACGGCAACTGGACGTGGACCCCGGACCAGCCGCTGGCGGACGGCGATCACAGCCTGTCCACCACGGAAACCGATCCGGCGGGCAACGTCAGCGAACCGTCGCCGGGCCTCGACATCACCGTGGATACCACCCCGCCTGATGCTGGAGCATTGTCAATCACCGGCGTTGCCGATGATGTCGGCGAAATTACTGGAAACATTCCTACCGGTGGAAAAACCGATGACACCCGACCCGTTATTTCTGGTACCGGCACTGCAGGGGATACCATCATCCTGTACACCACGGATGCATCTGGCCAGCATGAAATTGGGCGGGCTACGGTGGATAACAGCGGTCACTGGTCTATTCAGATTGAAAACGATTTGCTTGCGGGCGAGAACACGTTCTCTGCGGTTGAAAAAGATGTCGCTGGTAACAGTACGACATCCGGTGATTACACCATTACCGTGTACGCCAGTGGCCCGGCGGCTCCAAGCATTAATACCTTAATTGATAATGAAGGCCCGCACACCGGTCCGCTGCAGAAGGGCGAAATCACCGATGACAGCACCCCGGCGCTGCACGGCTCGGCGGGTGCCGGTCTGGTGGTCCGGGTGTACGACAACGGCACCCTGCTGGGCAGTACCACGGCGGACGCCAGCGGTAACTGGGTAACGATCTGTACAACGGCGGTGGCGGTACTACCACTATCTCAGGCGTGAAATCCTGGAGTTCAACCGGCGGTATGGACATCGTGGATTACAAACTGGCTGGGAATACGTCTCTACATATCGATCTGAATAAGACCGAAATGCAGGACACCGGTTTTGGTAGCGCGCAGTTCGTTAATATCGAAGGTTTAGCTGGCGGAAACGGCAATGATACCTTTATCGGCAATCAGGCCAACAACATCTTTGAAGGACGCGGTGGAGAGGATGTGTTCGACCTTACCGCCGGTGGGCAGGATACGCTGATGTACAAAGTGCTGTCGGCCACCAATAGCGGCGGTAACGGCCACGATACGGTGGATGGGTTCTTTGTCGGTACTATTGAGGCAACCCCTAATGCGGATATTGTCGATATTAAAGATATGCTGATTGGCTATCACGCTGATGCCGACGGCGCCGCGCATTATATTAATGGCAAGGCGACTATTGACGCTGGCGATAATATTCAGGATTACCTGTCGGTAACCCATAGCGGTAATGATACGATTATTAGTATCGACCGGGATGGGCACGGCGGAGAATTCGGGATGACCTCTGTCGTGACGTTAAATAATACCAACGTCGATTTAGAGACATTATTAGCCAACCATCAGATAACCCTTGGCTAACCTGTGCCCATAAGGAGGGGGAAACCCCTCCTTATTTGTCAGGAATGCTGCTAATACCTGCTGTTGCTAAAAGATATATCGGAAGTTACCGATTAGCGCTCCGGGAATGTGGCGTTAACCTGCTATTAAGTAAAAGGAGTTCATCATTGTTATCTCTGATAGCCGCATTATTACTGATACCGTTATTGATGATGCTCACCAGATAATTTTAATCTGAGTGAAATCGGTAATATTTAGCTTTGCAACGCCAGGCTGGAGACTCAGCCAGTGTGGCGGTTTTTCGCTCAAATGGGGTGCCTGAACGGTATTGCCAGGTTTATGGCGTGGAAGGTAATAAATCATTTCTTAATAATAATTGTGCGGCGTAGTGCAATATTTCTCGTCGGCAGCGCGGTTATTTGAATGAGATGAATTTAAAGCCTGTTAAGAATTGAAAGCGTGTATTTAATGCGTGTATTCGATAAATAAGAGACGGTATCTGACAACCAGGTACATACGCGATCGAATTTACGCGAAAGATAAATAATTTCTCGCAAACGTATAGGGAAAGCGGTGGTTTCTAAGTATTGAAAATACTGCTTTTCAGGATGGAGTTACCCGAATGGATATGAAGAGAACAACCGGCGCTGCGGCGCGCATAATTACATTAGGTTTTTTACTGTACAGCGCGGCCGGTGTGGCAAAAGAAGAGGCACCGTCGGCGAGTTCGGCGGCGAAGTTGATTTATCATCCTGTTCCAGCAGTGACGGATGGACAGGCGCAATTTATATTCACGAGATACGGACGATAATAATCAAACCTGCTTTGATATTATTGTACCGGAAACCGGTGGAAAATTAACGCTGAGTGAGCAGGAGCTTAATCATATTTATTCTGGCTATGCGCTGCTTGCAAATCGTAAGCCCTCGCTGAACCGTTATCATAATGATCGGTTTTTGCCAGAAATTAATCGTGAAGGCCACTGGCTTTTTTCAACGCTTTGGCGTTATCGCCGCTATTTCTATAGCGCTGCCGCTGCTGCACTATTGGCAAATATTCTGACACTCGCGACCACATTCTTTACTATGAATGTGTATGACCGCGTGGTGCCCAATCAGGCCTATGCGACTCTGTGGTCGCTGGCAATTGGCGTTACGCTTGCCATCATTTTTGAATTTGCGTCCCGCCAGGTTCGGGCCTGGCTTATTGATATCGCCGGTAAAAAAGCCGATTTGATTCTCGGCACTACATTATTCCGGCAAATGATGGCGGTTAAGCTGGAGTTTAAACCGCGCTCGGCCGGTTCTTTTGCTAACCAGCTTCGGGAGTTCGAGTCGGTCAGAGATTTTATCACTTCGGTGACGCTATCGACGCTCTCGGATATTCCTTTCTGTATTTTATTTTTATTTATTATTTACTTAGTCGGCGGCCCGCTGGCGTTTATGGTCAACGCGGCGCTGGCGAGCAGCGCATTTTTTTCAACGGCGTATGGCCAGGAGCGGATGTTACAGTTTACGCCCGTCGGTGAGATGCCTGCCGGGCGGATGCAGAAGCACCTGCAAAGCCAGACGTCTGAAAGGACAAAGCAGCCTGCGCTGCGCCCGTCAGAGAAGCCGCCCCTGGCGTTTACTGCGCTTCCTGACTTTACCGGTGCCGGGATGCACAAGCGGCGGCCTGCTCCCATTGCAGCGGAGCTCCGCGCACGCCCGCGAAACCCCGCGCCTTATGGCTCTTCGCACGCTTATTTTCAGGCCATGGTGCTAAAGGCGCTCAACCATAGTCCTGAAGTTCGCGGCGCGCTGGCCGAGATGGACGCCTCTAACTGGAATGTGAAGCAAATTGGCGGGCAGCGTTATCCGCAGGTAAAGCTTGGCATTACCTCACCTTTTGATACTTTTGGCAGCGGCCGGACTTACCAGCATAATGAATCGCCCAGCGACAGTAGCCTGTCGGTGTCCGTTTCAACCCCGGTATTTGACTGGGGGAAAATACGCGCCGGCCTGAAGAGCGCGAAAGAATCGCTAAACTCTACGGCGCTGGCGGTAAAAGAAGCGCGGGAGCAAATAGCGTATAGCACGACTACAGAATTACTGAATCTGAGCCGCTACCGCGAGAGCCTGCGCGTGGCATCGAAATACGCGGATCGCATGCACGAGCTGGTCAATATGCTGTCGCAGATTGCGGATGCGGACAGGGGCCGCGCCAGTGAACTGACCCAGGCCCGGGCGCGCCTGCTTTCGGCGCTGGCCAGTCGCGATCAGCTACAGCATCAATATGATGCGACCATGATTAAGCTGGTGAGACTGTTAGGGGGGCGACCCGAGACGCCTGCCGGGCTGCACTGGAATGACGGTATGATTGCCGGAAAAACGGCGCTTGACGCACTGGCGGTGCATCCGACGCTTTTACGCAATGAGGCGGAGGCTCGCGCCGCCGATGCGCAGGCGGAATCAATTAAGGCCGCCGGGCTGCCTCAACTTAACTGGGTAGTATCAAAAAGCACGGCGAAGGACTCATACGGAGAAGAGGATGCCTGGTATACCGGGCTTAACGTAGAGTGGAGCGCGTTTAGCGGCGGCTCTGAGCGCGCGGCCAGGCAGGCCGCGCTGGCGAAGGCACGGGCCGCGCGTGAGAAAACGCAAACGTCGCGTCTGGAGCTGGAATATCAAATCCAAAATATGCTGGAAACGCGCGATTCATCTATAAAGCGCGCCGGTGATTACGAGCGTTTGAGCGTGGAAACCGATAAGGTCAGGCTGATGTTTTATGAACAGTGGTATCACCTTGGCAAGAGAACGCTGCTGGATGTATTAACGGCTGAAAGCGACCATTTTAATAATCAGATCTCGGCAATTAATAACCGTTTTGACGGGTATGTTGGGAACCTGGCGATTATGTATAACGCGGGAATTTTACTGAACTGGCTGGCGGAGTAACAGGCCAAAGGCTTGCCGCAATACGGCGTATTTTGAGGTACCTTGAAGCGCCAGGCGGAGTAACGGGCGCTCACTTCACGAAGGTGTTCTCTGGCTCAGGTAATTTCTGCCGTTGATACCTATATTGCCATCCAATAATAATTACCCTGTAACAGGAGTTGAGCGCTGGAGTGGAGTGCTTTTCAATAAAAAGTCAGTTATTTATAGCCTGATTTGAATGATGATAACGCTAAAAATATGCAGGTTGCCGGGCGAAAGCGCCGTTTATTTAAAAAAGGAGTCCGCTATAAAAAGGTAATGCGCCTGTATAGCATTTATCATTGAGAGAGGACATCCATGTGAAATTGGTGACACTATTATTAATTTTTATAATTAAATAACAACTCTTCTGGCTGCTTCAAAGCGCGTTATCCAATAACTATTATGTAGTTCGGAAATGGTTACGCCGTGCGAACTTGAAGCGTGAATAAATTTATCCTTTCCAATATATACGCCGACGTGGCGTACCGTTCTTTTCGTCTGAAAGAATACTAAATCCCCCGGTTTTAACGACGAAATAGCAACCGCAGAGCCAGACTTTATTTGTTCGGCAGTGGTGCGAGGAAGCCGCTTTGCCAGCGCGCCAGAAAAGATCTTTTGCATCAGCGCTGAGCAATCTATCCCACGCATATTGCTACCGCCCCATTGATATTTGACTCCCTGCCAGTGTTTGTACTGATCGAGAATTTTACTCTTAACCTCTGTGCTGGCAGCGGGTAGATGATGATTATATATAAGGTGCGTTTTCTCTATTCGGGGCTGAAGTAAATAGGCTCCGGAAAAAGGGGCGAAGCATATTCCAGATATAAGTACAAATACGGAAGTTAATAATCTTAGGGACATGTAATATGATATCTGCTCAATAAGTGTTCTAAGGAGGTGCAAAATTTATACACTCCAGATGCGGAAATCAAGATATATATTGTATTAAAAACAGCCGATTTTAGGGTGTTAATTGTACGTTACGTGAGAATTTTACGGAAACCGTATATTTTAATCTGTGTATTTTGAATTAATGTTAATATTTATTCTGTGAATGTTAACTTGAATAAGTAAAGGCTTAATAAGATATTATTGGTGTGCAATAAACTGACGCATTATTATTTTTAGTCATCTGATGGAAAAATAATCGGTAGCTGTCAGATCAGGTCTGAGCTAATACGTGGTGAGAATTTGCCACATGAACAGGCATCGTGTGCACAAGCTGATACTTGTCGTGCGCATAGTCTGCATTAGCAGTGGAAGTTGATCCGGTCGAATACTTGGCATGTTTTTCTTTTGCGGTTTCTCGAATGCTTTCCCGATGTTTATGCTGGGAACCGCATCAATCAGGCCTGTGTTCTGCGCATAAATCATCACTTCGTTAATACGCTGACAAAGGCGGCGAACAGTTTCTAACGCGCCTCTGGCCTGAACCGGCTGAACTGCTTTAACCAAAGTATGAGCTTTAATCTCAGTGATGCTGATATCACCGATTGCTGGAAAATATCTCTCTCAAGCGAGCGCCAGATATCCTCTGTGTAGTCCTCAGTCACACTTGCTTTCTTTACATTCCACCAACGCTCGGCAACTAACAGGAAAGTATTGGTTTTGGCCTCTTGAGAATTTCTCGCCTGTTCTTTCTGATATTCTTTATTCTTGGGGATCAATGTCTTTCGCCAACAAAACTTTAGATTCGGCTCTGAGTTTACGTGTATCAGAAAGCGAGACGGCAGGGTAGGCTCCGAAGCTCTGTTTGGTTCGCTGCTTGGTCAGAGGCCGATAGTAACGGAACTGCCAGAGCTTACTACCGCTGGATTTGATTAGCAGAGTAAGCCCATCACCATCATACAGCTGGTAATCGGCATCTTTTGGTTTGGCGGCTTTGATTTCCTTATCGGTTAACGGCTTGGTTTTTCTTGCCATGGGGAGTCTCCATGCGTTTAGGCCCAACGAAAACAATAGCGCTTTTCGTTGGCCTAAAAGGTTCGGATTTAATTAGTTCTCTTCGGACTTCGCGGGACAAATTGAGGGCACAAAAAAGCCCGCAGGGCTTGCGCCGTGCGGGCTCTTAGGACTTCATCGGATGACTCTGGTAATCACCGATGGAGAATTTTGGTGGAGCTGGCGGGAGTTGAACCCGCGTCCGAAATTCCTACATCCTCGGTACTACATGCTTAGTCCTGTCTTTACATTCGCCGGGTAGCTGCGGACGGACACGCCACTAACCGACTAGCCTGATTAGTTTTAACGCTTCAACCCCAGGCAAGGCATCCACGCGATCTCTTTTAGGTTTGACCTCTCTTGATCCCCGTCCTAAGAGCGGAGGCTAGGGAGAGAGGGCTCTGAGCAGGTTATTAAGCTGCTAAAGCGTAGTTTTCGTCGTTTGCGACTATTTTTTTGCGGTTTGTTAACGAGGCCTACCGCACCTCGGCATGCACCTTGGGTTTCGCGAATCCCGTCGAATCCAGAATCAGCCCCAAGCATTCGCAGAGTATACCATAAAATTAATGGCGTAACATGTTCGTAAAGCGATATGGCGATTAATCATGCGATTCGTACATTTACATGAGGTAAAGGCCGTTTGCGGCAGTTGTTACCAGAAAGAATTACGGTTAACCACGGCCTGCATTTTTCATAATACGCGCTTTATCAAGCTGCCATTCACGTTCTTTTAAATCGGTGCGCTTATCATGCTGTTTTTTCCCTTTTGCCACGCCGATTTTGACTTTACACCAGGCATTTTTCCAGTACAGAGAAAGTGCCACAACGGTATAGCCGTCGCGGTTAATGCGGCCATAAAGGTTATCAAGTTCGCGTTGATTCAGCAGGAGCTTACGCGTACGGGTAGGATCGCAGACGATGTGCGAAGAGGCCACATTGAGAGGCGTAAAGTTGGCGCCAAATAGCCAGGCTTCACCCTCTTTCATAATGACATAGCTGTCGCCGATATTGGCTTTACCGGCGCGTAGCGATTTAACTTCCCAACCCTGTAGGGCTAGACCTGCTTCAATTTCGTCCTCAATAAAATATTCGTGACGCGCGCGTTTATTTAGCGCGATAGTGGCAGAGCCCGGTTTGTGTGCTTTTTTCTTTGTCATAATGGCGCTCAGTATACGTAATCCGCTTGTAAAACGCATCCCCGGGTAGGAGAAGACAATTATATTAGCATGGCTTGCGGCGGCGTTTTTCTTTGATGAATGATAAATGTTATTATTCTGTAGTTAAGTTGAATTCAGGAACAGATATGCCGCAAATTAGTCGTACTGCGCTGGTGCCGTTTAGTGCCGAACAAATGTATCAGTTAGTGAATGATGTTAAATCATATCCCGAGTTTTTGCCGGGGTGTGTGGGTAGCCGCGTGCTAGATGCCAGTGCGGAACAAATGACGGCGGCGGTAGATGTTTCTAAGGCAGGGATCAGTAAAACCTTTACTACGCGAAATGTGTTAACGCGAAATCAAAGTATTTTGATGCATCTGGTCGACGGACCCTTTAAAACGCTAATGGGGGGCTGGAAGTTTACGGCGCTGTCGCCTGAGGCATGCCGAATTGAGTTTCATCTCGATTTTGAGTTTACAAATCGGCTGATTGAAATGGCGTTTGGGCGGATTTTTAAAGATTTAGTGGCTAGCATGGTTCAGGCTTTTACCAGCCGGGCGAAAGAGGTCTATAGTGTCGTCTGAAATTCAGGTGGAGGTGGTTTACGCGCTGCCTGAGAAACAGTATTTGCGTAAAGTGACATTATCCGTAGGTGCGACGCTGCAACAGGCCATCGCGGCATCTGGCATACTGGATTTATGGCCGGATATCGATCTTAACGTAAATAAGGTGGGGATTTATAGCCGCCCCGCAGCGTTGACGGATATACTTCAGGACGGCGATCGCGTTGAAATTTATCGCCCCCTGGTTGCCGATCCTAAATTGCTTCGCCGCCAAAAGGCAGCGCAATCCTTGAAGAAGTAGTCTTTATTCGCTCCACTCGTTAACAATATAGCTTCCGGCGAAATGTGACCCTTGTATGTCAGGGAATTGGTGGCGCGGCATATCTCAATTTTTTCACCATCGAGTTGCCTTCTGTATCAACTTCCCGTAAGGGGTTGATGCTATGGAGGGGAGTGCTTTTTTAGGAATTTCTGTGGAGGTTATGCCTCTGGGAAGATAACTCTGGTCGTTTAACGCTGGCTAATAATATTCGTTAATGCTTCTTCTGACCGAAAGCCTTCCGTGCTGCGCTTCTTTTAAGCTAAATGTGGGCGGATAATTTGGAGCAATAAATACTAAGAGAAGTAAAACACCGCCTTCTGAGGCAGTTACTTTTAAGAATGCTTCCTGTTAGAGGGGCTAATGTCGCTTTCCACGTATTACTCCTGCAATTTCATCTGCTGCTAATGTAGTTGTTCCGTTTTCTCATGATGTCTCATATGCCGCTCGATTATTTCCTCGTTTACCCTGCCGTATCTTATCTACAGAGTCGTAAGCAGCGATATTACGGCATGGACCTACTTTCGGTTATAGCTTTGTAGGTTCAATCATCTTTCGCTCTTCCACAGGGAATTATTCAGTAATCAACGTAAAAAAGGCGCCACGCAGGCGCCTTAGTACAAAGCATTAACCCGCTACTTTTGTAGCGCAGGTTTATTATCAATGTTGGTTAAAACACCGCTGCTATCAAATGTGAGCGTGAGAGTTTGCTGCGTTACGTCCTCATGCCCCGGCTGTTGGCGAAATATATAGAACCAAGTGTTGCTGCCAAAAGGATCGGTCATCATTGGCGTACCCAGCGCATAAGCAACCTGCTGTTGGTTCATGCCAGTATGAATTTTTGCGACATCATTGGGAGCCAGATAGTTACCTTGATTAATGTCCGGGCGGTATACCACTCTCTCCAGAGTGGAGCAGCCTGCGGTTAACATTAAAACAACGGCCGCAGCAGTAGCCAGCGTTTTACAGCGCATAGTGTTTTGATTCCTTTTCGGGCCAGACGGTATGTGGCGCTTCATTAATACACTGATGATAATAAACCTTTAAGCAGTTTAAAACCTTAAAGGCGCTCACTGTGGCTCCGCGGAACGAAAAAAGTTGAAATCTGCCCGCATAATTTTACGCGGGCTTAACCTTTTAGTGATTACTATGATTACCTGCATAGCTAATGCTTACTCAGGCGGCGAGGAGTTCTCGGGCGTTAGCCAGCGCGCTGCGCGTGACTTCACTTCCGCCTAAAAGCCTTGCCAGTTCCTGTAGTCGCGCACGTTTATTCAGTGGTTGCATACGCGTTTCAGTAACCTCACCGTCGGTTTCTTTACTGACAAAGAAGTGCTGATGGCCAGATGCGGCGACCTGAGGTAAGTGCGTAACGCACATTACCTGTGTTGACTCTCCAAGCTGACGAAGCAGTTTGCCCACGATAGCGGCCGTAGGGCCACTAATGCCTACATCGACTTCATCGAAGATGAGTGCGGGAGTTTCCATTTTTTGAGCCGTAATAACCTGAATCGCTAATGCGATCCGTGAAAGCTCACCGCCGGAGGCGACTTTAGCCAGAGGTTGTAAGGGTTGTCCGGGGTTAGTGCAAACCCGGAATTCGATGCGATCGGCACCGTCAGCCGTTAAATGGGATTCGTTGAAGGCAACATCAATAATAAATTCACCATGAGGCATTGATAGTGAACGCATACTAGCAGTAATGCGCTGAGCCAGTTCAAGGGCGGTTGCCGTCCGCTGCGTATGGAGGCGCCGTGCAATGTCCAGCGCCTGTTGATGATAACGCTCCACTTGAAGCGCCAACAGATCCTGAGCATCGCCCTGAGTTTCAATTCGCTGTTGCTCTTCCAGTAGCTGCTGATGCAGCGCCGGTAACTCTTCTGGCGAGATATGGTGTTTACGTGCCAGCATCATTTGGCGTGAGATGCGCTGTTCCAGTTCGAAGAGGCGGTTAGGATCGAGCTCCATTCTGTCGCAGTAATGACGCAATTCTTCGCTGGCTTCATCGACTTGGATAGCGGCATCTTCCAGCATTTGCAGCACGCTGGATAAAGAGTCATCCATGCCGGCGAGTTCGGCAACTATCTGACGCGCGCTATACAGGTAACTACGCAAATTATGCTCTTCGTTATCTGCCAGAACAGTTAGCGCTTGCTGAGTTGAGGAGAGGCGCTGGCCGCTGTTAGCCAACAATCGATATTCTTCATCAATGCGTTCATATTCACCGGTGATGGGCGAAAAGTCATTGAGTTCTTTTAGCTGATAATGCAGGAGTTCAGCGCGTGCGCTGCGTTCCTGACTTAATTGTTGGTGGCTTGCCAGATCGCGGCAGCTTTGATGCCACTGACGATAGCTGGTTTGCATTTGCTGTAGCAGATCGGTTTGGTTTATATAGGCATCCAGTAATTGCCGCTGCTGTTCCGGGCGAATAAGTTGCTGGTGCGCATGCTGCCCGTGAATTTGAATTAAACGCTGCCCCAGATCGCGTAGCTGAGACAGTGGCACTGCCGTACCGTTAATAAAACCGCGCGAACGTCCGTCTGCGTTAATAACGCGGCGAAGCAGGCACTCACTACCGTCCTCAAGTTCGTTATCTTCCAGCCAGCGGCGGGCAGCAGGAGTATCTTTTAAAGAGAACCTGGCACATAAGTCGGCGCGCGCCGCTCCAGGACGAATAATATCTGCTTCTGCCCGCCCACCCAGGCACAGCCCGAGTGCGTCTATGGCGATAGATTTTCCGGCGCCGGTTTCGCCAGTAATCGCCGTCATGCCCCGATGAAAATCTATTTCCAGTTCACGAACGATAGCAAAGTTACTGATGGTGAGTTGGGTCAGCATAGCCACTTTCCTGCAGATAAAAGATAACTGTAATTGTATACAGTATATCCTGTGGTTATATACAGTAAAGTCTTTCAGGCTTAATTCAGAATAATTTTTTCGACCAGCCGAGCTTTGAACTTAATGTATTGAAATAACTGTAATCTTTTGGATGTATCAGATTGAGGTGGTAATTGCAGCGACGAATTAATACATCTTCGCCTTCCTGGATAGGAAGTGCAATTTGGCTGTCGCAGCTTATTTCAAGGTCTCCGCGCATATGTGAGAAGCGCAGGCGAATCGAGCTGTGGCTGTCTATAACTAAAGGGCGGGCGGAAAGCGTATGGGGGAACATCGGTACCAGAGCGATTGCGTCCAGAGAAGGGGTAAGGATAGGGCCACCGGCGGAGAGCGAGTAGGCGGTTGAACCGGTCGGGGTGGAAATAATCAGGCCGTCTGAGCGTTGGGAGAATGCGAAGCGCTCATCAATATAAACTTCAAATTCAATCATATGCGCTACTTTTCCCGGATGAAGCACTACTTCATTGATAGCCGTGCTGCTCCTGGTTTGATTATTTTTATGGCAGACCTGCGCTTCCAGCAAAAAACGGCGTTCAGTGATATAGTGACCTTCCAGAACATCGGCAAGCTGTTGCTGCGCATTATCTGGATCGAGATCGGTGAGGAAGCCAAGGTTACCGCGGTTGATGCCAATAACTTTGATATCGTAGCGCGCTAGCACGCGGGCGGCACCCAGCATATTTCCGTCGCCGCCGACCACGACGGCAAGATCGGCCCGCTGACCTATTTCCGATAGCGTACCGGTGCATACGTGATTGAGCTGGAGTTCCTGAGCAATTTGTTGCTCCACGATAACGTCGTAGCCTGCCTCGCTTAGCCAGCGCCACAGCATTTCGTGCGTGGTTAGTGCGGTAGGATGACGAGGGTGGCCGACAATGCCGATACAGTTGAAATGTTTATTCATTTTCCCGATGGTCCTCAAACGTGGAGCGCGGTTCCATAATCACTCGGCTTCCCTTGAAACCCGAAAACCGATCCCCATAATAAGCGAACCAGCGAGATGAATGCTAAAGAAACGCGGAGAATTTCATGAGTAATGAAGAACAGAAACAGTCGAACGATCAGCCCAGCGCAGAAAGCGTAGCCGAGCCGCGTGAGTTGGACGGCGTTGAGCAAACGGAATCCGTTGGAGCCACCGGGGGAAGTGATTCACGCGATGAGCGTATCGCCAGTCTTGAGGCGCAATTGCAAGAAGCCGAAACGCGGGAGCGTGAGCATCTGCTGCGCGCGAAGGCCGATATGGAAAATCTGCGCCGACGCACTGAGCAGGATGTAGAAAAGGCGCATAAATTCGCACTTGAAAAGTTCGTCAACGAATTGCTACCGGTATTAGATAGCCTGGATCGCGCCCTTGAAGTGGCCGACAAGGGGAATGCTGATATGTCCGCTATGGTTGAAGGTATCGAGTTGACCCGTAAATCCATGCTGGATGTGGTACGTAAATTCGGCGTTGAAGTCGTCGGCGATGTTAATGTGCCGTTTAATCCTGACGTTCACCAGGCAATTGCTATGGTGGAGTCTGATGAAGTCAGCCCGAATCACGTCTTAATGGTGATGCAGAAAGGTTATACGCTTAACGGGCGTACCATTCGCGCGGCGATGGTTTCGGTAGCAAAGGCTAAAGCGTAGTTACGGTTTTTGGCTCATCTCCCCTCCCATGCTGACAGGGAGGGGAATACGCTATTTATCCACGCTGCTATTTATCCACACTGCTACGAAGCGGCGTGACAGGAATAATGCGAACCTGCTTAACAACGTTATCCTGTACGTCGAGAATATCAATATCATATTCCCCAACGCGCATACGCGTGCCGGGAACGGGGATATCCTCCAGTACTTCTTGTAACATGCCGTTTATGGTTCGCGCTTCATCTTCCGGTAATGTCCAGTTGAAGACTTTATTAATTTCCCGCACGTTTGCGCTGCCTTCTATGAGCACAGAGCCGTCGTTTTGCGGCCTGACTTCTTCAGCGAGGCTTGGCGACATAGACGTTGTGAAATCACCGACTATCTCTTCCAGAATATCTTCGACGGTGACTAATCCCTGAATATCGCCGTATTCATTTACTACCAGCCCGACTTTTTTCTTATTACGCTGAAACTTCACGAGCTGGACGCTAAGCGGCGTGCTTTCCGGGATAAAATAAACTTCGTCGGCGGCCCGTAGCATCACCTCTTTAGTAAATTCCCCTTTTTCAGTCATGAGGCGGTAGGCTTCGCGCACGCGCAGCATACCAATAGCGTCATCAAGAGATTCCCGGTATAGCACAATACGCCCGTGCGGCGAGTGCGTGAGCTGACGAATGATAGATTTCCAGTCATCGTTAATATCAATACCGACGACTTCGTTGCGGGGGATCATGATATCGTTAACGCTGACTTTTTCGAGGTCCAGCACGGATAGCAGCATGTCCTGGTTGCGCTGTGAGATTTGAGAGCGCGATTCATTCACAATGGTGCGTAGTTCATCTTTGCTTAGCGCTGCGCTTACGACCGGATCGGTTTTAATCCCGACCATGCGCATTAATAGGCGCGTGATGGTATTCAGGAGCCACACCAGCGGCATCATTAGGATTTGCAGTGGACCAAGAAGCAGGCTACTGGGAAACGCGACTTTTTCCGGGTAAAGAGCGGCGATGGTTTTAGGTAAAACTTCTGCAAAAATAAGTACGGCGAAAGTGAGCACGCCGGTAGCGATAGCTACGCCGGCATTGCCGTAAAGACGCATCCCAACAATGGTGCCAAGCGATGAAGCCAATATATTGACCAGATTGTTACCAATTAATACCAGGCTGATTAGCCTGTCTGGCTTACGTAAAAGCTTATCCACACGCTTTGCAGCACGATTTCCCTGGCGCACCAGATGGCGTAGACGGTAGCGATTCAGTGTCATCATGCCGGTTTCTGAGCCTGAGAAATAGGCGGAAATTATCACCATAACGATGAGCGTAATGATGAGCGCGGTGGTGGAAATATGTTCCAGGGGATTTCTCCTTAATGCCAGGTAAACAATTAGCCGAGTATGTTTTGCAACACGCGGCTGCCGAAATAGGCCAGCGTCAATAATAGGGCGCCGGCGACATTAAACCAGACTACGCGCCGGCCGCGCCACCCTTCATGATAATGCCCCCAAAGCAGAACGATATAGACAAACCAGGCCAGTATTGAGAGTACGGCCTTATCCATATTTTCCAGGCTAAAAAGGTTGTGCAGATAAAATAAGCCGGTGCAAAGCGTGAGAGTGAGAAGCACCACGCCGATTTGCGTGATATGAAACATTTTACGTTCGATACTCATTAATGGCGGCATATCGTTGCTAAACGCCAGACGTTTATTTTTTAGCTGATAGTCGATCCATGCGAGCTGTAGCGCATATAGGGCGGCGATAATGAGCGTGGCGTAAGAAAATAGCGATAGCCCGATATGAATTAGCATGCCCGGCGTGGCTTCCAGGTGAGTAATGAACTCATTTGGCATAAATGTCGCTAACGCCAAATTGATAAGCGCGAAGGCATACACAATTGGTAATAGTAACCAGCCTCGGTTGCGTGAGGCGACAATAGTCATCACGGTGCAGATAAGCAGGCTAACGAGCGAGCCCACGTTGAGCAGGCTTAGGTTTTGGCCGCCATCCGGTGTGAAGATACGTAACTTAAGTGCGATGGCGTGACACAAGAGTGCAATAACGGCTGATATCAGAGCAGAACGGCGCCAGCCACCGTTCTTTTTCAGCAACCCGGGTACGATCAGCGCCAAACTGATGGAGTATGCGATAAGCGCGAATAAGGCAAAAACAGGCATATGCAGGTGTCAGCCTATGGGCCAGAAAAAGATACGCTAGTATACCGTTACGCGCCTTTCGCTCCAACCGTTGGTTGCATCACATGGCGGCGCCTTCATGTTATACTGCGCGCTATTCAGAAATGCGTCGCTGCGGCGGCCTTTTAGTTACCACTTCAGGCAAGAGACCATGTTTGATAATTTAACTGACCGATTGTCGCGCACGCTGCGCAATATTAGCGGCCGCGGACGCCTCACCGAAGAAAACATTAAAGATACGCTGCGCGAAGTGCGGATGGCGCTGCTGGAAGCAGACGTTGCGCTGCCCGTGGTTCGCGAATTTATTAACCGCGTGAAAGAGAAAGCGGTTGGCCATGAAGTGAATAAAAGTCTTACTCCGGGCCAGGAATTCGTCAAGATTGTGCGCGATGAGCTGGTCGCGGCGATGGGCGAAGAAAATAATGCGCTCAACCTGGCGGCTCAGCCACCGGCTGTCGTACTTATGGCGGGTCTGCAAGGCGCCGGTAAAACAACCAGCGTAGGCAAGCTTGGGAAGTTTTTACACGAAAAGCATAAAAAGAAAGTGCTGGTGGTGTCGGCTGACGTTTATCGTCCGGCGGCAATCAGACAACTGGAAACGCTGGCCCAGCAGGTTGGTGTGGATTTCTTCCCGTCCGATGCACAGCAAAAACCGGTCGATATCGTCAATGCGGCATTGAAGGAAGCGAAGCTTAAATTTTACGACGTGTTGCTTGTGGATACCGCCGGGCGTTTGCACGTTGATGATGCAATGATGAATGAGATTAAAGAGGTACACGCTTCTTTAGATCCCATTGAAACGCTATTTGTTGTAGATGCGATGACCGGCCAGGATGCGGCAAATACGGCGAAAGCGTTTAATGAAGCGCTGCCGCTGACCGGCGTGGTTTTAACGAAAGTCGATGGCGATGCGCGGGGCGGGGCAGCGCTCTCGATCCGCCATATTACCGGTAAACCGATTAAGTTCCTCGGCGTTGGGGAGAAAACGGAGGCGCTGGAACCGTTCCATCCGGATAGAATCGCATCACGTATTCTCGGTATGGGCGATGTATTATCGCTGATTGAAGACATTGAAAGTAAAGTTGACCGCGCGCAGGCTGAAAAGCTGGCGAATAAACTTAAAAAAGGCGACGGCTTCGACCTGAATGATTTTCTGGATCAGCTACGTCAAATGAAAAACATGGGCGGTATGGCGAGTCTGATGGGGAAACTGCCGGGGATGGGGCAGTTACCCGATAATGTGAAATCGCAAATGGACGATAAAATCCTGGTGCGTATGGAAGCGATTATTAATTCGATGACGCTCAAAGAGCGCGAAAAACCAGAAATTATTAAAGGATCGCGTAAACGTAGAATTGCAGCGGGTAGCGGAATGCAGGTGCAGGATGTGAATCGTCTTTTAAAGCAGTTTGACGATATGCAGCGCATGATGAAGAAGATGAAGAAAGGCGGTATGGCGAAGATGATGCGCGGCATGAAGGGAATGATGCCGCCTGGCTTCCCCGGCCGCTAACAAAGAATTAGCGTGCAGTCGGACTGTACGCTAGTTACGTCTCCACATTTTCCCGGAGTGTAATTCAGGCCGTAATTAAAGAAGAAGCGTGTGCGTCTGTTGCCGAGGCACGCTGTATATAGCTTGAGCGCGTTACAGAGTGTGTTGTGCGTGATATTGCACGGCGCGTGCGGCTAATTTGCATTGCTTTCTACGCAAAAATCAGTAAAATTTTCGGGCTTTAATATGACGCCGGGCTCCGTTCCTCGATGGGGCCCGGTTGTTTTATTCACTAAAGAGGATGTTATGGTAACTATTCGTTTAGCACGTCACGGCGCTAAAAAGCGTCCGTTCTACCAGGTTGTCGTTGCAGACAGCCGTAATGCCCGCAACGGTCGTTTTATCGAGCGTGTAGGCTTTTTTAACCCGATCGCAAATGAGAAAGAAGAAGGCGTACGCCTGGATCTGGATCGTATCGGTCACTGGGTAGAGCAGGGCGCAACGATTTCCGATCGCGTTGCAACGCTGATCAAAGCAGCAAAAAAAGCAGCTTAATCTGCCACGGTGGTCATGATGAGCAAGCAACACGCCGCTGAAGCGCCAACGAACCCGGTTGTATTAGGGAAACTTGGCTCGCCGTACGGGATACGTGGTTGGCTCAGAGTGTTTTCCTCCACCGAAGAGTCCGAAGGCATTTTTGACTATCAGCCCTGGTTTATCCAGCGCGGTGGTCAGTGGCAACAGCTAGAGATAGAAAGCTGGCGCCATCATAATCAGGATTTGATCATCAAGCTGAAAGGCGTTGACGATCGCGATTCGGCAAACCAGCTCACCAATAGTGAGATAATGGTTGACGCATCGCAGCTTCCAGCCCTGGAAGACGGTGACTATTACTGGAAAGACCTTATTGGTTGCCAGGTCGTCACCACCACGGGCTACGATCTGGGTAAAGTCAGCGATCTGATGGAAACCGGGTCAAATGACGTTCTCGTTATTAAAGCTAACCTGAAAGATGCATTTGGAGTCAAGGAGCGGCTGGTTCCGTTCCTAGATGGACAGGTTATCAAGAAAGTCGATCTTGCCACTCGTTCAATCGAAGTGGATTGGGATCCTGGTTTTTAACCTCCGGATTAGCGGTAGCCAAACGGCGCAGTGGGGATTGGCTTGTGTTTATTGGTATAGTCAGCCTGTTTCCTGAAATGTTCCGTGCAATTACCGATTACGGGGTAACTGGTCGGGCAGTAAAAAATGGCCTGCTAGACATCCAGTGCTGGAGTCCTCGCGATTTTACGCACGATCGCCATCGTACGGTTGATGACAGACCTTACGGCGGTGGACCCGGGATGTTGATGATGGTGCAACCGTTACGGGATGCCATCAATGCAGCCAGAGCCGCGGCGGGTGAAGGCGCAAAGGTGATTTATCTTTCGCCTCAGGGACGCAGGCTCGATCAGAGCGGCGTCAGTGAACTGGCACTCAGCGAGAAATTGATTCTGGTGTGTGGTCGCTATGAGGGGATTGATGAACGCGTAATTCAAACCGAAATTGATGAAGAATGGTCAGTCGGGGATTACGTGTTGAGCGGTGGGGAGTTGCCCGCAATGACGCTCATTGATTCTGTTTCCCGGTTCGTTCCGGGAGTATTGGGTCATGAGGCATCGGCAGTCGAGGATTCGTTTGCTGATGGGTTGCTGGATTGTCCGCACTATACTCGCCCTGAACTACTGGAAGGGATGGAAGTACCGCCGGTATTATTGTCGGGAAACCATGCTGAAATCAGACGTTGGCGCCTGAAGCAGTCGCTGGGCCGAACCTGGCTTAGAAGACCTGAACTTCTGGAAAACCTGGCTCTGACTGAAGAGCAAGCAAGACTGCTGGCAGAGTTCCAACAGGAATATCAGCAGCAGGAATATGATGGAAGCGGCGCGTAGGTCGTCCACCAACAATATCAGTTTACCCAGGATAAGAGATTAAATTATGAGCAACATTATCAAACAGCTTGAACAAGAGCAGATGAAGCAGGACGTACCTTCCTTCCGTCCGGGTGATACCGTGGAAGTGAAAGTATGGGTAGTTGAAGGTTCCAAAAAACGTCTGCAGGCATTCGAGGGCGTGGTTATCGCTATTCGTAACCGCGGTCTGCATTCTGCATTCACTGTTCGTAAAATTTCTAACGGCGAAGGCGTTGAGCGTGTTTTCCAGACTCACTCTCCGGTTGTTGACAGCATTGCTGTTAAGCGTCGTGGTGCCGTTCGTAAAGCTAAACTGTACTACCTGCGTGAACGTACTGGTAAGTCAGCGCGTATCAAAGAGCGCCTGACTAAATAAGCGTTCGCGAAAGCGACATCCTGAAAAAGGGCCGGCTTTGCCGGCCCTTTTTACGTTAATGCTATTTGCTGTCTATATTTTGCTGTCTATGTCAGGGCGGCTAATAAAGACGCCTTACCTTATTCCAGTTTTAGCACCTCTCCTTATGCGCTAAGTTTTCTCCTTCTCCTGATGCACGTGCAGAAAGTCGGTAATACAAATCTCGATTCTGATCGAAATTGCCAAAATTTTACTAGTAAATTCAATAAGTAAAACAGGCTGGCGGTGCAGGTTTTTGTATGCTTTACCACATGCCCGTACTAAGATTATTTACCAGGAAGGAATCTCAGATTGCATATAGGTGATAAATTACCTGGTTTGTGAGTGTAAAGATATTGGTACGATTTGATACTTTTTTTGCCTAACAGGAAAGATTAAGGCGTGTGTGTAAATATAAGTGTACGTCAATTGGATTGATAACTTTACCATTTAACTGTATGGTGGGGTTTCTCTTCCGGAGAAGAGGCTATCGTCCATAAACCATTAAAGGATCGCAGACATGCAACAAGACGCGCTAAATAATATTAATATCGTCGATGAACAAATTATGATTACGCCGGAGCGGCTAAAGGCTGAATTCCCACTGAGTGCGAGGCTGGAGTCTCAGATAGCCCAGTCGAGGCGCGTCATTAGCGATATTATTGCCGGGCGCGATCCGCGCTTACTTGTTGTTTGTGGCCCCTGTTCAATTCACGATCCTCAGGCGGCGCTGGAATATGGCCGCCGCTTTAAAACGTTAGCAGAAGAGGTTGGCGATAGCCTCTACCTGGTTATGCGCGTCTATTTTGAAAAACCCCGTACAACGGTTGGATGGAAAGGGTTGATTAACGATCCGCATATGGACGGCTCTTTCGACGTTGAAGCGGGGCTAAAAATAGCGCGCGGTTTGCTGGTGGAGTTGGTCGAGATGGGGCTCCCTCTGGCTACGGAAGCGCTGGATCCTAATAGCCCTCAGTTCCTCGGAGATTTATTTAGCTGGTCGGCCATTGGCGCACGCACCACTGAATCACAAACTCACCGTGAGATGGCTTCCGGCCTTTCAATGCCGGTCGGCTTCAAAAATGGTACTGATGGCAGCCTGGCGACCGCGATTAACGCCATGCGCGCGGCGGCGATGCCGCATCGGTTTGTTGGGATAAACCAGGCCGGACAGGTTTGCCTGCTTCAAACCAAAGGGAATCCGGATGGCCACGTTATTTTACGCGGTGGCAAAGCGCCAAATTATGGGCCGGAAGAGGTTGCGAAGTGTGAAATCGAGATGGAAAAGGCAGGGCTGCGCGCTTCGCTAATGATTGATTGCAGCCATGCGAACTCTAGTAAAGATTATCGCCGCCAGCCGGGCGTGGCTGAATCTGCGATTGCGCAAATTAAGGACGGTAACACCTCAATCACAGGCTTAATGATAGAGAGTCATCTTCACGAAGGGAATCAATCTTCCGAACAGCCGCGCAGCGAAATGAAGTACGGTGTTTCGGTGACGGATGCTTGCATCGGCTGGGAGACGACGGAGACGCTTCTGCGAGAGATCCATCGTGACTTGCAGGGGCAATTGGCAACGCGTTTTGCCTGAGGAGATGATATGGCCGCGGAATTAACCGCCCTGCGCGATCAAATTGATGATGTGGATAAGTCACTTTTGGCGCTACTGGCGCGACGACTTGAACTTGTGGCAAATGTTGGGGAAGTGAAAAGCCGCTATGGTTTGCCCATTTATGTTCCCGAGCGCGAAGCCGCAATGCTAGCTTCCCGTCGCAAAGAAGCCGCAGATCTTGGCGTTCCGCCGGATTTAATCGAAGACATTTTGCGGCGAGTGATGCGCGAATCCTACAGCAGTGAAAAAGACAAAGGCTTTAAAACCCTGTGCCCCGCGCTGCGCCCGGTCACAATTATTGGTGGCGGCGGACAAATGGGGCAGCTATTTGCGCGGATGTTACAGCTTTCTGGCTATCAGGTACGAATTTTAGAACAGGAGGATTGGCCAAAGGCCGATGCATTGCTCAGCGATGCGGGCATGGTTATTGTGAGCGTGCCTATCCATGTTACCGAAGCCGTGATAGCACGCCTGCCAGCATTGCCGGACGACTGCATTCTGGTGGATTTGGCTTCAGTCAAAAATGTGCCCCTGCAGGCGATGCTGGCTGCGCATAGCGGCCCGGTATTAGGGCTTCATCCTATGTTCGGCCCGGATACCGGGAGTCTGGCTAAGCAGGTGGTCGTTTGGTGCGACGGGCGAAAACCAGAAGCCTATCAGTGGTTTTTAGAGCAACTTCAGGTTTGGGGCGCGCGCTTACATCGTATTAGCGCTATCGAACATGACCAAAATATGGCTTTCATTCAGGCGCTGCGCCACTTTGCGACGTTTGCGTACGGTATGCATCTTGCCGAAGAAAACGTGGACCTGGAGCAGCTTCTGGCGCTTTCTTCTCCTATATATCGGTTGGAGTTGGCGATGGTGGGGCGTTTGTTTGCTCAGGATCCCCAGCTTTATGCGGATATTATTATGGCATCAGAAGAAAATCTGGCGCTAATTAAGCGTTATTATCAGCGCTTTGGGGAAGCCATCACGCTACTGGAGCAGCAGGATAAGCAAGCGTTTGTTGAGAGCTTTCGCAATGTTGAACACTGGTTCGGAGACTATGCGCGGCGTTTTCAGCGCGAAAGTAGCACGCTGTTACGTCAGGCAAACGATAATCGGATTTAGATAATATATTCTCCCGGCGGGTAACGAGGCGGCTCGTCGGGAGATTACGTTTTTGGCATTACTTTCGGCGTTGGTCCTGCTCCAGCACGGCGGGAATTACCGATAAACTAATTATTGACGCGGCAATACAGGCAACGCCGGATAACCGTGGTCAACTATAGTCAGCCGGTTAAAAATTTACCCGAGACCGCGCAGTGGATTGAGAAACCGATGGCGCTAATAGGGCAGAAATGGGAGCTAAAATGCTATGTCCGCGATGCACTCATGAGCATATGCAAGCGATGGTGCTCACGCCGAAAGCGGGCGTATGGACAATTTATTAGTTATACATAACGTGATACCGCGCCCGCAGCGCAGCTTTATCAACAGGTATTCCGAGTGGTGCTACAACGCATTGATAACGCCAATGAAGCTCTGATAATTTCGCCTTTGTTAATGTGGACGGTTTCGCCAGCGCTATGGACTGACCCCACCCCGGTAGACGATCCTGATGTATGGATGGACTGACCCCACCCCGGTAGACGATCCTGATGTATAGTTTGAGCATAGGAGGACCGTATGGGCACACCACGATTTACCCCTGAATTTAAGGAAGAAGCCGTCCGTCAAATTACGGAACGCGGTTATTCCGTCGCAGAAGTTTCCGACCGACTGGGTGTCTCTGCGCATAGTCTTTACAAATGGCTGCGGGCCATCAAACCCGATAACAGCGAGCAGCATGCGCGTGATTTACTGGAAGCCAAAAGCGAGATCCTCAAGCTTCGGTCTCAGCTGAAGCGCACCGAAGAAGAGCGGGACATCCTGAAAAAGGCCGCGCGGTACTTTGCAAGGGAGCCCGACTGAAGTACCGCTTTATCAATGAACACCGCTCCGTATGGGGTGTCATGACAATGTGTCGGGTACTGAATGTCGCCCGGGCCGGGTTCTATGCGTGGCTGCATAATCCAGTTTCCGCCCGCGATAAAGATAACCAGCGTCTGCTGGCGCTTATCCGTGATTCGTATTCCCTCAGCGGTGGCGTATATGGCTATCGCCGGGTTCATGGCGATCTGAATGAAATCGGGGAAACCTGCGGTAAAAACCGGGTGAGCCGTATTATGCAACTGAACCGGATCAAAGCGGTGCGCGGCTATAAAGCGCCACGTCGTATCGCCGGCAGGCCTTCAGTGGTTGCGCCTAATCGCGTGCAGCGGCAGTTTACCGTTGTCCGGGCTAATCAGGTCTGGGTGACCGATATTACCTATATCCGCACCTGGCAGGGCTGGCTGTATCTGGCGGTGGTCATTGATCTCTTCGCCCGTAACGTGGTGGGCTGGTCGATGAAACCGACGCTGTCACGTGAACTGGCGCTGGATGCGCTGATGATGGCAGTATGGCGTCGAAAACCGGACAGAGAGGTAATAGTACATAGCGATCAGGGCAGCCAGTACGGCAGCGAGGACTGGCGGCGCTTCTGCCGGGCCAATAATCTGGCGCCCAGTATGAGCCGGCGTGGCAACTGCTGGGATAATGCAGTAGCGGAATCGTTCTTCAGTTCACTGAAAAAAGAGCGTATCAGGAAGAGAATATACAAAACCCGGGCTCTGGCCCGGGCGGATATCTTCGATTACATTGAAGTGTTCTACAACCGGGTCCGACGCCACAGCCATCTCAGCGGCGTCAGTCCGGAGGCCTTTGAACAGGCCTCGTCGTGAGGACAGAATTTGTCTACTGTCACGGGGTCAGTCCAGTTTCTACAGGAACGACATTTTCGCTCGGATAACAGCCAAGAACTTTTAGGGAACGCGTTATATCATTTAATTCCTGTAATGCACGCTGCATTTCAGGTGATTGCACGTTTGCCTGGATATCCAGATAAAACATCTCTTCCCAGGGGTTACCATATATAGGTCGGGATTCAAGTTTACTCATCACTAGTTTGTGGTTACGCAACACCAGTAGCGCCTCTACCAGCGCTCCGGCTTGCTGGCCGGTGGCAAAGAGTAGCGTTGTTTTTGCCGGCACTTGCTGAGAAACGCTGACGGCCTTACGCGCCAGTACCAAAAAGCGAGTGATATTTTGACTTTGATTAGCCAGGTTACGTTCCTGTACCTGCAGGCCGTAAAGAGCACCTCCTTCTTCGCTCCCTAATGCCGCGACGTCGGGGGAATTTGCCTGTGCGACTTTTTCCATAGCCGCTGAGGTGCTTTCGCAGTACTCAATTTTCCATTCAGGCCATTTTTGCAGAAACTGGCTGCACTGTTGAAAAGGCTGTGGATGGCTATAAACCGTTTTTATCTGCGCCAATGCTGTTGTATCGGAAACCAGCACACAGTGATCGATTGGCAGCGTTAATTCACCAATAATTGAGAGGCTAGTGTGTTGCAGTAAATCATAAACTTCATTGATTGACCCCGAGCTGGTATTTTCGATAGGAAGCACGGCATAGTCTGCCTGACCTGTTTCAACCTGATGAAAAACATCATGAAATTTTTGACAGCCGCTTTTGATACAGTGCTCAAAATGCCGGGCACCATAGCGGCGCGCCGCGAGGTGTGAGTATGAGCCTTTCGGCCCTAAAAAGGCGATGCGCGCCGATTGGGGGGTTGTTTTGTTCAAATGCTGCTGCAGTAACGTCTGCTGCGTTAGCACTGAATCTTCGATAATCAGCTGAAAGAGGCGGGTAATGTAGTGTGCATCCAGATGATGGGGTTTAGCCAGGGTGATTAAGCGCTCCAGTAGATCTCTTTCGCGAGAGATGTCGCGTACCGGGCGGTGTGACTCCAGTTTGGCTTTACCAACTTCAATGGCTAACAGGCGTCGCTCAGCCAGCAGCGTTAGTAGCTTCTCATCCAGAGCGCTGATTTTATCGCGCAGCGCCAGCAAGGGGTTATCGCTCATAGTGCTACCTTTGTTGTTATCATAAAAAAAGGCCTCCCTTCCGGGAGGCCTGTCAATTCGTCTTTGCGTTATTTCTTAATATGACGATAGCCTCCCGATTAGTGGAAGGTAAAAAAGAACGCAAAGAAAAATGGTAATCGCATTTTTATGAAAACTCTAAATAAAGGGTGTTTTAAAGTACCTGCTCTCTTTTCACTCTGTCAATAAAAAACGCGCCCGTGGGCGCGTTATGCCAGCTAATGCTATTACTCACTCATCAGCATCTTCTTCAGGCAAAATATCTTTAACGGACGCTTCTGCACGGCGGGCTTCACCCTTGTGCTGTACTTTATTAAGCTGTCGCTCAAGTTTGGCGATAAGATCGTTAACCGCTGTGTACATATCGCTATGTTTTGCGCTGGCGACAAGCTGACCGTTTGGCGTATTAATTGTGGCGTCGGCGATAAATCCCTGCGGCTCTTTAGACAGAATAAAGTGTGGATTTATTAGATGAGTTTGCCATTTTTCCAGTTTAGTAAGACGGTCTGTGACATGCTGGCGGATTGCCGGGGTGATTTCCATGTGTTTGCTGGTAATGTTCATTGTCATAAATTTACCTCTTGTCTTCCCGTCATGGTCATCCCAGCATAGCGCGATAAATGTTAAAATGCGTGATTAATATCACGTTCTTTTGTCACTTTTTGTCAATGAATACTTTTTGCGCTTAAAAGCGCGCACGCTGCTAAATTCTAGTGATGAAGTGAGTAATGCGTATCACAGTGGGCGAATGTCAATTTTCACCAGGCAGATTCAGTGCCGTGAAATGAGGTACGGCGCAAACGTTTCGGGTTCCCCTGCGGGGAGGGCAACGTGGGGGGATAATTACGCGAAGAGGCAGGGTAGCAAAGACGAGCGGAGTCACTAAGCGGCTGGCGACAACCCTGTATCGGGTCGTCTGCGAAAGCGGTGAGAGACAAAAATAAGGCCTCTCACCGGAGCGCCTTAGTCTTTCACGTGATTGCCATTTGCCGCGATAATTTTGGCTACTTTTTCAGCCTGAGCATCAAGCTGTAATTGGCGATACGCGTTTTCCATCAGCTTCAGACCGTCTCGTGTCGCCTGCGTATCAGGAAAATCGCGCAGCATGCCCTCAACGCGATTAACTACTGCAATCCATGCACCGCGACGCGTATAGTAATCCGCAACGGAAAGTTCATACTTTGCCAGGCGGTCTTTAAGGAAGACCAAACGTTTTGTCGCATCCGTGGCATATTGGCTATTAGGATAGCCGCGTACCAGCTTCGAGAAATCATTGAAAGCGTCGCGGGCGTGCTGAGGATCGCGATCTGAACGATCGACGCCAAAGAAACCCTGTAGTGCACTATCGTCCATCGCCATATCGGTTAAGCCGCGCATGTACAATACATAGTCAATATTGGGATGGGTGGGATTCAGGCGCATGAAGCGATCGATCGCCGCCTGGGCTAAAGGCAGATCGGCATTTTTGTAGTACGCATAGATAAGATCAAGCTGCACCTGCTGTGAATAGGGGCCGAAAGGATAGCGATTATCCAGCGCTTCCAGTTGCGTTATCGCTGCTTTCCAGTTACCGTCCTGCAGTTTTTGCTGAGCCGTCGCGTAGATCTCAGAAGGGGCGCTGTCAGGAACCTCATCTTTTGAGCTGGAGCAACCGGCTAGAGCCAGGCTCAGCATGGCGGCTGCCGCCAGATATTTCATGCGCGTCATGACGTTTTGACTTTCCTCAGAATGTTATTCAGGGAGACTCTCCGTGAAGCTCCCGATAAAGACCAGCTACAATAGCACACTATATTAACCGGCGAAGCCGGAAAACCCAACGTTAACGAAGAAGCTATCTATGTCGCAACAGATACAACTTACCGCAACGGTGTCCGAATCGCAGCTCGGGCAGCGTTTAGATCAGGCTCTGGCCGAATTGTTTCCGGATTATTCCCGGTCTCGTATTAAAGAATGGATTTTGGACCAGCGGGTACAGGTTAACGGGAACGTGTGCACAACGCCAAAAGAAAAGATGCTGGGCGGTGAGCAGGTTTCTATTCAGGCAGAAATTGAAGAGGATGCTCGCTTTGAGCCGCAAAATATCCCGCTGAATATCGTTTATGAAGATAGCGATATTATTGTTATTAACAAACCACGGGATTTAGTGGTTCATCCGGGCGCGGGTAACCCGGACGGAACGGTGCTGAATGCGCTATTGTATTATTATCCACCGATTGCGGATGTACCGCGCGCCGGCATTGTGCACCGTTTGGATAAAGATACTACGGGACTGATGGTAGTAGCGAAAACCATACCGGCGCAGACGCGGCTGGTGGAATCACTGCAGTTACGTGAAATTACGCGCGAATATGAAGCTGTGGCGATTGGGCATATGACCGCAGGTGGCTCGGTCAATGAACCAATTAGCCGTCATCCAACGAAACGAACCCATATGGCGGTCCATCCCATGGGCAAACCGGCTACTACGCACTATCGTATTATGGAGCACTTTCGCATTCATACCCGTTTACGTTTGCGTCTGGAAACGGGGCGGACTCATCAGATCCGTGTTCACATGGCGCACATCACCCATCCGCTGGTGGGCGATCAAGTTTATGGCGGCCGCCCTCGCCCGCCAAAAGGGGCTTCACAACAGTTTATTGAAGCGCTCAGGAAATTCGATCGCCAGGCATTACATGCCACTATGTTGCGTCTATACCATCCTATTAGCGGCATTGAGATGGAGTGGCATGCGCCAATCCCACAGGATATGGTGGATTTAATTGATGCGCTGCGCGCTGATTTTGAAGAGCATAAAGATCGGGTTGACTGGCTATGACTCCATTAATCATTCCTCAATGGCCTTTACCATCCGGCGTAGCAGCTTGCAGCTCTACCCGAAACGGCGGGGTCAGCGCTGCGCCCTGGGATTCACTTAACTTAGGCGATCGCTGCGGCGATCTAAGTGGCCATGTTGAAGAAAATCGGCGCCGTTTGTGCAAAGCCGCGCATATGCCGAATGCTCCTGTCTGGCTGGAACAAGTGCACGGAACTAGAGTATTAAAACTGGACGGGACGGTGCCCGCCGATTGCAAGGCGGATGCCAGTTGGACGAATAGGCCAGGAACTATCTGTGCCGTTATGACGGCGGACTGCCTGCCGGTGCTTTTTTGTAATGCTGATGGCACTGAAGTCGCAGCAGCACATGCCGGCTGGCGCGGATTGTGTGCAGGCGTGCTTGAGTCAACGGTCGCCTGTTTTAATGATAAACCTGAAAATATCATTGCCTGGATGGGGCCGGCTATTGGGCCGCAGGCCTTTGAAGTGGGAGCCGAAGTGCGCGCAGCTTTTATGGCGCAGGCTCCCGAGGCGGAATCTGCGTTTAATACGAAAGGCGATAAATTTCTGGGTAATCTCTATCTTCTTGCACGCCAGCGGTTAGCTAATATTGGCGTGCGGCAAGTGTATGGCGGAGAGCGCTGTACCTATACGGAACAAAGAACATTTTTTTCCTGGCGTCGTGATGGAACAACCGGTCGGATGGCAAGCTTTATTTGGCTGATATAAATCATGGCCGCAGGCGCCCCGGCAAATATTACGTTCTTAGCATATTTATTGCGGGGTTAACCTTGAATAATTAAGGGATGGCCTCATTTAATCTCCAGTAGCAATTTTGACCTATTCATGGGAGGAGTTATGCGTCTGGATCGTCTTACTAATAAATTCCAGCTTGCCCTCGCCGATGCCCAGTCTCTTGCACTTGGGCACGACAATCAATTTATCGAACCTCTTCACCTTATGAGCGCTTTATTAAAGCAAGAAGGAGGTTCCGTTGCGCCCCTGTTGACCTCGGCTGGCATAAATGCCGGACAATTGGGTACGGCCATAGAGCAGGCATTAAGTCGTTTACCGCAGGTTGAGGGTACGGGTGGCGATGTCCAGCCGTCGCAGGATCTTATTCGGGTATTGAATCTGTGCGATAAATTGGCACAGAAACGCAACGATAATTTTATTTCTTCCGAACTGTTTGTACTGGCGGCGCTGGAGTCGCATGGCTCATTAACCGACCTCTTAAAATCCGCTGGCGCGACCGCGGCGAATATTTCTCAGGCCATAGAAAAAATGCGTGGAGGTGAAAGCGTGAACGATCAAGGGGCGGAAGATCAGCGGCAGGCGCTTAAGAAATACACTGTAGATCTGACCGAGCGGGCAGAGCAGGGCAAGCTGGATCCGGTGATTGGCCGTGACGAAGAAATACGCCGTACAATTCAGGTTCTCCAGCGTAGAACAAAAAACAACCCAGTATTAATTGGGGAACCCGGCGTCGGCAAGACTGCCATTGTTGAAGGGCTGGCGCAGCGAATTATTAACGGCGAAGTTCCGGAAGGGCTGAAAGGACGCCGCGTGCTGGCGCTTGACATGGGCGCGCTGGTGGCAGGTGCTAAATATCGCGGTGAATTTGAAGAGCGCTTAAAAGGCGTGCTCAACGACCTGGCAAAACAAGAAGGTAATGTCATTCTATTCATCGATGAATTACATACTATGGTTGGAGCCGGTAAAGCAGACGGCGCAATGGACGCCGGAAACATGCTTAAACCCGCCCTTGCGCGCGGCGAGCTGCACTGCGTCGGTGCAACTACACTTGATGAATATCGCCAGTACATTGAAAAGGATGCAGCGTTAGAGCGGCGTTTCCAAAAAGTATTTGTAGCGGAGCCGACGGTAGAAGATACGATTGCGATTTTGCGCGGTTTGAAAGAACGCTATGAATTGCATCATCACGTTCAAATTACTGACCCAGCTATTGTTGCGGCGGCCACTTTGTCGCATCGCTACATTGCTGACAGGCAATTGCCGGACAAAGCCATCGATTTAATTGATGAGGCAGCGTCAAGTATCCGTATGCAGATTGACTCCAAGCCAGAAGAGTTAGATCGATTAGACAGGCGTATTATTCAGCTCAAGCTTGAACAACAGGCATTATTAAAAGAGTCGGACGAGGCCAGCAAAAAAAGGCTGGATATGCTAAACGAAGAGCTATCTGACAAAGAGCGTCAATACTCGACTTTAGAGGAAGAATGGAAAGCGGAAAAGGCTTCTTTGTCTGGTACGCAGACAATTAAAGCCGAGCTTGAACAGGCGAAAATTGCGATGGAGCAGGCCCGGCGTATCGGCGATCTTGGGCGTATGTCTGAACTGCAATATGGCACAATCCCTGATTTAGAAAAACAGCTTGAAACCGCAACGCAGACGGAAGGGAAAACAATGCGCCTGTTGCGTAACCGCGTCACTGATGCTGAGATTGCCGAGGTACTGGCGCGCTGGACGGGCATTCCGGTTTCACGCATGATGGAAAGCGAACGCGACAAGCTGCTGCGGATGGAGCAGGAACTTCATACGCGAGTCATTGGCCAGAATGAAGCAGTTGAAGCAGTATCGAATGCGATCCGTCGTAGTCGGGCCGGGCTTGCTGATCCGAATCGGCCTATTGGTTCATTTATGTTCCTTGGCCCTACCGGGGTTGGTAAAACCGAGCTTTGCAAGGCATTGGCGAACTTCATGTTTGATAGCGACGATGCCATGGTGCGCATCGATATGTCTGAATTTATGGAGAAACACTCTGTATCACGTCTGGTGGGTGCTCCTCCCGGCTATGTAGGGTATGAAGAGGGGGGATATTTGACGGAGGCGGTTCGTCGTCGTCCTTATTCTGTCATTTTGCTGGACGAAGTAGAGAAAGCGCATCCAGATGTATTTAATATTTTGCTGCAGGTTCTGGATGATGGCCGCTTAACTGATGGGCAGGGGCGCACGGTCGATTTCAGAAATACGGTTGTAATTATGACCTCGAATCTGGGATCGGACATTATTCAGGAACGATTTGGCAACCTGGATTATGGCGAAATGAAAGAGTTGGTTCTCGGCGTTGTGAGCCACAGCTTCCGCCCTGAATTTATTAACCGTATCGATGAAGTTGTCGTCTTTCATCCCTTGGGCGAGCGCCATATTGCTTCTATTGCGCAAATTCAGCTTCAGCGTTTGTATCAGCGTCTTGAAGACCGCGGTTACACTGTAAACGTTTCCGAAGAGGCGCTTAAATTGCTGGGTCAGAATGGCTACGATCCGGTTTATGGTGCTCGCCCTTTAAAAAGAGCGATACAGCAGCAGATAGAAAACCCGCTGGCGCAGCAAATACTGTCTGGCGAGTTGCTTCCTGGTAAACCTATAGAGCTTACAGTGAAAGACGATCGCATCATTGCCACGCAGTAAGCGCTTTATAAAAAGTAAAAAAGGGCCTGTCAGGCCCTTTTTTGTATGCTTTTTGTCACTTCCGGAGACGTTAGCATCGACTTTGCTCGTAAATTGAGCGGTTGAGCGAAGTTTCTTAATTTTTGCTTGTCAGGGACGCAGCAGTCCCTATAATGCGCCTCCATCGACACGGCGCAGACGAAAGTGAAGGCCGGGCCGAAAGAGAAAACGCCTGAAAAATGGGGTTGACTCTGAAAGAGGAAAGCGTAATATACGCCACCTCGCGACCGGGGCGAAAGCCCGGCGCAACTGCTCTTTAACAATTTATCAGACAATCTGTGTGGGCACTCGAAAGCACTGATATCAACGTCTTCGGACGAAAAATGATTATCAAGTCTCAAGAGTGAACAACAGTTAATTCATTACGAACTAACAGTTTAATTCTTTGAGCATCAAACTTTAATTGAAGAGTTTGATCATGGCTCAGATTGAACGCTGGCGGCAGGCCTAACACATGCAAGTCGAGCGGCAGCGGAAAGAAGCTTGCTTCTTTGCCGGCGAGCGGCGGACGGGTGAGTAATGTCTGGGGATCTGCCCGATGGAGGGGGATAACCACTGGAAACGGTGGCTAATACCGCATAATGTCGCAAGACCAAAGTGGGGGACCTTCGGGCCTCACGCCATAGGATGAACCCAGATGGGATTAGCTAGTAGGTGGGGTAAAGGCTCACCTAGGCGACGATCTCTAGCTGGTCTGAGAGGATGACCAGCCACACTGGAACTGAGACACGGTCCAGACTCCTACGGGAGGCAGCAGTGGGGAATATTGCACAATGGGGGAAACCCTGATGCAGCCATGCCGCGTGTATGAAGAAGGCCTTCGGGTTGTAAAGTACTTTCAGCGGGGAGGAAGGCTGGTGGCTTAATACGCCATCAGATTGACGTTACCCGCAGAAGAAGCACCGGCTAACTCCGTGCCAGCAGCCGCGGTAATACGGAGGGTGCAAGCGTTAATCGGAATTACTGGGCGTAAAGCGCACGCAGGCGGTCTGTTAAGTCAGATGTGAAATCCCCGGGCTCAACCCGGGAACTGCATTTGAAACTGGCAGGCTTGAGTCTCGTAGAGGGGGGTAGAATTCCAGGTGTAGCGGTGAAATGCGTAGAGATCTGGAGGAATACCGGTGGCGAAGGCGGCCCCCTGGACGAAGACTGACGCTCAGGTGCGAAAGCGTGGGGAGCAAACAGGATTAGATACCCTGGTAGTCCACGCCGTAAACGATGTCTACTTGGAGGCTGTGGTCATGAACCGTGGCTTCCGGAGCTAACGCGTTAAGTAGACCGCCTGGGGAGTACGGCCGCAAGGTTAAAACTCAAATGAATTGACGGGGGCCCGCACAAGCGGTGGAGCATGTGGTTTAATTCGATGCAACGCGAAGAACCTTACCTGGTCTTGACATCCACAGAATTCTCCGGAGACGGAGAAGTGCCTTCGGGAACTGTGAGACAGGTGCTGCATGGCTGTCGTCAGCTCGTGTTGTGAAATGTTGGGTTAAGTCCCGCAACGAGCGCAACCCTTATCCTTTGTTGCCAGCGATTCGGTCGGGAACTCAAAGGAGACTGCCGGTGATAAACCGGAGGAAGGTGGGGATGACGTCAAGTCATCATGGCCCTTACGACCAGGGCTACACACGTGCTACAATGGCGCATACAAAGAGAAGCGACCTCGCGAGAGCAAGCGGACCTCATAAAGTGCGTCGTAGTCCGGATCGGAGTCTGCAACTCGACTCCGTGAAGTCGGAATCGCTAGTAATCGTGGATCAGAATGCCACGGTGAATACGTTCCCGGGCCTTGTACACACCGCCCGTCACACCATGGGAGTGGGTTGCAAAAGAAGTAGGTAGCTTAACCTTCGGGAGGGCGCTTACCACTTTGTGATTCATGACTGGGGTGAAGTCGTAACAAGGTAACCGTAGGGGAACCTGCGGTTGGATCACCTCCTTACCTGAAGATACGGTCTTTTGCAGTGCTCACACAGATTGTCTGATGAAAGAAAAGAAGCAAGGCGTTTACGCGTTGGGCGTGAGTAAGGGCGGGATATAGCCGTTCGCTTTCTGTTAACGAAAGCTCACCCTACACGAAAATGTCACACAATGTGTGACAGACAATTTTCGTGTCCCCTTCGTCTAGAGGCCCAGGACACCGCCCTTTCACGGCGGTAACAGGGGTTCGAATCCCCTAGGGGACGCCACTTGCTGGTTTGTGAGTGAAAGTCACCGGCCACTGTATCTCAAAGCTGATTTTGCCGTGAAGGCGGAGTCAGGTCTGAGATATTTGCTCTTTAACAATCCGGAACAAGCTGAAAATTGAAAATCCATAAACGGAATAACCGTTTAATGGGTCTCTCAAGCCTGCAGTCCGAAGACATCTTCGGGTTGTGAGGTTAAGCGAATAAGCGTACACGGTGGATGCCCTGGCAGTCAGAGGCGATGAAGGACGTGCTAATCTGCGAAAAGCGTCGGTAAGCTGATATGAGGCGTTATAACCGACGATGTCCGAATGGGGAAACCCAGTGCAATTCGTTGCACTATCATTAACTGAATCCATAGGTTAATGAGGCGAACCGGGAGAACTGAAACATCTAAGTACCCCGAGGAAAAGAAATCAACCGAGATTCCCTGAGTAGCGGCGAGCGAACGGGGAAGAGCCCAGAGTCTGAATCAGCGGGTGTGTTAATGGAACGGTCTGGAAAGTCCGGCGATACAGGGTGACAGCCCCGTACATGAAAATGCACCTGTTGTGAGCTCGATGAGTAGGGCGGGACACGTGGTATCCTGTCTGAATATGGGGGGACCATCCTCCAAGGCTAAATACTCCTGACTGACCGATAGTGAACCAGTACCGTGAGGGAAAGGCGAAAAGAACCCCGGCGAGGGGAGTGAAACAGAACCTGAAACCGTGTACGTACAAGCAGTGGGAGCCTTCCTTTATGGAGGGTGACTGCGTACCTTTTGTATAATGGGTCAGCGACTTATATTCTGTAGCAAGGTTAACCGAATAGGGGAGCCGAAGGGAAACCGAGTCTTAACCGGGCGCTAAGTTGCAGGGTATAGACCCGAAACCCGGTGATCTAGCCATGGGCAGGTTGAAGGTTGGGTAACACTAACTGGAGGACCGAACCGACTAATGTTGAAAAATTAGCGGATGACCTGTGGCTGGGGGTGAAAGGCCAATCAAACCGGGAGATAGCTGGTTCTCCCCGAAAGCTATTTAGGTAGCGCCTCGTGAATTCATCTCCGGGGGTAGAGCACTGTTTCGGCTAGGGGGCCATCCCGGCTTACCAACCCGATGCAAACTACGAATACCGGAGAATGTTATCACGGGAGACACACGGCGGGTGCTAACGTCCGTCGTGAAGAGGGAAACAACCCAGACCGCCAGCTAAGGTCCCAAAGTCATGGTTAAGTGGGAAACGATGTGGGAAGGCCCAGACAGCCAGGATGTTGGCTTAGAAGCAGCCATCATTTAAAGAAAGCGTAATAGCTCACTGGTCGAGTCGGCCTGCGCGGAAGATGTAACGGGGCTAAACCATGCACCGAAGCTGCGGCAGCGACACTAAGTGTTGTTGGGTAGGGGAGCGTTCTGTAAGCCGTCGAAGGTGGACTGTGAGGTCTGCTGGAGGTATCAGAAGTGCGAATGCTGACATGAGTAACGATAAAGCGGGTGAAAAGCCCGCTCGCCGGAAGACCAAGGGTTCCTGTCCAACGTTAATCGGGGCAGGGTGAGTCGACCCCTAAGGCGAGGCCGAAAGGCGTAGTCGATGGGAAACAGGTTAATATTCCTGTACTCGGTGTTACTGCGAAGGGGGGACGGAGAAGGCTATGTTAGCCGGGCGACGGTTGTCCCGGTTTAAGTGTGTAGGCGTGTGGACCAGGCAAATCCGGTCTGCTTTAACGCTGAGGCACGATGACGAGTCACTACGGTGATGAAGTAACAAATGCCCTGCTTCCAGGAAAAGCCTCTAAGCATCAGGTAACATCAAATCGTACCCCAAACCGACACAGGTGGTCAGGTAGAGAATACCAAGGCGCTTGAGAGAACCCGGGTGAAGGAACTAGGCAAAATGGTGCCGTAACTTCGGGAGAAGGCACGCTGGTGCGTAGGTGAAGTCACTTGCTGACGGAGCTGAAGCCAGTCGAAGATACCAGCTGGCTGCAACTGTTTATTAAAAACACAGCACTCTGCAAACACGAAAGTGGACGTATAGGGTGTGACGCCTGCCCGGTGCCGGAAGGTTAATTGATGGGGTTATCGCGTTGCGAGAAGCTCCTGATCGAAGCCCCGGTAAACGGCGGCCGTAACTATAACGGTCCTAAGGTAGCGAAATTCCTTGTCGGGTAAGTTCCGACCTGCACGAATGGCGTAATGATGGCCAGGCTGTCTCCACCCGGGACTCAGTGAAATTGAACTCGCTGTGAAGATGCAGTGTACCCGCGGCAAGACGGAAAGACCCCGTGAACCTTTACTATAGCTTGACACTGAACACTGGTCCTTGATGTGCAGGATAGGTGGGAGGCTTTGAAGTGTGGACGCCAGTCTGCACGGAGCCATCCTTGAAATACCACCCTTTAATGGCTGGTGTTCTAACGCAGGCCCGTAATCCGGGTCGCGGACAGTGTCTGGTGGGTAGTTTGACTGGGGCGGTCTCCTCCCAAAGAGTAACGGAGGAGCACGAAGGTGGGCTAATCCTGGTCGGACATCAGGAGGTTAGTGCAATGGCATAAGCCCGCTTGACTGCGAGAGTGACGGCTCGAGCAGGTGCGAAAGCAGGTCATAGTGATCCGGTGGTTCTGAATGGAAGGGCCATCGCTCAACGGATAAAAGGTACTCCGGGGATAACAGGCTGATACCGCCCAAGAGTTCATATCGACGGCGGTGTTTGGCACCTCGATGTCGGCTCATCACATCCTGGGGCTGAAGTAGGTCCCAAGGGTATGGCTGTTCGCCATTTAAAGTGGTACGCGAGCTGGGTTTAGAACGTCGTGAGACAGTTCGGTCCCTATCTGCCGTGGGCGCTGGAGAACTGAGGGGGGCTGCTCCTAGTACGAGAGGACCGGAGTGGACGCATCACTGGTGTTCGGGTTGTCATGCCAATGGCACTGCCCGGTAGCTAAATGCGGAAGAGATAAGTGCTGAAAGCATCTAAGCACGAAACTTGCCCCGAGATGAGTTCTCCCTGAGACTTAAAGTCTCCTGAAGGAACGTTGAAGACGACGACGTTGATAGGTCGGGTGTGTAAGCGCAGCGATGCGTTGAGCTAACCGGTACTAATGAACCGAGAGGCTTAACCTTACAACGCCGAAGGTGTTTTGAGGGGTTGAGAGTATTTTCAGTTTGTGACGGATAAGACCCGTGGCGGCGCGAGAGTGCGGCGGCGGGTGACAGAATATGCCTGGCGGCGACAGCGCGGTGGTCCCACCTGACCCCATGCCGAACTCAGAAGTGAAACGCCGTAGCGCCGATGGTAGTGTGGGGCTTCCCCATGCGAGAGTAGGGAACTGCCAGGCTTTTATACAGGAAGAACCCCGGTCATCTGGCCGGGGTTTTTTTATGCGAAAAACAGCGCGATACCGGGCCCGGCCACATCCGGACAGGCTCACGCCGTAAGCCCCGCGGCCGGTAGCCGCACTGGCCGGTTATCACTGCGCCGGATTATGTTTATCCTGTTTATCCTGTTTATCCTGTTTATCCTGTTTGCCCTGCCACTGACCGCGTCTGAGGGTAAAATAATATCTGCCCCCTGACGCCTGCGGCGCCGGCCCGCCGCCGTAATGCTTTAGCCTGACGCCGTCGCAATGAGCCAGAATATCACCGCGTGTTTGCGCCGGGCGCGGCTTTGCCTGGGTAACCGCCCGCCGGCCCGCGCAGTGTTTACCGGCTGCGGACAGGCTGCGGGAGAGGCGCCCCGGGGCGGTTTCCCCGCAGCGGACGCGCGGCTTTATTCTGCCGAGCCAGCGGAACGACCGCTGTCGCAGGCCCTGCGGCCTTTACTGAATGCCTGGCACCATAACGTCACGCGCCCGGCCGCGCGTCTCACATGCCATATGCGGGACTTTGTTTCTCTGCGCCGTGGCGTTGGGGTGAAATAACCCTTTCAATCCGGTTGCCAGATTTTCCTGTGCCACTACGCGGCAGATGTCTCTGCGTAATCCGTCAGTGGGATGGGGCGCCGGGCACTGCTCTGCTCGACGGGCCGGCAGCCATGATCCACTCGTCAGAAGTGCCGGAGAGAGGACCGCGTTCCCGACCAATGAGGAGATGGGTCGATATCATCCACGATGGTACGGCGATGATACAGGCCGGTTATTCGGTTAAATTTTAGCCTATCTCGTCAGAGCAGGCGGTTCAGCTACCAAACATAGTCCTGATCCTCATTGATAGTTCGAATATTGAGTCGCTAACTCACCGATCTAAAATGATTACTCGCAGTAGCGTGCTTGCTTAGCGGCTTGTTATTACTTTTACCATCCGCCCTGCGGTGCTGTAGTCACTTAAACTTTTCCGTTTGAAAACGAGTGTTGATTAGTCACCGATTATTGGTGCCTCTAAAAGGGGCGTGCATTCCCCGTTAACCCTCGCCGGAAAATGTTTTACCGCTATTTGAGTAATAGATATCAAAAGAGTTTGGTTTACGAGCATCTCTAACTTTTGCTACAAAGAGTTCAACCCATAAGAATAAAATAAATTATTAACATTATTTATACATTGCATGTAATGACACTTATACTTTCTGCCAGCTGAGACGATGTAGATATTGAACTTTTAACTTAGATAGAGCCGCGCTAATCCGCTATAAGACAGGAGAGCATCTCATGGCCGATACCACCACACCGGGACCGTCATTAGCATTGAATTCTGGCGATACGCGCCGCAGAGTATGGGCGATAGTTGGCGCTTCTTCTGGCAATTTGGTGGAATGGTTTGATTTTTATGTGTACTCATTTTGTTCACTCTATTTTGCGCATATTTTTTTCCCATCGGGAAATACAACTACCCAGCTTTTACAGACAGCCGGCATTTTTGCTGCTGGTTTTCTCATGCGCCCAATTGGAGGCTGGTTATTTGGGCGTATTGCCGATAAGCGTGGGCGTAAAACATCAATGCTTATATCGGTTTATTTAATGTGCATAGGCTCTTTAGCCATAGCCTGTTTACCTGGATATAACACCATAGGCGTCTGGGCCCCGGTACTTCTTTTAGCGGCTCGGTTGCTACAAGGACTTTCTGTCGGCGGAGAGTATGGAACGAGCGCAACGTATATGAGTGAAGTTGCCGTGGAAGGGCGGAAAGGGTTCTATGCGTCTTTTCAGTATGTCACCCTGATTGGGGGACAGTTACTGGCGCTATTAGTCGTAGTCATTTTACAGAATATCCTGACTGAGAGAGAATTACATGACTGGGGCTGGCGTATTCCGTTTGCAATTGGCGCTATGCTTGCTCTCGTGGCGCTGCGGCTCCGGCGTTCATTGAGCGAAACTTCGCACGCCGACATCCGCAAGAAAAAAGATGCGGGCTCATTAAAAGAGTTATGGCGCAACAGGCGCGCTTTTCTGATGGTTCTTGGCTTTACCGCCGGCGGGTCGCTTTGCTTTTATACGTTCACAACGTATATGCAAAAATATTTGGTAAATACGGCGGGCATGCCAGCCGCTACCGCGAGCATAATTATGACACTGGCGCTTTTTCTCTTCATGCTGCTACAGCCTCTTTTTGGTGCGCTTTCAGATAAGATAGGGCGCCGCACGGCTATGCTGTGTTTTGGCCTACTGTCAGCAGTAGGGACCGTGCCTGTGCTGAATGCATTGCGAAGCGTAACTTCGCCTTATGCTGCCTTTGGGCTAGTAATGATAGCGCTGCTTATTGTGAGTTTTTACACCTCTATCAGCGGGATCCTTAAAGCGGAAATGTTCCCTCCACAGGTGCGAGCGCTCGGGGTCGGCCTTTCTTATGCGATAGCGAATGCGCTGTTTGGCGGCTCGGCTGAGTATGTTGCCTTATCCCTGAAAGCGGCTGGCTCAGAGAGTGGTTTTTTTTGGTATGTTTCAGGGATGGGGGCGTTGGCATTTTTTGTGTCGCTAATGCTGCATCGTAAGGATAAGGGTATGGTGCTTTAATCTGCCAGTTGCCAAATAGCGTAGCCGGCGCTGGCTCCCGCAATATCCCAGGCGAGATCGTACCAGCTCCAGCCGCTGCCGGCGGCTCTGCTGTCCCATAGTTCTTTCCCTGCGCCCAGGCTTAAAGAAAATAAAAAGCCAGCCTGAACAGAGCGCCCGGTAGACACCGGCCGTTTGTTAACCATCTCATGCCCGGCAGCATAGGCTATTGCAGAAAGCATAAAATGCTGCGCTTTATCTTTTCCGTACCAGTCATCGTTTGCCGCATGACTGCAACCATTCGTGAGTAATATCACAACCAAAAGAGCTAAAGCGCGCATTGTAGAGTGTTCCCGAAGATGGGCTTCCTGCAAATAAAGCCCTTGAGGCACTAAAGGATTCGGCTAATAACCTTATCGATCCGGATCCTACGCAGACGGCGGATCAGCTTACGCACTTTAATCGGATACTCGGCAATACTTTGTAGATCCCGATAATGGCGCACCACCGTAGTATGCTTACGGATAAGCGACTGTTCGTGCTCACGCTGAGCGGCGAGCTGGTGCCGGGGATCGTGTATAAGAATCGCGTTTTCCAAATCCAGTCTCCACGCGCGAGGGTTAAGGTTATTTCCGGTTAATAGCATCCACTCATCATCGACCCAAATGCCTTTTAAATGATAGCTATTATCGTTATCCTTCCATAATCTCACTACGAGTTGGCCGTTGTTCATATAGTATTGTAGACGGCTCAAAAAGCGACGCAGATTAATTTCATAGAGATAGGGCAGGGCGCCAATAATCTTAAAAGGCTGATCTTCTGGTATATAAAAATCGTTGGCGGTTTTATCCCCGACGATAATTTCAACCTGTTTGCCGTCGCGCAAAAGCTGGATGACGTTACGCACCAGCCCTGCGGGTAAATTGAAATATGGCGTACAGATAGTCAATTTATGCCGGGTGCATGGCATCAGATGGGTAATCGTTTTATTAAGCGGGCTTGTTTTCCCTAATCCTACCAGCGGCGTGACGGACAATTCGTTATTACCGGCATTTCCCGTAAAGCGGTAGATGGCGTTACGCAGCGACTGCCGATAAAGCCGGATTTCGTTTTTAATCTCCGGGCTTTTGGGGCGCTCGGCGATGTCCAGACGATGCACGGCGCTTCCGTTAATCAGATATCGCTGAATCCAACCATACATAATATCGGCGAGCTGTGGGTTACGAATTAGCTGATAGCGATCGTAGCGATATTTCTCATGCTGATGGAGATAAACATCATTCAGGCTGGCTCCGCTATAGAGCACGCTGTCATCAATAATAAAGCCTTTATAATGGAGTACGCCCAGCGCTTCACGAGTATTAATCGGCACGCCGTAAACGGGGATGATAATCCCTGGATTAGCCTGGGCAAGCCGATGATACCAGTCGGCATTGGTATCCGAGGCTTCAGCGCCAATACGCCCGCGCTGCGCGCGATGCCAGTCAACCAGGACAGTGACTTCCAGTTCAGGACGGCGCCTTAGGGCATCGTATAATGCTGTCAGAATACTCTTCCCGCCATCATCCTGCTCAAGATAGAGGGCGACGATACAAATCCGCCGCGTAGCTTCGGCGATTTTTTGTAGCAGTGCCTGCCGAAAATCTGCGGGGGCATAAAAGAATTCTACATCATCAACTGACTGAGACAGTTTCGGTAATTGGGCAAGGTGTTGTTGATGTTTGTTACGTTTAAGTTTAGACAACATCACAGTGCAATTCTTCTCTATTCATAGATGGCCTTCTGTTGCATATAAATGACAGAAGCTGGCAATCATAACATTACTACCGGGCATATAGTGAGGTTTTCCTGGCGGCTATCATGACTTATGCGCTTAGGTTAATGGAAGAGACAGGTTAACAACGCCGTCTTCAAGCGCAATCTCCACCTGAAAACCCAGCTTGCGGGCCAGCGCAATCATGCCTTGATTATGCGGCATAGTAATCCCGTTTAACCGACGCGTCCCCTGAGCCCTGGAGTAGGCAATGAGTTTTTCCAGCAGGCGCCTACCAAGTCCAATCCCTTTTAAATCTGAACGGACCAGCACCGCAAACTCGGCATCGTGATTGTCAGGGTCAGAAATAGCGCGCGTAACGCCAAGAATGATATCTGTCCCGGCGTCTGATTGAACGGCGACGAACGCCATCTCTCGATCGTAGTCGATCTGTGTCATGTTCGCTAAATCTTCATGATTGAACTCATTGATTTCACTAAAATAACGATAATAAAGATCCTCTTTTGTGACGCGGCCTATAAAGCGGCGTAATTGCGGTTCATCTTCCGGTAATATTGGGCGAAACAGACAGCGCGTCTCATTTTTAAGAATGACGCTTTCTTCAAGCTGTTGCGGATAAGGGCGTACGGCAAGGCGCGCGTCACCGTCACCGTCAAAAGACCGGAGTTCAAGGGAGATATCCAGCAGCGTGAATGTATTTCCACTTGCCAGCAGTGGGTGAATATCTAAACGATAGATTTGCGGACAGTCGATAATCAGGTGTGAAACCTGAACCAGCACCTGGCTTAATCCAGAGATGTCCAGTGGCTTAGTATCCCTGCGCTCTCTGATCCGCCGTGATTTAAGGGCCTGAATAACTAAATAGCGAGCCAGGTTCATATTCAGCGGTGGGAGGGCTGCGGCGGCCTGTTCATTAGGATGCCAGTCGGCGCCATCTTCACCTAACATAATGAGTGGCCCGAAAACCGGATCGTGTTCAACGACAATACGCAGCTCCAGCGCGCCCGCCCGATCGGCCATTTTCTGGACTAATAATCCCTGAATAGCCGCCTGCGGCCTGTTAAGCTTTGCCCGCTCAATAATGGCGTTAGCCGCCTGCTTAACGTCTTCCGGCGTTCTCAGCGCCAGCATAACGCCCATCACGTCTGATTTATGGGAAATATCCGCTGAGCGGAGTTTAAGTGCAATCGGGTAACCCAAACGCTCAGCGAGATGGATTGCCTGAGTGCTATCTTCCGCAGCCAGGGCCGGTAATATATTCAGGCCGTAGGCCTGGAGAATAGACTGAGCCTGATAGGTATCCAGCTGCGTCACGCTGTCCGCTAACGCGCTGCGAATACACTGATGCGCTTCGCGCGCATTCGTCGTTAGCCCCGCCGGCTGCGCCGGGGTTTCCCGTAATTGTTTCTGATTACGACGGTATTCCACGATATGCATAAATGCGGTGACGGCGCCTTCCGGTGTTCGATAGGTGGGAATTCCCGCATCGCTAAACTGGCGCCGCGCCTCAAGCGATGAGTGCTCTCCACACCAGTTTGTCAATAAAGTGGCGTAGCGTCCCGCTGCGTGGAGCTTTAGTTTCTGGATTAATCGATGCGCCGTCTCGGCACCGGGGGCGGTAGCGCTGGGTGCGTGAATAAACAAAATTGCATCTGTGACAGTATTGTTTAATAAAATATCCAGCGTTTGAGCAAAATGTTCCGATGTGGCGTCATCACGCAAATCCAGAGGATTATCTATATGGACTCCCGCCGGCAAAAGGCTCTTAAGCTGTTCGCGTATTTCATCCGTTAGTACGGCGAGCCTGCCACCACGCATTTCTAGTTCATCCAGCGCCAGTGCGGCCGGGGCGGCACCGTTACTAATAATGATAAGCTTTTCACTGCGCAGCGGGCGCATATGGCTGAGCGTTTCTACCGCCGAGAATAATTCATGGGTATCCCGCACGCGTAGCAAACCAGCGCGCTGGATCGCTGCGTTCCAGGCGACGTCCAGACCGGTTGGCGCCGATAACAGTTTTTGCGCACGGGCGCTGCGGCCGCTTTTTATCACCAGTATTGGCTTATTACGCGATGCGCTGCGGGCGGCAGAAACAAATCGCCGGGCGTCGCTGAGGTGCTCCAGATGCAGCAGGATGGCGCTGGTTTTACTGTCTCGCGCCAGAAAATCCAGAAGTTCACCAATATCGATATCCAGCGTATCGCCCAGCGCGATAAACCATGAAAACCCCATTTCACGCTGCTGCGCCCAATCGAGTATGATGTTAGAAACGGCGGCCGATTGCGAAATAAAAGCCAAGCGTCCCGGATAAATTGGGACCGGAGAAAAACTGGCGTTGAGGCCTTGCCATGGAGCCAGTAATCCGAGGCTGTTAGGGCCAAGTAGCCTAATTTGCCAGCGGGCGGCGCTCGCCCGCAGCGCGTCGTGTTGTTCTGGCGGAGACGAAAGTACAATACAACTTTTGCAACCCTTTTCGCCTAGCGCGTTTAATAGCGCAATATTTCGATCCGCATGAGTACAAATAATCGCCAAATCGGGTGCGCAGGGAAGCGCTTTAATGTCTGACCACGACATCACGCCGCACACGGCGCTGTAAGCCGGTGTAACGGGCAGGATGGAGCCGGAGAATCCACCGCCAAGCAGGTTACGCATCATTATATTGCCTGCGCGCCCGGTTTTTATCGATGCGCCGATAACTGCGATAGTACGCGGGCGCAGCAAGGCTTCCAGACCGCGTTGGCTCATAGTAATACGCACTCCTTCAGACAAACGAATAACTGATATTAATCGGTTTTCTGAAATTCCGCTGTGACGCCGGGTTGATGATGGGGCTTTCCTGCCAGGTAACGTTCACGAAAAAGAGTAAAGTGCGCATATAGCTGCTGCGCTGCGGGTAAATCGCTCGCTATTTCCAGCAGCGCAACGGCCACCTCTGCCGTGCAATATTGATATCCGGCATGCGCTTCGCGTAAACCATAGCCTGATAAACGTTCCAGATTAACGGAGATGACCGGGAATGCGTCTAGCCACGGGCTTTTACGGAACATTTTCCGTGCTTCAGGCCAGGTACCATCCAGCATAATAAACAGAGGAGGCTTATGGTTTGCTAAATGATGAACTACCGCCCTTTCTTCGTTTTTGACATAGGCGGCGGGAAATACCACCAGCGGTTGATATTGCTGGCTATTGAGGAGTGTTAACAAAGGCAATGGCGCTTCGGTACGTGACCAGTTGAACGCCAGCGTGTCAGGAAGAATATCGGCAATTAGGCGTCCGGTATTACTGGGCTTCATCGGTTCAGTATCGTACATCAGCAGGCAAAAACGGCTATGGGCCGGTATAGGCGTGACGGTATCGCACAGGCACTGTGTTTGAGGCAGCAGGCAATTCTGGCAGCGGCGAATACGATTTCCACGCGCGAGGAACGGGCGGGTTGAGCGCGCCAGGCGTTCAGCGCGCAGCGTGAGAACGGCGTTTTTAGTCATTAGCGGCGGTTAAAAAGCGCTATTCTTACAGAGGCGTCTCATCGAGACAAGGTGTGAGGCTGGCGATATTTTCGTCCAGCCACTCATTAAACGGACCCTTCGGTAACGCGCCGCAGAGCGTATCAATCACTTTTCCATCGTGAAAGAACAGCAGTGTGGGAATACTGCGAATGCGAAATTGCGCACTGAGCGCGGCCTCCGCTTCCGTATTTACTTTCAAAAAGCGCAGGCCGTGGCGGCGCTCCCTGGCCGTTTCTTCAAAAATGGGGGCGAAATTACGGCAAGGCCCGCACCACGGCGCCCAAAAATCAATAACAACCGGAAGGGAATCTTTTAATAGCGCATTCAATGTGTGGCTGGTGGCATCGGTGACATTGCCGTTAAACAGAGACTGTCCGCAGCGCCCACACTTTGCGTTGTCGGATAAACGATTATGCGGGACCCGGTTAATTGCCTGACAATGGGCACAAACAGTATTCATAATAAACCTCGGAGGTCAGCGCTCTCAGCGAGTAAACTGCGGCTGTATGTTTCATGAATGTTAATTATTCCCTTAATAAAGTGGGCCGACAATGTGGTTTATCCGATGGATGTAATAGCCTCAGCCAGCGCCAATAAATAGTTAACGTGTGTCGCAGGATGAAACCTCCGTGAAAGATCGTGGCTAAGTCGGGGAACATCGGGTAATCTGCGCGCTTCGCGCAGAGCTGGTGGAGGAAAAAACATGAGTGACGAAAAAAATAAAAGCGGCAAAGTCAAAGTGATGTATGTCCGCAGCGGCGACGATAATGAGAAGCGTGGGCAAAATCCCAGAACCGGTAAAGGCGGGGGGAAAGCTCCTGCTCGTGGCGATAAACGCCGACCCGCGCGTGAAGATCACCGCGGCGGGCGCGAGCCACGGCGCGAAACGTCGCCCTGGAGAACGGTAAGCCGGGCGCCGGGCAGTGAAAGCACGCCGACGCCCGATCACGGTGGCATCAGTGGAAAAAGTGTTATCGATCCGGAGGTGCTGCGCCGTCAACGCGCGGAAGAAACGCGCGTTTATGGTGAAAATGCCTGCCAGGCGCTGTTTTCTCACCGGCCAGAGTCGATTGTTCGCGCCTGGTTTGTTCAAAGCGTTACTCCACGGTTTAAAGAGGCGCTGCGCTGGATGGCTGCAAACCGTAAGGCCTATCACGTGGTGGATGACGCCGAGCTAGTGAAAGCATCCGGCACGGAGCATCACGGTGGCGTATGTTTTTTAATTAAAAAACGCGCAGGAACTACGGTAGCGCAGTGGCTCGAAACGCCGCGTGAGCAGGATTGTGTGCTGGCGCTGGAAGATATTGGAAATCCGCATAACCTCGGTGGCATTATGCGTACCTGCGCTCACTTTAATGTTCAGGGATTGCTGGTGCAGGATCCGGCCCTGCTGGAATCTGGGGCGGCCGTGCGCACGGCCGCGGGCGGCGCTGAATTTGTCAAAGCCATTAGCGATGGCAGTTTCCCGCAGGCGCTGCAGCGTTTTCGCACCGCAGGATATTCCATTGTGACGACTTCCAGCCACCAGGGCGCGCCGTTATTTCAGACTGCGCTGCCTAAAAAAATGGTGCTGGTATTAGGGCAGGAGCAGGACGGTATAAGTGACACAACGTTTGCCGACGCCGATCTGCGTATTCGCATCGATGGTTCAGAAAATGTTGAGAGCCTGAATGTGTCCGTGGCGACGGGTATTCTTTTAGGGGAATGGTGGCGCCAAAATTGTCAGTAGCAGCCGGAAGTTATCGGCGCGACCCCGGTACAGCGCTGCGAATGGGATACACGAGCGGCGCGTTGCCGACAATTGGCGGCATTCATTTATATCAGATGTACGTGTGAATCTGAGGTGAGTCGCAGTATGGGTACATGCTGCGACCTGTAACACCGTATTACACCGCGTCTCCCGGAAGCGTTGGCTGCCAGTCGATAGGGCTGCTTCCGCGTTCGGCTAAATAGCGGTTTGTTTTGACGAAGTGATCGCATCCAAAAAAACCGCGATGCGCCGATAGCGGAGACGGATGCGGTGCCTGCAAAACGCAGTGACGTTTCCTGTCAATAATTTGTCCTTTTTTCTGCGCATGCGCACCCCACAGTAAAAATACGACGCCTTCACGGTGGGTATTAATCAAAGAAATAACTTTATCGGTAAATGTTTCCCAACCCAGACTGGCATGTGAATGCGCGCGCCCCGCTTCTACGGTGAGCACCGTATTAAGGAGTAAAATGCCCTGTCGTGCCCAGCTTTCCAGATAACCATGCTGTGGGCGGATGAAACCCGGCAGAGAACTTTCCATCTCTTTATACATGTTCAGCAGGGAAGGTGGCGGTGCGACCCCTGGACGCACGGAAAAAGAGAGCCCATGAGCCTGCCCCGGCCCGTGATATGGGTCTTGCCCAAGAATAACGACTTTTACATCGCCAAGCTCGGTATAACGAAACGCATTAAAGACATCTTTTTGTGGCGGATAGACAGTGATGCCCGCTGCGCGCTTTTCTGCAACGGTACGCAGGGTATTGACGAAATAGGGCTGCGTTTTCTCTTCCGCCAGCACATCGTGCCAGGTCAGTGTGGTTGTCATTCCAGTCTCCTGAAAATTGCGTGCGCTTAGCTTAACCTCTTATTTCAACAGTACAAAATAAAGTGGCAATAGTGTGAGACGGGGGCTACAAAAAAATTTGAAAAATAATAAAAAATAGTTGAGGTTTAGTGTTGGTGTAAGTTGATGTAAAACAAATAAAAGCGCGTGAGCTTATAGCAAGGTGGTGAGATTATTTGATTAAAATCAAAGAATGTCGCGAGTCCGGCTGGTATATAAACATTAGAGCAACAAAGGTTTTACCAATTGGCCAGAGGGCTGGCTGAAAATTGCAGAGCAAGAAGCCCATAGGGAGGCACTTATGATTACTGGTATCCAAATTACAAAAGCGGCAAACGACGAACTGTTAAACTCATTCTGGCTATTGGACAGCGAAAAAGGCGAAGCGCGCTGCGTTTGTGCGAAAGCGGGTTATGCAGAAGACGATATCGTTCCGGTAAGTAAACTGGGTGAAATCGAATATCGCGAAATTCCAATGGAGCTGCGCCCTGAAGTTCGCGTTGAAGGTGGCCAGCATCTGAACGTAAATGTACTGCGTCGCGAAACGCTGGAAGATGCGGTTAAACATCCGGAAAAATATCCGCAGTTAACTATCCGCGTCTCTGGCTATGCGGTGCGCTTTAATTCTCTGACCCCGGAACAGCAGCGCGATGTGATTACGCGTACTTTCACTGAAAGTCTGTAATATAGCGTTTGTTTGCGCCGTCGGTTATCCGGCGGCTTTTTTTCATCAGCGACAGCTATCGCTGTGCTTAAGAAGTAGGCGTATCATATAAATAACGTGATAAGTGATACTTCCTCAGAATTTTCCTCGCTCAGTTTTAAGTTTACCCCCGTTAACGGTATATAATTTTTCCATTGCCGATGGCTCAATGGCCTGGCATTTAGCCAGCGCTTTCCCTTGTTGAATTAATTAGTTGCTACTCTCGCCGCGATGGCGGCGTTCCGTCTGACGGTGGGTTTTCCGCAAACTTTAAACGCGACGGCGCCGCTGCCGATTTTGGCAGGGTACCGGCAGATAGCGGCCGAAGGGTATGACGTTGCAAATATTAAGTGAAATCGGGTAAACGGCGTCTACAAGTGACCATGCTTTTTACTCTATACGCGGATTCATTGGCCGCGCAGGCGCGCTCACGATGTTATGCGCAGAAAACAACGCCGGCGGGCGCCGGCGAGGGGAGAATTACGCATCCTCATTTTTTAACGGCGTTTCTGCGCTGGGTTTGCGACGCTTACCGACATTTTTCGTATCACGATGACGTTTTTTAACCCGCGTTTTGGTTTTATCCTGCTCTTTCTTTTTCTCTTCGCGCTTAGCGAGCGTCTTTTTAGACGGCTTACCTTTTAATTTCTCGCTCGGCGCACGCGTCACAGGCCGCAGTTCATCAATCACCCGCGCCTTTAGCGGCTCATTAATATAGCGGGAGATTTTACCTAACAGGGTATTATCGTGAGCTTCAACCAAGGAGATCGCGGTACCTTTACGTCCCGCACGCCCGGTGCGACCAATCCGGTGCAGATAAGTATCGGCAGTGCGCGGCAAGTCGTAGTTGAATACGTGGGTAACATCAGGAATATCCAAACCGCGCGCGGCGACATCGGTAGCCACCAATACCTTGACGCGCCCTTCGGTAAGGCGACGGATAGCGTCGTTGCGCTTTGCCTGTACCATTTCCCCTTCAAGCCAGGCGCAGTGAATGCCTTTTTCCTGCAGCCATTTTACAAGCTCATGGAGTCGTTCGCGCTTGCGCACAAAAACGATGGCGCGCTGAACATCGTCCTGTTTAATCAGGTGCGTCAGCAATGCGGTTTTATGTTCGAGATTATCCGCCCGGTAATACCATTGATGAATCTTTTTCCGCTCGCGAATAGAAGGCGTAGCGCTTGCTTCAACCGGCTCATTAAGCAAACGGCGGGAAAAATCTTTAATGGCGTCGCCTTCCAGCGTGGCGGAAAAAAGCATGGTTTGCTTACGCCAGCGGGTTTCACCGGAAATGTGTTCGATATCCTGAGCGAATCCCATATCAAGCATGCGATCGGCCTCGTCAAGGATAAGTGTTTCAACGGCGCGGCAGTCAAAGTTTTCTTCTTTAATATATTGCAGCAGGCGCCCAGTAGTGGCGACCACGATATCCTGGTTTTCACTGAAAACTTCGGCGTGATTCATATAAGCGACACCGCCGGTAATAGTGGCGATATCCAAATGCGTATTAGCCGCTAATTTTCTAGCCTGTTCAGCAACCTGCATCGCCAGCTCACGCGTAGGTGTGAGGATCAATATACGCGGCGGCCCGGATTTTTTACGTGGAAAATCGATCAGATGCTGAAGAACGGGAAGTAAATACGCCGCGGTTTTGCCGGTGCCGGTTGGCGCTGAGCCTAAAATATCATGGCCGTCCAGCGCGGGTGGAATAGCTGCCGCCTGAATAGCGGTTGGGCGATCAAAGCCGAGCGTATCCAGCGCATTTAGCAGGCTATCATCAAGTTCAAGTTCGGAGAAAGTGGTTACGGTCATGGTCTACCTCTGTGTGGGGCGCTGATTATAGACTTTACGCCGTCGATCTTCATCCCCTTCTGCGTGTAGGACTTTTTACGCTATGCTACCACCGCTGACTATCTCAGGGATCCGCTATGTTTCAACAGAAAAACGGGCTGCCGCGCGGCGGTTTTACCTTCAAACAATTTTTTGTGGCTCACGACCGCTGTGCAATGAAAGTCGGGACAGACTCTATTGCACTAGGCGCATGGGCGCCGATAGCAAATACAACGCGTATTCTGGATATTGGTACCGGCAGTGGACTACTGGCATTAATGCTGGCGCAGCGAACCGCGCCTGATGTGCTTATTGATGCCGTTGAGCTTGAGCCGGATGCGGTAAGCCAGGCGCAGCAAAATATTTTGGCCTCGCCCTGGGCGTCTCGTATTCACATCCATCGCGCGGATATTCTGTCGTGGACGCATCAACAAACACAGCGTTACCAGTTAATCGTCAGTAACCCGCCTTACTATCCGTCCGGGCCTGCCTGCGGCAATAAAGCGCGAACAATAGCCCGTTCAACCGCAACGCTTGAACATTCCCAATTATTAGCCAGCGCGGCGCAGTTGATTACTGAGGACGGCATTTTTTGCGTAATTTTGCCTGAGTCTTGCGGCGAAGTATTTATAAGCATTGCAGAAAAAGAGGGATGGCACTGCCGCTATCGCACAGATATTGCAGAAAGTGAAACGCGTTTGCCGCACCGCATTTTATTGGGGCTTTCTCCTTCCCCCGGTGAATGCTTTGCGGAGCGTTTACTGTTACGCGGAGCGGATAATCAATATTCTGAGGCATGGTGCGCACTAACGCAGGATTTTTATCTATTTATGTAGCGCCCTGTGTCACAGCATCGCGCGTTTTATAGGGCGATGAAACCGCTGGAGCCTGAAATATATAGCGTCATTGCGCCATGGATATTCGACGTAAAGTCCCAAAGGTGGGCCTCAAAGGATTTTAGGATGAAAAAAAAGCATGTATGCGCTACTCTGGCGGGGCCAGTTTTACGCCAGACGACGAAGCAATGTGACTTATCGGCGCGGAATTAACAATGAAGTAATAAAGAAATTCCGTAGAAAATGAGTGACAGAACATTGGCGCTATAATGGAACTTATCGGGCAACCGGCACTCTAACCGTCTGCTTGCTCATATTGCAGAGTTCGGGTGACTTTTGATTACGCGTGGAAATCAGATTTGAGGAGATATTACCTCGGATGAGCGAGCAGTTAACGGATCGGATCCTGGTTGAAAGAGCGCAAGGGGGCGATCAGCGTGCATTTAATTTGCTGGTGGTCCGCTATCAGCACAAGGTGGCGAACCTGGTCTCGCGTTATGTACCGTCGGGTGATGTCCCGGATGTGGTACAGGAGTCTTTCGTTAAGGCGTGGCGTGCGCTGGATTCATTTCGCGGCGACAGCGCCTTTTACACCTGGCTCTATCGTATTGCGGTTAATACGGCAAAAAATTATCTGGTAGCTCAGGGGCGCAGGCCGCCTGCCAGCGATGTTGATGCCATTGAGGCGGAAAATTTCGAAAGCGGCGGGGCGTTAAAAGAAATTTCGAACCCTGAGAACTTAATGTTGTCTGAAGAGCTGAAACAGATAGTGTTTCGCACCATAGAGTCGCTCCCGGAAGATTTACGTATGGCTATCACACTTAGGGAGCTGGACGGCCTGAGCTATGAAGAAATAGCAGGCATAATGGATTGCCCTGTCGGGACAGTGCGTTCCCGGATTTTTAGGGCGCGAGAAGCTATCGATAATAAAGTCCAACCGCTTATCAGGCGCTGAAGATAGCGGGATACTAAAAGGTATTTAGGCATGCAGAAAGAAACGCTTTCCGCTTTGATGGATGGGGAGTCACTGGACCACCAGCTAATTGAGGCGCTGTCGAAAGACGAGGCTTTACGGCAGTCCTGGGAACATTATCATTTGATCCGCGATACGCTGCGCGGCGAAGTTAATAATGATGTCCTGCAGATTGACGTCTCTTCACGCGTGATGGCGGCAATAGCCGGTGAGCCTGCGCGCCAGACTGTTTCTATGCACCAGGAATCTCAGCCAGCGCCGCATCAGTGGCAAAAAATGCCCTTCTGGAAAAAGCTGCGTCCCTGGACTGCGCAAATTACTCAAATCGGCGTAGCTGCTTGCGTATCACTCGCCGTTATTGTTGGCGTTCAGCATTATAATGGCGGTTCGGCGGACGGCGATAGCGCGCAGCCTGAATCACCGGTATTTAACACGCTGCCTATGATGGGTAAGGCCAGCCCCGTGAGTTTGGGTGTGCCTTCTGCAGACAGCGCCCCGTCCGGCAATTCAGGGCAGCAGCAGGTACATGAACAGCGTCGTCGCATTAACGCAATGCTGCAGGATTACGAACTGCAGCGTCGTTTGCATGCCGAACAGCTCCAGTTTGGTCAGGCGCGCAGCCAGCAGGCGGCGCTCCAGGTACCAGGCAATCAAACTTTAGGAAACCAGTCGCAGTAATGAAGCAGCTTTGGTGTGCGCTCTCCATTGTGACGGGTTGTCTTTTCTTCTCCAGCGCCTCGGCGGACTCCTCCTCCGGGGCGTTGTTGCAGCAGATGAGTATGGCCAGCCAGTCACTCGATTACGAACTCTCATTTATCACTATCAACAAGCTTGGCGTTGAGTCGCTGCGTTATCGCCATGCGCGCGCGCAGAATAAAGCGCTGGCGCAGCTTTTACAGCTTGATGGTCCCCGGCGAGAAGTATTGCAGCGCGGTAATGAAATCAGTTATTTCGAACCCGGGCTGGAACCTTTTACGCTTACGGGGGACTACATCGTCGATTCGATGCCCTCTATCGTTTATACCGATTTCAAACGGCTGGCACCTTACTACGATTTCATCTCCGTAGGAAAAACGCGCATTGCCGATCGCCTGTGTGAAGTTATTCGCGTAGTCGCGCGCGATGGCACCCGCTACAGCTATATTGTCTGGCTGGATTCTGGTACTAAGCTGCCCATGCGTATAGATTTACTCGATCGCGATGGGGAGACGCTGGAGCAATTCCGCGTTGTTGATGTGAGCGTGGGCGAGCCGGTGGCTAAAGAGATGGGGGCATTGGTGAATGCGAACTTACCGCCTTTGCTTTCGATTCCTGACGGTGATAAAACCCAATTAAACTGGGCTCCCCAGTGGCTTCCGCAGGGGTTCAAAGAGGTCTCCAGCAGTAAGCGACCGTTGCCGACAATTGGTATTCCCGTAGAGTCGCGACTCTATTCTGATGGGTTGTTCAGCTTCTCTATTAACATTAACCGCACGCAGGCGGTTAATGGCGAACAGATGTTTCGTACCGGGCTCCGTACCGTTAGTACCCGAGTGCGTAGCAATACGGAAATTACGGTAGTAGGCGAATTACCCCCGCCTACCGCAAAACGCGTGTCAGAAAGTGTGAAGTTTCGGAACGCGCCATGATTACCGCATGGGCTACGGTAGTATCCTGGCAAAACGGCGAGGCGCTGGTGCGCTGCGAAACGACATCATCGTGCGGTAGCTGTGCATCGCGCATTGGCTGCGGCAGCCGTATCCTGAATAAGTTAGGTCCACGGGCTGCCCATACGCTGGTCGTGCCCTACGACCGTGAACTCACTCCGGGGCAAAAAGTAGAACTTGGCGTGGCGGAGCAAAGTCTTCTTGGCTCCGCGGTGCTGGTATATATGGCTCCGCTATTGGGGCTATTCGCGCTGGCATCCCTGTTTCAGGCGATATGGAGCTCCGATAGCGCAGCTATTCTGGGGGCAATTCTCGGCGGTGGGCTCGGGTTTCTGGCTGCGCGTCTCTATGCGCCGTATTTAAGTCGGCGTGCCAAATGGCAGCCGGTTATCCTGAATGTCGGGATAATTATCGGGCAGTCCTCTGCACGCGAGTCTTCCCGATTTGAACAAGAATAATGCGCGCTGTTGGTAAGAGTGGGGGAGCGTAATCGCCAGTATAACTTTATATTTATTGGCGATAGCAAAGATGAATAGATCCCCGTCGCCCTCAGCAAATTACTCTATTTCACTCCGTTCAGATATTGCAAATTAACGACTTTGCCTCGCGATGATGTTTATTGCTATCAGCTTAATGTAGCAATATTGCGCCCACTGTCGACGCCGGGATAAAGAAGCACATTATTAAATGCCGGCTTAAGTATCTGTCAGATTTACTTTCTCATTTTGCCTAATATGAAAAAGTCGTGGCCAGGGATGCATAAGGCATTTTGGCAGATAAAGGAAACGCGGAGCCTTCGCCTGCGGCCACTAAATCGATGACCGGTTGTTCGCTGCGTGAGCCGCTGAGGTTTGAATTTGCAGGCTGGCGATTATCGACGAACGATAGCGGCCAGCCCATCGCCGCCAGGACGTAAAATCCGGGTTCTGTCTCACATTGCAACGGTGCCAGTTTTCGCTGCCTTTTGCTGACGGGTAAAGGGCAGTCGTGTAAGATGCACAGCTAACTGAAGGTGGATGGATTTCTCTGCGCGTTTACAGGCGGGCCTACCACAATAATTTATCCTTATGCAGAGTTAATTTTTCATATTTATGAAGAACATAAGAAATTTTTCTATCATCGCACATATTGACCACGGTAAATCGACGCTGTCTGACCGTATTATCCAGATCTGCGGTGGCCTGTCGGACCGTGAAATGGCCGCTCAGGTACTCGACTCGATGGAACTTGAGCGCGAGCGCGGTATTACCATCAAGGCGCAAAGCGTAACTCTGGATTATAAAGCGACAGATGGCGAAACCTACCAGCTAAACTTTATCGACACTCCGGGGCACGTCGATTTTTCATATGAAGTGTCTCGCTCCCTCGCTGCCTGCGAAGGGGCTCTGCTGGTGGTTGACGCCGGGCAGGGCGTGGAAGCGCAGACGCTGGCGAACTGCTATACCGCAATTGAAATGGATCTGGAAGTGGTGCCGGTCCTGAATAAAATCGACCTGCCTGCGGCCGATCCTGAGCGCGTAGCGGAAGAAATTGAAGATATCGTGGGCATTGATGCGACCGATGCCGTGCGCTGCTCGGCTAAAACCGGCGTAGGCGTTCCTGAAGTGCTGGAACGGCTAGTGCGCGATATTCCCCCCCCGGAGGGCTCACCCGATGCGCCGCTACAGGCGCTGATTATCGACTCTTGGTTTGATAACTATCTCGGGGTTGTTTCTTTAGTTCGCGTTAAAAACGGTACGCTGCGTAAAGGCGATAAAATTAAGGTCATGAGCACCGGCCAGATTTATAACGCCGATCGCATTGGGATTTTCACGCCGAAGCGCGTCGATAGGGACGTTTTGAACTGCGGCGAAGTAGGCTGGCTGGTCTGTGCGATTAAAGATATCCTGGGCGCGCCGGTGGGCGATACGCTGACTACCGCACGTGCGCCGGCAGAAAAAGCGCTGCCGGGTTTTAAAAAAGTCAAACCTCAGGTTTACGCCGGGCTGTTTCCGGTCAGTTCTGATGACTATGAAGCCTTTCGCGATGCGCTTGGTAAACTGAGCCTCAACGACGCTTCTTTGTTTTATGAGCCTGAAAGCTCCACCGCGTTAGGCTTTGGCTTTCGCTGTGGCTTCCTTGGTTTGCTGCATATGGAAATCATCCAGGAGCGCCTGGAGCGTGAATACGACTTGGATCTGATTACTACGGCGCCTACGGTAGTCTACGAGGTTCAAACCACCTCACAGGAAGTTGTCTATGTTGACAGCCCGTCAAAGCTGCCGCCGCTCAATAATATTGAAGAACTGCGCGAGCCGATTGCTGAATGTCATATGCTGTTGCCACAGGAATATTTAGGCAATGTGATTACCCTGTGCATCGAGAAACGCGGCGTACAGACTAATATGGTTTATCACGGCAATCAGGTAGCGTTAACCTACGATATCCCAATGGCCGAAGTGGTTCTGGACTTCTTCGATCGTCTGAAATCTACTTCCCGCGGCTATGCTTCTCTGGACTATAACTTTAAGCGTTTTCAGGCCTCAGACATGGTGCGGGTGGACGTACTGATCAACGGTGAGCGCGTAGACGCCCTCGCACTGATCACGCATCGGGATAATGCGCAGTATCGCGGCCGCGAACTGGTCGAGAAAATGAAAGAGCTGATTCCTCGCCAGCAGTTTGATATTGCTATCCAGGCGGCGATTGGCAACCACATTATTGCCCGTTCAACGGTAAAACAATTACGTAAAAACGTACTGGCGAAATGCTATGGCGGCGACGTGAGTCGTAAAAAGAAACTGCTTCAGAAGCAGAAAGAAGGTAAGAAACGAATGAAGCAGGTGGGTAACGTTGAGCTGCCGCAAGAAGCGTTTCTCGCCATTCTGCACGTTGGGAAAGAGAGCAAATAACTTAAGGAGTTGGCATGGCGAATATGTTTGCCGTCATTTTGGTCATCGCGACGCTGGTTACCGGCATCATGTGGCTGCTGGAGAAATGCGTCCTTGCGCCTAAGCGGCGCGCCCAAAAGGCGAGCGGAATCGCAGGTCATGAGGTGCAGCAAGCTGAGCCGGACGCTAAAAAGCTGGCCCCGAAGCCCGGCTGGATGGAGACCGGCGCCTCGGTATTTCCGGTGCTGGCGGTGGTACTGATAGTACGCTCGTTTCTGTATGAGCCGTTCCAGATACCATCAGGCTCGATGATGCCGACGCTACTGATTGGCGATTTTATTGTGGTTGAAAAGTTTGCCTATGGCATTAAAGACCCTCTGTATCAAAATACGCTGATTAATACGGGACATCCTAAGCGCGGCGACATTGCCGTATTTAAGTATCCTAAAGACCCCTCTGTGGATTACATCAAGCGCGTTATCGGCGTGCCGGGCGATCGGGTAACTTATGACCCGGTTGAAAAAGAAGTAACGGTTACGCCTGGTTGCAGTTCCGGGCAGGCCTGCGGTAAAGACCTGGCAATCACTTACAGTAACGTTGAACCCAGTGGTTTTGTGCAAACCTTCAGCAACGGCGGGCAGAGCACCAGCGGCTTCTGGCCATTGCCGCAGGGGCAAGATAAAGACGGTGGCGTGCGTCTCGACCAGCGTAATGAAACTCTCGGCGATGTGACACACCGTATCCTGACCGTGCCCATCGCGCAGGATCAGGTGGGAATGTATTATCGCCAGGGCGGCCAGCAGGCGGCGACCTGGATTGTGCCGCCTGGGCATTACTTCATGATGGGCGATAATCGCGATAACAGTGCGGATAGTCGCTACTGGGGGTTTGTGCCGGAGAAAAACATGGTTGGTAAAGCGGTGGTTATCTGGATGAGCTTTGAGAAACAGCAGGGCGCCTGGCCTACCGGCGTGCGATTAAATCGCATCGGCAGCATCAAGTAATAAATCCATCAATCAAGTAACGACATCCCCCGTCGTTGCGTATAGAATATCCCACCGAGTTTTGCCGCGGCTCCCTGAGTACAGGGAGCCGCTGTATACCAAAGCACGCTGAATGCGCCAGAAGGGTTTGGTGTGCTGAATTATCGTCGCATCCATAAACTGGTATCACATGAACCCCATCGTAATAAACAGGCTTCAGCGTAAGCTGGGCTATACTTTCCAACATCAGGAGCTGTTGCAGCAGGCGTTAACCCATCGGAGTGCCAGCAGCAAACACAACGAACGTCTGGAATTTTTAGGCGACTCCATTCTGAGTTATGTCATTGCCAATGCGCTTTATCATCGCTTCCCACGCGTGGACGAAGGCGATATGAGCCGCATGCGCGCAACGCTGGTGCGAGGAAATACGCTGGCGGAAATCGCTCGTGAATTTGAACTGGGCGAATGTTTGCGCTTAGGGCCTGGCGAGCTGAAAAGCGGCGGTTTCCGCCGTGAATCTATTCTCGCCGATACGGTTGAGGCGCTGATCGGCGGCGTTTTCCTTGATAGCGATATTCAAACAATTGAGCAGCTTATCCTCGCCTGGTACCAAACCCGGCTGGATGAGATCAGCCCGGGTGACAAGCAAAAAGATCCGAAAACGCGGCTGCAGGAATATTTGCAGGGGCGGCATTTACCGCTGCCGGCCTACTTAGTGGTTCAGGTACGGGGCGAGGCGCACGATCAGGAATTTACGATCCATTGCCAGGTAAGCGGGTTACAAGAGCCCGTTATAGGTATGGGATCCAGTCGTCGTAAAGCGGAACAGGCTGCCGCAGAACAGGCCTTGAAAGTGCTGGAGCTGGAATGAGTGAATTGACCTGGTGCGGTTTTGTCGCGATTGTCGGGCGCCCGAACGTAGGGAAATCGACCCTGCTCAACAAATTATTGGGGCAGAAAATCTCCATCACATCGCGCAAAGCGCAAACGACGCGCCATCGCATCGTCGGGATCCACACGGAAGGCCCTTATCAGGCTATCTACGTGGATACGCCCGGGCTGCACATGGAAGAGAAACGGGCGATAAACCGGCTGATGAATCGCGCAGCCAGCAGCTCTATTGGCGACGTAGAGTTAATCATTTTTGTGGTCGAAGGCACACGCTGGACGGCTGACGATGAAATGGTGCTGAATAAACTGCGTGGCAGTAAGGCACCGGTAATTCTCGCGGTTAATAAAGTCGACAACGTTGTCGACAAAGCCGAGCTATTGCCGCATTTGCAATTTCTGGGCGCGCAAATGAATTTTCTCGACATTGTGCCGCTCTCTGCGGAAACCGGCATGAACGTTGACACCGTTGCAGGCATCGTGCGCAAGCATCTCCCGCAGGCAATTCATCATTTCCCTGAAGAGTACATCACCGATCGCTCTCAGCGTTTTATGGCCTCAGAAATCATCCGTGAAAAGCTGATGCGCTTTCTGGGCGCGGAATTACCGTATTCCGTTACCGTTGAAATCGAACGCTTCATTTCCAATGAACGCGGCGGTTATGACATCAACGGCCTGATTCTGGTTGAGCGTGAAGGCCAGAAGAAAATGGTCATTGGCAATAAAGGCACCAAAATAAAAACCATTGGTATCGAGGCGCGCAAAGACATGGAAGAGATGTTCGATGCGAAAGTACACCTCGAACTGTGGGTGAAAGTGAAGTCTGGCTGGGCCGATGATGAACGCGCGCTGCGCAGTCTTGGCTACGGCGACGATATGTAGCGGCGAACAACCATCATGGAAGGCTGGCAACGCGCCTTTGTACTGCACGCTCGCCCATGGAGCGAAACCAGCCTGATGCTCGATTTGTTTTCAGAGCAAACGGGCCGGGTGCGCATTGTGGCGAAGGGCGCCCGGGCGCGCCGTTCTAATCTGAAAGGGGCGCTGCAGCCCTTTACTCCGCTGCTGGCGCGCTGGGGCGGCCGAGGTGAAGTTAAAACCCTGCGCGGCGCGGAGGCTGTATCACTCGCGCTACCGCTTAGTGGGATTCACCTCTATAGCGGGTTATATGTTAATGAGCTGGTTTCCCGGGTGCTGGAGCCAGAAACGTCATTTTCCGATCTGTTTTTCGATTATCTTCACTGCCTTCAGGCTCTGGCCTCTGCCTGTGGTCAGCTATCGCCGGAGCCGGCGCTGCGTCGCTTCGAACTGGCGTTACTGGGCCACCTTGGCTACGGCGTAGATTTCTTACACTGCGCCGGCAGCGGCGAGCAAGTTAGCGATACTATGACCTACCGATATCGTGCTGAGAAAGGCTTTATCGCGAGCCTGGTCACGGATAACTACAGCTTTACCGGAAGAGAACTGCGGGCGCTATCCTGTCGGGAGTTTCCGGATATTGGAACGTTAAAAGCCGCTAAGCGTTTTACGCGTATTGCGCTCAAACCCTATCTGGGCGGGCGCCCCCTCAAAAGCCGTGAACTGTTCCGCCAGTTTGTCCCTAAAAAGCCGCGGCCTGTACCGCACTCATAAACACGAATCGCAGCATAGTCAGGCGCTCTCATCCCAGTGTAAACTGCGGCTCTACATCCCCGCTGACAACGTAAGGTAACCCTATGACTGAATTGTTATTAGGCGTCAATATCGATCATATCGCCACGCTGCGTAATGCGCGCGGGACGCGCTATCCCGATCCGGTGCAGGCGGCGTTTATCGCCGAGCAGGCCGGCGCCGATGGCATCACCGTCCATCTGCGTGAGGATCGCCGCCATATCACTGACCGCGACGTGCGTATCCTGCGCCAGACGCTGCACACGCGTATGAATCTTGAAATGGCAGTGACCGATGAAATGCTGGATATCGCCTGTGAACTTCAGCCCCATTTTTGCTGCCTGGTGCCGGAAAAAAGACGGGAAGTTACGACTGAGGGCGGGCTGGATGTGCTGGGTAATCTGGAGAATATCCGCGCGGCCTGCCACAGACTGGCGCAGGCCGGGATTCAGGTTTCATTGTTTATCGATCCGGAACTTGAGCAAATCGATGCTGCCCGTGAAGCCGGTGCGCCCTATATTGAGCTGCACACCGGCGCTTACGCTGATGCGAAAGATGAACCGCAGCGGATGCAGGAACTGTCCCGTATCGCCCGCGCCGCAGGCCGGGCGGCAGAGAAGGGGTTAAAAGTGAATGCCGGCCACGGCCTGACTTACCATAACGTGAAGGCGATTGCGGCGCTGCCGGAAATTCATGAACTTAATATTGGCCACGCCATTATCGGGCAGGCGGTCATCTGCGGGCTGCGGGATGCGGTGGCAGATATGAAGCGCTTAATGCTGGAAGCCCGGCAATAATGGCGATTTTAGGGCTAGGTACCGATATTGTAGAGATATGCCGGATTGAGGCGGTGCTGGCACGCTCCGGTGATAAACTGGCGCGCCGCATCCTGGCGCAAGCAGAATTCGCGCGTTATAAGAGTCACCAGCAGCCAGCCCGTTTTTTAGCCAAACGCTTTGCGGTAAAAGAAGCCGCTGCCAAGGCATTTGGAACAGGGATCCGTAACGGACTCGCCTTCGCGCAATTTGAAGTGATCAATGATGAACTCGGTAAGCCGCAATTACGCTTTCACGGCGCGGCCGGTGAACTGGCCCGGCGCATGGGCGTATGCGCAGTTCACGTCTCGCTTGCCGATGAGCGGCGCTATGCCTGTGCGACGGTAATCATTGAGGGAGTGCGATAGCTTATCCGCATGGTGGAGCAGGATAAATTTATCTCACCAGCAATTTGTTGAAGCGATCGACGATGAACCCGGTAAGCCGCAATTACGCTTTCACGGCGCGGCCGGTGAACTGGCCCGGCGCATGGGCGTATGCGCAGTTCACGTCTCGCTTGCCGATGAGCGGCGCTATGCCTGTGCGACGGTAATCATTGAGGGAGTGCGATAGCTTATCCGCATGGTGGAGCAGGATAAATTTATCTCACCAGCAATTTGTTGAAGCGATCGACGATGAACCCGGTAAGCCGCAATTACGCTTTCACGGCGCGGCCGGTGAACTGGCCCGGCGCATGGGCGTATGCGCAGTTCACGTCTCGCTCGCCGATGAGCGGCGCTATGCCTGTGCGACGGTAATCATTGAGGGGCGCTATAGCTTATCCGCATGGTGGAGCAGCACAAATTTATCCCAAAGCTGCTCTTCCGTTTCCTGATGAGCAGGATCGACAATAATCGTATTCGGGATTGGGCAGACTTTCTGGCACGTCGGGGTATCGTAATGGCCGATACACTCGGTGCAGCGATCGCTGTCAATCTGGTAAATGTTCTCCCCCATGGAGATGGCATCGTTCGGGCATTCCGGCTCGCACATATCGCAATTAATGCATTTTTTGGTAATTAATAACGCCATGGGGCAGTTCTCATCGCTCTCACAGGGGGCGGCATTATACGCTGAATTATCTTTTGGTTGCAGATCGATATTTATGCATTATTGCATAGAATGCAATCAAGGTGCCCAAAGCGTTGATTTGGCAATCCCTGCTACGTACTGCATTTTCGCCACATCGCTTTTTGCAAGACGGATAGGCGCATGATCTTCATTAACCGGCAGGAGATGATAAAAACCATCCCGCTCAAATAAAAACGTCTTCACCATGACTTCGCCATTGTGCGTGACCACCAGCACTTCATCTCCGGGATGAAAATTATGATTGGGCTCAATAATGACGAATTCCCCTTCTTTAATACGCGGCATCATTGAATCCCCTACGCATTTCAGCGCATAGACTTCCTCATCGCTGGAAGGCCAGCGCAAATAGCCGTCACCGGCACCGACCGGATATTCCATATCGCTCCAGTAGCCGCCGTGCCCAAGCTGCGTATTGCCAAGCACCGGCACGCCGCGCGCGTGAAACTGGCAGGGTTCATTAGCCAGCGCGGGTTTATCGCCGTCGGGATTCTCCGGCATATATTTCAGATCCCGCTCAATCAGATCGACCGGTGACACGCCAAAAAAGCTGGCGATGTGGCTAAGCGTGGTGTACTTGGGATCGCGCACCTCTCCGGTTAACATGCGGTGCAGAGTAGACTGCTGCATTTTAAGCTGCCGCGCCAGGCCAGTAACGCTAGAGATCCCGGCTTTATCCATAAGGTATTTGATATTTCTCTCTAAAGTGTCGGCCATGAGTTCCACGCTATTTCAAACGGCGATTCAATCCATGCATATTCGCATAAAAAAAAGCACGATTCAATTCGTTTATGGATTGCAGTTTAATGCATTTATGGATAATCTCAGTTTGGAGCTATACGGAAACGGATTTCTCATCATGCCGACGGAATGGCTATGTTAAGTAAGTAAAGGTAGGCAGTAGGCAACATTGGCATCGCAGACGCGGTAACATGCGGCTTCAAGGCGAACGGTGATGAGAGGGGGGAGAAAGAATGCGAAATATTCAGCGAGTGCTGGAGCTTTGGGGGGGCTGGGCCGCCCGGGATAATCACGGACTAGGATGGTCACCGGTCGCTGCGGGATTCAAAGGATTAATCACTGCACCGCGCTCTTCGCGCCCGTGCTGCTGTGATGATGATGGTCTGGTCATTGATGCCTGTGTGGCAAGACTGCGCCAGATTAGGCAAACGGGGGAATTCGACCTTGTGGTAGCACATTATGTCTATGGTGCATCTAAAAGAACGCTGGCGCGCCTGCTTAAACAGGATGAGAAAACGGTGCGGGTGCAGTTACAGGTTGCAGAGGGGTTTATCGATGGATGCCTGAGTATGCTAAATGCGCGCCTGGAAATGGACCCCGAAGTTGAAATAGAAATAAAAAAGGCGCCTGAGCACAGTCGCCGCCGCGTTGCGATGTTTGCGTAACGGCGCGTAAATTAATTTGTATTCATAGCCTCACTTTTTTGCGGTGATATTAAATGCTACGCATCGTAGGTTATTATTTATTTATAATCTCAATATATATAAAAGGCGCTGAAAAGCGCTTTTTCTACTTCTGGTATAAATAAGTGAAATAACCGCTTGTGCGGTCCGCAGAAATGCGGTTAAGCTATTTATACTGACGATGAGTTAATAAGGCGCTGAAAAGCGCTTTTTCTATTTCTCATATAAATAAGTGAAATAACCGCTTGCGCGGTCCGCAAAAATGCGGCTAAGCTATTTACACTGGCGATAAGTTAATAAGGCGCCAAAAGGCGCTTTATTACTTTTAATATAAATAAGTGAAATAGACGCTTGCGCGGTCCGCAGAAAAGCGGCTAAGCTGTTTATACTGACAATAGGTTAATAAAGCGCTGAAAGGCGCTTTTTTTATTTCCTAACGTAAGTGAACGATTTGACACAGCAATTCAATCTATCTGGAATATAGAATAATAATCAGGTTTAAACAGTATGAATATTAGTGAAAAAGGAATAGCCCTTATTAAAAACTTTGAGGGATGTCGCCTTGAAGCTTATCCCGATCCCGCCACGGGCGGCGACCCCTGGAGTATTGGCTACGGATGGACGCGGCCCGTTGATGGCGTTCCGGTTCATAAAGACATGAAAATTACGCGTAATAAAGCCGAACAGCTCCTGCGCTGTGGGCTGGTGAGCTATGAACAGGCGGTGAATCGTTTGCTTAAAGTCCCGGTGAGCCAAAATCAGTTTGATGCACTAGTTAGCCTGGCCTGGAATATTGGTACCCGCGCATTTTCCACCTCGCTGCTACTTCAGAAATTGAATCAGGGCAATTATCAGGGCGCCGCGCAGCAATTTTTGCGCTGGACATGGGCTGGCGGGGAGTCGATGCCCGGCCTGGTCAGGCGCCGCCGGGCAGAGCAGGACTATTTTCTTTCCGCAGCATAGCCGGCCATATAAACATACGGCAAATCTACCGCGCCGTGATTCAATTTTAATAAGATGCTCATCTGTCATAATGCATGGACGCTATTTAGGTTTCGCCTGGTTACTTAGTATATTGCTGACTCGTTTTTATTATTTATTAGCGCCGGATAAGTAGTTATCGCGCGGCATGATACCAACGCCGTTTGACGCAAAATAGCTATTTTAATAATAAACGGGCGGAGGGAGATAGTTGAGATCTTCGGGCGTATCCGGAGAAGTACGGTGTACAATATTCATGAGATTACAGATAAAAGCATGAAATGGGTGAATGATTATCTCCCGTCATTATTAGCCGCTGGCGCAGCCGGTAGTATCTCTGCGTTAATGAGCATATATGATGGAAAGTCAGTAGTAAAAACGGTTACCGGTGCGCTGTCGTGTGGCATTCTGACGCTAGCCATAGCCGGTTCACTGGAGTTATTTGGCTTACCGGCAAATGCGGTAACATTCGTAGGGGCGACTATTGGGTTTGTTGGTGCAGAAAAGGTTCGAGATAAAGCGCTGACAATCTTTAATCGGCGCTCACCTGGCAGTGAAATTAGAAAGTCATCGGGGAAATAAACGCAGAATTAACAGGATATTTCTGTGAGCGACATCATTGTATAAAGAATATGTTACTCGCCCAGATTATCACTTTTCTCAGTGAGAAAAACAGGCTGCCTGGGTAAATTTTCAGTATGCGTCTTCAAATAATACGATAGCGAACTGTAAGAAAGTAAATGCTATTAATAATTGAATTTTCTCTTCTGGTTATATTTATCGCCGGTGAGTGATGTAATTAATGGCCTGTTAACAGGTTTTATCGGGGCTGAATAACAGCGCTATTATTACTAACCGGCGGGCTATTACGCGCTGAGCATATTTATTTAATTGTACGGCGCGTTAAGCCTCAGCCAATAAACAGCGTGGTCAACATAATAATGGGAAACTGGGGAACAGCCATGTTGAAGTTTCTTCCTGTCTTTGCATTTATTGCCGCTGGTGCCTTTGGCTATCGGATTGGGTATCAGCGCGCGCAGGAAAAATGGCAGGCGCAATGGGCGCAGTACAGTGCAAAGCAGGCACAAACGCTGGCGCGGCAACAGGCGCAGTTCCGGGTCGAAGAACAGCGCAGAAATCAGGCGGTAAAGGAGGTGACAGACCGTGTGGAAAAACAACTGGCTAATGCGAATCGCGATGCCGCTGATGCCCGCTCTGCTGCTCAGCGCCTGCACGCTCAGCTCAGGCGATATCGGCACGACGCCGGCGCCTCCTGCGATACCGGGGCTTGCGGTGCAGGCGCGTCAGCCAAAACCGCCTGCGATATGCTTGCCCGGCTGTTCGCGCAATCTGTCGCGCGCAATCAACAACTGGCAGCGTTTGCTGACGACGCCTGGCGGCGAGGCCGAGCCTGTGAAGCCAGTTATGACGCATTAACGGTACGATAAACGCACCACCGCCTTTTTGGGTGAGGCTAAACCTGGCGGTAACCGGCGTTCAGCTATTAGCTTTGTTTCGCCAGCCGCACATTTTTTCAATTTCATCGATTTAAAGCCCCGAACTTTCGGGGCTTTTTTATGCGCGCCTACTGCGGTAATCGCGCATTAAAGGAGGGGATGTGACTAACAGTAGCAACGCACCGGGGTGGCTGACGCCCCGGAACGATGACCCGGCGTATGACGCCGAGCTGGATAAACTTATCGCCGGCTGGATTACCGGTGTTTCCGGGCTGTCGTCACAGGCGGTCATCCCGATGCGTAATGAGGGGCAGGAACCGCCGAAGGTGGAGAACTGGTGTGAATATGCGGCGGTATTTATCGGGCGTGACCCGAATGCCGTCTGTACGGCGCAGGAAGAGGAGCTGGTCACGCTAAAGCGGGGCGAGACCGTTTCCTGTCGTCTGTGGTTCTGGGGGCCGCTCGGCCAGCGTTACGCCGCGCGATTCCTTGACGGCGTACTGGTTGCCCAGAACCAGGATGAACTGCGCGCGCTGGGCTTCGCCTTCGGCGGTCATGGGGCGCTAATCGGCGTTGCCAAACAAATTAATAACCAATGGGTAAAGCGTTATGACGTGACGCTGCGCCTTTATCGCACGGTGGCGCGTGAGTACGGCGTAATGTCGCTGACTCAGGCCCCCGTCACTTTCTTCACAGGAGAATAAGTTATGTCACAAGGGTTGCCCGTTTCTAATGTGGTAAACGTTACGGTAAATATGGCCGCCCGCGCGGCGCAGGCACGCAATTTTGGTGCGCTGCTGGTCGTCGGCGGTAGTGACGTTATTGATGGCGGCGAGCGTTTGCGCGCCTATTCAGATATGGAAGGCGTAAGCGCCGATTTTGGGATGGATATGCCGGAATATCAGGCGGCAAGCCTGTATTACCAGCAGTCACCGCGCCCGGTTGATATTTTGATTGGTCGCTGGCTGAAAACGGAATCGGCGGCGCTGCTGCGCGGCGCTACGCTGGCGGAAGACGCCCAGCAAATGGCGCGCTTTACCGCCATCAAAGACGGTGCATTATCCATTACCCTCGATGGCCAGGAAAAACAGGTCAGCGCCGTCGATTTAAGTGCGGAAACTTCTCTTAATGGCGTCGCCGGGCGTTTACAGGACGCGCTGGAAGGCTCGACCGTATTTTGGGACGCCGCCAACGCGCGCTTTAGCGTGCAGTCAATTACTAACGGTGAGGGCTCATCGGTGGGCTATGCCTCCGCGCCGAAAGAAGGCAGCGACCTGGCAACCCTGATGGGGTTGACACAGGAAGCGGGCGCGCAGCCAGTGGAAGGTAAGTCGAAAGAAAGTATCGCCGATTGCCTGGCCGCGCTGTCTGCCGCTTCCGGCGACTGGTACGGCGTAGTCATTGCCGATGAGCAGCTCAGCGATGACGAGGTACTGGCAGCGGCTGCGTTTATTGAAGCGGATTCGACCTCGCGCTGTTTCGGCCATACGGTTCAAAGCACCAGCGTACTGGCCTCGGATACCAAAGACGATATCGCCTCGAAGCTGAAAGCGGCGAATTACAGCCGTACTTTTACTCAGTACTCCAGCGCTTCGCCTTTTGCGGCCGCCTCCCTGTTTGGTCGCGCTTTTAGCGTTAACTTCAACGGAAATAACACCACGATCACGCTTAAATTCAAGCGTGAACCGGGGATCCGCGCCGAAACGCTGACTCAGAGCCAGGCCAAAGCGCTGCAGGCGAAAAACTGCAACGTATTTGTTAACTACAACAACGACACCGCCATTATTCAGGAAGGCGTGATGTGCAACGGCGACTTCTTTGATGAACGCCACGGCCTCGACTGGCTGCAAAACTATGTGCAAAACAACCTGTTTAACCTGCTGTACACCAGCACCACAAAAATCCCGCAGACCGATGCAGGCGTAACGCGTCTGTTGAGCAATGTGGAGCAATCGATGGATCAGGCCGTGGTTAATGGCCTGGTGGCACCGGGAGTCTGGAACGGCGGCGATATTGGTGAACTGATGGCGGGTGATACGCTGACCAAAGGCTATTACGTCTATGCCCCGGCGGTAGCCAGCCAGGCACAGGCTGACCGGGAAGCGCGCCGCGCGCCGGTGATTCAGGTGGCATGCAAACTGGCGGGTGCGGTGCACTACGCCGATGTTGAAATTAACGTTGTACGATAAGGAGCAATAATATTATGGGTACTTACTCTTTTCTGGATGTCACCGCTTCTCTCGCCGGCCCGACCGGCGTTATCGACCTGGGCGCCGGCTCCGCTAACGCGGAAGAGGGCATTAGCGTAAAAATGACCGGGGCGAAAAACACCATGACCGAAGGCATTGACGGTGAAGTCATGCACAGCATGGTGCCGGGTAAAACCGGCAGCGTTACCGTCAGCCTGATGAAAACGTCGCCGGTGAATAAAAAGCTCTCTCTGGCCTATAACGCACAAACTCAGTCTTCTGCCACCTGGGGCAAAAATGTCATTGTCATTCGCAACTCAGTGTCTGGCGATACGATAACCGCGCGCGAAGTCGCTTTTAAACAGCTACCCGAATATAAAAACGGCAAAGAAGGCGGCGCGGTTTCCTGGGAATTTGACTGCGGCAAAATCGACCAGGTGCTGGGAGAGTTTTAAACCATGGAGCTAACGATTAAAGACGCGAATTACCGCATCGCCAAGCTCGGCGTTTTCGAACAGCTCAGGGTTGCGCGTAAGCTACTCCCGGTGCTGGCGGAGCTGGCCGCTGAATTCCAGGAGGCGCAGGGCGCCTCCGAAACCGCCATGGGCGACCTGCTGCCAAAAATCGCTGAGGCTATTAGCAGCATTAGCGATGAAGATTGCGACGCTATTCTCCACCCCTGCCTGGGGGTGGTTTCCCGTGAGCATATGCAGTCCTGGGTACCGGTATTTAGCCACGGCACGCTGGCGTTTGATGATATCGACCTGATGACCATGCTGCAGCTCGTGGCCCGGGTGGTGGCCGACTCGCTGGGAAATTTTTTGCACGAACTCCCCGGCGCGGAGATACCCGGCCCGCTAACGGCCTGATTCTGGATACGCTGCCGGACGGAGAAGATTTTATTCTGCGCCCGGCAGAAGTTTTTCATCTCGACTGGCAGTCGCTTAAAAACGGCGCGGTGGACTTATATGACATCGCGCTCATGAACGACTACCTGGCAATGCAGATGGACAATCAGGCCCGGATTGAGCGCTGGAGAGAGGAACATGGCTAAGAGTAAAACTGCAGGAGCTAGCGCCAGCGAGGGGCGCTACTCGCGCGTCATTACATACCTTGCCAACGAGACGCCGAAAATCAATGAACTCAGCGCGTCGCTGGTAAAATTTAACAATGCGCTACTAACATTCAGTCAAAAAGTGGCGTCTGAATTACAGAGCATATCCCGTGCCAGCCAGCTTGCCGGCATGAAACTGGGGCAATACCAGACGCTGCTGTACGCCACGAAGCAGGTGGGCGGTTCGATAACCGGTACGCTGCAGGCGTTTAGCGCGCTGGGTCAGTTCTTAAAAAACAGTAACAACCGCAGCGTGCTACGCCAGCAGGGCATAGCCACCAAAGACGCGTCGGGGAAGGCGCGGGATACCTATGCGATATTTAGCGATCTCAGTAAGCGGATTGCAGAGCTGCCCGACGCGCAGGCAAGAGCGCTGGCGCAAAAAATCGGTATTGGCGATGACGCACGCATCAGCATGCAGCGCGGTCTGGCGGATAACCAAACGCAGTATCAGCAGTTAACCGCGCAAACGCATTTTGACCCTGGCCTTGCGGAAAAACAGAGCCAGCCATTTTTTACCGCATTTAATAAACTGAATGAGCTGGGGAGCATTCTCGGCAGCAAATACGGCGCGCGTCTGGGTAATGCGCTAAGCGGGCCGCTCGAAAAATTTATCAATCTGATTTTGACGAATATGCCGGAAATCGACGCGGCGATGGACAGCTTTATTAATAAAATTGGCTATCTGGCGAATTTTGCAGTCGATAAATTACCGGGGTTAATTAATCAGATCATTGCAGTCAAAGATCTGATGGGAGGATGGAATAGTGTATTTAATTCGATTCTCATCTTTATCGCAGGAAAATGGCTATTAGGGATTTTAGGGGCATTTGCCAGACTGGGTGTTTCCGGGAAAAAAACGCTGGGTTTTTTAGCGGATATGGCAGGTGGTGGAAGTAAAAAATCAGGAACCAAAAATCGCACTGTTCGTTCCGGGCATAAACCTTCGGCAAAAAATAAACGGAAAGCGGGCAAAGCGAATACGCCTTCGGCAAAACCGGTGCCAAAGTCAAAACCGATTTCGGTAAAAAAACCACCGGTGGCTTTGCCAGCATCCGCGGTTAAAACCGGATGGCGGCAAAAATTAGGGGGCGCTTTTAAAAATATAAGTAGCCTGGCGATGAAAGGCTTTACGCGAGCAGCACCGGTGGTGGCACAGGCATGGAAAGTAGCAAAACCAGCGCTGAGGATCGGATCTGCGTTATTAGGCGGGCCGGTTGGTATTGCCGTTAATGCTATTTCGCTGGGATACGATATATGGAGCAAAAGTAAGTCGGGTAACGCATCACCGGACCTCTCTGCCGCATACCTTGAAGCGTGTAATCGTCTTTCAGAGGTATTATCAAAATTCACAGAAACCTGTATTGCAATAATGCGCCCGATGAGTGCGAAATTAACCGGTGAATTTAATCCCGCTTTAATTGGCATGAATCGTACCGGTATTAATAATTCGATGTTTATGATGCCGACACCCGCCCCGGTAACTAACAATATCCAGCAAACTAATCAGTTTTATATTAACGGTGCGAAAGACCCGCGCGCCACGGCGGATATTTTGTCTGAGAAAATTATGGGTAACTTCTCACGTATCGATCAAATCCTCAGGCCAAGGGGGGTGTAATGGATATTCTTTCTGCAATATTTACCGCCTACGGTCACCGCATCGGCACCCTGGTACCGACGGTGGTAACAGTGGAGACCCACGCGCACAAGCTGAACGTCACTTCGCTACCGGTTGAGCGTGGTGCCAGTATTAGCGATCACGCCTGGGTGGAACCGGCGGCGGTAACAATGAAGTGTGGGTTTGCCGGTGGCGGCTCGCTGCTGAATTTTATAGATACCACCGGCTGGCAGATAAAGTCCGGGCTTAGCCCGGCGGAAACCCTCGACAGCCTGATTGCGCTGCAAAAAAGCGCGGCGCTTATCAGGGTCGTCACCAGCAAGCGGACCTATGAAAATATGCTGCTGACTTCGATAGCTACCTCCACGACAAAGGGCGATGAGCACAACCTAACGTGCGACCTGGAGTTAAAAGAAGTCGTGCTGGTGGAGAGCCAGCAAAAAAGCGCGGCACCGAAAACCAACATGACGCAGGGAGTATCGACCTCGGCGCTACAAAACGCCGGAATGAAAAGCGTCAGGCCGGTGCAGGACAGCGGCAAAAAAATGGCGTTGCGCCAGGGGGCAGTATGACGATAGGCGAGATCCCATTAACGGCGGATAACCAGCGCTTTTCTATCCAGCTCGGCGGTCAGCAGCTGTCTTTTACGCTGCAGTGGCGCGACGAGGCCGGATGGCTTGCTGACATCCGCGATGAGAACGATATGCCGCTGCTGAGCGGCCTGCCGCTGGTAACCGGTGGTGACTTACTGGCACCTTATCGCCACCTCGGCCTGCGCGGAGAGCTGCACGTGATTGCCGACGATCCCGGGCAACCGGCGCCGGGGAAAACCAGCCTCGGCGCGCGCCACCATCTGTGGTACATCAGCGCATAAGGTCAGGAGGAGATATGGGGAAATTCTGGCGGCGGCGTTTTGAACTTGAACTATTAAAAGAGGACGGCTCCGGTATTATTCTGTCGGATTTTAGCGTGGAATTTACCATTAGCTGGAAACAGACCAACACGCCGCGTATTGCCACCATCACGGTTCACAATCTGAGCGCGAATACGGTAAACCGCCTGTTAGCCCATGAGTTTGCCAAAATACGGCTCTCTGCGGGGTATTACGGCACCGGTGCGGGTTATTTTGACGGCGCAGAGGTTGTCGATGCCAGCGAGGTGGGGAAAGCACACACAGTCAGCGACGCCACGCAATATGGCACAATTTTCAGCGGTGATATCCGTATTGTTATCGACGGCCACAGCGGCACGGACAGTTGGGTAAAAATTCAGGCGCTGGACGGCTTTGAAGCTTACAGCTATGCGCGCATTTCCGCGACGCTCGCCAAAGGCTATACCGAAGCAGATGTGTATAACCTGCTGCAACAAAAGCTGGAAAAAGAGTATGGCATCGTGCGCGGGCAAACGGTTCCTTTCCCGGCGCATAAATATCCGCGCGGGAAAACCTTTAATGGCAGCATTACCGGGTATCTGGATGAACTGGCGAAAAACTGTCAGGCGCACTGGCAGTTTTTAGACGGTCGGCTGGAAATGTTCAATGATGCCACTATCGTCAACCAGGCTATCGTTTTGAATGCGGCCACCGGGCTGCTCGGCTCGCCCCAGCGCACCACCGGCTCGGCGATTATGGCCGCCAGTTTACTCAACCCAGCGATCCGCATAAACGGGCTGGTGCACATCGATCGTCGCGCTATCCAAATGCAGGCGCTCAGCGATAAGGCGTTGTTGTCCACCGACAAAGACGACGCTTACCGGCAAAGCACCATTTTAACGAAACAGGCCAACGGCGATTATTCCCTGTGGGGAATCGATGAACCGCCGGCGTCACTTGCCGGAGACGGGGTGTATGTGGTGCGTGGGATCACTTACAGCGGTAATACCCACGGCCCGGAGTGGAAAATGGATTTGATTTGCCAGGCGCGCGGCGACACGCGCGAGCCCACCACCGAACAGAAGAAGTAGGGATAAAGCGCGGTATATCCGCCGGCGCTGATTCGCCTGCTTATCACAATCCGTGGGGAGCGTTATTGTCCGGCGATTACGCGTTACGCTACGCCCTGTCTGAGCTTATTCGCCCTACAGCCCGCCTTTCCGGCGGGCTTTTTTTATCCGTGGCGAACGCCGATGTATGCGGATATGGCAGGCAACAAAACCTCGCCTGAAGACGCTGCCCCGCGGCCTGAAATAAGGGCTTAGCGGCGTGGATATCTGCCCTGATTGCCGGAGCGGGGTTAATGGCGCCTTCCTGAAAGGCAGATTTTTGGTCAGGAGTTTTTATGGCATTACAAACAGAAAACCTCAGCGCTGATGCGCTTGAGGCGTTTTCATCGCTGGCGGCGGCAATTGGCAGTGAACTTCACGTGGCGCTGCCCGGCATTATCCAGTCCTTCGACTCTGAAAGCGTTACCTGCGTGGTGAAGCCATCGGTGAAAGGGCGGAGCATGGACAGCGGTGGCGAAGTGGCATCGCTGGATTATCCCTTACTGGTCGATGTACCGGTTATCTTCCCGCGCGGAGGCGGGTGTACGCTCACCTTCCCACTGCGCGAAGGCGACGAATGCCTGCTGCTCTTCGCTGACAGGGCCATTGATTTTTGGTGGCAAAACGGCAGCACGCAGGAGACTACGGCGGCGCGGCAGCATTCGCTGTCCGATGCCTTTGTGGTGCCCGGCCCTCAGTCGCAGGCGCGGCGCATCCCTGAAATCAGCGCCACCGGCGCGCAGCTTCGTACCGATGACGGCGCGGCCTTTATCGAAGTCGCTGCCGCTCACGATATCCGGGTGGAAACGCCGGGTAAGGTCAGCGTTAAAGCCGATGGCGGTGTCGATGTGACATCGCCGACGGTCTCCTTTAGCGGCGATGTCACTATTCAGGGAAACCTGACGGTGGCCAAAAATGCAACGGCGCAGGGGATAAGCCTGGTCACGCACACGCACCCTGGCGTAATGAGCGGGCCGAACAATACGGGAGCACCTCAATAATGAAATATCGCACAGAAATTCACGGCGATTACGTCTTTGGTACCGGGGACGCGGGCTTCCTGGAGAATTCGCCGCAGGCCGTGGCCCAGGCGGTGCGCACGCGCCTGCGGCTATGGCGCGGAGAATGGTTTCTGGATAACACAGAAGGCACGCCGTGGCAGGACGCCGTACTAGGCAAGCAGCCACCGGCGCTGTATGCGCTGGCGGTGCGGGAACGCATAACCGGTACCCCCGGCGTCAAAACCCTGCTGAGTTTTACCACAAAAAATGACAGTCAAACGCGTCGCCTGGTGTATTCAGCGACGCTGGACACCGTGTACGGGGAGGTAACGGTCGATGTATGAAGAGGTGATCGACAAAATGCTGCCGACAATAGGGCAGGCAGGCATGACGGCGCCGGATTTTCAAACCATCCTGGGGCTGTGGCAATCGCTATTCAGAGATATTTACGGCAGCGATATTTACATTGAACCGGACAGCAAAGACGGCATGCTGCTTTCGCTTATCGCCTATGCCATGCACGGCTGTAATAACGCCACGCTTGCCGCCTGGAACTCATTCAGCCCGGCGACGGGTGTCGGTGAAGGGCTATCGCGCAATGTAAAAATTAACGGTATTGCCCGCAAAGCGGCGAGTTATTCAACGGTCGATCTGCTGTTGAGCGGGCGAGTAGGGACGGTTATCCACGGCGGGCAGGTGCGGGATTTGGCCGGCAATGTGTGGTCGCTGCCCGAGGTGGTGACCCTTGACTTACACGGGCAGGCCACGGCCACGGCGACCTGCCAGACCATTGGCGCCATCGGCGCTTTACCCGGCGAAGTGAGCGAAATTGCTACCCCGACCCAGGGCTGGCATGGCGCCACCAATCCGGCGGCGGCAACCGAAGGGCGGCCGGTAGAAACCGATGCCGAACTGCGCCAGCGGCAGGCGCTTTCCGTGGCGCTGCCGTCGCGCTCGATTATGGAGGGGCTGCACGGCGCGCTGGCGAACCTGACCGGCGTGCGTCGGGTGCGGGCGCTGGATAACGATACTTCCGAAACGGATGCTAACGGTATCCCCGCGCACAGTATTGCCGTGGTGATTGACGGCGGTGATTCGCAGAGTATTGCGCAAACCATCGCCCTGAAAAAAACGCCCGGCGTGCCGACCTGGGGAACCACCCAGGAAACGGTCACGGATGCCTGGGGCATCGCACGCACGATCAACTTCTTTCGCCCCACCCGCATCCCGGTTTATGCGGAAATTAAACTGAAGCCGCTTGCGGGCTACACCACTGAAATCGGCAATGGCGTCGCGAATGCCGTCAGTAACTATATCAATACGCTGACCATTGGTGACACGCTGTATTGTTCGCGCCTGTTCAAGCCCGCCAGCCTGAGCGCCAGCGCCGGGGGAAATACCTATGAAATTTTATCGCTGGACATTGGTATCGACTCACAGGCATTAAGCGCCGGCAATATTGATATCGCCTTTAATGAGATGGTGGTCAGCGCGCCTGAAAATATAGCCATCACGACGGTGAACGCATGAATAAATATGACAGGTTAATTCCGTCAGCCCAGCGTGAAGGAAAAAAGTTTTTTGCCACCGTCAGCGCGCTTGGCGATGCCTTCAGCGCGCAGCAGGCGGCCAGCGCCGCGCTGGTGCCTGCATTTGATTTGGATAGCGCCGCTGGCAAGCAACTGGATATTTTGGGGCTATGGATTGGGCGCGGGCGGCGAATCACCACCCCCTTAACGGATGTTTATTTCGCGTTTGATACTGAAGGCGTGGGGTGGGAGCAGGGTAGCTGGAAAAGGGAGTTTGATCCTGATGATGGCGTCACTGATCTGGATGATGAATCTTATATCGCCATGTTAAGAGCTAAAACATTGGCTAACCAATGGAATGGCACTTACGAAAAGTTAGTTGATATATATAAGAGCATGGCTTTAGGGAAGTCCATTAATCTCTTTTTTATTGATAATCAGGATATGTCTATAGATGTTTATTTGACCGGCGGCATTATACCTGAAGCAATTAAAGCCTTGCTTAAGCAAGGGTATTTAAATGTTAAGTCATTGGGTGTGCGTATAAATAATAAAATAAGCTCTGAAGAGAATTCTGGGATTTATGGTTTTGATGTTGATAACGGCTTGGTTTCCGGATTTGATTCTGGAAGTTGGGCAATAACACTTTAGGAATAAATGATGGCTAAGAATGAATTTTTACCATTTGCTATCGCAGATGGGGCGAACGTACTAACCACAGAAGAATATGCAAAATTATTATCTCGAAACAGTGGGTTTAGCGCTGGTGTCGCACGATCAAAGGAGCTGAATACTGTTTGGCGACAGTCATCGGTCATTTCTCATGTGGTTGCGCAGTTTATTTCGGATACCATGGATAATGATATTATTGATAATGGTGATGTTGAAGCTTTAAAAGCAAATTTCATCAATGCGCTATCCAAACATGTTAGCAATACAATACCAGCCGCATCGGGAACGGTGGCCGGGATTACTAAGTTAAGTAGCGCTATTGATAGCAATGATGAAACGATGGCAGCAACACCCAGGGCCGTTAAAGCTGCATATGATATTGCCAGTAAAGTAAGTATTGATGGTATATATCCGGTCGGCATAGTGGTGTGGTTCGCGCAGAATAAAGACCCCAATAAGCTATTCCCCGGCACGGTATGGAAATATATTGGAGAAAATAAAACAATACGATTAGCCGCAGCGACCGGTGCCGATGTTATGACGGTGGGGGGCGCCGATTCTGTGACACTGGCAGCGGGAAATCTTCCTGCGCATAGCCATGCGTTTTCAGCTACAACCAGCAGTTTTGACTATGGAACGAAAACTACCAGCGGTTTCGATTATGGAACTAAATCTACTAACAACACAGGCGCTCACACCCATGATGTAGGCGCAGACATGAAATCATTTTATGGTGATGCAAGCCATACCTCTTTACAGCCCGGTACAGGAAGAAAAAGTGGTTCTGCGGGCGCTCATGCTCACACTGTGGCCATTGGCGCTCACTCGCATACGGTTGGTATGGGAGCACATACTCACACCCTCTCAGGAACCACGGCTAACACCGGTTCTGGATCTGCGATATCGGTAATAAATACCTTTATTAAATTAATGGGGTGGTACCGTATTTCTTAAAATCTATTCAATATATTTTTTAAACCTGGCAGGGTTTCCGGCATATAAACAATAAGGCGGAATATCTGTTGTTACTACTGAACCTGCAGCTATAACGGCGCCTTCCTCAATACAAACACCCGGAAGAATAATGGTTCCTCCGCCTATCCATACTTTATCTTTAATAGTTACGGGAGCGGTTATTCGCCGGGTGTTAACTCTGTCCTGGTAATTTAACGGGTGAGTCGCGGTATATATATGAACGCCCGGGCCTAAGGCACAACCTTTACCAATGGTAATATAATCATTATCAATAAACTTACAATCCGTATTGATGTAAGTTCCCTCGTCAAAGGAGGTTTTACCTGAACAAAAATAAATAGGCTTGGTTAAATAGCTATTATTTAATACTATTCCGGCTTTTTTAAACATTGAAGTATATTGTCGCCTGGATAGCTTGGTAGAGTTGAAAATCATTACTGCCCGGCGGGGAGATATTGTTTTACATAATAAAGTTAAATAGTAGCTTATTATCATGATGAATTATCTGCGCTGTTAAAATTATTAGTAAGATTCTATCATCCGCTTCATAACAAATAAAGGCGCGCCGCTGTTGGTTATAGCTCCAGACTCTACTCCCCCAACCGCCTCACCAGCGCCTCGCTGTGACGAATATATTTTGCAGCGTGATCCGGGTGATGCTGAATCAGCGCCATAAACAGCAAATCGGTGAGCATCATCTGTGCGCTGGTGGAGGAGATAGCGGCGCTGCGGGTTGCCCGATCGTCTGCGCCGGTAAACAGGCACGCACTGGCGCACTGGCGCAGCGTGTTCGGGGTAAAGCCGGTAATTGCCAGCACCTGGGCGCCGGCGCGCCGGGTCTCCTGCGCGGCAAGGTTAATCTCCCGGCGCTCGCCGGAGCTGGAAACGGCCAGCAGCAGGTCGCCCTCACGCATCGCCTGGCTGGCGGCCAGCAGCGCGTGCATGTCTTGCTCAGCGCCGGCGTGAATGCCTATTTTCATGAGCTTCCAGGCCAGGTCTTTCGCGACTAACCCGGAAGCGCCAATGCCGGTGAGCAGGATGCGTTTGGCGTTGGTAATTAGCGTGATTGCCTGCTGTAAAGTCGCCTCATCGTTCATCTCTAGGGTGGCGCGCATGGCCGCCGTCTTCTCCTGAATCAGCTTCTCGCCCACGAGGCGCAAAGGATCGTCTGCCAGAATATGATTGTGCAACTTCCGGGCAGGGGCAAAACTCCCCAGCGCGTCGCTGATGGCTATCTTCAGCGAGGGAAAGCCTTTATAGCCCAGGTGCTGGGCGAACTTCACCACGCTGGACTGACTAACGCCCGCGGCCTGCGCCAGCTGCTGCGAACTGAGATGGCGCGCTCTGGCAGGGTCGTCCAGTACGTAGTCCGCCAGTTTTTTCCCGCCCGGCGTCAGGTTGTCATAGCGCTGGCGCAGCGTGGTTAAGCAGTTCATTGCCTGTCTCCTGTTATCGTTATTTCGCGTGATCGTTACCAAAGATTGGGGCTTTTCTACTCGCGAATTTGAATTTTATATTCCATCATTGGCGCACTTTTGTGAATAAATTATTCAAAGGAATCGGTATGAATCTCGGCGCTTTACTTTCTGAGACCCGTAATCCCCACACGCTGGATCTCGACTCTCTTTCCTCGCTGGATATGGTAACGCGTTTTAACGAGCAGGATGCGCTGGTCGCGCCAGCGGTTAAGGCGACGCTGCCGCAGGTGGCGCAGGCGGTGGACGCCGCCGCGCAGGCGCTGCGGGCGGGGGGGCGCATTATTTATATGGGCGCGGGCACCAGCGGGCGCCTGGGCGTGCTGGATGCGGCAGAGTGCCCGCCCACCTTCGGCGTGGCACCGGACAGGGTTATTGGTTTGATAGCCGGTGGGCCGGGGGCGATTCTGAAAGCGGTGGAGGGCGCGGAGGATAATTCTCGTTTGGGCGAAGAAGATCTTAATGCGCTGCGGCTTGAAGCCCGGGATCTGGTGATTGGGCTGGCGGCATCGGGCCGCACCCCTTACGTGATAGGCGGCCTTGAGTACGCGCGGCGCTGCGGTTGCTGCACCGTGGCTATCTCCTGCAATCCCGACTCCCCGATAGCGCAGGCGGCGGATATCGCCATTTCACCGCTGGTCGGCCCGGAGGCGCTGACCGGCTCTACCCGCCTGAAGTCCGGTACGGCGCAAAAGCTGGTGTTGAATATGATTTCGACCGGCGCGATGGTGCGCTTTGGCAAGGTATACCAAAACCTGATGGTGGATATGAAGGCGACCAACGTGAAGCTTATCGATCGCGCCTGCCGCATCGTGGTTGAGGCAACGGGCGTCCCCCGCGAAGAAGCGGAGGCAGCGCTAAAGCAGACCGAGTATGACGTTAAGCCCGCTATCCTTATGCTGCTGGGCGGCGTGGATGCTGATACGGCGCGTGCGCGGCTTGCCGAACATCAGGGCTATTTGCGTGCGGCGCTGCGCGGCGAATAAGGAGGCTACAGTGGATACACGGACGTTGGCGCGGGCAATTATTCAGGGCGTGGGCGGCGAGGATAATATCCTGCGCCTGGAAAATTGCATGACCCGCGTGCGCATCGAAGTTCACGATGCGTCGCGGATGGCGCCGGAGGCGCTTAAAGCGCTGCCGAAGATAAGCGGCTACGTGAAGCAGGGCGAGCAGCATCAATTGATCGCCGGGCCGGGGCGCGCGGCGCAAATTGTAGACGCCATGCGCGAGCAAATGCGGCCGCACGCTGCGGAACAAGACGCGGCGGCGCGCACAAAAGCCCGCGTCAGCGCGCGCTATAAAACGCCGGTGAGCGATGCGCTGCGCCAGCTCGCGAATATTTTCATCCCGCTCATTCCCGCGTTTATCGCCTCGGGGTTAATTACCGGCATTATTAATATCCTGAAGCGCCCGGATCTCGTCGGCGATTTTGCCGCGCACTGGCCCAACGCGCTGGGGCTATTAGGTATTTTTGGCAGCGCGGTGTTTGCGATCATGAATATTCTGGTTGGCGTTAACGCCGCCAAAATTTTCGGCGGATCGATGGCGATGGGCGGCGTGATGGCCGGGATCCTCTCCAGCCCTCAGTTGGCGCAAATTACCCTGTTTGATGAACCGCTGCAGCCGGGGCGCGGCGGCGTGATTGCGGTGGTGCTGGTAGTGGCGCTGATGTGCTGGATTGAGAAGCGTCTGCGTGCTCTGCTGCCCGGGGCGCTGGAATTAATTCTTAATCCCCTGCTAACGACATTAATTGCCGGTACCGCGGCAATCGTCGCGCTGCAACCGCTGGGCGGATGGATGTCGGATGCTATTGCGCACGGCGCTATGCTCGCGGTTGAACACGGCGGGCTGTTAATGGGCGCGATTTTATCCGGCGCTTTTTTGCCGCTGGTGTTGACCGGCCTGCATCAGGGGCTGGTCCCTATCCACGTGGAACTTATCCAGGCCTATGGTTACAACGCGCTGTTTCCCATCCTGGCAATGGCCGGCGTCGGGCAGTTAGGCGCCGCGCTGGCGGTACTGGCGAAAACCCGCAGCGTGCGGCTTCGGCGCGTTATTACCAGCGCGCTGCCCGCCGGGCTGCTCGGGGTCGGGGAACCGCTTATTTTTGGCGTCACGCTGCCGCTCGGGCGGCCGTTTATCGCTGCCTGTCTGGGCGGCGCCGTCGGCGGCGCGCTAATGAGCTATTGGGGCGTGGCGACGGTGATTACCTTCGGTATTTCAGGTTTGCCGCTGGCATTGACGATCGTATCCGGGAAAGTCATGCTATATCTGATAGGGTATTTAGCGGCGGTTGTCGCCGGTTTTGTATTTACCTGGCTATTAGGTTTTCGCGATCCACAGGAGTAACGGTTTGAGCGCAGGCGAGCGACGCGTAGTTTTCTTTGACCTTGACGGGACGTTGCATCAGCAAGATATGTTTGGTTGTTTTTTGCGCTGGCTGCTTCGCCGTCAGCCGCAGAATATGGTGCTGGTGGTCCTGATATTGCCGCTGGTGCTGCTTGGTTTGCTGGTTTGGGGGCGCGCGGCCCGCTGGCCGATGAGCGCGTTGCTCTGGGGCTGCACCTTCGGGCATCGCGAGGCTCGCCTCCGGCAACTGGAGCGCGATTTCGTCGCCTGGTTTCGCAGCCGGGTTACCGGTTTCCCTGGCGTACAGGCGCGGCTGGACGACTATCTGGCTCATGATGATGTTGATGTGTGGTTGATTACCGGCTCGCCGCAGCCGCTGGTGGAGCAGGTTTACGGCGATCGTCGCTGGTTTAGTGAGGTTAATCTTATCGCCAGTCAAATCCAGCGGCGCTGGGGCGGATGGGTATTGACGCTGCGCTGCCTGGGGCCGGAAAAAGTTATCCAACTGGAGCAGCGTATCGGTTCGCCGTTATGCCTGTGGAGCGGCTATAGCGACAGCAGCCAGGACAACCCGTTACTGTGGTTTTGCCAGCACCGCTGGCGCGTAACGCCGCGCGGCGAACTGCAGCAACTGGAATAAGGCTTTTCGCTGTGTATAATGCGCGACGCATTTACCTCCATGGAGAGCCGTGTGTCAGAACATGCCAATGATGATGAATACTGGATGCGTCACGCCATGGCGCTGGCTCAGCGCGCGTGGGACGAAGGCGAAGTCCCCGTTGGCGCTGTGCTGGTGCACGCCGGGTGCGCTATCGGCGAGGGCTGGAACCGCTCTATCAGCCGCCACGATCCTACCGCGCACGCTGAGATTATGGCGCTGCGGCAGGGCGGCGCGGTGTTACAGAATTATCGCTTACTGGACAGCACGCTCTACGTCACGTTGGAACCGTGCGTGATGTGCGCGGGGGCCATAGTACACAGCCGCATCGGCAGGCTGGTGTTTGGCGCCCGTGATGCGAAAACGGGCGCAGCCGGCTCGCTGCTCGATGTGTTGGCTCATCCGGGAATGAATCACCGCGTACAGGTCACTGAAGGCGTGCTGGCGGAGGCGTGCTCTTCGCTGTTAAGCGATTTTTTTCGCGAGCGTCGCCGCCAGCATAAAGCGCAGCGCAAAGTGGAGTCCGGCGGAGCGTAACGCGCCTTAAGTGTGAAGGCGCTATCTAAGAACACATATCACCCAATGGCCGTAACCCAAAAAGGAATATGAAGTAATGATTAACCTTCCTTTTGTGAGGATAGTGTGCCCTTTCTGGCGCCCAAATATCTAAGAACACATATCACCCAATGGCCGTAACCCAAAAAGGAATATGAAGTAATGATTAACCTTCCTTTTGTGAGGATAGTGTGCCCTTTCTGGCGCCCAAATCTCTTCACCTCGGTGACCGTTATCCCGTAACTCCGACTTCCGCCAGCGCCTCGCGAACATCATTCAGCGTGAACGGTTTAATAATCGCATCGATCTTTTTCATGAAATATCCTGACTTCAAATCAACGCTGCGACCGGCTTGCACGGCAACCGGCGCTCTTCAGTGCGGCAGTGCGCGCCAGTGGTAAAATTACAGTTTGAAATCATTAGCATCCAGTTCATGGCGTGCCAGGAGTTTATAAAATTCAGTGCGATTTGATTTCGCCCAGCCATAAGCGCTGCCTGAGTGACATTTCCTCGAAAGCATATTGCAGAGGCACGATGATGATTTTTAAGCGATATGGAGCGTGATAATTAGAATGGTTACCATGAAAAAGCAGATATTAAAATCATTCCTGTAGGTTTAGCTTTATGGAAATACTTGCTTTTTGAAAGCCTCTCATTCTACGAAAGGCCTTACAGGTTTCCATTTTGCTGAATTAATTACTATTTAATATGCCTCCAATAATACCAAACCCCACCAACTGTAGCGGTGAAGTGACGATATCAAGCGTCATGGCTACCGGCCGTAATGCTTTCGCTGCCCCGAATGAAATACCGGACGTTTTATATTTATAAAATGCAACGTAAAATGAGTGATAGAATTTGAGCTCCTTTGAATAGTTCTGCTTATTATTTTTCTTATGAATGCTTCCCTTCAATTTATAAATGTTTTTTGTGCAGTCATTTCCCGAGCAGTAAAAATTGTAACTTATTGCGGCCTGCCTTTCTTCCTCGGTTTTTATCTGATATTTGAGCGTTAATTCACCCGTAAATTGCTTTTTATCATAATTGAGCGTGAATTTTGCCGGATGGTTAACGTTCATAGTATGTCGGTCGATACGAGGGTCCATAAGCATCTTAACTACCTCATCGCCGCCTTCCAGGAGTAGGTAGTCAAAGATCTCCCCGACAAAAACATATCTCTTCTTTCCTTCGGTATTCTGTGCCAGCGATAAACCAATGATTGTGTCATTTCTCCAATGCTCTAACTTATTTTTATATCCGGAGTTTGTTGCCAGCATTATGCTGAAACAGCCAGAAAGCATGAATCCTGCAGAAGAGATTAATAATAATTTTGCTATCCGGGAGTAATTAATATTCATTTATTCTCTGATTAAAAAAGGTAGTAATTCTAAAAATCTGACTATGATAATTTAAAAATAACAATAAAAATAGAAGGGTATTATGGGGCCGTTTTAACCCAGTTACGGTCGATGAAGGAGATAATTAAACCACTGAACGTCAGACCTATTTACGCTGCATATTAACGCGGCTTTTATGCGCCGTGTGGGTTGCTAAATAACAACCTGATAGTAGAGAAAAGCGGGTGCGCAGGCGGCTAATGAGTAAGCATCTGCATTAGAGAGTTTGTGGAGATTGAAGACGTATCCTCATCGGTGTCGGGGACGGGCGTCATCAGCGCTGGCTCCATGCGCGGCTGAGCCACCTCCGGCGGTTTCACCACCGGGTAGCTTTGCGCCAGGCGCTGGTGCAGCATTTTCTGATGCGTTTTTTCCATTAGATATCCCACCAGGCTCATATGGTATTTGCGAATATTTTCTACATACGCCAGCGCTTCATGGCCGCGCGCGTAGCCATAGGTCGTTTTCTTATACCAATTTTTCTGGCTGAGCAACGGCAGGGTTTGTTTCACGTCGCTCCAGCTATCGGGGTTTCCGCGCAGCTTTGCGGTTAGCGCTCTGGCGTCCAGCATGTGCGCGTAGCCCATGTTGTACGCGGCCAGCGCAAACCAAATGCGCTCGCCTTCCGGCACAGAATCTGGCACTTTTTCGAGCATATCGTTCAGGTAGCGCGCGCCGCCGCGAATACTCTGTTCTGCATTCAACCGATCGGTCAGGCCTAAACTCTGCGCCGTATTTTTGGTGAGCATCATTAGCCCCCGAACGCCGGTTGGCGATGTCGCATGGGTATCCCAGTGCGATTCTTGATAGGCGATGGCCGCCAGCAGGCGCCAGTCGATGCGCGTTGCGTATTTCTTAAATAGCGGTAGCAGTGAGGGCAGAATATTGTCGACGGCCCGCAGGAAGCTACGGGTATCCACATAGTCAAACGCGCCGACGTGGCCCAGATATTTTTCTTCCAGCCGCGATAGGGTGCCGTTGGCGTTAACGCGGGCAAAGAAATCGAGCATCGCGGCGGACAGGCTGTCGTCACTATCGCGCGGAGTAAACCAGGTAACCGGCTGCTCGTCCGTGATATCCAGCGCGACGGCGAGCTGAGGGTGGATGCGCTGGAAAAGCCCTATCGCCACCGAGTCGGCGATCGTATAGGCCAGTGTCCCATCCAGAACTTTCCGTAATAACATGGTGCTGTTGCGCGTGGCGTCGACCCGCCATTCAAGGTGCGGGTACTTTTCCTGTTTGAGCGTATTTAAATCGTTGAGTACCGCCAGCCCGGCGGCGATAGTTAGGTTTTCGCTGGTGATTCCTGCAAGGCTTTTGGGGCGGGGAGACCCCATGCGATACACCATTTGCTGCGAGACGGAATAGTAGGCGGGGCCGGGCTGGTAATTTTTACTGCGCGCGTTGTTATAAACTAGTCCGGCGGCCAGAATGTCGGCAGCGCCTGTATCTAAATCATCAAAAAGTTTATCAATGCCCGAACGAACCGTAATTTTAAGCTCTACCCCCAGATAATCGGCGAACTCGCGGGCCAGTTCGTAATCCAGCCCCACCGTTTCTTCATTATTGATTCGACTCCAGGTGAGCGGTGAGGCAATCGTGCTTACCCGCAGTTCGCCGCGCGCTTTAATCGCAGCGATACGGTTTTCCGTGCCGCCGGTCCAGGGCACGGTAGGCCAGAGTGCGACGGCCAGCAATAGCGCGACAACGCCGATCAGCAGATAGTTAAGCTTTAGTTTTTTCAATAAGTTAAATCTCTGCAATAGCCTAAGCGCGAGTCAAAAGCCGTAATGTTCTCAAGGGGAAGTTGTTTTTTGAGAGCTGCATTTTGCTCAACAATCCCGGTGCTGGCAACCTGAGTACGTTATTTGTGCACAGTTTGTTACGGCCAGTCCGCGGTTTTTATTTTGACGCAAACGGTTTCGTCAGCGTCGGGGTTTCTCTATAATGGCTCTCGTTTTCCAGCGTGGCGCCACTTTTCGCGGCGTCAGGACGTTTCGCAAACGAGAGACCTTATGATGGAAATTCTGCGTGGTTCCCCCGCCTTATCGCCCTTTCAGATCCAAAAACTTCTGACCCAATTCGCCGAGCGGCGGCTGCCGATAGTGGAGATTCACGCTGAATTTGTGCATTTTGCCGATTTAGCGCATGGCCTGGATAGCGATTCCCATGCCCGGCTGGTGCGCCTGTTATGCTATGGCCCCACTGCCCGTGAGAGCGAGCCAATGGGGCAGCTTATTCTGGTCACCCCGCGTCCGGGAACGCGCTCGCCCTGGTCTTCAAAAGCGACTGATATCGCCCATAACTGTGGTTTGCCCCAGGTAACGCGTCTGGAGCGCGGTATTGCCTATTATTTGGCCGGCGAACCGCTGAGCGAGGCGCAGATAAGCGCGGCGATAGACATCGTGTGCGATCGTATGACCGAAGCAGCGTTTACCCGCATGCAGGACGCGCATGCGCTGTTTACACACCGGGCGCCAGCGCCCGCACAGCATATAGATATGTTGACGCAAGGGATATCTGCACTTGAAGAGGCGAATGTCAGGTTGGGGCTGGCGCTGGCGAAAGATGAAATTAGGTATTTATTCGATGCTTTTACGCGGGAAGGCCGTAACCCAACCGACGTTGAGTTATACATGTTCGCGCAGGCGAATTCCGAGCACTGTCGGCATAAGATTTTTAATGCACGCTGGACCATAAACGGTGAAAAACAGCCGCATTCGCTGTTTGACATGATTAAAAATACCTTCCGGCAAACTCCGGATTATGTGCTGTCTGCCTATAAAGATAATGCGGCAGTTATGGAAGGCTCAGATGCCGGACGTTTCTTTGCCGATCCTACGTCCGGTAGCTACCGTTATTCCCACGAGCCAGTACATATTTTGATGAAAGTGGAAACCCACAATCACCCAACGGCGATTTCGCCGTGGCCCGGCGCGGCTACGGGTTCTGGCGGAGAGCTACGTGATGAAGGCGCCACCGGGCGCGGCGCGAAGCCAAAGGCCGGGCTGATTGGTTTTTCAACCTCCAATTTACGTATCCCCGGTTTTGAGCAGCCCTGGGAAACGGATTTTGGCAAACCGACGCGAATCGCTTCCGCTCTGGAAATCATGACGGAAGGGCCGCTGGGCGCGGCCGCTTACAATAACGAATTCGGCCGCCCGGCGATTAATGGCTACTTTCGTACCTATGAGGCCCGGGTGGTGAACCATAACGGCACTGAGCTACGCGGCTATCATAAGCCGATTATGCTGGCGGGCGGGGTAGGCAATATTCGCGCGGAGCACGTGCAAAAAGGGGAAATCCCGCCCGGTGCGCAGCTTATTGTGTTAGGCGGCCCGGCCATGAATATTGGGCTGGGAGGCGGTGCAGCGTCGTCTATGGCCTCGGGGCAATCGGACGCGGATTTGGATTTTGCCTCCGTGCAGCGCGATAACCCTGAAATGGAGCGCCGCTGCCAGGAGGTCATCGATAGCTGCTGGCAGCAGGGTGCGAATAACCCGATTCTATTTATTCATGATGTCGGCGCGGGCGGGCTATCCAACGCTATGCCAGAGCTAATCAATGACGGCGGGCGCGGCGGACGCTTTACCCTGCGCGATATTCCCGTTGATGAAACCGGCCTGAGTCCGCTGGAAATATGGTGCAACGAGTCGCAGGAGCGCTATGTTTTGGCGGTCGCACCGCAGCGTCTCGCTGAATTCAGTGCGATTTGCCACCGGGAAAGGGCGCCGTTCGCCGTTATCGGTGAAGCGACGCGGGCGCAGCGGCTTACGCTGACAGACGCACATTTCGACAATCAACCGATTGATTTAGCGCTGGATACGCTGCTCGGGAAGGCACCGCGCATGGAGCGTCACGTTGAGCGCCTGCAGGTCTGCACTCAGCCGCTGGCCCGTGAAGAAATTAAGTTACAGGAAGCGGTAAAGCGCGTGCTTCAGCTGCCCGCAGTGGCGGAAAAAACATTTTTGATAACTATCGGCGATCGCACTGTCGGCGGTATGGTCGCGCGCGATCAAATGGTTGGCCCGTGGCAGGTGCCGGTAGCAGACTGCGCGGTGACTACCGCCAGCTTTGATAGCTATTACGGCGAGGCAATAGCCATTGGGGAACGCACCCCAGTAGCGCTTCTTGATTATGCCGCATCGGCAAGGCTGGCGGTGGGCGAGGCGCTAACCAATATCGCCGCTGCGCACATCGGCGATTTGCGGCGCGTAAAGCTTTCCGCGAACTGGATGGCCGCAGCGGGCCACCCCGGCGAAGACGCCGGGTTATATGCCGCAGTGAAAGCGATAGGGGAAGAACTGTGCCCGGCGCTCGGATTGACTATCCCGGTTGGGAAAGATTCGATGTCAATGCAAACGCGCTGGCGACAGGGTGAAACGGAGCGGGAAATGACCTCGCCGCTGTCGCTGATTATTTCCGCTTTCGCACGCGTAGAAGATGTGCGGCGGACCGTGACGCCTCAGCTTAGCCTGCAGGAGAATGCGCTGCTGCTGGTGGATTTAGGCAAAGGGAAGTGCGCGCTGGGGGCGAGCGCGCTGGCGCAAGTGTATCAGCAATTGGGCGATAGCAGCGCGGATGTGCGCGACGTCGCACAGCTCAAGGGGTTCTTTGAGGCTATTCAGACGCTGCTCGCCTGGCGGCGGTTACTGGCCTATCACGATCGTTCAGACGGCGGATTGCTTGCAACGCTGGCCGAAATGGCGTTTGCCGGGCGCTGCGGGGTGAATGTTGATATCGCAGGATTGGGTGAGGACGCGCTGGCAGCGTTATTTAATGAGGAATTGGGCGCGGTAATCCAAATAGCGGTGGCTGAGTATGACGCCGTGATGGCAACGTTTACAGAATTCGGTCTGGCAGACTGTGTACATTATCTGGGGCGCGCGGTGCCGGGCGATGAATTTATTATCACCGCAGGCGAGGAGACGGTGTATCGCGAACACTGTTCGGTGTTGCGTCAATGGTGGGGGGAGACAAGCTGGCAAATGCAGCGGCGGCGTGATAACCCGGCCTGCGCCGATGAAGAGCATGAGAGCAGGGCCGATGTGACCGATCCCGGCTTAAATGTGAAGCTGCACTGGGATACCGAAGAGGATATTGCCGCGCCCTATATTGCGAGCGGAATACGGCCTGTTGTCGCGGTATTGCGCGAGCAGGGCGTTAATTCACACGCAGAGATGGCCGCGGCGTTTCATCGGGCGGGTTTTGACGCGGTGGATGTGCACATGAGTGATTTAATCGCCGGGCGTTATTCCCTGCAGAATGCGCAGGCGCTGGTCGCCTGCGGCGGTTTCTCCTATGGCGACGTATTAGGCGCCGGGGAGGGATGGGCGAAATCGATTTTATTTAATTCGCTTCTGCGGGATGCTTTTAGTTCGTTTTTTGAGCACCCACAGACGCTGACGCTTGGGGTGTGCAACGGCTGCCAGATGCTCTCCGCGCTGCGTGAACTAATTCCCGGTAGCGAAGCGTGGCCGCGCTTTGTTCGTAACCGCTCGGCGCGCTTTGAGGCGCGCCTGAGCCTGGTAGAAGTGGCGGACAGTCCGTCTCTGCTGTTAGCCGACATGGCCGGCGCGCGGCTGCCGATAGTTGTTTCACACGGAGAAGGGCGCGCGGAACTGCGCGATGAGGCGCATCTGGCTCTTCTGGAAGAGAAAAAGCAGGTGGCCATGCGCTTTGTTGATAATTACGGGCGCACTGCGGCGCGCTATCCGGCAAACCCAAATGGTTCACCCAACGGTGTTACCGCTGTGACAAATGAATCCGGGCGCGTCACTATAATGATGCCGCACCCGGAGCGCGTTTTCCGAACCGTTACTCACTCGTGGCATCCGCAGGAATGGGGAGAAGATAGTCCCTGGATGCGCCTGTTCCGTAATGCTCGCCGCCAGCTTGGCTGAGTGGTATACAAGGTTGAATACGCGGTGCGGAGAAGGCTAACCTGCGTACTTACTTCTTGTGAGCGATGCCCGACTTACCTGCCCGTTTGAGAGAGGCGGCCGCCGGAGCTGCCAGCGGCGGAGGCGTTTTTTAAAACGTTATCAGTGCCGTCTGTCGTGCAGGCGGTACTGACGCGACCATTTCTAATTTGGCGTTTAATGAATAAATGGTGCGCAGGAACTTCCCTTTGGAGGATGGTTTTTCTAACCCGTTGATTATAATGCGTGATAAGAAAAATCTGCCTCCAATGGCTGCCCGCTGCCAGGCGGGGTGCAGGGTAAATGAAACGTTATTCCACCAGGCTGGTGCTCCATATAAATATTCACGAGTGATTATCTGGCGCAAAAATGATGTGGGAGAGAAACGGTTATCAGCGGTTTTTACGCTAAATCGCGTATAGCCGTTGTTTGCTGTGCTATATGACGAATTACTAAGGTCATAGTTTCGTGTTGTCGATAAAACAAAATATATGCCGTACTGTTAACGGCATTACTGCCTGAATGCCAGCCAAAGCGTTGCGCGGTCGCGGAGGATTAAAACGATTTTACGCTTTTTGGCTGCTTACCTGGCGCTGCTCGCGTCCCGAATCATCTAATCACTCCACAAAGCGAACCTCGTGAGCCCGGCATCCGGTATGTGAGACTGTTCGTATTAGACGACTTATGCAGGCAGGGCGTCAGCGGTGTTGCGATATGCCGTTAGCAACAATGAGACTTTAGGGTGTTCCGGTTTATAGAACGGCGGTCATTTATCTGCGTGCGCCAAACGGGCGCACAGCTATAAGTGATAATATTTTTATTGTTACGGCAGGAAACGTTACGACGTCGCATAATAGCGACATAGGAATAATCAGAGCGTCTCCGTATAGAGACATATAATTCATTGATTTTATTACTTAATGTATTTTAACGTAATAATATGTCGCTTATGGAAGACGAATTGATGATTTTTTATTACTTTGCTTTAATCATTTTAACAAACAATAACACCCGGATAATGCAGCGAAAAAGGCTGACTTAGCAATATTGGCACGGAGATTGCAAGTGATATTGCAGTGGCTCATTCACTTCGTTACGTCAGCCCCGCTTAGGTTGTGCTACATAACACATCGAATGACGCACTCAAAGGTGCCTGCCGTCCAACTCCTGATAATCGTAACTTCGGTTGCCTATCAGCCATCGGGCGAAACGTTGAGTTAGGCACCGCCTGATTCCGAATAAAGGCAGAGCGCAGGCTCTGCCTTTATCATTTCTACGCCGCGCTTTTCAGGCGCCGTGCACTCCGCTAGCATTATGCATTCGTTATTCAATGAGACACATCCTTGAAACGTTGGCCTTTCTTTCCCCGCTCATTACGACAATTAGTAATGATGGCGTTTTTATTGGTGCTATTGCCGCTACTCGTGCTGGCATGGCAGGCATGGCAGAGCCTCAATGCGTTAAGCGATCGGGCCGCACAGGTGAATCGCAGCACGCTTATTGATGCTCGCAGAGGGGAAGCGATGGCGAATACTGCGCTGGAGATTGAGCGCAGCTATCGACAGTACTGCGTACTGGATAACCCGACGCTGGCAAAGGTTTACCAGCGCCAGCGTAAACGCTATGCCGATATGCTGGCTATTCATGCAACGGTGTTGTCTGAGCCCGCGCTGGTGCGCCGTTTAAATGACGACCTTACCGCACTGGCGACATTAAAATGCCACAGCGGCAGCCCTGACGCGATTGCGCTGACCCGGCTGGATGATTTCTCTCACGCGAATGCCGAGATGGTACAGACCACGCGTACCGCTATTTTTCAGCGCGGGCAGCAGGTTCAGCAGGAAATTGCCGCCCGTGGCCGGTTTTTTGGCTGGCAGGCGCTGGCGCTGTTTCTGGTGACTCTGGCGCTGGTGTTACTGCTAACGCGCATGATTATCGGCCCGGTAAAGGTCCTGGAGCGCATGATTAATCGGCTGGGCGCCGGACGCGATCCGGGAGAGTTGCGTATGTTTCGCGGCCCGAGTGAGTTGCGATCGGTTGGGCAGCGCATCATTTGGCTGAGCGAGCGGTTATCCTGGCTGGAGGCTCAGCGGCACCAATTCCTGCGCCATATTTCCCATGAGTTAAAAACGCCGCTGGCCAGCATGCGTGAGGGAACAGAACTGCTGGTGGACAGGGTCGCCGGCCCGCTCACCGCTGAACAGGATGAAGTGGTTGCCATACTGGATACCAGCAGCCGCAATCTTCAAAAATTAATTGAGCAACTACTGGACTATAACCGAAAACTGGCCGACAGCGGCGCGAGCGCGGTACGGGTTGCGCTTGCGCCAATGCTAGAGAATATTATTGCGGCGCACGGTTTGCCCGCGCGCGCTAAACGTATGCGAGTGACAATGCGACTGGCGCCAGAGGATTGCGTGGCCGATCCAGGATTATTGCTTAGTGCGCTGGATAATCTCTACTCCAATGCGGTGCACTATGGCGCTGAATCCGGTAACATTTATCTTAAAAGTTATGTGACTGACGCTGGAAAACTGGCGATTGATGTCGCAAATACGGGCCCGCGTATTCCTGAAAGCGAACGCGACACTATCTTCGAACCTTTCTTCCAGGGAAGCCTGCAACGTAAAGGCGCTGTTAAAGGCAGCGGTCTCGGGTTGAGTATTGCCCTTGACTGCGTGCGGCGTATGCAGGGGACGCTGGATTTGGTTGAGTGCGAGGAGGCTGATGTCTGCTTTCGGATTGAGCTGCCCGTGGTTATCGGAAGCCATCATCCATGATGTATTGTATTGTGAAGTCGCTGCAACGCCGGGTCGTTCGGCTGTTGCATTGTGGTTTTTCCCGCACGATCGGCGCTGCGGTTGCGTTCGCGCCGATGGCGCTTACCGGCTGTGTTTCTCAGGCTCCGCAGGGGATTCCTGCTTTGACATTGCTCTCTGCGCCGCCGGCTCAGTCGCTGGCGGATTATTTAGGGACCGACTGTGAGGCTATCTGGGCGCTTAAAGGTGAGCAAGTAGATAACAATCCGTTATTTTGGCTGCGTGGCATGGACTGCGCTACCCGCCTGGCGCCCGAACGCGCGCGCGCGTTAGCCCGGGGCTGGGGTGAGATGCGCTGGCAGTCCGCTTTTCGTCAGGGCATTTTATTGTCGAAAGCAAGGATAACGCCGCACGAGCGGCGCTACTATGTCGATCGCCTGGATACCCTGAGCGCGGAGATTCCGGTGCGCGTGCGCCCACTTTATCAAATGTGGCGCGATGAGCAGGCGCTTGAGCTCGGGCTGGTTGAAGCGCGTGGGCGCTGTAATCAGCTTCAGCAGCATAGCGATCGGGAGCTGGATGCGCTGCGTCTCCAGCATCAAAAATTGAGCGCCGAGCTGGCGCGTACGCGGCATCAGTTACAAAACCTGATGGATATTGAGCGCCAGCTTTCCAGCCGTAAATCCAGCGATAATTTTTCGTCTGAGCCGGCTTCTGCCGCAGGCGATCGCGAGCGGGTTCCCGATGCGGGCGCATTACCGTCCGGCTCCGCCGGAAGTACTTCAATTAACGAGGTGAAACCATGACGTCGCAGGCGACCGCCAGACTTTTATTGGTGGATGACGACCCGGGCTTATTAAAGCTTTTGGGGATGCGTTTGCGCAGCGAGGGATACGATGTCATCACCGCCGGTAGCGGTCAGGAAGGGTTACGTATCCTGCTGCGGGAGAATATTCAGCTCGTCATTAGCGACCTGCGTATGGATGAAATGGATGGCATGCAGTTATTCGCTGCAATCCAAAAGCGGCATCCGGGGATGCCGGTAATTATTCTTACCGCGCACGGCTCGATCCCGGAGGCGGTCTCTGCTACGCAGCAGGGTGTGTTCAGTTTTCTGACCAAACCCGTAGATAAAGATGCGCTTTATCAGGCAATTAATGAAGCCCTGTCTCGTGCGGCTCCGAGCGGTGATGAACGCTGGCATGATGAGATAATCACGCGCAGCCCGGCGATGCACCGGCTGTTGGAGCAGGCGCGTCTGGTGGCTCAGTCGGATGTGAGCGTACTGATTAATGGGCAAAGCGGAACCGGGAAGGAAGTGCTGGCGCGCGCGATTCATCGCGCCAGCCCGCGAGCGAATAATGCCTTTGTGGCTATTAATTGCGGCGCTTTACCGGAACAATTGCTGGAATCTGAACTGTTTGGCCACGCGCGAGGAGCGTTTACCGGCGCGGTAAGTAGCCGTGAAGGGTTGTTTCAGGCGGCTCAGGGCGGCACGCTGTTCCTGGATGAAATCGGCGATATGCCGCTTTCTTTGCAGGTAAAACTATTGCGCGTTCTTCAGGAGCGAAGGATCAGGCCGCTGGGCAGTAATCAGGATATTGCTATCGATGTGCGTATTTTATCCGCGACGCATCGCAATTTACCCAAAGCAATGCAGCGAGGGGAGTTTCGCGAAGATCTGTTTTATCGCCTGAATGTGCTAAGCCTGAAATTGCCGGCGCTTCAAGAGCGCGCGGAAGATATTCCACTTCTGGCAAATCATCTGTTACGGCAGGCCGCCGGGCGGCATAATGCGCACGTGCGCAGTTTTTCAACGGATGCGATGAAGCGCCTGATTGCGGCAAGCTGGCCTGGGAATGTCAGGCAGCTCGTGAATGTGATAGAACAGTGCGTGGCGCTAAGCCCGGCGCCGGTAATTAATGAAGCGTTGGTACAGCAGGCGCTGGAAGGTGAAAGTACCGTACTGCCTACTTTTGCCGAGGCGCGCAGTCAGTTTGAGGTCAATTATTTGCGTAAATTATTACAAATCGCCCGGGGAAATGTCACTCAGGCGGCGCGTATGGCCGGGCGAAATCGCACTGAATTTTATAAACTCCTGGCACGCCATGAACTGGATGCTAATGATTTCAAACTGTAATTTTGCCGCTGGCGCGCACGGCCGCATTGAAGAGCGCCGGTTGCCGGGCAAGCCGGTCGCGGCGTTGACTTGAGGACAGGATATTTCATGAAAAAGATCGATGCGATTATTAAACCGTTCAAGCTGGATGATGTTCGCGAGGCGCTGGCGGAAGTCGGGATTACGGGGATGACGGTCACCGAGGTGAAGGGATTTGGGCGCCAGAAAGGGCACACTGAATTATACCGGGGCGCGGAATATATGGTGGATTTCTTGCCGAAGGTAAAGATTGAAATCGTTGTTCCCGATGATATTGCCGATACCTGTGTGGATACGATTATTCGCACTGCGCAAACCGGGAAAATCGGCGATGGTAAGATTTTTGTGTTTGATGTCGCGCGCGTGGTGCGGATCCGTACCGGTGAAGAAGACGATGCGGCTATTTAGTTTATCTGGCCTTTAATCATGCGATGTCTTCGGTAGTTCATTAATATACGACAGGAAACAAAGCGCAATAATCCCGGTTCGAGCAGCCTGAAGCACATAAATTGAAGTGAATGTTGATTCTTTCGAAGGCTTATGTACGACGCAGAGGTGAGTGGAAATTAGCGGGAAATCAGGCCCGCTATTTACGGACCTGAATAGACGTTCATGCGCCTTTAGGTTTGCACTGCCGCACCACCGGTTACAGGACTTTATGCGGGCCAAAGCACTCGTAGTGAATACGCTCCTGCGTTACGCCCAGTGCCACTAATTGTCGGGCGATAAATTGCATAAAACCAATCGGACCGCACAGGAAAAAGTGCATCGCCGGATCGCTGAGGCGGCTTTCCAGCGGGGCTAATTCCATTAACCCTACGCTATCATAGCCGTCTTTTTCTTCCGGCGAGCTGTACCAGATATGTTGATAAAAACGCGGCAGGCCGGCGCCTAAGCGTGCGACCTCATCGCTGAAGGCGTCAACGCTGCCGTTCACGGCTGCGTGGAACCAGTTTATCTGGGCTGGATGCTGACGTTCGCTCAGCGCATCAAGCATGGCGAGCAGCGGCGTTTGTCCGACGCCGCCGGAAAGGAGCGCGATCGGTGTGTTCGGCGTAACGTTCAGATAGAAATCCCCCGCCGGAGCGGCAACCTGTACGATGTCGCCCTGCTGCGCATGGCGGTGCAGCCAGCCGGAAACCAGCCCGTTATCCTCACGCTTAACGGCAATTCGGTAGCGCTTTGCATTGGGTTTCTGGGTGAGGGAGTACTGACGGATCTCCTGATGCGCAAAGCCATCGGGTTTTAGCCAAACGCCTAAATATTGTCCGGGATGGAAATTTGCTACCGCGCCGCCATCTACGGGCTCAAGAACGAAGCTGGTGATTAATGCGCTCTCAGGCTTTTTTTCCACGATACGAAACGCGCGCGTACCGCTCCAGCCGCCGGGCTGGCTGGCGTGAGACTGGTAAATTTCGTTTTCACGGTTAATAAATACCTGCGCCAGCACGCCATACGCCTGCCCCCACGCGTCCAGCACCTCTTGGCCTGGATGAAACAGCTCGTCCAGAGTGGCTAGCAGATGCGTGCCGACGATTTGATACTGTTCTGGTTTGATTTGGAAACTGGTGTGTTTCTGGGCGATTTTCTCAACGGCGGGCAATATTGCCGGTAAATCCTCAATGTGCGTTGCATAGGCGCAAATTGCATTAAACAGCGCTTCGCGCTGATCGCCGTTGCGCTGATTACTCATGTTAAAGATGTCTTTTAATTCCGGATTGTGCTGGAACATTCTATCGTAGAAATGGGCGGTGAGTTTGGGGCCGGTAGCGGCCAGTAAAGGGATAGTAGACTTAACGGTTGCTATGGTATTGGCATCAAGCATGGAATGTTCCTTCATGTAGTTTATATGATGTATTTTTAATGCATCTTATTTTGATGTTGCTTCACTGTAAAGGCATGTAAAACAAAAGGTGAAAAATAAGGTAAGGGATGTAAGAAAATACTGCTTTAATCGCCAGCGCAATTAGCCACGTTATCGCTCCCTTAATACCGCGTTTTACGGATTTGGTGAACGGTTCTTGATTCAGCCTTAAGCTTTAAGCATTGAACGTCCTATCACAAGCGAATATTTTTTGCGGTTTTTTAAGCTGTATTTTGGAACGCAATTAGCGATAGGATGCTTAAAAGTAATTTTTTACTGTCTGATTTTATTAATGCCAAACGTTTGCGTAAAAACCTGTCGTTGTATCTGTCTTCGCAGGGGGAATCAGTTATACTGTGGGCCGTCGCCCAATACGGGCAGTCCTAATATCGTTAGCTGAGTCAGGAGGTGCGAATGTTAAAGCGAGAAATGAACATTGCCGATTATGATGCCGAATTATGGCAGGCAATGGAGCAGGAGAACCTGCGTCAGGAAGAGCATATTGAACTTATCGCCTCCGAAAACTACACCAGCCCGCGCGTTATGCAGGCTCAGGGCTCTCAGCTCACGAATAAATATGCGGAAGGTTATCCAGGCAAGCGCTATTACGGCGGCTGCGAATATGTGGATGTGGTCGAGCAATTGGCTGTAGATCGCGCAAAAGCGCTGTTTGGCGCTGACTATGCAAACGTTCAGCCGCACTCCGGTTCTCAGGCTAATTTCGCTGTTTATACGACGCTGCTTGAGCCTGGAGATACGGTTTTAGGGATGAACCTGGCGCACGGCGGGCATCTGACGCACGGCTCGCCGGTGAATTTCTCAGGCAAATTCTACAATATTGTCCCTTATGGAATAGACGATAGCGGTCGGATTGATTACAGCGAGCTGGAAAAACTGGCGCAAACGCGCAAACCAAAAATGATTATCGGCGGTTTTTCTGCCTATTCCGGCGTGGTTGACTGGGCTAAAATGCGAGAAATTGCCGATAGCGTCGGTGCTTATCTGTTTGTCGATATGGCTCACGTAGCCGGGCTGGTAGCCGCTGGTGTTTACCCGAACCCGGTGCCGCACGCTCACGTTGTTACCACCACGACCCATAAAACGCTGGCTGGTCCACGCGGGGGATTAATCCTGGCAAAAGGCGGTAGCGAAGAGCTGTATAAAAAATTGAATTCTTCTGTGTTCCCGGGCGCGCAGGGCGGACCTTTAATGCACGTTATTGCCGGTAAGGCGGTGGCGCTTAAAGAAGCGATGGAACCCGCGTTTGCCGACTATCAGCAGCAGGTAGTGAAAAACGCGAAAGCGATGGTGCAGACCTTCCTCGATCGCGGCTATAACGTGGTTTCTGGCTCTACCGATAATCACCTGTTTCTATTGGATTTGGTGGATAAAGATATTACCGGGAAAGACGCTGATGCTGCGCTGGGGCGCGCGAATATTACCGTAAATAAAAATAGTGTGCCGAACGATCCGAAAAGCCCGTTTGTCACATCAGGCATACGCGTCGGTACGCCCGCTGTAACTCGCCGCGGCTTTAAAGAAGCGGAGGTTCGCGAACTGGCCGGCTGGATGTGTGATGTGTTGGATAATCTGCATGATGAAGCCGTGATTGGTCGCGTTAAAAAGCAGGTGCTGGACATCTGCGCGCGCTTTCCTGTTTACGCATAAGCGCCAGGAGTTCCTGCTGGCGAGACGCTGCAGGAACGGCTCCCCCCGGTAAACGCTTTTAAGCCTGTTAAACAGCGCTTATCCAGCCCGGAGGGGGCGATGGTGACTGTGAAAAGCGCCCGACACACCGCCGGGCGCTGTTAGTTTTCTGGGCTAAAGCACCGCCTCTGAGCGCTGGAGATAACCGGCGTTCAATGTTCCTTTCTCTTACCCCGCAAATTTCGTGGTCAACGCCGTGTAAAGAGGCTATCTCCGGATTGATAGCCTGCCCGGAAAGATGTGTTGAGCTCTTAGCACAAACCTATCGACCAATGTGTTTTTACACCCAATGAAGCATTATTCGCCGGAAATAATTTATTGTTATGGCCCCTAATGTGTAGCGCGCTTCTGGCGCATAAGCTTAGGGTAATTAACGCTTATCGAGAGAGTAGGCTCCAGGCCCGCACGCTGCGAGCAACAGAAAAGCGGCGGCAATACTGATATTCTTATAGAAGTTAATCATATTTGGCGTAACCGCATCGGCAGGCATATTCCAGTAGTGATGCCCTATTATCGCGGTGCCTAAGGTATAGAGCATAAAAACAAGCGCCAGAGGCCGCGTATAAAATCCTAATATAATAAGAATCGCTACCAGTACTTCCATTACGACCGCGATAACCGCAGACAACACGGGCAGCGGGGCGCTAACGGATGCCATATATTGTACGGTACCGCTGAATCCCATGAGCTTGGGATAGCCGAAAATCAGGAATAATAATACCAGCGCAATGAGTAACACCGCATGCCGGGATGAACCTAATTCCAAATAGCGTAACTTGTTCATAATTATCTCTTATACAGGTAATGAGTGGTTTATTAGCAATGCCGAGCAGAGCTTAAGGGAGCAAGATGCCGGCCTGTTACCGTACAAAGCAGGTCAGGGCACGCGGGATATTCCGTAATCTCTGCATAATGAAAAAGGCTTTTTAAACCTAATACATGAATGTTAACGCCGCCATGCGTGCATAAAAAATGGCGAGGGTTTATCCCGTGTGCCCGGATGCGTGCCGGGATTTTTAAAATGAAATATAGTAGAGGCCGTACATGCTGGCTCCCAGTCAGAGCCGCGTATCTTCTATACTGTTATTCCCGGCGCAGGAGCCGGGTAGTAAACCGGGAATTTATGAAAAAAACGCTACTGTGTTTAATTTTGCTGCCGCTAACCGGCGAAGCTGCTCAGGCACCCGAGGTGTTGCCATTTGCGCCGGCGATGGCGAGTTTGTCGAACGAGCTGGCGTTTGACGCACTGCGCGGGCGAGTGAAAACCTTTGAGCAAATCCTTTACGGTGAAGATTCGCTACCATTAATGGTGGCTAAAGGACGCTTTGATAAATCAGGTTGCCTGGTGGAGTATGAACGCAGTGAGCGCGGAGGTGAATCGATGCACCTGATTCGCCAGGCGGGTAGTGATACGCTGGTGTCTGCTCTGGATAAGCGCAATACGGTGGTGTTAGATAAGCATTGTCAGATTGTCTCCATTACCTCTCCTGGCGTGGAGCACCGACGCTATTTATATCGCGACGGCCTATTAGTGAAAGTCAAAGATACCCGCGATGCATGGGTTTATAAGGAGTATTTCTACACTCCTGAAGGCATGCCGAATACCATGGTGATGTATGGTGAGCAGCATGATGTATTAATGGCGACGGAGCCTAAACGTAAGCTGGAGGAACCTTGGGATTTTCTGACACGCGGCCTGGATAACGGGCGGCTTTTTTATCTGGCGGCAAAAAAATGCCGCTATGATGATGTCGGAAATCCGCTGGAATGCGCCAATATTGTCGAGACTCAGGACGGCGGTAAAACTGCGCAGGAACGCCAGCAGATCCGTTACACCACCACCTACTATTCTCAAAAAGATTAACGCCATCGCGCCGGTATTGCTTGCTTATAGCCGCCGTGGGTGTCCCGCGTCAGCTGTAAACTTTTTGAACCGCGAGGGTAAGTTTAGGGCTGTTCCAGAATGTCACGGATGCGCCGCTGCTGCAGCTCGTTCAGCGGTGGTGCTATTTGCAGGATTGGCGCAGAGAAAAGCGGTAGTGAGGTGGCCCAGGGCGTGACAATCAGCGCTATGTCCGGCGCCGGGCCGTTGCGCTGAAAGTCCTGCAGCGTTTGATGGCAAATAGTGAGTGGCAATAGCGTCACTTCACGCAGCGCCTGTGCTAAATCTGCTTCCAGGGCAGGATGATTATTGGTTAACAGAAGTATCTGCTTTTCCTGTAGGTCAGTTTCTCGCATTAGCCAGCCGCCGAAGATAATGGTAACCAGCGCCTTTTCCGCCTGAGAAAACGTAATCTGGTATTCGCTTTCGAGAGGGCCAATCGCGCTGTGCGTTGTTCGGCTCAGGCGTGGGTATAGTCGCATAATATCTTCGGGCAAATGATTCTCTATACCAATATTAAAAATAGCGCGCTCCAGCGCTTGCCCCAAATGCATATACAGGCGCTGCTGTAAGTGGTGTTGGTTATGAAATGTTACCCCTGCCAGCGACTGAAACTGATTTGTAAGCCGTAAAATCGCCCGGTGCAGGCGCTGTGCATGCGGCTGACTGTCTCGCAAAGGGTCCGGTATGCATAATCTTCTTAACAGCAAAGAGATAAATAAGCATTCATGATGGTGCAGCGGTGCGATGGCTCGCCGCTGCCAGAGGCGAAAAATGAGGTTAGCCGTAGGGGCCTCTTCGCTGGCCTCTATCCAGCGGCGCTGGGGATCGTCAAATTCCGGCGCGGAGGGCGCCGTTTGCTGTGCCAGAGCATATTGAAACGCAAGGCGCAGATAATGGGCGTCCCTGGCGCTAAACTGGCGCCCCAGGCTGCGGGCGCAAAGCGCAATTAGCGCATTAAGGTTGCAATCGTCATAAAGCGCCCGGGGCACATTTTGTGCCTGCAGAATACGCCTGAGCGCTGGGGTAAAATAGTCCCGCACTGACTCCGGGCACAGCCGCAGCGCCTGATGCAGGGTATGCACGAGGCAAAGACGGCGGCTTAACGTTGGGCCTTCAAGCCCGCATTTTCCACCGGGACGCTCAATAAGCTGTAGCGACGAATAACGGCACACAGTTTCAGATATCTCAGCTTTATCCGCGGGCGTTATCTCCGGCATGTTACCGTCTGCGGCAGGCGATAAATCGGCTGTCAAACAGAGCATTAATAGCTGATGGCACAGACGCTGCGGGCCGGAAAGCGTCGGGGGGACTGGCAGGCTATGCGTCGTCATCCAGAGTATTTCCCGTTATCGCTTTTAAGCTATGAGCATAGTCAATACTTGACAATACCGACGTGGGTTAAGCGGGCGTTTTAGCGGGAATTACGGCTGGCTCACAGAAATGGGGGCGTTGATTAGGTGCTGCTGTACGGCGGGCGAATCAGGTGCGGCAACGTGCAGACAAAACGCCCCCGCGTGGCGGGGGCGCTAATAGCGTATTTGCTAGCGCTTTAGCGCTTCGCTCAGTGATTCACGCATATCAGCAAGCATGTTTTTAACCACGCGAGGATTGCCGGCTACGATATTGCCGCTGGTCAGATAATTATGGCCGCCGGTAAAGTCGCAGACCAGGCCGCCAGCTTCGCGCACCAGCAGTTCACCCGCGGCGAAATCCCACGGGCGCAGGCCGATTTCGAAATAGCCGTCAACGCGGCCTGCCGCAAGCCAGGCGAGATCCAGCGCGGCGGAGCCGGTGCGGCGGAAGTCGGCGCAGCGGGTAAAAAATTTCGTCACGGTTGCCATATAGGCCGCGCTATGCTGTTTGGCTTTAAACGGAAAGCCGGTCGCCAGCACCGTCCCTTCAAGATCGCGCGCGCTACTGCCGCGCAGGCGATAGCCGTTAAGCTGAGCGCCCTGGCCACGAACCGCAGAGAACAATTCATTACGCATAGGATCGTAAACCACCGCGACTTCGGTTCTTCCTTTAATGCGCACGGCAATAGAGACCGCGAAGTGCGGCAGGCGTTTTACGAAGTTAGTGGTGCCATCCAGTGGATCGATAACCCATTGTACATCCAAATCCTCCCCCGGTAGCTCACCGGCTTCTTCGCTGATGATTGAGTGCTGGGGATAAGATTTATGAATCGTCTCAATAATGATGCGTTCCGCACCTTTATCAATATTGGTGACGAAGTCGTTGCTACCTTTTTGACTGGTTTCAACGGCGTCCGGCGTTTCATAGTTTTTAGCGATAAAGTTGCCCGCCTTACGCGCGGCGCGTATGGCGATGTTGAGCATCGGATGCATGGTTACTCTCACTGGATGTTAAAGAACGGGAAAAACGGCGCAGAGTATAGCAGAGAGTTCGGAATGTGTCTCAGATTTATGGTAGCATGCCGGGTAAATTCCCCCTGTTGAAGACGCTATGTTACAGAATATTCGAATTGTCCTGGTCGAAACTTCGCATACCGGAAATATGGGCTCCGTGGCTCGCGCAATGAAAACGATGGGGTTGACGAATCTTTGGCTGGTAAATCCGCTGGTGAAACCGGATTCTCAGGCCATTGCGTTAGCCGCGGGCGCCAGCGATGTCATCGGCCAGGCGCATATCGTTGATACGCTGGATGAAGCGCTTCAGGGCTGCAGCCTGGTGGTCGGGACCAGCGCGCGTTCCCGTACGCTGCCATGGCCGATGCTGGATCCCCGTGAATGCGGAGTGAAGAGCGTCGATGAAGCGCGTCATGCGGACGTTGCGCTAGTATTTGGGCGTGAACGCGTTGGGTTAACCAATGACGAACTGCAAAAATGCCACTATCACGTCGCCATTGCGGCCAACCCTGAATATAGCTCGCTTAACCTGGCCATGGCGGTTCAGGTCATCGCTTATGAAGTGCGGATGGCGTATCTGGCGGCTCAGGATGCGCCTGAAGCGCATGAAGAAGCCGTTTATCCGCTGGTGGACGACCTTGAGCGTTTTTATCAACATTTAGAGCAGGCGCTATTGGACAGCGGGTTTATCCGCGCCAGCCATCCCGGCCAGGTGATGAATAAGCTGCGTCGTCTATTTACGCGCGCGCGCCCTGAAAGCCAGGAGTTGAACATTTTGCGCGGCATGCTCTCCTCATTCAGTGAAGACAGTAAGACCAAAAAGGGCAGTCGGTAATAGTTGAGTAAAATACAGGGATAAATAGTTGACTAAAATACTCAGGAATGTCAGACTTGCGGTTGCTATGTAAAACATTGTTTAACATAAACCCCCGGGTCGAGGGGCATCTTTGAGGTTAAGTAAGACATGAGACTGACATCGAAAGGGCGCTACGCCGTTACCGCAATGCTGGATGTTGCACTTAACTCAGAAGCGGGTCCGGTACCGCTGGCTGATATTTCAGAACGTCAGGGTATTTCGCTTTCTTATCTGGAGCAGCTATTTTCCCGTTTACGCAAAAATGGCCTGGTAGCCAGTGTACGTGGCCCCGGTGGCGGATATCTTCTGGGCAAAGATGCAGGAAGCATCGCAGTTGGTGAAGTGATAAGCGCCGTAGATGAGTCAGTGGATGCGACTCGCTGTCAGGGGAAAGGCGGTTGTCAGGGGGGCGATAAATGTTTAACGCACGCTCTTTGGCGCGATCTTAGCGATCGCCTGACCGGTTTTTTGAATAATATTACGCTCGGCGAACTGATGCACAATCAGGAAGTTCAGGATGTTTCCGATCGCCAGCACGGCGAAAGCCAGCGCTCTTCGCGCGCACAGGACGCGATTGACGTAAAACTGCGCGCATAATAAGCCGTTGCCATAACGCCATAGTTGAATGCGAGCGGCGTATTAAAACGCGCTCGCTTCTAACGCATTAAAGTGATGTACGGAGCTTTAGAGCAATGAAACTACCGATTTACCTCGACTACTCTGCGACAACGCCGGTCGATCCGCGCGTCGCGGAGAAGATGATGCAATTTTTAACGATGGATGGGACTTTCGGTAACCCGGCGTCCCGTTCACACCGGTTTGGCTGGCAGGCGGAAGAAGCGGTAGATATCGCGCGTAACCAAATTGCCGAGCTGGTCGGTGCAGATCCTCGTGAGATAGTCTTCACCTCCGGCGCGACTGAGTCGGATAACCTGGCGATTAAAGGCGCTGCCAATTTCTATCAGAAGAAAGGCAAGCACATCATCACCAGCAAAACTGAGCATAAAGCGGTGCTGGACACCTGCCGTCAGTTAGAGCGCGAAGGTTTCGACGTTACTTACCTGGCGCCGCAGCGCAATGGCATTATCGATCTGAAAGAACTAGAAGCCGCGATGCGCGACGACACGATTCTTGTCTCCATCATGCACGTCAATAATGAGATAGGCGTAGTACAGGATATTGCCTCGATCGGCGAAATGTGCCGCGCCCGCGGGATTATCTATCACGTTGATGCCACTCAGAGCGTAGGCAAATTGCCTATCGATCTGAGCCAGCTGAAAGTTGACCTGATGTCGTTCTCCGGCCATAAAATCTACGGACCGAAAGGCATTGGTGCGCTGTACGTGCGCCGTAAACCGCGGGTACGCATTGAAGCGCAGATCCACGGCGGTGGCCATGAGCGTGGCATGCGCTCCGGCACGCTGCCCGTGCATCAGATTGTCGGGATGGGTGAGGCTTACCGCATCGCAAAAGAAGAAATGGCGAGTGAAATGGCGCGTCAGCGCGGGCTGCGCGATCGCCTGTGGAATGGCCTGAAAGATATTGAAGAAGTCTATCTGAATGGCTGTCTGGAACAGGGCGCCCCTAATATTCTTAACGTCAGCTTTAACTACGTTGAAGGTGAGTCTCTCATCATGGCGCTGAAAGATTTGGCCGTTTCCTCGGGATCGGCCTGTACTTCCGCCAGCCTTGAGCCTTCCTATGTATTGCGCGCGCTGGGCATGAACGATGAACTGGCGCACAGTTCAATCCGCTTCTCTCTGGGTCGGTTTACCACGGAAGAGGAGATCGATTACACCATTGATCTGGTGCGTAAATCTATTGGGCGCCTGCGCGATTTGTCTCCGCTTTGGGAGATGTTTAAGCAGGGCGTGGATTTAAACAGCATTGAGTGGTCGCACCACTAACAGGCACCGGACGGAAGGAGAACATATCATGGCATACAGCGATAAAGTTATCGATCACTATGAGAATCCACGTAATGTCGGTTCTTTTGACAACGGCGATGACAACATCGGTAGTGGCATGGTCGGCGCACCGGCCTGCGGCGATGTGATGAAGCTACAGATTAAAGTCAACAATGATGGCATTATTGAAGATGCGCGCTTTAAGACGTATGGCTGCGGTTCCGCCATTGCGTCCAGCTCGCTGGTCACCGAGTGGGTGAAGGGCAAAAGTCTGGATGAAGCTCAGGCGATAAAGAATACCGATATCGCGGAAGAACTGGAGCTACCGCCGGTGAAAATTCACTGTTCTATTCTGGCGGAAGACGCCATTAAAGCCGCCATTGCGGACTATAAAAGCAAACGTGAAGTGAAATAATTAGAGGTTGTGATATGTCGATTACCCTTAGCGACTCCGCCGCTGCGCGTGTAAATACCTTCCTGGCCAATCGCGGCAAGGGGTTTGGTCTGCGTCTTGGCGTGCGTACTTCCGGCTGTTCCGGTATGGCGTATGTGCTGGAGTTTGTCGACGAGCCGGCGGCGGAAGACGTGGTGTTCGAAGACAAAGGCGTGAAGGTGGTAGTCGATGGCAAAAGCCTGCAGTTTCTGGACGGCACTCAGCTGGACTTCGTTAAGGAAGGCCTGAACGAAGGATTTAAATTTACGAATCCTAATGTAAAAGATGAGTGCGGCTGCGGCGAAAGCTTCAACGTTTAATTCCGCTTTGTTGTGACTGCTCCACCGCCGGCCCGGCGCGTGGAGCATTGCTTTATCATGCACGTCTGAGAACGCTATGGATTACTTCACTCTCTTTAATCTGCCTGTGCGCTTCGAACTCGATACGGCTCTGCTGGCCGCTCGCTATCAGGATCTGCAGCGTCAGTTCCATCCCGATAACTATGCCAGCCGTCCACAGGCCGAGCAACTTCAGGCTGTACAGCAATCAGCGACGATTAATCAGGCCTGGAATACGCTACGACATCCGCTGCCTCGCGCGGAATACCTCCTTTCGCTTCACGGGTATGACCTGGCTAATGAACAGCAAACGGTGCGCGATACGTCCTTTTTAATGGAGCAACTGGCGCTGCGCGAAGAGCTGGAATCCATCGGCGAGAAGCAGGACGAGGCGCAGCTGGTGGAGTTTATGCAGCGCGTTAAAAACATTATGCAGCAGCGCAGCGCGCATATGGTGCAGCTGCTTAACGATGAAGCCTGGGAACAGGCTGCCGACACCGTACGTAAGCTGCGGTTTCTTGATAAGCTGTACGGCGCTGCGGAACAGCTTGAAGAAAAGCTGCTCGATTTTTAATTCTGGACGCGACTATGGCTTTATTACAAATAAGCGAACCTGGCATGAGCGCCGCGCCGCATCAGCGCAGGCTGGCTGCCGGTATTGACCTCGGTACCACCAATTCGCTGGTAGCAACCGTGCGCAGCGGTAAGGCGGAAACCTTGCCCGACACAGAGGGCAGGCATTTGCTGCCTTCCGTAGTGCATTATCAGGCGCAATCGCATACCGTCGGCGCTGAAGCGCGCGCGCGCGCGGCATCCGATCCGGCAAACACCATCAGTTCCGTTAAACGCTTAATGGGGCGTTCGCTTGCTGATATCCAGGCCCGGTATCCCCATCTTCCTTATCGGCTGCAGGCAAGTGAAAACGGCCTGCCAATGATTGACACCCCCGCGGGTCTGCTCAATCCGGTGCGTATTTCAGCCGATATTCTAAAGCAACTGGCGCAGCGCGCGCAGTCGGCGCTGGACGGTGAGCTGGACGGTGTTGTGATCACCGTACCTGCCTATTTTGACGACGCCCAGCGGCAGGGGACGAAAGATGCGGCCCGGCTAGCTGGCTTGCACGTGCTGCGATTACTGAATGAACCTACGGCGGCGGCGATCGCGTATGGTCTGGATTCAGGGCAGGAAGGTATCATCGCGGTTTACGATTTAGGCGGCGGTACCTTTGATATTTCGATTTTGCGCCTGAGCCGCGGCGTATTCGAAGTATTGGCCACCGGCGGTGATTCTGCGCTCGGGGGTGACGACTTCGATCATCTGCTGGCAGACTCGCTGCGCGAGCGGGCAGGCATTGCAGACCGCGATGACGATCGCGTGCAGCGGGAATTACTGGACGCGGCTATCGGCGCGAAAATTGCGCTGAGCGAGACGGATAGCGCGGCGGTTGAGGTTGCTGGCTGGCAGGGAACGGTAACGCGCGCGCAGTTTGAAGCGCTGGTTTCTCCGCTGGTCAAGCGTACCTTACTGTCCTGCCGCCGGGCATTGAAAGATGCGGGCGTCGAGGCAGGCGAGGTTCAGAACGTGGTGATGGTCGGTGGCTCTACCCGAGTGCCATTGGTGCGTGAGCGCGTGGGTGATTTCTTTGGCCGTTCACCGTTAACTACCATCGATCCGGATAAAGTCGTGGCCGTGGGCGCTGCGATTCAGGCGGATATCCTGGTTGGCAATAAACCAGACAGTGAAATGCTGCTGCTGGACGTCATTCCTCTGTCTCTCGGTCTGGAAACCATGGGCGGGCTGGTGGAAAAGGTCATCCCGCGCAATACGACTATTCCCGTCGCCCGCGCTCAAGAATTTACTACCTTTAAAGACGGGCAAACGGCGATGGCTATCCACGTCATGCAGGGTGAGCGTGAGCTGGTGCAGGATTGCCGCTCTCTGGCGCGCTTTTCGCTGCGGGATATCCCGCCCTTGCCGGCAGGAGGTGCACATATTCGCGTTACGTTCCAGGTGGATGCGGATGGATTGTTAAGCGTCACGGCGATGGAGAAATCAACGGGCGTTGAGGCTTCAATTCAGGTGAAACCCTCCTACGGCCTGTCCGACGGCGAGATAGCCTCTATGATTCAGGACTCAATGAGTTTCGCCGAGCTTGACGTTCAGGCGCGAATGCTGGCCGAACAGAAAGTGGAAGCGGCGCGCGTGCTGGAAAGCGTGCGCAGCGCGCTAAACGCAGATGGCAACTTATTAAGCGATAACGAACGTCAGACGATCGAGCAAAGTGCCGCAATATTGCAGCAGGCTGCCGAACGGGATAACGTTGAAGACATCAAACAAGCCATTAAAACTATAGACAAACAAACCCAGGATTTTGCCGCACGCCGTATGGATGTTTCTATCCGCCAGGCGCTGACTGGTCAGTCCGTGGACGAGGTTTAAGTATGCCTAAAATTGTTTTCTTGCCCCATCAGGATTTATGCCCGGATGGCGCAGTACTGGAAGCGCAAAGCGGTGAAACCATTCTGGACGTGGCGCTGCGTAATGGGATTGAGATTGAACACGCCTGTGAGAAATCCTGCGCCTGTACTACCTGTCACTGCGTGGTGCGTGAAGGGTTTGATTCGCTGGCGGAAAGCTCAGAAGAAGAAGATGACATGCTGGATAAAGCCTGGGGGCTGGAGCCGGAAAGCCGTCTGGGGTGTCAGGCACGCGTGGCCGACGAAGATTTAGTGGTAGAGATCCCTCGCTACACTATCAATCACGCGCGTGAGCATTGACGGGGGCGTATATGGGCCTGAAGTGGACTGACAGCCGGGAAATTGGCGAAGCGCTTTACGATAGCCGCCCGGATACCGATCCGAAAACGGTGCGCTTTACCGATTTGCATCGCTGGATTTGCGAGCTGGATAATTTTGATGACGATCCGGACGCGTCCAGTGAAAAAATTCTTGAAGCGATCCTTTTGGTATGGCTTGACGAGGCGGACTAGCCGTCGCTAAACCGCCGGTATGCCATGTCAATTAAAGAGGGAAAACATCGCGTTTTCCCTCTTTCCCTTTCGGGCGCATTCTGTGCCAGTTTGGTTGCCGCTCGCCTGGCGGAACGGAGGCACAAACCGATCGCCATAATTTTCATCTATCGAATTTAACAGGAGTACAGATCGATGAGTGAAACGATGAACATTACTCTTTCTACCCAGCCGGCAGACGCGCGCTGGGGGGAGAAAAGCGCCTGGAGCATTCAGCCTGAGGGCATAACCCTGCATCCTGGCGCGCAGGAGCCGCTAACTCTTATTCAGCGCGCGGCGCGTAAAATTGACGGACTTGGTTTTAAACGCGTTCGCCTCGCCGGGGAAGGCTGGACTCTGGAAAAATGCTGGGCCTTTTGGATGGGGTTCCGGGCACCGAAGGGCGAGCGTCACGTTGAATGGCCGACGCTAAATGATGCTGAATCCCGGGAACTGCAGCAGCGCCTGACCATTATCGATTGGGTGCGTGACACGATTAATGCTCCTGCGGAAGATTTAGGCCCGGCGGAGCTGGCGCAGCGCGCGGTCGATCTGCTAAGCCAGTGTGGTGGCGATAGCGTTTCGTATCGTATTGTGCGCGGGGAAGATCTGCGTGAACAAAATTATATGGGAATCTATACCGTTGGGCGCGGCTCCAGCCGTTCCCCTGCGCTACTGACGCTCGACTACAACCCCAGCGGAGATGCCAACGCGCCGGTTTATGCCTGCCTGGTCGGAAAAGGTATCACTTTTGATTCCGGGGGTTATAGCATCAAACAAAGCGCGTTTATGGATTCTATGAAATCGGATATGGGCGGCGCGGCGCTGGTTACCGGCGCGCTGGCGTTTGCCATGTCGCGCGGTTTAACGCGGCGGGTGAAACTGATTTTATGCTGTGCGGATAATCTTATCAGCGGCAACGCTTTTAAGCTGGGAGATATCATTCGCTATCGCAACGGGAAAAGCGTTGAAATCATGAACACGGATGCGGAAGGGCGACTGGTGCTGGCGGATGGCTTGATTGACGCCAGCGCAATGAATCCAGAGATGATTATTGATTGCGCTACCCTGACCGGCGCGGCGAAAACGGCGCTCGGCAATGATTACCATGCGGCATTGAGTTTCGATGATGCGCTGGTTGAACGTTTGCAGCGCAGCGCAGCGGCCGAGGGTGAATCGTTTTGGCGCCTGCCGCTGGCGGAATTCCATCGCCATCAGCTTCCGTCGAACTTTGCCGACCTGAATAACACTGGCAGCGCCGCCTGCCCCGCGGGGGCGAGTACGGCAGCGGGTTTCCTGTCCCATTTTGTCGAGAATTATCGTCACGGATGGCTGCATATTGACTGTTCGGCCACCTACCGTAAAAGCGCGGTCGATCTCTGGTCGGCAGGCGCAACCGGTATTGGCGTACGCACACTGGCGAATTTGCTATTGGCCTGATGGCTGGCGTTACCTTTTGATACGCCGGATATCTGTGATTCCGGCGTCGTGCTATTCTGGCCCGACGCTGGCCTTTATTTTGTGAAACCGTATGACCGATAATCACCACGACCACGACCACGACCACGACCACGACCACGACCACGACCACGACCACGATCTCGAAAGTCTGCTTGCACAGGCTGCTACCGAGCCTGCCTATCGCCCCGCGTTTTTCCGCGCGCTGATGGATGCAAGCGTGTGGGTGCCGGGCAAGGCGGCGCGGGAAGGCGCACCTGTCGGTGACGACGCCGTCGAGTTGCAGCACTGGGAGCGTGAAGACGACTCCTCGGTTATTCCATTTTTTACCTCGCTGCAGGCGCTGGAATCTGCGGTTGAAACAGAGCAGCCGTTTGTCGTTATGCCGACCCGCGCGCTGTTTGAAATGACGCTCGGAGAAACGCTGTTTTTGAATGCGAAGCTTCCGACCGGGAAACTCTTCACGCCGCGGGAAATTACCCGCCTGTTGGGAAAAGATGGCGATGCGCTGAGCCAGCATTCGATTGTAGAGGGCGGGGAGGCTTTGCTGCTTTCGGAAATCAGCGAGCCTCCCGCGCAGTTGATAGCGTCGCTCACGACGTTATTCGGAACATTCAATACCGTGAAGCGAGCGTTTATTTGCACGTTAAAAGAGCGCGCCGACGACGCGCCCGTTTTACTCATCGGCATTGAAGCGAGCGGAGATGAGGCATTAATCGATTCGATTATTCAGGCCGCAGGCAGCGTGGCGATGGATACCCTGCCGGAGGATAGCGCGCTGGATATCTGTCTTATCGCCGAAGGGGAAAGGGGGATCAGCCACTTTATGCTGGCCCACCTGACGCCGTTTTATGAGCGCCGGTGGGGCAGTTTCTTACGCGACTTTAAGCAAAACCGGATTCTGTAAGCGCAGGGATGTCTTCCCGGGCTCTTAAGCAGACTCTAAGGGGAGATCGTCGCGGGCGCCCCATTCGCTCCAGGAACCGTCATAGAGTGTGACATCCGGGGCGCCCAGCGCGCGCAGTGCCAGGATAACCACCGCGGCGGTGACGCCTGAGCCGCAGCTAACGATAGTAGGGCGCTTCGGGTCTACGCCGCGCCGGGAAAAGATCTCTCTTAGCGCGGCGCTATCTTTCAAATGCCCATCTTCCACTATTTCGGTCCAGGGCACATTCAGCGCGCCCGGGATATGTCCGCGTCGCAGGCCGGGACGGGGTTCGTCGACGTGGCCTTCAAAACGCGGGGCCGGGCGGGCGTCGATAAGCTGCGCCGTTCTTTCATGGCTTGCTACCAGCACCGCCGTGACATTTGTGACTTCGTTCGGGCATTCATTCGCCTCAAATCGCCCTTCTTTAAGCGTGACCGGCCCGGTTTCAAGCGGAGCATTTTCCCGCTGCCAGCCGGTGAGACCGCCGGCCAGAATAGAGACGTTCTGTGCGCCAAAGTGTTTCAACATCCACCAGGCGCGGGGCGCGGAGAAGAGGTTACCTTCATCGTAAACCACCAAATGTTTATTTTCCTGTACGCCAAGTTCGCGCATAGCGACGGCGAAGCGTTCTGCGCGCGGCAGCATATGTGGCCAAGGGCTATTCGCATCTGACAGCGCTTCAATATCAAAAAAAACCGCATTTGGCAGGTGACCGGCATAATATTCCGCGAGGATATCTCTTTGTGGCCGATCCGGCGGCGCCATTCGGGCATCAAGGATTTGTACCTGCGGATCGTTAAGGTGTTCTGCCAGCCAGTCGCCGGCAACAAAAAAAGTGGACATAAAAGGCTCCCTGTTATTGTCATTGTCCGGCGCTGCAGGACGCCAATGATGGCTCAGAATAGCAGCAATTACGGGCTATAGCCTGCGGAGAAATAAAATCTGTGATTATCAAGTGTTGCTTATTAATATCATTTTTTAAAAAAATGTTACTTAGCGCCATAGGCAAGTGGAGCAGGCCTCTTTATAATCGGCGCCACGCTTACTTACGGCGGCCTGTATCATCACGCTTACAGAAACAGTATCAGTGCAATAACTGGGGCGAACAGTGGTTTACATGCCTGACCCGCGGTCTTTGCTAATTGCTGGCGGCGGGACGGGCGGAATGCGCTAACTATAAACAAGACATAATTAGAGGTTATCAATGGCAATCGAACGTACCTTTTCCATTATTAAGCCCAATGCGGTGGCGAAAAATGTGATTGGCAATATTTTTGCGCGTTTTGAAACGGCAGGATTGACTATTGTTGCAACGAAAATGGTGCATCTGACCGCCGAACAGGCCTGCGGTTTTTATGCAGAGCATGAGGGGAAGGCCTTCTTTGATGGGCTGGTGGCATTTATGACATCCGGGCCGATTGTCGTTTCAGTACTGGAGGGCGAGTCCGCCGTTCGTCGCCACCGTGAAATTCTTGGAGCAACCAATCCCGCTAATGCGCTTGCTGGCACGCTGCGCGCTGATTATGCGGATAGCCTGACGGAAAACGGCACCCATGGCTCGGATTCTGCTGAATCTGCGGCGCGTGAGATTGCCTATTTCTTCGGTGAAGGCGAAGTGTGTTCTCGTACTCGTTAACCGGTTTTTCTCCGCCGGATGGGAGTAACTCACCGAGTCGATGTATGCGCTGCTACCAAAATTGCCATCGGCGATGAGCGTGCGCCGGGTTTTCAGCGGTTATTTACGTTATCGCGGCTTATCGGGCAATTAAGGCGTGGTATCTGCGCCGTATAATTTGTACAATGTTGCGCCTTTAGAGATGACTTCTCTGAAGGCGTTTTGTTATTAACCCTCCTGGGGCCATAACGTGTAACAACGAGGCCGGAATACGATTATGTCAGAGCAATTAGCTACCTCTACGGCGAGTGCAACCGCCGCGATACCCGAAAAGATTAACCTGCTGGATCTTACGCGTCAGCAAATGCGCCAGTTTTTCCTCGACATGGGGGAAAAGCCCTTTCGCGCCGATCAGGTAATGAAGTGGATTTACCATTACTGCTGCGATGACTTTGATGAAATGACCGACATTAATAAGGTGCTGCGCGCTCGCCTGAAAGAGATGGCGGAGATCCGTGCGCCGGAGGTCGTGGAAGAGCAGCGTTCTTCGGATGGCACAATCAAATGGGCTATCCTGGTTGCCGGCCAGCGGGTAGAGACAGTGTACATACCCGAAGACGATCGCGCGACGCTGTGCGTATCTTCTCAGGTAGGCTGCGCGCTGGAATGTAAGTTTTGCTCTACGGCGCAGCAGGGCTTTAACCGCAATCTTCGCGTGTCAGAAATTATTGGTCAGGTTTGGCGGGCGGCGAAAATTATCGGCGCCGCGAAAGTCACCGGCCAGCGCCCAATCACAAACGTTGTGATGATGGGGATGGGCGAACCGCTGTTAAATCTGAATAATGTGGTGCCGGCAATGGAAATCATGCTGGATGATTTTGGTTTCGGTCTCTCTAAACGGCGCGTTACCGTCTCGACATCGGGCGTAGTGCCGGCGCTGGATAAGCTTGGCGATATGATTGACGTCGCGCTGGCTATCTCTTTGCATGCCCCGACGGATGATATCCGCGACGCGATTATGCCTATCAATAAAAAATACAATATTGAGACTTTTTTAGGCTCGGTTAGACGGTATCTGGATAAATCTAACGCGAATCAGGGGCGAGTCACCGTTGAATATGTCATGCTCGATCACATTAACGACGGTACCGAGCATGCGCATCAGCTGGCGGAATGTCTGAAAGATACGCCCTGCAAAATCAATTTAATTCCCTGGAATCCGTTCCCCGGCGCACCCTATGGGCGTAGTTCAAATAGCCGGATAGACAGATTTTCTAAAGTGTTAATGGAATATGGATTTACGACTATTGTGCGTAAAACCCGCGGTGATGATATTGATGCTGCGTGTGGGCAGTTAGCGGGCGAAGTTATCGATCGCACGCGGCGTACCTTGGGTAAGCGCTTACAGGGCGAGGCCATTGACGTTAAGGCGATATAGCGCGCAGCGACGCCTGGAAAAGACGATACAGTGCTTTCCGGGTGTTTCCTATTATTGCGTAAATGCAATAATTACGGTGCGTTTTTTTATGCTTTAAGGCAGTATGTAAAGGAACTACAACGGGTTAGCTCTGCGAAGCGGATAAGAGTTACGGCGTAAAGACCGGACAACGGCCGAAAAGCTGTCTATGGTTTAAATACCGGGAAATTAAATGTCTTGGGGCTGAAGGTAAGGTTACAGCTTCGGGTTGAGCATCGCGATACCGATTCGCTTCCTGCAGAGATTCTTTCGCGGCGCAGGCACAGCGCGAAAAGCGCGTTTAATGGCTGACGCTTATTAATTCATAGAAACAGTACCAGCAATTGTCGCCAATGAATACTGAAGCCACTCACGATCAAAATACAGCATTAAGCACGGGCGAACGTTTGCGGATCGCCCGCGAAAAACTTGGATTTAGCCAGCAAACGGTGGCGGAACGGCTTTGCCTGAAAGTCTCGACGGTGCGTGATATCGAAGAAGATAACGCGCCTGCTGATTTGGCTTCCACCTTTTTGCGCGGCTATATCCGTTCCTATGCGCGTCTGGTGCATATTCCTGAAGAAGAACTGTTACCCGGCATGGAAAAACAGGCGCCTGTGAAGGCAGCCAAAGTGCAGCCCATGCAAAGTTTTTCCCTGGGTAAGCGGCGCAAAAAGCGCGACGGCTGGTTAATGAGTTTTACCTGGCTGATACTTTTTGTCGTCGTTGGCCTGACGGGGGCCTGGTGGTGGCAAAACCATAAAGCGCAGCAGGAAGAAATTAATACGATGGCAGGTAGCGCATCGGATAGCTCGGAAGTTAGCGCTAATGGCGCGCAGTCAGTTCCGTTAGGCGGTATTGATACCGGCACTCAGGCGCGCGATGGAAGTAATTCTGTGGCTACAGACGCCGATACTAATAATGCTCAGCCTACCGCGGTCGATCAAGCTCCGCGTACTGCTGAACAAAATACGTCGACGCCAGACTCTTCTACGGCTGGAAACGCCGCAGCTCAGCCAGACTCTCTGGCGTCTGGTCAGTCGAATACTGACAGTACACAGCCAGCGCAGCCGCAGGTAAACCCGCCGGCTGTGAATGATGCCAGTAACGGGCAATTGCCAACTGACCAGGCCGGTGTGACGCAGCCCCTTGCCGATCCTAACGCGCTAGTAATGAATTTTAACGCCGACTGCTGGCTTGAAGTTCGTGATGCAACCGGGAAAAAACTGTTTAGTGGGATGCAGCGTAAAGATGGCAGTCTGAATCTGGCAGGGCAGCCGCCGTATCGTTTGAAAATTGGCGCTCCGGCAGCCGTTCAGGTTCAATTCCAGGGTAAACCTGTGGACCTGAGCCGCTTTATCAGAACTAACCAGGTTGCACGCCTGACGCTGAACGCAGAATAATGCGCCGGTCGATAACCAGCAGAGAAGTAGTATGAATCACGAATCCCCTATCCAGCGTAGAAAATCGACGCGCATTTATGTAGGTAACGTTCCCATTGGCGATGGTGCTCCCATCGCCGTACAGTCGATGACGAATACGCGCACAACTGATGTTGATGCGACGGTTGCTCAAATTAATGCATTGGCGCGTGCAGGTGCCGATATTGTGCGGGTATCCGTTCCTACAATGGATGCGGCTGAGGCGTTTAAGCTCATTAAGCAGCGGGTGAGCCTACCGCTGGTGGCTGATATCCACTTTGATTACCGCATTGCGCTGAAAGTTGCCGAATACGGCGTTGACTGCCTGCGGATCAACCCCGGTAATATCGGAAATGAGGAACGTATTCGTCAGGTCGTTGACTGCGCGCGTGATAAAAATATTCCTATTCGCATTGGCGTAAACGCCGGATCGCTGGAAAAAGATATCCAGGAAAAATATGGTGAACCGACGCCACAGGCGCTGCTGGAGTCAGCAATGCGTCATGTCGATCACTTGGATCGACTTAATTTCAATCAGTTCAAAGTTAGCGTTAAAGCTTCCGATGTCTTTCTGGCAGTTGATGCATATCGTCTGCTGGCGAAAGCTATCGATCAGCCTTTGCATCTGGGGATCACCGAGGCGGGCGGTGCGCGCAGTGGCGCAGTGAAGTCTGCTATTGGATTAGGGCTGCTGTTGTCTGAGGGAATTGGCGATACGCTGCGCGTGTCTTTGGCCGCCGATCCCGTAGAGGAGATCAAAGTTGGCTTTGATATTCTCAAGTCGCTGCGCATCCGGGCCCGTGGGATCAACTTTATCGCCTGCCCAACCTGCTCGCGCCAGGAATTTGATGTGATTGGTACGGTTAACGCTCTCGAACAGCGGCTGGAAGATATCACTACTCCGATGGATGTTTCGATTATTGGATGTGTGGTTAACGGCCCCGGTGAAGCGCTGGTGTCGACGCTCGGCGTCACCGGTGGCAGCCGGAAGAGCGGATTTTATGAAGAAGGCGAGCGCACAGACAGACTGGATAACGACGATATGATTGCGCAACTGGAAGCAAAAATCCGCGCGAAAGCGGCCATGCTGGACGAAAAAAAGCGTATTGAGGTACAACAACTCGAAAAATAGCGCAGGCTGGGAAGCATCGCGCTTCCCGTGTATGATTGAACCCACTAAGGATATCGGCGTCGTGAAAATCAACGCCGGGTTCATTTTTGTTGAGACAACAGAGAAGCGACGTGGCAAAAAATATTCAAGCTATCCGTGGTATGAACGATTACCTGCCTGGAGATACCGCGCTTTGGCAGTGTGTCGAACGTATTTTAAAACAGGTGCTGGCAAGCTACGGTTACAGTGAAATCCGTTTGCCGATTGTAGAGCAGACTCCGTTATTTAAGCGCGCGATCGGTGAAGTGACCGATGTCGTAGAAAAGGAAATGTATACCTTTGAGGACCGCAATGGCGATAGCCTGACCCTGCGTCCTGAAGGGACGGCGGGCTGCGTGCGTGCCGGCATTGAGCATGGTCTGCTGTACAATCAGGAACAGCGTTTGTGGTATATCGGGCCAATGTTCCGCCATGAACGCCCACAGAAAGGGCGCTATCGCCAGTTTCATCAAATGGGTGTGGAAGTTTTTGGCCTGGAAGGCCCGGACATTGACGCCGAGCTGATTATGCTGACAGCGCGCTGGTGGCGTGCCCTGGGCATCGACCAGCACGTTTCACTGGAGCTGAACTCCATAGGCTCGCTCGAATCCCGCGCGCAATATCGTGAGGCGCTGGTTGCCTATCTGGAGCAATACAAAGAGCGGCTGGATGACGACTGTAAACGTCGTATGTATACCAATCCGCTGCGCGTGCTGGATTCGAAAAATCCGGACGTGCAGTCTTTGTTAGATGATGCCCCTAAACTGGGTGACTATCTTGATGAAGAATCGCGAGCGCACTTCGCCGGTTTGTGTGCCAATCTGGACGCCGTCGGCATTCCCTATACGATTAATCAGCGGCTGGTTCGCGGGTTAGATTATTATAATCGCACCGTTTTTGAGTGGGTAACGACTAGCCTCGGCTCGCAGGGTACAGTGTGTGCCGGCGGGCGCTATGATGGTCTCGTGGAACAACTGGGCGGGCGCGCGGCGCCAGCCGTGGGTTTTGCGATGGGGCTTGAGCGCCTTATTCTGCTGGTGCAGGCCGTGAACCCGAGTTTTAAAGCTGACTCCGCCGTTGATATCTATCTGGTTTCCTCCGGAGAGGGCACGCAAACTGCGGCAATGTTACTGGCAGAACGGGTGCGTGATGCATTGCCAGACCGTAAGTTGATGACGAATTACGGTGGTGGCAATTTCAAAAAACAGTTCAGTCGCGCTGATAAATGGGGCGCCCGCGTGGCGCTCGTCCTCGGCGAGGATGAAGTGGCTCATGAACAAGTGGTGGTGAAGGATTTGCGTTCCGGTGAGCAGTTAAAGGTTGCTCAGCGTGATGTGGCCGCCCAATTGCAGACATTGCTGGGCTAATTAGCCTGAATAGCCCGGCGTGAAGGAGTAGGACCGCGTGGAAATATATGACAACGAAAATGAACAGGTCGACGCGATAAAGCGTTTTTTTGCCGAGAATGGTAAAGCGCTTGCCGTTGGCGTAGTACTAGGGATTGGCGCTCTGTTAGGCTGGCGGTACTGGAATAGCCATCAATCTGAATCGGCGCGTACTACCTCTCTGGTGTACGATAAGGCTATTTCTGCTATTAGCGCAGAAAAACCCGCGACGCTGGAAGCTGTCGATAAATTCGTCGATGAAAACCAGAACAATTACGGCGCGCTGGCTGCGTTAAATCTTGCCCGGCAGTATGTGGATACTCAGGCGCTGGATAAAGCGGCGGCGACGCTGCAAAAAGGCGTTACGGCCACTAAAGATAGCCAACTACAGGCGCTATTAAATCTGCGCCTGGCGCGCGTCCTGGTTCAACAAAAACAGGCTGATGCCGCGCTAAAAACGCTTGAAACCATTAAAGGTGAGGGCTGGACTGCGATGGTCGCCGATATGCGCGGTGAAGCGCTGCTCAGCAAGGGAGATAAGCAGGGCGCGCGTGAAGCCTGGAGTCAGGGCGTAAATAGCGGAGCTTCTCCGGCCCTGCGCGAAATGATGCAGATGAAAATCAATAACTTATCCAGCTAAGAGGGACCCGATGCAATTGCGTAAATTATTTGTGCCTGGCCTTATTTCACTAGCATTGCTCAGCGGCTGCTCTTTATTCAGTAGTGAAGAGGATGTGGTTAAAATGTCCCCGCTGCCGAAAGTTGAGAACCAATTTTCTCCGGAGAAAGCGTGGAAAACCTCGGTTGGCGATGGTATTGGCGAATTCTACTCTAATCTACATCCTGCCGCGCAGGATGGCGTTGTTTATGCAGCAGATCGTTTTGGCAAGGTTAAAGCGGTTGATGCGAATTCTGGTAAAGAAGTCTGGAGCGTTAATTTAGCGGAAAAAACGGGCTTTTTCTCTGCTAATCGCCCAGCCTTACTCTCCGGTGGTGTGACAGTTTCGGGCGGGCACGTATACGTCGGTAGCGAGAAAGCGCAGGTATATGCGCTGAATACCTCCGATGGCACTACTGCCTGGCAGACCCGCGTTGCGGGTGAGGCGTTATCACGGCCGGTAGTGAGTGACGGTGTGGTTTTGGTGCATACCAGTAACGGGCAATTACAGGCGCTGGATGAAAATAGCGGCGCGGTTAAATGGACTGTAAACCTGGATATGCCAACGCTTTCACTGCGCGGAGAGTCTGCGCCGGTTGTTGCCTATGGCGCTGCGGTTGTTGGCGGGGATAACGGACGCGTGAGCGCCGTGCTGTTAAATCAGGGGCAAATGATTTGGCAGCAGCGTATTTCTCAGGCGGTAGGCGCAACAGAAATCGATCGTCTGGGCGATGTGGATGTAACGCCGGTAGTGGTTAACGGCGTAGTCTACGCGCTAGCCTGGAACGGTAACCTTACCGCGTTAGATTTACGATCCGGGCAAATTATGTGGAAACGTGAACTGGGTTCCGTCAACGATTTCATCGTCGACGCCGGGCGTATCTATCTGGTAGATCAAAGCGACCGCGTCCTGGCATTATCCGCCGACGGTGGCGTTACGCTCTGGACTCAAAATGATTTACTGCATCGCAACCTTACGGCGCCCGCGCTATTTAATGGTTATCTGGTTGTAGGTGACAGTGAAGGTTATATGCACTGGATTGATACCACCAACGGATTGTTCGTGGCACAGCAGGAAGTGGACAGTTCCGGATTCCGTACGGAGCCGGTCGTTGCAAATGACAAACTGTTAATTCAGGCGAAAGACGGCACGCTGTACGCGATTACGCGCTAACAGCTGACAGCCAATGAAAACGGCCCCCTGAGCGTATAGCTGGGGCCGTTTTCCTGTTTTTAGTCGCAGCGCTTTATGGCGCTGTCGATAATTCGTTAGATAGTAAGAGGCATTAATAATGATACCAGTGGTCGCGCTTGTCGGGCGCCCTAACGTTGGAAAATCCACGTTGTTTAACCGATTAACTCGCACGCGCGATGCGCTGGTGGCGGATTTTCCTGGGCTGACTCGCGATCGTAAATACGGCCGTGCTGAAGTGGAGGGGCGCGAGTTTATCTGTATTGACACTGGCGGTATCGATGGAAGCGAGGAAGAGGGCGTTGAAACACGGATGGCGGCTCAGTCACTTCTGGCGATAGAAGAGGCCGATGTCGTACTGTTTATGGTAGATGCGCGCGCGGGATTAATGGCAGCCGATAAAGCGATTGCCAGTCATTTACGTATGCGTGATAAGCCGACGTTCCTGGTCGCCAACAAGACCGATGGCCTGGATCCCGATCAGGCCGTGGCCGATTTTTATTCCATGGGCCTCGGGGAAATCTATCCGATAGCGGCATCGCACGGGCGCGGAGTGACCAGCCTTCTGGAACACGTACTACTGCCCTGGATGGAAGAAACCGCGCCGGAAGAAGAGCAGGATGATGACGCGGCATACTGGGCGCAGTTTGCGAAAGAACACGGTGAGGCGCCGGAAGAAGAAGAAGCCGAGGCTGAATTTAACCCGCAGGATCTTCCTATTAAGCTCGCTATCGTTGGGCGGCCGAACGTAGGTAAGTCGACGCTTACTAATCGGATTCTGGGAGAGGATCGCGTCGTCGTGTATGACATGCCGGGTACCACCCGCGATAGCGTCTACATTCCTATGGAACGTGATGAGCGTGAATATATACTGATTGATACCGCGGGGGTACGTAAGCGCGGCAAGATTACCGAATCGGTAGAAAAATTTTCCGTGATCAAAACGCTGCAGGCAATTGAAGATGCCAATGTTGTGTTACTGGTCATCGATGCGCGTGAGGGCATTTCCGATCAGGATTTATCGCTATTAGGCTTTATTCTTAATAGTGGGCGCTCACTTGTAATTGTGGTGAATAAATGGGATGGCCTGAGCCAGGAAGTAAAAGAGCAGGTGAAAGAGACGCTGGATTTCCGTCTTGGATTTATTGATTTTGCTCGCGTACATTTTATTTCTGCGCTGCACGGCAGCGGCGTTGGCAATTTATTTGAGTCCGTGCTGGAAGCTTATGATAGCTCAACGCGGCGTGTAGGAACCTCAATGCTGACGCGTATTATGACTATGGCAGTTGATGACCACCAGCCACCGCTGGTGCGCGGGCGCCGAGTAAAGCTGAAATATGCCCATGCCGGAGGCTATAATCCTCCTATCGTTGTAATCCATGGCAATCAGGTAAAAAATCTGCCGGATTCATATAAACGCTACCTGATGAATTATTTCCGCCGCTCGCTCAATGTCATGGGAACGCCTATTCGCATCCAGTTTAAAGAGGGTGAGAACCCTTACGCGAATAAACGTAATACGCTTACCCCCACGCAGATGCGAAAGCGTAAGCGTTTGATTAAGCACATCAAACAAAGTAAATAAAGTCTTTTTGAAGAACAGTTCATACAGAGATAACTTTCGCCCGCACGGCTAGCGGGCTTTTTTTTTGCCAACTGAAAACTACGTCCTATGGACGTGGTCATCAACGGGTTTTGGCTCTGCCTTGTTGTTTTGGGATTTAAATCTCACAAGACAGACTGGCAGAGACTTTTTTAAGGAATTTGATATGCCCCTCTGGGGCATCAAAGCAAAGCCGCCTTCTATGAAGGCGCATTTTTACTGCCAGATAAAACCTACGCCCTGCAGAGGTGGTGAACATCGTTACCTTATGAACTTGGCTATTTAATTCTCCAAAACTGGCGGTATTCTTCCCTGTTCTTTTAATTTCCTTCTACATGAGGAAAAATATAAACTGTTTTCTGCGAGATAGATTTTGCTATTAGTTTTATGGGGCAATAAATTTTTCTATATTTATTGTTGATTGTAATTAGATTATTTCATTATTCTTAATGGCATATATTAATAATCTTATGGGAAGAAAGGGTTTTAATGCTGAATTTCTTTAAAATAAGATCTCGTAATCGCGTTGTGAATTTCTTATTCTAATTATTCATAATGACAGGCTGGTAAATGTGATGCAGTTATTTACTGCAATGATAGAATTAGTAACTAAACCTATGGTGTAGAATAGCTTAGATATGTTTTAAAATAATATATTAGTTATATATGTTACCGCATTAATTAAGTGCGGTAACATATCGTTAGAATTTAATGATTAAGAAAGCTGAGATTTCGCATTTCTGCGAGACTGAACGATAAGCTGAATGCCGTTTGCCATATCGCTAATGGTTTCACCCCAATGCAGCGGGTTAAAAATATTATCAACAATTTCACCAATACCGCGACCCAAAGTAGTCCCTGCGGATACAGTCAGACCATCAGGGTCTTTAACACCGCGTGAAGCATAATCATTAGCAACAATATTACCAATCGTGGAGCCTATTTTGCTACCCAGATCGGTGAAGAAGCCAGCGCCGGAAACCGTTTGTAATTCATTCGTGGTTAAATTACGCATAATTAATTACTTTTTAATTTGATAATTTATTTTCTGTATAACCATCATGACGATTGACATGATGAGCATATGTTAGTTTATGAATTTCCTCCGGCAATCGTAAAGGGCCAAATTTCATTTTATAACGGGATGTGGGTGTGAGATTGTGCAACTAGCTTAGCTAGGGGAAATAAATGTAATCATTTATTGCATGAATTATTAAATTATCTAAATTATTTTATTTCAATGTAATTGATGGTCGGAAATTTACTTATCAATATAATATTACATGGTAATTGTATTTCCGCTTAAACTATAAAAGTCCGGGGATTAAGTATAGATTTATGTAAGTTATTACATTAAAGGTTAACGCAGAGAGAGTAATTACAGTCTTTTCCTATACTCCAGTAACGATAATTTGTGTTATCATTAACTTGTGTTTTACATTTAGTGATATTGCAATGAGAGGGAAATGATGAAGAAAACAATTATCGCACTATCTGCTCTGGCTTTATCTACTCCGGTTTTAGCCAACGCGCTATCTCATGCATCGGATGAAACCGTGACGCAGGCACATCAAAATGCGGACCATGCTAAGGAAAAACTGCATCACGCGCAGCATCGCGGTGAAGAACTGCAGCTTAAAACCAAACACTCGGTTGAAGGAAAACGCGATAGTACGGGCAGTAAAATAAGCGAAGGCTCTCAGAAAGCCTGGGATAAAACGAAAGAAGGGACTGAGAAAACGTGGGACAAAACAAAGCAAGGCAGCGAAAAAGCCTGGGATAAGACAAAAGAGGGGGCTCATAATTTAAAGAGCCGCATATCTGAGTAGTATCATCGGCTTTTATCTGCTAAACAGGCCGCTTAAGGCCTGTTTTATTTTAGATTCAACATAATGATTTTGTTATGTTCGTCATAATCATTAACTTCCTATTGATATATTGGTTATCGCTCAGGCCTGTGCGATTCCTTTTTAAGGAGAAAATATGTTTCCTAATTTAAAAAAATGGGCTTTTTTTTATATTTCTCCCGATTTCTCGCCACAGACTCACACTACTCGTCAAACGAATGCTGATGAAAGTTGTACTTTTATCACCGTCGGGTTTGACCCTTCAGCAAAGCATGACGGATCGATTCTTGAGGTTGCAAAAACTTTGTACCACGAAGGCGTTCAGACAATTGAGATTTGTGGCGGCTTCGGCCCTGAATGGGTGGTTCGTATCAGCGATGCGCTTGAGCACAAGATCCCAGTAGGGTCGGTGATGTATGGCCCCGAGTGGCGCGCGGCGTTACTTGACATCATGAAGCCCTGAGCCAATGGCATACCTACACTCTTTCACTTTACGAAATCACATTTGGGAACCAGATTAGCAGCATGAGGGCTTGAATGCCCCTGCTGGTACATCAATTAGGGCTGATACTCCCTTGTAGGCCAGCCACCCTATATTCCTTGCCAAAGCCGATCTTCTTAGCATGAGGATCAGGCCCGAAACCGCAATATACCCCGCTTTTGTACTCAAATTTGGCCGATTGCTGATTAACGCCCCTGTTAGAGTGACACGCTAATACTTTTCAGCGTTTCCGGGTCTATACCGGTGACACAACTTATAGGGTTCGTTATGGCCGGGCAGGCACTCGTTAGCATTCTTATTCCCGCTTACAAAAGCTTTTGGTTCGAAACCGCGTTGCGCAGCGCCATCCAGCAGGATTACCCACACTGTGAAATTATTATCGGTGATGACAGCCCAAACGATGATATTTTCCATATTATTGAGAAACTACGCAGTGAGTCGCCTTTCCCTATTAAGTATCAGCGTAATAGCCCGGCGCTAGGGGAGGCGGGTAATATTACTTCATGTATAGGTATTTCTCGTGGGGAATATGTTAAGTTTTTATATGATGATGATGTATTAAAGTTAAATTGTATAAGTAAACTTGTGAAAGCCATTGAGTGTCATCCACAAATTGTGATGGCAACTGCTTCACGGATTCGCATAGACGCAAATGGCAATAAAAAGAAAACTTACCTCCACCGTGAATATATCGATTTTGCGGTACCAATAAATTCAGATAGCGTTCTTTATGGGCCGGATATTGCAACTGTATTAGCTGATCGGGTCATGAATTTTATCGGTGAGCCAAGTAGCATATTAGTTAAAGCTAAGGCGCTGCAAGATATTCTACATAACGGTGAAGTTATAAACACTTTAGGTGGAATAGCCTTGGCTTTTATTGGCGATCTAACGATGTATATTAAGTTATTACGCTTAGGGCATTTGGCTTATGTTTGTGAACCCTTATCTGAATATCGTATTTCATTGTTACAGCGTTGCCATCAAGGTCAAGATGAAGCTCATATTGTCGCTCAGTCCTTCCGCCGTTTACCGGAAGTAATTAAGCAACTTGGCTGGTATGACGATTCGCTGCCAAAAGGCCATATGCGCGTAGCGCCTTTAAACGCGCCTACGCATTTTACGCAATACAATATTTTACAGGGGCTATATTGCTCGCTGGCTTCGGCGCGCTTGAGTGAGTGGCTGGCGCCGCGTCAGTTATTGCCAGAGCAGCTTCCGCTTGCTGAGGATTATTTTTCCAGCCATGGAAAAAGTGCAGTTTGTACAGTTTTTATCGATGTACGCCACGGCAACGCGCAGGAGTGGAAACGTACGGTTGATAGCCTGATGCCCGTAGCAGGGTTGTCCTGGAGCATCATTGCTCTAACGGAGAAAGACGCGCCTTACCTCCCACCGGGAACCCAGTGTGTGCGCCTGAAAGGGAAAATGGGGCTGGAGCAACTTAACGAAAAACTGGCGAACTTAAGCAGTGACTGGGTATTGTTCGTTACCAGCGGTAGTGAGATTTTACGCTCGGGCGCCATAGCATTGGCCGCTGGGCTAAGTCAGGCGGAACATTGCCAGGCTGTATACGCCGATGAGTTCTACGCTATCGACGGTAAGCCCTTAGGCAATGCGTTTCGTCCAGATTTTAACCTTGATCTGCTGTTAAGCAATCCGGCGAAAATGGCCCGGCACTGGCTATTTCGGCGCCAGTGGATTCTGGAAAACGCGGTGCTGGACGCGGGCTGCACTCAGTCATATGAAATGGCGTTAATTTTACGCTTAATTGAAACTCAGGGGGCCGGGGCAATAGGACATCTGGCGGAGCCTCTGCTGATGAATCACACAATTCCTCGTGCGCGGCAGGAGGAGGCCGGAGTTATTCTGCAGCACCTCCACCGCCGTGGCTATTCCCAGGCCGATGTTCGTATCACGCATGAGGGCCCATATCAGTTGATATACCGGCATGCGGCCAAACCGCTGGTCACTGTTGCCGTGCTGGGCGGGGAGCTGAGCGATTTAATGCAGTGTGTGACGGGTATCCTGGAGAATACCTGTTACGCTCACTATGAGCTGGTTATAGTGGCAGAAAGCCAGGCGCAGCCGGAGAAAGAAACCTGGTTACGCAAGGCGCAAAGTGCGATGCCGGAAAAAATTCGCGTACAGCGTATCGATACTCAGCAGCATGCTGCGATGGCCAATGCGGCGTTAATGAGCGCCAGAGGCGAGTACGTTGTATTCGTTGATGGTAGTATTACCCTGAGCGAAGGCGACTGGATTGAAAAATTGCTTAATCACGCTCTGCGGCCAGAGGTGGCCATCGTGGGCGCTAAGCAGGTGAATAAAAAGAATCTGGTTCGTCACGGCGGCTATATCCTGGGCTTCAAGGGCGTGGTTTTTGACGCCTTTTATGGTATGGATGACAGCATGAGCGCTTATATGGGGCGTTTGCATGCGGATCAAAACTATTCAGCGGTCTCTGGCGATCTGATGATGGTACGTAAAGATGCGGCGTTTGCGATTGACGGTTTTGATACCGAATTGACAAATTATGATGACGTTGATTTTTGTCTGCGAATGCGCCAGCAAGGGCTATTAACGGTATGGACTCCCTATGTCCGCGGGATTTGCGGGCAGGGTAAACCTGAAGGAAGCGCGGTGAGACAGGAGATGGATGAGCATCTGCTTTTAAGCCGCTGGATGCCGCTATTAAGCCAGGACCCTGCCTATAACGTAAATCTGGCGCGCTCGGGGATGACATTTGACGTGCGCGAAGATACGCAGCTAAGCTGGCAGCCTCTTTCCTGGCGCCCTCTACCCGTCATACTGCCCTGCATCAACCCAGATGAAGGTGGAAATAGCGGATTCCTGCGTATTGCCGAGCCTTTCCACGCCATGCTGCAGGCAACGCGTATTGATGGTTATCTGTCACAAACGCTGCCTGATATCACCGAACTGGCTTATTTAGCGCCTGATAGCATGGTGTTTCAGCATCGCAATAGCCGTCAGTTTCACGACTGGCTGCGTAAGTGTGGGAAATTTAATAACGCGTTTAAAGTGTATGAGCTGGATTGTTATCTTCCTGATGCCCCGCTTAAACATCCGCTGCATTCTTTATCTTTAGACAGCGATCTTGGGCAGTTACGGCACAGTTTCAGGAATATCCATCGGCTGGTGGTTGCAACAGACGCGCAGGCTGAGGCGTGGGCAGGTATGCATGATAATATTCTGGTGCTGCCGGATTATCTGCCGGTTCAATCCTGGCACAATCTGCGTAGCCTGCGGCAGCAGGGGAGCAAACCGCGCGTAGGATGCGTAGTCGACGCCTTCCAGGCGAATGACATCAAGGCGATTGCCGACGTAATGAAAACTATGGCAAGCGAGGTGGAATGGATTTTCTTTGGCGTCTGCCCGGAAGAGATCCGTCCTTATGTCCATGAAGTTCATGCATTCATTGATATTGATGTGTATGCACAAAAGCTGGCGTCTTTAAATCTCGATCTGGCGCTGGCACCGGCAGCAGATACGCCGTTTAACGCACGGGCGGGGAATCGCCGTCTTCTGGAATTTGCCGCATGCCGCATTCCGGTGATTTGTAGCGACATAGCCTGCTATCGGATCGGCCAGCTACCGGTTACGCGTGTTGCCAATACGCCGGAAGCCTGGCGTGAAGCGATACGAATGCATCTGAGCGATTCTGACGCCAGCGCGGCCCAGGGGGAGGCGCTTTATCAGGCACTCAACAACAGCTGGATGCTGCGGGAAGAGAATTTGGCTCGCTGGGTAAACGCCTGGTTACCTGAATAATCTGCGGTTAATACTGTCCGGATAGCAGCCCATTACGGCTATCCGGGCAGCATCTCCTTACTATTTCCTCTGCACAATTTCCCTGCCGATAAGCTAAATTGCTTCATTATCAAATAAGCACTAAAAATGGCGGCTGTTTTATCAATTAGCGCAGACTGATAGCGTTAGCATAAGGTCAATTATTCCGCTATTTGTCTGGCATATCTAATTGTTACGATATCCGGATTATTGCTCCAAGAGTTTGCGATGACCCAACCAATTACCGTCACCAGTCCGCTCCTTCCTCCTCTGGAGGAGTTCATTCCCTATTTAGAAAAAATCTGGGAAAACAAACAGCTCACCAATAATGGGCCTTTTCATCAGCAATTGGAGTCGGCGCTGGCGGATTACCTCGGCGTTGAACATCTTTGCCTATTTAATAATGGCACGATGGCGCTACTCACGGCCCTGCAGGCGCTGCGCATAACCGGGGAAGTCATTACCACGCCTTACTCTTTTGTCGCGACATCGCATTCGTTAATGTGGAATGGATTAACGCCCGTCTTTGTTGATATCGACCCTACTACCTGTAATCTCGATCCTGAAAAAATAGAGCAGGCTATCACGCCACAAACGTCTGCGATTATGCCTGTGCATTGTTATGGTATTCCCTGTGAGGTTGAACGCATTCAGCAGATTGCGGATATGTATGGCCTAAAAGTGATTTACGATGCTGCCCATGCATTTGGCGTAAAGCTAAACGGTGAAAGTATCCTTCGGTATGGTGATTTATCAATATTAAGTTTTCACGCTACTAAAGTCTTTAATACCATTGAAGGTGGCGCGATTATTTGTCCGGATGCAAAAACAAAGCAGCGAATTGATTATCTTAAAAACTTTGGCTTTGCGAATGAAACCACCGTTGTGGCGACCGGCATTAACGGAAAAATGAATGAAGTGCAGGCGGCGTTTGGGCTTTTACAGCTTCAACATATTGATAAAGCGATTCAGGAAAGGCATCGGGTAACAGATTATTATCGCGATGCGCTACGCGACGTCCCCGGTATTAAATGTTTTTCTATTCCGGAACAGGTTGAATGGAATTCATCGTATTTTCCTGTATTAGTGACAAAAGAGTATCCTTTAAGCCGGGACGCACTCTATCAACATCTTAAAAATAACAACATCCTGACGAGACGGTATTTTTATCCCTTGATTAGTGATTTCTCGATGTATCGCTCTGTATCAGAAAAATATCCAGAGGCAAATCACATAGCCGATAATATATTATGCCTCCCGGTTTACCCACAACTTTTACATAATGAACAGATGACTATTTGTCAACTTATTAACAAACCAGGAAAGAGTCTAGCTATATTTTAATAGTTGTGATTTATACTGGGTTTTGTAATGTGATTGCTTTTGGTAAATTTATCTTTAATGGGCTTTGTAATGATTAATGTATTAATCGTTCCAGCAGGAACGGAGATTGGTAGAGAAATTTGGTTTTCACTACGGCATGAAAAATCAATTAAGTTATTCCTTGCTGGTTCTGATTATGATAACCATGCTCAATATTATAATGATGAATATTATGTCTTGCCCCATATAGACCAAGCTGGATGGGTTGATACTTTAAATTATTTTGTTCAGAAATATTCTATAGAATATATATTTCCTGCTCATGATGATGTTTTATTAGAATATAAAAGACATGAACATGAAATTGGTGCAAAAATAATTTCTCCAGATCTTGATTGCTGTGAGATTACTCGCTTTAAAAGCCTTACTTATAAAAAGTTAGAAAGTGTCATTGCTGTGCCTCGGGTCTATTTATCTATTGATGAGATTGAGAAGTGGCCTGTTTTTGTGAAACCGGATCGTGGACAGGGCTCTCAAGGTACAGCTATCTTTTATGATAAGGTTGGTTTGGAAAACCACCTTAAGTGTATTGATGGTTTGATTATTAGTGATTATCTCCCAGGCGATGAATATACAGTAGATTGTTTTAGTCAGCGTAATGGTAAGGTTATTTACTCTCAGGCCAGGACGCGAGAGAGAGTTCGCGCAGGAATATCTATGGGTTCCAAAACTATAGAACTGGCTGGTATTAAACAGTTAGCGCAAAAGATTTCTGATGAATTAAATTTATTTGGAGCATGGTTTTTTCAATTAAAAAAATCTACAGAAAATGTATTGACCTTACTTGAAGTGGCTCCTCGTATAGCTGGGACAATGGCCGTAAATCGTATTAGAGGGATTAATTTTCCGTTATTATCACTGTATGAGCATAGTAATATTCCAGTAAAAATTCGTTATCTTAATAAGAACGTAAGGATAAGCCGAGCTTTATCAAATAAATTTAAAATTGATATTAAATATACAAGTGTGTATATAGATTTTGATGATACATTAGTTGTTAAAGGGAAGCTTTGGCTTCCATTGATTAAGTTCATCTTTCAATGCATTAATAATAACATACCTTGTTATTTAATAACCCGTCATTATGGGGATATAATTGGTAAATTAAAATACTGGAGATTAAGTGATGTTTTTGAAAAAGTAATTCATTTGACTAACGGTGAAAGGAAGTCTGATTTTATTAAAGATGAAAATTCGATATTTATAGATGACTCTTTTCAGGAACGAGAAGAGGTTTATAACCAATTGGGTATAAATTGCTTTGATCTTAGTATGTTAGATGCGTTATTAGAAGATTAGGTATTCTGGCTTAATCTTTTATTTCATTATAGAAAGTTAATTTATAATCGGAAAGAGTGTTTTAAGTATTGGTAAGTGTCAAGTTAAAATATAATCCCGATTAAGTGTAATATTATTTTTAAAAATCCATCTGATTTTGGGCATATTTTTTAAAGAAAAATATTCTTGATATGTATATGCCCTCAATGGTAAATCATATATTAGATATTTTTTTTGCGAGAGAATAAAATTCATCCATTTTTATTGGATATGGTTCTTGATCTAAAAAACCAATGAGACTATTCTCTATATCACTAGAATCAATACAGTAAGAATATCCAAGATCATCAAATCGATCTGCATTAAAAGCTACATCATGAATTTGGATTGCTATTTTTCCTGCCAGAGATGCCTCTATTAGAGCAGTTGAGGTGAACGACAGAAAGATATCATATTCTTCAATAACTTCATTAATTTCTTCGTTACATATAATAGGAAATAGCTCGAGATAAGCAGCACCTTTCTCCCATGGATGTGGCTTATAGGAGATTTGATATCCAATTGAAGCTAATTCTTCTTGAATTTTCATTATTAGAGATAAATAAATGTCATGTTGATTTTTATTATATTTAAACCAAGGTTGACCTAAGAAACAGATTTTCCTATTTATAACTCTTGGCGTACTTTTTTTTATTTTCCTATAAAATCCTCCTATTTGTACCTTTTCCGGTTCCTGACCGGATTCAATAAGTATTCTCCGTTGTATCTCATCGTAACAAAGTGATATATCGCATATCATTCCATCAGTAATTGACTGAGATGAGCTGGATAAAAATATTCCATGCTGGATGCAAACAGTGCGGATGTTAGCGTTACTAGCTATTTGGCAAAGAATGTTTCCAATAGGTAAAGAATCTTTATCGACAATCATTATAGAGTTATTAATCTTTAATGTGGATAATGTTTCTAATAATTTATTACTCGATTTTATAATTCTATTATCATTTTTTCTCAAGAAACCCGTATAAACATCCCTCCAGAGAGTACCGCTTGGAATATAATCAATAGAATATTTTAAGCAAAATGCAAGTTGAGCTGGTCCTCCAATTATACAAACTTCTTCTTTAGGTAGGGAAAAAATTAAATCACGAAATCGGTGTCCTAAGAAAAAAAATCTTTTTCCGGCTTTAGGGCATATGGCTGGATTAAAGAGTTTTGTAATATAATCATAAAATAAATGTGGGCAATTATTTTTGTAATTTATTATTACACTATCTTTAAAATTTGGTAATAGTTCTCCTCTAATATTGGTAGTTTTATATATTTCAGAGATATTGAACATTTTTTACAGTCCTAAATTATTATTTATGTATATAAATGAGAATTATTATCATGTATATGATTCTATTTTACCATTAAAGATATTTTACTATAAAAGCTAACGTCTAATACCTCGATATGAAGGCGAATTTTCCTGTATTTCACGATAGTGAACTAATGGCTTAGTTAGTTTGAGTATGTTTCAAGGAGGCTATTTACTAGTTAAATTTTTATATTTCTTTAGCTCATAATATTTTGAATGGCCGTTAGCTAATAATATTAGTTTGCTTGCTTTACTATTTTTATAACATCAGAAGTGCTAAAGGCGAAATATATTCATTACAATTCTGCAGTCAGTTATTAATGGTTTTTTTGTGTGCTATTATACCGTTGAACAATCTCGTGTTCAGATATTCATCGCGAAAGTGAACATTAAAATTCTCAATAAATCCGAACTTAGTGGAGCTAACCGATTAGATTAGATAGTGCTCCACGTTATGATCAAAGAAATATTTATCCGGATCGTAATAGGTAAATTTAAGGCCTGATTGGTTTTATTAATACCCGATATTCATGAGCCAGCTTCATATGGTCCGGGATTCTTGATACACATGCATCTGAAATCCTGAAGGCGGTATTGTCAGTTAAGAACTTTTTCGTATAATTGGACTGACCCCGTGACAGTAGACAAATTCTGTCCTCACGACGAGGCCTGTTCAAAGGCCTCCGGACTGACGCCGCTGAGATGGCTGTGGCGTCGGACCCGGTTGTAGAACACTTCAATGTAATCGAAGATATCCGCCCGGGCCAGAGCCCGGGTTTTGTATATTCTCTTCCTGATACGCTCTTTTTTCAGTGAACTGAAGAACGATTCCGCTACTGCATTATCCCAGCAGTTGCCACGCCGGCTCATACTGGGCGCCAGATTATTGGCCCGGCAGAAGCGCCGCCAGTCCTCGCTGCCGTACTGGCTGCCCTGATCGCTATGTACTATTACCTCTCTGTCCGGTTTTCGACGCCATACTGCCATCATCAGCGCATCCAGCGCCAGTTCACGTGACAGCGTCGGTTTCATCGACCAGCCCACCACGTTACGGGCGAAGAGATCAATGACCACCGCCAGATACAGCCAGCCCTGCCAGGTGCGGATATAGGTAATATCGGTCACCCAGACCTGATTAGCCCGGACAACGGTAAACTGCCGCTGCACGCGATTAGGCGCAACCACTGAAGGCCTGCCGGCGATACGACGTGGCGCTTTATAGCCGCGCACCGCTTTGATCCGGTTCAGTTGCATAATACGGCTCACCCGGTTTTTACCGCAGGTTTCCCCGATTTCATTCAGATCGCCATGAACCCGGCGATAGCCATATACGCCACCGCTGAGGGAATACGAATCACGGATAAGCGCCAGCAGACGCTGGTTATCTTTATCGCGGGCGGAAACTGGATTATGCAGCCACGCATAGAACCCGGCCCGGGCGACATTCAGTACCCGACACATTGTCATGACACCCCATACGGAGCGGTGTTCATTGATAAAGCGGTACTTCAGTCGGGCTCCCTTGCAAAGTACCGCGCGGCCTTTTTCAGGATGTCCCGCTCTTCTTCGGTGCGCTTCAGCTGAGACCGAAGCTTGAGGATCTCGCTTTTGGCTTCCAGTAAATCACGCGCATGCTGCTCGCTGTTATCGGGTTTGATGGCCCGCAGCCATTTGTAAAGACTATGCGCAGAGACACCCAGTCGGTCGGAAACTTCTGCGACGGAATAACCGCGTTCCGTAATTTGACGGACGGCTTCTTCCTTAAATTCAGGGGTAAATCGTGGTGTGCCCATACGGTCCTCCTATGCTCAAACTATACATCAGGATCGTCTACCGGGGTGGGGTCAGTCCAAAGTTACATAACATCACATAATCACATCTATGCATCTTTTATTCTCAAATATCTTTGAAATGTAAAATGAGAATGCTAGAACAAATGATAAAGATGCAACTCCAACCAATAAAGAAACCCACAGGCTATCAACAACTAAAACCTCAAACATCCCAAGTATGAAATAGAAAATTGGGTAATGTGTTATGTAAAGTGTATAAGAGTACTTGGATGTATTATTCAGAAGAGACATGCGCTTGTTATATAAAACCAAAATACGTACATGAAAGCAGTAAAGAAAACGCCAAAGGATGCGTTGTAATACTCTAAAGTTATCCTTTTATCTGCAAACAGAAATCCGAAATATATTGATAAGGATGCCAAGACTACAACAATAGACATCACTAAACCTTTTGAGAAGCCTTTCGCTGGAGGTGCATATGATGCAAGCAACCCCGAAAACCAAACTAATGAGTACATTAAAAATCCAAATTTAAATGACGAAATGCATAAGAAAATAACCACAGCACATAATATAGATAAAGGTTTCTTTGTGAATAGAAGCCCAGCTATTGCATAATACCATACCTCTAGAGGCAGGCTCCATAATGGCTGGTTAAATGGAATGGCCGGAGTTAATATGCCATTGGTAAATGTTAATATAGATAGAATTTGAGCTGGTTGGAAATTAAATTTACTTCCCAGTGTTCCCTTTCCTTCAGATGAGAACAATGCATTGAATGCATCAAATACATGTGGAGCAATAAAGCTAAAGATTGCCACAAGTAATATGGAAAGGATTAAAGGTGGGTAGATTCTTTTGAATCTGCTTTCCGCATAAATTGATAGCTTAAATACTCCATGTTTTGCTGTATTACTTTGAATCGATTTTCCAATTAGGAAACCTGACATCGAGAAAAATACCATTACACTTGACTGCGCAGCAAAAGTTATATAAATGAACGCCTCAGGGTAAAACCTTACTATGTAAAATTGCACGGCATGGGCAAGAGCAACAGTTATTGCCGCTATCCCTCTCATGGATTCAAGGGATACGTGTTGATTTTCTGTTAGTTTGTTCATCAGAATCCTAAATCTTATATGTGTCTGAAAACAATAATAAACCCAATAGTAGCAGCTAAATAGCCCTAAAACACTACTTGATCGATATCGCCGATCGATAATACTGTATGCATATACAGTAACTATCGGAGGTGATTTATGGGATTCCCGAGTCCAGCTGCTGATTACGTTGAAACGCGTCTTTCACTTGATGAGGCGCTTATCCAGAAACCTGCTGCCACGTACTACATGCGCGCGGGTGAGACTATCTACCGCTGCGGCATCATGAAGGATGCGCTGCTTGTGATTGATTCGTCGCTTAAGCCGTGTGACGGCTCACTGCTTATCTGTGACTGCAACGGTGAGTTCAAAGTAAAGAGGTATCGCACATATCCGCAGCCGCATCTTGAGAATGTGGCGAACGGGAGAAAGGAGAGGCTGCCTGGTAACGACGAGGGCATCAGTGGGGCGCTACCAATATTCGGGGTAATCACGTACATCATCAACGATGCGCGTTCTGGTGAGTTTGATGATTGCCCGGTGATGTGAGACAGAAATGGGACACACAAAGCTTTGCATCGGTTTGCAAGGCTTTGCATGTTTTACCAAGATGGGACGTGTGAGCGCCGTAGTGATGGGGTAAGTTGTTGTTAGCTCAGGTAGTTCCAGGAACTTCTAAGCCGTGGGTCGCAGGTTCGAATCCTGCAGGGCGCGCCAGCTGGATCTCTCCCAATGCTTTTCAAAATCTACAAACTCCAGTTTCCACAAAGATTATAGTTAAAAAACGTGACTCCAGCGTCTACTCACAACTAAGTCTGTCTACGCTCAAGTAGGGGGATATATTCAAGGGTATCGACAGGTTCAAGGACGTAAGATATTCGCAAAAGAAGCTAACGGTTAGCACCTGTAGGCGAATGGTAAATCGTACAAGCTATTTGCCGGTGCGTCTTATATTCGCGTAAACCCTACTGATTCCAGATATTGGTGCATGAAGTACCGGTATGCCGGTAAAAAAAGCGACTTTCCATTTATCACAGGCGTGGTTAGCAGCGTATCATCCGCAGGGGAGATAACGGTGTGAAATACATGTTCCGGAAGGACTATAAGCCAACGCGGTATCATCCTTGATAGATGAGGCGCCGTCGATGGCGCTGGATACGTTTGTGAAAATCTGGGGGCGACAAATATTCGCAAATTCTCAAAAGCTGGCATACTCACCGGGTAAATCTGAATACTTTCTTATGTCGGCTGCCGGATGTCCGGCAGGCCGGGCCATGTGCACCACGAGTGCTAATGAATCGATGAGTCACGCTATCCAGGTAGCTGTAAAGAAACGTAAAATGTATCTGACGGATGATCGATGCGTGAGGAGATTTATCTGGCGCGTACAAAGATGCGGTGAAAATGGAATATACTAATCCAGAGTTGGCGATAAGCCGAGCGCCTTTAATATATTGGCAGTGATATAAAAGACTTCGCTACATCCCAATTGATGGCGACTAGTTGTCGTTGAGACTCAACGCATAAAAAGTAGCAACGAGTTCACAATATATTTCTAAATATACATAACTTCTCTCTGATAGAAGACGTGTTATAAAAAGAATCGAAGTTTGGGCTGAGCGTGGCATCTGCTGCACGGCTGTTAAGAGCGTTACTTCAAGCAGTTATATAAATATAGTTACAATTCAGCCTATTTAGCAAAATAAGATTTAAAATATTAGAAATTTCATTTAGTTAGAATTTCGATTTTATGGCGATGTTTTTTTCTCGTAAGGAATAAGTTTTCTTATGCTTAGCCTATACTTGAATTTCAGCAATAAGCTGATAAAAACTGCTGGAGTCTGCAATGCCTAATAAAGAAAAGCACGATGATAAGGACAAGCATGATGAAGGAAAAGATGATCGCAAATTAAAAGGTGACCATAAAGACAAGCATGTTAATCAGGATAAAAAGGGCAAATAACTGATCCATTATCTTTGGAGGTACTATGTCTCAGCACCAAGATGCCATTGACCCAAAAGAACCTCTCGAACCTGACTATGACGATCCGGAAAAAATTATGCCAGACCCGGATCATATAGATGATGACAATATGGATGATCCTGAAAGCCCTCATGACCCAGTCAGGAAATGAGCTGAATTAGCCCGGTAATGCCGGGCTTTTTACTTTATGATTTTCCAGGTAAAAATGTATGGGCAATATGCTCAATACTAATCCCCATGTTGTAAAAGGTTATCCTGATACTCCTGAAATGACTGATAAACTGTTTTATATCTTTCAATATATGTGCGATTGCCCTCTGATAGATGTCGTATAGAGGGGTTATAAGTATTCCCTGGCAGGGATATGAAGCCCTTGCTTGTTGCTGTTAGATTGCTAGTGTGAATGATGAACTAAAATAGGTCGGTGCATCGGCCACGGCAAAACTAACAATGTAGCTTAGAGGACCTCCATCAAGGTTTACCGTACCGAGCAATGTATCGATGGCGGCATATTTTCATTATTAATATATTTTCCTTATGTGCCCAGAATAATTTTTCCAAAAGCAGGTAGATAAATCTTTATTATTGAGATAGTTAAATATTTTTTTGTCAATAATTGTCAATCACTCACAATGTACTAAAGTTATAATCAGTGCAAATAAATTAATTTATTGCACCATTAATTACATAAACTCGGGCGTATTACAGCCTGGATTTTGTTTAGGTAATCTATTTGTACCCGAAATTGAATATTCAGGACAAAAAAATGACTCATATTTATGAACCATCTGAACAACTGAATGATAAAAAGCTTTATCCCGACGGACGACTGCCTGTTTCTGCATTAAGCAACCCCAGTGCAGTATCATGGGGGGCAATTTTTGCAGGTGCTGCCGCCACTGCATCTTTGGCATTAATGCTACTTATGCTAGGTGCTGGTCTTGGATTAACCTCCGTGTCGCCATGGGAGAATAAGGGGCTTGATGCCGGAACTGTGGGTATTGTGGCTATCGTCTGGATGGCATTTACTCAGATTGCCGCTTCGGGAATGGGAGGATATATAGCCGGGCGGCTGAGGACTAAATGGGTTGATACAAAAATTGATGAAATTTATTTTCGCGATACGGCGCATGGATTCCTTACCTGGGCCGTTGCGCTAATTGTTTCGGCAGTACTGTTAACGACGACGATTGGGGCTATCGTAGGAGGCGGGGCAAAGGTGGTTGGCTCTGTCGCCGGCGGGGCAGCGGCTACTACCGTAGCTGGCTTGTCAAGCATGGATAAGGAGGCATCAGTTTCCGATTCCTCAACCAACTATTTTATTCGGTCTTTATTCAGAACCGATGACCGGGCTACCACTGAAACCAACTCTCAAGCCATGGACACTCCAGTGACCACCGGTCAACCCGCCCCGCGTCAGGATGTTTCCCCTGAACAGGTGAAAGAGGTTACCGGAATTTTCGCTCATGCCATTAGCTCAGGAACACTGCCTTCAGAAGATCGTCAGTATGTGGCGCGGCTCATTTCTCAGCGCACCGGTATTTCCCAACAAGAAGCAGAACAGCGCGTCCAGACTGGCTATGACAAGGCTCAGGCTGCAATTAAAGAGACTAAAGTTAAGGCGCAGCAGGCCGCTGAGAAAGCCAGAAAAGCAAGCAGTTATATAACATTATGGACTTTCATTTCATTACTGATCGGCGCTTTTACTGCCAGCTTTAGTGCGACCTTAGGTGGCCGTCAACGCGACCTGTAATATTGTTAAAACGGAGAAAACAATGCGCTCAATACTACTTTTCTTTTTAGGTGTGCCAATTCCTATCATCATTTTGATAGCTCTATTTGTGCACTGAATGATGTGATACTGGCTCTCCGCTGGATTATGCAGATTCAGATAAGTAACTTGATAAAACAACCTGAATATCGATCTGGTGTTCAGGTTGTTTTACGTAAATCGAACCGGAGATAATACACCGGTATTCCTATCTCAAGAAACCCATCCCAGCTTTTGGCTCTTTACGGTTATCAGGTATATCATAAATAATGTCCATGCTTTTGAGTTTGATGTGTCAGTAATAAGAACGTTTAACGTTTAGATAATCTGTCTTATTTCTCAAGTAATACTTTTTAGCATAGCTCGGTATACTTCTACCAAAGTATATTTAATGACCAGATCTTGTAATTTTTCCGGCTTACCCGTTGAGAGTAGGCTTCCGCAATCAATGCCTCCACGATTATCGAAGATATATATCGATCTCTCCCAACCCTATATGAAGTTACTTTACGATATTGCTGAATATTGTAAGTGTTTGCCAGTGATGATATTAATATTCGGTATAGTAATTAATCGACCCACTAATTTTCACTATTAAACATAATTACGCCGATATATTTACTGGGCAGAGCCTGGATGTAAACCTAGGTAATTTCTTGCGAGTTGTGCGTTTTATGTGCAGGGCGGGGTTATTGGTCTAGTTATTTCCCCAAGAGGAAATGTCAGTATACATAAATATATGCAATCGTTTAAAATCGATAAATTATCGATTTTGATTTGGATGTGAGAATTTGAGGAATAAAAGTGGCGATATCATTCAATATGAACGAAGGTAAAAATAGTGCGCCCATCACGGTAGAATATTCTATTACTCTATAACCTAATTGTTCATGGTAACCGTGCATCTAAATACGGCTATGAATTGAAACTAGTCAATCAGATGAGGCGCATGATGAGAAATAGTATTTCAGGCTTATTAGTCTTAGGTGTAATATCGTTCTCTGTTATGGAGGGTAGTGTAAATTCTATCAATAGTAATAATGTGAATTTAATTTAATCAGACCCACAATAACTGACGCTGTCTCAGCGGCTTACAAGATGAGGGCTGGCATCGATATGAATAATCAGCGACTGGAAATAGATAAAGAAACAAAATAACTTATGCCTATGGCAAGGATTAGCGGACATCTACGTTTATGTGATGTTCTATATCATGAGAAAACGTTAGAAATTGAATGTCATAATAAAGAGGGCATTTCCTTGTTAAAAATCAGGATGATGTACACAATCATGGTAGGAATTTTAGATATATATCTCCACTAGATGGTGATTAAGTATGGCGTGTATGCGGATGGTTCCTGGGATTTATCCGGTGGCTTAATAGTTCTAAAAAGATGGTTTGGGGGAAATGATTTATTTTTAGAATAAACATAATGGGTATATAAATTATGATATTCCCCATAATGCGTTACTTACAGAAAATGCTAGAGTGTAACTTATCGATGAGACTGAAGTTTCTCGCAGCTATAAAAATGGTGACCGCTGACCTCACCATTAATTTTACTTATCTGCTGATGCACTGAATTTATATTAAGGAGGGACAAATATATGAATGCATTTACTGGCATGATTGGGCAAACGTTATATGAGTATCTGCCCTCTCTCTGCGCCTCTGGAGCCGCGACACTCATTTCTGCACTAATGAGCGTGTATGATGGGCGTCCAATTATTAAAACCGTTACCGGTGCGCTATCATGCGGAATTCTGGCGCTAACAATAGCGGGTTCTTTAGAGCTATTTGGATTACCTGGGCATTCAGTCACCTTCGTCGGGGCTTCTATTGGTTTTGTAGGCGTTGAACGTATCCGGAGAAAGGTAATATCTCTCTTTGAACGTAAGGCTTCTGGCCAAAAGTCAGGCAATATTTCGGGGAGAAAGTAATACCGCGCACTTTATTATAATGGCCACTAACCCTAAGAAAAGAGGTATCAGATTACTATTATCATATGGAAGTTATATGAATTGGGTATGTACTAATATTTTATTAATTATATTAGTCGGTTATTTTAGAATAAATTTCGTCTAAAAATACCAGTTCCTCTTTGAAAAAAATGATAGCGCTAATTATCATAAACTGGTGTTAAAGCGCCTGCACGCTGTTATTAACCTTAGAGGAGGCGGTACTTGATTATGGAATACTTCTTAGAAAGCCGTATTTAGGGGGAAGAGGGGAATTCGTGGAATACGGCCGATGATTACGGCCCCGGCAAAGTGGGAGAACGGCAAGTAGCATAAGTAATCTCGGCATTGGTAAGACTCAAAGTTCAGTTTAGCAAAAATGCGCGTTTAGGCCTGAAGATAAGCACGCCGTCAGCGGCGGTTTAGTTGAAAAAAGCCGTTTAATACTATGATATTGAATGCAGGATAGTACTGAGGTGTTATCGGTAGATATGTGGGACGCTCATTTGGGTAATATATTAACCTCGCTGTATTCAATTTTACCCCGCGACACAATGGCTAGTAGAAAAAGGTATTGGAACCAACAGTAGGCGAATAATTAATCAATATTAAATTGGGTTAAAAAAGAAGAGGCGTAGGTGACACCTCCTTGAAATAAAAAAACAGAAACTACGCTGCTTATATTATCGATAAGAAATTTTTAAATGAAAGGGGTATTTTATGGATTTGCAATCATAAACATAGCGGTTTACCTAATGGTTTTCTGTATAGGTCAATTTAACCTATTGTAGGAACTTAAAATCCTCTGTGTATTATGAGTAAGCATTCTGTGTATATGTACTGTAAAAGTTATTGCCCCGGTATTAAGAAGAGACCCTTTTTTATAATAATAAAATTTTAAAACCAGGGTTTGGTAGGGAGCTTAATTCCTATAGAAATGCAAGGGTAATGATTAACGGAAATTAGCAAGATTATCAATTGGTAAATTGTATAAAGTAATATTTTGATTATTGGAGGTTATCATGAAAAATAAACTAATATCATTGTTTTTCGCTTTTTGGATGTCAGCAATGGCGGTTTTTAACGCTGCAGCTAAGCAGATATTTCCTGGTTATGATGATGTGTATATACTTAGCCCACATCCGGATGACGGCATTTTAACTTTTGGCGGTATGCTAGGTAATATTGATAATCGTTTTGATACAAGGAAAATACATTATACCGTTCTTGCGAATTTAAGTCAGTATGTAGTTAACGGCGATGAAAATTCGCTAGCTGGAGTGACGGGGCTTAGGCATCTTGAGGATATTAATGCTTATGATTTTTTGCTTACATCACCAGATGGAATAAGGCATTATACCTATTCTGCTTTAAATGAAAAAGATGCCCCGCTGATAAATATGCGCGATGCAGATTTTTCTAGCTTTAATGCGCAGGCAATAGTAGATTTCAATAATGCATATTCACAAATAGCTAATTTAATGGAACAGGCTTCACTGGAAGGAAAAACATGTGCATTTTTTGTTAATGCTGCCTTGCCGAATCCTCAAGGTTTGCCTCACTTCAATCATTTTTTACTGCGTGAGGCAACGCTGAAGGCAGTCCATGATTTAGGAACAAAAAAACTCGCATGTGAAGTTTATATCGGCGAAGATTTACCTTATTACAATAATAACGAAGCAGGCAGTAAAGACATCATTAATCAGCTAACTGCGCGACTTAAGTTAAGTATATTCGATTATCCAATTGATGTTGATAAAAAAATGGAAGCGGTAAATTATTATCCCAGCCAGCTTACCTCTGATTACGAAGAATCTGTAAGAAAGAGAGCGCATCAATTAAATGGTAAGGAACGGGTATATAAAATTGATGCGACATTTTATGATGATATCCATACCGATCCTTCTTGTGGTAATCAAGATTTTTGTACTTACTAAATTTAAATAATAGTTATTTAAATTATGAGAGAATTTTCTGGCTAATGTAGCATTATGCTGTTTTAAAAATGGCCAATTGCAGGCTGTCAGTATAACTAGCGCATAGGCTAAGCTCTGCTCTGATATCATCGTGGATTGTCTTCCATCTGTATGATATGTCGAAGATAGCTTAAATTTTAATAAGCAACTTGGGTAAAGTACGCTCTGCTTGTTATATCTTTCTGGATTCTGGATTCTGGATTCTGGATTCTGGATTCTGGATTCTGGATTCTGGATTCTGGATTCTGGATTCTGGATTCTGGATTCTGGATTCTGGGTTCTGGGTTCTGGGTTCTGGGTTCTGGGTTCTGGGTTCTGGGTTCTGGAATACCAGTAATGACCTTTATCAATCATTACCTGTTTAGGAATGATATTGACGAGGTGACCTTTAGCATTGCACACCGGGCATATAAACCTGAAACTAGCTGAATCTGGGGAGATTTTGAGATAAACCCGCACAAGGCGGGTTTACATTAATGGCGCCGGTTGATTAGACAGCAACATTAATATTGCGGCCGATGGCCGGGTTAGCTGGCAATTGCGGAATAGACTGAATCATTTCGCTTGCGATTGTGTCACGGGTGTCGAGCGCTTTTTTTAGTACTAGTGTGCCAACGGCGCTGCCTGTTTGCATATTGCTAAGTGCGGTAGAAAGAGATGCAATCTGAGCTGAATCCATAATTTTTCCTTGATATGCAATGAATAGTCGTCTGCGAAATACAAACGATAGAAGTAATATCGGCCGCGGTGACTAAATCTTTTAATAAAAGAGGTAGCTGATAACGATTCTGGGTCATAGAGGGTAAATATATTGTCTTCCGCCACTTCCGAATGCATTGTTTTAGATGAGATTATGATTTTCTCAGGCAGATAATGACGTTGCTCCAGTTTCTATGCGTGCGTAATACCCTCAATCTACCTATAAAGTTCTATTTATAATGCATGTTATCAGGCATACGATTGAATGCCTGATTGTTCGGATTCCGAACAAATTCATTGTTAACCGCAAGGGGGTTTGTATGCTGCGTATCCCGCAAAGCTGCATTCACACGCGCTCTACGCCGTTCTGGAATAAAGACTCGGCGCCGGTGGGAATCTTTAAACGTCATTTAGATAAAGGAACGCGGCCAGGAGTTTATCCGCGGCTCTCTGTGATTCAGGGGGCAGTTCGGTATCTGGGATTTGCTGATGAGCACACTGCACAACCGGATAGCGAATTGATTATCCACACCGGACATTTTGGCGTATTTCCCCCGGAGAAGTGGCATTATATTGAAGTTATGACGCACGATACCCTCTTCAATATCGATTTTTTTGTCGAACCTGACGTGCTTAAAACACTGTGAGTGGTGACTTAAGGAGACATAAGATGCCAATTATTCCTGAAAATTATGTCCATACCCGTTCAACGCCCTTCTGGGATTCCTGTTCTATACCGGAAAAATTATCAGGCCGATATACCACAAAGCCTAGCGTATATGGCCGAATATGCGTGATGCAGGGGCAGATTACAGGCCGCGTTTTTTCTGCTACGCAGCCGGGCACTTCAGAAGAGATATGGGTGGTTAAGGCCGGTGAGTTTTTTGTTTTAAAACCGGAAAACTGGTATGAAATGGATGCATTTTCTGAGGGTGTCTATTTCAATCTCGATTTTTTTGTTGATCCTGCGGTGGTATTAACAGGATCTGGAATTGGACAAGTATTGATTACCCGCGAGGTATAAAATGAGCAAAGCAACCTATACGATTACTGTAACGAATAATAGTAATGGTGTTTCAGTTGATTATGAAACAGAGACTCCGATGGCATTATTGATTCCGGACGTTGCCGCTGAGGTAGTTAAAGAGTTAGTAAATACTGTCCGTGCCTATGACACCGAAGGCGAAAATGATGTCTGTGGTTGGTGAGGCTATTAGCTGGAAGCTCAATGACTTCCGGCTAAGACCTATACCTTGGTTTCTTAAATCATTTAGCAGTTAATTATCTCATCCCCCTTTTTTATCGAAAAGAGGTGCTGAGTACACCTTTTTCTCAGTAGTTTTATGCGAAATTCAACTTTTTATTCTAATTGGTGATATTAATATAAAATATTTATAATACTCATCCATCACCAATTTGCTGCTATTTTACTTTTTTAATGTTTTATTGTTTATAAATATAAATTCATTCTATAAACATTGCTTTATGTCTCTCCTTATTTAGTTGTTAAAATTAATTTTTAATAAAAGTTAGCTATAGTAAAGGTTTTTGCTCTTATTTATGGCTGATGGTGGCTGCTGGAATTAGTATAACCAATTCTGGTTTAATATTTTATCATGGCCAGATGAAGTCATATCTACCTTACATATATTGATAATCTGGAGAGTCTCAAGTGTTCCCAATACGATATAATGCTTATCGCTCGATAAAAGGTTTTAATCAGCGTGTCCGTTATTTAGTTCTGCACTATACGGCGCAGAATTTTTCAGACTCAGTTCGATCGCTAACCGGTGATAATGTAAGTATTCACTACCTGATTCCCGACCCAGATGATGCTACCTATAAGGCTGAGGGTTACAAGGATATGAATATATTCGCTATGGTGGATGAGCAGGACCGAGCCTGGCATGCTGGCATCAGCGCGTGGGGGAACCGTAGCAATCTAAATGATACTGCGATAGGCATTGAAATGGTCAATTTAGCGGCAGATGATAATGGTACGATGATATTTCCTACCTATCACCCTCAGCAGATTGAAGCGGTTATTACACTTTCAAAAAATATTTTGCAAAGATACCCTGATATATCCCCTGTAAATATAATTGGGCATTCTGATATTTCACCTGGACGTAAAAGCGATCCTGGGCCGGCTTTTCCTTGGCAAGCGCTATACGATGCTGGCATTGGAGCCTGGTATGATGAGTGCGTGAAAGAACATTTTTGTAGGCGCTTTGTCTGTGAAGGTCTACCAGCAAAAGGTGAGATTATTAACCAGCTTAGTTTATATGGATATGATATCTCTGAGGCAAATGATAAGACCGGGTTTCAATTATTATTGCGCGCTTTTCAGCTTCACTTTCGCCCGGAAAATTATGATGGTGTTCTAGATGTTGAAACCGCCGCTGTTTTATATGCATTAATTGAAAAATATGTTGTCACCTCGGCACCATGAAAATCAGAACCTATTGGCGATAGCCTATTCAGAACCAAATACATGTCCCTTGTACGAAGTACCGTACAAGGGACATTATTATTGAATAATTACAGATAAGAAATATTACTTTCTGATGTTTAATGCAAAAAGCGATATAAAACTATTGCGTCTAAAATATTGGGTTGAATAAATCTATTTAAGATATTTATTTTGTATTTTTTAATGCATCAACAATTTCTTGTTGCTCTTTTAGTTCAGCGGTAAGTTCTTCCAGGTCAGCCTGCTTTTCTGAAATTTTACGCGTATATTTTGCGACTTTCGCTGTATCAGATTTTGCTTGAGATTCCTGAAGATCGGCTTTGACTTCTTCAATATCGCTTTGCTTATCATCGATTTTGCGCTGTAATTTTTCTACTTTCTTTTGCGCATGCATCAGCAATTCATTATTGCTGCAATGAGCGCGCAATTCCTGAAGTGCAGTATGTAAACCGGCTGAGTCTTCATCAGTGGCTTTTTCAATAAGATTTTCAACTTCTATGCGTTTAGCTTCGCAATCAAATGCCGCTGCGTGGCCTGCAGCTACGTAGCCAAAAAAGAATAGAGGGAGTACGATTTTTGCAGACTTAATCATCACATATCCTTACTGATAATTGTAGGAAACCTTGGTCGAGTTACAGAGTAACAGGGAGTGCATCCTAAAAACTAAGGTCGGACTTCCTCAAAACTCTGTAGTCCCGTCGCTATTTATTGTAATCCAGCTAAGGGCTTGTGAAATTCGAAAGCCAGAGAATCTGCTGAGATCCGGTATTGCTGCCAACGCTAAGACTCTTAGGAGATCCTGCATAATCGACCGTGCGAATGAGATAAAATAAATAAAATATGTTTAATATGCGTATCTCGTAGATAAAATAGTCTGTTTATAGGGAAATGTTTGGATTTAAATACTACAATAGGCCTCCTTGAGTAGTTTTTTTGTTTATAAATGCACTGATATAGAAGGATAGTATGAAAACACTCGCTATTATTCCCGCTGCTATCGTTTTTCTCTCTTTAGGGGGATGTATTATCAGCCCTGATGATAGCCAACGAGATATTGACCCGGGATACTCCCGTCAGCCTTCAGATAACAACCATCATCGCACTGACCCTGGTTATTCTCGCCAGCCTTCTGGCAATACTCCAGAAGTAGATCCTGGGTATAACCATGCACAAAGCGGCCAGCTAAGGCCTGGTGAAAGCTCGGTTGCAGGTAAACAGGTTGATCCGGGTTTTTCTCGCGCTCCGTCGAACGGCGGTAAAGATATTGATCCAGGATATAATCGTAAGGCGCCTGGCGCTGCAGGTAATCTCGATCCGAGATTTAATCAACATCAAAATGGACAATTGCGTCCGGGTGAAAGCGCACCCGCTGGTCGATCTATAGATCCCGGGTATTCTCGATAATATTATTGATAGTCCAGATTTATATAATTGCGCCTCTAAAATGGGGCGCTTTTCTATTAAGGCCGGCCATGCGGGGCTTATAACTTTGAGGCCATGATGTTTAGATATTCTGCGCCGTTGCATTTATTTATCTTGTCTTTCAAACCAAGTTATATCTGAGAAAATGTTACCCGTAAGCTATGAGGACGATTGCTATTATTTGCGGTTATCTTTCTGATATATGATGGGTTTTAAGCGATTGTTTAGTCACCTATTACTAAATAATCGCTAATAATTCTCTCAACAAACCATCCTGTATTTAACTATTGGTGCTTTTAGGGGAGAGAGAATCGTTATCCTCTGCCAGGCTTATAAACTCATGCTTGCGTGGAGGTTGTGATGTCATACCAAACGATAAATCCTTTTACCAATCAGCTTATCAAAGAATACCCTTCTCATACTGTGGAAGATATTGAATCCGCTATCACAAAAGCTAATGACCTTTATCACTCTCACTGGTCGCGAGGCGATATCACACAAAGACTCCCGGCATTAAATAACTTTGCAGATTTGTTAGAACAGCGTGCGGATTCATTGGCTCGTTTAATCAGTGAGGAGATGGGGAAACTTATCGAGCAGAGCAGGGGAGAGATCCTATTATGTGCGAAAATAGCCCGCTATTATGCTGAAAATGCCCAGCGATTGTTAGCTCCGCAGGCCTATGACTCTGAACTTGGTGAAGCTTGGGTTGAGCATCACCCGATAGGCATATTAATGGCGGTCGAGCCATGGAACTTTCCTTTCTATCAGCTGATGCGAGTTTTCGCGCCAGCGCTTGCTGTTGGGAATCCTGTTATTGTTAAACATGCTGGTATTGTTCCTCGCTGTGCAGAAACATTCGAAAAACTTGCTCTTGAAGCGGGGGCGCCTCAAGGGGCATATACCAATTTATTTATCTCAACCGAACAAGTTGCAAATATCATTGCCGATCCTCGTATTCAGGGTGTTGCACTAACTGGATCAGAAAATGCAGGAAGCGCCGTTGCCGCTCAGGCTGGCAAAATGTTAAAAAAATCTACTCTGGAATTAGGTGGGAATGACGTTTTTATTGTCCTTGATGATTGTGACCTTGAGGATGCGGTAAAAGTTGGTGCTCAGGCGCGTTTAAATAATGCAGGCCAAGTTTGTACCGCAGCTAAACGATTTATAGTGCAGAAAAGCATAGCGGATTCTTTCATTAAGAAATTAACTCAGCGTTTTTCTGAAGTAAAAATTGGCGATCCTTTAGATGAAAGCACGACTTTGGGGCCACTTTCATCCAGAGGCGCTGTTCAAAAGCTGCAGAAGCAGGTCGATGCTGCTATCCAGCACGGTGCCCGTGTGTTGTATGGTGGTAAAGCAATACAGCATGAGGGTAACTTTTTTGAAGCGACTATTTTAACCGAGATAACACGCGATAATCCGGCGTGGTTTGAGGAATTCTTTGGCCCGGTGGCTCAGATTTATATTGTTGAAAATGATGACCAGGCCATAGCGTTAGCTAATGATTCACACTATGGCTTAGGCGGTGCCATATTTAGCCAAAATATTGATCGAGCTAAGCGTCTGGCGTCCTCTATTGAAACTGGTATGGTGTATATTAACTCATTAACAGATACGACGCCTGAACTGCCGTTTGGAGGCGTTAAACGTTCAGGCTATGGTCGGGAGCTTGCAGATATTGGTATCAAAGAATTCACTAACCATAAACTTATCGTTGTGAGTAAATAATTTCCTTGAACACTAAAGCGTCCAATGTGGGCGCTTTCTTTTAAATTGTTAATAGACACCATTGATCACATTACTTTTGTTCCAGGCTCATCTTAGTGCGTATACTCGACATGTAAATGTTATGGATTCCTTGCCATGGAGCGCTGGATATCAGAATGGCCACCTTACAAATAATATTACTCTTCATTGTTACCGCATTTGCCGAGATTTTGGGCTGTTGGTTGCCTTATTTGATTCTTAAACAAAATAAAAGTTTGTGGTTATTAGTTCCTGCTGCTTTTAGCCTTGCTTTATTCTCGTGGCTGCTCACGCTGCACCCTGCATCGGCTGGAAGAACTTATGCCGCATATGGCGGTATATATATTTGCGTGGCACTTTTTTGGTTACGCTTCATCGATGGCGTCCCATTAACGCGATGGGATGTTACGGGAGCTTCAATTGCTGTAACCGGTATGTTAGTGATCGTTTTGCAGCCGGGTACCTGATGTATTTTGAGCCAGTTAAAATTGGCGATTTCAGCCTGAAATATAAGTTAAATGTTACAAACGGCATTGTTGTCACATTCCCTTGGGTTTGGCGATTTCAGGCTGAAATTATCCCGAACAGTGTGGGCAGGCCAAAAGATTTTATTATATTCTCAGTAAGTGGAACGCATTCGCATCCGTATTGCGGACTCAGGGCATTGAAAAATGGCGCTTTAAAGTTTCAGCTATAACATCGTCTAACTCTTTCTGTACCGTTTTGGGTAGTCGATTAAACTCATATGAAAACGATCTTCCTTTTTGTTTTTTTCTGGCAAAGCGATCTTTGTCGTCAAATTGCCACAGTGCGGTGGTTTTCGTTTTTTCAGCTTTCCCACTTTCGCCTTGAGATGTAGCTTTTCGTATCATAGCCATAATTTGAGATTTTTGTTCATCAGCGGCGAGTGAGGAGTTGGCTTGCAAATCTGCTATTTTTTCCGCTATGTCGAGAACAAAACTCCCTAAATTTATATGCTGGCTCTCTAATAATGACGCTATATCAAGGAGTGTTTTGTAGTCCGGATGAGTGAGTTCCGCCACTATTGGAAATAAAGCGATTAATGGTTGGGGGACCATAGCCGCCTGTAATGCACGCGTGACCTTCGCCTGAGATAAACCTTGAATATCAGCAATCTCTTTTTGTGATAGGCCTGAATCTTTCATCCGCTGGATCTGTTGTCCTATCTCTCGAAGATTATGCTCACGCGCAGTTTGAATTTCTCGTGCTAAATAGCGCGCATCCTCTGGAGTAATATCGCTGTCAGTAACCAGTATCTCAAGGCTTTTTTGGCAAATTAATGCGGCAGCACGACGTCGGGAGCCATCCAAAATTTCTATGCTGTCGTCATTTCGGCGTACACCAATTGCCGGAATAAACTGCTGAATTTTTAGCGTTTGAACGATATCTCGCAAGGAATCAGGGGTGAGGGATGATTGATCGCGACCATTGATCATTGCATCCACCCTTGTTTTTATTGCAACTTCTTCAGCCGGAATGGTTTGCAAAGAAAAACTTGCCTGACAACCAGAATGTAACGTAAAAGTACGCGAATATATCTCATTATCCATTGAGGGGAGCGCGGAAGAGAGTGTTCTACCGATAGTTGTTCTGCGGGTACCCATTAATATGCTCCGTTAGTACGAATAAATTCGATGCGATCAAAAACGGCTTTGGCGAAATCTTCAGCGGCGGCTTTTGCATTTCTTAGCGCCTCTGCGCTACCTACATAAGTAGCAGGATTCGCAGTAATCACGGTATCAAAAGATTCACCGCAGCGTTCAAATCCATCCAGTCTCGGTAAGGTGGCATCCAGCATATCACCCCCAAAAATTTCTTTCGCCAGACTGTGGCATACTTTGTGATCGGCTTTATTCAATAGCTTGGACATAAAACCAATATTTCCCAAAATTTGGCATGAAGCTCCAGATTCTTGAATAATCCCAATTAATTCTGGCAGGCGGGTTAAATATTTTAGCGTGGAGTGAAAGTCAACCTGGGCCGGGGGGATCGGAGTGAGCAATAAATCGGAGGCAGCAAGAGCATTTTTTAAGAAAGCATCAAGATGTGGGCCGCTATCCACAAAGATGAAATCATAGTCGCCACGCAGCTTGTTAATCACATTTTCTTTGAGCACCGCGTGGATATTCTGGCCGGGAAGGTGCGTGGCGCATAATTCGGACCAACTGGACGCGATAAATGCATCATCGATAGAAGCGGGCAACAGGGACACGCCTGGTACTACGGAAGGCACGATAAAATCATTTAGTAATTCTTCCCGTGAGACATTTTGTAGCATTGCCTGCGCAGAAGTTATCTCCACAATGCCGATGGCGCGCATATGATTTAGAAACATCGTTGCTGATGATTGTGGATCGAGATCGATCACAAGAATACGTAGGTCTTCGTAAAGTAAATGAGGATGCGTTCGTAGTGCGTGCGCTAACGAGACAGTCGATACCGTTTTTGATACACCACCTTTTAAATTCCCAATGAATACCGTGAATGCCTCTGAATGACGATCCTTATATCCGGGAACACCACGGTGTCGGTATATATCGATGATATTCTGTAAAGACATAGCATACTTAGTGGTACTTCCCGCCTGGCGTTTCCCAAAATGATAGCCCTGAGCTTCCATTTCACTCACTGCATAGTCTACGCTTGCTTTAGTCAGTTTAGGGAGTTTAGCGACGGCGGCTTTGGCATATACCTGATAGAATCTATTTTCCTGAAGCTCTTCTTTTTGCAAATTGATCTGATCGGTCAACGCCTGGAGCATTTTATTGGAGCGCTGTGCGACTTTTAGTATTTGTCCTTGTTTTGTCATTAATGTTCTCTGTAATCAGCTTTTTTGCATTTAAGTGAAAATACTGCATGCGTTCTAAAAAGTAAAATTTGTCCGGCGATAGCTGCATCTTTATTACTAATTTCAATATTAAATTTAATCTATCTATTTGATAATAAAGAACTAATTCAATGGTGAATTATTCATAATGTTTTTGATCGCGCTGTGTCCATTCTGGATGTTTAGCGTAGGCTTACACCACCAATTTCTTTGTAGCGTTATCAAATTTTCAACTCCTTTAAACTATGTCTTTGCCTGCCTGCGCTCTTTTAGAAACTCGATGTGTTAATAATGTGCAAGATATTGTGATGAATATGTGCTTTATTCTTAAAATTTTTCCAGCAATCTTTTAACGTGATAAACTTTATAACATGAATTAATGAGGGGTTTTATTTTGACCATTACCCTTGTAGAGAATAAATTTTAGCTAACTGTTTTGTAGTGATTTATCCAGCAATAACCCGATTAAATATGCGTGAAATTATTAATCGGCGCTTTTTCTCTATTGATAAGAGTAATTAATCTAATTGTCTGGCTCAATGATGGATAAGGATTGCGTCTGCTATAGTTATTTATAGCGTGAGCAATAAAAGGAGGAGAAGAATGACAGATGAAAAGCGTGCAACTGTAACATCAATATTTGGTGAAGCGCTCCTCGAATTAATCACGAAAAACCGAGAAATTGGTAGGGATACTTTGGCAATGCTTATTAGAGAAAAAGCAGAGCATGAAGAAGATGAGGAAAAAATACTGCTTTACTGGAAAGCCTGTCATGCACTACTGCAAAAAGGTGAGGTGCAGCGCGCCCCACTGCGTCTGGTCGAATAAGCCTGACGTTGGCGGATGGTCGAATGCGTAAGGGCATCCGCCATTATGGTATTACAAAACATAAAATTCAGAGGCGCTGGCGGTTTTTTTCTAAATATAGTGGTCCGGCTCTACGTGTATGATTTCTTATTTTGACAGATAATCTCTGCACGCTGCTCCTTAGTTATTAAACCAGTACCTTTGGTATTGATTTAAATTTAGCGGCTGTAGAAATAAGCGTTATTTCGTTTACGAAAATAAGGGGCAGCCTGCCAGCAATCACCGATAATCGCTGAGCTGGTGAGTAATAGTGATGCTTGTATCCTGGCCGGGTGGTAAGCAAATTAAAGGATAATATATTACGTGGCCTTCTGGATTATTTTTGTATATAGGAATGCATTACCTGATTTATTTTATTGTTAGATATTTAGTGAATAAATGAAAACGATGTGCAGTACACTACTACTAGTAACTCGTATTATTACCGAGCCAAAAATGCTATTTTGGCTGGCACGAAGAGCTATCGGCGAGCTTTATAAATTATTATTTTCCCAATGCGATACAAAAATTGCCAGAAAAGCCTGCCAATTCATAGTGACGATCCGAAATGCAGTATTGGCATGCTTATTATAGCTGCTTATATCAATAAAAATGAGCGTTCGCTTCTCATTGCATAGGGTGAAAGTACAATAAAATCATATGTTTTGATATGAGCCGCTGAAAACAGTTCGCTTTTCCCCTATATAACTCTCGATTGTGTCATTCTCACTCGCCCCTTAGCCCACGCTTCCACATACAGTATGTCGGCGGATGCCGCAGGAGGATTTGTTTTTTTATTACGGTAATAATAAAGAGATGGTTGTTATTACCGTTCCTGAATTATCACTGGGGGTACTTACCAATGCGCGCTGAAGGTGAGCGATTGTGAAGAATACTGCAAGTGTACTCACAGGCATAAACAGTATCTTTTCGAGTAAGCCCGTATTCCCGTAACCAGCGCGGGCGATGATACCAAACAGGTTTTGCGTTTTGAAGAAACGCTATTGCGTCAGGGTATTGATACTTAAGGGGACGTTTGGACTCAAATTTTCAAGCCTGTTAAATTTGCTATTAATACGCAGGAAATGCATCAATCTCTCTTCGCCTACGGAAGCGAATTTCCCGATCCGTTTTTGATTAGTTTTGTGCTTAAATGCCTGCACATGCCGTTCCTGATTGATAGGGTATTGGTGCCTGCATGAAATTGACAATATATGAATAGTGAAAACGCAGGGCAGGGCGACCCGGCGATAGCATTTGCCGCGTAATCAATGACTCTGAGTGAAGGTGTGGTTTTGTTAGAAAAGCATTCCCTACCTGAAATGAACCAATGAAGTGAGAGATGAGCTTATTTTACTTGAGCTAAATAAGCTCAACTTACTTATTTTATCTTAAATAATCTTAAACAACGCGATTTCATAATGTTTAAAATTTCTAATGAAATGAGTTATGTGAATAACGGTGGGTTAATGCGAAATACCCTAGATGATGGATTTTCTTTTGGGTCAGCATCCCGGTAATCCAGGGATGCATTGTGCCATTACCTGCCCCAGGGATTCCCTTGGCGGCTTGCAAGAACGCACCATAGTGCCCATAAGGTGTGGCTCCTTAACTTTATAAAAATAGTTGTTAAACATCTTAGGGAGAATCTTTGGGTGCTATATATAGTAATTATTATCTCAGGTTGATGTTATGCAATATCTGTTATTTGTTTAATTAATATTAATGAGAGGCGCGTTTACTTCATTAAATGATAAAACTAAGGTGCCTCAAAGCATGCGTAGAATCTTATTCATAATAGAAATAAACATCATTTGGAATAGAGTCTGTGGTATATTCCTCTAAAAATCTGAAAATGCTATTTAGATCGCGAAGCCGCTCTTTACTGATAATATTCCAACATAAAGTAAGGTAACCTTTGGCGCATTATCTACGCGTGTTGCCTCAGAATCTGGGCCGGTCGTTTAAAAACACATTAGGCACCCCCGCTGGATGATTGGCTGCGCGGAATAAGCAGAGCATACATTTACTGTATGCCTGACATGTAAGAAAACTGAGTATTGGCCGACTGGGTTAACTAAGGAATTCAAGTGCCTAATAGGGAACTTGTAAGCAGACGATGTATTATTGCTCAGGGAGTGTTAACAGGATAAATCTGCTTTTAACGTCAGGGGCATATCCGGCATACTTTACCGCCGCCGATGGCTAAGCGCCGTTTTAGCACAACTGATTGAATTAATGAACTTTAAAAACAATTTTTTGAGTAAAATTTATGTTATCGGTATGCGCGGGGGTGAAGACAACGCCCTGAGTAACATTCCATTCCTGTCCGTGCGCCTGGTGAACGCGTTCTATTGAGGGAGTCTATCTCGCGGAACAAGAGTTCAAATTCTGGTAAAATACAGTCTATCTGCGCAATACAGGGAATACTGTGCAAGTGAAGTGAGAAGGGACGATATGAATTCAGTATTGCTTGTTGACGACCATCCGGCCATCTGTTTTGCACTCAAGGTGCTGCTCGAACAGAACGGAGATTTTGCCGTAACGAGCTCATCCGGGGAGAGCCTCCTCGCACAAATTCATCGGGATACGCCAGAACTGCTAATTTTGGATTTGGATCTTAAAAGTGCCGATGGACTGGATCTATTGCCTCGCATAAAGCACCATTACCCCTCGCTAAAAGTTTTAATTTTCACGAATCAGCCCGCGCATATTTATGCGACACGCACCCTGCAGGCTGGCGCCGATGGCTTTATTAATAAAAGTCTCCCGCTGCCTATGGTTGAGTCGCTGTGTCACCTTATTCTCGCCGGATATCAGTGTTTCCCTAATGGCGTAATGGCGGAATTAAACGAGCCTTACCTTGGGCAAGATGCTCAGCAGGTACTGGCGCGTTTTTCCGATCGCGAAATTGCGGTGCTGAATTACCTCAAGCAAGGAAAGACCAATAAAGAGATTGCCGATCGCCTGATGTTAAGTAATAAAACGATCAGCACCTATAAGGCGCGAATTATGAAGAAGAGCGGTATTGATGACTTAGAACAGTTATTTTTACTGCTGGATGAAGAGAATTCCTCGTGAGAATCTGGTTTTTACTTTTTATTATGCTGTGTAGTGCGGTTGCGCCAGTGCATGCTACGGAAGCGATGAAGTTATTGCAACTGCTATCCCGCGGTCGGGAAGAGGTCATTGAACCTGGGTTAAACGCTGCAGAATGGCGTTGGCTGCGGGAGCATAAAAAAATTCGCCTGGCCGTATGGCAGCCAATGTCGCCACCCTATGATATTACTACCGGGCTGAATGATTACGGTGGTATCAACGCGGATTTTCTTGGGCTCATTGCGGACAACTTAAATATAGAAATAGAGGTCCAGCTCTATCCGGACTATGACGCAGCACTGGATGCGTTGCGCAGTAAAAAAGCTGATTTTATTGGGCAGGCGGGCGATAACCAGGAAAGGCAGGGGCTGCTGCTAAGTAAACCTTACAGCAAGAATGTTGCGGTTGAAGTTGTTAACGCAGATGAACTGCCGGATGCCAGAGTGCGGACCATTGCGATAGCGCCGGTTTACGACCCCGACAAGGTGCTGGCCCGCTATCCAAACGCCCACGTCGTTGAGTTCTCTACCGTGCGTCATGCTATGGAGTCGCTGGCGTTTCGTAATATTGATTTATTTTTCTGCGATGCGATAACCGCACGCTATCTGGTGAGTCAGTCCAACCTCAGTAACCTCAGCATTCGTCCTGTTCTGCCGGCGCTGCATAGCGCAGGATTTTCATTTGCCGCGATCCCCAAAATGAAAATCTGGATAGATATTCTGGATAAAATGCTCACTGCTTTTCCGGAAAGTGCCAACGTTGAAATACATCGTCGCTGGAACGGCGGTATCCCATTATCTCTTAGCGAGCAAAAACCGATTTTCACCTCGCTGGAGCATAAATGGATCGCGGAACATTCGCATATTCGAGTTGCAGTGGCAGAAGATCAGGCGCCTATTGCGTTTTTTGATGAAGCAGGCCAGCTGCGCGGCATCATCGCCGATATCCTGACAGCGCTGCGAACCCGAACCGGTTTTACCTTTGATATTCAGCGTTATCCCTCTTTAAAAGACGCGATGGACTCGGTCAAACGAGGGCAGAGCGATCTTGTGGCAGGGGCGACGCAGGAAGGCGTCTGGCAGGCAAATCTGCTGACAACGCGCACTTGGCTGTATAACTCATGGGTAATGGTAGGTCGTGAAAACTATGCGACCAGCGGGCAATCACAGCGCGTGGTCAGTTTACGCTCCGAGGCACCGGAGGCTTGGCTGCGCCGGCAGGGAATAGGCGAAACGGAAAGCGTTGATTCCTGGCTTGAGGGGCTGCGACGGGTGGCTCGCGGTGACAGTGATATGATGATAGTGCCGCTCATTGTGGCGAACTCTCAGCTTTCACAGCCCGCTTTTTCCTCGCTACGCATTGTCGCCAGTATTGATACTGAGCCTATGCGCTTCGCTTTTGGCGCTTCGCGTAACTCTTTTCCTCTGGTCACCATCCTCAATAAAGCACTAATTAATATTCCCCCCGAAGATTTACATGCCTTAACGCGTAGCGGCTATGCAGGTAACGCCTTTACGTCCGTGCGTAGCGGGCAGCCGGGCAGCATCAGCCTCTATTTACCCTATCTTATTGCCCTTGCGGCAATATTTGTGGCCATTGTATTTTATGTCCGTCGCCGTGCGGTATTACTGCGGGCGCTGGACGTTATTCCAACGCCTGCCTGGCTAAGCGATCGCCGTGGTCGGCTTATTGCCGGGAATCCGGCGCTGCAGAAGGCGCTGGGAACCGATTCTGCAGCGTTACGCGGTAAACCATTAGTGACCTGGCTGCCCGGTGTTCAGGAGCATAATAGCGGAGATACCCAGATAATTCGCTACGCCGATCGGGTATTGCAGCTCTGGCATGCGCCGGTAAAAGGGCAGCGCTATCTTATTGGCGGCTGGCTGGATGTAACGCGTCAGAGTCAGATGATTCAGGCTCTGCGCACGGCAAAACGTAAAGCGGACAGCGCCAGCCGGGTTAAAAGCGTATTTCTGGCGACGATGAGCCATGAGATCCGCACGCCGATCAGTGCCATTATCGGCATGCTGGAGCTGGTGATGCGTCGGCGCGGAGACACAGAGCAAAATCGTCAGTCTGTGCGCATTGCCTGGGAAGCCGCACAGTCTTTACTGCTGCTCATTGGCAATATCCTTGATGTATCCCGTATTGAATCAGGCCGGCTGGTATTACGCCCTGAGCGCGCCTCGCTGCGCACGCTGATTGAGTCCAGCGCCATACTATTTGATGGCCTTGCGGCGCAAAAAGGGCTGCGCTTTATGCTGGAAATTGACGCGGGTTTAAATGACGATGTCCTGATTGACACCATGCGCTTTCGGCAAATTATCGTTAACCTGGTAGGTAACGCAATTAAATTTACCGAAAGCGGGCAGATAACGCTGCGCGCTCTCCCTGAACGCGAAGAGAGCGATTGCCTGACGCTGCGCCTTGAAGTGGAAGATACCGGAGAAGGCATTGATGAAGAGACGCGTCAGCGCCTGTTTCGTCCATTTGAGCAAGGAGAAAGCCGCCGAATGGCGCAGGGCAGCGGGCTGGGGCTCTATATCTGCCGCACGCTGGCAGCAATGATGGGCGGAGATATCGCGCTGAGCAGCCAGCCGGGCGAAGGTACCTGCGTTACCGTTACGCTTCGCCTGCCTGCAATGGCGGCGCTGCCAGCGACGGCACTGGGGCAAAATGGGGATCATCCCGCTCGCCGTCGAACGCTACGCATCCTCGTGGTCGATGATAATCCGGTAGGGCGACTTTTAATGAGCCAGCAGCTCGGCTGGCTGGGGCACCGGGTTGATAGCTGTGAAAACGCTGAAGCCGCGCTTGAAAAAGTCGGGCATGCGGTCTTTGACGTCGTCATCAGCGATTGTAATATGCCTGGCATGAACGGATATGCGCTGGCGCGTGAGTTACGTCAGCGCTTTCCGGATATGCCGCTATTTGGCGTTACGGCCGATGCCCGCGAAGCCGTGCGTGATGAAGCGCGCCAGGCAGGAATGAATAATTGCTTATTTAAGCCTATTACCCTGACCATGCTGCAGGATGTACTGGCTCCTTTTTCATCGCTCCCAACGGATGCGACAGAAGAAATGGTGTTACGTCTATCTGATGCGCTACCTGCCACGCTGCTGGAAGGCGAAAATTTAACCACTTTTCTCTCTTTACAGGTTGATGTGCTGGATGAAACGCTGGCATTTATCGCCCGCTGGCGCAAAGCGCCCGAGACCCCAACTCGCGAAGCATTACATCGTTTACGTGGCGGCATACAATTGCTGGGCGTTCACGAACTGGAAGCCCTGTGTCGAGAGCAAGAAATTGCGGCGGATATTGAGGGAATGTCGCAACTCGAACAGGAGTTACTGACGCTGCGCCGGGCGCTAAACCGCTGGCGGGAGACGGGACTACAGCCTGGAGAGACCATCCTACAGCAATAAGAGGACGTTTCACTATCGTAACGACACCGCTTATCGCGCTATTCTTTGGCTCGCAGGAATAAGCCGGACAGTTGAGAGTCCGGTATGTATCAACAAAGGAGATAATTTGATGAAAAAGGTAATTTCAATTCTGGCTGTTGTAGCCGCACTGGGCGCATTTACTACTGCACAGGCTGCTGAAAGCTGCGCCGCTAAAGAAGCTGCTCTGCAGAAAGAAATCCGTATCGCTCAGCAGTACGGTAACTACTACAAAGTTGCTGGCCTGAAAAAAGCACTGGCTGAAGTTAAAGCTCATTGCTCTAACGCAAGCGTTCTGGCTGATGCTCAGAAACAAGTTGCTAAGCTTGAGAAGAAACTGGCTGAAAAACGTAAGGATATCGCTGAAGTTCAGGCTGACCTGCGTGAAGCACAGGCTAAAGGCAAAGCTGATAAAGTTATCAAATATCAGCGTAAACTGGCTGAGAAGCAGGCTGACCTGCGTGAAATCCAGGCTGACCTGAACCGCGCTCGTTCTGAGCTTGCTGGCCTGAAATAAGCATTAATCCCTTTCAGGCGATAAACGCGTTGTCTGAATGCATATGGGGGGAGATTTTCTCTCCCCGTTTTCTTCCCGCCTGATTCACTTCGCGCCGGCCTGCTGTTTGTCATGATATCCCGTATCCCGCTATTTCTTCTCGTTACGCTACCCCTCTCTTTTTGCGCCGAAGCGCGCGAAAAAACGTGGGTGATTCTGAACAACGCTTATAAAGGCGCTATTCAATTGGATTTTACCGGAGACGAACCCTGTCTGCGGCGCCCGCTAATGGAAGAGTGGGGCGTATTCCCTCCGCTGTTGAAGAAACTTGAATGGGATGACAATGGTTGCCTGACCGCGCGATCTGCAAAAACCTTCGAACTGAAATACTGGTATCGACCCGACGCTCAGTTATTGACGCTGCTTTTCCCGGAACCCGCCATTAACGCCCAGCAAAATGGCATCAGCACCAGCCGCTGGGACAACGGAATTAATGCGTTATTTGTTAACTATCAACTGGACGTGGATAAATATCGCACCCAAAGCGACTGGGATCCTTCCGGCACGGAAGGCGCGCTAAATCTTGATAGCGGAATTAACTTTGGGCCGTGGCGTCTGCGCCAGAAAAATAACTTTTGGCGCGATCGGGAAGGACTGCGAGGTTCATATAGCAACGGAACGTCTCTGTGGCGCAACATTGCGTCAATGCGCTCGCGTCTGACGCTCGGGGATGGCTATACCTCGGCCAATATGTTTGAAAGCTTTACCTATCGCGGCGCCGCGCTGGGCAGCGACGAGGCGATGTTCCCGGATAGCTGGCGTCCCTATGCGCCGTGGATAAACGGTTATGCGCGTACCGAAGCCGAAGTCTTCATTTATCAAAATGGCGAACGGGTTTACCGTATCCATGTGCCGCCCGGTCCTTTTACTATTCGTGATTTCTATCCGCCAAATCCGGATGGCGATTTGGAACTGACTATCCAGGAAAACGATGGTACGGAACGTAAGCGTAAACTTCCGTATTCAGTTATGCCTAATCTGGTACAGCACCGGATGTTCAGCTATGAGTTGATTGCCGGGCACTATAAACCGTACCGCATGGGAAAAGAGAAAAGCCTTCAGGAGCACTCTCGCTTTTTCCAAAGCACAGGTTCATGGGGCATCGCCCCAAAAACCACGCTGTTTGCCGGAGTGCAGCAAGCTGAGGATTACGCCAGCCAGGTGGTGGGCGTCGGCGGTAACTTAGGGCGCTATGGCGCACTGTCGTTCGATGTCAGCCAGGCGCAATATACAATTGAGGATTCGCACCTGCGCGGGAGTATGTGGAAACTTCGCTACGCCAAAGCATTCTTCCAGACAGAAACCAGTATTAACGCTCAGCTTCGCTGGTATCCGTCTAATGGCCGCTATCGCTCTTTTTCCGAGCGGATTTCTCGTGCAGAAAATCTGAAATCATGGTGGTGGCTTGATAGCCGCGATGAAGACTCGCAGGACAAGCGTGCGTGGGCGAGTCGGCTGGAAGTAAACCAAAATTTCGGCGAGGACAGTAGCCTTGCTCTGGTTTGGGAATGGGGCAAAGCGCGGCGCGGCGGCGGTATCGATAATTCGTTAACCATGAGCGTGAGCGCTAACTGGTGGGATATGGATGTGAGCCTGTACAGCGACTACAGGCGCAGTAACGTCAGCAAAGCGGAAACCACGGTCGGAGTCAACATCAGTATACCTTTCTCGCTCGGGAGCTATACCACCAACGTCGGCTATGTTTCGGAGATGAACAGCCAGGGGCCTGATAGCCACGGGATAAATATATACGGTACGGCGCTGAGTGATTATAGCCTGAATTACGATGTTACGGCGCAGCATGTGATTCACGAAGATGACAGACTTAATGCCAGCCTGCGCTATCAATACAATGCCGGAGAGATGAGCGTCAGTATGGATAGAGGCAGCGCACAGCGCCATTATCACGCAGGCGTCAATGGTAGCGTGCTGGTACACAGCGGTGGCGTGGCACTGGGGCAAACGTTGGGAAGCACCGCCGCGCTGGTGCAGGTTCCAGGGACACCGGATATTGGTTTCTACAACCAGTTTGGCAGCACTACCAACGGCAATGGGGATTTGCTGGTGAGCTACCTGACTCCGTGGCGCGTGAATCGCGTGACGATGGACAGCTATTCGCTGCCTGAAGGGATGCGCGCTGATAATGATGAAGTTGAAGCAGTACCGACCGAAGGTGCGATTGTTCGTCTGAAGTTTATGCCGCTGGTGCCTGATAAAGACGCGGAAAGCGACCGGAAAGATACTACTGAGCCGTCGGCAGAGAAAAGCGCTGCTGCCACCCAGAGTGAAGATATCAGGCCGGGTGAAATTAAGGAAATGGTGTTAATTCCTGCCAGTAAATAGCAGAGCATTGCTGAAAACAGTGAAAATGAATCCGGTTAGCAAGAGGAACCCTATTCTGACCAGGTTCAAAGCGCAAATAGCCCGGCGGAAAAGGATATCGAGGCGTTAACGCGGGCTCTGTACCAACCGTGAAAATGTGCGTCTATCGTAAAGTAAACTTTTATATAGCAGCCTGAAAGTGACAATAAAGCGCTACACAAACCTGTTACTGACGTTACTATTAGTCGCGGTGCCAGGAATACGCCGGCGATGCCGAAAACGGCCTCTTAGGTGGTCCGGGCTAAAAATAAAAACGAAGAGATGCTGGTAGTCGGCCTCCGGAACGTGCTTTAGCACAGTAAGAGACGGCAGTCGGCGCTGGTTTTAACGTTCCGGATGTCGGTTTGGGGCGCTCCCCGAGCGTTTTTATATCACTGTTTACCAGTAAACCTGAGGTTAATAATTCCGGGCTATTCTGTGAGGCTCCACTGCGACTATTTGCGTTTCGCCCATAGTCGATAATATGCGCATTGCAGTCCGCCAGGGAGTATAACACCAGGAAAATCAGATACTCCGCGGGCAACGTGAGTGCATCCATAAGAACATACTTTTCATAATCAGCCCCTGCCGGGTGAGCGCAGTTTAAATCTGAAGGCGGCGCGGTAAACCAAATATATTCGTGATAGGCCAGCGGCGCTGGGGGAGGCGCAAATAAAATCCGCCCTCATAGAAGGCAGCATGAATTCCCCCCAAAGGAGGGGACCAAATCCCTTAAAAAGAAGGCGTTGGCAGGCTTGTGAGAATTTAAATCCTAAAACAATACGGCAGAGTCAAAACCCGTTAATGACCATGCCACAGGACGTGGTTTTCAGTTGGAAATAAAAAACCGGAGGCGTAAGCCACCGGTTTTTACAGGAAATAGCAAACCGCGTTTACACGCCGCGCGACTCGTCCCGGGCTTCCTTAATTTCAACGTCCCGATACCAGCGCGGATGGTGTTTCTGCGCCCAGCGGCGGCTGACTTTGCCTTCAATCATGCCTTTAATCGAGCCTTTTACCCAGAACGCCATATACATATGAATCAAAATAGCGTGCAGCAGGATAATGGCCGATGTGGCGTGAATAAGCAGGCTCCAGCGCACCAGCTTAATAGGGAAATACGACGCGAAATAAGGGCGCCAGATGATAATGCCGGTGACCAGCAGCACGAAAATCATGCTCATAATGGTCCAGAACATCATCTTCTGCCCGGCGTTATATTTACCCACCTGAGCGACTTTATGTTCATTGCCTTTCAGCACTTCGATAATGCCTTTTATCCACGGCCAGTCGTGACGGTCCGGGATATTGTGCTTAACAAAGCGGATGAACATAAACATCAGTGCGATAAAGATAACTACGCCGAAGAAGGGGTGCAAAATGCGCCCCATTTTAGGTGTGCCAAAGGTTTCCGTTAGCCATTGCAGCGTCGGGAAAAACAGGGCTATCCCGGACAGCGAAACCATAAAGAAACAGATAACCACGGTCCAGTGGCAGGCCCGGTCAATAAATTTGGTCCGGACTATCATGTTGCTCTTCTTAGTCATGGCGCGCCTCCTCATCTTCGTCGTCGTCCACTTCCTCATTCGGACCAATGCCGATGTAATGGAAGATTAACCCGGCGAATGTCGCGATAAAGCCCGCCGCAGAAAGCGGTTTCAGAATGCCCTTCCACAGATTAACCGGAACGTCTATTTTCGGCTCATTGGGCAGGTCGTGATACAGTTCTGGCTGGTCGGCATGATGCAGCACATACATCACGTGCGTGCCGCCAACGCCCTGCGGGTTGTAGACGCCAGCGTGGTCATAGCCGCGTTTCTTCAACTGCGCTACGCGCTGTTCGCCCAGATCCAGCATATCCTTTTTGGTACCAAAATGGATGGCGCCGGTAGGGCAGGTTTTCACACAGGCCGGTTCCTGGCCGACGCTGACGCGATCGACGCACAGCGTACATTTATAGACCCGATTATCCTGCGGATTCAGGCGCGGCACGTGGAACGGGCAGCCTGCGATGCAGTAGCCACAGCCGATACAGTGCTCGGACTGGAAATCGACTATCCCATTGGCATACTGAATAATAGCACCCGATGACGGGCAGGCCTTCAGACAGCCGGGATCTTCACAGTGCATACAGCCATCTTTGCGGATGAGCCATTCCAGCTTACCGTTCTGTTCAACCTCGCTAAAGCGCATCACGGTCCACGATTTAGCGCTCAGATCGGTGGGGTTATCATAAACCCCAACGCAGTGCCCGACTTCATCGCGAATATCGTTCCACTCTGAACAGGTGACCTGACAGGCCTTGCAGCCGATACAGGTAGACACGTCGATAAGTTTCGCGACTTCCTCTTTATAATCACGCGCTCGCGGAGACGGCGTCAGGCCGTTGGTTGCTGAACTCTTGATAATGTCCTGAGTTTGCATTGACATAGGTTCGCTCCCTTACGCCTTCTCGATGTTGACAAGAAACGCTTTGAATTCAGGCGTCTGCGAGTTTGCATCGCCGATAGCGGGCGTCAGCGTATTGGCTAAATAGCCTTTTTGCGCTCTCCCTTCAAAGCCCCAGTGCAGCGGAATACCGACGGTTTCCACCTGCTGACCGTGTACGTTCAGCGTGCGGATACGCGCGGACACTACCGCTTTCGCGCGAATAAAGCCGCGCTTATTACTGACTTTTACGGTATCGCCATTGACGATGCCCTTCGCTTTCGCCAGCGCTTCGCTGATTTCCACAAACTGCTCTGGCTGGGCAATGGCATTGAGTCGCGCATGCTTGGTCCAGGTATGGAAATGCTCGGTCAGACGATAAGTGGTCCCGATATACGGGAAGTCCTTATGGGTGCCTACCCGCTTCGCGTCGGCCTCGAACATACGTACCACTGGGTTTGATACCACATTTGGATGCAGCGGGTTGGTGCCCAGCGGTGTCTCAATAGGTTCGTAGTGCTCAGGGAACGGGCCTTCGGCCAGTTTATTCAGCGCAAACAGACGGCCCATGCCTTCCTGCTGCATGATAAATGGTCCAACGTTTGCTTCCGGCGGTGCATTGGTGTAGTCCGGCACATCGTAGCCAACCCACTTTTTCCCGTTCCACTGAATCAGCGGACGTTTCGGATCCCACGGTTTCCCCTGAGGATCCGCGGAGGCGCGGTTGTACAGAACGCGGCGGTTCATCGGCCATGCCCAACCCCAGCCCAGCGTAGTACCTAATCCAGAAGGATCGGCGTTATCGCGGTTTGCCATGCGGTTGCCGTCTTCCGTCCAGCTACCGGCGTAAATCCAGCAGCCTGAAGCGGTGGTGCCGTCATCGCGCATTTGTGCGAAAGAGTCCAGCAGCTCGCCTTTTTTACGCAGCAGGGTGCCTTTGTCATCATAAAGGTCCGCCAGCGCATAACCGTTATTCTCTTTCGCGACTTCTTCCGAGGTCGGATGGAGGAAACGATCGTAGTTCCAGCTCATATTCATTAACGGCTCATAGCCCTTGCCACCTTCTTTGCTGTAAAGCTCGCGCAGATGGTACAGCAGGCCGGCGACGATTTGTCCGTCGGTCTGGGCTTCGCCTGGCGCATCGGCGCCTTTCCAGTGCCACTGCATCCAGCGCCCGGAGTTAATGATACAGCCGTCTTCTTCTGCAAAGCAGGTGGAAGGCAACCGGAAGACTTCAGTCTGGATATCCGCCGGGTTAACGTCGTTCATCTCGCCGTGATTTTGCCAGAAGTTAGACGTTTCTGTTTCCAGTGGATCGATAACGACCAGATATTTAAGCTTACTGAGCGAGGCTATCAGCTTGTTCTTATCCGGCGTTGATGCAATAGGGTTAAAGCCCTGGCAGATATAGCCGTTCACTTTCCCTTGGTGCATCATATCGAAGTATCTCAGCACGTCGTACGGCTGGTCCCATTTGGGCAGCCATTCGTATCCCCACTGGTTTTCACGGGTTGCCGCATCACCGTAAAGGTGCTTTAGCATACTAATGAAGAACTTAGGATAGTTGCTCCAGTAGTTTACCTGCCCGGGGATCAGCGCTTTCGGCGTATTGGCGTCAAGATGCGCCTGAAGATCGGCCTGCTTATCGTTTGGCAGCGCCAGATAGCCCGGTAGCGTTGTCGCCAGCGGCCCGATATCGGTCATGCCCTGAACGTTTGAATGCCCGCGCAGCGCGTTTACACCACCGCCAGGCATCCCCATGTTACCAAGCAGCAACTGGATCATTGCCATAGAGCGGATGTTTTGGGCACCTACGGTATGCTGCGTCCAGCCCAGCGCATACAGGAAACTGGCAGTGCGATCGACGGCGCTGGTCGAGGCCAGAATCTCACAGACTTTTAGGAAATCTTCTTTCGGCGTACCGCAAATATTTTCGACGACGTCAGGCGTGTAACGGGACACGTGCTCTTTCAGCAGATTCCAGACGCAGCGCGGATGCGTGAGCGTATCGTCGCGCAGCGGAACGCCCTCGGCGTCGAACTGATAGTTCCAGCTTGTTTTATCGTACTGGCGCGTTTCGGCGTCAAAACCGCTGAACAAACCGTCGTCAAAGCTAAAGTCATCGCGTACCAGCAGGCTGGCATTGGTGTAATGCTTAACGTACTCAGCGTTAATTTTATTGTGAGTCACCAGATGCAGGATAACGCCCAGCAGGAAGGTAATGTCCGTACCAGAGCGGATCGGCGCATACACATCCGCCACGGAAGCCGTGCGGGTGAATCGAGGATCGACGACGACGATTTTCGCATCGTTGTTTTTTTGCGCTTCAAGCGCCCAGCGGAAACCAACGGGATGTGCTTCTGCCGCATTACCGCCCATAACGACGATAACGTTGGCATTTTTCATGTCAATCCAGTGGTTTGTCATGGCACCGCGACCAAATGATGGAGCAAGACTTGCTACCGTTGGTCCGTGTCAGACGCGCGCCTGGTTATCCACGCCGAGAATGCCCAGCGCACGTACAAATTTATTCGTCAGCGCGCCGTTTTCATTACTGGCAGCGGAGGCGCATAGCATACCGGTGGTGAGCCAGCGGTTAACTTTTACGCCCTGAGCGTTGGTTTCTTCGAAGTTAGCATCGCGGTCATCTTTCATCCTGCGCGCAATGCGAGTGAAGGCTTCATCCCAGGAGATACGCTGCCATTTATCAGAACCTGGCGCGCGATATTCGGGGTACTTCAGGCGGCTGTCACTGTTAATGTAATCGAGAGAGCCAGCACCTTTAGGGCAAAGTGCGCCGCGGCTGACCGGGTGATCCGGGTCTCCTTCGATGTGGAAAATAGACGATTTCGCATTTCCTGCACCGTCTCCCAGGCTATACATTAATAAACCGCAACCAACGGCACAGTAAGTACAGGTATTTCGGGTTTCTTTCGCGCGTAGCAATTTATAATTGCGCGCTTCCGCGAGCGCCATTTTGGGCGCAAAGCCAAGAGCCGCTACCGTTGTTCCTGCCATGCCGCCGGCGCAGATTTTAAAAAACTGTCTGCGACTGACGTCCATTGCTTCCTCTTTTTTATAAAATCGGTGTGGTCGGCGAAAATAACAATCATGGGCAAAATCATATTGCGCAAAATCAAAGGAGAGGAAGATTCACCTCATTGATACTTCTAATGGAGTATTTGTGTTGGATGGTATTAATCAGGAGTGATTATAAAGAAGAATTAATCTAATACATTTTTTCATATTTTGACATTATTGCTTCGAGAATAAATATAAGTCAATAAAGTAAGATTTTTCATGCTGTATGGGTGAGGTCGTTTGCTTTTAGTATTTCATCCGACTTACTCATTTTCGTTAGTCGGTTATAAATAATTTGAGCATTGTTACTAAGTTGTGATTTTATGACGTGAAACTTTACTTATAAATCTCAGTTATCATTAATGGCTCGATTGGCAGATGGAGGAGTAAGCGCCGTTGTTTATAATAAAAATAATTCGCATATTAAATTAGATCTATTAATGTTGGGACAATAGTTCACGTCATCGATGCTGTAAGTTGTTATTTTCTACGAGCCGATAAGAATTCTGAGTAGGCAATAGAGCGCAGTGAGCGGCATCCCTTCGTAGTAACTGAATGGCTAAAATTACTGATACTAATGCCTTATATTAGGGTAAAAGTCGCTTTCTTACATAGCCTGACAAAAAATTATTTTCATCTTGTTGTAAATACATAGTCTTACATAAGCGGGAAATAAAAAAGATACAGTGACGGTTTATTATCTATTCGTGCGTAACGTAGAGGTTAACTCTTTTGCGCATTTCATATTCCCGGTGCGGTATTTATAGAATGATATGCTTTAGGATTTTAGAAGATAAAACAGCAATAGAGATACCCTTATTTCTTTAGTGTATAACGCGTTATGTAACAAGAAATTGGGTATCCAGGATACGATAGCCTATGGATAATCATTTTTATCTCATTACGCGCGATAATTATTTACGCGACGGCGTGTGGGGCGTATTTACCGGTCGCTGCGTTAAAAAATTCTCACTGCATATCATTGCACCTCAAAAATTTTTCCAGATGATTGATAAAGGAAATCATGGTGCAACGATTTATTTGATGGCCGATGACGACGTATTGCGCCACATTAATTATTGTTATCCATTTCTGCGCCGGGTGCTCATTCCGCTCAATACGCGCCCTGAAGCGCTGCCGGGCCTGCTGCGACAGGAGGATAGCCGCAGCCATCGTTTAGTGCAGTTTTCTGAATGCGAGCGGACGGTGCTGGACCTGATGCGTTGTGGAATGAATCCGGTGGATATTGCACGTGCAATTAAGCGTTCGGTGAAAACAGTGAGCTATCATAAAAGGCTCATTATGGAAAAGACCGGCTGTAAATCACATACTCAATTGATGAGTTTATTACTTAGCCTGCCCGCCGGTTAACCGCGAGCCAGAGCGCCTGCGCTGGGTATGCAGCGGTGGGGTTGTTGACGTTATTACTTTGCACGAGCGCCATTATTGGCTGTGCCGCTCCGGTTTGGGCTGCAGAATGCTCCAGACCCCCGATTGCGATAGTGATTTATCTGGTCACGATGAATAATTTCAGCGCGGTAAATCCGCGAGCGCTATCGGCGGCCTGCGTTTATTTAGCGCCCGTCGGGCCAAACGTTGCGCTCGTATCGAGACAGTGTCAGCGACTAAAAAGGCCACGGTAACCGGGGCTCGTAAGAATAGCCGAGCAGGGCCGATAGTTTTAATACCTTCTGGCACTGCTTTTCTTTGCCTGCTTCTGATAATGAGCCCGCCTTCAGGCGCACTGCCACCGGGCAAAACACCGCGCGACAGAGCCAGAAGAATATGGAAAAATCGGCGCACATGACGGAGGGGCGTATGAATCCGCTTAATTTTACTTTGGCGCAGATTGAGGCTTTCGCCTGCGTATGTGAAACCGGCACACTCACGCACGCGGCGAAAAAACTCAGAAAAGATCGCACTACCGTTAGCGAGCTGGTGGAGTATCTGGAAATGGATTTGGGGTATGCGCTGTTCGATCGCAGCAGCAGGCCGCTAAAATTGACGGAAGCGGGTGAAAGGCTTTGGCGGCAGGCGCAATTATTTCTGCATGAAGCGCAAATGTTTTCTCAGGTGGCGCGCCAGATCCCGGAACATCTTAGTGCGCGTTTAACCCTGTGCTATGACCCGTTTACCCCGCGAGATTTTCTTTTGCGCTTGCAGGGCGCGCTGGCGATGCGGCAGATCCGCGTCGATCTGCTGCTCGGTGAGCGCGGCGATGCTCAGCGCTGGCTGGCGGAAGGGAGCGTTGACGTTGGCATATTTCAGGCTCTGAATCGCTCGATTAATGAAAGCCTGCAGTGGCGCTCAGTTGGTAGCATTTCTCTTGCGGTTTACGCCCGGCGCGGCTTTTTTGATGAAGGCACGGTATCGTTACTCAACCTGGCGTCGCGAACGCAGCTTATGCCGTTCCGCGAGCTGCCGGAATGGCTCAAACTGCGCCTGCAAATTGCCGATGACGTTCAGCGAATTAACGATGCAGAAATGCTGCGTGAACTTCTGTGTGCCGGTGCGGGCTGGGCCTTTCTACCTGTCCATATGCGCCCTGAACGCTGGCCGGATATTGTGCGAGTGGAAACCGAGGTAGGTGATAACGGGCTGGCCCATCCCCTGGTGGCGCTTTGGCGGCCGGGGCAAATCGCGCAGCCCGTCCTTACCCAGTTTCTGGAAGCCATTCGCGATACGTGGACTATGACGTCTTAAGGTAAAGACGCGTACTGATTTGAACCGCGCGCCTGTGCCTGTCAAAAGGTGAGACGCAGCGCTGGACGCAGGTGAAAGCCCGCAGCGACGCTTATGTGTTCGCTTTCAGTCTATTTTCGATATTAATTCTGGCTCAGCGTGAGCCAGAATTAATATCTGCAAAGCCAGCCAGCCAGCCAGCCAGCCAGCCATGCGAGCGACGGCATGCGGATATTATTTTTACCAGCGCCGGCCTGTATCCAACGCCCGGCGATAGCCGCAGGCAAGCTACAGCGTGATAACCAGCTTACCGCTGAAACTACGGTTTTTTAACGCCTGTAAATGTTCAGGCAGTGAATTGAAATCTCTCACCAGTAGGGTTTCACTACAAAACGTGCCTTGCGCCAGCGCATCGAGAAGACGCTCGCCGCTGCGGGTGAGCTGGCGCCAGTCGCGTTCGTCACCGTGAAAATGCAGTGCGCCGAGTGCGACCTCGTGTAACGACAGAGCGCGGCCAAAAGCAGGGTTGGGCCACCGTTCAACGCGATCCTGAATGGTAACAAGATGACCATTGGCGCTCAGCGTCTCGCTCAGCTGTAGCCCGTGTGCGCCGCTGACCGCATCAAAGGCGGCGTAATAGCGTGTCCGCAGTGCTTCCGGGAGCGGTTCTTCGTCGGCCAATGGCCCTGGGTACCAGCCAGCGGCGCCGAGTGCCAGCAAGCGGTCGCGATGTCGCTCGTTGCACATAACATCGATAATAAAACCGCGCTCGCGTGCAAACTGCACCAGCCAGTGGCCGACGGAGCCGCCCGCCCCGCTAATGAGTAAGCGCTCTTTGCGACGGGAGGGGATTTTTTCCAGCGCCTGCCAGGCCGTAAGCGCAGGGCAGGGGAACGCTGCGGCATCGACAATATCGAGCCCGGGTGGTACCCGCATTAGCGCGCTGGCGCTTAGCGGCGTGTGTGTGGCAAAACTGCCGTGGCGTTTCAGGCTTTGATGCCAGGTCACGCGTTCGCCCAGCCAGTCGCTGGTGATATTTGCGCCGACGGCAATAACAACGCCTGCGCCGTCCACGCCCGGCGCCTTACCGGCCTGAGTGTCCAGTAATTTCCAGTCAACCGGGTTTAGCCCAATAGCGAGATTGCGTACCAGTACCTCGTCTTCAGCCGGCTGCGGCAGCGTGCCGGTATTTAGCGTGAGGCTCAGCGGTGAGGCCTGTCCGGTACCTGTCCACACCCGATAAATTTCGTTCATAACAACTCCTGAAAGCATGAAAAAACGCACAGAGGCCGACTAAAAACCGCAGAAAGCCGGATAGCCTGGCAAAAAAGTGGTAATTCCAACATGTTGTCGTGAAAAAGGTATAATGAAAATAGACAATTGATTATCGTGATTATAAGAATTCATTATGTTTAATCCTCACTGGCTACTTTCATTTCGCACTCTGGCGGAAGAAGGCAGTTTTACCCGCACCGCAGAGCGTCTTGGCATCACACAGGCTGCTGTGAGCCAGCATATTCGTCATCTGGAGAAGCGGCTCGGGCCGCTGTTGGTGCGTAAAGCGCGCCAGCCTGATTTAACCCCTGAGGGGAAAGCGCTACTGGAATATTGCCTGGAGTTGGATAAGGCCGAGCGGCGTTTGCATTTGCGTCTTAGCGAAAGCGATACCGACGGAGGGGAAGTGAGCATTATCACGCCAGGGAGTATCGGGTTAACAATTTTCCCTCATCTGCTGGCGATGCAGGTTGCCAACCCCGCGCTGGTGGTGCGCCACCGTTTTGCGCCAGACTACGAAGTGCATGACGCAATTGCACAAAATCGTTTTGAAATGGGGCTAATGAGCTATCGGCCAGACGATCCGCGCATTGCCGCAGCCTGGTTTGCGGAAGAGCCGCTGGAGCTGGTGGTGCCGGCCGGGCGTAGCGGCGATAGCTGGTCTGCGTTAACCGGGCTGGGCTTCATCGACCATCCCGATGGTTTGCCTATGGCAACGCGTTTATTAAGCCGCCGCTTTCCGGGCAACCCGGGCGCTCGCCATCTACCGGTGCGTGGGTTCAGTAATCAAGTCGGGTTAATTTTGGAGTTTGTTGCGCGTGGCCTGGGATTTACCGTTATTCCTCAATATGCCCGACGGGCTTTTCCACGCCAGAATGAAATTGCGGTGGTGGACGGCGATCCGCGTATTGTCGACACTTTATGGCTGGTGCATCGGAGCGAATGGCCGCTTTCACGGCGCGCCCGCCGGGTTATTGAGGAATTGAGCCGATTACTTGCCGCCGCGGGTGGGGGCAGTACGGCCAGCACCCACGGTAACTAAGCGGCAAACGCTCCCTACGCTTCGTGGACGTTCGTCAGAAACCGGGTATCGCAATAAGCGCTTTATTTCGTGACCGCACCGGATGAACGGATTATGTAAGATGCAGGTCAAGTTTATCCTGTGGGGAAAGTTAAATTAATGAGCATGCGCGCGTCACGGTGACGATATTAGGTGATGTTTAATCCCCGCCCGTTTCCTTCATTTGCCGAATAGCGGCATCAAAAAGCTGCGCTGAGTATATGATTTTAAGATTGTTGAATGCGCAGAGTTCTCAAAAGTGAATCATTGCGATACTTAACCACTTAATTTTATGGATAAAACTATGGTGACGATGCATCTTATTTCGGTTGCGATGAATAAGATACAGGGAAGCAATGATGAAAGAACTGAGCGGTAAAAAATGGGTTTCACGTTTTCAGGGCAGCACGATAACTGATACGTTGAGTTTAACGTTTAAATCGAACGTAAACGCATTTTTAGCCAGCCTGAGGAATGGGGGGGCGGCAATTACTATTTCTGCTACCTTAAGACCGCCGGAAAGAGCCTATTTGATGCACTGGTCCTGGAAAATCGCGCGTGGGCTGGCGGAGCCAAATGCAGTACCGGGAAAGAGCGGCGTAAATATTGAATGGGTGCATACCAAAATAGATGGCAGCTACGATCGTGAGAAAAGCCGTCAGGCTGCGCGAGAAATGGCTGCCGCTTACGGAATGCAAAATTTGCGCGTGGCACCGGCGTTAAATAGCCGTCATACGCAGGGAAATGCTATCGATATGGATATTCGCTGGGCCGGCACGCTGACGATAAAAAATAAGGCGGGCGAGGACGTTGTAATTGACTCTTTACCGCGGGATGGTATGAATACGGCCTTACATAAAGTGGGAAAAACCTTTGGCGTGATAAAGTATCACGGCGGCACTAACGATAAACCACATTGGTCAACGGATGGTCGATAACATGAATAAATACGCGTTATTATTTTCTGCCTTTATCCTGACGGCCTGCGCAAACGCTAGCGCGCAGTATCCAAAAGATGTCGAAGAATTTATAAAGCAGGCGGATGATTGCCAGTATCTGGCCGGGGAGTGGGATTCAACCCTGCCGGCACCGCGCCAGAAAGAGCTTGAAAAGACGATATCTGAGGTTTGCCCGAAGGCCAAAGCACAGCAGGAAGTGCTGCGCGGCAAGTACCGCGATAGTAAGGCGGTACTGGATACGATAAACGGTTACGATTTTTAATCTTCCGCAATACCGCAATACCGCAATACCGCAATACCGCAATACCGCAATACCGCAATACCGGCATTCGGGGGCAGGGGTTAAATTGGCTCCCGAACTGTCTGTGTAAGCAGAAGCCTGTACTTTAAGGCCGATGATGCGAACCGCACTATTCTCCCGCTGAACGGCTCCAGACCTGGCTGCCTCGCTGATTTACCGGCTACAAATATGCGCCCAGCGGCTAAGCGCGGCCGGCGGTTATTAAGAAATGCGCCCGCGCCCGCTGCTACTAGTTGAAATCAACCGAATAAAGTTGCTGAGCCTGAGCGCTCAATGGCTTAACGTTTGGTGGATGGGAATCGTATCGTTGCCTGAAAGCCGCCGCCGGGCGCGTGCTGCAAAGCGACCGTCATGCGATGCAGGGCGGCAATACGTTTCACAATCGATAACCCCAGCCCGCTACCCGTTTGTTTTTGGCCCGGCGGGCGCCAGAAACGTTCTCCCACGCGTGCAAGCGTATCATCGCTCATCCCCGGACCGTTATCCGCTACGGTAAGCGAGTGGTCATCCAGCGTTAGCTCTACGGTACAGCCGGGGGAGCAGTATCGCACCGCGTTATCCAGCAGGTTGCGCACCAGTAAGCTCAGCAGCAGCGCTTGCCCGCGCAGGCAGATTTGCCGCTGAGTAAGATGAAGCTGAATTTCTATCTGTCGTGCGCTGGCGCAGGGATAGATATCAGCGACGGCGTCCTGCAATAGCGCGTTAAGGCTAACAGGGACGCTGTCTTCGGGATTATCCAGCGCATCCAGTCGGGAGAGCGTGAGAAGCTGTTCGACCAGCCTGGTGGTCCGGGTAATCCCCGCCTGCATTTGGGTGAGGGCCTGTTCGCGAACGATTTTATCGTCTCCGGCAAGCTGGACGACTTCTGCCTGCACTTTTAAACCCGCCAGCGGGCTGCGTATTTCGTGGGCTGCATCTGAAATAAATCGTCTTTCGCGCTCAATGGTGTGATGCGTACGCGCGAAAAGTTGATTCAGCGCTGATACCAGCGGGCGCACTTCCCCCGGGATCTGCGCGGTGTCCAGACTCTCCGGTGAGTCCGGGAGGCGCGTTGCCAGTTGCCGGGACAGTCGCCCGAGCGGACGAAGTTCACGGTGTAGCAGCAGCATCAATATCAGGATCATACCCGGTAAAGCCACCAGCCAGGGATAGAGCTGACTGGTGACAATATCAATTGCCATATCTTCGCGATATTCCCACTCCTGCGCGACGACGATGCGAAAGCGCCCATCGCTGCTGGTGAGCCACAGAAAACGCCATTCATCGTCGTCATCAGGTAGATAACCATCGATGAATCCGTCGCGATAATAGTGCCAGGGGATATCACGCCCGTTATCGCCATCGTTAAGTCGCATTTTGCCGTGGATATCGAAGATAGCGAACGCCATCGCGTCGTCGTCCTGCTTACCGCGATGGTGACGCAGCATTTTTTTGGTAGGCGCCAGGGCGGGCGGCGATGCGGCTTCATCAAATGACATGACGCTAAGGCGCTTGGCGAATAGCATCTGCTGGGTGTCAAAAAGTTTATTAAGCTCTTTGGTCGTGTAGTGCCAGGCGATAAGGCTTGCGCAGCACCATGTCAGCGCCGTTAACAGAATAAAAAACAGGGTTAGGCGCAGGCGTAAACTGGTCAGGTGCATCAGGTGGCAGGCTCCAGCGTGTAGCCGACGCCGTGCACGGTGCGAATGTAACCGCCGCCCAGTTTACGTCGCAGATGATGGATATGGACTTCAATCGTGTTACTGGCAATATCATCGCTCCAGCCGTATAGTTTTTCTTCAATTAAGCGCCGTGGTAACACGCGCCCGACATTGCGCATTAGCAATTCAAGCAGGGCAAACTCTTTAGGTTTCAGCAACAGGGGCGCGCCGTTCAGCGTCACGCTTATGGCCGTAGGATCGAGCGTAACGCCACGGTGTTGTAACGTCTGTATTGGCTGGCCTTGGGCGCGCCTGATGAGTGCTTCCAGCCGCGCAGCGACTTCAATGAGGGCGAATGGCTTGCATAGATAGTCATCGGCACCAAGGCGCAGTCCCTCCACCCGCTGATCCAGCGCATCCCGCGCGGTGAGGATCAGTACCGGCTCGCATCGCCCCTGTTCGCGCCAGGATTGCAATAACGACAGTCCGTCGATTTCCGGTAGCGTAAGATCCAAAATTACCGCGTCATAGGGAGCGCAATATAGCGCTTCTCTGCCCTCCACACCGTGTGTGAACCAGTCAACCGTAAAACATAATTTTGTCAGCCCGACTTTGATTCCATCGCCGATTAATAAATCATCTTCAATGAGCAAAATACGCATTGCTTATTATCCCTGATATTGTCTTTGCTCAGGTAATAACGCAGAGCGGGGGATAATGTACAGTCTTTTTATTTTTTTTATAAATTAAGCATCCGTTAATATTTATCTGATGTAATCCTTCAAAACGCCATAGATAAAGGGAAACATCATGAAAAAATATCTTTTAGCTTTGAGCCTTGCCAGCTTTTGCGCGCTGCCGGTATTTGCCAAGGGGAACGGTGGTTTTAGCGGCCCGGATAATGCTGGCGGGTTTGTTGGGCCGAATGGAAGTGTCACCACCGTTGAGCGCGCTAAAACGCTACGGGATGATACCTGGGTTACGCTGCATGGGAATATTACCCAGCGTATTTCTGATGACCTTTATCAGTTTCGCGATGCCAGCGGTATGGTTAATGTGGATATTGATGATAAATACTGGCGCGGACAAACTATTTCTCCTCAGGATGTAGTTGAAATTCAGGGGGAGGTCGATAAAGACTGGAACTCAGTTGAAATAGATGTGAAGCAGATTATTAAAAAAGCCCGCTAGTATGCTGGAAAGTTAAAATAGTGAGCAAATTAAAACAATGATAAATGCGGGCAGGAATGCCCGCGTTGGCTGAGAGAATTTGCTTGCCCGGTAATAAATACAATATAGGGATGTTATTGTGAATCGAGCATTTAAATTTATTATGCGAATATCGATAGTTTTGTTAATTTTGGGCGCGATAGTATTTTACGCGAAGCAGGATATAGCGAATATTATAAAACTAGTGAGGATGGCGCAGGATGTTTCCTCATCATTATATTTACGAGGCTATGATGCCGAGGTGCAGGCACAAAAAGTAGAAGGCGTTACGCGTAATTTGTCTGGACTCACCTACTCTGATTATCACGATAGCCTTTTTGCCACGGTTAACAACCCACCTGAATTACTCCAGTTAAATAAAGAGGGGCAGGTTCTCGATCGGATGAAGATAGAGCGGATTCCCGATCCGGAAACGGTTGAACATATTCACGGCGATGAGTTTTATCTTGCCAGCGAACGGGAGGGTAAAGTCTATCGCGTGCGCCTGGACAGGCGCGCCCACGGCGTGAAAATACTGTCGTCGATTTCTTTTGCCGATTTAGCGCAGGGGCGAAATGACGGTATTGAGGGGATTGCGTGGAACCCGCAGCGCGAAGCCCTTTACGTGGCCAAAGAGAAGCGTCCCCCGTCGATAACTGAAGTCACGATGAGTGACAGTAATCCCGGGTTTCAGCGAGTTTCAGGCGATCGCCTGAAGGGGGTAAAAGATATCTCCGGGCTGGCGTATTCGTCGGCTTCGCAAACGCTGCTGGTATTATCTGACGATTCGCGCGTGATTATGGAAATGGATGCCGGTTATAATGTGCTGGACCGACTGCATTTGCAGCAAGGGTGGGCGTCACTGGCGCATGATATTCCACAGCCTGAAGGCATCGCAGTCGATAAACTGGGAAATATTTATGTGGTCAGCGAGCCTAATCTGTTTTATCGCTTCCATAAGCAGGCGCGGGTAAAAGGATAGGCTTAGCGATTCGCCCATCTGGCAGTGGCTGGAGGTTACGTCGCTAACGCCAAACGGCGTGCCGATTAACAGTGCTAGTGCGATGTGCGTTAGCCGTTATGGCATCACGCGCTGTGGTACATCCAGACCCGAGGCGCGGTTTATTTACTGCGGGGCTGCGCGCGCTTCCCGCGCGGTGTGTCTTAGGGTGAATAATCCAGGTCAGCAAAAGCGCTGGCCGTGGGTCAGTACGGTTTTGTACGCAGTCAATACTACGCCCGACATATGGGGCGCAAATGCCGATCGGTATGCGGATACGCATTATCATGCGTCAGATAATCCCCTTAAGTATGCGCCTTTTATTTGAGGAGCGTTCCACTATCGACACGTATTGCCTCGAAATATTGGCGGATGAAGCCGCTATTCCTACCTGGATTTATGACATTGATGCACTTAACTTACCGGTGAAAGTGATCCCGCCTGCAATGTTATGTAAATACTTACTTACCGGCGAGATTTCTTATGTTTCAAGGTTGTTAAGTTAAGCCCGGTGTTATAGATAATTTGAGATGAACGTTTTTATTCAACTCAGATGCTGATACCGGAAAAAACAATGAATAATTCAGGGAAATACCTCATATGGGGCGCAATTTCGCTGTTGGGAGCGGGCGCGCTTGGTTATGTCGCTCTCAATCGCGGTGAGCAAATAAATGCGCTATGGATAGTGGTTGCATCGGTATGCGTTTATCTCATTGCTTACCGTTTTTATGGCTTATATATTGCCCGCCGGGTGCTCTCGGTAGATGCAACCCGCATGACGCCAGCCATACGCTATAACGATGGGCTTGATTATGTGCCGACCGATAAAAAGGTGCTTTTTGGGTACCACTTTGCCGCTATCGCCGGTGCCGGACCGTTAGTGGGGCCGGTGCTGGCAGCGCAAATGGGCTATTTGCCCGGTATGATTTGGATTCTGGCAGGCGTGGTGCTGGCAGGGGCGGTGCAGGATTTTATGGTGCTATTTGTCTCAACGCGGCGCGACGGGCGTTCACTGGGCGAACTGGTGAAAGCGGAGATGGGGAATGTCGCCGGATTTATCGCGCTGATAGCCTGCTTTATGATAATGGTGATTATTTTGGCGGTGCTGGCAATGATTGTGGTGAAAGCGTTGACCCATAGCCCCTGGGGTACGTACACCGTGGCATTTACTATTCCGCTGGCGCTTTTTATGGGCGTGTATATTCGCTATCTGCGCCCCGGACGCATTGGTGAAGTATCCGTGATTGGCTTGGTGCTGCTGGTGTTTGCCATTATTTCCGGCGGCTGGGTGGCCCAGAACCCCGTCTGGTCAGCCTGGTTTGATTTTAACGGTATCCAGCTTACCTGGATTTTAGTGGGTTACGGCTTCGTGGCGGCGGTGCTTCCGGTTTGGCTATTGCTGGCACCGCGCGATTATCTGTCCACCTTTTTGAAAATCGGCACTATTGTCGGCCTGGCTATCGGCATATTGATTATGCGCCCGACGCTGACGATGCCCGCGCTGACGCGCTTTATCGACGGCAGCGGGCCGGTGTGGTCAGGGAGTCTGTTTCCTTTCCTCTTCATTACTATTGCCTGCGGTGCGGTATCAGGGTTCCATGCGCTGATAGCCTCTGGTACGACCCCTAAAATGCTGGCCAATGAGAATCAGGCCTGCTTTATCGGCTATGGCGGCATGCTGATGGAATCTTTTGTCGCGATTATGGCGCTGGTCGCCGCCTGCGTTATCGATCCCGGCGTCTATTTTGCGATGAATAGTCCACTGGCGGTACTGGCACCCGCTGGTGCCACCGACGCGGTGGCTTCCGCCGCGCAGGTGGTTAGCGGCTGGGGCTTCCATATCACTCCGGAAACATTAACTCGCATTGCTAACGAAGTCGGCGAACAGAGCATTATATCGCGCGCCGGCGGTGCACCGACGCTGGCGGTGGGAATGGCGTATATTCTGCACGGCGCGCTGGCAGGAATGATGGACGTTTCATTTTGGTATCATTTCGCCATTCTGTTTGAAGCCTTATTTATTTTAACCGCAGTTGATGCCGGTACTCGCTCGGCGCGCTTTATGCTGCAGGATTTGCTGGGGCTGGTATCGCCCGCGCTTAAGCGCACCGACTCTTTGCCAGCAAATTTATTCGCTACCGCGTTATGCGTGCTGGCGTGGGGATATTTTCTGCACCAGGGCGTGGTCGATCCGCTCGGTGGCATTAACACACTCTGGCCGCTATTTGGTATTGCTAACCAGATGCTGGCAGGGATGGCACTTTTACTGTGCGCGGCAGTACTGTTCAAAATGAAGCGACAGCGCTATGCGTGGGTCGCACTTGTGCCTACTGCCTGGCTATTGGTCTGCACACTGAGCGCTGGCTGGCAAAAAGCGTTTAGCGACGATCCTAAAGTTGGATTTCTGGCCGTCGCTAATAAGTTTCAGGCGATGCTGGATAACGATGCTATTCCGGCTCAGTACTCTCAGGTCCAGCTTGCCCAGCTGGTATTCAATAATCGCCTTGATGCTGGGCTAACTATCTTTTTTATGGTGGTGGTGGTTGTGCTGGCGCTGTTTGCTCTGCGTACCGCGCGCGCGGGGCTGAAGAGTAGTGCGCCTACGGTGAATGAAACGCCCTATACCGCCATTTCAGAGCCGGTCACACCGACGAAAATACCGCATTAATAATCAAAAACAGCGGTTCCGGCAAATACGCCGGAGCCAGGAGAAAGCACCATGTTTGATTCGCTGGCGAAAGCCGGGAAATATCTGGGGCAGGCGGCAAAATTGATGGTCGGCGTGCCGGATTATGATAATTATGTTCAGCATATGCGACTGAACCATCCCGGGCAGGCCCCGATGTCATATGAGGAATTCTTTCGTGAGCGCCAGGATGCCCGCTATGGCGGTAAAGGCGGTATGCGCTGCTGTTAAAGGAGAAATACGATGCAAGATGCGGTGTCAGTAACGTTATTAACCGGCTTTTTGGGGGCAGGGAAAACGACGCTGCTGAACTATTTCCTGGCCCATCACGGCGATGCGTCGGTAGCAATCCTGGAAAATGAGTTTGGCGCGGTCAATATTGATGGTGCGCTGCTGGCTGCCGGAGAAAACGTCAATATTGTTGAGTTATCTAACGGCTGTGTGTGCTGCAGCGTGCGCGGAGAGTTTTCCGCGGCGCTGCACGCGCTATTGGACCGGCGGGCCTGGGGAGATATGCATTTCGACAGGCTCATTGTGGAGACGACGGGCCTTGCCGACCCTGCGCCGGTGCTCCAGACCTTTTTTGTCGATGAGCGCCTGCGTGAAGAGATGCGGCTGGATGCCGTCATTACGCTGGTGGATTGTCACCATATTCAGCGGCAATTGGATGAGTACCCCGTTGCAGCGGCGCAAATTGGCTTTGCCGATCGCATATTGCTGACGAAAGCGGATTTATGCGATGAGCAGCAGCAGGCTGAAGTTCGGGAGCGGATCCACCGTATTAACCGTAAAGCCTCTCTCTTTCATGTCACTCAGGGAATATGCCCGGCCGAGCTTTGGCTCGATATCAATGCGTTCACGCTCAGTGATACTCATTTTATCAGTACCGGTTATTATCAGGTGTGCCCTGGGGCTGGCTCTACGAATTTTGTGCCATTTCAGGCCGCCTTATCACAGAAACCCGCGTGGAATGATGCGATTCAGGCGCATGTCTTTGAGGCCGGCGAGTTAGATCTCCATCGCGTTGGCGCATTTATGGAGCGCTGTATTGAACAATACGGTAACGATATGCTGCGGTATAAAGGCGTATTGGCGATTGCCGACGGCGCGCAGCGGCTGATTGTCCAGGGCGTGCATAAAGTCGCGGGTTTTGATTACGGTGCGCCGTGGTCTGACGGTGAAGAAAGGCGCTCGCGACTGGTCATTATCGGACGTGATTTGCCGGTCAATGCGCTGCGCGAAGGCTTTATGAAAGCATCAGCTTCGCTATGCCTGTGAATGCAGGCGGTGTGAATGCCGGGTAAACTCGTTTTATGAAGTAAAAGTGCGATGCGTATGCCAGTACCGCGCACAATGGATGACGTGTGTTATAACAGGCGTTACTGTAAGGATAGATTTGACCGTTTACAGCCATAGGTAATACCTTTGGCTGCCTCATTGACCCTCAATCTTGGTAAGTGCTTAAATCCGGCGGAGATTTATGTCCGTTTGAGTGACGTGTTATAACATCTGTTAAGGCGCAAGCCGATCTGTCTACTGGCCTTAAAACGGATTGGCAGAGGTTTCTTTATTATCAGTAGCCTCGTTAGACCATAGTTGTTAGCTATCGCTTATTGATTTGATAATGCAAATGCATTAGCTGAACCGAGAAAAGTTCGATAACTTATACCCCAACGCAACACGGAGGAAGTATAGATGTCCTTGATTAATACCAAAATTAAACCTTTCAAAAACCAGGCATTCAAAAACGGCGAATTTGTTGAAGTGACTGAGAAAGACACTGAAGGCCGCTGGAGCGTCTTCTTCTTCTATCCGGCTGACTTTACATTCGTATGCCCGACCGAACTGGGCGACCTGGCCGACCATCACGACGAATTCCAGAAATTGGGCGTTGATATTTATTCTGTTTCTACCGATACGCATTTCACGCACAAAGCGTGGCACGGCAGCTCCGATACTATCGGTAAAATCAAATATGCCATGATCGGTGACCCGACTGCGGCGCTGTCTCGTAACTTTGAGATCCTGCGTGAAGATGAAGGCCTGGCAAATCGCGGTACCTTCCTGGTCGACCCGCAGGGCATCATTCAGGCCGTTGAAGTGACCGCTGAAGGTATTGGCCGTGATGCAACCGACCTGCTGCGTAAAATTAAAGCTGCCCAGTACGTTGCTTCACACCCTGGCGAAGTTTGCCCGGCTAAATGGAAAGAAGGCGAAGCAACGCTGGCTCCTTCTCTGGACCTGGTCGGCAAGATCTAAATTTTCGACACTTTTTACGCAATGCGTGCAGGCGTAAGTCGTCTCTCATGTGGCTGCATATTTCGCTGGCATGATGTGAGCAGATCCACTGCCAGGCGTAAAAAATACGGAAATTAATCCTTATCAACGGGTGCTTCAGGCGCCCGTTTTTTCCAGCATCATGATACAAGCGGCTTAACGCTACCCGCGATGGGCGGCTTGTATGATGATGTTTTTATGCAGGAGATAACAATGCTCGACGCTAACATGAAAAACCAACTCAAGGCCTATCTTGAGAAGCTGACGAAACCGGTTGAGCTGGTTGCAACGCTGGATGACAGCGCAAAATCAACGGAAATCAAGGAACTGCTGACTGAGATAGCTTCACTGTCTTCTCAGGTCACGTTTAAAGAAGATAATAGTCTGGCCGTGCGCAAGCCGTCGTTCCTGATAACCAACCCTGGCTCAACGCAGGGGCCGCGCTTTGCCGGTTCCCCGTTAGGGCATGAATTCACTTCGCTGGTGCTGGCGCTGCTCTGGACCGGCGGCCATCCCTCCAAAGAAGCGCAGGATTTGCTGGAGCAAATTCGTCACCTTGATGGCGATTTTGAATTTGAAACCTATTATTCGCTGTCCTGCCATAACTGCCCGGATGTCGTACAGGCGCTGAACTTAATGGCGGTGCTGAATCCACGCGTCAAACATACTGCGATTGATGGTGGTACCTATCAGAATGAAATTACCGACAGAAATATTATGGGGGTTCCCGCCGTTTTTCTGAACGGTAAAGAATTCGGCCAGGGGCGTATGACGCTGGCGGAAATTGTCGGAAAAGTGGACAGCAATGCGGAAAAACGCGCCGCAGATGCGTTGAATAAGCGTGATGCTTACGATGTATTGATTGTAGGTTCTGGCCCGGCTGGAGCCGCTGCGGCGATATATTCGGCGCGTAAAGGTATCCGCACTGGCCTAATGGGCGAGCGTTTTGGCGGCCAGGTTTTGGATACGGTAGATATTGAAAACTATATCTCTGTACCTAAAACAGAGGGCCAAAAATTGGCCGGTGCGTTAAAAGCGCACGTTGATGATTATGATGTCGACGTGATTGATACGCAGAGCGCGACGCGTCTGGTTCCGGCTTCGGTTGAGGGCGGAATGCATCAGATTGAGACGGCTTCTGGTGCGGTATTAAAAGCGCGCAGCATTATTATTGCTACCGGCGCAAAGTGGCGCAATATGGGCGTTCCCGGTGAGGAGCAATATCGTACCCGCGGCGTCACTTATTGCCCGCACTGCGATGGTCCGCTATTCAAAGGTAAACGCGTGGCGGTCATCGGTGGCGGTAACTCCGGTGTAGAAGCGGCTATTGATCTTGCCGGCGTCGTCGAACACGTCACATTGCTTGAGTTTGCACCAGAGATGAAAGCCGATCGGGTGCTGCAGGATAAACTGCGCAGCCTGGCCAACGTCGATATTATTTTGAATGCACAGACGACCGAAGTGAAAGGCGACGGGGCAAAAGTAACCGGTATTGATTATCGCTGCCGCGCTACCGGCGCAGAGCATAGTCTGCCGCTCGCGGGGATCTTCGTGCAAATTGGGCTATTGCCGAACACCGGCTGGCTGGAAGGCGCCGTTGAACGTAATCGAATGGGTGAAATTATCATTGATGCGCGCTGTGAAACTAGCGTGAAAGGTATTTTCGGCGCAGGGGATTGCACTACGGTGCCGTACAAACAGATTATCATCGCGACCGGAGAAGGTGCGAAAGCTTCTCTCAGCGCGTTTGATTACCTGATTAGAACAAAAAGCGCGTAATAGCGCGTTGCCTAAGAGGGGAAGAATAACCCTGATGCGGCAAAGAAGATGCACAGCAAGTTGAGGCGCCTAATGGCGCCTCTTTTTTATTGTCACTCCTAAACCCCCCCTCTTGGGGAGGGGGTGATTGCTCCTGTAAGGCTAGAGCCTGAAGAATGCCCATGCCGAAATAGCTCTGCTTACTCACCGCAAGTAAAAGGAGACAAATCAACACGGGGCTTTACAGGCGTTCATCACAGGTATATTGGCGTTGCAAATACCACACAGTCTGGACGCCAACGTATCGACTCAGGATCCTTAAAGACAGGCCGGGCAAGGTGCTTTACCGGACAATCTACATTCTATGCGGAATAAAGGATTGTGAAGTTTAGGCGTTAAATGTTCAGTCAGCTCATGTACATCTGGTGGTCATCGTCCTACCTAAAATCTCAATATCAACGCGAATGTGTCATTTGAAAGGTCGCAGTGCCATCAGGCTCTATAATCGTTTTCCACACATCAGGAAGACGCGCTGGGGAAACCATTTTTGGCCCCGAGGGTAGTTTGTAGATACGGTCGATGTGAACGAAGAAATAATCAGAAGATATGTGCGACATCAGGAGAAAACGGAACAAGCACATGAACAGCAGATGGAATTGCCAGAGTAGTAAGCGGAAGGTGACAATATTTCCCTTACAGGGGCATTCTCAAAGGCCACCTTCTTAGAAGGTGGCCTTTTACATAGAGAAAACGGGACTTGGCCCTCATATTTATTGAGAATAAAGCGTTACAAACGGATAACAGCTATTTTTTAGCATCGCTGTTCTGCTCTCGTCGAATACAATTAACGCAGTCGTTATACCAGAAGGTTTTCATCATCGGCAGGAAGATAACTTTACAGATCGCGGTGAGCGATATTTTGCGCTGCTGTCTGTTAGCCCTTATTTACGGTAGTAATTCGGGAGCAAAATGCGTTTTTCTGGCGCGGCGTTACTTCCATTCCGGGATTTGAATTTTTACCCGACGGTATTGATTAATGGGATTTTTATGGGGCTTCTCATCAAAAAAAGAAAGTAGGCTACCTGCTAAAACAGCAAAGATAGCCCTCCTGCGCTGATTTAGCGATGAAACTCCCCTGCGGCTTCCGGCTGATATAGCAGTGCCAGAACTTCAATCCGGGCATTTTGGCCACCGGGCAATTGCCAGTCGATTTTATCACCTATACGTAAGCCCAGGAGCGCGGCCCCGATTGGCGCCAGCACGGATATTTGTTGGTTGCTGTCCGCCAGCGCGGCAGGATAAACTAGCGTGCGTGTGAATGTTTCGTCACTGTGCAGGTAGCGGAACTTGACCTGACTATTCATAGTCACCACATCGTGAGGCATGGCGTCAGAGGACAGAATCTCGGCGCGATCCAGCTCATTATATAGCGCTTCTGCAGCAGGTAAATTAGCGTAGTCTGGCCGTTCTAAAAGGTTGTCTAGTCGCTCAGCATCCAGGGAACTGATGACAATTTTAGGTCTGGGCATGGTCACTCCCTGTGACAAAGGCAGCGGTAGCCGCGTATTCGTTTCAACTAAAAGAAAACCCCTGCCGGATAACCATCAGGGGCTGACCTAATAGTATCGGGCATCAAAAGCAATTGCCAGCGAGCGATTTCAAACACGCTTTCTGGATATGGCAGTTAACGCGGCGCTATATCACAGGGCGACTGGTACCCGTTATTGCATATACCCCACCGCATCGAGCCTAAATTTAGCGCCGCAGTTACCGGGATGGGGCTGAGACTGAAAGCTTTTTGCATCGAGCGGTTGATTAATGGTTTCGGCATTTAACGTGATTTGAATTTCCGTCAGCCACCCAGGATTTCCGCTACAGGTGAGTTTTACCGCTTTAACGCTGGTATCACCGAACTGCTGGCGCAGCGCCTGGTTAAAGGCTTTGCGAGTGACGGTTTGCCCATAATGCGCATTTAAAAAATGGCCAAGAGTGCTTTGACGCAGCGTTTGATTAAGGCGAATCATCGTTGCGAAATACGCATTCGGCGAAAAACCAAAGCACGCACCGTGCTTGGAGAACTCATAGCGTTCAAGGCAGGAGCGACCGCCTGCGCCGGGCATAGCCTCGTTGAGCTTAGCCGCAAGCTGGGCATCAAGCTGAGGCGCTGGGGCCGCGCATTTTTGGGAGGCACGCGCTTCGGGCATGTTGGGCAAGGGGCGTGTGGCACAGCCAAAGCGCATCCAGCGCTTGTTATCCACCCCGCGGGCGGCGATAGAGGCAGGCAGCCCCGGCCAGAGGCCGTGCACCGAAAGAAATTGGGTTTTATCGCGGCTTTCCTGCTGCTGTTGGCACTCATCTGGCATTTTGCGTCCGCGTTGGTGCAGGTTTTGGCAAAAACCGGGCTGCCATGAAAGTGCGAGTACATAACTGTCGAAATCGCCATACTGAGTAGGCTGTAAATATTCTGCGTGAAGCGCACCCCAGGGAAGCAATACGCTGAATAAGATGGCGGCAATCCTATTTTTCATTCATGTTCATCCAAAAAACGGTTAATGATGATTATCATAGCGTGAAACAGTCGCTACGGTAGCATTGCTTATCGCAGAGAAGTGGGGTAAAGAATGCTTTTGCGCGAAATACCATTATTAATTACTGTTTGGTGAATTATTAGTGTTGGTAAAACGTGCGGATTACGAATGTCTACAGGTAAACAAAAGGTGAAACCTTAATATTATATAAGTTGGTCGTTAATACTAACGTTTTATTTATATTGAATTTTTTATTGGTTGTTTCATTGGTTATTATATTGAATCGGCGCTAACATATGACGCAATGAGAAGCGTTATTAAACGATGTAAATTAAATTGTATGAATGTGTAATGTTATTTTTTACCAAAAATCGTTAACTGAAAAATAATTCAGTGGGATTTTATCAGTAATGAACTTTCAGTTTTCTGTTCAGGTTCGATTCAGTTAACTTACGATAGAATTACCGCAGTTTTTCACTGAGGGTAATTTAGACTGTGAGCTTTCTTATTAACCGCCTTATTCTTTCTCTTTTTTTGTTGGTTTTGGGAAATATGTTCCAGGGAGTCGCTGCGGCTGACCAGCCCGGTAACAGGAATACGTTTTTGTCTGGCGTGACACATAATATTGAAATGACATGGCATCAGCCTCAGCGCGCCGATATTTATGTACCCGCCATAACCTGGCATGCGCGCTTTGCATATGACCGCGAGCACATCGATAAATATAATGAGCGCCCGTGGGGAGGCGGCTTTGGGATGTCTCGCTGGGATGAAAAGGGCAACTGGCACGGCTTATATGCGATGGCGTTTAAAGATTCCTTTAATAAACTTGAACCTATTGCGGGATACGGCTGGGAAAGTACGTGGTGCCCATTATCCGATAAGCGCTTTCGCTTAGGGGCTGGGTATACGGTTGGCGTCACTGCCCGTGACAACTGGCGCTATATCCCCATTCCGGTTTTATTGCCGCTGGCGTCAATTGGCTATGGGCCAGCGACTTTTCAGATGACCTATATCCCTGGAACTTACAATAACGGTAATGTTTACTTCGCGTGGCTGCGTATCCAGATTTAAGCGCGATATACGTAATTTTCTGCCTCCTTGTAAAATAAGGAGAAAGTAGCGAGGCGTGAGAAAGTTAGCGACTTTTATCACTTTTTCGTAAATAAGCGCTGGACAAATGCCACCACAATTGTTGTACTGATGCACGACACAGCATTTGTGTCGTTTTTTCATGTAAAGGTAATTTTGATGTCTAAGATTAAAGGTAACGTTAAGTGGTTTAATGAATCCAAAGGTTTCGGTTTCATTACTCCGGAAGATGGCAGCAAAGACGTGTTCGTACACTTCTCTGCGATCCAGAGCAATGGTTTCAAAACCCTGGCTGAAGGCCAGCGCGTTGAGTTTGAAATCACTAACGGTGCCAAAGGCCCTTCTGCTGCTAACGTTATCGCTCTGTAAGTTACAGCCGAATTTTCAAAACCCGCTACTGGCGGGTTTTTTTGTTTTTTATACTTCTTACTTTTAATGCGATTTTATCACGCGATTAGACCTAATATAGATGTAATGCAGGAAGCCGTTGCTGGCCGGTATTGCTGACTGGCGTTGCTAATGTTGTTCAGTTTCGCAATATTTGCGCATAGCCGGGGTTAAGGTTGCTATGCCATCGGCAATAAATATCTGATAATGCCATTATGCTTTTCCTCTAAAAGCAGTATAACGCGAGCAGTTTCCCCTAATAGAAGCGTCTGGCAGGCGTGATTACAGCGCCCCCCGGCGTTTAATACGTTGGCTTATTTCCCCCGGCCCGATCCCCGCAAGTAAGCATGCTAGCTGTGCTCTATGGCAGTAATTCGGCTTATTAGCCAGGCATACTAAAACAGTTTGCGGCAGCAGCCTGTGAAATCAACGCCGGCTGGCGAAAGAGAAAACAGAGGTGTCCATCTTCATGAAGAAGGCACTAGGCGATTTTCTTGCGCTAAGGTAAACGTTAAGCTTAGGTAAAATGCGCATTCATTTTCATTATTTCTCTACCGGCAGATAATGAAGTGTGAAACGCTCGATATACAGTACAGCGAACAGGAGGGGAGCAATGAAGGCCGCCGTCGGACAATTTATAGTCACACCTTACTGGCAGCATAATGCACGATGCTGTGTAGCACTAATGGAGCAGGCTCAGTGGGCTGATTTATTGGTGTTACCCGAAGCGGTTCTTGCGCGGGATAATAATAACCCTCTGCATGCTGTGAGTGCTGCTCAGACTTTTGACGGCGACTTCATGAAGCTGCTTCTGAGAGCCAGTGAGGGTAGCCCATTGACGACGGTATTTACCCTGCATGTGCCCACCTCTGAAGGGCGGGCGGTTAATACTCTGGTTGTTTTGCGTAACGGTGAGATTATCGCTACCTACCAGAAATTACACCTCTATGACGCTTTTACGGCCCGAGAGTCGGCGCAGGTTGACGCCGGCCAGGCACTGCCGCCGCTTCTGGATATTGCGGATATGCGGGTGGGGTTTATGACCTGTTATGATTTGCGGTTTCCAGATTTAGCGATACATTTAGCGCTCGCCGGCGCACAGGCGATAGCGCTGCCCGCCGCATGGCTGCGCGGTCAACATAAAGAGCAGCATTGGGAAACACTGCTGGCGGCGCGCGCGCTGGATTCAACTTGCTATATCATTGCTGCCGGTGAGTGTGGTGAAAAAAATATTGGCTATAGCCGAATTATTGACCCATTTGGTATTACGCTTGCCGGAGCGTGCGAAGGCCCCATGCTGATTTCCGCAGAGTTAAGCGCAGATCGTATCAGCGAAGTCCGTGCGCAATTGCCGGTGCTTAAACACCGGCGATTTGCGCCACCTCAATTAATGTGATGTTTTTTTCAACAGCGCTTGATTAACCTTGTTACAGATTGCTATTGTGTCGCGAGCTGTAATGACCGTTAATAAACGCAGTGTTATTTTTGGTCGATTTTGATTAAGAAGGTAAGTATGGGCGAGATTAGTATTACTAAGCTGCTGATGGTTGGCGTGCTGATTGTATTGTTATTTGGTACTAAGAAGTTACGTTCACTTGGCGGCGATTTAGGCGCGGCTATCAAGGGCTTTAAAAAAGCCATGAACGACGATGACGCAGCAAAAACGGCGTCGAATAATGACGTGCCAGCAGAGCGTATTACTCATAAAGAGTAAACACTCAGACGCGATTTTCCGTAAAAAAACCGGCCACTGAGCCGGTTTTTTCTTTTCGAAGCCAATGAACTGTTACCAGGTATTACTTGCGTTATTTGACTTCCAGACCTTTTGCCTGCAGATCTGCATGGTAAGAAGAACGAACAAAAGGCCCGCACGCTGCGTGAGTAAAACCCATCGCCAGTGCCTCTGACTTCATTTCTTCAAACTCTTCTGGCCTGACGTAACGCTGCACCGGTAAATGATGGCGGCTAGGCTGCAAATATTGTCCCAGTGTTAACATTGTGACGCCGTGCCGACGCAAATCGCGCATCACCTCGATAATTTCTTCATTCGTTTCCCCAAGTCCAACCATCAATCCTGATTTGGTAGGCAGCTCTGGATGCAGCTCTTTAAAGCGCTCCAGTAATTTTAAGGACCATGCGTAATCCGCGCCGGGGCGCACCTGACGGTACAGGCGCGGGACGTTTTCCAGATTATGATTAAACACATCCGGAGGTATTTCATTAAGAAATGCGAGCGCTTTATCCATACGCCCGCGAAAGTCCGGCACCAGCGTTTCGATTTTAATCTGCGGGCTTTTCTCACGAATCGCGCGAATACATTCGGCAAAATGTGCGGCGCCACCATCACGTAAATCATCCCGATCGACAGAAGTAATGACGACGTAGCGCAGCGCCATGTCAGCAATGGTTTGTGCAAGTTTAGCCGGTTCACCGGTATCTGGCGCGACGGGCCTGCCGTGCGCGACGTCGCAAAACGGACAACGACGGGTGCAAATGGCGCCCAGAATCATAAAGGTGGCGGTGCCGTGGTTAAAACATTCCGCCAGATTTGGGCAAGAAGCTTCTTCACAGACAGAATGCAGGCCATTTTTACGCATTGCGGCTTTGATGCTTTGGATCCGCGTTGAGTCCGCTGGCAGCCTGATTTTCATCCACTCCGGCTTTCTAAGTAGCTCCTGACGCTCGGTCGCCACGGTTTTAACCGGGATGAGAGCCATTTTGTCGGCGTCTCGGTATTTGACGCCGCGTTCCATGACGATAGGTTTACTCATAGCGTACGTATTCCCGTTATGGATAGTAAAAGTGTACGTGGATACTCAAAAATAGTGGCGAAAAAGGCAGGCAGAGCTGCAGGCGGTAAACAGTATGAAATAAAACTGTAATCGTATTTATCAACTATTTTTGAATTTATTTACCGCAGTATATCATTTATGAAAAGTGGAAAGCAGCCGCCGGGCGAGGGAAACAGCAAAAAAGTGTAAACTATTTGTTATTTTGTGCCTGCGGCAAATCGGGCCGTGACATCTTTAACCGGGCATATTTGCTGACGCAGTAGAAAGCACCTGATAGTCAGGCTCTCCCAGCAAAGTGAGCGCATTTTTTAATAGCACGGGCTGTAGCAAGGCAGGCGTAACGCCTGGTTTTAGTTCGCTGACCTGCGTCATTTCCATTCCCGCGTAACCGCAGGGATTAATGCACTGAAAGGGGGAGAGATCCATGGCGACATTGAGCGCAAGGCCGTGAAATGAATACCCTCTACGAATGCGCAGCCCCAGCGAGCAGATTTTTTTCTTATCGACGTATACGCCAGGCGCATCAGGGCGAGCATGGGACGTAATACCAAGCGCCGTCAGGGTATTAATGACGGTGTCTTCAAGAAGCGTAACCAGTTCCCGCACGCCTAATTGTCGGCGCCTCAAATCGAGTAAAACATACATGATTTGCTGCCCCGGTCCATGATAGGTAACCTGTCCGCCTCTGTCGCTTTGGATTACAGGGATATCGCCGGGGGACAGAATATGTTCCGCTTTACCGGCCTGGCCTTGAGTGAATACCGGATAATGTTCGACCAGCCAGATTTCATCGGGCGTTTGCGCGTCGCGCGTTTCAGTGAATTCATGCATGGCCTGGGAGACCAGGGCGTAAGGCTGCAGCCCAAACTGGCGGATGAGAATAGTATCCTGCGACAAAACGGTTTCTCCGGCAACAGGAGGTTGGTTCGAAAGTATGATACAGGAAAGAAGAGGGAATTACCCGGCAAGCGCCGGGTAAAAAGCGTTATAGCACCAGGCGAACAATCTCGATGTCGCCAAGCTCTTCATAGAGTTTTTCGACCTGCTCAATATGGGTTGCGTTAATAGTGATGGAAACAGAGTGGTAGTTTCCTTTTGCGCTGGGCTTCACCTCAGGCGAATAATCGCCGGGAGCGTGACGTTGTACAACCTCAATCACTCTGTCAACCAGCTCCGGCTCCGCCAGACCCATAACCTTGTAAGTAAAAGAACAGGGGAACTCAAGCAAGTCTTTCAGGTTGGTTTTCATGGTTGCTCCGGCATGACATAAAAGTTAACTCCTGCACAAGGCAGGAGTTGTTGGATTAAGAAGTATATGAGGGCGATCGTTGCCTTTTCAAGGGGGATACTATTTAGCCAAACCAGTGATGGAACATAAGCTTTATATAATCGACGATACGTCCAAAAATATTGCCTTCTTTAATGTCCTGCAGTACGACCAGCGGGCGTTGTTCTACGGTTTTCCCGTCAAGCTGGAAGTTAATGGTGCCGACCACCTGATTCTTCTGAAGAGGTGCATGTAATTCACTGTTATTTAATACATAGCTGGCTTTCAGATCTTTCATTCGTCCGCGAGGGATAGTCAGGAAAACATCCTTATCCACCCCTAAAGAGGCGCGATCGCTATTACCAAACCAGGCCGGCTCAGAAGCGAACTCTTTGCCCGCGCGCAGTGGATTCACCGTTTCGAAGAAACGAAAACCCCAGGTCAGCAGTTTCTTACTTTCCGTTTCGCGCCCTTTAAAAGTACGTCCGCCCATTACGGCGGAAACCAGACGCATTTGCCCTTCGGTTGCAGAGGCGACAAGGTTATAGCCCGCTTTACTGGTATGTCCGGTTTTTATACCATCCACATTCAGATTTTTATCCCACAGCAGGCCGTTACGATTAAGCTGACGTATCCCGTTGAACGTAAACTCTTTTTCTTTATAAACTGCATACTCTTCCGGAACATCGCGAATAAGCGCGCGGCCAATTAGCGCCATATCGCGTGCCGAGCTGTACTGACCATCAGCGTCCAGTCCGTGCACGGTCTGGAAGTGCGTATTTTTCAGCCCCAATGCTGAAACGTAATTGTTCATCAACCCGACAAATGCATCCTGACTGCCTGCAACATAATCAGCCATTGCGACGCAGGCATCATTGCCGGATTGTAGATTGATGCCGCGGATCAGTTGAGATACGGGCACTTCCATACCCGGTTTCAGGAACATTAGAGAAGAACCTTTAAAAACCGGGTTGCCAGTGGCCCACGCGTCCTGACCAATAGTCACAGCGTCGCTCTCTTTAAACTTCCCGGCTTTCATCGCCTGCCCGATAACGTAACTGGTCATCATCTTTGTCAGACTAGCCGGATCGCGCCGCGCGTCGGCATTTTGCTCAGCCAGCACTTTTCCGGAGTTGTAATCGATAAGAATATAGGATTCCGCATCGATCTGCGGTACGCCTGGGATCATGGTTTTGATATTCAGATCGTCTGCCTGAGCAGCGATGCTAAGCGTAACGGCAGCAGTGAACGTTAAGGGTTTTATTAGGCGAAATGAAAGAAAGTTTCTCATGGTCTGAACAAGCGACGTCCGTGATAAGAATGAAAAAAGTAATTTACTATAGCAAATGCGCTATAGGCTGACACCCGACTTTGCGCAGTATTTGTGACAAACACTTACGCAACTTGACACAAAGCCGGATGGTCGATTATTGCGCTGTATTTCCTGTAATAAACGATGGCAGTTGCGCCTCGTGCATCAGGCGCTGCTGTAGCGCCGCAGCCTGGGCTTTACTGGCAAAAGGCCCAAGGCGCACGCGGTAAACATTCCCGTTTGGCGTGACGCTGCCCGGGATAGAAAAGCGCTGGCTAAGCTCCTGCTGCCATTTCTCTGCCCGTGAAGCGTCGCTAACGGCACCGACCTGAACGTGATAACTCCCGTCAGATGCTGCGCTTTCTCTTGCGTCAGGAGCTGCGGTCGCTGGTGCACCGCTTTGGGCCTGTGGTGCACTTTGCGTGGCTGACATCGGAGCATGCTGGTCAGCGTTTGCCTGCACGGGCGCAGTTGATGATGCCTGCGCGACTGGCGTCTGCGTTTCATTAGAAATAATTGGCGTTAATGACGCATTGTCTATCGCATGCGTTTCCCCCTGTGGCCGTGGAGCCTGGGGCGCGGAGGACGCACTGCCCAGCCCGGCGTTTAGATCGGGGCGTGCCGGAAGCGCGTAAGTCTGCTTCGCAATAGTGGTACATGCGGTGCCGGGACCGGAAAGAGCACCATCTGGAGCAACGATAATAGGATCGATTCGTACGCGGGTATTGTTGGAGGTATTCAGCCGGTCTGCCGACGCCTGGGAAAGCGTGATAATGCGCCCGCTTTCGTAGGGGCCCCTATCGTTAATGCGTACCACTAACATGCGCCCATTAGCAAGGTTAGTAACGCGCGCATAGCTCGGTATTGGCAGCGTTGGGTGTGCTGCGGTAAGCTGCGTACTTTCATACGCTTCGCCGCTTGACGTCGCGTGACTATCAAACGCTTCGCTATATTGCGCTGCCAGCCCGACTTCGCTAAAGGTAGCTGGGTTTTGCACGATACGCCATGTCGCACCGTTGCGCTGATAGTCCTGGTTGACGCTGGCATTTAACGGCTCGTAGCGTGGCTCAGCCCCGGTGATTTCTACCGCAGGTCCGTTACATACTGCGGGTTGTGGGGGTACCTGCGCTTGTTTCACCGGATTTGGGGTATTACAAGCGGCGAGTAGGCCTGCGGCCACGCAAACGCCGATCCACTGCTTTTGCATCGTCTACCTCTTATACGCTCTTCGACAACATCTTCCTGTGGGTATGGATTGACATCACAATACCGAACCCTGCCATCAATACGATTAACGCCGACCCGCCGTAGCTAATTAGCGGTAATGGTACGCCGACTACGGGTAAGATACCGCTCACCATGCCGATATTAACAAAAACATAGACAAATAATATGAGCATTAAACCGCCGGCCATAACGCGTCCAAAGGTGGTTTGCGCCCTGGCGGCTATCCATAAGCCGCGTAAAATCAGCAGCAGATAGAGCGTGAGCAGTACCAGTACGCCGACCAATCCCAGCTCTTCAGCCAGCACGGCAAAAATAAAGTCCGTGTGGCGCTCGGGCAAAAACTCCAACTGTGACTGCGTGCCATGCAGCCAGCCTTTACCGCGCAGGCCGCCGGAGCCTATAGCAATTTTAGATTGAATAATATGATAGCCCGCGCCTAGCGGATCGGTCTCCGGGTCAAGCAGCATCATTACGCGCTGGCGCTGGTAGTCATGCATCAGGAAGAACCAGAGAATGGGGATAAACGCCGCCACTAATAATACTGCGATGCCGATGAGGCGCCAGCTCATGCCCGAAAGAAACAGCACGAACAGGCCGGAGGCGGCGATCAGGATGGAAGTGCCTAAATCGGGCTGTGCGGCCACCAGAAGCGTCGGCATTACGATGAGAAATAGCGCAATAACCGTATTTTTAAAGGTTGGGGGGCAGACATCGCGGTTAGTAAAACGCGCAACCATTAGCGGCACGGCGATTTTAGCGATTTCTGAGGGCTGAAAACGCACAATCCCCAAATCTAGCCAGCGCTGCGCGCCCTTAGAAATCGCGCCAAAGGCATCTACCGCCACGAGTAATATGATACAGACGATATAAAGCCAGGGTGCCCAGCCTTCATAAACTCGGGGAGGAACCTGGGCCAGCACGATCATTACTGCCAGCCCCATAATAATTTGGCCAATTTTTCGCTCGGTCATTCCCGGATCCTGGCCGCTGGCGCTCCAGATAACCAGTGCGCTATAAAGCAGCAGCGCTAAAATTGTTGCCAGAAACAGAGGGTCAATATGTATCTTTTCCCAGAACGTTCTTTTTGAGGTGTTATCAGTCATCTCAATGGTCCCCTGCCGCGGCTTCTGCCGGCGTTGCATCCGGTAAGTCCGTATTGTTATCCCCAAGCATAATATGATCGAGGATCTGGCGCATGATGGTACCGACCGCCGGGCCGGCGCCGCCATTTTCCAGGATCATCGCCACTGAAACCCGCGGGGCGTTATACGGCGCAAAACCAATCATTAATTTATGATCGCGCAGGCGCTCTGCGATTTTATGTGCGTTATAGGTTTCGTTTGCCTTGAGGCCAAAGACCTGCGCGGTGCCAGATTTAGCCGCTATTTTATACGGCGCGCTTTGGAAGTATTTATGCGCAGTGCCGTTTGGGCGGTTGGCGACCCCGTACATCCCGTCTTTGGCGATTTCCCAAAAGCCGGAATGGATATCGCCAATCGTCGTGGTATCCGTTTGCTGCCAGGCAACTTTATTGCCGTTAATCGTTGTGTTCATCAGGAAATGGGGCACTTTGACCACGCCGTCATTAATCAGCGTCATCAGCGCTTTATTCATTTGCATCGGTGTTGCAGTCCAGTAGCCCTGGCCTATTCCCACCGGAATGGTATCGCCCTGATACCAGGGTTTTTTATAACGTTTAAGCTTCCATTCGCGGGTTGGCATATTGCCTGAGTATTCTTCAAAAATATCTACGCCGCTCGGGTGGCCGTAGCCGAATTTCCCCATCCAGCTTGAGAGCCGGTCGATACCCATATCGTAGGCAACCTGATAGAAAAAGGTATCCGCTGATTCTTCTAATGCTTTTGTGACATTCAAACGCCCGTGACCCCATTTCTTCCAGTCGCGATAGCGTTTTTCCGAGCCGGGTAACTGCCACCAACCGGGATCGAACAGTGAAGTATTGCGCGTAATAACGCCGGCGCTGAGCGCGGAGACGGCAACGTAGGGTTTAACGGTAGAAGCGGGCGGATAGAGCCCCTGGGTAGCGCGGTTAACCAATGGCGTATTCTGATCTTTTAGCAGGGCGGAATAATCCTTGCTGGAAATCCCATTCACAAATAAATTAGGGTCGTAGCTCGGCATGGAAACCATTGCCAGAATCGAACCATCGCGCGGGTCGGTCACCACAACGGCGGCGCGGCTTCCCTGCAGCAGGGTTTCAATATACTGCTGTAGCTTGAGATCGATAGTAAGCTGGATATCGTGGCCAGCCAGCGGGGGAACTTCTTTAAGCTGACGGATTACGCGCCCCCTGTTATTGACCTCTACTTCTTCATAGCCGGTTTGCCCGTGCAGAACTTCTTCGTAAGAGCGTTCGATGCCCAGCTTCCCAATATCTCGGGTCGCGGCATAGTTGGCCAGTTTTCCTTCCTTTTCCAGCCTGGTAACGTCTCTGTCATTAATTTTTGAAACATAGCCGATAACGTGGGTTAACGCAGAACCGAACGGATAAAAACGGCGCTTATAGCCTTTCACTTCCACGCCGGGAAAACGGTATTGATTAACCGCAAAGCGGGCAACCTGCTCTTCGGTGAGATTAGTTTTTACCGGAATTGAGGTAAATCGATGCGACCGAGCGCGCTCTTTTTTAAAACCGGCGATGTCGTCATCCGACAAATCGACCACGCTGCGCAGCGCGTCTAGCGTATTTTGCACGCTATCCACTTTCTCCGGCATCATTTCCAGTTGATAAATGGTGCGATTCATCGCCAGGGGAATGCCGTTTTTATCGTAAATAATCCCACGGCTTGGCGGAATAGGGACGAGTTTAATGCGGTTCTCGTTAGATCGCGTCTGGTAATCTTCGTGCCGGCGGATTTGAAGATTATAAAGATTGGCGATAAGCACGCCCGTGAGCATTAATATGCCGACAAAGGCGACCACGGCCCGCCGCACAAAAAGCGCAGATTCGGCTGAATAATCGCGAAAAGAGTTCTGTAATTTCATCCGCTGTGGTATCTGCCTGGTTACCTTTATTCCCGATGATAGGGGTGGTTAGTTGTAATGCTCCATGCCCGATACAGACTTTCTGCGACCAAAACGCGCACCAGTGGATGGGGCAGCGTCAATTGAGACAAAGACCAGCTTTGCTCGGCTGCGGCTTTACAGGCGGGGGCGAGGCCTTCCGGGCCGCCAATAAGCAAACTGACGTCGCGACCATCCTGTTTCCAGCGTTCCAGCTCATGCGCCAGCGCCGGTGTATCCCAGGGCTTCCCTGGAATATCCAGCGTAACGATGCGATTGCCTTTTCCTGTAGCGGCGAGCATAAGCTCACCTTCTTTATCCAGGATACGTTTGATATCCGCGTTTTTGCCGCGTTTACCTGCGGGGATTTCCGTTAACTCAAACGGCATATCTTTTGGAAATCGGCGCAGATAATCGGTAAATCCCGTTTGCACCCAGTCTGGCATTCGGGTGCCGACGGCCACGAGCTGGAGCTTCACGCGTTAGCTCCAGAGTTTTTCAAGCTCGTACAAACGACGGCTCTCTTCTTGCATAACGTGAACGATCACGTCGCCTAAGTCGACGACGACCCAGTCCGCGGCGCTTTCGCCCTCAACGCCAAGCGGCATCAGCCCCGCGGCGCGAGAGGTTTGCACAACGTGATCGGCAATAGAGACAACGTGGCGACTGGAGGTACCGGTACAAATAATCATGCAGTCGGTAATACTGGACTTCCCCTGCACATCCAGCGTAACGATATCCTGCCCTTTAAGGTCATCGATTTTATCAACGACGAAATCCTGAAGTGCTTTACCCTGCAAGTCTTCCCCCTGGGTCGGTAACTGTGTATGAGGCCGCGCGCTGGCGAGATGCATCATCCCATCGTGAGCACGGGAATGCATCGCCATTATTGTAACACGCTATCAGAATGAAAGCCGTCGGCGGCGCTATGGCTGCGGAGAATAGCAGCCTGAGAGGTGGTGTCAATGGGACATAACAGAGCGGTCAGGCGTTTGCTGTATGTTGATACAGACCCTGACGCTGAATATAGTCGGCCACCGCAGGCGGCAGTAAATCGTCGCACGTTTGATGTTGTTCAAGGCGCTGGCGAATAAGCGTTGCCGAAATATCCCACAGCGGCGTATCAGCAAGATAGATACAGCCAGCGGGTCTGCGGTGCAATTCGTGGATATCCTGGGTCAGATGTTGATTAAGCCAGACCTGATGTTCGGGCTGCGACATAGTCAGCGCGTAGCCTGGCCGACGGCACACCAGAAGATGGCATAGCTGCGGCAGACGCTGATATTGATGCCACTGCGGGAGCGTCAGAAGTGAATCCTGGCCGATGATAAACGCCAGCGGCTGTCGTGCTCCTTTTTCCTGACGAATGGCGTTTAGCGTATCCACGGTATAAGACGGCGTTGACCGCCGCAGCTCACGTTCATCAAGTTCAAAAAGGGGTCTGTCGGCAATGGCCAGCGCAACCATCTCTTTACGCTGAAGGCTGTTCGCCACCGGCTGTGGTCGGTGCGGCGGAACGTTATTCGGCATGATAATTACTCGGGATAACTGAGCCAGTTGCGCTAGCGCCTCAACGGGCCGTAAATGACCATAATGCACGGGATCAAAAGTGCCGCCGTATACGGCAAGCAGGGGCGCAAGGGCGTCATTAATCATCGATAAAAATATCCGCCAGAGCGCCGTGGCAAAGCAATAGCGTCAGGCTTTCCAGTTCACTCCAGACCGACTGGCCATAGTCTTGCTTAACGGTGAGTTCAGTTTGATACAGTAAATGTACCGCTTGCCAGAGTGCTTTATCGGAGAGCCGAGTGAGTGCGTCGGTTAACAGCGGTCGACGGGTTTGCCACACGCGCTGGTTATCAAAAAGCGTGCGTAGCGGGGTATTGGCAGATTCTCGCTTCAGGGTGACCAGTTGAAGAAGCTCGCGCTGCACTGAGCGCATCAGAATTACCGGCTCACAGGCCTCAAGTCGTAACTGGTGCAGGATATGTAGCGCACGCTTACATTTTCCGGCAAGCAGCGCGTCAACCCAGTGAAAAGGCGTGAAGTGTGCGGCATCATTCACCGCCTGCTCCACGCGCGGTAGCGTGAGTTTACCTTCAGGCCATATCAGGGATAGCCGCTCCAGCGCCTGATTGAGCGCCAGCAGATTGCCTTCATAGCAATAGCACAGCAACTGGATGGCGGGTTCGTCGATGTCTAACCGCATCTGTTTAGCGCGCGTGGATACCCAGCGGGGAAGCTGTGCCTGTTCAGGCGTCTGGCAATTAACCTGAATTGCGCGCTGACGTAATTTTGTTATCCAGGCCGCATTTTCCTGGGCTTTCGACAAACGGGGGCCGCGAACGATAAGCAGTAAATCCTCGTGCAGTAAATCGACCAGTTTATCTAGCTGAGTGGCCACCGGTGCCGTGGGGCCGTTGTCCGGTAGCGTCAGCGCGAGAATCTGTCTGCTGGAAAACAGGCTCAGCGACTGGCTGAGTGAGAAAAGGGGATCCCAGTCGGTAGCAACATCAACCTGAAAGGCGTGGTATTCCGAAAAGCCCTGACTTTGAGCCTGTTGTCTAATGTAGTCCTGGCTTTCCTGGAGTAGTAGCGGATCGTTTCCCAGCAGTAGATAAGCCGCGCGCAGCCCTTCATTAAGCTGCGCGCGAAGCTGTTCCGGCCACAGTTTTAGCATTAGCGTCCGGTCGGCGAGCCGTTCAGTAAAGGCGTATTGGCAGAATCATCGGCTGCGGCAGAATCTGACGTATCGCCGTTGCGGCCAGCAGCGTCTGAGCCAGGTAATGCATCTGCAGGTGCCTGCGTTTCTTCCGCCTGTTCCGTCTGACGAACGTCGGCAACGTGTACGGCCATCAGTTTACGCACTAATTGCTCTGCCGCTTTTTCGTACATCTCTTTGATTATCATATCTTGCTCAGCGTCTTTAGCGAGCGCTGCCAGTGGGTTATCAAAGAAAGAGCGGTACACTTTAGTTTTTATAGGATAAATATCGTGTCCGGGAATCAATACTTTCGCGCTGACGGTCATCACCATTTGGTATTCGGCAGTACGACCGTCCTGGAAGACTGACGCCGTATCTTTGCCGATGCTGGCACCGCCAAGGCGCAGCGACGGCACATCCTGGCGCAAAGGGTCTTTTTCCACGACCTGGACGCCGCTCAGGCGTAACTGATTGCGTACAGCGCGGCTTAGCGGACCGTAGGGATCGCCCGAGTCCAGAATCAGCGTCTGCATTTGATGCGGAACCTGTTCGTTACCGCGCAAATGGAGTCCACAGCTGGCGGTGCTTAGCACCGCCAGGGAGAGTATTAATGAGAATAAATGGCGCACGCTTCCTCCTGTGCTTAGCCTACGACCAGATTCAATAGCTTGCCCGGTACATAAATCACTTTGCGTACGGTAACTCCGTCAAGGTATTTTGCAACCAGCGGCTCCTGGCCTGCACGCTCACGAACCTGTGCTTCAGTCGCATCCGCCGCGACGGTAATTTTTCCACGCACTTTGCCGTTAACCTGCACCACGATAAGACGAGTATCTTCGATCATCGCCTGAGCATCAGCCTGCGGCCAGAGAACGTTGTCAATATCCCCTTCGCCGCCCAGCGTTTGCCATAGCGCAAAGCAGATATGCGGCGTAAACGGATAGAGCATACGCACTACGGCAATCAGCGCCTCCCGCATAAGCGCGCGGTCCTGCTCTTCCTGCTGAGGCGCTTTTGCCAGCTTATTCATGAGTTCCATGATGGCGGCAATTGCGGTGTTAAATGTCTGGCGGCGGCCAATATCGTCGGTAACTTTAGCAATGGTTTTATGAAGATCGCAGCGCAGCGCTTTGCGTGCATCATTTAACGTAGCTAAATCCAGAGCGGGAGCCGCTCCGCCCTGAGTATGTTCGTAGACCAGCTTCCACAGGCGCTTCAGGAAACGGTTAGCGCCTTCTACGCCTGATTCCTGCCACTCCAGCGTCATATCCGCCGGTGCTGCGAACATCATAAACAGACGTACGGTGTCGGCACCGTAGCGTTCAACCATAACCTGCGGGTCAATACCGTTGTTTTTCGACTTCGACATTTTGCTCATGCCGGTGTAAACCAGCGAATGGCCCGCTGCATCGTGCGCCTGAGTGATGCGGCCTTTCTCATCGCGCTCAACGATAGCGTCAACCGGAGATACCCAGTTGCGTTCGCCATTATCGCCCACATAGTAAAATGCATCCGCCAGCACCATTCCCTGGCACAGCAGCTGCTTCGCTGGCTCACTGGAGTTTACCAGCCCCGCGTCGCGCAGCAGCTTATGGAAGAAACGGAAGTAAAGCAGGTGCATTATCGCGTGTTCAATGCCGCCAATATAGATATCCACCGGCAACCAGTAGTTCGCCGCGTTGGGATCCAGCATGCCTTCATGGTACTGCGGGCAGGTGTAGCGCGCGTAGTACCATGAGGATTCCATAAAGGTATCGAAAGTATCCGTTTCACGCAGCGCAGGCTGACCATTAACGGTGGTTTTCGCCCATTGAGGATCGGCTTTGATAGGGCTTGTTATCCCATCCATCGTGACATCTTCCGGCAGGATAACCGGCAGTTGGTCGTCCGGCGTCGGCATTACTGTGCCGTCTTCAAGCGTGACCATCGGGATAGGCGCGCCCCAGTAGCGCTGGCGGGAAACGCCCCAGTCGCGCAGGCGATAATTCACTTTACGCACGCCAACGCCCATAGAGGCCAGTTTATCGGCGATCGCGTTGAAACCGGCCTCATAGTCCAGACCGTCAAATTCGCCTGAATTAAACAAAACCCCTTTTTCCGTGAGGGCTTGCGTAGAGAGATCCGGCTCTGAGCCATCCGCCGCCAGGATAACCGGTTTAATATTCAGCGCGTATTTTGTGGCGAATTCGTAGTCACGCTGATCGTGGCCCGGTACGGCCATCACCGCGCCGGTGCCATACTCCATTAATACGAAGTTTGCAGCCCATACCGGAATAGCTTCACCGGTGAGCGGATGGATAGCCTTATAGCCGGTATCCACGCCTTTTTTCTCCATGGTCGCCATTTCCGCTTCAGCGACCCGGATATTACGACATTCTTCAATAAATTGCGCCAGCTCAGGATTATTAGCAGACGCCTGCTGCGCCAGCGGATGCCCCGCCGCTACGGCGAGATAGGTGCAGCCCATAAACGTATCCGGGCGCGTGGTATAGACGGTGAGCGTATCAGCGTAGCGGTCGACATTGAAGGTGATTTCTATGCCCTCAGAGCGCCCAATCCAGTTGCGCTGCATAGTCTTAACCGTATCTGGCCAGTGATCCAGTTTATCCAGGTCGCTTAATAATTCATCGGCATAAGCGGTGATTTTAATAAACCACTGGGGGATTTCTTTACGCTCTACTTTGGTATCACAGCGCCAGCAGCATCCGTCGATAACCTGTTCATTCGCCAGTACGGTCTGGTCGTTAGGGCACCAGTTGACTGCGGAGGTTTTCTTGTAAACCAATCCTTTTTTATACAGTTCAGTGAAGAACTTTTGCTCCCAGCGATAATATTCTGGTTTGCACGTCGTTAGCTCGCGGCTCCAGTCATAGCCGAAGCCCAGCATTTTGAGCTGGTTCTTCATGTATTCAATGTTGTCATACGTCCAGGGAGCCGGTGCGGTATTATTTTTTACCGCCGCCCCCTCTGCCGGCAGGCCAAATGCGTCCCAGCCGATAGGCTGCAATACATTTTTCCCCAGCATCCGCTGATAACGAGCGACAACATCGCCAATGGTATAGTTGCGAACGTGGCCCATATGGAGTCGGCCGGAAGGATAGGGAAGCATCGACAGGCAGTAATACTTCTCTTTGCTTGCATCTTCTTTAACTTCAAATGTCCGCTTCTCTTGCCAGTGAAGCTGAACGTCAGATTCTATCTCTTCCGGGCGATATTGCTCTTGCATGGCAGCCAGTAGTCCTGTGGTGAATACAGCTACAAATGTAGCGTTGACGGTATATAACGTAGATCGCCATAGCATAGCCGATTCATGCGCGCCACAACAGCCTTTCAAACGTTGAACGCGGTAATTGTGCGCAGCGGCCTTATAGCGTGCGGCCGGGCAGGATGACGGCAAGGCGGACACAAAGTAACGGAATTAACGGCTATGCTTAACAAGCATTGGCAAACTTCGGAGGGAAAGCGATGGGAAAAGTGGCTCAGCAGTATCGTGAACTGGTGGCGTCGCTCAGCGAGCGGTTACGCAATGGGGAGCGGGATATTGATGCACTGGTTGAAAGCGCGCGTCAGCGCATGGCAAATGCCGGTGAACTCACCCGTACAGAAATCGGTGAGATTACGCGCGCAGTACGGCGCGATCTTGAGGAGTTCGCCGTGAGCTACCAGGAAAGTCGCGATGAGAGCGACAGTGTTTTCATGCGCGTTATTAAAGAAAGCCTATGGCAAGAGTTGGCTGATGTTACTGATAAAACGCAACTGGAATGGCGAGAGGTATTTCAGGACCTTAATCATCACGGCGTTTATCACAGCGGGGAAGTTGTGGGGCTGGGAAATTTGGTGTGCGAGAAGTGCCATCATCCTATGGCTTTTTACACGCCAGAAGTGCTCCCGCGCTGCCCAAAATGCGGACACGACCAGTTTCAGCGGCGCCCGTTTGAGCCTTAATATCCGGCGCTGGCGCGCAGTGTAACGTTCGGTTGCCCGGTGAGGTAAGTCCGACTTTGCTGAAAGGGGCAGTATTAATGTTGTTGCTAATCCGCCGGGCGAAACAACAGAAAGCGTCTCTATTGGATAGACTCGAAACGAAGGGCAACCGTCTCCGCCGTGGAAACGGTTGTAAGTGCAACGTCTGAACGCGCCCGTCTTAATGCAGAATACGGGCCAGGAAGTCTTTGGCACGCGCGGATTGCGGGCTATTAAAAAAATCATCTTTCAGCGAGTCTTCAATAATTTTCCCTTCATCCATAAAAATCACCCGATCAGCAACTTTACGCGCAAAGCCCATTTCATGCGTGACCACCATCATCGTCATACCTTCGTGAGCCAGTTCCACCATTACATCGAGCACTTCGTTAATCATTTCAGGATCGAGCGCCGAAGTGGGTTCGTCGAAAAGCATGGCGACAGGGTCCATACACAGAGCTCGGGCAATGGCGACTCGCTGCTGCTGGCCGCCGGAAAGCTGGGCTGGATATTTATTGGCGTGCGCGGAAAGCCCGACTCTTTCAAGTAACCCGGCGCCTTTTTGTCGCGCGGTTTTTTTGTCGCGTTTAAGCACTTTAACCTGCGCCAGGGTTAAATTTTCAAGAATAGAGAGGTGGGGAAACAGCTCAAAGTGCTGGAATACCATTCCGACGTGGGAACGGAGCTGCGCCAAATTAGTGCGCTTATCATTCACACGCGTGCCGTTAACCGTAATTGCGCCAGCCTGCACCGGCTCCAGTCCGTTAACGGTTTTTATTAGCGTTGATTTGCCCGACCCGGACGGGCCGCAAACCACCACGACTTCGCCTTTTTTTACCTCAGTCGAGCAGTCGGTTAGCACCTGAAAGTGGCCATACCATTTAGAAATATTTTTTAGGGAAATCATGAGACGGTCCTTTTTTTCAGCCAGCTAACAATAAGAGAGGCGCAGAGGCTAATTACAAAATAGACGGCGCCGGCAAACAGAATCATTTCAACCTGGGTGCCGTCCCGTTCACCGATAGTAGACGCGGTGCGGAAAAAGTCTGCCAGGCTCAGGACATACACCAATGAAGTGTCCTGAAATAGAACAATCCCCTGAGTCAGTAACAGCGGCACCATGGCGCGAAATGCCTGCGGTAATATCACCAGTTGCATTGATTGCCAGTGGGTCATGCCTAGCGCAAGCGCGGCGCCGGATTGCCCTTGTGATACGCTTTGAATGCCCGCGCGAATAATCTCTGAGTAATACGCAGCTTCGAATAATGCAAAGGCGGTCATTGCTGAGATAAGACGAATATCCGTATTGGGGGAAACCCCTAATACCTGCTGTAAAAAACCGGGTACAATCAGATAGAACCACAGTAAAACCATCACCAGAGGCACAGAACGGAAGATATTCACATAGGCGCTGGCAAAGAGGCTGATAATACGCAGCTTTGATAGCCGCATTACGGCGAGCATAGTGCCCCAAAGTATGCCTACCAGAATGGCTATCAGGGTAATTTTCAGCGTAATGACCATTCCATCAAGTAGATAGGGTAGCGCTGGCGCTATTGAACTCCAGTCGAACTCATACATGTTAATTGCCCCCTCCTATATTGCCCGGCAGGCGCGCTTTGCGCTCGATAATATGCATCATCCCCATAATCAGCGCGTTAATACATACGTAGGCGAGCGTGATGGCGGTAAATGACTCCCAGGCGTGCGCCGAATAATCCAGCAGTTTTCCTGCCTGAGCCGCCATATCTGCCAGGCCGATGGTCGAAGCGATGGCTGAATTTTTGACCATATTCATCATTTCGGAGGTCATTGGCGGTATCACCACGCGTAGCGCGTTAGGGAGCAGCACATAGCGGTAAGTTTGCGGTAGGGTCAGTCCCATCGCCAGCGCCGCACTGCGTTGCCCACGCGGCAGGGATTGAATCGCAGCGCGGATCTGCTCGCAAACGCGCGCGGCGGTAAATAATCCGAGGCAGAGCATAGAAGAGACAAAGAACTGTATATTTGGCGCCAGCTCTGCTTTGAACCACATGCCGATATTTTCCGGCAGCAATTCCGGGATAACTAAATACCAGGTAAAAAACTGGACAATAAGCGGCACATTGCGGAATAACTCAACGTAGCAGGTACCAAGGCCCGCCAGAAAGCGATTGGGTACCGTGCGTAAGATGCCAAAGAAAGTACCGATGATAAAAGCGATAACCCAGGCAGAGACTGACAGGGCGACAGTGACCTGAAAACCGCTCCATAGCCAGCCCAGATAAGTTGTGCCGCCAAAGGGGGCTGGCTGTAAAAAAATGCCCCAGTTCCAGTCTATAGACATAGATAGCTCCCTAAAAATAGCAGTCTGGCTCACGCGTCAGGCCTGTTAGCATGCATTTGATGCATGTAAGGTGGCAGGCGTGAAACGTCAGCGCGAGCCAGACTTAAAAGGGCGGTAATACCGCCTGAAATGACCGACCCTAAGCGATTTACCATGGCAGCCGGGGAACGGCCGACCGCCATGCTGTCTGTCCTGCTTACGGACGTTGGTCTGACGCTCTTAACGCCGCTATGCCGGATCGCACCGTTTTCATTCGGCGCGGGGTCGCGGCGTAATGCGGCCGAGCGATTATTTTAGTTAAGGGCTTTATCGTTTGGTGATTTAAACAGGGCTTGCATATCCTCTGAAAGCGCAAAGTTCATGTTGAGATTTTTTGGCGGAATGGGATTTTTAAACCATTTATCAAACCATTTTTCCGCGTCGCCGCTGGTTTGAATCTGGGCAATAGCATTATCAATAAGCTTTTTAAATTCAGGGTCGTCTTTACGTAGCATGCAGCCGTAGGCTTCTTTTGACTGCGGCGTACCGGTGATTTCCCAGCTATCAGGCTTCTTCGCTTTGGCGCGTTCCCCGGCTAACAGCGCGTCGTCCATCATAAATGCAAAGGCGCGCCCGCTTTCCAGGGTCCGGAACGAGTCCCCGTGATCTTTAGCGCTGATAATGCGCATTCCCATCTTTTTCTCATCGTTCAGTTTGTGCAGCAGTACTTCGGAAGTGGTGCCGGAAGTCACGACGACCGTTTTCCCTTTTAGATCGGGGAAATCGTGAATAGGGCCGCCTTTTTTCACGAGCAGGCGTGTGCCGACGACAAAAATCGTGTCGGAAAAGGCGGCTTGCTTTTGGCGTTCCTGATTATTTGTCGTCGAGCCGCACTCAAAATCATAGGTGCCGTTTTGCAATAGTGGAATGCGGTTTTGCGAGGTGATTGGGATCAGTTTTACTTTGAGATCGGGCTTATTAAGCTGCTTTTTAATCGCAGCCACAATGGCGTTTGAATAATCCTGAGAGTAGCCAACCACTTTTTGCTGGTTGTCGTAATAGGAGAAGGGGACCGATGACTCGCGATGGCCAACCACAATAACGCCATTTGCTGCGATTTTTTCCAGCGTTCCGGCGGCCTGGGCCGTTTGTGCGAGCGTAGCGCCCGCGCTCAACAAGGCTATTGCTGCTGCCAGTTTACGTATTTGCATATCCACTCCTATTCGCGATGCGCGGGCTTGCGCTTGCGTGTGCGATGGTTATTGGCGATTCACTGCGCTTTCGCAGCAAAGATAACGCCCAATCAATTATCATTTAGTTTGGTTTATTGTAAATATATTGATAATAAAATGTTTATATTTGCGAAGTGTGCCGCACCGTGAAAGTGCACTGCTGCCGAACCTTGCACTCTATTCGTGCACATATTGCTGAGCGTTCGGGTGCAAGTGCGCTCTGGGCGCCGTAAATCGCTTTTTTAAATGCGTCTGGAGGGGAGTAGCAATGTTTGTGCCAAACCGCGTCTTTAACCCTATTATTGGGGGAATAAAGACGCAGTCAGGTGTTAGCGGGGTTGGCGCCGACGGCAGGCGGTGTACAGCGCCAGACCGCCCATCACGAATGTAATTATCCATACCGGCAGATCGCCAAACCGGGCGTAGGGTGTCAGACCACGGCCTGGCGTAACCTGAGCGGTTAATGCCTGGCGCGTAAACTGCGGTAGCGAAGCCTGGATATCTCCGTTGGGAGCGATAATTGCCGTAATACCGTTATTGGTGCTACGCAGTAGCGGCCGGGCGAGTTCCAGTGCGCGCATGCGCGCCATTTGAAAATGCTGCCAGGGGCCAATAGAGTGCCCAAACCAGGCATCATTAGAAATCGTTAGCAAATAATCGGTATCTGGACGGAAATTATCCCGCACCTGTTGGCCAAGAATAATTTCGTAGCAAATTGCTGCGGTTAGCGTATTACCGTTTGCCTTGAGCGGCGACTGGCGATACGCCCCGCGGCTGAATGAAGACATGGGTAAATCGAAAAACGGCGCCAGCGGGCGCAGAATGGATTCCAGCGGCACAAATTCGCCAAAAGGCACCAGATGATTTTTTTGATAGCGATCGACTGACTGATAGCCGTAAGGATTGCCAGCGCCCAGCGTAATTATCGTATTGTAAACATCATACTCTTTCGCCCCATTCTGGCGCGCACTCACACTGTTTGGGCGCGCATCGACAATACCCGTAATCAGCGCGCTACGCTGAGACTGCAGCTCACCATCGAGGCGGGTAAGGAGGCGCTGTTGATTGATTTCCAGGTCTGGGATTGCAGATTCAGGCCAGATAATCAGTCCAGAACGACCAATATGCGGACGCGTTAAATCAAGATAAACGCGCAGCGTATTAATTAGCTGGCTCTCTTCCCATTTCATCGACTGGGGAATATTCCCCTGAACCAGCGTTACGGTTTGTTTGCGTGCGTTTTGCGGTTGAAACCACTGTAGGGTACGCAGCGGCCAGGGGAGCGCCAGCAGCAATAGCGCAACAATAAAAACAGGCCAGCGGCGGGCCGCGATGCCCAGCGTGAACAGGCCTGCGATCGCCATGAGCAGCATCGTAATCGCGGTAACGCCCAGCAGCGGCGCCAGACCTTTTAACGGCCCATCGATTTGGCTATACCCGAATTGAAGCCAGGGGAAACCGGTCAGGACCCATCCGCGTAAAAACTCAGTCACCTGCCAGAGCGCCGGGGCCGCCACCGCGAGCCGCCACAGTGAGGTTTTCGGCCAGAAACGAGCTAATACGCCGGCGAATAGCGCGGTATAAAGTGATAGCCAGGCCGCTAGCAGCACGACGAGAAATACATTCACCGGGCCAGGCATGCCGCCGAATTGCGCGATACTGACGTACACCCAGTTCACGCCGCTGCCGAACAGCCCCATTCCCCAGGCAAAGCCGATGGCAGCACTCTGCGCCGGGCGGCGATGAAGCGTTAATCCCTGCAGCCCGATAAGCGCTATTAGCGCTGCTGGCCAGAAATCATAGGGCGAAAAAGCCAGCGTGCCGCTGGCGCCAAAAAGTAGCGCCAGCGGTAAACGTATTGACTGGCGTTGAAGCAGTGAGCGGAGCGCCATAATTACCCTTCCTGTATGGGCGTCGGCGAGTCGTCGGGGATACGTACGTGAACCTGAATAATACGACGGCTGTCTGACATCGCGACGCGGAACTGGTAACCGTTGATATCGATGGTTTCCCCGCGTGCGGGAAGATGGCCGAATGCCTGCATAACCAGCCCGCCGATAGTATCCACTTCTTCATTGCTGAACTGGGTGTGGAAGTGTTCATTGAAATCTTCAATCGACGCCAGCGCCCGCACGCTCCAGGCGTGAAGGCTAAGTTGACGGAAGTCGATATCATCTTCTTCGTCATACTCGTCTTCGATTTCACCCACGATAAGTTCGAGAATATCTTCGATGGTGACCAGGCCTGATACGCCGCCAAATTCATCAATGACGATGGCCATATGGTAACGCTGGGAGCGGAACTCTTTCAGCATACGGTCCACGCGCTTGCTTTCAGGCACGACGACAGCAGGACGTAACACTTTTTCCATGCTAAATGGCTCGGCATCGCTGCGCATAAATGGCAGCAAATCCTTCGCCATAAGAATCCCTTCAATGTGATCTTTGTCTTCACTGATGACCGGAAAACGGGAGTGCGCAGATTCGATAATGACATCAAGGCATTCGTCCAGAGGCTGGTTAAGTTTCAGCGTAATCATCTGTGAGCGGGGAATCATGATATCGCGCACGCGCTGGTCGGCGATATCCATAACCCCTTCGAGCATATCGCGGGTGTCCTGATCGATAAGCTCATTTTGTTCTGAATCACGGATTAGCGTCAGGAGTTCTTCACGGTTTTTAGGCTCGCCGTGAAAAAGCTGGTTGAGGAGGAGGGAGAAAAATCCCTTTTTACCTGACGTGTCACTACTGTGTGAATTATCGTCGCTCATGGCGTATGGAATGGGGTTCCTTGTTAGTGAATTCGGTGCTGCCCGTTTGGTTTTATGCGGCAGCGATTCTGGCTAAATGATGCGGCAGCGTGGCCGCCGCAACCATCAGGCTTTTTCGGCAATGTACGGATCGGTGTAGCCGAGCGCAAGCATTATCTCTGTTTCCAGCGCTTCCATCTCCTCGGCTTCATTGTCATCAATGTGGTCATAGCCCAGCAGATGCAGGCTGCCGTGCACAACCATATGCGCCCAGTGTGCTTCCAGCGGTTTATCCTGTTCCTGCGCTTCGTGCTCCACGACCTGGCGGCATATCACAAGATCGCCGAGCAGCGGTAATTCGATGCCCGGCGGTGCTTCAAAGGGAAAAGACAGCACGTTGGTCGATTTATCTTTGCCGCGATAGGTGTGGTTCAACTCATGGCTTTCTGCTTCATCGACCAGCCGCACCGTCACTTCGGCCTCTTTCTGAAAAGGCAGGATGGCGGCATCGAGCCAGCGCTGGATTTGCGCCTCCGTCGGCAGCGCCGGGTGGGGATCGCAGGCTATCTGTAAATCGAGTATCACCTGACTCATGACGGCTCCTGAAGGTTTCCGGCCACGGCCTGAGCTTCACGTTTACGCTCTGCGGCAAGTTCCGCTTTACGCTTTTGCTCGGCTTCTTCCCAGGCTTCATACGCATTAACGATACGAGCCACCACGGGATGGCGCACCACATCTTCACTGTGGAAGAAATTAAAGCTGATTTCGTCGACTTCGGCGAGCACCTCGATGGCGTGGCGCAGCCCTGATTTGGTATTTCGCGGCAGGTCAATCTGCGTCACATCGCCGGTAATAACGGCTTTAGAATTGAAGCCGATGCGGGTCAGGAACATCTTCATCTGCTCGATAGTCGTGTTTTGACTTTCATCGAGAATAATAAACGCATCGTTAAGGGTACGCCCACGCATGTAGGCGAGAGGGGCGACCTCAATGACATTGCGCTCAATCAGTTTTTCGACGCGCTCAAAACCGAGCATTTCAAACAGGGCATCGTAGAGTGGACGCAGATAAGGATCGACTTTCTGACTTAAATCGCCAGGCAGAAATCCCAGCTTTTCACCGGCCTCAACCGCCGGACGGGTGAGCAGAATGCGCCGGATTTCCTGGCGCTCTAGGGCGTCCACGGCGGCAGCGACGGCAAGATAAGTTTTACCGGTCCCTGCCGGACCTACGCCGAAGGTAATGTCATGATCGAGTATATGCGCGATATACTGCGCCTGGTTTGGGGTGCGGGGCTTAATCACGCCGCGCTTCGTTTTGATATTGACCGCTTTGCCGTAGTCCGGGACGCTTTCAGCAGCCTGTTCCAGTACGCGGAACTCCTTGATGGCTAAGTGAATATGCTCCGGGTTGATATCCTGAATTTGCCCGCGCAGCGGTGCCGTGTCGACATACAGATGGCGCAGGATATCCGCTGCTGCATTCACCGTAAGCGCCCGGCCGGTCAGCGTGAATTGATTGTCGCGGCGATTAATTTCTACGCCGAGCCGGCGCTCCAGGTGCTTAATATTGTCATCAAAGGGGCCGCACAGGCTGAGCAGACGCGCATTGTCTGCCGGCTCCAGCGTGAGTTCGCGTGTTTCAGTATTCAAACTTTTCCTCTTGACCCCTTCCGGGGCGGTGAGCGTGAATGACGGCGCCTGCTTGCAGGCCTGGATAAAGTATTTATGGCGTAACGCGGGCGCGCAAGCATCGAGAATGATATTTGGGTGTCGGCGTGGAAATACAAGGGTTATAAACTCTGAACGCCGCATAAGCGGCGTTCAGAGACAGAGAGCGCTTAATCCACCTATTATGGCTGATAGAAACCGACGCCGAGTTCATTTTCTTTACGGGTTCGTGCGATGACTGCGGCGGGCGTTTCCACGACGCGCAGCCCCATTTCTGCTTCTGTACGCACAACTTTGCCGCGCAGCGAGTTTGGGAAGACATCAACAATTTCAACGTCGACGAACTTACCTATCATATCGGGTGTGCCTTCGAAATTGACCACGCGGTTATTTTCAGTCCGCCCGGACAGCTCCATCACGTTTTTCCGCGAAGTGCCTTCAACTAAAATACGCTGCACGGAACCCATCATACGCCGGCTCCATGCACCGGCCTGCTGGTTGATGCGTTCCTGCAGGATATACAGGCGCTGCTTTTTCTCTTCTTCCGGCACATCGTCAACCATATCGGCCGCGGGCGTACCCGGGCGCGCGGAGAAAATAAAGCTAAAACTCATATCAAAGTTTACGTCTGCAATGAGTTTCATGGTTTGTTCGAAATCTTCCTGAGTTTCCCCCGGGAAGCCGATGATGAAATCAGAGCTTATTTGAATATCCGGGCGCGCTTCACGTAGCTTACGAATAATAGCTTTATATTCCAGTGCGGTATGCGTGCGTCCCATCATGTTTAGTACCCGATCTGACCCGCTTTGCACCGGCAGGTGCAGGAAGCTTACCAGTTCCGGCGTATCTCGATAGACCTCGACAATATCATCGGTGAATTCGATAGGATGGCTGGTGGTAAAACGGATACGGTCAATGCCATCAATGGCGGCGACAAGGCGCAGCAGCTCGGCAAAAGAGCTTATTTCACCATCGAAGGTAGCGCCGCGCCAGGCGTTCACGTTTTGCCCTAGCAGATTAACCTCACGCACCCCTTGTTCGGCAAGCTGGGCAATTTCATAGAGCACATCGTCCAGCGGGCGGCTGACTTCCTCCCCGCGGGTATAGGGCACTACGCAGTAGGTACAATATTTATTGCAGCCTTCCATAATAGAGACAAACGCGGTAGGACCCTCGGCGCGCGGCTCTGGCAGACTATCGAATTTTTCGATTTCCGGGAAACTGATATCCATTACCGGACTACGATCGCCGCTAACGCGATTAATCATTTCAGGGAGACGGTGCAGCGTTTGCGGCCCAAAAATAATATCGACATAGTGGGCGCGCTGGCGTATATGGTCGCCCTCCTGGGAGGCGACGCATCCGCCTACGCCGATAATCAGGTTCGGGTTCTTTTCCTTAAGCATTTTCCAGCGGCCTAACTGATGGAAAACCTTTTCCTGGGCCTTTTCGCGGATTGAACAGGTATTTAGCAATAAAATATCCGCGTCTTCTGCGACGTCGGTAAGCGTTAAGCCGTGCGTCGTTTCCAGCAGGGAAGCCATTTTAGATGAATCATATTCGTTCATCTGACAGCCCCAGGTTTTAATGTGCAGTTTTTTTGTCATCAGTGTAGCCATGCTTGAGTCAGATCGAGAATGCAGGGCGCGTATTGTAATGCTTTGATGAGGTTGTGACCAGAGCGCGCTTGTGTCCCGCTTGGGTAAAAAAACCGGTACACTCACAAGGGGCTTAATTAACCATCTGGCCTGGCGGGCGATTTCGCTGTTAACTGGAAGCACCAGGCAAGATATTTTCTTTTGTGCGCTCCGGTTTGCGGCGGGATGTTTCTTATTAAGAGCATCAACATCGTTGGTACGCCGGGTGTAACAGGCTGTGAGGATAATAAAGTATGACGCATCAGCGCACTGAGGTTGCCGTGGTTGGCGGCGGGATGGTTGGCGCGGCCGTTGCCCTTGGGCTGGCGCAGCGCGGGTTTCAGGTTAGTGTCATTGAGCGTGAACCGCCGCCGGTATTTGACGCTGGCGCGGCGCCAGACGTGCGCGTTTCCGCTATTAGCCGGGCATCGGTAGATTTTCTGGAGCAGCTGGGGGTTTGGCAACAGGCCTGCGCCATGCGCTGCCATCCATACCGGAAACTGGAAACCTGGGAGTGGGATAGCGCACGCGTGATTTTCGATGCGGCGGAACTGGCGCTGCCGGAATTGGGGTTCATGGTCGAGAATCATGTGTTACAGCGCGCGCTGTGGGATGCTTTGTCTGCGCACTCTCAGGTCACACTTTATTGCCCTGCGCGGGTAACTTCGCTTCGACGTAAAAGCGGTGCTGAATGTGAGCTGGTATTTGAAAATGGTGACAGATTATCGGCAGCGCTAATTATTGGCGCCGATGGCGCTAACTCTCAGGTCCGTGATTGGGTGGGCATCGGTACGCACGCCTGGCAATATCGGCAGTCTTGTATGCTGATTACCGTTCGCTGCGATGCGCCTGCCGGTGAAACGACCTGGCAGCATTTTACGCCTTCCGGGCCGCACGCATTTTTACCTTTGTTTGACGGCTGGGCTTCGCTGGTTTGGTATGACGCTCCAGATCGCATCCGGCAGTTGCAGGCGCTTAAATTACCCCAGTTGAAAGATGAAATCATGGCCACGTTCCCCGCGCGGCTTGGCCCGATAACACCAATGGCCACAGGTGCATTTGGGCTAACTCGACGGCATGCTTTGCAATATGTGGCCCCGGGCGTAGCTTTAGTGGGGGATGCCGCGCATACCATCCATCCCTTAGCCGGGCAGGGAGTGAATTTGGGTTATCGCGATGCGCTGGCGCTGCTGGATACGCTAACCCGGGCGCGGGATCGCGGTGAGGTCTGGTGCGAGTATTCCATTTTAAAACGCTATCAACATCGCCGGATGCCTGATAATTATGTGATGCAAAGTGGCATGGATCTCTTTTACGCCGGGTTCAGTCACCCACTGGCACCGGTACGCGTATTGCGAAATCTAGGGTTGATGGCGGCAGAGCGAGCGGGGCCGCTTAAGCGCCGTGCATTGAAGTACGCGCTGGGACTGTGAGTTCATACGTATTCGCTCATCGTCTGTGATGCAGTTAGCCTCGTATTTTACGAAGGGCGCTGGGGCTTTGATATGAACGAATGCGTAGATGAATCCTGATAGCAAAAAGGCCTGCTTATTTAGCAGGCCTTTTTATAAGTTGGCTGGGGTGCAGGGATTCGAACCCCGGAATGCTGGAATCAGAATCCAGTGCCTTACCGCTTGGCGACACCCCAACGGTGTCTTATTAACTATTATATTAAATTGGCTGGGGTGCAGGGATTCGAACCCCGGAATGCTGGAATCAGAATCCAGTGCCTTACCGCTTGGCGACACCCCAATAGTGTCTCTATTAATTGAAAAGTAACAATAATTTACTTTCCAATATGCAATGCTAATGGCGCCTGCTTACCACAGATGTACTGTGTAAATTGCAATTTCACAAATATGGTGGCTACGACGGGATTCGAACCTGTGACCCCATCATTATGAGTGATGTGCTCTAACCAACTGAGCTACGTAGCCAAAGATTTCTTAACGATGTACATCTAATAGTGGCTGGGGTGCAGGGATTCGAACCCCGGAATGCTGGAATCAGAATCCAGTGCCTTACCGCTTGGCGACACCCCAAGAGAGCTTTACCGCTGATTACTAACTGACTTTTCAGCGATTAACAGCCGCAGCTGCTATAAAAAAAATGGCTGGGGTACCTGGATTCGAACCAGGGAATGCCGGTATCAAAAACCGGTGCCTTACCGCTTGGCGATACCCCACCCGTAACAACGCTAAAATGGTGCGGGAGGCGAGACTTGAACTCGCACACCTTGCGGCGCCAGAACCTAAATCTGGTGCGTCTACCAATTTCGCCACTCCCGCATTGTGGTGGCTACGACGGGATTCGAACCTGTGACCCCATCATTATGAGTGATGTGCTCTAACCAACTGAGCTACGTAGCCATCTTTTGCGTTACCTTATCGGCGTTGCGGGGCGCATTATGCGTATTGGACCTGGCAGCGTCAACACCTTTTTTGACGAAATTAAGGGATTCCTGCTCGTTTGACCAGCTTGCGAACAGCTTGCTGTAATATTCAGCAAAAATGCGCATCCGAATAGGGCCACTGGCATCGTTTATTTACCATCTGCCCGGTTGTGCACTATGTGCCCTGAAATACAGAATTAAGACAATAGGAATATTGTTTTTAGTAGAGGACGTCTCGCACCCCTGTTCCACAGCTAATACGAATAGGGTAAAAGTAATCAATACTTTGCCCGGTTGATTTATTCTGGCATTACACACTTCGAACATTAACGATAGGCTGATGTTACAGGGTTTTCAGCGTAAACGCAGGCTTTGATTGCAGGTGGGGGCCTGTATCGAATGGCACCGTTTTAGTATGAGTAAACAGACATTTACCGCAGCTATTTTCCTGGAGGCGATGGATGGCCTTACTTTTGACAGCGATACCGCTAATTACATGCAATAAATTTCGTTTCGCCTGCAGCCGGAGAAATCGTATCTGTCTTTTTGACGATTAATCGCCTAATAGCCTCTGTAATAAGGAGCCATTCAGCATGGCGCGTTTAACTAATGCAAAAGCACCAATGGCAGAACGATCGTCAAGCCGGGAGCATACCACGGGGAGATGGCGACGGAACGCTTCCAGCGCCTGAGCATTAATACAGCCTGCTATCGCCGGTAGTAAAACTTTTTGTGCGGCGGTAATTTCACCGGCTATTGCCACTTTTTGCGGGTTAAATAAATTAATCGCGATGGCAATAGCTTTACCAAGATGGCGGCCTACGTGTTCAATAACTTCTGTTGCCAGAACATCGCCTTTGTTGGCAGCTTTACAGATAGATTGAATTGTACAGGCATCAAGTGAAAGGCGGCTTTGATAGCCCTGCTCAAGTAGTAAACGCACGCGCTGTTCGATAGCGGCGTTGGCGGCAATGGTTTCCAGGCAGCCGAAGTTGCCGCAGTGGCAGCGTTCTCCTAAGGGATCAACTTGAATATGGCCTATTTCACCGACGTTGCCATTGCGGCCAATGAAAATCTGGCCGCCGGAAAGAATACCTGCGCCGGTGCCGCGATGCACGCGGATTAATATTGAATCCTCGCTATCCTGGGTTGCGCCAAAATAGTGTTCGGCCAGTGCCAGACTGCGAATATCATGGCCCACGTAGCAGGTCAGGTTAAAGCGCTCTTCCAGCGCGGTAACCAACCCCCAATCCTGAATCTCAATATGCGGCATATAGCGCACCACGCCATTTTCAGGATCAACCAGACCCGGGAGAATGACGGAAATGGCCAGTAGCTCTCTAATTTTTCTTTGAGAATGGTGGATAAAATCTTCTATAGCGCCAAGGAGCGCTTGCTCAAGCGCCTGCTGGTTACGTTGAGGAAGAGGATAGTGCTGCTCCGCCAGCGCTCGCGCGCTTAAGTCGAAAAGTGTCAGCGTAGCATCGTATCGACCCAGCCTGACACCAATTGCCTGGAAGGCTCGGGTTTCGGTAACGATTGATATCGCGCGCCGCCCACCCGTAGAGGCCTGCTGATCGACATCTTTGATCAAACCTCGCTCAATAAGCTGGCGAGTAATTTTTGTGACGCTGGCGGGAGCCAACTGGCTTTGTTCAGCAATTTGGATCCGCGATATTGGACCCAATTGGTCGATAAGGCGATAGACTGCAGCGCTATTTAACTGTTTTACCAGATCGACATTACCAATTTGAGCCAGTCCGCCAGTCGTCATTACTTGTTATCCGGTTACGACCTCGTTACCGTTAACGATGGTCTTAGTGATGTGATAATCGTGCGTGAATGCAGTCAGGTTCGCGACTTTACCTGCCTCAAGCGTACCGAGCCTGTCAGCGACGCCCATGGCTCGGGCTGGATACAGCGATGCCATACGTAGCGCCTCGTCCAGTGAGATATGCACGTGCTCGACCAGGTTGCGAACGCCTTCAATCATGGTGAGAGAAGAGCCGCTGAGCGTTCCATTTTCATCCACGCAGAGTCCATCGCGGTAGTATATTGTTTTACCGGCAAAAATGAACCGATCAATATTTGCACCTGCGGGCGCCGTCGCATCGGTAACCAGGCATAGCTTTTCGCCTTTGAGGCGTTTAGCGTTACGCACATTTGCGAAATCGACGTGGAGCCCGTCGGCGATAACGCCGCAGTACACATCAGGTTCATCAAAGATGGCGCCAGCCAGCCCAGGTTCGCGCCCGCTGATATAGGGCATTGCATTGTACAGATGCGTAGCGAAAGAAGCGCCTGCGCGGAAGCCGGCCTTAGCCTGCGCCAGCGTTGCGTTTGAGTGACCAGCAGAGACGATAATGCCGGCAGCAACCAGTTTACGGATGATTTCTGCGTCAACTTCTTCTGGTGCCAGCGTGATTTTTGTAATTACATCCGCGTTTTCACACAGAAAATCCACCAGTTTCGCTTCTGGTTTGCGGATAAATTTCGGATTATGGGTGCCTTTTTTAACGAGGCTTATCCACGGTCCTTCCAGATGTAAACCCAGCGCCTGATTATGATGAGTGCGGAGATAGTCCCGCATCACGCGCACGCCCTGCATCATTAATTCATCACTGCAGGTAATGAGCGTAGGCAGAAAGCTGGTACAGCCCGCCTTTTCATTGGCTTTTTGCATGATTTCCAGCGTATTGACAGAAACGGCATCGGCGGTGTCGTTGAACTGAACGCCACCGCAGCCGTTAAGCTGTACGTCAATAAAACCCGGGGCAATAATGCCGCCGCCCACGTCGCGTTGTTCGATGTCGGATGGCAGCTCAGCCAGCGGGCAAATACGCGCAATATGACCTTCATTAATGATAATTGCATGACCGTCCAGAACATCGAAACCGGTGTAGATGCGGCCGTGGGTTAAAGCGTACATAAAATTCTCCCGGGTTAAACCTGCTTACAGGTTTTTGATGTTTTCAGCTTCCAGCTCGTTAAAATATTTTAACGTTTTGACTTTTAGTTCCATCGTGGATGGTTCATCGCACACAATTACTGCTTTGGGATGAAGCTGCAGACAGCTTATTGTCCACATATGATTGACATTGCCTTCGACGGCCGCCTGCAGCGCCTGCGCTTTAACGTGGCCGAGTACCAGAATCATAACTTCTTCAGCATCTAAAAGCGTGCCTACACCGACGGTCAGTGCGTATTTAGGTACCTGGTTAACATCCCCGTCAAAGAAGCGGGAGTTAGCCACGCGGGTATCGTGAGTCAGCGTTTTAATGCGTGTACGTGATGCCAGCGAAGATGCGGGTTCATTGAAGGCAATGTGACCGTCGTTACCAACGCCGCCCATGAACAGGTGAATTTTACCGTAGGCGCGGATTTTTTCCTCATATTGGCGACATTCGGCATCGATATCTGGCGCGTTTCCATTTAGGAGATTTATGTTTTCACTTGGGATATCTACGTGGTCGAAGAAGTTGCGATGCATAAAGCTATGATAGCTTTCCGGATGCTCTTTTGGCAGACCAACATATTCATCCATATTGAATGTCACTACATGTTTAAAACTGATTTCACCGGCTTTATACATTTCTACCAAGGCTTTATAGGCTTCAAGCGGGGTGCCACCAGTAGGTAAACCCAGTACAAAAGGACGATCTGCGGTCGGTTGAAATGCATTAATACGATTAACAATATGGCGAGCAGCCCATTTTCCGACCTGCTGAGCCGTTGTCAGGGGTATCAGTCTCATTATACACCTCATCAATTTTTAGTTTAAAAGCGGCTGGCGGATTGCATTTTTTACTGCTTAAGATTAACGCATATGAATGCGTTAAGTGCACCATCCGTCATGATTTTTTGAATGATAAAATAAGTTTTTAATGATAGCCAGTGGGTTAAGGTTTTTCGGGCGATATTTGGTGACTGAAATCACAAAAGATAGCCATTTAATTTGCGATACGAATTAATTTTCCACACACTCACTGCGTGGTGTAATACGGTCACTACTCGGAATTTACCGGGTCATACAATAAAAATAGTGCTACGACTCTCTGCATTTCGGGGTCTCATAGGGGGAATAAAGTGAGCATTTTAGGTTATTTACAGCGCGTTGGTCGCGCACTCATGGTGCCAGTGGCAACGCTGCCAGCAGCCGCTATCTTAATGGGCGTCGGTTATTGGATCGACCCCGTTGGCTGGGGAGGTGACAATGCCCTGGCGGCGTTTTTTATTAAATCAGGGTCAGCGATAATCGATAATATGTCCGTGCTCTTTGCTATTGGCGTAGCGTACGGCATGTCTAAGGATAAAGACGGTGCAGCCGCACTGACCGGTTTTGTAGGCTTTTTAGTATTGACTACGCTTTGTTCGCCGGCGGCGGTTTCGATGATTCAGAAACTTCCACCAGAAGCAGTGCCTGCAGCGTTTGGCAAAATTAATAACCAGTTCGTTGGCATTCTGGTGGGGATTATTTCTGCAGAGCTTTACAACCGCTTTAGCGGCGTTGAACTGCCAAAAGCGCTTTCCTTTTTTAGTGGCCGCCGTTTAGTGCCAATCCTGACCTCGTTTGTCATGATTGTGGTCGCTTTCATCCTGATGTACATATGGCCGATCATTTTTGATGGTTTGGTACATTTTGGTGAATATATCCAGAAAATGGGTTCTATCGGTGCGGGTATTTACGCTTTCTTTAACCGCTTACTGATTCCGGTGGGCTTGCATCACGCATTGAATTCCGTGTTCTGGTTCGATGTCGCCGGTATTAACGATATCCCGAATTTCCTCGGGGGCGGTCAGTCTATTGCCGCTGGTAAAGCAACGGTGGGTATTACCGGTCGCTATCAGGCAGGCTTTTTCCCCATTATGATGTTTGGGTTACCGGGGGCTGCGCTGGCCATTTATCGCTGTGCGCGCCCGGAGAATAAAGCGAAGGTTCTGGGAATTATGATGGCGGGGGCTTTTGCCGCCTTCTTTACCGGCATTACCGAACCGCTGGAATTCTCCTTTATGTTCGTGGCGCCTGCGCTCTATGTGATTCACGCGTTTTTAACCGGGATCTCCGTATTTATTGCGGCAAGCATGCACTGGATTGCCGGTTTTGGCTTTAGCGCTGGTTTAGTTGACCTCTTTCTGTCAACGCGTAACCCGCTTGCGACGCACTGGTATATGCTCATTCCGCAAGGACTGGTGTTCTTTGTCATCTATTATGTGGTGTTCCGTTTCGCAATTATCAAATTCAATATGATGACGCCGGGGCGCGAGCTGGCAGTTGCGGGCAGTGAAGCAGACGGAGAGGATAAAAATGTGAGTTCCGGCGGCGAGCAGGATGCCAGTACGCTGGCGCGCCAATATATTGCTGCGATTGGGGGCTCTGATAACTTAACCGGGATCGACGCCTGCATTACCCGACTGCGCCTGAATGTTAAGGATTCGGCGCTGGTGAACGATGCGCTGGCGAAACGGCTTGGCGCAAGCGGCGTGATTCGTTTGAACAAAACCAGCGTACAAATTATCGTGGGTTTTGTTGCTGAGAAGATAGCAAATGCGATGAAGACGACCGGCCATGTTGACGCCGCGCCGTCCGGTAGTGCGCCTACGGCACCGGTAAGTACGCCTTCACAAACTCAGGTCGCGCCTGATACTTCCGGTAGCGTCGTTGTCACCTTAGTTTCTCCCGTTACTGGCGATATTATTGCGCTGGAAGATGTGCCCGATGAGGCGTTCGCCAGTAAAGCGGTTGGTGATGGCGTTGCCATCAAGCCGATTGAGAAAAGGGTGGTTTCCCCGGCGGCAGGAACGATTGTTAAGATATTCAATACCAACCATGCATTTTGCCTCGAAACCAATGAAGGCGCTGAAATCGTGGTGCACATGGGAATTGATACTGTCGCCCTCGACGGGAAAGGCTTTACGCGGTTAGTTGAAGAAGGTGCGCAGGTCAGTGCGGGTCAGCCGGTACTGGAAATGGACCTCGATTTTCTCAATGCCCACGCCCGCTCTATGATAAGCCCGGTAGTGTGCAGTAATGTTGATGATTTTGGTGGAATATCGATAGTCGCCAGCGGGCCGGTAACCGCGGGTACGACGGCGCTATATGAAATAAAAAGTAAATAAACGTTTTTTGTTAAAAGCGATAGCCAGCGGCGGAGATAATCTCCGCCGTTTTTTATTGCCAACTGAAAGCCACGTCCTGTGAACGCGGTCATCAACAGGTTTCGGCTCTGCCTTGTTGTTTTGGGATTTAAATCTCACAAGACTGGCAGAGACTTTTTTAAGGAATTTGGTATGCCCCACTGGGGTATCAAAGCAATGCCGCCTTCTATGAAGGCGGATTTTCACTGCTAAAACAGGGTGGTAAAAAATGAATGAGTCTTATTAGAAGCACAAAATCGGTTAGTCGTCTTGTCAGGTTAGATGCCGGTTTGGTAATGCGAACGAGAAGCCCACTATCCAGATATAAGTATATTCGGTACAGAAACCACAGGTTATTTGGTTTATTAAGCAGGAATCAGATAACTTATCGTTAATCGCCGGCTTTTGAATAACTAAAGGTTGTTTCTGGACGCGGGTTGTAAGAACATGCGGGGATAACCAGATTAAATGCTTTGAGGTATGAAAGATGAGTGAGGCAGAAGCCCGCCCAACAAACTTTATTCGTCAGATTATCGATGAAGATCTGAAAAGTGGCAAACATAGCGCGGTGCATACGCGCTTTCCTCCTGAGCCAAATGGCTATTTACATATTGGGCACGCGAAATCTATTTGCCTGAATTTTGGTATTGCTCAGGATTATCAGGGGCAGTGTAATCTGCGTTTTGACGATACTAACCCGGCGAAAGAAGATATTGAATTCGTCGATTCTATTAAGTATGACGTTGAATGGCTGGGGTTCCACTGGGCCGGTGATATTCACTATTCATCTGATTATTTTGATCAACTGTATCAGTATGCGCTGGAGTTGATTAATAAAGGGCTGGCCTACGTTGATGAATTGTCGCCTGAACAGATCCGTGAATATCGCGGTACGCTGACTGAGCCGGGTAAGAATAGCCCTTATCGCGAGCGTGGCGTTGAAGAGAACCTCGTCCTGTTTGAAAAAATGCGCAGCGGTGAATTTGCTGAAGGCGCAGCGTGTCTGCGTGCGAAAATCGATATGGCTTCACCGTTTATTATCATGCGCGATCCGGTCTTGTACCGCGTGAAATTTGCAGAGCACCATCAAACGGGTAAAAAATGGTGCATTTATCCCATGTACGATTTCACTCACTGTATTTCCGATGCTATCGAAGGGATTACACACTCGCTTTGTACGCTGGAGTTTCAGGACAACCGTCGGCTTTATGACTGGGTGTTGGACAATATTTCTATTCCGCTTCATCCGCGCCAGTATGAATTTTCGCGTCTGAATCTTGAATACACCGTGATGTCGAAGCGTAAGCTGAATTTATTGGTTACCGACGGCGTCGTTGAAGGCTGGGATGATCCTCGCATGCCAACTATCTCCGGGCTGCGCCGCCGTGGCTATACCGCTGCAGCGATTCGTGAGTTTTGTAAGCGTATCGGTGTGACGAAGCAGGATAACAACGTGGAAATGGCCGCGCTGGAATCCTGTATTCGAGACGATCTTAATGAACATGCGCCGCGCGCTATGGCCGTTATCGATCCGGTAAAATTGGTCATAGAAAATTACCCGCAGGGCAGCGCTGAAATGCTATCTATGCCCAATCATCCTAATAATCCTGAAATGGGCGCCCGCGAGGTTCCTTTTAGCGGCGAAATCTGGATCGATCGCGCTGATTTTCGTGAAGAAGCGAATAAGCAATACAAACGCCTGGTCATGGGTAAAGAGGTGCGGTTACGTAATGCGTATGTGATTAAAGCGGAGAGCATAGAAAAAGACGCAGAGGGAAATATCACGCTGATTCGCTGTACTTACGATCCGCAGACACTGAGCAAAGATCCTGCCGACGGGCGCAAAGTGAAGGGCGTTATTCATTGGGTGAGTGCCGGGCATGCTTTACCCGTTGAATTTCGTCTATACGATCGTCTATTCAGCGTGCCTAACCCTGCTGCTGCGGACGATTTTCTGGCAACGATTAATCCTGAATCATTGGTTATTCGCCAGGGATATGCCGAGCCGAGTTTGAAAACAGCGGAAGCCGGAAGAGCGCTACAGTTTGAGCGAGAGGGATATTTTTGTCTCGACAGCCGTTACGCCAGTGCCGATAAGCTGGTATTTAACCGCACAGTTGGGCTGCGTGATACTTGGGCCAAAATAGGTGCTTAATGCCTATTTCCTGGCAATTGATAGAGGCGTCGCGATTGCGGCGCTTTTTTTTGGGCCAGGAATTTTATTGGGCAGACTGGATATGCTGGAGGGGAATAGTAAATGTGACGGCGGGATTGCTTATCGTGCGGTGAGTTAGAAACAAACGTACCGGGGGAAGACCCCGGCATAATCCATGTCACGCGTTGTTATCGTGAGCACTGTCATCTTCCCGGCAATCGCCTTCGGCACAGTGGCCGTATAGATAAAGGCTGTGGTTAGTCAGCCGAATATTATGACGTTGAGCAATTTCCCGCTGACGGGCTTCAATTGAGTCATCGCTGAATTCAATGACTTTGCCGCAGTCCAGACAGATCAAATGATCGTGATGCTGCTGTTGGGTGAGTTCAAAGACTGATTTGCCGCCTTCAAAATTGTGGCGGGTGACAATACCTGCGTCATCGAATTGATTAAGTACGCGGTAGACGGTGGCTAGCCCAATTTCTTCGCCCATATCGATCAGGCGTTTATATAAGTCTTCCGCGCTGACATGATGGTTTTCAGGTCCCTGTAGCACTTCCAGAATTTTTAATCGGGGAAGCGTGACCTTCAGCCCTGCTTTTTTTAATGCGGTATTATTGTCAGTCATGCGGAATATGTCCTGTTACTTAATGACTTACTTCCTCAGGTGAGGAAGCTTTGCATAGCATTTACCCAATAATGAATGCGTCTCATTATAGAGCCGACGTTACTAAATGGAAACTGCGGCCATCCGGTAAAAACACACCAGGAAACAGCGGTGATAGCATTGGATGAACGACACAGCCCGAATAAGCAGGGGCCATTGTACAGCTTCGTGGGATAAAGTTAAAAAAATGTAGCGATTATTTGTATTGATGATATCTATCAATCGCTCAAAGTCGGCGCGCAGGGCGCACCGACAGACGGGTTGTTATGCGCCGGCGATATCCGTAAGGTTAAGCTCACTGACGATTTGTTTTACCCACTTATCAACGCGCTCGCCGGTAAGTTCGGGTTGGCGGTCTTCATCAATTGCCAGGCCCAGAAAATGAGAGTCATCGAATAACCCTTTTGAAGCCTCGAAGTGATAACCTTCGGTTGGCCAGTGGCCGACGATAGTCGCGCCATTGGGTTCAATGATATCCCGGATAGTTCCCAGCGCGTCGCAGAAATACTCCGCATAGTCTTCCTGATCGCCGCAGCCAAATAGCGCAACAAGCTTACCGTTGAAGTCTATTTCTTCAAGACTTGGGAAGAAGTCATCCCAATCACATTGAGCTTCACCGTAGTACCAGGTAGGGATGCCAAGAAGCAATATATCAAACGCCTCCAGATCCTCTTTGCTGCTTTTCGCAATGTCGTGTACTTCGGCGATATCTTTACCGAGCTGCTTTTGGATAATCTTTGCGATATTTTCAGTGTTACCGGTGTCGCTGCCAAAAAAAATGCCTACGGTTGCCATGGATAAAATAACCTCTTGATACGGATAAGGTATGGTGGCTGTTAAAAGCCCACAGATGAGGCAATCATAGCAGAAGCTGCCGTGGGGCGAAAACAGCTAACGCTGACTGGGTGCACAGTATGCAACATTCGCAATGAGCGGCGGAGGCTATTGCGGAAGGTGCTGTAGCTGGGCTAACAGCATTTCTTCAATAAGCTCGCTACGGCTGATGTTTCGGGCCTGCGCTAAATCATTAAGCGCATCCACAGCCTCGGCGTTGAGTTTAAGCTCAACGCGTTTTAACCCACGCACTTTATCGCGTTTAAGCTGGTTGCGTTTGTTGATACGCAATTGCTCATCGCGTGATAGCGGGTTTGTTTTCGGTCGACCCGGACGGCGTTCGTCCGAGAACAGATCGAGCGTGGTGCGGTCCGTTTGTTCTTTGGCCATGATTTGTTGTAACAGGGGAACAGGCTACGAGAGCGTGTGCTTGGGTGTATTACAGCGCGCCATCATACATCAGTGGCTTCTGGCGCGCCAATGCGTTCGGGCACTCGCAGGCTTAGTCGATGTGTTTTTAATCAGAATCGAGAAAGCGATGCAGCACCCGTAAAACTGCCTCGGGCTTTTCTGCGTGAACCCAATGGCCTGCGCCTGCGATAACGTGCGCCTGAGCCACCGGGAATTGGGACAAAATAGCCTCGCGGTAGCTTTCTTGTATATACGGCGAATTGGCGCCGCGTATAAAAAGTGTAGGAATCCGCTGAGGTGTGAGCGTTTCCCAGCCAATTATCTCATTGTAATGATGCCATAACGCCGGGACATTAAAACGCCAGCGCCCATCGATAAATGATTTGAGTAAAAATTGAATGACGCCTTCTTCTTTAATGTCATGGCGCATGATTTCCGCTGCGGCCTGACGTGTCGTTACTCTGGCATCATTAACGGACTGAATTGACTTGAAAATAGTATCGTGATGTCGGGTTGAATAAACGACTGGTGCGATATCAATGATACCCATGCGAGGGACACGCTGAGGGGCCAGGCTACTAAGCTTCATTGCTACTTTTCCCCCCATCGAATGGCCGATGGGTATGACTGATTGCAGATGATACGCATCCAGCGTTTCCAGCACATCTTTTGCCATTAGCGCGTAGTTCATCTCATCACTGTGTAGAGACTCGCCGTGGTTGCGTAAGTCGATTTGCAGCACTGTCCGGGTGTGACTTAAATCTCTGGCAAGCATGCCGAGGTTATCCAAACTGCCGAAAAGCCCATGGATAAGAACCAGCGGCGTTAATGAATAGGGGGATTGCGCAGTTTGCAGGCGAGCATTAAGTTTCATGGCAAAGTTCTTTTTTTGAGTGCCTCGGGTTAGGGTATTATGTTCTCTATTCTGCTGCGCGGCGGCAAGAGGACAGTTAATTCTGACTTTTGCCGCTTCCCTGGTGGAGCGCTATTCGACGTTGCGATTTAACTTTATAATCCCAACGACTTGTCTTCAGAAAGATGATATTGCACTGGATTAAGATGAAAACGATTGAAGTAGATGACGAATTGTATCGCTATATTGCCAGCCATACGTTGCATATTGGCGAGAGCGCGTCTGATATTTTACGGCGTATGCTTAAACTTTCCGTCACCGTCCAGGCTCCCGCGATGACTTCCCCTTTGCCAACAGAGACGCCTGAAGGCGCCTGTGAGCCTGAGCATGAAAAGCGTAGTAGCGCTGTGAAAAATGGGCGTGAACGTGTGCGCGCAGTGCGCGAACTTTTGCTTTCTGATGAGTACGCGGAACAGAAGAGAGCCGTTAATCGCTTCATGTTGGTGCTTTCCACACTCTATACACTTAATGCGTCAATGTTCGCTGAGGCGGCGGAATCGCTGCATGGGCGAACCCGCATTTATTTTGCGGGCGATGAACAAACTTTGCAGCAAAGCGGCCATCACACGAAGCCGAAGCAGGTACCGGGAACCCCTTATTGGGTAATCACCAACACTAATACGCACCGTAAACGTGGCATGATTGAACACATTATGCAGTCGATGCAGTTTCCTGCAGAATTAACTGAGAAAGTTTGCGGCACTATCTAATTTTGCGTCAGAAGGATAAGGCAATGGCGAAACACAATCGTGCAGGGCAGCCTGCGCAACAGAGTGATTTGATCAACGTCGCGCAGTTAACGGCGCAGTATTATGTATTAAAACCAGAAATTGAAAATGCTGAACATGCGGTCAAGTTCGGTACATCTGGCCACAGAGGCAGTGCGGCACGGCATAGCTTTAATGAGCCTCATATTTTGGCTATCGCGCAGGCTATCGCCGAATATCGTAGTAAGAATGGTATCGATGGGCCGTGCTACGTTGGGAAAGACACCCATGCGTTATCAGAGCCTGCGTTTATCTCCGTGCTGGAAGTATTAAGTGCTAACGGCGTCGAGGTTATTGTGCAGCAGGACAATGGTTATACGCCCACGCCCGCAATATCCAACGCTATCCTTGAATACAATCGTAAACATCAGAAGCTGGCCGATGGCATCGTAATTACGCCTTCACACAATCCTCCTGAAGACGGCGGCATTAAATACAATCCGCCGAATGGCGGGCCTGCGGATACTAATGTCACGAAAGTCATTGAAGATCGTGCAAATGCACTGCTGGCATCGAAGCTAAAAGATGTAAAACGCATTTCACTGGCGCAGGCGATGCACAGTGGTAATGTGCATGAAGTCGACCTGATTCAGCCATTTGTAGAAGGGTTAGCGACGATAATCGACATGCCAGCTATTCAAAACGCCGGGCTTAAGCTGGGGGTTGACCCGCTCGGTGGCTCAGGAATTGCATACTGGCAGCGTATTGCCGAGCACTATCAGCTTAATCTCACAATTGTTAACGATCAGATAGATCAAACTTTCCGCTTTATGCATTTGGATAAAGACGGTGCTATCCGAATGGATTGCTCATCCGAATGCGCGATGGCGGGGTTGCTTGCGCTGCGCGATCGTTTTGATTTGGCTTTTGCCAATGACCCTGATTACGACAGGCACGGTATTGTCACACCAGCCGGATTGATGAATCCAAACCACTATTTGGCGGTAGCCATTAATTATTTATTCCAGCATCGCCCTCAGTGGAGAAGTGATGTTGCAGTAGGTAAGACGCTGGTATCTTCCGCCATGATTGATAGGGTAGTTAATGAGTTAGGGCGTAAGCTGGTGGAAGTACCCGTGGGTTTTAAATGGTTCGTCGATGGTTTGCATGAAGGCAGTTTGGGCTTTGGCGGGGAAGAGAGCGCGGGGGCTTCATTCCTGCGTTTTGATGGGACGCCCTGGTCGACGGATAAAGATGGCATCATTATGTGCTTACTGGCGGCTGAAATTACTGCTGTGACAGGTAAAAATCCGCAACAGCTTTATGATGAGCTGGCGCAGCGCTTTGGTGCACCAAGCTATAACCGCCTGCAGGCATCTGCAACCTCAGCGCAAAAAGCGGCGCTATCTAAACTGTCTCCGGAGATGGTGAGCGCCAATACTCTTGCTGGCGATGAAATTACTGCGCGTTTGACGGCCGCGCCGGGGAATAATGCGGCGATTGGCGGGCTTAAGGTAATGACTGCAAATGGGTGGTTCGCTGCGCGTCCATCTGGCACCGAAGACGCTTATAAAATCTACTGTGAAAGTTTCCTTGGCGATGAGCATCGTTTGCGGATTGAAAAAGAAGCCGTCGAGATTGTAAGTGAAGTTCTGAAAAATGCGGGCTAATTGATAATTATTCCCTTTCAAGGAAAACCATCCTCATTATTTGAGGGTGGTTTTTTTATAAGTAGTAGAGATCTTTATATAAGATAGTCATGCTGTGCATTTTGCACGTTACTTCCCATACTGTGACTTTAATAAAAGGAGCTTTCAGGCGGAATTTAGGCCATTATTAAGCAGCTCCAGGCTGCCTTAAGTATTCATAAGAAAATGTCAGGGATAAGCTGTTAATTCCGGAAGAACGTGCAGCAGGTTTACGCTGTTATGTGCGTTCTGGTGATGATAGCAAATTAGAACATTCCCGACGCTTCATTTTGGTGGCGTAGAGGGTGAACGTGGGGCTGGAATCAGATATCAACCGGTTAATCGCTATTTTGTGAAATGTCCCACTTTAACCAGACGGCCATTAGGGTAAGTTACGGCAAATTAAAATAAGCAGGCTAATTTGTAGGGTATCAGTGGATAATCATTTCGCTCCGCTGACTTAGACTTATATTGACGTTCCTGAGTCAACATTATCTTTTCACTGTGGCAAGGGATTAGACAACAGAAAGATGACTTCATAGAACAAATCAAATAAGGGCCAGAGAACAGGACATGTAAACAGCATGTACTGCCTGGCCACATTTGAAGACTACAGTATAATTATTATTTAATTTCCTGGTGTAACGTAAATTTCCCTGGTGCTGGCAAAAAACATTCAAAGACTGGCTCTTTGGCCAGATATTTAATTGTCCTTAAAGAACAGGCGATAAGGTACCTTAATACCCATAAACATAAAATGTACTAAAGTGCACTCGTGACCTGTGCTAAAGTACAGGCAGCCCTGCCAGGATGGGAAAAGCAGAGAGAAAGGAGAGCAGATGTACTCTACATTCCAGAAGAATCCGTCTTTGACCGTTGTACTCAGAAATTATATTGAGCGGAAGTTGAAGCGCTTCGGTTCCCCCGAATATGCCTATACCGTCGTTAACAAAAAAAATCCATCAAAAATTCTAATCATCTCCAGCTACCCTAAAGAATGGGTGAATATGTATCTGGAAAATCACTTTCAGCATATTGATCCTGTCGTTCTGGTTGCGTTTAAGCGTACGGCGCCCTTCTCATGGGATGAAAATATAACGCTGACGAATGAAATTAGTTTTTCAAAGATTTTTTCCGTATCGCGGGAATATAATATTTTGAATGGCTTTACGTTTGTGTTGCATGACTGTAGAGATAATGTTGCCTTGCTGTCTTTTATTATTAAAAGCGACAAAGACGAAGCCGTTGAAGATATCATTGAAAACGAAAAGGCCAATTTACAAATGGCGCTTATCGAAATTTATGAGCATATGAACAAAATGATAAAAGCGCAGAGGCACCGTTCCGGTCGTACCTCGTCGGATGGCGTTGGCGCTCCTATGTTCACTGAGAGAGAGAATCAGATCCTTTATTGGGCGAGTATGGGGAAAACGTACTCAGAGATTGGTACGATATATGGTATTTCCGTAAGAACGGTGAAATTTCATATGGGAAATTTAGTTAATAAGCTAGGCGTAAATAACGCCCGGCAGGCTATCCGGCTGGGCGTAGAAATGGGGCTTATAACACCAAATCCTGCATAAGAGGAACGTGCATCGGCCAACTTGAAAGCTCTTCAGGCGAAGCATCAAGAACGCCGGCAACCTTACGTGCCATGATGTTCTGACTGTTGGTATCAGTAGGTAAATACAGCAAATAAATAAATTCATCTGCTTTCAAACGTGATTCTTTAAGAATTTTAATTGGCCACCCCGATCTTTTGAGTATGGTCACCATCGCACGGCTGACGATAGTATAAATACCGGCAAGATTTTCACTTCTGGCATAATTAATCATAGATAGCAAAAGAGCATTGCTGATTGGGTACTTATCGCCAAGGTAGGCTTTAGCCCGGTGCTTATCGACAAAAAAACGGCTGGTTTCAACGCCTTCTGCGGGTAGGGGAACGTCTGAAAAGTTTTTATTAAATGTGTGCGTTATCATATTTGGCTTAGCTAACTGCAGGAAACGCACGCTACAGATAATATCGCCATTTAGAATACCGAGAATATATCGGGCATCTGGCGTATCAAACTCATCAATTTCCATTTCATGCTGACATGAAACTTCCCAGTTTAAGCGATCGTAGAACGTTTTTTTTCTCAGTTGATATAGCTCTTCTGATTGAATTTCGCTTAGCTCGCCATAGCTAACATTAAGAAATTTTAGCATAATTATTTATTTCCTGTTAAATATTTCGGCTATTGATCCTGCGATGAAGTGAGGACCAGACGTTAAGTGAGTCTTTTTATCTTGCATATTGACTGGCGACTTGTGTGATTTATGTTTTGCATGCGTTAAAATACGGTCGGATTAATAATACCAGGTACCAGCCAAATGAGGGCGTCAGAACCTTATCTCTATACCCACCATTTAGAAACTACCGCCAACCTTAGCATCTGTAATCATGTCCTTACGTAAAATACCAGAGACGTAAAGATAACGAAGTTACCGTTACATAATATTCGGGGGTTAAGCACTACCACTAATTTTCGCCATTATAACAATGAAGTAATGCAAGGTGTACTATCAATAGCATTATATTAAGCCGGGGTTATATTCTGGCAGGCTATTACATATTCCCCTGGTGATATTCATACACTGTTTTCTGATGGTTATTACTTTTTTCAGGCAAATTTTTGTTTTGATAAGAGGTGTGACATCGAATGTGTAAAAAACCTGAAAAAACAAAAAGAGTATTAAGGAAAATACGAGCGCATTTATCAGGGGCGCAGAGCGAATGTGACGTATGATTAGCCAAGATCACTAAATTATCTTTATATAATCAATTATTAAACAATAATAAAACAAGGTATTAACATGTGGCCATTAAGAGCATCAGTTTGCATCAAATACGCGTAATTCTGGTCGGATGAGTAGTATTTTTTTGTTCGCGGGCGTATTATAAAACACAGATAATTTCATTATTGCGTAACTATTTTGCATGGGAGAAAAAATGGCTATTTATAAAAAATTTCCGCTATATCTGATAATACTGCGCCGTATATTTGCCGTTGTAGCTGGCATTATCGCTCTACCAGTTATGCTTTTCTGGAAAGATCGGGCGCGCTTTTACAGCTATTTGCACCGCGTATGGTCAAAAACTAGCGAACAGCCGGTATGGTTACAAGAGTCAGAACAGGCTGCGGGTATTTTCTTTTAAAGCGTCTCCTGTCGGTATGGCACCGTTTCTCCCTCATTGCAGCGGTGCCAGTTGCTAGCCCACCCGTTTCGTATCCCGGTTAATTACTATAAAAAGCTACCTTTGGGTTAATTGCTTCATATTGACTCTAAAAATATCCAAGCCCAAGTCTACACGTTTCATCTGCTAACATCGGTAATAGTAAACAGCTTACTAGAATTGGCCATTAGCTGCTTCAACGCATCGTTCACTGTCTACACTTAAAGAGCAAACTCTGGAGGTGTAATGGATTCCCCAATAACATTTGGCATAGATGATGCAACGTCGGTAGCAGTTACCGGCATCGAGAAACATTTAAGATTTATCCCTCTATCGACAGCCTCGCTCTCCCTCAATGCCGATGAGTTGTGTGGCGTGATTAGTCAGCAGCCAGGTTTCCTCTCGGAGATTCAGGAAAAATTCCCCTGGTTGCCGGTGCTGAAAACGCTAACTTTGGATGAAAATACGGCTATTCGCGTCGGCGCATTACATGAATTGCTGCAACTGTATCGCAGTGGGTTAAGTCGCGGAGCGCTTGTCGCGTTTCATAGCCGCTATAAAGTGCTGTTATTAGCGCATTCGCAGCCTTTATACCGAGAATTGGGGCGTTTCGTCGCGACGCTGAACATCTGTTGCGATCTGCAGGCATTCTTTTACGATTATCGACAACGGCTCATGCTCCTGCTGTCACAACCGGCGACGCGCCGTAATCACACCAATGCATTAATGCACGTGCAGGGGTATTTTCGGCCACATCTCAGCGAGAGTCAGAAACGTGATTTGACTCAATGTATTGAAGCTTATCGCTGTGCGGAGGTAGAACGCGATGCGCCAATGGCGTTACTGATGGACTACCTGACATTATTCCCAAATGATTATCTGGCACAGCAGCGCTATTTTCAGCCATTACCGCCCACTTTGAAGAAATTATTGGAGTCATAATATGGCTGCTACGCGCCTGGTATGGTTCCGGCAGGATTTACGTATCCACGATAACAATGCGCTTGCCAGCGCCTGTCGGGATAAAAATGCGCGCGTTATCGCACTTTTCCTGGTAACCCCCGAACAATGGTGCCAGCATACAATGGCACCGCGTCAGGCCTGGTTCATTCGCGAGCATGTTAAGTTACTGGCCGCTTCCCTTGCAGAAATGGGGATACCCTTTTTTATTGAAGAGGTCAGTGATTACGCCGCCTGCATTCCATTTCTGCAAGACTTTTGCCGTAACCATCAAGTTAATGAGCTTTTTTATCATTACCAATATGCGCTAAATGAACTACATCGAGATGCGGCCGTAGAGAAGGCTCTGGGAAAGGACGTGATTTGCCAGGGGTTTGATGATGGAGTTATTTTAGCTCCCGGTAGCGTGACTACCGGTAATGGCAGCATGTATAAAGTATTCACCCCGTTTAGCCGAGCCTGCCTGCGTCGCTTACAGGAGGATATTCCCGCCTGTGCCGCTGTGCCAAATCCGCGGGGCGATGGCATACCAATAACCCACACGCCTCGATTTACCTACCCTGTTACGGCGCTCGACCGAGAGTTATTTCCTCCAGGCGAGGAGGAAGCATTGAAGCGCCTGAAGGCGTTTTGTCAGGAAGATGTGGTTAAATACGATGACTATAGAGATTTCCCTGCTATCCGAGGTACAAGTTTACTTTCACCCTGGTTGTCAATTGGGGCTCTTTCGCCGCGCCAGTGTCTTTGGCAACTGTTGGCAAAATACCCCGACGCACTGAGCGGCGGCGAAGGCTTCGTGTGGCTGAAAGAGCTATTATGGCGGGACTTCTATCGACATACGATGGTCGCGCATCCTGAAATATGTCGTGGAGAGCCGCTGTTAGGCTGGACTAAGTCTATTTCCTGGCGGCACGACCCTGGCGGGTTAAAAGCCTGGCAGCAGGGAATGACCGGTTTCCCCATTGTGGATGCCGCTATGCGTCAGCTAAATACCCTCGGCTGGATGCATAATCGTTTGCGTATGATTGTAGCCAGTTTTTTGGTAAAAGATTTACGCATCGACTGGCGAGAAGGAGAGCGCTATTTTATTTCACAATTGGCTGATGGAGATTTTGCGTCCAATAACGGTGGCTGGCAATGGGCCGCTTCTACCGGAACAGATGCCCAGCCCTGGTTTCGTATTTTTAACCCAACAACTCAGGGGCAAAAATTTGATGCCAAAGGCGACTTTATTCGACGCTGGATCCCGGAGCTTAATGAGATACCCGATAACGCGCTTCACGCTCCTCACGAATGGGCCAGGCAGCACAATAAGACGCTTGATTATCCTGGCCCGATAGTCGATCACCGGCAACAGCGAGAGTTAACGCTTGCCGCATGGCAACGCGCTCGAAAAAGGACTCAACGTAATGAAAAATAGCGAACTTGAAATTCTTATTAATGAAAAATTAAATAGCGCAGGGTTCAGCGATTATGCCCCTAACGGGCTACAGGTTGAGGGGAAAACCAATATTTATCATGTTGTAACGGGCGTTACGGCAAGTCAGGCGCTGATTGACGAAGCCATTCGTCTGCAGGCCGATGCGATTATCGTTCATCACGGCTATTTCTGGAAAAATGAGTCGCCGCTGATCCGCGGTATGAAGCGGAATCGCTTAAAAGCGCTTCTCGGACACGATATTAATTTGTACGGCTGGCATTTGCCGTTAGATGCGCATACGGAGTTAGGTAATAATGCGCAGCTCGCCGCGCTGCTTGGCTTTACGGCTATGGGCGAAATTGAACCTTTGCTGTGGTGGGGGGAGATGAACATACCGGTATCCGGGCTGGAGTTAGCGTCATGGATTGAGGCACGCCTTGGTCGCAAACCTCTATGGAGCGGCGAAACTGGCCCCGCCGTTGTAAATCGCGTGGCCTGGTGCACCGGCGGTGGGCAAGGATTTATCGATGCGGCCGCGCGTTTTGGCGTTGACGCCTTTATTACTGGCGAAGTATCTGAACAAACCATCCACTCGGCCCGCGAGCAGGGATTACATTTCTACGCAGCGGGCCACCATGCAACCGAGCGTGGCGGCGTACGGGCGCTGGGGGAATGGTTAGCAGAAGTTTCCGATCTCACAGTGACTTTTGTCGACATTCCAAATCCTGCCTAATAACTCTGCGCCTGTTATAAGCCAATTTTTGGCGCATTAAAATTAAATGGCTTAAAGATACGATTCAGTGTGCTCTGGCGCAGGCAGAGCGAGTCGGGCCGTATATAACGTTTTATTTTAGGAGCTAATTATGCCTGAAGGCCCGGAAATACGCCGTGCAGCAGATAGCCTGGAGCAGGCTATGCTTGGTAAAACGCTGACAGACGTTTGGTTTGCTTTCCCTCGATTGCATCCATACCAGCTATTGCTTATTGGTCAGCACATTAGCCGTATTGAAACACGGGGAAAAGCGCTGTTGACGCATTTTTCCGGGGGGCTGACGCTCTATAGCCACAATCAGCTTTATGGTGTCTGGCGCGTTACCTCTGCGGATGAAAAGCCGGATGCCCGGCGCAGTTTACGGGTTAGGCTAGCTGCAGCGGATCGCGCAATTTCACTGTATAGCGCTTCTGATATCGAGATGCTGGACGCGCCTGGACTGGCACAGCATCCGTTTCTGAAGCGGGTTGGTCCGGACGTTTTAGACCTGTCATTGACGGTAGAGCAGGTCACGGCACGATTATTATCGCCACGCTTTTGTCGTCGCAGCCTGGGGGGATTATTGCTGGATCAGGCTTTTTTAGCCGGGTTGGGAAACTATCTGCGGGTGGAAATTTTATGGCATGCCAGGCTGGCGCCAGAATTACGACCGGTAGATCTCACCGGGCGGCAAATAGATGAGCTGGCGCGAGCCTGCCTGGATATTCCTCGCCTTTCCTATCAAACGCGCGGTCAGCCGAATGAGAGCCGCCATCATGGTGCTCTGTTTCAATTTCATGTTTTTCATCGGGAAGGAAAACCCTGTGAGCGCTGCGCTGCATTGATTGAGAAGAAACTGGTTTCCTCCCGGCCATTCTATTGGTGTCCTGTATGCCAGCGAGGTTAAACATTATGCATGGATACTTATGAATATTAAAATCGGTAATGTCAGGGGCTCTTTTCGGATGCAGCTGTTTAGTAATATTAATCCGCTATATCATAATTGATGAAGAGTTAGTAAATAATGCGTGTCTGTTTTATGGTTTGCTAATAAAGTCATTGATTATATCTTCATAGAGTTGAATTTTCTTATCTGACTGATATTATTTCCTTGCAGCCACGAAGGATGATATTAACTATTCTGTCGTGCTCACTGCGGTGAAGACCGTAAGAATCTTAATCCAGGGGATAATTGAAAGTTATAATTTCTATAATGATATTGGCTATGAAGTTATTATCAATGGTGTTTTATTCTTTGGTTAATTATCATAAAAACTAATGCTTTTTAATTAAAAAACATTATTAGTAGCATGGAGATACGGAAATGAAAGAGCTGACTTTAGTAGAAATGGAATATGTTGCAGGCGCTGGCTGGATTCAAAATGGCCTGGCTGCTATTGGCGGTAAATTAGGTGATCTGGGCTATGAAGTAGTTAGCAATTCGCTAAGCATCAAGATTCCAGGACTGGGAACCATCTCTATTGGCTCTCTGTTCCCAACGCTGGGTGAGCAAATTGGCAAGGCCGCAGGCGGCCAGATTGGCGGTATGATTGAAAATACGCTTAGCCATCTGCCTATTATCGGCGGTCTGGTTAATAAAGTGCTGGGTAACTAATTATTGCTATTATTTTATCACTATAACTGATAACTATTGGCTAACAGAGTTATTTGGTAAATAAAAGTCGCGCCGTGAATTTGGTGCGGCTTTTATTTTTTACAGAAGCGTTTAATTATTTTTTTCGATTTATTATTTATCCATATAATTGATTTGATAATATCTATCATGTAATGGTTGCTATTATAAGGGAATGATTTAATCTATATGTATTGTGAATAAAAGTGTTAATTGTTATTGGGCCAGGATGCGAATGATTAACCCGGAATGGAATAACTGTATATTATGTTTATTTATTTAAAACCACCTTTATTAAAAGGTGGTTTTAACGTTGCACGGATGAATAAATGAATATTATTTTTTATCCACCACGGAGTTAAATTCACGCTGCGTGTATCCCGTATAAAGCTGGCGAGGGCGCGCAATCTTAATCCCGTCATCATGCATTTCATTCCAGTGTGCAATCCAGCCGATAGTGCGTGCCATAGCAAAGATGACGGTGAACATTGAAGAGGGGATGCCCATTGCTTTCAGGGTAATTCCTGAATAAAAATCGACGTTGGGGTACAGTTTACGCTCGATGAAATAGGGGTCATTCAGGGCGATATGCTCAAGCTCCATCGCCACTTCCAATAAATCATCCTTCATACCCAGCTCATTTAGCACTTCATGGCAGGTTTCGCGCATTACGGTAGCGCGAGGATCGTAGTTTTTGTACACGCGATGCCCAAATCCCATCAGGCGGAAGGAGTCATTTTTATCCTTTGCCCGGCGCAAGAATTCAGGAATATGCTCTTTAGAATTAATCTCTTCCAGCATTTTCAGGCAGGCTTCATTTGCTCCGCCGTGCGCCGGACCCCACAGCGAGGCGATTCCCGCCGCGATACAGGCAAACGGATTTGCGCCAGAGGAGCCCGCCGTGCGTACCGTCGACGTGGACGCATTTTGTTCATGGTCAGCGTGCAGGATAAGAATTCTGTCCATTGCGCGTTCCAGCACTGGGTTAACTTCGTAATCTTCACATGGTGTAGAAAACATCATGTTCAGGAAGTTACCTGCGTAGGAAAGGTCGTTACGCGGATAGACAAAAGGCTGGCCAATAGAGTACTTATAGCTCATTGCCGCAACCGTGGGCATTTTTGATAACAGGCGGAATGCGGCGATTTCACGGTGCCGCGGGTTATTCACATCCAGAGAATCATGGTAGAAAGCGGCCAAAGCGCCGGTTACGCCACACATCACCGCCATTGGGTGCGAATCGCGGCGAAAACCGTGGAACAGACGGGTTATTTGCTCATGGATCATAGTATGGCGAGTGACAATAGTTTTAAACTCATCATACTGCGCCTGCGTCGGTTTTTCGCCGTAGAGTAGGATATAACAGACTTCCAGATAAGTAGAGTCAGTAGCTAACTGATCGATAGGAAAGCCCCGATGGAGCAGAATGCCTTCGTCACCGTCAATAAAGGTAATTTTTGATTCGCAGGAGGCGGTAGATGTAAACCCGGGATCGAAGGTAAAAACGTTTTTCGAACCTAGCGTGCGAACATCAATGACATCCTGACCTAGCGTGCCCTGAAGCACGTCCAGCTCGATAGCATCACCGTTACAGGTGAGCGTTGCTTTTTTATCAACCATTTACGGTCTCCTTAAGCGCCTTATTGACAGGAGCGTCGCTCTTGTCTGTTTTGTTACCTTCATGATGTTGCCTTATTGTTGTAGAGCGCTTGCTCTGTGGCAAAGGAGAGCCGGGGTACAGAGTGCGCGGCGCACTGGCAACGCATCATTTCGGTAACTAATTAATAATTAAATAGATTGTCAGCTAAAGTTTTGTACCGGACGATCACTATTACTGGCCTTGTCGGCTTTGGTCAATATACTTTTCTGTTACATAACGTATAAGCAGGTAAAAAAATTACCTCATAACTTTTCTGCATTGTATATTTTTATGGCTGATGTTTGTAACAGAAATGTTTAACTTCAGTCAAATCATATGGGTGAAATTTAAAATAATGTTGTTATCGTGATATTGCTCACTGTTTGAATTAAAAGAAGACAAAGTAATTGTATGTTAATTGTAATGATAATGTGAACGCCCTATACTGCCGCCAGGTCTCCGGAAGACTCTGCTATCCCGAGCCACCCAGCGTAGTAACCCGTCAAATTAGCATCTGCGCGCAGTTGTTTTTATATGACGCAGGGTTATAGAAACAGGCGCTGTCTGACCCGCCCGCAGAACCGGAGGAAGGAAACAAAATAAGAACAGCATTGTGGGCGTTATTCATGATAAGAAATGTGAAAAAGCAAAGACCTGTTAATTTGAACCTTGCCACTATTCGTTTTCCTGTAACGGCAATCGCATCCATCCTCCACCGTGTATCTGGCGTAATAACTTTTGTGGCGGTGGGCATCCTGCTATGGTTTCTGGGGCTATCGCTCTCCTCACCTGATGGGTTTCTTACCGCGTCCTCTATTATGGGCAGCCCGGTGATTAAGTTTATTATGTGGGGCATTCTCACCGCTCTGGCGTATCACGTCGTCGTGGGCATTCGCCATATGCTGATGGATTTCGGCTGCCTGGAAGAAACGTTTACCGCAGGTAAGCGTTCGGCGGTTATTTCGTTCGCAATTACCGCAGTGCTTTCAATTCTCGCAGGAGTTTTCCTATGGTAAGCAATGCTTCCGCACTGGGTCGCAATGGTGTGCATGACTTCTTGCTGGTACGCGCTACCGCTATCGTAATCACCCTTTATCTTATCTACATGATTGGTTTTTTTGTCGCCAGTGACGAAATCACCTGGTTATCCTGGACCGCTTTTTTCAGCCTTCCATTTACTCGTGTATTCACGCTACTGGCGCTAATCGTCATCTTGATCCACGCATGGATAGGGATGTGGCAGGTATTGACTGACTATATTAAGCCGGTGGCTATACGTTTGATATTACAGTTGGCGATAGTCGTCGCGCTTCTGGTTTACGTCATTTATGGATTTGTTGTGGTGTGGGGTGTGTAATGAATTTGCCAGTCAGAGAGTTTGATGCTGTTGTTGTTGGCGCCGGTGGTGCAGGTATGCGCGCCGCGCTGCAAATTTCCCAGGCGGGCCAAACCTGCGCCCTGCTGTCCAAAGTTTTTCCCACCCGGTCTCATACGGTCTCTGCGCAGGGAGGGATTACCGTCGCGCTGGGTAATACTCATGAGGATAACTGGGAATGGCATATGTACGACACGGTAAAAGGCTCCGATTATATCGGTGACCAGGATGCCATTGAATACATGTGTAAAACGGGGCCGGAAGCGATTCTGGAACTGGAGCATATGGGCCTGCCGTTTTCCCGCCTGGAAGACGGAAAAATTTATCAGCGCCCTTTCGGCGGACAGTCTAAAAATTTTGGCGGCGAGCAGGCGGCGCGCACCGCGGCGGCGGCGGATCGTACCGGTCACGCTCTGTTGCATACCCTCTATCAGCAAAACCTTAAGAATCATACCACCATCTTTTCTGAATGGTACGCTCTGGATTTAGTCAAAAATCAGGATGGCGCAGTCGTTGGCTGTACCGCTCTCTGTATTGAAACGGGTGAGGTCGTCTATTTTAAAGCCCGCGCTACGGTGCTGGCCACCGGCGGCGCGGGGCGTATCTATCAGTCAACCACCAATGCGCACATTAACACCGGGGACGGCGTGGGCATGGCAATCCGCGCCGGCGTACCGGTGCAGGATATGGAAATGTGGCAGTTCCACCCTACGGGCATCGCCGGTGCAGGCGTTCTGGTAACGGAAGGTTGCCGCGGTGAAGGCGGCTATTTGTTGAATAAAGACGGTGAACGCTTCATGGAGCGTTATGCGCCTAATGCCAAGGATTTGGCGGGTCGTGATGTCGTGGCACGCTCAATCATGATTGAGATCCGGGAAGGGCGCGGCTGCGACGGGCCGTGGGGCCCGCACGCGAAATTGAAGCTCGATCATTTAGGTAAAGACGTGCTGGAATCGCGCCTGCCGGGCATTTTGGAATTGTCGCGCACGTTTGCGCACGTTGACCCTGTTAAAGAACCTATTCCGGTGATCCCAACCTGTCACTACATGATGGGCGGTATCCCGACCAAAGTTACCGGCCAGGCTTTGACCGTGAATGAAAATGGGGAAGATGTCGCGATCCCAGGCTTATTTGCGGTCGGTGAAATCGCCTGCGTTTCGGTACACGGCGCCAATCGCCTGGGGGGGAATTCTCTACTCGATTTGGTGGTGTTTGGGCGCGCTGTGGGAATGCATTTGCAGGAATCAATTGCGGAGCAGGGCGCGCTGCGCGAAGCCAGTGAGTCTGATATCGATGCATCGCTGACACGCCTGAATCGCTGGGAAAATAACAATAGCGGCGAGGATCCGGTTCAAATCCGCAAAGATCTTCAGGAGTGCATGCAGCACAACTTCTCCGTTTTTCGCGAAGGTGATGCGATGGCGAAAGGGCTGGAGCAGCTTAAGGCGATTCGTGAGCGTTTACAGAATGCGCGCCTTGATGATAAATCCCGGGAATTTAATACCCAGCGCGTAGAGTGCCTGGAATTGGATAACCTGATGGAAACCGCGTACGCCACTGCGCAAGCCGCTAATTTCCGCACGGAAAGCCGTGGAGCGCACAGCCGCTTTGATTTCCCCGAACGCGATGATGAAAACTGGCTGTGTCACTCCTTATACCAGCCGCAGCGTGAAACCATGACGCGGCGTCATGTCAACATGCAACCTAAACTGCGTCCGGCGTTTCCGCCGAAAATACGTACTTATTAATAGCGGAGCACAGGTGATGAAACTCGAATTTTCAATTTATCGCTATAACCCGGATGTTGACGACGCGCCGCATATGCAGGATTACACGCTGGACGCGGATGACGGTCGCGACATGATGCTGCTGGATGCGCTGATCCAACTTAAAGAGAAAGACCCCAGTCTGGCGTTTCGCCGCTCCTGTCGTGAAGGCGTTTGTGGCTCGGACGGGTTGAATATGAACGGCAAAAACGGGCTGGCCTGTATCACGCCGCTTTCTACGTTAGGGAATGGAAAGAAAAAAATTGTGATCCGACCCTTACCCGGATTGCCGGTTATTCGGGATCTGGTGGTAGACATGGGGCAATTCTACGCTCAATATGAGAAGATTAAGCCTTACCTGTTGAATAATGGGCAAAATCCACCCGCGCGTGAACATTTACAGTCGCCGGAGCAGCGTGAAAAACTGGATGGTTTATACGAGTGTATTTTATGCGCCTGTTGTTCAACCTCGTGCCCTTCTTTCTGGTGGAATCCGGACAAGTTTATTGGGCCTGCAGGGCTATTAGCGGCATATCGTTTCCTTATTGATAGCCGTGATACGCAAACCGATGCCCGGCTTGACGACCTGAGCGATGCTTTCAGCGTATTCCGCTGTCATAGCATCATGAACTGCGTCAGCGTGTGCCCGAAAGGGTTAAATCCGACGCGCGCGATAGGGCATATCAAGTCAATGTTGCTGCAGCGTAGCGCGTAAAAACGGGAGTGATACGCGGCGTATAAGGGAAGCTTGCAACATCGCAATATCAGGCTTCCCTGCTCATGGCGGCAAGTAAATGCCGCCGGTATGTTCAGGCTTTTTATGGAATGAAAGTAAAGGCAGGAAGCCTTTAAAAACTGTCACAGGCAATGAGATGAAGCCGTGCCGTTAGCGCATATTCTTCTCCGATCGGCGAAATAGCCACAGTGTTTCAGACAGTTTCTAAAGGTTCCTTCGCGGGCCAAAAGACGTGCTCGCTCAGGGATCGCAGGTCACGTATGCGGTTGCATGCGTAGTAGTTATCCACGGCCAAATAAGCATAACAAATGCTTAAGGGACAACGATGCAGAACGGCGCAATGAAAGCCTGGCTGGACTCTTCTTATTTGTCTGGCGCGAACCAGTCCTGGATAGAGCAGCTTTATGAAGACTTCTTAACCGATCCTGATTCGGTGGATGCCGAGTGGCGCTCCATGTTCCAGCAACTTCCGGTTACCGGCGTAAAGCCGGATCAATTCCATTCTAAAACGCGTGATTATTTTCGCAGTCTGGCGAAAGACGCATCTCGCTACTCTTCCTCGCTTAACGACCCTGATACGGATGCCCGCCAGGTTAAAGTACTGCAGCTTATTAATGCCTGGCGTTTTCGCGGGCATCAGGCGGCGAATTTGGACCCGCTAGGGTTATGGCAGCGGGAGGTGGTGCCGGATTTGGACCCTGCATTTCATAATTTAACCGAGAACGATCTTCAGCAAACCTTTAATGTGGGATCGTTTGCTATCGGCCGGGACACCATGAAACTTGCCGATCTGATTGTCGCGCTACGGCAAACCTATGGCGGCTCAATCGGTGCAGAATACATGCATATCACTAACACAGAAGAGAAACGCTGGATCCAGCAGCGTATCGAATCTGTGATGGGGCAGCCCAGCTTCACCGCCGAGGAAAAAAAACGTTTTCTCAGTGAGTTAACGGCGGCAGAAGGGCTGGAGCGTTATCTTGGCGCGAAGTTCCCAGGGGCGAAACGCTTTTCGCTGGAAGGCGGCGATGCGCTGGTTCCCATGCTTAAAGAAATGATTCGACACGGCGGGAAAAATGGCACTCGGGAAGTGGTTCTCGGCATGGCTCACCGCGGGCGGTTGAACGTTCTCATCAATGTCTTGGGTAAAAAACCGCAGGATCTGTTTGATGAGTTCGCCGGTAAGCACAAAGAGCATTTAGGCACGGGTGATGTGAAATATCACATGGGCTTTTCCTCGGATGTTGAAACTGAAGGCGGCTTAGTACATTTGGCGCTGGCGTTTAACCCTTCGCATCTGGAAATTGTTAGCCCTGTCGTCATGGGATCTGTTCGGGCGCGGCTCGATCGGCTGGATAAGCCGGGAATCAACCAGGTATTACCAATTACTATCCATGGCGATGCCGCTGTTACCGGGCAGGGCGTAGTACAAGAAACGCTAAATATGTCGAAGGCCCGCGGCTATGAAGTTGGTGGCACGGTGCGGATAGTCATTAACAACCAGGTCGGTTTTACCACGTCTAACCCGCTGGATGCGCGTTCCACGCCTTACTGCACGGATATTGGAAAAATGGTGCAGGCGCCCATTTTTCACGTCAACGCCGACGATCCTGAAGCCGTTGCGTTTGTCACGCGGCTGGCGCTGGATTTCCGCAATACCTTTAAACGCGATGTCTTTATCGACCTGGTCTGCTATCGCCGCCATGGCCATAACGAAGCCGACGAGCCGAGCGCAACCCAGCCGCTGATGTACCAAAAAATCAAAAAGCATCCCACTCCGCGTAAAATTTATGCGGATCGCCTGGAACAAAAGGGCGTTGCTTCCCTGGAAGATGCCACTGAAATGGTCAACCTGTATCGGGATGCTCTGGATGCCGGGGAATGCGTGGTGGAAGAATGGCGCCCAATGAACCTGCACTCTTTCACCTGGTCGCCTTACCTTAACCATGACTGGGATGAAACTTATCCGCATGTGGTTGAGATGAAACGTCTGCAGGAGCTGGCAAAACGCATCAGTAGCGTCCCTGACACCATCGAAATGCAGTCGCGGGTGGAGAAAATCTATAGCGATCGCCAGGCCATGGCAAAAGGCGAAAAGCCGTTTGACTGGGGTGCGGCAGAAAATCTTGCCTACGCGACGCTAGTGGATGAAGGCATTCCGGTGCGCATTTCCGGCGAAGATTCCGGGCGCGGCACATTCTTTCATCGCCATGCGGTTATCCATAATCAAACCAATGGTTCTACCTGGGTACCGCTGGCACATGTTCACAACGGGCAGGGGGAGTTCAAAGTATGGGATTCCGTGCTGTCTGAAGAAGCAGTGCTGGCCTTTGAATATGGCTACGCCACCGCAGAGCCAAGGACGCTGACTATATGGGAAGCGCAGTTCGGCGATTTCGCGAACGGCGCTCAGGTGGTTATCGATCAATTTATTAGCTCCGGCGAACAAAAATGGGGAAGAATGTGTGGCCTGGTCATGCTGTTACCGCACGGCTATGAAGGCCAGGGGCCGGAACACTCATCCGCTCGCCTTGAGCGTTATCTGCAGCTTTGCGCTGAACAGAATATGCAGGTGTGCGTACCTTCAACGCCGGCACAGGTTTATCACATGCTGCGTCGTCAGGCGCTGCGCGGTATGCGTCGCCCGCTGATTGTTATGTCGCCGAAGTCGCTGCTGCGTCATCCGCTGGCGGTTTCTGACATCAGTGAACTTGCTGGCGGCGTTTTCCAGCCGGCGATTGGCGAAGTGGATGAACTTGACCCGGCTGCTGTCAGGCGCATCGTGCTGTGCGCCGGCAAAGTGTATTACGATTTACTGGAACAGCGCCGGAAATCAGAGCGCCGTGATGTTGCCATCATCCGTATAGAACAGCTCTATCCATTCCCGCATAAAGCGTTACAGGATGTGCTGGCGCCGTATGCACACGTGCGTGATTTTGTATGGTGTCAGGAAGAGCCGCTAAACCAGGGGGCCTGGTACTGCAGCCAGCATCACCTGCGTGAAGCCCTGCCTGACCAGGCGATGCTGCGCTATGCCGGCCGTCCGGCATCCGCTTCGCCCGCCGTGGGTTATATGTCCGTTCACCAGCAGCAGCAAAAAGACCTGGTCAACGATGCGCTGAACATCGATTAATAGCTAAGGATAAAAAATGAGTAGCGTAGATATTCTGGTTCCCGATCTTCCTGAATCTGTTGCTGATGCGACGGTGGCAACCTGGCACAAAAAACCAGGTGATACGGTGTCGCGCGATGACGTTCTGGTTGAAATCGAAACTGATAAAGTCGTACTGGAAGTGCCGGCGGCGGCCGATGGCGTGCTGGATGCAGTACTGGAAGATGAAGGCGCGACCGTAACCTCTCGCCAGATTTTGGGGCGTCTGAAAGAAGGGAATAGCGGCGGTAAGGCGAGCGACGCCAAAGCGCAGGAGAAAGATTCCACGCCTGCTCAGCGCCACTCCGCCAGCCTTGAAGAGCAGAGCAACGATGCATTAAGCCCGGCTATTCGCCGCCTGCTGGCGGAACACGGTCTGGATGCGAGGGCAATGAAAGGCACGGGCGTAGGCGGGCGTTTAACGCGTGAAGACGTGGAAAAGCACCTCGCAGCGCAAGATAAAGCCCCGGCGACCCAGCCTGCAGCGGTGGCTTCCGTGCAGGCGGGCAATCGTTCTGAGAAGCGTGTGCCAATGACGCGCTTGCGTAAGCGCGTGGCGGAGCGCTTGCTGGAAGCGAAAAATTCTACCGCTATGCTGACCACATTTAATGAAGTCAACATGAAGCCAATTATGGATTTGCGTAAGCAATACGGTGAGGCGTTTGAAAAGCGTCACGGCGTGCGCCTCGGCTTTATGTCCTTTTATATTAAGGCGGTTGTTGAAGCGCTGAAACGCTTTCCGGAAGTCAACGCCTCCATTGACGGTGAAGACGTGGTGTACCACAACTACTTTGACGTCAGCATTGCGGTTTCCACGCCGCGCGGCCTGGTGACGCCGGTATTGAAAGACGCTGATTTGCTGGGCATGGCCGACATTGAAAAACGAATTAAAGAGCTGGCGGTGAAAGGTCGTGACGGTAAATTGACCGTTGAGGAGCTAACCGGCGGTAACTTTACGATTACCAACGGCGGCGTTTTTGGTTCACTGATGTCGACGCCGATTATCAATCCGCCACAAAGCGCCATCCTTGGCATGCACGCAATCAAAGATCGCCCGATGGCGGTTGATGGCAAAGTGGAAATTTTGCCGATGATGTATTTGGCGCTCTCATACGATCACCGCCTAATCGACGGGCGCGAGTCCGTAGGTTATCTGGTGGCGATTAAAGAGATGCTGGAAGATCCAACGCGTCTGCTGCTGGACGTATAAGGGTTTTATGCCCGCCTTATAACGTCGCCTCCGCAGAGAGGCGACACCTCTGTACCCTGAGCGTCTGCGCTCTTTTATTTGGATGGACAGAACACATGAACTTACACGAATATCAGGCGAAGCAACTGTTTGCCCGGTATGGCTTGCCGGCTCCGGTAGGCTATGCCTGTACCAGCCCGCGCGAAGCGGAAGAGGCCGCCTCTAAAATAGGTGCGGGTCCGTGGGTCGTCAAATGCCAGGTTCACGCAGGTGGCCGCGGTAAAGCCGGCGGCGTTAAAGTGGTGAACAGTAAAGAAGATATTCGCGCATTCGCTGAGCAGTGGCTCGGAAAACGTCTAGTTACGTATCAGACTGACGCGGCCGGTCAGCCGATTAACCAGGTGCTGGTTGAAGCAGCGACAGATATCGCAAAAGAGCTGTACCTGGGAGCGGTTGTCGATCGCAGTTCCCGCCGCGTGGTATTTATGGCGTCGACTGAAGGCGGGGTGGAAATTGAGAAAGTCGCTGAGGAAACCCCTCATCTTATTCATAAAGTCGCGCTCGACCCTTTAACCGGGCCAATGCCTTACCAGGGACGCGAGCTGGCATTTAAGCTGGGGCTGGAAGCTAAGCAGGTTCAGCAGTTTACGAAAATCTTTATGGGACTGGCGACGCTGTTTCTGGAGCGTGATTTAGCGCTGGTGGAAATTAACCCGCTGGTCATCACCACACAGGGCGATTTAGTGTGCCTTGACGGGAAGTTGAGCGCCGATGGTAATGCGCTATTCCGCCAGCCTGAGCTGCGCGAAATGCGCGATCCTTCTCAGGAAGACTCACGTGAAGCTCATGCCGCACAGTGGGAACTCAACTATGTGGCACTGGATGGAAATATTGGCTGCATGGTGAACGGCGCGGGCCTGGCGATGGGCACGATGGACATCGTTAAGCTGCACGGCGGACAACCGGCAAACTTCCTGGACGTGGGCGGTGGCGCCACCAAAGAGCGCGTCACCGAAGCGTTCAAAATCATCCTCTCGGATGACAACGTAAAGGCCGTGCTGGTGAATATTTTTGGTGGCATCGTGCGCTGCGATCTGATTGCCGATGGGATTATCGGCGCCGTTGCGGAAGTAGGCGTTAATGTGCCAGTAGTGGTACGCCTGGAAGGGAATAACGCAGAGCTGGGCGCGCGTAAACTCGCGGATAGCGGCCTTAATATTATTGCAGCACAAAGTTTGACCGATGCAGCGCAGCAGGTCGTCGCCGCCGTAGGAGGGAAATAATGTCCATTTTGATCGATAAAAATACCAAAGTCATTTGCCAGGGGTTTACCGGCAGCCAGGGCACATTCCACTCTGAACAGGCTCTTGAATACGGTACGCAAATGGTCGGTGGCGTTACGCCGGGTAAAGGCGGTACCACGCATTTAGGTTTGCCGGTGTTCAATACCGTGCGCGAGGCGGTTGATGCTACGGGTGCAAGCGCTTCTGTTATTTACGTCCCGGCCCCCTTCTGTAAAGACTCCATCCTTGAAGCTATCGATGCGGGAATTAAACTCATTATTACCATCACCGAAGGGATCCCCACGCTGGATATGCTCACGGTGAAAGTGAAACTGGATGAAGCGGGCGTTCGCATGATTGGGCCAAACTGCCCCGGCGTAATCACGCCCGGGGAGTGCAAAATCGGCATTATGCCAGGACATATTCATAAACCCGGGAAGATTGGTATCGTATCGCGTTCCGGGACGTTAACCTATGAAGCAGTGAAGCAGACCACGGACTACGGCTTTGGTCAGTCTACCTGCGTTGGCATTGGCGGCGATCCTATCCCTGGCTCTAATTTTATCGATATTCTGAAGCTTTTTCAGGACGACCCTCAAACAGAGGCTATCGTGATGATCGGTGAAATCGGCGGGAGCGCCGAAGAAGAGGCCGCAGCGTATATCAAAGAACATGTCACTAAACCCGTGGTTGGCTACATTGCCGGCGTGACTGCGCCAAAAGGCAAGCGAATGGGGCACGCAGGCGCGATTATTGCGGGTGGGAAAGGCACGGCGGATGAAAAATTTGCGGCGCTGGAAACCGCTGGCGTCAGAACCGTGCGCAGCCTTGCGGATATTGGTGAGGCGTTAAAAAGTGTGATTGGATAAACTAAAACCGCTTGTTGTAAATCAGAAACGCGCTCACATTCAGGCCACCGTAAGGTGGCTTTTTTTTGCTGGCTGAAGCTGTGCTTTGCTAAGAGTGCCATTGATAATGGTTCTCAGCTTATTTCCCGATACGATAATTTTTATCGTACAGGAAAAGATTTTTTAAACATATCTTAGCCCCGCTGCCTGCTATGCGGGGTTTTACGATGCGGGATAATCGCTAACGGTGTGGGAGGTAACAAATCGACGCCCATATGGTTAAGAGGGCGGAAATGGGTAAGGATTTATTACGGGAATGGCTTTCTCAGTAAAAGTTTTAACGTAACTTTAGTCGTAGAAATATTAGCTCATAAAGCCTAGCTTAAGACGTTGCCTGGAGCAAAAATCTTATTTTAAAGTGTATGTTTCTTATTATTTATGTAAACCAGATACTTATAAAACTAATATCAGCCATTATTTACTGACATATGTCGGTATATTTCTGGGATCTTATTGTCATTAACGTATCCTTTAATGCGATTTATTCCTCAATAAGGAAAAGCGTAGCGTTGCGGGAATGATAAAATAACGCATTATATAAAAACATTTATTTAACATTAATCATTTTCCCCTCCTTAAATTACTCAATAAAATTAACATGTATTTATCAGTTAGCCTGAAAATACAAGGAGATTCCCGGGAGTTAGCGAGGTTTTGATAATAATTGCTTTAGATCAAACTGGCTCTTTTTGCTTAAATTCGCTATATATTGTTCTCCGTAAGAAACGCAAAAAAAAGCGCAACAAAAACCTGTTTATTACCGGGTTTTTGCAGCGTAATATAATTGCGGGAACATTCGTTGGTATTTTTTTAACGTATTTGTAAACTTTCCTTGTGAGATTTCTCTTTTTTCATGAGTTAAATCTGACCAGGAGAGAGGCAAATATCTTTCTGTTGGGGTTTACGCTGTGGAGAGAAACGGTGCCACAGCCGTCTTCATGCGAAGAGCAAGGAGTCAAGATGTTTGATATTGTCGAACTGTCGCGCTTACAGTTTGCCTTGACCGCAATGTACCACTTCCTGTTTGTGCCGCTAACGCTAGGAATGGCGTTTTTGCTGGCAATTATGGAAACAGTCTATGTGCTCACGGGTAAACAAATCTATAAAGATATGACCAAATTCTGGGGCAAGTTGTTCGGAATTAACTTTGCCCTCGGGGTCGCTACCGGCCTGACGATGGAGTTCCAGTTCGGAACAAACTGGTCATACTATTCACACTATGTCGGCGATATTTTTGGGGCGCCGCTGGCCATTGAAGGCTTGATGGCTTTCTTCCTTGAGTCGACTTTTGTCGGGCTGTTTTTCTTTGGCTGGGATCGCCTGGGTAAAGTTCAGCATATGGCCGTCACCTGGCTTGTGGCGCTAGGGTCAAACCTCTCCGCGCTCTGGATTTTGGTCGCAAACGGCTGGATGCAAAACCCCGTTGCCTCTGACTTTAATTTTGAAACCATGCGTATGGAAATGGTCAGTTTTTCGGAGCTGGTTCTGAACCCCGTCGCACAGGTTAAGTTTGTGCATACTGTCGCGTCCGGCTACGTCACCGGCACTATGTTTATTTTAGGCATTAGCGCCTGGTATATGTTGAAAGGCCGTGATTTTGCGTTTGCTAAACGCTCCTTTGCCATCGCGGCAAGCTTCGGCATGGCTGCCGTGCTCTCGGTGATTGTACTGGGCGATGAATCCGGTTATGAGATGGGCGACGTGCAAAAGACCAAGCTCGCAGCGATTGAAGCGGAATGGGAAACGCAGCCTGCGCCCGCGTCGTTTACGCTATTTGGTATCCCGGATCAGGATAAACAACAAAACCATTTCCAGATTCAGATTCCTTATGCATTAGGGCTTATCGCTACGCGCTCGGTGGACAAGCAGGTTACCGGTCTGAAAGATCTGATGGTGCAGCACGAAGCTCGTATTCGCAACGGCATGAAAGCTTATCACCTGCTAGAACAGCTGCGCGGTGGTGCTAAAGATCCGGCGCTGCGCGAAGACTTCAATCAGGTGAAAAAAGACCTGGGATATGGGCTACTGTTGAAGCGCTACACGTCTAACGTGACGGACGCGACGGAAGCGCAAATCCAACAGGCCACTAAAGACTCCGTGCCGCGTGTACTGCCGCTTTACTTCGCTTTCCGTATCATGGTGGCATGTGGCTTCCTGCTGCTACTTATCATCGCTGCGTCCTTCTGGACGGTACTACGTAATCGCGTCGGCGAGAAAAAATGGTTACTGCGCGCCGCGCTGTTCGGTATCCCGCTGCCCTGGATTGCCATTGAGTCTGGCTGGTTTGTTGCAGAGTACGGTCGTCAGCCTTGGGCCATCGGTGAAGTACTACCGACCGCGGTGGCAAATTCTACGCTTACGGCAGGCGATCTGATTTTCTCTATGCTGTTGATTTGCGGTCTGTATACGCTATTCCTGGTGGCTGAACTGTATCTGATGTTTAAGTTTGCCCGCCTGGGGCCGAGCAGTTTAAAAACCGGTCGCTATCATTTTGAGCAGTCCGGCACGGCTTCTCAGCCGCTACGCTAAGACAGGAGTCGAGACATGATCGATTATGAAGTATTGCGTTTAATCTGGTGGCTGCTGATCGGTATTTTATTGATTGGTTTTGCCGTGACCGATGGGTTTGATATGGGCGTAGGGATGTTAACCCGCATCCTGGGGCGTACAGATACTGAACGCCGTATCATGATAAATAGCATTGCGCCCCACTGGGATGGTAATCAGGTCTGGCTAATTACCGCCGGTGGCGCATTATTTGCCGCATGGCCTATTGTTTACGCCGCTGCGTTTTCAGGCTTTTATATCGCGATGATTTTAGTACTGGCATCGCTCTTCTTTCGTCCGGTAGGATTTGATTACCGTTCGAAAATTGAAGATATGCGCTGGCGCACCCTGTGGGACTGGGGCATTTTTATCGGAAGCTTTGTCCCGCCGCTGGTGATTGGCGTCGCGTTCGGCAATTTATTGCAGGGCGTACCGTTTCACATGGATGAGTACTCGCGTCTTTATTACACCGGTAATTTCTTCCAGCTACTGAATCCGTTTGGGCTGCTGGCCGGCGTAGTGAGTGTGACGATGATCCTGGCGCAAGGGGGAACTTACCTGCAAATGCGCACCGTGGGAGAACTGCATCTGCGTGCGCGTAAAACGGCGCAAATTGCCGCGCTTATCATGATGGTTTGTTTTGTACTGGCGGGCGTTTGGGTGATGTATGGCATCGAAGGTTATGTTGTAACCTCGGCTATCGACCCGCGTGCGGCGTCAAACCCGTTAAATAAAGAGGTCGCTCGTCAGGCCGGTGCATGGCTGGTCAATTTCCAAACCATGCCAGCGCTATGGGCCGTTCCTGCTCTGGGCGTTGCATTACCGCTGTTGACTATATTGTTCTCCCGGATAGAAAAAGGCGCCTGGGCATTCCTGTTCTCATCATTAACGCTGGCCTGCGTTATTTTAACTGCAGGCATCGCAATGTTTCCGTTTGTCATGCCGTCCAGCACCATGCTGAACGCCAGCCTGACGATGTGGGATGCGACTTCCAGCCATATGACGCTGAATCTAATGACCTATGTCGCCATCGTGTTTGTGCCCATCGTACTGGCTTACACCATTTGGTGTTACTGGAAAATGTTTGGTCGCATCACGAAAGAGCATATTGAAAGCAACACCCACTCTCTGTACTAAGTAAGGAGTTCACTATGTGGTACTTTGCATGGATTTTGGGCACGCTGCTGGCCTGCTCTTTTGGGATAGTTACCGCGCTGGCGCTTGAGCAGGCCGAAGCTACCCATAAAGCGAAAGATAGTGCCTGATGGCGCATATTATCGCATCGCTGTACGCGTTTATGGATAAGAGCCCCCTGCGGGCTCTTTCCCTTATTCTGGCGCTGGCATTCGCGGGTGCCATTTTTTGGGATCCCACGCGCTTTGCTGCGGCAACGGGCGTGTTTAGCGTTTGGCAGGGATTTCTGATGATATGGGCGGTGTGCGCTGGCGTCATACATGGGGTCGGGTTTCGCCCCCGGCGCGTTTTATGGCAAGGCATATTTTGCCCGATGCTGGCGGATATCGTATTGCTGACCGCTTTCGTCATCCTCGTGCTTTAGCCAATAATTCCACTCTTTTCAAGGGCCTTTACGGCCCTTAAATATTTTACGATTCCCAGGCTTCGTCCCATTCCCAACCCTGTATCGCTTGCGTATAGTAGCTACGTTTATTGACATTACCGGGATATAGAGTGAGCACAACGCTATTTCGATGGCCGGTTAGGGTCTACTACGAAGATACCGATGCTGGCGGTGTGGTTTACCACGCCAATTATGTCGCCTTTTATGAGCGGGCGCGTACCGAACTACTACGGCATCGCCGTTTTAACCAGCATGCCCTATTAGAAGAGCGTGTGGCGTTTGTGGTGCGTAAAATGACGCTAGAGTATCTGGCACCGGCCAGGCTCGACGATCTGCTGGAAGTCCAGTCGCAGATAACCGCGGTGCGTGGCACTTCTATGCTTTTCTCGCAAAAAATCGTTAACGCAGACGGTAGAACACTTAATGAAGCTGAAGTGTTGATTGTTTGTGTTGATCCGACCACGATGAAGCCCCGGGCGCTTCCTAAGTCCATTGTTGCGGAGTTCAAGCAGTGACTGACATGAATATCCTTGACTTGTTTTTGAAAGCAAGTCTGCTGGTCAAATTGATCATGCTGGTGTTAATTGGTTTCTCCATCGCGTCCTGGGCCATCATTATCCAACGAACGCGTATTTTGAATGCCGCCTCGCGTGAGGCCGGGGCATTTGAAGATAAATTCTGGTCAGGCATAGATCTCTCTCGCCTTTATCAGGAAAGCCAAGGGCGGCGCGATAGCCTTACCGGCTCGGAGCAGATTTTTTATGCGGGCTTTAAGGAGTTTGCCCGCCTGCACAGGGCGAATAGCCATGCGCCGGAAGCCATTGTTGAAGGTGCCTCCCGGGCTATGCGCATTTCAATGAATCGCGAACTGGAAAGCCTGGAAACGCATATTCCTTTCTTAGGCACAGTGGGATCAATAAGCCCTTATATCGGCTTATTTGGCACCGTTTGGGGCATCATGCACGCTTTTATTGCGCTCGGCGCGGCTAAACAGGCTACTTTGCAGATGGTGGCACCAGGGATAGCCGAAGCGCTGATTGCAACAGCGATCGGTTTGTTCGCTGCAATCCCTGCTGTAATGGCTTATAACCGACTGAATCAGCGGGTCAATAAGCTTGAGCAAGACTACGATAATTTTATGGAAGAGTTTACGGCGATTTTGCATCGTCAGGCGTTTAGTACCAGCGAAACCAACAAGGGGTGAATATGGCCAGATCCCGGGGTCGCAGGCGGCGTGAGCTAAAATCTGAAATTAATATTGTTCCGCTACTGGATGTTTTGCTGGTGCTGTTACTGATATTTATGGCAACGGCGCCTGTTATTACGCAAAGCGTTGAAGTGGACTTGCCTGATGCAACGGATTCCAAAACGGTCAGTACCGATGATAATCCACCGGTAATAGTTGAAGTGGCCGGCGTTGGGCAATACAGCATCGTTATCGGCAAAGAGCGTATGGAACAGTTGCCTGCGGAGCAGGTCGCGGCAGAAGCGCAGCGGCGGCACCAGGAGAACCCGAAAACGCTGTTTCTGATCGGAGGAGCGAAAGACGTTCCTTATGATGAAGTCATTAAAGCGCTTAACCTGCTTCATCAGGCAGGGGTGAAGTCCGTTGGGTTAATGACGCAGCCTATATAGGGCGTTAAAGATGGGCCGAACAGTTTTGAGGAATCAGGGTGTCTAAGGCAACCGAAGAAAATACGAAGCTAAAGCGGGCGATAGCTATTTCGGCCGTGCTGCATATCTTGCTGGTTGCGTTGCTTATCTGGAGCTCGTTTGACGAGCATATGGATGAAGCCGCTGGCGGCGGAGGCGGTTCGGCCATTGATGCCGTGATGGTCGATTCTGGCGCTGTTGTTCAGCAGTATGAAAGCAAGCAACAGGCCAGCGCTCGCCAGGCCGCTGAGCAGAGCAAACAGCGGGCACAGGAAGAGGCGCGGCAAAAAGCGCAGGAGCAGGCGCGCCGGGAAGCGCAGGAGAAAGCGCTCCAGCAGCAAAAACTGGCAGAACAGGCCGCTCAGGAAAAAGCTGCCCAGGAAAAAGCGGTGGCAGAAGCAAAGGCGCAGGCTGAAGCCAAAGAAAAAGCCGAGGCGGATGCCCGCGCGAAAGCTGACGCTGAGGTAAAAGCTAAACAGGCTGCGGCAGAACAGGCTAAAAAGCAGGCTGAAGAAGCGGCGGCTAAAAACGCTGCGGCGCAAAAGAAAGCTCAGGAAGAGGCGGCAAAAAAAGCGAGCCAGGAAGCAGAAAAGAAAGCCATCGCACAGGCAGCCGCTGAGAAAGCCGCTGCCGAAAAAGCGGCCGCGGAAAAGGCGGCTGCCGTAAAAGCGGCGGCGGAGAAAAAAGCCGCAGCAAAAGCGGCCGCAGAGAAAAAGGCGGCAGAGAAAGCAGCGGCAAGTAAAGCGGCTGCCGAAAAAGAGGCTGCCGCCAAAGCGGACGCTCAGGGCGTCGATGATTTGCTCGGAGACCTTAGCTCGGGTAAGAATGCGCCGAAAAGCGGCGGTGGCACGAAACAGAATAATTCTGGAGCGGCCGGGCAGGGAAATGCAAAAAATAACGGGGCTTCTGGCGCTGAGATAAACAGTTATGCAGCGCAAATTAAATCTGCAATTGAGAGTAAATTTTACGACTCTTCTTCTTATGCGGGCAAAACCTGTACGCTGCGCATTAAACTGGCGCCGGATGGTTTGTTATTGAATATCCAGTCAGAAGGTGGAGACGCTGCCCTATGCCAGGCCGCGCTGGCAGCGGCGCGTCAGGCGCATATGCCGAAACCTCCAACTCAGGCCATATATGAAATCTTCAAAAACGCGCCGTTGGATTTTAAACCGTAGATAAGTTTAAAGTTACTTAAGAGGCTGATTACACATTTGGTTGTCACGCCGGGCTCGAGGTTCTGCTATAACTGCTCCAGTGACTTGCAGAATACGGTATTGTTAGTCGTTATTGCGTCGGCGCGGATATCCGCGCAGGGATGTAAAGCTGAACATTATCAGGGGCCGCTATTGGCCTGGGTAAGGGAGATAAAATGAAGCAGGCATTACGAATTGCATTAAGTTTTCTGATGCTGTGGGCTGCAGTCCTGCATGCGGAAGTACGCATTGAAATCACCCAGGGCGTTGACTCTGCGCGTCCAATCGGTGTTGCGCCCTTTAAGTGGGCGGGCCAGGGCGCGGCGCCTGAAGATATCGGAGATATTGTTGCCGCTGATTTGCGTAATAGTGGGAAATTTAACCCGTTGGATCGCGCGCGTTTACCACAGCAGCCGGGTAATGCGCAGGAAGTCCAGCCCCAGGAATGGTCAGCGTTGGGTATTGATGCCGTCGTGGTCGGGCAAATTTCACCTAATCCGGATGGCAGCTACACGGTAGCTTATCAATTGGTCGATACCGGCGGTGCACCTGGTACGGTACTGTCACAAAATAGCTATAAAATAGGCAAACAGTGGTTGCGCTATGCCGCTCACACCGCAAGCGATGAGGTTTTTCAAAAGCTTACGGGTATCAAAGGGGCTTTTAGGACGCGTCTCGCCTATGTGGTGCAAACCAATGGCGGCCAGTTTCCTTATGAACTTCGCGTTGCCGATTACGATGGCTACAATCAGTTTGTCGTGCATCGTTCCGCGCAGCCGCTTATGTCTCCAGCCTGGTCTCCGGACGGCAGTAAAGTTGCCTATGTCACCTTTGAGAGCGGGCGTTCCGCGCTGGTTATCCAGACGTTGTCTAACGGTGCCGTGCGGCAGGTGGCTTCATTCCCTCGTCACAACGGTGCGCCTGCGTTCTCGCCTGATGGCTCGAAGCTCGCCTTTGCGTTATCCAAAACCGGTAGCCTGAATCTGTATGTGATGGATATCGCTTCAGGACAGATCAGACAGGTGACTAACGGACGTAGCAATAATACTGAGCCCTCCTGGTTCCCGGACAGCCAGAACCTGGCATTTACCTCCGATCAGGCTGGGCGTCCTCAGGTATATAAAGTCAACGTTAACGGCGGTGCTGCGCAGCGTCTGACCTGGGAAGGCGCCCAGAATCAGGACACTGACGTCAGCAGCGACGGTAAATTTATGGTAATGGTGAGCTCAAATAATGGGCAACAGCATATTACCAAACAGGATCTGGCTACGGGAGGCGTACAAACGTTATCCTCCACGATGCTGGATGAAACGCCAAGTCTGGCACCGAACGGCACAATGGTTATCTACAGCTCTTCTCAGGGGATGGGATCCGTGCTGAATCTGGTTTCAACCGACGGGCGTTTTAAAGCGCGTCTCCCGGCAACTGATGGCCAGGTTAAATTCCCGGCATGGTCGCCGTATCTCTGATAACAATACTGTGATGAGTTAAGGATCCAAACATGCGATTGAATAAAGTGCTGAAAGGGTTGATGCTGGCGCTGCCTGTAATGGCGATTGCGGCCTGTAGTTCCAATAAAAGCGCTGACAATGACCAGAGCGGCGCTGGCGGCGGAATGATGGGCGCAGGTACGGGAATGGGCGCTGACGGGAGCGGCGCGGGCAACGGTAATACGTCTGCCGATGAACAGGCGCGCCTGCAGATGCAGCAACTGCAGCAGAACAACATCGTCTATTTCGGTTATGACAGCTACGACGTTAGTTCTGAATTTGCGGCAATGCTGGATGCGCATGCGGCGTTTTTGCGCAGCAATCCGTCTTACAAAGTGACCATCGAAGGGCACGCGGATGAGCGCGGTACCCCGGAATACAACATCGCATTGGGCGAGCGTCGCGCTAATGCCGTTAAAATGTACCTACAGGGCAAAGGCGTTTCAGCCGACCAAATGGCCATTGTTTCCTACGGTAAAGAAAAACCTGCAGTATTGGGTCACGATGCAGCCGCGTATGCGAAAAACCGTCGTGCCGTATTGGTTTATTAAGAGAGAAGTATGAGCGGTAATTTCAGATATCACGCATTGAGTCTGACGTTGCTTGTTGGCATAGCGGCCCCCTGGGCCGCTTATGCACAGGCAGCGATTGGAAGCATAGGTTCAGGATCAACGGAAGATCGCGTAACGCAGCTTGAGCGTATCTCAAATGCACATAGCCAATTATTAACGCAACTTCAGCAGCAACTTTCTGATAATCAATCAGATATTGATTCTCTTCGGGGGCAGATACAGGAAAGTCAGTATCAGCTTAGCCAGGTCGTTGAGCGCCAGAAACAAATCTTATTGCAAATGGACAGCCTGAAAGCGGGGGATTCTACCGGGAAAAACGGAGAACCGAATGCGCCAGCGGATGCAGGCGCTCAGGCACCTTCCGCGCAGGCAGCAACGCCTGAAAGCAAAGCTGGCACCGCCATTCAAAGCGGTGATGCGAACGCAGATTATAATGCAGCCTTCGCACTGGTTCAGGATAAATCGCACCAGGATGAGGCAATTAGCGCTTTTCAGGGGTTTGTAAAGAAATATCCTGACTCAACTTTTCAGCCTAACGCAAACTATTGGCTTGGCCAGCTTAGCTATAACAAGGGGCAAAAAGACGATGCAGCACACTATTTTGCTCTGGTGGTAAAAAACTGGCCGAAGTCGCCTAAAGCTTCGGATGCAATGTATAAAGTTGGCGTCATCATGCAGGATAAAGGCGATTCAGCGAAAGCAAAAGCCGTTTATCAACAGGTTATGGCAAAATATCCTGGCAGCAGCGGCGCAAAAATGGCGCAAAAGCGGATTGATGCTTTGTAAGAGATTCGTTTCGGTTTGCGAGCGCCGTTTTTCTGGGCGCAACGCATGAATCCTGACCGGTTAAGTACGGCCAGGCAATTTTTTTGTTGCGCTGAAATCTCAAACCAGTAATATATGCCGCCGTTGCCGAGGGTTATTCCATTGCGGGATCGGTAGCAAAGTGGGTCGTTAGCTCAGTTGGTAGAGCAGTTGACTTTTAATCAATTGGTCGCAGGTTCGAATCCTGCACGACCCACCACTCAACCAAAAGCAGTTCCGTGGGTGATTAGCTCAGCCGGGAGAGCACCTCCCTTACAAGGAGGGGGTCGGCGGTTCGATCCCGTCATCACCCACCACATTGGGTCGTTAGCTCAGTTGGTAGAGCAGTTGACTTTTAATCAATTGGTCGCAGGTTCGAATCCTGCACGACCCACCACTCGCAGCGGTGGAAAGCGAGTCTAAACAGTGAAAGATATACCGCATTGGCGGAAGCCCTTTGGGATGTTTATCTGATCTCCCCCAGTATTGCAATTAGCATAGTATGTTGGGTCGTTAGCTCAGTTGGTAGAGCAGTTGACTTTTAATCAATTGGTCGCAGGTTCGAATCCTGCACGACCCACCACTCGCAGCGGTGGAAAGCGAGTCTAATCCATGAAAGATATACCGCTTTTGCGGAAGTTCTTTGGGATGCTTAACTGAATCTCCCCCGATATTGTAATTAGCGTAGTATTTTGGGTCGTTAGCTCAGTTGGTAGAGCAGTTGACTTTTAATCAATTGGTCGCAGGTTCGAATCCTGCACGACCCACCAATGTAAAAAGCGCCCTAAAGGCGCTTTTTTACTATGCGCAGTTTGTAACGATTCGAAACTGCAGCAGGTTCGGGTCGAGCGCAGTGAGACAACATCGCCGCCTGCGGCGATGGCCCGAAGGGCGAGCGCAGCGAGTCATCCTGCACGACCCACCAGTGTAAAAAAGCGCCCTAAAGGCGCTTTTTTGCTATGCGCAGTTTGTAACGATTCGAAGCTGCAGCAGGTTCGGGTCGAGCGCAGTGAGACAACGGCGCCGCCTGCGGCGACGGCCCGAAGGGTGAGCGCAGCGAGTCATCCTGCACGACCCACCAATGTAAAAAAGCGCCCCAAAGGCGCTTTTTTACTATGCGCAGTTTGTAACGATTCGAAGCTGCAGCAGGTTCGGGTCGAACACAGTGAGACAACATCGCCGCCTGCGGCGATGGCCCAAAGGGCGAGCGCAGCGAGTCATCCTGCACGACCCACCAATGTAAAAAGCGCCCTAAAGGCGCTTTTTTACTATGCGCAGTTTGTAACGATTCGAAGCTGCAGCAGGTTCGGGTCGAGCGCAGTGAGACAACATCGCCGCCTGCGGCGATGGCCCAAAGGGCGAGCGCAGCGAGTCATCCTGCACGACCCACCAGTGTAAAAAAGCGCCCTAAAGGCGCTGCGGAAATTTTTAGTTAAGCCCCACAAGCCGGTTATCCATTATTTTGTATGACGTTACCGCACTGCCTTCCGATTAATCACCCTGCCATCGCTTCTTGAGCGCGCGCTAATAGTTGCATGAATTGTTGCAATGGATGATTTACTGCCAGTCTGCCCCTTAGCTACATTCCGGGTACCACCTCAGCGGGAGCTCAGTCTATATTTACTCCGGCCGCGCCCGGTATGAGTGTGCGTTAATTTATTTGCGCTGCCGGGTTTTCTATAGAAAACTTAGTAAGAGAAATTCCGTATAAAAACGCTTTTATATTTAATATTGTTTACTGTGATAAACATGTGGCAAATAATTTGTTTAAATGAGATACAGGGAAGCGCGCTTAACAGTTTAATGCCATTGCAACCTGAGCGTTAATCACCATTCAGGTCTAAATGGGCGAGCGCGGCTCGCTTCACGTGTACGCAGTTAGATGATTGGCGTTTTCCCAACTTAAAGCACACCGCTGGCGCTGAGGTCAATATGGATTTTTTTAGTACCCAAAATATTATGCTGAACATTCCGCCAGGAGCCGGTGGGTATCCTGTTTCGTGGATTGAAGCTATTGGTACCCTGGCAGGCCTGATTTGTATCTGGCTTGCGAGCTACGAGAAGTTAATCAACTATCTGTTTGGGATCATTAATGTAGTGCTTTTTGCCGTCATATTTTTCCAGATCCAACTCTATGCCAGCCTGCTGCTGCAGCTCTTTTTCTTTGGTGCCAATGTTTATGGCTGGTACGCGTGGTCGCGCCAGAGCCAGCAACAGGCGCTCCTAAAAATTCGCTGGTTATCACGACCAGCGGCGATGATATGGGGCGGCGGAAGCATACTGGCCATTGCGCTGGTGGCGACAGGAATCGATCCTCTTTTTGCATGGCTTTCACGTGCTACGCTGGCGATACTGCATGCCTTTGGCATCAACGTTGCCGCACCTGTATTGGCACCCGATGCTTTCCCGTTTTGGGATGCCTGTATGATGGTACTGTCCATTGTCGCTATGATTTTAATGACGCGTAAATACGTGGAAAATTGGTTATTATGGGCGGTAGTTAACGTAATCAGCATCGGCATCTTTGCCTTGCAGGGCGTGTGGGTAATGGCGCTGGAATATCTGATACTTCTATTTATCGCTCTGAATGGCTGTCGGGTGTGGATAAAAAGCGCGCGCGAACATAGTTCACGCGCGCTGAATCATTAGTGATGATGATGCGGTGAAGAAGCGCTGGTACCTAACTTACAGTCTTCAACGCCGCAGGGTTGATACTCCATCTGCACGGTAGCGTGCGCTATCTGATATTCGTGGGCGAGAAAATGATGGATGCGTTCCAGTAGCTCATCATGATCGTGCGGAGGAATAACCTGAACGTGCAGCGTCATTAGCGGCTGTTCACCTACCAGCCAGAGATGAACGTGATGGATATTACGCACTTCTGGAATAGTGCCGCTCAGGCGCTTCTTTAACGCGGTAATATCAATCGCGCCCGGTGCGCCTTCCAGTAGCTCATTCACACTTTCTTTTAATAGCCGCCACGCACTGCGCAGCACCAAACACGACACCAGAATAGAAAGCAAGGGATCGATAGGCGTCCAGCCGGTCCAGAGAATAACGAAAGCCGCGACAATGGCTCCCACAGAACCTAACAAATCGCCTAGTACGTGCAGTGCGGCCGCGCGAACGTTTATATTGCTTTCTTCGTTATCATGATGCAGTACCCAGAAAGAGAATATATTCGCGACAAGGCCGGCAAAAGCGATAATTAACATCATCCCCCCGGCGACGGGCTGGGGATGATAGAAGCGCGCGATCGCCTCCCAGACAATAAGAATAGTGATAACCACCAGCGCAATCGCGTTAACGAATGCAGCGAGCGTAGTTAAACGCAGCCAGCCGAAAGTATGGCTGGCATTTGGCGGGCGGCGCGCGAAGTGCACTGCCAGCAGTGCCACCAGTAGCGCTGCCGCATCCGTAAGCATGTGCCCGGCGTCAGCCAGTAGTGCTAAGGAGCCAGAAACCAGGCCGCCAATAATTTCCGCCACCATAAATGCGGCAGTAATGGCGAATGCAAGGAAGAGTCGACGCGTATTGCCGTGCGTTGGAGCATCTGAATGATGCGAGTGAGAGTGCGCCATAGTGTTTATGTAGGTAGCCTAATGAAGGACTATTATTGCCTGCGAAAGAATAGATTGTTAATGATTATTTTGCGATAAGGGGGCTGTCGCCCCCTCTCAGTTACTGGGTGGTGCCATCGGTTTTAGGATTGATTTTGTGGCTATCTACGCCCGTCGGCACTTTTTTATTGGTATCCGGGCAGTGCCCATCTTTACACATTGTATTTTTATGCACGTCATCGCTTGTCATTCCGTCACCGGAAAGTGTGCTGCCGCTGTTCGATGAACTACCGCTATTGTTAATTTGAGAATTGTCGATGTCGCGCGGGGGCAGGTTTTCATGCGCGCCCGGAGCAGGCTGACCGGCATCCGCCGCAGCATTCTGCTGGCCGTTATTATTTGCAGCAGCCATAGCAGCTCCGCTACTTAACATGAAGGCCAGGCTCAGAATAAGGCGCATTGATTGTTTCATCGTCGTACTCCCATAGGATATGAGGTTAGGCCGGCTGATGTTCCACCGGTGAGAAGAGTAAGCTCCAAAATATAAATTCAACGCACTAAAGAAATACATATGCAATAGTCAGCATGACATGCTTTTTTCAGGCGTTAATTTCATGATTAACAGTTAGAAAGTGTAGCTGCTTGTTCTGCTTTCGCCACAAACCCCTTCATTTGAGCGTATATCCCGGAATAATCTATCTCGTCTGTAAAACATGGTTTACACCTTCATAGGGACGCGTTAGATTGGATCGCTTGCAATAAAGAGAATTTTCAGCATCTACGGAATCAACATGAACTATCAGAACGACGACACCCGAATTAAAGAGATTAATGAACTTCTTCCTCCGGTAGCATTACTGGAAAAGTTTCCCGCCACGGAACGCGCGGCGCAAACCGTCGCACAGGCACGCACGGCAATTCACACCCTGTTAAAAGGGGAGGACGATCGTCTGCTGGTGGTGATTGGTCCATGCTCTATTCACGATCCTAAAGCCGCGAAAGAGTACGCGAGCCGACTACTGGCGCTGCGTAATGAATTGCATGATGAACTTGAAATTGTCATGCGCGTTTATTTTGAAAAACCGCGCACCACCGTTGGCTGGAAAGGGCTGATTAATGACCCTTACATGGATAACAGCTTCCGCATTAACGACGGCCTGCGCATTGCGCGCAAGCTGCTACTGGATATCAATGATTCTGGTTTGCCTGCGGCAGGCGAGTTTCTGGACATGATTACGCCCCAATATGTTGCCGATCTTATGAGCTGGGGTGCCATCGGTGCGCGTACCACAGAATCTCAGGTTCACCGCGAACTCTCTTCCGGCCTGTCTTGCCCCGTCGGCTTTAAAAATGGCACTGACGGTACGATAAAAGTGGCTATCGATGCCATTAACGCCGCCGGTGCGCCGCACTGTTTCCTTTCCGTAACGAAATGGGGTCATTCTGCCATCGTCAATACGGCGGGCAACGAAGATTGCCATATCATCCTGCGCGGTGGTAAAGAGCCTAACTACAGCGCGCAGCACGTGGCGCAGGTGAAAGAAGGGCTGGCGAAAGCGGGGCTGAGACAGCAGGTGATGATTGATTTCAGCCACGCTAATTCCAGTAAACAATTTCAAAAGCAGATGGACGTAGGTACTGACGTATGCGCGCAAATCGCCGGCGGCGATCGGGCTATCATGGGCGTTATGGTCGAGAGTCATCTGGTTGAAGGTAATCAAAACCCGGACAGCGGCGAGCCGCTGGTATACGGTAAAAGTATTACGGACGCCTGTATCGGCTGGCAGGATACGGATACGCTGCTGCGCCAGCTTGCCCGGGCCGTCAAAGCACGTCGCGCCTAACGCATTCTGTCGGCGCTGGCACAACAGAGGGGCGAAAGCCCCTTTTTTACATTTCTTCAATCAGAACAGACAGGCTCGCAGGCCGCAGGCGTACCGGTGTGGAAGAGAATAAAGCGCTCTGCCGATGCGTATCGGCAGAGGGAGTGTCTTTATATGGCTAAGAATTATTTCGCTTTGCCCTGATTCGCTACCGCTGCCGCTTTAGCCGCAATTTCTTCGGCGTTGCCCAAATAGTAATGTTTAACGGGTTTGAAACTTTCGTCGAACTCATACACCAGCGGTACACCCGTTGGAATATTCAGCTCCAGAATTTCATCTTCGCTCATATTATCGAGGTATTTAACCAGCGCGCGCAGAGAGTTACCGTGCGCGGCCACAATGATGCGCTCGCCGTTTTTCAGACGAGGTAAAATCGTTTCGTTCCAGTAGGGAATAACGCGATCGATAGTTAATGCGAGGCTTTCGGTTACCGGCAGTTCGCTCGCGCTCAATTTTGCATAGCGTGGATCGTGGCCCGGATAGCGCTCATCGTCTTTGGTCAGCTCCGGCGGGGTTACAGCAAAGCCGCGGCGCCACTGTTTTACCTGCTCATCGCCGTATTTTTCGGCGGTTTCAGCTTTGTTCAACCCCTGCAGCGCGCCATAGTGGCGTTCATTCAGCTTCCACGATTTTTCAACGGGCAGCCAGTCCTGGTCCAGTTCATCCATAATATTCCACAGGGTATGAATCGCGCGCTTCAGTACAGAAGTGTATGCGAAGTCAAAGCTATAACCTTCATCTTTTAATAGTTTTCCCGCTGCCTTTGCTTCGCCTTTACCTTTCTCCGACAGATCGACATCGTACCAGCCGGTAAAACGGTTTTCCTGATTCCACTGGCTTTCACCGTGACGCACCAGAACGAGTTTAGTCGTAGCCATTGTCTTACTCCTGTATAAGCGTGAGAGATTGATAACGATTCTCATTATATTGCCGCCGCGGGGGCGGCGACAATGCCTCTGCTCTTAACATAGCGAAAATCCTGCGAAAGTGTAAGACAGATGTGAACTCAGCGTGGTTTTTAAGGCGCAAACTGGTGTAACCGGTGAGCAATTTCCGGCCTGACCAAAACTATAAGTCAGGCCGAAAAGCGCTATGCGGCGCTAAAGCAGTAGTGGGTGATACTGACATATTCCTGTTCCGGCGCCAGCATAACATTTGGCTGCGGCCACTCCGGATGATTAGGGCTGTCCGGCAAAAACTCGCTTTCTAGCGCCAGCCCCTGCCAGTTAGCATATTCACCCTGCTCCCGGGCCGGGGTGCCCGCGAGAAAGTTGCCGGTATATACCTGCAGCGCCGGTGCGCTGGTATATACCGTCATTTTGAGCCGCTTATCCGAAGACCATACCTGCGCCGCCGGGTGCGAAACATCTCCCCGTGCGGTCAACAAAAAGGCGTGATCGTAACCGTTAACGATTTGCTGACCTTCATCTTTCAGGAAATCCTGGATGATGGGCTTGGGGCGGCGAAAATCGAAACCGGTATTCTCTACCGGGCATAATCCCTGAGTGGGGATGCCGCTTGCATCTATCGGTAAATAGCTATCGGCAAACACCTGTAACTCATGTTCACGCACATCGTTTTGGTTATCGTCCAGGTTGAAGTAAGCGTGGTTAGTCAAATTGACGGGGCAGGCCTGCGTTACCTGAGCGCGATATTCGATTTCCAGCCGGTTATCTTCTGTAACGCGATAGTGCGCTGTCACCCGGCACTCTCCCGGAAAGCCCTGATCGCCGTCGAGGGACTCCAGTGCGAAAACGGCTTCACTTTCATTTTGCTGTAGAACTCGCCAGCGGCGCTTATCAAACCCGCCTGGCCCGCCGTGGAGCTGATTCGGCCCCTGATTCGCAGCCAGTGTAATTTGCTGCCCGTTCAGCGTAAATTGGGCGTTGGCTATGCGGTTGGCATAGCGGCCAACCGTGGCGCCCAGATAAGCGGATTGATTTTGATAGGCTTCCGGGCTGGCGCAACCGAGCAGCGTTTCTCGAACGCTGCCGTTGCTGAGTGGCACGCGGCAGGATAATAGCGTTGCGCCCCAGTCCATTAATGTAACAACCATACCTCCGGCATTACGCAGTGTGGAAATACGCCAGGGGAGTTCGTCGGGCGCTACCTGAAGCGTTTCTTTTAGCATACGTCAGCTCCTTTTGACGGCTTACAGATATAGAATGTCTCTTTGATGCCGGTTTTCGCTTCATATTGCGTTTTTACCGCATCTTGTACCGCTGAAACCAGCGATTCAGGCACCAGTGCCACAATACATCCACCGAAACCGCCGCCGGTCATGCGGACTCCGCCCCGATCGCCGATAACCTCTTTCACGATATCCACCAGAGTGTCAATTTGCGGTACGGTGATTTCAAAATCGTCGCGCATAGAGGCGTGAGACTCCGCCATCAGCTCCCCCATACGGTGCAGGTCGCCGCAAGCCAGTGCCTCAGAGGCTTGCTCGGTGCGTGCATTTTCTGTAAGGACATGGCGTACGCGCCGGGCCACCACGGGATCTAACTCATGTGCGACCGCATTAAATTGATCCAGAGACACATCACGTAAGGCTTTTTGCTGGAAGAATCGTGCGCCGGTTTCACACTGCTCGCGCCGGGTATTATATTCGCTGCCAACCAGGGTGCGTTTGAAATTACTATTAATAATGACTACGGCGACGCCCTGCGGCATCGGAACCGCTTTTGTATTAAGAGAGCGGCAGTCAATCAATAGCGCGCTTCCTTCCTCACCAAGGGCAGAAATAAGTTGATCCATAATGCCGCAGTTACAGCCAACGAACTGGTTTTCTGCTTCCTGTCCGTTTAACGCTAACTGAGTGCCATCCAGAGCCAGATCCCAAAGCTGCTGAAAAACCTTACCCACCGCGACTTCCAGCGAGGCGGACGAACTCAGGCCCGCGCCCTGAGGAACGTTACCGCTGATAACCAAATCGGCGCCGCCGATGCGATTATCGCGCTGCTGCAGATGTTTAACTACGCCGCGGACATAGTTGCTCCACTGCTGTTTTTCGTGGGGCAGGATGGGCGCATCCAGCGAGAATTCATCGATCTGGTTATCATAATCAGCGGCGATAACGCGAACCCTGCGATCGTCGCGTGCGGCGCAGGCAACCACGGTTTGATAATCAATCGCACAGGGGAGTACAAAACCGTCGTTATAGTCGGTGTGTTCGCCTATCAAATTGACGCGCCCCGGCGCCTGAATTACGAGGCTTGCCGGGTAGCCGAATCTATCGGCGAACAGGGAAAGGGTTTTGTCTTTCAGCGTCATTATTATTCTCCAGATTCGCGGTAATGAATATCGCTTACGGCACGCAGCCGTTCGGCGGCCTGTTCTGCGGTTAAGTCGCGCTGAGTTTCCGCCAGCATCTCGTAGCCCACCATAAACTTGCGCACCGTGGCGGAGCGTAACAGCGGCGGGTAAAAATGGGCGTGGAGCTGCCAGTGCGCATTGTCTTCGCCGTTAAAAGGCGCGCCGTGCCAGCCCATAGAATAGGGGAAGGAACAGTGAAATAAGTTGTCGTAGCGGCTGGTCAGCTTTTTCAGCGCCAGGACCAGATCCCGGCTTTGCGCTTCATTCAGATCCGGCAGCCGTAGCACGTGCGCCTTCGGTAGCAAAAGTGTTTCAAACGGCCAGGCCGCCCACCAGGGAACCACCGCCAGCCAGTGCTCGGTCTCAACGACGGTGCGGCTGCCGTCTTGCCGTTCTCGCTGAACGTAATCCACCAGCATCGGCGAGCCGTAGCGGTTAAAGTAATCGCGCTGGGCGGTATCTTCCTGCTGCGCTTCATTAGGCAGGAAGCTGTTAGCCCAAACTTGCCCGTGGGGATGGGGATTGGAGCAGCCCATCGCCGCACCTTTATTTTCAAAGACCTGAATCCAGGGGTAGCTGCGGCCCAGTTCTGTGGTCTGGCGCTGCCAGGTTTCCACCACGGCCTCCAGCGCCAGAACACTCAATTCGGGAAGCGTTTTACTGTGATCGGGGGAAAAGCAAATTACCCGGCTGGTACCGCGCGCGCTTTCCAGACACATGAGCGGATCGTCGCTTTGCGGCGCGTCCGGCGTATCGCTCATCAGAGCGGCGAAATCATTGGTAAAAACATACGTTCCCGTATAGTTCGGATTTTTATCTCCGGTGACTCGGGTATTTCCCGGACACAAATAACAGGCGGGATCGTGAGAGGGTGGGACATGGTCCGATGTCTTCTCCTGCGCCCCTTGCCACGGGCGTTTAGCGCGGTGGGGAGAAACCAAAATCCACTGCCCCGTCAGGGGATTATAGCGGCGATGCGGGTGATCGACCGGGTTAAACGTTTCCATTGTGCGGTCCTTAGTCCGGGTAGCCCTGAGGATGGCGGGATTGCCAGCGCCACGTGTCGGCAGCCATTTCGTCAAGCGTGCGGGTTACGCGCCAGCCCAGTTCGCTGTCGGCCTTACTGGCATCGGCCCAGTACGCGGGCAAATCACCGTCGCGTCGCGGTGCAAAGTGATAGTTAACGGGCTTGCCGCAGGCGTGACTAAAAGCGTTTACTACGTCGAGTACGCTGCTGCCGATGCCCGCACCGAGGTTATAAATGTGTACGCCGGGTTTATTTGCCAGAGTTTGCATGGCGGCAATATGGCCTTCGGCCAGGTCCATCACGTGGATATAATCGCGAACCCCGGTGCCGTCTTCCGTTGGATAATCATTACCGAAAATCGCCAGCGAATCGCGGCGCCCAACCGCGACCTGGGCAATGTAAGGCATCAGGTTGTTTGGAATGCCCTGAGGATCTTCCCCCATGTCGCCAGATGGGTGCGCGCCGACCGGGTTGAAGTAGCGCAATAGTGCAATACTGAACGCGGGATTCGCCTGTTGGATATCCGAGAGGATTTGTTCAACCATTAGCTTACTGCGCCCGTAAGGGCTGGTAGGGTGGCCAGTGGGAAAGCTTTCGACATAAGGAATAATTGGCTGATCGCCGTAAACGGTGGCCGAAGAGCTAAAAATAAAGTTGGTCACATTCGCGTTACGCATAGCCTCAATGAGACACAGTGTGCCGCTGACATTATTGTCATAATATTCCAGCGGTTTATTCACCGATTCGCCCACGGCTTTTAAGCCGGCGAAGTGAATAACTGTGTCGATAGCATGTGTACGGAAGATAAGGCCGAGGAGGGCGGCATCGCGAATGTCACCCTCAATAAATAGCGGTGCGTTTCCGCCAAGGCGCTCAATAACGGGTAATACGCTACGCTTACTGTTACACAAGTTATCCAGCACAATAACCTCGTGCCCTTTTTGTAGCAATTGCACGCAGGTATGACTGCCTATGTAACCGCTACCACCCGTGACCAATACTTTCATTTTTTGCTCCATTAGGCTTAGCTCATGTCATTAACTTAGCATATCAGAAGCCGTGAAAGTGTGACATGCACAGAATTAGTGGAATCGTTTACACTTGGTGATTTCGGGAGTATTCCAGATTGTTAACCGATTTTTTGTCAGCGCTGTTATTGACAGTAAGCGGCTATTTCTGGCGCGCTAAGGGGGGTTATCCTGAGATTCTGATGCAGTGAAAAGTTTTTTCTTACGGCGGCGGTGAAGCAGATGGATTACGTACCAGGCTAACCAGCGACTAAGGTCACTGGCGGTTAATGAGCCGTGTCAGCGACTTCAGTGAAAAGTAATCGCGTCATGCGCTTACTCTCTCAACTGAAATAGCTTTTCATCCCGCGTTAAAACCATCGATAACAGGCGCTGGATCTGCTGCCGGTATCAAAGCCTGCTGCTGCGCTAAAGGTTGTCGCCCACATCGTCATTTCCGTTTAGCTGCCAAAATATTGCCGAAAAGCGAGGGAGTAGAGCGCAGAAAACGCGGGACATGATGGGTTAGCGGCGCAGGGGAGCGTCGCTAACCGGCAAATTAATTTAGTTTATCGCACTGGTAACGAAAACCTTCTCCCTCGGGAATAAAGCTTAAACGGTGAGTGATGCAATCCGGCGCATCCTCCGCGTGGTGCGACACAAAAAGCAACTGCGTGTCCCCTTCGCCGATAAGAATATCGATAAAACGGCGCACAAGCTGTCGGTTAAGCGAGTCAAGCCCCTGCAACGGCTCGTCGAGGATCAGCAGTGCCGGGCGCTTGACCAGCGCACGAACAATCAATACCAACCGCTGTTGCCCCCAGGAAAGTGCGTGAAAAGGGGTTTGAGCCGCCTGGTTATCCATTCCCAAAAGCGCAAGCCACTCATGGGCAAGCTTCAACTGGCGATCGCCAGGGTTCAAATAAAGCCCGATAGAGTCATGCCAGCCTGAGAGCACAACGGTCAATACTGAAGCGCTGACCCGATATTCCAGGTGCAAACTACTGCTTACGTAACCGATATGCTTTTTAATATCCCAAATCGTTTCACCGCTGCCGCGCCGCCGCCCAAATAGCGTAAGATCGTTACTGTATCCCTGAGGGTGGTCGCCGGTAATCAGGCTTAACAGCGTTGATTTCCCAGCGCCATTAGGGCCGGTTATTTGCCAGTGTTCGCCCGGCGAAACGCACCAGTTCAGACCATGCAAAATAGGGCGGTCATCGTAAGTTACGGTGCCATTGCGTAAAAGAACCCGCGGTTGATTTACATCGGGAAGAGCATGGTCGCCGTCGGCGTCGGGAAGACGGTAAGTCGCCAGCTTTTCACTGTGCGCCAGTTGGGCAATAAGCGTTTGTGCCAGAAGTGACTCGCGCGAGCCGGTGTGTTCCAGAGCGCATTCGGTCAGTACCCCCGCCTGGGCGACAAAAGCAGGGATATCATCAAAACGATTCAGGATAAGCGCCAGCGTGATACCGGCTGCGTGTAAGTCGGCGAGTCGCGCGCTCAGCGCGTCGCGCGAGCCGTAATCCAGACCGTCGAAGGGCTCATCAAGCACCAATAAGTCCGGTTGTTTCATCAGCGCCTGGCACAGTAATGCCTTACGCGTTTCGCCGGTTGACAGATATTTAAAGCGGCGGGTGAGCAAATGTCCGATGCCAAACTGTTTTGCCAGTAACTGACAGCGCGCGTCATCGTCGATATCATGCTGAATAATCTGCGCTACGGTGCGACCCGTGTCGGTTTCTTCCGGGTCAGCCATATCGGTATTGTTATTTCGCCATTCCGCCTCAACCAATTGCTGCAATTGCTCAAAAGACAGCCGGGCGATGCGTTGAAATGTCGAATGATAATCGCCGGACTGGGGGGCCATTTCACCGCAGAGTGCGCGCGCCAGGGCCGATTTCCCGCTGCCGTTAGCGCCGATAAAAGCCCAGCTTTCTCCGGCGCGCAGCGTCAGCGCCGGGATTTTTAGCGCTGTAGTCTCACTCAGATGAAATATGCCTTGCGTAATTTGCAATGCTGACATGCTGTATCCCGTTTTTTGCAGTGAATAGCTACAGGGATACGTGCTCTGGCAGGCAAAGTCAATAGGCGTGAAAGCGTTAGCAGAGCGTGGCGATAATTACCCGGTCGGCGTTAAAAAAGGCGGTGATTTCAGTACCAATGCTCAAATTTTCCTGTGCCACCTGCGCCTGTGGCACCGTGGCGCACAGCGATTGCCCTCCCGGCAGCGTGACTAAAACTTCGCTGTGCTGCGAGCCGCTCTCGATGCTACTGATTGTGCCGCTAAGCTGGTTATCGGCGCGTTTATCCACGTGATGCGCCTGCGCCAGCTCAATCCACGGCGCTTTAATCAGCAGTAGCACGTCTTTTCCGCTCCCAAGTCCCAGCCGTTCTGCGCTCTGGCGGGTAATGGCCGCTTTAATCTGGGTATGTCCGTCGGCCAGCAGAATATCGATATGCTGCTGTACTCGTTCGCTCTCATCGCGGTGCATCACAGTGCCGAATAATTGATTGCGCGCGCTGGTTTGTAGCGAGAAACGGGATATGGCGGCGAGCAGGCTATCGAGCGGCAGACTATCATCGCGAAGCACATCAAACGCCTTCTGCTGAATCTGCGCTAACAGGGAATACAGCTGTAACAGGCGTTCGCCATAGGGCGTGAGATGCGCACCGCCGCCGCCTTTACCGCCGGTGGTGCGTTCGACCAGAGTTTGTTCGGTAAGCTGGTTCATTTCATTAATGGCATCCCAGGCGCTTTTATAGCTGATGCCAGCCAATTTCGCTCCCTGGCTGATAGAGCCGGTCTCTGCTATCTGTTTTAGCAGTGCAATACGACGCGGATCGGCAAATAGCCTGTCCTGCAGCTTCAGCGTTAATAAAATTTCTGCCTGCATAATGTCATTCCTGGTGCGCGAAAAGGTTATTTTCTCTTATTGGAGCCGGAGTGGCAAATTCGCACAAAAGGCGATATCTTTTTTACACGCGACGCTAGAATACCCCCTCAATTTACGCTGGAGCACGCCATGTTTGAGTTGCTAAAAGGTCTGGTTTTCGCCGTTATCATGGTGCCCGTGGTGATGGCGGTCATTCTCGGTTTGATTTACGGTCTGGGAGAAGTATTCAACGTTTTCTCAGGCGTCGGGCGCCGCAACGAGTCCAGAACGCATCATTAATCTTTTATTAACGCCTGGCGACGCCGGGCGTTCTCTTTTCTCCCTCCTTGCTAAAAACGCTTCTCTCTACTAGGAAAAACGCCGCGCTATCGTTATATTACGCCCTACACAGCGTATTATCGGGAGTATAAAAATGACGATTTCATGGTTACGACTTACGACGGGCGCAGTGGCACTGTCACTGAGTATCGCGGCGCAGGCTGAACCTGCGGAAAAAATCACCGTATTTGCCGCTGCATCACTAACTAATGCGCTATCGGATATCGCGCAGCAGTATAAAAAAGCGCATCAGGTTGAGGTTGTCTCTTCGTTTGCCTCTTCCTCAACGCTAGCGCGACAAATAGAAGCAGGCGCTCCGGCAAACCTGTTTATCTCTGCCGATCAAAAGTGGATGGATTATGCGGCCGGGAAGAAAGCCATTGAAACCGACTCGCGTATTACGCTGTTGACTAACAGCCTGGTCGTGATAGCGCCGCAGGCCAGCGCACAGCCCTCTTTCACCATCAATAAAGAAACGAAGTGGCTGCCGCTATTACAGGAAGGGCGGCTGGCCGTTGGCGATCCCGATCATGTCCCTGCAGGAATTTATGCCAAAGAGGCTCTGACGCACCTTGGGGCCTGGGAATCACTTATGCCAAAACTCGCTCCGGCGCAGGATGTGCGTGGGGCGCTGGCGCTGGTTGAGCGCGGTGAAGCCCCGCTGGGCATTGTGTATGGATCTGATGCGGTTGCCAGTAAAGGGGTTAAAGTCGTCGCGACCTTCCCGGAAGACTCCCACCAAAAGGTCGAGTATCCAATGGCAATGATTAAAGATAACCCGTCCACCGCGACCCAGGCGTTTTATCGCTATTTGCAGGGGCCGGAAGCAGCAGCGATTTTTAAACATTACGGTTTCACTACGCGCCTATGATATTAAGTGGCCCTGAATGGCAGGCCGTTTTTTTAAGCCTGCGCGTCTCTGCAATTGCCGTAGCGATAAGCCTGCCTTTCGGCATTTTATTCGCCTGGATTTTAGTCCGCTGCCGTTTCCTGGGAAAGACGCTGCTTGATGGCATTATCCATCTCCCTCTGGTACTGCCGCCCGTAGTCGTCGGATATTTATTATTGATTGCCATGGGGCGGCACGGGCCGGTAGGGCGGTTACTGTATGAATGGTTTGGCATTAGTTTTGCGTTTAGCTGGCGCGGGGCCGTGCTGGCGGCGGCGGTGATGTCCTTTCCCTTAATGGTACGGGCAATACGTCTGGCGCTTGAGAGCGTCGATATTCGCTTAGAGCAGGCGGCGCGCACGTTAGGCGCCGGGCGCTGGCGAGTATTTTGCACTATCACGCTGCCCTTGATGCTGCCCGGTATTATTGTTGGCGCGGTGCTGGCGTTTGCGCGTGCGCTGGGGGAGTTCGGTGCCACGATCACCTTTGTATCTAATATCCCTGGGGAAACGCGTACTATTCCATCTGCAATGTATACGCTAATTCAAACGCCCGGTGGCGAAAGCGCCGCTGCCCGCCTGTGCGCTATCTCAATAGTACTGGCGCTTGTTTCTTTAATGATTGCCGAATGGCTGGCGCGTAAAAGCCGCCAGCGCGTGGGGGGATAACCGGTGCTGGAGCTTGATTTTGAACAGACGCTCGGCGGTCACCGGCTGGCGGTAAGTGAAAATTTGCCGGGGCGAGGTATTACCGCGATATTTGGCGTTTCCGGCGCAGGTAAAACTTCGCTGATTAATGCCATTAGCGGCCTGACGCGCCCGCAGTCCGGGCGCATTGTGCTCAACGACCGTGTGCTGAGCGATACGCAGAAAAATATTTTTTTACCCCCGGAGAAACGGCGCATTGGCTATGTATTTCAGGACGCCCGGCTGTTTCCCCACTATCGGGTGCGGGGCAATCTTAAGTACGGGATGGTGAAAGAGATGGCTGGCCAGTTTGATAAACTGGTCAATTTGTTAGGTATTGAGCCGCTGCTTGGGCGTTTTCCCTGGACGCTGTCTGGCGGCGAAAAACAGCGGGTGGCGATTGGCCGCGCGCTGCTAACGGCACCGCAGCTTCTGCTGCTAGATGAGCCGCTGGCCTCGCTGGATGTTCCACGTAAACGTGAGGTGTTGCCGTATCTGCAGCGCCTGGCGCGGGAAATCGAAATCCCGATGCTATATGTTAGTCATTCTCTGGAGGAGATCCTGCATCTGGCGGAAAAAATCCTGGTGCTGGATAACGGCGCCGTGAAAGCCTTTGGTCCGCTGGAAGAGGTGTGGAACAGTGAAGTAATGTATCCATGGCTGCCTGAAGATCAGCAGAGTAGCGTGCTGGAAGCGACGGTACTTATGCACCATACGCACTATACCATGACGGCGCTGGCGTTAGGCGCACAGCGGCTCTGGGTTAATCAACAGTCCGCAGAGCCGCGCTCTTCGCTGCGAATTCGTATTAAATCCTCTGATATTTCCCTGGTGCTGCAGCCGCCGGTAAACAGCAGTATTCGTAATGTGCTGCATGCCCGCGTGGTTTCATGCCTGGACAATCAGGGGCAGGTGGAGGTTCAGCTTGATGTCGAAGGGCGCACGCTGTGGGCGCGCATCAGCCCGTGGGCCAGGGACGAACTGGCTATCCGCCCTGACGTTTGGCTGTATGCGCAAATAAAAAGCGTTTCAATAGCGACCTGATATTAAAGTAGCCAGCGATAGATAGCGTCGGCGATACTGCTTTCTTCGTTAGTGCCGATCGTTTTATCGGCGCGCGCTTTGATGGCATCGTCGGCGTTGCCCATCGCAATACCAAGCCCCGCCGCTTCCAGCATACTAAGATCGTTATAGTTATCTCCGAATGCGACTACTTCATTCATCGTCGCCCCCTGCGCGGCGACCCATTGAGCGAGACGATGACCTTTGCTGGTGCCCGGCCGGGCGACATCGACCTGATCGCGCCACGACCATTCGCAGGCAAGCTGAAGTTCGCTTTCAATCTGCCGGGTGATTTGCTGTAGACGGGGGATATCTTCGCCGGTCAGTGCGAATTTCCAGATAGCGTGCGCGCTATCCACTGCCGCGAATAAGGAATCGACCTTGCGCAGCGTAGGCCGCTGGTGTTCTGGTAGCGTAAGTGCCCAGCGCTGTGTTCGCTCAACGTGTCCGACCGGAGTTTGATACAGCATTTCATCGTCCACATACATGAGCGCGTGAATATGCCAGGCTTCCAGCAAATTGAGGGTTTCTCGCGCCTGTTTCCGGGATAGCGGCGATCCCTCCAGAACGCTTCCGGCTGCGTAATAATAAATATAGGCACCGTTGCAACAAATGGCGGGAGTATCCAGCGCCAGTGCCTGATAGAACGGGTGAATAGCCACATGGTGACGGCCGGTGACAATCAGAACCTGATAACCCGCCGCGCGCGCGCGTTGCAGAGCCGTCAGCGATTCCGGGAGAATAGTTTTTTGTGGCGTGAGTAATGTGCCATCGAGATCGAGGGCGATAATGCGCCTGCGCATAGAGATTCCTGTAAGCATAAAGGAGCGGAAAGGGTTAAATATTACCTGCCCGCCGTGCGGATACAACCGCGTAAAGACGCGGCGTTAACGGTTTTCTGGCAAATATAATTTAAATCGGAGTGGAGCACCGTCAAAGAATAAAGCCCGGCAAAGCCGGGCTTTTGTCACCGCGATTGCGCCGCTTCCGGTTCGGGCGGTACCAAAGAGCGCAGCTCCTTGACCTGGTCCGGAGTGACCGGGGCGGCGCGGTTGCCCCAGCCGTTACGGATAAAGGTAGGCAGGTCGGCTACCTGCTTATCATCCAGACGCCAGGCAAAGCTAGGCTTTTGTCACCGCGATTGCGCCGCTTCCGGTTCAGGTGGTACCAAAGAGCGCAGCTCCTTGACCTGGTCCGGAGTGACCGGGGCGGCGCGGTTGCCCCAGCCGTTACGGATAAAGGTAGGCAGGTCGGCTACCTGCTTATCATCCAGACGCCAGGCAAAGCTAGGCTTTTGTCACCGCGATTGCGCCGCTTCCGGTTCGGGTGGTACCAAAGAGCGCAGCTCCTTGACCTGGTCCGGAGTGACCGGGGCGGCGCGGTTGCCCCAGCCGTTACGGATAAAGGTAAGCAGGTCGGCTACCTGCTTATCATCCAGACGCCAGGCAAAGCCGGGCATTGCGAGGCCGGTAACGGCATCTTGGGTGACCGGCGCCTTTCCACCGCGCAGGACGATGCTGATAAGCGATGACGGATCGTCGCTTAGCACCGCAGAATTGCCCGCCAGTGTGGGGAAGGTGCGCGCATAGCCTCTACCATCAAGCCGGTGACAGGCGGCGCAGTTATCCATGTATACCTCGGCGCCTGGGGTACTGACATCGCCTTTGAGCAGCGCCTGAGTCGTGGCGTCGCGCCTGGTTTCCGGCGCCTCCTCCGCTGTCTTTTTCGACGGGGGAAGCGATTTCAGGTAAGCGGCAATTGCGCTCAGGTCATCATCGCTCAGATGCTGGGTACTGTTGGCGACGACGTCGGCCATCGCTCCAAACGCGACGGCATTTTTGGTCCTGCCACTTTTGAGGAAATCGACAATATCCTGCTGCGTCCAATTACCCAATCCGGCATGCGGGTTACCGGTTAAATCCGGCGCGTGCCAGCCTTCAAGAGTCCCACCGTTAAGCCACGCCGATGCGGTTTGATCCAGCGCTTTTTCCTGAAAACCGATTCCGCGCGGCGTGTGGCAGGTACCGCAGTGCGCCAGCCCCTGAACCAGATAGGCGCCGCGGTTCCACTGCGCGCTTTTCCCGGCGTCAGGCTTAAACGTTTTATCGCTGTGAAATACCATATTCCAGACGGCGAGCGGCCAGCGAATGCTGAGCGGCCACGGAATATCCGTATCGTGATTCTTCTGATGGACGGGCTTAAGCCCCATAAAGTAATCGTACAGCGCGCGCATATCCTCATCGTTAATTTTGATAAATGAGGTATACGGCATGGCCGGATACAAATTATGCCCGTCTTTTGCCACCCCTTCGCGCACTGCCTTGACGAAATCATCATAGCTGTACTCGCCGATGCCGGTGGCTTTGTCCGGGGTAATATTGGTGGAGTAAATGGCCCCCACCGGAGTGGTCATTTTCAGGCCGCCGGCGAAGGGCTTGCCGCCCGGCGCCGTATGGCAGGCAATACAGTCGCCAGCCGCTGCCAGCCGTGCGCCGGGTTCGGCAGGTGACGGCGATGCGGCCGCGCAGACCGTGCTTACCCATAATGCCAGCGGCAGCGCCGGTAAAAGCGTTTTCCATCCGATAGTCATAGATATCCCTCTCTGTTATGCCTGAACCAGCGGCCCGGGGTTGGCAAGATATTGGGTCCGGATTGCATGGGCGGCAAACAGCGCCGTCGCACCGACAATCCCCGTCGGGTTATAGGCCAGATTTTGCGGAAAGCAGCAGGCGCCGAGAACAAACAGATTAGGCACATCCCAGCTCTGAAGATATTTATTCACTGCGCTGGTCGCCGGATTATCGCCCATCACCGCACCGCCCGTGGTGTGTGTAGATTGATAAGGGCGGACATCATAGTGCGAGCCATCCTTTTTAAAGCCCATTTCATAGCGCTCTGGCCCGATGCGCTGGGCTATCTCCTCAGCCTTACCGCCAATGAACTGAGTCATTTTCAGTTCGTTAGGTTGCCAATCGAACGTCATGCGTAATAGCGGCTGCCCGTAAACGTCTTTATAGGTAGGATCGAGGTCAAGATAACACTGCTTATAGGGCATAACCGACCCGGATGAGCCGATATTCATGGTGTGGAGATAACTGTCTTTAATAGCCTGTTTCCAGCCGGCTCCCCATGTTGGCGCCTTAGCGGAAAGCGGCATCTGTTGGATAGGACGCCCGCCGGTGGTAGTGGCGGAAATCGTGGCGCCGCCGATAAAGCCCAGCGCAGAGTGGTCGAAGTTTTCCGCGTTGAATTCATCAATATACATCCCGGTGGTGCCGGTGGCGGCAAATGGATTAAACCAACTGTCTTTATTGAAAAACAGAGATATCCCGCCGTTCATTTGATAAGCATAGTTGCGCCCCACCACGCCGGTGTTAGTTTCAGGGTCGTAGGGTTTGCCAATGTTGGAGAGCAGCAGTAAACGCACATTATGAAGCTGGAAGGCGCTTAAAATAACGAGGTCCGCAGGTTGTTCAACCAATTGACCATTGGCGTCAATGTAAGTCACGCCGGTCGCTTTTTTACCCGTTGAGTCCGTGTTGATGCGCAATACGTGGGAGTGGGTGCGTAGTTCAATATTGTCATGCTGGCGCAGCGCCGGTAGTACGCAGGATTGGGGAGACGCTTTTGAGTAGTTAAAACAGCCGAAACGCTCACAAAACCCGCAGTAATTACATACGCCTAGCTGAACGCCGTAGGGATTTGTCCACGGCTCGCTGCAGTTGGCGGCCGGGACCGGAAAAGGGTGGTAGCCAAGCGACTTAGCCGCTTTGCTGAATAGCATGCCGGCATATTGCTGTTTAAGGGGCTTAGTTGGATAAGGGTTTTGCCGTGGGGCTTCAAAAGGGTTACCGCCGTCGACTTTCTGACCCTGGATATTCCCCGCCTGCCCGGCCACGCCGCAGATTTTCTCGAATTTATCGAAAAAAGGTTCCATCTCTTCGCTGGTGAAAGGATAGTCCTGGACCGTCATATCCTGCGGGATGAAGTCCGCGCCGTATTTTTCTATAACGGTGCTGCGCATTTTGAGGTCGGCTTCCAGCGGGCGCCACAGCATACCGTTCCAGTGAACGCCTGCTCCGCCAACGCCATCGCCGGGAAGGAAAGAACCAAAACGGCGATAAGGCAGCGCCGTATCACGCGGCCGGTGGCGCACGGTGACCGTCTCTTTTGCGGCGTTTTGGAACAGCTTCAGGCGAATGCCGTAGGTGAGCTCATCGGTGATGCGCGGATAGGCAAAATCAGGCCATGTATCGCGCTGTTCACCGCGCTCAAGCGCAACGATTTTCAGACCGGTACTTGCCAGTTCCTTGGCCATTAGAGAGCCGGTCCAGCCGAACCCGACAATGACAATATCTACGGGATCTTTTTTTATCGTCATGATCAGGTGCTCCTTTTTCCTGAAATACTTACCGGCCCCAGCGGGTAGGGTTGATTGGGGTTATCTAATACCTGCGGATAGTCAGCGCGCGCTCCGGGATAACCGATGAGCCTCCACGATGCCAGCGTTTGGTTGCCGCCGTGCAGAGGGTCAGCAAGCCATCCTTCTTTGGTATTCTCCAGCAGTTGCGTAAAAAAGATTGCGCCGGAAAGCCCGTCTGGGTTTAGGCTTCCTTTCTCAAGCTGATGAAGAATGGCTTCTTGCTGCGCGCGATCAAGATCGGCAAATACGCGCTGATGCTGTTGCTGGCACCAGGCGTTAATGGCTTTTATACCGCGCCGGTAGGTTTCTCTGGGGACCAGATTCGACTGGTACCCAAGTTCAGGAACCGCATCGGCGAACGGTGGCTGCATATACCATAGATGCCCATAGCCATAGGGCAGCTCCATTTGCTTATCAATAAACACCGGTACGCCTTCGCTGACGGCGCCCGGCCCGTTGGCATCTTCCGGGATCAACCTATCAGTAGCGGCCAGAATAAAGCGCCATTCATCAAGATTGAAAAAGGTGGGAACATAGTGTGCGCTAACGCCTTCTGATTTAGGCGAGTCTGCGCGGGCTGTAGTCGTCATCAGACTATTGCCTGCGGCGGCCAGTGGAATAAGAGTGAGCGTTTTTTGGAGAAAACGTCTTCTGGAAGGGATCCCTGCATTATCTTCGCGATGCTTCATGAAATCATCCTGTCAGTATTTTTTATACGCGTTACGACAAGGTCGGTTATGACTGAGTTATTAGTATGTTAATAACGCGCACGAAAATAGCGGGATTCCACGCACGATGACGGGGGAAAAATGCTATTCCCTCACTTTGTGATGGGGTATCGCATTTTTTGTGTATGAATAGTGAGAGACGAGAAAATCTTAAAACAGGCTGTTAGCGCCTGCCTGCGCTGTTTTTTACCAGGATATCGTAGGGAGGAACAATGCAATTTTAGGGACGTAAGGTTATACTAACCGATTGATTTGCGTACTACTGGCAGGTGCACGCTGGCCTGCTAAAGGTGCTGACCAAGGCCTATCGATCCTGAGGTGTCTCTTATGAAACAAACTGTTTATGTCGCCAGCCCGGAAAGCCAGCAAATTCACGTCTGGCAACTTGAGCGCAACGGTCATTTGGTTCTACAACAGGTGGTAGACGTTGGGGCGCAGGTTCAGCCGATGGTTATTAGTCCGGATAAAGAGTGGTTATACGTGGGCGTGCGCCCGGAGTTTAGCGTAATCGCTTATCGTATTGCTCCGGATGACGGTTCGCTGACCGAAGCCGGTCGCGCTGCGCTGCCCGGCAGCCCGACGCACCTTTCAACTGATAAAACCGGACGCTTTCTCTTCTGCGGCTCTTATAACGCCGGTTGCGTCAGCGTAACTCCGCTGATTAACGGGCTGCCTCAGCCGGCGGTTGATATTATTAATGGGTTAGACGGATGTCACTCAGCCAATATCTCTCCGGATAATCGCACCTTATGGGTGCCTGCGCTTAAACAAGACCGCATATGTCTGTTCACACTAAGCGATGATGGAGCACTGATTCCGCAAACCCCGGCGGAAGTGAGGACGGTTGAAGGCGCCGGGCCGCGCCATATTGTTTTCCATCCTAATCGTCAATACGCCTATTGTGTCAATGAACTTAATAGCACCGTGGATGTGTGGGAGCTGGAGGATGCGCACGGTGATATCGCCTGCGTTCAAACGCTGGATATGATGCCGCCGGAGTTTACCGGTACGCGCTGGGCTGCAGATATTCATATCACACCCGACGGGAGCCATCTTTATACCTGTGACAGAACCTCCAGCCAGTTAAGTGTATTCAGCGTATCTGAGGATGGCAGTGTGCTGGCGCTCGAAGGCTGGCAGCCAACGGAAATTCAGCCTCGGGGGTTTAATATTGATGATAGCGGGCGCTATTTAATTGCAGCGGGTCAGCAGTCTCACCACATTGCGGTATATGAGATTACTCAACCTGCGGGTCTATTAGTGGAACAGGGGCGCTATGCCGTAGGGCAAGGCCCTATGTGGGTGCTAATTAACGCACGGTAGAGATTATCTTTGCTGACGGCAATTACGCGTGCGATAGCGCCCTCGATACCGCTCTCTTCATTTCGCGAGGGCGGTATTTTTTTGCGATAAATTGTTAGCGCAGGGTTACCCGATCAATGGCAAATTATTGCGGTGAGTTGACCGTGTACAGCATAAGAGCGGTTGTCCAATCCTGGCGTATATTCCTGCTTACCTCCACGTTTGGCGCTATTTTACCTCGCCCACAGGGATGGTATCGATGAGTATGCTCGTCTCCGGCAAACCAGAGTGATAACGTAAACGCTTTAGGGAAGTAGTTTGAGCGGCCAGAGCCATGCTGAATGATGAGCCCACGCCCTAACTTGTAGTGCTTTTAAATATAGACATCTGCGCCAGGTATATGACGAAAATGCCCGACTGCCCGACTGCTCCGGGTTATTCGGCTTTTCGTCGTTCTGTTTTGTTAACCTGCAGAATTGATACAAAACACGTTGGTACGATATACGGTAGCTCACGTCATGCGCTTAAAGACAGCGTTAACCCGGATGAACCAGGCGAGACCCCACCGCAAGGGCATATTACGGTGGGATACCGCATTACTCGCTGTCTTGTACGCTATTGTGGAATTCCCACAGGCGATTAAACGCAGGGTCGTTCAGGTCGCGCTGAGGTTCATTGTTATCATTGGTTCCGTTACCGATATTACCGGCATACGGACGCCCTGAATCAAGCGCATCTCCCCACGGCTGTTTCTGGTTAAAATTCTTGCTAATAGTGCTGGTACGAATCACCACCTGTCCGTTAGGAGACTGACCGGGCGAATAGCTGCCTTCCGCAACGCCCAGATCCCAGGCACGGCCTAACTTCGCTACGCCGTCGCCTTCTGCGATAAAGCGACTGTTTTCAGCCAGGAAACCGAAAGAAAGCGCTGCGGGCGTAGCCGGAGCAAATACATAGCCTTCCCGCTGGGTGCGCGTTTGCACAACGCGGAACGTATCATTGTTAAATACCACTGCGCCACGGCCAGCTACGATATCGACATCTCCTTCGAGATAGCTATTCGTCACCAGCGTGCGGGTTAGGCGATCGTCTAGCATGCGGTTTCGGATATCGCTATTCGTGACGAAGAGTGTATTCTGGCGACCAAGAAGATTTACCTTATTAATCTGAACGTTATCCCCGTCACTGCGTAGAGCAACCGCGTGATGATCGCCCGCATCAACGCTATCCCCCAATGTATTCTGAATGGTCAGATTCTGGAGTTGTAACCCATTATTTTGCGACCATACGGCTGCTGAGCACATTATGCCGACGGTAGCGCTACGCTGGCGCTGGCAGGTGTCGAACATATACCAGGAAGGTTTGCCCGGCATGTATTTGCCACCCGGATTAACCGTGCGACGCCACGTGTTGACATCAATTTCTGAATCCAGCGCCAGCCCGATTTTTACGGCATCGGCTGTCTCGCCGGTACCGTAAATAGTCACGCTATTTGAAGCAGCTGGAATATACACGGTTCCCGGATACTCGCCGGGCATTACGGCAATGTACTGGCGGCGCGAGCTGCGTTTGACGATTGCCGCATCAACGGCCGCCTGCAATGTGGTATGCGTAACGCCTTCACCATTGGCTGGCCCCACGACAAAATCAGGCTGCTGTGGCAGCGTGATGTCGGCGGGCGTCCACGGTGCCTCTTCTTTATTTAGCGACAGAAACCAGCGCGCTGGAACAAAGTTTTCTGCCTCCCGGGCGGACAGCACGGGACGGTTTTCACTACCGGGAGCCTGTTGATCCGAAGGGGGGAGGTTATCGTCCGGCGTTGAGCTGCATGCGGTCAGCGTCGCGCCTAGCGCTAAAGCCAAACCTAAACGGGCGATGGAAAAATTCTTCAAGGGGTGCTCCTTGCTTAGCAAATTAACGGGTAAAAGCGAGCCGTACTGCGTTACGATTGCCGGTAAGAGGGGGCGGCCGTCTCTTAATGGGGGAAGTAGGCGGTAGCCAGCCTCGGCAGGCGATATGTTCAGGCGCCTGCCTTTTTATACTAACTTAAGTGAAACGGGAAGCCGATTTTGAGATAAATCACGATCCCGGCGCGTTTATATATAGAGCGTCGTCAGGGAGGCGCTGCCGAGCGAGTGAAAATGGACGTTGAATCCGACCATTGCACCGCTGGCGTCGGCGGTAACGTCAAGCTGTGCCGTGTCCAGCGCATGCACGGTAAAAATATAGCGGTGCGATTCCCCTTTCGGCGGCGCGGCTCCGCCATATTTCGCATCGCCAAAGTCGGTGCGCGTCTGTAAAGCGCCCTTAGGAAGTGCAGCCAGCCCGGAACCCGCCCCCTGTGCGAGTTGGCGCGTATCGGCGCTAATATTCGCAACCACCCAATGCCACCAGCCGGAACCCGTAGGCGCATCGGGATCGAAGCAGGTAATAACGAAACTTTTCGTTCCTTCGGGCACGTCGCTCCATGCCAGGTGCGGGGAGATATTATCGCCCTGGTACCCCATACCGTTAAAAATGTGGCGTTCCGGTAATTTCTCGCCGTCACGAATATCTTCACTGGTGAGTTTCATTATTTCTCCTGTCAGCAAATGGGCTATCGATTTCTGGGGTGGTGTAATCCCACGGCTTTAAAACAGATAAATTTGAGGATGTTGCCTGGTTTTTACCACAGCGTCCCGTTTTACCTTATTCCCTGCCAATTTGGGAAGGACATAATGGGAACGCCTGGCGTTTTTTCGGGGTGCCTCGAAAATAAGCATTTGGCATTGCACGATGTGACATCCTGGCCGGGAAAATAGTCGTAAACAAAAAACGCTGCGGTTGAAAGCGGGAGGCCGTGATTGCGCGCATATATATGCGGTGCGCGCAGGCGAGCCAGCCTTATAGCGCCGTGGTAATTAGCGCTGACCAGGCGGTTGTTAGCACTCTCGCCGTGGCGCATGCGTTCCGTTTTTCTGTGCGCTGCAGGCATGGCCACTTATAGCAGCCGTGTTTAATGAAAGCGATATTGCAGCTGCGGCTATGACTGAAAACAGTCATCCCGCGTCAATACCTCAGCGATAGCAGACGTCAGGCGGGCCAGTTGATCCGAAGTAATAATATAGGGAGGCATCAAGTAAATAAGGCGCCCGAATGGGCGGATCCATACGCCGGCTGTGACAAAGGCGCGCTGAATTGACGCCATATTCACCGGCGTGCGGGTTTCGACTACGCCAATGGCACCGAGAACCCTAACATCCTGCACTCGGGGATGATCTTGTAATGGCAGTAGCGCGTTGCGTAACTGACACTCAATAGCGCGCACCTGATGCCGCCACGCGCCTTGTTCCAGAATGTCCAGGCTGGCGTTTGCAGCGGCGCAGGCCAGTGGATTACCCATAAATGTCGGGCCGTGCATAAAACACCCGGCTTCGCCGTCGCTGATTGTTTTGGCAATCTCGCCCGTCGTCAGGGTGGCAGAAAGAGTCATTGTGCCACCGGTTAACGCTTTACCGAGACACAAAATATCAGGCGTGATACCGGCATGGCCGCAGGCGAAAAGCTCACCGGTGCGTCCAAACCCGGTCGCTATCTCATCGGCAATCAGCAAAATGCCTTCCCGGTAGCACAGCGTGCGAATCTCTTTTAGCCATTGAGGATGATAAAAGCGCATGCCGCCCGCGCCTTGCACAATAGGTTCTAGGATGACGGCGGCAATGGCGTGACGATGCTTTTCTACTAGCTGCGTAAATGGCGCTATTTGTGCGGCGTCCCACGTATCTTCAAAGCGGCACGTTGGTGCAGGCGCGAATAAATGTTCCGGTATATAACCGCGCCACAGGCCGTGCATTGAATTGTCGGGGCAACTCACGGACATCGCGCCAAAGGTATCGCCGTGATACCCACCCCGCAGCGTTAAAAAGCGCCGTCGGTTTTCTCCGCGCGCCTGCCAATACTGGAGTGCCATTTTCATGGCAACTTCAACCGCCACGGAGCCAGAGTCAGCCAGAAACACGCGGCTAAGCGCAGGCGGCGTCATTGCCACCAGTTTGCGGCACAGGGCTATCGCGGGCGCGTGCGTCACACCGCCGAACATGACGTGCGGCATTCGCTGCGCCTGTTCGCAAAGCGCTGCGGTTAGCTGTGGATGCCCGTAGCCATGAATCGCCGCCCACCAGGATGACATACCGTCAATCAGCCTCTGCCCATCGTTTAGCTGAAGTTCGCAGCCCGCAGCGCCGCTCACGGGATATACTGGCAGCGGTGCGCTCATCGACGTATAAGGGTGCCAAATATGCTGCCTGTCGAAATCGAGGTCTTCCGAGGTTATGATCACTTGTAAACTTTTTATCAATTGTATAGGTTTACTATTCTAGCGAGAATTAACGTTAAATCCTACCTCGGAGTAAAAATGGTTAACTGGACGCTGCCCATGGCGCGGGCGCTTTTTGATAAACCGCTTTTGGCGCTGATTTTTGAGGCGCAAAGCCTCCACCGTCAGTATTTCGATCCGGCTGAGATACAAATCAGCACTCTGTTGTCGATTAAAACCGGCGCCTGTCCGGAAGATTGTAAGTATTGCCCCCAAAGCGCGCGTTATAAAACCGGTGTAACAGCAGAGGCATTGATGGCGGTAGAAAAGGTACTGGCCGCAGCGCGTCAGGCGCGAGAATCTGGCGCGACGCGGTTTTGTATGGGCGCCGCGTGGAAGAACCCACACGATCGAGATATGCCGACGCTGGAGCAAATGGTGCGTGGCGTAAAGGCTCTGGGCATGGAGACCTGCATGACGCTGGGAACGCTGAGTGGCGCTCAGGCGCACCGGCTGGCGCAGGCCGGGCTGGATTATTACAACCATAATCTGGACACTTCGCCAGAGTTTTACGGCGAAATTATCACTACTCGTACTTATCAGGAGCGGCTTGATACGCTAAACCGGGTGCGTGAAGCCGGTATCAATGTTTGTTCGGGCGGCATTGTCGGGCTGGGTGAAAGCGCAGACGATCGGGCTGCGCTGTTAGTTCAATTGGCGAATCTGCCGGAACCGCCGCAAAGCGTACCAATCAATATGCTGGTCAAAGTGCAAGGCACGCCGCTGGCAGATAATAACGATCTCGACCCGTTTGATTTCATACGAACCGTTGCGGTAGCGCGCATTATGATGCCGCGCTCCAGAGTGCGGCTTTCCGCCGGACGCGAACAAATGAGCGAACAAACTCAGGCGCTTTGTTTCATGGCGGGCGCGAATTCGATTTTCTATGGCTGCCGTCTGCTGACGACGCCAAACCCGCAGCAGGATAGCGACCAGCGGTTGCTGCAAAAGCTCGGGTTGCGCCCACAGCGGCACCGCGCATTGGCAGATGATACTGAAATGCAGGCCCGGCTTGCGGAACAGTTACTCAGCGCCGATACCGATGCCTGGTACAACGCGGCGGCGCAATGAACTGGGAGCAGCGTATCGACGAAGCGCTAAAAGATCGTCAAAGCCAGGGCCTGATGCGCCAGCGCGCAGCGGTATCAGCCGGGGCAGGGCGCTGGTTAGAAAGTGAGAGTGGGCGCTGGCGTAATTTTGCCGGCAATGATTATTTGGGCCTGGCGCGCCACCCTAAAGTAATTGCGGCCTGGCAAGCGGGTGCTGCCCGCTACGGAACGGGCAGCGGGGGTTCCGGCCACGTAGTTGGTTATAGTGAGGCGCACCGGCGCCTGGAGCAGGCGCTGGCTGAGTGGGCCGGCTATCCGCGCGCGTTATTGTTTATTTCTGGCTATGCGGCGAATCAGGCGGTTATCACGGCGCTGGCCGGCGCGAAAGACGCGCTGGTGGCCGACAGGTTAAGCCACGCGTCTTTGCTTGAGGCGGCAAACCTGGCGCCTGGGCGGCTGCGGCGATTCCTTCATAATGACATTGAGTCACTGAAGCGTCAGTTATCGCGAGGCTGCTCTGGTCTGCAGATGGTGGTGACTGAAGGGATATTCAGTATGGATGGTGACAGCGCGCCGCTGGCGGAGATAGCGCGCATTGCCGACGAAACCGGGGCGCTGCTTTTAGTTGATGATGCGCACGGTGCTGGCGCTGTCGGCGATGCCGGGCGCGGGAGCTGCGCCATGCAGCACATCCGCCCGGATATTTTAGTCATCACGTTTGGTAAGGCGTTCGGCGTAAGCGGGGCGGCCGTACTCTGCAGCACCAGGCTCGGTGACTATTTTCTCCAGTTTGCTCGCCACCTAATATACAGCACGGCGATGCCGCCAGCGCAGGCTGAGGCCATTTCTGCCGCGCTGGCGATAGTTCGTTCCGATGAGGGCAATACCCTGCGGGCGTTGCTACAGGCGCGCATTGAGCATTTTCGCGCTGGCGCTGCGCCGCTTGCCTGGCGACTTTCTCCCTCGGTATCGGCCATTCAGCCGCTTATTGTCGGCGACAATCACCGCACTCTGGCGCTGTCTGACGCACTGCGCAAAAAGGGGGTGTGGACGGTGCCAATACGCCCGCCAACGGTGCAGAGCGGTTCTGCGCGGCTGCGTATTACGCTGAGCGCTGCGCATACGCCTGCGGATATCAACATGTTGCTGGAGGCGCTGCATGCCTGTAGTCGATAAACGCGCCGTCGCCAGCGCCTTTGGGCGCGCGGCAAAAGATTACGATAGCTATGCCGAGCTGCAGCGCCGGTGCGGCGAGCGCTTACTTACATTCGCCGGTGACGCTCACCCCGCTTCGGTGCTGGATGCGGGCTGCGGCACCGGAACGTTTAGCAGACGCTGGCGGCAGCGCGGCGCGCGCGTCGTCGCGCTCGATCTTTCGCGCGAGATGCTAATCCAGGCGCGCCGCTATGCCGCTGCGCAGGTTTATCTACAGGGCGATATTGAGGCTTTGCCCCTGGTCGACCGGGCGTTTGACCTGGCGTGGAGTAACCTTGCGGTTCAGTGGTGTGCTTCGCTGGAAGGCGGCCTGAGCGCGTTAAAACGCACTGTGCGCCCCGGTGGCCTGGTGCTGTTTAGTACGCTGTGCGCCGATTCATTGTATGAATTGCGTCAGGCCTGGCGGGCGCTGGATGACCGGGCGCACATTAATCGCTTTCTTACGCCACAGCAGGTTACTGCCGCCGCAGGCAGCGCACTGGTGGAGTACGCCTGCGAGCCACTGACGGTGAATTTTACCAGTGCATTAAGCGCCATGCGTTCCCTGAAAGGCGTTGGGGCGACGCATTTGCATAGCGGACGTGGGGGGCACGCGCTTACGCGGGCGCGGCTTCAGCAACTTTCTCAAGCCTGGCCGCGAGAAACGGCGGCGTATCCGCTGACGTACCGTCTCTTTTATGGAGTACTTATCTGTGAATAAAAGCTGGTTTATTACTGGTACGGACACCGGCGTTGGAAAAACGCTCGCCGGTTGCGTATTGCTACAGGCAGCGCAGCGGGCGGGTTGTGCGGCGGTGGGCTATAAGCCGGTTGCCTCAGGCTGTGAGGCGGGGGCACAGGGGTTAACCAACGAGGATGCGCTGGCGCTGCGGCGCTATAGCGCGCTGAGCCTGGATTACAGCGCGATTAATCCCTATGCGCTGCGCGAGGCGACCTCGCCGCATATCGCCAGCGCAAGGGCAGGCGTAGAGATAGATCCGCGTCGGCTCTCTGAAGGCCTGCGGGCGCTGGAAGCGCGCGCAGATCGCACGCTGGTGGAGGGCGCGGGAGGCTGGTTCACGCCGCTCGGCCCGCGCTACTCTTTCGCCGATTGGGTGAAGAGCGAATCGCTGCCGGTGCTAATGGTGGTTGGTATCAAGCTCGGATGTATTAATCATGCGCTTTTGACGGCGCTGGCGGTGCAGCAGACAGGCCTGACGCTGGCAGGCTGGATAGCGAATCAAATTCAGCCACCGGATGATTTTTATGCGCCTTATATCGCGACGTTACGAGCGGCGCTGCCAGCCCCCTGTTTGGGTGAAATTCCGTGGCTTCCCGCGTGTGATGAGCTTCAGCACACCGGCGACTGGCTGACGCTGCCGAAAGGTTTTCTGGATTAGCCTGTCGAACAGAGTTTGGTGATTTAATCAGCAAAAAATTGTTATTTAATGGTGGCTCGGCCGTATTAGTCAGTCGGATAGCCCGTTTTTTTTACGGAGTTATTGGCCTGGCGACCGACCGGGATAGTGATTCAAACGCGCCGTGCGGCGAAAATAAAATAGCAATAACGCCTGATACCATACGCCGCTGTTATTACGCGGGCTTTCCTGTATCACGGCGACATATCGCGTCACTACATCGCCCCCTGCGTTTGCTAAGTCTACGGATGCTCGCATATTAAGGCGTATTTTTCACGTAAGAAGGCACCGTGTAATCACCGGGCTGGAATAACGCATTTCAAATCCGTTATATCGCGTTAGTTTGCGTTAATTCCTGGGCCCGCGCGCACTCTTGCTATGGAAATGATAATTAACGAGTATGAGCGTGGTGGAGAAGCGGCTGCAAAATGCGCAGTTATGTATCAACCGGGCTTAGTACGGCATCAATCAGCGTTCCATTTTTAATAAAACTCTGTTAGCTGGTTGTTATGGCGCCCAAAGGCGCGGAGAGGCAGGCGTGTTATAGGCCGGAAAACCGCCAATATTGGTATTAACGGGCCGTAGCTCAAGCGGCGCAATATTGCACGGTTTCAGCGGAATTTTTGTCCAGATTATCGACCTGGCGCAGGTAAAAAAAATTCACCGATCTTTTTTTTAATAAAAATGCGGTCCGCATTCTATTTTCGCGATGCTGCCTGTATTGCGGCCTGGACACAGTTATCCACTATTCCTGTGGATAACCTTGTGTATTAGAGTTAGAAAACCTGCGTTAAGCGAGATAATACGCGGGCCGCAGATGAATTGGCGCGAAAGCCGTCTCAATTTTATTATTTTTGATATTCAACCAGTTAAGTAAAATCAATCTCTGTGAATCACAGTGAAGATTCTGATATAAAACTTGCGCGCTGCAGGTTGACAAGTGTTAAAAAATAAAAGCATTTGGGGATAACCCCGAAAACGGGATAAACCCTAACCGAAACCGCTAAAAGCGGCGCGCGAGCGCTGTGATGGCGGTTTCAAAGGAGATAATGGCCGGGAATACTGTGGATTTAATCAGGGGCGCTGGCAAAATGCACGCAGGCGAGTAGAATTATGGCTTCGGTTGCCTTCATCCATTTGCATCAGGTTGTCTTCCCATGAGTAAAGCCTTCAAATTGCACTCCGCGTTCCAACCCTCTGGCGATCAGCCGAATGCTATCCGTCGGCTGAAAGAGGGGCTGGAAGATGGTCTGGCGCACCAAACCCTGCTCGGCGTAACCGGCTCCGGGAAAACCTTTACCGTGGCGAACGTGATTGCAGATCTTCAGCGCCCGACAATGGTGCTGGCGCCGAATAAAACGCTGGCGGCCCAGCTTTATGGCGAGATGAAAGAGTTTTTCCCGGAAAACGCGGTGGAATACTTCGTTTCGTATTACGACTATTACCAGCCTGAAGCCTATGTACTCAGCTCCGACACCTTTATAGAAAAAGACGCTTCGGTTAACGAACATATTGAACAGATGCGGCTTTCCGCCACCAAAGCGCTGCTGGAACGACGCGATGTGGTGGTCGTGGCGTCGGTTTCGGCCATTTACGGCCTCGGCGACCCCGATCTGTATTTGAAAATGATGCTGCATCTGACCAATGGCATGATTATCGATCAGCGCTCGATTCTGCGCCGGCTGGCGGAACTGCAATATACCCGTAACGATCAGGCTTTTCAGCGCGGTACCTTTCGCGTACGCGGTGAGGTTATCGATATTTTCCCTGCCGAATCCGATGATATCGCTTTGCGGGTTGAGTTATTCGACGAAGAGGTGGAGCGCCTGTCGCTATTTGATCCTTTAACCGGGCACGTGGATTCCACTGTGCAGCGCTATACGGTCTATCCTAAAACGCACTATGTTACCCCGCGTGAGCGCATCGTTCAGGCGATGGAAGAGATTAAAGATGAGCTGGTCGACAGGCGAAAGGTTCTGATGGCCAACAATAAGCTGTTGGAAGAGCAGCGCCTGACGCAGCGCACGCAGTTTGATTTAGAGATGATGAACGAGCTGGGATACTGTTCGGGTATTGAAAACTATTCGCGCTATTTATCCGGGCGCGGCCCGGGCGAGCCGCCGCCGACGCTATTTGACTATTTACCCGCCGACGGCCTGCTGGTGGTAGATGAATCTCACGTAACAATACCGCAAATTGGCGGGATGTACCGCGGGGACAGAGCGCGTAAAGAGACGCTGGTAGAATATGGATTTCGGCTACCGTCGGCGCTGGATAACCGCCCGCTGAGATTCGAGGAGTTTGAAGCGCTGGCACCGCAAACTATTTATGTTTCCGCGACGCCCGGCAATTACGAACTGGAGAAATCCGGTGGAGAAATTATCGATCAAGTGGTGCGTCCTACCGGATTGCTTGACCCGCTTATTGAAGTACGCCCGGTAACCACGCAGGTTGACGATCTACTGTCTGAAATCCGTAAGCGCGTAGAGGTTGGCGAGCGGGTGCTGGTTACCACGCTCACCAAACGTATGGCGGAAGATTTAACCGAATATCTGGAAGAGCACGGCGAGCGCGTGCGCTATTTGCACTCGGATATCGATACCGTCGAACGTATGGAAATTATTCGCGATCTGCGACTGGGGGAATTTAACGTGCTGGTTGGCATTAACCTGCTGCGTGAAGGGTTAGATATGCCCGAAGTTTCTCTGGTGGCGATTCTGGACGCTGATAAAGAGGGGTTCCTGCGCTCTGAGCGCTCGCTGATACAGACTATCGGACGCGCGGCGCGTAACGTTAACGGTAAGGCGATTTTGTATGCTGATAAAATCACGCCTTCAATGGCGAAGGCCATCGGTGAAACCGAGCGTCGGCGTGAGAAACAGCAGCGCTATAACGAAGAGCACGGCATTGTTCCACAGGGCTTGAATAAAAAAGTGGTGGATATCCTGGCTCTTGGTGAAAGCCTGGCGCACACCAAAGCAAAAGGGCGCGGCAAATCTCGCGCAGCGGCTTCCTCGTCGTCTATCGACAAAGAGATGTCGCCGAAGGCGCTGCAGCAAAAAATTGCCGAACTGGAAGCGCAGATGCTGGAACATGCCCGTAATCTGGAGTTTGAAGAGGCCGCGCAGGCGCGCGATCGGCTGCATCAATTGCGTGAGCTTTTTATTGCGGCGTCCTGACGCCGCTGCGCCCGCCCGGTGTACAAAACGAAGTGATGCATGATTGCTTGATGCATTTAGCGGGCTGTGGCTCTTTCTCACCTTGCCTAACCCCGGCCTGTTCAGCGAACAGAAGCGGGGCATTAAGGGGGAGACTGTCACCGATAACGGTGGGGGAGCCGGGCGCCTGCCAGACGTTTGATGCTAAGCCATGCGCGCAACTGCGTTAGGATTCAGGGCCGCGCGGGCTAACCTAGCGCCTGAAGCGCTTTTTCCAGCGCGATGTGCAGCAACTGTCGATCGTGGCGCCACGGCGTATCCTGGGCTTTAAGCGGCGATTGAATAATAATTCGCGTTTTAAGATCCGCAACCTGAATATCCGGGCTAACCACAACCGCATCAATAAAGTGTTTCCCTACATAATGTTCCAGCAGTTCGAGTTTCCCTGCCAGCGTCATACGGGCAGCCGGTTGGCTGACTTCCCGCCCCAGATTGCCAATATAAACGACCGGCGCAGGCGTACGGCGAAGCGCCTGAGCCAGATCGTCGAGCAGCAGTAGCGGGATTAGGCTGGTGTAAAAACTGCCTGGCCCGATAATAATTAAATCGGCGTCGGCGATAGCCTGCAGGGCTTCACGCGTGGCATGACATTTGGGATAAAGCATCAGTTCGGCAGGCGGTGCCTGCAGATTATCAATATTGACTTCGCCGTAGATTAAATGGCCTTCCGCGTCGGTGGCGACCAGATCCACCGCCTGTTCCGACATGGGAATTAAAAACGCATCAACCTTTAACAAATTGCGGATCAGGTTAATGGCCTCCAGTGGACGAACGCTTAAATGATCCAGCGCTTTTAACATCAAATTACCGAGGTTATGGCCTGCAAGCTCGCCGTTACCGCTAAAACGGTACTCAAACATCGCCGACGCGACGCTCGGCTCCGTGATGAGTTGGTTCAGGCAATTACGCATATCTCCCCAGGCGATACCGCCTTCTGAGCGGCGAATACGTCCGGTAGAACCGCCGTTGTCCGTAGTAGTGACAATGCCGGTAAGGCGCGAACCTAACGAGGAGAGGGAAGACATCACCCTTCCCAGCCCGTGTCCTCCGCCGAGGGCAACGACGCGATCGAGATCGGCAAACGTGCGGCTACGCATTATCGGTTTCCTTAAATCAGGGAGCGTGGCGGACAAATTAGCGTAAAACCGGCTAAAAAACGATATCGACGCTTTGATAATGACGCATATCAAGGCAAAAACGCGATTTTTGCGTATTCTGTGTCGAAAATTAGACATCATGCCGTTATGTTGTGGTTTATATAGCGGAATGTGCGCCTGGCGAAACCGGTAACTTAACGCTATCATCGCCTGTAAGACGTTTAATGATAAACGACACAAACACTCAAGCCCTGGCGCCTACGTCTCTGGATAAGGCGCCCCGGCCGTGACCTTGCGTCACCAGGGTGCAGAAAGAAATGACTGCATCTCCCGATATTGGAAAGGTGTATATGGTTCCTCAACTGACCGATGCTTTTGCGCGCAAATTCTATTATTTGCGTCTGTCTATCACCGATGTGTGCAATTTTCGCTGCACATATTGTCTTCCTGACGGTTATAAACCGGGCGGCGTAACTAATAAGAGTTTTTTATCACTTGATGAAATCCGCCGCGTAACCCGCGCGTTCGCCGCGATGGGTACGGAAAAAGTGCGCCTTACCGGCGGCGAGCCTTCTCTGCGTCGCGATTTTACCGATATCATTGCCGCCGTGGCTGAAAACGAAGCTATCCGCCATATTGCCGTTACCAGCAATGGCTATCGCATGGCGAGGGACATCGCCCGTTGGCGCGAAGCCGGGTTAACGGCGATTAATGTCAGCGTTGATAGCCTGGACGCGCGCCAGTTCCACGCAATCACCGGGCAGGATAAGTTTACTCAGGTCATGGCGGGGATTGACGCGGCCTTTGAGGCCGGTTTTGAGCGCGTAAAAGTGAATACGGTACTGATGCGCAATGTTAACCATCATCAACTGGACACTTTTCTTCACTGGATAAAGTCTCGCCCGATACAGTTACGCTTTATTGAATTAATGGAAACCGGTGAAGGCAGCGCGCTGTTTCATAAACATCATATCTCCGGCACGGTGATCCGCGATGCGCTGCTGCAGCGTGGATGGATCCACCAATTGCGTGGGCGCAGCGATGGTCCGGCCCAGGTGTTTACTCATCCCGATTACATCGGGCAAATCGGCCTTATCATGCCGTATGAGAAGGACTTTTGCGCTAGCTGTAATCGTCTGCGCGTCTCTTCCGTGGGGAATTTACACCTCTGCCTTTTCGGAAATGGTGGTATCCCGCTGCGCGATCTGCTGGCGTATGACGAGCAGCAGACAGAGCTGCAGGCGCGTATCGCCAGCGCGCTTTCCCATAAAAAACAAACGCATTTTCTCCATGATGGCGATACTGGTATTACGCAAAATCTTTCCTGGATAGGCGGTTAACCCTCTCTCGGCTGGCGGCATCTTCTCTCTGGTTATGTGATGTCGGGCACCTTCCGGCCTGGGCGACAACAAACGCGTGGGTCAACTATAAACATGAAATATATACGCGCACCGGCGACGTGAACGGTTCGGCGAGGCGTTTGATATAAGGAGAATTCGATGAGTCAGGCAAACAGCGAATTTATACCTGTCCGCATTGCGGTACTGACGATATCCAGCCGCCGCGGTGAGGATGACGATACCTCTGGCCATTACCTGCGAGACAGCGCGCAGGAAGCGGGGCACCGCGTGGTCGCGAAAGCGATAGTCGCGGAGAATCTTTACATTATTCGCGCGCAGGTTTCAGAGTGGATCGCGCGCGATGATGTACAGGCAATCTTAATCAACGGCGGCACCGGTTTTACCGAGGGCGACTGCGCGCCAGAAGCGCTATCACCGCTGTTTGACCGGGAGATCGCCGGCTTTGGTGAAGTATTTCGGATGCTTTCTTTCGAGGAAATCGGCACCTCTACGCTTCAGTCGCGCGCGATAGCAGGCATAGCGAATAGTACGCTGATTTTTGCGATGCCCGGTTCCACGAAAGCATGCCGAACTGCCTGGGAGAATATTATCGCGCCCCAGCTAGATGCGCGCACGCGCCCTTGTAATTTTCATCCACATTTGAAGGGGTGAGTTATGTCGCAGTTGACGCATATTAATGCGGCGGGTGAAGCTCACATGGTTGATGTTTCCGCAAAAGCGGATACGGTTCGCGAAGCGCGCGCCGAGGCTTTTGTCACGATGCGCCCTGAAACGCTGGCGATGATCGTTGAAGGCCGCCACCACAAAGGCGACGTATTTGCTACAGCACGTATTGCCGGTATCCAGGCAGCGAAACGCACCTGGGAGTTGATTCCACTATGTCATCCATTATTACTCAGCAATGTTGAAGTTCAGTTAGAGGCAGATGGTGAGGCGCATCGGGTGCGCATTGAGTCGCGCTGCCGTTTAACCGGGAAAACCGGCGTGGAGATGGAAGCGCTAACGGCGGCATCGGTGGCGGCGCTGACTATTTACGATATGTGTAAAGCAGTTCAAAAAGATATGGTGATTGGGCCGGTGCGCCTGCTGGAAAAAAGCGGCGGTAAATCTGGCGATTTTAAGGTGAAAGCGCATGATTAATGTTTTGTTTTTTGCGCAGGTGCGCGAACTTATCGCCTGCGATAATGTATCGTTGCCCGCCACCTTTTCAAATGTAGAAGCATTGCGCCAGCATTTGGCCGAACGCGGGGAACGCTGGGCATTGGCGCTAGAGCGCGGGAAATTGCTGGCGTCGGTTAATCAGACGCTGGTGGAGTTCACGCATCCTTTGCAGGATGGCGATGAAGTAGCTTTCTTTCCACCCGTTACGGGAGGTTAAGCAATGACTGATACGCGGATCCGCGTTGGCGAAGCCGGTTTTAACGTCGGCGAAGAATATAGCTGGCTATCCCAGTGCGATGAAGACGGGGCGGTGGTGACGTTTACTGGCAAAGTGCGTAACCATAACCTGGGCGATAATGTCAGCGCCCTGACGCTGGAGCACTATCCCGGGATGACGGAAAAAGCGCTCGCAGAGATAGTCGCCCAGGCGCGGCAGCGCTGGCCGCTGCAGCGGGTTTCGGTTATCCATCGCGTCGGTGAGCTGTGGCCGGGGGATGAAATTGTATTTGTCGGCGTCACCGGCGCTCACCGAAGCCAGGCGTTCGAAGCGGCGCAGTTTATTATGGATTATTTGAAAACCCGCGCCCCGTTCTGGAAGCGAGAGGCGACGGATGAGGGCGCTCGCTGGGTCGAAGCGCGCGATAGCGATCGTGAGGCGGCGCAGCGCTGGTAGTCAGAGTGCTGTGAAAATGTGGTAGTCTTATTGCAATGACCAATAGTGGCATTCGGCGCGCAGCGGGTTAGTCGTTTGTCATTACCTAACTCTGTTTTCTAACCACGAGGATGTTTCATGGATCGATACCCACAATCCGGCGGCTCGTCGATTATACAAAGCGGCAGTCGTCTGCAAACTTATATGGCGCAGGTTTTTGGCTGGATGACCTGCGGGCTTTTATTAACGGCGTTTGTTGCCTGGTTTGCCGCGAATACACCGGCGGTAATGATGTTCGTGTTTTCCAGTAAACTGACGTTTTTCGGTTTAGTGATTGCGCAGCTGGCGCTGGTATTCGTACTCTCTGGCATGGTGCACAAACTTAGCCCGGGTGTGGCAACCGGCCTGTTCATGCTCTATTCAGCGCTAACCGGGTTAACGTTTGCCAGTATTTTCCTGGTATATACCTATTCTTCAATCGCCAGCGCTTTTTTGATTACCGGCGGTATGTTTGGCGCGATGAGCTTTTATGGCTATACCACTAAGCGCGATCTCAGCCGCTTCGGAAGCTTGCTGTTTATGGGGCTGATAGGCATTGTGCTGGCATCGTTGGTCAATATCTGGCTGAAAAGCACATCCGCTGATGTGGGCGGTAACCTATATTGGCGTGCTGGTATTCGTTGGTTTGACGGCATACGACACCCAGAAATTAAAGGCTATCGGCGAGCAAATGGAAAACCGCAGCGGCGATGATATGCGCAAATATGCTATCATGGGCGCGCTGACGCTGTATCTGGACTTCATTAACCTGTTTATGATGCTGCTGCGTATTTTCGGCAATCGCCGTTAATGCACATTCAGATAGACAAAACGCCGCAATAGCGGCGTTTTTTTATGCTTTCAGAATGCCCTTTGTTGGTAATTTGGCTATGTGTTTACCCGGTTTCTGTCACGATGCTCTTCGTTAATACAGTGTGCTTACGCTGTTAATCTTGCCCTCTGATTCAACGCAAGGGCTTTACCTCCTATAAAAGTGCCTGGAAACGGGGCAATCGTTTTTTAGCTGCTACAGTTGTAACGCTGGCAGATCTTGTATGCCAGATAATAGCTGGTGATAAACCGCGAGTAAGGTCAGTTAGTCGCGTGAGTGCTCCATACAGGTCTAAAATTTATCTAACAAGGAATCATTATGAAATTAGCCATTATTTCGGGGTTATGTCTGTTGAGCTGCGCAGCGCTGGCCGCCCCGCAGGGAACATTAAGCGTTCATATTCTTAATCAGCAAACCGGGCGGCCTTCTGAAGGTGTCGCGGTGGAATTGGCGAAGAAAACCGGGGACGATTGGGTTTCGGTTGCACAGGCTAAAACGAATCAGGATGGAAGAGTCGGCTCGCTTTATCCGGCGGCTCAGGATATGCAGCCCGGCACCTACAAAGTCACCTTTCGCACCGGCGATTACTTTAAGTCACAGCATATGAGTAGCTTCTTCCCTGAAATTCCGGTTATTTTCACCGTAACGGAGAAAAATCAGAAGCTGCACGTTCCTCTGCTGCTGAGCCAGTATGGCTATTCAACCTATCGGGGGAGTTAACGCTACCGCGCCCCGGCGCTGAGCCGGGGCATAACCGGCGTGTTGCCATATTTCCCGTCGGGCGGGGAACTCACCGCTGCACGTTCCTCTGCCGCTGAGCCAGTATGGCTATTCAACCTATCGGGGGAGTTAACGCTACCGCGCCCCGGCGCTGAGCCGGGGCATAACCGGCGTGTTGCCATATTTCCCGTCGGGCGGGGAACTCACCGCTGCGCGTTCCTCTGCCGCTGAGCCAGTATGGCTATTCAACCTGGCGGGGCAGTTAACGCTGCCGCGCCCCGGCGCTGCGCCGGGGCATAACCGGCGTGTTGCTATATTTCCCGTCGGGCGGGGAACTCACCGCTGCGCGTTCTTCTGCCGCTGAGCCAGTATGGCTATTCAACCTGGCGGGGCAGTTAACGCTACCGCGCCCCGGCGCTGAGCCGGGGCATAACCGGCGTGTTGCTATATTTCCCGTCGGGTGGGGAACTCACCGCTGCGCGTTCCTCTACCGCTGAGCCAGTATGGCTATTCAACCTGGCGGGGCAGTTAATGCTGCCTCGCCCCGGCGCTGCGTCGGGGCATAACCGGCGTGTTGCTATATTTCCCGCCGGGCGGGGAACTCACCGCTGCGCGTTCCTCTGCCGCTGAGCCAGTATGGCTATTCAACCTGGCGGGGCAGTTAACGCGGCCCTGTGTCGGCACCACGCTGGCGCTCAGGCGTATGATGCATGCGCGGTGCCATACTCTTCGGGGCACTTTGGTTTCCGACAGCGCTTTGCCTGGCGCGGTGTTCCATCCACAGGTAACACAGTGCGGCAAGGAATAACGGAATGAAGAAATAAAGTGTCCGATAGGCGAGCAGGGCGGCAATGAGATTGCCTTTAGATACCGGTTCTGTCGCCAGAAGCGCAATGAAAACAGCCTCAAGTACGCCGATACCGGCAGGGATGTGGATAATCACGCCGGCAATGCTGCTTACCAGCAGCACGCCGAGCAGTAAGAAGTAATTCACCTGTTGGTCAGTCAATAGCCAAATGATGGCCGCCATAATCATCCAGTTAACGCTGGAGAGGGTCAACTGCAATAGTGCAAAGCGCCAGGCTGGTAGCTCAAATCGCTGCTTGAAGAGTGTGATATGGCGCTTTTTCGCCCGTGCACAGCACCAGATATAGCCGATAATTATCGCCAGTAGCACACCGCCAAGTAACTGCAGCGTAGATTCACTAAGATACCAGTGCGAGGGCAGAGGCACCATTGCGCTGGTAAAAAGTACCCCGCCCAGCAAAATATACCCCAGCCAGTTGGTCGAAATGCTAAGAGAAAAAATGCGCGTAATCATCCCTTTAGACAGGCCAAGCTGAGAATAGAGCCGATATCGCATGCCGATGCCGCCGACCCAGGTACTGAGCGTAAGATTAAACGCATAGCAAATGAAGGCGACTAGCATCACCTGGCGCTTCTCCAGCCGGTGGTGGTACTGGACGCGAGCCAAAAGATCATAGCCGCCGTAAATAAGATAACTCAGGGCGGTGAGACCCGCGGCGGCCCATAGCGCGCGGCGGTCATAATTGCGTAGTACCTGCCAGACCTCTTTCCAGTCGATTTTCTGGGCGTAAAAAATGATTAATGCCAGCGTGACCGTCAGAAAAAGCCAGCTCAGGAGCCGCTTCGCCAGTTTCCATTTTTTTGATTTATGGGGCTTCATTGCTACATCTCCGGGGTTTCCCGGCGATCGCCGGCTTCAATTTGCGGCCGTGCCGGCAGGGGAACCTGCTTCAGACGCGGCGTATGGGCAGGAAGCCAGCCGACCATGGCGGGGAAATGGCGCAGAAAGTGAAACGCCAGCACGCTGCTGCCAATATTCCACCAGCGGCGAGGCGGCAATTTTGTCTCATCGATTTGCTGGCAATCTACCTGAATCAGTGTCTCTAAGTGGCTATGCAGCGTTTGGTTGAATGCGCGATCGTGGACAATTACATTCGCTTCCAGATTCAGGCTCAGGCTGAGTGGATCGAGATTACTGGAGCCGACGGTTGCCCAGCTATCATCCATCACGGCGACTTTGCCGTGCAGCGGACGTTGCTGATATTCATAAATGCTGACGCCGGCCCGCAGCAAGTACCGGTAAAGCAGGCGCGCGCCAACTTTGACAATTGGCATATCCGGCTCGCCCTGGGTTATTAGACGGACCGCCACCCCGCGCCGCGCCGCATTGCGCATCGCATGCAATATCCGATAGCCGGGAAAGAAATAGGCGTTTGCAATAATGACTTCGCGCTTTGCCGTCGCCAGCATTCTCAGGTAATGGCGTTCAATATCGTCACGGTGGCTGTCATTATCTCGCCACACGAACAGCGCCTGGGTTTCGCCGGGCGCTGTTGCCTGATAAGAAAGGGTTTCGCTGTTTTGTCCCCACCAGCGTCGGACGGTATCTCGGGCGGCAAGCGTAGCGCGCGAATAGTGAAAAATATCGTCGACGATGGGGCCCTCAAGGCGTACCGCATAATCCTGCTTTGCCTGTGGACCAAAGCTTGTCATATGTTCAGCGGAATAATTTATGCCGCCGATAAAGGCGATGCACCGATCGACTACTACAATTTTACGGTGCATGCGGCGAAAGATATTCGTACGCATCCCAAAGCGCAGCGGACGCGGATCGTAATAGCGTAGAACTATCCCTGCGGCGGTCATCGGGTTGACAAAATCTTCGCTGAACGGCGGGGAACCGTAGCCGTCCAGCAGGCACTCGACGTGCACGCCGCGCTGCGCCGCATTTAGCAGCGCATCTCTTAGCTGCCAGCCGATATTGTCTTCAAACCAAATGAAGGTTTCCAGAATGATATGTTGCTGGGCTTTGGCGATAGCGTTAAAGACAGCGGGAAAGAATGCCTCACCGTTTTCCAGCAGCGCGATACGGTTACCGTCGCGCCAGCGGCATACATGTTGCGTCACAGAGCGATCTCCACGGCCAGAGGCGCATGATCGGAAAGATGCCGCCATTCACGTAGAGAAAGCGTACGCGGAGCGCTGGCGGCAGCATTTTTAATATAGATGCGATCGAGGCGCAGCAGTGGAAAACGGGCCGGAAATGTGCGCGCTGGCCGTCCGCGATCGCGAGTAAAAATTTCCTCAAGGCCAGCGCCAGTGCGTAATAGCGGGTTTGCCCGCTGGCGCCAGTCGTTGAAATCACCGGCGACTACGATGGGGCACGCATCAGGCAGGGTGTTCACAAAGCGTGAAAGCATCCCCAACTGGATTTGCCGGTGGCGTTCTCTTAATCCCAGATGCGCACAAATAATATGCAGAGGGTGTGCCGACGGGGCGGGTAGCGCGATTTCACAGTGCAATAGCCCTCGTTTTTCATGACCGGGGATAGAGATATCCCTATTTTCGCTGCGTATAATCGAATAGCGTGACAAAATGGCGTTGCCGTGATGCCCTTCACTGTAAACGGCATTTTGCCCGTAGGCATAATCCTGCCACACGGCGTCGGCGAGAAATTCGTAATGACTGGTCTGCGGCCAGTCGGCGATATTGAGCGCGTGGATCTCATGTTCACCCAGCACTTCCTGCAGGCAGACAATATCGGGATTGACGCTGCGTATCGCGTCCCGCAATTGAGGTAGCACAAAGCGGCGATTAAATGTGGTGAATCCTTTGTGGGTGTTAATGGTTAAAATGCGCAGTGAGAATAAAGCGCTGGATTTCGTCATGCGCCTCCCGTTTTTGTCATATGTAGGCGGGTAAAGTGTAGTCTTTGTCACAAAAAGTTGGCGTGATACGGAATTTTCCTTAAAGTACGGTACTCTGAAATACAGTAAGAAAGACCATAGGGAGCGATGACATGAAATGGCAACAACGTATTCGTGTCGCAACAGGCCTAAGTTGCTGGCAGATTATGCTGCATATTTTGGTAGTTGCTTTACTGGTGATGGGATGGATGAGCCAGGCAATGGTGCGCGTCGGTTTGGGGCTGTGCGTATTGTACGCGGTCACTCTGGTGTTGATGCTGGCCTTCCAGCGTTACCACGCGGGCTGGCGCCGTGAGCTGGGCGATTTTCTGGAAGAGATGACCACAACGTGGTATTTCGGCGTGGCGCTAATAGCAATTTGGCTGCTTTCCCGCGTGCTGCACAACAATGTGCTATTGGCACTGGCCGGGCTGGCGCTATTGGCAGGCCCGGCGCTGGTTTCATTATTGATAAAAGACAAACGCCGTTCAGGCGACCTTCCGGCGAAACATAGTATACGCCGCTAACCCAGTAGTGGCCGTGATGACCAGTAGCGGCCACAAACTTTTCCACACGATCGTAAAACTCGCATCTTTCAAATAAATTTGCTTGGTGATATCCGTGAAGTGCCGAATCGGGTTAATCCAGGTTAAATGCTGCAGCCATATCGGCATATTCTCTACCGGTGAAACGTAGCCTGAAAGCAAAATGGCCGGCATCATAAACACGAACACGCCAATAAACGCCTGCTGCTGCGTTGAACACAGCGAAGAGATAAGCAGGCCGAACCCTACCAGCGACAGTCCATACAGCATCATGCTCAGGTAGAACAGCGCCAGCGAGCCGGAAAACGGGATCTGATAAATAAAAATCCCGATAAGCAGCACGATGGAAGCCTGAAAAGTGGCGACAACCAGCGCGGGCACCGCTTTGCCGATAAAAATTTGCCACGTTGCCAGCGGTGAAACCAGTAGCTGATCGAGCGTGCCCTGTTCCCGCTCGCGCGCCACGGACAGCGAAGTCACTATCATTACGCCGATGGTAGTAATCATGGCGATGAGAGACGGCACAATAAACCATTTGTAGTCGAGATTGGGGTTATACCAGTTGCGGACCACCAGTTCGCTATTATTGGGGTTAGGATGCCCGGCCTGAGCCATCAATTCCTGCTGATAGTCGGTGACGATTTGCTGCAGATAATTGGCCGCAATTTGCGCGCTGTTTGAACGCCGTCCGTCGAGAATAAGCTGCATTTGCGCCGGATGACCGGAATCAAGGCGGCGAGAAAAATCATCGGGAAAGCGCACCAGCAGCAGGGTTTTACCCGTATCGATAGTTGGGCGGATCTCCTGCGGGCTTTTCAGGATTAAGACATGGCTGAAGGCTTTTGCGCGCGCGAAACGTTGGGTTAATTCAATCGCGTGTCTGCCGTTGTCCTCACTATACAGCGCGATAGTTGCATTGCTTACCTCAAGCGTGGCGGCTAGCGGAAAAAGCACCACCTGAATAATCACGGGCATAATAAGAATGGCGCGCGTCTGCGGTTCGCGCAGCAGCGCCTGTAGCTCTTTACGAATCAGTGTCCATAAACGATACAGCATAACTTCCTTTCCTCAGTCGAGTCGACGCCGGGTTTTCAGTGCCGTCAGGCCGATAAACAGTATCGCCGAGGCAATCAGGAACAGGGTATTAATCACCAGCACGATGGGAATATTTCCGGCGAGAAATAGGCTTTGCAGCGTGCTGACGAAATAGCGCGCCGGAACCACATACGTAATTGCGCGGATTGCCGCCGGCATACTGTCGATTTCAAAAATAAAACCGGACAGCATGACGGAAGGGAGAAATGCGGCGTTCAACGCAACCTGGGCCGCATTGAACTGATTGCGCGTGAGCGTGGAAATTAACAGCCCCATCCCCAGCGTGCTGAGCAAAAACAGGCTGCTGATGAGAAACAGCACCAGCAGCGAGCCGCGCCAGGGCACGCCCAGAATGAACACGGATACCAGCATACAGATGAGCATCGCCAGCATGCCAAGAAAATAGTAGGGAATGAGCTTGCACAATAACAGCTCGCCGCGCGTCACTTCCGTAGACAGCAGCGCTTCCATCGTGCCGCGCTCCCACTCCCGTGCAACAACGAGCGAAGTTAAAATAGCGCCGATGACCGTCATAATAATGGTCACCGCGCCGGGAATAATAAAATGCTGGCTGATAGCCGCAGGGTTAAACCAGTACCTTGTCTGAATATTAATCAAGGGTTCAAACGGCTCGCCGCGGTCGGCGGCGCGCTGCGCCTGCCAGATTTGCCAAATTCCCTGCATATAACCCTGTACGAAGTTGGCGGTATTTGGCTCGCTGCCGTCGGTAATCACCTGCACCGGCGCCGTATCGCTGGCTCGGGCCATGCGTGAAGCGAAGTCTACCGGGATGACGACCAGCCCGCGGATCTGCCCCGCCTGCATCTTTTCAATCAATTGCTGACGATTGTCGCTCACGGTGGGATCGATAAACGGCGATGCGCTGATAGCATGGGTGAAATCGAGCGCTTCTTTGCTCTGCTGTTCCAGCAGCACGCCGACGCGCAGGCGGCTGGAGTCGAGATTAATTCCGTAGCCAAAAATAAACAGCAGCAGCAGCGGAATGACTACTGCGATAAGCCAGCTTCCGGGATCGCGTAATATTTGGCGCGTCTCTTTTACGCAAAGCGCCCGCACCCGCCGCCATGACACCAGAGAATTAGTTGCCATTGGCATGCTCCTTGTCCCAGTCGTGAATCAACGAAATAAACGCCTGCTCCATCGTGGGATCGGGGTGTTGGCTATCCGCCGCCTGCGCTTTTAAATCATCCGGCGTGCCGCTGGCGATAAGTTTCCCGTGATAAACCAGGCCGATACGATCGCAATACTCCGCTTCGTCCATAAAGTGCGTGGTTACCATCACCGTGACTCCGCGCTCGACCATGCTGTTAATATGCAGCCAGAATTCACGTCGCGTTAAAGGATCGACGCCGGAAGTAGGCTCGTCGAGGAATAAAATATCAGGCTCATGCATAAGTGAACACGCCAGAGCCAGGCGCTGCTTAAACCCCAGCGGCAGGTCATCGGTCGTTTGATTAAAAATGGGCCCGAAATTAAATGCTTCGCTCATACGGGCGATTTTATCGGCCTGCTCCCGGCCGCGCAGGCCGTATATGCCGGAGAAAAAACGTAAATTTTGCGCGACGGTTAGGTTGCCGTACAGCGAGAATTTTTGCGCCATATAGCCTAAATGCTGGCGTGCAGCCCCGGAGCTGGTCTTTAAATCCATCCCCAATACCTGCGCGCTGCCGGAGGTCGGAACCAGTAATCCGCACATCATCTTAAATGTGGTGGATTTCCCGGCGCCGTTTGGCCCTAACAGGCCAAAAATCTCGCCGCGTTTCACCTGAAAATTGACGTTATCCGTTGCCGCAAAATCGCCAAATTTTTTGGTCAGCATGTTTGCCTCGATCACCGTTTCATCGGGCTGGCCCTTAATTTGGTGCAGCACCGCGCCCAGCGGAGATTCCGATTCATCAATGCCGCCGAGTAAATCGATAAACGCGTCTTCAAAGCGCGGCGCGGTTTCGGTTAGCCGATCTCTCTCCAGCGATAGCGATTGCATTAGCACATCCGGGCTGGCCTCACGCTTTAAAATAAGTCTGATGGAGCGCCCCTGAATAACGCCGTCGCTAACCTGTGGCAGCTTGAGTGCACGCTGCAAAAGTCGGCGATTGTTTTCACGGGGGCTGCTGAGCAGCCAGCTCCGCCCGGCCATTTTGCCGGTTAGAGCTTTAGGTTCGCCCTGATAAAGGCGCTCGCCTTCATTGAGCAGTAAAATCTCGCGGCACTGTTCGGCTTCATCCAGATAAGAGGTGCTCCACAGGATAAGCATCCCCTCACCGGCCAGTTCGTGCACCATTTGCCAAAGTTCGCGCCGGGAAATAGGATCGACGCCAACGCCTGGCTCGTCGAGCAACAGCACTTCCGGCTGGCCGACTAGCGTACAGGCCAGCCCCAGTTTCTGCTTCATCCCGCCGGAAAGTTTGCCCGCCAGCCGGCCGGTAAACGGCGCAAGTGAGGTAAACTCCAGCAGGCGTTTAAATGTCTCGCGCCGCTGCTCTCCGGTGACGCTGCGCAGATCGGCGTACAGGTCGAGATTCTCCTGCACCGTTAAATCTTCATAAAGGCCAAATTTCTGGGGCATATAGCCAAGCCTGGCGTGAAGCTGCGTATCGTCCTTAATAGGATCTAAACCGATAACGCTGACGCTGCCTTCACTGGGGCTGAGCAATCCGGCGAGTATGCGCATCAGCGTGGTTTTCCCCGCCCCGTCCGGCCCCACCAGCCCGGTAACGCCGCCGGCGCGGAGTGTAACGCTAAGAGGTGCGACGGCCGGTTTTTGCATGCCGGGAAAGCGTTTGGCTACCTCCGAGAGAACAATTGTGCGTTCACCGCTGTTCATGCTGATCCCTGTCGGCGAAGCGAATAGTAACCGGCATACCCTGGCGTAATTCAGCGTTCGCGTCGCTGACGATAATGCGCAGGCGATAGACCAGGTCAGTACGTAGATCGGTGGTTTCCACGGTTTTAGGCGTGAATTCGGCGGTGGGAGAAATGAAGCCGATTTTTCCATGCCAGGGCTGGTCCGGGCGGCCATCGGTATAAATCAATACTTCGCGGCCCGGCTGCGCTTCATTGAGATGCGTTTCATTGACATAGGCGCGCACCCACACGGGGTGAGACAGCGACAGAGTCAGTACGCTGCTGCCGGGGTTTAACATGGTGCCGGGTTCCACGGCTCGGGTTAGTAAAGTTCCATTCGACGGCGCCTGTAGCGTGGTGTCCTGTAAATCAAGCTGGCTCTGCGCTAACTGCGATCTTGCCTGTTCCAGCTTCGCTTTCGCCTGCGCTATTTCCTGAGGACGATTCCCTTTCTGATACTGCGCCAGTTTATCCTGGGCCGACTTCAGGCTGGCCAGCGCCTGATCGCGCCCGGAGCGGGCGTTTTCAAGTTCGTTGGCCGATACGGTGCGGCTTTTCCACAGTCCGCGCTGGCGCAGCCAGAAGTTTTGCGCGTAATCATAGGCGGCCTGCGCTTGTTTAACCGCTGAGGCGGCCTGGGCTATTTCTTCGCTACGATAGCCGGCGGTAATTAAGTCATATTGCGCCTGAGCCGCGTCCACGTTGGCCTGCGCCTGCATTAACGCATTATCGTACGGGGCTTTATCAATTTGCCCCAAAACCTGGCCTGCCTTAATGCTATCGCCTTCATCTACCGCCAGGGATTCCAGCCGGCCACCGACGCGGAAACTCATTTCAACGGTGCGAATATCCACATTGCCATACAGCGTGAGCGGCTGAGGTTGCTGGCTGCGAAGCCATAGCCAGCTCCCTATGGCAATAACCAGCGCTGCGATAATCAGCGCGATAATAATAGGTTTACTTTTTTTCATCGTTTACCGCTCCTCGCTGTGCGGATAATCCTTGCAGTATAAAATCAATGTGCTGCCCCACAGTGCGGGCAATTTGATCGGTTCCGGCCGGGTCAAATTGCTGCCAGCCGCAGCGCAGCAAAAGCGTATTACGCCCTAACCGAAAACCGAGAATTTCTCCCAGTATTCCGTGGGTGTGTAACACCGTGTCCGTGGCATCGGGAGATAATCCTGAATAGAGCGCTACCAGATGGGCTATCTGAGTATGCATCGGCAGAAACAGGCGCTCGTGAAGAACAGTGTAAGCCTCCGTCGGAGAAAACTGCTCTCGGGTAACGAATTTACTGATATTGAGCGTGGCATCATCGGTAAGCAAATGGAGCATAGTGCGACTAAGCTGATGAAGCCGCTGGCGCGCTGTAGTTTTATCCGTAAGTCTGACATCATGGCCAGAACTATTCGCCTGAAGAGGAAGTCGTGTGCGTTCGGTGATAAATCCGGCGATCCAGTGGGCGCAGGCAAGATATAGAGCCTCTTTAGAACCGAAATAGTAATTAATCGCCGCGATATTTTGCTCCGCCAGAGCGGCGATGTCGCGCGTGGTGGCATTCATTCCATATTCACCAAATTGAGCGATGGCAGCCTGAATCAGTTTATTTTTGGCCTGTTCGCCGCGCGTAGTTTGCTGGGGAAGCGCTTCAGTCATAAATAGCAAATACAATTAATCAAACGATTGATTGAGTTTATGGCGCTTAAGTGACCTTGTCCAGCCGGTGCTACCTACGTAGCATCATTTGAATACCGGGACTTTATGCGCTGATGGGGAAAAACTGATACACTGCGTCCCTGATAACGCACTGTGGTTTGTGCCCCTTTAATCAGCCGCTTTCTCCGGCTGTCGATATCCCCCTGGAAACTACACCGGTCCCCCGGTCAGGGCGGTTCTGGAGTTGTTATGTCTTTTGATTCTCTTGGGTTAAACGCTGATATCCTGCGTGCGGTAGCGGAACAGGGCTACCATGAGCCGACGCCGATTCAGCGTCAGGCGATCCCTGTCGTTCTGCGCGGGCGCGATCTGATGGCCAGCGCGCAAACGGGCACGGGAAAAACAGCGGGTTTTACGCTGCCGTTACTTCAATTACTGTCGCAGAAAGCCCCGCATCAAAAAGGGCGCCGTCCGGTGCGCGCGCTGATTTTGACGCCAACGCGCGAGCTGGCGGCACAGGTAGGGGAGAATGTGCGTGAATACAGTAAATATTTAGATATTCGCTCGCTGGTCGTGTTCGGTGGCGTCAGTATTAACCCGCAAATGATGAAACTGCGCAGCGGGGTTGATGTATTAATAGCCACACCGGGGCGTTTGCTCGATCTTGAACATCAGAATGCGGTGAAGCTTGATAGCATTGAGATTCTGGTGCTGGATGAAGCGGATCGTATGCTGGATATGGGATTTATTCACGATATTCGCCGCGTACTGGCGAAGCTGCCTCCGCGCCGACAGAATCTTCTGTTTTCCGCCACCTTTTCCGATGAGATTAAGCAACTGGCGGAAAAGCTATTGCACAATCCTGAGGAGGTTGCCGTTGCGCGCCGCAACACGGCTTCGGAACAGGTTACTCAGCACGTCCATTTTGTCGATAAAAAACGCAAGCGCGAACTGTTATCACTCATGATAGGACAAGGAAACTGGCGGCAAGTCCTGGTGTTTACGCGCACCAAACACGGCGCAAACCACCTGGCGGAGCAGTTAAGTAAAGATGGAATCACCGCGGCGGCTATCCACGGTAATAAAAGCCAGGGCGCACGTACGCGGGCGCTGGCGAACTTTAAGTCCGGGGATATCCGCGTATTGGTGGCGACCGATATCGCCGCGCGCGGCCTGGATATCGAAGAACTGCCGTATGTAGTGAACTATGAATTGCCCAATGTGCCGGAAGACTATGTTCACCGGATTGGGCGAACCGGACGCGCTGCGGCAACCGGCGAAGCGCTGTCGCTGGTGTGCGTTGATGAACATAAACTACTGCGTGATATTGAGCGGCTATTAAAGCGCGAGATCCCACGTATTGCCCTGCCGGGATTTGAGCCGGATCCGTCGATTAAAGCGGAACCTATCCAAAATGGCCGTCAGGGACGTGGCGGCGGCCGTGGACAAGGGCAGGGGCCGGGAAGAGGTCAGGCTCAGGGAAAACGCCCGGAACGCAGCGCTCAGTCGCCGCGTTCACGCACAGAAGGGCAATCGCGCAGCGCGCGCCCTGAAGGTGACAGACCTCGCCGTCCGCGCCGCTCTGGCGGCAATTCGCAATAACGACGGTTATTTTCGGCCATCGAACCATGTGCTATTTGCCGCCTGCGGGAGGCAATTTTGTTTTATTGCCCGGACCGACTGCGGCGCGCAATAACGCCCGTAATGTCGCCTATCGATAAAAAAGAAGGTATCTCATGCCGCTTAAAAGTGGGACAATAGTGGCTGTTTATACAGTATTTACGGTTCACTATGGCACTTTCGGCGGCGCAAAAGGCGCAAATTGGCGCCTGGTATAAGGCGCTTCAGCAGCAAATCCCCGATTTTATCCCTCGCGCTCCCCAGCGTCAGATGATAGCCGAAGTGGCTAAAACGCTGGCGGGCGAAGAAGGGCGCCATTTAGCGATAGAGGCGCCAACCGGCGTCGGGAAAACGCTTTCTTACCTTATTCCCGGCATTGCGATAGCGCGCGATGAGCAAAAAACGCTGGTGGTCAGTACCGCGAACGTAGCTCTGCAGGATCAGCTTTTTACCAAAGATTTGCCGCTCCTGAGCACGATAATTCCTGGCTTAAAATTCACCGCCGCCTTTGGGCGGCGTCGCTACGCATGTCCCCGCAATCTGGCAGCGCTGGCGGCGCCGGAAGATAATGCTCAACGTACGCTGCTGGATTTTCTCGAAGATGAAGTGCCGGCAAGCCAGGCAGAGCAAAAACTGTGTACCACCCTAAAAACCGCGCTCGACGGCGGGCGCTGGGATGGTCTGCGCGATCGCGCTGAGCTGGAGGTTGAAGACGCGCTTTGGGCGCGGATTAGTACCGATAAAGCAAGCTGCCTGGGGGTAAATTGCCCGTGGTTCAAAAGCTGCCCTTTCTTTATTGCCCGGCGTGAAATCAGCGAAGCGGAAGTCGTTGTGGCGAATCATGCGCTGGCGATCGCCGCGCTGGAAAGTGATGCGGTATTGCCGCCGGCAAAAAATATGCTGCTGGTCCTTGATGAAGGGCACCATTTGCCAGAAGTCGCGCGTGATGCGCTGGAGGTTAGCGCGGAGATTACGCCGGGGTTTACCAAACTGCAGCTCGATTTATTCATTAAGCTGATTGCCTCCTGTCTTGCGCTGCATCGCCCGAAGCGGCTTCCTCCGCTGGCGGTGCCGGAACGGCTCGCCCAATGCGCAGATGAGATTGTTGAGCGACTGTCAGAAGCGGTGCGTATTTTGGCGCAATTATTGCCCGGAGAAGAGAACGCTGAATATCGTTTTGCTTTAGGAATATTGCCCGATGAATTAACCGTTCACGCCCAGAGGCTGGCAAAACTTACCGACGGATTACGCGGGCTGGCAGAGGCATTGGTTAATGATTTAAGCGAAAGAACCGGTCAGTATGATATTGCGCGACTGCACCGTTTGATCCTGCAGCTTAACCGGGCGCTGGGGTATTTTGAAACACAGACCCGGCTTTGGACGCTGGCCGCGATGGCACAGGCGTCCGGCGCGCCGGTCTGTAAATGGATAACCCGAGAGCGGCGAGAGGGGCATCAACATTGGTTTTTGCACTGCGCGGGGATCCGCGTTAGTGAGCAGTTAGAAAAGCTGCTCTGGCGCAGCGTGCCGCATATTATTATTACCTCTGCAACCCTGCGCTCCCTGAACAGCTTTTCCCGCTTTCAGGAAATGAGCGGGCTGAAACTTCAGGCCGGCGATAGATTTTTGGCGCTGGATTCCCCGTTTAATCACGTAGAACAGGGGCGGCTATTGATTCCGCAAATGCGCAATGAACCGCGTCTGGAAAACGAAGCGCTGCATTTGCAGGAGATGGCGGCGTTTTTCCGCGCTGAGCTGGAAAAAGAGACCCATAAAGGCATGTTGGTTCTGTTCACCAGCCAGCGCGCTATGCAAACTTTTTTAGGCTACGTCAGTGAGTTGCGTTTACAATTATTGGTTCAGGGCGACAGCCCGCGCTCACGCTTAATCGAACTGCACCGCCAGCGTGTGCGCAACGGGCAGGTCAGCGTGCTCATTGGCCTGCAGTCTTTTGCCGAAGGGCTGGATTTAAAAGGTGAATTGCTCACGCAGGTGCATATTCACAAAATCGCTTTTCCGCCGGTAGATAATCCGGTTGTGATCACCGAAGGTGAATGGTTAAAAACGCTGCGCCGCTATCCTTTTGAAGTTCAGAGCCTGCCCAGCGCTTCATTTACCTTAATTCAACAGGTCGGGCGCTTGATTCGCAGCCACGGGTGCCGCGGTGACATCATTATCTATGATAGACGCCTGCTAACAAAATCCTACGGCAAGCGGCTTCTTGAGGCGCTTCCCATATTTCCGCTACTCCAGCCCGAAGTGCCGGCGATGACGGAAAAACCTGTGCCAAACGCCGCACCGCGTCGCTCCGGGCGGCGGCGCAGCGCGAAGAAGCCGGGGCGCTGAATAATATCGCGGGCTTACTGACGTATATCAGGCAGCAAAATAGCCGTAGGCTGAGGAATGAATACTATGGATTATCGTAAAATTATTAAAGAGATCGGGCGCGGTAAACTGCATGCCAGAGATTTGGATTTTGATACCGCGCGTGAATTATATTCTCATATTTTGAGCGGAGAAGTCCCCGAACTGGAACTGGGCGCGATATTACTGGCGCTGCGGGTGAAGGGAGAAAGCGAAGCGGAGATGCGCGGGTTTTATGCCGCGATGCGCCAGCATACGATACGCCTGATGCCGCCGGAAGGGCGGCCGCGCCCCATCGTGATCCCCTCTTATAACGGCGCGCGCAGACAGGCGAATTTAACCCCGCTGCTGGCGTTTTTATTGTCCCGGTTAGGTTTTCCCGTGCTGGTACACGGCGTAAGCGATGACCCCGGGCGGGTGATCTCAGAAACGATATTTGCTCTGATGGGGATTGACGCTACGCGTCACGCCGGGCAGGCGCAGGCGGAGCTGGAAGAACAGCGGCCGGTATATATGCCGGTGAGCGCCTTTTGCCCGCCCATGGCCGCCGCGCTGGATTTACGCTGGCGCATGGGCGTGCGCAGCAGCGCGCATACGCTGGCGAAACTGGCTACTCCGTTTGAAGAAGATGCAGCTCTGCGGCTTTCCAGCGTTTCACACCCTGAATATGTGACGAAGGTGGCGCAGTTTTTCCGTGATATTGGCGGGCGAGCGCTGCTGATGCACGGCACCGAAGGGGAGGTTTATGCGAATCCTCAGCGCTGCCCGCAAATCACATTTATCGACGGCCAGAGCGTGAACGTACTGTACGAGCGGCAGGCTGAGGCCAATAGTGTAGATATTCTTCCGTCTGAGAAAGAAGCCGACGTTACCGCCCGCTGGACCCAGCGCTGCCTGGCGGGTATAGAGCCGATTCCCGACTCAATCCGCACACAGCTTATTTGCTGCCTTATCGCTTCAGGTATCTGTGAAAGCGCAGAACAGGCGCACCAGCGCGTAGGTACCGTATTTCCCGGCGCATAAAAAAGCCCGCCGCAAGCGGCGGGCAACTGTAACAATTTTAGGTAATAAAAGGCTTCGGTGAGGGTGATAACCGAAGCGCTGTGGTACGTTTATTTATAGATGATAGCGCTGCCGTGCAGCAGATTGTTACCGGACGCTTCTGTAATTTCATAAGCGCTGGCACCGGCCGCGTCCGCTTTGGTTGATAGTTGGTGTTCCAGGTCGCTAAGGTTAGTGGCGCCTGAGGCCGAAATTACGCCCATCTTTTCATGATGTTGTGTTTGAGCTGTATCCAGAGATTGGGCAGCAAATGCCCCCAATGGCGCGGTGAGAATAATGAATGCTGAGAGCGTGGTGCGAATCATGTTCATTTGTCGGCTTCCTGAGAGTGATTAACTGTATTTGCTGATTTATGTGATTATGTTCACACTTTTATTCGCCGGTTAAAATTGAATATCTCTGAGCAACGCCTTCAAAAAAACTGAACGGTGAATATCAGAAGGTAGCGATACGGCTACTGCGCCGCAGGGGATGGTTTTAGCGAACTGTTTGCTATGGGAGCAGATGATAGATGATAAAGGCTGGCGCGCAGTGGGCGGATAGCGCCGCCGGGAAAACAGGCCTGTTCCCTGGCAGAACGGTGCCTGAGCCCTGGATTATGGGAGCATTTAAGAGGTTGCGGCGCTTTGGGGGGACGAACTGTCACCGGCCAGCGGGGCGGTATGGCGCTAATTTCATAATATTTCGTTTCGTCAAAACCTTAATTTGAATAACCCCTATTCGGGGCTTTTGGTTTTTTCACTAAAATCACTAAAATCACTAAAATTCACATGCTGTTTCATCGGTTATCACCAATGGTGCATTTTTTATGTATCCGCAAAAGCATTAAATATTACGACTTATGATTTTATCTTCAGTTTGTCGATTTTAGTCTTTTTTATTTGAATCCTGGAAATAAACCTGATCCTTAGAAGCTGAAGACATAAAGTAACAAGTGAAGGTTGTTTCCCGGTGCAGAGTGCTGTACCTGAATATATTCGCCAGTGATTGTATAAAATAGTTAGCGCGGATATTATTTTTATAATCCACTAAGAGACGATTATGAGTATTAAAAAAGGACAGCTTACGGTACTTTCTTTTCTGGCTTTGCTACTTTCATGCTTTCTGTTTTTATCAATCTGTTCTTTGTCATTTCTATCTGCCATTGAAGAAAAAGTTAATGGTTTTGTTTTAGGCTTTCATCAGTATGACTGGTTAACAAAGACCAGCGGCGAGCTTAGGTTTGAAGGGCTTTCGGTCAGTGAGAGAGAGCAAAGCCTGGCCAGGGCGCAGGAAAATTTCAAGCACTTCCTTAAAGTCGCGCCGGTTAAAACGGAGAGTGGGATTAAAAAAACGAATGAGTTGAAAAAATCAATGGCGCAGATTCAGAGGGATCCTGACGTGACTCATATTATGGCGTTTAATCGATTAGCTAATGAGTTTCGCGATTTGATTATTGAATACGATGTTCGTGGTGCAAAACAAAATGTTGACAAGTCTTACCGTTGGGCAGTAGTGATTATATCGTTTTTCCTTGTCCTGTTTTTTATTATTTCCGGATTGTTATGCCTGGTGTTGCGCAAGGAATTTCTGACTGTTACTAATGCAATAAAGAAAAATATTCAATTAATTACTCATGGCGATTTAACAGACCAATTGATTCAATATTCTGAAGACGTTAATGGCGTTCCTTTGGCGCTGGATGAAATGCGGTTGTCGCTAACAAGAATTACCGGGTCAATAAAAAATACGGCGTTTCACATTAAGTCAGTTGCCGGGGAAATGACCCAGGGCAATAAGGCGCTGTTAGCACGCACCGAAGCGCAGGCAATCGCGTTACAGCAAACGGCTTCCAGCATGGAGCAAATAAAAACGACCGTTGCCTGTAATACCGACAATGCGCGTCAGGCCAATGCTCTGGCCGCTCAGGCTAATGAAAAGGCTCAATCAGGCGCTTTGGTCATGGGCAATGTAGTGACGGGAATGCATAAAATAGAGCAAACCACTCGGCGCATTGCTGAAATCACCCATGTGATTAACGCCATTGCCAGCCAAACCAATATTCTTGCGCTTAATGCTGCCGTTGAAGCTGCGCGTGCGGGCGAGCAGGGGCGCGGATTTGCAGTTGTGGCGACGGAAGTGCGTAATTTAGCGAAACGCAGCGCCACCGCCGCGGGTGAAATCGGCGAACTTATCGAGGCATCAATGCAGAGCGTTAGTCAGGGCGTGGCGCAGGTGGCGGATGCCGGCAAAGAGATGGAAAATATTGTGGAGGCGGTGTCGCAGGTGAGCGCCATCATGCAGGAAATTGCTCAGGCTTCTGAAGAGCAGCGCTCAGGCGTCATCCAGGCCGCGATGGCGCTGAACGAGATGGATATTGCCACCCAGAAAAATGCGCTGCTGGTCGATGAGTCGACGGAAATTGCGCAAAGTATGGACACCTACGCCCGGCAGCTTACGGATACTGTCTCAATTTTTACTATTGATGCGTAGTGCTGGTGGTGGTCCGTAATGATTCAGTAATTGCATCGGGTAAACCCGGCGCGTGAGTTTATTATTATCCTGCCGGTGTCTATACGCGTCTTGTTCCCGTTCTTCGCTATAGTACAGGCCGTAAGTTTGCCGTGAAGTAGGCGTCAGTTTACCTGTCGGCGAACTGCGGGTATCTTACGCGCGATAACTGGAGAGACATTATGAACAACCGCTCCGCGTCGAAAGACGTACTTCACCCGCGCAATCGCCATCGCTCCCGCTATGATTTCGCCGCGCTAACGGGAGCCTGCACGGAACTTGCGGCTTACGTTCGTCGTTCCCCTGCCGGAGAGCTGACGATTGATTTTGCCGATCCTGACGCGGTGAAGTTACTGAATCAGGCGCTGCTGGCGCATTTTTACGGCATCACGAAATGGCATTTGCCGGAAGGATTTTTGTGTCCCCCCATTCCCGGGCGCGCCGACTACTTGCACTATCTCGCTGATATTCTCGCGGAGGATAATCAAGGTCATATTCCGCAGCAGGCGGATATTCTTGATATCGGCGTTGGCGCAAACTGTATTTATCCGCTGATTGGACAGTTTGAATATGGCTGGCGTTTTACCGGCAGCGATATAGATGAGGATGCATTGCGTAATGCCGGTGAAATAGTCCGCGCAAACCCTTACCTGGGGCGTAAAGTACGTCTGCGGCGCCAGAAAAATCGCACGGCGATTTTTGAAGGTGTGATCCACGCGGGGGAATATTACGCGGCGACTATGTGTAACCCGCCGTTTCACGACTCGGAGGCGGCGGCGCGTGCAGGCAGTGAGCGCAAACGGCGTAACCTGGGGCTGGATGCGCGCACGCCGTCGCTTAACTTTGGCGGACGCCAGCAGGAGTTATGGTGTGAAGGTGGAGAGGTGGCGTTTATTTTGCAAACGATCGCAGAAAGCCAGCGCTATGCGCGCCAGGTTGGGTGGTTTACCACGCTGGTTTCGCGCAGCGATAATGTGCCGACTATTTTACGGGCATTACAGCAGGCGGGCGCTCAGCGCGTAGTAAAAAAAACCATGGCCCAGGGGCAAAAGCAGAGCCGAATTATTGGCTGGTGCTTCCAGTCCGCGCGCCGCGCGCGCACGCTTCGCGAATAATTATGTGCCCTGCCGGATAAAAGATTAGGCGCGACTGTAGCCGCGAAAATTATTTGATACTGATTTGAAGAGTATTTGATTCACTGCATTACCATTCCGTTAATATCAAATATCTTTCAATTTTGTGTGATTTTCGACCATAAAGGTCTTCTCAAATTTTCCGAACTCCCTTCCGCTGGACTGTCCGATCACGTCGAGTTAGTGTGCGTCGCACTACAGGCCTGTAGGTTTCTTAGTCGCATAGAAGGAATTGACCATGAATTTTTATCAGACTCGCCAGACCATGACTGACGATGCGTATGACATTGTTTCAGCCTTCAGTCAAACTACCTCACTGACCTTACAGGCTCTTGCATACATAGCTGGACAACAAGAACACGCCACCCGCTTTATACTTGAGCAAATGGCGGTATTTGAAATAGCCGTTGAAAATAACGGGCTGTGGTGTCTATCTGAAGAGTTTAAGGCTTCGATGCAGGTATAGGCCTGAAGTTGCATATTACCAGTTCTGCGGCCTTATGACCGTTATTACTGCCTACAGAATAAGTGGTATTAACCGCTACTATCTCCAGCCCTTTGAACACCCGGCGCATGTCCGGGTGATCGTTTACAGAAATAATCATCTTCCCCTGGCATCTGTGAGCGAGTTCCGCCATTGCAACATACTCCTCAAGTCCAAACGGTACACCGTAGCCCTGTGTCTGCCAGTAGGGTGGATCAAGATAAAATAGCGTGTCTGGTCGGTCGTAACGGGTTATACACGCTTTCCAGTCCAGATGTTCTATTGTTACCCTGTGCATCCGCAGCCAGGCTTCTGATAGCGTTTCTTCCAGCCTCAGCAGGTTTAGCTTTGACGGCCCTGTGGCACTGATGCCAAATGTACGCCCATCAACTTTAGCCCCAAACGACAGTTTTTGAAGGTAATAGAATCTGGCAGCTCGCTGTATATCTGTCAGTGTTTCTGGCGGCGTGTCTTTAAGCCAACGGAATATTTCACGGCTGGTTAAAGCCCATTTAAACTGCTTAATAAACTCTTCGAGATGGTTTTGAATAACGCGATATAGGTTAACTATATCGCTGTTAATATCGTTAAGCACCTCAACTTTTGATGGGGGCTTCATAAAGAAAAGTGCAGCACCACCACAGAATGGCTCGACGTAGCAGGTATGATCAGGGAACAGGGGCAGCAAGTGTCTGGCGAGCTTCCGCTTTCCACCGAGCCAGGGGATGATAGAACTAGGCATTGTTATCCTTCCTTAATTTATGATCTGTTATAACGATCAATTTCATGTAATTGATCGTTATATCCAATATTAAAGAAGTCGAACGTAACGCTTCAGTCTCAGTGCCGTAGCGGGTATGGCTTAAGGCTGTGCAGCCGCATTCTTAGCTTCAGCGGCCTGGTCAATTTTTTTTCTAATATATGCACGGATGGTTTTATAGCCGCCAGCCACCAGATAAAGGGCGCAAACTACGGTACAAATATAAAGCAATACAGTTTGTGTAAACGTCATATTCTTAGTCCTGATTTATGAGTTAGTGGAGCGCCATTTCTGGCGGAGATCATTTAAACAGAGGAAAAGCCATGAATGAAGGTTTACTCATGATACCTTTCGCTCCGAGTCAATAAATTATTCAGACGGTTTTTCAGGCCATTCAGGATTGTTCAAATCAATGTTTTTGAGTGCTTCGATATAGTCCAGCCAGGTCTGTAATTTAGCTTTGTTATCGTCAGAGAGAGTACCCAGAGTCAGCGACGTCTGCCATTCACCGATTACCAGGCGGGCCTGAGAAATTAACTGACTCTGCTGAGCTGTTGCTTCAGCCAGCAAAGCGTTTTTTTCCGCATCTTCATCTTTTACCCATGCTTCCCCGTTCCATTTATCATACTGCCCGGAGGGCGCTATCGTTACCACGTTCTCCGGCAGTGCCCCCAATGCATCGATAACAGTTGATGCCCCAGAGGTAGTATCGTAGACGGTGACGCCGCGATGGTCTTCGGTGAGTGACCACGTCTGTTTTGTTTCATCAAAAATAGCGACATGGTCGACGGGGATAGCCGGTGGTGCTATTTCGGTGCAATTTGCAGGTAAACCCGTGTGCGGGACAATATAGGCATCACCAGTACCAATAAATTCGCTGGTATCCGCTCGTAAATTAAAAACCTTAATTGTTTGTGCCTTATCAGACATTTCAAAAGCCATTATGCAAGCCTCACTATATAATTGAATGCGATGTTTTTTACGGTATTTTCTGCATTACCAGCAGCATTTACCGTTATGTTATGCGTGTGAGTTCCCATCACTACAGAATGAACATGAGCGCCAATAGCGACGGTATGCGCATGCGCCCCCATAACCACAGAGTGTGCATGTGCGCCAATAGCGACGGTGTGTGCGTGCGTTCCTATTGCTACAGTATGAGTATGGTTACCAGTTTGATCTGTATAAGTGGCAGTACCATTGTTGAATAGAGGGACTGTTGTCACGCCACCGCCGCCATTAAGAGTACCTTGCGTACCAGTTCGGTGTTTGTGATTACCAGCGGAAGATGTAGTTTTTGAACCTAAATCCGGCGCGTTTGTTGTTTTCGTTGAGTAATCAAACGACGAGGTGTTTTTTGTCCCGAGGTCAGTTGAGGATGTGGTCTTATTTCCGTAATCAAATGACGAGGTGTTTTTGGTGCCAAGGTCTGTTGCAGCTGCTGTAGCCGCATGTGTATGCGATTTAATACCATCTGCCTCCAGACTCAGCAGCGCACGGCCATCAGGCGCACCTTTGATGGTCTGCCCGCGCATATCGGGAAGTTTACCGGATGGATATGCAGCAGCTGTCTTTGGGTATTTAGCTGTATCAAATGCCTGGCCCTGCATGATGGCGTAACCGTCGGGTGGTGTGGTAGTCGGCCAGGCCAGCGGCGTGCCAACGGGAACGGCTACAGATGCAGCGTTAGCAGCAATCACCGTGGCAATAGCTTTTATGGCCGTCAGTAGTTGATTATTTTTCGAAGGGTCAGGTGTTATTTTAGCTTCAGCCAGAATATTTTTATTCTCGGTCTGAATATCAATAATACCCCCCTGAAGCGCATTCATGATTCTGGCGTATACGATGGTGCCTTCCGCGCCGGTTGACGGGTCGCCATCGTGAAATAATCCGTCGTCGGTATCGACCGGCTCAATAATATCTTTCATTACGTCTTATTCTCCACGTAATTAAATACAACCTGCGTGTGAGCAGGTTTTAAATCGCGGAATATGCTCTCCAGCATATTCTGGCCAAATGACATCAGGCGCTCACCCGTGGCCGAGCTGCCGCAACGGAAGCGGTATACCGGCACCTGACCGTCCTTAATATTCACGATCCAGACCCAGACAATTTCCGGTATCCAGAGTCTGTCCCCGCAGCGGTTACGGCCACAGCGGAATGGTTCCGGTTCGTCGATGGTGACGTCATAGCCCAGCGACTTCGCCAGGCGGATAAAGTAGCTGCGGCTCAGCCCCCCGGTTTCGTTCAGCTTCGCCATAATCTGCTGGCGGCGGGCCTGAATGGTCATGCCGTTGCTGACAGACAGACCCAGCACGCGCTCCCAGTCCGACAGCAGTGCCACAGCGGTAAAGGGTGTCACGCCGTTCAGCACGTCCTGAGCGCTGCGCTCGACGCTGGCCAGCGTATTACCCTCAGCCTGCAGCTCTGCGTTCAGCCGCTTTCCATCGCGTGCATATCCATCTGGCAGCAGCAGGTACAGCAGCTCGCGGTAGTCGTTCCCGGTCATTTCAGCTCGTCCACGGTGATGGTGCCTGGGCGTATCCACTGCACGGTTTTATCGCTCACTACCGGCACAATGTTGCCTGTCGGCGTCACCAGCTCGAAATCCACCACGCCGGTGATATTAGAGATAAGCGCTCCCATCTGGGTTCTGACCGCAATCTCCCCCGGAGCCAGACGGCTGAAGTAGTCCGTCAGCACCTGGGTTATCTGCGACCTGGCCTCATCAAACGAAAGCCCGTCGAGGCTGACTTTCACAGAAATATCGGTACTCACCGGCTCCGGGGCCATCACCAGCGTGTCTTTTGCCGTCACCGGGCGCTGTTCGTCGATATGGGTCTGTACCGCCTTGAGTGTCTCGTCGGACGGCAGACCGCCGCTGGCGGTAATCACCACGTCAACCGTGCCATAGCCCCGGCGCAGGGGGTAGACGTAAGCTTCCGATACGCCGCTGACCTCCATCCCCCAGCGGCGGTAGTCGTATTTGTTGCCCCCGGCTGGCGGGCGGCGCATCAGCTCCAGCAGACGCGAAAGCAATGAGGTATCACTCTCGGCATCTGTCCCACCGCGCATGGTTTTTATCGTTACCGCGCTGTCGATGCCCTGCGGCGCACTGAGTAGCGTGGCGATGGTGTTGTCGCTGAGATTGCCCACGACGCCTGGAGTTATGGCGCTGGCGCTCACGGTTACGGTGCCTTTATCGCTGAGCGTGGCCTCTGCCGTGGTCTGGTACAGGACATTGCCGCCGCGCGGACGGAACTGCAGACCGCTGGCCACCTTCAGGCCCGCAGAGCCGGTGAGCGTGACCTGACCGCTTGCCGCGCTGGCGGGTTTAGGGGAAAGACCACGTGAGCGGGCGTGCATTACCAGCCAGTCATGATCGGCGGTGTCGGGAAATATCTGGCGCAGTATCCAGCTCTGGTCGTTGTACAGACCCTGCGCCACGCCGGAGACGGCGTTCGCCCGGATGGCGTAATCACTGTCACCGGAGACGTCCGCATCCGGGAGCTGGTTGCGGATATCCCGTAGCTGTTGTTGAGTAATGTCGGCGAGTGCCGGTACGCTGCGAGCCATAATTCCCCGTTTAAACCACTTTGACCGGATGGCGGAAGGTCAGCACATCCCCGCCCGCGCTGGTGACCGTGATGGAAAGCCACAGCCAGCCGGTTTCCGGCGAGGAGACGTCCACATTCACAGCGGTTGCCCTTTTGTCATCAATCAGTGGCTGCAGCGCCTGTTCGGCATACTGGCGGGCCAGCGTGCGGGTCTGCGGCGTATCCTTCGCGCGGGCCAGTTCGTGCAGGCGAGACCCCATCTGCGGGTCAGCCCAGTATGTGCCCTTGCGGATGCGCAGACGCAGCCAGACCGCGTTATGCAGGTCGGTACAGCGTTTTCCGGTGTAATCGCCGGTGGTGTGATCGATATAGGCGTCCATAGCGGGCAGAATGCCGCAGGGGCGGTAAGGCAGGAAGGTACGGGGGTGAAGCGGCTAAGTCCGGGGCGATGCTGCCCCGGCAAAAATCCTAGTTGCGTGGTTTACCTGACGGGCCATCCGGGGTGTCGTGGATATGCGTCCCAATCTGCACACCGTTGATGGTGACCGCAACCGAGGTGATGGTGCCGCCCGTATGGCTGATATTACCCTCAAACGAGGCCGTCACGCCACCGTCACCGCCTTTAATGGCCATACCGCCGTTGCCGCTGATAAGCCCCTGTGCGGTCAGCTTCTCCGAGGTACTCAGCTCCGGCGTGGTGAACGCTACAGACTCCGAGGCGTTAACCTTCATGCGCTTGCAGTTCAGCTCCCAGTCGTCGCAGGTGACAGCAATGATGCGGTTACGCTTCAGGACGATGCTGGCTCCTTCATCGGTATAGATGGCCACCTCACCGGATTCCAGCCCCTGCAGACGGTAGCTGCTGTGTTCGGTGGCAATCACGATCCCGTGACTGGTTCGTCCGCCCAGCGGCAGCACAATCGCCATCGCACCCTCTGGCGGTACGGTAGTGAAACCGTACTGCTGGAACATCTCAATGCCTTCCAGCCCCTCAGGGGCCAGTCCGGCCACCTGCGCGGTCTGTACGCCCCCCGTGGTGGTGATACGGGTCAGCACGCCACGAAAGGCCAGACGTATGCCGCTGAGCGCCTTACGGATGCGTTTATCCACCAGTCCAGAAAAATCAGGCATTGTCGACCTGCTCCCATGTTGTCCACAGCCCCTTGTCTTTTTTGCCGCGCCGGTGTCCCTTGCGATGGCCGGACTTCGGATATGCATCCGGCAGCCAGATACCGTCCTCACGCAGCAGTAGCGAGGTTTCCTGCCGCTGGCCACGTCCGCCACGGAAGGTCCGCCGCATAATGAAGTAAACGTCATCCAGCCCGTGAACGTCGCTTTTGACGTAAACCCGCTGGCCCGGTGCCCACAGCGTGCCGTTCGCGGTAGTGAAGCCACGCAGGGTGGCCGACAGAGCAAAACCGTTCAGCCTGGCATCTGCCTGCAGCTTGCGGGCGCGGAACTGCACTTCTTCATCGCTCTGTGAGTCACCCTCCACCACGATGCGCGGGCGGTAGAGCGTCATGGTGGTGTCTTTCACCGTGCATTTGCGGTTGGCCTTTCCGTCTTCATGCCCGGTGCCGTGGCCCTGCGCCAGTACCGTGGTCTGAGAGTAACGCCCACTCATATCGGTACGCTTGCCCAGCCTGAGCAGGTTATTGTCCTGCCCGTTACGGTGCATGATGAGCGTGTCCACCGGCGCGGCGCTGTAGTCTGGCCCGCCGATAATCAGCGTGCCGTCCGGGGCCATCCACGGCCACAGGCCGCTCATCTCAGCGACGCGCTTCAGCGCATCCCACGCACTGTCGCCCGGCTCGATGCTGACTTTCTTCACGCTGCCGGGATTCTCAGCCTGTATACGGATGGCGGTCACGCCCAGTGGCTTAATCACCTGGGCGACAACCTCCTGTAGCGTCATTTCCTGTGCGGTAAAAATGGGGGCCGAACAGTCCACCAGTACCGCCGCTGCGTCGCGCCCGTTCAGCTCAAGCCAGTGCTGGCCACGGCTCACGTCGTGACTCAGCTCATCAATCATGCCGGTCATGATGGTGCTGTCGCCGTAGCGAAGCTCGGCTCTGGCTCCGGCCTCCACATTAGAGGGCAGCACCGGTTCAGCGGTGCCGACCGACAACTGCCAGCCACCCGCAGGGGTCAGCAGGTCGGAATCCACCTCAAAGCGCTCCCAGTCGTCGTGCGACCGGCCCCCGATACGCAGCGTCAGGCGTTGCTCATCTTGCCCAGGCATACAGCACATCTCCCGGATTCAGGTTGTTTGACTCACGCAATGATGGATTGAGGCGGGCCAGCTGCGTGGCGCGGGAGGCGTCGCCGTACCACTCAAACGCCAGCAGGGGCAGATTACAGCGGCGCGTCACCTGACGCTGTACCAGCGGTGGCAGCGCCAGTATCAGCCCGCGAGCCTGCTCCTGCAGGTGCCAGGCGCTTTCCTGCAGCGCGGCAATGATGGCCTGATCCTGACGGGTGTCCGGCGTACCGGCCTGCTCGCGAACGGCAGTGGCCATACGCGCCGAGACGGACGCCCGCTGGGCCGCTATCGCTTCCACAATCAGGGTGCGCACGTCGCCGGTGATGCGCTCAATATCGGTGGAGGACAGCGTCGGGGAGGCGGTCTCATTCACAAAGATATCGCTGGCCGTGTCGGTCATTTCGCTCACGGCCACCAGGCGGATGGCCTGGTTAATCATCTCCGTATCGCTCTGCGGCATCACGCTGGCACGGCGCAGAGTGGAGGCGAACACGCTGCCAGAAGACATGGTCTGCTGCGCGGTGGTACGCTGCGCCGGTAACGTCAGCATGGTGTCCTTCAGCCCGGTCAGCGCGTTCCAGTCCGACAGGCGGGAAGCTTCGCTCAGTGACAGCCGGTCGGTGAATGCGCCGGTCAGGTGCTTCAGGTCTGAGATAAAGGCTGTCGGATAGTCCAGATAGTCGAGGGCGCTGCCGATGGTGGACTGCACCTCGTTTGCAAGGGCGTTTACCACGTATTCCGCTGAGGCGATGATATTGGTGACGCGGGCAATATCCTGCTGAATATCACGCAACGTGTCCATTGCGTCCCCGAACCAGCTGATCGCGCTGTCGAAAATACTGTCGCCGTCTGCTTCGTAATGGGTGGTGGCAAACAGCGTATCGGGCTTGCCGCTCTCCACAAAGACCAGGTCGACGGTGACAGCGTTAACCGGCTCCACCTCATGGAATACCCCGGCCTCCAGAAACTGCACGTCCGGCACAGAACCATATACCGGGTGAACCAGTTCGCCGGTGCCCGCCGTTTTAAGGGCGTTTAAAAAGGCTTTAAGCTGCGTCTGGTAGCGGTTGCCCCAGAAGATGGCCTGCAGACGGAAGTTCACCGCTTTCAGCCCCTGGTCTTCCACCTCTTCTCCGTCCCGGTACGGGTAAGCGTAGGTCACGGTGTCCTTTGCCAGCGTGTCGCGGGTGAACAGACAGTCAAACTCCACGCCCCGGAACGAGGCTGGCATCAGGAGGTCTACCCCCAGCGCTGCAGCAATCTCGTTAATCGTATCCGCCACTATTTCCTCCTCGAATCAACATCAATCCGGCGCAATACCGTATCTGCCACCTCGCGGCTGTCGAGGTAGATATTAGCCACAATCGGTTGCTGCGGCCCCTGAGGCGCGTAGGGAACATTTGCACCAGCAGGCGCGGGTTTTGCTGTGTTGCTCTGCGAGAAAAAGTTTTTGATCTCATCAAAGGCATCAAGAAAACCAACCGGCTTAGGCATGTTGTCCGGGATGTTGTAGCCATCCTCTTTCAGCCTTTTAATCTTATCGTCACCGCGCTCCAGGAACTGATCGTAAAACTGGCCCGCAGCCATGTACCCTTCAGCCAGTGGGGCGCGGACGACCTTGCCCAGCAGGCTCCCGCCTTTACTCAGGAGACCTCCGCCTTTTGCTGCTGTTTCGGCAGCTTCTTCCGCAATTGCCGAGCCGCCGCCCCTGAAGCGCTTCCACAGTTTCTGGCCACCCGCCAGCGCCAGTGCCCCCAGCCCGGCCCCACCTGCAGCACCAATCCCCTGAATGGCGGAATAAGCCCCGTTGATCGCGGTGGTCAGTTTTGGAAATTCTTTCGCCAGCTCAGCCGCTTTATCAGCCGCTTCCCCGACCCACTTAGTGAAAGGTGAGGCCGTATCATTGGATGAAAAGGCCGCTTCGTTTTTGGCTTTGTTGACCTGAAATGCCGGGCTGTCCTTCACCAGCTCAAAGTCAAGGTCAGCAGAGGTTTTCCCGGCAGGCATATCAAACTGCTCGTTACCTTCGCCGACAAGCTTGTGGTAGTAGTCCTTGTTACGCTCCCAGTTCAGGAAGCCCATACGGGAATATTCATTAGTAAAGATTCTCCCCACGTTCTGGCCGTGAATCTGGTCGCGTCGTGCCTCCAGCTGCGATCTGGCTTCACCGGGAGCCGTCCGGGCAATTTGCTTGTTCAGGTCCACGAACTGAGGATCGTGCTCGTCCATGCTGCGAATGGCCCGGTCGACAGTATCCAGCGGGGTCAGCCCCTTCGCCGCGTCGGCACGCATCAGCGCCCGAATATCAAGGCCGCGCTTGCCGACTTTGATTTGCTTGAAATTGTTGGCCAGCGTCGGTGAGGACAGTTCAGAGATCAGGTTGGTGGTGAACGTCGCCGCCTCTTCAGGGGAGCCAGCACCGCGTGCAGCCGCCTCAAAAAGTGCAGCAACCTGTGAGAAGCCGGTGCGACCGTGCAGGCCAATGGACCTGGCAGACTCCAGCGCCTTTGGCATCTCTTTGGCCAGCAGCGGCACATCCACCATGCCGTTCTGCGCCATCGTGGTGGTGACACTGAGGCCTGCTCGCGCATCCTTCTCGTTAAGCCCGAAGTTAAACGCACTGGACTGCAGGCTGGCGACAGAGGCCGCATCGGTTTCGGTTGCGGTGGCGTTCTTCATGACGCCTGGCAACGCCCGATAGGCCTGCTCTCTGGTCATGGTGCCGGAGCGGAGCATCACCTCCAGACCATGAAAAGCGCCATTGATATCGCCGCCACCGTCACGCAACGCGGCTTTGATCGCACTGTCGATATCTGTCATCCCCGACTGTCGTCCGGCCAGATTGTCATGCTTGTAAGCGAAGTTGGCCACCTTGCGCAGTTCGGAATCGTACTCCATCTGATTCTCGATGGGCTTGCGCATCACCATTGCACCGGCAACCAGACCGCCCCCGATGGCACCCACGGTTTTGCCCACGCGGGCAAGGCGCTGATAGCTGCGCTCGGTTTCGCCCAGCTCGCGTTTGAGCCTGGCAACGGTCGCCTGTGTCTGGTTCCATGCGCGGGTCTGTTCGCTGGCGCTCATGGTGCCGCTGCGGGACAGACGGTTGTACGCGGCCAGCGTCTGGTTAATCTCGCGGCGGATGGACTGCTCGGAGCGAATACCCAGCGTTTCGCGGGCCTGCGCCTGTCGGCGGTACTCCTGCAGGGCCGGGTTCATCTTCTCCTGGACACGCAGCGTCTCGCCCATCTCCTGTCGCAGACGGGAGACCGTTGACTGCATGCGCTGGTAAGCCCGTTCCTGCTCCCTGACCGACAGAACGCCGCTACGCTCAAGTCGGTTATAGGCCGCGACCGTGCGGCTGATTTCCCGCTGGATGTTATGCTCTGAGCGTATTCCCAGCGACTCACGGGCGCTGGACATGCGGCGGAACTCTTCGGACAACGACCGGATTTTGGGCGTGGCGTTATCCTGCACGCCAAATTTAATCTGAGTATCAAAATCACGGGCCACGGGGCAGTCCTCTTAGCGGGAAGCAGCGCTGCGTGCCCTTTTACGGGGGCGACGCAGGCTGATAACGGTGCGGTTTTTCTGCCAGGCTTTGGGGTTTTCCCGGCGGGTGATGGCATCCAGCCATCCGGCCAGCTCTACAGCGCTGGCGCGTCGGATTTGCTCTTCTCTGATGCCGTATCGTCCGAGCCGGATGACTGTGTACCGGTATTCGGTAAAGCGCTGCTCATGGATTTGAGCTTTTTTTTCACCTCATCGCGCAGGGTGCGCAGGTAGGCATAATCCTCGGAGACCAGATTGTCGCAGAGCAACTGGTAGGTGATGCTCTCAGCGGGAATGTCGCCAATCTTCGTCAGCGTGCGGGCCAGCACCGCAATCGGCACGCCAGCGTCAGAGACGCCGTCTTCAATCACGGCAATCTCGTCTCCGACCGTTGCCAGACCCAGCTCCACGTCCTGGTGGAGCTTGCCATCAAACAGAATGCCAACCGGCAGTGAACCTGTGCAGGTAATGTTCCCGGACATCATTATTCCTCAATTTTGTTAAGTGCAAAGGCGGTGATGTTGATACGCGCCTCGTTATCCACGGTGTACTGCTCACCGACCTGCGTGACAAACACATCCTGATAGGTGGTGCGTTTGCCGCTGCCGAGCGGCGTCTGGGTCAGTTTTGCCCCGGCAATCTGCGCCCAGTTGACGGTGGCATCCTTTGGCACCACTGCCGTGATGGCCAGCTCCCACGTGGCGATACCCTGGGTATAACCTTTCGCGCGGCCAGTGCTGTTCATGGTCTTGACCAGCTTTTTCCCGGTTGTCTCGGTGGGGTTGAAGTCAGTGACCTCAACCTCCACGCTGTTAACGTCCAGGACAATCGAGCCTACGTATTCAAGGGCCATTGTCGTCTCCTTACATCAGATAAATGACGGCGGCGAACACATGCAGACCCCGCACGATTGCTGCCGGAATGGTGGCCTCCGCCCGCGTGTCGTCCTGAAGGCTGCGGGTGACGGTAAGCTGGTCTTTAAGCGCGTCGACGTTCTCCACAATCTCCAGCTGCTCCAGCGAATACAGCACATCAAGCAGTTCGGAGCGGATGCGGGCCAGCCGGGCGTCCGTGAGCTTTTCTCGCGGGAAACGCTGGGTATAGCGGGTGCGGCATGCCAGACGCACATAGTCGAGCGAGCGGATAATGGTGATATCCATAAGCGACCGGTCGGTCACGCCAGCGGCGTTCTTCACGAAGGTGCTGACCGCGCGCACGATACGCACCACGCTGCCGTCCACCTCAAACGGCGTCAGGCCGTTCATCAGGGCATTTTCCTGCTCGGTACGTCCCGGCCAGTTGTCCTGCGGCGTGATATCCAGCCCCGGTAACGTCAGGGTGTTCAGCGGGCGGGCCGGATCGGATTCACTGGCCATCACCGCACCGTAAATTGCCGCCAGCTCGCCGTTCGGCAGTGCCGAACCGGCATGCCAGCCGCAGGTAATACGCGCTGCGTTAACCTTGCTGGTCAGCGTAGTGCCGCTGGCAAGCGTCCCGTTCCAGCCGGTAACACCTACAGCCCCGCGCTGCTCAAGCGGCCCGGAGACGTTATCCAGATGCGCGGACAGCTTCGCCAGCGCATCATCGCTGGTATACGGCAGCATAATCATCGTGTGCCCGGAGGCGAATACCGCGCTGAATGCCGCATCGAGAGACGGGTCGCCCTGACCACCGCTCATAGGCGTCAGCGTGGCCGTGAGACCACTGGCGGTGATGGTGCAGGTCAGGCCGCACTCATTACCGGTACTGCCCTTGTTGCGGGCGGTCAGCACCAGCGCCTTGATTTTCGTGGGATTACCTTCACCGTCGTCAGGGCCATCAATCTCACCCACGGTGGCGCTCAGGGGCAGATCGTCCTGCAGCGTTATTGCGCTGGCCAGTGAGGCCATCACGTCATCGGCTTTGTCTCCCTGGCTGACAGCAACAGCAACGGTGGTGCCACAGATAGCCAGACGAACCTGACCGGAACCGCTGGCGGTGCCGTTAACCACCACCGAGCCGGTTGCCGCCACGCCCGCCTCAGCATCATCCAACCCGACTACCGTCAGCTGAATGTACTGGTTTGCCTTGATCGCCGCGCGGGCCATACGATGCGCCTGTGAGCCACGCCCGAAGTACAGCGCCGCCTCATCGTCGCTGAAGACATTCACCGGCGTGAGAACTTCAGCAGCGGTTGTCTGCGTCAGACGCTGGGCAATAATCAGCAGCTTCTGGTCGTTGGTGGCCAGCGCACGTGAGGCCAGCGTAGTGTTGAACGCGAAATAAGCGCCGGGCTTATAAATCGGGTTCGGAATAGTTGTAATATCCATAGTCATTTATCCGCCTTAGCTGCCGGAGCAGCAGGTTTATCTGCGGTTTTATCGGACGGTTTTGCGTCAGCAGCCTCAGTTTCAGCGGGTTTAGCTGGCCCGGCATACGGCAACAGATCGCCATCCCTGAGACGGCGCAGCCAGTAGGCCGTCTCCGGTACGTCCACAGCCTCTTTGTCCGTGATGTAACGGTCAGGACGGCCTTCCACCGGCACCTGAATACCCTGGCGGGCAATTACCTTAATCATCGTTGTCAGTCCTGTTGTGCATGATATCTTCGGCGACCGGGTCAGCAACGCCGGGCTGGAGGTAGGCCATGCGGGTGCTTTCATGCCACGGCAGCGGTTTTTCGATGCGCCCCTTCCAGCGAACAAAGTCAGCGTCGTCATCGGTCGGCAGCTCCGGTGCAGGCCAGTGGCCGTTATCCAGTGCATCCTCCATCCACTGCGTGCTGAATACGCACTCGTAGACCGCCACGCCTTTATCGTTAAACGCCTGCCCGGCTACGGGGCGCACGCCTTCAGGCTTCAGATAATCAATCTTCAGCCCCAAATCCTGCCCGGTGAGCAGGCGGCGCACGCTGCGAATGAGGCGATAGCATCCCGGCTCTTCAGTCCCCGGCCCGCCGTGGCGGAGCGCCTCATTGCTGCGCAGGTTGTAATCCACGACAAAGACGCTGAAGCGACCGGTGACGAGGAAGCGGCGGCGGGAGGTGTCATGTGCCCGGCTGTTAGTGATGCCTGAAAACACCACGCACACGCCGGGTAGCTGCCGCAGGGCCACGCCGATATCCGTGGCCAGCACGTTCCATGTCACTACAGGGTTGTTGACCATCCGGCCCAGCCCCTGCTGCAGGCGTTCACACAACGCTTTTTCGATGGTGGTAATCATCAGTACGCCCCTCCACCCGTGCGGTTACGGCTCCACAGATCGTCGCCACCGGAATAAAACTCGACGGTCGGCGTCGAGGCGTCGACGGTGCCGCCGTTCTCCGGGTTTGAGCCGATACCGGCTTTGCCGCTGGCAACCAGCTTCAGCCAGCAAATGCAATATCTTTATTTAACGCGATGTTTTTAAAGGAAAATACAAATCACTCTTTGCAAGTAATACCCATAACTGTCCCAATGGCGTTTATCCCATGCGGCTTCTTTGATGGTTTTTTGTTCGTTACCGCAAAAATAATTATTTCCCCGCCAGAATGATTTAAACCCGAATCATTCCGGTCAGTTTTGATTCCAGAAAAATCATTTTCCGGTCATTTTCAGACTGCGTTAATTTTGTGTTAAATGTGTAAATTATGACGTTCACATTTTCCCCGATTTTTGCCCCAAAATGACTTTACCCCCACCCCAATGATTTTTTGGGTGCAGACCCGGCCACCGCATGAAAATCCGCATATATTTTCTTTCCGGTATTGACGGTTTTTATTTATGGGTGTATCACGCGCACGCCCGCACCTGTGACCCCAAAAATCCGTGTAACCTGTGTAACCGTGTAACCTTTCGCGCAATACTATGATTTAAATAACAAAAAATGGTTACACATAAAACGCCATCATGTGTAACCATTTGGCCTTTTTCGTGTAACCAGCCTGTTTTTTGCTCACATTGCCGCTTCACTCCTGACACTGATTCGCGGGGCGCGATTTCCTCATGATGCCGTTGCGGGGCAGGACTGACCCCGCCGCATCCCCGGACGGGGTGTGTAACAACATTGTGACGAGGTAAAAATTAATGAGCATTGAAGTTAACAAACAGAATCTTGATGTCCTGTATCTCTGCCTGAAAAAAGCCTTTCAGAACGCCTTTGACGGCGTTAAGCCGCTTTATCCGGCGCTGACTACCCGTGTACCGTCCACCGCCGCCGCTGAGGTCTACGGCTGGGCGACGGACTTCCCTGCGGTGCGGGAGTGGATTGGCGAAAGGGAGTTACACAAGCTCACGGAATACGAATACGCGATTAAAAACCGCAAGTTCGAATCCACGATTGTGATACCTGCAGATAAAATCGCGGATAATCAGCTTGCGATGTACAACAACATCACCGCCGAAATGGGGCAGCAGGCGGCGCAGCACCCTGACCAGTTGCTGTTTGAACTGCTGCGCAGCGGTGCGTCAGCGAAAGGCTATGACGGCGTTCCGTTCTTTGGTGAACACAGGGTGGCGAAAGGCTCCAGCGCCAGCGGTACGCTGAGTAATGCACTGCTTGCCGCCAGTAAGGACGACACCAAAGCGCCGTGGTATCTGCTTGACCTGAGCCGCGCCCTGCGCCCGTTCATCTGGCAGGAGCGCGAAAAATACCGCATTGATGCCCTGACTGACCCACGGCAGAGCCATGAGGTATTCATGCGGGATGAATATCTCTACGGCATTCGCGGGCGTGGCAGCATGGGTTACGGCTTCTGGCAGATGGCGTTTATGAGCAATCTTGAACTGAACGCCGCCAACTTCACGATGCTGCGTCAGCGTATGGTCAGCCAGCGTAACAGCGCGGGAAATATGCTGGGGATTGCGCCGTCCGTGCTGCTGGTTGGCGAGTCTAACCGCGAGGCGGCGTTTTATATCGCGCAGGCGCAAACGCTGGCGGGGCAGGCTCCGAACCCGAATTACGGGCTGGTTGACGTGTGGGTCACGCCGTATCTTGATTAACCCTCGTCACAGGCCGCGCAGGGATGCGAACACGGCAGGGCTTGACAGGGTGTTAAGCGCGTGATCTGATAGGAACGGTTTTATTTTACCACCGTTATCAAAGTGCAGAGCGCCGGATAGTCTCCGGCGCTTTTTTTTGTGGTTACTCTTCCGCTGATTCGTCACCGCTGCGCGTGGTGCGGAGAAACTCGTAGACGCGCACCGCGCCATTATGACCGGGCATCTTTGCCACCCGCTGAAAACGTCCGTCACTGCCTTTCGCCAGCATTCCCGCATCGTGCAGCACCTGCGCGGCTTTGGCGGGGTCAAACCCTGCGGCTATCTCGTCATTGAACACGCCCCGGAACACGTAATAAATATCCGCGCCCTCGCGCTTAATGTACCGCCCGGCAGTCTCCCGCGCCACCACCACGCCAACCAGTCGCCTGTATTCATCCTCCCGGATGAAGCGCCCCAGCGCATTGATGGCGAACCAGTCCTCCGCCTGCTCGGTGATGCGCAAATCTTCACGTTTGCCCGTTCCGGTGCGCCCCAGCCATGCGGAGAAACACTTTTCCACCGCCCGCTCACCGTCACCGGCTTTCCATCCGGTTACACCGTGACGGGTTGCCAGTTCCAGCGCGGCGGCAACCAGACCAAAACGGGACGTGACCCGCCGCGCCTGCCCGGACGCTTCCGGGGGCAGCTTGTCGCGCCAGCGGTACAGCGTGGCGTTGATGGCCTCCGTGATGGCCTCGCGGTTGCGGGTGATAACATCCAGAAAGGCCAGCCCCGCCGTGCCGTGGTGGCGTTTTGCCTCCCGGTTGATGGCTTCGGCTAGCTCTCCGGGGCTGGCGTGGTCGTGCAGGTGTTCCCATGCCCCCATGCCTGCGCCTGCATCGGCGGGCACATCGGGAAGCCGGACTTCCTGCCCGGCATGGATGGCCTGACCGTCCGCCATCATGAAGGTGTTGACCGCCTTTTCCCCGGTGGACAGTACCAGCGTGCGAAAGCGGCTCATTGCCCGGTTGCCGCCCTCGCGTGCGCCCTGCATACGTCCCACGCCGTTAAACAGGCGGTAGGCCGCAAGGCCAATATCAAAGGATTTCCCCTGACCGATTTCATCCAGCCACATCAGGCCATCATTTCGCGCGGCGGCGGCATTGGTGAGCGCAAAGGGTGTACTGTCCCAGCTGAGTTTTTGCCCGTCCGGCTCGCCCCACACGCTGGCACCGATGGCGGCAGCGCCCGTTTTGCCGCTGCTGGAATCCCCGAACAGGTGAAAGCCGCCCGATTCAAGGTCAGCCAGCCACATCAGCGGGGCGGCGAACGCGCAGCCAATGGCGAACATCGCGCGGCTGTTTCCCTGCGCCAGCGCCGCAACGTGGTTTTGCCAGTCTGCCAGCGTCCCGGATGGTCGGTAGCTGGCGGCGTGGCTGCGGTCGCCGTTGTAGAGTGTCGGGCGTTCCGGCTCGCCGATAATCTCCCCGGATGGCAGAATGTACGCCCCGTTACACCACCCGCCAGCGGGGGTGATGTGCCAGAGTTTTTTACTCCCGTGCATCATAAGATAATCCGCCAGCAGTTCCAGCCTGTGGCGCTGTGCGGACAGGGACAGGCCGCGCCCCTTGAGCACGCGCCAGCCCTCCCGGTCGCCAATGTCTGCGGCAGGCAGGGCAAGGGTGACATCGTCATTGCGCGAGTCCTTCCAGTGCAGCACGCGAAAGTGCATCCCGGTATCGTCCACGCCGCGCCCGGTGACGTCCAGCGCGTCACACAGGCGCAGGGGAGCCGCCCACGAGGTCGCCCCGCTGCGGCGGTCAGTTATCACGCCCACGTACACCAGAGCGCCGTTTTCAACGTCATAGTACGGGCGCATCGGCTCCGCTGGCGCACTGGCGGCGCGTTTCAGTGTGTCCGTGTCGTTTGTGGTCTTGTTGCTCACGCTTAACCCCGTTTAAAACCCGTTTAAATCGCGCCAGAATCGTTTAACACGTCCAGCCAGTCACAACCCGCCGTTGAGGGCGTGAAAACGCGCACGGCGCATCCTGTGCGCAATAAGCGCCGCCTGAGACGCTCCGCTGCCCGCTGCCCTGTGCCGCTGGCGTCGTTGTCTGCGAAGATGAACACATCCCGTACCCCATCTGGCGGGGTGATGTGTTCAAGCCCGTAAGCAGAGACGCACGCCCACACGGGCAGGCCGGAACCCTGACGCACGGCAAGCGCCGTTTCGACACCTTCCGCGAACGCCAGCCGCCCGGACTCAGGCGGGAACAGCCGTACCGCCGCACCGCGCATCATGCCCTGACGGACTACCGCCAGTTTTTTGCAGGGCAGCGCCACGCCGTCACCGTCCGACAGTGGTGCTTTGTTTCCGGCGTGGTTCAGGTAAGTGCGGTGAATCCCCGCAAAACCGCCATCGGCGCGGGTGACACGGGCGAGCATGGCAGGCCAGCGCCCCAGCACTGCGCCCTCATGCCAGTAGTTCAGTATGCGGATGTGGCGCAGTTCACCGGTCTGCGGCAGCAGCAGGCCACGGCGTTTCAGGTACAGCCCGGCAGGGCTGCATTCCGTCAGCGGCTTGCCCTTGCTCCATGCCGCCAGTGCGCCGCCGTTCTCGCGTGGCACCGGGCGCGGCGTTTCGGCTATCGCCGGGCGGCGAATATCCGGGGTAAAGGATGGCGCAGCGCCACCCATCCCCAGCGCGTCCGCCACCGCATCCAGCGCGGTCATGAAGTCGCAGCCCAGCCAGTGCATGACCAACGCGAAGCCGTCCCCGCCCTGACTGTCCAGCCCCCGGCAGACGAACGCCCCGCGCCCGTCGTCGATAAAGCTGAAACGGTCAGTACCGCCACAGACCGGGCAGGGCTTGTTACGTCTGGTGAGGGATTTTTCAGGCAGGCCAACACGGGCAAGCACCACATCCCAGCGCCCGACAGCGGCGGCACGCACCGCCCGGACGCGCTCGCGGGTGTTATCGCTGCGCATGTTTTTTCCCCGCCTGCATCGGCTGGTCGCCGTTGATTAAGCGCCAGCGGTATTGCTCAGTGAGGGCATAAAACCCCTTACCCAGCACCGCCAGATTGCGCAGGCTGTCACCCATTGAGCGCCATTCCTCCGGCGTGGGGTCAATCGGCGTGTCGTCGGTCACGCCCGCCATCATGTGACCTATCCCGGCGATACTGTCCAGCATGGCGCGGGAATACTGGTCGGCCTCTTCGAAAATCTCACGGGCAAGGGCGCTGTCTCCCTCCGCCATCAGGCGGGCGAGCAGGTCAATCATGGGCGTGGTGTAGGCTTCGCGAATTGGATCACTCAGCATGATGCACCTCCCCGTCAGTGGTGAGACTGACAATATCGGTCAGGCCGTCCGCCAGTTCGCTGGCGGCTTTGCTGAAACTCCCGTACAGGTATTTTTGCTCCGCCGTCCACGCGTGACCATGCGGGGCAAGCTGCGCGATAAGTTCCATCGCATCGGTCAGCCCCTTGAGCAGCAGATAGGCGTTGGTCGTGGTGGCTCTGCGCTGGTTGCCTGCGGTGTGTTCACGCGCCGCCATGCTGGCGAGTTCCATCACGGTGGTTGCCGGGTAAACGGGATTATTCAGCATGAGAAACCTCCGCAATCTGGCGGCTGGCAGTGTCCGCAAACGGCAGGCGGGCGGTCATGAGCAGCAGATAATCACGGGCAAACGCGCGGCGTGCCTCGCGCTCACTGGCGGCAATCACGGAGACGGTAACGGGAGGAAAAACATCGGCGCTGCGGTCGAATGCGGCAAATTTGAAAACGTAGGTCTGCGGCGCAGACAGGGAAAGGCTGGTCATGCTGGCAACTCCTCTATCGAATTGAGAAGTCTCGCCAGATGCTGTCAAACATGGGTGGCGAGACGTGGCGGGGTTGACAGACTGGCGATAGAGTAACCAGCAGGCGTTAAGCCTCCCCACCACGTCCCACCATAAATCGGGGGTATGGATGGTTTTCGGGCGTAAAAATACCGCTATTACGGAAAATAAGCGGCTACCCGCTCTATCTGTCAGGCTGTCAAACCCGGCTGACGAATTTGCGTCAGCAACAACAAAATAATTTGCCGCCGCGCATCCGTCAACGGATTTTTGAAAATCAGTGCAAAGATTCACGTTTGTCGCCTCCCGAAAGCCCGTATTCGCGGATGATTTTCCATGCGGATGTGTTGCCGATGCCGTAGCGGGGGCAGAGATATGACAGCGCCATGCGGCGGGATTCCCCGGCTGTTATCGCCGCCTGTAAGTCGCGGATAAAGAGCCGGTTACGCCATTCGCGCCGGGCATGGTCGCATTTGGGGATAACAAACGAGCTTTCGCCGCCGAAGGTGTGCATAAATCGCTGCATCTGTGCAGGCGTGAGCACTTCCAGCAGCAGGGACAGGCGTTCATCCCCGCCCGGACGCAGGCCGCGCGGCACAGGGAAGCAGGAGCCGCCAAACCGCGCTATCAGGCTGGCGGTGGCCTCCCAGCCCACAATCTCCGCCATCTGCTGGACGCTTTCCGGCAGGTGTGCCGCCATCAGGCGCAGGGCGTTACCGTCAAGGGTGATGTTTTTCATGTGTTCGCCGCCTCCAGTCCCGCCAGCCAGCCGCGCAGGTCTTCCACGCGATAGCCGTTGGTGTTGTCGCCCATTTTGCACGGGGCGGGGAATTTCCCCTGTCTGCGCCAGTGCCAGAGCGTGGAGCGGGCAACCGGGGCGATGTGCCTGAGTACGTCTTTCTCGCGGACAAGGCCAGTTTCGGGAAGGGTGAAGGTGGTGTTCATCTGCGTGTCTCCTGTGGGGTAACGAAACGCAGTGAAACAGCATCAGACAGCATGAAACAGCTACAGGGGTGTAGCACCGGGCGGAAATGGTTACACATAACCCACCATGTGTAACCAATGTGTAACCGCTTGTGTAACCAAAATAGAGTTATATATATTAGTAAGTTATCTCTTAATAAATACAATGGTTACACGGTTACACATCAATACGGGTTTTCTCACGTGTGCGCCTGCGCGTAGCAAGAAAAAGGCCAGCTTTTTAGCTGGCCTGATAAAACGCACAAAAAAAATCACTTCCGGCGTTGGTCGTCGATAAAGTCCGCCCACCACTGCATCATCCGCGCCCGTTCATCAAGGTACTCCGCCCGGTTGTAGGCGGCGCGGATTTTGTTCGTCTCTGAGTGCGCAAGCTGGCGCTCTATCACGTCCGGCCTGAATCCGTTCTCGTTGAGCGTGGAGCTTGCCAGCGCCCGGAATCCGTGAGGACAGGCGATACCCCGGTAACACATTCGGTGCATGGCCTGATTAAGCGTGTTGGGCGCAAGACAGCGTTGCTTACCCGACGAGGGAAACACATAACGGTTACGGCCTGACAGCTTGTGTAACGCCGCCAGAATCCCCACCGCCTGCGAGGACAGCGGCACAACGTGCTCCTGCCGCATCTTCATGCGGGAAGCGGGAATAACCCAGCGCCGCGCTTTCAGGTCTATTTCCGCCCACTCCGCCCCGCACAGTTCCCCCGGTCTGACGAACGTCAGCATAAGCAGTTCCAGCGCCAGCCGTGTGTAGGTGTGTATTTTCCGGTACTGCTCAAGGTTACGCAGGAACGCGCCGATTTGACCCACGGGTAACGCCGGGCGGTTAACTGCTTTCTGACGGGGGACTGCACCAGATAACTCCCGCGCCGGGTTAAACGCGATAAGACCACGCAGAACGGCGCATTGCAGAGAGCGCGAGAGAACGGACAGCACCGCCCCGGAAACATGCGAGCCACGCTTATCCCGCACCCTGACGATGAATTCAAACAGTTCCGGCGTGGTCAGTTCCGCTACCGGACGGTTTCCAAAGTAAGCCCCGATGTAACGGATGTTCCGGGCGTGCGCCTGCCGGGTGCGCTCCGCCATCTCGCCACAGTACAGGCGCTCCCACTCCTCAATCGCCGCCATCAGCGTGTTTATCCGGGCGCTGGCCTCGCGCTGCTTTTTCTCCCTCCGTGGAGTCATGGGGTCAGTCCCCGCCAGAACCATGCGGCGCATGTCGATTGCCCGCTCACGGGCATCCGCCAGTGATACCAGTGGATAAGCGCCTATTTTTATCCTTTTATCTTTACCATCAATAAGATAGCGGTAATACCACGTCTTTTTTCCCTGCGGTGTTACCAGAATAAGCAAGCCGTCCTTGTCATAGGCTTTGTATGTTTTACCGGATGGTTGCAGGCTGCGTATTCTGCGGTCTGTGAGTGACATGATGAGTCTCCGTTAGGGATTACCCTTGCCCTCAATCCGGTTTTTTATGGGTATTAACCGAATCGCTGAAAGCCGCGTATTCCGTGGCCTGAGAGGGTGTGCAGGGTGTCAATATGGGTATTTTTTTTGCCCTTACCCCGTTTTTTCACTGGGTATTAGTGGGTATTTTTGTTTCTGATACCCAATAAAGCATGAAACCGTATAAAACGGCATGAAGCAGCATCGAACAGCTATTAAATGCAATATCAGGTGGTTAGCGTCAGATTCTGGCGTTTTTGAAACGCTATCGAACGCGCCTGAACATCAAACACTATCCAGCCAGCTGATAGCATCCTCGTAGCGCAGGCGGATCACTTCGTTGCAGGTATGCTCGTTACCGGTCAGCAGGTAACGGGCGATATCACAGCAGTAATCACGCAGCGCATCGGGCACCTGCCGCAGCGGCAGGCGATAGCGGGCACCGATATACGCATCAATCCTGCCGCTCGCCGACCGGAGGTGGCGGGCGAGACGCTCATCATCCGCCTCATCACTGTTCCATGGCGCTGACACGCTGACCGCATCACGCTCTGTGAAATAGGTTTTGTAGTCCTCCGGGGTGGCGTAGCTCATGGTCAGTTTCCTTTACCCGTGGAGCCGTAAGCCATCTGCCAGTAGCCGAACGCAGCGGCACCGCGAGACTCAACGCCGTATTTATACTCAGCCCGCATAAAGACGTCGTCCGAGTCCATATTGGTCTGGGAGACAAAGTCCGGGGATTCACGCTCCTGGAAGATAAGCGGCTTCAGCACTTTGGTGGTGTCGAGGAGATACCACTCGGTGTCGGTTTTCAGATCCTGAATCACCAGCACTTCCGCAGAGCCTTTGTAGAGGTTCGGCTTACCGTCTTCCAGGCGTTCAGCGGTCATCAGCGTCCTGGCGACATCTTCCAGCGCCGGAGGGACAACCAGTACATCCGGGGTGATGTTCAGCGGACGGTCGTGGCGGTCTTTCAGCTTTTTCATACTGGTGCGGGCCGCACCAAAGGACGCTTTCGCTTCAGCCTGAGACGCAACGGACAGCGGTGCCTTGCCCATGTTGCTGTAGGTTTTGTCACCAATAACGTGTTTGTCGCTGAAGAACGGCTGACCATCGTAAGCCTTCTCGGTGAAACCTTTGGTCAGTAACTCAAACACAATCTCATGCGGCCACATCGCCGCGCTTTCACCTGCACCCGCAGCCTGAATGCCGTAGATACCCAGCTGGTCATCCTTGATGTGGTTGCGCTTGACGACAACCGTGGCCTCAAAATCCTTGTTCGGTACGGTAAAGTCCTGTTTCAGCAGCTTGGTCAGTTGCTTCTCACCAATCCACTCGCGCATCTTGGGGAACATCTCAAGCCACGCGTAGTAGTTCGCCGCCCCCGTGGAAGGGATGCGGGTTGCCACGCGCTGCCACTGGGGTTTACCCAGCGTCAGACCGTTCTGAAACGACTTTTTAAGGTTCAGAAACAGCACACTGAGATTGGCTTTGTTGATTGCAGCCATAATATTTTCCTTATAAATCAGTAAATCCAGACGCCGTCACTTTCGATCAGGATGATTTTCCCGGCGCTGCTGCGTGTCGCTTCACCTGCAGGCGTCTCGCCTTCAGCAGGCGTACCGCCGTTTTCAGCAGACAGCGTCTGGTTATCGACGATGTAAGCGCGGCTGAGCAGACTGGCCTGAGTGATGGTGCCATCGCTGGCCCACTTGAACGCTTTGTTGGCGCGAACGTTGATAAGCTGCGCCCCGTCTTCACCGGCGCTGTTATCCACGGACTCGTCGGCACAGCCCGCATATTTCAGGGTGGCATCCTCCTTGCCATTGACGGCAAAGCCGGTCGCGTTTACACAGACGATGGCTCCCATCGGGATAACTTCGCCTTTGGCAACGGGCACCGGCACCAGAATGCAGTCGCGCCATGCCGTGTCGCGGGGTTCAGTGATAGCGGTCATTTTTTCTCTCCGGTCAGGTCTTCAGCGGTATTACCGAACTGGCTGCAGATAGCCAGCTGCTCGGCGTTCAGTTCGACGCTATTGTCCCGGCCACCCTCAAACGTCATACCGTCAGACTGCAGCTGTGACAGAGCCTTGATGGGCTTACGGGTGCCGATCATCTTTTCCATAAGCGCATAGTTGCTCTTGCCCAGCTCGCGCAGGTTGTCTTCATCCGCACCTTTCATCACGCGCCCGTCACTCAGGGCGGCGGTCAGCAGGGTCTCGACCTTGTCTCCCTGAATCTGAGAGGACAGAGAGGCCAGTTCATTACGGAGATCGTCCACCACGGCCACAGGCACAAATTTGGTGGGGTCAGGCGCACCGGTCTGCGCGGCAGACAGGGCGGCAATCTTCGTCTGACCTTCCTGAATGGCCTGGTCTTTTGCGGTCAGCTGTGCCTTGTGAGCGTCAATCAGCGCACCGATGCTGGAGCAGTTGGCCTCTTTGAGCTGATTGTTCTGCAGGTCTTCCAGTGCGGTCTGAATAGCCGCCTCATCAGCCTCCTGCTTCAGCCCCATGATGGCGCAGAGGGCGAGACGCAAATTTTCGTTCATCGGTTTTTCTCCGTTATCAAAAAACATTAAGGACGCCGCCACCTGACGCATCCCGTCCAGCACCGGCATATTGGTGAGCGCGGCGTTGACCAGCTCCCGCACGTTTCCCTGCTCGTCATAGCGGAAGGTCGGCGATACATAGCGGTATTCATCAGCCTGAATCAGCGAGGCGGCACGTTCAGTCCACTTTACGTCAGCAAACAGGCCTTCACCCTCCACCCAGGTCAGAGACTTGAACCAGCCTGACGCAGGCACCGGGCCACTGGCCTGTGGGGCATTCAGGGACTGGTGCTCATAGTCAAACTGGTAGTCATTCACCCGGCTGTTGGCGGCATCAATCAGACGCTGTGCCAGTGAGGCGTCCAGGAACCAGCGCTGACCACCTGACGGCGCACCAAACCAGCCAGCCGGAAACAGCTGAATGCGGGCGGTGTTGTCCTTGTTGATGCCTGAAAGTGAGGCGGTGGCGAGCTTCCACATCGGTGTATTGCGTCCTGAAACTGTCAAAGTGAGGACAGGATAGGCGGCAGGCTAAATGCCCGACAGTTACAGGGGTGAAGCGGTAATAACAGGGGGAGGAATCAGGGGATTAAGACAGTAACACCGTGGCTGCATGGCGCAACCCCGTTTAAAACCCGTTTAAATCGCGCAGAATGGCGTTAAAACAATGCAGGGGTAATACGTTACCCCCGAAAGCGAAAAAACGCCACAACGGCCTTTTGTGGGCTTATCAGTCTTCCCCGCCAAGATGGTCAATGACCGCCTGGCGGATGGCGTCGTTATCATCATCCGTCAGGCTGAGGAAAGGACGGGCCGGAATATCTGAACCAGGGTGGTTGACCTGACTCGCAAAGCGTCCGTTAAAGTACAGCGCTTTTTTGTTGCGGGGGCGGATGATGTGAGGGCGCGTTTTCCCTCCCATCTGGTGGATTCGGGCATAGACCACATTGGTGCCCACCACCGCCTGATCGTTATCGGCGAACGGCTCAATTGAGCCGTGCAGGCGTCCGGTCTTCATCAGCGGCTTGCCGTCTCGATATTTAAGCGGCTTCCACGCCGGACGCCCGCCCTGAACAAAGTTCTCATCCACCGCATCGAGCATGATACCCGCGACCTTATTCATCAGCGGCTCACGGTGCTGGCAACGTGCGGCCAGCTTGTCGAGCCAGTCGCGGAACTCGTCAGAAATATCGATATCGAGCTTCATGCATTCCCCTCCGGCAGCGTACCGTCAATCAGGCGGGCGCGTGCGACGGCTGCAGGTGACCACGGCACCGAGGATACCGGTTCGAAGCCATCAGCGCTGCGGGCAAGCGTGACCACGCTGTAACCGGCTAAATCCTCCACCACCATCAGCAGAGCCTCGCCGCGCTGCAGCACGGCCACCGGGTAACGAAATGCCGATGCCAGACGTCCAAGCCACGACGCACCGGCTTCCCGCAGGCTGACAGCCGTTTGCGCCGGTAAGGTGATAACCGGCGACGGCAGAGTCGCACTGTCACTGATTGCCGCCAGCACCAGCGGTGATAATGCACCGGCGCGGCGAAAATCCCTGCCGGGTCGCGCAGGCAGCGAGCGCACCCAGCTATCAAGATCGCGGTTCATTGCCGTGGCCAGCCGGTTATTGCGCAGCGTTTCATACACTGCCTGCGCGGCAAGGCGTGGAGGGGCATCAACGCTTTTCTCCAGGAGGGACTGACCCAGCCCGGCCAGATACCCACGCCCCGGATTGAGGTTAAAACCTGCATCCGGCACCATCATCCGCCCGGTCTTCGGATCACGAAACGCTGTCACCGGGCGCATTTCCCCGTCAGTGCCGTAAGGTTGCTGGATTGTTGTCATGTACGCTTCCGAGGATTCAATACCAATCGGATGCGCATCAACCTGAGCCTGCGTGAGCGCCCTGACAAAGCACCGGCAGTTATAGCCATTCGGCGGAAACAGCACATTCCAGATAGGATCGTCCCAGCGGAATATACGCCCGTGCAGGGCTGCATGCGCAGGCCGGGTGCGACCGTCCATGATGGCGTTGTACTGCCAGTAAGGGCGCTCTTTCGCATTCGCTACCATCCACTGATAGCGACCCGCTGCATGCGCCGACTGGATATTGGTGCGAAAAATGGTATCCAGCCGATACGGCATCAGCTTTTTGCCCTGCAGCACGCCATCATCATCGGCAACCAGCCCGCGCCCCAGCCAGCCCTTACGCTGCAGCAGCGGCTCCAGTTCGTCCTGGAACTGGCGGAAGCTCATCCCTTCCGTAAGCGAGCGCGTCAGGCTGTTCTGGATATCGCTGAGAACATCCAGCTTTGTGATGCCGGCCACCGCAAACTCTACCGCGTGAGCCTCGTCCTGCATATCCTTCCAGCTCATGGTGGGCGTTAACCCTTTTGACTGGAAGTAAGCTATCGCCCGCGCCGGTGGCAGGGTCATGGCAAAACCTGCATTAATCTCAGGCATTCTGCTGCCCCATGAAGTCTGCGACAAAGACCGCCTGACCAACCAGCTCGCGCAGGGCCATATCGTCCAGCGCTGGATAGCTGGCTGCAAGAAGCTCGTAAACCTCATCCGGGCTTCGGGCGGCTTTAACCTTCGAAATAAGCGGTTTCAACATTGCTTCAGCAGCGGCAGTGGCCTGAATGGCCAGAAGCTGCGGAGCGGCATCCAGCTGCAACTGTACGTTGTCAGTTCCACTCTGCGGCACAGAGAGGGCAGCAAGGCGGGCCTGCATTACCTGAGACAGCGCGGCGTCACCAGCCTGCTGGCGGGCCAGCGGTTTCAGGATGGTCTGCCCCTCCTGAGGCAGCGGGATACCGCTTTTCGCCGAGACCCAGTCAGCAGTAATGTCAAAGCCCGCCTGCTGGGCGCTGTTCACCACTTTCATCAGACGCTCAAGGTCGACCGCTTCGCGGGTATCAAACTCAAGGCAGGGTGCCCGCTCCGGGTTAAAACGCCCGTTCATTGCCAGCACCGGCCACAGCAGCTGCTGCGTCAGCGTTTCTGCCGACATCCAGGCATCACCGACGAGGAGATCGTGACGGATTTCGTTATGTACATTGCCGAGCGCATTGGTTGACGATTTGCCGTCGGCCTGACTGGTCAGCGTCCCGCCGAGAATGACCTTTGACTGTACCTTCTCGCACCAGCTCACCATATCGAAGAAGGGCGCGCTCTGGCCTGCGGACGGAGAGACCAGCTGGATTTCAGCATTAGACGGAATGATGCCGCCGCCTTCACGGGCCAACATACGGATACCGCGTAGCAGGTTCAGGCGCTCTTTGTCGGTCATGGAAGAATCATACTTACCGATGCGGAACGGCAGGCCGTAGAGATTCAGGAACTGCGCCCAGTCGCGGGCGGACAGATTCTTGAACAGGTATGTCCAGACCAGTACGCGAAACAGGCCGCTCTGCGCCACCGGGCCGGATTTGGACTTGTGCTTATGCACTATCCAGCCCATGTCCCACAGCTCCTCGCCGTCAACGCTGCCCCGGTTCAGCCGGATACTGTCCAGGTCAGTCTGCGGCATGGTAAAGGCGCGCGCCGGTCGCTTATGGAACGCTGACGGAAGCCAGAGCGAGCCTTTGCGGCCCCATTCGATCTCGATACATGAAAAGCCGTGGCCGATAGCATCCAGCATATCCATCAGCATCTCGCGGAAGCCCGGCAAATGGCGCAGCCACCAGTCGGCCTCCGCCGCAACTTTTTTTTCCGCCCCGGTGGCATCCGGGGGCGGTTTGACGGAAAACGGCAGCGTCAGCAGCGCACGCTTACGCTTGGACAGCTCAGCGAACAGGTGGCCGTCGCGCTCTTCCATATCGGTAAACAGGTCGCTCTGTGCCTGAATGTCGCCCTGTTCGGCAGCGCTGAACAGGGCATACACCCGCTGAATATCCAGCCCGGTGGACGGGTGGCTGGCGGTATCACTCCAGAGAAAATCATCGCCACTGCTCTGCATGTCCTGAGTCTTATCGCGGCTGAAAAAGCGTTTAAACGCGGTTTTAATGTCCATTTACCATCCTCCCGATCCGAACCCGTCAGAGCCGTAGTCGTCATCATCGTCATGCCTGCGGCGCGTGGATGAGTCAGACTCCACGGCCTCCAGCTGGCTGACTGAAATAAATTCAAAGTTGCCCACGCTGGTTGACGCGATGGCAAACAGCATATGCAGGGCATCCGGGCCGTCATCATGATCGGCCATCGGAAAATGCATCAGCTGTTCGCGCAACGTGGCCAGCGCACGTGCGATCAGAATATGCTCGCTCTCCATAAAGGGCTGCAGGGACTCAATACGTCCGGCCTTGTCGGTCGAGGGAATAACCGAACGGGCCGGAACGGGCACACCGGCTTTCAGTGACTCCTCTATCAGCGTCTCGCGCAGGAAGTCCTGGAACTGCACCGACTCAAACGCCCACGCGACGCAGCCGAACTCGCGCTGCAGCTGGATAACATCGGTAATAATCTTTTTGGGACGGCGCACGCGGATATCAGCCCGGACGACCTTGAGCACTTTTTTAATGCGGTGCCAGCCGCCAATCAGCAGAGCGCTGGGGTCGTTGCCCCGGCTGTTATGTTTGCCAAGCGACGGGTCGCAGGCGCCAAAGTAAATCAGGTCAGGCTCAAGCTCCCGCCACTCATGGATACAGCCGTGGAAGATGGCATGCTCGCCGCTGACGGGGTCGTTCTGGTATTCGGCGTCGAAGGCGCGGGTGCCGACGCGCACACGGATCAACATCAGCGCCAGCAGTGGACGAGCGGCCCACGAAACGCGGGAGCCTTTCAGCAGCGCTTTTTCATGGCGGTTATAGAACGCCTTCGCGGCATTCTTGCCCTTACCACGCAGTACCGCTTCCCACTCATCCCACAGCGCCAGATTCTCTGGCCAGGCGAGGATGGCCTGAAAGCGCTTCGCGTTCCACAGCGGGTTTTTCATGGTGCGGGCCAGCACGGAATCGTAGTGCAGGATTGACCCGACATAGATAACATCGAGCTTGACCCCGGCCCCGCCCAGTGGCAGCACCGTGCTGTTAAGCCACTTCTCCAGCTTGTCACGCTGCTTTGGCGTTACCACGTTCTCGTCGTTCTCAAGGTCATCGAGGTGAACCAGGTCAGGACGATATGCGCCATGCTTACGGCCACGCAGACTCTGCCCCTGACCAGCCGATTCAATTTTGATGCCCGACGCAGTCAAAATGCAGCCGATACGCCACACCCGGCCCTGTCCGCAGGCCTCCGGGAAGTCCAGCGCCAGACCGGCGTTATAGAGCAGCTCGGCCTTGATAACCTCCAGAGACTCCGCCGACTGAGCGGACGTGTCGAAGGCGATAATGATGAATTTCTTCAGCTCAAGGACGACGCACCACAGGTCGAACAGCTGCTGACCGAGGGTGGTTTTTGCTTCACCACGCGGGGCGGCAATAACGTCATTCTCACTCTCAGGGCTGGAGACAATCTGCGGCAGGCGCTCATACAGATACTCGTGCAGCGCACTGGTTTCCGGGTGATGGAGGTGATGCTTAAAGTAGGTGTTTACGAAGAAGCGAAACCCGGTCACCGGATCGCTGACCTGTAACCGGCGAGCCTGTATCGCCTCCGGGCTGCTGTCCAGACCACAGCTTGCGCTCTCTATGCGGTCGCGCAGTTCCCCCTGAATGCGGGCTATCTTCTCGCGAAAGGCTTTAAGCGAAGTTTTTGATGCCACAAATAACTAACCTCTTAAAAAGAAAGCCCCTCTGTGCCAGGATACTGCTGCCAACAATGACCCTTCAAACAGAGAGGCTTTATGTCTGATACAGAAAAACTCACCATCGAACAGAAGATTGAAATTGCCCGTCTGGCGACCGAGATTTATATGACGGAATACCAGTCCGGGCATAATCACTCAGCGGCAAAACTAAGCAGAGCCGAAACAAACCAGATGTCGAGCGATGTGCTGGAAATCGCCGTCGAGAAGCAAAAGTTGCACGACATACGGACTGACTTTCAGCACATTTATCAAACACTGGAAACGGCTATCGCCGGTAATTCAGACGATCGGTAATGAAATCTACGGCTCCACCGGGGCCGTATACCACCTGCAGTGCCACCCACAGGTCATCCATAAACCCCGTGTGCTTCAGGCCGTCGCCAAACTCCTGCCGGAGCAAATCGACAATCCGGTTAACCTGAGCCTGACCATAGGCCAGCGGCGCTTTTTCTGTGCAGGCTCTGGCGGCGCATTTCATATCGGCCACGGTGGTTGATGCTATTTCTCGGGGCTGGCAGCGGTTAAGTGCTTCAATAATCCCGGACTTCACCTTACGGGCAGCGGCTTCATCCTTCGTACAGACGAAATAATCACTACAACCATTGAGAGTGACGATAACATTTGCCCCTGAGAGCATGAGGCGGGTGATATCTCCGGCGCGAACCGAGAGGCGATCATCAAGCTCAATCATTGGGTTAGCCATATTTTTTCTCCACTATCTGCTGAAACTCAGGTAATACGTCCAGAAAGCCCGCCATCAGCGCCGGGTGCTTATCGCTGAGAAAGGCGGCTAAATCCTCCACCACGCCCGCCGCGACGATCAGACGGTCGGTCTCCGGCAAAATGCGCTTACTGGCGGCTATCATCTTGTTAAAGCCGTCCTGCAGCTTTGCCAGCAGGCTGGCGTAATCATCGGCTGGCAGTGCGGCCTGACCGTCTGCACCTTCACGGGCCTTGCGCAGCTGTTCCATCGCATGCTTATGGTGCTCAAGGAACTCCAGCAGCAGGTCACGGGTGATATCCTCCGGCACGCCGGACGACAGGCGACGGGCCGCACGCTGTTTGTCCCAGTCGTCGCCGTTCTCCCGCGACTCACGCCGCCAGCGGATAACCGACGCCACACTGACCCCGTGCATCGGCCCCAGCACTTCGGGGGCGATCCCCTGCGCAATGTAATCGCGCCTGACGGCATCCCTTACCGCTTTCGGGTGCGCCATTAGCGGCCCCCCGTGGCATCGGTGCGGCGGTCTATACGGTCGTTCATGCGCTCAATCGACTGCTTAATTTCCGAGAGCATGGTCATAATCTGCTCCTGATCGCGGAGTGCATCTGATTTGAGCTGAAACACCGTGTACATCTGTCGGTTCTCTTCCCACAGGCGGTTAATTGTGGAGTGCAGATTCTTTATCCAGAAAGTAAAGCCGAACGAAAAAACGCCCAGTAACGCGGTTTGCCAAAATTCCACAATGTGTCCTGCGTCCATTTATTGGTCCTCCTTGCCTGGCCAGAAAAACGCCTCAAGAGCCTTGAGTTTTGCGGCGTTCGTCTGACACCAGGCACCGTAGTCGGTGGCATGTCGCAACAGGGCATCCGGGGGTAGCCCCTGTGAGCCACCGGCATATGCTGACGGTGCGGGCGGCATCGGGGCTACCGTGACCATCGCTCGCGGTGGTTTACTGTCCTGAACTATCACCGGCGCTGGCGTTACCACCACCGGGGTATCCGAGGGCTTTGGTGTAGAGCCGCAGGCTGTGAGGGCCAATCCCGTTATAACCACAGCCAGAAGTCTGCTTGTCCTGATTGTCATCGCTGACCACCTTACTGATATTCAGCTGCAGCAGACTGCTGGTCTGCTTCAGCTCAAATTCTTTATCAGCCAGCTGCTGGGCAAGCCGGTCAGCCCGCTCACGCTGCTGGCGCTCGTCATCTCTTGCCTGCAGTAGCGCCTGCTGCCCGGCCTGTGCCAGTTGCTGGCGTTCATCAGCACGGGCCTGTTTCTCTTTGGCCAGCGCGGTATCACCGTCCGCCTTAGCGTCTTTATGCCCGGAGTCATAGCCGGTGCTGTGCAGCCACCATCCTGCTCCGGCCAGCGCCGCGCAAAGCACGACGCCGGGTAAAAGGCGGGTTAAAAGCCATTTAGCTGCGCTATTCATCCTTGCCTCCCGCAGGCCGGGCAACAGGCACCTTCAGCTTCTGGTGAACCTGCACGCCTGCATGTGTTACCCAGGCACCGAGATACAGGCCCAACGCAGCATCAGGTTGCCTGTCCATCACCACGCAGATAAGCAGCGCCAGCGAGCTGACAACCAACGCCACCATGGTGGCCGTATCGGTGGTGGACAATCGTCCCTGCGGATTAGTGATTAACTCAGCGAGACGGTTAAGGAGCGCCATCAGTACGATCCCCCGGAACATCACGCGGCTGTAGCCGGATACTGTGCAAAGGGAAGCTGGAAGTGCGGGCCATCTTTCAGCGTTTTCCAGTCGCCACCCCACTCAACGGGGATGGAAAGCTCAACTGAAGCCTGTTTGAACGCCTGCGCAATCTGCTGATAGAGCGGCATATCCCACGAAATATCACTACCGACATACGCCACCACGTCAACCGCATGCCCGGTAAGGTGGCGGCTGTTCATGGTCTGGCTACTGCCCTGAGCGACCATCTGTTTCTGACGCTCCTGAGAGCGGAGGCCTTCGGTGATACCAAAATCAACGGGAGACAGTTCCAGCGCACGGCGGGTCACTTTCACCAGGTCAGAGTGAACACCCTGCAGGCGGGATTCGCTGCGCTGACTGAAGCGGAAAGAAGACATAAAAAACCCTCACAAAGTTTGTGAGGGTTATTGTGATGGGTGGCGTAACTCAGGGCATGATACGGGGGTGAAGCGGTATACCATCAGAACAGTGCCCCCTGTGCCGGGGGAGAAACAGCCTGACGGCGGCTTGCCACAATGGCCCATGCACGGGTGTTACCGATGCCGTATTTGGGGCCGAGTACCGTGAGCGCCATACGCAATGATTCGCCATCAGCCAGCATGCTGTCAACCTCAGCAAGAAAACAGCGGTTGCGCCACTCGCGCAGCGCGTCGGCACAGCGGGGGATCACCAGCGAACTGTCACCGCCGAAACGCTTAACCAGCTGGCGGGTGTTCTCTTCGCCGATAACCTCCCGCAGCATGGCCAGACGACGCTCGCCAGTGCCGCGCAGGCCGCGACCGACCGGGAAACAGGCACCGCCAAAGCGTTCAATCAGCCGCTGCGTGGCGGGGAAGCCAATCACATCGGCTATCTGGCGGGCGGTATCCGGCAACAGCGCTTCGAGAGATTCAAGGTCAAACTCGCGCATATTACAGCCTCCCGTGACGCTTCGCGTCAACAATCAGCATTTGCATCAGCTTACGCACCTGATCGTCATTCAGCCACTCTACCGGCTTCGCCTCGCCCAGCATGCGCTCCACAATACCATCGAGATAACCCCACGGACGGCCAGCCTCCGCCAGCATGGCCTCAATCTTACCCAGCATAGCTTTACGACCCGTCGCCACGCGGGGACGGCGACCACGGGAAGACGGCGCAAAGCCCTGAGTGCGCATGTACAGCACCACTTTTTCAAGTTCGGCGGTGGTACAGTCACGCGCCGAACGTTTGCCGGTCTGGCGGGCCAGCACATCGCGATAAGTGTCATCGTCCCAGCCGAGGGATGATTTGCCTGTGTGAATAATGCGGATCAGATTTGCTTTCATTGGTATCCCGTAACCGTCAGATGTCCATAAGAAGCTTGAGATCAATCTTGTGCTCACCGCACAGTGGTGCAGCCTGATTAGCCGCCTCGACTGCGGCCCGCATCTCCTCTTCAGCCCTGACGGCATCCTGCTGCAGAGCGGTCAATTCCGGCACATCAATAGTCACAGCACACAGGTTTTTCAAATCACCGGCTTTACGTTCCAGCATGGCAAGACTGAGGCGACGACGATCTGCCGCGTCCTGAGCCTGTTTTTTATAGGCGGTGTACTCGCCGAGTTTGGCATAGTTGGTCATGGGAAATTCTCCGGGGATTCAAACGAAAAAACCCCGCACAGGGCGGGGCTTGAGCCAGTTTCAAATTGTGGTGAACAGTTTTAACAATTTGATTGGATCACAAAAACAGCATGGCGTCAATTAAACAGAATCACTTTTTACCGCCCCATAGCTCTGCATTTTCTGCCTTTTCAACGGCTGATAGGGTTTTCTGCTCCGGCTCACGTTTCGGGGGCGTCAGGTGCGAGCGAGGAGCTTTATCCGCTTTCCTGAAAAATTCAGGGTATTGATACTTTAGCGAGTATAACCAGACAATCACACACACCACGGCAACTCCGGCTATAAGTTCTATGCCGTTGGCAATTCTCTCTAACTGATTTTCGACAAAAGCCCCACGAATCATAGATGTCACGGTCGAGAAAAGAACGCCCCCAATCGCACAATTTCTAAACGTTTTTAATCCATCAGACATATAAAAACCCCTCAAAAAAAGGCCTTCCGAAGAAGGCCATTATGCTATTAACGGAAATTTTCCACTATTCTAGGTGCTTTCGACGCTACAACATCCATCTGGAATAAAACAGGGACACTGACTTTGACCAGTTTCTCTACGCTACAGACCTGATCCTCAGGGACGACGATTTTAGCGTAACTTCGGGTAATCTCCTGGAATTTCCAGCCATTATCCTCTGCAACCTCAAGCCATGCCTCAAGCCAAAACAATCCGCCCTGAAGATAACTCAAGAACGAGGCGATATAATCCCCAGACTCAATAGCATCATGAAACGACGCGGATACCAACGTTCCACCGTAGATATCGCTACCAGCGCTTACTGGTGGCTCCTGACCATCAGGATAATCGACCACGAACGTCATTTTACCCATGACAGTTCTCCTTAGCGGATGACACCTTGCGGTTATGGCGGCATATTGTCGACCACATCTGGATCTCATTGAGAAATGCGCACATACCTCGCACCGTTCTCCGGCAACCAAGCTTATTGGACTTACCAACCGAACGGCGAGCTTTACGCATAACGCGTCGATTATGCGCATTACAGACTTCAATCCAGCGGTTTTTATCGCTATTTTTATACGGGGAGTGACAACGTTTCCGGCGGAAACGGTATTCCTTCTGCCACGCTTTATTTAGTTCATCGAGATAAGTAGCCTTACCCATAATTAACTTTCCTCCCATTCAGTGCCGCGCTTCCAGTCATCCACTGAACCGTCCAGCTCTTTCGATAATTCACCAATTTGTTCCGACTGTCTTTCCAGCAGTGACATCACCCAGGTATCCAGCTCACCCCAGCACTCTGCCATTTCGAGCAAATGGCGTTCGATCGTCGCCAGACGACGCAGGTGGCTGCGGGCGGTTTTAACGTGTTCAGCATACGGATTAGCGCTGGCCATGACTTCCACCCCATCTTTTCTTGTGCTGATTAACAGCAGCCTTCATTGATGCCTGGACTGTTTTATTCAGAATCCGGTGATTACGGTTGTCGTAGAACCTCAAACGCGAAACGGCTGGCAGAGCCGGGCACTCGACGACAGAACTTCCATCATTAAGACAATACTCGTGCCGTTCGCCGGGCTGAGGGTAAATTGCTTCGGTGACTCTAAGCAGCACTATCGCCCCCCTTAACTACATCAGCGCTGACGAACCCACCGGGAGCCAGCTCAAGCCCTTTTATTTTGCGAAAGTGTGTTACCACCGTCCGCGCCGTAGGGAAGAACGTATCTGTTACCTCCAGCGTTTTCTCCGTCATATATCGGTTCTCTTTGCGCTTAAGGTAAGCCTTACCGCCGCGCTCCTTAGCAATAGACCGCGTGATTCGCGCGTGAGGGTTAATCAGTTTCTTGCGAAGAAACACCTCAGAAAGAGGGTTATAAGCCTTATCATCCTTTTTCAGAAAACCCACCAGAGCATGGCCGCCCTCCGCGACGATGTAGGCCATTTTGGTTTCGCGAACGGTGATTTTCATCACTTCAATTTCATGCCCCTGATACAGGAAGCGCACAGGAGCACCAGATTTAAGCGTATTTTCGATACCAGTCCATTGCGGTTTAGTAATCGCCATCGTCATCATCCTCATCAAATGAAAATGGCAGTTCACCTAATACACTCAATGCCAAAATAATACCGATACGAACACCCTTTGCTTTTTCGCTACCGGCCTGAATATCTGGCAGCCCGTTACCTAAAGATATGGATGCATCAGGTTTAGCCAGGACGAGCTGCAGGTCGGCGACTTTTTGCTCATGCCAGGACGTTAAATCCTGAATAAATTCAGCGAATTCGGAATTAACTATCTTCATATGAATTACCTTGTTTCAGGCGTAAGCAGTCCCCTGACGGTTTACGCCATAATTAAACGATGATTAATTTCGGTTTAAATTCAGCCCGCAGGCGTCAGTGTTTCTGTTTTAACAAAATAAGGAGCGCGATCTATTTCAACAATACAACCACATTTAAAATCCCGCGCTTTATCTCTGGTTCTGACCGGATAACCGCCCCTGAGCGCTCTGCATGGCTGGTATATAAAATGACTTCCTACCGCATGCGCCTGATTAAAAGCCTTAGCTTTCATTGACCCCGCCCCAGCCGCGTGCAGCAGCATTAGAACAGTAAGCGATACGGGTCTCAGCCCACTGGCGACAGTGACTGGTGCGGGCATATCTCAGGGCGGATTGCCATAGTTCAGCAGCCTTACCCCATTCCCCGTTACGCTCTGCGCGTCCCGCCCCAACCGCATACAGCCCATAGTTATTACGCGCGGCATTCTCGACGTTCATATTCATCTTTTATACCCCAGCAATATCTAGAGGAATATTGACCATCTTTCCGTTTTCATCTTGCTCTTTGAAGTTGATATAAGTCGATGTTACGGAAACGACCAGTGCTTTATTTAGCGCCTCCATCGCCTGCTGCCAGAGTTCGTCCTGAATATTAAGCTGGCGTAAAGAAATAATACGGCCCGTATTCAGCTTGCCTTCCTTATCCACATCGAAAGCATCAGTAATAATCGTCAGTAGCTTCTCATCCGCGCCCTTAGACCAAGCTTTTAGGCAGTCATCTATCATATCCTTGGCAACCTGCAGTTCAGGACCAAATGTCAGCCTATCTTGTACGGCTATCTTAATTTGCTGACTTCCATCGAAACTTGAGAAGGTCACGTTGCCTTTGACGCCACCTAGCTTACGCCCGAATTTCTCAGCACATAATTCCAACCACGCATAACAATCCCCAAATGAGTTATGTTTAAAGGTGGCTATACGCTGGCTCTCTGCTTTAGCTTCAGCAACACGAGAACGGACAAAGGCATCCATTTCACGATCATAATCAGAAACCTGCTCAATCGGCACCAAGCGACCTTTACGGTCTTTCATATAACCTTCAGGAACAACCGCAGTTTGATTATTAATGGACATTTTTATTTCCTTCTGTAGTGGATTTAATGATTTCTTTTGTTTCACAAATGCTGGTGTCGATATGTTTAAACCCGTTCATCGTTTCCATCGCGGTCAGTATTGACTGGTGAATAAATGCGGCATGTGCCGCCTCCTGTTCCGTGCAGGGACCACTAGCTTGAATAAGCGTACCAACACCAGTATCATCCTGCTCAATAAAGACTTTCATCACTATCGCCATTTAACTATCTCCATCATGACTTTCTTTTTTTAAACGATTTAACTCACCCAAACAGGCTGCTAATAAACATTGAATGAGCGTTTCTTCTATATCTTCATTTTTATTTGCATTGTCGATTTCAGCATTAAAATTAATGCCATTATTATTACTTGAAAGCGTCAAAATTAATTTTACAGCCATTTATTCAACTCCAGATAACCGTACAGCCGCCGATATAGGATGTCCGAGTCATTTGTCGAACACCGTCTGAAACTTCCAAAACCTCACTGACGGGCCACACAGGGCCGTTGAGCGGGGGTAAGGCGTACACTACCGGTAGGTGACGGTGCCACCCAGTAACACGCCCACCGTGGGTCTGGATTTGCATTTTTGCGCGGGAGCGGGCCGCTGACATCGCTGTTCTATCCATATTTTTACCCTCTATTAATGAATTAGCATTTGTGCATAGGTTTCAATTAGCTTCACACTGATACCTTGATTACCGATAGCGCTAGCGCGAACCACGCCTCGCGCCAGTTTGAACATTCGACGATAATTACCTTTCGAATATTTCAGAAAGGCCTCTGCGACCCCCTGAGCTGAGATAACGTTTCTGCCGTCATGTGTGGGCAATAAGCTGGCTAAAATGGCATTAAAATCATCAATTTCAGATTTCCCCTTATGCACCTCAAGGTCCAGCGCCATACCTACACGGCTGTAAAGCTGTGCGAATTCACCGCGAGACCCCTTGAGGTTAATCAGCAGGCGTGGCATGCCCGCCAGCACGATGGCGACGCCAGAACGGTCGTGGATGCGGCGCAGGACTTCCAGCGCACGGTAGGGAAGCAGTTCGGCTTCATCCACCAGGACAACCCAGCCGGTGCCCGTCAGCGCCTGTATGCACTCCTCGCTTAACTCATGGATATTGCCGTTCTTCTTCACGCCGAGGCGGGCGCACAGCTCCTGTAGCAGCACTTTGGCGGTGTAGCCGGGGTCAGCCTCAATCAGGATCGCGCCCTTATTCATCTCCACATAGCGCTTCAGCGCCATTGTTTTACCCATGCCTGCCGGGCCGTAGATCACACCAATATCGCCGTCCATATGGGTATTGTTAATCAAGCCCAGCACCAGCCCGGCCAGTTGGGTCTGAACAAAACGCTCTTTAACTTCACGGCGGCGGGCGCGTTCTTCCTCGCGGCTGATAAAGTCAGCGATAGCCGACTCGACATTACTGATATTGCCGTTATAGACGCCTTTCAGATACTGAGAAATAACCGCAGTACTTAGCCCTGTTTTAGTGGCCACCTTTTTTTGGGTGTAGCCAGTCCCCTCCAGCAAGTGGATTAATTTATCTTTGATGTTCATTTAAATAACCTTATTGATGATTACTGGCTTTCTTTAAATCGCTTTCAAATTCCGATTCGAATAAATAAACCTTTTCGGGTTCGTTATTATTTCGCACTGGCGCGAACATCGTAACGTCAATCTCCGGTCGCTGTTCAAGCGCAGGTCGCAGCTCTTCCTGCTTGCGACGCACCTTGTCTTCCAGATTCTTGACGCTGCGTTTAACGCGCTTCTCTTTAAGCTGCTCGATACGGGCTTTCGGGAAGGCATCGACTTTGTTGCCGTTCCAGATGGCATCACATATCCAGGTGCCGTCCATACGCCGCACGATAACGCTGTGGGGGTCATGAATATCAAAACAGACACGTACCTCTTCGCCTTCGACACTGGCCAGTTCGGTGCTGAAATAGATATTTTTAAACAGCTTAATTTCGCCGCGTCGCGCTATACAAATCTGCTCAGGTCTGAACATTTCATGCAGTTCAGAATTGGTCAGGAACTGAATTTCTTCCTTTTCCTGCTTAATAACGTGATTACGGTAGGCCAGCGGAGACCAGTGCTGCCCGTTGTTACGCTCTGGCAGGCTGCTGTGGGGGCGATTATTATGCCGCTCTATCTGCCGCTCAATCTCTGCAACCAGCTGCTCCATCGTCGGCACCTTGCGCATGGCTGAGGCCTGTACTTCATTCAGGGGCTTACCTTTCTCCAGCGCATTGACCGCTGAATCCACCGCTTTTCGGTACTTACGTTGCGCCTCCCGGTCACCAGATTTACCCACCCAGGAGCCAAAGGCCATCGCGGCACGCTTCGGTATTTCCTGGTTAAGACGTTCGATAATACCGCGCCCCTGTGGATTACCCGGAATACCTGTGGGGTGCTCAATACCGAGGCGGGAGAAAATACCGGTAATATCGGCGTCAAATACCGCGTTCTTTTCACCACCGCCGTTATCGGAGTAGTACATCAGCGGTACGCCGTAGCGTGATACTGCGTTACGGATGGCATCGCCTACGGCGACCTGGCTCTCGGACATGGCCAGACTCCAGCCGACCACCACGCGGGTGCGGGCGTCAATCACCAGCGTAATCTCAGGCCGAAACGGCTTGCCTGTCTCAGGGTTAATCACTTCCATCTTCATGCCGTGACCATCGCCGACCCACACGCCGTTAACCGGGATAACTGACCAGTCGCGGCGCACGAACGGCAGATACTTCTTATAATCGGAGCCGGTTGCACGTCCGCGCTCGCGCTCGGCTACGGGCAGCTTGTCCAGCGCATAGCGTACTGTATCGACCTTCGGTAGCATGGATAACATGATCTCGTTGTTTCCGTACTGTTCAACCCACCACTTCGCAAACTTCTCGTATGCCATCATAACGGTGGGTTTATTGGTATCGCGCCAGAAGCGCATGAAGTCCGGCATCCATGAATACTGGAATACCTCTTTTTTGCTGACCTTACCAGGTGCCAGCAGCACCATGCGTTCACCCACCGTATCCGCAGCCATCCAGGCTGAGAGCCAGCGCTGAAGCGTGGGCACGCTTACCCCGGTGCGGGTGGCACCCTTGCGGGCATTGGCGATATCTGCGGCCCGCTGCACATAATCTGGCAGCGTCCCGGCGACAGAAGCGTCGGCAATAAACTCGACCGCCTGTTTGCGCTTCATGTTGAGACCGCCATTTTCGCTGCTGTCCATCAGGCGTAACACCTCCTGAACCAGCACCATCCTCGCATCACCGACTGCTTTCTGGCTGTCGGTCAGCTCGCGCAGCTTCTTCTCCTGCAGGGCCGGGCATTTACGGTACAGCGCCAGCTCGCGCTGCACTTTCTCGCCACCGGCTCCTGCTACCAGCTCGCTTCTGGCGGTCGCTTTGACCGGAAGGGAAGCAGACTGCGCCAGCAGCTGACGAGCTAAACGGGCCTGAACGGCTTGACGTGCAGCGTCCGGCAGGCAATCTACGTGGTACTCGAAGGCTTTAGTGCCTTCACGCTTTCGCACAAAATCAGGATGGCCACTGGATAACCGAAACAGTGCTTCCCGTACCCCTTTGGTTGTTGCGGGAAGTCCGGGGATGCCCACTAACTCTTTAGCAACAACAAACATGGTTACGAAGCCCTCTGAATATAACTTTCAGTCTGGTAACGACTGGGCCAGATCTCTTGCGGTGTCACCCCCAGTGCATCTGCGACGATCTGCTGATAAGGCTTGCATGGCGTGCGCAAAACGCTTTTGAGTGAATCTTTGCTGTAACCCGCCTGGAGAGACAGAGTACGGAACGACAATCCGCGTCGGTGGATCTCCGCTTTGATGATTTCAGGGTGCCAATCGACAACCCGCTCTTCTTTTCGATTCATCATTCATCTATCCTAAAAAGTTACTCGTGCGGATAACCGCGTGGTTATCTCTACGGATAAAGCATAAGAACTTACAAAGAACCTGTCAAACGTTCTTTTTATGTTTTTGTGTTCATTTTGTTTTTCCGAATGTATTCAATAGGATAGAAAGAAAGGAACGTTTCATGAGTAAAGAACTTGAACGTTCTTTTGTGAATGATGCAAAAGAACCTATCATTGAGAGAATTTTCAAGCTGGTTGAGCGTTATGGCTCCAGAGCAGAAGCGGCAGCTGCATGGGGGATAAACATTAATACCCTGCAAAATTATTACAAGCGAAGAGAGCAGGCACCTGTGCCTAGAGAAATGCTACTAAGGAAGATTGCGGAGCGCGAAGGGGTTAGCTTTCGCTGGTTGGTTCGCGGTGAAGGTGATACCCCAAAATTGAACACAAAGAACTCAGAAATTGAACGTGAAAACTCATTTGTGAACGATATTGATTTAAAGCTGCTAGCTCTGATTGGGACGCTATCATCAGATGAAAAGCAGGCTCTCTTTGAGGTTCTGGCCCGTAAAGGCATTGAAACAGCCCTTTATCTGCTTGACGAAGATAATATTAAGTTGTTGAAGATGGATCGTGTGGTGAAAGAGAAGATATTAGGCATTCAGCCTAGAACGCCAGAGGATATGGCTCATGATAACGCTGAGGCTAGAGAGTGTGGTGCCGATAATCCTGGCCAAGCGCTCCCCCAGAGCCTAGCATCCAGTAAGAAAGTAGGCTAAGTAATCATAGACTGCGCTTCGGTTAGATGTAGTTTCATAAGCTTATGCGTACATTGAGCCAGATCAACAGCTTAGCCACTTTGTAAAACTAAATTCAAAACGATTTAAACGCAGTTCAAACTCACACAAGTCAAAATCATTCGAGTATCAAATACCGTTCGAAAAAATCAGTTTTGAATCATTTTTTCTCGACGAGTATCAAACCCCAGATTTCGATCAATGCCGCGCCAGTCAAAGGTTGTCGGCTTGCTTGAGGTATGTCCGAGTAGTATCAAAATGATTCCTCCCCCACACGACGGGCTCAGACCGTGTGCGGCTGCGGAGGCCATTATGCGGTCCTGGGGTTCGCGCTATACGCGGGCTGCTTCGCGCCTGTAGCCAACGCGTGGCGCGGGCATTTGTTTGCAGCACGATGTTCTCCACTATGCTACGTGCATCAGGAACTCTCGCAGCCGCTGGCCGGGCGGTGATTCGAGCAGCGCGCGCGGCGGCCCGTCTTCAGCAATGCGTCCGTTATCAATAAATATCAGACGAGAGGCCACTTTTTCCGCAAAGCCGATTTCATGGGTGACGATAACCATGGTCATCCCTTCTTCCGCCAGCCCCTGCATAACGGTAAGCACTTCATGTCGTAGCTCAGGGTCGAGGGCCGAAGTGGGCTCATCAAAGAGCATCAGCTTTGGCTTTACCGCCAGGGCGCGGGCGATGGCGACGCGCTGCTGCTGGCCGCCGGAAAGTTCCGCCGGATAGTGATGCGCCCGCGCGCTTAGCCCGACTTTATCGAGTAATTGCTCAGCCAGGCGGCGCGCCTCTTTTTTACCGGTTTTACGCGCGCGCAGTGGGCCAAACATCACGTTTTCCAGCGCGGTTAAATGCGGAAACAGATAGAATTGCTGAAACACCATTCCCGCCTCGCGGCGGATCAGGCGTTCATCGAGCTGCGGGTCGTTTACACTCATGCCGTCAACCGTCAGCTCGCCTTCGGATATTGTTTCCAGTTTATTGATACAGCGTAATAGGGTGGATTTCCCGGATCCGGAGGGGCCGATAATAACGACCACTTCGCCCTGGGAAATATGCAGATTAATATTGTGCAGCACCTGAGTGGAGCCAAAGGCTTTGGAGACATTATTGAAATCAATCACAGGATTTTCATCCTTGTTTCAAGGCGACGTAAAACGAAGCTTAATATCAGCGTGATGAGCAAATAGATAACGGCGACCGCGCTCCAGATTTCCAGCGCGCGAAAATTACCCGCGATAATTTCCTGCCCCTGGCGCGTGAGTTCTGCGACGCCGATAACAATAAACAGTGACGTGTCTTTAATACTGATTATCCACTGATTGCCGAGCGGTGGCAGCATACGTCTTAGGGCCAGCGGTAGAATTACGTAGCGTATTGTTTCCCAGCGAGACAGCCCGAGAGCCAGCCCCGCCTCACGAAATCCGCTATGTATCGATAACACCGCGCCGCGGGTAATTTCGGCAATGTAGGCACCGGAGTTGATAGCGATAGTGGTGATAGCCGCTGTCAGCGGATCGATGCGCAGGCCGGGGAACGCCATCGGTAGAGCAAAATAGATAAACATTACCTGTACGACAATGGGCGTTCCGCGGATAATTTCGATAAACACCAGCGCGACATGGCTGCTGAACCAGCCGCCGAAGGCGCGGGCAAAGCCGGCAACTCCCCCGATTATCACACCGCCTGCCAGCCCCAATACCGAAATCCACAGCGTCATTTTGGCGCCTTCGAGCAGCAACGGAATCGCTGGCCAGATGGCGCTCCAGTCGAATTGCATAAGCGTAACCCCGGGTAAAAGTGAAACAAACCGCCGGAAAATACCGGCGGTGTATCGCGGTTATTGCGGATCTGTGCCGAACCATTTTTTATGCAACGCGTCGTAAGTGCCGTTGTCGCGCAGCGTTTTTAATGCACCATTCACTTTTTCGCGTAGCGCATCACTGCCTTTTGGGAACGCGATACCATACTGCTGTGCCTCCAGCGACTGACCTACGGCTTTAAACTGCCCGCGCCCGGCGGTTTTAATAAAGTAGAGAATATTAGGAGTATCGTGCAGTACTGCATCGGCGCGGCCGGTGCCCAGTTCCATATAGGCATTATCGATGTTAGGAAACTGATGTAGCGCTTTGCTTTTAACATGCGCTTTTGCGTAGTCGACCGAGCCGGTACCGCTTTTAACGGCCAGAACTTTCCCGTTCAGGTCGTCGATGCCATGAATTTCATTATTTTTAGCATTTACCATCACCATCAGGCCGCTTTTATAATAACCGTCGGAGAAATCGACGGCTTTTTTACGCTCGTCGGTAATGGTAATTCCCGCCAGCGCCAGATCGACATTTTTGGTCTGCAGTGCGGGAATAATGCCGCTAAAATCCATCGGCTTTAAGGTGTAATCCAGCTTCAGTTGTTTGGCGATAGCCGCCCATAGCTCGATGTCGAAACCGACATACTGGCCATTTTGTTTAAATTCGAAGGGAACGAAGGCCGTATCCGTGGCAACGGTGAGTTTTTCGTTGGCGCCGTACGCAGTCAGTGCGAAGCCTAGTGCGAGCGCGGTCAGTGCGGTTTTCAACGTCGCTTTCATGGGGTTGGTTTCCTTCCTGTCGGAAATAAAATCTGGGCTATGTCTTAATGCCACCCGTGGCGGCGCCGTCTGTACCTTAAGGGCGGCCGGCTAGGATGGCCTCATGTAGTGAGCGACCGTGGCTTACGTCATGCTATTGCGTTTTATACGCAGCACAGCGGTCTCTATCTTGTGTAGCCCAGGTTTCTGGAAAGTGATAACGCATCACAGAGATAGTGTGACACGGATGCGACAAATGGAGTGCGGCGGGGGAAGTGGATAACGCCTAAGAACGGATTGTAACGATATCAGGAGAGGAAAAGACATCCCCCCGCTCACGGGGGGATAAAGCGAATTATTCAATATTCGCTTCGATAAACCACAAGAATTTATCCAGATCGCGTGAGGCTGCAGTAAAGATATCGGCAGTATCTTCGTCTTTCGCTTCGGTGATGGCTTTACGCACATCATTTGCCACGACGGAATAGCGATCGGCGAGCGCTTTCAAATGATCCTGGACGGAATGGATATCCAGCGGGTAACTTGGCAGTGCCGTTTTGTTGTTAATCACCTGCGTGGTGCCCAGCGCAACGCCGCCAAGCTGAACGGCGCGTTCGGCTATAGTATCCAAATGCGCGGTTAGTGCGGTACGAAAGCCGTCAAGCATTTCATGAACGGCAATAAAGTTAGCACCGCGCATATTCCAGTGGGCCTGCTTGGTGATCAAAGATAAATCGATGAACTGAATAAGTTGGCGATTCAGTAGTTCAATCGTCTCTTTCTTTTCACTTTCCGCAACGTCATTACGGGTATACAGCAGTTCAGAAGATTTTGTTTTCACCAGCTTAGCGGTACTCATAGTTTCATATCCTCTTGATGTTAATGTCCTGCTAACTTTTCGCGAATAAGTATAGCACCGCATAACAAAGTTGCCGCTTAGGGTCTTACCTATCGGTCAAATAGAAAGAAACAAATTAGATTAATTTTTTGTAAAACAAAGAGATGCTTGTGTTTTCAACGAATAAGATACAGCGCAGTGCATAGATGAGTGTTAAAAATCATCTGGCGAGTCTCAACTCGCCGCATCTGAATAATTATTAAAATAATTTAAATTATATCATCAGGATATATCGACTTTTTTAATTCGCGCTTTGCGTTTTACAGTGAGCGTGGAGCCAACTGAAGCGGTGATAATCGCCAGTAGGCCGAGAGTTTGGGGCAACGTTAAACGTTCACCTAAAAAAAGCATGCCGGACAGCGCCGCCACGCCGGGTTCCATGCTCATCAACGTGCCAAATGTGCGCGTTGGCAGGCGGGTTAGTGCAATCATTTCCAATGAGTAAGGCAGGGCCGTAGAGAGGATGGCGATGGCAAACCCCAGCGGTAATACGGACCAGTGCCATAACCCTTCTGCAGCGTGCCACGCGCCCAGCGGCACAAATACCAGCGCGGCGATAACGGAACCCAATGCAACCGTGGCCGCGCCGTGTTCCTCGCCCGCCCGCTGGCCGGACAAAATATAAACGGCCCAGCACGCGCCGGCGAGAAGCGCCCACGTGGCACCCGTCAGGTCGATATGGCCCATGCCGGCGCGCAGGGGTAATAAAAATGCCAGACCGCAGGTGGCGAGGGCGATCCACACTAGATCAACCAAGCGACGGGATGAAAATAACGCGACGCAGAGTGGCCCGGTGAATTCCAGCGCTACGGCGACGCCAAGCGGAATGCGGCTCAGCGACAGATAAAAGAAATAGTTCATACCGCCCAGTGCAAGGCCGTATAACAGCAGCGGCACGCGCTGCTCAGGGCGAAAGCGCAGGCGCCAGGGTTTGAACACGGTCGCCAGAATCAGGGTTCCCAGCAATAAACGCAGGGCGGTAACGCCGGGAGCGCCTGTCACTGCGAACAGTGATTTCGCAAGCGAAGCGCCGCTCTGAATAGAGGTCATTGCCACAAGGAGAAGTAATACGGGCACCCAGGCCGGCGCTTTAGATGAATGTACTGACATGAAACATCCCATTATGAAAATTGAAGGCGGCTGAAAAATACGGAGAAGTCTAAAGGATTAGCGAAGGCTGGTTGAGCATTTGTTGAAAAAAAGCGGTAATTCAGACGTTACTATTGTGGCGATTAAGAAGTTCCCTGATAAAAATGAATTTAGGACTATTCTGTATATTTGCCTGCTGAAATGGGGTTCATAATGACCATCCGCCTGCAAGTTTATGTGTCTTGTGATAAAGGATGGTCAATTCTGGAAATGTTCTGTTACAGGAAATGGCGCCTTAGACAACGCAAATTCCGCAGAGTTTCTTAAATTTATTTGATATATTTAACGCTTAGGACTTACTTGAAGCACATTTGAGGTGGTTATGAAAAAAATTGCATGTCTTTCAGCTCTGGCCTGTGTTCTGGCCGTTTCTGCCGGTTCCGCTTTCGCTGGTGATGCTACCGTTTCCGGTGGTTATGCCCAAAGCGATATGCAGGGTATTGCTAACAAAGCTAACGGTTTCAACCTGAAATATCGCTATGAGTTTGACGGCGAACCGCTGGGTGTAATCGGCTCCTTTACCTACACCGAAAAAAATCGTACTACCGGTGAAGGCGTTTACAACAAAGGTCAGTACTATGGCTTTACCGCTGGCCCTGCTTATCGTCTGACCGACTGGGCAAGCATCTACGGCGTAATCGGTTTTGGCGTGGGTAAATTCCAGCAGACCGATTATCCGAACAAATCTGATACCAGCGACGTTGGCGTTGCCTACGGTGCCGGTGTTCAGTTCAACCCGATGGAAAATGTTGCTTTGGACTTCTCTTATGAGCAGAGCCGCATTCGCAGCGTAGACGTTGGCACCTGGATTGCCGGCGTTGGTTATCGCTTCTAATTTTTCCGTTTAAGGTAAAAATGAAATCCGCCTTTAGGGGCGGATTTTTTTGTCTTGCGCAGGAAGAACCAGGGGTAAAAAACGGGCGCGGCGTTTAATTAGCATCACTAAGGTTAGGGAGCTTCAAAGAACCTGGTTGGGGGAAACCAGAAATAAAACGCTTACGGTGCGAAAACTATCTTTATGGCAGGCAGAGGGCGGGAAGGTTAGGGCAAAAGGAATCGCACGAGGTATTGCCTCGCGCGTTAGCGGTCAGATTTATCTTCAGTGCGGCGTTTCGGCCGGGCTTTTTCACAGAGTATATCCAGCAGCATTAAGCGGATCCGTAAAGGAGAGCGAGTTAGCATAGTTATATACCTCTTCATTTCATTCATTCTCAGACACCTTATAGCGCCCGCTGGCGTCCATTCGTTTGCCTGTAATATATACAGGTATAGCACAGGCTATGTTTGTTAGCTATGGCTATTTCTCCTTTTTTTGTAGAACCAGGCAAGTGGTTTACAATGGCCCACAAAATAATACCGGGAGATCCAGGCATGAATTCACGTGCAGGTAACAGGCGCCGAAGCGGAAAAGCGACAACACTGGTGAACGTTGAAGAGCACGTTGAAGGGTTTCGTCAGGTCAGAGAGGCACATCGTCGGGAACTCATTGATGATTACGTCGAGCTTATTGATGATTTGATTCGCGAGCAGGGTGAGGCCCGGCAGGTTGATATGGCCGCCCGGCTCGGAGTTTCGCAGCCAACGGTAGCAAAAATGCTCAAACGGCTTGCCACGCTGGGCGTGATTGAACAAATTCCCTGGCGCGGGGTTTTTTTAACCCCGGAAGGCGCAGCGCTCGCGCAAGCCAGCCGGGAACGGCATCAAATAGTAGAGAGTTTTCTGCTGGCACTAGGCGTTCCTGCAGATATTGCCCGCCGTGACGCTGAGGGTATGGAGCACCACGTCAGCGAAGAGACACTGGCACGATTCAGGGCGTTTTGCGCGGAGCCGGGAGACAGCGCGTCCTGACAGGCGCTGTGGTTTTTTTCACGCTGACATCAAACCGTACGCCGGAGCAGCCAGCAATAACAATCCGCCTTTATTGAGGGCGGCCAGATTTCACCCGCCGGGAGCTTATTCAGCGCTTAAATCAAGTCTTTGTTCAGATGTTAAACGTAAATGCGAAGGCAGCGGGCCACGGCCAAAACCCAATGGCAAGAAGGTCTAATGTGCACTTACTTGTAATCTTCTGTTCCTCCATGGTTTTCAATATGTTAATCGGCCACGGACTATGTGGCATTAGCAATGCCATTGCATGCGAGAAGTTTTTGGCAACCCGCTCATATTTAATTTCCCTGTCAGCTACGTGGACAACGAAAAGGGCTTTGACATGGGTAGGTTTTTACCGGCAGAGCCAAAACCAGCTTGATAACTACGTGCACAGGACGCGGGCTTTAGTTAGAAATAAAAATCCGTCTTCATAGAAGGCGGCATTGCTTTGACGCCCCAGTGGGGCATACCAAATTCCTTAAAAAAGTCTCTGCCAGTCTTGTGAGATTTAAATCCCAAAACAATAAGGCAGAGCCAAAACCTGTTGATGACAACGCTCACAGAACGCAGATTTTAGTTACAAATAAAAAGGGAGCCTTATGGAGGCTCCCTTATTGTTCTGATAGTCAATTAAACAGCATTAATTCAAACGGACCGGCATTCCCGAGCGGCTTTCAATGGCCTGAGAGACCACATCTTGATCTACATCATCGCTGCTGGTTATCGCTTTAACGCTGTCATTTAGCGTTACCGGCACAGCTTCATGCCCTTTAAATTGCGCTTCCGTCGTTGACAGCGGGTTATGGACTTCAATATAGCGCGTGCCGTCCGCTTCCGTTGTGGCCTTCACCGGCTCATCAATGAACTGAACGCGCGTCCCGACGGGAACGTTCTCAAACAAGAATTTAATGTCTTCATTACGCAGGCGCACGCAGCCGTGGCTAACGCGCAGGCCAATGCCGAAGTTAGCGTTGGTCCCATGAATAGCGTACAGGCGCCCGATATATAGCGCATACAGACCCATAGGATTATCAGGGCCGGCAGGGACCACCGCCGGGAGGCGCTCACCGCGCTCAGCGTACTCCGCGTGCATTTTCGCCGTAGGCGTCCAGGTGGGATTTGCCCGTTTACGTTCGACTTTTGTCGTCCAACTAATAGGAGTATCTTTCCCCAGCTCGCCGATACCGATAGGCAGTACAATCACCGTATTACTGTCTTTCGGATAATAGTAAAGCCGCATCTCTGCGCTATTTATCACAATGCCTTCGTGCGGCGTATCCGGCAGGATAAGCTGCTGAGGAATATTCAGAATTGTTCCCGGTTTCGGCAAGTATGGATCGACGCCGGGGTTGGCTTCCATCATATTGGAAAGCCCCATTTGATATTTAGCCGCGTAGTATTCCAGCGGCTGCTTACTGCCTTCTTCGATAGTAATAACCTGGTTTTGCCCCACCAGGCGACTGCTGTCGCTGGGAAGTGGATAAGTCACAGCAGAGGCGGTTTTACAAAAACCAATAACGGAAAAGGCTGCCAGTAAAAGCGTACGTAATTTCATAGTTGGGTCGCGCACTTGTTATATGCCATGGAGGCCGTTTGTTAAAAATCTGATAATCATGCTGGAGCGCATTATAGGTGCAATCCGGACAACAGTGAATTCGGATGTGGCTTAAATCTTAACTTTCTCTATTTCAAGTGTAGGACTTTTTACAGGGGAAGCGATCTGCCGCCGCACTTATGGCATAATGAGCGGTTTCGCACATCAATAACCGGGGTAGTTCTTTGTTAGTTTCCAGCAATGTCACCATGCAGTTCGGCAGCAAGCCGCTGTTTGAAAATATATCCGTTAAATTCGGCGACGGTAATCGCTATGGGCTTATCGGCGCTAACGGCTGCGGTAAGTCGACGCTAATGAAAATCCTTGGCGGCGATCTTCAGCCGAGCGCGGGAAATGTCTCTTACGACCCTAATGAGCGGATCGGCAAACTGCGTCAGGATCAGTTTGCTTTTGAACAGTACTCGGTTCTGGATACGGTCATTATGGGGCACACTGAGCTCTGGGATGTGAAGCAGGAACGCGATCGCATCTATGCATTGCCGGAAATGAGTGAAGAAGATGGCTATAAAGTCGCCGATCTTGAGGTGCTGTATGGCGAGATGGACGGTTACTCCGCCGAATCGCGCGCGGGCGAGTTGCTCCTTGGCGTGGGTATTCCGCTGGAACAGCACTATGGGCCGATGAGCGACGTAGCGCCGGGCTGGAAACTGCGCGTCCTGCTGGCACAGGCGCTGTTTTCTAATCCGGATATCCTGCTGCTCGACGAACCTACCAACAACCTGGATATTGATACTATTCGCTGGCTGGAGCAGGTGCTGAACGAGCGTGACAGTACCATGATTATCATTTCGCACGATCGGCATTTCCTGAATATGGTATGCACGCACATGGCGGATCTCGATTACGGTGAACTGCGGCTCTATCCCGGCAACTACGATGAATATATGACGGCCGCGACTCAGGCCCGCGAACGGCTGCTGGCGGATAATGCGAAGAAGAAAGCGCAAATTGCCGAACTGCAGGCGTTTGTCAGCCGCTTTAGCGCTAATGCCTCCAAGTCGCGCCAGGCGACATCGCGCGCGCGCCAAATAGACAAAATCAAACTGGATGAGGTGATGGCCTCCAGCCGTCAGAATCCATTTATTCGCTTTGAGCAGGAAAAGAAACTGTTCCGCAACGCGCTGGAAGTCGAAGCGTTAAGTAAGGGATTTGGCGAAGCGCCGCTGTTCAGCGGGGTTGGAATGCTGCTGGAAGTAGGTGAGAAACTTGCGGTATTGGGTACCAATGGGGTCGGTAAAACCACGTTTCTCAAGACGCTGCTCGGCGAATTAACGCCGGACAGCGGCAGCGTAAAATGGTCGGAAAACACCCGCATCGGATATTACGCCCAGGATCATGCGGCAGAATTCGATTCTCCGCTTAATGTGTTCGACTGGATGAGCCAGTGGAAACAGGAAGGCGATGACGAACAGGCGGTGCGCAGCGTACTGGGGCGCCTGCTGTTCGGTCAGGAAGATATCAAGAAACCGGTCAAGGTACTCTCCGGCGGCGAAAAAGGGCGCATGCTGTTTGGTAAGTTGATGATGGAACGTCCGAATATCCTGATTATGGACGAGCCGACCAACCACCTGGACATGGAATCTATTGAATCCCTGAACTCGGCGCTGGAACTCTACCAGGGGACGCTGATATTTGTTTCGCATGACCGGGCTTTTGTTAGCTCTCTGGCGACGCGGGTACTGGAAATCACGCCGCAGGGCGTCACTGATTTTGGCGGCGGTTATGAAGATTATCTGCGCAGCAAAGGCGTTGAGTCCTGAGTTAATTTGACCTCCTGTACCTGACTACATGCCGTCAGTTAGGCCCCGGTGACTTAACGCTGAACGCGTATTGGACGGGATAGAAAGCACCGCACGGTTGCATCGTCGGTGCTTTTTTTCTTAATAGGTGAGTTATGCTGAATTTTATGTGATTTTTTCAAATGGTTAGACCTGTTTCACCTTGCGTCCGGCCGCATATCAACAACCAGAACCCTGGCGCTTCAGCCATAAAAATTCGCCGGCAGGAAGCCGGCTGCGGATAGCCCGTCACGCCTGATACTCTTAATTATGCGGTATTACTTTACCCGGAGCGGCTTTGCCCGTCCTGAAAGCCCCTGAAATAGATTGCTGAAAGTGTAAAGATCGGCCGCCGCTTTTCATAATATTTTCCATCCAGCAACAGCCAGGCACTGCCATCAGGCTTACAAATCACGCCTTCGTATTATGATTTCTTATCAATAATAGTACGTCGGGAATAAATAGAAACGCGCCCGAAGGCGCGGTTTATAGACAAATTTAGCGGGGTATACCGCTGAGATAACGCGATGCGATTGGCCTAATCCACTAGCGCATAGCTTCAGCATTATCGCCGCACACCGGGCACTGAAGATTGCGCGGTAGCGCCATTTCTCGGAACTGGCCCGTCATCGCATCAACCAGTAAAATTTTCCCGGCAAGAGGTTTTCCATAATCGGTGAGGACTTTAATCGCTTCCATTGCCTGCATTGCGCCAATCATACCCACTAGCGGAGCCATGACGCCAGCCTCGACGCAGGTTAATGCATTTTCACCAAACAGGCGGCTTAAACACTGATAGCAGGGTGCGTTCGGCTGCCAGGTAAACACTGAAATTTGGCCTTCCATGCGGATTGCGGCGCCGGATACCAGTGCAACGCGCGCGCGGTGGCAGGCGCGATTAAGCTGCAGCCGAATTGCCACATTGTCGGTGCAGTCCAGCACGATGTGATGATGATTAACCTGCTGCTGCAGCTCATCGTCGTCCAGCGCGCTGTCCAACGTTGAAAGCGAAACGTGAGGATTAATGCGCGCCAGCGCATCGCGGGCGGAATCGACTTTCAGGCGCCCGATATCCGCATCGTGATGTAATATTTGGCGCTGCAGATTAGACAGCGCGACGGTGTCAAAATCAAGCAGCGTCATATGACCGATTCCCGCCGCGGCCAGGTACTGGGCTGCGGCGCAGCCTAAGCCACCCAACCCGACTACCAGCACGCGCGCCCCTTTTAAACGCTCCTGGCCGTCGAAATCAAATCCGCGCAGCACGATTTGGCGGTTGTAACGCAGCATCTCAGCGTCGCTGAGTTCAATGTCCACGCTAGCCTCCGAATAAGTGATTAAACAATTCAACGTCGACCCATTCCCCGGCGGCGACGTTACCGCGCTCGCGCTCCAGCACAATGAAGCAATTGCCCTGGCTAAAGGAACTGAAAATGTGTGAGCCCTGATGCCCGGTGCTCACGACCTCTGGCTGGCCGTCAGCGCCGGTGCGCAGTATTCCGCGCTGAAAATCGAGGCGGCCGGAGGTCTTTTTCAGGTTTTGCGCACAGCGGACTTTCATGCGCGGGCCCAGGCCGCTGCCCGCGCAGCCGCTGAGTTTCGTTAGCAGCGGCTGCACCAGTTGATAAAACGTTGCCGCGGCGGAGACCGGGTTGCCAGGCAGCCCGCAAAACCAACTCTGCGCCAGGCGGCCAAAGGCAAAGGGTTTACCTGGCTTAATCGCCAGTTTCCAAAAGCTTATCTCGCCCAGTTCATCCAGGATTTGTTTTGTGAAGTCCGCTTCACCGACGGAGACGCCGCCGGAGCTTATCACGACGTCGGCTTCGCTATCTGCGCGACGGAAGGTTTCACGCAGGGCAGTGGGATCGTCGCGAACAATCCCAAGGTTTATTACCTCACAGCCAAGCTGTTCCAGCATGATATGCACTGCCAGACGATTAGTATCATAAATTTGCCCTGCGCCCAGCGGCTGGCCGGGTAACTGCAGCTCATCGCCGGTTGAAAATACGGCGACGCGAGGTTTGCGTACTACCGAAATATCGGCGATGCCGAGCGATGCCAGTAAGGGGAGCTCTGCGGCGCTAAGCCGACACCCGGCGTTCAGTACGGAATTGCCTTTACCAATATCTTCCCCACGGCGACGAATGTTTTGACCGGTCTGTACCCCAGCGACCAGACGAATACCGCCGTCTACCTCTTCGGTTTCTTCTTGCATAACCACCGCGTCGCATCCTTCAGGAATTGGCGCACCGGTCATAATCCGCACGCAGGAACCCGCGGGCCAGTTGCCCCAAAATGGCTGGCCCGCAAAGGCCTTACCGGCGATGCTCAGCGTAACATTCGGAGCCACATCCGCGCAGCGCACGGCATATCCATCCATAGCGGAATTATCGAATCCCGGCACGTCAAGCGGTGAGATAACCGCCTGTGCGGTAACGCGCCCAAACGCCTGTAATAGCGGGATGGTTTCGTTATCGGTGATGGGGGTTAATTGGGCGAGCATTTGTTCCAGCGCGGCATCGAGGGGCAGCAATCCGGCGGCAAAGTTCATGAATAGCTCCTGCGCAGAGATCTAACAGTGGAAACCGCTATTATGGCAGAGAATAGGGCGCGGCTGAACGGGTACTCAATAGATAGCGTCGATTAGCCCTAAGCCAGAGATGCTTTACAAAGAAAAAGTACATTCCTATAGTCATTACGGTGAAAGTATAATCATCTTAATGATATCTATAGAAAAACCTTTAATCAGGTGGTGGTATTATGGCAAGAGCGGCGATCGTTATTCACGGCGGCGCAGGGGCGATTTCGCGCGAGCATATGAGCGTGCAGCAAGAGCGCGACTATATTCAAACGCTGTCGGACATCGCCGAGGCCGGGCAGCGCCTGTTAGCGCAAGAGGGCTGTGCGCTGGATGCGGTGACGGAAGCCGTGCGTCTGCTGGAAGAATCTTCGCTTTTTCATGCCGGCGCTGGCACGGGTGATCCCCAGGCAGAACTTTCTGCGCGGGAGTCGTGCATAATGGATGGTAATACGCTGCGAGCCGGCGCTGTTGCCAATATTTATCGCCTGCGCAATCCGGTGCTGGCGGCGCGCCTGGCACTGGAGCACAGCCCTCATCTGCTGTTGACGGGCCAGGGCGCGGAACAATTTGCCGCACACTTGGGCACGCCTGTGACAGCGTCGTCGTCCATGTCCACGCCTGAAGGTCTGGCGGTGCCAGCGCTGAGCGCAGTGGGCGCGGTCGCGCTGGATATGCAGGGCAATTTGGCCGCCGCCTCTTCTGCAGGCAGCGTCGCTTTCGGGGCGTCGGGCAGGGGGGGCGATGCCGCACTGATTGGCGCAGGCTGTTACGCCAATAATGCAAACGCCGCGATAGTCTGTACCGGGGCCGGCGACTGGTTTATTCGCACGCTCGCCGCTTATGATATTACGGCACTGATGGAATATCGGGGGTTGAGTCTCCAGCAGGCGACAGAGCGCGTCATCATGGAAAAAATACCGGCGCTGGGCGGCAGCGGCGGTTTAATCGCTATAGACTGCCAGGGTAATATTGCAATGCCGTTTAATTGCGCAGGGATGTATCGCGCCATGGCATACGTGGGTGATGCGCCAAGCGTCGGTATTTATGCGCAGGAGCCAGGCAGCGGCGAAGCAGTAGAGCTATAACGTTGAGGTGCCAGCCTGACGTGAGTTCTGATAACGTACTATGGCCATCTCCCGGCTGAGAGACGGCCGCCGTAGTGTTATACCCGGCTTGCCCAGAGATCGTACTCGTCGGCGTTTTCAACTTTCACGCGCAGTATATCGCCGGGTGCCAGCGACGTCTCGCCGTTAAGATAAACTACGCCGTCGATTTCCGGTGCGTCGGCCATACTGCGGCCAATGGCGCCTTCGTCATCAACCTCGTCGATAATCACCATAATCTCGCGCCCGATCTTTTGCTGCAGACGGTCGCTGGAGATCTGCTGTTGAAGCTGCATAAAGCGATTCCAGCGTTCTTCTTTTACCTCTTCCGGCACCTGATCTGGCAGCGCGTTCGCGGCGGCGCCTTCAATCGGGCTATATTTGAAACAGCCGACTCTGTCGAGCTGCGCTTCGCGCAGAAAATCCAGCAGCATCTGGAAATCCTCTTCGGTTTCGCCAGGGAATCCGACAATAAACGTCGAACGCAGGGTTAGCTCAGGGCAGATTTCACGCCAGCGTTTGATGCGCTCCAGCGTACGCTCTACCGCGCCAGGGCGCTTCATTTGTTTGAGAATACGCGGGCTGGCGTGCTGGAGCGGAATATCCAAATAGGGCAAGACTTTACCTTCGGCCATGAGCGGAATAACGTCGTCTACGTGCGGATAGGGATAGACATAGTGCAGACGCGTCCAGACACCGAGACGAGACAGTTGCTCGCACAAACTAACCATACTGGTTTTAACCGGCTCGCCGTTGTAAAAGCCGGTGCGGTGCTTCACATCCACGCCGTACGCCGAGGTATCTTGAGAAATCACCAGCAGCTCTTTAACCCCAGAATCCGCCAGGCGTTTGGCCTCGGAAAGTACATCTCCGATAGGGCGGCTGTCCAGATCGCCCCGCATCGACGGAATAATGCAAAACGTGCAGCGGTGATTGCAGCCTTCGGAAATTTTAAGATAAGCGTAATGGCGCGGAGTTAATTTGACACCCTGCGCCGGCACCAGGCTGAGGTAAGGGTTATGCCGGGGTTTTGGCACGTAATGATGCACGTGTTCCAGCACCTGTTCATAGCTGTGAGGGCCAGTAATTTCCAGTACCTTTGGATGCACTTCGCGGATTGCGTCTTCTTTCGCACCAAGACAGCCGGTTACGATGACTTTGCCGTTCTCACTGAGCGCTTCGCCGATGGCTTCCAGCGATTCCTGTACCGCGCTATCAATAAATCCGCAGGTGTTAACAATCACCATATCGGCATTATCGTAACTGGGCACGACGTCATAACCCTCAGTGCGTAACTCAGTCAGGATACGTTCAGAATCGACTAGGTTTTTCGGGCAGCCAAGGGAAACGAAGCCAATTTTTGGCGGCGTAGATAGCGTTTTGGTTTGGGACATAGCGACATTTACTCACATTGCATCAATGGGGGCGGATTTTAATGGCATTGCGCGACGATTGACACCGCTATTGTCTTTATTGGTGAAAAAATATCCGAAATAGACCGGCGTGCGCAAACTTTGCGTTTTGCCCGGGCCGGTGGGTATTTCAAACATGAAGCAAAATGCGCGGAGCGGCCACGCCTGCGGCCAAAATCAACCGTTTTCGGCTGTCTAAAGCCGCGCCGGGTGTGAGGATGGCAGGTGCGAATAGACGCAGTACCGGTACTTTGGCTGCAGCTTTTTATAATGCATAAAGCCCCGGCGCGACCGTCCGGGTCATATTCAGTAGGTCGCTAACTGAGTGGGATCATCACTATTTTTTTAAACGCCGGACGTGCGGTAAGTTGCTGGTACCAGCGCTGCAAATGCGGGCGCGGGGTCCACGCTATTTCTAAATTCAGTAGCGCATAGGCAACGGGGCCAAAAGCAATATCTGCGATGCCACATGTTTCTCCGCTCAGCCAGAGCTGCTGTGCCAGGCCATTATCTACGATACCAAACGCAGCGTCGCAGGTTTGAGTGCAGCGCTCGATGAGTGCCGGGTCGCGCCGCTCGGGCGGTGTACGCATCAGGCTAAGATAAACGCCGCGAAACGGTTCTCCCTGTAATCCCAGCGTCCAGTCCATCCACTTTTCAGCCTGCGCCCGCGCGGTGGCATCACTCAGCCACAGCGTGGCTTGCCCATACTGCGCGCTCAGATAGCGCACGATAGTGTTGGACTCCCACAGGGTTAAATCACTACCGTCGTCGCGCAGACAGGGGATTAAACCATTAGGATTCATCGCCAGGTAGTCGGCGTCCTGATTGCCGCCATACTGCCCGCCGAGCGCGACTGAGCGATACGGCAGCTCCAGCTCTTCAAGGCACCACAGCACTTTTTTCACATTCGTTGAATTATTTCTACCCCAAACGACGATAATGGTTACTCCTCTCCTGCTTTTGCGCGGACGGCACTGATAAGGGCCGGGATTATTATTTTTAGCACAGGTTCAGGATGCAGATGAAAAAATGAGCGACTAATGGGGCGTAGAGACGCCAGAATTACGCTACGTTACCCGCGATCTGTTTCTTCAGCGCGCCTGCAAAGGCAGGCCGGTATTTTCGCAGCGGCCAGCCGGTCATAATAGCCGCTGGAGGGGACCGGCGCGCGCGCGTCGGCTGTGAGGTTGTTTATCTCTTTCAAGGCGCAGGGGTTAATACCGCAACGCGACATTGCTCAGGCGCGCAGTCTGGATGATATCCGCCGGCGGTGCGGCATTACTGATTAGCAGGTTAAATGATGCCAGCGGCCCCATGCATACCGGACGCACCTGCCCGAATTTGCTGCTATCGATAACCAGCACGCGTCGCTGAGCCATTTTGAGCGCCCACTGCTTTACCGGCAGCTCATTAAGATTAAAGCAGCTTGCTCCCTGCTGCGCATGCACGCCTGCGGCGGAAAGAAACGCAATATCGGGGCAAAGGTTCCCCAGCGTTTCCTGAAAACTTAGCGGCTGAAATACGGCGTTATTGGCATGAAATTCGCCGCCGCACAAAATAACTCGGCACGCGGGTTTTTCCCTGAGGGCTAAAAACGTATTCAGCGAATAACATACGCCAGTGAACGGCAGCGCGTCGTCCAGCGCTTCAATCACCAGCGGGGTCGTGGTTCCGCAATCAAAAAAAAGCGTTTGATGTGGTTCGACGATTGCCGCCGCCAGTCGTGCGGCGCATCGCTTTTCATGCACATGGCGCTGTTGCTGATCGCTCAGGAGGTAATGGGGACTGGCGCTTCGCGTGAGCACGATATAACCGCCGAGAAGTGATAACGGCGCGCGCTGGCCGTGCAGATCCCGGCGGATGGTCATTTCAGAAACCCCGAGCAGCGCGGCGGCCTCTTTGAGATGCAGCCTATCGCTCTGGCGCAGAGCCTGCATCAGCTTATCTGCCCGCATTTCCCGACGAGTTACCATAGATAACGCGCCTCGGTTCGCTGGTTTATACAATAACGGATAGCGTACCGCCCGGATTAGGGTTAGTCACGCACCCAGCCCTTACGGATGGGCATCGCGAAGCAAAAGCGATAGATTTTTGAGAGCGCCTGATGCAGCGCTTTTCCCCAGTGGTGCCAGAGCATTTGAGTGGCAAGACAGCCGCACATAGCGGTCAGTAACCCGCCGACCATATCCAGCGGCCAGTGCACGCCGAGGTAGACGCGGGACCAGGCTATGGAAAGCGCGGTAATTAACAGGAGCACGCCGGACCATACCCGATACCAGCATAAAAATGCCAGCGCAAAAGTAAAACTGCTGGTACCGTGATCGCTTGGAAAAGAGTTATCCGGCGCGTGCGCGAGAAACCGGTGGCCAATGCCTTCTGCAAACGGGCGCGCGTGTGGGAAAAGTGCACCCAGTAGCCAGGAAATGGCAAGGCTTATCAGCAGCGCCATCGCCGTTTTAATCACCGTATGACGACAGGCATCAACTTCGCGTTCCGGCCCCCAAAACCAAAGCGCGACGACCAGCGTCGGCATAATATAAATCAGATCCCGGGCAATAAATAATGCGCTATTAATCAGCCATTCAGGCGAGGCGGGGGTGGCGTTGATAAGCAAAAACCAAATGCGATTCAGGCTTTCTAACATGTCACAGCTTTTCCTTTCTTAGATATAAACGCAGCCGCAGTTTAAATGGCCTGCGCTATTGTCGCTTGGTGAAGACATTAGCCTGCGGTAATACACAGTCTCGTACTACATTTTTTCTTTCTTTTCAGATAACTCCGACGATGTTTCCTGATAAATCCAGGGATATCGCAGCTGGCATGGGGCGAAGAGTCATTACTCTGAGGGCCACAATAGCGAATGGTTCCCGAGTTTTATCTCTTATGCGCGCAAATGCGCAAAAATCACGCGGACAAAGGCCCTGAGCGTTACACTAACGAGACAAAGGCGGCATGATATTTCGCTATGTCCTTTCAGGCAATTTCTTTACACTCTGCGCGTTCTTTTCTTATTGAGTTTTTACATGCAAACCGTTTCTGCAAAACCGCTGGGTCGCCGAGCGCTATTATTCCCTCTCTGCCTGGTGCTGTATGAATTTTCTACATATATCGGCAATGACATGATTCAGCCGGGAATGTTGACCGTGGTCGATCAATTCCAGGCTGGTGAAGAGTGGGTACCGACCTCAATGACCGCTTATTTGGCGGGGGGTATGTTTTTACAGTGGCTACTGGGGCCGCTTTCCGATCGCATAGGGCGGCGTCCCGTGATGCTGGCGGGGGTTATATGGTTTATCGTAACCTGCCTTGCTATCTTATTGGCACAAAACATTGAGCAATTTACTGCGCTGCGGTTCTTACAGGGGGTGAGCCTGTGCTTTATCGGTGCCGTTGGCTATGCGGCGATACAGGAATCGTTTGAAGAAGCGATATGCATCAAAATTACCGCACTAATGGCGAATGTGGCGCTCATCGCGCCGCTATTAGGGCCATTAGTGGGCGCCGGTTGGGTGCACGTCGCGCCGTGGCAAAGCATGTTTGTGCTGTTTGCGATGCTGGCGCTCATTTCTCTGGGTGGCCTGTGGCGCGCTATGCCAGAAACTGCAACGCGCATTGGTGAAAAATTATCACTGAAACAGTTAGGGCATGACTATTTAGCCGTGCTGAAAAACGGGCGCTTTGTGGCAGGCGCGCTGGCAACGGGCTTTGCCAGTCTGCCGCTACTGGCCTGGATAGCCCAGTCACCGGTCATTATTATCCGCGGTGAGCAGTTGAGCAGTTATCAATATGGCCTGCTGCAAGTGCCCGTCTTCGGCGCACTGATTGCCGGCAACCTTACCCTGGCGCGTCTGACCTCACGTCGCTCAGTGCGGGCATTAATCATTCTGGGCGGCTGGCCGATTATTCTGGGGCTCGCACTGGCCGCGCTGGCAACATTAGTATCTGCCCATGCCTGGCTGTGGATGACCGCCGGGCTGAGTCTCTATGCGTTTGGTATTGGCATTTCGAATGCGGGGCTGGTGCGTTTGACGCTGTTCGCCAGTGAAATGAGTAAAGGGACAGTTTCCGCTGCGATGGGCATGCTGCAAATGGCTATTTACACGGCGGGTATTGAGATAAGTAAGCACGCCTGGCAACAGGGCGGCAACGGGCTATTCAGCCTGTTCAATCTGGCCGGCGGCGCGCTGTGGCTAATTCTCGTGGCGCTCTTTTTACGAGACAGACGCACAGGCGGCAAACTGCAGCCTTAGCGGTATATCAGAAAAGGCGCTTACCGATTAAGCGCCTTTTTCACTGCTTTTTAGTCTATTCTGCCAGCGTTAAATTTTTATACGGCCTCTGGCGGCGGTTTAGCCACGGCGGGGGCGACCAGCGCCGCGAGTACAACCAGCGTAAGAACTACCATCATGGCGCTGCGCAGGCCGTACCGATCCCCCAGAAAACCGAGTAGCGGTGGCCCAACCAGAAAGGCGATATAGCCAGTTGTGGCCACTACGCTAACGCGCCCGGGCGCATCCGGCCCGGTATCGCTGGCGGCAGAAAGCGTTAGCGGGAAGCCGAGTGAGGCACCGAGTCCCCAAAAAATGACCGCCATTCCGGCAACAAAAGCGCTATCAACAAAAACCACCAGCGCAATGCCGATAGCGCCAAGTAGCGCGCTGGCACGCACTACGTGCACCCGGCTGTATCTGTCGATAAACCAACCGCCGCCAAAACGCCCCAGCGTCATGCCAAGCGTGAAGCCTGCATAAATTAGCGAGCCGGAAGAGGGGCTAAAGCCGTGCCCGTCAACCATCAGCAGCGATAGCCAGTCGTTGGCCGATCCTTCGGCAAACGCCATGGCCAGCACGATAAAACCGATCAGCAATAACTTACCGTCTTTCCAGAAAGGAGGATGGGGTTGATGGAGCGAGTGCGAGGCTGCCGCTTCTGAGCGCTGCCCCGTTCCGCCCGGGATTGCCCGAATAGCGATTAGGGCTGGGATCACGGTAACCAGCGCCGCGGCGAGCAAATGAATATCTGCATTAACGCCCGCGCGCGTTAGCGCCATGCCGATGCCTGCGCCGACCAGCGTGCCGAGGCTATAAAAACCGTGCATCATGGGGAGTAATGTTTTGTGGCGCAGGCGCTCGACTACGGCGCCCTCGACATTAATAGCAACTTCGGCGCCGCCCATGCCGCCGCCGAGGCCGGCCAGGCCCAGTGCGAACAGGCCAGCAGAAGCGTGCCAGAGCGCGAAGCTCATTAACAACATACCGGCGACCACCAGCATGCTTCCGGCATAGATAACCGGGCGAGTGCTAAAACGCTTAACCAGCCAGCCGGACAGCAAAATGCCGCCCATTGAACCGACAGACAGCCCAAACAATACAACGCCCATTTCGGCAATAGAAACCTGCAGGATATCGCGAATAGTGGGCGTTCGCGTTGCCCAGGACGCCATCAGTAGCCCTGGCAGGAAAAAGAAAGCGCATAGCGCCCATGTGCGGTACAGCAAAGCCTTACGTGGCGAAACAGCAGTCATAACAATCCGGAATATGCGCGAAAAAAGAATGGCAACACTACCAGGCGCGAAGCCGTTTGTACACCCGGTAGAGCGGTGTCTGAAGGGATGTGCGTATATCCGTGCGGTTAATTCAACGAAGAGGGAATAAAATGCACTCACGGCAACGTTCCATGCCCGGCGCTGGCAGGCGGCCCCGGCGTACAGCAACTTCGCAGATTCGGTGCAGGCTCACGGCCTCTAACCATCGCAAAACGGAGATTGATTGCCGCTCGGGTAGTCGGCGTTTTATCTAAAGCTACTGTTCTGTATTTTTAACCTCACCTGGCGGACTGTGTTTTTTGACGAGGCTGTTAGCTTCGTGGCGAAAGATAAATGCTGTCTTGCTACTACCTGTTATATTCTAAGTATCTGAATTCGGAGCGCTTGCTCCACCAAGGGCAAAGGGAGTGATTGATATCAGTGAAGATATTTGAAACCGATTTATTCGGCTTTGTAGTAGCACCAGATGAGTTTTGGCAAATTATCGAACTTGCTTCAATGGGGGAATGCGAAACAAAAAATATCTACCTATGGAGAGGACAGGGCAATATAGCTTGGCCAATTCATAGTTCGGCTTATAGACGATTAAAGAAAGACAAAACCTCCCCCCTACAGAAGTGACTATGCGTGATTATGAGAGGGAACTTCTACTTAACGCTAAACACCAAGGCTACCACTACGAAAATGGACGTACGCTCGCTGACTTTGAACTTTTGGCAAAGCTACAACATCATGGCGCAGCAACGCGGCTAGTGGACTTTTCAAGGAACATGCTTATAGCTCTATGGTTTGCTTGTAACTCCGAGAGTGATAAAACAGGCTTGTTGTTAGGTATGTACTGGGCAGGAGTCAGGGGTTTTGAAGGAAGGCCTGAACTTCGTACTTATAATGAACTATTTGGCTCAGGAGATCCCAATGCCGATGACGAGTTGGAGAATTTCCCTAGACTCTGGCAGCCGCCAGTCTTGACCAGGAGGATCGCAGCGCAGAGTGCACAATTCCTCTATAGCAGAGTCGCAGATGAACGAACTGGCAGCTTGATTTTATGTGAGAGTCCAAATCATCTCAACATGATTGCCATCACGCCTGAATTGAAAAAGGAATGTCTAGTCTTGCTGGAGAATGTGTTTGATATTAGGCAATTTACACTTTTTCCTGATATTGATGGTTTTTGTTATGCCAACAGCGTTAGTTTTGAAAGTCATAGTAACGAAAGATGGTAGCTAAGTGTCTGGTCTTCCAGCATATTTCCATTGTCGCTATCTAAGGGACAAAGGCTACGTAACGGTCCGATTAAGGGAGTAATAAATTTCAGGCAATAAAAAACCCATCAATCTTGAACCGAAACGGCGTGATTGATGGGCTCCACAAATTGGGGACATCAAAGAAAAGCAGTGGCATTCTTTAGGACTGTGCCCGGATAAGAAAGTTCATTGTTTTTTTAAAGCGATTGAATTAGCGGTTACCAGTGCACGCCCGGCCAGATGATCACGGTGAGCGTTCCCGCGAGCGTGAGTAACACGTTAGCAATCGCGTAAGTCCCCGCGTAGCCTAACGCCGGAATGTTACTGCGTGAGGCGTCGCTTATGATTTCCATGGCGGGTGCGCAGGTGCGTGCGCCCATAATTGCGCCGAATAATAGCGCGCGGTTCATTTTTAGCACCCAGGCGCCAAACAAAAAACTGAGCGCGACGGGAAGCAGGCTGACCACAATACCGGAAAGCAGCATTTGCCAGCCGATATTACCCAAACCGTGGCCGATGCCGACGCCGGCGCTTAGCCCTACGCCCGCCATAAACACCATTAGCCCGAATTCCTTTACCATGGTCAGAGCGCCCTGCGGGATGTAGCCGAATGTAGGATGGTTTGCGCGCAGAAAGCCCAGCATGATGCCGGCGAACAGCAGCCCGGCGGCGTTGCCGATGCTGAAACTGAAGGAGCTAAACTGGAAGGTGATCATCCCTATCATCAAACCAACGATAAAAAAGGCGCAAAACGCCAGTAGATCGGTGACCTGGCTGTGAATCGAGATAAATCCGATGCGATCGGCGACGGATTTAACGCGTCGCGCATCGCCGCTAACCTGCAGTACGTCGCCTTTGTTAAGGACAATATTGTCATCAATCGGCATTTCAATTTGGCTTCGGATCACGCGGTTTAAAAAACAGCCGTGATCGGTGAGCTTGAGCTGCGTCAGGCGGCGGCCCACGGCATTGTGGTTTTTCACCACGATTTCTTCGGTGACGATGCGCATATCCAGCAGGTCACGATCGAAGACCTCTTTACCGTTGCGAAAGCTGGGGTCGAGGCGCGCGTGAGCGTCGGGATAACCGACCAGCGCGATTTCATCGCCCATCTGGAGGACCGCGTCACCGTCCGGCGTTGCCAGGATACCATTGCGCCTGATGCGCTCTATATAGCAGCCGGTCTGGCGATAAATGCCCAGCTCGCGCAGATTTTTACCGTCAGCCCAGGCGACCAGTTCAGGCCCAACGCGGTAGGCGCGGATCACCGGGAGAAATACTTTGCGGGTGCTATCGGTATCCAGCCCGCGCTCACGAGCAATTTGCTGGGCGCTGGTTTGTAAGTCCTGATGCTGCAGGCGCGGCATGTAGCGCGCGGCGATAATCAGGCTGACCAGGCCTATCAGGTAGGTCAGCGCATAGCCGAGACTCAGCGTATCCAGCGCACGATCGAGTTCCGGTTGCGCCAGCCCGGTATGACGCAGCGTATCGCCGGCGGCCACCAGTACCGGCGTGGAGGTCATTGCCCCGGCCAGCATGCCCGACGTCAGGCCGATACCCCAGCCAAAAACTTTACCAAAAATGAGCGCCAGCGCCAGCGCGCTACTGACCATAATGAGCGCCAGCATAAAATAATTTTTGCCGTCTCGGAAAAAAATAGAAAAAAAGTTAGGACCCGCCTCTACGCCGACACAGAAAATAAACAGCATAAAACCCAGGTTCAGCGCATCGGTATTCATCGTGAAATGCTGCTGACCTAATAATAAGGAAACCACTAAAACACCAATAGAATTACCCAGTTGTACTGAGCCAAGTCGTAATTTCCCAAGGCATAATCCTAGAGCAAGTACAACAAATAATAACAGGATGTCATTCCCGTTTAACAAATCTGCGACGTTTATATTCACGAAGGATAACTTTTTGTTTACTAGTAAATGATTGAAAAGGATGGTTTTATGCGTTACTGTCCGAACAGAAAGACAGCGTTCAGGGTAATTCTACCGCATTAAAAAAAGATTACCCACAATACTGCTATTCCAACCGCCAGTTTAATCATATTGATAAACAACGACCAGCGAGAATAGCCGGTAAATTCTACGTCGTTTTAACCGTTAGTACCCTTACGCATATCTGACAAAAGCCCGTTGAGTGGGTGTATTTGCGCGGGCGGTACTTATGTCGGGAGGGAGTGCTGGTGATACATCGGCGGTTATGTAGCGGAGTTGCCTGCTGTTTTATACTTTTTATTGCCGTTTTCCTTTTGCTTAAATCACCGTTTGTTAGCGAGCCTGTGCAGGGCAATGAGGCTGAACCCGGGCTGCTTTGGTTTATGCTGCCGGGGATGATTGCGGGGCTGTTAACTCGTCGCGGGCAGGTAACGCGTTCGCTCGCAGGCGCATTTATGGCCCTGCCCGTATGCTTTCTGGTTGCCCAGCTTCACCTTCTTCCTGCGCGCCCCCTGTTTCAGGAGTTGGCCTGGCTGTGCAGTGCGGTATTTTGGTGCTCCGTTGGTGCTTTACTGGTTCCATTTATACGCGCGATGCGCCGCCACGTTCGCCGCTGCCGTCGTCATCGCACCCGCTTTGGCTAAATCAATATGCGGTTTCCTGAGATATACTCGCCGGTTGGTGACAGACGCTGGGTCGGAATAGGGCTGATTTACAGGCTCCGGGCGGCTTAATCTATCAACGCCGGGCGATAGTATTCCGGCCTCTGTCACATTCATTACTTTGGCGAGAGAACGCCTGGTTTGTGATTAAGGAAACTGAAGATGACGCCGACTATTGATCTCTTATGCGCCCACCGATCTATTCGCCATTTTACCGAGCGCTCGGTTAGCGAAGCGCAGCGTACCGCAATTCTCAACGCAGCCCGGGCAACCTCAAGTTCGAGCTTTTTACAATGCAGTGCGATTGTTCGTATTACTGAACAAGCGAAGCGCGAAGCGCTGGTCACGCTGTCCGGTGGGCAGCAACACGTCGCTAAGGCACCGGAGTTCTGGGTGTTCTGCGCCGATTTTAATCGGCATTTTCACATTTGCCCCGATGCGCAATTGGGATGGACGGAGCAGCTGCTTCTGGGCGCGGTTGATACGGCGATGATGGGGCAAAACGCGCTTACTGCCGCTGAGTCGCTGGGAATGGGGGGCGTTTATATCGGTGGTATCCGCAATCACATAGAAGAAGTGACAGCGCTCCTGGCGTTGCCGAAATATGTATTGCCGCTGTTTGGTTTGTGCCTCGGCTGGCCCGCTGAAACACCTGATTTAAAGCCGCGTTTACCGATGGATATCGTGTTGCATGAAAATCGCTATCGCCCGCTCGAAGACGAAGCGCTGGCGCGCTATGACGCGCAAATGGAAGATTATTACCTGACGCGCGACACCCACACGCGGCGCGATACCTGGAGCGCTCATATTCGCCGTACACTGATAAAAGAGAGCCGGCCATTTATTCTCGATTACCTGCATAAACAAGGGTGGGCGACCCGTTAAAATCCGTATCGCATATCTCGTTCTGCGGCTGCGGCGATGCTATGATGCGCGCCTTGCTGATTGCTCTGTCTATTACGAGGTGTAGGATGAGAATCGCGATTTTATCCCGGGATGCCTCGCTCTGGTCCTGCCGGCGCCTGCGCGAAGCTGCCATCCAGCGCGGCCATTTAGTGGATATTGTCGATCCGCTAACCTGCTATATGAATATTAATCCGGCATCCCCATCTGTTCATGATAAAGGGCGCAGGTTACCCCATTATGATGCGGTTATTCCGCGCATCGGTTCGGCTATCACCTTTTATGGAACCGCCGTACTGCGTCAGTTCGAGATGTTAGGCAGCTGGCCGCTGAATGAATCGGTTGCGATTACGCGCGCGCGGGATAAACTGCGGTCGCTGCAGCTTTTGGCGCGCCAGGGAATCGACTTACCGATTACCGGATTTGCCCATTCGCCGGGAGATACCAGCGATTTAATCGATATGGTCGGCGGCGCGCCGCTGGTGGTGAAGCTGGTAGAAGGAACTCAGGGGATTGGCGTTGTTTTAGCAGAGACGCGCCAGGCGGCGGAAAGCGTCATCGATGCGTTTCGCGGTTTAAAAGCGCATATTCTGGTGCAGGAGTATATAAAAGAAGCCAAAGGTCGCGATATTCGCTGCCTGGTTATCGGCGATCGCGTGGTTGCGGCTATTGAACGCCAGGCTAAAGAGGGGGATTTTCGCTCCAACCTGCATCGCGGCGGCATGGCCCGTAACGTCACGATAACCCCGCGCGAGCGCGAAGTTGCTCTTAAAGCCGTTGAAACCCTGGGGCTTGAGGTCGCGGGCGTGGATATTCTGCGATCGCAGCGCGGGCCGCTGGTGATGGAAGTGAATGCCTCGCCGGGGCTTGAGGGCGTCGAAACGACCAGCGGTATTGATATTGCCGGGCAAATGATACGTTGGATAGAGCAGCATGCCAGACCGGGCTTTTGTCTGAAAACCGGCGGCTAAAATGATTTCCGTTCATCAACATGGTGCGCAGCATGCTTTTTGCGTAAGCTATGCGCTTTATAAAATTGTTTAAGAGGCATCGCTCTTTATGGATTCACTCGTCGTCCCTTCGCTGGATACGCTGCGCCGCTGGCTGGATGAGCTGAGCGTCAGCTTTTTTGAGTGCGACACGTGTCAGGCATTACATTTACCCCATATGCAGGATTTTAACGGGGTATTTGATGCGAAGATCGATTTAGTGGACAACATACTGCTTTTCTCCGCGCTGGCGGAAGTTAAACCTTCCGCGCTACTGGCACTGGGAGCTGATTTGTCCGCGATTAACGCCAGTTCATTGACCGTTAAAGCGTTTATCGATATTCAGGACGATAATCTGCCGAAGCTGGTGGTATGCCAGTCGCTTTCCGCCTGTGTGGGGATAACGCCCAGTCAGTTTGCCTGGTTCCTGCGTCAAAGCGAAGAGCAGGTATCGATGGTTATTCTGGAAGCGCAGGCGCAGGATCTGCTCTATACCCCGGAATGTGAAGATCGCAGCGATAACATCTCTCAGGCGACGACGCTGCATTAACATATTGCGGCGTGCGGGTCGAAACGCACGCCGCTGATTGCCTGCGCGCCATAGATGGCGCATCGATTCTCTTCTCCCGCCTGCTTGTTTTGAGCGTATAAATCCCACGGGCGTCAGCGCCAGAAGCGAGGTCAGCGCTCCGCTATTCGTTCTGCTGTTGCCATTTTACCGGCGGTATTAACGTCGGAAGCTGCGCGATATAACCGCTTCCTGACAGGGTAGCCCTCCTGCAAAAACTGAATAGCGCCCGTACCTGGTTGAATAAGATGAAATCTGCCATCATAAAGGGCGAAAGCCGCACGGCCAGGCGGCAGGTATTCAGGGATTTTAACAGGATATGCAAAGTGGACATGATATCTCTCACGCACGGTTGAATGCGCCGACGCTGGTACTTATTGCTGCCACGGCGATTGTAGCGATACGCTGCCTCGATCTGTTACTGCTTTTTAATCTGCTGGGGATGCGCGGCATAGTGGATTTTTTGCACCGCAGCGCGCAAACCTGGACACTGACATTCATCTTTTTTATCAGCCTGGCGCTGCTGTTTATTGAATTCCGCTGTGCTTTTGCTATCGTGCGCGGTCGCAACTGGGGACGCTGGCTGTATCTGTGCATACAGATAGCGATAACGGGCTATTTATGGCTGGCTTCGCTCGGCTGGGGATATCCGGAACTTTTTAGTATCGCCGGCGATACTAAGCGGGACATTCTGCGCTCTTTATTTTTGCAAAAGTTACCGGATGCGCTGGTGCTGTGCCTGCTATTCATACCGCCTAAAAGTCGCCGCTATTTTCGAGTGCGTTAATGGCCTGGAGTGATACAATCAGCGCGTTTTTTTCTTAAGGTTTTTGTATGCAATGCGCACTTTATAACGCTGGCCGCTGTCAGTCCTGCCAATGGATAACGCTCTGTGAAACACAGCAAATCGAAGCCAAAATGGCCGGCCTGCGCGAACTTTTTAGCGGTTTGGCTGTAGATGAGTGGCAGGAACCCTATACTGGCGCGGCGCAGGCGTTTCGTAATAAAGCGAAAATGGTTGTCAGCGGCAGCGTTGAGCGCCCGGTGCTGGGGATGCTACAGCGTGACGGAACGCCGGTGGATTTGTGCGCGTGTCCGCTTTATCCCTCAACGTTTGCGCCGGTATTTTCAGTTCTTAAGCCGTTTATCGCGCGCGCCGGGCTTACGCCGTATCACATTGAGCGTCGGCGCGGTGAGCTTAAATATATCCTGCTGACGGAAAGCCGTTCCAGCGGCAATATGATGCTGCGCTTTGTGTTACGCAGTGAGAGAAAATTGCCGCAGTTGCGCGCGGCACTGCCATGGCTACAGGCACAGCTACCCCAGCTAAGCTGTATTTCCGCTAATATTCAACCGATACCCATGGCAATTATTGAAGGCGAGCAGGAAATTCCACTGACGGAAAACCAAACTCTCGAAGAGCGCCTTAATGATGTACCGCTATGGCTGCGCCCGCGTAGTTTTTTTCAAACCAACCCGCAGGTCGCTGCGGGGCTGTATGCCACGGCCCGTGCCTGGGTCCAGGAATTACCGGTACAGCACATGTGGGATTTATTCTGCGGGGTTGGCGGTTTTGGGCTGCACTGCGCGACGCGGGAAATGCATCTGACGGGTATTGAAATATCGGCCCAGGCCATCGCCTGCGCGCGGCGTTCCGCTGAGGCGCTCGGGCTTGAGCGGCTGGCGTTTCAGGCTCTGGATTCCACGGATTTTGCGCTGGCGCAGCGGGAAGTCCCTGATTTAGTTCTGGTTAACCCGCCACGGCGCGGCATTGGTAGCTCCCTGTGTGAATATTTGGCGCGCATGGCGCCGCGATATATTATTTATTCAAGCTGTAACGCTCAGACGATGGCGGTTGATATTCGCAGCCTTCCAGGATGGCGCATTCTGCGAATGCGCCTGTTCGATATGTTCCCGCATACGGCGCATTATGAAACGCTGGCGCTGCTAGAGAGAGAATAGGCGCCTGTAGATATGCGCATCTGTTAATGCCCTGGATTATTTTGGGAAAGGCGTTTATTGCGAAAACCAGGCGGCGCTGATTTTCTGATAGGTCCCATCTTTTTTGATTTCGACAAGCGCGGCGTTCAGCTTATTGAGTAGCGCTGTATTTCCTGGCCGAACGGCAATGCCCAGCCCGGTGCCAAAATATTCGGGATCGGTGACCTTTTCCGTTGCCGGGCCAAGCTGTGGATTGGTTTTCAGCCACTCGCTGACTACGGCGCTATCGCCAAAAACGCCGTCCAGGCGCCCATTCTTCAGGTCGATAATGGCGTTTTGATAGCTGTCGTAGGCGATAGTTTTCACTTCCGGATGTTTATCCTGCAGATATTTCTGGTGCGTAGTTCCGTTTTCCATCCCGATGCGTTTCCCTTTTAGGGCGCTAAAGTCGCTAAAGGCACCTTTTTTAGCGATAACCAGCGCTGAATTGGCGAAGTAGGGGCTGGTAAACGTCACCTGTTTACTGCGCTCTGGCGTGATATCCAAACCCGAAATAACTGCGTCAAATTTGCGGAATTTAAGCGCTGGTATCAGGCTGTCAAACGCCTGATTGGTAAATGTGCACTCCGCCTGCATCTGTTTACATAAAGCTTTAGCTACATCGATATCAAAACCCACAATCTGGTTATTCGCACTCATGGATTCAAATGGAGGATAGGTGGCTGAAGAGGCAAATCGAATCTTTTCGCCCGCGCTGGCGTTATAGGCGATTGTGGCCAGGGTCACAGCTAAAAGTAACTTTTTCATCAGAGCTCCCGTCGTCATTCTTTTTTTATACCGTTTATGGCGTAAGAATTACCATGCCATTTATTGAATATTTAATCAATAAAAAAGCATAAATAAACATTTTTCCACTTTTAACTTAAACGGTAAATCGGTTTTAGAGCCGGGATGAAATGATTCAGGGCAGAGAAAAGAGAAAGAAAAGCGCCGCTTTTAGCCATTTTTATTAGTGATTTGATGAGGTATAAGTCTCAGAGGCCTTGCAGTGGATAAGCGGCTGGAAACGAATTAATCATCGGTATCGACAGGTTTGCAAATAATAAGGAAAGCGTTGGGTGGTTAAATGCGCTTACTCACTATGTGCGTCAGATGGCCTGTGGCAAAGAGAGTCAGTTTGTTTGCAAAGACAGGCAAAACGGGCCGAATGGCCCGTTGGTAATAACGATAGTGCCGCCAGGCTAACGTTGCTCAAACGCCAGCGCGCGTCGTTCAATTAGGCGCATCATTAAGGTAAGTAATCCGTTTACTACCAAATAGATGACGCCGGCTGCGCCGAACACCATCACATCGTAAGTGCGTCCGTACAACAACTGTCCGTAGCCCATGACTTCCATCAGCGTAATGGTGTAAGCGAGGGACGTACTTTTGAATACCAGAACCACTTCATTTGAATACGATGAGAGTGCACGTTTAAAAGCGTAGGGCAATAAAATAGCCAGCGTACTTTTACGGCTCATACCAAGCGCCTGACAAGACTGCCATTGGCCGTCCGGGATAGCGCGTATCGCTCCGTAAAAAAGCTGGGTGGTATAGGCCGCACTGTTCAACGACAGCGCGATGAGCGCACAGAGCCAGGGCTCAGAAAGCAGGTGCCATAGCCAGGGAATTGCCTGCAAAGAGGGAAACTGCCCGGGACCATAGTAGATAAGGAATATTTGCACCAGCAGCGGCGTACCGGTAAATAAGGTTATCCAGATGCGTACAAGAAAGGCAAGTATGGGCGTTTTAAGCGTCAGGATAACCGTAAATAAGAGCGCCAGAATCAAAGCTACAATCAGCGAAGCGAGCGTCAACGTCAGACTGGTATGTAACCCCTTCAGCAATTCCGGGAAATAATCCATCATCAGCTCGCCCTCCGTTCAAAGCGCGTCGCCCGGCGGTCAATTAGCGTCAGCAAAAGCTGGCTAAGCAGGGTGATAACCAGATAAATAGCGGCGGCAATAAGGTACCAGGTAAAGGGTTCCTGCGTGCGAGTTGCGATGCTGCGGGTTTGCAGCATTAAATCGTTGACGCTAATCAGGGATACCAGCGCCGTATCTTTTAACAGCACCAGCCATTGATTACCTAAACCGGGCAGCGCGTGGCGCCACATTTGCGGCATCACCAGGCGAAAAAAGGTAGCGCTTTTACTGAGGCCGAGCGCCTGACCCGCTTCACGCTGCCCGTGTGGCACGGCTTTCAGCGCGCCGCGCAGCGTTTGCGACGCATAAGCGGCATAAAGCAGCGCCAGAGCCAGCGCCCCGCAAAAAAACGGGCTAACGTCAAAGTTTTCAATATCCAGTTGAACCGGAATTTGAGTCAAACCCAGATGCAGCGTAAACCCATCGGCAAGCATCAGTAAAAGCTGCGAAGCGCCGAAATAGATAAACAGAACAACCAGAATTTCTGGCAACCCGCGCAGCAGCGTGACCAGCCCGGAGCCAAGCCAGGCAATGGGGCGCCATTTCGCTGATTCCCAGACCGCAAAACACATTGCCAGCGCCAGACCGACGACCAGCGCGCAAACGGCAAGGCCGACGGTCATTCCGGCGGCGCTGGCGAGGGGGAAAATTTCGTTCATTGGTTAATTACTTCTGAAACCATTTGCTGTAGATGGTTTCATACGTTCCATCCTTCTTCACTTTCTCCAGCGCGCTGTTAAGCTGCTGCTGCAGGTCAGTATTACCTTTACGCACCGCGATACCCAGACCGGTGCCGAAGTAACTCTTATCGGTAACTTTATCGCCAATGGCGGACAGTTTTGGATTGTTTTTCAGCCACTCGGTGACCACCGCGGTATCGCCAAAGACGGCGTCGATACGCCCGTTTTGCAGATCTAGGCGCGCGTTCTGATAGCTGTCATAAGACACGGTAGTAATTTCCGGGTGCGTATCATTAATGAACTTCTGGTGGGTGGTCCCGTTTTGCACGCCGACCTTTTTACCTTTCAACTGGCTGATTTCAGCGTACTTGCCTTTCACGCCAATAAACAGCGCGGAGTTGTTATAGTACGGCGCGCTAAACAGTACCTGTTTTTCCCGCTCGGGCGTGATGTCCATGCCTGCCATTACGGCGTCTGTACGGCGAAATTTCAGGCTGGGGATCAGGCTATCAAAAGCCTGATTTGAAAATGTGCAGGTCGCGTTCATTTCTTTACACAGCGCGTTGGCTAAATCGACATCAAAGCCAACGATATGATTATTCGCATCCATCGATTCGAACGGAGGGTAGGACGCCTCGGTCGCAAAACGCAGCGTCTGCGCCGCGCTGGCGGACAGGCTGATGCTGGCGAAAAGCGCGGCAAGAATTACTTTTTTCATTGTCATATACCCCGGCTTAATTAATGTGAAAGATACGATTTAAATGCGTCAGTCTTCGGCTGTGAGAAACAGCCAGCATCGCCCTGCTCGACAATGCGCCCATTTTCCATGTAAATCACGCGGCTTGCGGTTTTGCGCGCCACTTCCACTTCATGTGTGACGATAACCTGCGTAATGTGAGTGTCTGCCAGCTCCCGAATAATGCTAACAATTTGCGCGGTAATTTCCGGGTCCAGCGCGGCAGTCGGCTCATCAAACAGCAGCACCTGAGGTTCCATCATTAGCGCCCGCGCGATGGCAACACGCTGCTGCTGGCCGCCGGAGAGATGCAGCGGATAGCGATCGGCGTAGGGGGTAAGGCGTAAACGCTCAAGTAATTTGACGGCGCGATCGCGCGCGGCGTCTTTACTCAGCCCCAGTACGCGGCAGGGTGCTTCAATCAGATTTTGCATTACGGTGAGATGCGGCCACAGGTTGTATTGCTGAAACACCATGCCGACATTTTGACGCAGTTCGCGGATGGCTTTATCGCCCGGCGTTTTAGTGAAGTCAAAATGGTTACCGGCGATGTTCAGCGTTCCTGAGCGCGGCATTTCCAGCAGGTTTAACACGCGCAGCAGGGAGCTTTTCCCCGCGCCGCTCGGCCCGAGCAGCACCAGCGTTTCTCCCTGAGGGCAATTGAGCGTAATGTCAAACAGCGCCTGATGTGCGCCGTAAAAGCAATTAATGCCGTCTAATTGAATACTCATGCGAAGCCATTAGATAACGTTTGAAGGGGCAAATGGTACTCCCGGCGGAATAATTATGCAATATAAGTGCGTTAAAATTGAAAATGGGCGGTGCCGCCGGTTAAATTTAGCACAAGATATCGCCACCGGTGGGCGATAAAAAGCGCAGGTCAGGATTGAACCTGCGCGTAACACGTCACTATCGTTGAGTTAGCGCGTTGCGGCCAGCGATTCACGCAGGGTCGCTGAAGGCGTTTGGCCATCCGCGTCCAGATGGCGTATATCGTCTACCGCCCAGCAGGTTCCCTCACGGATCATGAGTACTTCATCACGCCACTGGCGATCGCCTTTTTTAAGCGTGACGCGCAGCGGGATATTACGTGCATCGGTATTCGGAATGGTTGACGCGCTGTTTACGCTTGCGCTATCGAATCCACTACTGTGGCTGTCGAACGGGATTAATTGCTGCGCCGTACTGTTACGCTTTGACTGCTCTAATTGCTGCCACAGAGCATCGCTCAGGTAAGGCCGAAGACCGGCGGTGTCCTGGCCGGTGTGGGCAAGACGATAGTCATAAAACTGCTGTGCGACGCTATCGGGGCCGCCGTTCACGCATGGGCCGTTGCGGACGCCAATATCTTTGTAGGCGGGTGTCACAGTGGTGCAGGCGCTGAGGAGTAAGGCGCATGACGCTATCAGCGTCTTGACTGAGCTTCGCATGATGATTTCCTTATGTTTCTCAGGATAACTACGCTTATAGTAGAGCGTTAGCATAGCCTGGTACAAAATAAAATGCGCTCTCGGGCGTTTGCCTGACGCATTGTTCGACAAAAAGGAGCTTAAGATGAAATTTTCTACCACCCCTACTCTGGAAGGCCATAGCATTGTGGAGTACTGCGGCGTTGTCACCGGCGAAGCGATTCTGGGCGCCAATATTTTCCGTGATTTTTTTGCCGGCATCCGCGATATCGTGGGCGGTCGCTCCGGCGCCTATGAAAAAGAGCTTCGTAAAGCGCGTGAAATAGCATTTCAGGAGCTTCAGGCGCAGGCGGAATCTCTGGGCGCGGATGCGATCGTGGGAATCGATATTGATTATGAAACCGTTGGCAAGGATAGCAGCATGTTGATGGTAAGCGTCAGCGGGACCGCAGTGAAAACCCGCTAAGGATCCGGTGTGCAATGAAAGGGATTTGGCTGTTATTAATCGTTTTTCTTGCAGGCTGCGCCACGCAGCCGGGGATCGTCGATCGCGGAACTTATCGGGTAGAAACGCGCCAGCGGGCGCCGAACGCTTTTCCGCGCGAGCGCTTCTTAGTGATTCACTATACTGCGGATGAGTTCGACGGCTCGCTGGCGATGTTAACCGGGCGCGATGTGAGCGTACATTATCTGCTTCCTGAGCGCCCGCCGGTGCAGCGCAATAAACCATTGATTTGGGCGCTGGTGCCGGAAAATCAGATAGCCTGGCATGCGGGTAAAAGCTTTTGGCGTGGAACTTCGCGCCTGAACGATACGTCCATTGGCATCGAACTGGTCAATCAGGGGTATCAGAAGGTAGGAATGGGAAAGCGCTATTATCCCTTTGAGCACGCTCAAATAGCCGCGCTTATCCCTCTTGCTCGCGATATCATTCAGCGCCACCGCATTGCGCCGCAGAATGTGGTCGCGCATGCGGATATCGCGCCGCAGCGTAAAGTCGATCCCGGCCCGCTATTTCCGTGGCACCAGCTTGCACTGGCGGGGATTGGTGCCTGGCCCGAGCCCGCACGCGTCGCATTTTATCTGAGCGGACGCGACCCCTATGCGCCGGTTAACGAAGCGGATGTGCTGGATTTACTGGCGCGTTATGGCTATGAAACGCCGCCGGATATGACGCAAACGCAGCGCCGGCGCGTTATCGCCGCCTTTCAAATGCATTTTCGCCCCGCGCGCTATGACGGCGTAGCCGATGCGCAGACGCAGGCTATCGCTGAAGCGCTGTTGGAAAAATACGGGCAAAATTAGCCCGGCAGGGGAATTTCGCTGGTTTTCATGACGGCGGCGCTGCAGTAGGCACACATTCTGGGTGATTTTTAGTCGATTCGCGCGCGGTCGGCATAAACGTGCCGAAGCGCAGAATTATTATCTGCGCTTCGGCCCAGAATAACGCGGAGGATCGTATCCTCTGCCAGTCACTTATGCAGCATCAGCGGCGCAGCCGCCCGTGGTCGCGCAGCCAGTCGGCGGTGCGGGCGATGCCCTCATCCAGCGTGATAATCGGCTGGTAGCCCAGCTCTTCGCGAGCGCGCCGGATATCAAGCGTAAAATCAAAATTAAGTTTGGAAACGCCATAGTGGGTGAGTGCGGGTTCGCTATGGGTGCGGTGACTCAGACGCTCCAGGCTGCGGGCGACCATATCGAGCATTGGCCAGGGCACTGAGCGAATGCGGCAGCGAATGCCCAGCGCGTCTATCAACGTCTGCACAATTTCGCGCAGCGGGCGGGATTCCATATTGGTAATATTCCACGCGCGCCCTGACGGCAAATGTGCGTTTTCCGGCAAGCTGGCGAGCCACATCGCGTATACCGCGTTTTCCTGATAGGTCATATCCACCAGCGCGCTGCCGCCCCGAGGCAACAAAATACTGCCGTAATGACGCATCATCTGGGCCAGACGCGGGAAAAATACCGTATCGTGAGGGCCGAAAAGGCTCTGCGGGCGCAAAATAGCGAACCGGGTACGTGGATTGGCCTGAGCCAGATGCCCGATAACCTCTTCCGCTGCCGCCTTGCTGCGTGCGAATTCGTTAGCGTATCGCACCGGCTGGAAGGTTTCCGGTATGTCCCGATGGTGGTGATAGTCAAAGTAGAGCGATGGCGAGGAAATATGCACGAATGTGTTTACCCCCCATGCAACGGCCCACTCGCCAAGGCGGCGCGTGGCGCGAACGTTGGCGAGATCGAATGCTTCCCGGCTGCCCCAGGGGGCGGTAAACCCGGAGCAGTGCCACAGCGTATCGACGCCATCGAGCATGGCGCGGGCCTGTGAGGAAACCAGGTTGGTTAAATCTGCGTGAATAAACTCCGCGCCCAGCTTGCGAAGCAGTTCGCCCATAGCCGCGTTTGGCCCGGTAGCCGTCACGCTAACGCCGCGTCGACGCAGATATTCCACCGCATTGCGACCTAAACCGCTGGTGGCTCCCGTGACCAGTACTTTCATGTTAACTCACCCTGCTATCACTGTTTCGCGGGGCATTCTTTCGTGAATTGCCCACGCATGCAATGGAAAAACTGCTTCAATTAGCGCTCAGATGCGCGTTTGCCTGGCCTCTGCTCAGCAAGCTTTGCAATACGGTGCGCCATACCCCGAAAAATAAACAAATGCGCAGGGAACATTAGGAGCCAGTAAAGCAGGCCCGGCGTCCCATGGGGATGCCACCAGGCCCGTACGTCCAGCCGGCGAACATCGCCTTCGTTCTGGAGAGTGAAAGAAAGACGGCCTAGCCCGGGCGCTTTCATGCCAAACAGCAGCGTAAGCTCTTTTTCAGGCTCCACCACAATCACTTTCCAGCTATCGACGCAGTCGCCTTTTTGTAACCAGGCGCGCTGAGTGCGACCTTTTGCCAGCCGGTGACCCACCAGAAGATCTAGCATCGCCCGCGTTCGCCAGAGAATATTGGCGTAAAAGTAGCCCCGTGGGCCGCCGATTTCATTAATTACCGCCCAGAGCGATGCCAGAGAAGCCGAGGTTTTAACTGAAAATCCCGCCTGTTTTGGAAAGTAACCGTACTCAGGGCGCCAGCGTGCAAACGCCTGTGGGTCATATCCCCAGTCCTGGGAATTAACTAACTCTTTTTCTTCATCGAGCGTGGCGCGCACGGCGTCGTCGAAGGTGATAAGTGTTTGTGGGCTCAGCGCGCGCAAAGGGCGATCGTCGGCTAACAGGTCGTGTTTCAATCCCCGGATCAGCGCCTTCGCAATCGTGGGCGGCACGGAAGTGATCATTGTTAAGAACCACACGGAAATCCAGCGAGTCGGGAGCGGGATTGGGATCAAGGGACGGTGGCGGCCGCTAATGGCCATAAAGCGCTGAAACTGCTGTTGATAGCTCAGGACTTCTGGCCCGGCTGCCTCGAAAATGCGGTGCTCCGCGTCGGGATGAGTGAGTAATTCCTGTAAATAAACCAGCAGATTTTCTAGCGCAATCGGGGAAGTTCGCGAACGTACCCAGCGCGGCGGAGTTAATACCGGCAAGTTATACACCATATCCCGCATCACTTCGAAGGCCGCTGAGCCGGCACCGACGATAATGCCGGCGCGCACCTCGGTCACAGGGACTGCGGCCTCGCGTAAAATATCGCCGGTAATTTGTCGCGCCCGCAGATGATCGGAACTGGTATCGCCGTCAGCGGCCTGAAGCGCGCTGAGAAAAATAATTTGCCGAACCGGATGTCGGCGCAGCGCGTCACGCAAATGGCAGGCTGACTCGCGTTCACGGGCGATAAAATCGTCCCCGTCGCCCATACTGTGCACCAGGTAATACAGTGTATCGACGCCGTCCAGCAGTCCTTCCAGGGTTTCCGGGCGCTGTAAATCAACGTGGCGGCAACGTACCCCAGGCCACTGCTGCTTTTCGAGCCAGGATTTACGGCGCGCGGCGGCAATAACCCGATGCCCTGCGGCGCTCAGGCGCGGGGTTAAGCGCTGCCCAATATAGCCGCTGGCACCCAGTACTAAAATCGTTTGCGGTGTTTCCATTCACACTCTCTCTGTAGGCATGTAAAACGCGCGGTGCCGGCATAATCGGCGAGTGCGTAACGTCCTGTGAACGGCATTATCGCGACTATAACCAAGCTGCACCAGCGCGGGGAGTGCGCATTGTGTGCGAAAAAACTGAAAGACAAACGGGCGCGTAGCGGGCGCCCGTAGAGACTATTTAGCAACGGCGCGCAGGTTAACGGAACCAATTGGTTTTGGCCAACTCCACGATTTCATCACCGCGTCCGTTAATTATCGCGCGCATCATATACAGGCTAAAGCCTTTCGCCTGTTCCAGTTTAATTTGCGGCGGCATCGCCAGCTCGTCTTTCGCGACGGTAACATCCACCAGCACCGGTCCTGGCGTGCTGAAAGCCTGTTGCAGCGCCGCCTCAACGTCTTCAGATTTCTCGACGCGAATACCGGGGATGCCGCAGGCTTCGGCAATCCGCGCAAAGTTAGTGGCATGCAGCTCGGTGCCATCGGTCAGGTACCCGCCTGCTTTCATCTCCATGGCAACAAATCCGAGCGCACTATTATTAAACACCACGATTTTTACCGGCAGGCGCATTTGCACGATAGACAAAAAGTCTCCCATCAGCATGCTAAAACCGCCGTCACCGCACATGGCGATGACCTGGCGATCCGGCGCGGTGGCCTGAGCACCTAGCGCCTGCGGCATGGCGTTCGCCATTGAGCCGTGATTAAACGATCCAAGCAGGCGACGCTTCCCGTTCATGGCCAGATAACGGGCCGCCCATACGGTTGGGGTACCGACATCGCAGGTAAAAATGGCGTCTTCACCGGCATGGCGACTAATTTGCTGCGCTAAATATTGTGGATGCACGGCTTTATTACTGGGCTGCGCCAGCGCATCCAGATCTTTGCGCGCGCTGCGATAGTCATCAACGGCCTTATCCAGGAACTGGCTGTTAGTTTTTTCTTCCAGAAGCGGTAACAGCGCGTTAAGCGTTGCTTTCACGTCGCCAATGAGCGCCATATCCACTTTACTGTGCGCGCCAATACTACCCGGATTAATATCTAACTGGATGATCCTCGCATTTTCCGGATAAAACGCCCTATAAGGAAACTGCGTGCCGAGCAGCAACAGCGTATCGGCGTTCATCATGGCGTGATAACCGGAAGAAAAACCGATAAGCCCGGTCATGCCTACATCATAGGGATTGTCATATTCAACGTGTTCTTTACCGCGCAGCGCGTGTACTACCGGCGCTTTCAGTTTTTGTGCCAGGGCGACCAGTTCGTCGTGTGCGCCAGCGCAGCCGCTGCCGCACATAAGCGTAATATTGGTGGCGTAGCGCAAAACCTGCGCCAGTTTTTCCAGTTCCGCCTGTTCAGGAATCACAACCGGCTGCGGCGCCGGATACCAGTGCGTACTGGCGCCGTCCGGGATCGAGTCTAGCGCGACATCGCCCGGTAGCACGATGATGGAAACGCCGCGGTTAAGCACGGCCTTACGCATTGCAATTGCCAGAACCTGGGGGATTTGTTCGGGTGAAGAGACCAGCTCACAATAGTGGCTGCATTCGCGAAACAGTTCCTGCGGATGTGTTTCCTGGAAGTAGCCGCTGCCAATTTCGCTGGAAGGAATATGCGCGGCGATAGCGAGGACCGGAACGCGGTTGCGCTGACAGTCGAAAAGACCGTTAATGAGATGGAGGTTGCCGGGCCCGCAAGAACCAGCGCAAACGGCCAGTTCACCGGTAAGCTGCGCTTCTGCGCCGGCGGCGAAGGCGGCGACCTCTTCGTGTCGCGTCGGCATCCATTGTATGGTGCCCATGCGATTAAGACTGTCGCTTAGCCCGTTAAGCGAATCGCCCGTAACGCCCCAAATGCGTTTGACTCCCGCGGCTTCCAGCGTTTTGGCTATATATGCGGCAACGGTCTGTTTCATCACATCTCCTTGTTTCGTTTTAAATATGCCATCAAGCATAGACGATTGCGGAGAGTTCGAAGGGCAGAAAGCGCCGCCTGGCTGCAGGCGGCGTATAGTAAGAAAGACTCAGGCGAGCGTGAGATCGCTCTCGGGATGGCAGGAACAGGCGAGCACGTAGCCATCGGCTATTTCCTGTTCCGTCAGCGTGGCGGTACTGGAGACAGAATACTCACCGGCCAGCACTTTGGTTTTGCAGCAGCCGCACACGCCCGCGCGGCAGGCCGCATTGACCGGCACGCGATTACTTTCGAGCGCTTCAAGCAGCGTGGTGCCGGCCGGGGCGTAAAATTCACGTACCGGCTGGAGCGTGGAAATTTTCAGGCCGCTGGCTGCCGGGGCAGCGGCGGGCGTGAAGAATTTCTCTTTCCAGAACCGACTTACGCCCAGCGCGCGGCACTGTTCCTCAACAAACTCCATCCACGGTGCCGGGCCGCAGGCCATGACGGTGCGGTTGGCCAGATTGGGCACAGCGGCTAACTGTTCGCGCGTGAGGCGGCCTGGAATAAAGCCCGGCGCCGCGCCGTTTTCCGCAATCAGCGTTACCGGATAATTGCGCCACTCTTCGGCGAAAATGACATCCTGCGGCGATCGCACACAGTAAATGACCTGGACGTCGGTCAGCGGGCTGAATTTCGCCAGCCAGCGCCGCATGGAGGCGATTGGCGTAACGCCGCAGCCGGCGGCCAGAAATAAATAGCGTCCTGCCGGATGCGCGGTACAGGTGAAATCCCCTTGTGCTTCTGAGAGCCACAGATAATCGCCGCGTTTTACTTCCCGCGTCAGCCATTCGGAGCCTGCGCCGCCTGAGATACGGCGCACGGTAAGCGTGATAAACGGGCTTACGCCCGGGGTGGAAGATATCGTATACGCGCGCAGCGTATCAGCGCCGTTGCGGATGCTGATGAGCGCGTGCTGCCCTGCCTCATAGTGATAGTCGTCGTGGCAAAAAAGAGACAGGGTCCAGACATCCGGCGTTTCCTGCTTAATATGATGTACCTGCATCCGATACGGACACAGCGGCGTTGGCATGGTCATTCTGTTTATTTCTCCTTACGCGGTGCCCAGCATGTTCTGCAAATCCTGCTCTACGGTAGTGATGGCGTGCAGGCCGAATTTTTCGTTAAGCACGGCCAGTAGATTAGGGGTCAGGAAGCCCGGCGCGGTTGGGCCGGTGGCGATATTTTTCACGCCCAGTGACAGCAGCGTCAGCAGCACCACAATTGCCTTTTGTTCAAACCAGGAGAGTACCAGGCTCAGCGGCAGGTCATTCACGCCGCAGCCCAGTTTTTCCGCCAGCGTGACGGCCAGCATAATGGCTGAATAGGAGTCATTACACTGACCTGCATCAATGAGCCGCGGCAGCCCTTCGATATCGCCAAATTCCAGTTTATTAAAGCGATATTTACCGCAGGCCAGCGTCAGTATCAGGCAGTCATCCGGCACGCTGGTAGCAAGATCGGTAAAGTAGCTGCGCTCATCGCGGGAGCCGTCACAGCCGCCAATCAGGAAGATATGGCGCAATTTTTCGCGGCTCACCAGGTCTATCAGGGAGTCCGCCGCGCTGAGTAGCGTCTGGCGCCCAAAACCGACGGTGATCTTGTGCTCGATTTCACTATACGGGAAGCCGGACATCTGCTGTGCCTGAGCGATGACGGGAGAGAAATCATCCCCTTCCAGATGGCTAACGCCCGGCCAGCCTACAATACTGCGGGTCCAGATACGGTCATCATAGGCGCCAGCAGTAGGATCGATAATACAGTTTGACGTCATTACGATAGGGCCAGGAAAGCGGGCGAATTCCGTCTGCTGATTTTGCCAGCCGCTGCCGTAGTTACCGACCAGATGCTTAAATTTACGCAATTGTGGGTAACCGTGCGCCGGCAGCATTTCGCCGTGGGTATACACGTTAACGCCGGTACCTTCGGTCTGCTCAAGCAGGTTATATAAGTCGAATAAATCGTGGCCGGAAATGAGGATAGCTTTGCCGGCTACCGGTTTCACATTGACCTGAGTGGGCGTAGGGTGGCCGTATTTTCCCGTCTCGCCGGCATCCAGAATACGCATAACATTAAAGTTCATCTGGCCGATTTCCATCGCGCATTCCAGCAGCGCATTCATATCGGAAGGCCAGGTGCCGAGCCACGCCATCATTTTATGATAGTGGGCATAAATATCGTTATCGAACTGGCCCAGTACGTGCGCGTGTTCCATATAAGCGGCAGCGCCTTTCAGGCCATAAAGGCACAGCAGGCGCAGGCCGAGCAGGTCTTCACCGATTTCCATCTTATCGCGGTTAGGCGTGAAAGCCTCGGCCTGGCGCTGAAGTTCACCGAGGTCGTCGCTGACGAGCTGTAGTTCTGCCATCGGATGTTCAACGTGCGCGCTGGCATCCTGCGCCAGACAGCGCGCTTTCATTGCTTCGCGCAGGGCGATGGCCTGACGCGCGTAACCGACAATACGCGGAGAATCAAAGTTTACATTGGTCAGCGTCGCAAAGAATGCGCGCGGCGCAAAACTATCAACTTCGTGGTCGATAATGCCGTATTCCCGGGCTTTAAGCGCCCATGCGGAAAGCCCCTGCAGCGCGGCGATCAACAGATCCTGCAGATCGGAGGTTTGAGCCGTTTTCCCGCACATTCCCTGCGCATAAGAGCAGCCGTTACCGGACGGAGTGCGGATAGTTTGTTCACATTGCACGCAAAACATGTTCACACCTTAAAGTTATATTTAATATACATGTTTAAGGGTAAGACTGTGTCGCCCGGGAGAAAAGCGCTTTCTATAATAAGTTCACTTGAAATTGATTTAGCGCAATTTTAACTTCATCCAGGCGCAGACGCGCTGCGCCGTTATGCGGAGAAAAACGCCATTAATAAAGGAGTTAACAGGCTCAGGATAAACCCGTGGACGATGGCCGCTGGCACTACATCAAGCCCGCCGCTGCGCTGAAGCACCGGAAGCGTAAAATCCATTGACGTCGCGCCGCAAATACCGAGCGCCGTGGAACGGCTGCGCTGCATCAGAGCGGGAATAAGCATAATAGCCAGCAACTCCCGGGCGAGGTCGTTAAAAAACGTGGCGCTACCGATAACCGGGCCGAAGGCATCGCTCATCAGAATACCGGAAAGAGAATACCAGCCAAAGCCAGAGGCCATTGCCATTCCGGTTTTTACCGGCAGGCCCAGCAGCAGCGCATTAATTACGCCAGCAGCCAGTGAGGTGAGCGCCACTACGATGGCGATTTGCATACCGTGACGGTTTAAGAGGATTTGTTTCAGCGTCATAGCGCTGTTTCTAAGCTGAAGCCCTACCAGCAGCAGCAATAGCAGCAGGGTGTATTCACTCAGCCGGGTCGCGTACTCCAGTAACGGTAATTTCGTCAGGCCCAGCGCGAAGCCACCTGCAACCACCGCGCACAGCTTGAGCGACTCCAGCGCCATGGCTAAGCGGGAGGGTAATGCCTGCTGGCGATGCGGATGGCGCCAGGGTGAAACGCGCTCCAGCAGCGCCAGACCACCCGCGTTACATAGCAAGATCGTGATGATGCTTATTACAGAATAATGCAGGATAGTCAGCAGATTAGTGGCAAGATTATCCAGCAGCGCCAGACTTATCCCCATCAAAAAGAGGATAAGGTACACCATCGCGCTGAGCGCCTGGTTTATTCGCGCTAATAATCCCCGCTGACGCAGCACAATGGCATAGCCAATCAGTAGCGGTGCGAGAATAATCAATAGGCTGGATAACATGGCGGCGCTCCTTGCGCTGTGGCGAAACGGCGCCAAGACACTACTGAAAGCCCGGCCGCAAGTAAAGCCATCTCAATGTTTCTGGTGGGGAAATCGCAGTGGCGTAGAAAGCCGTGAGTGAATAATAAGCGGTAATATCAGGGGGTGCTCATCAGGCAGTTATGTCCTGGCCGCGTCTGAAAGGGGCCAGTGGGTATGCGTTGGCTGAATTGGCTATGTGCTTATACTTCGGCGATATAAAGTTAACGAAGGGGCATCGTCTGCAAGGTGAAAATTCAGTTGAGATAAAACTGACTGGCAGCAGGGAGCCTGGACATGGCAAAGCGCTGTCAACGGGCTGGCGGCGGGGCTAACTGTGTGGGGGGGGAACGCTTTGTTCTGGGGAAAATGGGAGCGGAACCGCACAGGGTCGCTCCCGAGGGCGCAATTATGCGCGTTTTTCAAGAAGCGTGCGATAGAGTACGCCGCCCAGCAAACCACCGATAATTGGCATGACCCAGAACAGCCAAAGTTGCTGTAATGCCCAGCCGCCCTGGAACAGCGCAACGGCTGTACTGCGCGCCGGGTTCACGGACGTATTGGTCACCGGGATACTGATGAGATGGATAAGTGTGAGCGCCAGCCCAATTGCGATAGGCGCAAAGCCTGCCGCTGCGAATTTATCCGTGGCACCGAGAATTACCAGCAGGAAACCGCAGGTTAATACAATTTCAATCAGAATAGCCGACTGCATTGAATAACCGTCCGGGGAGTGTTCACCGAAGCCGTTAGAGGCGAAACCGCTGGCGGCGGCGTCAAAGCCGGCTTTACCGCTGGCGATAAGCCATAAAATAGCCGCAGCGGCGATACCGCCAATAACCTGCGCGATGAGATAGCCAATAATATCTTTGGCGGGGAAACGTCCACCTGCCCACAGGCCTAACGTTACCGCCGGGTTAAAATGACCGCCAGAAATATGGCCGACCGCATAGGCCATAGTCAGCACCGTCAGGCCGAATGCCAGCGCCACGCCAGCGAATCCAATACCCAGTTGCGGATAGGCTGCCGCCAGCACGGCGCTGCCACAACCGCCAAAAACTAACCAGAACGTGCCGAAGAATTCGGCCGCTAATTTCCTGAACATAAGTTCCCTCTATTATTAATTTATTGCATGAAGACACGGCAAATATATCGATATTGTTTATATATTCGGGCTTTTGATGCTTAGAGCACCCGATAAAACAAAGCGCGGTATTTTAAAGCAACGTAGATTTTGCACCAACAAAATATCTTGCTGGAAAAAAATAAATAGCAAAGATGGATAATTGTGTCTGTAATCAATAATAAATGAGTCATTAATGAAGGGATTAAGTCAAGATGAAAGATTATTTCTGTTTCAATAAAAACTATATTCAGAAAAAACCATGAGATTGACCGGTAATTAATCGCGGTTCTCGATGGTATTAATTCTTATTGGATGCGCAGGGTTACTTACTCGAAATGTAAGTGCATCGCTATACTTGCACCTGGAATAGTTATGCGTTCGCCGGAGAAACTCGAATGTTTCTGGAAAAAGTGGATGTGGCTGGGTTTCGGGGGATTAATCGCCTCTCACTCATGCTGGAACAAGATACCGTTTTAATTGGTGAAAATGCCTGGGGGAAATCCAGCCTGTTGGATGTATTAACCCTGATACTCGCGCCCGACGGGAAACTTTATGCATTTACGCCCGGTGATTTTTACGTACCGGCGCAAACGGAAAGTGCCGGAGGTCATCGTTTACGGGTGATACTCACCTTTCGTGAATATAGGGCGGCAAAAGTGATTCACCGGCGCTATCAGGCGCTGGCACCTGCCTGGGATGCCTCGCCAGACGGCTACCGGCGCGTTAATTATTGTGTACAGGGAATATTGCATGCTGATGGGACGGTAACGACGCAGCGCGGTTTTTTAAGCGCCAGCGGCGAGCCGCTGGCGCTTAGTGATAGCGATATTGACGCGCTGGCGCGGCATCTTATCCGCTTAAAACCGGTATTGAGATTACGTGACGCCCGTTTTATGCGGCGGCTTTCGCAGAAAAGTATGCTTACTGCGCCATCCGCGCAGATCAATGAGCGCCAGTTAGCCCTGCTGTTTCGCCGGCTTGACGCGCCCGAGCCAGATTTAACAGACGGCCGGTTGCAGCAGGGGCTGGAGGCGATGGTACAGCTACTGGAACATTACTTTAGCGAACAAAGCATGACGGAAGCTCAGCCGCGCGCGTCGATACATGGCCGACACGGCGACGGGCGGAGCTGGCGCTATCTCGATTTAATTAATCGCACGCTGGATAAAACGCATGGCCGGGGGCGACAGCTGTTGCTGCTGGCTATTTTTGCGTCGTTACTGCAGCGCCGGGGTGCGACACCATTGTCTGCACAGGCGCGTCCACTATTGCTGGTGGAAGATCCGGAAACGCGTTTACATCCGATCATGCTGTCGGTTGCCTGGCATTTATTGAATCAGCTTCCTCTACAAAAAATAACTACTACCAATTCTGGTGAACTGCTTTCATTAACGCCGGTTGGAGGCGTGTGTCGGCTGGTACGTGGCCCCGATCGGGTAACAGCGTGGCGCCTTGGGCCGCAGGGCATGAGTGCGGAAGATAGCCGACGCATCTCTTTTCACATCCGCTTTAACCGCCCGACCTCTTTATTTGCGCGCTGCTGGCTGCTGGTGGAAGGAGAAACGGAAGTCTGGGTGATTAATGAACTGGCGCGTCAGTGCGGCTACCATTTTGACGCCGAGGGCGTCAAAGTCATTGAGTTTGCGCAGTGCGGGCTGCGTCCGTTAGTGAAGTTTGCTCAACGAATGGGGATTGAATGGCATGTATTGACCGATGGCGACGAGGCGGGGAAAAAATATGCGGCCACGGCGCGCAGCCTGGCGGGCACGCAGAGCGAGCACGCCCGATTGACGCAGCTTCCGGCGCGGGATATGGAACATTTCATGTACCGGCAGGGCTTTGCCGATGTGTATCACCGCGTGGCGCAAATTCCGCAAAACGCTAAAATCACTATGCGGCGCGTTATCGTGAAAGCTATTCACCGTACTTCAAAGCCTGACCTGGCGCTGGAGGTAGCGATGGAAGCCGGTCGACGCGGCGTAGAGGCGATTCCCGCACAGTTGCGGCACATGTTTTTACGAGTGACGAAACTGGCACGGGAACGCGCCGATTAATGTGCTCTGAATTCCCGATCAAGCTGGACTGATAGCGCATCCAGTAGGGCATAGCGGCGCCGATATTCGGCGCGTTTTTTACTGGGAATGGCCTCCAGAGGCCGCCTCGGTGAGTGGCAAAGTAATTCAAAATAGTCGTCGTGCCGCAGTTTGGCGCCTGACTCTAGCCAAAAAGCATCGTAATCGGCGTGGAATTTATCTTTTTTACTCAGACGATAGCGCCAGCTACGATAGATATGGGTTCGGTTGCCTACGGCCAGTATGCGAGATGCTCCCAGTTGCTGCGCGACCTGGCGCGCGGCCTCAAGCAATATTCGCTTAGGAAATAAACCGTGGCAGGCCTTGGTGGCATCCTGAATCACCTGATGAGAAATGCGCGCCTTTGCGCCCTGCAATCCGCCAATAAACAGCGTCCTTGCGCCGTCAAAATCAAATAATGTAAAGGTAAGTTGACCAAGAGCGATTTTTTGTGCGTTATAAAGCGTCAAAGTGGCTTCGCCTTCTTTATCCAGATCGCAGTCTGCCCGCAGCGTTAGCTGATACCGGGCGTCATTTTTTCCATCAATAAATGCCAAGGTCCAGCCGGATGCTGAAAGATAGCCCAGCATTGCCGCTGCGGAAAGTTGCTGATGCAGTAGCGTATAATGTTGCAGGATAGCAGCTGCGGCGCTGCGCCGCGAAAAGCGATGCGCCAGCCACGGGCGATGCAGGCGGCAGGGTAAGCAGGGCTGGGCGTGAAGCAATGCATCATAATGAGGTAAACGCGTCAGCCGCTGCAGCAATCGGAATGTCGGCAGTGGCATCGCCAGTGTGCGTAGCATAAACTTGCGGCGCCAGGCCGCTTTGTGCCAGGTTGGCCCCGGTTGATAGAGCCCAGAGCTTAGCGCCTGAAAAAGGGACCAGCCGCTGTTCGGTACACAGTTCTGTAATGGAGAAAGAATGGAATAGGGCATCGCATGGACTCAGAATTAATTAAGCGTATATCGATTAATACATCGGCGACTTCAACCATGCTGCAACGAGGTGATTACCCGGCGCAGACTCTATACCTTGTTGAAAAACGATTTAGATAAATAGTCAGGAAAGAAGATATGAAGGGAAAGATTAAAAAGCGTTACTGGCTATTGCTGGCGATTGTGATTGTGTTCGGCATTATTGTGTGGCGCGTTTTGAGTGCGCCAGCTCCGCGTTACCAAACGCTTATTGTTCGCCATGGCGATCTTGAGCAAAACGTACTGGCGACCGGGAAACTGGACGCGCTGAGTAAAGTAGATGTGGGGGCGCAGGTTAGCGGTCAGTTAAAAACCCTGTTAGTAAAAATCGGCGATCGCGTGACAAAAGATCAACTTTTAGGCGTCATTGATCCTGAACAGGCTGAGAATCAGATAAAAGAGCAGGAAGCGACGCTTAAAGAGCTGCGGGCGCAGCGTCAGCAGGCGCTGGCGCAGGCAAAGCTCGCGCAAATTACGCTTGGGCGTCAGCAGGCGCTGGCCAACACGCAGGCGGTATCGCGTCAGGATTTAGATACCGCGCGCACGGAGCTGGCCGTGAAGCGCGCTCAGCTTGGTACCATCGACGCTCAAATCCAGCGCAATCAGGCAACGCTGGATACCGCTAAAACCAACCTTGAATATACCCGCATCGTGGCACCGATGGCCGGTGAAGTAACGCAAATCACCACGCAGCAAGGGCAAACGGTAATCGCCGCCCAGCAGGCGCCAAACATCCTCACTTTGGCGGATCTCAGTACGATGCTGGTTAAAGCTCAGGTATCCGAAGCCGATGTGATACATCTTAAGCCGGGTCAAAAGGCCTGGTTTACCGTGCTGGGCGATCCGCTAACGCGCTATGAGGGCAAGCTGAAGGATATTTTGCCTACGCCGGAAAAAGTCAATGACGCGATTTTCTATAACGCCCGCTTTGAAGTGCCGAATACGCAGGGCGTCCTGCGGCTGGAAATGACGGCGCAGGTACATATCCAGCTTTCCGGAAAGAAAAATGTCCTGATGATCCCGCTGAGTGCGCTGGGTGAACCCATTGGCGATAACCGTTATAAAGTGAAAGTCTTGCGTAACGGAGAGACCCGCGAGCGGGAAATAGTGCTGGGACAGCGCAATGATACGCACGCAGAAGTTGCCAAAGGTTTGAACGAAGGAGATGAAGTAGTGACAGGGACTGACTCGGAGAGTGCATCTTAATGGCCGCTCTGCTTGAGCTGGAAAATATCCGGCGCAGCTATCCCTCCGGCGATGAGCAGGTCGAAGTGCTTAAAGGGATCGGTTTGCAGATTGAGGCCGGTGAGATGGTGGCGATTATTGGCGCCTCTGGCTCCGGTAAATCAACGTTAATGAACATTATTGGCTGCCTTGATAAACCCAGCGCCGGGCGCTATCGCGTCGCAGGGGTAGATGTCTCTCAGCTAAACAGCGATAAGCTGGCACAGCTGCGCCGTGAGCATTTCGGCTTTATTTTTCAGCGCTATCATCTGTTATCCCATCTCAGCGCCACTCAGAACGTTGAGGTGCCCGCAGTCTATGCCGGTATTCCGCTGGCAAGGCGGCAGGCGCGAGCGCGTGAATTGCTGTCGCGGCTAGGGCTTGAAGGGCGATTAACCTATCGTCCCGGGCAGCTTTCCGGCGGGCAACAGCAGCGCGTAAGTATTGCGCGTGCGCTGATGAACGGCGGCCAGGTGATTCTTGCCGATGAACCCACCGGCGCGCTGGATAGCCATTCCGGCGAGGAAGTGATGGCGACGCTGCGCCAGCTATGCGCTGCGGGACATACGGTAATTATCGTCACGCATGATGCAAGCGTTGCCGCACAGGCTGAACGGATCATTGAAATTCGCGATGGCGAGATAATTAGCAATCCTCCGCCGGTATCGCACCCGGCCGCACAGTCGTTTACGCGGCCTTCTGAAAAACGCGTTGGTTCATGGCGGCAAAAACTGGGCGCTTTTCGCGAGGCGTTAACCATGGCCGGGCTGGCAATGATGGCCAATAAAATGCGCACATTGCTCACGATGCTCGGCATTATTATTGGGATTGCATCGGTTTCTTCCATTGTGATTGTGGGGGAAGCGGCGCAGGAGCAAGTGCTGTCGGATATTCGGGCGATAGGAACAAACACTATCGATATTTATCCCGGTAAAGATTTCGGCGATGACGAACCGCAATACCGGCAGGCGCTGAAATTTGATGATATGACGGCAATTGAGCATCAGCCGTGGGTGCACTCCGCCAGCCCGCGTATCTCGAAGAGCCTGCGCGTGCGCTATGGTAACCGGGACGCAGCGGCAAGCGTTACGGGGGTGAATGGGCAATATTTTAGCGTGTACGGAATGGCGTTTAGTGAAGGCGGTGGATTTAATCAAACCCAGATAGACAGCCGCGCGCAGGTAGTGGTTATTGATAAAAATACCCGACGCCAGCTGTTTCCGGATAAAGCGCAGGTGGTGGGTGAGGTGCTGCTGGTGGGCAATACGCCGGCCACGATTATCGGCGTCGCTAAAGATAAATCCTCCATGTTTGGCAGCAGCAAAACGCTGAGTGTCTGGATGCCGTGGAGTACCATCACCGGCAGGATCAGCGGCCAGAGCTGGCTGGATACCATAACCGTGCGCGTTAATGACGGTTTTGACAGCGCCCTGGCGGAACAGCGGCTCACGCAGCTTCTTGAATTGCGGCACGGCAGGCGCGACTTTTTTACTTATAACATGGACGAGCTCTTGAAAACGGCGGAAAAGACCACAGGTACACTACAGCTCTTTTTAACGCTGGTGGCCGTTATTTCTCTGCTGGTAGGAGGGATTGGGGTCATGAACATTATGCTGGTCTCCGTTGCAGAGCGTACGCGTGAAATTGGGATCCGTATGGCCGTTGGTGCCAGAGCCAGCGATGTACTTCAGCAGTTTCTCATTGAGGCAGTTTTGGTCTGCCTCGTTGGGGGCGCGATTGGTATGATGTTAACGCTGACGATTGCCTTCACTCTGCGGCTTTTTTTACCCGGCTGGGAGATAGGATTTTCCCCAATGGCGTTGTTAATGGCGTTTTTGTGCTCAACGCTGACCGGGGTGCTGTTTGGTTGGCTGCCCGCACGACGTGCAGCGAAGATGAACCCTATCGATGCACTGGCTCGTGAGTAACGCACGAGCAGAATGCGTTTCCGCCCAAAGGGAGTTGGCCAGGCTTTGTGTATCGGAAACGTAAAGTGCGCCGATAGCGCTGAGCTTACCCGGGCTGAAGTAAAGTTTCGCCCTGGTAACGAGGCGGCCGGGGTTTCGTTCTGGAAATAGCCGCGTTAAACAAGAAGTTTTGCTGTTGGGAGGATTTTCACGCTGAATGCGCTTAGGCAGCGTTTAAACGGCTGATTGAGGCGCGTGCAGAATCAGTAATAAAAATGCCGGCCTGCGGGCTGGCATTTTACTGGGGGGTGTACACAATTACAGGATGTCGCTAAGCCGCAGCCTCTGCGCTGACGGGCACGATTACGCTGGCATGGTTGCCTTTCGGGCCTTGATGCACATCGAATTTAACGGCCTGGCCGGCTTTAAGCGTTCGGTATCCGTCCATCTGGATTGTGGAATAATGCGCGAAAATATCTTCGCCGCCGCCTTCAGGGCAGATGAAACCAAAGCCTTTGGCGTTATTGAACCATTTTACAGTACCCGTTTCCATGCTTCGTCATCCTTCATCGCTTAATTTGAGTAAGATGGAATGAACCGATGAGAAAGCGAGGAGTGCTTAAAATCTCGCCAACTCACGTTTGTACAATGTAGATAAATTCGCCATAGCGTCAAGACCCCGCCGCTGACGGCGGGCTTGAAATGAATCAAAATTTGAAGCAGTTAACGCTATTGAAAATAATCTGAGCGCTGTCAAAACCAGGGTTTAAAGAGATATTGGATCCGCGCTGGCAGTGCAAAATAGCAGTATTCCGGAGGCGGAAAGCGTTCCGTCAGAGTATTCACTAACGATGAAAACAGGCAATGGGTAAGACAAACGACTGGCTCGATGATGACCAGTTGGCGGCAGATAAGGTGCGTGACGCGCTAAAACCGCCATCTATGTATAAAGTTATATTAATGAATGATGACTACACGCCGATGGAATTTGTTATTGACGTGCTGCAAAAGTTCTTTTCTTATGATGTAGAGCGTGCAACGCAGTTGATGCTTACCGTGCATTACCAGGGAAAAGCGACCTGCGGCGTTTTTACCGCCGAAGTTGCTGAAACAAAAGTAGCGATGGTTAATCGCTATGCAAAGGAACACGAGCATCCGTTGCTGTGTACGCTGGAATTAGCCTGATTCAGGCAGATAATTGAGGGGGTGCCTATGCTCAACCAGGAACTGGAAATCAGTTTAAATATGGCTTTCGCCAGAGCGCGCGAGCACCGACATGAGTTTATGACCGTCGAGCACTTGCTGCTGGCGTTGCTCAGTAATCCCTCGGCCCGAGAGGCGCTGGAAGCCTGTTCGGTCGATTTAGTCGCACTGCGTCAGGAGCTCGAAGCCTTTATTGAACAAACCACGCCCGTTTTGCCGCACAGCGAGGAAGAGCGCGATACACAGCCGACGCTGAGTTTCCAGCGCGTATTGCAGCGTGCGGTTTTTCACGTTCAGTCTTCGGGCCGAAGTGAAGTCAATGGCGCGAATGTCCTTGTGGCAATTTTCAGCGAACAAGAATCCCAGGCTGCTTATCTGCTGCGTAAACATGAAGTCAGCCGTCTCGATATCGTTAATTTCATCTCTCACGGCACGCGTAAAAATGAGGATGCAGGGCAGAGTGGAGAAGGCGCGTCATCCAGCGGCGAGGAGCCGTCTGCCGGGGGTGAAGAGCGGATGGAAAACTTCACTACCAATTTGAACCAGCTTGCGCGCGTGGGCGGTATTGATCCGCTTATTGGTCGTGATAAGGAACTTGAGCGCACGGTGCAGGTTCTGTGCCGCCGCCGGAAAAATAATCCACTACTGGTGGGCGAGTCCGGGGTAGGGAAAACGGCGATAGCCGAGGGGCTTGCCTGGCGTATTGTGCGCGGGGATGTGCCGGAAGTTATGGCCAACTGCACTATCTATTCTTTAGATATCGGTTCGCTGCTGGCCGGAACTAAATATCGCGGCGACTTTGAGAAACGCTTTAAAGCATTGCTGAAACAGCTTGAACAGGATAGCGACAGCATTCTGTTTATCGATGAGATCCACACCATTATTGGCGCCGGGGCGGCTTCAGGCGGGCAGGTTGATGCGGCTAATTTGATCAAACCTCTGCTTTCTGGCGGCAAAATTCGCGTGATAGGTTCCACCACTTATCAGGAATTTAGCAACATTTTTGAGAAAGACCGGGCGCTGGCGCGGCGTTTTCAAAAGATTGATGTTACAGAGCCTTCCATAGAGGAAACCGTTCAAATTCTCAATGGGCTGAAGCCCAAATATGAGGCACATCACGACGTTCGTTACACCTCGAAAGCGATGCGTGCAGCCGTTGATCTTGCGGTCAAATATATTAACGATCGTCATTTGCCGGACAAAGCTATTGACGTTATCGATGAGGCCGGCGCTCGCTGTCGCTTAATGCCTGCCAGCAAGCGCAGAAAGACGGTGAACGTTGCGGATATTGAATCCGTGGTGGCGCGTATTGCACGCATTCCTGAAAAAAGCGTTTCTGCCAGCGATCGGGATACCCTGAAAAGCCTTAACGATCGCCTGAAAATGCTGGTATTCGGTCAGGATAAAGGCATTGAGGCGCTGACCGAGGCGATTAAAATGAGCCGCGCCGGGTTGGGGCACGATTGCAAACCCGTAGGTTCTTTCCTGTTCGCCGGGCCGACGGGCGTGGGTAAGACAGAGGTAACGGTTCAACTGGCGAAAGCGCTGGGTATTGAACTGCTGCGTTTCGATATGTCTGAGTACATGGAGCGCCACACCGTCAGTCGGTTAATTGGTGCGCCGCCGGGCTATGTTGGGTTCGATCAGGGCGGTCTGTTGACCGATGCCGTGATTAAACACCCCCATGCCGTTCTGCTGTTGGATGAAATCGAAAAGGCGCATCCCGACGTTTTCAACCTGCTGCTGCAGGTAATGGATAACGGGACGCTGACGGATAATAACGGGCGCAAGGCGGATTTCCGCAATGTGGTATTGGTCATGACGACTAACGCCGGGATCCGGGAAACCGAACGCAAATCCATTGGGCTTATTCACCAGGATAACAGCACCGATGCGATGGAAGAGATTAAAAAGGTCTTTACACCGGAGTTTCGTAACCGACTCGACAATATTATTTGGTTCGATCATCTGTCCACTGAGGTTATTCAGCAGGTTGTCGATAAATTCATTGTCGAGCTTCAGGTTCAATTAGACCAGAAAGGCGTTTCGCTGGAGGTTAGCCAGGAGGCAAGGAACTGGCTGGCGAAGAAAGGTTATGATCGCGCAATGGGCGCACGCCCTATGGCGCGCGCTATCCAGGATAACCTGAAAAAACCGCTGGCGAATGAACTGCTTTTTGGCTCCCTGGTGAACGGCGGGCAAGTGATTGTTACGCTAAATCAGGCGCAAGATGGTCTGGAATATGATTTCCAGGGGGCGCAGAAACACAAGCCTGAAGCCGCGCACTGATTCGTGTTTGCGTTATTTTTTTAATAACGGGCCTGGTGTCGCAGGCCCGTTTTTTTACTTCTAACTGAAGACCACATTCTATTTATGGGCGTGGCCATCAACAGGTTTTGGCTCTGTCCTGTTGTTTTGGGATTTAAATCTCACAAGACTGGCAGAGACTTTTTTTAAGGAATTTGGTATGCCTCTCTGGGGCATCAAAGCAATGCCGCCTTCTATGAAGGCGGATTTTTACCTCTAACTGAAGACTACATTCTATTTATGGGCGTGGTTTTCGGCATTTTGGCTCCGCCAGTCATGTTATTCATGAAACAATCCCAATCCCAATCCCAATCCCAATCCCAATCCCAATCCCAATCCCAATCCCAATCTGTTATCACCATAACGGACAAGAACTTTACCCTGAGCCGGTTAGAAAAAGCTTCGCATGCGCTTTGGCACTGCTAATCCGCCTGCTCAAACAGTGAAGAACAGCGTAGGGAAGAAGTTTACAGACATGCAGGAATATTAAGTCAGCAGCTTCATAGTGAAATTGTGGAGCTAAATGTTCGGTAAAGCCATGCGTATTTGCGGGTAAATATCCCGCCAAGATTGCCGGTATCGGAAGCGATGAGGCACCTAAAGGTACAAAAAAGCGATACTACTATTCAATAAATTCCAGGGGTTGAGAAAACATAAACTGTGAGAAATCACATTTGGGCGAAGGGATATCGCATCGGTACCGCAGGAATAAATGCAAAAATGCTCTGCAAATACTTAAAGTATCAAGAGAAACGCGAGCCGGAAGAGAACTCGATAAATCTGCATGGAATGTGAAATGAAGATCCTGCGGGTTAGCATTTAGTGCGCCTCGGTGGGGGAAAAGCCGTGCTGACTTTTATGAAGGCGCTTTCTTATGTCCCGCTAAAATTATATCAACCGGACGCGGCAATTAAACATTTTGGCAAAACGGGCGCTATGCGGGTACAGCTGCCGGGGTGACAGAGCTTCTGACGAGATTTCTCATTTCATCATTGCGGGGATGAAAGCTTGCAGACTCTCTTTTAACAGGATTCTATTCTGCGTGAGCGCAGGCAATGAAAATATCAGCCCCGTGGCATATCGGTGAATACTGGATGACAGGAAGCGATATTACTGGCGAGTGAGCGATAGAAAATACGGGAAAGGAACCAGAATGCCAGCGGGTCGGGAAAGATCCCGACCCTGCCTCAGCGTACCGCTACGGGCGGCTGATAATGCGCTTAGCGGCTACGGAAGACAATGCGGCCTTTGCTCAGATCGTATGGAGTTAGCTCAACGGTTACTTTGTCACCCGTCAGAATACGGATATAGTTTTTACGCATTTTACCGGAGATGTGCGCGGTAACTACGTGCCCGTTTTCCAGCTCTACGCGAAACATAGTATTAGGCAGCGTTTCCAGAACGGTGCCCTGCATTTCAATATTGTCTTCTTTGGCCATCTAATCCTCGGGATATCACTACCATAGTTTGAACCGGCAAGATAATGCCGAAGTTCACGAATTATGTAAAGAATTGCCGGCGTGATGCTGACAACGTCATTTCTGCATACCGCACGCCCGGAACCGGATGGGATCCAGACAGCTATCGACACAGCAGGGAAATAAGGCGGATAAGCGTAGGGCGTTTATCGGGCAGATCCCACATGGCAGCAGAGGCAGTTGGCCGCAGCCATTCTGCGGGCGCAATTATAGCATGTACCGCCCGCAGATGCGCAAAACATTATTTAACCGGATGAGATAACGTCCCGGCTTTCCAGCTCTGCGGCGGTAAGGCAAGCTGACGCAGGACGCCAAGCTTTTGCAAATAGTCGCTGCGCGGAATTTCTTTCGCGCCAAGCGAGGCCGTATGCGGATTCAAAACCTGACAATCAATCAGCTTGCCACCCTGTGCTATAAAGTGGCGGCTGAAAACCATCAGCGCGGTTTTAGAGGCATTTTCACAGCGGCTAAACATGGATTCTCCGCAAAAAAGTGCGCCCATAGCCACGCCGTACAGGCCTCCAACCAACAGGTCGTTTTGCCAGACTTCAACAGAGTGCGCATAGCCTAGCTGATGCAACTCGCACCAGGCTGCAATGACATCGCGGGTAATCCAGGTACCTTCTTCACGCATTGACGCGCAGCCTGCGATGGTGTCAGCAAACGCATTATTCATCGTCACGGTGAACGGAGAGCGGCGATGAAATCGCGCAAAACTGCGGCTAACGTGAAACTCACTCGGATCGAGAACTGCGCGGGGATCTGGCGACCACCAAAGGATAGGATCGCCCGGCGAATACCAGGGAAAAATGCCGTGCTGATAGGCCTGCAACAGCCGTTCAGGACTAAGATCGCCCCCCAGCGCAAGAAGGCCATTAGGCTCACTAAGCGCAGTTTCCGGCGCCGGGAACGCCAGAGAATGGCGCGAAAGCTGCGTCAAACGCATAAGTTAAAAGGCTCTCCTGCAACACAGTGCATTAAGCATAGCGATAAAATTACAGGCGCTGCAAGAATTGCGCGTAGCGTCCGTTAATCTGCCGTAATGCGTCATGACTGCCTTGTTCAAGAATGCGGCCGTCGTCCATCACAATGATGTTATCAAACAGGGAAAGCCCGGTCAGGCGGTGCGTAACCATGATCAACGATTTATCAGCTTCCAGCGTCTGGAGTAGCGCCAAAATCTGGCTTTCCGTTTCAGCGTCCAGACCTTCTGTGGGTTCATCCAGCAGAATAAGAGGCGCAGCGTGCAGAAGCGCCCGGGCCAGGCCAATTCGCCTTAGTTCCCCGCCGGAAAGCTGGCGACCGCCTTCTCCAAGCCACGCATCCAGCCCGCTATTCTCTAAAAGCCCTTGCAGGCCGACCTGGGTTAACGCCCGTTGGAAGGCGGCGTCGCTGGCCTGAGGTGCTGCTAATCGCAGGTTATCGCGCAGCGTAGCGCTAAACAGATGTACTCGCTGCGGTACCAGGGTCATCATTGCGCGCAAAGTCGCTTCATCGTAATCGCAAAGCGGAGTTTCATTAAGCATGATAACGCCGCTTGTTGGATCCCAGGCCCGGGTGACTAACTGGAGCAGCGTCGATTTTCCACAGCCGGTACTGCCTAAAATGGCGATGCGCTGGCCGGGCGCAATGCGCAGTGAAATATGCTGCAACACCGGTCTGAATTCATCCGGATAGCTAAATGAAACATCGTGTAAAGAAAGCGTCACGTGAGTGGAATGCGGCGCGCCTCGCTGTGGAAAGGTGATTGCTATCGGGTGCTGAAGAATTTGTGTCAGACGCTGAGCAGAGGCGATAACCTGCCCTAAATGCTGGAAAGCCCCCGTCACTGGGGTCAGTGCCTCAAACGCGGCTAGCGCGCAGAAAACAAATAAAGCTATCAATGCTCCGCTATTGCTGGATAGGTCAATGTATCCTGCGGCCAGCCACAGCATCAGAACGGCCGTCAGCCCCGAGATGAGTAGCATCAGCGCCTGTGCCAGCGCCGATAGGCCTGCCTGCGCTCGCTGGGCGGCAAACCAGCGCCGCTCCGTATGTTCCAGCCGATCGCGCCACGCTTTTTCTGCACCGAATATGGCCAGTTCGGCCTGACCGTCAAGCCAGCCAATGAGCTGCTGCCGATAGACGCTTTTCTGATAAGTTAATGCTTCTCCTGCAGGTTTCCCGGCGCGCCAGAATAGAGGGGGGAGCAGGAGAAGCGTCAGTAACAGGATAGCACCTAAAATTAGCGCCAGCGGCAGGCTAAGCCAGCTAAGACCAAAGGTTACAGCCACGATGGTGACGAGCGCGCCAATAAGCGGCGAAACGGCGCGAAGATATACATGATCAAGGGCATCAACGTCAGCAACCAGCCGATTCAGTAAATCCGCCTGGCGAAAGTGCTTTAATCCTGCCGGAAAAAGAGGTAACAGCCCGCGAAAAGTAAATACGCGCAGATGTTGCAAGACGCGAAACGTCGCATCATGGCTTACCAGCCTTTCAAAATAGCGTCCGGCGGTGCGAATTATTGCTGCCCCGCGCACCCCGGCGGCGGGCAACATGTAGTTGAAACTATATAATCCGGCGATGCCCGCCAGTGCAGAAGCTGATAAAAACCAGCCCGAAAGTGTGAGCAGCCCAATACTTGCCAGCAGGGTTACAATCGCGAGGACAATGCCGAGCGTCATCAGGCCGATATGGCGACGGTAAAGCGCCAGATAAGGTTTAAGCGCACGCATTTAAATTTCCCTCCTGCGATGGCCTAGCAGATTGGCGAACGTGCCTGGCGTTTGTGATAGCGTGGTGTAATCGCCCTGTTGCACCAATTTACCGGACTCCATCACCCAAATAGCGTCCCATTCTTTCAATATATCAAGCTGATGCGTGACCATCAGGGTAGTTTGGCGACGGGAAGCCTGTTCCAGCGTTTGCATAACCTGGCGCTCACTGTGAGCATCCAGGCTGGCTGCCGGTTCATCCAGCAATAACAGAGCGCAAGGTGAGATAAGGGCGCGCGCCAGCGCAACGCGCTGCGCCTGACCGACGGAGAGGCGTGAAGCGTGCTCGCCGATAGCGGTATCCAGCCCTTCCGGTAACTGATTAACGACTTCATCCAAATGCGCCTGCCGGATAACCTCGGCCAATTGAAGCGAACTGGCGGAAGCGCCTAACAGAATATTACTTTGTAGCGTATCGGCAGGAAGCCGCGGGTTTTGCCCGAGCCAGCTCAGTGAAGCCTGCAGACTTTCCGGTGCCAGTTCGCGTAATTCAATGCCATTGATGAGCAGCGAGCCTTCATAAGGTAAAAAGCCTGACAGCAGGCGCAGCAATGAACTTTTCCCTGCGCCGCTGTGGCCAACCAGCGCGATGCGCTGCCCGGCGGGAAGCTGAAACGTCAGCGGCCCGGCGAGCGGGATTCCCTCTGGCGAAAGAATTATCAGGTCGCGCGCGGTGACGGCTAGCTTGTCCTCTTTATTCAGCGATAAAGTGCCGCGCTCAGGTGCCTGGAGAGGAGCATTTAGAAAGCGCTGCAGGCTGTCCGCAGCGCCGATAGCCTGCGCTTTAGCGTGATAGTACACGCCTAACTCTCTCAGCGGCTGGAAGAACTCTGGCGCAAGTATTAGCGCGAGGAAACCGGCGAAAAGAGTAACGCCGGCGCTAAAATGGCCAAAATTCAGCTCCCCCAAATAAGAAAAACCGAAATAAACCGCAACCAGCGCAATCGATAATGAGGCGAAAAACTCCAGCACGGCGGAGGACAAAAACGCCAGCCTAAGGACTTCCATGGTACGCTGACGGAAGTCTTGTGACGCGTGCTCAATATTTGCAGTTTCTGCAGCGCCGCGATGAAAAATGCGTAAAGTATCAATGCCGCGCAGGCGATCGAGAAAGTGTCCGCTCAGGCGCGATAAAGCATCGAAATTACGCCGGTTTGCGTCAGCGGCACCCATCCCAACCATCGCCATAAATAAGGGTATCAGCGGTGCTGTCACCAGCAATATGAGCGCAGCGGCCCAGTTAATGGGAAAAATCGCGATAACAATCATGACAGGCACCGTAGCCGCCAGCGTCATTTGTGGCAGGTAGCGCGCGTAGAAATCATGCATATCTTCAATTTGTTCCAGCACAAGCGTCGCCCAGCTCCCCGCCGGTTTCCCCTGAATCCACGCAGGCCCTGCGAGATGGAGGCGATCCAAAACCCTGGCGCGCAGCGCTTGCCGAATAAGCATTCCCGCCTGAAACCCTACTTTCTCGCGTAGCCAGGTTACCCAGGCGCGCAGCACAAACACCAGGATCAGTAGCGCAAAAGGCAACAACAGCGCCTCACGCGGAATTTTTTCCATGATCATATGATTAAGCAAACTCGCCAGTAGCCATGCCTGCGCGATAATGAGTAAGCCGCTGATAATGCCTAGCAGACGGGAAAAAAGTATCCAGCGGCGTGCGGTGACGCTTTGTTGTTTTAGCCAGCGAGAGAGCGCGTGTTGATGGGTTTTATTCATTGCGAGCCATGCAAAGAGTTGATGTATGCCTCTTCAAAAGGAAGATGCTAAGCGCAATGTTACCTCGCAGGAAAAAGAAAGGCGAACTTCTGGTAGAAAGGGCGTGCCGTTTCTGAAAATAGTGCAACAGAGGTGGCGTGGAATACGTTATCTTTGCCGTGAAAGCGCGGTCCGGGAATTTTAGAGCGATGTAAAGACCGGCGGTTAGTGTGGTACCAGAGCAGAAACCGCATTGCGATAATAGCGCTTCGCAATGCGGTATCGCGATTAATCGCGTTTATCTGTTAGCCCATCCAGATAGCGTTCTGCATCCAGAGCGGCCATGCAGCCGGTACCCGCAGAGGTAATGGCCTGCCGATAGATATGATCCATAACATCCCCTGCGGCGAATACACCGGGAATGCTGGTCTGTGTCGCATTGCCATGACTGCCGGATTGAACTTTGATGTAGCCGTTTTCCAGCGCGATCTGACCTTCGAAAATAGCGGTATTGGGGCTATGCCCAATGGCGACAAATAAGCCGGCAACGTCCAGATTTTCCGTATGCTCCGGCGAACGAACATCGCGCAGCGTCAGCCCACTTACGCCCATTTGATCGCCGGTAACCTCTTCCAGAGTGCGATGGGTATGCAGCACGATGTTGCCGCTTTCAACTTTATCCATCAGGCGTTTAATCAATATTTTTTCAGCGCGGAAGGTATCACGACGGTGGATCAGATGAACTTCTGAGGCGATATTCGACAAATAAAGCGCTTCTTCAACGGCGGTATTCCCCCCGCCGATCACGGCAACCTTTTGGTTACGATAGAAAAAACCATCGCATGTCGCACAGGCCGAAACGCCGCGCCCTTTAAATGCCTCTTCCGAGGGAAGGCCAAGGTAGCGGGCGGATGCACCAGTGGCAATAATCAGCGCATCGCAGGTGTATTCGCCGCTGTCGCCGGTCAACCTGAACGGGCGCTGCTGCAAATCAACTTGGGTAATGTGGTCGACGATAATTTCCGTTTCAAACTTCGCGGCGTGCTCATGCATGCGCTCCATCAATAAGGGGCCGGTAAGCCCACTCGGATCGCCAGGCCAGTTTTCCACTTCGGTCGTGGTGGTAAGTTGGCCGCCTTTCTCCATACCGGTAATAAGCACCGGTTTTAAATTTGCGCGTGCGGCGTAGACGGCGGCCGTATAACCCGCCGGGCCTGAGCCCAAAATTAACAGCTTAGTGTGTTTAGCCGTACCCATGAGTTCCTCAACAATTTATTGGCGGACAATCTGCAGGATTGTAGGGAATTTGTGACAGCAAAAAAAGAGGATGGCAATTTTGTTAACGATATGTGTGATAGATAAACGCGATGAAACGCGCTCTCTTTAAGTAAGGAAATTCTGCATTAACTTCGCAAAAAGTGGGTTTGCAGGAACCGATATGATGAGGGATTATCGGGCTAATGAGAAGAATCTGGCACGTTTCACTAAAAAAAGATGTTTTACTTTGACAATCCCCTGTGCATTTGCGAAAACATTTCAGGGATAGGTGCAAAAGCGACGTCCTCTGGTATGAAAGCGAATGCACTATCGGGCCATGGAATTCCGGCATGATGTGGACAGACATCATGCGTTATATCAGTGGCTGTCGGCTGGTAACGGTCCACTTACGCGTGCCCGGGAACAGTGAGCGTTTCGGGGGGATGGCAAGTGAAGGAAGGAATACTGAGAGACAATAATAATGGTAGATAGTAAAAAGCGTCCGGGTAAAGATCTCGACCGCATTGACCGAAATATATTGAATGAACTGCAAAAGGATGGGCGCATTTCCAACGTTGAGCTTTCTAAGCGTGTAGGGCTTTCTCCCACGCCTTGCCTGGAACGCGTGCGTCGCCTGGAGCGACAGGGATTTATTCAAGGCTATACGGCGTTGCTTAATCCACAATACCTCGACGCGTCCCTGCTGGTTTTCGTTGAGATCACATTAAATCGCGGTGCGCCGGATGTATTTGAGCAATTCAATACGGCGGTGCAGAAGCTGGAAGAAATTCAGGAATGTCATCTGGTTTCTGGCGATTTCGATTACCTGTTGAAAACCCGCGTGCCTGATATGTCTGCATACCGTAAGTTGTTGGGAGAAACGCTGCTGCGTTTGCCCGGTGTGAACGACACCCGTACTTATGTTGTGATGGAAGAAGTAAAACAGAGCAATCGTCTGGTGATTAAAACGCGCTAAACACGGAACAGGTGCAAAATCGATATAGTTTGTTTACACTCCTGTTAATCCATACAGCAGCAGGATCGGGGAACCGATGCTGCTGCCGTTTAATTATCAGGCTGTAAGCCTGCGGCTGCCGCGTCGTTTTGCGTCGATGATTACGTCATCCGGAGCATCATAACGCCGATTATCTCTGAAGCAGGTGCCGGGTATGCACTGTTATACAATGTTCAGAAGAGGTCTGGCGATGAGCCCGTTAACCGTTATTGTCCCCCGTAGCGCGCTACCGTGGAATACAACCCAAACCCTGGAGAGTTTTTCTTGAGCCAGGAATACACCGAAGATAAAGACATCACACTGACAAGGCTTAGCAACCGCAGCCGTCTGTATGAAGCGCTGTTGCTCCTCATTTCGCTGTTTGCCATATACCTTATGGTGGCGTTGCTTAGCTTTAACCCTTCCGATCCGAGCTGGTCGCAAACGGCGTGGCATGAGCCTATCCATAATTTGGCCGGTGCGCCGGGCGCCTGGCTTGCCGACACGCTATTTTTTATTTTTGGGATTATGGCGTATACCGTGCCGGTGATAATTTTCGGCGGCTGCTGGTTTGCATGGCAGCGTCGCGAAAACGATGATTATATTGATTATTTCGCGCTATCTTTGCGTCTGATTGGCGCGCTGGCAATTATTGTTACGTCTTGCGGGTTGGCGGCGATCAACGCTGATGATATTTGGTATTTCGCCTCTGGTGGCGTAATTGGCAGTTTATTGAGTACCGCCATGATGCCGCTATTGAACAGCAGCGGCGGTACTATCGCGCTGCTGTGCGTGTGGGCTGCGGGGTTAACGCTCTTCACCGGCTGGTCGTGGGTGAATATTGCTGAAAAAATCGGCGGCGCCGTCCTGAGCGTATTGACTTTTGCCAGCAATCGCACGCGTCGGGACAATACCTGGCGCGATGAAGAAGACGATGAAGCGCCCAGTGCTCACCCTTCACGATTCAAAAAGGTGCTACGTCGCAGACATGCCGCAGAAAAATTTTCTAATCCGGTGGGGCGCCATACGGACGATGCGCTATTTTCCGGCAGGCGTATGGATGACGAACCTCAGATTTTTGCTAACGGGCAAGCCGTTGATCCGGATGACGTGCTGTTTTCCAGCCAGCGAGTGACGGAAGAACGTCAGGATTATAATGATCCGCTACTCAATGGCACCAGTATAGCTACGGTTTCGATAGCTGAACCGGCCATGGGCGCCGAATGGTCTGAAGAAATCGCTGCGCAGGCTATCATTGCTGACCCGAATATCACCGTTCCTCTACCGGAGGCGGAAACACCCGCTGTACAGTGGGAACCCATGCCGGAGGCAACGACGGCAGAACCAGCGTTAGCGCCACAGGCTGAAGGAATTCCCCAGCAGCAGCCCTACGCGTCTGATGCATTGACTCATAGTGTCGTGCCAGTATCTGAAAATAATGGGCCGGGCCTGCATGCCAGTGAGGCGCCTTATGCCGAAAGTGGCTACGAAAACCTCCCTGCTCACGGGCGTGAACACGACATGACGGCACCCGCATCATCCAGCTCTGAGGCGATATCTACATTAGAATTAGAGAATGTAGCAGATGGCAGGGCCGAGATTGATCATTCTTCATTCCCGCAATGGGAGGCTGAGCAAGCGCCGCTTCCCAGAGAAACAGCGCAGCCGGGCGGCGAGTATTCGTTATCACCCTCCGCTCCGTCAGATGATGCGATTGCCTCTGCTTCTACTACCGCACTTCCGTTCGGAGATAGCGCCGCGTCATATGGGTTGGCGACCGCTTCGGCGATCCCTGGCGCAGGGCAGGTGGCACCTACCGCAGCGCCGATATTTGATTTAGCGACAGAAGCCCCGCGAGCTCAGGTTAAAGAAGGTATTGGGCCTCAATTACCGCGTCCTAACCGCGTCAGGGTTCCAACCCGCCGCGAATTAGCCTCATACGGAATTAAATTGCCTTCTCAGCGCGAGGCTGAAGAGCGCGCCCGCGCTGAGGCATTACAAAAGCAGAGTCACGCATATCATTCTATAGCAGAAGACGACGAAGCCGCGCAGGCGCTCCAGCAGGATGAGCTGGCACGCCAGTTTGAGAATACCCAGCGCGAACGCTACGGTGCGGCTTATGAAAATGAGCAAAGTGTTTACGGTAACGCTGAACCTGCCGAAGATGAAGAGCCTGCAGAGCAGGCAGAACTGGCGCGTCAATTCGCCGCGTCGCAGCAACAGCGTTATGGCAACGATTATCAACACGAAGTGACACAACCGCCAGCCATGCAGCCGCAGGGCAATTATCCGCAGCAAGCGCCTCAGGTACCGGTAGCGCCGCATTTGGCGCAGCCACAGAATAATTATCCGCAGCAAGCGCCTCAGGCACCGGTAGCGCCGCACGCGGGGCAGCCGCAGGGTAATTATCCGCAGCATGCGCCTCAGGCACCGGTAGCGCCGCACGCGGGGCAGCCGCAGGGTAATTATCCGCAGCATGCGCCTCAGGCACCGGTAGCGCCGCACATGGTGCAGCCGCAGGGTAATTATCCGCAGCATGCGCCTCAGGCACCGGTAGCGCCGCACATGGCGCAGCCGCAGGGCAATTATCCGCAGCAAGCGCCACAGGCACCGGTAGCGCCGCATATGGCGCAGCCGCAGGGCAATTATCCGCAGCAAGCGCCTCAGGCACCGGTAGCGCCGCATATGGCGCAGCCGCAGGGTAATTATCCGCAGCATGCGCCTCAGGCACCGACACAGCAGAGTGCAGCTCAGCAAGAAAGCCTTATTCATCCTTTCCTGATGAGAAACGGCGATCATCGCCCGCTTGCGAAACCGTCAACGCCGTTACCGACCCTTGATTTGCTCACCGCTCCGCCGTCAGAAGTGGAACCCGTTGATACTTTCGCGCTTGAACAAATGGCGCGTCTGGTTGAGGCCCGACTGGCCGATTTTCGCATTAAAGCCGATGTTGTGAATTATTCTCCAGGGCCGGTTATCACGCGTTTTGAATTAAATTTAGCGCCTGGCGTGAAAGCGGCGCGTATTTCTAACCTCTCCCGTGATTTAGCGCGCTCTTTATCAACGGTGGCCGTGCGCGTAGTGGAGGTTATTCCTGGCAAACCCTATGTAGGGCTGGAATTACCGAACAAAAAACGCCAGACGGTGTATCTGCGAGAGGTGCTTGATTGTCAGAAATTCCGCGATAGCGCGTCCCCGCTGACGGTGGTATTAGGAAAAGATATTGCGGGCGATCCTATCGTCGCCGATCTGCAAAAGATGCCGCATTTGCTGGTCGCCGGGACTACCGGCTCAGGTAAATCTGTGGGGGTCAATGCGATGATCCTCAGCATGCTTTATAAAGCGACGCCGGAAGAGGTGCGCTTTATTATGATAGATCCCAAAATGCTGGAGCTATCTGTTTATGAAGGCATTCCTCATCTGTTAACCGAGGTGGTAACGGATATGAAAGACGCGGCAAATGCGCTGCGCTGGAGCGTCAATGAAATGGAGCGTCGTTATAAACTAATGTCGGCGCTTGGTGTACGTAACCTTGCGGGCTACAACGAACGTATTATCCAGGCAGAGCGCATGGGTCGCCCGATTCCCGATCCGTTCTGGAAACCCGGGGATAGCATGGACACCACGCATCCCGTGTTGGAAAAATTGCCCTACATTGTTGTGATGGTGGATGAATTTGCCGACCTGATGATGACAGTCGGCAAAAAAGTGGAAGAGCTTATTGCGCGCCTGGCGCAGAAAGCGCGTGCAGCGGGCATCCATCTGGTCCTTGCTACACAGCGGCCGTCGGTCGACGTGATAACCGGCCTGATTAAAGCCAATATTCCTACGCGAATCGCCTTTACGGTATCGAGCAAAATTGATTCGCGGACTATTCTTGACCAGGGCGGAGCCGAGTCACTGCTAGGCATGGGAGATATGCTTTACTCAGGGCCAAACTCCACGCTTCCAGTCAGGGTTCACGGTGCCTTTGTGCGCGATGAAGAGGTCCATGCCGTTGTACAGGACTGGAAAGCGCGCGGTCGCCCACAATATATCGAAGGCATTACCTCCGATGAAGGCGGTGAAAGCGGCGCGGGGGGAATCGACGGCGATGAAGAACTCGACCAGCTATTTGACCAGGCCGTCGCGTTTGTCGTTGAAAAACGTAAGGCATCCATATCCGGCGTGCAGCGGCAATTCAGAATCGGCTATAACCGCGCTGCGCGTATTGTGGAACAGATGGAGGCGCAGGGGATCGTCAGCCCTCAGGGTCACAACGGTAACCGCGAAGTTCTGGCACCACCGCCGTTTGAATAGCGCATTGTGTATATAATGTATTATTAATTAATGCAGAATCAGTTTTTTCTGCTGTTCGATTTCGCGACATCAGGTCACAGTTACCGATACAGGTCCGAATCAGGGCTGCTACATTGAGGGAACATGATGAAAAAGGTCATTTTTGCCACCGCGCTAGTTTCTACTGTTATAGCTGCCCCGGTTTGGGCCGATGGTGCCAGTGCGCTGAAAAGTCGTCTGGATAAGGTTGCCAGCTTCCATGCCAGCTTCACGCAAAAAGTTACCGATGCCGGTGGTGCAGCAGTGCAGGAGGGGCAAGGGGAACTGTGGGTTAAGCGCCCGGATCTGTTTAACTGGCATATGACACAGCCGGACGAAAGTGTGCTGGTATCCGATGGTAAAACGCTCTGGTTTTACAATCCTTTTGTTGAACAGGTAAGCGCGAGCTGGCTTAAAGAGGCGACCAGTAATACACCGTTTATGCTCATCGCCCGCAATCAAACTAAAGACTGGCAGCAATATGATATCCGCCAGCAGGGCGATAGTTTTGAGCTGACGCCTAAAAAAGAGGGCGGCAATCTCAAACAATTTACTATTGATGTGACTGCCAGCGGCACTATCAGGCAGTTTAGCGCTATCGAACAAGACGGGCAGCGCAGCAACTATCAGCTTACCGCTCAACAGAACGGTGCGGTTGATATGAGTAAGTTTACTTTTACGCCGCCGAAAGGCGTGACGGTGGACGATCAACGCAAATAGAGGTTTGAGTGAGCAACCTGTCGCTCGATTTTTCTGATAATCAATTCCAGCCGCTGGCTGCGCGTATGCGGCCTGCGGATCTCGCCCAATATATTGGGCAGCAGCACCTGCTGGCGCCTGGTAAACCGCTGCCCAAAGCGATTGAGGCCGGGCATTTGCACTCGATGATCCTGTGGGGACCGCCGGGTACTGGCAAAACGACTTTAGCAGAAGTTATCGCGCGTTATGCGGACGCTGAGGTGGAACGCATTTCTGCGGTGACGTCAGGCGTAAAAGAGATTCGTGAAGCCATAGACCGAGCCCGCCAGCGGCGGGATGGCGGGCGTCGCACCGTACTGTTTGTCGATGAAGTGCATCGCTTTAATAAAAGCCAGCAGGACGCTTTCCTGCCCCATATCGAAGATGGCACCATCACCTTTATCGGTGCCACGACAGAAAATCCCTCGTTTGAATTAAATTCGGCTCTGCTTTCCAGAGCGCGTGTTTACCTGCTGAAATCGTTAACCGTTGAAGATATAGAGCAAGTGCTGGCGCAGGCCATGCTGGACCCTGCGCGCGGCTATGGTAATCAGAATATTGTATTGCCGGATGAGACGCGGCTTGCAATCGCTGAGCTGGTGAACGGCGATGCGCGCCGTGCGCTGAATACGCTCGAAATGATGGCGGATATGGCGGAAACAAATGACGCCGGAATGCGCGTATTGACGCCGGCGCTGTTGACGGAAATTGCCGGCGAGCGCAGCGCGCGTTTCGATAATAAAGGCGATCGTTTCTACGATCTTATTTCCGCACTACACAAATCCGTGCGGGGATCTTCACCCGATGCGGCACTTTACTGGTATGCGCGTATCATTACAGCTGGTGGCGATCCGCTGTATGTCGCGCGTCGTTGCCTGGCGATTGCCTCTGAAGATATAGGGAATGCGGATCCTCGCGCCATGCAGGTCGCTATTGCCGCATGGGACTGCTTTACCCGAGTCGGGCCGGCAGAAGGTGAAAGAGCTATCGCCCAGGCTTTGGTATATCTGGCCTGTGCGCCGAAAAGCAATGCTGTCTATGTTGCATTTAAGGCGGCGCTGAATGATGCCCGAACCAAACCGGACTATGATGTGCCCGCACATTTGCGCAATGCGCCGACGAAATTAATGAAAGAAATGGGCTACGGCGATGAATACCGCTACGCGCACGATGAGCCCAATGCGTATGCGGCCGGTGAAGTCTATTTCCCGCCTGAGATGGGGCCAATTCGCTACTATCATCCTTCATCGCGCGGGCTTGAGAGTAAGATTGGTGAAAAGCTCGCCTGGCTTAGCGAACAGGATCAAAATAGCCCCACAAAACGCTACCGATAACCCAGGCGTTGCGGTAAGGTTAGCAGTCTTATCTCTGTAAACCCGCGTTTATGCACGTGTCGGTAAGTATTGGCAGCATAACCAGGGCTCGGGGTTAATGTAAATTTCACGCGGTTGCGCTCAGGCGGCCGCTTTTCTGTTTCAATTCGATAAGCACAGGACAAGCATGCTCGATCCCAATCTGCTGCGTAATGAGCCAGACGCAGTCGCTGAAAAACTGGCACGCCGTGGCTTTACGCTGGATGTAGAAAAATTACGTGCGCTTGAAGAGCGCCGCAAAGTGCTCCAGGTAAAAACAGAAAATCTGCAGGCCGAGCGCAATGCGCGATCGAAATCCATCGGCCAGGCGAAAGCGCGCGGAGAAGATATTGAGCCGCTGCGCCAGCAGGTGAATCAGTTGGGTGAAGAGCTGGATGCGGCGAAAACCGAGCTTGATGCGCTATTGGCCGAAATTCGGGACTATGCATTGACCATTCCGAATATACCGGACGATAGCGTACCGGTTGGCAAAGATGAAAGTGACAACGTTGAGGTTAGCCGTTGGGGCACCCCACGGGCATTTGATTTCGATATCCGCGATCACGTTACGCTGGGTGAAATGCACGGCGGCCTGGATTTTGCCGCTGCGGTTAAATTAACAGGTTCCCGCTTTGTGGTGATGAAAGGGCAAATTGCCCGCCTGCATCGCGCGTTATCGCAGTTTATGCTTGACCTGCATACCGAACAGCACGGCTATAGCGAGGCGTATGTTCCCTATCTTGTTAATCACGAAACGCTTTATGGCACCGGCCAGTTGCCTAAGTTCGCGGGGGATTTATTCCATACGCGTCCGCTGGAAGAAGAAGCCGATAGCAGTAACTATGCTCTGATCCCTACGGCGGAAGTTCCGTTAACTAACCTGGTGCGTGACGAAATACTGGATGAAGAGGCGCTGCCGCTACGCATGACCGCGCATACGCCCTGTTTCCGTTCCGAGGCAGGCAGCTATGGTCGCGATACCCGCGGGCTTATCCGTATGCACCAGTTTGATAAAGTAGAAATGGTGCAGGTAACTAATCCGGACACCTCAATGGCGTCGCTTGAAGAACTGACGGGCCATGCGGAGAAGGTATTACAATTACTTGGCCTGCCATATCGTAAAATTGTGCTGTGCACCGGGGATATGGGCTTTTCAGCCTGTAAGACCTATGACCTTGAAGTATGGCTCCCCGCGCAGGATACCTATCGCGAAATTTCTTCCTGTTCTAACGTCGGCGATTTTCAGGCGCGCCGTATGCAGGCGCGCTGTCGCAGTAAAACAGAGAAAAAACCGCGGCTGGTTCATACATTGAATGGCTCAGGGCTTGCGGTAGGTCGTACTCTGGTAGCCGTTCTGGAAAACTATCAGCAGGCAGACGGCCGAATTGAAGTGCCAGAGGTTTTACGGCCTTACATGAACGGCCTCGAATATATCGGCTAACCGGCATAATGTTATAAAAAGCGCTCTATATAATGGGCGCTTTTTTTATTGCCTGTTAAAAATTACGTCCTATTTATTGGGTATGGTTACCATCGGCCCTTAGCCTGTTTCATTGTTTTATTTGTAATTGATTGGCAAAGGTTTTCTTCCCACTCTATAGAGAGAGCTTAAAGCCGCCTTCTCTTTACGTGAATGCCCTGAAGCGGAGTTCTTGTTGCTTGATTGCTATACGCAGAGAGGCCATTACGCTCATCCTGTGCTGGCAGAGAAATAATGCTGGCACTACAAAGAAAAGCATTTAGCCACGCCAGCACCGTACGCGCCAGCGGCTGGCATCGGATTTTCATTTTTCTGGCTATAGAGATAATACGCAGGTTAACCTTCAGCCGCTCCCTGAAATGCCGCCGAGGTGTAACCGGGCCGCTTGGCGTGAAGTTTTATACTCAACCTTGAAGGGAACTTTTTGTTCGGCTTCACCACAAATGGCTCTGTCAGAGGCAAGGTATCGCATTTTATCGCCACAGTTGCCGCCAGCGTAGAGGTTTAATCCATGTCGGAAAGCGCGTTGACCACCGGCTGATTGCCTCGCCATCGATGATGGCGTTTTGTACGGGCATCGTTTTCCAGGCGATAGAATCGTTACGAGAGACAGCTGTAACGCCCGCGCTGTTTTGCCACGATAAAAATCCAGAAATCCGCTCAGGCGGCGGCGCCGCAGGCAGCCGGATGAGAGACCCCCGAACGCCGTAATCCAATACAAGTTGCCCGAAGCGGTTGACTCATGCGCTGAATGTTCTGCATCAGTAAATTTCTTGCTTCCCCTGGCCGTGACCGGTTCTTTATAAAAAATCGGTTAATTACCTGGTGTCATCACTGAAATTCACTGGCCGACTTTTTTAAGAGATTATTGGCTTCTTAACAAGCCCTTCCTGCATTCATGCTTAATCGTAAATATTTAGCTGTGACTTAAATATGCTTAGTAGACAGATAGTTACTATTACATAAGCAATTGGCAGGCATTGCATGGCACTCACGCTGGTCGGCAGGTTGACAGAGATCAAAAAATGCATTGCTCCCACATCTTTCATATTGAACTTATGGAGACAACTCTTGTATAAATGCGAATGATAATAATGATCATTTACACACTCATAAGGTTTTACATATGTTGATACGGACTAACAACAGACCATTTTTTCTTTCAGCCCTGACATTATGTGTATCGGGCGCTGTTTCTGCAGCCAATACCACAGCGCAATCTAAACCCTCTAATGATGACACGTTAATCATTACCGCCAACCGGACAGAGAGCAGTCTTTGGGAAAGCCCGGCAACAATTCACGTGATTGACCGTCAGACTCTGCAAAACTCAACCAGCGTTTCCATTGCCGACGATTTGCAGGATATTCCTGGCGTTGAGGTTGCCGACAACTCGCTGGCGGGCCGTAAACAAATTCGTATTCGAGGTGAAGCCTCTTCACGCGTGCTGATTTTGATAGACGGCCAGGTTGTCAGCTATCAGCGTGCGGGTCAGAACTATGGCGCTGGTTTGCTGATAGATGAGTCTTCACTGGAACGTATTGAGGTTGTAAAGGGCCCATACTCGGTTCTCTACGGCTCGCAGGCCATTGGCGGTGTGGTGAACTTCATTACCAAAAAAGGCGGAAATAAACCGCTTGGGGGCAGTATCAAGGCTGTCTATAACTCAGCTACTGCCGGGTGGGAGGAATCAGCCGCCGCCTGGGGCAGCATCGGCAACTTTGACTATCGAATCAACGGCAGCTACTCCGACCAGGGTAATCGTGACACCCCGGATGGCCGGTTGCCTGATACCAGCTTCCGCAATAACGGGCAGGGGGTTTGGCTGGGTTATAACTTCGGTCCCCATAAGCTGGGTCTGTCGCTCGATCGTTACAGGATTTCCACGCAAACCTGGCTCAGTGATGCAGACAACCAGTATGACGAATTCAGCGTCCGTATTCCGAAACTTGAGCGCGAAAAAGTCGGTATTTTCTATGATTATGATGTAGGGGGGGATTACCTGAAAAAAATCCACCTTGATGCTTATAGCCAGACCATTGAACGTAAATTTGAAAACCGGGTTAAAACCACCCAGGTTATTCCCAGCCCGCTGATCCGGGCGCTGACGGTCAGCAATCAGACTCATACCAATGATAAACAGTATACCCAGGGAGTGACGCTACAGAACAATTTCGCGCTTCCGGCGAATAACGAGCTGGTTATCGGAGCTCAGTATCAGCACGATAAAGTAAAACAGGATACCAAAAGTAGTACGCGCCAGACTGCGGCCACTGGCTTCTTTGATACCCAAACCAATACCCTGTCGCATATTGAGGCCGAACAGAGTAATGCCTCCCTATTTGCACAAAACGACTGGCACTTCGCTGATAACTGGACGTGGGCCGCTGGTGCACGTCAGTACTGGCTCTCTTCCAAACTGAACCGCAGCGATAGCCTGAGTGGTACAGCCTGGCAGTCATCCGGAAGGAATGCGGCGCATGATGATGAATTAGTCACCTCTACCAGCCTGCGTTACTCCGGCTTCAAAGATATTGAACTGCGTGCCGCCTATGCCCAGGGATATGTCTTTCCGACGTTGACCCAGCTATTTATGCAGACTTCTGCGGGTGGTAGCGTTACCTATGGCAATCCAAACCTGAAGGCAGAACACTCCAACAACTATGAGCTAGGTGCCCGTTACAATGGCAATATGTGGTTGATTGATGGCGCGATTTACTACTCCGAGGCCAAAGATTATATCGCCAGCCTGACCTGTGCCGGGCAAACCGCTTGCCAGGGTAACCGCACCTCTTCCCGGGGCGGATATTATTACTATAACAACATTGACCGGGCTAAAAACTGGGGAATGGAACTCACCGCAGAGTACAACGGCTGGGCTATCTCTCCTTACCTTAGCGGCAACCTTATCCGCCGCCAGTACGAAGGGGGTGATATCAAAACCTGGAATACTGGAGAACCTATCCTGACAGGAAGAGCCGGTCTGAAACATACGCAGCTGCTTAATAGCATCAACATTACCTCAGATTTCTTTATCCGCGCTGCCTCCAGCGCTAAAGACAAAACCGGTAGTAAAGAAATTAACTATCCGGGCTGGGCGACTCTCAACCTCGCATTCAATACTGAATTTGGCCCGCAGGATCGGTATCAGGTCAATCTTGCGCTGAATAACCTGACCGACAAACGTTACCAGACCGCCCATGAATCTATTCCTGCAGCAGGCTTCAACGCCGCAGTAGGTTTTGCATGGAATTTCTGAAAATGAAGAAACTCATCGCGGGCTTAATCATTCTCACCTGTGCCTTCAGTACTCAGGCTACCGAAAGGCTGGTTGTCGCAGGTGGTTCACTGACCGAACTTATTTTTGCTATGGGGGCGGGCAACCGCGTGGTTGGGGTGGATGAAACCACCTCTTATCCTCCAGAAACGGCCGCGCTCGCGCACATTGGCTACTGGAAGCAGCTGAACAGCGAAGGCATTTTATCCCTGCACCCGAGCGGTTTTATCACCTGGCAGGACGCCGGGCCGCAGCTCGTTCTGGATCAGCTACGTAGACAAAAAGTTAACGTTGTGACCTTGACACGCGTTCCTGCGACGGTTGAGCAGATGTATGCCAACATTCGTCAACTGGCAAATACGCTGCAGATCCCTGAGCAAGGCGATGCGCTGGTGAGTCGTATACATCAGCGGCTTGAACGCGTTCAACGCAGCGTTAAATCGAAAAATACGCCGGTAAAAGCGCTATTTATTCTCTCTGCTGGCGGCAGTGCACCGCAGGTGGCCGGTAAAGGCAGCGTTGCTGATGCCATTTTGAGCTTCGCCGGTGCGGAAAATGTGGCAACTCATCAGCAATACCAAAGCTATAGCGCAGAATCGCTGATTGCAGCAAATCCGCAGTTTATTGTCGTGACCTCACAGATGGTGGATGGCGATCTGAATCGTCTACGCGCTATTGCCGGAATCACCCACACCGCCGCCTGGAAAAATCAACGCATTGTTATCGTAGATCAAGCACTGATTCTGGGCATGGGGCCTCGCGTTGTTGACGCGGTTGAGTACCTGCACCAGCAATTCTTTGCCCCAATAAATGGATTTGATGTAGACCTATGAATATAAAAAACGCGCTGGATCTTACTCCGCATTTCGCGCTGGAGGGAAATCAGCCATTTAAAGATCGCCGTGCCACGATGCCGTGGCGTGGTGCGATCCCTGTCGCCAACGAGCAACTGTCGCAAACCTGGCAAAGTGTCATCAGCCAGTGCGTCTCTTCTCGCAAAAGGCTGGTGTATTTGCATATTCCCTTTTGTGCGACGCATTGTACGTTCTGCGGTTTTTATCAAAACCCTTTCAAGGAGGACCACTGTACCCGCTACACCGACGCTCTAATTCGCGAAATCGAAATGGAAGCGGATAGCGTTTTACATCAGTCAGCCCCTGTTCACGCCGTTTACTTTGGCGGCGGTACACCCTCAGCGCTGTCGGCACTGGATCTGGCAAAGATAATCACAGTGCTAAAGAACAGGCTCCCTCTGGCACCGGACTGTGAGATAACGATTGAAGGCCGGGTTCTTAACTTTGACGATAATCGAATTGACGCCTGTCTGGATGCGGGTGCAAATCGTTTCTCCATTGGCATTCAATCCTTTAACAGCAAAATTCGTAAGAAGATGGCCCGAACGTCAGATGGCCCAACGGCCAGGGTTTTTATGCAAGGGCTGGTGAAAAGAGATCGCGCGGCGGTAGTGTGCGATCTCCTTTTTGGTTTGCCGGGGCAAGATACGAAACTATGGGGCGAAGATCTGGCGATCGCGCGTGATATTGGCCTCGACGGTGTTGACCTCTATGCCCTTAATCTGCTCCCCAATACCCCGCTGGGCAAAGCCGTAGAAAATGGACGCGCGGAGGTTCCTTCTCCGGCGGAGCGTCGCGATCTCTACCTTCAGGGCTGTGACTTTATGGACGCGGCGGGCTGGCGCTGTATCAGCAACAGCCACTGGGCGCGTACAACGCGCGAGCGCAACCTGTATAACCTCCTGATTAAACAGGGGGCAGACTGTCTGGCATTTGGTTCAGGAGCAGGCGGCTCGGTGAACGGCTATTCCTGGATGGTTGAACGTAACCTCACTGCCTGGCATGAGGCAATCGCGGTTGGGAAAAAGCCATTAATGATGATGATGCGCACCGCTGAGGCTGGCTTTCAGTGGCGGCATATCCTCCAGGCCGGTGTTGAAGCGGCGCGCATTCCGCTGGATGAACTGACGCCTCATGCCGAAAAATTAGCCCCTTTACTGTCCCAATGGCATCAGGCGGGATTGACCAGGGATTCCTCAACGTGCCTGCGTTTGACCAATGAAGGCCGCTTCTGGGCAAGCAATATTTTGCAGTCTCTTGATGAACTGATTCAGGAACTTAACGCACCGTGTATTGCGGTTGAGAAACCATAACAGGAGTAATTATGAGTCATGTCTCTTTACAGGCTTTTTTGAAGACTGAGCCGGAAGGTACGCTGGAAGCCATCGCCGAGCGCTACACCACTACGCTGCTGGATGTAGTACAAAACTTGCCCGCTCCAACGGTTGTTTCGGGCGATAAGTTTGACCGCGTATGGGAGAGCGTCAGCGAGTGGGGCAAGGTAACCACGCTGGTTCATACCGCGGATGTTATCCTCGAATTTACCGGCGAGCTACCTTCCGGATTTCACCGCCACGGCTACTTCAATCTGCGGGGTAAAAAAGGGATGACGGGGCACATCAAGGCCGAGAACTGCACACATATCGCCTTGATTGAACGTAAATTTATGGGGATGGACACCGCATCTATTCTGTTCTTTAACAAAGCCGGTAGCGCCATGTTTAAAATTTTCCTGGGCCGGGATGAACACCGTCAGTTACTGAGTGAACAGGTTCAGCTTTTCCACGCGCTGGTCGCATCGCTTAAGGAAGATGCCCGATGACGCCGTGGCTACTCTTCGGTGCGGGCGGAAGCGGCGTTGGCGCAGAAACACTTAAGCTGGCATTGGCGGAAAAACGCCCCGTGATTGCTATTGTTCGCAGCGCGCAAGCTGCCGCTGAACTGGAAAAAAAGGGCGTACGGGTTTTCAAAGGCGACGCATGTAATAGCAGCGTTGTTGCCGGCGCCTGTTGTGCCGCTGGGCCTAATGCTATTGCCATCTCCTCTATGGGCGGCGATCGGGACTATCTTGCACACCGTACCGTCATTGATGAGGCTGAAAATGCGGGTCTCAGGCGGATGATTCTGGTGACATCGCTGGGCTGCGGCGATAGCTGGCGTTTTTTATCACCGCGTGCGAAAGCCGCTTTTGGTCAAGCCGTACGAGAAAAATCGCTGGCAGAAAATTGGCTACAAACCAGCCGGTTGGAATATGCCATTCTTCGTCCTGGCGGGCTGCTCAATGGTAATGCGACAGGAAAAGCACGGCGGATACAAGATAAGGAGTGTCATGGCTTTGTGCGACGTGCCGATGTTGCTGCACATATCCATGAACTGGCTCATATGCCGGCCCTGAATAATCAGATCTACAGTCTGGTTGAACCTGAACTTAATCCGGGGTAATCCCCTCGCGGCGCGGGGTACCCGCGCCGCAAAGTTGCAATGGAGTCTTGCGTGCTCAAGGATTCACTCTCTTCCGTCAGCATATTGACGGGCCTTTCACTCCTGCTAATTGCTCTGATGCTTCTCGGCGCCAGTCAGGGGGCGTTGAATATCACCTTCAGCGCTCTTTTTGATAAAGAGTATCGAGACATCTGGTTGAACATTCGTCTGCCGCGCGTGTTATTGGCAGTACTGGTAGGCGCTGCATTGGCAACGGCAGGCGCTATCATGCAGGGGCTTTTTCGCAATCCGATGGCTGACCCCGGGCTTCTTGGTGTTAGCAGCGGTTCTGCGTTAATGGTCGGGGTGGCAATCGTCCTCCCATTATCCCTGCCGGTTGTGCTGGTGCTGTATGAACAGATGATTTTTGCCGTTGCGGGCAGCATGGTTATTTGCACCATTATTTTCCTGATTGGCCAGCGCCATCGTCACGGCGGTATGATGCAATTGTTGTTGGTCGGAATCGCCATCAACGCGCTGTGTGGCGCCGCAATTGGTGTGCTGAGCTATATTGGCGATGATCAGCAGCTTCGGCAGCTTACCCTGTGGATGATGGGACATCTTGGCCAGGCGCAGTGGTCTACGCTGCTGGTCGCCAGTTCATTTATACTGCCGGGTATTGCGGTAACAATTTATCTCGCCGGAACGTTGAATCTGCTGCAACTTGGCGATGAAGAAGCGCATTACCTCGGTGTAAATGTAAAACGTAAACGCCAGCAGTTGCTGCTACTCAGTTCACTTCTTGTCGGCGCTGCGGTTTCGGTGAGCGGTGTTATCGGCTTTATCGGGCTGGTTATCCCCCATCTCATCAGAATGTCTACCGGGGCCGATCATCGCTGGCTTATCCCATATTCCGCGCTGGCCGGAGCCTGTTTGCTTCTGATTGCCGATACTCTGGCCCGCACGCTGGTTCAACCCGCCGAAATGCCCGTGGGTTTGTTGACCAGTCTGATTGGCGGCCCCTGGTTTCTGTGGCTGATTTTACGCAGTCGGAGGATATTATGATCCGCGCTGAAAATTTAGTTTATAGCCTCCGGGGAAGGCGCCTGACGGATGACGTTTCGCTGAGTTTTCCAGGCGGGGAAATTGTGGCCATTTTAGGGCCGAATGGCGCAGGAAAATCCACGCTGTTACGCCAGTTAACCGGGTATCTGAAACCACACAGCGGGCAATGCACATTATTGGGCAGGCCGCTAAATGCATGGTCAATCACTGAGCTGGCAAAAACCCGCGCGGTGATGCGTCAGAACAGCCATATGGCCTTCCCGTTTAGCGTACAGGAAGTAATTCGAATGGGCAGGCATCCTCATCGTACACCTCATCCCCATGATGAAATTGCGCAGATCGTGGCGTTGTGCGATTGCCGGGAACTGGCTTCTCGTGACTACCGACAGCTATCTGGCGGCGAACAGCAGCGGGTACAGTTAGCGCGTTTACTGGCCCAGCTGTGGGAAACCATCCCCTCACCTAAGTGGCTGTTTCTTGATGAGCCGACCTCTGCGCTGGATATTCACCACCAGCAGCATCTTTTTCGTTTATTACGCCAGTTGGTAAACGAGCGGCAGTTCAATGTTTGCTGCGTACTGCACGATCTCAACCTTGCCGCACGCTACGCCGATCGCATAGTGCTGATGGATAAAGGCAGAGTTATTGATAATGGTAGACCGCTGGAGGTATTGAAACAGTCGGCGTTAAACGTGCTCTACGGGGCCGATATCACAGTGTTAAATGATTCATCCAATAACTTACCGCTGATCGTGCTTGACCGGTAAACTTTGCGGAGCATTTCTGTGACGATTCCATCCGCCAGGAATATCCTGGCCGCTGACTAAATCATAAGGTTGAAACCATCATCAAAATAATTCGGCGCGGTAGACATGCCTGTTACCGCACTACCTCTATACGTGGGAGATAGCCATGGAATGCGACTAAGAGGATAAAGTTAAGCGTTTCTCTTCAAGCGCATGCGGCTCCTGGGTTAAGTAATCTGCCGGGGCTTTCTTTTAGAAAATTGATACCCTCCTTTTGGAGTACAGTAGTACTTATTTTGGCCGAGCCTGATGCGACAGTCGGGACAATCCATTGTCGCTCATATTGCAGGCTGCGCAGAAGCATATTAATCAGAGTTACAAGTCAAAAGCGGCCTTTGAGGCGGGTGCTGTTAAACGCCAGATTTTACAGCGAAGGCAGCCAGGCGGCATATTTTCCATCAAAAGGTTCAATTCCCGCTGGCGATAAAAATGGCATGTGAAATTCTGCGCAGAGGCGGTAATACATGATATTTACAAGATAAAAACGCGCCATTTCGCTTACCGAAGGGGAGAATACTCACCTAAACAAAATCACTGCCAGTGGCGGTTTTCTTACCCACATTTGACATCTGACAATATTCATTACTTCCAAATAAGTATTCTTCTGGCTACCAGGGAGTACATATCCGCTTTTTACAATAATTCGCCTCAGGTGAAACGTTTTACAGCTTCCTGCTTTCCGGTACAGACGCAAGTCTGCCGTTTATTAAATAAGCAATGAGTGATTTTTATGAAAGAATCCCCCGAAGCAATACTGGCTGCGGAGGTAAGTCGCAGAGCGCTGGTTAAAAATACAGCGCTGTGCGGGCTTGCTGCCGCTAGCGGGGCGCTAAGTTTACCTTTCTCACACCAGGTATTTGCCGCTGAAAAAGCCGCAGGCTCCTCTCCGGAAAAAGTTGTCTGGAGCGCGTGCACTGTAAACTGTGGAAGCCGTTGCCCGCTGCGGATGCACGTCGTTGACGGTGAAATTAAATATGTTGAAACCGATAATACCGGTGATGACGATTATGAAGGCCTGCATCAGGTGCGTGCCTGCCTGCGCGGGCGCTCAATGCGGCGGCGCGTATATAACCCAGATCGCCTGAAATACCCGATGAAGCGCGTTGGCAAACGCGGTGAAGGTAAGTTTGAGCGTATTTCCTGGGAAGAAGCCTTCGACACACTCGCTTCCAACCTGCAGCGCTTGATTAAAGAGTACGGCAACGAATCTATTTACCTTAATTATGGCACCGGAACGCTGGGGGGCACTATTACGCGTTCCTGGCCTCCGGGAAATACCCTGATTGCGCGACTGATGAACTGCTGTGGCGGTTACCTTAATCATTATGGCGATTATTCTACGGCGCAGATAGCCGAGGGGCTTAACTACACCTATGGCGGCTGGGCCGATGGCAATAGCCCTTCAGATATAGAAAATAGTGAGCTGGTGGTTTTGTTCGGAAACAACCCGGGCGAGACGCGAATGAGCGGTGGCGGCGTCACATATTATCTGGAGCAGGCGCGCGAACGCTCTCAGGCGCGAATGATTATTATCGATCCGCGCTATACCGATACCGGCGCTGGTCGTGAAGACGAATGGATCCCTATCCGCCCGGGCACCGATGCGGCACTGGTGTCGGCGCTGGCCTGGGTGATGATCAAAGAAGACCTCGTTGATCGGGCGTTTTTGGATGCTTACTGCATCGGCTATGATGAGAAAACATTGCCGGCTGGTGCCCCTGCGAATGGTCATTATAAAGCTTATATTCTGGGCCAGGGCGCTGATAGCACGGCTAAAACACCGGAGTGGGCCGCAGCAATCACGGGCATTCCAGCCGCGCGGATTATCAGGCTGGCGCGGGAGATTGCCGGTGCTAAAACCGCCTGTATCTCACAGGGCTGGGGGCCGCAGCGCCATGCAAATGGTGAACTGGCGTCCCGCGCGATAGCAATGCTGGCCATTCTTACCGGGAATGTAGGTATCGCCGGTGGTAATACCGGTGCGCGTGAAGGTTCTTACGAGCTACCTTTTGTGCGGATGCCTACGTTGGAAAACCCGGTTGCCACCAGCATCTCTATGTTTATGTGGACGGATGCTATTGAACGCGGCCCAGAAATGACTCGCATTCGGGACGGCGTACGCGGAAAAGAGAAGTTGGATGTCCCTATCAAGATGATTTGGAACTATGCCAGCAACTGTCTGATCAATCAGCATTCACAGATAAATCGCACGCATGATATTTTGCAGGATGACACGAAGTGTGAGCTGATTGTGGTCATTGATAACCATATGACCAGCTCGGCAAAATATGCCGATCTCCTTTTGCCGGACTGCACGGCTTCAGAACAGATGGACTTCGCTCTGGATGCTTCATGCGGCAACATGGCCTACGTCATTTTTGCCGATCAGGCGATTAAGCCGCGTTTTGAGTGCAAAAATATCTATGACATTACCAGTGAACTTGCAAAACGTATGGGCGTTGAGCAGCGCTTTACTGAAGGGCGCACTCAGGAAGGGTGGCTCCGGCATCTTTATGAGCAGTCGCGTGAAGCTATCCCTGCGCTGCCTTCTTTTGAAGAATTCCGTAAGCAAGGCATCTTTAAGCAACGCGATCCGGAAGGGCACCATATCGCCTATAAGGCATTCCGGGAAAACCCTGCGGCAAACCCACTAACAACCCCTTCTGGCAAAATTGAAATCTATTCTGCCCAGCTCGCTGAAATAGCGAAAACCTGGACGCTGGAAAAGGATGACGTTATCGATCCCCTACCGGTCTATAGCCCCGGTTTTGAACATATCACCGATCCTCTGGCGAAAAAATACCCGCTGCAGCTTACCGGTTTCCACTATAAAGCGCGCGCGCATTCAACTTACGGCAATGTGGATGTACTGAAGGCTGCCTGTCGTCAGGAGATGTGGATTAACCCTCTCGATGCACGCGAACGCGACATTAAAAATGGTGATGCAATTCGTATCTTCAATGACCGTGGCGAAGTGCACATTGCTGCAAAAGTCACGCCGCGTATTTTGCCGGGCGTTGTAGCGCTGGGAGAAGGCGCCTGGTATGACCCGGATAAGCAGCGGATAGATCGCGCAGGCTGTATTAATGTATTGACCACGCAGCGCCCTTCGCCGCTGGCAAAAGGTAACCCATCGCACACCAACCTTGTCCAGGTGGAAAAGGCGTAAGGAGTAACAAATGACAACCCAATATGGATTTTATATTGACTCCAGTCGCTGCACTGGTTGTAAAACGTGTGAACTGGCCTGTAAAGACTACAAAGATCTCACGCCGGATGTCAGTTTCCGCCGTATTTATGAATACGCCGGAGGGGACTGGCAGGAAGATAATGGCGTCTGGCATCAAAATGTCTTTGCCTATTACCTCTCTATTTCTTGTAATCACTGCGCCGATCCTGCCTGTACGAAAGTTTGCCCAAGCGGGGCGATGCACAAGCGCGAAGATGGCTTTGTGGTAGTGAACGAAGAAGTATGCATTGGTTGCCGGTATTGTCATATGGCTTGTCCATACGGCGCGCCTCAGTACAACGCTAAAAAAGGCCATATGACTAAATGTGATGGATGTCATGAGCGCGTTGCAGAAGGGCATAAGCCTATTTGTGTGGAATCCTGCCCGCTGCGCGCGCTGGATTTTGGCCCAATTGAGGATCTTCGGGCTCGTCATGGCGATCTGGCGCAGGTAGCTCCGCTCCCGGCCTCGCACTTTACGCGTCCCAATATTGTAATTAAACCTAACGCCAATAGCCGCCCGACCGGGGATACCACGGGCCGTCTGGCAAATCCGAAGGAGGTCTAAGATGGGCAGCGGATGGCATGAGTGGCCGTTAATGATTTTTACCGTCCTCGGACAATGCGTTGCCGGTGCAGTTTTGGTTGTTGGCGGCGCATTACTGGCAGGCAAAATGTCGGAAGAAAAGCGGTATCGCCTGACTCTTTCGATGATAGTGCTGTGGGTTCTTATGGGGATTGCGTTTATCGCTTCGATAATGCACCTGGGGTCGCCGCTGCGAGCATTTAATTCTCTGAATCGCATAGGGCAGTCGGGGTTGAGCAATGAAATTGCCGGTGGTTCAATTTTCTTTGCCGTTGGCGGTTTTTGGTGGTTAATTAGCGTTGTTAAAAAGATGCCGACGGCGTTGGGTAAGATTTGGCTGGTGGTCACTATGGCGCTGGGCATAGTTTTTGTCTGGCTGATGAGCCGGGTTTACAGCACGATAGACACCGTCCCAACCTGGTATAGCATCTGGACGCCGTTAAACTTTTTTATGACAATGTTTATTGGCGGATCGCTTCTGGGTTATATACTGCTGCGCAATGCGGATGTGCGCGGGTGCGCACCGGGCTTTCTGCCAGTAATTGCGCTATTGGGTGTATTGGTCAGTGCAATCGCTATTGTGATGCAGGGGGCTGCGTTACCTGATATTCACAGTTCGGTCCAGCAGGCGAGTGCGCTGGTGCCTGGCTACGGTGTGCTATCCTCATGGCGCATTGTGCTACTGGCCTGCGCGCTGGCGCTTTGGGCATGGCCGCAGTTAAAAGGGAATCAGCCTGCGGTGGCGACCTTAAGCTGTGCGTTTGTGCTTGTCGTTGTGGCAGAGCTCATCGGCCGTGGCGTGTTTTATGGATTGCACATGACCGTTGGAATGGCGGTTGCCGGCTAATCTTTTGTATCTTAATGCCGCACGTTGCCGCGTGCGGCATTGCCTCATGAATAAAATATTTCCCGCCTATTTTCTATGTGTTGACGTTTCTCAGGCAATCTGTGTGGGGAAGGCCATTACAGTGGCTTCGTACGCATTGATATGAGTGTCAGCATCGTTCACTGAGACACTTTCTATCGGCCCGATCGGCAATGGGTGATATTTTTTCTATTCGCTTCTGCAGGTAAATCCATCAAAGGTGGTCGATGTTTTTTTAAACAGTAAACCCGCCGGTGCCTGGAGGGAAGGCAATGCTCTCTAAAATGCGCTTACTTTGATGAGGCGCTGAAAACTTTATACTGACAGTTAAATCATTAACAGGCTATATCCTATTTTGTTGTCTTTGAATATTCACCTCGCTGTATCGAAGTGGATATTCCTGACTGAGAGAATTAACGCCGCTTTGCACCACGGTTAAGCCGGGAATTGTCATCGATTAGTTGTGTTGCGTAATTATTAACAGAGCTATTTTTAACTCTGATATAAGGTTGGTGTACATAAGTTATATTGAGTTAATAAAATAAAGCATTTTTATAATGTTCTTCGTGCGTTAATTGAATGTTATTTGTTCACTGCATTTATTAAAAATTTTACTTATCCGAAGAACAGAAATTATATTTTTCCCTGAGCGACTCCGTGTGGAAATAAAATAATCGATGAAATTTTTAGCGTAAACGCGACGGCGGGGTTTAATTTAATTTTTTTAGAATCAATTGATTATCGTTGTCCTGCTTTATATCCCGAAGCGGATAGATTAGTTTTGTCAATCGACGAGTAGCAAAATGTGTTTATACCCGAAAAGAGTAGATTGACAATGTTTTTGCCAATGGCATGATGCGCTTAATTTCCACCATCTTTAACGGCTCAAAAATACATGTCTGTCTGGACCCGGCCAGTGCTTTTTCTGCTCTGTGGCCTACTTTTGCTGACTCTGGCTATCGCGGTAATGAATACATTAGTGCCGCTGTGGCTTGCCCACGATCAACTGCCAACCTGGCAAGTAGGGATGGTAAGCTCCTCTTATTTTACCGGCAACCTGGCGGGAACGCTGGTTACCGGAGTATTGATTAAAAAGTGGGGCTTTAATCGCAGTTATTATCTGGCGTCAGCGATTTTTGGGGTGGCGTGCCTTGGGCTTGGCATAATGACAGGGTTTTGGAGCTGGCTTGCCTGGCGATTTATCGCAGGCGTTGGCTGCGCTATGATCTGGGTTGTTGTCGAAAGTGCGCTCATGAGTAGCGGAACATCGCGCAATCGCGGCCGTCTGTTGGCGGCCTACATGATGGTTTACTATTTAGGTACCGTCGCCGGGCAGTTACTTATCAGTAAAGTATCTACGGAATTGCTGAATATTCTGCCGTGGGTAAGTGGTATGGTGATTGCCGGAATTCTACCGCTTCTTTTTACCCACATAGTGAATATGCACGGCGAGGGTCATGAGTCTACGCATATGTGGAGTATGCTGCGTCTGCGTGAGGCTCGGCTGGGTGTTAACGGCTGTATTATTTCCGGTATTGTTTTAGGATCGTTATACGGCCTGATGCCGCTCTGGTTAAATCACCAGGGGATCAGTGATGCGCATATTGGCTTCTGGATGGCGGTAATGGTTAGTGCCGGAATTGTGGGGCAGTGGCCAATTGGCAGACTTGCTGACCGCTATGGGCGTTTACTGGTTCTGCGTGTGCAGGTGTTTGTTGTGATTTTGGGGGCACTTGCAATGCTAGGCAATGCGGCGATGGGGCCATCGCTGTTTATCCTTGGCGCGGCCGGGTTTACGCTGTATCCGGTAGCTATGGCCTGGGCCTGCGAAAAAGTCGGGCACCATCAGCTGGTTGCAATGAATCAGGCTCTGTTGCTCAGTTATACTATCGGCAGCCTTGCCGGGCCGTCGCTGACATCAATGCTGATGCAGCGCTACTCTGATAATTTGCTATTTATCATGATTGCCAGCGTCTCTTTTGTATACCTCATGATGCTACTGCGCAAAGCGGGACAGCATCCAACCCCAGTGGCGCATGCCTGATATACACGCTGGTGGACTTTCCAATGCGGTCGGTTATTACCGGCCGCGTTTTTGTTTATTAATCCGAAAAATCTAATTGGGGCGTTCAGGCTCAATTAACGGCGCAGGGTTTGTTGCACCTTCTCTTTTTCTGTAAGCTCATGACCTAAAAGGCCACACCTTCTTTTGAGGATGCTTTGGCAATGCCATACTTTCTTTTTGCTGATGTTATTCAGATGTCCGGCTGCTATAAACACATTCGCCTGATGGCGAGAACCGGGTTGCTGATGCCGTTTGACGAGGAGATGGGTGGGGCGGCTTAAGATATAGCGATGAACACTTAGGCCACCTCACTCCGGCTAATAAATAATGGAGGCGGATTCTCGGTGGGATTGCGCATTACGATCAGTACATGACTTTATGACCATATTGCTCAAGGATGGATTTTACTCGCTCCATAGTCTCTTTTTTCGGCGGCTTTACGCCGTCCAATTTATACTCTTCACCCATTGCCACCCATTTATGTTTCCCCAGCTCGTGATAGGGCAGCAGTTCAATTTTTTCTACATTGCCCATATCACGGGTAAATTCACCTAACCGGTGCGCGGAGTCGTCGTCGTCCGACCATCCCGGCACTACGACATAGCGAATCCAGGTATTAATACCTTTTTGAGCGAGATAGCGCGCGAATTCCAGCGTGCGCTGATTAGATACGCCTACCAGCAATTGGTGTATTTCATCGTTCATTTGTTTTAGATCAAGCATAACCAGATCGGTAACTTCCAGTAGCTCATCAATAACCGGATCGTAACGACGCACAAAGCCATTGGTATCAAGGCAGGTATGAATACCTTCCTGTTTACAAGCGCGAAACCAGTCACGGACAAACTCTGCCTGCAAAATCGCTTCGCCGCCAGAAGCCGTTACACCGCCGCCGGAAGCATTCATGAAATGACGGTAAGTCACGGCTTCTGCCATTAGTTCATCAACCGTTACTTCTTTACCGGTATGGGTATCCCATGTATCCCGGTTATGGCAGTACAGGCAGCGCATCAGGCAGCCCTGAAAGAAGGTAATAAAGCGAATACCAGGCCCGTCTACGGTGCCACAAGACTCAAAGGAGTGAATACGACCAGTGACTGACATTGCGGTGTTATCTCCAGATATTGCCCATTTCGAGCTTGTTTGCGCACAGCTCAGCGGCCGTGTCGGATAGTCTGTTTTAGCAGTTGCCTTAATAAAAAAGATAACTGACAAAGCAGGCTTGTACAGGAGAACAATTGGTAAAAAGGCTCCACCGAAGTGGAGCCTTTATTCTACGCTTTTTCAGGCAAATCGTGAATTACATGGTTTGCGTGAATGTACGAGTGATAACGTCTTGCTGCTGTTCTTTCGTCAGTGAGTTGAAACGCACTGCGTAACCAGATACACGGATAGTCAACTGCGGATATTTTTCCGGGTTATCCATCGCGTCAAGCAGCATTTCGCGGTTCATCACGTTGACGTTCAGGTGCTGGCCACCTTCAATGCTGGCTTCGTGGTGGAAGTACCCATCCATCAGGCCGGCAAGGTTAGTCTTACGAACTTCGTCGTCTTTACCCAGCGCGTTCGGCACGATAGAGAAGGTATAGGAGATACCATCCTTCGCATAGGCGAACGGCAGTTTTGCAACAGAGGTCAGAGAAGCCACTGCGCCTTTCTGATCGCGGCCGTGCATCGGGTTAGCGCCGGGGCCGAACGGAGCGCCTGCGCGGCGGCCATCCGGAGTGTTACCCGTTTTCTTACCATAAACGACGTTAGAGGTGATGGTTAGCACTGACTGCGTTGGAATTGCGTTGCGATAAGTATGCAGCTTCTGAATTTTCTTCATGAAGCGTTCAACCAGATCAACGGCTAAATCGTCAACGCGCGGGTCGTTGTTACCAAACTGCGGGTATTCGCCTTCGATTTCGAAGTCTACGGCCAGACCGTTTTCGTCACGAACAGGTTTCACTTTTGCATATTTAATTGCGGACAGAGAGTCAGCCGCAACGGACAGACCAGCAATACCGCAAGCCATAGTACGGATGACATCGCGATCGTGCAGCGCCATCAGAGAAGCTTCATAGCTGTACTTGTCATGCATGTAGTGAATGATATTCAGGGCGGTGACATACTGCTTAGCCAGCCAGTCCATGAAATGATCCATACGAGCCATTACGGTATCAAAGTTCAGCACGTCGTCTGTGATAGGTGCTTCTTTCGGGCCGACCTGCATTTTCAGTTTTTCGTCCACGCCGCCATTGATTGCATACAGCATGGTTTTCGCCAGGTTGGCGCGTGCGCCGAAGAACTGCATCTGCTTACCAACTATCATTGGGCTTACGCAGCAGGCGATAGCATAGTCGTCGTTGTTGAAATCCGGACGCATCAGGTCATCGTTCTCATACTGTACAGATGAGGTATCAATAGACACTTTCGCAGCGAATTTCTTGAAGTTCAACGGCAGTTTTTCTGACCACAGAATGGTCATATTAGGTTCCGGAGACGGCCCCATGGTGTACAGGGTGTTCAGGAAACGGAAGCTGCTCTTGGTAACCAGAGTACGGCCATCTAAACCCATACCGCCGATAGACTCTGTAGCCCAAATTGGGTCGCCGGAGAACAGTTCGTCATATTCAGGAGTACGCAGGAAGCGAACCATACGCAGCTTCATCACCAGGTGGTCGATCAGTTCCTGAGCGTCTTGTTCAGTGATTTTACCGGCTTTCAGATCGCGTTCGATGTAGATATCCAGGAAGCTGGAAACACGACCGAAGGACATGGCGGCGCCGTTTTGAGATTTAACTGCGGCCAGGTAACCGAAATAGGTCCACTGTACTGCTTCCTGAGCGTTAGTTGCCGGGCCAGAGATATCACAGCCATATTTAGCCGCCATTTCTTTAATCTGACCCAGTGCGCGATGCTGTTCAGCAATTTCCTCACGCAGACGGATAGTCGCTTCTAAATCTTCACCATTTTCCAGTTTTGACTGCAGAGAGGTGAACTGAGCGAATTTATCTTTCATCAGGTAATCGATACCGTACAGCGCTACGCGACGATAGTCACCGATGATACGACCACGGCCATAGGCATCCGGCAGGCCGGTCAGTACACCTGATTTACGGCAGCGCAGGATATCCGGGGTATAAACATCAAATACGCCCTGATTATGCGTCTTACGATATTCGGTGAAAATTTTCAGCGTTTCTGGATCGATTTCACGATCGTAAGCTTTACATGAGTTTACGATCATTTTGATGCCGCCAAACGGGATCAGAGCACGCTTAAGCGGTGCTTCCGTCTGCAGACCTACGACTTTTTCGAGGTCTTTAATGATATAGCCGGCATCGTGTGAAGTAATGGTAGCAGGAACAGAAGTATCAAAATCAACCGGCGCGTGCGTGCGGTTTTCAATTTTGATGCCTTCCATTACGTTATCCCACAGGCGGCTCGTCGCGTCGGTCGCACCGGCCAGGAAGGTTTCATCGCCTTCATATGGGCTATAGTTTTTCTGGATAAAGTCGCGAACGTTGACTTCACCCTGCCATTCGCCTTTAGCAAACCCTTCCCAGGCTGCGGTTAATTTTTCATTAAGCTCGGACATGTAACACCTACCTTCTAATGTGGAAGTTCCGATTTACTGCGCCTTAGGCAACAATATTAGTGCTTGTCGCTGCGGCGCAGGTAAATAATCCAGTATGTCAATCCAACCAAAATACCGCCGCCGATAATGTTACCTATTGTAACGGGTATAAGATTATCGGTGATGAAATTCATAATGGTCAGATGCGAAAATTGCTCCGGCGATGCGCCGATAGCGTGCCAGAATTCTGGCGAGCCGAAGTGGCGTACGACAATCCCCATTGGGATCATAAACATATTTGCGATGCTGTGTTCAAAGCCGCTGGCGACAAACATGCCGACAGGGAGCACCATAATTAACGCCTTATCCATTAAGCTGTGCCCGGAATAGCTCATCCAGACGGCGAGGCAAACCATAAGATTCGCCAGGATACCGAGGCTCAGGGCTTCAATAAAGGTATGGTGAAGTTTGTGATCGGCGGTTTGTAAAACATTCAACCCCCAGAGACCGTTATCCACCATATATTCTCCGGACAGCCAGATAAGCAGCACGAAAAGCAGTGCACCCAGCAGGTTACCTACATAGACATTCAGCCAGTTTTTCGCCAGTTGGCCCCAGCTAATACGCCCGCTGGCTTTGGCGACAACAATCAGCACGGTGGAGGTAAATAGATCCGCACCGCAAATGACGCAGAGAATTAAACCAAGGGAGAAGCAGATACCGCCGATAAGTTTTGAGATACCATAAGGCATCTCGGCAGTACCGGTTGTAGCGGTAATATAAAAAACGAATGCGATGGAGATAAACACGCCTGCCGTAATGGCCAGATAAAACGTGGTCATCGGATGTTTTGTTGCCTTATAGACACCCGCTTCTTCGGCGACTTTCGCCATATCAGATGGGAGCAATAGATCAAAAGGGTTGTCAGCTTTCACACTAACTCTCTCTTTATTTAAGTCGGCGACGAGATACTAACAAAGCATTATAGATGAGAATTTGATATAGATCATATCTCGCCTGGCTAATAGGCCTGGGAATAGTTTGATTTTTACCCTACTCCAGAATAATTTATTGATTTTTATGTAAAAAATAAATTTTAAAGTTTATTGATTAAGTTGAATTATTATTGTTTTTACCTCCGAATAAGTTAATCAATAGCGGTTTTTAAATAAATAAAATCAACAATTAAATTTTATATAAAATATTGCATTTACTATTATTTAACTTATTTATGACAATTGTTGATTTTAATTTTTAATTTAAAAACGGGACGCGCTGTCCCGAAATATATCAAAAAAAGAAGCTAACCCTAAGGGGGTATTTGTGCTGATTCTATGCTTCTTGTGCGGCAGATTTGGCGCGCTGTAGTTTCTGCCATGCGCCCAGTAGCGCACGATGCGCCGGGAAAGCGGTGAATTCGTCGTCAACCGCGACCAGGCCATAGAATGGTGCTTCTCCACTTATTGCGGCGCTTGCAGCTTCCACCGCTTCCTTGCCAAACATACGCACAAAAGCATAGTAGTATTGCTCGGGCTTTCTATCTGGCTCTTGGGCCAGAAGCAGGAGTGTTTGCAGGCAGCGATAATAGCGCGCGCGTTCAGGAGAAAACACTGAACCATTAAATTCCATGGTCCACTCGGTCCAAATAAGTGCTTGTTCCAGGTCGCCCCCGGCCAGCGCTAACATAGCCTTGAGCTCCCCGATGCGCAGCGTTGACCAGCCGTTATCTTTCCCGGTAGCCAGGCCCAGTAGCTCGCGCACGCGAGTAAAATCATCCAGGCTTTCATCATCAAATTGTTCGATAAGCTGCAGATAATCCGCTTTATCCCAGGCGCTTTCCGGTAGGTTAAAAATAGTTTCGCGTAAATGGCCGCCCATATTATTGTTTGCCAACCATAAATCTTCTGCCGGATAGATATCTGACATACCAGGCACTAAAATCCGGCAGGCGTAAACCCCTAAATGTTCGTAATCAGCGATATAAACTTCTTTGAGCTCGTCTTCGAAAATAGCCATTAGCGTGGCAAATTCTTCCTCAGTCGTACCAGAAAAGTTCCAGTCTACAAACGAATAATCAGCGTCTTGTTTAAACAGATCCCATGAAATCAAGCCGCTTGAGTCAATAAAGTGAGTTTCCAGATTGGTATGTTCAGCCACTTCTTCATCGTCAAACGTCGGTGGCGTAAACACATCTAAATCCTTCAGACTTCTTCCCTGCAATAATTCAGTGACGGTGCGTTCAAGTGCGACACCAAAATCAGGGTGCGCGCCAAAAGAGGCGAAGCAGGTGCCATTGTCTGGGTTAAACAGCACCACACAAATGACAGGATACTGGCCGCCAAGAGAAGCATCATAAGCGAAAATAGGGAAACCTTCCGTTTCAAGTTTCTCAATGGCTTCGACCACGGCCGGATAACGTTGTAGCACTGATAAGGGTATTTCCGGCAAGCTGATACATTCAGCAATAATCCGATTCTTTACGTATCTCTCAAACACTTCAGATAAACCCTGAACGCGTGCTTCATTACGGGTATTACCTGCTGACATGCCGTTTGAAACATAAAGGTTACCGATAATATTGACCGGGATATAAATCGTTTTATTGTCTGACTGACGCGTAAACGGCAAAGCGCACACGCCCCGCGCCGCATTGCTGGTTTGCAGATCGATTAACATACTGGCGCGGAGTTCGCCATCCGGGTCGTAAAACTCGCGCAGCTGTTCATCAAGTATGCCTTCAGGCAGCGCGTCGTCAGTAGGGACAGGGAACCAGCGTTCGTTAGGGTAGTGTACAAATGGCGCATCAGCCTGTGCTTTACCCAGCCAAAAATCGGCAAAGAAATAGTTGGTAGACAGGCGTTCGAAATATTCGCCAAGAGCAGAAGCCAGCGCCGCTTTGCGCGTAGCACCTTTCCCGTTAGTAAAACAAAGCGCACATTCTTTGTCGCGAATATGCACTGACCAAACGTTTGGAACAGGGTTTAGCCAGGAAGCTTCTTCAATATGGAAACCTAAATTGTTGAGCTGTTGCTGGAAGCGTTCAATAGAGGCTTCCAGGGCGGCGTCTTTACCAGGAATAAACGTTTGGCTCATGTTTTGTTCACTTTTGTAGTGCGTTAAGGCGCGCATGATACGGATTTTCGCAGAGGTACGCCATCGTCGCGCATGAGGTTATCGTAGGAAACCCGCGATGGCGGTTAGGGAAGAAGTGAAGAATCGCGAGTGGAGGCAGTGGGCGAACTAACAGCGATAAATTTCTCATATTACTTTGGTGTTAGATAAATATTCTATTGGATGGCGGGCGTAAGAGGGAGGCAATCGGGATTATCCATTGCAGGTGCTTCTGCTGAGTGATAAAACCGGTAATCACAATGATTTACTTTTATAAAGCGTGGTGAGGGAAATGACGCAGGTCTATAACTTTAGCTCTGGTCCGGCAATGCTGCCGGCCGATGTGCTGCAGCAGGCGCAGCAAGAATTACGAAACTGGAATGGGCTTGGCACCTCCGTTATGGAGATAAGCCATCGGGGCAAAGCGTTCATCCAGGTTGCCGAACAGGCAGAGCAGGATCTTCGCGATCTGATGCATATTCCCTCCAACTATCGCGTATTATTTTGCCACGGCGGCGGTCGCGGGCAGTTTGCCGCTGTGCCGCTGAATTTGCTGGGCAAGGGCGCCTGCGCGGATTATGTGGACGGGGGGTATTGGGCGGCGAGCGCCATTAAAGAAGCCGAAAAATATCTGACTCCACATACCATTGATGCAAAAATTACGCGCGAAGGAAAGCGAGCGCTAAAACCGATGAGTGAATGGCAATTAACGCCAGGGGCCGCCTATCTCCATTATTGTCCCAATGAAACCATCGATGGGCTGGCGCTGCATGAAACGCCCGCATTTGGCGATGAAACCGTGGTAGTTGCCGATTACTCCTCATCAATTTTATCTGCTCCGATTGATGTGAGTCGCTATGGCGTAATTTACGCTGGCGCGCAGAAGAATATTGGCCCTGCTGGATTAACGCTGGTGATTGTACGCGAGGATTTGTTGGGGAAAGCCAGCCGTTACTGCCCATCCATTCTTGATTATACGGTACTCAATAAAAACGACTCCATGTTTAATACTCCGCCAACGTTTGCCTGGTATCTTTCCGGGCTGGTTTTTCAATGGCTGAAAGCGCAGGGCGGCGTTAGCGAAATGGATAAGCGGAATCAACAAAAGGCAGATTTGCTGTATAGCACGGTGGACAATAGCGATTTATATCGGAATAACGTCGCCGCGGACAATCGCTCGCGTATGAATGTGCCTTTTCAGCTTGCCGATAGCGCTCTGGATGACGTGTTTCTGGCAGAGGCCTTTGCCGAAGGTCTACACGCTTTGAAGGGGCATCGGGTCGCAGGCGGCATGCGCGCATCTATTTATAACGCAATGCCGCTGGCCGGCGTTGAGGTGCTGGTTGATTTTATGCGCGATTTTGAACGCCGACATGGCTAATGTTTATTACGCCGCGCTGCAGCGCGGTTCATTTTGCTAAAAAGAGTATTTTTTACATGCAGGAATCCCTGACACTGGCACCCATTGCCCATATCGAAGGCACCATCAATCTTCCCGGCTCAAAAAGCGTTTCAAACCGCGCACTGCTTCTGGCTGCTCAGGCATCAGGCACTACGGTGCTTAATAACTTGCTGGACAGCGATGACGTGCGCCATATGCTAAATGCGCTGCAGACGCTGGGTGTTTCATACCGGTTGTCGGAAGATCGCCGATGCTGTGAAGTCACAGGACTGGGTGGGCCGCTGCGAGCGACAAAAGCCCTTGAGCTGTTTCTTGGAAATGCAGGCACAGCGATGCGCCCGCTGGCGGCAGCGCTGTGCTTAAGCGATATATCCGTAACGCTTACCGGCGAACCCAGAATGAAAGAGCGCCCGATTGGCCATTTGGTGGATGCACTGCGGCAAGGCGGGGCGAAAATTGACTATCTGGAGCAGCCAGATTTCCCTCCTTTGCGCCTGCAGGGCGGCTTTGTCGGTGGCGAAATATCGGTTGACGGTAGCGTCTCCAGCCAGTTTTTGACTGCGCTATTAATGGCAGCTCCGCTTGCAGAGCAGGATACTACTATTGTTATAGACGGCGATTTAGTATCAAAACCGTATATAGATATTACGCTTCACCTGATGGCAGACTTCGGCGTGAAGGTAGATAATCACGGCTATCAGCGTTTCTTTGTCCGCGGTAGCCAGCAATATCGCTCTCCGGGCGCCTATCTCATTGAAGGCGATGCATCGTCGGCGTCCTATTTTCTGGCCGCTGCCGCCATTAAGGGGGGGACGGTAAAAGTGACAGGCATTGGGCGAAACAGCGTTCAGGGAGACATTCGATTTGCCGATGTGCTGGAGCGCATGGGCGCCGAGATTACCTGGGGTGATGATTATATTGCCTGCACCTGCGGCGAACTCAATGCTATTGATATGGATATGAACCATATACCGGACGCCGCAATGACGATTGCCACTACCGCGCTTTTCGCTCAGGGAACCACCAGCCTGCGCAATATTTATAATTGGCGGGTAAAGGAAACTGATCGCTTGTTCGCCATGGCGACAGAGTTGCGCAAAGTGGGCGCTCAGGTTGAAGAAGGACATGACTATATTTCTATTACGCCGCCTGAGCGTTTAACCCCGGCAAAAATTGCCACGTATAACGATCATCGAATAGCGATGTGTTTTTCTCTGGTCGCGCTTTCCGATACGCCGGTGACGATTCTCGACCCTGGCTGCACCGCAAAAACTTTCCCCGATTATTTTGAGCAACTGGCGCGTTTAAGCGTTCCTGCCTAAGTTTGCTTCGGCGCGCCTTTTTACACAAACGGGCGCGCCGCTAACGTGCCATACTCAATTACCGTAAATCCCAGCTCAACGTGGGCGTGTGTTCCTGACTGTGAATTTTTTCATACAAGGTTAACGGTCCCGAACGTTGATGCGTATAATGCGCCGCATTTACTCTTTCGGGTTATGGCGTAATAAGCAGCCGACAATGCGTGCACTTCAGCCATGACGAAAGAGATTATCTATGTTGTTCGCTGGCAAAAGCGGCGAAAAGGAGAAAACGATGACGACAACCGTTCCGGTTATCACAGTCGATGGCCCTGGCGGGGCAGGCAAAGGCACCTTATGCAAGGCGCTGGCTGAAACATTGCACTGGCATTTGCTTGACTCAGGGGCTATTTATCGCGTGCTGGCTCTGGCTGCGCTGCATCACCAGGTCGATTTGGTATGTGAAGAGGCGCTGGCACCTTTGGCAGCACACCTTGACGTGCGTTTTGTTGCTAATTCTCTCGAACTGGAAGTCATCCTTGAGGGAGAGGACGTCAGCGGTGAAATCAGAACTCAGGAGGTCGCTAATGCGGCATCCCAGGTTGCCGCATTTCCTCGCGTGCGCGAAGCGTTGCTACGCCGACAGCGGGCATTTCGTGAGAGTCCGGGGCTGATTGCTGATGGGCGTGATATGGGCACCGTTGTTTTCCCTGATGCACCCGTGAAAATTTTTCTTGATGCTTCAGCACAGGAAAGGGCCAGGCGCCGCATGCTGCAGTTGCAGGAAAAAGGCTTTAATGTTAACTTTGAACGTCTTTTAGCCGAGATAGTGGAGCGCGACGAGCGTGACCGTAATCGGCCGATAGCGCCTTTAGTTCCCGCCGTCGATGCGTTAATTCTGGATTCAACCAGTATGAGTATCGAGCAGGTGATCGAAAAAGCGCTACACTATGCACGCGAGAAATTAGCGCTGAGCTAATTCGCCTGATTACAGGCCAGATTTTAGTAGTACCTGCTGCAATGGATTGTGAGCAGGCATGTGAAACAACCCCATCCGACAGTGAGGTCAGGTGGACGTTAAATTGAAGAATCCTAAGATTATCAATATGACTGAATCTTTTGCTCAACTCTTTGAAGAGTCCCTGAAAGAAATCGAAACCCGCCCGGGTTCCATCGTTCGTGGCGTCGTTGTTGCTATCGACAAAGACGTAGTTCTGGTTGATGCGGGCCTGAAATCTGAATCTGCTATCCCGGCAGAACAGTTCAAAAACGCAGCCGGCGAGTTGGAAATCCAGGTTGGTGACGAAGTTGACGTTGCTCTGGATGCAGTAGAAGACGGCTTCGGTGAAACCCTGCTGTCTCGTGAGAAAGCAAAACGCCACGAAGCGTGGCTGATGCTGGAAAAAGCTTACGAAGAAGCGGAAACCGTTACCGGTGTCATCAACGGCAAAGTCAAGGGCGGCTTCACTGTTGAGCTAAACGGTATTCGTGCGTTCCTGCCAGGTTCTCTGGTAGACGTGCGTCCGGTGCGCGATACTCTGCATCTCGAAGGCAAAGAGCTTGAATTCAAAGTAATCAAGCTGGATCAGAAACGTAACAACGTGGTTGTTTCCCGTCGTGCGGTTATCGAATCCGAAAACAGCGCAGAGCGCGATCAGCTGCTGGAAAACCTGCAAGAAGGCATGGAAGTTAAAGGTATCGTTAAGAACCTTACCGATTACGGTGCTTTCGTGGACCTGGGCGGCGTAGACGGCCTGCTGCACATCACCGATATGGCCTGGAAACGCGTTAAGCATCCAAGCGAAATCGTGAACGTCGGTGATGAAATCACAGTTAAAGTCCTGAAATTCGATCGCGAGCGTACTCGTGTATCTCTGGGCCTGAAACAGCTGGGCGAAGATCCGTGGGTCGCTATCGCTAAGCGTTATCCGGAAGGTACTAAACTGACCGGACGCGTGACCAATCTGACTGATTACGGCTGCTTCGTTGAAATCGAAGAGGGCGTTGAAGGTTTGGTACACGTTTCTGAAATGGACTGGACTAACAAAAACATCCACCCATCCAAGGTTGTTAACGTTGGTGACGTTGTGGAAGTTATGGTCCTGGATATCGATGAAGAACGTCGTCGTATCTCACTGGGTCTGAAACAGTGCAAAGCCAATCCGTGGCAGCAGTTTGCTGAAACCCACAACAAAGGCGATCGCGTTGAAGGTAAAATCAAGTCTATTACTGACTTCGGTATCTTCATCGGCCTGGACGGTGGCATCGACGGTCTGGTACACCTGTCTGACATCTCCTGGAACGTAGCTGGCGAAGAAGCAGTTCGCGAGTACAAAAAAGGCGACGAAATTGCAGCCGTTGTCCTGCAGGTTGATGCAGAGCGTGAGCGTATCTCGCTTGGCGTTAAGCAACTGGCAGAAGATCCGTTCAACAACTGGGTTGCACTGAACAAGAAAGGCGCCATCATCACTGGTAAAGTGACTGCAGTTGACGCGAAAGGTGCTACAGTTGAATTAGCGGACGGCGTAGAAGGTTATCTGCGTGCTTCTGAAGCTTCTCGCGATCGCGTTGAAGATGCAACTCAGGTTCTGAGCGTTGGTGATGAAGTTGAAGCGAAATTCACCGGTGTTGATCGTAAGAACCGTGCTATCAGCCTGTCTGTTCGTGCGAAAGACGAAGCTGATGAGAAAGACGCTATTGCTACTGTTAATAACAAACAGGAAGAAGGCAACTTCACTAATGCAATGGCTGAAGCATTCAAAGCAGCTAAAGGCGAATAATCCTACATTGTAGGATACGTTATCAGGGCGGCTACGGCCGCCCTTGTTCGATGAGCGCCGTAAGCATTTATTTCTTAAGGAAACCGGAGGAAACATGACCAAGTCAGAATTGATTGAAAGGCTTGCAAGCCAGCAGTCGCACGTTCCGGCCAAAGCCGTTGAAGACGCGGTGAAAGAGATGCTGGAGCACATGGCCTCAACCCTGGCCCAGGGCGAACGCATTGAAATTCGGGGCTTTGGTAGTTTCTCCTTACATTATCGGGCACCGCGCGTAGGCCGTAACCCGAAAACTGGCGATAAAGTTGAGCTGGAAGGTAAATATGTTCCACACTTTAAGCCTGGTAAAGAGCTGCGCGATCGCGCCAATATTTACGGTTAAGTTATTATTAACTTAACTGATGAACGGCGCCTTTAGGCGCCGTTTTTATTGCCAACTGAAAACCACGTCCTGTGGACGACGTTGTTATCGACCTGGTTTTGGCTCTACCTTGTTGTTTTGGGATTTACATCTCGCAAGACTGGCAGAGACCTCTTTTTGAGGGATTTGGTACATCCCTTTAGGGTGTTATCAATGCCGACTTTTATGAAGGCGGATTTTTACTGCAAAAAGGCCGCATTATGTAAACAGCGTTGTCCTTTAGCTCAGCCTTATTATTTTTAGCGTTCAAGATAAAGAATTGGCAACGTTCTTTTAGAGCGTTAAATTCTCCCTTAACGGCTTAAATAGTCTATTAAATTCAAAGGATTTTTTGACTAAGTTGAAGTTACAGCTTTAATGCTTTCCCCGGCAAAAATAGTTCAATTTTTATAACATATGCCTTTATCAACGCCTCTGACAAGGAAAGCGGATTGTGGCTTTATGCATATCTAATAGCGTGAACAATATCTTGTTAACGTAGATAAAGTGCCCGTATTGGCCTCCAGTGATTGGATAAACATATTGCGGGTCAATATTTAATGATTCTTGAACCGTCTTTTTGCAGAAATGGGCAATACGGGCATTAAGTTTGGTGTCATTTCCCACCCGCTTGATAATTAATTTTATTACTCACACTCCAAATTTAAAAATGCGATCCGGTTACGTTCAGCGGCGCAACGCTTCGTAACAAAGAGAGTTATTACTGAACACAATCCCTAATAACCGGCAAAGGGCAAAGACCTCACTTCCAGGATTACGCATACTGACCAAAAAATAGGGAGGAGTGAATGTTTTCGCTAACGGGAAGCGCTTTGGCCACGGTAATCGGTATCACGCCGTTGATATGGCTTCCGGAGATCCCGGCAATAAAAACAATTCTATGCTTATTAATAATCGCACTGCTGCTGGCTTTACGCGGTGTACGTGCATTGCGTTATGCTGCGCTGACATTATGTATGCTGTGCTGGGGGTTATTAGCCGCCAGACAAATGCTTTTGCCGATGGAGACTATGTCTCATCAATCTTTAGATGTAGAAAGCGTGGAAATCGCATCGGTAAAGAAAGAGGGAGAGCCATACCACCTTCTAATACAAAAAATACATTCACAGTGGCTATTTCCACCTTTACGTGTACAGGTAGTTCACAGCCCGCCCGGTATGCAAACTTGCCCGGGGCAGCGCTGGCGCATGACGCTGCGTTTATCCCCTATCCATGGGCAGCTCAATAACGGTGGATTTGATGCTCAACGTTTTATGTTGGCTCAGGGCATTACTTTGCGAGCACGAATTTTACGCGCGGAGCCGATGGACCTTTCATGCAGTCTACGCTGGCATCTGATTAAACATATTCGACGGCAGAGTGAAGGGCTGGTATGGCAAGAGGTTCTGCTGGCGTTAGGATTTGGAGAGCGCGCCGGTATGGATGATGTATATCGCAAACTATTGCGTGATACGGGAACGGCGCATCTAATGGCGATTTCGGGCCTACACATTGGGCTGTCCGCCATTATGGGATGGGCATTTGCTCGCCTGCTGCAGAGACTTATGCCAGCACGATATATTGGATGGCGTTTCCCGCTGATATTTAGTTTGATGATGGCGGCTATTTACACCTGGCTTGCAGGCGCACAGCCTCCGGCATTCAGAACATTAACAGCATTAATAGTCAGTGGAATACTTAAGCTCAGCGGCCAGCGCTGGAGCGGCTGGCAGATTCTGTTATCGTGTGTGGCGATTATGCTCTTTCTCGACCCTCTTTCAGTGTTATCCGACAGCTTTTTACTTTCTGTTTTTGCCGTGGGCGGACTGCTATTTTGGTATCAGTGGTTTCCTGTAACGCTAAAAACTCGCCAATGGGCTATTCGTCAAATAGTGGGCCTTGGGCATTTGCAGGCAGGGATGATGGTGCTGCTACTTCCTCTTCAGGTATGGATATTCCATGGGGTTAGCCTCACATCACTGCCGGCGAATATGCTGGCAGTTCCCGTCATCACGTTCATTACCGTACCGCTCATTCTCTTCGCGATGCTCCTCACATCCGTAAGCCCTGTTGCACATACCTTATTAAAGATGGCGGATGGAACATTAGAAGGCGTATTTACTTTTCTACGCTGGCTGCCTGCGGGTTGGCTGGAGGTGGATGCGCGGTTTGTAGGCGTATCGCTGGTACCATGGGCAATGCTAATAGCCTGGCAATTTCAGGGATGGCGCTACTGGGGCGGTTGTATGATAAGCCTGCTCGTTGCGCTGAGTGTGCCTTTCTGGCGCATGGATAACAGCGTAAGCTGGCGGCTACACCTGTTGGATATCGGGCATGGCCTGGCAATCGTCGTTGAACGTCACGGGCGGGCTTTGCTTTACGATAGCGGTAATGCCTGGCCGGGCGGCGACGCTGGACGCCAGACGATTATTCCCTGGCTACGCTGGCATCGTTTGGTGCCAGAGCGCATCATTATCAGTCATGAGCATCTCGATCATATTGGCGGTCTGAAAAGTCTGATATCTGAGTGGCCTGGCTTAAAAATAGACAGCTCGCTGGGAGAAAAAGGGCATGCTCCCTGTCGGCAGGGGATGAACTATCAATGGCAGGGTTTGGAAGTGCGCGCGCTTTGGCCTCCCCCAGACTGGCAGGGAGTGGGGAATAATCGCTCTTGCGTAGTAATAATATCAGATGGTTTGCACCGGGTGCTTTTAACCGGAGATATAGAAGCAAAAGCGGAGCGCGCGATGATTGGTCAGATTGGGCGTGCGCTGCATGCGCAAACGCTGGTCGTTCCGCATCACGGCAGTCGAACCTCATCCACGCCCGCACTGATTCATCAGGTATCACCGTCCCTGGCGTTGATCTCCGTCGCGCGGTATAACCCATGGCGTTTACCTGCAACAGGGATAGTTCGCCGCTATTTTGACAGTAATATCCAATGGCTGGATACGGCGAGACATGGGCAAATTTCAATAGAATTTCATGGAGATAGGAGAAGAGTGCTGGGCTTCCGCTCGCAGATTTCACCTCGCTGGTACCATCAGTGGTTTGGCGTCATCCCGGTTAACAGGTAGAATATGCGGCTATTTCCTTACAAGCTGGTTCGACTTAATGCATAACGATAAAGATCTCTCCACCTGGCAGACCTTTCGCCGACTTTGGCCGGTGATCGCGCCGTTTAAACTGGGACTGATCGTGGCTGGTGTAGCCTTAATTCTCAACGCAGCCAGCGATACGTTTATGTTATCGCTTCTTAAACCGTTATTGGATGACGGGTTTGGTAAGACGGACCGTTCTGTACTGATGTGGATGCCGCTAGTAGTTATTGGGTTAATGGTACTACGTGGAGTAACGAGTTATATCTCCAGCTATTGCATCTCCTGGGTGTCTGGCAAAGTGGTTATGACGATGCGCCGCCGTCTGTTTGGCCATATGATGGGCATGCCCGTATCATTCTTCGATAAACAATCTACCGGTACGCTGCTTTCACGCATTACTTATGATTCTGAGCAGGTGGCGTCCTCCTCTTCCAGCGCGCTGATTACCGTAGTGCGCGAAGGGGCGTCAATTATCGGCCTGTTTATTATGATGTTTTACTATAGCTGGCAGTTATCGATAATCCTGATAGTGTTAGCACCTATTGTTTCTGTCGCGATCCGCATTGTGTCGAAGCGTTTTCGCAGCATCAGTAAAAGCATGCAGAACACAATGGGGCAGGTAACGACCAGCGCAGAGCAGATGCTGAAAGGCCATAAAGAAGTGCTGATGTTCGGTGGGCAGCAGGTTGAGGCCGGTCGCTTTGACAAAGTCAGCAACCGCATGCGTCTGCAAGGGATGAAAATGGTATCTGCATCCTCCATCTCCGATCCCCTGATTCAGTTGATTGCGTCGCTGGCGCTGGCGTTCGTGCTGTATGCCGCCAGCTTTCCAAGCGTAATGGCCAATCTTAGCGCTGGGACGATTACCGTTGTCTTCTCGTCAATGATTGCGCTTATGAGGCCATTGAAATCGTTAACTAACGTAAACGCGCAATTCCAGCGCGGTATGGCCGCCTGCCAAACGCTGTTCTCTATTTTGGATACGGAACAGGAAAAGGACAGTGGAACGCTTACGATTAAACGCGCCAATGGCGATATTGATTTTCGTAATGTGACATTTTGCTATCCTGGCAGGGATACGCCCGCCTTACGGGAGATAAATCTTTCAATTCCTGCAGGTAAAACGGTGGCGCTGGTTGGCCGTTCCGGGTCAGGTAAATCCACGATTGCCAGTCTGATTACGCGCTTCTACGATATCGACTGCGGGGAAATTGTACTGGATGGGCATGATATCCGTGATTATTCGCTGGCATCACTGCGTAATCAGGTGGCGTTAGTGTCGCAAAACGTTCATCTCTTTAACGATACCATCGCCAATAACATCGCTTATGCCCGCACCGAACAATATAGCCGTGAAGATATTGAAAAAGCGGCATGTATGGCGCATGCCATGGACTTCATTGAGAAAATGGACCACGGCCTGGACACCGTTATCGGTGAAAACGGCGTTCTGCTATCGGGCGGGCAGCGGCAGCGTATCGCGATTGCGCGCGCGCTGTTGCGAGATTGTCCTATCCTGATCCTTGATGAGGCTACCTCGGCGCTGGATACTGAATCTGAACGCGCCATTCAGGCCGCCCTTGATGAACTGCAGAAAAATCGTACCGCTCTGGTTATCGCGCACCGCCTGTCCACCATCGAACAAGCCGATCAAATTGTCGTTGTTGAGGATGGACGCATTGTTGAGCGCGGAAGCCACAGTGAACTGCTGGCGCAAAATGGCGCTTACGCACAGTTGCACAAAATGCAATTTAGCCAATGATTGAACGCATCTGGTCCGGGCAATCCCCACTGTGGCTGTTACTGCTGCCGCTCTCCTTCCTGTACGGGCTGGTGAGCGGTGCGATAAAGTTAGCCTATCGGGTGGGGTTGCGCAAAGCGTGGCGAGCGCCGGTGCCGGTTGTCGTAGTCGGTAATCTGACGGCGGGCGGTAACGGTAAAACACCGGTAGTTATTTGGCTGGTCGAGCGCCTGCAGCAGCGGGGCGTGCGTGTAGGCGTGGTTTCACGGGGCTATGGCGGGAAAGCGCCGCACTATCCGCTATTATTAGATGCGAAAACACTAACCGCGCAGGCAGGCGATGAACCTGTTCTGATATTTCAGCGTACCGGCACGCCGGTTGCAGTAGCGCCGCAGCGCAGTGCGGCAGTACGCGCGCTGCTGGCGGCGGGGAAACCGCAAATAATTATCACCGATGATGGCCTTCAGCATTATGCGCTGGCGCGGGATAGAGAAATTGTAGTTGTAGACGGCGTTCGCCGCTTTGGCAACGGGTGGTGGCTGCCGGCAGGGCCGATGCGCGAGCGAGCCGGGCGATTGAACTCTGTAGATGCCGTTATCGTGAATGGCGGAGTGGCACGGTCCGGAGAAATTAGCATGCGGTTGCGCCCGGGCCTGGCAGTCAACCTATTGAACGGTGAAAAACGCTCGGTTGCTGACTTGCAAAATGTGGTCGCGATAGCCGGTATCGGGCATCCTCCACGTTTTTTTACTACTCTGGAGCAGTCTGGGCTTACCCCGCAAAAAACGGTGCCGCTCGCCGATCATCAGACACTGGATGTACAGCAATTAAGCCAACTGTACCAGCCGGGGCAAACGCTGCTAATGACGGAAAAAGATGCGGTTAAGTATCGCGCCGTTGCGCAGGAAAACTGGTGGTACTTGCCGGTAGAAGCCAACTTTGAAGATAAGCAGGCTGAACGGCTACTGGACGATTTGCAGGCACTGGCCACCGGTAGCGGACAATAGCCGCTAATACCCGCGCATCTCTGTATCAATAAGGAGTTTGTGGTGGCAGAAACTCTATCTCTTTCTCTGCGGGCCGCACGCCATTTGCATTTAGCGGCTCTTGGCCTGCTACGTAAACCCCGGCGTCGCGCCTCTCCGGCAGATATTGCCGCGACCGTTGCGTCCATATCCCTGCTTCAGATAGATACTATTCATGTGGTGGCCCGCAGCCCTTATTTGGTGCTGTTTAGCCGCTTAGGCGCATTTCCCCAGCGGTGGCTGGATGAAGCGCTGGCACGCGGCGAACTTATCGAGTATTGGGCGCATGAGGCCTGTTTTTTGCCTCGTACCGATTTTGCATTAGTCCGCCACCGCATGCAGGCGCCTGAAAAAATGGGCTGGAAATACAGCGCTGAATGGATGGATGAGCACCGCCAGCAAATTGCTGAACTCCTGAACGTTATTGAATATAAAGGGCCGGTACGCGCCGCAGATCTTAGCACGCCGCGCGGTGTAGCCGGCGGCTGGTGGCAGTGGAAACCGCATAAGCGTCATCTTGAGGGGCTGTTTACTGCCGGTAAACTCATGGTGACGGCGCGGCATAACTTTCAGCGCATTTATGATCTCACTGAGCGCGTGATGCCAGAATGGTGTGATACGCGAGACGCGTTGCCGAAAGAGCAGGCTGAACTGGCTATGCTGTCAAACAGTGCACGCTGCCTGGGGATTTTTCGCGCTGAATGGCTGGCGGACTACTACCGTTTACGGCACGTTACCATCGGGCCGCAGTTAGATGCATGGCAGCATGAAGGCGTTATCACGCCGGTTGAAGTTGAACGATTGGGGCGAATGTGGCTGCATCATTCTCTACTTCCTTTACTGCCGGCAGCTCAAAAAAACCAACTACGCGCAACGCACACAGCGGTATTATCCCCTTTTGATCCCTTAGTATGGGATCGCAGACGCGTCGAGGCTTTCTTCGATTTCCGCTACCGGCTGGAATGCTACACGCCGGCCGCCAAACGGCAGTTTGGCTACTTTGCGCTGCCGCTGCTGCACTGCGGCGCTCTGATAGGGCGCATGGATGCCAAAATGCACCGCAAAACGGGTGAACTTGAAATTATTGACCTGTGGCTGGAAGAGGGCGTTAAGCCAGGCCTCCGAATGCTAAACGGCCTGGCGCAGGCGTTAAATGCGTTTGCGCGTTGGCAGGGGGCCAGCCGCATTCGAATCAACAGGTTACCGCATCAACTGGCGGCGAAATGGGGGAAAGGGTGGGAAATTCCCAATTCCTCTGTGCTATGCTGACGCTCTTTTTTAGCTGGCCTGTCAGGAGGCTTTTGTGGATCACCGCTTACTTGAAATTATTGCCTGCCCGGTATGTAATGGAAAACTTTGGTTTAACCAAAAAAGCCAGGAGCTAATTTGCAAACCAGATGCTCTCGCTTTCCCGCTGCGCGACGGTATTCCTGTACTTCTGGAAAGCGAGGCGCGCGCTCTTGATGCAGAAGAGATGAACTCATGAGCTTTGTTGTGATTATTCCGGCCCGCTATGCGTCGTCGCGGTTACCGGGTAAACCCCTAAAAGATATTCATGGCAGGCCGATGATTGTTCACGTGCTGGAGCGTGCCAGGGAAGCCGGCGCAGAGCGCGTCATTGTTGCCACGGATCACCCGGAGGTCGCTCGGGCTGTAGAAGCGGCCGGCGGGGAGGTCTGTATGACGCGCCCGGATCACGAATCTGGTACTGAGAGGCTGGCAGAGGTTGTAGAAAAATGCGGTTTTGCCGACGATACGCTGATTGTCAATATCCAGGGGGATGAACCCATGATCCCACCGACGATAGTCCGCCAGGTCGCCGCGAATCTGGAAACCAGCCAGGTCGGTATGGCCACGCTCGCCGTACCGATCCACGATGCCGAGGAGGCTTTTAATCCTAATGCAGTGAAAGTTGTGCGTGACGCGCAGGGGTTTGCGCTCTATTTCTCACGCGCCACGATCCCCTGGGACCGCGATCGCTTTGCGCTTAGTAAGGCTGAGATTGGCGATACCCTTTTGCGCCATATTGGTATTTACGGCTATCGCGCAGGGTTCATTCGCCGCTATGTGCGTTGGGCGCCCGGTCCGCTGGAACATATCGAAAAACTCGAGCAATTACGCGTGTTATGGTACGGGGAAAAAATTCATGTAGATGTGGCCGTAGAGGTTCCTGGCACCGGTGTCGATACGCCGGAAGATCTCGAACGCGTGCGCATGGCAATGGGCAGTAGCGCTTAATTTTTGCTGGTTTTTCCTTTCTGCTGCCTGGCTGTCTCTCCGTCAGGCAGCGATATTTGATTTCGCCCATTTTCGCGGGTAGTTGATTATGCCTGGGCGAGGCTTTTGAGCCGCGATAACGCACGGCCTGATATGGCGCCTAAATTTTGTCGGCCGGCAGGCTCTTTCCCTTACCTTCCTCAAACCGCTTATTTCACACAGACGGACTCGGGCAGTGGATTATAACTTAGCCTCTTTGCCGGGTACCATCGCGCATGACAACGAAGAAAGGGTAGCGCATTATAAAAGGCCTGGATTGTGTAAGAGAATCGTTATTATGGAACGTCTGCGTAAGGAGCTAAGTCATCTGTTGGGAGAAAACCTCAGCCGACTGGAATGCGTTAACGCCCATCCAGAAACGGCACTCTGGTCTCTCTATGACAAAAGCGGTCTCGCGCTTCCCCTGCTGGCAAAAACCTTTACCGCACCGGGCGTGGCGGCGCGTATCGCCTGGAAAATAGCGCTGCTGGCGCGCTATAGCACGGTTCGTATGCCGAATGTTTATGGCGTGATTACACATGAAGATAAAGACGGCGGCGATGTTCTGCTACTTGAGCGGCTACGCGGTGTTTCCACCGAGGCGCCGGCGCGTACGCCGGAACGCTGGGCGGCGCTCAATGATCAAATCGTGGAGGCCCTATTAACCTGGCATCAGGTTGGCAGTGACGGCTGTGTGGGAGATGTGGATAGTACACAGGAAAATAGTTGGCCGCACTGGTACCAGCAGCGAGTGGAAGTGATCTGGAGCACCATCAGTCGTCTGAAAAACAGTGAAATGAATATGGAGCGCCGGCGCGTACTATTTCGCTCCCGCGACAGACTGCACGCGCTGTTTCGCGGGTTCAGTAATGACTGTGTGCTGGTGCATGGCAATATTACGCTACGTAATATGCTGAAAGACACGCGCACCGATAAACTCACCGCTATTCTTAACCCCGGTGTGATGCTATGGGCGCCGCGAGAATATGAACTATTCCAATTGTGGGAAGCCGGTGCGCCAGCAAGTCTATTGAGCGCTTATTTAAAACGGGCGCCGGTGGATGATGCTTTTGTCGCCCGCCGCTGGCTTTACCTACTGTGGCATGAAGCCAGACGGCTGGTGATGACGGGCGCGATAAACGCGCCCGCGTTTGATGCTGCGGCGCGTGAATTATTGCCCTGGCTCGTATGAGATGCCCTTAAGCCATTGCCACAGGCGGCCCAGGCGTTCATAAACCGCGCGATCGCTGTGCATAAGCCATATCGGCGCCGGTATCACATATTCCCACGGCTGGAGCGCGGAAGTAATAGCCAACTGATTAGCCGGCGCGGGAATAGGATGCAGGCCTCTGGCGTGGAAAAATTGTACGGCGCGCGGTAAATGGGAGGCTGAGGTAATCAGAATGAAGGGCTGTTGCCCCAAAAGACCAGCAACGGCAGCGGCTTCTTCTTCCGTATCTTTGGGAGCATCGAGCGTAATGATTGCGCTGCGCGGCACGCCGAGGCTTTGCGCAACGCGGGCGCCAGCCTCAGCGGTGCTTACCGGATTAGACGGTGCTGCCGCGCCGGTAAAAATCATCCTTGCATCCGGCATTGCTCGCCACAGTCTCACTCCTTCCGCTACGTGTGGCAAGCTATTGCTCACCAGATTGGAACTGGGTGCCCAGGCGGGGTTCCACGTATAACCGCCGCCCAAAACCACAATATTATTAACCTGCGTTCCGCCCTGCCACGTGGGGTAGTGCGTTTCTATTGGATACAGTAAACGGTCAGCGACAGGCTGAAGACTCAATAACAGCAGTAATAACCAACTCACGGTTATCAGAATTCGCCCGCTGCGCTGCCAGCGAGTGCACCACAAAATGACAAGGCCGATACCGGTTAGCAACAGCAATAAAGGTAGCGGCATCATCAGGCCTCCGACGTATTTTTTTAAAGCGAACAGCATGACGTTCGGTTCCTTTTTTAACCATATAGCGGAGAAAGTGCTCTGATATTACATCATAAGGGTTCCTTCTACGCCCGGGTATGACAAAATAGCGCCTTTGCCAGATATCGTGCCTGGCCGCAAACGGAACTCAGGGCAATGAACGATCGTAATTTTGACGATATAGCGGATAAATTCGCGCGTAATATTTACGGCACCAGTAAAGGCCGTTTGCGACAGGCGATTGTCTGGCAGGATTTGGAGCGAGAGTTGGCCGCTTTGCCAGCGCGTCCGCTGAGAATACTCGATGCCGGTGGAGGCGAAGGGCAAATTGCCTGCCGCCTCGCAAAACAGGGGCACCACGTCACATTGTGCGATATTTCGGCTGAAATGGTGGAGCGCGCGCGCCTGGCGGCCGATAAAAACGGCGTTAGTGAACGTATGCATTTTGTACATTCTCCGCTACAGGCGCTCGGTGAGCATTTGGAAAGCCCGGTAGATCTGATATTGTTTCATGCCGTGCTGGAATGGGTAAGCGATCCGCGCGCGGCGCTTGCTTCGCTCTGGAACCATCTGGCGCCCGGCGGCGTGTTGTCGCTGATGTTCTACAATGCCAACGGGCTGCTGCTGCATAATATGGTGGCCGGGAATTTCGACTATGTCGAACAGGGCATGCCTAAACGTAAAAAACGGACGCTATCGCCCGATAATCCGCTACATCCAGAGCAGGTTTACCTTTGGCTGGAGCAAATTGGCGGGCGTATCACCGGTAAAACCGGCGTGCGCGTATTTCACGATTATTTACGCGAAAAGCAGCGCCAGCGGGATGACTATGACCAGCTCTTAGCGCTGGAAACGCGTTACTGCCGTCAGGAACCCTGGATAAGTCTTGGGCGTTATATTCATGTGACTGCGCATAAGCCGGAGAATCAGGATAAGTTATGAGCGATTTTTCCCAGACGGTGCCGGAACTGGTAGCCTGGGCCAGAAAAAATGATTTCTCGATCTCACTGCCGGGAGACAGGCTGGCGTTTTTACTGGCTATCGCCACTCTTAACGGCGAACGGCTGGACGGCGAGCTTAGCGAAGGCGAACTGGTCGATGCGTTTCGCCACGTTAGCGATGTCTACGAACAAAGTAGTGAAACTATCGCGATGCGCGCCAATAATGCGATTAATGATATGGTGCGCCAGCGCTTGCTAAATCGCTTTACTAGCGAAATTACGGAAGGCAACTCCATTTATCGCCTTACGCCGCTGGGTATGGGGATCACTGACTACTATATTCGCCAGCGGGAATTCTCAACGCTGCGCCTGTCAATGCAGCTTTCAGTGGTCGCCGGCGAACTTAAAAGCGCCGCCAGCGCGGCGGAAGAAGGGGGCGATGAATTACACTGGCATCGCAATGTTTTTGCGCCGTTAAAATACTCGGTTGCGGAAATTTTCGACAGTATCGATATTACGCAGCGCATCATGGATGAACAGCAACAGCAGGTTAAAGACGATATCGCTGAATTGCTGAATAAAGACTGGCGCGCCGCGATTTCTAGCTGTGAGGTGCTGTTGTCGGAAACTTCGGGTACGCTGCGAGAGTTGCAGGATACGCTGGAGGCGGCAGGCGATAAGCTGCAGGCAAATCTGCTACTGATTCAGGAAACGCTGCTTGGCAGGGACGATTTGCATTTTATCGATCGTCTGATTTTTGATTTACAGAGTAAACTCGATCGCATTATTAGCTGGGGACAGCAGGCTATCGACCTGTGGATCGGTTACGATCGCCACGTACATAAATTTATCCGTACCGCGATTGATATGGATAAAAACCGCGTCTTCGCTCAGCGCCTGCGCCAATCGGTGCAAAATTATTTTGATGCCCCGTGGGCTCTAACGCACGCCAGCGCCGATCGCCTGCTGGATATGCGCGATGAAGAAATGGCGCTGCGCGATGAAGAAGTTACCGGCGAACTGCCGGTAGAGCTTGAGTATGAAGAGTTTAATGCGATTCGCGAACAGCTTGCGGCCATCATTGAAATGTCATTACAGGACTATAAGGCACAGAACAAGCCGTTAGATTTAAGCATCGTGATGCGCGATTATCTGGTGGAATATCCCCGCGCGCGCCATTTTGACGTCGCGAGAATCATCGTTGACCAGGCGGTACGCCTGGGCGTGGCGCAGTCTGATTTCATTGGGTTACCCGCTCCGTGGCAGCCCATAAACGATTACGGAGCCAGAGTACAGGCGCATGTCATTGACCAATATTGAACACATCATGCCGGTAAAGCTGGCACAGGCGCTGGCGAACCCGCTTTTTCCGGCACTCGATAGTCAGCTTCGGGCGGGCCGCCATATTGGCCTGGACGAGCTGGATAACCATGCCTTTTTAATGGACTTCCAGGAGCAGCTGGAAGAGTTTTATGCGCGTTACAACGTCGAATTGATTCGCGCACCTGAAGGCTTTTTTTACCTGCGCCCGCGCTCTACGACATTAATTTCACGTTCGGTGCTGTCCGAGCTGGATATGATGGTCGGAAAAATCCTCTGTTATCTCTATCTCAGCCCGGAGCGCCTGGCGAACGAAGGTATTTTTACCCAGCAGGAGCTGTACGATGAACTGCTGGCGCTGGCGGACGAAAGCAAATTATTGAAACTGGTGAATAACCGTTCTACCGGCTCTGACCTTGACAGACAAAAGCTGCAGGAAAAAATGCGCTCTTCACTCAGCCGCTTGCGCCGGCTGGGCATGGTGTGGTTTACCGGTCATGACAGTAGTAAATTCAGAATCACTGAGTCGGTGTTCCGGTTTGGCGCAGATGTGCGCTCCGGTGATGATGCGCGTGAGGCGCAGCTGCGCATGATCCGCGATGGTGAAGCGATGCCGGTGGAAAGCCATTTGAAATTAAACGACGAAGACAGCGACGACGATACACACCAGGAACAGGGCGAGGACGATAATGATTGAACGCGGAAAATTTCGCTCACTGACGCTGGTTAACTGGAACGGTTTCTTCGCCAGAACGTTTGATCTGGATGAACTGGTGACCACGCTTTCCGGCGGAAACGGCGCCGGGAAATCAACGACCATGGCGGCGTTTGTTACGGCGCTGATCCCGGATTTAACCCTGCTGCACTTTCGTAACACGACTGAAGCTGGCGCAACCAGTGGGTCGCGCGATAAAGGGCTGCACGGTAAACTCAAAGCGGGCGTCTGTTACTCTGTACTCGACGTCGTAAACTCGCGGCACCAGCGCGTGCTGGTTGGCGTTCGGCTGCAGCAGGTGGCGGGGCGCGACCGTAAAGTCGATATCAAACCTTTCGCTATTCAGGGGCTGCCGACGGCGATACTGCCGACTCAGCTACTCACTGAAACACTAAACGAACGTCAGGCGCGTGTATTAACTCTGCAGGAATTGAAGGATAAAGCGGAGGCGATTGAGGGCGTTCAGTTCAAACAGTTTAACTCCATCACCGACTACCACTCTCTGATGTTCGATTTAGGCGTGGTGGCACGTCGTCTGCGCTCGGCATCGGATCGCAGCAAATACTATAAATTGATCGAAGCCTCGCTATACGGCGGGATTTCCAGCGCGATAACGCGTTCTCTGCGCGACTATTTGCTGCCGGAGAACGGCGGTGTGCGCAAAGCCTTCCAGGATATGGAAGCAGCGCTGCGGGAAAACCGCATGACGCTTGAGGCTATCAGAGTCACGCAATCAGATCGCGACCTGTTTAAGCATCTGATCTCCGAAGCGACGGACTATGTAGCCGCGGATTATATGCGTCACGCCAATGAGCGGCGCATCCATCTCGATGAGGCTATCGCGCTGCGCCGTGAGCTATTTACCGGCCGACAGCGCCTGGCTTCTGAGCAGTTTAAACACGTAGAGATGGCCCGCGAATTGTCTGAACACACCGGTGCAGAAAGCGATTTAGAAACGGATTATCAGGCGGCCAGCGATCATCTGAACCTGGTGCAGACGGCGCTGCGACAGCAGGAAAAAATCGAGCGCTATGAGGGCGACCTCGAAGAGCTGCAGATGCGTCTTGAAGAGCAGAGTGAAATCGTCGCCGAAGCCCAGGAGCGGCAGGAAGAAAATGAAGCGCGCGCCGAGGCAGCGGAGCTGGAAGTCGACGAGCTAAAGAGCCAGCTTGCCGACTATCAGCAGGCACTGGATGTGCAGCAGACGCGAGCTATTCAATACCAGCAGGCACTGCAGGCGCTTGAGCGCGCGCGGGAGCTTTGTCATCTGCCTGATTTAACGGCGGAAAGCGCGGAGCAGTGGCTGGATACTTTCCAGACCAAAGAGCGTGAGGCGACGGAAAATCTTCTGTCGCTGGAGCAGAAAATGAATGTCTCCCAGGCGGCGCATGCGCGTTTTGAGGAGGCATATCAACTCGTTGTGGCGATTAATGGCCCGCTGGCGCGCGGCGATGCCTGGAATACCGCTCGCGAATTACTGCGCGAGGCGAACGACAGGCGCCATAGCGCCCAGCAGCTTCAGGGGCTGCAGGCGCGACTAAACGAACTTGAACAGCGGCTGCGCGAACAGCAGGATGCGGAGCGGCTGCTCAGCGAGTTCTGTAAGCGGCAAGGGCGTGATTACCTGCCAGATGAACTTGACGCCTTGCACGGTGAGCTTGAAGCGCGCATTGCCGCGCTGCAGGACGATGTTGCGGCGGCGAGCGAACAGCGTCTGTCGCTGCGTCAGGAACTGGAGCAATTGCAGGCGTCGATTAAAACCCTCACCCAACGTGCGCCGGTCTGGCTTGCAGCCCAAAATAGCCTCAATCAGATTAGCGAGCAAAGCGGCGAAACATTCTCTTCGGGCGCTGAAGTGACCGGGTATTTGCAGCAGCTGCTGGAGCGCGAGCGTGAAGCGACGGTCGAGCGCGATGAGGTCGGTGCCCGCAAGCGCGCTGTAGATGAAGAAATTGAGCGGCTGAGCCAGCCCGGCGGCGCGGAGGACGGGCGCCTGAGCGCGCTGGCTGAACGTTTTGGCGGAGTGCTGCTATCTGAGATTTACGATGATGTCGGACTGGAAGATGCGCCTTACTACTCCGCGCTATACGGGCCTTCCCGCCATGCGATCGTGGTACCTGACCTTTCCCGGGTTCGCGATCTGCTGGAGGGGCTGGAGGATTGCCCGGAAGATCTTTATTTAATTGAAGGCGATCCCCAGTCGTTTGATGACAGTGTATTCAGCGCCGAAGAGTTGGAGAAAGCGGTGGTGGTGAAAGTCGCCGATCGCCAGTGGCGTTACTCGCGCTTCCCGGCGCTGCCGCTGTTTGGGCGCGCGGCGCGCGAAAGCCGGATTGAATCACTGCATGGCGAACGCGAAACGCTGGCGGAGCGCTATGCGACGCTCTCTTTCGACGTACAGAAAACCCAGCGTCTGCATCAGGCATTCAGCTGTTTTATCGGCCAACATTTGTCGGTCGCCTTTGAAGACGATCCGGAAGCGGCGATACGTCAGCTTAACGGGCGGCGTAGCGAGATTGAGCGCGCGCTAAATACGCACGAAAGCGATAATCAGCAGCAGCGCGCCCAGTATGAGCAGGCGAAAGAGGGCGTTTCACAGCTTAACCGCCTGCTTCCGCGGCTGGATTTGCTTACTGATGAAACGCTGGCCGATCGCTGTGACGAAGTGAGAGAGCGGCTCGATGAGGCGCAGGAAGATGCGCGCTTTATTCAGCAGCACGGCAATTCCCTGAGTAAACTGGAGCAAATCGCTGCGGTGCTGCAAAGCGATCCGGAACAGTTTGAGCAGCTTAAACAGGATTATGCCTGGGCGCAGCAGGCGCAGCGTGAAGCACGCCAGCAGGCCTTTGCGCTGACGGAAGTCGTACAGCGTCGCGCGCATTTCAGCTATACGGATTCGGCCGAAATGCTCAGCGGCAATAGCGATTTGAACGAAAAACTTCGTCGCCGGCTAGAGCAGGCCGAAACGGAGCGCTCCCACGCGCGCGATGCACTGCGGGGCCACGTGGCGCAGCTTAATCAGGGAAACCAGCTTCTGGCGTCGTTAAAAAGCTCTTTTGATACCAAACGCGAACTGCTGGCGGATTTGCATCGTGAGTTAAAAGATATCGGCGTTCGCGCCGATGTTGGCGCAGAGGAACGCGCCCGGATGCGGCGCGATGAGTTACATGCAATGCTCAGTAATAATCGCGCCCGACGTAATCAGCTTGAAAAACAGCTTACTTATTGCGAAGCGGAAATGGACAACCTGACCCGCTCACTGAAGCGCCTTGAGCGTGGATATTGTGAGAAACGCGAACTGGTAGTGGTATCGAAAGCGGGCTGGTGCGCTGTGATGCGCATGGTGAAAGAAAATGGCGTTGAGCGCCGTTTGCATCGCCGCGAACTGGCGTACCAGTCAGGAGACGATCTACGCTCAATGTCGGATAAAGCGCTGGGTGCGCTGCGTCTGGCGGTGGCTGATAACGAGCATCTGCGTGACGTACTGCGTTTATCGGAAGATCCCAAACGGCCGGAACGTAAAATCCAGTTTTTTGTCGCGGTGTACCAGCATCTGCGCGAGCGTATTCGTCAGGATATTATTCGTACCGATGACCCGGTAGAAGCTATCGAGCAGATGGAAATTGAACTTAATCGTTTAACGGAAGAGCTGACTGCGCGTGAGCAGAAGCTGGCTATCAGCTCGCGCAGCGTGGCGAATATTATTCGTAAAACCATTCAGCGTGAGCAGAACCGCATTCGGATGCTCAACCAGGGATTGCAAAGCGTTTCTTTCGGACAGGTAAAAAGCGTGCGGCTTAACGTTAATGTACGCGAAGCGCATGCGATGCTGCTGGAAGTGCTCTCTGAGGAGCATGAACAGCATCAGGATCTGTTTAACAGCCAGCGCCTGACTTTTTCAGAAGCCCTGGCGAAGCTCTATCAGCGCCTGAATCCGCAGATTGATATGGGAAATCGCACTCCACAGACTATCGGCGAAGAACTGCTGGATTATCGCAACTATCTGGAAATGGAGGTTGAGGTCAATCGCGGTTCAGACGGCTGGCTGCGGGCTGAAAGCGGCGCGCTTTCAACCGGTGAGGCGATCGGTACCGGGATGTCTATCCTGGTGATGGTTGTACAGTCGTGGGAAGATGAGTCGCATCGGCTGCGCGGAAAGGATATTTCGCCGTGTCGGCTGCTATTCCTTGATGAAGCGGCGCGCCTTGATGCACGCTCTATTAATACGCTGTTCGAACTGTGTGAGCGGCTTGAAATGCAGTTGGTTATCGCTGCGCCCGAAAATATCAGCCCCGAGAAAGGGACTACCTACAAGCTGGTGCGTAAAGTGCATAATAATCATGAACACGTGCACGTTGTGGGTTTACGCGGTTTTGCCGCGCCGCCGCTTCCCGGCAGCGTAACCAGCGGCGAAACCCAGGCCGCTGATGCGACCTTACCCTGATATACGTTCGGTGCACTGAGGGCGTAAGTTCTCTTGAAAAGTGCGCTGAGGCTAAGTATCGCCCCAGCGCACTTTTTATTCATCTGACGGATATCGCATCGGCAATAGCGGCGAGTCGCTGGCTCTGAGCACGAGCCGTGCGTAATCACATGGGTGCCCTCTGATGTGGCAGGTGAGTGCGCTAACCGCATTTAATACGATTTTCCGGTTTGAATTTTCTTTACACTTACACAGGCACGGATTTTTTCTCTTTTATATACTGGGAGTAAACGGTGTAACTATTAGCTATCGCTAATTTTAACGCCGTCTCTGGCGTAAATGAGCCTGGCGTACATGGACGTGCGTAAAAGCACAGCGCCGTGGCGAAGACTGTACCGGTCCCGTGAAGGGGGCGAATAAGGCCTTCATACCGCAGTCGCCCGTTGGCATATAGCAACTATAAATACCAGGAGGCAAGGGATGTTGCTTACGAAATTAAGATGTTTTCGACGCCGGGCGCTAGCCGCGAGCGTACTTTTAAGTCTCACGTTATCGGGGCTGACGTGGGCAGATGAACCCGCCGCTCTTGCCGCCGATGGCGCTTCTACCATATCGCCGCAGCCAGAAGGATTAGCGCAGCCAGAAGCGCCGTCGCCTGCTATGGCGGCGCTGTTTGGTATGCCGCCTGCCGAAGGCAATATGGGCGTCGCGCAGAGTCGTTCACAGCTACAAGCCTCGCTGCCTTCCGGATATACGCCGGTTTATATGAACGCGCTTTCTCTGCTCTATGGCGCGCGCAATATGCAGCCTATGTGGGAGGATCGCGATGCGGTGCGCGCATTTCAGCAGCAACTGGCGGAAGTGGCGATAGCGGGGTTTCAACCGCAATTTTCCCGATGGGTAGAGTTACTTACCGATCCGAATATTAACGGCATCGCGCGTGATATCGTGCTGTCTGATGCAATGATGGGTTATTTGCAGTACGTGGCAGCATTGCCGGTACACGGCAATAATTGGCTGTACAGCACCCGGCCCTACGCGCTTGTAATGCCCCCGCTGGCGGTGATTAATCAATGGCAGCTGGCGGTCGACCGCGGCAATGCGGCGGCGTTTATCGCAACGCTGGCACCGCAAAATCCCCAATATCAGACATTGCATCAGTCATTGCTTGAGCTGGCTGCAGATACGCGGCCATGGCCAATGCTGCGGGCAACGGCGACTTTGCGCCCCGGGCAGGTTAGCGCGGATGTACCTGCACTGCGTGAAATTCTTCAACGTACCGGCATGCTTGAAAAAGGGGATTCGATTGCTTTGCCCGGTGAAAGCGAGACTACATCCCCGGGGCGGCAGGTTTATAGCCGCAGGCTAGTGGAGGGGGTGAAGCGCTTTCAGGCGTGGCAGGGACTTGGCGCGGACGGTTCTATTGGCCCTTCCACGCGCCAGTGGCTTAATGTTACACCCCAGGAGCGTGCGGCACTGATCGCGCTAAATATACAGCGCTTACGGTTGCTGCCCGGTAATACGCAAACCGCTATTTTGGTAAATATTCCTGATTTTTCACTGGTCTATTACCTAAACGGTAATCAGGCGCTGGCATCGCGCGTGATTGTCGGGAGGCCCGACCGTAAAACGCCGATGATGAGCAGCGCCCTAAATAATGTCGTGCTCAATCCACCGTGGAATGTTCCACCGACGCTGGCGCGTAACGATATTTTACCGAAACTTCGCAATGATCCTGGCTATTTGGAGCGCCATAATTATCGCGTATTACGCGGCTGGAGCAGTAATGCCGATACGGTAAATCCATGGGGGGTTGATTGGGCAAGTATCAGCCCTACCAATATACCATTTCGTTTTCAGCAGGCGCCTGGACCGACTAACTCACTGGGGCGCTATAAATTTAATATGCCCAGTTCAGATGCTATTTATCTGCACGATACGCCAAATCATAATTTGTTTAATAAAAGTACCAGGGCGTTAAGCTCTGGTTGCGTCAGGGTAAATAAAGCTTCGGACTTAGCGAATATTTTATTGCAGGATGCCGGCTGGAATGATGCGCGTATTTCTTCGACGCTAAAAGAGGGGAATACGCGCTATGTGAATATACGCCAGCATATTCCCGTCAGCCTCTATTACCTGACTGCTTTTGTCGGTAAAGACGGACAGATACAGTATCGTACAGATATTTACAATTACGATCTCACTGCCCGCAGCGGCGTTAAAATATTGGCTAAAGCCGGGCAACTCATTCAGTAATGTAGTAATTCTAAATAATTAACGTCAACATGGTCGTCCAGAATGTACGTTGAATAATGTATTAACGTGCATTCTGGCCTACAGCCGTGCCTTGACGCATCCTTTTTTGGCGGTTAATGTTCGCACAGTGCGCCAGATGTGCATATTTATACCTTTGCCACTTGTTGAGTCGGTAAAACCGGCCAAAGAATGCTTTCGTTCAGTGATTTTTTATGAGCTACGCGCGCCATGAGCGCCGGGTATTCGCAGTGAGTGAAGGGAAGTTTGACTATTTTACCTTGCAGACCTGACTATCATGGATAAATTCGACGCTAACCGCCGTAAACTCTTGACGCTGGGGGGAATGGCCTTGGGCGCGGCTATGTTACCAACGCCGTCTTTCGCAATGCTCTCTACGCCACGCCCGCGTATCCTGACGCTTAATAATCTTCATACGGGCGAAATCATTAAGGCGGAGTTCTTTGATGGCAAGCGCTATATTAAAGATGAGCTAGCCCGCCTGAATTATTTCTTCCGCGATTTTCGCGCAAATAAAACCCGGAATATCGATCCCCGCCTGTTTGATCAGCTTTTTCGCCTGCAGGGCTTATTAGGCACCCGTAAACAAATTCAGTTGATTTCAGGCTATCGTTCGCCGGTAACAAATAGCCATCTTCGCTCCCAAAGTCGGGGTGTGGCGAAACATAGTTATCACACGAAAGGGCAGGCGATGGATTTTCATATTGAAGGGGTTGCGCTCACGCAGATACGCAAAGCCGCTCTGTCTATGCGCGCCGGTGGTGTAGGATATTACCCACGAAGTAACTTTGTGCATATTGATACTGGCCCTGTCAGGCACTGGTAATAGATAAATCAGTGGCCGTAGCCAGATTAAAGGAGCTCTATGAACTATCACATCATTCCGGTAACGGCCTTTGCCCAGAATTGTTCACTAATCTGGTGTAATGCAACCCGTCTTGCGGCGCTGGTTGACCCCGGTGGTGATGCTGAGCGAATTCAGCAGGTCGTGGCGGAAAAGCAGGTTACCGTTAATCAAATTTTATTGACGCACGGACATCTTGATCACGTTGGCGCTGCGGCAGAACTTGCGGCTCACTATGGCGTGCCTATTGTTGGCCCGCAAAAAGAAGATGCGTTCTGGCTTCAGGGGCTGCCACAGCAGAGCCAAATGTTTGGGCTGGCGCATTGTCCGCCATTGACGCCTGACCGCTGGCTGGACGAAGATGATAGGATCACTCTGGGTAATATTGTGCTGCGCGTTCTACACAGCCCAGGCCACACGCCCGGCCACGTCGTGTTTTTCCATGACGATTCCCGGCTGCTGTTTTCTGGCGATGTGATTTTCAAAGGCGGAGTGGGTCGTAGCGATTTTCCTCGCGGTGACCATCAGCAGCTTATTGAGTCCATTTGCAATAAGTTATTACCCCTTGGGGATGACGTAATTTTTATCCCAGGCCATGGGCCGAACTCAACGCTGGGCGATGAACGTCGGCACAACCCTTTTTTACAGGGGCTAACGTCGGCCGAATAATGCCCGGCTTGACGGCTAAAAAATATCGAGGCTACCTCCAAGAGGGGTAGTTTTTGAATATCGGCCCCTCTTCGGAACGGGGTCAGTGATTCTTTCTACCCCTTACATGCGTTTTGCCCGCCGTTTTCTCCCCTTACTCTATGATGTCCTAATTTTTCGATTTTAATGAAGATATTTATTTACGGCAGAAGAGGCCGGTTGCCGGGGTAGCTAGCCTCTGCGTATAACTTGAGTGTCTTAACGTAAGGATTAGACAACGCGCGACAGGCTTTGGCAGCAAAAAAACAGGCCTACAAAATACGAAACATTGAGTATTTGGAGAGATGAGTGAGAGGTGCGCTGGTGCAAATAGCAGCCAGCGCAATAAGAGATTACAGTACAGCAACAATGGCTTCACAGAGCGGGGACATGTTATCCGGTGTCATACCGGCAATGTTTACGCGCCCGGAAGCGACGGCGTAGATGGCGAACTCGTCGCGCAGCCGCATGACCTGATCTTTGCTTAATCCACTAAAAGAAAACATGCCGTTTTGGCGAGTGATAAATCCAAAATCCTGGCTGGCCCCTTTTTCTGAAAGGGTATTAACGAATAATTGGCGCATGCGTTGAATGCGCTGCCGCATATCGCTCAACTCCTGCTCCCAAATCGCTCGCAGCGTGTCATTACTCAGAATAGCGGCGACCACAGAGGCGCCGTGGGCCGGTGGATTGGAGTAATTGGCGCGGATCCCGGCTTTCATTTGACTGAATGCGCACCCTGCCTGTTCTTCATCGAAGGCAACCAGCGTGCAGGCGCCCACGCGCTCATTGTACAGACCAAAGTTTTTAGAATAAGAGCTGGCTACCAGTAGCTCGGTGTGAGTAGCGGCAAAAGCGCGTAACCCTTCGGCGTCTTCTTCCAGCCCTCGGGCGAATCCTTGATAGGCAAAGTCAAATAGCGGCAGCCAGCCTTTTTCCTGAGAAAGAGTGGCTAACTGTTGCCACTGCTCCAGGGTGGGATCAATGCCGGTAGGGTTATGGCAGCAGCCGTGAAAAAGTACCACATCACCGCGCTGAGCATTTTGCAGGCTGCTTAATAGGCCTGGCATATCTAGCTCGTGGGCCTGGGCGTCGTACCAGGTGTATTCACATACCTCCAGCCCGGCGGCGTTAAAAATACTTTTATGGTTTGGCCAGCTTGGGTTACTGACCCAAACGCGCTTTACAGCGGTATTACGAGCCAGGAAGTCGGCCGCTACGCGCAGAGCGCCAGTGCCGCCCGGCGTTTGTGCCGTACGTGCACGCTTTGCTTCTACAATAGGGCTGCCTTTGCCGAACAGTAATTCCTGAGTACAAAGACCAAATTCAGGAATGCCATCAATGCTCAGATAATTTTTAGTCGTTTCATTTTCCAGCAGGTATTGCTCCGCTTTTTTGACACTGGTCAAAATCGGCGTCTTACCCGTTTCATCCTTATACACCCCAATCCCGAGGTTAATTTTATTTTGGCGTTCGTCGGCACGAAACAGTTCGGCCAGCCCCAGGATAGGGTCGGCGGGCGCAGCGGTGATGTTTTCAAACATGACGAGGTTCCATTGCAAGCAGAAAGGATTCACAACCAGAGTAACGGTAGAAAATTAAATTGCCAACCGTTAGCGGGAAAAAGCGCGGTGAATATCAAATAACTTCGAGTGTTATCGAAGTAAAAATCCGCCTTCATAGAAGGCGGCATTGCTTTGATGCCCCGGAGGGGCATACCGAATTCCTTAAAAAAAGTCTCCGCCAGTCTTGTGAGATTTGAATCCCAAAACAACAGGGCAGAGCCAAAACCTGCTGATGACCACGCCCACAGGACGTAGTTTTCAGTTGGCAATAAAAAACAGGGCCGAAGCCCTGTTAAATGAGGTGGATAACATATCGTTATAATAAAAATTAGAACTGGTAGGCCACACCAAGCATTGCCTGATTGTCGGTGCCGACAAAGCTGCCGTAAGTGCGCGTGAAGTCGCTTTCATCCAGCAGGTTGAAGCGGTAATCACCATAGACGCTGAAGTTCTTATTGAAGTAGTAAGAGGCGCCAGCGGTGATGTATTCAGCCAGATCGGCGTCGCTGTAGCCATTACGGCCCACCGGCAGATCTTTTCCTTTGCTCTTCACGTAAGAGAAGGAGGGACGCAGGCCGAAGTCGAACTGGTATTGAGCGATTAATTCAATATTCTGGGTTTTATTTGCAACGGTATAATTCGTGCTGTTAGATACGTAAGTCATGTTACGAGTTTCGGAGTAAACCGCTGCCAGGTAGATATTGTTGGCATCATATTTCAGACCGGTAGCCCAGGCTTCGGCATTATCGCCGTTACCGTCCAGAGCCTGCAGGTCAGAGCGATCGGCTTTGCTGTACGCGCCGATAATGCCAAAACCCTGATAGTCATATCCTAAAGAGAAGCCAACGCCGTCGCCGTTTTGTTTTTTAACGTTATCGCCGTCGTGGTTGCCTTCATTTTTGCCCTGATACTGCACGCCAAAGTGCAGGCCATCGACCAGTCCGAAGAAATCGCTGTTACGATAAGTCAGAACACCGGTGGTGCGGTTAGTCATGAAGTTATCAGTGTTGCCCGCCCAAGTTTCACCGGAGAAAGAGGGGGACATGTCGGTCCAGGCTTCAACATCATAGACGATACCGTAGTTGCGGCCATAGTCCAGAGAGCCGTACTCTCCAACCTTCAGACCCGCGTAAGCCAGGCGCGTGCGCGCATCAGATTCCGGCTCAGCTTTATTGGCATAAATACGGTATTCCCACTGACCATAACCCGTCATCAGGTCGTTAATCTGGGTTTCACCTTTGAAACCAAGCTGGGCGTATGTGCCGTCGCCATTAGTAGTATCACCGCTGGTGATCCAGTTGTGCTCTGCTGCAACTTTTCCGTACAGATCAAGCTTATTGCCGTTTTTATTATAGATTTCTGCGGCATGAACTGAACTAGCCGCTAACAGTGCAGGGATAACTACTGCCAGGAAATTACGCTTCATCATTACTCATTACCCTCATTAGATTTTTATGACACCTGCCACTGCCGCCAATAATCCTTTACAGAATGCTTGATGAAAGTTTGGTGTCTTTCTATGTCTGGCTGCATATTTCCATTCCTGAGGGGGCTTCTACCAGCGTGAAAATGCTACATATCTCTATTAAATGTTTCAAAATGAAAATATAAGAAACTTTATGTGTATTTAGGGGAACTTTGTGAAGTACCTCAAAATTTGCAAAAAGTGTGGCTATAGCATACAAACTTAACCAGTAATCATTTGATTTAGATGATTTTTATATCTTATCTTTATTCGTGGATGTGATATGCATCCTGTTTTATAAAAATGAAATTATGTTTTGAAAAAAAATCTCCATACGCATTTTTTTGATTAATCGTGCTAATTTTTTGTTGTCATTTAAGAGCGTATATTAGGGTTATTGTTTTAAAAATGTTTCTTATTTGGACATAATTAGTTACGTCATATTTTTATTTTCTCTTGCAAAAAAGAATTTTCTGGACAGGTTGTCATCCGTAAGTAGATATCGAGGGGGGTTATGTATGGACAGAGAGAGGGAATTACATATAGCTAAATGCCTGCTTTTTTAGCTGGCAAGTCGTTTCGGTTAGTGTCACCTTGCCTTGCCTTGCCTTGCCTTGCCTTGCCTTGCCTTGCCTTGCCTTGCCTTGCCTTGCCTTGCCTTGCCTTGCCTTGCGTGCTGGTATAAATGGCGGGTTGGTAAAAATGGTATTGTCTCGCGACTGCGAGGACTAACGCTGGTACAGCAGTGCAGCACAGACTTTTAACTATATATAATCTATCGACGCCTGATTAAGCCGGTTGTATTAAGAAATTACGGGTTGAAAAAAGCCGGCTTTTGGCCGGCTTAAACGAAGATTTACTGCACTTAGAAGCTGGCGCTGCGAGTCGTGCGTGGAAACGGGATAACGTCACGCACATTTTGCACGCCGGTAACGTAGGCAACCAGGCGCTCAAACCCCAGACCAAAGCCAGAATGGGGCACAGTGCCATAGCGGCGCAGATCGCGATACCACCAGTAGTCTTCTTTTTTCAGACCGAGTGCTTCCATACGGCTGTCTAACACATCCAGACGTTCTTCACGCTGGGAGCCGCCGATGATTTCACCGATTCCCGGCGCAAGAACGTCCATGGCAGCAACGGTTTTGCCGTCATCGTTCAGGCGCATATAAAACGCTTTGATATCCTTAGGATAATTTTTTACCACGACCGGCGCTTTAAAGTGTTTTTCCGCTAAATAACGTTCATGTTCCGATGCTAAATCCACTCCCCAGTAAACCGGGTTCTCAAAGGTTTCCCCACAGTTTTCCAGGATGCTGATAGCATCGGTGTAGTTAACCTGCGCGAAGTCAGCGGCTACAAAGCGTTTCAGGCGCTCAACTGCATCTTTGTCAACGCGTTCGGCGAAGAACTGCATGTCATCCATACGCTCTTCCAAAACGGCGTTGAACACATATTTCAGCATAGATTCCGCCAGTGCGGCGACATCGTCAAGCGCGGCAAAAGCCACTTCCGGTTCTAGCATCCAGAATTCAGCCAAATGGCGGCTGGTATTGGAGTTTTCTGCGCGAAAGGTAGGGCCAAAAGTATAAACTTTTGATAGTGCACAGGCATACGTTTCCGCGTTAAGCTGACCGGAAACCGTCAGGAAAGCTTCTTTGCCAAAGAAATCTTTGTCGAAATCAATGTCGCCTCTATCGTTACGCGGCAGATTTTCCATATCCAGTGTCGATACGCGAAACATCTCTCCGGCGCCTTCAGTATCAGAGGCGGTAATGAGCGGAGTAGATACCCAAAAGAATCCCTGCTCATTAAAGAAACGATGTAATGCCTGAGCCAGAGTATGGCGCACCCGCGCGACGGCCCCAATAAGATTGGTGCGTGGACGCAAATGCGCTACTTCACGCAGGTATTCGATACTGTGTCTTTTGGCGGCCATCGGGTATGTATCAGGATCTTCAACCCAACCGGCAACTTCAACGCGCGTTGCCTGGATTTCAAAGCTTTGGCCCTGACCAGGGGAGGCGACCACGTTGCCCGTAACGATGACAGAGCATCCGGTCGTCAGGCGCAAGACCTCTTCGCTGTAATTCGGCAGGGTATTATTGACAACGGCCTGTACGGGATCAAAGCAGGAGCCGTCATAAACGGCGAGGAAGGAGATACCGGCTTTTGAATCTCTACGCGTCCGCAGCCATCCACGCACCGTGACTTCACTATCAAGTGCGACGCGGCCCTGGAGTACGTCAACGACAGGCACAACGCTCATATTTTTCTCTCTTATGTGGTCAATAACGATAAATTACCCTCCTAACGGAGGGTATCTATGTTACCTGGTGGCGGGCGTCAGACAAGCAGAATTCGCCTCTGTAATAGAAGAAATCATATTTTAAATGAAAAAGTGGGATATGCCGTGACGTTGGTATTCGCCAATAGACTGCAAACGGTGCCAAAACGCGTGCTGTATTGGGTTTTGAAAGCGCGGGGAAATGTGACAAGCCCCGCGCTCGGGGATGAGTATTGCTGATACTAGCTGGCTTTTTTTACCTGAGGTATATCGAAGGCTTTGCGCAGTGCCCGCACAAAAGCTTTGTCTTCACAAATGGTTTTCCCAGGGCTATCGGAGAGCTTAGCCACAGGTTTACCGTTACATTCGATAAGTTTGATAACAATATTCAAAGGCGTTACGCCCGGAATATCGCAAGTCAGCCGTGTGCCAATGCCGAATCCTAAATGAATTCGCGGTGCGAAATGGCGGTATAGCTCGACGGCTTTTGGAAAGTCGAGATTATCAGAAAAAACCAGCGTTTTCGTGAGCGGATCAATACCCAGCTTTTCGTAATGTGCGATAGCTTTTTCACCCCACTGTACCGGATCGCCTGAGTCGTGGCGTAATCCCTGATAGCGAGTCGCATATTCCGGACCAAAATCGCGTAGAAAAGCATCCATCGTAATGCAGTCCGTCAGCGCAATTCCCAACCTGTCGGGATATTCTTCCAGCCATGCCTGTAATGCGGCACGCTGGCTATTGGCGAGATCCGGGCTGATTTGCTGATGGGCCTGGAACCATTCATGCGCCTGCGTGCCCATCGGCGTTAAATTCAAACGGCGCGCTAAATCATAATTACTGGTGCCGGTGAACCAGGTCTCCTGCTGTAAACGCTCAACGATTGCCTGCTGAACTTCGCGGGAAAAGCGGCGACGGGTACCGAAATCCATAATTTTAAACTGGTGCATATCCAGATTTGCGGTCAGCGCTTTCAAAGAGTCAAGCTTGTGTTCCAGATGTTTCAGCGCTTGAGAAACCGATGCGTCCGGAGAGCGGTAGCGGTGGACCAGCTCGCTGATGACTGCCAGCAGCGGAACTTCCCACATAATCACTTCACGCCATGGACCACTGAGGCGAATATCCAGTTTACCGTTGTGATTGCGAATATCGACCTGGGTAGGGTCGTAGCGAAAGTTGCGCAGCCATGCCAAATAGTCGGGTTTAAAAAATGGCAGGGCGGATAGCCAGTTAAATTCGACGTCGCTCAGCGCCAAATGCTGCATTGCGTCTACTTGCTCGCGGATGGCATCGGCATAAATGCCCAACAGATCGTCGCCGCGACAGCGGAATTCCGCCGTAACGGTGACATCATAATAGTGATGAAAAACTGCCTGCTGCATATGAAGCTTATAGGCATCGGTGTCTAGCAGCGTTTGCAGTATTGGGGAAGCGTATCGTGTCATGGTGCGTAACAGCATCCTCTCACAGGAGCGTTTCCATCAGTGCTTATGTAGATAAAGACGCAGGAGTATAACCTGATTATCCGTTTATTGAACCAGAATCACAACACAACCGCAGCTATGATGCGAGAGCATTTTGTGCCGCTGTTAATTTAATGTAGCAAATTACCGGGAAAAGCGAACATTGCACCGCTGTACTCTGGCAACATTACGGCAACAGGAATAGACTGGTTCGCGATAACTTACGGACGCTACAGAAGGTTTTTATGACTCAACAGCCACAGGCCAAATACCGTCGCGATTATCAGGCGCCGGAATTCTCGATAACCGATATCGATCTCACTTTTGAGTTGGATGCTGAAAAAACCACGGTAACTGCCGTAAGTCAGGTTCAACGCCAGGGGAATCACGCCTCTGCGCTGCGCCTTGATGGAGAACAATTAACCCTGATGGCGTTAAAAATAGACGGCACGCCATGGCAGGATTACCAGCAAGAAGCAGGGGCGCTGGTCATTAACAATGTACCGGATCGCTTTACGCTTACCGTCATTAATGAAATTAATCCTGCGGCCAACACCGCGCTGGAAGGACTTTATCAGTCTGGTGAGGCGCTATGTACGCAGTGTGAAGCGGAGGGTTTTCGCCATATTACCTGGTATCTGGACCGCCCTGATGTATTAGCGCGCTTTACCACTAAAATCATTGCGGACAAACAGCGCTATCCTTTCTTACTTTCTAATGGCAACCGCCTGAGTCAGGGTGATTTAAGCGATGGGCGACACTGGGTTCAGTGGCAGGATCCTTTTCCAAAGCCCAGCTACTTATTCGCGCTGGTCGCCGGTGATTTTGACGTGCTGCGTGATACCTACACTACGCGCTCTGGTCGTGACGTGGCGCTGGAACTCTATGTCGATCGCGGAAATCTCGATCGCGCTGACTGGGCGATGGCCTCTTTAAAAAGCGCCATGCGCTGGGATGAACAGCGCTTTGGGCTGGAGTATGACCTCGACATTTATATGATAGTTGCGGTGGACTTCTTCAATATGGGGGCGATGGAAAATAAAGGTCTCAACGTATTTAATTCAAAGTATGTGCTGGCGCGTGCGGCCACGGCCACGGATAAAGACTATCTCGATATAGAGCGCGTAATCGGGCACGAATATTTTCATAACTGGACCGGCAACCGGGTTACCTGTCGGGACTGGTTTCAGCTTAGCCTGAAAGAAGGGCTAACGGTGTTTCGCGATCAGGAATTTAGCTCTGATTTAGGATCGCGCGCGGTGAACCGTATTCAAAACGTTCGGATTATGCGCGGTATGCAGTTTGCCGAAGACGCCAGCCCAATGGCGCACCCCATTCGTCCGGACAAAGTCATCGAAATGAATAATTTCTACACGCTAACCGTGTATGAAAAGGGGTCCGAAGTGATCCGGATGCTGCACACGCTGCTGGGAGAAGCTAATTTTCAGAAGGGGATGCATCTTTATTTCGAACGTCATGACGGTAGCGCAGCCACCTGCGATGATTTCGTTCAGGCGATGGAAGATGCGTCGAACGTTGATTTATCGCATTTCCGCCGCTGGTATAGTCAGTCTGGCACGCCGGTAGTCAGCGTACGCGATGACTATAATCCGGAAACCGAAGAATATCGCCTGACAATAAGCCAGTACACTCCGGCGACCGCAGACGGCCAGGAAAAGACAGCGCTGCATATCCCGTTCGACATTGAACTTTACGATAACGATGGCAATGCGATCCCACTGCAGCGCGACGGACATCCTGTACATCATGTGTTAAATGTCACCCAGGCAGAGCAAACCTTTGTGTTTGATAATGTTTATTTTCAGCCGGTGCCCTCACTGCTGCGTGAGTTTTCGGCACCGGTGAAGCTTGAGTATGCCTGGAGCGATAGTCAACTGGCGTTTCTGATGCGCCATGCGCGCAATGACTTTTCCCGCTGGGACGCGGCGCAAAGCCTGCTGGCTATCTGGATAAAATTGAACGTGGCCCGCCATCAGCAGGGCCAGCCGCTGTCGCTGGCGCAGCACGTCGCCGACGCTTTCCGGGCTATCCTGCTGGATGAACATATTGATCCTGCGCTGGCAGCGGAGATCTTAACGCTACCAACGCAGAATGAAATGGCCGAACTGTTTTCAATTATCGATCCTGCGGCGATAGCTGCGGTGCACGAAGCGTTAACGCGCGCGCTGGCGACTGAGCTTGAAGATGAATTTCTGGCTATATATCACGCTATGGCGCAGGCTACGTACCGTATTGAGCATGCTGATATTGGTAAGCGCGCGCTGCGCAATGTGTGCCTGCGCTATCTGGCGTTCAGTGCGCCGGAGCAGGCAGATATCCTGGTGAGTGCTCAATATCGGCGGGCGGATAATATGACCGACGCGCTGGCCGCGCTTTCGGCGTCCGTCGCGGCCGGCCTGCCTTGCCGTGATGCACTAATGGCCGAGTTTGATAATAAGTGGTACCAGGATGGGTTAGTGATGGATAAGTGGTTTGCGCTGCAGGCCACCAGTCCGGCACCGAACGTATTGCACAATGTTCGCAGTCTGATGCAGCATCGCGCGTTTTCAATGAATAACCCAAATCGCATCCGTGGGCTAATTGGCGCGTTTGTCAGCGGAAATCCAGCGGCGTTTCATGCCGCTGATGGCAGTGGCTACGCTTTCCTGGTTGAAATATTAAGCGATCTGAATCAGCGGAACCCGCAGGTAGCTTCACGCCTGATCGAGCCGCTTATTCGCTTCAAACGCTACGATGAAAAGCGCCAGCAAAAGATGCGGGAGGCGCTGGAGCAGCTTAAGGCGCTGAATAAGCTTTCCGGCGACCTGTACGAGAAAATCACAAAAGCGCTGGCCTGATGTAAAAACTCCGTCTGCATTAATAAGATGCTACGCGCGGCGGTATATCGGCAGGTTGACTTTGTGAACATCAAAAAGGGAAAGCTAAACGCTTTCCCTTTTTACCTTCATTTATAATATTTCCACCATAAAATCAAATAATTACGCTGTTTACCGCGCCTTTGTTCGTCGGGTGCAAGGGCATCTTTACTGTTCGTTGGTTTTGCTAATTTGAGAGAGAAGGCATGGGGGAGCGGCAAAAGCTCCTTTCAGGAAATCTAACGTTAACAGAAGAAAGAAAAATAGCGTTGAAGGAGACTGCGGCGGGTGTGGCACCTGTAGCCATCAGGCAAATTAGCGCTGCGGCTGGCCGCGATATAGCGGAATAGAAATGAGAACGGATACCATTTTTTGTTGTCAGTGAATTTCTTTTCAGACTGAGATCCTGAATAATACTGCTCCGGCTGATATATACCGGGAACCAGGGAGCATCCATGTACTATCCTTTCGTTCGTAAAGCGCTCTTTCAGCTCAACCCTGAGCGTGCGCATGAATTAACTTTCCAGCAATTACATCGCATTACAGGTACGCCTCTTGAGCGCTTGATCCGTCAAAATGTCCCCGCTAACCCGGTGACCTGTATGGGCTTAACGTTTAAAAACCCTTTGGGGCTTGCCGCCGGGCTTGATAAAAACGGTGAATGTATTGATGCGCTTGGCGCGATGGGGTTTGGTGCGATTGAAGTGGGAACGGTAACGCCACGCGCGCAGCCGGGAAATGACAAACCGCGGCTTTTTCGTCTGGTAGAGGCTGAAGGGCTAATTAACCGGATGGGTTTTAATAATGCGGGTGTGGATAATCTTATTGAGAATGTGAAAAAAGCGCATTTCGACGGGATACTGGGAATTAATATCGGGAAGAATAAAGATACTCCGGTTGAGCAGGGTAAAGATGACTACCTGATTTGTATGGATAAAGTTTACCCATACGCGGGCTATATCGCGATTAATATTTCATCTCCGAATACGCCAGGATTACGCACGCTGCAGTATGGCGATGCGCTGGATGAATTGCTTTCAGCTTTAAAAAATAAGCAGCAGGAACTTGAAAGGCGACATTATAAATATGTTCCGATCGCGGTAAAGATCGCGCCGGATCTTTCAATAGAGGAATTGATCCAAGTTGCAGACAGTTTAGTTCGCCATAATATTGATGGTGTGATCGCAACTAATACGACATTAGATCGAAGTTTAGTTCAGGGAATGAAATATTGTAATGAAGCAGGTGGATTAAGCGGCCGCCCATTGCAGCATAAAAGTAGTGAAATTATCCGGCTACTGGCAAAAGAATTAAAAGGGCGCCTGCCAATAATTGGCGTAGGCGGCATCGATTCCGTAATTGCTGCACGCGAGAAGCTCGCTGCAGGCGCTACACTTGTGCAAATTTATTCCGGATTTATTTACAAAGGACCCGGTTTAATTAAAGAAATTATTAGCAATATCTGAACTTTCACCAGGCGTGCAGCGCAGGGCTTTATTTTTAGCCCTGCTTGTTTTATATTTTGCGTAATTGTTGCTTATTTAGACATTATAGTCTTTTCTTAATGGGGCAATAAAAACGAAGCGTAGCATGGACGTTAATACGTTAGTAACGAAACGATAGGGTTAAAGATTATGCGGATTAAGCCGGACGATAACTGGCGTTGGTATTTTGACGATGAGCACGATCGTATGATGCTGGATTTAGCTGATGGTATGATATTCCGCTCTCGTTTTTCGCGTAAGATGCTGACGCCGGATGCATTCAATGAAGCGGATTTTTGCGTAGATGATGCAGCGTGTTATTTCTCTTTTGATGAATGCGCCCGTGAATTTGAATTAAGCGGCGAGCAGCGAGCTGAATTGGTGCTTAATGCGTTGGTCGCTATTCGTTTTCTAAAACCGCAAATGCCAAAAAGCTGGCACTTTATTACCCACCGTGAAAAAGGGCATTTGCCGGTACCGGGTGATGCCGTGAGCGTATGGCTCAGCGAGTCCGGTGAACAGGTAAACCTTCTGGTGATTGAAGCCGGAGACAGCGCGTCGCTTTGCCTGCTGGCACAGCCTTCACTATGCCTGGCCGGGCGAATGATGCAGTTAGGGGAAGCGATAAAAATTATGAACGATCGCCTAAAACCCATGCCTCAGCCGCTGCTGACGCGCGCGGCCGTTTAGCATTAAACCGCGCTCAGGCGCAGTGGGCCGGCAGGAATGCAGCTACAGCTAAGAATAGTACCATCCTGGCTGACGGCATTTTGACGCAGCGGCGTCACGCGACCTTCCAGTAAACGAACGCGGCAGCTGCCGCATATGCCTGCACGACACGACCAGGATACGGGAATGCCGTGGTGTTCCAGTTGATCCAATACTATTTCCTGATTATTTCCCGTGAGTTTTTCCCCTCCCATAACAGCACAACCTGCCTTTGATTTTTGTCTGAACGAGGAAAGTGATTCGCTACAGAACTCCCTGCGCCATGGGAAGGTGCATTGCCGCTTTTCAGAATGTGAACGCGATCGCCGACGCGCATTAGTCCCGAACTCCGGGCGACTAAGTTGAGCCCCACATGGATATCACCGCTGGCGGTGCTGCGAAAGTTACGCAGCGTCGGCATAGGTTCCCCACCAGAGTGAGGCTTTCCGCTGTAAGGATGAACCGTAGTAAGAATGCAGCGACTGCAGGGCTTAGCCACGACAAATTCCACGCTGCCAATACGTATCAGACGCCAGGTGTCTTCTTCCCAGGGCTGAGCGCCGGCAATGGTAAAATTAGCGCGCAGCTGAGTGCTATCTACGCCTGGCGGGCAGCGGCGTTGAATATCGCGCAGAGAAGCGTCGGTGACCATCAGGTAAGGAAGACTGCCAGCGCCCCCGGCGGTACGTAAGAATACTGTTTTACACTGCGCGTTTTGTCGACGCCGGCCCAGCGTAGTTGGACTTCGCCGTTAAAATAGCCGCTGAGCCAGCGATTGACATTATCTGGCGCAATAAATGCGCTGAAGCAGTCGCCCCACACCTGGGGCGGTGCCGGCGTGGGGAGAAAATCGCTATAGCGTATCAGCATGGCGGAGCCGTCAGGGGCATTCACAATCACGCCGTCAGGCACTCACGCGGGTGTAAATAGCAATAGCATCGGGTAACGGCGCGCTGTAATAAATGTGCCATTTGGCTCCGTAAGCATAAAAATACGATAGCCGCTCAGGCCGCTGGTATCGGCCCACCCATGAGAAAGACCGATGCCGCGCATAGATTTTACAGGATAAATTTGCAGCCGGGTTAGCGTAAACACGAAACCGCCATCAGAGGAAATACACGGCAACTTTATGACATGCGGTGCGGATTAGCTATAATGCGCGGCAATTTTCCGTAATGATGAAGTGACACTATGAATTCTCTGTTCGCCAGCACGGCACGCGGGCTTGAAGAACTGCTCAAATCTGAACTTGAACGCCTGGGTGCCCACGATTGCCAGATTGTGCCCGGTGGCGTCCGCTATCAGGGAGATGCGCTGCTCATGTACCGTAGCCTGATGTGGAGCCGACTGGCATCGCGCATCTTGCTGCCGCTGGGAGAGTGCAATGTCTATAGCGATCTCGACCTCTATTTGGGCGTTCAGGCCATCGACTGGACAACGCTGATGGCGCCGGGCGCAACGTTCGCTGTCCATTTCAGCGGAATGAACGATGAGATACGCAATACGCAATACGGTGCGCTGAAAGTTAAGGATGCAATCGTCGACGCATTCACCCGCAAAAATCTGCCGCGTCCAAATGTAAGCCGGGATGAACCTGATGTGCGCATTAACGTATGGCTGCACAAAGAGGTTGCCAGTATTGCATTAGATCTCAGTGGAGACGGACTTCATCAGCGCGGCTATCGGGAAGCGGCAGGTATGGCGCCTTTAAAAGAAAACCTGGCTGCGGCGATTATTCTGCGCTCCGGATGGCAGCCGGGAACGCCGCTTATCGATCCCATGTGCGGTTCCGGCACCCTGCTGATTGAAGCAGCCATGATAGCCACCGACCGCGCGCCGGGTTTACGACGCACGCGCTGGGGATTTTCCGGCTGGCAAGGGCATGACAGAGATGCCTGGAAAACCGTAGTCACAGAAGCGCAGCGCCGGGCGCGCCTTGGTGCTCAGGCTTATACCTCGCGCTTTTGGGGGAGGGACTGCGATGCGATTGTGATTGAACGCGCCCGTAATAACGCACGCCGCGCGGGGATGGCGGAATTAATTCGTTTCGACGTTGGAGATGCTACTCAACTGAGCAATCCGGTTGCGGACGGTCCCTGTGGCACTATCGTCAGTAATCCTCCCTATGGCGAACGTTTGGAAAGCGAACCGGCGCTGATTGCGCTGCATTCAGTGTTAGGGCGCATACTAAAATCGCGCTTTGGCGGCTGGAATCTCTCGCTATTCAGCGCATCGCCCGAGTTGCTTAGCTGTTTACAATTGCGTGCGTCGCGGCAGTTTAAAGCTAAAAATGGCCCGCTGGACTGCGTTCAAAAGAACTACCAGTTGGCCGAGCATGCTGGAGACACCGCGCCTGCGGATATGGCCGAAGACTTCGCTAACCGGCTGCGCAAAAATCAGAAAAAGCTGGATAAATGGGCGCGCCAACAGGGAATAGACTGCTGGAGATTGTATGATGCCGACCTGCCGGAATATAACGTGGCGGTCGACTGCTACGCGGACTGGGTTGTGATTCAGGAATACGCCCCGCCAAAAAGCATCGATCCGCAAAAAGCCCGTCAGCGCCTGTTTGATATTATCGCTGCGACGCTGGCGACGCTTAATATTGCGCCAAATCGGCTGGTGTTAAAAACCCGCGAGCGGCAGAAAGGCAAAAACCAGTACCAAAAGCTGGCGGAGAAAGGCGATTTTATCGAAGTACACGAATACAATGCGCGCCTGTGGGTGAACTTAACGGACTACCTGGATACCGGGCTATTCCTCGATCATCGCATTGCGCGCCGTATGTTGGGGGAAATGAGTGCCGGGAAGGACTTCCTGAATCTTTTCGCCTATACCGGTAGCGCCAGCGTTCATGCGGGGCTTGGTGGTGCGCGTACCACAACCACCGTCGATATGTCGCGCACATATCTTGAATGGGCTGAGCGTAACCTGCGCCTGAACGGCCTGACGGGGCGCGCGCACCGGCTACTACAGGCTGACTGCCTGAGCTGGCTACAGGAAAGCGAAGAGCGTTTTGACGTTATTTTTATCGATCCGCCGACGTTTTCTAATTCGAAACGTATGGAGTCGGCGTTCGATGTTCAGCGCGATCATCTTCAGCTAATGCGCGATTTGAAGCGGCTGCTGCGCCCGGGAGGCACTATCATGTTTTCTAATAATAAGCGCGGCTTCCGTATGGATCTTGATGGTCTGGCGGCGCTTGGGCTTCGCGCCCGCGAGATCACACAAAAGACCCTGTCGCAGGATTTCGCCCGCAACCGACAAATACATAACTGCTGGCTCATCACCCACGCAGTGGAGGAATAATTTGCAATGTCATTAATCAGTATGCACGGCGCCTGGCTATCTTATAGCGACGCTCCTTTGCTTGATAACGCCGAACTGCACATTGAAGATAATGAACGCGTTTGCCTGGTGGGGCGTAACGGGGCAGGAAAATCGACGCTGATGAAGATCCTCAACCGCGAAATACCGCTGGACGATGGGCGTATAATCTATGAACAAGATTTGATTGTCGCGCGTTTGCAGCAGGATCCTCCGCGCGATGTGGCCGGCACCGTTTATGACTTTGTTGCCGAAGGGGTTGAGGAACAGGCTGAAATTCTAAAGCGTTACCATGTGCTATCGCAGCTCGTTATGAGCGATCCCAGCGAAAAGAATCTCGACCGGCTGGCGCAGGTTCAGGAAACCTTGGAGCATCAGGGGCTATGGCAACTGGAAAACCGCATTAACGAAGTGCTGCTACAGCTTGGCCTGGATGCGAATAGCGCGCTTTCTGCGCTATCCGGTGGCTGGTTACGTAAAGCGGCGCTGGGCAGGGCGCTGGTTAGTGCGCCGCACGTCCTATTATTGGATGAGCCGACCAACCATTTGGATATAGAAACCATCGACTGGCTGGAGGGCTTTCTCAAAACCTTTAACGGCACGATTATTTTTATCTCCCACGATCGCTCTTTTATTCGCAATATGGCAACGCGGATAGTCGATCTTGACCGTGGAAAACTGGTTTCGTGGCCAGGCGATTATGATGCTTACCTGGTGGCGAAAGAAGAGGCGCTCCGGGTTGAAGAGATGCAAAATGCGGAGTTCGATCGCAAGCTGGCGCAGGAAGAGGTGTGGATCCGTCAGGGAATTAAAGCGCGCCGTACCCGCAATGAAGGGCGCGTACGCGCGCTGAAAGCAATGCGCCGTGAGCGAGGAGAGCGGCGAGAAGTGATGGGCAGCGCCAAAATGCAGGTTGAAGAGGCGACCCGCTCCGGAAAAATTGTCTTTGAGCTGGAGAACGTGAGCTACGCGTTGAAGGACCGGCCGCTGGTACGGGATTTTAGCGCTCAGGTGCAGCGTGGCGATAAAATCGCGCTGGTGGGGCCAAATGGCTGCGGGAAAACCACGCTTTTGAAGTTAATGCTGGGTGATTTAGCGCCTGATAGCGGGCGCGTGCACATTGGTACCAAACTGGAGGTCGCCTATTTCGATCAGCACCGGGCGGCGCTCGATCCTGAGAAAACGGTGATGGATAACCTAGCCGAAGGGAAACAGGAAGTCATGGTGAACGGCAGGCCGCGCCACGTGCTGGGCTATTTGCAGGACTTCCTCTTCCATCCTAAGCGGGCGATGACGCCGGTGCGTGCTTTATCCGGCGGTGAGCGTAATCGTTTATTACTGGCGCGGCTATTTTTAAAACCCAGCAATCTGCTCATCCTCGATGAACCGACTAACGATCTGGATGTGGAAACCCTAGAGCTGCTGGAAGAGCTTATCGATAACTACCAGGGCACCGTGCTTTTGGTCAGCCATGACAGGCAGTTTGTAGATAATACCGTGACTGAATGTTGGATTTTTGAAGGGCAGGGGCGTATTGGCCGCTATATTGGCGGTTATCACGATGCACGTGAGCAGCAATCTCAGACTCAGCCGCTAAAAACAACCGCTGCGTCGAAGGTGCAAGTACCAGCCGAGGTGGAAACCACGTCGGCTTCTGTGACGAAACGCACCGGCGGCGGGAAACTCAGCTATAAACTGCAGCGTGAGCTGGAGCAATTGCCGCAGCAACTCGAAACGCTGGAGGCGGAAATTGCGTCGCTGCAGGCACAGGTTGGCGACCCCGCATTTTTCAATCAACCGCATGATAGCACGCAACAGGTGTTATCCGATTTGGCTGCGGCGGAACAGCGGCTTGAAAGTGCTTTTGAGCGCTGGGAATATCTTGAGTCGCAAAAAAATGGTCGGTAAAGGAGAAAAGCGGCATGTGTGAATCTCACCGCGCCGCGCGGCATATCTTATGTCCCCAGTGCGATATGGCAGTGGCGCTGCCCGATCTGAAGCCGGGCGAGAAAGCGTGCTGTCCGCGCTGTTCAACGACGCTGACCACGGCGTGGCGCGCGCCGCGCCAGCGTCCAACGGCCTATGCGCTGGCGGCTTTGTTTATGCTGTTTCTTGCTAATCTATTCCCCTTTGTAAATATGAAAGTGGCGGGCCTGACCAGCGAGATTACGCTGCTGGCAATCCCGAAAGTAATGTTTTCAGAAGATTACGCGAGTCTCGGAACATTCTTTTTGCTATTTGTTCAGTTAGTGCCCGCGTTTTGCCTGGTGTCGATTCTGCTCTTGGTTAATCGGGTTCGTATGACGCCAGGGCTGGCTCGCGTGCTGGCTCGCATTTTGTTTCAGCTAAAAAGCTGGGGGATGGCGGAAATTTTTCTGGCGGGCGTACTGGTGAGTTTCGTGAAACTTATGGCCTACGGTGATATTGGCATTGGCCCCAGTTTTGCACCCTGGTGCCTGTTTTGCCTGCTGCAATTGCGCGTATTTCAATGCGTTGACCGACGCTGGCTGTGGGATGACATTGCGCCAGCGCCGGCCTTGCCGCATTTTCCGAAAGCTGGGATCGCTGGTATTCGACAGGGGCTGCGCTCCTGCTCCTGCTGCACCGCGATAGTTCCTGCAGAGCTGCGCGAATGCCCGCGTTGTCATACTCATGGCGCCGCGCGGCGCCCACATAGCCTGCAGTGGACGTTATCGCTGCTTATTACGTCGATAATTCTTTATCTGCCCGCGAATTTATTACCGATTATGATAACCGACCTGTTAGGCGACAAAATGCCGTCTACGATTCTGGCGGGAGTCGTTTTGCTCTGGAGCGAGGGGTCATATCCCGTCGCAATGGTTATTTTTATGGCCAGTATTATGGTTCCGACGCTTAAGATGATTGCTATCGGCTGGCTGTGTTGGGATGCGCACGGGCACGGGCGCGCAAATAGCGAACGGATGCATAAGATTTATGAGGTGGTCGAATTCGTTGGCCGCTGGTCGATGATTGACGTTTTTGTGATTGCCGTACTCTCTGCGCTGGTGCGTATGGGGGCGTTAATGAGTATTTATCCCGCAGTGGGGGCGCTGATGTTTGCGCTGGTGGTTATTGTGACGATGTTTTCCGCGTCGATGTTCGATCCCCGTTTAACCTGGGATCGCGCGCAGGAACACAACCATGAGGAGTTTGATGGACATGGAAAATGAGCGCGGAAAGGCCCGGGTGAAAAAAGTGAAAAGCTGGTCCCCCGTTTGGATTTTCCCCATTATTACGGCGCTGATTGGCGCATGGATTCTGTTTTATCATTACAGCCACCAGGGGCCAATGGTTACGCTGATTACAACAAATGCGGAAGGGATTGTCGGCGGTAAAACCGCCATTAAAAGCCGCAGCGTTGATGTCGGTAAAGTCGAGAGCGTAGTCTTAACCGATGACTTGCATCACGTTGAAATCAAAGCGCGTTTGAATTCGGGTATGGATAAACTTCTGCGCAATGATTCCGTCTTCTGGGTCGTGAAGCCGCAGATTGGCCGTGAAGGGGTAACGGGGTTAAGCACCCTGTTGTCCGGGGCGTATATCGAACTCCAGCCCGGGAAAAAAGGTGAAAAGCCGGCGCGATATGAATTATTAGACTCGCCGCCGCTGGCGCCGCCTGATGCCAAAGGTATTCGTATTACGCTGGACAGCGATAAAGCGGGGCAGCTTAACCCCGGCGATCCGGTTTTATTTCGCGGCTATCGGGTGGGATCGGTTGAAACTAGCGAATTCGATGCCACCAGCCGCTCAATTCATTATCAGCTTTTTATTAGCGCGCCGAATGACCGGCTGGTTACCAGCAACGTGCGCTTCTGGAAGGATAGCGGTATCGCCGTCGATATGTCGTCATCCGGGATGCGGGTGGAAATGGGATCGCTGACTACGCTGTTTAGCGGCGGCGTTAGTTTTGATGTGCCGGAAGGATCGACCTGGGGCGAGCCAGTGGAGAACCGCAGCGAATTTCATTTATATAACGATCGCCGTAGCATTCAGGATTCGCTGTATACGCAGCACGTAGATTATTTGATGTTCTTTAAAGATTCCGTTGGCGGTCTGAAACCCGGTGCACCGGTTGAATTCCGCGGTATTCGCCTGGGGAGCGTGTCTCAGGTGCCGTTCTCGGTTCCTGGCCTGAGCCAAAAACTTAATACCGATTACCGGATACCGGTACTGATTCGCATCGATCCTAAACGGGTAGAAGATCAGTTGGGTGAAGACCCCGATCTTCGTTCGCACCTCGATGAGCTGTTCGATCGCGGGCTACGCGGTTCCTTAAAGACTGGCAATATCGTGACTGGTGCTCTGTACGTCGACTTAGATTTTTATTCGAAAGCACCGCCGTTTAAAGGTATCCGCAATTTTGGTGGCTATACCATTATTCCAACGGTGACCGGTGGTTTGGCGCAAATCCAACAAAAACTGATGGAGACGCTGGATAAAATCAATAATTTGCCGCTTAATCCGATGGTTCAGCAGGCAACTAATACACTGAATGAAAGCCAGCGGACAATGCAGGAACTGCAGAAAACGTTGAATAATCTCAACCAGTTTACTGGCAGCAAATCGATGCAGCAATTGCCGGAAGATATGCAAAAAACGCTTCAGGAACTGAACAGGAGCATGAAAGGGCTGCAGCCTGGTTCGGCGGCATATAACAAAATGGTTGCGGATATGCAGCGTCTCGATCAGGTGCTGAGGGAATTACAGCCAGTCCTGCGCACGCTGAATGCGAAAAGTAATGCGCTGGTGTTCGAAGCGAAAGACAAAAAGGATCCCCAGCCGAAGAGGGCGAAACAATGAAACAATGGCTACCGCTGTGCCTGGCGCTGGCGCTGAGCGCCTGCAGCAGTACAAGCGAACTCACGTATTATCAATTGCCAACGCCGGTGCAGGCGGTGTTGCAAAGCGCTTCGCAGGCTGGGGCGCCTCAGCTTTGGATTGATCAGGTTCGGATACCTGACTATCTGGCTGAGAATGGCCTGGTATACCAAACCACGGATGTCCAATACTCAATTGCAACGCAAAATCTCTGGGCCAGCCCCCTGGATCAGCAATTGCGCAGTACGCTGGCGGCTAATTTGAGCGCCCGCCTGCCCGGCTGGATAGTTTCTTCCCAGCCGTTGGGCAACGAGCAGAGTGTATTAAGCGTGGAGGTGACGGATTTTTATGGTCGTTACGATGGGCACGTTATCGTTAGCGGCGAATGGTTGCTGAATCAGCAGGGAACATTAATTAAACGACCTTTCTATATTGATTTAAAGCAGCAGCAGGACGGGTACGACGCAATGGTGAAAGTACTGGCTCAGGGTTGGCAACAGGCAGCGACACAGATAGCCGCACAGCTTGAGCGTTTACCTTAAAGCATAGGGGCGCGTCGGAATCATCTCGATGCACCGCCGGCGTTACCTATCCCGCGGGTGTAGTTACGGCTACGCCCGCTTCCTTTATATGGCTTTGTATCTCTGCCGCCATTCTCCTGCACCGACTATGGGTTCTGGGTTAGCTGAGCGCTGCCGTGGGCCCGACGCGTGCTACAAATAACGCTGGCGCGCGGTATTAATCAGGCGTTAATTATTCGACAGCAATACTTTTGACTATGTTTGCCATCTTTTGCAGATAGAAGACAGGCTGCTGCCGAGGTCTTCAATAGCCGAATAATTTGTCTCTCTGGCTTACAAAGCGCTTTTACGGGCTTTTTATTCGCTCTCCGCGCTTGAAAAAATTAAGCGATAGCAATCAGTAAAATAACGCCTTCATACCTTGAGATGCTGAAAAAATGCGCGTTTTCTGGCTTGACGGACGCAGTTGAAGCAGGTATTGATTAGGGGTGATTGCTCATTTTGTAATCACTGTTTTCTTTTTCCACAAATCAAAATGAGGGAAACGAGGCATGAAGAGACAAAAACGCGATCGCCTGTCACGGGCTCATCAACGAGGTTATCAGGCGGGTATTACCGGGCGCTCTAAAGAAATGTGTCCCTATCAGTCGTTAAATCAACGATCGCACTGGATGGGAGGCTGGCGAGATGCCATGGAGGACAGGGCGCTTACCGCCTAATAGTGTCTCTTTAAAAGAAACCTCCGCGCCTGCGGAGGTTTTGCGATGGCGTTCAGCCCAATCGAATGAGTTACAGTATTTTTACTATATCATTCAATTGATTGGGTTGATTTACGCTTTAAAAAGCAGAGGTATCTTTAAACAGACCTACTTTTAAATCGCTCGCGGTGTAAATGACTCGCCCGTCGACTAAAACTTCACCGTCGGCCAGCCCCATAATTAGACGGCGATTAACGATGCGCTTGAAGTGAATGCGGTAAGTCACTTTTTTTGCCGTTGGACGAATTTGACCGGTAAACTTTACCTCGCCAACGCCGAGTGCGCGGCCTTTTCCTTCACCGCCAAGCCAGCCAAGGTAAAAACCGACCAGTTGCCACATAGCATCAAGACCGAGACAGCCTGGCATAACAGGATCGCCGATAAAATGGCAGCCAAAGAACCACATATCCGGGTTGATATCCAGCTCGGCTTCCACATAGCCTTTATCAAAATTGCCGCCGGTTTCCGTCATTTTAACCACGCGGTCCATCATCAGCATATTAGGAGCGGGGAGCTGCGGGCCTTCGGCACCAAACAGTTCTCCGCGTGAGGAAGCAAGAAGATCTTCTTTCGTATAGGATTCGCGTTTATCAACCATGTCTACAATAAGCCTTATTCTAGTGAAGCACGCAGATTAGCTTACACGTGTACGCTCAACAACTCCGATCAGTTGTGGTTAAACCAGTTCAACCAGCGAAGCGGCCACGGATAGCGGTGACGATAGTCTTGTTGGTTAGCCTGGGTAATGCGTTCTTTCATAATAGTTAACAGACAATCCTGAGTATCATCGCTCCAGGTGAGTCCTGTTAATAATGTAAGCGCGTCGGCGGCATTATCGACAGCCCAAATAGAAAAAGTACCCTGTTCAACCGCCTTAACGACGTCGCGCTCTAAGGCAAGATGACGCATATTTGTTTTGGGTATGATAACGCCCTGTTGACCGGTGAGCCCGCGGGCAGCGCAAATGTGGAAGAACCCTTCAATTTTTTCGTTGACCCCGCCAATGGGTTGCATATACCCAAACTGGTCAACGGCGCCGGTAATGGCGATGCTTTGATTAATGGGGGCGCTTGCCAGCGCACTAATAAGCGCACACAGTTCTGCCATAGAGGCGCTATCGCCATCGACTTCGCTATAAGATTGTTCAAAGGTGAGCGAGGCAGTAAAAGGAAGTTGCTGATCGAGATCTAATGCAGCCAGTAAAAATGCCTGCATAATCATCATGCCTTTGGCGTGAAGATTGCCGCCTAACTCCGCTTTACGTTCAATGTCAGTAAACTCGCCGTCGCCAAAGTGGATGACACAACTTATCCGGGATGGCTCGCCAAACGTGCGCGGATGACCGGGAAATTCGATGACAGATAAGGCATTGACCTGACCGATACGTGCGCCATCCGTTTCTATCCAAATTTGCCGGGATAGAATCTCCTCGCGCATACGCTCTGGCAGAAAATCTTCTCGCCACTGTCGCTGATTTACCATGTGCGCAAACGCCTCAGAGCCCATCGCGTCTTCGTTACCAAAAAGCGCCGCTTCTTTTAGTTGGCGAATAATCCAATCGTTTGATAGCGGCAGAGTTTGATTATCTCCCGTATAGCGTGCGCCCTCATGGATGAGCTCAGGCCAAAAGTCATTCTGAATAGCGGGTAGCCGCTGGGTTTTAGCAAGGTGGCTAACCCAGTTGCACCAAAGCGCTGCTGCTTCCGGCGTATTGATTTGCAAACAGTCTTCATATTCACTGTATATTGCCAGCGCAGACAGTTCAGGCTCTAGCTCCTGAAAGTCGGCCAGCGCCTCTCGATCGCCACTCAGAACGAGCCTGACGGAGAGTGGTAAAGAAGGAATGGAAACGGGTAAAGGGCGGTTGTCATCGGGCGATAGCCAATCAAAGCGCCGCTGTGCCAGCATTTGTTTCAGACGCAGCCAGAGGCGGGGTTGTAATAAGACGCTGCGCAACGCCATCACTAATACGCCTCCATTGGCCTTATGAATAAGGCCTGGTTCCAGCGTTAGTGTATCCTGATGAAAACGAACGCAGCCGAATAGCTGCGGTTCTTCAACCCAGTCGGCTATAACGATATCTCCCTGAGCAGCAAAATTATCTTGCGCTGAAGTTGCCGGCTGTAAATCAACCTGATTTCCCTGCACAGTATAATGACCACCGCAAAGCGATGAGCCCGATACGTAAATATCCTTCAGCGCCTCGCCAATCATGGTTAAAGATGACCAGGTTTGCGTATTTTTGACCAGCAGAATATCCGCCGGTGGGTTAACTTGCATTAATTGCTGAAGCCCATTACATAAACGCGGCTGAACACGCTCAAAGACTGAGGCGCTGTGTTCTAATAAAGCGGCTGAAGGTGCCTGTAACAGGCTGGCATCGGGCACCAGGTGATGCGATGGAAGTTGATTTATGGTCAAAATAATCTGCAATCGCTTAATATTAAAAGAGCGATTATACAGTATGTCGTTGCGCTTCACACAGATCGTGCATAAAAGGTGTGGGAAGAATCGATAATCTCTTACAGTAATGCACTGGAAAACTGATAATCTGAATAATGTTACGCGGTCACACTGAGATTACTATGAAATATCAACAACTGAAAAATCTCGAAAGCGGCTGGAAATGGAAGTATCTGGTTAAAAAACATCGCGAAGGGGAGCTGATCACGCGCTATGTGGAAGCCAGCGCAGCCCAGAGCGCCGTTGATTTGCTGCTAACGATGGAAAATGAACCGGTAAATGTACTGGCGTGGATCGCGCAACATATGAATCCTGCGCTGGAAAATCGAATGAAGCAGACCATTCGAGCACGCCGTAAGCGCCATTTTAATGCAGAACACCAGCATACGCGTAAAAAGTCCATTGATTTGGAGTTTATGGTGTGGCAACGCCTTGCCGGGTTATCACGTCGCAGGAACCAAACGCTTTCGGAAACTATTGTACAACTGATTGAAGATGCAGAACGCAAGGAAAAATACGCAACGCAGATGTCGTCCCTGAAAGAAGATATACAGGCACTGTTAAGTAAAAAATAGCGGTGCGCTGAGAACTGTGAATATTCTATCCGGGCCGGTTATTTTCCGGAGAAACCGTGTAACTTTATAACCGGGAAGGCAGGTGCCGGTTTGCGATATTTCTATAGCCGCAGGCGTGGATTAAGGTTGCCACAAATGCCATGGCACTATTTATAAGTGAAAATACCTATTTGTGCCGAATTTAACTTCCTCATCGTCCGGCAGATAATTCATTTTAACGCTATCCGATTTTAACTATAGCCATATTGCTTCTCTGCTATTTGCCTAAATTACAGAAGGATTGCTATAGATAAGCACTTCTAATTGATGTTGTTATAGCGGCGCGAAGTTATATTGGGCTGTAAGGCGGAAGGCGGAAGGCGGAAGGCGGAAGGCGGAAGGCGGAAGGCGGAAGGCGTTTTTAATTCATTCGGAAATATAAAAAAACCCCGCCTAAGCGGGGTCTTAACATTAAAAGGTAATAACTTAAGCCTGAGGCTGAGTTACTACATCTTTAACGCCTTTAACTTCGATTTCTACGCGACGATCGGGTGCCAGGCAGTCGATCAGTGCAGCGCGACGTTTCACGTTGTCACAGGTGTTGCCAGTAACCGGGTTAGATTCGCCCATACCGCGTGCAGAAATTTTATCTGCCGGGATACCTTTAGAAATCAGGTAGTCAACAACAGACTGTGCGCGTTTTTCAGACAGTTTCTGGTTGTAAGCATCTGAACCGATACGGTCCGTGAAGCCCAGAACTACAACGGAGCCGTCTTTCGGATCCAAGTTGCTTAGCTGAGTATACATCTGATCCAGCGCCTGCTGGCCTTCTGCTTTCAGCGTAGCTTTGTTGAAGTTAAACAGAACATCAGACTTCAGAGTGAAGTGTTTAGTCTGTACTTCAGGAGCCGGAGCCGGTGCCGGTGCAACCGGAGCAGGAGTATCCTGACCGAAGCGGTAGGATACGCCCAGGCTCAACATACCGTTGTCCGGACGAGTGCCGACGGTGTGTGCATCGCCGATATTGTTAACCCACTGGTATTCCAGACGAGTTGCGATATCTTGAGTAAGAGCCCACTCGAAACCTGCGGCGTAGACCGGAGAAACACCGGTGTCGTGATCTTTCAGACGCTTACCCAATGCGTTTTTCGCTGAAGAATCTGCACGCCATACCATACCACCCAGACGAGTATAGATATCCAGATCGTCCAGAATCGGGTAGCTCAGTTTAGCGGTCAGCTGAATACCCTGCGCTTTGAATGCGCCGTTTTCTTCACTGCCTTTGTACTGCATACGACCTAACCAGTCATAACCCATTTCAAAACCAACATATGGGTTAACCTGGTAGCCACCGAATGCGCCAGCGCCAAGCTGGTTTTCGTGGGTCGGGCCATTGCCGATACCAGAGTCGTAGCCATTACCGTAGAAACCGGTGTCATGATACTGGGACCAACCCAGTTTTGCACCTGCATACCAGGTGTTATCTTTCGGAGCGGCCTGCGCTACGGTAGCGAAGCCAGCCAGTGCCACTGCAATCGCGATAGCTGTCTTTTTCATTTTTGCGCCTCGTTATCATCCAAAAAGGCCACAGGCCTTAAAGCCATTAAAGCCCACGGTTAAATCCTTCATCCGGGTAGGTGCTCAGTTGTAACTCTACCGCTAAGGCGGTTTATAGTGAGCAACCCCGGCGAGCTAAAGTCTACAACGTAGTGGAAAACTTACAAGTGTGAAGTCCATCAGATACATAGAAAAAAAGGAATTGATGACATAATTAGTCACAAAAAAGCTTAAAATTTCATCGAGTAACTTTTATCAGTAACGCTGGAGAAGCATAGCCAGTCAAGGTTTCACCACTTTTTCCAGTAACCTGGCGAAGTTCAAAAAAAAATGCCAGGATTAATCCTAAATTTACTTAATGATACAAACTTGTGTGAATTTTAATATCGTTTCGTGGTCTGGATGAGGAAATTATGTGACCCACTGGACGTAAAATAAGCCCAACGCCAGTCCCTGTTTCTGCTGCGGATGCGAGCAAATGGTGTTCTGCCAATGTAAGCTCTCGCGATAACCAGCCAACGACCACACTATAGTTTCCGGTCTGTAATGCTTTTGCCATGGTTGTTACCATAGTTTCTGAACTGGTGTGGTTTGCCTGCATTACCTTGTCGATAGGTAGTCCAGCTTCCTCTACCCACTGGCGATTTAATTTCTGATGCGGCGTTAGCCACAGTTGCCAGCGAGATTGTAAACCAAGCTGCTGTAATAAGGGTAATAACAGCATTTGTGTTAATTGTGGGCGCTCTGCACTATAAACAATTTCGCTGATCATGCCCTGTACGTATTGCGCCTCGCATACAAAACTTTGAGTGCCGTGAATGCGATGAGAAGATTGAGGCATGCGTTGGCGATAAGTGAGTGTGTTCATAGTGCCTTCCATCGTAATATTACTGTATGAATGTACAGTATCCTTTGCATGAGCAAAGATCAACCCAATTTTTGAAAGCACATCGCAGTTTGCAAAAAGCGTCATCATGAAGTGCCAATTCCGATTGCGCTTTCCAAAGAAGTTGCCTATTTTCCCGTTAGCTGAACCATCAATGAAGCCTGTTTTCTATTATTTGATTTTAAAGGATAAAAATATGAAGGACTCATGCTACGCAAAAATTTATAAGACGCGATCCTGTCTTGCACCATTAGGTGATATCCAACATAAAGCGCTATTTGGGGGATATAGCCTTGCCGTGCAGGATACTGTTTTTGCGATGGTCGCTAAGGGGGAACTTTATTTACGGGCAAGCGAAGAGTGCGTGGAATATTTTCGTAAACGCCAGGCACCAGCATTGGCATTTACTCGTCATGGTCGTGATGTTTGCCTGAATTATTACAAAGTTGATGAGGCGCTTTGGCAAGATGAAAAGCAATTATTATCACTTTCAAAGCTGGCATTAGAAGGCGCGCAAAATGAAAAACAAAAGCGTGCCGCCGGTGGCCGCCTGAAAGATTTACCGAATCTCAATTATAGTCTTGAAAATATGCTGTGGCTGGCAGGTATACATGATGTTGAAACCTTACGGGCGACGGGCGCACGCGAAGGGTGGTTACGGTTACGCAAAATAAATAAAACTGCGGGAATTAGAATTCTGCTGGCCCTTGCCGGCGCTTTAACCGGGCAGCATGCCGCCGCGCTTCCGGCTCAGCTAAAGCAGGAGCTACTGGAATGGGCGGCAGATCAAATGCACCAGGATGATAATTATTCCGGCAAATGACAAATTTGTTTTTGGCACTGAGATAGTTCAGGTATCAGTGATACCAGCAATCCAATCTGCTGTATGACCAGGGTTTTTTTGTTGTCTACCCGGAAAGCACTGTGCTCAAGGCGTTGAATTATCGCTTTAAGTGTGTGCTGAATATTTTCATTGTTTACATCAGTGCTGAAATTTAGCGTGCTATCGATATAGCATACCGTTTCATCCAGAAGTGTGAGCGTTTCGGCATCGCAGAGTTTTTCCCGATGAGCTCCCAGCGTTGAAATATAGCTATTAAAAGTATGATTCAGGCAAAGTAAGCGGAATGCTGCTTCACGTATTTCAGGTTTAACATTGGGTTCAGTGGACATATTAGATACCACAGAGGCGAACTCAGCATCCTGATTATGAGCATTACGCCGGGCAATACGATAATCCAGACGGTTATCACGTCCCTGGTGATATTGTTCCATAATCGCATCGAGGTAGCGGCAGTTTGCCTGAAAGGCGCGTTCAACGACCGAAGGGAGGCGCCGGAAACGCCAGTCTGGCCAAATAAAACTAACCGCAGTCCATGCGATAGCACATCCAATAAGTGTGTCAATAATGCGCGGTATTGCAACAATAAAGCCTTCACCCAGAAGGTTAAAACACAGCAGTACCAGCAGGGTAATAAATAATGTTGCGTGAGCATATTGTATATTGCGAAATGCAAAAAAAAGGACGCCGCTCAGAACAATTAAAAGTAATTGCCCTTCAATTGAAGGCACCAGAAGTAATATAGGAATGCCGATAGCTACCCCAAGCAGCGTTCCTATTATACGCAGTTTTAGACGGTGGCGAGTTGCATTATAGTTGGGTTGGCAGACAAACAGGCTGGTAAGCAATATCCAGTAGCCATGTTTTAGCCCCGTTAACTGTATAAAAATATACCCAAGACACAGCACTAAAGACATCCGCACCGCGTGACGAAAAAGCGCTGATTCAGGCGTAATCGTATGTTTTATTCGCAACCACATATCATGGATACTGTTTAAACTATCATCTGCGAGCTGGTTTTCAGGATCGCTAACCCGTTGAACTATTGCAGACTGCTCAGACTCAATTGTGGCGAGTTGCGTATCTATAGCTCGCAGATTTCTGATAAGAAAGCGAATAGCTTCGCGTTCAGCGGTGGTTATATCAAGCGGGGATAAACGCTCCAGCGCGGTGTCCAGATGCGTGAAATAACGTTCAAAACGTGCGTCGTGGCGGTATGGCGTACGTAATAAAATTGCACGGGATAGCTGCTGGCAAGCCTGGGCCTGCATTGATAACAACCGCTGGAAACGAAACATTACATCGCTGTGGCGAAATTTATCGCGCAGCGCCTGATACTGGATATGTGAGGCATTGGCCCGCTCGTGGATATCCTGAGCTGTGAAGTAGTAGTGAAGCGCGCGACGCGTTCCCCGCTGTCCGCGATCGCCGCGCAGGCGGGTGAGTAAAATCGCTTTTGTCTGATTAAGTGTGGCGACCAGAAGGCCATTAGCCATAGCCAGATCGAGTAATAATGCCTGGCTATCATCTTCAATATCGGGATCAAACAGCCGGGACTTAAGCTCAAGATAATGCGCAAGTTCGCCATAGCTTTGGGATAGACTATCCTGTGCCGGGCGTATGGGAAATATGAGGTGCCCGACAAGGGTAAGCAGATTGTACCAGATAGCCCCCGCAAGCAATAACAAAGGCTGTTGATACCAGGTATGAAATAAGGAAAAGCCCAGCATGGTATAGATAGCAATCAGCAGTGCGCCGAATGCAATAGTTGCATAACGCTGTCCCAGGCTGCCTAACAGAATAAAGCCACTGGTTGATAACATTAACCCCACGGTAAAAAAGACTGGCATAGGGAAAAGCAGCTCTACGGACACTGAAGCGACAAAGAAGCTGATTAGCGTAATAATGAGATTGCGCAGGCGCCCGGCTAAACGATCGTCTAAATCCGCCAGCGCGGCGGCAACAACGCCGAGCGTTAGCGGGATAGTCAATTTAACTTCATTAAGCCACCAGGGAAATGCTGCGCATCCGCTTAGAGCGATAAGTATGCGAACATTGTAAAGCCAGGCGCTATTACCGGTATAGCGTTGCAGCAATGGGCTAAGTTTCACCACGCAGGTTGACCGCTTATTGGGAGAAAGAATGACGCGCGTTCGCTTCACGGGCGGCGCGGGCCGTTTCAATAGACACTACGCGGCGTCCTACGGGCCAAAGTGCAATTGCCGCTATTTTAAAATTGGCGATACCGACTGGTATACCGATTAGCGTCAGGCACTGGGCAATCCCTGCGCCAATGTGGAGTAGACAAAGCCACCAGCCAAAAAAGATAACCCACAAAATATTTAGCAGCGTACCGCCGGTATTCATGAGTGCATTCTTTCGTGCGGGATACAAAACGTCCACATGAACAGCTTCGTTACCGTAGGGCAGCAAAGATAGCTTTGTTATTTCCCAGCATGAACGCGTTAACGGTAATGTAAATATTAGGATGATACTGACGATTGTGGCCAACAGCCATGAAGCGGTGGTTAAAAAACCGCCCAAAATAAAATTAAGGATATTCAGTACGGTGCGCATAAATTACCCAAGTATAATAAAACGTATCCGGAGCGATGAGAGAAATGATTGTACCGTGTTTTTGTCTGGAGCGGGGGTTCTACGGCGGGTAAACTCAATATTTCAAAAAATCACTCGGGCAGGGCTGTGACTGGCATGGAATTAAAAGCAACCGCGATAGGCAAACATTTAGCACAACATCCGTACAATCGCGTGCGTATGCTTAATGCAGGCGTTGAAGTTTCAGGCGAACGGCATCAGTACCTTATTCCTTTCAATCAACTATTAGCCATTCACTGTAAGCGTGGGTTGGTATGGGGGGAGCTGGAGTTTGAACTGCCGCAGCATCAGGTTGTGCGTCTGCATGGCACGGAATGGAATGCCACGCAGCGTTTTTTCCATCATCTCAATCAATGCTGGCAGCGCTGGAGCGCAGAGATGAGTGAAATTGCCGCCAGCGTATTGCGTCAGCAACTGGAGGCTGTAGCGTTAATAGCAGGCAATCAGCATTGGCTAAGGCGTGAGGATTTGGCGGTAATACAGGGCGGTATTCGCGAGGCCTGCCAGGCGCTTCCTTTTCCAGCTGCGCGCCTTGATGAGTTTGAACACTGTCGAACACTGTGGCGACGGTGCCAGGCATGGCTGAAGGAAGGCGAAACTTACCGGGAGCAGCAAAATGATGCCTGGACGCACCAAATGCTGCAGGAACACCGTGATTTTTTTGAAACGATAGAAAGCGCCCCGTTGAATGTTTCACAGGCGCGGGCGGTGGTTAACGGTGAATCTTCTTTATTGGTATTGGCCGGCGCCGGTAGCGGAAAAACGTCCGTACTAGTAGCGCGCGCCGGCTGGCTTTTATTGCGCCAGGAGGCACTACCTGAACAAATTTTGCTGTTGGCTTTTGGGCGCAATGCCGCGCGGGAAATAGACGAGCGAATAGCCCAACGCCTGCACGCAGAGGCTATCACGGCCCGGACGTTTCACTCATTAGCGCTGTATATTCTTCAGCAAAGTGGAGGGAAGATCCCACGTATTAGCCAGCTCGAAACAGGCAGTGCTGCGCGTCAGCACCTCCTTATCGAGGCCTGGCAGCAGCAATGCCAGAATAAAAAAACGCAGGCCGTCGGCTGGCGACAGTGGTTAAGCGACGAATTGGGTTGGGCGTTGCCTGAGGGTGAGTTCTGGAAGGATGAAAAACTTGCTTGCCGCCTGGCTCCACGTCTGGAGCGTTGGTTAGGGTTGATGCGCATGCACGGTGGTTCTCAGGCGGTAATGATTGCCGATTGCCCGGAAGAGATCGGGGCGACTTTCCAAAAACGCATCAGATTAATGGCCCCTCTACTGAAGGCCTGGAAAAGTGCGCTAAAAGAAGAAGGTGCAGTCGATTTTTCGGGACTTATTCATCAAGCGATTAATGCGCTGAATAAAGGGCGTTTTATCAGCCCCTGGAAGCACATTTTGGTGGATGAATTTCAGGATATATCTCCTCAGCGCGCGGCTTTACTGGAAGCGCTTCGGCGGCAAAACACGCAAACGACGCTGTTTGCCGTTGGCGATGATTGGCAGGCGATTTATCGATTTAGCGGCGCGGAATTATCGCTTACGACCGCATTTGAGCAAACGTTTGGCGGTGGCGATTATGTCGCGCTGGATACGACATACCGCTTTAATCGTCGTATTGGGGAGATAGCTAGCCGTTTTATTCAGCAAAATCCCGGCCAGTTAGAAAAACCACTAAATAGCCTGACACTTGGTGATAAAAACGCGGTGGCTCTGCTTGGTGAGGATAAATTTGAGGCTCTATTAGATAAACTTAGCGGCTACGTTGAGAATGGCCAGCGGGTGCTAATTCTGGCGCGGTACCACTATTTGCGCCCCGCCGTGCTGGACAAAGCTGCCACGCGCTGGCCAAAGCTTTGTCTTGATTTTTTGACTATTCATGCCAGCAAAGGACAACAGGCTGATTATGTCATTATTCTTGGGTTGCAGAATGAACCAGACGCTTTTCCCGCAAAAACGCGTGAATCAGTTATAGAACAAGCATTGTTGCCGCCGCAGGAAGATTTTCCTGACGCTGAGGAGCGGCGCTTATTGTATGTGGCATTGACGCGTGCGAAGCATCGGGTATGGCTTTTATATCACTCGCAGCGGCCATCCATTTTTGTCGATACATTAAAGCAACTCGGTGTGCCGGTATTACGTAAACCGTGATTATTTCAGGCGTTCAGCCAGGTAGCGCGGGTAGTCTGGAATAATAATCTCCATGCTATCTTTAAAATGCGGCGACTGAATTAATAAATCAGCGGTTGAAACATTGGTTGCAACAGGAATATTCCAAACGGTGGCCAGGCGTAACAGCGCCTTTACGTCGGGATCGTGCGGTACGGCGTTAAGCGGATCCCAGAAGAATATTAGGATATCGATTTTTCCTTCGGAAATCAGTGCGCCAACCTGCTGATCGCCACCCAGCGGGCCGCTTAGCATTGCTTTAACATCCAGACCGCTGGCGCGCTGAATAAGATTGCCGGTAGTGCCTGTGGCATACAATTTATGGTGAGAAAGACGCTCTTTATGGCGTTCAACCCACTGCAGCAGCATAGTTTTACAATGATCGTGGGCAACCAGAGCGATATGCTTTCGCGGCGCTAAAGTGCGAGTAGTGAGTTCCATATTATTTCCTGTAACGAATTGGCCAATGGATTCTAATTTAGTCTTTCAAGACTGCAAACAATAACGCAGTGCGGGGAAAATGCCATACTAAGTTAATTGCGTTGAAGTGGATACAATAGGTTTATTATTAGGACGTTGAGGAGGACACAATGATGCAAGACGGTGAGATTCGCAACATTTTAACCAATACGCACACGATAGCCTTAGTCGGGGCCAGCGATAAACCTGACCGGGCCAGTTATCGGGTGATGGCATATTTACTGGCGCAGGGATTTCGGGTTATTCCGGTATCACCGAAAGCGGCAAACACCGATATCCTGGGGCAAAAAGGGTATGCCACCCTGGAGGAGATCCCTGAGCCTGTCGATATGGTGGATGTATTTCGTAACGCCGAGGCTGCCTGGGACGTGGCGCAGGAAGCTATCGCCATCGGCGCGAAAACACTCTGGCTTCAGCTTGGGGTGATTAATGAACAGGCAGCAACGCTGGCGCGAGATGCCGGTTTGCGCGTGGTAATGGACCGATGCCCCGCAATTGAAATCCCCCGCCTGAATTTAGCGCGAGCATAACGTGAGTAATTGGCCGTCTTTTAAAACGCAAATGCATATTAGGCCGCGCAATCGATTATTGCGCAGCCAGCAAAACTCGGATTAAACCCCGCCCTTGCTGCTGATTAGCTGCGCCCGCCGAATCGTTATCCAGATTTCTGAGTAACCCTATTTTAAAAAAAAGTTTATTCAACGAAATAGGGTTAAGCCTGTATAAGGCGCTGTTAGCGCTATTTATTTTTTAATACACCCTTGTGAAGCATAAAAGCGGGTATTTTAGGCTACTGTGATTTTTGACAGATTTGCTTAACGATAAATTTAGACTGGCCGCGCGCGCAATCTTTTCTATGGGAGGCCGTATATTCTGAGAGCTGAGCGATAAATATTGTCGTCGGTGGGGGCAAAATTTTTCATCAGTAAACGCGCGCTAAGCTGAAGCGCTTAACGCGCGTAATCAATCACTTTTTCTGACTAAAATAGTTTCTTTGCCACCGACGTAGACATATTTTGGCGAGGCGAAAGATCAGTTCCTCAGGCGTGGAGCCTGAAGCTGCTGCTGAATGGATCGCGCAAGATCGTCAAGCGTAGGCTGTTCCGGATGATCCTGCGCTATCTCTCCGCTCAGCTGGGCTTCGGCCAAATACGTGCGAACGGGGTTTCCTTCATCATCTTCCATCACCACGTGATACCAGGGAGCGGCTCTTAAGGCATCACTGACGGCAAGTTCGTCGGCTGACGGTTTTTCCAGCGCATATCCGGCATCGATATCTACCACTACTCCCAAATAGCCAAGAAGCTGATGGCGGACCTGCTGTCCAATATTAAATTTGCTGGTAATCATATGACCTCCCAAAAACGCTTTATGCCCGTATATATATGGGCGAAAGCGTTTTTTTCAAGACGGGCGCCAGTTTAGATTAGACGGCAGGCAAAACCTTTAAGATATAGCCCTTCCGGGTAGGCGACATTAACCGGATGATCGGCAGCCTGGCGAAACTGCTCTATAAATTGCACTTCGCGACCGGCGTCCACGGCGGCATCGGCGATGATTTTTTGAAATAAATCGCCGCTCATTAATCCTGAGCAGGAAAACGTTAGCAATACTCCACCCGGGTTAAGCAGCTGGAAAGCCAATAAATTAATATCTTTATATCCACGGCATGCGCCAGCCAGTTGGTTTTTATTTTCAACAAACTTCGGGGGATCCATGATAATAACGTCAAATGTTTCGCCTTGCTCACGGTAGCGGCGCAGCAGTTTAAATACATCATCACGGATAAACTGGGCTTTGCTGACATCAAGCTGATTAAGCTCGACGTTCCGGCGGGCAATATCTAATGCTTCCTGAGAGGTGTCTACACTGATAACTTCACGGCAATTCCCCAGCAATGCGGAGACGGCGAAACCGCCCGTATAGGAAAAGCAGTTTAGCACGCGCTTATCCTGCGCATAACGTCGGCTCGCAAAACGGCTATCACGCTGGTCAAGGTAATAGCCGGTTTTATGGCCGGATTTTATATCGACCCAGAGTTTCATTCCGTGCTCTTCTATTGACAGTAACTCTGGCGGCAGTTCACCGCAGACTAAACCCTGTGTTAACGGCAGGCCTTCTTTTTTGCGCACGGCGACATCTGAACGGTCATAGATAGAACACTCTGGATAAAGTTTTTGTAATGCGCTGACTAATACCGGGCGCTGATATTCGGCACCGGCAGATAAAAGTTGTAATACCAGAAATTGTCCAAAACGATCGATAGTGATCCCAGGCAGCCCGTCTGATTCTCCGGCAATCAACCGGTAGCTGTCCAGTCCGTCACGCTGAGCGATTTCACTGCGCCACTGCTGCGCGCGCTGCAGACGACGTTCAAAAAAATCAATATCGATAGATTCCGTCGGATCGAACGTCCAGACTCGGGCGCGGATCTGTGACGCGGGAGATAACGCCGCGCGCGCCAGCCAGGCGCCCTGATGGCTGACGATATCTACGGTTTCACCAGGGCTGGCTTTCCCTTCCATGCGGGCGACGGCTCCGGAGAAAACCCATGGATGACGGCGCTGTAATGATTTTTCGCGCCCTTTGGCTAACACTAAACGTACGCTCATAATTTGCTATGCTGCGAAGAGAATGACAAAAGGAGCGCCATTCTCCCGAGTTCCCTGAAGAAAAGCAACGGCGCTCTGACTGAGTGGGAGGCGTGTATGGCTTACAGTATGATGAGTTGGATTTATGGCCGGGTGCAAGGGGTTGGTTTTCGCTATAGCACCCAGCGTGAGGCACAAAGATTAGGTGTGACCGGGTATGCGCGCAATTTGGATGATGGCAGTGTTGAAGTGCTGGCCTGCGGTGAGAAACAACAAATCGACCAGCTTATTGCCTGGCTCAAAGCCGGTGGCCCCGCAAGCGCCCGCGTTGAACGTGTAGATAGCGAACCCTATCACTCGGATAAGCGCTGGGATCGCTTTGAGATCCGCCGCTAAATACATTTTACAGGTTTAGGCAGGCCGGCAATTTTTGTAGCCTGCTTAGCCGGCCCTTTGGGAAACAGGCGGTACAGATAGCGGCTATTGCCTTTATCTTCGCCCAGTTTTTTAGCTACCGCTTTAACCAGCATACGAATGGCCGGTGAGGTATTAAATTCCAGATAAAATTCACGTACAAAATGCACAACTTCACGGTGCTCGGGCGTGAGAATAATATTTTCATTTATAGCAATGGCTTCGGCTAATGCTTCGCTCCAGTCCGCGCTATCTTTAAGATACCCGTCGGCGTCGGTTTCAATTTCCCGGCCTTGAAATATGAGCATGGCGATCCCCAGGAAGGAAAAGAGAAAGTGTAACAAAAGCGCAGTTCTTAAAAAAGACGGCCGGCTAGATTTATAGGGCCACTCTCATATGCATTGAAGCGTATGACGCTATGATTGGTGCTATCAAAACTTATTTAATATTTTGGGATTGCCTTAATGATGAAATAGTTGCATTACAGGTGACTAATATGCGCCAGGCTTTCAGTCGTGGGTATTTTAGTATCAAATATCATAAATATTATCTCTGCCGGATTTGGGATAGCTTAAATATAATCTGTAAAGATACCTGTAAGACGTTTTGCTAATCAAATTCAGCGTTATTTGGTATGAATTAATATAAGTCAATTGTATGATAATTATATGAATTTAATAGTGTAAACATGGGCGTCTAGCTATAGGGAATATCAGTTAATGATGCATGTAATTAGCATTATTCCTATAGTAGGTCTCTATGCTTTGATTTAAAACCGCCTTGCCGGTAAAAAAGGAAGACGGTATTTAAACGTGAAATCTATTAGTCGCGGCTGGTAAAGCCCAAAATACTCAGCAGACTGACAAATATATTATACAGTGAAACGTATAAACTCACCGTTGCGCGAATATAGTTAGTTTCACCACCGTGAATAATATTGCTTGTTTCAAACAAAATGGCGCCAGAAGAGATAAGAATAAACAATGCGCTGATGGCTAACTGCAACGCGGGCAGATGCAAAAATAAATTTGCCACCATACCAACCAGCACGATAACTATACCGGCCATCAGCATGCCGCTCAGGAAAGACATATCTCTGCGGGTCGTCAAAACATAAGCGGAGCAGCAGAAAAAAACTACCGCAGTACCGCCAAGCGCCAGAGCGATGGCATCTCCCATCCCCGCAGAGAGAAAGCTATTTAATAGCGGACCCAGAATGTAGCCAAGGAAGCCGGTGAAAGCGAAAGCGGCCAAAATGCCAAGAGGTTTGTCAGCCAGTCGGTATGTCAGGAACACCAGGCCGTACATGCCGACCAGCGTTAAAATAAACCCGGGGGCAGGTAAAGCGAGTAGGGTACTGGCCGTTGCAGTAATGGCAGAAAAAGCCAGCGTCAAACCAAGGAGGAAATAGGTATTGCGCAGCACCTTGTGCGAACTTAATAGCGATGAATGGCCGCGTGAAGAAACAATAGTACGATCCATTATTCATACTCTCTTATTTACAGGTATTGTTAGTACCGAGCATAAAGACAGGGATGAATGAGGTGAAGGTGGTTTACCCATCTTTACGCAAAAAGTGCTATCTTCTTTAGTAACATGTTATTTTATATAGGTTTATGCATTGATAATGCCATTATTAGTAGATCAATTTTTAGCGAGTTTATTCTGATTCAGAAGCCGGGGTAATGCTTCCGGAAATCTCGTTCGTTAAAAGCGATGACCCCTTGTTACTGTTCATAAACTAATGCGCAGAGAATTTCGGCATTAAAAAGAGTGCTATGGACATTAAAAGCGGAAAGTGGAAATCAGCGAGGCAGTTTTGGTCAACCTCAGCGTCTTTGACAGTATTTACTAAGCTGAAACCTGGGAAAAGCCAGGATCTTAAGGCCTATATGAGCATTAGTATGATGGTTTTATAAACAAAGTGCTGTCATTTCAGTCATATGAGCGAGAATTGATGATTTTTACGTCAAACGATAGCGCTAAGGCTTTACAACCACTCTGGCGATGTTTATAGTTCGCGTCATCAGGAAGTGTGGCCGAGCGGTTGAAGGCACCGGTCTTGAAAACCGGCGAGGGGAAACCCTCCCAGAGTTCGAATCTCTGCGCTTCCGCCATATAAAACAAGGGGTTGCCGAATGGCAGCCCCTTTGCTTTTGGGGCGGTTGGTATACTGTTGGTATATTCACTTGGTATATTCGGGCTGCTTTCATCATCGCCAGAACGAAAAAAATCCCGCCGAAACGGGAATTTTTTGTAATTAACTGGCCGTTTTCTCCATCAGCGGGACGTCCAGAGATGGCGTAATTTTCACTTTTCGATCGTATATCAGAACCTGGCTCTCAGTCTTGTGTCCGGAGAAAAGTTGCTTGTCCCTGCTGCTACCTTCATAGTCAGAAATTGCCTTCGCTTTAAGATCATGGAAGTTGCACCCAAACGGCATACCGGCTTTTTGCTCTGCTGCCCGCTTGGCGTTGTTCCACCAGGTGTTCAGCGTTTTTGCGGTTATCGAACCGTCTTTCCCTGTGATAACGTGGGGGCCGATTTGTGCCAGGGTATTTCTCGCCAACTGGATAGCAGAGCGCAGGCGAGGGGACCAAGACTTTATTTGCTTTGTTCCGGTTTTGCCCTGTTCGATATAAATGCCCTTATCCATGATCTCATCCCACTGTAGCGCCAGAACATCACCCAGACGCGCTGCGCAAAGATAGGAAATTTCCATTGCCACCTGAAGTGCCGGGATAGCCTCGGCATATATCGCCGCATATTGTTCGTCAGTGATATAGACGGTTCTGGCCTTAGCCGGAAACTTCCTCACCCCTTTGCATGGGTTCCCTTTCACATATCCCCGTTCGTATCCCCACCCGTACACTCGGCTCAGGCTCGCCAGTTCGTGATTAGCCTGGGTTTTGCTTTCCAGCCCACGCTTATCCATATACACCCTAACCTGCTCGGTTTTCACATCATCAGCCCGCATTTTCCCGAACACCTTAATTAAATTTTTTTGCTGCTGGAGATAGTCTTTCTGTGTCCTGGGGGCCAGTTCTGTGAACGCCGGTGACTCCAGAAATAGCCCCCACAGTTTAGCGACCGTCATGATATCGTGGCGCTTCGCCTTCGCCGCTTCGTATTTCTCCCACAGCTTTGACATGCTGGTGCCTTTTATTGGCGCCAGTGTAACGGTGGCCGTAGTTCCTTTTGGCTTCCAGACATAGCTGTATTTATTGGCTCTGACGCGTGGCGGCAGGCGATTATCTTTAGGATTTTTTCTCGGTCTTCCCATTGTCCAGTGCTCCAAAATCGGGCTCAGGAGATACGTATTCGGATACGTTCGGCAATGGTTCTACCGGCATCTGTAAATTCCGCCGGAGAACGATCGGCGCGTTATTACGCCCCGGAATAAATGGGATCCCGTGGCAACGCAACTGGTGCTGCTGCTCCGTATATCGTTTGTAGCCAGTTATCTCCTGAATTTCAGCCGGTGATAGTGTCAATTCGTACATGCGCAATATCTCGTACTGCGGCCAGCAATTTACGATGCAGGCCGAATTAAAACTGATTCTTAAAAATCACTTCCTGTCGGCTTTCAGCATGACTACCGAAACGCCGGTACCATCAAATTCGTTATCGATTAACCCCGACCAGCTACAGGCCCACCCAGGCAGAATGGCTTTTTTGCGCATACCTGCCGGCAGGATCGCTACAAGACGGCCGCCGGGTTTAACCAGTTCAGCAGCAGCGACTAAATGAGCCTGGGCGCGGCCTTCACTGAATGGGGGATTCATCACTATCTTGTCGAAGCGGCTGGCGGTGGTTTGGGCCCACTGGATGAAATCGGCCTGTTCGACTGCCAGACCTTTAGCTTCAAGCACCCGACAATGCAGTGAAGAGATTTCCACGCACAGGGTCTGCTCTGTTGGCATAAGAGTGGCAAGACTTCCTGTGCCAGCGCTTGGCTCCAGGCACTTATCGCCAGGTTGAATGTCAGCTTCGGATACGGCCCAGTCGGCCAGTGATTCTGGAGTGGGGTAGAACTGATGTGACTGATGGTCAGGAATACAGCCCGATGCGATAATTTCGCCCAGCACCCGGGAAGGATCGTAATCGAACTCCCAGATATTGATATTCTTATTTGGGCCAGCTTTGATCAGCACGCCGCCGATGGTTTCCAGTATTTTCCCCGCCTGGCCCCGGATCGCTTTATCTTCGTCGCGCCAGTCAAATCGGCGGTTAAATGGGTTGGTGGTGAGCGGTTGTGTCCAGTCGTCCCATCGATTGCGTTGAATCGGCAGGTGACGCTCTGCCTTTAAGCCCGCCAGCACTTCCAGAACGGCAAACGGCAGTGGTTTGCTCATCAGCACAAAATCTTTGAGCTTTTTCTTTGGTTTCTGGCGGAATTGTGGCGGGATCGCCAGCGGGTACAGGTGCGCCAGAATGCAGTTGAGCCGCCAGGCCATATCCGGGTGTACTTCGAGGTGTGCTGTACCTTTCAGATAGGCCCGGACACGTAACGCTCCACCATCCAGCACCAGCCATTCACCGTGTCGGCAGCGGGCTTCCTGTAGTGCGTCGTCGGTTACACGCCAGCGGGGTTCGTCGCGGCCCATGAATTTCGCGATCACCTGCCGTAGGTCCTGGATATAACCACTCATATCGTGATTCGTCATGCCGTAATCGGTGAACACCCGGGCAAGGATCATGCGTTTGCCGAAACCTTCCGGCCTGTTGGTAACGTGGTCGCCGGAAAGAGCGCGGAAAATACCGTCCACACGCTCGGAGAAAAATTTCTGTCGTGAGTTGAGAAGCTCCATGATTGTTGCCCGCACGGTGTCCTCTTCAAAATCTGGGGTTTTCATTTCCCGGATCTGTTCGTCCCACTCTGTGCGGCGATTATTTGGCATGTATTCGTACACATCAGTCATGTTCAGGGCTTTTTGCCAGAATGTTGAGTTCAGACTTGCTATAGCGCCTTCGATTTTGAACAGGTTGCTGACGCCGCCGAAATAATGGCGGCGATCATGATCCTGGTTACCCTCCAGAAAATGGTGTACGGATGAATGGTGCGTGTTAATTAACCCGGACATCATTTCTATGTCGGCCCGGAGTTGCTTGTACTGGCCGATCAGGGAATCAACCAGGTCGGAGGATGCAGGGGCGAAAAACGCTCCATCAGATAGTTCTCCGTAGAGGATTTCTGCAACTTCACCCACGATCACCCCCGTTGAGCATTGCGGCGCGGCAGGCGTTCCATTCCTCATCAAACCATGCCTCGACATCATCACCGTTCGACGAATCAGCCGGGCGCTCTGGTGGCACTACTGGCGCTGGCTGCGCATGACGATAGAGTGGGGTGATGTTCCGGGCCTGACCTTCATCAATAGCCCATTCTGGAGGCGCTTCTCGCTCAATGATGCGCCTAAAGTCTTGCGGCCCCTCGCAGGTAATGCATGATGCCCATTCGTAGTCCCACGCCACCGGTTCCTGCTGCATGGCAGCCAGCGCGATACGCGCCAGATCTACGGTTGCTGGAGTTTTATGAGCGTCGGGAAAGTTCTCCTTCAACCATGCACCATGCGCGATGTGTTTCTGCGCATGTTCGATTAACTGCTCTCTGGTAAATGTGATCATGGTTTGGGTATGGTGTCGCAACATCACTCACTCCCTTTAATGCTGTCAGCGGCTTGTCCAATCACTTGCACCCACTTCAGTGATTCTTCTAGGGCTAAGTCCGGCCTGTTTTGCTGTAAGCAACCAACGATGTAGCCGTGAGCGCCAATCGCCTCGGTAAGAAACTGCATACCTTCAGGTGTGGTTTGGCTGGCTTCCAGTTCGCCAAGTCGTTCCTCCACCGCATCAACAGCATCAGCGAAACCGAACATGTTGCTCCACTCGGGACGCTCACCCGTTGCGGCCTGATACATATCAGCCAATGCAGCTTCGGCGTTATCACGCTCGCCTATGAGTTGGGTCTCGCTACGTTCAAGTTCTGCTATGCGCTGAAGAAGCGATGCTTCAGGCCTGGAATGTTCAGCACATGGGGTAATTTTGTGAACGTCTGAATATTCACCGCCGCCGTCGCTATATTCCATAACGCAGCCACATTTTGATTTGCCGTTAACAAATACGATTTGGTTATTCATGAGCGTCACCTTCAGCATTGCGGAGCCAGATGCATACTGGACCCTCTTCGGAATCATGAATCGAACCGATAAACCAGCCTTCACCTGCTGGTGGTTCTGGCTGCCATTCTGAAAAGTCGGGGTCGTACGGTGTATCGTCTAAATAATCAAACGAGTCAGCGTGAAGCTCGTAATCCCATTCCAGGCCTTTAGCCTTAACCCAATCGTTAAATTCTTCATCCGGCACGTGTTCACGGCCATTACAGAATTTTTCGTACTCAGGGTGAGTCCAACAGCCATATTCGTCACGCTGAACTTCTAATGCTTCAATTTTATTTGGCATCGCTGGACTCCTTTTTCCCTTCAAACTTTGTGCCGCAAAAAGGGCAATAAGACATCAGCACACTGTTTTCTAGGTTTGTGCACCGAACTTCTGGATCACCATTATTTTTTACCTTGCGATAGCGGAAAACGTATTTCAGGGAAACAGGTGACCAGTCGCCAGGCACAAGAATAAAACCTTGATTTTGGAAGCCGGATTCTTCGACTTCTGAACAATTTTCTTTAACCGCATCGCGAAAATGCTGGTCAAAGTCGTTACTTATTTTTTCAAAACAGTTACAGGCCATTTTTTGCTATCCGTTTTAATTTCGTTGCGTTCGTTTCGCTTTATCACTGCCGGGGGCTGCTCAACTATTCCGTGGTGCCGCCGGTACCCGTTCCGCATGTGCCAGATAATTTCGGCGGTGTGGTCTTTGAAGTCATCGGGTTCCGTTCTCCCGGGGAACAAAAGGCTGTTGAATTCGTCGCTCATATCTCTGTCTCAGTAAGCGGCCATTGCTGGCCGCATCCGGGTTAACGCACCTGCAAAGTTGGTGAACCTGTTTCGAGGTGAGCGCCGGGTATTGATTTGAGCAATTCCGGGTCTGGTTCTTCGCCGGCAGCGCGGGCCGCTTCGATTTTGGTAGCCAGCTCCTGCAATGCTTTTTTCAGTTCGTCGTTCTTCGGGGTTGTGACCACCTCCGTATGCGACTCGACAAACTCATCTGGCAATAAATCCACATTGTCGATCTTCAGGCTCACACCGCCTTTGCGGGCCGTAAAGGTGTTGAGAGTGGTTTTGAAGGTGGTACGGTTGCTGGCTTGCAGGCATTGCAGTAAGTAGCTTTTGAGTGCGTAAACCTGGCGTTCCCAGTGCTTTTTCCTTTCGCTAACCCGCGCTGCTTCTTTTTTGCAGGCTTCCGCTTTGGTATCGAATTCACGAACTTTAGCCATTACTGCATCGAATTTGTCTTCCAGCATTCCCTCTATGCCTTCCAACGTGTCAGCAATCATTTCGGGGGTAAGATCCCCGCCTTCGGCGGCGAGGGATTCAAGCTTGCTGATCTCTAAAGCGAGATCGATAGTACGGTTGCTCATGCTGCTTTCTCCTGCAATTTGGCGAGGCATTCGGATTTAACTTCTTCGAGGCGGCGCAGACGGCCCTCAAGATATTTGGCGTATTCCTGATTGTTGATTTCTTTGGCTGATTTCAGGTGAATACCAACTGTACGGGTCAGACTGCTGGCAATTTTCGAAACTTCATTCTGGGAAACAGCTTTACGCATCGTTTCGACGTTCTGCTTAAAGCGCTCGTCCAGTTCCTCGCGGATCCGGGAGGAGTCGTCCGCTTTTTCCGCGGCATCCTTAATGCCGAACTCAAGCACGCTTTCAGCTTTATATGCGGCGTCGTCGTAAAGACCGAGCCAGACATCAGCGGAGAAGCCGAGCATTGACAGGCATTTTTTTATTGCGTCGGTGAGCGACTTCTTATGCACCTCGCTATCGCAATAAATGCCGTTTTTGGTGGTTTGGCGGTATGGTGTTGAGCCAAAGTTTTCGACCGTCCCTTTTTCGCCGTCTTTGATGTACCAAAGCGCGATGCGCACATAGTGGTTCAGCTCGAAAAGCAGGGAGCCGTCGGCATCACGAAGAATGCGTTTCCCAACAAACTTGGTACCCTCAAAGATTTTTTCTGTAAGTGGTGCGCCTTCAACCATTTTGTCTTCGAGGATCGTCCATCCCCAACCGGTGCCAGCAGGGCCAAAAGATTCGGTGGCTCGCATAAACATGTATTCGGCATTAATGGAAGTGCCACCGAACCCGAGGTCGCCCATATCCTTCGTGTAACGAGGGTTGGTGCGCATAACGCTTTTCCAGAGTGAAAGGTTCTCGCTGTCACCGAGTTCTTTTTCAAGCTCATCTGCCCGAAGCACGAAAGCATCAGAATCTGGGGCTGCCTGTGGTACTACTTCCGTTTTTTCAACTTCATTTGAGGCGCTGTTTTCATCGGTTTGCGGCTGCTCTGGCGCCAGCCCTTCAATGCTGAAACGGCCATTACCGAGGTTATTGATACCGGGTTGATCACTGCTGGTCGGCTGCTGAACTGGCGGTGCCTCTTTCAGCGCCTGATATTCTTCTTTCGTGATCTCGATGCAGCCCTGTTCAATAACGGCTTCGAGTTTTGCCAGCTTGTTAGCACGGCCTGGCTGACCATCGGCAGTGCGATAGTAGAATGGCCCGGTACGCTCTACAGGTGGCGCAGTTTCCACCGTCCCCGTTGCTGGCACATCATCAGAGTGTTGCGGCGCCACTGTAGAAGTTTCTGTCGATTTAGATTCCAGTGGGTCAGTTGATGCCGCCGTGTTCTGTTCGGTTTCATCGTTGCCGTTCTCCATTTTCCCGTGGGCTTTGAGGTATTCGGTGATGTAGCGTTTATGTGATTCCGGGAAGCGGTATGTATCGACTGCCGGCACATTGCGAACTACGCCGAAAATAGTAGGGCGATCGTATTTGAGAATGTTGTCCTGGGTGCGAAGCTGAATTGACCAGCGTTTAAAATCCTCGCGATCCTCTTTGATGATGCCATTCGCCCAACGTGTTACAGAGGGTTGCGGGGCGTTTGGATCTACATCACCCGCCCAAAGTGCCGTGGCAATTTCAACGTCCAGAGTGCTATGCGTGTGTTTGTAGGGGCGCGGTACCACGACAGCAGATGATTCATCCACATCTGTATCAATGGCGTCGATTGCACCTTCTTTTCGTTCTTCTTCGTGACTCTTCAGCCATCCAGCAAGTGCCGCTTTAATTTCCGGCCACTTCTTATTAGGAACGCAGTTAACACGGACATACTGGATAGCTTCCAGAATGCGTTCCGGGTACATGGACACGATGGCCGGCATCTTGGAAATAGCATCGGTAATATGGCTGTCGAACGTTGAAGAGTCGCCCTGCTGCAATTCAATCGCTGCACCAAGCTGATCACTGGTGATTTCAGTCGTGTTGTATTTCACCAGTACGGCGACGCGCACTGATGGCTGTAGTTTGTCAAAATCAACAGGGCTGGTCTGGACGTTTGCCACAGGGTGGCCCAAATCGTCGTCCCATTCGTAATCGAATAAAAAAGTTTCATCCCATTCTTCGGTAGGGCTGGGAATACCGTCCGCTTCGGCATACATACGAAATTCGAACTGAGAATCGTCGCCGTCCGGAAAGGCTTCCATGAATAAAAGCGCAGCTTTCGCTTTCGCCTGCTTATCATTAACGGCCTCAAAAGCATGGGCGATTCGCATTTCGCCATTTTCTTCAGCGGCTTCCTCAAGGCCAAACCAACAGCCAACATATTTAGACATTTTCACCCCCGTTATTTACGGTTTGATAAGTTTCATTTAATTTTTTCAATACGTTTTCAGGTAATACGTATGGAAGGTTTTGTTTATCGCAAATCTTTAATTGGCTTATTACGTAAGTCGCCATTTCCTCTGTGGTGAGATAACCCTGAGCGATTAACTCGATAATCATTTTTTGCATTGCACTTGGAGCAATGCTTAATGTGATTTCATCACCGTTCGTCAGTGATAGCTTTTTGAACGCGAGAGTAATATCCAATTCATGGCTCCTCACTTGACAGATTACGCACTGAATTAATGCCCCGAACTAACGGGGCGTTGCAATTAGTGCATCCGTGTTGCCGAACCTGCGTTAAAAACAGATTTATATGCCTGATAGTTCATTCCAGACTTCTTATCGGCTTCTTCAACTTCAATACAAAGGAAAGAAATTGCTTTAATGGCACAGGTTGGACAATGAAAGGCACCAAGTTTATAGCCGCCATCAAGAACTACTGTGACCGCGTTTTTCTTTGGTAGATGAATAAAACCTGATACTGCTGAGTTACATTTAAATGATGCCAGGTCGGGATTGATTTCTGACAATTTTATTTCTGTGGTTTTAACTTCGATGGAATTAAACATAATGATACTCCTGAAAAAGATTGTGGATTTACCTGCCGGATTAACGGCATATTAAAAAATGAAACTAACAACTATAAATCGCGGTTTGTGTCAGAACTGCTTAAATCTACCAAAAGCATATATGGAACAATAACGCCAATTAACACTGGTGACAGAATGATAAAAATGAATCCAGTAATTATTAATATGGTTTCCATTATTAATATCCTGCTGGTTTTTCTTCTCCCTGATGAATTATTTTTTCAACTGGGTAGCAACTGCCTTCAATTTTTTGCTGAGCCGCAATTTTCATGCATTCGGTATAAGTCGGGAATATGTCAATTACGCTTTCCTGAACTTCCCCGGTTGTAAGATAAGTGGTCAGCACCAGAGCGAACAGGGGACCAGTCATATAGCACCTGTTAACCATTTGTAGGTTAAAGACTTGATGACCACCTGCTGTTTGTCCGCATCACAAACGGTTTCATCGCCCTGAATTTCGTAGATACATTGCAGATCGCTAACTTTCACATCCTGATATTGCTTAACCATTGCCTATCTCCTGTGTTATGCCCTTGTCGCCAGGCTGGCGGAACGTGTTATCTGAGAAATCACTGTGTGGTTTCGATGGGATGAGATTAGCCATTGCTAAGAATTAGATCAACACAAAATTAAGTTATAACTTGAAAAAAAGACGAAAAAAAACATAACGCATTGAAAGTTATTGCGTTATTTTTTTTGGCTGCGTTTCTTCGCCTTTAAGAGTTCTTCAAGTAGATTTTGGTTGTTTACGACTCTGGCTCGAAGCTCGTTAAGAAATTCATCTTGCTCTGTATCAGTTATCGCATTGAACAGATCAAGCAACTCCTGCTGGCGTTCGTCCAGTTGGACTAGTTGGTCACTCGGTTCCTCTGGGGTTTTACTCTCATCACCAAAAAGAATCCAAGCAGCAGGGCACCTTAGCACTTTGCATAACGCGTGCAGGTTTTTCCCTGTCGGTTCACTGGTATCCCTTTCCCACTGAGATACCGAAACGTCGGAGATCTTTAAGGCTTTTGCGAGGGATTTTTGTGTTAGACCAAGGCTTTTGCGGCGAGAGCGAATACGCTCTCCAATAGTCATATCTTGTATTGTCATAGTTAGCTAATACTAATATCCCTTGATCAAGTTATGGCTTGTGTATATCTTATTAGCTATGGCTAATTTATGAGGTTGAAGTATGTACACAAGGGATGCGCTCAAGTTTTTTGGAAGTAAAAGTAAGCTGGCATCAGCAGCAGGAGTAAGACTTCCATCAATTTACAAATGGGGTGAACTCGTTCCGGAAGGTAGAGCGATGCGCCTCCAGACAGCTTCCAATGGATCGTTAGTTTATGACCCAAGATGCTACGACAGTCATGCTAAAGCAAAAAGGGAAGGGGAACTGAATCATGAAAATCAGTCCTCCGATTGATGTTGTCGCATCTGAACTGGAAGCTTGGGCGCTTGAAGATGGCTGGAAAGCGGTCGGGATGGCCATAGCGGATCAATATCACGCCGATGGTGGTGGCGATATTCTTCCGGCGGTCAATACCGGAGACGGGCTTAGAAACGCAATTCAGCGTGTAAAGCGTATTTTCAGGGGATTTGATGGCCCTCGCTATGCATCGCTAGCGGTCGAATTGAAGCCTGTTGCGTTGTCCGTATTGCCTGCCGCACGGCGAGCCCGTATTGAGTCGCCTCGGGATCCTGCGCTGTTGGCTACGGTCGCAGCAAAAGAAAGTATTGAGGCGGTAAATGCTGTTCACCTTCGCGCCGCACCAGCCGTTGCATTGAAAGAAATTAACGAAGCTATATCTGCGTTTATGGCGATGAAGTCGGTGATCGAGCCGCTTTGTTGTGTTGATACGCAAAAAGTATATCGGGAATATTATGTGTGACATTAAAGAGAGCAATCGTAGAACTGGATTTCACCAGAACTTTTTTCAGGCGGTGGTCCTGTCCAAAGTGCATTGATTCATTTGTGAATTCTACAACGTAACAGGCGGTTCGCGTGGCAGAAATTGAAGATGGTTATACGCGCATTGCTAATGATCTTCTGGAGGCTGTAATGCTGGCGGGATTAACGCAGCATCAGTTGCTGGTATGCATGGCTGTTATGCGAAAAACATACGGCTTTAATAAAAAAGCTGATTGGGTCAGTAATGAGCAGCTATCTCAACTTACAGGCATTTTGCCGCATAAGTGCTCGGCGGCAAGAAGCGCATTGGTCAAGCGTCACATATTTATTCAGGATGGACGTTCCATCGGGATAAATAAAGATATTAGCGTATGGGTAAGTTTACCCGAATCAGGTAAGAAAAGTTTACTCAAATCGGGTAATAAACAGCAGGCTGAAAACCAAGAAACATTACCCGAATCAGGTAATTTTGACGGTGGAATATTACCTGAATCAGGTAAAGAAAGTTTACCTGAATTGGGTAAAGATGAATCTTTTAGTGAAAGCACAACATTACCTGATTCGGGTAATGTTGAAAGTGCAAGTTTACCCAAATCAGGTAAAAAGAGTTTACCCGAATCAGGTAAACACAAAAGACAAACTACAAAATACAAAAATACTAAAACCCTTTCGTCCAGGAATTCTTCCGAATCTCCTGACGAGCGTTTGCGGAAATTTTTATCGGCTCATCCTGACGCGGCGATTTACACCCCTAGCGGAAAGTCATGGGGATCTCAAAGTGATTTGGATTGCGCAGGCTGGATTTTTGAACGGGTGAAAATTATCAACCCCACACAGCGTGAGCCGAACTGGACGGCATGGGCGAATGACATTCGGCTGATGCGCCAGATCGACGGTTTTACCCACAAGCAGATTTGCAAGTTATTCAAGCATGCCAATCAGGATAAGTTCTGGCGCACCAACGTACTTTGCCCGTCAAAGCTCCGCGAGAAGTGGGACACCCTGACGGCGAAATTCAACGCAGGAGAACCTCAGCATGATCGGGACACCGGAGAATCAAACGCTACCAGGCAAATTCGCGAAGCCTTCGACCGCTGGGAGCAGGGCGACGGCGAGGAGGCTCTGGGAGGTGATGGGCAAGATATACGGCCAGCAGTGGATTGCGAAGAATGGAGCCATACCGGACGAACTCTGGATGGCACAGATAGGCAGCCTGACCAGCGACCAAATGACGAACGTTTGCAACTCCCTGGTAAACCGCTGCGCGGGTGGTAATTCGTGGCCTCCGAGCCTGGCTGAATTTGTCGCGCTGGTTGCTGATGCTGGTGGTGGGCGGTTAGGGCTGACAACATCTGATATCATGGCTGAGTATACTCGCTGGCGTAATGAATCTTACCGCTATGACAGCTCTGAGGCTTTTCCGTGGCGGCATCCGGTTCTGTATCAGATTTGCACGGAGATGCGCCGAACAGGTGTTGAGCGACAACTGACCCAGGGCGAGATGGAGGGGTTGGCTGCAAGGCAACTAGCGAAATGGGAAAAGCATCTGACTGAGGGAAAGCCTATTCCCCCAGTGAGAAAGCAGATAGCGGCACCGCGGCACCCATCTGGTCCGACGCCAGCGCAATTATTGCTGGAAGAGTACAAGCGGCGCAAGGCTGCCGGGCTGGTTTAAGATGGATGATTTGCATAAGCGAATGCACAAAATTCAATCAAAATGATAATGAGGAAATGAGAATGACTTCGGATGTTGAGAACAAAGATTTAGCCCTTCTTGAAAATGTAAAAGAGACATTGTTTCGTTTGAATGCTGAGTTATCACTCTCAAGTGGAAAGTACCCGGCAGATCAGGAGCGCATTGATCGTGTGAAGCGGATAGCATCTGCAATGGCACTTCGTATTGATGAGCACTTGCGAGGATGGTAGACACAAAACAACTGGTGTCGATTATTGAGAGAGGCGAGCAATTGCGGGATGAAATGCGCCGAACGGCAGAGAGTAAGGACGCAATCATTCGCCGTCAGGCGGGAAAGCTGAAAAATATTACACAGCTTAATAGGCTGCTTCGTGAGCGTCGCAACCGCGCAGCCAAAAGACTCAATGTTGCAAGAAATGAAACTCGCAACATAAGGGGCAGGCTGGAGAAGCAACGAAAGCGTGATGCTAACGAGGAAACATTTCACGCTGCGGTTAAAGCGGCTGCGAATGAGATGGGTATCTGGAAAGAATTACGTGATCGCGCTTTGCTGCTGGTATCAGAGAAAGATAACTCTTTGAAAAAATGCGGCGATGGAAGAGAATAATGCCGGGTGCTTGAGACTTTCTGTTTCAGGCATACACGAAGCAGAAAGAGAAAAGCCCCGAGCTGATGAATCAACCCGAGGCCCCTCGTATGCTAGACACGTACAGGTTAGCCTCTTACAGACCGAAAGGTCAAGGAGAAGCAGCCATGAAGCCACAAAACCCTGTTATCTGGTGCCTTGTTATCGTCTGTCTGACGATACTGGCATTCACTCTGTTGACTCGCCATTCGCTTTACGAACTGCGAATACGGGACGGTAGCAGGGAGGTTGCGGCAGTCATGTCTTGTGAGTCCAACCAGTAAGGGCAACCGGCGGGGAGAAATCCCCGCCACCGCTGTGTTTAGCTGAGGCGTTCCCAGGCACCCATTCCCTCTCGTTTAGTCCTGATCCTGTCGCGTAATTCGTTATCCCACTGTTTCTCTATTACATTGTTCGAAAAACACACAACTAATTGATTTTTATCGACATGATCAAAAATAAATCGATAGGTACTGGAGAATGATACTGGTTTTATATACAGTATATTGATGCCACTTATCTCAAACAGCTCTGACATGTTGATTGAGATAAGCGTATGCATCGGCTTAACTATCGGGACGCGCGAAGGAAAGTAAAGGATTCCCAAAAACATGCTGGAGCAAAGTGATGATCATACCTGACCACTTAATTCGTGGCCTGAACAACAGCACAAGACCCGTTGTGCTTTACAGGAACGAATACGGCGATGTTGTTTATGGCTTTGTGCTGCGCCCTGATGAATTTGTAACCAGTGTGCAGCAGATGGCTGAAGCGCGGAAAACTGCCGGAATATCGGCTGTTGATGATGCTGATAATCCACTATAATCTATACACAGGTCTGAACAACCTGCTGAGAAACCACTGTGTCACCGGAGAAAACCGATGGCACAGATTCAACTACAAAAAGTTAGCCCCGAAACCCTGATCCCGGCAACGCCCGAGGCCAGCGAATTTCTGCAACGCATCAAAATCGGTGAGTGGATTCACGCTGACTTTAAGCGTGTGCGCAACTACCAGTTTCACAAACGCTTTTTCAAACTCCTTCAGCTTGGCTTTGATTACTGGACACCCACCGGCGGCGCTATTCTTCCTGAAGAGCAAAAGCTGGTTAACGGCTTCGTCGATTTTCTCTGCCGGCAGGTGGGCCAGCAGCATAGTGTTGCGCTTTCCGACGCCGCAGAAAAGTACCTCGCTGATGCAGCCCATATTCGTACGCGTGATATTGCCCTGCTCAAATCCTTCGAAGCCTATCGCGAATGGGTGACTATTCAGGCTGGCTATTACACTGAGCACATTTACCCTGATGGCAGTCGCAACCGCCGGGCAAAGTCGATTTCCTTTGCAAAAATGGACGAAATTGAATTCCAGCAATTCTATAAATCCACCCTGAATGTTTTATGGAACTGGATCCTGTTCCGTAAATTTTCATCGCCAGCCGAAGTCGAAAATGTCGCTGCTCAGCTTTTGGAGTATGCCGCATGATTCAGATACCTGAGGTTATTAGTTTCTCCGGTGGGCGTACATCGGGTCATCTGGTCTACTTGAAAAATCAGGAACGACTGAAAGGCGCAGACATTCATTTTCTTTTTATGGATACCGGAGCGGAGCATCCGGGCACTTATCAGTTTGTTCGCGATATGGTGAAACATTGGGATATTCCGCTGATCTGTTTGCGTGTTGTTGTCAATCCAGAATTGGGGCAGGGGAATAGTTATCGGGTTATTTCAGTGGATGAAATTGGCCCGGATTTGAAGCCGTGGCGAGATATTTGCGAAAAATATGGTACGCCGTACTTAGGTGGCCCTTTCTGTACGCGAACAATGAAAACAGAAGTTTTCGAGCGTTATTGCCGTGATATGTTTGGTAAAGGCAACTACCGCACATGGCTTGGCATTCGTGCTGATGAACCAAAACGCTTGAAAGATCGTTCTGGCGTAAGCTACTTGGCTGATATCAGCCCATTCGAAAAACAGGATGTTCTGGACTGGTGGAAAGAGCAACCCTTCGATCTGCAAATTCCGGGACACTTGGGCAACTGTGTTTTCTGTGTAAAAAAAAGCATAAATAAACTTGCGCTCGCCGCTCGCGACGAGCCAGCGCTCGCCGCTGACTTCTGGCAGCTTATTAATGATCCATCGGTACGAGTCGTTGAGCGCAGGCAGCAAGAAAATAAAATCATGTACAGGGGGAATAACTCACTGGAGAGCATTATTGCTCTTTTTTCTGAGCATAGCCGGGAAGATATTGCATCAACTATCAAAGGTGGCGGCGGGTATGACTCAGGCTCGTGCTCTGAAAGTTGTGATATTTACAATGACGATGATGAGGGAGAGAACGAGCAGTTTGACGCACCTGAACCAACAAAAATTAATCCGTATTGTCGGGCGTTGACAGAACTACAGCAACGTCCCTCACACAAACTTAAAGAAATTGGCGATCAGTGGCGAACACCTGAAGCACTTTGGTGGGGCATTAACGCAAAATACGGTCCGTTCTCTCTCGACCTGTTTGCCGACGACCATAACGCCAAATGTGATGCTTATTACACGGCAGAAAACAATGCATTAACACAGGACTGGTCCGCTCGTCTCGGAGTCCTCGGTGGTGCTGCGTACGCTAACCCGCCATACAGCCGTGCTCAACAATTCGAAGGCGAGTACATCACCGGAATGGTGCCAATCATGCAGCATGCCGCAGCGATGCGGGAAAAGGGTGGCCGGTATGTGTTTTTCATTAAAGTCGCCACGAGTGAAAGCTGGTGGCCGGAGAATGCTGATCACATAGCCTTCGTCCGTGGCCGCATCAGCTTTGACCTTCCTGACTGGTACATTCCCGCAGAGGGAGAGCCGTCTGAATCTTCTGCCGGTTTCGGTATGGCAATTGCGATATTCGATAAAACATGGACAGGTCCGGCGACAAGCTACATCAGCCGTGAAGAACTTGAATCCACAGGCCGCATGATCCTGACTCAGATTCATCGGGCGGCGATGAAGTTAGTCGGGGTGGCAGCATGATTAATTTTTGCGAAAAAAGTGAGCGCTGGCGTCCTGTGGTTAATTTCGAAGGGCTGTACGAAGTTAGTAATTTTGGTCGAGTACGTTCGGTAAGCCGCTGGGTTGATTTTGGCAAGGGGCGGCGGTTGAGTGAAGGGCGGCTATTAACCATCTCAATCAAGGGCGCGTATAAAAATGTTTGTCTCTGTAACAATGGTGTGGAGTTGACCAAAACAATCCACCGTCTTGTTGCTGAAGCCTTCGTTGCCGGTACTGGAAAAGTTGTTCGTCATTTGGATGGTAATTCGCTCAATAACCATGCGGATAATCTTGCCTGGGGAAGTTACCAGGACAATGAGAACGATAAAGCCCGACATGGCAGAACGCTCAAAGGGGAGAAGCATCATAACGCCAAATTAACCCGCGAAGATGTTATCAACATCAGGCAAATGCATGCACGAGGAATGACTCAATTAGCGATCGCTGCTGCTCTCTGCATTGGTCGTGGCGCTGTTGGGTGTGTTGTCAGAGGGGAAACCTGGGAGCACATCGAATGAAAAATCTCAGAAAAGAAGCTCGTGGGAGAGAGTGTCAAATACGAATTCCTTCGGTGTGCAATCACAACCCGGAAACTACGGTGCTGGCTCATTACCGGCTTGCTGGCACGTGTGGAACCGGATGTAAACCTGATGATGCACAGGGCGCGTGGGGCTGCGACGCCTGTCATTCCGCTGTCGATGGACGCATAAAAACACCTTATTCCCGCGATGAGCTTCGCTTATTTCACGCCGAAGCCGTTTTCCGTACGCAATCAATTCTCAGAAGTGAAGGCAAGTTATGAGCACTGAAACAGAAACCGAACTGCTGAACGTTGTGGCATTCCCGGCGAAAGAAGGGGTGGAAAAAAGCGATCTACAATTTTTGCCTGAGGGCGAAAAGGTCCGATGTTTTCACCCCGGTGTCTTTGTTAATGAGTCCGAGCGACAGGTTCGTTGCCGTCGTTGCGATAGCGTATTGGATCCGTTTGATTATCTGCTGTCTATTGCTCGGCGAGAGGTGCAACTGGCAGACACCGTTGATTATCTCCGCCGTGAAGAAAAACAGCGGCGCCAGAATATCGAAAAACTTATCCAAATTGAGCGCAACGCGAAGTCAAGGATCCGCCGGGCAGGGTGTAAAGAGCCTTTACCCCTCTGGCAGAATGAGGTGATTACGAAATGACACCTCAATTACTCGAATACGCCCGTATAGAACTAACCCGTGCATTAGTGGATAACTCAGGTAAAACAAAAGGGCAGTTGCAGGCATTTTGTGAGCATCCTCCTGCGGATAAAGACCGTAGCCCACGCAAGCCGATTCATGTCGTCGAGCTGGACAATGGTCGGGGAGGGGTTCAGTGCGTAAAAGCTGAAAATAGTGCTGTTTACGTGCTGGAGACGCGTAGCCGCCGCAGGCCATTACCACCGATTAACGATTATGAGTTTGCCGGAGCACCGTGGCGCCGCGCAGTGAATTTCCTGCCAGAGTACGAGCAGGCTTGGCTAAAGTATTGCTACGGCTTCGATCTGACGTTCCGTTATCAGACGCTCATATGCGAAGTAATCTGGAACGGACATCAAAAATATCTGCCGTCAGGCCTGTTGAATAAAACTAAGAAGCGGTTAATTTCGCTGATCTGGCTTGCCGCGCAGGACGTTGCCGCCACTCGAAACAATGACACATACAAAGAGTACGCTGGAGCGGCGTTAGCCAGGTTAATGAGTATAAACCCTTCAACATGGCTTCGCGTCTATGCGCCTCATTGGGCCCACTTCAAGCGTGCATTCGACGAGTTGGACACAGAGGCTTTGCAGCATACCCTTGACCACCATTGTGAGGTGCTTCCAGAAGAGGTTGAATGGACGCTATTGCAAAATGCAACGAAATAATCCATATTTAATGCAATTCTGATATTTTGCCAGAGTTATAAGAACCCGCCTTTGTGCGGGTTTTGTCGTCTCTGGTGCTCAAAAATAAGGCCTCGGCATTTTGTCGGGGCTTTTTCGTATCAAAGGCCGCTGACAGGTCATTTAGTGCAACGCCTTTCCCCGTTTCCGCTCCTAGATTTTCGGGGATTTTTTATTCTCACCAGACCGGAGCCGGAATGGATGGACAACCAACACTTACCGCCCGGATTCTGGACGGTCACCCTGCTGTGGGTGAAAACCAATGCCCCTTCAATTTATGGATCGCTGGCCGCGTGTGGCATGGCGACGATGATTACGTTGCGTGATGGTAAATCGTGGAGCAAAGCGATTTTATCGGGCGCCATATGCTTGCTGATTGCTCTCGGCGTAATTAATTCCCTCGAATATTTTGGCTGGGATAAAGATCACGCCCTGCTGGTGGGCGTGGTTGTCGGCGGCATTGGTGTTGAGCGCTGCCTGGCGATCATGAACGTGTTCGCAAGCATGAGAACCAACACGCAAATTGAAAAAGAAGGAAAAAGTAAAGATGAATAAATCACAGTTTCAGAAGGCGGCTAATATCAGCGCCGAGTTAGCTGCGCGTTGGTTTCAGCCAATTGATGCGGCGATGAGTGAATTTGGCATAACCTCCTCCGATGATCAGGCGATGTTTATCGCTCAGGTGGGGCATGAGTCTGGAGGATTTACTCGGCTGGTGGAAAGCCTGAATTATTCTGCTGATGGCTTAAAAGCAACTTTCGGAAAGTATTTCCCCGGCGACACCGCTCAACAATACGGCCGCACAGCTGATCATCCGGCGGATCAAAAAGCAATTGCAAATATTGTTTACGCACACCGTATGGGGAATATCGCAGAAAGCGACGGCTGGAATTATCGCGGTCGTGGCCTGATTCAGATTACCGGGCACGACAATTACCGGGATTGCGGTGCTGGCCTGGGTGCCGATTTACTACTGGTTCCTCAGTTGCTGGAGCAGGATGAATATGCGGCTCGTTCGGCGGCGTGGTTTTATACCTCAAAAGGGTGTCTGAAGCTCAGCGGTGATGTTGCGGCGGTGACGAAAATCATCAACGGCGGCACCAACGGTCTGAATGACCGACGGGACCGTTACGAAACAGTGAAGTCGGTGCTGGTATGACCGCGTTCCTGGTTCTGCTGAAAAAATACTGGAAGCCATTAGCGATATTTTTGCTGATGGCTTTTTTGTTATGGCGTTCGTACAGCACCGGGTTCAACTCAGCAGATACGGCATGGAAGCTGCGATGGGCGCAGCGTGACTTGTCTGATTCAACCGCTGCGCTGCACCGGGATATATCAGAGCGGGCCGAGGAACAGAGGCGCCAGAGTGTTATTAACGAGGAACAGAAACGTGCAGATGATGAACTGGCGAAGGCTCAGGCCAATGTTGATGCTGCTCGGCGTGCTGGCTACAGCTTGCAACAGCAGCTCTCCGATATACGAGCCAGATACGGGCGGAGTGAAACCGGCCGCCTCTCCGCCCTTGCCAGCGCAAGCGAGGCAAAAGCAGAGACCGCCAGAGTGCTTGCCGAGTTGCTTAGCGAATCTGGCAAAAGAGCGGGTATCTATGCAACAGAGGCTGACAGAGCTTTTATCGCAGGACAATCATGTGAACGAATCTATGATGCAGTGAGAGAGAAAAAATAATGGAATACGCAATTATCGCAGTTATTAGTGCTGTTGTCGGGGTTATTGCCGGTGCCCTGGTGTATCGCAAACATTCGGCACAGGGCGACGCTATCGTGCAGCAACTGAAAGAGCTGCAGGATAAGCTCGAAAAACGACAGTAAGCAGTATTACAGCGGCCATTCTAAGAGTGGCCGCGATAATGCTAATTCTTGGTAGAGGACGCCCACAGCGGCAGGTGGGGCGTTGAATAACAGCCGCAGCGCATCAGTTTATGCTCCTCTGCGCGATTTATTCGCGTTGTGAAACGGGGTGTGCGGACAGCCGGAAAGACGGCCTTCTTTTTTTGACAGGAAAACATTATGGGAAATAGGCCCTGGTACAGGAGCGGCTTAAACAGGAACAGGCGAAATCCCCCGGTGACGGCTGACACTGTGATCTGTATTGCGTCGGGCCCATCTCTGACGCGTTCAGATTGTGATTTGGCGGCATCCTCTGGTTTTCCTGTTATCGCGATAAATAACTCATGGCAGATAGCCAGACGATGCCGGTTTATTTTTGCGTCTGATCTGGCCTGGTGGGAGGCGAATCACGATCAGATATCTGTTAATGCGAGCAGGTGGACGACGTCAATAATTGCCAGCCACCGCTACGGAATAAATCTCTACCGCCCCCGATACTACAACGGCTTTTGCTCCGGCTCCCGGTCTGTTGAATTTGCCGTTGATCACCTGGGTGCCCGCCGCGTTCTGCTACTGGGTTTTGATTGCAGTACCCGGAATGGGCTGCACTGGCACGGCAGCCATGAGGGGAGCCTCAAGAACCCGACACCTCAGGCGCTGGAAAGCTGGCGCCATGCATTTTCCGATCTGGCCGACAGGCTGGCCGGTAATGCGGAAATAATCAACTGCTCACGATATACAGAATTAACCTGTTTCCCGAGAGGGGATATAGAGCGATTCACCTGTTAACCTGCTTGAGATGAATTTATGCCTGAAAGAATTTTTTTCCAGGGCATGGAAGGTATTGGCGACAATATCAACCAGCGCGCATTTATAAAGGCCCTGGCCGAACAGGGGAATGAAATCTGGTTACGGACGCCACTACCGGAAATCTACGCAGGTATTCCGAATGTCCATTTTGTTCGGGCCAATACGAAATTGCGCACTCAGCGAAAAAATGAGCAGCGTACAAAAATAAAATATGAGCCGCTGCCGTTCAGCACTTTCACGCGCAAGCGTATTTTTTACGGTAATCAGCACTTAAAAAATGGCAGCGTGTTTGATGCGATGGAATCGCAGTTCGGCATTGCGCCGGCACAGATGGATCTCCCGAGTTTTAGTCTGCCCGATATTGGTCTGCCGGCAGATAAACCGATCGCCGTCGTGCGCCCCACGATAGAGCGTACAGAATGGCATAACGCCAGCCGTGGCCCCCTGAACATCTATATCGATGAGGCGGCGCGCATGCTGGCAGCCAGGGGATATCACGTTGTGAGCATTGCTGATTGTGAGCCAGGGCAGGAGTGGATACCGGACATTGAGCCGTTCGCCCATCAGAAGCTGCACAACGGCGAGCTGACGATTACTCAGATGCTGGCGCTGGTGGAGCGGGCCGACATCGTTGTGACCGGCGCCTGCGTTATTTTTCATGCGGCCATGGCATACGGCAAGCCGATGATCTGCATTCAGGGTGGAAACGGCGGAAATAACCATCACACCAAAATTACCGATCTGCGCTGCTCCGATTTGAGCCGTGCGCTTTTTGTCTACCCGGATAATTACTGCCACTGCCAGGAAATGCTACATCACTGCGATAAGCGGATTAGCGATCTGGCCGAAAAAATAACGCCGTTTATCGATCGCATTGGAATATCGAAAGGGGTGGCGGCATGAGGGATTTTACCAGGGCGATGAATGATGGGCTGGTGTGGTTGCCGCAACTCGGTGTTGGCCGCTACCCGGTGCCTCCTGAACGGCCATATGATGACGGTTATTTCCTGCGCTACCAGGGGATGGCAGAAACCGAAATGGGAAGGGCGTTGACGAAAGCACGCATTGCCCTGGTTGCCCGCCATTATTCCGGGTCATTGCTGGATGTGGGGATTGGTGCCGGCCAGTTTGTCGATTCCCGCCCTGACACCCTCGGATATGACGTTAACGCCGCAGGTATTGCCTGGCTGAAAGAGCGGGGCAAATGGGCGGATCTGTACGCAGGCGAATATGACGCGCTGGCGTTCTGGGATTCGCTGGAGCATATCGATGATCCCGAAGAGGCTGTAAGCAGGGCGCGCGAATGTGTCTTTGTTTCCATTCCGATTTTCTCGGGGGCGGAAGATGTGCTGTCATCGCGGCATTTCCGGCCTGATGAACATATCTGGTATTTCACCCATGAAGGCCTGATCGCCTGGTTTGAGCGCATGGGATTTGCCTGTGTCGAGTGCAACCGGGAAGAAAGCCGCCTGGGCCGGGAGGGGATAAACAGTTACGCCTTTAAACGAGTCTGAGAGGGTTTGGTAATGCAAAAGCTGGAGATCGTTTATAGACAGCTAACGGAGCTAACGCAGTATGCAAGGAACGCCCGCACCCATGATAAAGCGCAGGTAGGGCAATTAATCGCCAGCATCCGGGAATTTGGATGGACGAACCCGGTGCTGGTTGATGAAAACGGTGTGATTATCGCGGGGCATGGCCGCGTGATGGCTGCTGAGGAAATGGGCATGGATACCGTGCCCTGTATCACCCTGGCTGGACTGACGGGTGCCCAGAAGCGGGCATACCGACTGGCCGATAATCGTCTGCCGCTGAACGCCGGATGGAACGAGGAATTGCTGGCGCTGGAAGTGGAGACGCTCCAGGACGAGGGATTTAATATCGATCTGCTTGGCTTCAATGATTATGAGTTGAGCAAAATTTTTGAAACGGAAGCGGATAACCCTGCGGATCACTGGATCGGAATGCCTGATTTCGACCAGTCTGATGCAAACGGAGTCCGGCAGTTGATCGTACATTTTGAGACGGACGCTGACGTGAAGAATTTTGCTGAGCTGGTAGGGGCAAAAATCACGGACAAAACCAAATACATCTGGTATCCGCCCAAAGAGCGGGAGGATAAGAAAAGCAAGGTGTACGCGAGCGATGAATCCTGAATTCCCGCTGTATATCGTCAGCAAGGGGCGGGCTGACTCACGTCTGACGGCGAAAGCGCTGGAAAGTATGCGGGTGCCGTTCCTCATCGTGATAGAGGAACAGGAATACGGCCAGTACGCTGCGGTCATTGACCGAAAAAAAATCCTGGTACTCGATAAAAAATACCAGCGCGATTATGAGACCTGCGACGATCTGGGGTTGGAAAAAAGCGTTGGCCCCGGCGCAGCCAGAAATTTCGCCTGGGATCATGCTGTGGCTGGTGGCTATGCCTGGCATTGGGTGATGGATGACAACATCAGGCATTTTATGCGCCTCCACTGCAATAAGCGCCACATGGTGGCAGACGGGACGGTATTCCGCTGCATGGAAGATTTCGTATTGCGCTATGCCAATGTTGGGATGGCGGGCCCGAACTATGCCATGTTTGCCGCAGAGCGCGATAAGCTGCCGCCGTTCATCACCAACACCAGGATCTATTCCTGCAATCTGATACGCAACGATGTACCGTTCCGCTGGCGCGGCCGGTACAACGAGGACACGGATTTATCGCTGCGTATGCTGAAGGCGGGGTGGTGCACTATCCAGTTCAACGCGTTTTTGCAACAAAAAATCAATACCCAAAAAATTAAAGGCGGCAACACGGCAGAGTTTTACGCAAAGGAGGGGACGTATAACAAAAGCCGGATGCTGGCAGAGATGCATCCTGACGTTGCCCGCATGATGTACCGATTTGGCCGGGTACATCATTACGTTGATTACCGGCCATTTAAAAATCTGCGCCTGCGGCTCCGCGATGGCGTAACTCTCCCCGAGGGAACGAACGACTACGGCATGACGCTACGTAATCGAGAAACCGGGGGCATGCATGAACCTACCCGCCGAAAAAATCCAGGTGCTGGCCGCTCGCCGTCTCAGTGAGCAACAGATAGCTGACGTACTGGATATTGACCTGGACGAGCTGAAAACCGACAGGGAGCGTATACGGCGCTTCCGTGAAGCTATCAGAAAGGGAAGGGCGAAAGGGGAAGCAGAACTGCGCGGTGTGCTGTACCGGCGAGCCAGAAACGGAGACACAGCAGCATACAGTGAACTGGTAAGGCGCGAAAAACAGGACAGTGATTAATGAGCAAGCCGGATGAGAAAGCCATAGAGCGTGATTACTGTGCTGGCGTGCTTTCTCAACAGGCTGTTGCAGATAAGTACGGAATCACGCTGAAGGCTCTACGTTACCTGGCCGGAAAAATGGGTTGGGTACGAAAAAAAGGGGCCAAAAAAAATCAGAAAAAAACTGGGGCAAAAACGGGGCAAAAAAACGAGGGCAAAAAAAAATCTGCCCTAAAAAAAATTGCCCCGGAAATTCGCGATGACCGGGTATCAGAACAGGAAGAAAAAAAATCTGCGGATAATTTTTCTGACCTGAGTCTGGACCCGCAGGAATTCGGAATTTCTGAGCAACAGGCTCGTTTCGCTGAGTACGTCGCTATGGGGAAAAACCTGACGGAGGCATACCGGTTTGCGGGATATGAAGGACAGGGAGCGACAGCAAATTCTATCGCCAGCCGGCTGGTGAGAAATGCCAGGGTATCCCGTGCAATTCGCTGGCTCAGGGACAGGCGCCAGAAACGCCACGCGGCTGACCTGGACGAACTCGTACACCAGCTAATGGCTATCGCCACCGCAGATCCGAATGAGCTGACACAGTACCGCAGGGTTAACTGTCGTTACTGCTGGGGCGAAAACCATCTGTACCAGTGGCGGGATATTGCCGAATACGACAAAGCGGCGGCTATGGCAACAAAGGAAGGAAACCCGGAGCCGGAATATGGCGGACTGGGATTTGTCGATAACGCGCTACCTAATCCCGATTGCCCCAAGTGTTCGGGAGAGGGGCGGGGCCAGGTATTCATCGCTGACACAGGCATGATAGATGGCCCTGCCCGGTGGCTGTTTGCTGGCGTGAAGCAGACCAAAGAGGGATTACAGGTACTGATGCACGACCAGGACGCCGCCCGCCGGACTCTGCTGCAGGTTCTGACCCGTACTGATGCGCTCCGCAAGGGCGACGCAAATATCCCGTCTGGGTTTAATGATTTCTATGATGACAACATTTCGACCGAGCCTGAACCCGGCATTAAAAAACTTCTGGATGACGAAGGCGAGGAATAAGGTTTTATACGGTGGCCGCGCTTCTTCTAAATCGTGGGATGCTGCCGGATTCTCTATTTATCTTGCAAACAAATATCGGATTCGTGTGCTGTGCGTTCGTCAGATCCAGAACAAAATCGAGGAATCGGTTTATGCCCTGCTGAAAATCCAGATTGAGCGATTCGGGCTGCAAAGTCGGTTTCGTATACTGAAAAATAAAATCATCAACAAGGTGACGGGCAGCGAGTTTATCTTTTACGGCCTGAACCGGCATGTGGATGAGATCAAATCGCTGGAGAGTATCGACATTCTCTGGTGTGAAGAGGCCCACGGCTTAACGGCGGCGCAATGGGAAGTTCTGGAGCCCACTTTCCGTAAAGAGGGTTCGGAGTGCTGGTTTATCTTCAACCCGGGAATGATTCAGGATTTTGTCTGGCAGAATTTTGTGATCAACCCGCCGCCGTCCACGCTGATACGAAAAATAAATTTCGACGAAAATCCGTTTCTCAGTAATACAGCCACGGAGGTTATCAGGGCCGCAAAAATGCGTGACCCGGAAAACTTCAAACACGTTTATCTGGGCGTCCCCCGGGCGAATGACGATAGCTCTGTTATCAAAATGTCCTGGATACTGGCGGCCACAGATGCGCATATCAAACTGGATTTCAAACCGTCAGGAAAAAAACGCATCGGCTTCGATGTGGCCGACAGCGGCGACGACAAATGCGCGAACGTGTATTCGCATGGCTCTGTTATCTCCTGGGCTGACGAATGGCAGGCTGGCGAGGATGAGTTGATGAAAAGCTGCTCCCGTACATGGCGGGCGGCCCGCGAACGTCACGCGCAGGTCACCTACGACAGTATCGGCGTGGGGGCCGGTAGCGGCTCTAAATTCGCTGAACTGAATGCGGCATCCGATGGCTGGAAAGTCGAGTACCAGAAATTTAACGCCGGGGGCGGCGTCTGGGAGCCTGACGAAATATACCAGGACGATATTACTAACGGGGATATGTTCGCAAACCTCAAGGCTCAAACCTGGTGGGGTGTGGCCGACCGTTTCCGCAATACGTTCGACGCCGTGAAAAATAATCGGCGTGGCGTTTATCGCGACGACCAGTTGATCAGCATCGACAGCAATATCCCGTATTACCAGAAATTAATCACGGAACTCTGTACGCCGAAGCGGGATTTCGACGGCAACGGGCGCGTAAAGGTTGAGGCCAAACCCGACCTGGCGAAACGCGGTATCAAGTCACCGAACATTGCGGACGCCGGGATCATGTGTTTTTCACCGATTATTGTGCCGGACTGGAGCGGCTGGGCATGAAACTAAAATTCTGGTCGGGTGCTGCGGATAGCGCACCGGCAACGACTGAAAAAAAAGTGGCATCTGACGGTCTGGAAAACCTGATCAGCGGTTTGAATACGCTGGGGGATAAGCAGGCCCACACCCGCTATAAAACAGTGACGCGCCTCACTGATGACAAATGCGGAAATATGATGCGAGGAAGCTGGGCCGCTGGCAAAATGGCGCGCATACCTGGCGAGGATATGGTGCGAGAAGGCTGGTATATCTCAAGCGCCGCCTTGGGCGATAAAGAGGTGGCCGACATCAACAAAGCCGCCAGTCGCCTTTTGCTGCCGGAAAAGGTCATGAACGCCGTCGCATTCGGGCGTGCCTATGGCGGTGCTTTCCTGTTTGCCGGAAAGGCAGGGGAAACCAACCGCGAAGATCCGTTTGACGAACGCGAAATTCGCACCGGGGATACGCTCGCGCTGGCCCTGCTGGATAAAACAATGCTGTCGCCGGAAACGACGCAGATTGATACTGACCCCGGTTCGCCCACGTTCGGGGAGCCACTGCTGTACACCCTGAATAACTCCATGGTGAAAGTGCACCGTTCCCGCATGATGGGGTTTATTGGTAAGGCGCTCCCGTACCAGGAGTATCAGAAAAACGGCTACTGGCATGATTCGGTTTACCAGGATTCGCAGGACGCGATTATGCGTTACGACACGGCGGCGACAATTATTAACAGTCTGCTGCATGAGTCGAACAACGATGTAATGCGCATCAAAGATTTTACAAAAATGCTGTCAACAGAAGAGGGCGAAAAGACGATCAGGAAACGTTTTTCCCTGACTGCACTGATGAAAAGCACGGTAAATATGCTCCTGATGGATTCGAACGATGAGTATGACCGCAAGGCCATCTCGTTCGCCGGTATCAACGACATTCTGACTTCGTTTCGCTGTGACACTGCCGGGGCCGCCGATATCCCGTTAACCCGTTTTTTCGGCCAGTCTCCCGGTGGTATGAACTCAACCGGAGAGGCGGATCTGCGTAATTACTACGACATGATAGGATTCAGACAGGGGATTTTCCTCAAGCCCCACCTGATTCATTTTTACCGTCTGTTGTGTCTCTCACTGTTCGGAAAGGCGCCGGACGATCTGGATATTAATTTCCACCCACTTTGGCAAACAGACCCGAAAGACGAGGCCCAGACGAAACTCAATAACGCCCAGGCTGACCAGATTTACGTTGATATGGGGGCCGTGCGCGTGGCGACCGTCACCGGCGATCTGATCGCTAAAGAATCCTACTCGACGATAGGCAAAGACGACGAGCAGGCCGCTAAAGAGATGGACGATATTAATGATGATAACCGGTCATCTGACGGGGATGAGGGGCAAAACGAAAATAGCCCGCTACATCCTGACCCAGAAGCCGGGAGCAAAGACCCGACTTCTTAGGTTCGTAAAGCCCTCAGTTAAACCCCGTAATACCTATCAGCGCGATCTGCAGCGCTATATCGACACCCTGGCCGCCACGACAGAACAGCGAATTAATACCGTGCTTGCTACCGGATACCGGCGCGCAGCGGACGGTGTAGCGCTGGATGATGCGGGCATGATGGGGATGCTACGCAGCGTGTTCGAGGGGCTACAGGAAAGCGTTACGGGGCAGATTGCACGGTTTGCCCGCAGCACCGCAGGGCGGTTTATCGACGGCGCCTCGGAATCCGAATCCGCAGCGATGCGTAAAGCGTTCCGCAGTACGTTCGGCGTTGATGTTTCTTCGCTGCTGCTGGGCCAGACGTTCGATAAAAAATATCAGGACGAACTGGCCGTCGCACTGGAAGAAAACATCAGCCTGATTAAATCCATCCCCTCGCAGTACCTAGACAAGGTCGAGCGGGTGGTTATGTCTGGCGTTCGTGCCGGCAACCGTGCGACGGATATCGAAGGGGAAATTCAAAAAATCCACGGCCAGAGCCGTCGGCGCTGTCGCGTTATCGCCCGTGACCAGATGCAGAAAGTGGTTAATTCGCTGGATCTGGTGCGCGGGCGGGATATGGGGGTGGAGGAATACCAGTGGCGGACGGTTGAGGATGAACGAGTGCGCAAAACGCATGCATTTAACGATCTCAAATATTTTCGCCTTGATACGCCGCCCCCGATAACCGGCCACCCCGGCCATGATGTGCAATGCCGCTGTGTTAAGCGACTGCTGATCGAGATCTGACAATGAAACATTTTTTCGCGCTGGATGCGGTTTTCTCTCAACGAAAGAAAACGCCGCAGGGTTTTTTATCCGTGCCGTGCCGGATAGCACGGACGGGCGTACAGGAGTATTACCGCCGGGAATTCGGCCTGGACGGCAACCCGAACGAAGTGATCAAGGTTTACCGGCCACCGGATGAAGTTTTCGCCACTGACGCGCTGGCGTCGTTTGACGGTGTCCCCATTACCAACGATCACCCCCGGGAACTGGTCACGGCCGATAACTGGAAAAAGTACGCCATCGGTCACGTTTCGAATCCCCGCCGTGATGGTGACTATGTGGCCGCCGACCTGCTGTTTACCGACAAAACCGCGATTGACGCGATAGAGCGCGGCGAGAAGGGGGAGCTGTCCGGCGGCTATGAGTTCGAATTCGATTTTGAATATCAGTATCCGCAGGGCGTGGCCGCTGACACGGCCCAGACCACTATCCGGGGTAATCATGTTGCCCTGGTGCGCAAGGGCCGTGCTGGCCCGACAGTGCGAGTTTCAGACCATTCACCAGAAGGAAAACACCTCATGAAAATTGCTATCGACGGAATCCCGTTCGAGATGGAAGAACAGGCCGCCGCCGCAGTGGAAAAACTGATCGGGCAGGTGGGTGACAGTTCGCAAAAACTGGCCGCTGCGGATCAGGAAATTGCCAGCCTGAAAAAAGAGGTCGCCGATTTGAAAGCAAAATCCAGTGATGAAGCCCTGGAACAGCGAGCGACCGAACTGGCGGCAGAAAAAACGGATCGTAGCCGTCTCGCTGAACTGGCTAAGGATGCTGCGGCCGGTTCGGTGATTAAAGCGGTGATCGGCGACAAAAAAGCCGAGGACGCCGATATTTCTGCCGTTCGTACCGCGTTGCGCGTCCTGGATGCCCAGGGAGTGAAGGGGAAGCAGGGACAGCAGAAAAAAGCGACCGACACACAGCCGGATAATTTCGGCAAGGCGTTTACTCAGGCGAACGATGCGGAAAAAACCGTATCGGCCCGCGACAGCTATATCAACGGTTTTGAACGGAGTGCGAAATGATTACTGAATTTAACGATGGCTCAGTAAAAATGTTTGCTGGCATGGTGCTGAAGGCGGGCGGCCAGTACAACGATGGAATGCTGATGGATGAGACGATCGAACCGGGGACTGTGGTTGGCACAGTGCCGGACGATTCGGCAGGTGGCTATAACGGACGCTCGGCGCAGGAACTCAGTGACCAGACTCCGATTGCCGGGATTGTAACGGCAGATGCCCGTTCCGGAATGCGCAAATATCGTCAGTTTGGCCCTGTCCCGGTACTACGAGACGGTTTTATCTGTGTTGTAGCGCAGACGGACGTTACTGCCGGCGATCTGGTCGGTTATGACGCCACCGGCAAAATTGGCGCGGCTGATGGTGAAACCGGATCTGGTGGTGGTTCCTCCGGCAGCTATTTTGCACTGGGCCCGAACTGCATTTTTCTGGACGATGCTGCCGCCGGTGAAGAAGTCCCGATCCGCATCCTCCTGTAATTCCCCGTTTCCCCTGGCGCCCTGCGGGGCGTTTCTTTTTTCAAGGATAAATTATGCCTAAGTATGCTTTTGACGCTGCCCGTAAGGCGGCGTTTGATTCCGTTCTGTCTCAGATTACGGGTGCTAACGAGGTTCTGCGCCAGTACGGGGCGGATTCCATGCTGGATCTGTTCACTGATGTGGAATCCAAAATCTATGAGCAGCCGGTTATGCCGCTGCTGTTCCGTGAGCTGGTGCCGATTAACACTACCCAGCGTCCTGGTGTTGACGCCATTCAGTTCCACATCGCAAAAATGGTCGGGAGTTCAAATACCGGTGAAGGCTCCAGCGCATCGGCAATTAACCGCGTGCAGGTGAAATTTGAGCCTGAAACTATTCAGGTGAAAAAAGACACCGTTTCGTACAGTTACACGCTGGACGAACTGGAGGCCACCGCACGCTTTGGCGGTCAGCTTGATACCCGCAGTGCAAAAGCGGCGCGTACCGTTTCCGAACAGAGCATGAACCAGACCATGCTTTACGGCTGGGGCAACAAGAAGAACGATCGCGCTTATTGTGGCCTGTTTAACTCGCCGGATGTTGAAGTCGTCAAAGCGTCGGGGGGCTGGCTGAATGAAGACGGCACCGGTAACGCTAAGGCAATTCTGGGGACCATTAACCGGGCTATCGGTAGCATCATGAAGCGTACCGGCGGTGATGTGTCCTATCTGCCGGATTATATGCCTATGCCGACTGCGGCGCTCTCTGTGATGGGGGACCAGATTTCCGACGGCTCCAGCGATTCTATCCTGTCCTGGGTGTCGAAAAATAATATCGCCACGCTCCAGTCTGGCAAGCCGTTGAAGTTCCGCGCCGCTCCCGGTCTGGATACTGCGGGCGAAAATGGCCGTGCTCTGCTTTATTCCAACAATGAGGAATTTATCTATGCGGCACTGACCCGTGCCCTGGATTTTATCGCGCCTCAGTGGGATGGTTTTAACATCAAAGTGCCGGGGCGTTTCGCTTGCACTGGCGCGGTATTTGTTCAGCCGTACACCGCCGTGTATGTGGATGGCATTCTTGGGGCGGCTACTCAAGCCTATAACCTCAAGCTGAACAAAGAAGGCCAGGAGCGCGTGGAAGCCCTGAAAGCCGGTGAAGACACGAAGAAATAATCACAGCCCTCGTAATGAGGGCTTTTTTATGGGTGGCTTATGGCTGATTTGACTATTTCACGATTTCGGGCGCGATTCCCGGAATTCAGCGCTGCACCGGATGAGATGGTGCAGATAGCGATGGATGACGCCCGCCCACTGGTGAACAAACGCCGGTTCGGCGCCACGTTTGAGCAGGGCTGGGCCAACCTGGCCGCTGCCTTTTTGCTGAGTATGACGCAGGCCAGCGGTGACGATGGTAGCGGAGAGGGCGGAACGGCCAGCACACTACCGGTGACGCAGCAGACAGCCGGAAAGGTGTCGTTCCAGACGGCGGCCCCAGCGAATACCAGCGGTGATGAATTCGATGCCTGGCTGTCTACGTCAACCTATGGCCTCCGGTACCTGGCGCTGCGAAAACTGGCCGGGATGGGGGCGATGGTTGTGCCGGGATTCCGGGGAGGTTGTTGTGGGGGATTCTGACCGACCGGGGAGGGAGAAACTGGCCGCGCTGATGGAACGGATGGCCTCAATGCGTGGTGCTGAGGTTCGGGTGGGAATTCCCCGCGCCGCGAACGCCAGAAAACGCCAGGATGATTCCCCACTGGGGAATGCTGCGTTGATGGCTGTTCATGAGTACGGGGCGACCATCAATGTACCAGCGCGTCAGGCATCCATTACCCGGCAAATCCGTGCCGATGGTTCGTTTTCCTATAGTGGCCGTTTCCGGAAAAAGGGAAATTTTCAGAGCTTCCACCTGATACCGGCTCACACCATCACGATCCCGGAGCGTTCCGTTTTCCGTTACACATTCCACCAGCAGAAATATTTTAACCAGCAGATGCGCCGTCTGGCGCGTCAGGTTATGCGTGGGGAAATATCCCGGAATGCGGCATTAAATCGTCTGGGGGCGTATGCACAGGGGAAACTGCGTGGGGCATTCACTGACGGACACATGACGCCGAATGCGCCTTCGACGATACGGCGTAAAGGCTCCAGTAAGCCACTGATTGACACCGGCAGTCTGCGCCAGGCTATCACGTTCATTCTGACCGGGGAGGGCAGCGGATGATACCGGATGTTCGACGGGTCGTTACCGGCCCAATGAGCCGACGCTTCACTGTCACCCACCCGGGAACGAATGACTGGAGCAGCGGCGGAGAGAGTAGTAATCGGGGCGTTATCCATCCTGCAGATAATGACGCCCTGGAATTTTTACCCGAAGGAACGCGGATTCAGGACGCGATCGTGATTATGGCCGCCCGTCGCCTGAGTTTTGGCGATGTGGTGCCCTGGCACGGCGAGAACTGGCGCGTAACTCATGCACAGGATTACAGCGATTATGGCTATTACTATGCGGTCGCGGTTCGAGCTGGAGCGCCTGCGAGTCCTGATAGCGGAGGGTTTGGGAATTTCTGATGTGCTGCTCGGGGATACTGGCCACAAAATCCCGAAGGGGGCATTTATTACCCTGCGGGAAATTTCCAGCGTGGAACTGGGGATTCCTGAGCGGCGCCAGATTTCAGACACCGAAGAGGAAATTCGCCAGCATAACCAGCTACTGGTCAGCGCTCAGGCCTATGGCCCTGGTGCAATGGCCGTACTCAATGCCCTGTCGGCCTGGCTGGCCTCCACGCCAGGTATGGAGGCGCTGGCGTCCATTGATACCAGCTCACCCACCTGCACGCTACCGCGCAATATTTCCGGTGCCGTTCCGTCCGGTTGGGAACAGCGGGCGGCTATGGAAATCACCCTGACATACTCGGCCAGGTACGCCGTAGCGCTACCCATTATCGAAACCGTCCCCGTCTGTATTGCTACCGCAGAGGGATCGATTAATTTTGAAATTGAGAGGTAATCATGTCCCTGAATATCAGTGACGTTATTTCCGTGATTGTGAATCCGCCCGCGGATGTGGTTTCCGCTGCGGATTTTGGCACGGTGGTTTTATTCACAACGGAATCGGAAAGGCTGGGCGGGGATACGTACCGAAAGTACGGCTCTCTGAAGGCATTTCAGGCGGATTTTCCTGAAGTGTCGGATACGCTGACGGGAACCGCCGAGATTTTTTTCCAGCAGACTTCACGCCCACAATATTTGTACGTTGCTCGCTGGGACACGGACACCAGTGGTGATCCGATCCCCCTGGCTGATGCCTATGAAACCCTGAATGCCGAATGGTCTGGATGGTACTGCGGCGTGCCTGTCGGGGTATCGCTCGACAGTATGGACCTTGAAGATGCCTGTTCATGGATTCAGGCGTCCGGGAAAATCCAGGCTATCACGCTGAACGATATCAGCGACGAAGCGCTGGAGTCGTTTAAGACGCTGGCCGAAACGCAGTATTACCGTACTCTGGTCCTGGCCGACAGTACGAAAATAGCGCCAGCCGTGCAAAGTGTGGTGTCTGTCGCTGCGCTGCTGTGCTCTATTAATTTCAGCGCGCAGAATTCCATGATCACCCTGAAATTTAAATCCCTGCCTGGCGTGACCTCTGATACCAGTGTTACCTCGTCGATTGCGGCGAAACTCGATGCGCTGGGGATCAACTACTACACGGATTACGGTACGAAGTCGATGCTGGCCGAGGGCTGGATGCTGGGACAGGTTTACTGGGCTGATGAGGTAATCGGCCTGGACTGGCTCCAGAATAAAATCCAGACCAACGTGTTTAACGCGCTGGCAATTCTGCCAAAAATCCCGCTTTCCGATGCCGGTGTGGCTACCGTGTGCGGCTATATCGATAAGGTTATGCGCTTGGCCGTGAATAATGGCCTGGTCGGCCCCGGAGAATGGGCCGGTGGTGCAGTCGGAGAGGTTGCCACCGGCGATTACCTGGAAAACGGCTATTACATCTATGCCGAACCGGTTTCATCCCTGTCAGCCGACGATAAAAAAAATCGTAAGTGCCCGCCGATCACAGTCTGCGCGATTCTGGCTGGTGCTATTCATTCGGTGCAGATCACAGTAAATACGGAGCGTTAATCGTGTCACGTTTTGATATCAAACAGGTTCACCTCATGTTGAATGAGCGCGTGATCACCGGCTTTACTTCCGAAAATAACGCCATTGATTACAAATATGCGAATGACGCAGGGGAATACGCTATCGGCGCCCACGGCGCAGGGGTATTTGTTGCCAACCCGAACGAATCCACGATTCTGACGATCAGGCTGTTACAGCATCACCCGGATAATGCCTGGCTGAGCCAGCAGCGGGCGCTACAGCGAAAGGATTTGAAATCTTTCACACCAATGGCGTTGATTATTACCGACCTGATGAACGCCGATGTGGCGACAGGCTCGCGAGGCTTCTTTACCGCGTTGCCTGCGTACACACGTGGCGCCCAGCATAACGCGAACGTGTTTACTATCGCGTTTGAAACGGGCTCGATGAATCTGATGCCGGGGATTGATAACTGATGGAATCCAGAAAAATTATCACCCTCGACGGGGTGGAATACGTGATGACGCCGGTAAACGCGGTGCAGGGGTGGGCCAATCTCCAGAAAATGCTGGGGGCCATTGGCCGCAGTAAGATGATGAACGGCGGCGATGGCTCGATGGCAACGGCTATCGCGCTGGCGTTCTCCGTCATGGACGGTAAGGAACTGGCGGAGCTTCAGCGTATGGTTCTGGAAAGCACCGTTGTAAAAGCGGATGGCGCGATGCCGTTTAAGCTGGTGGACCAGGCCGAAACCCATTTCAATACCTGGCGGGCACACCTCCCGCAGTTGCTGGTGGAGGGGGCTCTGTATCAGTTTGAGGATTTTTTTACTGGTATCCGCGCCACGCTGGGAAGTTTGTTTCCGGGGATGGGGGCAGTGCTGGAATTCCTGAACAAGGCGCGGGAGGCGGTGGGGGAAGTCCCATTATCCGGGATGGAGACGGAACCGGCACAGACTGGCTCATCTGGACACCCGTCGTCCGACGATTCGCCACGTTCACCGAACTGAAAACCGTCTACACGCTGAGTGATTTGCTGGCTCTGCATGACGCGATCGGTGAGTTTGATGAAGCTCGCCAGGCTGATTTGGATGAAGAATAACCCCGGTTTATGACCGGGGCTAACCTTAGCTGGAATAAAGTTATGGCCTTAATTGATGAATTTCTCTATGCGCTTGGATTTCAGGCTGATCTCCGTGGCGGCCAGGCATTCGATGAACAGCTACAGCAAATCGGAGATCATGGAGAAAGTACCCGGGGATCACTTCTTAAAACTATCACCGCTGCGAATTTGCTGTCGTCCGCTTTTGAAAAAGGGGCAGAGATGGCAAAGGAACTGGGTGCCGAGTTTGTCCATACCGCGAAGGAAATGGAGGATACGAAGATCACTCTTGAGTCGATGTATACCACAGCGGCGGAGGGTGAAGAGCGTTTCCGGTGGCTGCTGCAGTTTTCCAGGGATAACCCGGTTATGGGATTCGAGGCCGCCAAAGAAACTTTTATGGCGCTAAAAAATAATGGCATAGAGCCGACCGCCGGGGCACTAAAAGCCCTGGGAGATGCTATGTCGGCTATGCCGGAAGTTGGAAAGATGATCCCGCAGGGTCTGGCCGAACTGATCGAGGGGCGTTATAACGCGGGCGGCGTGCTTTCGCCGCTGATTAATCTACACGGCTCGGGAAAAAACAGGGTTTATGAAGGTTCATACGTAAACCGAAAGGGAGAGAAAGTCGAAGTCGAGCTGGATTTTAATAACGCAGAAAAAGCGACAGATCAGTTTATGCAGATTATGCGGGAACGCTTTGACGGCACCATGAATGCGCATAGCAAGACGATGACGGGGCTGGTTGCTCGCTGGAGTAGCGACTGGATGATGTTCCAGAAGGATATTATGGATAATCATGTATTCGCTGCACTTGAAGAAGAATTATCACGGCTGCTCGATGAGTGGGAAAGTTTTACAAAATCCCCCGATGCAAAAATTTTGCTATCTACCGTGAGCCAGATGCTAACCATGATAGTAAAACTTCTGGGGGAGGGGATCCGGCTTACTGCTCAGGTTGTGGAGTGGTTTGCAAAATGGATGGGAAGCGCAAACAGCATTGCTTTTATTCTGGGTTCTATGTTTGTGATCAGCAAATGGCAAACCATCATTGGGCTGGTCATCTCGCTTGGCCGATATCTGCGTGAAGTTGCCGTAGCCCTGTCGCTGGTGGCCGCTGGCGAAGAGACGGTAACGGCGCTGGGCCTGCTGATGGATGCCGTTCTTGCCCCAATAGCACTAATCCCGATAGCCATTACCGCTGCCATTGCTGCAATCGCTGTACTCATTACGCAGTGGAAAAAATTTAAGGATGGATTTACCACAGGGTGGGTTGACCGCTTTTTCCTGTATATCAGCGATGCTATGGCGCGGTTTGGCGCAATGCTCGACTGGCTGGGCGCAAAAGCACAAATCGGCATTTTAAAAATGTTGAGTTACCTCCCCGGCGGACTTTCCGACGACCAGCAAAAACATCTGGGGACGCTGCAAAAAGAATACGGCATGAGTGAAGGTGAATATGAGGATGCAGCGGCCCGAAAAAATCGCGAGTCGCACCGACAGGATCAGCAACGTGCTCAGCTTATTCAAAAGGCGCATGACGCCAGACCTGATTTAGATCGTGGGCAGCTTCTCGCCTATATCAGTAAAAGCTCTCCTGATGAGTATAAGCAACTGATCGAGCCGATGTTGATTCATGGGGGAGCGCCCAAGCTTGCCGCTCCTGGCGGCCAGACAGTTAATAATCGGGTGCAGCAGAACCGGACAGAAACGAATTCAATCAGCATTAACAGTATGGTCGTCCAGGCCAATGATCCGAAGGAGTTTTCCAACGCTCTGGCAAAAGAAGCAAGCAAATCCGGTGACGCGCTGGGCTCCACAATGCTGAATTTTGGTTTACCTGCGGGGATGCGGCCATGAGTGATGTAGCGGTAACGACAAAAGTTGGTACGTTTGTTTTCGATGTTGTAACAGAAGAAAACCATCATTCGGAACTAAAAGTGACGGATAACCCCGTCGAGTCCGGATCGCAAATTTCCGACCACGCCGTTTTAATGCCCAGACCGTTCGAAGTAACCGGAATCATGGTTGATTTTAATCCGGCGGACTCGTTGTTTAATCAGCTTGCCGAGGAAAATTATATCCGTGAACCTGGCTTCATCGACAACGTTCCGATTCCCGGGCTTAAAAATATGACTTCTCAGGCCGTTAGCTTGGCGAACAGGGCGCTGGATCAGGTTGCCTCAGCGGCCAGCTCTTTGGTTGGGGGCGTCAGTGGGCAGCGTGCCCTGGCGCAATGGCTGCCGTCGCTGGCGAATAACGATGCGACAGACCTTGCAACAAGCGATCAGCGCGTGGCCGATGCGTTAGCGGCGTTGCGCAGTATGCAACAGTCCGCCGTTCCCATCACAATCACAACCCAGACGGCGACGTATGAGCAGTGCCTGATTTTGAATGTGGATGTGAGATTCAGCCGCAGCGGTTCGGCGGAGTTCAGCCTGAAATGCCGGGAAATTTTTATTACGACGACACAAACTGCCAGTGGGTTAAAAGTCCCGTCTACCGGGAAGAGTGCCGGAAGAACGGCGAAGCAGGCGGCAAAAGCCGTCGATAAGGGAACGGTTCAGCCTGAAAAAATAGATTTGAAGGCCAACGATAAACTAAACAGCCAGCTGGAATCTCTGGGGCTTTAGCTATGACGCCTTATCAGCTTTTTATTGGAAGTGAACCATCCCAGACGATGAAATTTACCGTCGGGGATACAAAATATCAGCTCGATCTCCGGTATAACCCTGTCGCCACCGGCGGCCAGTGGTTCATTGATATTTATAACGCGAATACCAGCGAAGAATTAATTCGTGGGTATGCCCTGGTGGCCGGTGTGCCGGTTTTAAAACGTACCCGGCTCCCGTTCTGGTTTTATCTCTATGACAGTAGCAGCCTGAACCTGAACCCCTATGGCGGAAATGACCTGGGCGGGCGCTGCCTGCTGTACGTGATGGACAGGAGCGATGAACAATAATATTCAGCAGTATGGGCGGCAATATGTTCTGGTGATTGGGAACAGCAAAGAATCCGTTCAGATAAACAACGCGCATGTCTCGTTTAATATCTCTCACACCCACGATAAAACCCCCAATAAAGCCACTATCCGCGTCTGGAATCTGAACCCCTCGCATCGCCGCCAGGTAACGTCAGGAGAGTTTAAGCAGGTGTCGCTGGCCGTTGGCTATGGTTCGCTTGAAAACTGCCGTGTGCTCTATGCGGGCCAGATTACGAAACCATCAGTGATCCGTGAGGGGCTGGATTTTATTCTGGAATTAACGTGTGACGACGGCGCGACGGCGTACCGGGATGCATTTATCAACGTAACGCTGGCCGCAGGTAGCACCCACAGTGATCTGATATCTCACTGTAGCGGCACTATGGACAGCGTAACGCCGGGTAACGTGGGATTACCTTCTGATGTGACGTACAAGCGTGCCAGGGTCTGCTATGGGCCAGCGCGGCACGTACTGAGCCAGGTAGCTGACCATCACGGCGCTGATTGGATGATCCAGAATGGTGAACTGCATATTTTGCACCCGGATTACTGCCTGCCGGGTGAGGGAGTGCTATTGAACGAGTCGAGTGGGATGCTCGGCAGCCCCAAACCGACCGATCGAGGGCTTGAGGTTTCCTGCCTGCTGCGGCCGGAAATTGTCGTGGGTTCTCTGGTTCGCATCGAATCCATCGTGGACGACTACAACGGCGATTACAAAGTAGTTGCTGTTCAGTCCCAGGGCGACACTCATTCATCCCGCTGGGAATCCCGGTTAACCGTTGTGAACGGGAAATTTAAGCAGGCTAAAAAGCTGAAGAAAAAAGGTAAGAAGGAGGAAAAGAGCGAATGAGTATTCTTAACCGTGATACGGCCTCTTTCGATAGCGTAATGGCTCAGGCCGGGGGCGATCTTTCATCGCAGATTCGCGTGGCTTTGCCAGCCATCGTGACCGAATTCAACGCAGAACGACAGACAGTGACGTTGCAGCCCGCTATCGCCGGTACTGGCGCCGATGGTGCTGCGTTGAAAATGCCGCCCCTGGCTGATGTGCCAGTGAAGTTTCCCCGGGGGGGAGGTTTCGCATTCACATTCCCCGTGGCCGCTGGCGATGAAGGCCTGGCTGTTTTTTCCGATCGCTGTATCGATGGCTGGTTTTCATCCGGCCAGGTCAGCCAGGCCGATGACCACCGCCAGCACGATCTGAGCGATGCCTTTTTTCTTCCGGGGGTGTCCAGTATTGCCCGCGCTATCGGTTCATTTCGTACCGATGCCGTGGTGATGCGGCAGTTAAGCGGCTCGGGCTATGTCTCAATAGACAATGGCGGCAATGTTGATATTGATGGCGCAAAACTGACAGTACATTGCCAGACCGAATTTCTGAACACGGCAACGGTGCAGGGGCTAACAACCTGCAACGGCGGCGTGACGGCCCAGGGGGGAGAAGGGGCAGCGGTGAAAATTTCAGGCTCCGCAGAGATTACCGGCGGCGATCTGACAGTGGACGGAATCGGATCTAAATCCCACCATCACGTTGACAGCCAGGGTGGAAACACATCGGGGGCTAAACCATGAGAACCCGGCGATTAGATGCGGCTGGCGACTGGACCTTTGGCCGCGGGCGCGAGTCCTATGCAACCCGTTCGGAGTGCGTCCGGCAGAAAATAAAAACGCGACTGCTGTCGTTTAAAAATGACTGGTTCCTGAATCTGGATCACGGTCTGGACTGGTTTGACAACATAGCGCGGCGTGGTACCAGACTGAAACTGGAAGCGCAGATTCGTACCTGCATACTTCAGACTGACGGCGTTAAAACGCTCACGGAATTTTCTCCGCAGTTTGATCCTAAAACCAGAAGATTGACGGTTTATGCCACATTCACTGATATCTACGGCAACAGCGGCGAGGTGGAAATTTAATGGGCAGCGTAACAAGCACCGGCTACGTGGCCGACAGGCTCGATGATATTTTTTCCGGCCTGGTGACAAAATTTAAGAGCATCTACGGCGACGATATTCTGACAGACCCGGACGATCCCGACGGGCAGATTATAGGTATTTTTGCGCAAATGCGGGCGGATGTGGAAAACGTCATTGAACTGGTTTACCAGGCCAACGACCCCGACAACGCCACCGGCACCTGGCTTGAACAAAAGGTGGCTTTCGCAGGCCTGACGCGCAAAGGGCCTTCGTACTCAGTTATCGAAGATGCGCTGCTGACCGGTACGGCGGGAACGGTGATCCCCTCGGGATCGATAGTGAAAGATGGAACCGGTAATCAGTGGATTTTACAGGCTAACGTTACGCTGGGGGAGGACGGGACAGCCTACAGTGATTTTCGTTCTTCTGATGCGGGGCAATTCAGCGTTGATGCTGGCGTTAAGCTGGATATCGTCACGGTTATTGCGGGATGGAGTCGGGCAGAAACGACGCTGGCCGCCACGCCTGGCGAGAATGAAGAAACTGATCCCGAACTGCTGGCCCGCTTCTATAAATCCCGTTCCCGCGCTTCGTCGAACTGTGTCGATGGCACCCTGGCAGATATCGCGGGAATTACCGGCGTGACTGATGCTACCGCGCTGGAGAACGAAACGGATACCACGGACGATAACGGCGTGCCGGCACACACAGTAAATTACATCGTCGAGGGTGGGGATAACGCTGAAATCGCCCAGGCCATTTACAACAACTGGCCGGGAACGGGATTGCAGGGAGATATTGAGGTTGACGTAACGCGCCGCAGCGGTAAAACAGCCACCATGCGATTTGACAGGCCTCAGTATGTCGATATAGCGGCAGTGATTAAAGTCGGGCGCCGGGCCAGCTTCACGTATGTTGACGAGGAAAAAATAAAAGAGGCCGTAACCGGCATGGAGTTCTCGACCGGGGAATACGTCTATACCTCCGATGTATCTGAGGCCGTGAATGCGGTTTCTGGCGTTTATGTCCGCGAAATTCTGCTGTCGCGGAAGGGGGACACCCCCGGGGAAACGCTGGCCGTGACGATCGGCCCTCGTGAAAAAGCGCGCTTTCAGGAAACCGATATCGACATTCAGATTATCGAAGAGGGAGCCAGTGCGTGAATTATACCGATTTACTGATTAGTCAGTACGCCACGCGGCCCCGCGCCAGGGCAACGATACAGGCACTTGAAGATGACATGAAGCGCTCCAGAGATGGGGCGCTTTCTGTTGCAGGGATGCTGAACATAGAGACTGCCACGGGTATTAGCCTGGACGTTATCGGGAAAATCGTAGGGCAGAGCCGGGTGCTGACCGGTGCGGTGGCCAGGGAGTTTTTCGCATTCCTGGACAAAAGCCCTACTGAGGGTTTTCAGCGTGGCGGAACGGGGGGATCGCCCTGGTACAGACAAGGCGATGCCATAGCCTCAACCGCAACGCTAACCGATTCTGAATTAAGAGCCGTAATCAGGGCGCGCTGTATCAAAAATTTCTCCCTTTGCACGCTGGATAGCGTAGAGCAGGCCTGCGAACAGCTATTTGGCCGCAACCGGTACAGCATCGAAATAATTGGGCCCTGTCACTGGGAAGTTACTACGACGGATGCTGATCCGTTCATTTTATTCTGTGCGAAAGAGCTTGACGTGCTACCGCGCTCTTCCGGCATGAAATACACGTTTGTAGAAAATGAGGTTTAATCATGGCGACAGGTAAACGTCCTGATGGTGAAGTTTTTGCATCTGGAGCTAAAGAGGGGGAGGTGCAGGAGTTTCCGGCGCTCTCTCGTGGTTGGGGGGTCACTGTCGATGGGCAGGATGCAACGGGAAGTTCTGTGACTGAACCGACTAATGGCATCCCACCTATGGAGTGGTTCAACCGCGTACAACAACGTACTGACGAGTCTATTTTATGGCTGTTACAGAACGCTATTCCTGAATGGGAAGCAGGAACCTGGCCGCAGAAAGCGGTGGTGATTCATGATAATGTTGTCTACAGGGCAGCAAGAGAAACCAGTGCCGAACCAAATAAAAATGATGGTAACTGGACGCCATTATTTCCTGTCGAGAATCTTGATGGGCGTTATGTATTCCAGAGCACAAAGGTAAACGGTCATCCCCTTAACGCTGATGTTAATGTCACGTCACAGGATATTTTTAACAAGCAGGCGGTTGGAATTGGAAATGCTGCTGACCTGAACATCTATACCACGCCGGGGTTGTATTACCAGCCACAGAACTCGCAGGCGCAGACAGGAAAGAATTATCCCGAGGCGCAGGCGGGTTCTCTGGAAATCTATAAACATGCTGGTATTACCCAGATATATCGACTTTATGGCAACTCCAGAAGTTATATCAGGGCGTTATACGGTGGTGTCTGGTCAGAATGGGCGAAACAATATGATACGGCAAACAAACCCACGGCAGAAGACACCGGAGCAGTAGCGAAAAACGGTGACACCATGACCGGGTTATTGACAATAAATAATAACGATGCCGGACTGGTACTGAAGCCAGTCGCCACAGGCAGAGTCTCTTATATTCTGGGACGAAACCTTAGTGGCTCCAGCGACTGGAATGTCGGGCGCACAGGTAATACAGGAGTTGCGCTATCGAATTATGTTGGTGGAACCAGTGTCCAGATTCTGGATGACGGAAGTGTCCGAATTAACGGGGGATCATCAACCGCGACTATTCGTGTACAGGGGGATTTGAATCCAACCAGTTTTAATACATTTGATGGGCGTTATAACTTAAAAAATACTGCCTCAAAAGCTATCAACGGCTGGCATAAAGATTCGTCAACAGGAATTATCAGACAGTGGGGAATAGTTAATGTCACGGACAATGCCATTGTTACAGCAAACTTTCCCATTCCATTTCCGGGCGCTTGCGCATCAATGAATGTGACGCCGATTTCTCAGGCCGCTAACTCATCCGCAGAAATAATTTCTGCGTATGGTAAAGCCATCAGCAACTCACAAATGCGTGTTGCAGCATGTGCTAACTGGGATAATCACGGCATAAGTGGCGTTTATTTTGAGGCTACAGGATATTAATTATGGAACAGTACTACTACAGCGCATCAAAAAACCTATTATTCCCTGAGTCACTTTTTGACGATTACAATGATACCGGGATGTGGCCTGATGATGCCAAACCTGTTAGTGACGAAATCTACCAGGAATTTGGCGCCAATCCGGCGCCGCCAGGAAAAATCATGGTAACGGGGGACGATGGGCTACCGGCGTGGGGGGACCAGCCAGCACTCACACAGGATGAATTGATAGCGAGTGCTGAATCTAAAAAATCGTCCCTGCTGGTGGCGGCAGCGATGGCTATTGCACCGCTACAGGATGCCGTAGATCTCGACATTGCCACAGACGAAGAAACTGCGTTGCTGATGACCTGGAAAAAATACCGGGTATTGCTGAACCGTGTGGATACAAGTAAAGCCCCAGATATTGAGTGGCCTACTTTGCCGGGAGTGTAACCCATACTGGATTGTGGCATACTACACGCATCATTTAAGATGCGTGTACAATAAACAAACCGGCGATAATAAATGGGTGCGATAAAATATAGACCAGATATCGATGGGCTTAGAGCCATAGCTGTTATGTTGGTGATTTTTTATCACGTTGGCTTTAAACTTGTTAGTGGTGGTTTTATAGGTGTAGATATATTTTTTGTTATATCTGGATATTTGATAACATCAATAATTAGAAGTGATTTTGATAGGGGGGTATTTTCTTTTTCTGTTTTTTATGCCCGTCGTATAAAAAGGATAGTCCCCGCTCTCTTTGTTGTTATACTTGTTACAAGTATAACATCCTTTTTTATTCTATTTCCCGATGATTTATCTTCTTTTTCTAAGAGTGTAAAATATACATCTCTATCGATAGGAAACTTGTTCTTTATCAAGCATGGATCTGACTATTTTTCACAACTGATGGAGCAGGCTCCTCTTTTGCATACGTGGTCACTTGCCGTAGAAGAGCAGTTTTATATCATCTGGCCTTTGCTTCTTTTTGTTTCTTTCAAATTGTTGAGGGCTAAGATAAATAGCGTTATTGTCTTGATTTCTTTTTTTGCAATAATCTCTTGCATTTATTCTTCCTATTTGATTTGTGAGTGGCCGGTATCGTCTTATTATTCATTGGGTAGCAGGGTCTTTGAACTACTGATAGGATGTTTGCTGGCATTGCTTTGTGGGGGGACCTCTCCCTCGTTACCTTGTAAGGCAATGAATTTTATTTCAGTTGCTTCTCTGGTAGGGCTTTTATGTACTGGGTTTTTAATTGGTAAAAGTAACTCCTTTCCTGGCTTTATGGCTCTAATTCCTTGCTTGCTGACCGCATTGTTCATTATGACGGGAAAGGATGGTAGGTTGGCGCATGGTAACGCATTCATTTCTTCGAGGCCATTTGTGTACATTGGTAAAATATCATATCCAATGTATCTTTGGCATTGGCCAATTATAGCGTTTGTTAATTACAGAGGCTATGAGAAGACAACGGATGTTTCACTGTTTATAATTCTTATAACCGTGGTGATGGCAATGGTTACTTATACTTTTGTGGAAAAGCCAATTCAGCGTGGGGTTAAGAATAGCATACAAAGCACAGTTGGGTTTGTTCTGCTTCCCATGGTGATCGCATCAGTTGTTTTTGGATATGTAGTTCCAAAAAACAAAGGATTCGAAGATAGATTTCCTGATGCTAAATCTTATTTTAAACCAGATAACGTTCCAAATTCAGTTTATAAAAAATGCTTCAACTCATACAGACTTGATCCCGATGGGTTTTGTGTCTTGGGTGCTAAAAATGGAGCACGGAAAGGAATGTTAATTGGCGACTCTATGGCAGGGCATTACATGGGGTTTGTCAACATTTTAGCTAATGATGCGGATGTTACAGTCTATGGTAGTGCATCTTCTGGTCTTCCTCCTGTTTATTCCGTTAAGAGCTTTGCCCAATCATACGATCAAAGAACACCGCAGAAATTGGAGTATAATTTACAGCGGTTAAATAAGGCTAAGGGGTTTGATTTTGTGATACTGGCTGGAAGCTGGGGGAATCATTACCCTTATTTTCAGACAGAAACAGCACTCGAAGATACTGTGCGAGATTTTATAAGGTCAGGAATTCAGGTTTATGTAATAGGAAGACCCAATGCGATTGAAGACTCCATATTAAAGAGGGCAATATACTCGTTATCTCATGGCGGTAAAGTTGAACAGATAGTCACTACTTTAAAATCTGGAATTAATTATAGATTAGATAATTTAAGCAATAAGCAGGGGGTAAAAATTATCGATCCTAATGAAGTTATATGCGCTGCAGAAGAGTGTAAAGTGGCTTTGGATGGACAAATCTTGTACTTGGATACAGATCATATCACTGAGCAAGGAGCCAGAATTTTAGCCAAATCCTATCTTAAGTCACACACGAATCCATTTAGTAACTGAATTGTTGCGGGCCTTATGGCTCGCGCCTTGGATATGGAGTGGTGGCGGTGCCGCGTATCGATATTAACGCTCATGCCAGAAGTCGATAAAAGTGTTGGTATACTATCTTGCGGATACTGCCTAACATATTGATTTATCGGCGGTGAAAATGCGATCAATATACCAAATAAAAACGCTAACTCATTGATATGTTGGTGTTTTTCTTCGGTCTTGAAAACCGGCGAGGGGAAACCCTCCCAGAGTTCGAATCTCTGCGCTTCCGCCAAACATAAACCCCAGCTAATCGAATTAGCTGGGGTTTTTCTTTTCATATACTTTCCGGTACAGAAGCAAAATAGCCTGGACTCAGAGCGCTGTCGGTATATCGCTATGGTCTGGCGTTTACTGATAATTATCATGCAGCCTGTTCCGGTAACCAGCCGCGTTCAGCAAATAAGGTATATCCATTCTACCGATAACCAGATGCTCGGGCCGCCTGATGTCTATCAGCGCCAGCCTGAGCGGCTTTGTGATATGCCGGTTTGTATCACCCGTACGTGGTCGGACGGATGGTTATGCGCCACTGTGGGCTGCTGCAACATTGTGTTTCAGGGTAACCTTAACCACTTTGCGAGGATGTATCTGAACGGTGCTAAAACTGCCGGTCGTTGGCCAGTCGCCGGTGCCGGCTATCCGGCCACGCCACCGGGAATATCTCTCACATTAGCCCAATCGTTTTTACGCGCAGCCAGTCCCGTGAGCTGCTGACGGATATAATCGCAGCGCCCGGCTCCCGCAATCGCTTTCAAATAACCCCCAGTGCACGTTGAATACTCTTCCGTGCGTAGGGCGGTATTTCAGGGGATGGTATGGGGGTGGGGATAAATCTAACGCTATGCTGATGACTGGTGTGAGTGCATCCATTTCCGGCGTCTAATCGATGAGGCGCATAGTGATGTGGCGGTTGGGAATGGCTCAGCATACTCCCGCAGTCGGTTATAGCATCACATTTAATGCGGCAGACTTGGCGGTTGTCGACCAGCGGACAAATAGCAATATTGGCGTTTTTGCTGCTTATATTGGCACCGCTGTCATTTATGGCATTCAACAGTGACTATCTATCATGACTGATATCATTTGCCGCTGGCGCTATAAATGCGCTGGCGTTGCTGCGGGCATAAAAATATCAGAAGCCCAGGCATAGGCGGTCCATCCAGCCAACGATGCGGGGGCTCCAGTCATATCCATTGTCGGATGGTGGCAAAGTATTTCGGCCAGAACTTTAATCTTTGTGTACCAGGCGATATGGCGGCAGTGATTTCAGTCTGGCGAGATAGTTGGGATCAGCCCAACTATAGCTGCTCCTGATACCGCTACACTTTTCAATCCTATGTTTGCTCCAGAAAATGGGTTCGTCGGCTACATAAAAGGACAAATATTCCTCAGCAGTTGCCACATTGAACGGCCCCGATGATTACGCGTTACGGTGTTATAAAGCGCCTGCCATCACCGCTCAATGCAATTTATCCACGGTGAGTAAACCGGCTGATAAATTATCCTGAACTGAGAATAAGCTGGTGAAGCGTGGTGGAAGCGATCCGGTAGTTATTTAATTGCCTGAAGTTCATGAGAGTTATTCATACAAGACTCTCAGCGTGAAAAATAAAATCCCGCCGCCTGATAAAGGACGCGGGGTAATTCACGGAGACAATATTTTCTGGAATTATTCGAAATATTTGATAGCACCTGATAGCGGGAACCGGGCTATAGACGTGCAGGTGCCATTAGGATGAAAAAGGGCTTATACCCGATACAACTTCATTGTTAAAATGCCTGCTCCATGCTTCATATCGCCGTTAGAAGAAATACTTAAAACGTACCCGTGCACCGTAGCGCTCGTCGGTATTGCCGGTTTTCGTGGATGACGAATTCAGCCACGATGCGTAGGCTCCAAGATAAATATTAAAGTTCGGCATAGCCATAATGTTTGGTAACTGCCAGGATGAGTGAATGGTATGGATATCATAGTTGCCTGGCGCCAGCACCGTGCAGTCGCCACTACATTCTGCGCTGACGTTAGCCATATTAAATTGGTCGATGTTGTTATGGGCATATATATAGCCAAGTTCTACGCGGTGCCATAGCGCGTTGATACCGGCGCTGAAGTCTTTTTCATCCGCCGCATCCAGATATGCTGCGCTTATATTCACTACTGCGCCATCTTGATTATCTGCTTTTAGCGTATTCCAGCTTAGCGTCATGCCATAGCCGGTACGCTTGGATTGATCGATCCAGCGGCCATTTTGATTCTGATAACCATAGGCATTATTGATGAGATTACTTTCCAGCGCCGTAGCGACAGACCACGCTCCTGACAGCCAGGCTGCTACCGGGCGCACATACACTATATTTTTGCGATTATCTAGCGCATTGCCATGATATTTCTGGTCAACAAATAGCGAGCTGCCGTCCTCGACGAGCGTATTTACCTCGAAATACCAGTTGTCGAAAGTTTTACTGAGCAGAAAGTTACCGCCGCTGTTGCTACGCCCGCGTCCCTCTTTCATCATGAAAATATAACCATAGCCATCACTGTACAAATCGTTTGCTGTATTACCGGAATATTCAATAAATGTATCCTGATTAAGTGGGAACATATCATAGGCTTCGAAACGGCCTACTTTAAATTTCCAGTTGTCTTCCTGGCCAAAGAAAAAGGCTGCATCGTCAAGATTCATTTTGCCGGTCATATCGGCCAGTGGTTGTACGCTAAATCCTGAAAATTTACCGTTAGTACTTTTAAGTAATCCATCAAAGCCTAAAAGAATGCGTCCGTTAATATCCCAACGTTCTTTATCTCCCGGAGCCCAATCTTTATTAGCGCTGGTTTTTATCGACGTAAGACTGCCCGTACGGCTGGCACCATCCATATTGAACTCAATGTCGCCGTAGAATTTTAAATCCGTATCACCCGTAAGCTGTAATATGGATTTAGTTGCTGCTGCATGAGTGGCTGTCGGTGGTATCATCGGTTTTTTTAGCTCATGAATTTCCGCTTCCGCGCGCGCTGCACGCAATTCCGTTGCTTTTAGTCGCTGTTCCATTTGCGCCAGACGTTCCTCAATAGATAAGGGCGTTTGTGCATTGGATACAGGGGTAAATAGAGTCGAGAAAAAAATAATCCATATTTTATTCATCGCAAACCTTTTTTATTCTTTAATTAAAAGGGAATGTGTCATATGCAATTAGTAATAATGATAATGTGATTAATAACCCATGACTGGCAATAGGCGCGTTATTAATGATAATGGACAATATATTCTAACGAATGGCCATTTTATTTATTAAGTTAGAACTAATTTATTGTAGCCAGCTTCTCTAATTTTTCTTCAACATCACCGGTAGGGAGGTTCTCCTTTCGGCGTTCAGCTAGCAGACGGCAAATCTCGGCATGTTTATCCTCCGTAAAGGTAAAGAATGACATACAGCCAAGGCGAATGAGCGAGCCAATTGCCGGAAGCAGGCAGATACCAAAGAACAGGCCAGTAAGTACACTGCTACTCTGCGTCTGTGCCTGTGGCACATAATCGATTACCATCAGAAATACGCCGATTAACCCACCGCCAACCGCCACTGACATTTTCCCGGTAAAGGTTTGCCCGGAGAAAGTAATGGCCGCACAGCGTTTGTTAGTATGGTATTCCGCATATTCGATGGTGTCGGCAATCATTGATGACGTCAGTATATTGGACATCATCACAAACAGCGTGCTGAAGCCTAACAAAATAAAGAGCAGCACCGTCTGTTGATATCCGACAAACCACATCACGATGCGTACCGCGATATCTAATCCACACAGAATCATAAATAACTTTCTTTTATACATTCTACGCGTCAGCATCGGGACAATCAGACATACGATTGCAGCTACAATTCCTATGATACCAATCCCCATTTGCAGGCTAGCGTCCTTCATATTGTAAATAAAGAAATAAATATTCAAACCCCCGGCTACATTATGAAAAAGACAGAAGAAAAAAGACGTTAAAATAATAAACAGCGGCTTGTTTTGACGAAGATTATGGAATGTATCGCGAATTGTTACCTTTTCCGGGCTTGGTGGTACACGTTCTTTAATCTGCATAAAGCCGTTTAACATCAGCGGTAGGCCAATCAGAAGCATAACCAGCGCCGCCATAAAGTAGCCTTTATCGTTACTATACTGGGCGAAATGCGCCGCCAGTTTCGGGAAGAAGATATTAGCGCAGGCAATCCCTGCATTAACGCCTAACATCGCGGCGGTTACTGCTCGGGTGCGCTGACCTGAGTCGTTAGTCATGACTGAAGACATAGACCAGAACGGAATATCCGAAATGGCATACATTGTTCCCCACAGGATATAGGTCACTCCTGCGTAGAGAATCTTAGTGGTCATATCCGCTTCAATTTTATAAAACGAAAGCAGCGTGACGCCGGTAATTAGCAGCGGAGCAATCAGTAAAAAGTGGCGGAATTTACCGAGTCGGCTATTAATGGTATCCATAATACTGGCAAAGAAAGGATCATGGATTGCATCCCAGGCGCGAGCGATTAAAAAAATAGAACTTGCTGCCAGCGCCGATATTCCCAGCACATCAGTGTAAAAGTAGTTAATAAATGAGCCAACTAGACCAAAACTAAAACATTGACCTAGGCCATATCCAAAATAAGACCACAACTCGCGAGACGGTATTTTCATTGTCATTGCCATCGTGTGCACCTTACTACCCGGCAGTGCAGTGCCGGGTTATTGTTGTTATGCCCGTGTGGACGAGGAAATTTCACGAAGATTACGCATAAGATCGATCTCTTTACGGGAGAAGGGGATACCATTCTCTTCGAAGACATCGTGGAACCAAAGGCGGCAGTAGTCCGTCGATTCTTTCATGAGGACGGGCCACGGCAGCCAGGTCTGGGTTTTACCGCGCACCAGCCCCCACTGATAGGGCGCCACTTTTGCCATATACATCAGCGGTAGCTGTTCTTCGATGGTGCTGCCCACGTGGCGTGCTAACCATTCGGTACAGAATATTGGTCTTCCAAGCTGCTGTAGCTGCTGAATAATGGCCGTCATGCGAGCGGTATTGGTATAGGCGTGGTAGCTGATTACATCCGACAGCGCCAGCGCGGTTTGATCCAACGGATGCTGGTAGAAGCGCTCCCCTTTTTCTTCCGGAGGTAGACGCCACGCGCAAACGGTCAGCGGCTGATCGGGATCCTCCTCACGCGCCCAGCGAAACGCCAGTTCCATTAGCTCATGAGCGAACGTCTCCAGCTTTTCGTCATACAGCACTTCTTCTGTGCCGGTGGCAAAAATCCCGCGGTTGCCCGGTTCGTTGTAGAGATCCCACAGCAGTACGCGTTTATCGTGGCGAAACTGGCGGATAACGTCGCGAATATAGCGTTCAATTCGCGGCCAGCTATCGCGGTTGCAGACGTTATCACGGCCCGGACTTGCCGCCGCCTGACTGTTATGTTTGCCGGGCACCGGTGATTTTTGTGGCCCCAGGTAGGGCTCATCGCCGGAAAACCCGCAGTCGTCCATCAGCGTCAACATAGTGCTGAAGCCGTGGCTGTCGGCAATGCGCAGAAAATGATCGATACGCGCCATTAGCCCGTCCCGATCGTGTTCCCAAACGATAAACGGCAGATTGATGCGCAGTGTGTTATAGCCTGCGTCCGCCGCCCAGCCCAGCTCACGTTCAATGGTTAGCGCATCAAAAGTTTCCTGCTGCCAGATGTCGGTCCAGTTCACCGCCGTTGACGGCAGGTAATTAAAGCCGCACAGCCAGCCCTGGTCCTGATACCACGCCTGCACCTGAGCGCTGCTCCACCGTTGTTTCATCATTTTTCCTCATGTTTATAATATTTAGCTAATAAATATTAGCTGTAATATAAATGAGCAAACTGTAGCGTGCAGAAAAGCGATAAGAGTCACAAAGTTAGCGCCATTAATAAGAAGAAACGTGATCGGCAGCGCTTCAGCGAGCAGTTAGGGTATGATGCGTTTTCACGTAATGGGGGAGCGATGAAGCGGAAAAATAAAATTACTATGAATGATATTGCACGCAAGGCGGGAGTATCACAGGCGACGGTATCGCTGGTGCTTAACCAGTCGCGTAATATAAAACTGAGTGAAGAGACCCGCCAGCGGGTGATTACTGTCGCGATGGAGCTCGGTTATGACCGCCTGCCTACAATGCACGCACCGAATAACCAGGAAGAAGTGGCGCTATTAATCAGCTCCCTGCAAAGCTACGATCCGTTTATTGATGCTATCAGTCAGGCTCGTGAAACGGCCTATCGTAATAAAGTACTGCTCACGGTTTATGACTATGGTGACGATGTAGATCTGGCGCTGAATATTATTAGCCAGCTTGAAAGGCGCAACTGCATAGGTATTATTCTCGCTTCTCCGGTCACTACGCTGGTCGACATGAGCGCTTTCCAGGAGTGCACTCAAATTCCTCTGGTCATGCTGAACCAGAGCGATCCCGGCCAGCCTTTAATGCCATCATTTATACCTGATGACTATGGCAACGCATTCCAGGTGACAAAGCACCTGATTGACTGTGGGGCTAAGCGCATTGCCCATATTACCGGCGAAAGCTGGATGGAGGCCTCGCGTCAGCGGTTGGCTGGTTATCAGGACGCGTTACAACAGGCAGGATTGGCCTACGATGATAGCCTGATTTATCAGACAAACTGGCAATTCAGTGAATCATTTACCGCTACGACATCGCTGCTGCAGATGTCGGCGCGCCCGGATGCCATCTTTTGCGCCAGCGATTGGCTTGCCATTGGTTGCTACCAGTCGCTGGCGATGCACGGCGTACAGATTCCCCGGGATATGCTGTTAGCCGGCTATGATGACCAAAAGATTTCCGAACAAATGACGCCTTCGCTAACCAGTATTGAACTTCCCTATAGCGAGCTGGGGCGACTCGCGGTGGAGTATCTGTATAATCAGGAAGATGCTGCGACGCACGTAACGCTGGCAGGAAGACTGAAAGTACGGCAATCGAGCAGAAAAGACGGATAATCCCAATCACTCTGCCAGCAGCACCCGCATCGCTTCAATGGTCCTCCCCGCTTCGGTGATGCCGATCTCAGGATTAACCTCCAGGCCAGCGCTTTTGTATCATAGGGCTGACGAAGCGCAGAACCCATTCCCTTTCCTCGTTTCGCTGATTGATGTAGTGCCAGCCCCGCCGCTCTAACATGGGCAGCGGGTGTATCTTCAGTTTACTGATCACGAGCTTTGGTATCGGTAATCATCGCTATGAGAAAACGGTGATAACGCTGAGGATATTCCTACATGGAAGCTCAACGCAATATTCGGTGGAATTCCATTCTTTAGGTTTTTCCAGCACGATTATTACATCCGAGCGTCCTACTTTTTATTTCTGCCTGTGCGACTGAATAAATAGTAAGACTGGATAACCAATAAATCAGATCCCAAAAATAGTTTTTATAGATAGTCGTTATCCTGATGATATTCTTTCCCGTTCTATAATTTATGTTTACATACTGTTGCTTATATCCACGTCGCAACTGATTTAACTTCTGGAAGAATATACTTATTTTCCATATTGGGCGTGGCGCCGTGGGATATTTGCTGAAAGAGTACGTTGTATTCATGGATTTGAATATAGCCGTTCCCGCCTTTTCAGCTGTTGCGGTTGCGCCATATATACCGCCGTATCGGGATCATGTATGGCTTCTATCCAGGAGGGTTACTGGATTGGCTTTGCGCTGGCTATTATTCTGCTTATGGTCGACACCAGCCTTTCCTAGCATTCAGGCAGAATAAACCCAGTGAGCGTGCCGGAGATATTCAAAATGTGTCGCTTTTGATATTTCGCGCTTTACGCCTTCGGTATCGCCCGTATTTATGGCACCTCAACCAGCAATGCCTGCTTTAGAAATTGACTCAAGCACAGTGCTGATTCCGCTTCACGGTCTGTGAACTTAGCGGCTTCATGACACGCCCACTCGTAGCCTGAGCAACACTGAGTCAGCCTCCAGAGGCTGCTTAATACCTGGTATCTTGTCGGACGGCGGGGCAATTTACGTTGGACGATGCCCCGCATCAGCAAGGCTTGCAGAGAGCTGGCGAATAAGTAAAAGTATGAAACCCGCGCGTGCGGCCATAAAAACGCGTTTATTGTGAAGCATGACGCGTGCGACGGCGGTTACTGTAACATCCGCGCGCTATATGATGATATTCGTTGCTAAATAATGTAATAAACGCCGGCCATTGCCTGCCTGATAAACTCCCGTCGGCGTCTCTTTCCTGCACTCCGGCGTGTAGTAAAGCCAGATAATGCTCTGATTTAAAAATTAGAAACCACGTACTTGCGGCCTTGCTCGTAGAGTATTTCGCCTTTCATTTTTGCGGTGCCAATCAGCATTGTAGAAGTGTTAAAAACCGATGGCAGGTAGCGTAATGCCTCTTCAGAGGGAAGGGCGATGGAGTTAAAAAGATATCTCTGTCGCACCATGAAAGCCTTCCGGGTGAGTCCCGACTGCAGTTTAAGAGGTGGATAAAAGTCCCCCGGGGCATCAATTTTACCGGGCAGAGTGCAATAATACGGTCTCTAGGGCACATAAGGCGAGAGTACGTTATCTATGGATAAATATTAAATTATGGCTTCATTGCTAAAATAAATTTAGCTATTACCTGAATAGCAACAGCCTTTATAAGCAATTATTATGGGGTACAGTGCGAGAAGCTGACAAACACGGAAGCGGTAATAAATATCCAGACCCATTGGTCGGCAATGAAACGCGCTGGTTCTTAATATATGTCTGAGGGTTTTTTGTTAAAAAATATGTTCTATTAATAACCCTAAATAATGAATCCGTCGGCGAATATGAAATACTCTTGAATATTACATGAATCTGTAAATCATTATTTATTTTAACAGCAGAGAAATGTTTGAGTTTAATTTCAGGGAAACCAGTGTAATTTATGTTCTGAGCTTTTCCCGATACTGTCAGTACAGGTAAGGCACTAACATAGTCTAATTATTTACGTCGAAAAGTACTATTTCTATGCATGAACATTAGCTTTTCTTGCGATTTATTTATGATGCGGTCGATTTTTTCCTCAATCGCTCTCTGGCTCTTCTGACAGACGCCCGGCTACGCCCGGGGAATAGTTGCACCAGCGCTTCTAACGGAAGCGCCAGGTTTCGGGCAAGTAGCGTCAATTCTTCCTGTCGCCAGCGTCGGGAAGATGACCTGGAGTTGCCGCAATATTTTAGACCCAGGCTTGCCGCCTTCAGCCTGATGGCTTCAGGTGTCCTACCCGGCAGCTTCTCTGCGACAGCGGTGCCCTGTATCGGATAACACTGCTGCAGAAGTTGCTGCTCTGCGGCGTTCCAGCCTCGCCCACTGGCAACACCCATTTTACGTGCCATTTCAAAAATAGTTTTACGCGTGCGCCCGGGAAGGAGAAGCTGTATTCGTGTGATACCTGCGCCATCGGCATAGTGAGTCTGCAGAATCGCCAGCTCTTCTGCGGACCATTCCGGGTTTTGCCGGTGATTACAGCCCAGCTTAGCGGCTGCCAGCCTAATGGCTGCTGGCGTTCGCCCCAGACGATACGCAATATCAGCGGTGGGCAGCGTGCCATAATGCATTTCTACATAGTGCAGCTCTTTTGCTGTCCATGCGCTGCGGTGGTTTCTGGCTCTATGAGGCGTTCTGGACATTTTATTTGCCTGACTTGTTCATCCTGCGATAACACGGTAAGGCCTTCTTATAGGCCAATGACTCATACGGCGTCTCGATCTCTGGAGAAAGTATGTATTCAGAGAAACCTGCTGTTTGTCGTTAATGCTGAGTGTAACAAATAGTGCTGAACAATGATTACAGTCAATAACCTTAAATTTAAGGTGTATTTGTCTGATATTTTCATTGATTCTGAAATATCAGATTATTGAGCGGTGCAATTATGGATTTAGCTTTCAGAAATAATGGTTTAAATAAGGGATTATATCGGAGTGCGAAATAATATTTTTTGTGGAATGACTATCCCATTCTAAGGGCTGCTATATTGATTATTTTTAGTATTTCATACTATATTGAGCGGGAAAAATCACACCGGGAATATTACTATTGTTTTATTTCCAGGACCGCTATTCACAAGGAGTGCTCATGAGCGATTCATTCCAGAATGAAATACCTAAAGCCCGCGTAAATATAAAACTGGATTTACATACTGGAGGGGCGAAGAAAAAAGTTGAATTACCGCTGAAATTATTGGTGACGGGAGATTTTAGTAATGGCCAGGAAACCGGGCCATTATCCGAGCGCAATAAAGTCAACGTCAATAAAAACAACTTTAATAGCGTACTTTCCGAATTTTCACCGGCTGTCACATTATCTGTGCCTAATACCCTCGCCGCAGACGGTAGTGAAGAAAATGTCCGCCTGACATTCCGGGACATGAAGGATTTTGAGCCGGAACAGGTCGCCCGCCAGATGCCTCAGCTAAAAGCGATGCTTGCCATGCGTAACCTGCTGCGCGATCTGAAATCGAACCTGCTGGATAACGTTACTTTTCGCAAAGAGCTGGAAGCCATCCTTAAGGATCCAGCCCTGAGTAATGAACTGCGTAACGAACTGTCTGCCCTAATGCCCGAAAAAGCGTAACGGCGGCGTGTTAACGGATTAATGAGAGAAAATGCTGATGTCTGTGCAGAATGAAAATGCGTCCTCAAATGAAGGCGTAGTACTGGAGCGCCCGGCAGCGGGTGGCGTATACGGTTCCCTGTTTGAAAAAATCAATCTGAACCCGGTAGGCCAACTGAGCGACCTGTCGGTGTGGCAAGATAACCAGGCGATGTCGGATGCTACGGCGGACGAGCGCGTTACGGCGGCAATGCAGGTCTTTCTGGAGCGCCTGAAGCAATCGGGTAGTAAAGTTGAAAAGCTGGATAAAACGCTGCTCGACAGCCATATCGCAGAACTTGACCGCCAGATTAGCCGGCAGCTTGATGCGGTCATGCATCACGAAGAGTTTCAGAAAGTGGAGTCTCTGTGGCGCGGGCTAAAATCGCTGGTTGATAAAACAGATTTTCGTCAGAACGTGCGCCTGGAGGTGCTTGACCTGTCTAAAGAAGACCTGCGTCAGGACTTTGAAGATTCTCCGGAAACTATCCAGAGCGGGCTGTATCTGCAAACCTACGTGGCGGAATACGACACCCCGGGCGGTGAACCGATTGGCGCGCTTATCTCCGCTTACGAGTTCGATGCCTCTGCGCAGGACGTGGCGCTGCTGCGTAATATCTCCCGCGTATCGGCTGCGGCGCATATGCCGTTCATTGGCGCGGTGGGTCCGAAATTCTTCCTGAAAGAAACCATGGAAGACGTTGCGGCGATTAAAGATATTGGCAACTATTTTGACCGGGCGGAATACATTAAGTGGAAGTCCTTCCGCGACAGCGATGATTCCCGCTATATCGGGCTGACCATGCCGCGCGTATTAGGGCGCCTGCCGTACGGGCCGGATACCGTGCCGGTGCGCAGCTTTAACTACGTCGAAGAAGTGAAAGGCCCGGATCACGATAAATACCTGTGGACCAACGCCTCTTTCGCCTTTGCATCCAACATGGTGCGCAGCTTTATCAATAACGGCTGGTGCGTGCAAATCCGCGGCCCGCAGGCCGGGGGCGCGGTTACCGACCTGCCTATTCATCTGTATGATTTAGGCACCGGCAACCAGGTGAAAATCCCGTCAGAGGTAATGATCCCGGAAACCCGCGAATTTGAGTTCGCCAACCTGGGCTTTATCCCGCTGTCTTATTACAAAAACCGCGATTATGCGTGTTTCTTCTCTGCCAACTCGGCGCAAAAACCGGCGCTGTACGACACCGCCGATGCCACGGCGAACAGCCGCATCAACGCGCGCCTGCCGTATATCTTCCTGCTGTCGCGTATTGCGCACTACCTGAAGCTTATCCAGCGTGAAAACATCGGTACCACCAAAGACCGCCGGCTGCTGGAACTGGAGTTGAACACGTGGGTGCGCAGCCTGGTAACGGAAATGACCGATCCGGGCGATGAGCTGCAGGCATCGCACCCGCTGCGCGATGCGAAAGTGGTGGTGGAAGATATCGAGGACAACCCGGGCTTCTTCCGCGTGAAACTGTACGCGGTACCGCATTTCCAGGTGGAAGGTATGGACGTGAATTTATCGCTGGTTTCCCAGATGCCAAAAGCTAAGTCTTAAGGCAAGAGGAAATCCGGGATGAAAATGTTTCGTCCACTTTGGGAGGATGGGGCCGCTCTGGCCCCACAGCAGTTCCAGCAGCAGGCTCGCTGGAACGCTCATTGTATCGCTGCTCGATTCCGGTAAATCCGCGCTAAAGACTGGCTCCACAAAATTATTAGTGAATTCTCCGGCAGGTATTAAAGCGAAGCCCGGCTGGCCGAACGTCGCCAGCGGACACGCCGATAACACCGGTAATCCGAAACTGAATTAACCCCTCTCCCTGAAGCGCGCCGAGGCGGTACGCGGCTGGATACGGGACACCGGCGACGTGCCGGAAAGCCGCTTTGTGGTACAGGGGTATGGCGAAAGCCGCCCGATTGCAACGAATGACACGCCGGAGGGCCGGGTGCTCAACCGCCGTGTCGAAATTAGTCTGGTGCCGCAGGCCGATGCCTGTCAGTTACCGGGCGTAACCCCGGCGCCATCGCAGGATGATGGCGCTTTATAAAACAAAATACACACAGTCTTTTGGGTAGCGGTGAGGCGATAACTGACGCCGTCGGCCCAGTGCAGTCGGATCATCGGAGCAGCCTGCCGCAGAAAGCCTGAAGGATGAAGTGTATTAATGGAGAGTAATACATGGCAATTCCTGTTTATCTTTGGCTGAAAGACGACGGCGGCGCGGACCTGAAAGGCTCTGTAGACGTTCAGGATCGTGAAGGCAGTATTGAAGTGGTTGCACAGCAGCACAACCTGTACATCCCGACCGATAACAACACCGGCAAGCTGACCGGTACCCGTATCCACACCCCGTTCCTGTTCACCAAGGAAATCGACGCCTCCAGCCCGTATCTGTACAAGGCGGTTACCACCGGCCAGACACTGAAGTCTGCCGAGTTCAAGTGGTACAAAATCAACGACGCGGGCCAGGAAGTGGAGTACTTCAACACCAAACTGGAAAACGTGAAGGTGGTGAAAGTAAACCCGGTAATGCACGACATCAAGGACCCTTCCTACGAGAAACATAACCATCTGGAGCAGATAGAACTGCGCTACGAAAAAATCACCTGGTCTTACAAAGACGGCAACATCGTTCATTCCGACAGTTGGAACGAGCGCGCCACCGCGTAAGTGATGCGCCATATTTCGCGCCGTAGCGGCGCGGGCGGTGTTCATGCACCCCGGTCACACGGTTATCTGTGCGCCCGGGGAGGCACTCGCCTGCCGCCTCGCTGCAACACGAACTATTGAGCGTAACCGCCTGACGGGCAGCGCGTCCTGCCCGTTTTTCTGCTTTTCACAACGTCTGCCCTGCGGGCGTTTTGCAAAGCAGTCACACATTTTATCAGTACTGACCTTATGGGCATCGGTTAGCGGCCAGGGGCGGTAGCGTGTCAAAAAGAGAGGGAATGAAACTCATGGAAAATCCAGCCGTTCTGTTACGTCGCCTGAATCCTTACTGCGCCCGTGCGCTGGAAGGTGCCGCCTCCCTGTGTCAGACCCGCGCCCACGCGGAAATTTACCCGGAGCACTGGCTGCTGAAGCTGCTGGAGCAGGGCGAAGGCGACCTGACGGTGCTGGCGCGCCGCTACGAATGGGACATGGATGCGCTGTGGCAGGACCTGCTGGGCTGGCTCGACAATCTGCCGCGTTCGGTGCGGGGGCGACCGCAGCTTTCCGGCAACATGCTGAGCCTGCTGCAGGAAGCCTGGCTGCTGGCCTCGCTCAGTGGTGAAGCGCAGATACGCAGCCTGCATCTGCTGACGGCGCTGACCGGTAAGCCAAAACTGCTGCGCTGCGACGGCCTGTGGCCGATGCTGACCCTGGCGCAGAGCCAGCTTGAGCGCTTAACGCCGCTGCTCGACGCGCAGTCGGATGAGCGCCCGGAAGTGCAGCAGGAAGCAGAGCTCGCCTGCGCGGGTGGCGATGTGGAAATGGTGGGGCGCCCGGCAGGGGCTGAAGCAGGGGCTGACGGGCTGAAGGCCGGTGAGCTGAACCCGGCCCTGCAGAACGCGCTGGATAAATTCACCCTCGACGTGACCGCCAGAGCGAAGGAAGGCAAAATCGACCCGGTATTTGGCCGGGACACGGAAATCCGCCAGATGGTGGATATTTTGTCGCGCCGCCGCAAGAACAACCCGATTCTGGTCGGAGAGCCGGGCGTCGGGAAAACCGCGCTGGTGGAGGGGCTGGCGCTGCGCATTGCCGAAGGCAATGTGCCGGCCTCCCTCAAACCCGTGGCGCTGCGCACGCTTGACCTTGGCCTGCTGCAGGCCGGGGCGGGTGTGAAGGGTGAATTTGAACAGCGCCTGAAAAACGTGATTGATGCGGTGCAGCAGTCGCCGGTGCCGGTTTTGCTGTTTATTGACGAAGCGCACACCATCATCGGCGCGGGCAACCAGGCCGGGGGCGCCGATGCGGCCAACCTGCTGAAACCGGCGCTGGCGCGCGGCGAGCTGCGCACCATTGCCGCCACCACCTGGAGCGAATATAAGCAGTATTTTGAGCGCGACGCCGCGCTGGAGCGCCGCTTCCAGATGGTAAAAGTGGACGAGCCGGACGACGAGACCGCCTGCCTGATGCTCAGGGGCCTGAAATCGCGCTACGCCGAACACCATCATGTACACATCACCGATGAGGCAGTGCGCGCCGCCGTCACGCTGTCCCGCCGTTACCTGACTGGGCGCCAGTTGCCGGATAAAGCCGTCGATTTGCTGGATACCGCCGCCGCGCGGGTGCGTATGAGCCTTGATACCGTGCCGGAGCCACTGACCCGGGTGCGTGCGCAAATGACCGCGCTGGAAATGGAAAAACAGGCGCTGCTGGAAGATGTCGCCGTCGGTGACGGCGCGCAGGGTGAACGGCTGGCCGCTATTGAGCAGGAAGAGGCGCGCCTGAGCGGGGAGCTCGGCGGGCTGGAAAGCCGTTACCATCAGGAACAGAAGCTGACTGAACAACTGCTGGCCAGCCGCCAGGATATCGCCCGCCGGGAAGAGGCTTACGCGCTGCAGCAGCAGCTCAGCGGGCTGCAGCACACCAGCCCGCTGCTGTCTGTGGATGTGGATGTGCGCACCGTCGCCAGCGTGATTGCCGACTGGACCGGGGTGCCGCTCTCCTCGCTGATGAAAGACGAGCAGTCGGAACTGCTGAACCTGGAGACGGAAATTGGCAGGCGCGTGGTCGGGCAGGACGTCTCCCTTAACGCCATCGCTCAGCGCCTGCGCGCGGCGAAGACCGGGCTGACGCCAGAAAACGGCCCGCAGGGCGTATTCCTGCTGGTTGGCCCGAGCGGCGTTGGGAAAACTGAAACCGCGCTGGCGCTGGCCGACGTGCTGTACGGCGGGGAGAAATCGCTGATTACCATCAACCTGTCGGAGTACCAGGAGCCGCACACCGTTTCCCAGCTAAAAGGCTCACCGCCGGGCTACGTCGGTTACGGGCAGGGCGGTATTCTGACCGAAGCGGTGCGCAAGCGCCCGTACAGCGTGGTGCTGCTGGATGAAGTGGAAAAAGCGCACCGCGACGTAATGAACCTGTTCTATCAGGTGTTCGACCGCGGCTTTATGCGCGACGGCGAAGGGCGCGAAATCGACTTCCGTAATACGGTCATTCTGATGACCTCGAACCTCGGCAGCGACCACATCATGCAGTTGCTGGATGAACAGCCGGATGCCGGCGAAGCCAGCCTGCAGGAACTGCTGCGCCCGATTTTACGTGACCACTTCCAGCCGGCGCTGCTGGCGCGCTTCCAGACCGTGATTTACCGGCCGCTGGCGCAGGCGGCGATGCGCACCATCGTGGAAATGAAGCTCGCGCAGGTGAGTCAGCGCCTGCGCCGCCACTACGGCCTGAGCACGCATATTGAAGAGAGCCTGTACGACGCCCTGACCGCCGCCTGCCTGCTGCCGGACACCGGCGCGCGCAACGTCGACAGCCTGCTGAACCAGCAAATCCTGCCGGCGCTGAGCCGGCAGTTGCTCACGCACATGGCGGCGAAGCAGAAACCGCAGGCTCTGACGCTCGGCTGGAGTGAAGAAGAGGGCGTCGGAATGACGTTTGACCTGCCACAGGGAGTGCACGCATGAACGGTAATCCTCCGATAAGATTCAGCCACAGCCATCACCGGCTTTCGGTGAAGGGGTGTGAAGCAGAGCTTGATGTGCTGGCGTTTGAAGGCCATGAAGCCCTGAGCAAACCGTTCAGCTACCGCATTGAGTTCACCAGCGCTGACCATACCCTCGGTCAGGAAATGATGCTGATGAAAGCCGCTGCCCTGACGCTGCAGGCGCCGGTGGAGCAGGGCTTTGGCATCAAAATCCAGCAGGCGGTGCGCACCCTGCAGGGGGTGGTGAGCGGCTTTGAACGCCTCGGCACATCAAAAGATGAAACCCGTTACGCCCTGACGCTGCAGCCACGCCTGGCGCTGCTGGACCGTTCGCATCAGAACGCCATCTACCAGGACATGAGCGTCCCGCAAATCGTGGAAAAAATTCTGCGCGAGCGCCACGGCATGCGCGGGCAGGATTTTCTGTTCTCGCTGAGCCAGGAATACCCGCGCCGCGAGCAGGTCATGCAGTACGGTGAGGATGACCTGCACTTTATCACCCGCCTGCTGGGAGAGGTGGGTATCTGGTTCCGCTTTACCACCGACACGCGCCTGAATATTGACGTGGCGGAGTTCTGTGACGGGCCGCAGGGCTATGAGAAAGGCCTGACGCTGCCGTCGGTGCCGCCGTCGGGGCAGCACTCGCAGGGCGCGGACGCGGTGTGGGGAATGGAGAGTCATCATAGCGTGGTGCAGAAGCAGGTCAGCACCCGCGATTACAACTACCGGCAGGCCACGCAGGACATGAACGCCCGGGTGGATGTGACGCGCGGGGATGTCACCACCTACGGTGATGCCTACCACTATGCCGATAACTACCTGACGGCGGGCAGTGCGTATGAGCGCAGCCCGGCGCCGGAGTCCGGCGCGTTCTACGCCCGTATCCGGCATGAGCGCTACCTGAACGGTCAGACGCAGACCCGAGCCGTCACCAGCTGCCCGACGCTGGTACCGGGTATGTTGCTGAAAGTGACGGGCGGAGACGAAGTGGCGGAGGTCTTTGGTCAGGGCGTTGTTGTGACCGCAATGCACACGCACGCCCGTCGTGACGAAGATTTTGGAGTGAATTTTGAGGGTATCCCGGACAGCGCGGACTTCAGCTTCAGCCCTGAGCCGGGGGCACGCCCGGTGATGGCGGGGACCCTGCCGGCCCGGGTCACCAGCACCACCGAAAATGACATCTACGGCCACATCGACAGGGACGGTCGCTACCGGGTTAACATGCTGTTTGACCGGGACAGCCGGGAGACCGGGTTTGAGAGCCTGTGGGTGCGCCAGTCGCGCCCGTATGCGGGGGATACCTACGGGCTGCACCTGCCGCTGCTGGCGGGCACCGAAGTGGCGATTGGCTTTGAGGACGGAAACCCGGACCGGCCGTACATTGCCGGCGTGCTGCACGACTCGGCGCACGGCGACCACGTCACTATCCGCAACTACAAGCGTAACGTGCTGCGCACACCGGCGAACAACAAAATCCGCCTCGACGATGAGCGTGGCAGGGAGCATATCAAGGTCAGCACCGAGTACGGCGGCAAGAGCCAGCTGAATCTGGGGCACCTTGTCGACAGCGAAAAACAACGGCGCGGCGAGGGCTTTGAGCTCAGAACCGACGAGCGGGGCGCGATACGGGCACAGAAAGGGATTTTTATCAGCGCGGACGGCCAGCCGCAGGCGCAGGGCCAGGTGCTGGAGATGGGGGCGGCAGTCAGTCTGTTGAAAGGGGCTGTAAACCAGATAACCGAATGGGGAAGTATCACTCAGACTCATCATAATTTTTCTCCGGATGCGGGGTCGCTGAGAGAGTTTGTTAACGGGGCCAGTAATCTGAAAGAAGCCGCACTGGTGATGGCGGCACCCAAAGGTATTGCTGCCGTTACACCAGAAACCACCCTGTTGCACAGCGGAAAAGGTTTGTACTTACAGAGCCTGGGTGAAGTGAATATTGCAACGGCACAGCGGCATTCGGTTAATGCCAGCAAAGCAATTTCAATCCTTGCACAACAGGAAGGCATGCGTCTGGTGTCGGCGAAAGGCCCGCTGGCGGTAGAGTCTCATGCTGATACGTTGTCTATGACATCTCTGAAGGATGTCACCGTCCAGTCTACCCAGGGGCATTTGCAACTGACGGCAAAAAACGGGATTACTCTGGGCTGTGGTGGGGCTTATATTCGTCTTACGCCACAGGGAGAGGTGCATATTCACGGGCCGGGATTAATCAGTCTTAAAGGTCTGCACGATTTGCAGGGGCCAGCCGGCGAGGATTTTCCTCTGCCAGAACTGCCGGCATCAGTATGCAAAGAGTGCCTTAAAAAAGCTCAGGAACTGGCGCAGGGTTTTGTACCTAGGGAGGCATAAATGACCGCGCAATGGATTGAAGAAGTTGCTGTTACCTGCCGGGCTTCCGGAACTGATTATCTTGATATTATCGTTGACCAGGCAGGGCTGGATTTCAGCGTTATTCCGGCACTGAATGCACTGTCGGTGGAGTGGCAGTCACTTTATCACGGGCTTCCGGAAACGTTTATCATCGATGATGCTCCGCTGGTTGCACGTATTATAATTGATGATCTTCAGCAGATGCAGTGGTTGAAACATATGAGTCAGCAAGTTGCCGTTCAGGCTCCGTTGCTGCTGTTGTGTTCACACTGGCCTTTTTCTTCCCTGGCTCACTGGTTCACACAATGTATCGATATTCTTCAGGAAGGGCGGAGCGGGATTTTACGGTTTTACGATACGCGGATTTTCCCCGTGCTTTTTACGCACGTCCTTAGTGAGGATCAGCAAAAGCCTTTATTGCGCCCTGTACTGTTCTGGGCATGGCAGGATATGGATGGTAATGCCAGAGGTATGCAAGGTTGCGGTACGCCCCAGACCCTCGATGAAAAACCTAACAAAATCGACCTCAGCGATCGCCAGCTTGAGTATCTGATGTGCATATGTGATGTCATGACCCTTCTGTCGCACTGTGCACCGCCAGCGGGTAGGTATGCATCACAACAGGCACTTTTTTCTGATTGTTACCAGGGCATGGTGGAGGCAACCAATCAGGGCATTATTCTGGATGAAGCACGTGAGGCCTGGGTCATGAAAAAGTGGTTTTACACATAAGTAAGGGCCTGATGGTGAAAAGAAATCGTTTTATCCGCCGTTACATCCTCCCTTTTTAAATGCTCTTTTCATACAAGGAAAATCAGATGAAACATTCACTGTTAAGCCCGCTGCTGGCGGGCCTGCTGCTGTTAACCGGCTGCTCGCAGCCTGCCGCTCAGGCCGGAGGCGGCGGTGGCACCATTAAAGCCATCAATCACACCAAATGGGCGATTAACCACTTCAGCGTGGATAACCAGTCGGGCATCGACATTATTGGTCCGTTTCAGGGGGGCGGCGGTGGCTGCTGCTACAGCGCGCCCGCCCGCTGGACGCCGGGTATGACGGTACGTATTGACTGGGAAACCGGGGTGGGATATTCAGCGGATTTCCCTGGGTATGAAAATTGGGACAAGTATCTGGAATGGAAAAAAAAATAAAAGCTCTAAAACGCCAGCACAGCAAAACCGTGCCGGTACCCGACTATAACGGCCAGGATGTGTGCGGTATCACGGTGCACTTTTTGCCCTGCGATGAGGTGAAGGTGACAACCAGCTGCTGGTCACCAAGAAATGCCAGTTACCCGATAAAAGAGCCCATCAGGATGAAGGAGCCGAAGGTATGTCCGAAATAAAGGAAACCAGTTTAGCCTGCCACCGCTCAGCGTTTAGTGCCTCTTTATACAGGGAAAGTCAGATGAAACATTCACTGTTAAGCCCGCTGCTGGCGGGCCTGCTGCTGTTAACCGGCTGCTCGCAGCCTGCCGCTCAGGCCGGAGGCGGCGGCGGCACCATTAAAGCCATCAACCACACTAAATGGGCGATTAACCACTTCAGCGTGGATAACCAGTCGGGGATTGATATTATCGGCCCGTTTCAGGGGGGCGGCGGTGGCTGCTGCTACAGCGCGCCCGCCCGCTGGACGCCGGGTATGACGGTACGTATTGACTGGGAAAGTGGGGAGGCATCAACAGAAGGTTTCCCAGGATTTACTGATTACGAAAAATATAAAGCCTGGGAGAAAAAAATGAGTGCTCAGAATCGCAAGCACAGCAAAACCGTGCCGGTGCCCGACTATAACGGCCAGGATGTGTGCGGTATCACGGTGCACTTTTTACCCTGCGATGACGTGAAGGTGACGACCAGCTGCTGGTCACCGGGAAATGCTAATTACCCGATAAAAGAGCCCATCAGGATGAAGGAGCCCAGAGTATGTCCGAAATAAAGGAAACCGATTTAGCCTGGCTTCCGCCGCCGTTTCCGGCGCAGGGACGCCTGCCAACGCAGGCGCTGCAGGTCGGGCAGAGCTGCCATCAGCAGAGCAGCGCCGAGCGGCTCTACCGCCAGGAACTGTGTCTGGCGGCCGGACGACGCGTGGAGCCGCCGTGCTGCAAAACGCTGCATATCAGTCTGTTTTTCGACGGTACGGGGAATAACCTGAACAATGATCTGCTGCTGTCTGACCCGAAGCACCCGACCAATATCGCGCGGTTGTTTCGTGCCACTATTGGAACCGGTACGGCGGGCGGGGTACCGACTGGCGGGCAGGCAACACTGTTAGATGGTGCTGAAGACGGCGGCGGGAAATATTTTAAGTTCTACATGCCCGGTGTGGGCACCCCGTTCCCGGAAGTGAACGACCCGGACTATTCCACCCTGGGGCTGGTGGGCGCAACCAGGGGGGAAGAGCGTATTAACTGGGCGCTGCTGCGCATTATTGATGTACTGAAATTTACCGCTACAGAAGAATGGTTAACCACCGCAGAGAGCCGAAAGTCCCTCAGTAAAATGGGTACCAGCTGGAACCGGCTGTGGTTTGGCGGCAGCCACAACCGCTATGAAGAGTTCAGCCGCTTACTGAATGAGTTAGCCCCGCAGCTGAAGCCATTGATCACCCAGCCGGAGCCGGGTAAACCGAAGCTGTTAGGCATCAAACTGTACGTTTACGGCTTTTCCCGCGGCGCTGCCGCGGCGCGTACGTTTGTACGCTGGCTGAGCGAGCTGCTGCCCCCGCCGAAAGCGGAAGGCGAAAAGCCCCCACAGTGCCTGCAGACTGGCGAGCTGCAGCTCCCCGTCAGCGTGGAGTTTCTCGGGCTGCTGGATACCGTGGCCTCCGTCGGAGTGGCGCACGTGGTGCCGGTTGCCGAGGGGCATATGTCCTGGGCAGACGGCACAATGGAGCTGCCGGACGATGCAACCTACGGCGGTCTGATAAAAAAATGCGTGCATCTGGTGTCCGGGCATGAGCAGCGCCTCTGCTTTCCGCTCGACTCGGTGCGCCGGAGTGACGGCAAATACCCGCCCTATGCCACCGAGGTGGTGTATCCGGGGATGCACTCGGATCTGGGGGGCGGTTATCCGCCGGGGGATCAGGGGAAGGCTAATGGGGAGGATGACGGTTTATTGCTGTCACAGATAACATTACATGATATGTATTCTTCAGCTTTTAGCGTCGGTGCCCCCTTTAAAGTTCCATCAATTTCATTATCACAAGACCTGCAATCAAATAATTGGCGAATGCTGTCCCCTGAACTGCAATTGGAATTTGAAGTAGCGCCTGAATTAGTTCAACGCTTCAACGCGTGGCGTGAACTCACCCTGAATCTGACCACGCCAGAAAAAGTCACGCCTGAAGAGGCCTGCGAATACAACCCACCGCGTGCCAGCGGCAGTCTGGAAACCGTGGTTGAAAACCAGATTGCGTGGCTCACCGCCTGGCGTATCGAGCGCTATGCCAGAGGTTCGATGCTGAAAACGCCGTTCTACCAGCGCGCCACCAATACCGAAGCGCTGCCCGCCGCGCGTAAGGCTGCAGAAGACGCACGGGATGAAAAGCAGCGGATAGTGCTGAAAAGGCGTCAGGAACAGATAGCAAAACAGTCCGCAGACAAGATGGATGAGCTGGTACTTCAGCCGGGCATCAAGGATTTCGACCCGGATATGGCGCAGACTCAGTTGTTTGAAGCGGCGAAGGAGTTTGGAAAGGATTACCACGACGGTTACCGTATCCCGGAGAACCTGGCGCAGATAGTGCTGGATACCGTGCTGCAGCCGCTAGTTTTCGTTCTCAATACCGATGATGAACCCCGGGAATACCGGCGAATAAAGGCAGACGGAGACGCGCGGCAGGCTGTGCTTTTCCCGGAAGCCGGTGAGGCCAGTAATGCGCAGCAGCCTGCCGGGCTGGTCAGGGCGTTGTTCGACGACCAGGTGCACGACTCGCGAGCCTGGTTTATGCACGCGGCGCTGGGTACGCGCGAGATGTGGGGCGGCTACTTCCGTTACCGGATGATTTATTTCAGCGACAAATGTAGTAAGTCTCTGTCACCGCTGGTAATCGCCGGGAACCTTGTCGGGTTTGCCACCCTGACCACGGGTGTAGTGCTGAGTTTCAGACAAAAGAGCCTGACCGGAAAGGTGGCAGGGCTGGCTGCGACAGGCGCGGTGCGCTCACTGCAGGTTGAGGTACTGGACAGGCTCACCCGTGAACCCGTGGCGGAACTGCCGGGGGGAGAGCAATTACGTGCGTTTACCCGGGAGCCAGGTGTGGTGGTTGCCCGTCAAAAGGCGCAGGTGGCTGAACAGCAACTGGCGCGTGCGCGGGCTGCGATCCCGGCCAGCTGGCTTGAAAACGTGGTGACGGCGATCGCCTGAGAAAGAGGAAGGAGAACCTGATGAGTAAGGTTATTCGCACAGGGGACAGGCTGCGGGAATATGGCGGTAAGGTATTAGGGGGGCACTATCAGTGCTTTGGTCAGGGATTTGCCTGCAAAGGGGATTCGGTTCGCTGCAACCAGCATGGGATGACCACCATCGTTGAAGGTAGCTCACTGACCATGATTGATGGTCAACCGGTAGCGCTGCACGGCCACCGCTGTGCCTGTGGCTGTACGCTGGTCAGCTCGTTTCCTGACTGCGGTATTGAACAGTGAGATCTGCTCCTGTCTACCCGGAATACAAAACGGCGCGGCCACCCGCTGCAGCCAGGTGGCTGTCAGCCTCGGCATTACTGGTGCTGAGCTGCGGCGGTGTGGGCGCACTATGGCCATCAACACAAGGTGAAAGTTCGCCGGTTGCGCTCGGTATCCTGGTAGCACTGATGCTGGCGGGCACTGGTTGGCTTGTGCGGCTGTTGTATTATCGTACCAGTATGCATAACGCCGCTTTCTACTACCAACTGGTGGCATATGAACAGCAGCAGTGGTGGGCACAGCACCGGCAGTCGTTCTGGTTAAAGGAAGTGCTATTGCTGGGGCCTGCGGGTACGCGTTCAGTTGACTGGCTGCGTGTTCTTAATCGCGAACAACGCCCACCAGAAGAAAAAAAAGAGGGGGGCAGCGGTGCGCTGAGACTGCCGCAAATTTCGGCGATAGATCCCTCCGCACGTGAAAAGTGGTTGGCGGAAATGCTGGTTATTGAGTGGCAAAAGCAGCGCAGTGAAATAAAACTCACGTCACCTTTGCGTTGCTACTGGCAGGGGGCCGATATTACCTGGCAGGCATTTCGCGCACAGATGGCACTCACTTTCCCGGAAATCGCGCTGCCTGCACGGCCTGAGCCCTGGCAAGGGGAAGCCAGTCTGGCTGAGATAGCGAGCGATCTTGCTGAAGCCAAACCTGAGGACACGATGCTGATCGCCGGATGTCTGGTGGTCGCGGCACAGCCTGGTACAGCGCTTCCAGCCGGAGAATCAGCCGTACTGTGGCTGGCTGGACGGAATGGCCCGGTACAGCTAACGCGTGGTGAAACTTTTTCGCCAGCAAAAGGCGACATATTACCCACAGTGTTTGCCCGGGCACTGGAACAGAGCGAAATAAAAGACCCTCCGGAGGCCTGTATGTTGTTTTCCCAGCCCGACATTAAGGCGCTGGCGAGTGGTGGCTGGGATGTCAGTCAGCATCTGCAGGACGCCAACTGGGGGGATATCGGCGATATGGACGCGCTCATCGTGTTATCGCTGGCCGCAATCTATGCCGAGCACCACCAACAACCGTGTGGCTGGATTGCCCGCGACCCGATGAACCCCCTCGCAACTGGAATTATAAAACCTGATGGACAACGTCAATAAACCTGCTGCCATCTCTGGGGCAGCCACGGCAACGGTATGTATTGCTGTAACTACTTTACTGGTACTGCTGGGCGGAATGGCGTGGTGGCTGTGGGCGACCGAACGTTCAACGGAATGGGAAACGCTGCGCCCGCTTATCGTCTCTGGCTTTATCATTTGGGGAATTGCGCTCAGCCTGCTTGTTCTGGGGTTTATGGCCTTCCGGTTATTGATTAAGGACAAGGTTAGCCCGTCGGCATCCCGCAAACATAAACCCATAAAAGTTAGCAGAGGTGAACACGCTTATGCGCCTCTGAAAAAATACCTCCGACTCCGCTACAGATTGTTCTGGCGCCACAAAGTCCGCCTGTTGTTGATTACCGGCGATGAGGCAGCCATTGAGCAACTGGTGCCCGGCCTGCAGAAGGAGCAGTGGCTTGAGGGCAGCCGTACCGTGCTGATTTACGGCGGCAGCCTGACTGCTGAGCCTGACCGCGAAAAATACGCCGCGCTGCGTAAACTGCGGCGCGGCCGCCCTCTGGATGGCATTGTGCGCGTCATGCCTGCCTCGTTTAACCTGACACCCCAAATCAGCGACAGCGACCTGCGCGGGCTGGAAAAAATCAGCGAACTGCTCCGCTATTCCGCACCGGTCTGGCTGTGGCAATTATGCGACAGCGGCTGGTCGCAGAGCGGCCGCACTGAGCAGGCGGTGGGGGCCGCTTTCCCGCTGCGCGCAGCCGAAGACGATATTATCCGCCAGCTTGAGCTGATGCTGCCGGCCCTGCGGGCGCAGGGCGTGAGCCAGGTCGCTGAGAACAACGGTCACGACTTCCTGCTGCGCCTGGGTCAGCACCTTGCAGAGGGCGGTATTGCCCGCCGGGCAGAACAACTGGCGCCGTGGCTGTTTGCCTCTCAGCAGCGCATTCCGCTGCGTGGCCTGATGTTCAGCCTGCCACAGGGGCAGTCATCCGGCGCCATTGAGGATGCCGGACTCTCTGCCCCTGCCGGGGCCGAAAAATATATCCCGCAATCACAGCGCCATGCCCTGACGTTATCTGTTACCTGGCAGGGGGTTGTGGACGATTGCACCCGCGTACGCGGTCGCCGGGTCGGAATGCCGTGGGAGCAGGCGCTGGCCTGGGCGCTGACGGCGATTATCGGCGTCTGGGCGGCGGGAATGCTGCTCTCTTTTGCGCTCAACCGGTCACAGATAGTTTCTGTTGCAGAGCAGGCGCATGCCCTGGTGGAACATCCTTCCGTCTCGGACAGCCAGCTGACGGCCCTGCACGCCCTGCGCAACGATGCCGGACGCCTGCAGCATCGTATTCAGAACGGCTCACCGTGGTATCAGCGCTTTGGTCTGGACCATAACCCGCAGCTACTTGACGCACTGCTGCCCTGGTACGGCGTGGCGAACAATCGTCTGATACGCGACCCGGCAAATGCCGCCCTGATGCAGAAGCTCAGCGCGCTGGCCAACTCGGCCCCGAACAGCGACCAGCGGGCTGCGCTGGCAAAACCGGGCTATAACCAGCTGAAGGCCTGGCTGATGATGGCGCGCCCGGATAAGCCGACGGCGCGTATTACGCGCAGACCATGAAAACCGTGCAGCCGGCGCACCCGGGTATCTCAGCCGGCCTGTGGCAGAGCCTGTCGCCGGATTTGTGGGCCTTTTACATCGCCGTGCTGCCGGAGCAGCCGCAGTGGAAAATCACGCCGGATGCGCAGCTGGTCAGCCAGAGTCGCCAGGTGCTGCTGCAGCAGATAGGGCGGAGTAACGCGGAAAGCACCCTGTATGAGAATATGCTTAAATCCGTGCGCCGTAATTTCGCCGATGTGTCCCTGGAGGACATGACCAGTGGTACCGATGCGCGGCGGCTGTTCACGACAGATGAAGTTGTGCCCGGCATGTTTACCCGCCAGGCGTGGGAAGAGGGTATTCAGCAGGCCATCGAAAAGGCCGCGAGGTCGCGGCGGGATGAAATTGACTGGGTGCTGAGCGACAGCCGAAAAACCGTCTCCTCAGACCTGTCGCCGGAAGCCCTGAAGGCCCGCCTGACGCAGCGTTACTTCACCGATTTTTCCGGCAGCTGGCTGAGTTTCCTCAACGGTCTGCGGCTTAACCCGGCAAACACTATTGCCGATGTGACGGACCAGCTGACGCTGATGAGCGATGTCCGCCAGTCCCCGCTAATAGCGCTGGTGAATACCGTCGCCTGGCAGGGGCAGACCGGACAGCGGAGCGAGAGGCTGTCGGACTCCCTCATCAAATCGGCGAAAGACCTGGTGGGCGGAAAAGATAAACCGGCGATTGACCAGTCTGCCTCCGGGCCGCAGGGGCCACTGGATGAAACCTTTGGCCCGCTGCTGCAGCTTGTGGGCAAAAATAAGGGCAGCAACGTTATGTCGGCTGACAACTCCCTGAGCCTGCAGACGTATCTGACCCGCATCACCCGCGTGCGCCTGCGTTTGCAGCAGGTGGCCAGCGCCTCCGACCCGCAGGAGATGATGCAGGCGCTGGCGCAGACCGTATTCCAGGGCAAAAGCGTGGACCTGACCGACACCCAGCAGTACGGCAGCCTGATTTCGGCAAGCCTCGGCGAAGAGTGGAACGGCTTTGGCAACACGATGTTTGTACAGCCGCTGAATCAGGCATGGGAAACCGTTTTGCAGCCGTCGGCAGCCAGCCTGAATGACCGGTGGAGCCGCTCGATTGTTGCGAACTGGCATACCGCGTTTGACGGACGTTTTCCGTTTGCCGTCAGTAAAAGCGATGCTTCCCTGCCGATGCTGGCTGAATTTGTGCGTAAGGACAGCGGGAGAATAGAGCGCTTCCTGACCACGGAGCTCAGCGGAGTGCTGCATAAAGAGGGCAGTCAGTGGGTGCCGGATAAGGTCAACAGCCAGGGGCTGAGCTTTAACCCGGCGTTCCTTAGGGCCATTAACCGGCTGAGCCAGATATCGGACATTCTGTTTACCGATGGCGGTCAGGGTATCAGCTTCGAACTGCAGGCCCGCCCGGTGCCGCACGTGGTGGAAACACAGCTGACCATTGATGGTCAAAAGCTGCGCTACTTCAACCAGATGGCCGACTGGCAGCCCTTTCGCTGGCCGGGAGACACGTACAGGCCGGGCACCATGCTGACCTGGACCACGGTCAGTGCGGGTGCGCGCCTGTTTGGTGACTACAGCGGGACCTGGGGCTTTATTCGCTGGCTGGATGAGGGCAGGCGTCAGCAGCTTGACCGCAGCCAGTGGATGATGAGTTTCACCGCAGCGGATGGCCGCACGCTGCAGTGGGTGCTGCGCTCCCAGCTGGGTAAAGGTCCGCTGGCGCTGCTGGAGCTGCGGGGCTTTACGCTGCCGGAGCAGATATTCAGCGTCGACAGCGCGGCCATGGCCCGGGCGCTGGTAGCCGGCAGGGAAGGCAGCGAGCGGGACGAGATTGAATAACCGGCATTTTGCAGGCTCCGGCGGCCGGCTGTCAGGCGGTCAAACCGCTGCGGTGAAAATAGATGCAGCCATGTACGGAAAGCGGGTATCGCTGGCTTATCCACATCAGTGATGCCCGCCTGGCATGAGAAGGTCCGGGAGATGACGATAATTTTCAGCGTATCCGGCAGGAGGTTAACAAACTTGTCGGCATCGATATTGAATCTTTGTATTCAGCATGGATGGATTTCTTTTTTTTGCTTAACCCTGCCAGACTCCCAAAGTCTGCCTCCGTACTTAACACGCAGTAATTAACTAAACAGAAAGAATTATGGATGACTTAACCCTGCGTTACTACGACGCTGAAATGCGCTATTTACTGGAAGCCGGTGAAGAATTTGCCCGGGCTCACCCCGAGCAGGCGGCCATCTTTATAACTGGCAGGAAGATGAGCTGAACGCGCAGCGTCTGGAATCTATTTAGCGGGTCGAACATCATCGCCTGCAGCGTTTTGAGCAAGGCTATCTGCTGCGAGGCGTGGAGCCACCCTGAAAAACCGCTCGGTAATGGGCAATAACGCCGCTAGTGTCAATAGGCTGGTGCGGATGCGTCTGGCTACTACTAATCGGGAGGAAGTGCAGGGTTGGTTACCGCACGGGGAGATTCACCCGGATTTATTAGCCTTGCTACATGTATACCTCGGCTTATCGTCTCGCTGTCCGGCTGCAATTGTGTGTGGGCACCGCCTGCTTCCAGGCGCAACCATGAGCAGCCAGCCTTGCAGAGGGGCAGTGCAGCTGGATCGAACGGCCGTAATGCGACCGCTGGATTCGATAAATACTTCGGTGCACTCAAAAATCTTAACCATTAATCTGGGTTGCTATGAGCGGGCTCAGGGGCATATTCACCGTAGAGAAATTGACGAAGATGGCAATTATCGCTGGTAAAATAACCATATTTATTCTGATGTCGGGCGCTAAAATACTTTTGGCCGCATGTGGGCTAACTCAAAAAACCTTCGACGGTAATGTTGCGGTGACCAAATCTTATAAATCGATAAAAATGCTATATCTCGATGTTTATGCCCGTAAGGTCGTGAATAACAAACAGTGCGGGCGGCGTAGCACTGTCTACGGTGATAAGGGTTTATCAGCTTAAAGGCCGCAAGGTTTTGATAGTACAGATTACCCGCCACTGTTTAAGGCTGATTGCCGGGCGATCCAGACCGTTCTGGTCGCGGAAAAGATATCCACCTTCCCGTCCTGGCGCTGTGATAGCGATGAATATACCGCTGGAAGAGAGTGCGCGGTATGCGGCGGTTGCTGGAATATTTATGTCACCGGATCAGTTGCACACTACCTGGCGAATTGTGTTGGAGCGGGGCGATCTGGGTCCGGATAAAGCGCGAGTAACCGACGCGGGTGAAAACCGGCTAACGCTGCAGAAATTAAAAGAAGATTGATACTCATACCTGTCACGGTGCGATATCGTCTTAAGTTTGGCAGTCAGCAGCCCGGTAAAACACTCCGTCTTCCCGCAACCGAGCCGGATACAGGCAATGTATTCCCGCTTGCGGTGCCAGTATCGTAGTTCTTCGCACGCTGACCGTATAGCCGGGCAAAGCGTGGGTTTTAAGATTAACGAGCCAGCAAGCCGCCATGCAACCAACAAAACGTGTGATTTTTGATTATCCGCTGTGATGTTATGGGCATGGCGTAATACCATTACCTGCTTCATTTTTATCGGCTCCGGTAAGCGTGTCTCAACGGGGCGCCAGGCGTAAGTACAGTAACAAAAGATTCAGTTCGTTATCACAACCTCGCCGGGAAGGCGAGATAGATTGCGGTGTTACCTGACCGTTTTACAGGATAATTATGTCTACACTCAGCGCGCTTTTTTCTGCCTGCGGCGCACAGCCGCAGATGCTTCTCGACAACGCCCGCCAGCAGGCGGCGCTTTGGGATAAATGGCTTGCTCCCGTGCGCGACGATGCGCCGGAAGGGGAGGATATTAGCTATGACGACGATTTTCAGGCTATTCGTGATGAAGTTAATAAGCTGTCCGGCGTAGACGTAGAGAGCGTGGCCGGGTTAAGCGAAAAGCTGTTGATTCATAGCAGTAAAGATTTACGCGTGGCGGCATTCTGGTGCTGGTCGCGCTTGCAGCAGGAAGGGGAATCCGGCCTGGCTCAGGGCCTGACCCTGATTGCCGCGCTACTAAGCGCATTTCCAACCACGCTGCATCCACAGCGCGCCCGCCCGCGCAAGGCCGCGCTGGAGTGGCTGGCAAGCGGGCGCATGCTCGATACGCTTACCCGCTGGCCGGAAGTTACCCGGCATGATTTTGAGCTTATCGTTGGCGCTCTTGCGCTCATGGCGCAGATAACGGATAGCTGGCCGGAAAACGAGCAGCCTGCTCTTGGCGCGCTGTACAGCGCGCTAGAAAACCGCATGGCCCAGTCGGGTGGCCCACAGGCGGTCGTGCCGCAAACGAATCGTAGTGAAGACCCGCCTGCGCTCAGTCGTGAGGTTCCGGTGAGCGGTACGGGTAGCGTCAGTTCCGGACGTGAGCTGATGGAGCAGGCGCGTTTGCTGGCGGGGTATCTGCGTAACCAGCAGGAGGGTTGGCTTGCCGGGAACCATCTAATGAAGAGCGTGCGCTGGGATACCCTTTATCAATTACCGCCTCTGGATGCCGCCGGTCGCACGCGGCTGATGCCGCCGAAACCAGAATATCGGGCTCAGCTTAAGCGTCTGTTTCTCCAGCAAAGCTGGCTGGAGCTTATTGAGCAGGCTGACCGTATGTTCGCGGAAGGCGTCAATCACCTGTGGCTTGACCTGCAGTGGTATCTCCATCAGGCGCTCGGGAAGGCCGGAGCGCCATACGCACTGTGGGCCGATATTATTCTGTATGACTTAAAAGGGCTGCTTTCACGTCTGAAGGGGCTGGAAGGGCTGGCATACAGCGACGGCACGGCGTTTGCTGATGAAGTGACGCTTAATTGGATCAATCAGCGCGTACTGGATAGCGCTGAAGGCTGGGGTAATGAGGCTGAAACCCCGACGATAGCGGCGCAGGACGATATTCTGTTGCTGGAACCGGAAGCGCTGACGCTGGCGGATAAAGAGGGAGTAGATGCCGCTCTGGGATGGCTACAAACGCGACAGGGTGCGGAAACTCCGCGCAATCGCTGGCTGCTGCGGCTGCTGATGGCGAGAATTGCCGAGCAATATGGTAAACACGATTTGGCCATGCATTTACTGGCCGAGCTGGACGGTGCCGGTGTGGAAATGAGCCTGACACAGTGGGAGCCGGATTTACTGTTTGAGGTGAAAGCCAGAGCCCTGCGGCTAATTCGCATCAAGGCAGGGCGCAGTGAAAGCGATAAGCAGCGCTTACAGCCGCAAATGGAGGCGCTACTTGCAGGGTTAATCCGTCTCGATCCGGCCCGCGCTGCGGTACTGTGTGGCTAATTGCCGCCTGACACACTGCGGCAGGTCGGGATTAGTTCCGCTGCGCTGCCGGTGATTCGCGTCATTGAAGGCCATTGTGAAGAATGCCCGGCCAGTGCGACAAGTCAGGCCACCGCAGGCCACGAAATTGCGGCGCTGCGAAGCGTGAAGTTTCACTCCCTCGTCGGAATATACGGCGCGGAAAACGCGGCTACCGCGTGTAAAAAAAAGTAGCAATGTGTCATTTATTGCGCTTTTTACCAGGTGCGCGCTGGCGCAGTCGATAAAATGACAATATAGATACGTGTTTTTACCGGGCATCTCTCAACATAACGATGCGTATTATTAAACACTGAGTGAGCGGCTCTCACCGGAGCTGCGTAAATAAGAGGCTGCACAGGTATGTCACAACCCTCGCTATATGAAATGCTCACGGGTCATTTTGCCGGTGGGCTGGAAATCAATCAGGTTAGTGAAGAGAATCAGGTGATATTATCCGTACTGGATAATATGCAGCGTATTTTAAACACCCGAGCGGGATCGTTGGCGCACCTACCGGATTACGGGCTACCTGATATGACGCGCATCCTGCAGGGGATGCCGGGCACCGCGCATTTATTACTGCGCACCCTGTCAGAGGTTTTATTAAAGTATGAGCCGCGTCTGCGCCGCATTGACGTTGTGTTGCTGGAGCAAACCATGCCGGGTGAACTGCGCTACGCCATTGATGCAGAGCTAAAAGATGTAGGGCTGGTGCGCTATGGCACCGCGTTCATGCCGGAAGGCCGGGTATTAATTCGCCACCTAAAACAGCAGCAGTTTATTGAACGCAGGGCGGCATATTAATACGTGTTGACTGACATAATACTGAACAATAAACGAAAGCGGTTTCGATAAGTCGGTTTAGCGGCTGACAGGTGCCTGACAGCGGCAGTGCATAAAAACGCTGGCAGAACGCTGTTAGCCGTTTCAGTTAGCTGGCCTTTCCGGTGACAGAAACTGCCGTCACGCTCATGCTGTTGTTGTCTTTGTTGCTGACTCACCGCTGCCGCAGTGTGTATGACGAAATGCCGGGAATAAGTATCAAATGACCGCTAATGCGCAAAGCATGCTTTCACGCTGGGGCTGGCGGCAGAAATAGCGGGGCATTCTGGCGTGCATAAATCGGCGACAAATTAGCCTACTTATTTGTTTATTAAGGAAGAGTTAGTCACGTGGAGCGGGTATGAATGCTGCTATGATGACAAAAGAAACGTTATATTCCACAAGTCCGTTGCTGCGGTTGAGTAACCGGCGGCGGGAATGTTGACTACCGTGTTATGTTTTATTGTGACTCTGGAACCCATGCATGAAAAATACGCTAACTATTAGCGCCGGCGGTGACCCTCGAACGCTGCCGGATTATGCGGCACTGCGCGATGAGCTAAGCAAATTAACGCATCCTGCGCGCCCGGATGTTGATTGGTTGAATGTTGAAACTCGCTGTATGGCGCTGTTTGAACAAAATGGTATGGAGTTGCAAACTGCCGGATGGTATACCCTGGCGCGTGCCCATACCGCAGGGCTTAAGGGGATGAATGAAGGGTTGGCGATTGTCGAAGCGCTGGCAACCTATCAATGGTCGACGCTTTGGCCCTCCAGCACGCATTCACGCGTGGAAATATTGAGTGGTTTATTTCAGCGCCTGCAAAAAGTTTTCCGAACGCTATCCCTGACGCAGCGTGACGATTTATCCGCGCTCTATCAGGCGGAAAAAACGCTGTCGGCATTTATTGATACCTTATCCCGGCTTGAGCTGAAGCAGGCGGTACAGTGTGAAGGTTTGTTCCGCCAAATACAGCTTGCCATCACGCGCCTTGAAAATCTGCCTTTGATGGAAACGCACGGTGCGGCGGTAGTGCTGCCACCGGAAGCGGTAGTCGCTTCGCCGTCTGGCCAGGATACGCCAGCTGCTCAGCAGCCTGAGCCAGTCGTAAGCGCCCGGCCGCATTCTGTCGGTGAAGGAGGGGGAGCGGAGCCACGGGTTTATGTTATCCAGCGCGAGTCGGCTGCGCCGCCCGCACCGCCGAAATCTCTATTCTTAAAGCCGTTCTTAACCGGCGTTTTTTTAACGCTGCTGGCAGGCGGGGGTATGCTGTGGGGCTGGCACTATTTTCATCGTCAGCCTGCGGATACCAGCGCGCTGGCGGCTTCAGTAAGGCCGCTGCCCGGCCCGCTTTCCCCACGTCAACTGGCGACCCTGCGTGCTTCAGGCACCGTCTCGCGCCAGGCGGATGCCTGGATTGCCTCTACTGCCGCGCAGCTTGACTGGCTGGCAACGCTGTCACCCGACTGGCGCTATGATTATGCCCGACGTTTAATCAGGCAGGCTCAACAGCTATGGCCGGAAAATGTTCGCGCCGCCGCGTTACCCGCGCGCTGGCAGCAGGCAACCGAGCTGTCGGAGATGACGCAGGATGAACTCAACGGCTGGCATAATGGAATGGAGCAGCTCCAGTCGCTATCGGACAAATTAAACGGGCTGGACGAACGGCGCGGGAAATATCTGACGGTCAGCGAACTCAAATCCATTGTGTACGATATGCGTTCTGATTTTGGTCATAATATTCCGGTCGAAGAGCAGCTACGGCTCCTTATTAGCGCGGATAACGCAGTGCCCACCGCATTAAGGATAAAACAGATTGAAACCCGGCTTAATGCGCTTGCGGCACGCCTGGCACAGGAAAAAATTAAGGGGCGCACGCCCGTACATACCCGCGCAGTGGGCTACAAAGCCAATAGCCAATAAATACGCATTCTGGATTTACTGAAGACAGAGGAGCGGCGGTAACGCCGCTCCTCTTTTTTTGGCTATTGGAAAACTCTTAGCCGAACAAGGTCGGTAGTAAAGCTCTCAGCCTGAGAGCGCCTATACGAATTTTTGATTTACGGATAACGGATAATGATTTCCTGGCCGTGAGAGATATCGCTTTCATCCTGCTAAACCGTACAGACTGTACCTTTGTGGAACGGGATGCGAGTTTTTAGAGAGATTGTTTTCTGAATTGCCACCTAATGTAATGGCGCCTCATTCAGAAACCCGCGCGCAAATAGATATTGTCGGCGGGGGGCGTCTGTGAAGCGGGATATCCCGCAGGCAGTAGATTTATAGCGCATAAAGAAGTGTTATTCAGAAAATGAAGATCCTCACACATAAGCGTTAACCGGGAACAGATGCGGCGAAATAGCAAGAACCGCTGAATAGTCACCGTACGGCGGGAGCAGGGCGCGAAACGGGAGCAATATTAGCGTAGTTTCTGGCGTAACAGGTAATAGGCTGCATTAACAGAATTATTAAAGCGTTAACTTCTTCCTTCGCGCGTTATTTAATAAAAATCGCTTGCCCAAAGGTATTTGCCGATTAGCCAGGAATTAGCGAGTAAAATACTTCGCCGGTGAGTATTATAGCTTTATATCAGATAGCTTGGTTTATTTTAGCGACAAGTGATGCCGGGTAATAACTCCGCACTTTATTGCCGACGGTCTGATATAGCATTTATCTTCGCCCGCTATTTTCTACAGAGATGCAAGCGCGTAATAAAATGTATTCTGCAGTATTAATTTATTTTTAACAAATTAGGGGATATAGAAAATTCATTTAATAATAACCAGATATGCGCCACTGTTATTCATTAACGTTTAATTAATAGCCGCCATAGCGCTGCTAACTCGGCTAAACGGCAGTCTGGCGTTGGGATAGATCCTATTTTATTGTAGCCTGTTCGGTGCTATCTGCAGCGGGCATTCCCGCCGAAGATCAAATGATTATAGAGCTGATGTGCCGTAATTTACGGTAATTTGTGATTATTCGGACGCGCGTTTTTTGCGGTATTTTTCCGGGAGCGGTGGCACGGGGCGGCGATCGTCAATCAAATGCTGCAGCGTCAGAATAGGATGCCGCCAAAGCATACGCGGCCCTGCCCAGCGCATAATCACTTTCATTTCTTCACGCCGGGCGGGCTGATAGCAGTGAATCGGGCACTGCTTACAGGCCGGTTTTTCTTCACCAAACGCGCAGCGATCGAGGCGGTTAACCGCATAGCCATACAAAGTTTCGTAATGTGCGGCGTCTTCTTTCGCTGCGGGAGAGTATTTTGCAAACAGCGCTATCATATGATGGATGGTTTTTTGCTCTCTAAGTCTGCGCTTGCCAGCCATAATTAACTCATTTTAAAAGTGCATTTTGTATACTCATTATAAGATAAAACCGAAATTTGGACAACGGGAGAAGCGCTGTCCAAATATTCTGCGTCTACAAACAGGGTTGAAGATTATTTACCGCTATCTCTTTGTTGGCAGGGAATATTTATCGTAATGACAAAAGCTGTGAATTGTTACAAAATCGAATATTTAACTGCTTTTTTGGTTTTTTTAGTGGTTTTCTGCTGCTGCTTGGCGTGGCGAGTGGTAAAAAAATTTGCAACCCTGCGTTAGTCCCGGCATGATAAATGCGCAGGAATAATAAGGAGTTATTATGCAGGAAATTATATCCTTTTTAAGGAAATATGGCATTGAATTAAATCACACCACGTCGTTAATCCTTGTTCTGGGGATTATTTTAGTAACTGCTATTGTTGTGCACATTATTTTGCATAGCATCGTGCTGCGTATTTTTGAGCGGCGAGCGCATGCCAGCTCTAAAATCTGGCTTAAGATAATTACGCAAAACAAATTATTTCATCGCCTGGCATTTACCCTACAGGGAATTATTGTCAGCATTCAGTCTGCAATTTGGTTACGACATACTGAGGCCGGAGATATTCTCTCGCTGTGTGCGCACTTATGGATAATGCTGTATGCGCTGCTATCGTTTTTCTCGCTGCTGGACGTGGTGCTCGACCTGTCCCGCAGAACTTCCGCGATATCGCGTTTACCGCTGAGAGGGATCCTTCAGGGGGTTAAACTGCTCGCCGCCGTCATTGTCGGCATCCTGATGGTATCGCTGCTGATTGGTAAATCGCCGGCCATTTTGATTAGCGGCCTGGGCGCAATGGCCGCGGTACTGATGTTAGTATTTAAAGATCCCATTATGGGGCTGGTGGCCGGTATCCAGCTTTCAGCGAACAACATGCTGAAGATGGGTGACTGGCTGGAGATGTCAAAATACGGCGCAGACGGTAGCGTTATTGATATCGGCCTGACGACGGTAAAAGTGCAAAACTGGGATAATACGATTACCACTATCCCGACTTATGCGCTGGTGTCCGACGCGTTCATTAACTGGAGCGGGATGTCGGAGTCCGGCGGGCGCCGTATTAAGCGCAGTATCAATATTGATACCAGCAGCGTGCATTTTCTGTCAGAAGAAGATAAGGCGCGCCTGGAAAAAAGTAATCTGCTCAAGCCTTATCTGGAAGAAAAGGGCGAGGAGCTACAGACATGGAACAGCGAAAATACCGGTGAAAACGGTTCTTCTCTCGACGCTCGCCGAATGACCAATCTGGGTACGTTCCGCGCTTATCTGACGCGCTATCTGACCGAAAACCCGAGCATTCGCAAAGATATGACGCTGATGGTGCGCCAAATGGCACCGGTAGCAGACGGCGTTCCGCTAGAGGTCTATGCATTTACCAATACTGTAGCGTGGCTTGAATACGAGGCGATTCAGTCGGATATCTTCGATCACGTGTTTGCCATTGTGAGTGAGTTCGGGCTGCGTGTACATCAGACCCCTGGCAGCAATGATGTTCGTGCTATCGGCGAGTTAATGCGCCCGCAGCAGGTAAATTAACGTTAACTTTACGGGCCGCTTTTGCGGCCCGCATCATCTCCTCTTCTGTACTTATTCTCTCCACTGGCGCCTCTTTGCGTCATCCAATAATAAACGCTTTTTATCGGAAATTACGGCTGCGATTGCGCCGCAGACTCAGGCGCTGCGTGCGGCCCGCGGCCGAGCCGAGCCTAAAACCGGGCCGGCTGGTTTAGCGACAAATCCTTACTATCAGCCGCAAGCGCACAGAAAATCGCAGAGCGATGGTCTCGTTGGGGCGCTATCGTCCACCGAGTGCTAAATTTGCGAGCCCGCACAGAGGCGGCGGTGCTATTTTCTGCCACACTCTTGGCCCACTACAGTGCGAGTAAAAGGAAAACGGATGAAACAGACATTACTGGCTATATTGCTGAGTGCGATGCTTCCCGTGGCGGCCAGCGCCGCAGACGATGTACCGGAAGGCTATCAATTACAGCAGGTGCTTTTAATGAGCCGGCACAATTTACGTGCGCTGCTGGCAACCAACGGCAGCGTACTGGAGCAGGCAACCCCGCGTAAGTGGCCTGCATGGGAAGTGCCCGGAGGCGAGCTAACCACCAAGGGCGGCGTACTGGAAGTGTATATGGGGCGCTATTTACGCGAATGGCTGGCACAGCAGAAGTTAGTGCCGCAGGAGAGTTGCCCTGCGCAGCAAAGCGTATATGCCTATGCAAACAGCCTGCAGCGCACGGTGGCCACGGCGCAATTTTTTATCACCGGTGCCTTTCCGGGCTGCGATATCAGCGTGCATCACCAGGCCGCGATGGGAACGATGGATCCAGTATTTCATCCGGCCATCACCAATGCGGACAGCGCGTTTAGTCCAGCTGCCGTAAAAGCGATGGAAAACCAGCGCAGCCGCTATTCTCTGAAAGAAAGCTTCAAATTACTGGAGCAAATTGCTGATTATCGCAGTTCCCCGGAATGTAAAGAGAAACAGCGCTGCGATCTTAATCAGGAAAAAGATGCCTTCAAAGCGCCGCTGCACGATGAACCCGGCGTCAGCGGACCACTGAAAATCGGCAACTCGCTGGTGGACGCCTTCACGCTACAATATTATGAGGGCTTCCCTGAAGAGCAGGTTGCCTGGGGAGAAATCAAGAGTGATAAGCAGTGGCGCTTATTATCAGAGCTGAAAAACAGCTACCAGGATACGTTATTTACCTCCCCGGCGGTGGCGCGTAATGTGGCCGCCCCGCTGGTGAAATATATGACCAGCGCGCTGGTGGATAAGGCAACTTCATCCCCAGCCGTCACGCTGCTCGTAGGGCATGATTCAAATATCGCCTCACTGCTCACGGCGCTTAACTTCAAGCCTTACCGGCTGCCCGGGCAATATGAGCGTACTCCCATCGGGGGCAAGGTTATGTTTGAACGCTGGCATGACACGCGCAGTAACCGGGACCTAATGAAAATTGAGTACGTTTACCAAAGCACTGAGCAGCTACGCCAGGCGCAGCCGCTGTCGCTGAATAGCCCGCCGCAGCGCGTGACGCTTGAACTGGCGGATTGTCCGGTTGACGGTGACGGCTTTTGCCCGATGGATAAATTTAACGAGGTGATGCGCGAGGCCGCACGCTAATATAGCTTTGTAAGCGCTGCGTTGAGGTTGCTGCCTCGCAAAAGCGAGGCAGCAACGAATTATACGTTCTTTCTTTCGATAGTCTGCTCTCCCCAAAAAAGCGTATCTTTGTCCGTTTTAGAAAACGCGAGGGGCAGGATTTCATCGTTGCCTTCTTCCCAAATCAATTCCGCCTTTTTCTCGTCATAGTCGGCAAGCTCGAATATCGCTTCGGCGATTTCCGGCGAGGTGTTACGCAGCGTGGCCCATTCACGAACGCGGTGGGCTTTCTCAGGCTGTACGGCCATAGTGATACTCCTTTTTAATAGATGAAAAGATGCAGGATCTCTGCGCGGCGCTCCCGGTGGACTAGCCCTGTAATTTAACGGCGATGCCTGCCACATACTCTCCCTGATAGTGGGCGATAGTGAGCTCCTCTGTGCTCGGCTGGCGTGCACCATCGCCACCGGCTATCGTCGTTGCGCCGTAGGGCGTGCCGCCGCGAACTTGCGAAATATCAAACAGTTCCGGGATAGCGTAGCCGATGGGCACAATTATCATGCCGTGGTGCGCGAGCGTGGTCCACGTGGAGGAAATAGTATGTTCCTGCCCACCGCCGGTGCCGGTCGAGCTGAATACGCTGCCGATTTTGCCGTGCAGCGCGCCGGCGGCCCATAATCCGCCGGTCTGATCGAGAAAAGTGCGCATTTGTCCGGCCATATTGCCAAAGCGCGTGGGCGTGCCAAATAGAATAGCGTCATACTCCGCCAGTTCCTGAGGCGTGGCCTCTGGCGTGGTCTGCGCTTTACCGCCCGCCCTGGTAAATACATCAGGCGGCATCGTTTCCGGGACCCGCTTAAGGGTGACTTCTGCGCCGTTCACTTTTTCCGCGCCTTCAACAACCGCATGTGCCAGCGTTTCGATATGTCCGTACATGGAGTAATACAACACCAGAATTTTCGCCATACGACTTCTTCTCCTTATTTATCATTCAGGATAAAAACGCTCTGTCTTTAAAGATATGACGTGTCAGGGAGAGTGCAAATCCAGATAGCGTTTCCATGACGTATCGCAAGGTTGTCACTGGACTGACCCCGTGACAGTAGACAAATTCTGTCCTCACGACGAGGCCTGTTCAAAGGCCTCCGGACTGACGCCGCTGAGATGGCTGTGGCGTCGGACCCGGTTGTAGAACACTTCAATGTAATCGAAGATATCCGCCCGGGCCAGAGCCCGGGTTTTGTATATTCTCTTCCTGATACGCTCTTTTTTCAGTGAACTGAAGAACGATTCCGCTACTGCATTATCCCAGCAGTTGCCACGCCGGCTCATACTGGGCGCCAGATTATTGGCCCGGCAGAAGCGCCGCCAGTCCTCGCTGCCGTACTGGCTGCCCTGATCGCTATGTACTATTACCTCTCTGTCCGGTTTTCGACGCCATACTGCCATCATCAGCGCATCCAGCGCCAGTTCACGTGACAGCGTCGGTTTCATCGACCAGCCCACCACGTTACGGGCGAAGAGATCAATGACCACCGCCAGATACAGCCAGCCCTGCCAGGTGCGGATATAGGTAATATCGGTCACCCAGACCTGATTAGCCCGGACAACGGTAAACTGCCGCTGCACGCGATTAGGCGCAACCACTGAAGGCCTGCCGGCGATACGACGTGGCGCTTTATAGCCGCGCACCGCTTTGATCCGGTTCAGTTGCATAATACGGCTCACCCGGTTTTTACCGCAGGTTTCCCCGATTTCATTCAGATCGCCATGAACCCGGCGATAGCCATATACGCCACCGCTGAGGGAATACGAATCACGGATAAGCGCCAGCAGACGCTGGTTATCTTTATCGCGGGCGGAAACTGGATTATGCAGCCACGCATAGAACCCGGCCCGGGCGACATTCAGTACCCGACACATTGTCATGACACCCCATACGGAGCGGTGTTCATTGATAAAGCGGTACTTCAGTCGGGCTCCCTTGCAAAGTACCGCGCGGCCTTTTTCAGGATGTCCCGCTCTTCTTCGGTGCGCTTCAGCTGAGACCGAAGCTTGAGGATCTCGCTTTTGGCTTCCAGTAAATCACGCGCATGCTGCTCGCTGTTATCGGGTTTGATGGCCCGCAGCCATTTGTAAAGACTATGCGCAGAGACACCCAGTCGGTCGGAAACTTCTGCGACGGAATAACCGCGTTCCGTAATTTGACGGACGGCTTCTTCCTTAAATTCAGGGGTAAATCGTGGTGTGCCCATACGGTCCTCCTATGCTCAAACTATACATCAGGATCGTCTACCGGGGTGGGGTCAGTCCACACTGGCTCAGGATTTGTACATTTCGGTAGGTGCAACAAGTCAGCGGAATAGCGCCAGACAACCCGGCTAACGTTGCCTGGCGCCTGGCGTAAACGCCAGAACTGAGCAGCGGATAATGCAGACGCAGCGGGGTTTCTTATTCCAGAGCCCGGGCGAGCCCTTAGAGCGCAGCCAAAAGCGCGGCGTGCTTTCTGCCGTCACGCAGAGAAAACTTAAAGGCGCCTCCATCTATACGGTGATATCAACGCGCTTTAGGTTCCGTTTGATACCGCCGCTTCCCGGTATAGAGGTTTGCTTATCGCGATGATAAGCGCTGTATTGCTCTATCACGCCCCGGCGTGGGGATTTTGCAAAAGGGGAACCGTGCCGCGCAGTCCAGCCGCGGCGGCGGTCCGTCAGGTATCAGCCGTTTATACTACACTGCGCCGCAAATAACGAAATAAGGACGGCCAGGGCCTTGCGTATCTGCAATCTGTGACGTCGCTCTCCGACAACTCCCTGTAAATAGCCGGCTGCGCGGTATCGTTCTTGGGGGCGAATATCGCTTTTGTTATGCTGTTTAAAATAGGAGGAGGACAGATGGCAGACCAGGGCGAAGCTTCGGGGCGCCGCACGCGCGCCGTGGCGGCGAAAAAAAAGGCGATTATGCGCGCCGGGCTGGCGTTGTTTTCACGCGCAGGACTGCACGGGGTTACGCTGGATCAAATAGCGGAGCGGGCGCAGGTATCAAAAACGAACCTGCTATATTATTTTCCGTCGAAAGAAGCGCTCTATGTCGCGGTATTGCGGGATATCCTTGATATTTGGCTGGCACCGCTAAAAGCGTTTCGCGAAAATCTACGCCCCCGTGAAGCGATTGGCGATTATATTCGGCTAAAGATGACGGTCTCGCGCGATTTCCCGGAGGCGTCGCGCCTGTTCTGCCTTGAGATACTTCAGGGGGCGCCGCTGTTGAAAGCGGAGCTCGCCGGTAGCCTGAAGGCGCTGATAGAAGAGAAGTCAGCGATTATCCGCGGTTGGGTACAGGGCGGCGAATTAGCGGCCTGCGAACCGTACCATTTAATTTTTATGATTTGGGCCACCACGCAGCATTACGCGGATTTTGCGACCCAAATCGAAGCGGTAACCGGCCAGACTTTGCAAAATGCGGTTTTTTTTCAGCAGGCGGTGGACAATGTGCAACGCATGCTGATGGACGGACTCATCCCGCGCTAGTTTCCCGATGGCGGCAGCGGGCAGCTTAAATCGCCTTCATCACACTGGGAGAGCGAGGTGAGAAATGCATTGCGATCGCGCGTTTTATCCGCCAGACACTGGTTCCATGCCAAAGACTGCGCGCTACCACCCTCGGCTCCAGAACTGACGAATTTGCAATCGGCATCGCGCACCTGCAGCCACGCGCGCTGAGCGACGGTTAACAGCTCGCGCTGTTTCTCGCTGGCGCGAGTCAGCATCTGCTGGTAAGTGGCGTTCAATTGGCCGTCGGCCTTTTGGTATTCCTGAGCCGCGCAGGCATTCATTTCCTGCTGGGTTTGAGGGTCTACACAGTCTGCGGCGAACGCGGACTGGCCGATCAATAGTGCGGCGAAAGTTAAACAAAAATATTTCATGGAAATCCCCTGACAAAAAAGGCTCCCGCTGCGGGAGCCTTCCACTGTAACGGAGCCTTAGCCAATTGTCATCAGGCTGGCGTTACCGCCGGCGGCTGCGGTGTTTATGCTCAGGGAACGTTCGATGTACAAACGCTCCAGCAGCAGGTTGGTATCTCCGTGCGCGAAGCTTTGCACCGAAACGATGGCGCCCTCGCGCGCGGCGATACGCTCACACACATCGAGCAGCCTGTCGGAATCGCCGTGATATATGACGGCGTCAAATTGCTGTGCGTACAGATTCCCAGGTTTCGCCATCGCGATGTGCCTGACTACTTCAGGCGGTAATTGCTGCAGCAGCGTTTTGTGCAGGGCGTCTTCCGGCCAGAGCGCCTGGCAGCCGGTTGCCGTTACGGCAGCGAGCTGAATCAGCGCGTCGTCTTCACTATCCGCAAGACACAGCGCCCGCTCCCGGGGCAGCAGCGACCAGACATTCCGTTCACCGGTAGGGCCGGGTAGCGTATACAGGGTACCGCTTTGCGCGAGTTCGGCATACCGCTGGCAGGCGGCGTACAGCGCCGGACGGCCGTTGGCCCACTGCGTCAGAGCGCGGTGCGGTGCCTGAATAGCCGTTTTCTGCTCTCCCCCGATAGCCGGTTCGGCGCGCTGATGGGCCAGCGTAGCGCTGACCGCCGCTTCAGGGCGATAGCTTAGCAGGCGGTAGAGATAAAGCGGGCCACCGGCTTTAGGGCCGGTGCCGGAAAGCCCCTCGCCGCCGAACGGCTGGACGCCGACTACGGCACCAACAATATTGCGATTTACATAAATATTGCCCACGTGCGCCTGCGCGGTCACCTGTGAGATGGTTTCGTCAATCCGGGTATGTACGCCGAGGGTTAATCCATATCCGGCAAGGTTAATTTCTTTGATTAGCGCATCCAGCGCGTGACGTTGATAGCGCACAACGTGCAGCACCGGCCCAAATATTTCTTTTTTCAGATCGCTAACGCCGTCAAGCTCAATGAGCGTTGGTGCCACGAAAGTACCCTGTTTATTAAGCGCTGCGGACGTACTATCTCCAAAGCAGGCCTGGAACACCGGGCGCCCCTGGCTGCGCATTTCCTGAATGTGCTGGGTAATCACCGTCTGTGCTTCGGCATCGATAACCGGGCCAATATCCGTGGTTAAGCGATCGGGGTTACCCATTCGACACTCAGCCATTGCCCCTTTAAGCATTTTTAGCGTGTGGTCGGCGATATCTTCCTGTAGGCAAAGGATACGCAGCGCGGAGCAGCGCTGGCCTGCACTGTCGAAAGCGGAGGCAACAACATCCATCACCACCTGCTCAGTGAGCGCCGAGGAGTCGACAATCATGGCATTTAATCCGCCGGTTTCAGCGATAAGCGGAATAGGGCGGCCCTGAGCGTCGAGGCGGCCGGCGATGTGGCGCTGAATCAGTCTGGCTACCTCCGTTGAGCCGGTAAACATTACCCCTTTAACGCGCTCGTCGCCGGTGAGTTGGGCTCCAATAGTTTCGCCGCGGCCGGGCAGTAACTGAATCACCTGCGCCGGTATCCCGGCCTCTCGCAGGATGGCAACGGCCTGCGCGGCGATAAGCGGGGTTTGTTCCGCCGGTTTTGCCAGCACGGTGTTGCCTGCGGCCAGCGCCGCGGCTATCTGCCCGGTAAAAATGGCCAATGGAAAATTCCACGGGCTGATACACACCACCGGGCCGAGCGGACGGTGGGTTTCGTTATTGAAATCACGCTGCGCCTGAAGCGCGTAGTAGCGGAGAAAATCAACCGCTTCTCTGACCTCGGCAATGGCGTTAGAGAACGTTTTCCCCGCCTCGCGGATCAGAATTCCCGTCAGTGTTTGAAGCTGACTTTCCATTAACATGGCGGCGCGCGCTAACAGCGCCGCGCGTTCCTGAGCCGGGGTGGCGAACCAGATAGCCGCGCCGCTGACGGCGCTCTCCAGCGCACGGTCAATGTCTTCGGCGCGCGCTTCCTGAACATAGCCGACAATATCGCCGGCGTCTGCCGGGTTGATAACCGGCAGCATATCGCCGGCCGCTACCGGCTGTTCGAGCATGGGCAGCGCCTGCCACCGACGACTGGCACTGTGCAATAATGTGGCGGAAAGGGAGGCCAGACGCTGCTCGTTGGCCAGATCCAGCCCGCAGGCGTTAGGGCGATCGGGGCCGTAAAGCGCGGCAGGAAGCGGGATTTTTGGATGGGGCAGGCCAAGCTGGCCTTCACGCGCGCCCAGCTTTTCCACGGCAGCCATCGGATCGGCCACCAGCTCATCCAGCGGCAGCGTAGTATCGGCGATGCGGTTAACAAATGAAGTGTTGGCTCCGTTTTCCAGCAGGCGGCGCACCAAATAAGCCAGCAGCGTTTCATGCGTGCCTACCGGCGCGTAAATGCGGCAGGGGCGATTGAGTTTACCTTCCGTGCTGCTGCCGACCACGTGCTCGTATAGCGGTTCCCCCATGCCGTGCAGGCACTGGAACTCATACTGGCCGGGATAATAGTTTTGCCCGGCCATATGATAAATCGCCGCCAGCGAATGCGCGTTATGGGTGGCGAACTGTGGATAAATCAGGTTTGGCACCGCCAGTAGTTTTTTCGCGCAGGCGAGATAAGAGACGTCGGTATAAACTTTACGGGTATAAACGGGATACCCCTCCAGGCCTTCTACCTGCGCGCGTTTGATTTCGCTATCCCAATAGGCGCCTTTCACCAGACGGATCATCAGGCGACGGCGGCTTCGCGTGGCAAGATCAATCAGATAATCGATGACGAACGGACAGCGTTTCATGTAGGCCTGAATGACAAAACCTATTCCGTTCCATCCCGCCAGCTCGGGTTCGAAGCACAGCTTTTCCAGTAGATCGAGGGATAATTCCAGTCTGTCGGCTTCTTCGGCGTCAATATTAATCCCGATATCGTACTGGCGGGCCAGCAGCGTCAGCGATTTCAGGCGCGGATACAGCTCGTCCATTACTCTGTCATATTGGGCCCGGCTGTAGCGTGGATGCAGCGCCGAAAGTTTAATTGAGATGCCCGGCCCTTCATAAATGCCGCGACCGTTCGAGGCTTTACCAATGGCGTGGATAGCCTGCTGGTAAGACACCAGATAGGCCTGCGCGTCTTCGGCGGTGAGCGCGGCCTCGCCCAGCATATCGTAAGAGTAACGAAATCCTTTTTCTTCGCGTTTACGCGCGTTGGCCAGCGCTTCGGCAATAGTTTCGCCGGTAACAAACTGCTCGCCCATCAGGCGCATTGCCATATCCACGCCTTTGCGAATAAGGGGTTCGCCGCGTTTACCAATAATGCGATTGAGGGCATGGGACAGATTGGCCTCATTATGGGTAGAAACCAGCCGCCCGGTAAACAGCAGCCCCCAGGTGGCGGCGTTGACAAACAGGGAAGGGCTGCGGCCTATATGCGCCTGCCAGTCGCCGTGGCTTATCTTGTCGCGGATTAGCGCATCGCGCGTGGCCTTATCGGGAATACGCAGCAGGGCTTCCGCCAGGCACATGAGGGCGATGCCTTCCTGTGAGGAGAGGGAGAACTCCTGAAGTAGCCCCTGTACCATCCCCGCTCGCCCGGAGGCGCTTTTCTGATGGCGTAACTTATCGGCAAGCTGCCAGGCCAGCGTATGAACGCGTTCATAAACGCCGTCTGCCATGCGCGCCTGCTCCAGAATGAGCGGAACGGCGTCGGTTTCCGGGCGTCGCCACGCCGCGGTAATAGCGGCACGGGCGACCGATTGCGGCAGGATTTGTTCCGCGAATTCCATAAAAGGTTGTGGCATTTCATCGGGTTGCGTGACAGACTCATCGGCCTCGTTCGCAGCACCGGCGAATAGCGCGGGCAGTTCTGGCAAGGTTTCGTTATCTTCCAGACGCTCCAGATAATTGAATATCGCCTGTTTGATAAGCCAGTGCGGCGTGCGGTCGATGCGCGTTGCGGCAGATTTAATGCGTTCGCGGGTGGCTTCGTCCAGTTTAACCCCCATGGTCGTAGTTCCCATTCCATTAGCTCCTGTTTGGGTGAATACGTTATGACTGGACTATCTGATATGTTGCAACTTTGTGCAACCTTGTTAATTGTGATGCGACTGGCAACTCTGAAAATTGGTCATGCAAATGAAGTGCATCAGACACTACCAGTGCATAGATATTGAGGTGTTTTGTTCTATTGCATTGAAAATAATAACTATTATTTCATGCTGTTATTTTAAAACGTGAGCCAGTGCAACCTGTAGTGAAATAGTGATTGGCAAACCGGTGCGTGATGTGAAATATATGTTAATTGAAATGTAAATATGAAATTAGTTTTGATTAAAATAGCGTCATAAAATAATTAACCTTCCCTCGTCTCGTTTTATGAGGGGCTACCGGGTGGAACCTGCCCGGCACAATAACATGGAGAGGCTACATGACCATTAGCACCCCTTTGCTGGTGACCTTCCTGGTCTACATCCTGGGCATGATATTAATTGGTTTTATCGCCTGGCGATCCACGAAAAATTTTGACGATTATATTCTCGGCGGGCGCAGCTTGGGCAGCTTTGTGACCGCGCTTTCCGCCGGTGCGTCAGATATGAGCGGCTGGCTATTGATGGGGTTGCCGGGGGCGATTTTTCTTTCCGGGATCTCCGAAAGTTGGATAGCCATTGGCCTGTCGCTGGGAGCTTATATTAACTGGAAGCTGGTGGCCGGGCGCCTGCGAGTACATACAGAAGTGAATAACAACGCGTTGACGCTGCCTGACTACTTCAGCGCGCGCTTTGAAGATAACAGTCGGATGCTGCGGATAATCTCGGCGTTAGTCATTCTGTTATTTTTCACCATTTATTGCGCGTCGGGCGTGGTGGCCGGCGCGCGCCTGTTTGAAAGTACCTTTGGAATGAGCTATGAAACGGCGCTTTGGGCCGGGGCGGCGGCAACGATTATCTATACCTTTATCGGCGGCTTTCTGGCGGTAAGCTGGACGGATACCGTACAGGCGAGCCTGATGATTTTCGCGCTAATTTTAACCCCGGTAATGGTGATTATCGCCGTGGGCGGCTTCGGCGATTCGCTGGAGGTTATCCGCCAGAAAAGCGTAGAGAACCTCGATATGCTCAAAGGGTTAAATTTTGTCGCCATCATCTCGCTAATGGGCTGGGGGCTTGGGTATTTTGGGCAACCGCATATTCTGGCGCGCTTTATGGCCGCAGACTCACATCACACTATCGTTAATGCGCGAAGGATAAGCATGACCTGGATGGTGCTGTGCCTGGCCGGTGCGGTTGCCGTAGGGTTCTTTGGCATCGCCTGGTTTACCGATCATCCGGCACAGGCGGGTGCGGTAACACAAAATAGCGAGCGCGTTTTTATTGAACTGACGCAGTTATTATTCAATCCGTGGATAGCCGGCGTATTACTGTCGGCGATACTGGCTGCGGTGATGTCTACGCTGAGCTGCCAGCTTCTCGTGTGCTCCAGTGCGATAACGGAAGATCTGTATAAAGCTTTCTTACGTAAAAACGCCGGCCAGAGAGAACTGGTGTGGGTGGGGCGCGCTATGGTACTGGTCGTTGCTTTAGTATCGATAGCGCTGGCCGCTAACCCGGAAAACCGCGTACTGGGGCTGGTTAGCTATGCGTGGGCGGGCTTTGGCGCCGCATTTGGTCCGGTAGTGTTGTTTTCCGTGATATGGCCGCGTATGACGCGCAGCGGCGCGCTGGCAGGCATGCTGATTGGCGCGGTGACGGTGATTGTCTGGAAACACTTCTCCTGGTTTGATCTGTACGAAATCATTCCGGGCTTTATTTTTGCGAGCATCGGTATTGTTTGCTTCAGCCTGCTGGGTAAGGCGCCTTCTCCTGAGATGCGCGCGCGATTCACGCAGGCGAATGACCACTATCTTTCTCCGGCACCGGAAAAAGGGCTGGCAAAGTAAGGCTGTTCCAGGCGCCGGGCCGCCAGTATGTTGGGCACCGGCGCGGGGAAGAACATCAAATAGCGGTTTCTGGTTCTTACTTTTGGGAAAACGGGGCAATTTATTCATCCGTTTTACGCGCACGGATTTACCCACAGCAGCGAATAAATCCGTGGTTGGGTAAGCGGTGAGGTAAATGTTGATTTCTTGATATAATTAAGGCAGCAGTGTGAGCGTCCGACAATCGATGTGGTTGTCACTCAGAGGGGGCATAGATGGTGTTTTCCTGGCGTTTATTGTGCAGTCAGCCCTTGCGGGGCTTTACTTCTGGCCCGGCTGGCTTTGCCGTCCATTTCATAGTCTCAATACTTCACTCTCATTTTATTCCCTATCCTCTACTCAGGCGCGTAACGCCGCTGTTCTCATTCAGCAATACTAACGATGGCTTATTAAGGGAGCCGACTTACCCGTGAGTGCATACATTCGCACCGGTTTATCCGGCGCGGGTAGCAAAAACTAACTGGTCAAGGTACTCGCTATGGGAAGACAAAAAGCAGTTGTCAAAGCGCGTCGTGAAGCGAAACGTTTATTAAGACGTGATTCGCGCAGCCATAAACAGTGGGAAGAAGAGTCGGTTACGTCTTTGGTTCATATGGGCGGTGTGGAAGCTATCGGCATGGCGCGGGATAATCGCGATAGCACGCCCGTGCAGGCCATGAATCCGGCGCAGGCGGATTATCTGCGGGCGATAGAAACCAAAAAGCTTATCTTCGCTACCGGTGAAGCCGGCTGTGGCAAGACCTTCATCAGCGCGGCGAAAGCCGCAGAAGCGCTGATCCATAAAGAGGTTGAGCGGATTATCGTGACGCGCCCGGTACTGCAGGCGGATGAAGATCTCGGTTTTCTGCCGGGGGATATTGCAGAGAAGTTCGCGCCCTATTTTCGCCCGGTTTATGATGTGCTGGTTCGTCGGCTCGGGGCGTCTTTTATGCAGTATTGCCTGCGCCCGGAGATTGGTAAGGTCGAAATTGCTCCGTTTGCTTATATGCGAGGGCGGACTTTCGAAAATGCGGTGGTGATACTGGACGAGGCGCAAAATGTTACTTCGGCGCAAATGAAAATGTTCCTGACGCGGCTGGGGGAAAATGTGACCGTAATTGTGAATGGCGATATAACCCAGTGCGATCTTCCCGCGGGCGTAGCATCAGGATTAAGCGATGCGCTGAGGCGGTTTAATGAGGATGCGATGATAGGTATTGTCCAATTTGGGCGAGAGGATTGTGTACGTTCAGCGCTGTGCCAGCGCACGCTTGAAGCCTATAATGAGTGACGCTCTGCGGTACCATCAGAGAAGACCCGGTGCGCCGGGCTTCTCGCTGTAACCCGGCGCAGTACACTACGCCGGAGCGGTAAACGGCAGCTAATAAAAAAGCTCAGGCCTGAACCTGAGCTTTTTTATTTAAAAATGGCGGTGAGGGAGGGATTCGAACCCTCGATACGTTGCCGTATACACACTTTCCAGGCGTGCTCCTTCAGCCTCTCGGACACCTCACCGAATTGTTTCGCTACCCGTTGCCGGGCAACGGGGCGCCACTATAGGGAGTTGCGTTTCAGCGGTCAAGATAATTTTATGCATTTAGCGCCGTTCGCCTAAGCTCTGAACAGCAAAGGCGCGCGGGCGGTTTTACAGCGATAAGTAAGGTACTTATTGACCGCTATGTCAGCGGGTGTACACCGGATATTTTAGGCCATAACGATGTATCGCTATAGCCGGGCAGATTGGCCGCGTGCGAGCAGGTGATGTAACAACGCTGGCGATGGGACGGATAAAAATGTATCAAACACTGTATTGGGCGTGGTTAACGCTGGTGCACTGGAAAAGCGTTGAGCTAGTTGAACACAAAAAGCCCGATAAATCGGGCTTTTTGTGAGACAAAGTCGTTTTTTAAACCCACCAGGCGACTCTGCCATAAAGATGGCGGTGAGGGAGGGATTCGAACCCTCGATACGTTGCCGTATACACACTTTCCAGGCGTGCTCCTTCAGCCTCTCGGACACCTCACCGAACTGATTTATTCCTGCGGGCGGGACGGGCGCTAATGTAGGGGAAAGCATAAATCCCGTCAATGTAAATTTCAGCGATGCTGGCGCGTTCAGTTAAAGTTTGCTCTGATTGGCGGATTAAACAGCATTTCATTATGTTATTCATGCGGTTAGTGTGCATTCAGGCGCATTTTATTCGCGAAAAAAGAGCGTACGGGTAAATGTTCGTTCCAGGCGCTGCGAGCGCTCTGTGCTAAAGTGATAAACATCATTCACTTAGCACTCGGTCCATTAGGCCATCCTGGTTGCTATTGCCACATTGACCGCGCCTGATGTTTTAGCTACCTGCTATTCGCTCTGCTTTCTGCGCGCGGGCCTGCCGGACGTTTATCACAGCGCCCGGTGCTTTAAGTCTTTTCGCCGCCAGGAGTCGTTTGTAGGACTCAAGCTGTGCCAGCGTGCTATGGCACTTTTCAAATGCCGGCGCGGCCGGGAACATTACCCATAGGGGAGCCGTACATGGACATCCTGTTTTATCATCCCAGCTTTGACTGCGTCCGCTGGGGCGAATTATTAACGGCGACGCTACCGCAGGCTCGGGTGCGTGCCTGGGCGCCGGGCGATGTGGCGCATGCTGATTATGCGCTGGTGTGGGATCCACCGCCGGAGATGCTGCAGCGGCGCCCTTTAAAAGGCGTGTTTATCCTCGGCGCCGGCGTGGATGCCATACTTCAGCGCCTGGCGACGTGCCCGGAAATGTTACTACCGGAAGTGCCGCTGTATCGACTGGAAGACACCGGTATGGCACGGCAGATGCAGGAGTATGCGGTCAGCCAAACGCTGCACTGGTTTCGGCGTTTTGATGATTATCGGCTTGCGCAGCAGACGGCCCGCTGGGAACCGCTGCCGCCCTACGCGCGCGATGGGTTTACGGTTGGCGTGATGGGGGCCGGCGTTTTAGGCACCAGGGTAGCAGAAAGCCTGGCCGAATGGGCGTTTCCGGTGCGTACCTGGAGTCGAAGTCGTAAAAAGCGGGTAAAAATAACCAGTTTTGCCGGCGCCGATGAACTGCCCGCTTTTTTACAGGCAACGCGGGTGCTGATTAACCTGCTCCCTTCGACGCCGGAAACGGCCGGTCTTATTAATGAGACGCTGCTGGCGCAGCTTCCTGCGGGTGCATTTGTCATGAACCTTGCCCGCGGGGCGCATCTGGTGGAGGACGATCTGCTGGCGGCGTTAAATCGTGGTCATATTAAAGGTGCGATGCTGGACGTTTTTGCCCGTGAGCCGCTGCCGCCGGATAACCCACTCTGGCAGCATCCGCGAGTCGCTATCACTCCCCATGTAGCGGCGGCGACGCTTGAGGAAGAGGCTATTGCGTTTATCGCAGAGATAATTGCGCGGCGCGAGCGCGGGGAGCGCCCCGCAGGCGAAATAGACAGAGTTCGGGGATACTAACGCGATGTAGCAGCGCGGCGGGATCTAAAATCGCCGGGCGTTTGCTGGTATTCTTGTAAAAAAAGACAGGAGATATCGATGTACCCCGTTGACTTACATATGCACACCGTCGCCAGTACGCACGCTTATAGCACGCTTCATGACTATATTACGATGGCGAAACAAAAAGGGATTACGCTTTTCGCCATTACCGATCACGGCCCGGATATGGCCGATGCGCCGCATTACTGGCATTTTATGAATATGCACGTTTGGCCGCGCGTCGTGGACGGTGTAGGTATTTTACGGGGCATTGAAGCGAATATTAAAAATACCGCTGGCGATATCGACTGCACCGGACCGATGCTGGACGCTCTGGATTTAATCATCGCCGGGTTTCATGAACCCGTCTTTCCCCCGCGTGATGCAGTCGCTCATACCGAGGCGATGATAGCCGCAATGGCGGGAGGCGATGTACATATTATTAGCCATCCCGGCAATCCTAAATTCCCCGTGGATATTCCGGCGATTGCGGCAGCGGCAGCGTACTATCAGGTTGCGCTTGAATTGAATAATTCCTCCTTTAGCCACTCGCGTAAAGGCAGCGAGCCTAACTGTCGGGCAATCGCCGAAGCGGTGCGCGATGCCGGCGGCTGGCTGGCGCTGGGGTCTGATTCGCATACGGCGTTTACGCTGGGCGACTTCAGCGAGTGCCGTCGTATCCTGGATGAGGTTAATTTCCCCGAAGATCGTATTCTGAACGTATCGCCGCGTCGGCTGCTGGATTTTCTGGCTTCGCGCGGCATGCCCTGCGATCCTGAACTTAACGCGCTTTTTCAATGAGAATGAAAGAAATGAACGAATTTTCAATGGTATGCCGCGTTCTTGGCTCGCTTTGGTATCGTCATCCTCAGAATACGCTGCTGGCACCGCTTTATGATCTTATCCGTGAGGATAAGCTGGCGCCCGTATGGCCACTGGAGCAGGCCGCATTACTGGAGCGTTTACGCCAGAATAGCGAATGTGACGCGCTGGCCGCAGAGTATAATATGCTTTTTGTTGGCGAAGAATGTCGCGTGTCGCCATTCCGTTCCGCATGGGTCGGGCAGCGAGATGACAGCGAATTCCGCCAGTTTCTCACCTCATATCATATTCCTGCCGGTGACGGTGCCGCCGATCATTTCGGTGCTTTACTGCTGGCGGCTTCCTGGCTTGAAGATAATGCCGGTGAGCGTGATGATGAGGCGCTCGATACGCTCTTTGCCGACTGGTTATTGCCGTGGTGCGATTCCTTTCTGGGGAAAGTTGAGGCGCACGCGGAAACGGTTTTCTGGCGCACGATGGCTCAGTTAACGCGGGAAGCTATCTATGCGATGTGGGAAGAACTTCAGGAAAACGGCGACGAATTACCGGCGGATTAGTGTCATGCCACTTAGTGCTATTTGCGGCCACTAAACGGTGTCACAGCGCAGGAGCGTCGGGACGGAAGCATTTCGCCATGATACGGGCCTGGCCTGTTTAATATGGAGTTAATTTTAGGCCAGGGGTGTTTGTGAACATAGGCTTTATTTTCTGACGTCTCCTGTGATGGGCGTCAGTCGGATCTCTTCATTTGCCATGATAGAAAAAATATCTGATGCGAGCGGCACCTGCTGGCGTGAACCTGCCGGGGAAACCTCTGCTAATGAACACGCGACGTGGCTTGGACGCGCCGTAGCACCCGGTACGGCAAGCCACAAAGGGCTTAGCGGGCTTCACCCGTTGCCCGATAGTCTGGATGCCTTTGCGGCACGCTACCTTCTGGCGGAGGTGGCTGAGCGCACCCTGGACGTGCAGTACTATATCTGGGAGGACGATATGTCCGGGCGCCTGCTGTTCAGCGCGCTGGTAGCGGCGGCAGAGCGCGGCGTTCGGGTACGTATCTTACTGGATGATAATAATACGCAGGGCATGGACGATGTGCTGCGTTTACTGGATGCGCAGCCTAATATCAGCGTTCGTCTGTTTAACCCTTTTTCTTTTCGCACGCTGCGGGCGTTGGGTTATCTGACCGACTTCGCGCGCCTCAACCGCCGTATGCATAATAAAAGTTTTACCGTTGACGGTGAGGTGACCATTGTTGGCGGGCGCAACGTCGGCGATGCGTATTTCGGCGCCGGTGAACAGCCGCTGTTTACCGACCTCGACGTACTGGCAAGCGGGCCGGTGGTGGCTGAAGTGTGCGAAGACTTTGAACGCTATTGGAACAGCGCCTCTGTGTCTACGTTAGCCCACGTGCTCAATAGCGATAATGACGCAATTAGCCAACGTTTGTCTCTGCTGCCGGTGGAGCAGCACTCGACAATGGCACGGCGGTATCTGGAGCGTTTACGGACCTCGCATTTTGTGAGCCAGCTTGAGTCCGGATCCTTATCCATGATTTGGGCTAAGGCGCGATTGCTGAGTGACGATCCGCGTAAAGGCGAGGGCAAAGCCCGGCTGCGCAATTTGCTGGGCGTGCGGCTGCTGCGCGTTATTGGTGAACCCCGTACTCAGTTCGATATTATTTTGGCCTATTTTGTACCCACCCGCTCCGGCGTTGCCCAACTATTATCGCTGGCGCGCAAAGGCGTAAAAATCGCGATTCTGACTAATTCGCTGGCGGCGACGGACGTCGCGGTGGTGCACGCCGGCTATGCGCGCTGGCGCAAAAAATTATTGCGTCACGGTATCGCGCTGTATGAGTTAAAACCTCAGTCCGGTGATGGCGTAACGCAGCACGACCGCGGGTTAACCGGCAGTTCCGGTTCCAGCCTGCATGCCAAAACATTTAGCGTTGACGGGGAAAAAGTATTTATCGGCTCGTTTAATTTCGATCCTCGCTCGGCGATGCTGAATACCGAAATGGGATTTGTCATTGAAAGCGATGAGCTGGCGCAAAACATTCATCAGCGCTTCACGCGCAACCGCACCGAAGCCGCCTGGGCACTGCGGCTGGATAAGCTTGGTCGAATTAACTGGATTGATGAGCATAATGGTGCACAGCGCATAATTAAAAAGGAACCGCAAACGCGCTTTTGGCAGCGTGCGATGGTACGTATCGCCGCACGTTTGCCGGTAGAGTGGCTACTGTAGCTTTCCCCGCAGGGCGCGGGGAAGGAGCATCAGGCCGTAGGGGCCGGACGCGCGCGCTTTTTCTGAGGTTTTCCGGAAAACAAAAACCGCAGCAGCGGCACCCGTAGGTGTAGCTCATATAAAATAATGGCAATCCCGATAACAAAAACTAATCCTGCGCAAAATCCGAGCGTATTCGAGGCGATATGCGGCGTAATGAACGCGCCAAAAATGAGCGTGAGCGGATGGTGTACTAAATAAATAAACAGAGAGGCGTTAACGAAGTAAGTGACGCGCGGTGAATGCGAGTTAAGCAAGCGGTGCCCGAGAGAAAATACCACATTGGTCATCCAAAGCCCCATTAACATGGTAATGACGCCTTCGGTTTCAAATAGCCAGGCGTCTCCGCGCCCGAAGCGCTGATTGGCAATATAGGCGACAAAGGCCAGCGCTGCGCCGATAAAACAGGCGGGGGAAGGGCGAGTAAATAGCGCTTTTACCGACGGACGCGTAAACGCTATAGCGCCCAAAATAAAGAAAGGTAAATAGAAGAGCGTTTGCATCACTACAAAATTAAATAGCCCGTCGCTGAGCAGGCCGGGAGCCAGAATAAAGAGAGTATGGCGAAACACGCTCCACATAAGGCCGATAATCAAAAAAATCACCGACAGACGCAGCATAGATGCCGGTTTATTTATCGCCATCCTGGCACTGTTTTTTATTTTCTGAAAAATAAACAATCCCAGGGTTGTAAATATCACCAGTACCAGCAAAAACCACAGGTGGGAAATTAACTCCCACACCAGCGTATTATATTTTTGGTAAAAGCTGAGTTGATGCCACGTTGATGCCTGGCCGCTGACATATTGCAGCATAAGAAATTGCGGAAGCGTCAATAATGGAATAGCCGTTAGCATTGGAATGCCGACGCGCTCAACCCGGACCTTCCACCAATACCCTCGCGTATAGCGCAAATAAAGCATGTAGGAAAAATAGCCGGAGATGACAAAGAATACCTGCATACGAAAAGCATGAATGAAATCGTTAAACAGGGTAAGCCACCACGTGGGTTCTGCACTATTTACATGCCACTGATGGCTTGAATAGATCAGGGAAATATGAAAGGGAATGCCTAATAGCATGAGCCAGGCTCGGATCGAATCAAGGAAGAATTCGCGTTGCGCCGGTGCGTTACTCATATAACTCCAGAAGAATCTCGGACTAATCGCCTTATCCGTAAGTCCGGTACGGTTTAAATTGAAGCGCTAACCCTACACTAACGCTGGCGGGCTGTCTCCAGGAGAAGTGAATAAAGCGTAATCGTTTGACTTCTCGTAGCTAACACACAAACCCTATCGCTGAACCAGACCGTGATTTGGTTGTCGGAAAGTCGAAGTATCCATTAGAATGGATAGAATTGAATTTAGCACACAAAGGGGGATGTGCTGACTTTTATGAAACATAAACCAGAAATAAAACAACTGCGCTGGCTAGGTGCTGCAGTGATACTGTCCCTTTATACCACTTCGGTTTGGGCTTTTTCGATTGACGACGTCGCTAAAGAGGCAAAATCGCTGGCGGGTAAAGGTTACGAGGCACCTAAAAGTAATTTGCCTTCCGTTTTCCGCGATATGAAATACGCGGATTATCAGCAAATCCAGTTTAATCATGATAAAGCTTACTGGAATAAACTTAAGACCCCATTTAAGCTTGAGTTTTATCATCAAGGGATGTATTTCGATACGCCCGTCAAAATTAATGAAGTGACGGCCTCATCGGTCAATCGCATCAAATATAAGCCTGATTATTTCAATTTTGGCAAAGTGAAACACGACAAAGACACAGTGAAAAACCTGGGTTTTGCCGGATTCAAAGTGCTGTATCCACTCAATAATAAAGGTAAGAATGACGAAATAGTCAGTATGCTTGGCGCGAGCTATTTTCGTATTATCGGCTCCGGGCAGGTATATGGCCTTTCTGCACGCGGCCTGGCGATAGACACGGCGCTGCCGTCCGGTGAAGAGTTCCCGCGCTTTCGCGAGTTCTGGATTGAGCGTCCTGCGCCGAAAGCAAACTGGCTGGTAGTGTATGCGCTGCTGGATTCGCCCCGCGCTACCGGCGCCTATCGTTTTATTATCCGTCCCGGCCAGGATTCGGTTGTCGACGTGCAGTCAAAAATCTATTTGCGTGATGAAGTGGGCAAGCTTGGCGTAGCTCCGCTCACCAGCATGTTCCTGTTCGGGCCAAATCAGCCGTCGCCCGTCGCCAATTATCGCCCTGAAATGCATGATTCCAACGGGTTGTCTATTCATGCGGGCAACGGTGAATGGATTTGGCGCCCTCTGAACAATCCTAAACATTTGGCGGTCAGTACCTTTACTACGGAAAATCCTAAAGGCTTTGGTTTATTACAGCGTAACCGTAACTTCCATAGTTATGAAGATTTAGACGACCGTTATGATTTGCGCCCCAGCGCGTGGGTGCAGCCTGAAGGAGACTGGGGGAAAGGGCGGGTCGAGCTGGTGGAAATCCCCACCAACGATGAAACCAACGATAATATCGTCGCTTTCTGGACGCCGGATCAACTGCCTGCCCCGGGTAAAGAGATGAATTTCAAGTACTCTATCCGCTTTACCCGCGATGAAGATAAGTTACACGATGCAGAAAGTGCTTATGTACAGCAGACCCGTCGCTCCGTGGGTGATGTGAAACAGGCGAATTTAACCCGCCAGCCGGATGGCACCATTGCATTTATCGTAGACTACAGTGGCGCACAGTTGAAAAAACTGCCAAAAGATGCACCGGTGGCCGTTCAGGCCAGCATTGGTGACAACGGCGAAATCGTCGAAAATAGCGCGCGCTTCAACCCGGTAACGAAAGGCTGGCGTATGATGCTGAGGGTTAAAGTGAAAGACGAGAAGAAAACCACCGAGATGCGTGCTGCGCTGGTTAACGGTGATAAAACGCTAAGTGAAACCTGGAGCTACCAGTTACCTGCCAATGAATAAATCGACGAAGCAGAACTACGTTGACGCGCTCGTGCTTTCCGATAAATGGAAAGCCGAGCTGGCGGCAGCGGACGAAAACGTGTTGCATCAGGCGCTTGACGCGCAAGGGCACGCCTATACGCGCGACGATGATTCCCCTTTAGGGTCGGTCAAAACGCGGCTGGAGGGTACGTGGCCAGATGCGCTGGGCGGCGAACAGGTCATTGAGGATGCAGAGGGGCGTACTCAATTACGGGCGATGCCGGAAACTCATCGTTCATCAATGGTGCCGGAGCCCTGGCGCACCAACCCGGTCGGGCGTTTTTGGGATCGCCTGCGCGGGCGCGCCGTCTCGCCGCGTCACCACGTGATGTCCAAGGCGGAACAGATAAGCGAGCAGAAGTGGCGTATGGTCGGTACTATCCGCCGCTATATCCTATTGGTGCTGACCCTGGCGCAAACGGTGGTAGCCACCTGGTATATGAAAACTATCCTGCCGTATCAGGGCTGGGCGTTAATTAATCCGGGCGACATGATAGGGCAGGATGTTTGGGTCTCCTTTATGCAACTGCTGCCTTATATCCTGCAAAGCGGCATTCTTATCCTTTTTGCCATTTTGTTCTGCTGGATTTCCGCCGGTTTTTGGACCGCGCTGATGGGCTTTTTGCAACTGCTGATGGGGCGGGATAAGTACAGTATTTCGGCCTCAACCGTTGGCGATGAGCCGCTGAATCCTGCGCACCGTACGGCACTGATAATGCCTATCTGTAATGAGGATGTTAGCCGGGTATTTGCCGGTCTGCGGGCGACCTGGGAGTCTGTAAAAGCAACCGGGCAGCAGCAGCATTTTGATGTGTACATCCTGAGCGATAGCTACGATCCGGATATTTGTGTCGCTGAACAGAAAGCCTGGATGGAGCTGGTGGCTGAAGTGCAGGGTGAAGGGCAGATTTTTTATCGACGCCGCCGCCGCCGTATGAAGCGCAAAAGCGGCAATATTGATGATTTTTGCCGTCGCTGGGGCAGCCAGTACAGCTACATGGTGGTGCTGGATGCGGATTCGGTAATGACCGGTGATTGCCTGACACAGCTGGTACGCCTGATGGAGGCGAATCCAAACGCGGGGATTATCCAGTCTTCTCCGCGAGCTTCCGGCATGGATACGCTTTACGCGCGCTGCCAGCAGTTCGCGACGCGCGTTTACGGTCCTCTATTTACCGCAGGGCTGCACTTTTGGCAATTAGGAGAGTCGCATTACTGGGGGCATAATGCCATTATTCGCGTGAAACCTTTCATTGAGCACTGCGCGCTGGCGCCGTTGCCCGGAGAAGGTTCCTTCGCCGGTTCGATTTTGTCGCATGACTTTGTTGAAGCCGCTCTGATGCGTCGAGCGGGTTGGGGAGTCTGGATTGCGTACGATCTCCCCGGATCGTATGAAGAGCTTCCGCCCAATTTGCTGGATGAACTTAAGCGCGATCGCCGATGGTGTCATGGCAACTTGATGAATTTCCGCCTTTTCCTGGTTAAAGGCATGCACCCGGTTCATCGGGCGGTATTTTTGACCGGCGTGATGTCTTATCTGTCGGCGCCGCTTTGGTTTATGTTCCTCGCGCTGTCGACCGCGCTACAGGTAGTGCATGCGCTAACGGAGCCACAGTACTTTTTACAGCCGCGCCAGTTATTCCCTGTGTGGCCGCAGTGGCGCCCGGAGCTGGCTATCGCGCTGTTTGCTTCTACGATGGTGCTGCTGTTCCTGCCTAAATTACTGAGCGTAATTTTAATCTGGTGTAAAGGACCAAAAGCCTACGGCGGATTTATCCGCGTGACGCTGTCCCTGCTGCTGGAAGTATTATTCTCGGTTTTGCTGGCACCGGTGCGTATGCTTTTTCACACGGTGTTTGTCGTCAGCGCATTTTTAGGCTGGGAAGTGGTATGGAATTCGCCGCAGCGTGATGATGATTCCACGCCCTGGAGCGAAGCCTTTATTCGTCACGGCTCGCAAATGCTATTAGGCTTAGTATGGGCGGTAGGTATGGCGTGGCTGGATTTACGCTTTTTGTTCTGGCTGGCGCCGATTGTCTTCTCCCTGATCCTGTCACCGTTTGTTTCAGTCATCTCAAGCCGCACAACGGTAGGGCTGCGTTCTCGCCGCTGGAAATTATTCCTGATCCCTGAGGAATATTCCCCGCCGCAGGTGCTGATAGATACGGATAAATATCTGGCGCTCAATCGCGCGCGCGCGCTGAACGACGGTTTTATGCATGCGGTCTTTAATCCGGCCCTGAATGCGCTGGCGACGGCGATGGCCACGGCGCGCCACCGGGCCAGTCAGGTACTGGAAATTGCGCGTGACAGGCACGTGGAGCAGGCATTAAACGAGACGCCTGAAAAGCTCCACCGCGATCGTCGTCTGGTGTTATTAAGCGATCCTGTTACGATGTCGCGCCTGCACTATCGCGTGTGGCAAGCGCCTGAAAAATACTCATCTTGGGTGCAGTATTATCAGACGCTGGCGCTTAATCCACAGGCATTGCAGCAGCATTAATTAAAAAATCCGCCTTCGTGCAGAAGGCGGTATCGAGTTTCCCTGAGGGGTCGACTTACATTCTGAGAAAAATCTTTATCTTATCGTGACGTTAAAAAATGCCGGCCTGTCCCGGCATTTTTTATGGAAATAAAGAATATCGAGAAAAAATGAAAACACTATTGATGATAATGGTAGCTTTAAGCCTGAGCGGATGCGGCAGCATTATCAGCCGCACTTTGCCAGGGCAGGGTGAGGGGCGGCAGTATTATCCGGGCGTACGCTGGGATTTACGCGATACGCCCTGGCGATATGTCACTATTTTGGATTTACCGCTTTCACTTATCTTCGATACTTTACTGTTGCCGATAGACGCGCATCACGGACCCTATGAGTAAAGTTCCAGCCGCCGGCTTAGCGCTCATCCCATTCATCGGCCGCGGTCTGTCCTTCTTCTGTATCCAGAGGCGGCTCCAGTTGAAACTCGCCCTCATCCCATTCGTGCAGCGTATTTTCTTCTATCCATTCCTGAGCAAGTTCGATTTCGTCAAAATCACCGTCGTAAACGCTCTGCGCCGCGGCACCGCTTAACATAGCAAAGCACTCGCCCGCGTCGGTTTCATCGGCGAGGAATTCGGCCTGCCACATGATATCGCCATCCTGCAGAATATATTTTTGCATATTGAACTGCTGAACTTCGGCATCTTCTCCTTGCTCTGCGCTATAGGCTTCACGCGCGGCGTCAATGGCTTCTTCAAGAGTGGCGTACATAGTCATGATTTGCTCCCTATCCAAGTGTGGAACTGGTGATGAGTGATAAAAATAACCGCTCGATTTCTCAAAAGAATAGACCAGGTTTGGGAAAGTAAAGATGAGAGGGCAATTTTTTAGCCCTAAGCGCGAATGACGGCCGGCGAGACGTCGGCCGTGTTTAGTGGTTAATAGCGTGAGGGGACGCCTTCAGGGCGCGTTTTAAAGCGACGGTGCAGCCACATGTATTGATCGGGCGCCATCAGAATACAGCGCTCTACAATATGATTCATCCAAATAGCGGTCTCTTCAGGGCTGCCCAGCGGCGGGTTTTCTTCCGGAGGAAGCATAATAAGCTCATATCCTTTCGCGTTCGGCTTACGGCGCGGAACAAAAGGAACAATGCTGGCTTTAGACGTTTTGGCCAGCATCCAGGTGCCAGAAGTCGTTGCCGCCTGTTCAACGGCAAAAAACGGCACGAAGACGCTGTTACGAGGACCATAATCATGATCGGGTGCATACCAGATAACGTCGCCCTGCTTCAGCGCCCGGATCATACCTTTCAAATCTTTTCGGTTAATCATGGACTTGTTGGAGCGCATGCGGCCCCATGTCTGCAGCCAGTCGAGTAAGGGATTATCGTTGGGGCGATAAACGCCAATGCCGGGCGCGTGCATGCCAAAAATGCGTGCACCCAGCTCCAGGGTAAGAAAATGCACCCCGATAAGCAGAATGCCACGCTTTTCTTCATACAATTTTGTGACCGGATCGAAGCCCGTGACATCGAACCATTTTTCAATGCGCCAGTCGGGCCAGAACCAGGCCATTCCGGTTTCCAGCAGACCCATTCCTACAGATTCGAAATTTTTTTTGACTAATTGCTGGCGCTCGGATTCAGGCATGTCCGGGAAGCAAAGCTCAATATTTCGGTGCGCTATGTGCGCCCGTTTTTTCATGAGATGTCCGGCGGCGCGGCCTAAAATACGCCCAAGTTGCCAGATGACCGGATAAGGGAGTAGAACGATGAGATAAAGTACGCCAATACCCAGCCAGGTCAGCCAGTATCGGGGATGTAATAGTGCGCGAGAAAACTGTGGTAACTGTGTCATGACGATCCTGTATTCAGGAAAATAACTTACATTTACGCCTATTGTGACATTTTTTTTGGGTTCGCCAAAATCCAGTGACAGCCTGAGTGTTCTCCCGGATAACATTCATGGATGCGCCGGTAACGATTAAGGGCAACGGGCGCGCTGATATTACGCCCTTAATATTATGTTAAGGGTTACGCTGAGTAGGGGCTGCGCCGCGTGCATGCTCTCCTTCACCCGCACTGTTTATGTAGGGTGATAGTTGTGGTGAGCCGGGTGTGAATAACTACCCGCGCGGCGTCAAAGTTGCTGCAGCCGCGCGGGAGGGTTACTGTTGGATACCCTCGACGGAAATAATCAGTTCGGCATCCTGCGCGGCCGGCCCTAAATCTTTATTAATGTTAAAGTCTTTCAGATGAATTTTCCCTTTAGCTTCAAAGCCTGCGCGTTTTCCGCCCCACGGATCGTCACCTTTGCCCATGAGTTTGGCCTGTAGTGTCAGCGGCTTTGTGACGCCGTTTAACGTAAATTTTCCTTCAATTTGTAGTGCATCTTGCGCTTTCTTCACCGACGTTGAGGTAAATGTTGCCTGAGGATATTTACTGACATTCAGAAAATCGGCGCTGCGCAGGTGTTTATCACGCTCTGCGTGGTTGGTATCAATACTGGCCGTGTCGATAGAAACATTAACTTTGTCCGCCGTGGGATCTTTTTCATCAAAACTAAAGGTGCCCTGAAAATCTTTGAAAGTACCATAAAGCCAACTATAGCCTAAATGCTGGATACGAAAATTAACGAAAGCGTGCTGGCCTTCCGTGTCGATTTTGTAATCGGCGGCAAATGCAGAGGCGCTGGTGGCGAGCAGTGCAGTAAGGGCCAAAATGCGAAAATTTTTTTTCATAGTGATTCTCCAGAGTAAAGGGTCACGATTTGCTCAGCATGCGGCTGAGCGTGGCATCTTTGTCGATAAAGTGATGTTTGAGCGCGGCAAGGGCGTGTAGCGCAGAAAGCCCAATAAGCCCCCAGGCCAGCCAGAGATGTACGCGTCCTGCGATATCAGCCTGTTCTCCTTCGCCGCTAAGCAGGGCCGGAAGAGTAAACCAGCCGAAAACGCTGATAGGTTTACCGTCAGCCGTTGCGATGAGATATCCGCTTATCATAACGGCAAAAATAAGCATATACATGAGGTGATGGGCCGCGATTGCGACTATTTGCGTCATGCGTGAATGGGTTTCTAACGGCGTTGAAGGAGAAAGGCTGCGCCAGATAACTCGGGCCAGCATGATAAAAAATAGTATTACGCCAATGCTTTTATGGAGTTCTGGCGCCGTGTGGTACCAGCTGTCGTAGTAGCCCAGTGTGACCATCCACAACCCCAGTCCGAACATTCCATATATCAACAGAGCGGTTGTCCAGTGCAAAGCGACAGTCATGTAACCGTATTTTTCCTGCGTATTTCGCCAGCGCATTTCAGGTTGCCTCGAAGTAAAGCGAAGCCCCAATCTGGCGTGGAGTAAACTTAAATGCAACAAAAATATAACAATAAAACCATTTGTTTTTTTAATATCAAAAAAATTGAATAACTCGCCGGTAGTTTCGCCTTAATCTTGAAATAATATACGTTGTCGCGCCGTTGAGGACACCGGTAGTGTGGGAATTACAAGGATGTCATCCAGATATTGGCACAGTATATTTGGGAAGAGGAGGCGTGATGAAAGAGAACGCTACACCCCGTCCGGCCTGTCGCCAGTGGGCAAAATGAGACGGCGCACCTGACACCAAAGACGGTAAATCTGATAACGCGTAGCGCGGTTTTCGGCGAAATAACGAAGCAGACAGGCAGGGCCGCGCAGCGCGGCCGAAATTACTTAGCATCCGGGAAGAAGGACATCAGGCTTGCTTAAAGCGTGATAGCCTGAACGAGGCGAGCGCCGGGGTTATGGAGTGACCCTGCGCAAAGCGGCAGGCGATTTCCCCTAGCGCCGGTGCGAATTTAAACCCGTGCCCGCTAAGGCCGGTGATGACCAGTGCGTCAGGGGCTTGCGGTAAGGTATCGATGATAAAATCGCCATCAGGAGAATTATCATAACTACAGGCTTCTCCGTGCAAACAGACGCCGGTGCCAGGAAGAATTTGCCTTAAAAAAGTAAATGCCTCGCTGCCATCACTGACTGTTGTGCCGAAAGGCGCGCGTTGCTCAGGGCTACTGATAGGCTGCCCGCCGCTATGTTTGCCAATTTTTAGCGCGTTGTTTTGAGATGGGAAACCGTAAAAACTGTCGCCATTCTCAAGTTCAGCGGTAAATGCCGGAAAATGATTTTCGGTACTAAAGCGCCCGTCCGCCTGATGCCAGGCGAAAACTTTCCGGATAGGCGTAATGGGCAGTGATGGAAGCAACTTTCCTGCCCAGGTTCCGGCGCTGAGAAGTAATTTCGCGCCGCGCCAGCAGCCTTCCGCTGTATCGACTTCGATGCCGTTTTCCGTTTGTCGAATGGCCGTTGCCGGGCAGTTAAATAGCTGCGCACAGCCTGCCTCACAGGCCAGGCGAATAAATAAAGCGACCGCATCTTCACTGTTGAGCACCCCGCCGTTGGGTTCAAACATGCCAATAAAATATTCAGGGACGCGAATTTGCGGCCAGCGGGCCATTAACTCGCGGGCATTCATTTTTTCCAGCGGTATTTGCCACTGGCTGGCGCTGTGGGCAACATTGCTTAAAAATACACTGTCTGCCGGGCCAATATTGAGGACACCGGTTTGAGTGAACAGACGTTTTTCACTCAATTGCTGCAGTTCATCCCAGAGCGTTTGCGATCTTAACGCCAGGGAGACATATTTTTCACCTTCGCCGTAGGCGTGCCTGATGAGGCGCGTTTCACCGTGATGGCTGCCTTGCTGATGCGGCGGATGCGCGCTATCAATCATTAGTACGCGCAGCCCGGCCTGAGTGGCGTAATAGCCAGCCGCGGCGCCAATAGAGCCGCTCCCGACAATAATTAAATCGTAATCCATATTTTATCCGGGCATGTTAGCGTGAAATAAGCAGGGTAATTAACCGGGCTTCAACTCTCAAGCGCCAGCGTGTTTTTTATATTCGCCATTCGTTATTTTCGCCTGTTAGCGAAAAAGTTACTACTAATAACGATACGTATTTCCCGTTATTGAAACACGCAGTAATTTTCACCTGAAGTGACAACTGAAAACCCGCGGCCCGTTTAGGCAAATTTAACGCAGCAGCAATATGATAAAGTCAGATAAGTAGTGTGAAGCTGCAGGCAAATGCTTTTCTGTCAGTAATAAAAAAGCGCCAGAGGCGCTTTTTTATACTTCATCATGGAAACCCGGCGTCATAGCAGGTTAATGCTTTCTGAATACATCATCCTGATAATCACCTGACTCAATTTTAGCGATCCCGGCCTCAAGAATGGAGATGAATTGCCGGGCGACATCGGTTGTCAGCCATAGCGTTTGGCCAACTTCAGTTTCATCTGGCGTGGATTGATTTGCCGTCAGATAGTGCAGGCGGAGCATTAACGCATCGTAATTGTCTACAGTACTGATATCCCATCCTACAAGGGGATGCGTTTGAATCACTTCATGATTATTCTTCATCATACCCCCGTAATACGTGTTTAATGACAACGGACTTTGAGGCTAATGCGATTTTATTGTGAAGCAGATTAATTATATCAAAAAAATAATATTAAGAATATCTCGTTTAAACAACGGGGGAATTTGCCTTTTTATTACTGCGAGGCCCGTCCTCCGATAGCGTAATAGCGCGGTGAGATAAAAAAGCCGGTGGTTTATATGAAGAGTAAAAAACGGGCGGCGACGCCCGTAAACCCTGGCACAAAATCGCGTCAGGAATAAAACCAGTCGTCGGCGCTTTCCCAGGTTTCCTGAAGGATTTCGCTGATACGCGCTTTGTCTTCGCTGGAAGCACCGAGCACGGATAGATTGTTGCCTGCGGCGTAGCGTACCTGCACCTGACCGGGAATATCCGGAAAAGCCGCTTCAATACGTCGCGTTAGCTCTTCGCTTAGCGCATCTACGGCGCCCGGCGGGAGCGGCGTTGCTTTGGCGAGGGTAATTTCAATACGCATAATGAGTTCCCAAAAATAAATAACTGTATTTTTATACAGTATTTATTTTTGGCTGGCAATACTGAAAATTACCGGCGTTTTCTTATTTTGAATAAGAAATTTACTCAGATTTTATCGACCACGCTAAGGTTTCTCCGGCAAGGAAGGGGATTAATGTATCGTCTCCGGGTAGCTCAAGGCGCTCAGGTATAGTCTCCGGCGCACGAACCAGTGTAATGGTCTCTTCATTGGCGGGCATACCGTAAAAGCGCGGGCCGTTGAGCGAACAAAAAGCCTCCAGCTTATCCAGCGCATTAAGTTCTTCGAAAACGGATGCATACGCTCCAAGAGCCGCTGGGGCATTAAAGCAGCCGGCGCAGCCGCAGCTTGATTCTTTACGCGCGCGGGAGTGGGGCGCGGAGTCCGTGCCTAAAAACACGCGCTCGCAGCCGCTGGCGACTAACTCTCTTAGCGCCCGTTGATGGATGTTCCGCTTTAAAACGGGCAGACAATAGAGGTGGGGGCGAATACCGCCGGACAGCATATGGTTGCGATTAAACATTAAATGCTGAGGCGTAACGGTTGCCGCCAGGCGTGAATCGCCATCGCGAACATACCACGCCGCTTCCTGAGTCGTAATATGCTCAAATACTATTCTGAGCGCTGGATATCGCCGGCGCAGTGGTTCCATCACCGAATCGATAAAACGCGCTTCACGATCGAAAATGTCAATATCGGCATGCGTGACTTCACCGTGTATCAGAAGCGGCATGTCCAGCCGCTCCATTTGTTCCAGAAGTGGCGCTATTGTGTCTATGCTGGTCACGCCGTGCTGTGAATTGGTGGTCGCATTGGCCGGATAAAGCTTTGCTGCAGTGAACACCCCCTCGTTGAAACCGCGCCTGAGCGTCTCTGGTGCCAAAGAGTCCGTCAGATAGCAGGTCATTAAGGGGGTGAATGCATGATGAGGCGGCACGGCGGCTAAAATGCGCCGCCGGTAGGCGATAGCTGCTTCGACGCTGACGACAGGCGGCGTTAAATTAGGCATAACGATCGCGCGTGCAAACACGCCGCTGGTCCAGGGGAGAACGCTATGCATCAGATGGCCGTCGCGAAGATGCAGGTGCCAGTCATCCGGGCGTCGAAGGTGTATTTCCTGAACAGAAGTGGTCATGGGTGAATGCTCCGGCTTGGAATTATGTCATCAAACAAAAGGGGCCGGGCACAAAGCATAAGCAGAAATGCAGTGCAATGCACTCCCCTCCTGCGAAAATAATCGGAGAGGAGCCTTTTAGTAATGTTAGTCGGTAAAGGGAATAACGATTTGCCCGGGTTTAACTTCAATTCCTTTGGCGTATTTCTTCGCCAGCGCCTCGCCTTTGCTGCTATCTTCACTCAAAACATAGGCGGGTTTTTTATTGAAGTAATTGCGTAACGACTGGTTAAGATAAGGCACGATGGTTTGCAGCACGGACTGCATTTTTTCAGGTTTAATACTGGCATCGACAATCTCCATTTCCTGAAGATAAATCGCCCCTTGCTCTTTATTAAAAGCCGGCAGCGCTTTTAGCGTAAGCTGCATGGTGGCATTTTGATTACCGAACAGTGAATTCATCGTGAGATCGGCATCGCCGCTGAGCGTGACTTTATTCGGTTCACTGCGCCCAATCTGGCTTTTTAAATGTTTTAGAACGATATGCGCGTCGGCTATCCCGGGCAGGCCGATATCTTTTGCAAATTGGTTACGTTTTTCCAGCGCCTGGTTAATTTCCTGCTCATTCACGGTCCACGAGGTTAACTGATTACAGCCGACAAGCAGTGTGCTGACAGCAAGCGCAGCAGCCATTATAATTTTCTTCATTAGTTACTCTCTTAGGTACTCATAGCGTCGCTACTAACATTAAAGTATTATCCCGCGCGTTTAAGAGAAGGACTAGCAGAAAAAGCTGAAAGCCCCGGTAAAGGGGCCTGGATTAACGTGCAATAGACGTCAGTAGCGTAATTTGCGTTTGTTTAGCCATATTATCGCGATAATCCGCTACGCGGGCGGGATAGCTTATACCAGCGACCAGGGACAGGCTTCGCAGCAGGGGAAACAGTTGAAAATCGTCGTCGGAAAGTTCGCCGTTAACTGCATTAGGCTGTTTAATCAGCGGATCGAGAGTGCGTAAATCGTCGCTAATTTTCTTAATAAGCCCCGCTGAATGCGCGAGATGTTGTTCAAAATCGCCAATTATCGCTTCTTTTCTTTGCCTGAAACCGGCGCGCGCCTCCGGCGTCGTGAACTCGTCAAACGGTGCCGTTGCAAAGCGTGGCAAGAGCAGGCGATTTACGTAACCGTCAACGCGGCGCAGCCACGCTTCCAGCTGGGGGCTACGCGGCCCGGTAAGTAATGGTTTGCCGTCCAGCGCATCGACATAATGAACAATATCCATACTTTCAGCCATGCAGCGGCCATCATCTAACTGCAAAATGGGCACCATTTTTTTGCCAATCAGGCGTACGGGCGTTTCTTCATCGTCGTTTAACAGGGTTTTCAGCGTTACCGGGAGATTTTTTAACCCGAAGATCATACGGGCTTTAACGCAGAAAGGGCAGTGATCGTAAATATAAAGCTTCACGGTTCTCCTCCTCGACATAGGCCTCCCTGCAGTATGGAAGACAATTGTCGGGCCAGCAAACCCGGACTAAAAACAGAAGTGAGCAATTATCTAATATATCCCCCAGATAGCCTCTAATCATGCGGCTACCCGTGAAATTTATCGTCAACGTGCGGTTGAGCGCCGTCTGTTATGATTGTTTGACGGTACGCCCGCACGACGCAATGTTTCTGCTATCGGTACTACAGTTATGGGCGACGCTGCCAGAAATAAAAGGAAGGAGCAAAATACAGGTTATGTTTGGCTATCGTAATAACGCGCCTCAAATCAGGTTGGTGACTGACAGGCTTATCGTACGTCTGGTGCACGAGCGGGATGCCTGGCGCCTAGCCGATTACTATACGGAAAACCGCCATTTTCTTAAGCCATGGGAACCCATTCGCGATGAAAGTCACTGTTATCCATCCGGCTGGCAGGCGCGGTTAACTATGATAAATGAGATGCACCGACAGGGCAGCGCCTTTTATTTTGCGCTTTTTGACCCTAATGAACGCGAGATACTCGGCGTGGCTAATTTTTCAAACGTGGTGCGCGGCGCGTTTCACGCCTGTTATTTGGGATATTCGCTGGGTGAGGCCTGCCAGGGGAAGGGGTTGATGTTTGAGGCGCTTAGCGCGGCAATCCGCTATATGCAGCGTAGCCAGCATATTCATCGAATTATGGCTAACTATATGCCTCACAATCAGCGCAGCGGGGATCTTCTCTCCAGGCTGGGGTTTGAGAAAGAAGGGTACGCAAAGAATTATCTGCTGATTGATGGCGTCTGGCGCGATCATATATTAACGTCGCTTACCACCTCTGCATGGCGGCCAGGCCGTTAATTGTATGCGGTATCCTGCATTCTTCCCGTGAAATCGCCGTGAATTACCGCCTGTAACAACTCGCGGTAGTATTTCTGCCCGGGTTGAGTAGACTAAGCGCTTTTCATAGTTGCACGTTCTGTATAAAACAGATGCCAGGCGCAGGCTCACGGATGCCGTCGTCCGGGCGATGATGGAAGCGGTTAATGAATTTATTAAAATCGCTGGCTGCGGTCAGCTCAATGACGATGTTTTCTCGCGTGCTGGGGTTTGCCCGCGACGCTATCGTGGCGCGCATTTTCGGGGCCGGCATGGCAACAGACGCCTTTTTTGTCGCATTCAAGTTGCCAAACCTGTTGCGTCGTATTTTTGCCGAAGGCGCCTTTTCTCAGGCGTTTGTGCCTATCCTTGCAGAATATAAAAGTAAGGAAGGTGAAGAGGCCACGCGCGTATTTATAGCCTATGTGAGCGGTCTGCTGACGCTCGCGTTATCTATCGTCACCGTTCTTGGGATGATAGCGGCACCTTGGGTTATTATGGTTACTGCGCAGGGGTTTGCCGATACGGTGGACAAATTTACCCTTACGACGCAGCTACTTCGTATTACATTTCCGTATATTTTGCTGATTTCACTCGCCTCACTGGTTGGCGCAATACTCAATACATGGAATCGGTTCTCAATTCCTGCCTTTGCGCCCACGCTGCTGAATATCAGCATGATTGGATTTGCGCTCTTTGCCGCGCCCTATTTTCATCCGCCGGTACTTGCGCTGGCGTGGGCGGTAACGGTGGGCGGGGTTTTGCAGCTTTTTTATCAATTGCCCCATCTGAAGAAGATAGGGATGCTGGTCTTGCCGCGCGTCAGTTTTAATAATGCCGGGGCGCTGCGGGTCATGCGCCAAATGGGGCCAGCGATTCTGGGGGTTTCCGTTAGTCAGATTTCATTAATCATTAATACGATTTTTGCATCGTTTTTAGTGTCAGGCTCGGTCTCATGGATGTATTACGCTGACCGATTAATGGAATTTCCTTCCGGCGTGCTGGGAGTAGCATTAGGGACTATCTTGCTGCCGTCGTTGTCGCGCAGCTTTGCCAGCGGCGATCGTGAGGAATACAACCGCCTTATGGATTGGGGGTTACGTCTCTGTTTCCTGCTGGCGCTACCAAGCGCCGTTGCCCTCGGTATTCTCGCACAGCCATTGACGGTGTCTTTATTTCAATATGGAAAGTTTTCAGCATTTGATGCGCTTATGACCCAGCGGGCGCTGATTGCCTACTCCGTGGGGTTAATTGGCCTGATTGTGGTTAAGGTATTGGCTCCAGGCTTTTATTCGCGGCAGGATATTAAAACGCCAGTGAAAATTGCCATAGTAACGCTCATTATGACTCAGCTTATGAATTTGGCATTCATAGGGCCGCTGCGCCATGCCGGCCTGTCGCTTTCAATCGGGCTGGCAGCATGTCTGAATGCGGCATTATTATTCTGGCAGCTCCGTAAGCGCCAGATTTTTACGCCACAGCCAGGCTGGAGGCTGTTTTTAACTCGTTTGATTATTGCTGTGGCAGTGATGGCGGCGGTGTTAATCGGCGTGCTTCATTTTATGCCTGAATGGAGTACCGGAACGATGCCTTTCCGTTTGCTACGCCTGGTGAGCGTTGTGCTGGCCGGGTCTGCTGCCTACTTTATCACGCTGGGCGCGCTGGGATTTCGGCCCCGCCATTTTGCCCGACGCACGACGTCGGCTTAACTATCTGCGGTGTAATTGGGCTATGTATTCGCTCACACTGGCAGTGACGCTGTCATATTTATCAGGCTGCAGGCCGTGCGGCCCGCTATTTCAGAAGGCGCGCGTAGTCGGTGCTCTATCCGTTCAGTATGATTCATGTGCGATAACGCTAGCGGTTGCGCTGCCGGCTTAACATGACTGGGGGCGGTGTTTTTGCCCGACGCACGACTTCGGCTTAACTACCTGCGGTGTGATTGGGCCGCGCGTTCGCTCACGCTGGCAGTGACGCTGGCAGATTTATCAGGCTGCAGGCCGTGCGGCCTACTATTTCCGAAGGCGCACCGCGAGCGAAATACCATCCGCTTTATCTTCGGTAATCAAATTATGCAAACCGGCTGATGATATTACCGGCCCCGCGTTGTTTCGATCCTGCCCGTTCCCGGTTTGAGACAGTGGCGTTTTCGGTACTCGTTACTGAGAGGAGCGCTAGTCTGATAACTGCGAGTTTTATCCGTGCGTTCCAGGGATACCGATGCACTCGTGAGGAAAAGACTATCGTCGACGCTGGCTCTCTATCGAAAGCAAGGTAATTATCGGGTTCGTAGAGGGGGGATTACTGATAAGTAAAAAGCCGGTCAGTTGACCGGCTTTGAGTGAGACGACTAATTAAAATCTTATTCTGCTGACTGAGGGCGGGTTGGCGGCGCAGAGAATTGATGCGTCGCGCTATGTCCACCGGCCGAACCTTTACCTGTGAAAATAAAGGCCGGACGCACCCAGTCGCTGTGGCGCGCCGGTTCCGGTTCCCACTGAGGGGCCGGTGCGCGCACCATTGGCGCGCTGGCGTAGCCAGCCGAGGTGTGAGCAGCCCGTTCGGTATTAACTGATTCCTGTACCGCGGGCTGGATCGGCGCTGTTTCAGGTTCGTTCAGTTCCGCCTTAGACTCAGCCGGGAGTGCCTTCACGGGCTGTTCGGCAGAAGGCTCAACCGCCACCGGCAGTTCTACGGGGAGCGCTTGCTCTTGCGCAGTGTATTCCTGCGCAGTTTCTGCCGTGGCTTCTGGCGCAACTTCTGCGGTATCTGCCTTTGCCTCTGCTGCGACAGGAGTCTGGGCCGTGTGGGCCTGTTCTACTGTCTGCTGAGCTGCCTTTTCATCGCTTTGCGCTATGAACTGAGGTTCTTCATTCACGGGAGCGCTAATGACTTCCGGATGCGTCGTGGCGACGATCGGTTTTTCTATTGCGGCCGACTGTGCAATATCTTCCCGCTGCGATTCAGTAGGGTGAACAGCAGTTGGTTCATTCACTGGTTGATGCTCATCAGTGACAGCCCCGGAGTGCTGAGGGCGCGTTACAGGATAGGTGATACACACTTTACCTGACGCCAGCTCAGGGGACGCACAGCCATATTCAATGGGCATGGCTGACTGTGTCGGATAGCGTTCGTCACGATAACGGCGCCGGCGCTGGCCGCTGACGCGCAGATGGCGCGGGGAACGGCGAGAGCGGCGCGGCATACCTGCATTCTCAGTGCGAGCGTCACCGGTATCTTCCTGGCTTTCCTGGGCGATGTCCGACGTTTTTTCGGCCACATTATCAACCACGGTGGGAAGCATGGCCTGAGCGGGCTGCGTATCCGTTATTTCTACCGCCGCTTCCGCGCGGGCTGGCGCTGAGATAACCTCGGCTGGAGCATCATCGTAGCTTTCGATGCGGACTTTTTGCGCTAGCTGACGCGGTTTGCGGCGCGGCATAACCTGAGGCGCATGCTCTTCGCGAGAGGTCGCTTCTTCGTGAGGTGCTTTTTCCTTAAATGTGTCGCTATCTTGCTGATGTTTAACTTCCTGCTGAGTCTGGCGCCGTTCATCTCCTCGGCGGCGATTGCGTTCACGACGCGGCTCCCGGGGTTTATTTTCCGCCTCATTCGCGGGGGTCGTGGCGATAGATTCCTGCTGAACGTTTTGCTGCTGGCGACGTTGGCGACGATTATCTTCACGATTTTCACGCGTTTCATTATTACGGCTGCCGTCTCGATTTTGGCGGTCTGGGCGCTCAGTACGATCGCGGCGGCCATTTTGGCGGCGGCCACCGCTGCTGCGGCGATCCTGTCGGTTATCGCTGCGCTTCGTTGTTTCTGGCGCCTTGATTTCCTGTTCTACAGGTGTGGCATCACCGGCAAAGGCTTTTTTCAGCGCTGAGAGCAGTCGGCTCACCAGCCCGGGTTTTTGTATCGCATTCTGAGGTGCCGGGCCGGTTGCTTTAGTTCCCTGCGTAGCCGCTGGTTCGGCCGGCATCGGCGGAACTTCAGGCATTGCGAAGGTTGCCAGCGCGGGCTGCTCCGGACGACGGCGCTCCGCAGGCTCTTCATCAGCCGTCATCGCCATCGTTTCTTCATGCAGCTTCGGCAGCATGTAACTCAGAGCCTGAGTTTCTTCGCCTTTGCGCACGCGCAGTACGGAATAATGCGGGGTTTGCATTTGATCGTTAGGGACAATGACGCAGCGTACGCCGTTTTGACGCGTTTCTATCGCGTTGACGGCTTCGCGTTTCTCGTTAAGCAAATAAGAGGCGACAGGTACCGGAACAATGGCATGGACTTCTTTAGTATTTTCTTTCAGCGCTTCTTCTTCTATGAGGCGCAAAATAGAAAGGGAGAGCGATTCGTTATCGCGAATGGTACCGGTGCCGCTACAGCGCGGGCAGACGTGATGGCTGGACTCGCCTAGCGACGGGCTCAAGCGCTGGCGCGACATCTCAAGCAGCCCGAAGCGCGAAATATGACTTATTTGAATGCGCGCTCTGTCCTGACGGACGGCTTCACGCAGGCGGTTTTCTACCGCACGCTGATGGCGCACTGGGGTCATGTCGATAAAATCGATAACGATCAGGCCGCCTAAATCGCGTAGCCTTAACTGGCGCGCAATTTCATCTGCGGCTTCCAGATTGGTGTTAAAGGCTGTCTCTTCAATATCGCCACCGCGCGTTGCACGCGCTGAGTTGATATCAATAGCGGTCAATGCCTCAGTCGTATCGATAACGATAGAGCCACCGGAAGGAAGACGCACTTCGCGCTGGAACGCGGATTCAATCTGCGATTCAATTTGATAATGGCTAAACAGCGGGATCTCGCCGCTATAAAGCTTAATTTTACTACTGAAATCGGGGCGACCAAGTGCTGCGATATGCTGACGCGCTAGTTCAAGAATTTTAGGATTATCAATTAAAATTTCACCGATATCCTGACGAAGGTAATCGCGGAAGGCGCGAACAATAACATTGCTTTCCTGATGGATCAAAAACGGCGCAGGGCGGCTTTCAGCGGCCTTCTGAATTGCTTCCCAGTGTTTAAGGCGGAAACTAAGATCCCACTGCAGCGCTTCGGCTGATTTACCAACCCCGGCGGTACGAACGATGAGCCCCATGCCGTCAGGCACTTCCAGCGAAGCCATCGCTTCTTTTAATTCAGTGCGGTCGTCGCCTTCAATGCGGCGCGAAATACCGCCTGCACGGGGGTTGTTTGGCATCAGCACCAGATAGCTGCCCGCGAGGCTAATAAACGTTGTCAGCGCAGCGCCTTTATTGCCACGCTCTTCTTTATCAATCTGGACAATAACTTCCTGGCCTTCGCGCAGGACATCTTTGATGTTGGGACGGCCATGTGCGTTGTAGCCGTTAGGGAAATATTCTCGGGCGATTTCTTTTAAGGGAAGGAAGCCGTGGCGCTCGGCGCCATAATCAACAAACGCGGCTTCGAGACTGGGTTCAATGCGGGTAATTTTTCCTTTATAGATGTTTGCTTTTTTCTGCTCATGGCCCGGGCTCTCAATATCTAGGTCATACAGTCGCTGCCCATCTACCAGTGCGACGCGCAACTCTTCCTGTTGAGTTGCGTTAATTAACATTCTTTTCATCGTAACTAACTCATTATCTTACATTGGTGATAGAGCGGCGGGCGCATTTATCTTACCGGATTTGAACCGATGGCCTCGTGACTGGTCGCGTAGCCGTCAACCTCCCGGTTGTCGCTCGCATAGAGGCGCAAAGTATCGGTAGCCTGTTTCTCAACCGGAGAAGCAGTGCAATTAGTCCTGGGAACAGCCTGGAATTGAATTCGCCAGAGATGATTCCGTGTACCGGTAGGGTCTGCTACCCGCAGCCCGCTAACTGCCTGAGAGTGTATTTACGTCTTACGCCATTGCTGCGCAGATAAACGTTCAGGCAAAACAACAATTTCTTAACATTTTGCGTTTAACAATGCATAACGCATGAATGCGGAAACTCTAACATTATTCCACTGCTAACCTGATTATAGCAAGCGACCTTTTGCCATTTATCTTAGGCTTTCTCACAGTTTTTTAACCTGAAAAATGTTGTTGCTGGAATAACATTCAAAAATGCTTCACCTCATCAGCTATAAGCCCGGTGTTTATAGGTCGCTGGTACGAAAAAAGTAGCGTGAATGAGATGACATCTTTAGAATCGCCGACCATGAAAATTACGACTCCTTCTGTAAAGATAGTCGCTGTTTCTGCAGATGAAGCAGGGCAGCGAATTGATAATTTTTTGCGCACCCGCCTGAAAGGCGTGCCGAAAAGTATGATATATCGCATTTTGCGTAAAGGCGAAGTGCGGGTAAATAAAAAGCGCGTAAAACCGGAATATAAACTGCTGGCGGGGGATGAGGTGCGAATTCCGCCGGTGCGGGTTGCGGAACGCGAAGAAGAAGCGCTGTCGCCGCATCTGGACAAAGTCGCTGCGCTGAATGACGCCATTATCTACGAAGACGACCATATTCTGGTGCTTAACAAGCCTTCAGGCACGGCGGTTCACGGCGGTAGCGGGCTCAGTTTTGGCGTCATCGAGGGATTGCGTGCACTGCGCCCCGAAGCTCGCTTTTTGGAGTTGGTACATCGGCTCGACCGCGATACTTCAGGGGTTCTGCTGGTGGCAAAGAAACGTTCGGCTTTGCGTTCGCTGCACGAGCAGTTGCGTGACAAGAATATGCAAAAGGATTATCTGGCGCTGGTGCGCGGGCAGTGGCAATCTCACGTGAAGGCCGTGCAGGCGCCGCTATTAAAGAATATTTTACAAAGCGGCGAGCGGATTGTGCGAGTCAACAGCGAAGGTAAGCCCTCTGAAACACGCTTTAAAATAGAGGAACGCTACGCTTTTGCCACGCTGATACGCTGTAGCCCGATTACTGGCCGGACACATCAGATACGAGTCCATACCCTGCATGCCGGGCACCCGATAGCGTTTGACGATCGCTATGGCGATCGGGCGTTCGATAGTCAATTGGCTGGAACAGGACTAAATCGGCTGTTTCTTCACGCTGCCGCGCTGCGCTTCGCGCATCCTAAAACGGGAGAAACGCTGCGGATTGAAGCGCCAATGGACGCCACGCTAGCGCACTGTCTGAAAGCATTACGGCGTGACAGCCAGGGGAAAATTTAGCGATCTGTTAACGGATTAACACCTTCAGCGGCGAACATTTCGCATAGCGCAATCAGCGGCAGGCCTATTAGTGTATTTGGATCCCGGCTGATAATACGCTTAAACAGGGCAATCCCAAGCCCTTCGCACTTAAAACTTCCCGCGCAGTCCAGCGGCTGTTCTCGGGCAATATAATGCGCTATCTCCCGGTCAGTGAGGGCGCGAAATAGCACCTCCGTCGGTTCGCTAATGCACTGCATGTTCGCAGTGGCACTATTATAGAGTGCAAGCCCGGTGTAGAACGTCACGCGCTGTCCGCTTGCTTCGCGAAGCTGCGCCACCGCGCGCTCAGGAGTATGGGGTTTACCTGTGATAGCATTATTCAGGACGCAGACCTGATCGGAGCCGATAATTAAATGGCGGGGATAACGCAGCGCCAAAGCCTGCGCCTTTGCTTTTGCAAGGCGAGTGACTAAGTGATGAGCCTGCTCATCAGGCAATGGCGATTCATCGATATCCGGCGCGTCGCTAGTGAAGGGAATCCCAAGTTTTTCGAGCAAAGTTTTGCGATATAACGACGTCGAAGCGAGAACAAGCGGAAGCATAATAATCGAGCCTGTAACGTTATTAAGTGTGGCTATGTTAACCGTTTGAGATGCAGCAGTGTGAATGAATGTTAATAAGGCAGCGCGGGCGCCGCTTTTTCTTTGACTCCGGTGAATTACGACGTTAATATGCGCGCCCTATGCAAAAGGTTAAATTACCCCTGACTTTAGATCCGGTTCGGACCGCGCAAAAACGCCTCGATTATCAAGGTGTATATACGCCCGATCAGGTTGCGCGCGTTGCCGAGTCTGTTGTCAGCGTGGACAGTGATGTAGAATGTGCGATGTCATTCGCTATCGATAACCAACGTCTTGCCGTTTTAACCGGTGATACGCGGGTTTTGGTTTCACTTGAATGTCAGCGCTGCGGTAAAGCGTTTTCGCATCAGGTCCACACGACGTATTGTTTTAGCCCTGTGCGTTCCGACGAGCAGGCTGAAGCGTTACCGGATGCGTATGAGCCGATTGAGGTTAACGAATTCGGTGAAATCGATCTGCTGGCGATGGTAGAGGATGAAATTATTCTTTCCCTGCCGGTGGTTCCGGTGCATGATTCTGAACACTGTGAAGTGTCCGACGCGGACATGGTTTTTGGTGAGTTGCCTGAAGAGGCAAAGAAACCAAATCCATTTGCCGTATTAGCCAGTTTAAAGCGTAAGTAATTGAGGAGTAAGGTCCATGGCCGTACAACAGAATAAACCAACCCGTTCCAAGCGTGGTATGCGTCGTTCACATGATGCACTGACCACTGCCAGCCTGTCTGTCGATAAAACGTCTGGTGAAACCCACCTGCGTCATCACATCACCGCCGACGGTTACTACCGTGGCCGCAAGGTTATCACGAAGTAATTCGGGACGATCTTGACGCGTCTAACCCTGGCGTTAGATGTCATGGGCGGGGATTTTGGCCCCGCCGTGACGGTGCCTGCTGCTCTGCAGGCACTTAGCGATAATCCTCAGCTTCACCTCCTTTTAGTCGGTTCTCCCGACGCTATTACGCCGCTGCTTGCCAGAGCTGATTTTGAACAACGCGCTCGTCTGCAAATTATTGAAGCAGAATCCGTTGTGGCAAGCGATATGCGCCCATCACAGGCCTTACGCCGTAGCCATGGTACGTCGATGCGTATCGCGCTAGAGCTAGTGAAAGAAGGGCGGGCGCAGGCCTGCGTCAGTGCGGGAAATACCGGTGCACTGATGGGGCTTGCCAAGTTGTTACTCAAACCGCTTGACGGTATCCTGCGTCCGGCTTTGATGTCGGTGCTTCCGCATCAGCGGCAAGGGAAAACAGTGGTGCTGGATTTAGGCGCGAATGTTGCCTGTGATGCCACGATGCTTGCCCAGTTTGCCATTATGGGTGCGGTGATGGCGGAGGACGTATTGGAAATCGAGCGTCCACGCGTGGCGCTTTTGAATATTGGTGAAGAACAAAGTAAAGGTTTGGACAGTATTCGCGATGCGGCGGCTATCTTAAAAACGCTGCCTGCGTTGAATTTTATCGGCTATCTTGAAGCCAATGAACTACTGACCGGCAAAACAGACGTTCTCGTGTGTGACGGGTTTGTTGGCAACGTCACCTTAAAGACCATGGAAGGCGTCGTCAGAATGTTCCTGTCGCTGTTAAAAACTCAGCGAGAGGGTAAGAAGCAGTCATGGTGGCTAATTTTCTTAAAAAAATGGCTACAAAAACGGTTGTTGAGGCGATTCAGTCACCTCAACCCCGACCAGTATAATGGTGCCTGTCTGTTAGGATTGCGCGGCACGGTGATTAAAAGTCATGGTGCGGCTAATCAGCGAGCGTTTACGGTCGCTATCGAACAGGCAGTGCAGGCGGTGCAGCGGCAGGTTCCACAGCGGATAGCCGCTCGCCTGAAATCTGTATACCCAGATGGCGTTGAGCCGCGCATCGGTGACGATGCGAAAAGCGGAGGCTGAGGCGATACCGATTTTGTGTAATGTCTTTAGCGGAAGATATGGGTACTTTTCCCAAGAGTGACTGAGCGTACATGTATACGAAGATTATTGGTACGGGCAGCTATTTGCCCGAGCAAGTGCGGACTAACGCCGACCTGGAAAAAATAGTGGAAACCTCTGACGAGTGGATCGTCACGCGGACGGGGATCCGGGAGCGTCGCATTGCTGCGCCGAATGAAACCGTTTCTACTATGGGGCATCAGGCCGCGCTGCGCGCGCTGGAGATGGCCGGAGTAGCAAAAGATGAGATAGATTTAATCATCGTAGCCACTACCTCTTCCACGCATGCTTTTCCGAGCGCGGCATGTCAAATTCAGGCAATGCTTGAAATAAAAGGCTGTCCGGCCTTTGACGTCGCGGCCGCATGTGCGGGGTTTACCTACGCATTGAGCATCGCCGATCAATATGTCAAAAACGGCGCGGCAAAAAAGGCGCTGGTGATTGGCGCGGATGTTCTTGCTCGCACCCTGGATCCAGACGACCGTGGCACCATCATTCTATTTGGTGATGGTGCAGGCGCCGTTGTGCTCTGCGCATCGAACGAGCCAGGTATTATCTCAACGCATCTGCATGCAGACGGTAGCTACGGTTCATTATTGACGCTGCCTCATCAGGACCGCGTTCATCCTGAAAATCCGACGTGGCTCACTATGGCAGGCAATGAGGTCTTTAAAGTTGCGGTTACTGAACTGGCGCACATTGTGGATGAAACCCTCGCAGCTAATCATCTGGAGCGCAGTGCTTTGGATTGGCTTGTACCGCATCAGGCTAATCTACGTATTATTAGCGCAACCGCGAAGAAGCTGGGAATGCCGATGGATAAAGTGGTTGTTACGCTCGATCGCCATGGCAATACTTCAGCAGCTTCTGTTCCCGCCGCCTTTGATGAAGCGGTGCGTGACGGGCGTATCCAGCGCGGGCAGTTAGTCCTGCTGGAGGCTTTTGGCGGCGGCTTTACCTGGGGCTCCGCGCTGGTTCGTTTTTGATGACAGGAATGAATACTATGATGACGCAATTTGCATTTGTCTTCCCGGGGCAGGGTTCCCAGTCTGTCGGCATGTTGTCAGAGCTGGCGGCAGAAAACCCGGTGATTGAAGAGACATTTCGTGAGGCCTCTGCCGCACTTGGTTATGATTTATGGGCTTTGGTTCAGCAAGGGCCAGCGGAAGAACTTAATAAAACATGGCAAACCCAGCCAGCCCTGTTAACCGCCTCTGTCGCACTGTGGCGTTTATGGCAGCAGAAAGGTGGAAAAACGCCGACGTTAATGGCAGGGCATAGCCTTGGTGAATATTCGGCGCTGGTTTGCGCAGGCGTCATCGCATTTGCAGATGCGGTGCGTTTAGTGGAACTGCGCGGTAAATTGATGCAAGAGGCGGTGCCGGAAGGTACCGGTGCTATGGCTGCGATTATTGGCCTTGATGATGAAGCCGTTTCCCGAGCCTGCGCGGAGGCCGCCCAGGAGCAGGTAGTTTCTCCGGTGAATTTTAACTCGCCCGGCCAGGTTGTTATTGCCGGACATAAAGAAGCCGTTGAGCGCGCGGGAGCCGCATGTAAAGCGGCAGGCGCAAAACGTGCGCTTCCTTTACCGGTGAGTGTGCCTTCGCACTGCGCGCTGATGAAACCTGCTGCTGATAAGCTCGCGACTGAGCTGAAAACAGTAACTTTTAATGCGCCGACCGTGCCTGTCATCAATAACGTTGATGTGACAGGAGAAACGGGACCGGATGCAATTCGCGATGCGCTGGTGCGCCAGCTCTACAGTCCGGTACAGTGGACGCGCACCGTTCAGTGGATGTCCTCGCAGGGGATTGAACAACTATACGAAGTCGGTCCCGGAAAAGTACTCACGGGTTTGACAAAGCGTATTGTTGATACGCTAAGCGCATCGGCTATTAATGAACCAGGCGCATTTTCGACCGCGCTTGAACAATTATCATGAGGACGACCATGAGCTTTGAAGGAAAAGTCGCGCTGGTAACCGGCGCCAGCCGTGGGATTGGGCGCGCTATTGCAGAATCGCTGGTAGCGCATGGCGCTAAAGTGATAGGCACAGCTACTAGTGAAAGCGGCGCGCAGGCCATTAGCGATTATTTGGGTTCCCACGGTAAGGGGATGACGCTGAATGTAACAGACGCAGCCTCTGTGGAATCCGTACTGGAAAGCATTCGCGCCGAGTTTGGAGACGTGGATATTTTGGTCAATAATGCGGGAATTACGCGCGATAACTTGCTTATGCGTATGAAAGATGACGAGTGGAATGAGATAATTGATACCAATTTGTCATCAGTTTTCCGACTGTCGAAAGCGGTAATGCGCGCTATGATGAAGAAGCGTCATGGTCGCATTATCACGATCGGCTCCGTGGTAGGTACCATGGGGAATGCCGGTCAGGCTAACTATGCTGCGGCAAAAGCAGGTCTGATTGGTTTTAGTAAGTCGCTGGCGCGTGAAGTGGCGTCGCGCGGCATTACTGTAAACGTTGTGGCTCCGGGATTTATTGAAACGGACATGACGCGTACGCTGTCTGACGATCAGCGTGCAGGTATTCTGTCTCAGGTACCGGCAGGCCGCCTTGGCGATGCAAAAGAAATCGCAAATGCGGTAACATTCCTGGCGTCTGACGCTGCAGCGTACATTACAGGTGAAACGCTACACGTCAACGGCGGAATGTACATGGTTTAACCACAAATAATTTTATTTGCGTTATTTGGGCAACTGCCCGCAAAATAGCGTAAAATCGTGGTTAGATAAGCCGGGATTTGGTTGCAACTTTTTCAACATTTTATACACTACGAAAACCATCGCGAAAGCGAGTTTTGATAGGAAATTTAAGAGTATGAGCACTATCGAAGAACGCGTTAAGAAAATCATTGGCGAGCAGCTGGGCGTTAAACAGGAAGAAGTTACTAATAATGCTAACTTCGTTGAAGACCTGGGCGCTGATTCTCTTGACACCGTTGAGCTGGTAATGGCTCTGGAAGAAGAGTTTGATACTGAGATTCCGGACGAAGAAGCAGAGAAAATCACTACCGTACAGGCTGCCATTGATTACATCAACGGTCACCAGGCGTAAGTGAACATCTCCAGGCGGTCACTCGACCGCCTGAGTTTTATCTTTTTGTCCCACTTGTATCATTTTCCCTCCCTGGAGGACGAACGTGTCTAAGCGTCGTGTAGTTGTGACCGGACTTGGCATGTTGTCTCCTGTCGGCAATTCTGTAGAGTCAAACTGGGAAACTCTGCTTGCCGGTCAGAGCGGCATCAGCCTTATCGACCATTTCGATACTAGCGCCTATGCAACCAAATTTGCTGGCTTAGTAAAGGACTTTAACTGTGATGACATCATTTCGCGCAAAGAACAGCGTAAAATGGATGTTTTCATTCAATATGGAATTATTGCTGGCGTTCAGGCAATGCATGATTCCGGGCTTGAAGTAACGGAAGAAAATGCGCCGCGCATTGGTGCAGCCATTGGTTCCGGTATCGGCGGCCTGGGTCTTATCGAAGAGAACCACACCGCCTTAATGAGCGGCGGCCCCCGGAAAATTAGCCCATTCTTCGTGCCGTCTACGATAGTCAATATGGTTGCCGGGCACCTTAGTATTATGTTTGGTTTGCGCGGTCCGAGTATTTCTATCGCGACTGCCTGCACTTCTGGTGTGCATAATATCGGCCATGCCGCGCGTATTATCGCTTACGGTGATGCTGATGTCATGCTGGCTGGCGGTGCGGAAAAAGGCAGCACCCAATTGGGCGTCGGTGGCTTTGGCGCTGCGCGTGCACTATCAACCCGTAACGATAATCCTCAGGCGGCAAGCCGTCCATGGGATAAAGATCGCGACGGTTTCGTATTGGGCGATGGCGCTGGCATATTGGTGCTGGAAGAGTACGAGCATGCGAAGAAGCGCGGCGCGAAAATATACGCAGAGCTGGTCGGTTTTGGTATGAGCAGCGATGCGTATCATATGACTTCGCCGCCGGAAAATGGCGCGGGTGCTCAGCTTGCGATGCAACACGCTCTGCGTGATGCGGGTCTCAATGCTGGTGAAATCGGCTACGTCAATGCACACGGTACGTCTACGGCGGCGGGCGACAAAGCGGAAGCTCAGGCCGTGAAAGCGGTGTTTGGTGCAGATGCAAAACGCGTGCTGGTTAGTTCGACGAAATCAATGACCGGGCATCTGCTGGGAGCCGCTGGCGCTGTAGAATCCATTTATTCGATTCTTGCGCTGCGCGACCAGGCCGTACCGCCAACTATTAACCTGGATAATCCTGATGAGGGATGCGATCTCGACTTCGTTCCTCATGAGGCGCGCCAGGTTTCCGGTATGGAGTATGCATTGTGCAACTCCTTCGGTTTTGGCGGAACTAACGGCTCTCTTATTTTTAAGAAGCTGTAACTGATGCCACAGGGCCCGTATTCACGGGCCCTTCTTATTCTTGCTCAATGTTCCTTTCCCGAAATAAAGCCTGAGCGCTGACCCGGAGTCCCTAATGTGGTTAATTAATGGCGAATGGCGAGATAACATAGCGCTGGTTGAGCGGGGCTTACAGTTTGGGGATGGATGTTTTACCTCCGCACGCGTTATTGACGGTGATGTCCGCTTTCTGGATGACCATATGCGGCGGCTGGAAGAAGGATGCCGGCGGCTGGACATCCCAATGCCTGAGCGTCAGACGCTATTGCAGGATATAACCAGCCTGGCACAGGCAGAGCGTAAAGCCACGCTGAAAGTGGTTATATGCCGCGGTAGCGGTGGGCGCGGCTACGGCACCAGCGGCTGCGGGGAGTCCGTCAGGATGTTGAGGTTATTTTCTGCACCGACGCATTATGCTGATTTATCTGAGCGTGGAGCACTATTAATGCCGGTTCCCGTTCCACTTGGCTGTAATCCCTGGCTTGCTGGTATAAAACACTTAAACCGCCTGGAACAGATACTGATTCGTAAACATCTTGACCAGATACAGGCTGATGAAGCACTGGTTCTTGACACTGAGGGGCACCTTACGGAATGCTGTGCGGCTAATTTATTTTGGCGCAAAGGGAAAAACGTCTATACCCCACGGCTCGATAGAGCGGGCGTTGACGGCACAATGCGGCAACGTATATTGCGATTACTGGCTAATTCACCGTGGCACGCGCAGCAGGTACGAGCACCGTTAGAAGCATTGCAGGAGGCAGAAGAAGTCTTCATCTGCAATGCATTAATGCCGATACTGCCCGTCCGGCAGGCGTCCTGTTGGCGTTATTCCTCGCGCGCGTTGTACCAGTTTTTGGCCCCAAAATGTGAGTAACCGATAAGTTATGAAGATATTACGGCGGGTTGTTTTAATTTTCATCATTGTAGTGGGGCTTGCGCTGGCAGCCGGGTTATGGAAGGTAAACCGGTTGGCGAATGCGCATTTATCGATACAACAGGATACCTATTTTACCGTCGCTTCGGGGACCAGGCGCATCGCTCTGGCGCAACAGCTTTATAAAGCCAGGCTTATCAGGCAGCCGCGCGTCTTTCAATGGTTATTATATCTTCACCCCGGGCTTACCAACTTTAAAGCGGGCACCTATCGCCTTACGCCCAAAATGCGCGTTGCAGATATGATGACGCTTTTCGCATCGGGGAAAGAGGCCCAGTTTCCCATGCGCTTTATTGAAGGTATGCGGCTGAGCGACTGGCTAAAACAGCTGCGCGCCTCCCCCTGGATAAAGCATACGTTAAGCGATGACAGTTATGCGACCGTAGCAAAATCACTGCAGTGGGATGACAGTTCGCCGCTGGAAGGCTGGTTCTGGCCAGACACCTGGCTTTATACCGCGGGTACCAGCGACGTCTCTTTGTTAAAGCGCGCCCATCGCCGTATGGTTAACGCTGTAAACGATGAGTGGAATGCGCGTGATAAAAATCTGCCTTATAAAGATAAGAATGCGCTGTTAACCATGGCGTCAATCATTGAAAAAGAGACGGCGGTTGCCGTCGAACGCGATCGCGTTGCATCGGTATTTATTAACCGGTTGCGTACCGGCATGCGGCTGCAGACCGATCCTACCGTTATTTATGGGCTTGGGGATAATTACACTGGACGCCTGACTCGGCGCGATCTTGAAACCCCGACGCCGTATAATACCTATATTATTAGCGGCATGCCCCCGGGGCCAATAGCGATCCCGGGTTTAGCCTCTCTGCGGGCGGCGGCGCATCCAGCCAAAACCGCATTTTTGTATTTTGTCGCCGATGGAAAAGGAGGACATACCTTCAACACCAATCTGCGCGACCATAACCGGGCGGTACGAGATTATTTGCAAACGCTCAGGGATAAAAATGAACAGTAAATTTATTGTTATCGAAGGCCTTGAAGGCGCAGGTAAAACCACCGCGCGCGATAAGGTGGTCGAGACGCTGAGCGAGCTCGGTGTGAAAGAGATGGTCTTTACCCGCGAGCCGGGCGGTACGCCGCTGGCTGAAAAACTGCGCGATTTGATGTTAGAGGTAAACGCCACGGATGAAGAGCACGTAACGGATAAAGCCGAACTGCTGCTGTTTTACGCGGCGCGCGTCCAGTTAGTAGAAACGGTCATCAAGCCTTCCTTAACGCGCGGCGCCTGGGTCATCGGCGATCGTCATGACCTATCGACCCAGGCCTATCAGGGCGGCGGGCGCGGGTTTGACGCACAGTTATTGCAAACGCTGCGTACCGCGGTGTTAGGCAATTTCGCGCCAGACTTAACGCTCTACCTTGATGTTATGCCTGACGTTGGCCTCAGGCGCGCGCGCGCGCGCGGCGCGCTTGACCGGATAGAACAGGAATCGCTCGACTTTTTTAACCGAACCCGGGCGCGCTACCTCAGCCTTGCGCAGCAGGATTCACGGATAATTACGGTTGATGCCATGCAGCCGCTGGAAGACGTCTCGGCGAATATCCGTGCTGTGATTACACGCTGGTTTCAGGGGCAGGCGTAATGCGCTGGTACCCATGGCTGCGTCCGGCATTTGAAAAACTCATTAGTGGCTATCGGCAGGGCAAAGGCCATCATGCGCTGCTGGTGCAGGCGCAGGAAGGGATGGGCGCTGATGCGCTTATTTACGCGCTGAGCCGCTGGTTAATGTGTCGGCAACCGGAAGAAAATAAAAGCTGCGGGCATTGCCATAGCTGCCGCCTGATGCAGGCAGGAACGCACCCTGATTACCGGGTTATCGCACCGGAAAAGGGGAAAACCAGCCTCGGCGTTGATGCGGTACGCGACGCGATGGAGAAACTCTACGATCGCTCCCGCATGGGGGGGGCTAAGGTCGTATGGATCCCCGAAACGGAGCGCCTGACCGAAGCGGCGGCTAATGCACTATTGAAAACACTGGAAGAACCGCCGGAAGAATGCTGGTTTTTTCTAAGCTGCCGGGAGCCAGAGCGACTATTGGCGACCCTGCGCAGCCGCTGTTTTTGCTACCATCTTGCCCCGCCCGATGAAACTTTTTCCGTGGTCTGGCTGGGGCGGGAAAACGGCTTATCGGCAGAGCTACATCGCGCGGCACTGCGGCTTTGCGACGGCGCGCCGGCCGCCGCGCTGGAACTTTTAACTTCGGAGCGCTGGGAACTGCGCCAAAAGCTGTGCGCGGGCGTGGAGCTGGCTTTGCAAAGCGGCGCCTGGCTACCGCTACTTAAAATTCTCAACCAGGATAACGCGCCGGAGATACTGCGCTGGCTGGGTTCACTGTTACTGGATGGCATCAAATGGCAACATCATGCCGGAAGGTGGATCGCCAATGTGGATTATACGGCACTGGTGGCACAAATTGCACAAAGCGCAGCGCAGCCGGTACTACAAACTTCACTCACTAAACTGTTTCACTGCCGGGAACAATTGAGCGCTATTTCCGGCGTTAATCGCGAATTACTTTTATTCGAAATGCTGTTGAGCTGGGAAAATGACAGGCGCCCTGGGCGTGCACTGTCGTTATCGCACTTATAAAGAAGAGAAACGCTATGTTTTTAGTGGATTCACACTGCCATTTGGACGGGCTGGATTATGAAACGGAACATCAAAGCGTCGATGACGTACTGGCCAAAGCGGCGGCGAGGGACGTTAAGTTTATGCTTGCCGTGGCGACGACGCTGTCGGGATATCAGGCGATGCGTCAATTCATCGGCGATCGGAAAAATGTTGCTTTTTCCTGCGGCGTTCATCCGCTGGACCAGGGAGAGGCGTTTGATATAGAAGATTTACGCCGTCTGGCGGCGGAGCCAGGCGTTATCGCTCTGGGTGAAACCGGGCTTGATTATTACTATGAGCCGGAAAATAAAGCGCGCCAGCAAACCGCGTTCCGTCAACATATTCAGGTGGGGCGAGAGTTAAAAAAACCGATAATCGTTCATACCCGCGATGCGCGTGAAGATACGCTGGCTATTCTGCGGGAGGAGCGCGTGACAGAGTGCGGCGGTGTACTACACTGCTTTACTGAGGATAAGCAAACGGCGGAGAAACTATTGGATCTCGGCTTTTATATTTCTTTTTCAGGGATAGTGACCTTCCGGAATGCGCAGGCGCTGCGCGAGGCCGCGCGCTATGTGCCGCTGGATCGCCTATTGATTGAGACAGATTCACCGTGGCTGGCACCCGTGCCGCATCGGGGCAAAGCAAACCAGCCAGCATGGGCACGTGATGTAGCGGAATATATGGCAACGCTGAAAGGGGTAAGCCTTGAGGAACTGGCGCGCGTGACAACGCAGAATTTCGGCGATCTTTTCCCCGTCGAGCCTGAACGTCTACAATAATTCCGATATTATAATTATTTTACTGCTCGTAATTAATGGGCGGAGAAGGTAAAGTTTAGCGCCTGAAACAGGCTGTTTATGCGGGTTATCGGGCGCTTATAAATAGATTATTAACGTTAATTACGCTTTTTAAACCGCCCTTTGCTGAAACGTGATAGCTATCAAGTAATATATCTCTGATTTATTTTACTCTGCGTAATAAATAAAAGGCGCTCAGACGCCTTGCATTAAACGCCGTTCTCCCCGCGGCGTGCAAAAGATAAAAAAAGCACAAATACTCAGGAGCTCTCTCAACTATGTTTAAAAATGCATTTGCTAACCTGCAAAAGGTGGGTAAATCGCTGATGCTGCCGGTTTCCGTGTTGCCCATTGCAGGTATCCTGCTGGGCGTCGGTTCCGCTAACTTCAGCTGGCTACCCGCGGTAGTCTCACATGTGATGGCCGAGGCGGGCGGTTCAGTGTTTGCCAATATGCCATTAATTTTTGCTATTGGCGTGGCGCTGGCTTTACCAATAATGACGGCGTTTCCGGGCTGGCCGCAGTCGTAGCCTACGGCATTATGGTGAAAACCATGGCGGTGGTCGCACCGCTGGTGCTGCACCTGTCGCCGGAAGAGATTGCAGCCAAACACCTGGCGGATACCGGCGTTCTTGGCGGAATTATTGCCGGTGCGATTGCGGCCTATATGTTTAACCGCTTTTACCGCATCAAGCTCCCGGAATATCTTGGGTTTTTTGCCGGTAAGCGTTTTGTGCCGATTATTTCCGGCCTGACGGCTATTCTTTTCGGTATCGTACTGTCCTTTATCTGGCCGCCTATCGGTACCGCTATCCAGACCTTCTCGCAGTGGGCCGCTTACCAAAACCCGGTAGTCGCTTTCGGCATTTATGGGTTTATTGAACGTTGCCTGGTGCCATTCGGCTTGCATCATATCTGGAATGTGCCGTTCCAGATGCAAATTGGCGAATATGTCAACTCAGCGGGGCAGGTGTTCCACGGCGATATTCCGCGTTACATGGCGGGCGATCCTACGGCGGGTAAACTGTCCGGTGGTTTCTTGTTTAAAATGTATGGTTTGCCGGCGGCGGCGATTGCTATTTGGCATTCAGCTAAGCCTGAAAATCGCGCAAAAGTTGGCGGAATAATGGTTTCAGCCGCGCTAACCTCCTTCCTGACGGGGATTACTGAACCTATCGAGTTCTCCTTCATGTTTGTGGCGCCGATTTTGTATCTGATCCACGCAATCCTCGCGGGGCTGGCATTCCCTATCTGTATTCTGCTCGGTATGCGCGACGGCACCAGTTTCTCCCACGGGCTGATCGACTTTATCGTACTGAGCGGCAACAGCAGCAAACTGTGGTTATTCCCGATTGTCGGTATTGTGTACGCGCTGCTGTACTATGTTATCTTCCGCGTTGTCATCAATATGTTTAACCTGAAAACGCCAGGCCGCGAAGATACGGCTACGGAAAGCGTCACTACCGCAGGTGGGACGATGGCGCCAGCGCTGGTTGCCGCTTTCGGCGGTAAAGAGAACATCACTAACCTTGATGCCTGTATCACACGTTTGCGCGTTAGCGTTGCCGATGTGTCTAAAGTAGACCAGGCCGGGCTGAAAGGGTTGGGTGCGGCGGGCGTTGTCGTTGCAGGTTCCGGCGTTCAGGCTATTTTTGGTACCCGTTCAGATAATCTGAAAACTGAAATGGATGAATTTATCCGTAACAGTTAATGAGTGACGGGGAGTAAATAAAAGGGTGCTTCGGCACCCTTTTTTGTTTTAAAGAACCGCATTTAATTAAAGAATTGCGCTGGAAGGTTGAAAGAAAAGCTACATCTCGCTCATACTCGTTTCAGGTTTATGTTTAAGGACTCAGTCATGGCCGAAGAGACAATTTTTAGCAAAATTATTCGCCGCGAAATTTCCGCCGATATTGTGTATCAGGATGATTTGGTGACCGCCTTTCGGGATATCTCTCCGCAGGCGCCTACGCACATCTTGATCGTGCCGAATACGCTTATTCCTACGGTAAACGATGTACAGCCGGAGCATGAGCAGGCGCTGGGGCGTATGATGATTGCCGCCGCGAAAATCGCGCAGCAGGAAGGTATCGCAGAAGAAGGGTATCGTCTGGTGGTTAACTGCAACCGCCATGCGGGCCAGGAAGTTTATCATATCCACATGCATCTGCTTGGAGGGAGACCTCTCGGGCCGCTCCTTGCGTGCGAAGACGATGTATAATATGCGCCTTTTTCTGTTATCTGGCGTTATCGCCGGGTTATTAACCGGATGCTCATCCTCAACGGCGGTAATTCCCGTTAACGACGGGCAAACGCTGGTAATGGAATCGACATTGCTGGCTGCCGGTATCACTGCGGATAAACCCGCATTTTCCCGCAGCGATCTTCAGCCGGTAGCCATTTCGCACCTCTATAATGAACGCGGGCGGGATATCCAGGTTAATTATCGCTTCTATTGGTATGACGGAAAAGGGCTGGAGATGCACCCGCTGGAGCAGGCGCGCAGCATAACGGTGCCGGCGCACCGCAGCGTAGCATTAATGTCCAGCGGTAATTTTATGGGGGCGCGTCACGTGCGCCTCTCTCTTTGGCTGTGAGGGGTAAAAGTTGATTAAGGAAATTCATCGTTACGTCACCGTCGGCGCTCTCGCGCTGGTATTAGTCGGGTGTGGAATCAATGGAGAGAAACCCGCCCCGGTTGATGAGGTTAAACCCGCGCCGGAACAGCCCGTACCGCCGCCGAATGAGACCGTACCGGAAGTGCCGAAGCAGCCGGGGCCGATTACTGAGCCTGAAACGCCGGCGCAACCGAAAGAGAAAGCGTTTAACTGGAGCGGTGCGATACAGCCGCTGGTGGCTAAAATGCTCCACGCGCAGGGTGTTTCCAGCGGCAGCGTTTTGCTGGTAGATAGCGTGAATAACCGCACCAACGGCAGCTTACAGGCGGGGAAGGCGACCGAAGCGCTTACCGAAGCGCTGGCGAATAACGGTACATTCACGCTGGTGGGCGCGCAGCAATTAACGCTGGCGAAGCAGCAGTTAGGCCTTTCTCCTGAGGATAGTCTTGGTAGCCGCAGTAAGGCGATTGGCATTGCCCGTAACGTCGGAGCGCACTATGTGCTGTACAGCAGCGTTAGCGGAAACGTCAACGCGCCCGCCCTGCAGATGCAATTAATGACGGTGCAGACCGGAGAAATTGTCTGGTCGGGCAAAGGCGATGTTGAACGGATCCAGTAATGCCTCGCTGCAGCGCTTAATTACTCAGCATTTTCCGGCGGCCAGGGCCGCCGGTGTTATATCTGGTATGCAGGGGTTGAGCGGCTGTAGTTATCGCCTGACGATTGATTCCGTAACGCTGGCTGCGCGCTGCCGCTCTGCAGAAGCGCTCCCTGGGGTATCGCTGGCGCGCCAGTACAGGGCGCTATCGCATCTGCCGCAGGGAATCGCTCCGCGCCCGATAGGGTTAAACCGCGACTGGTTGCTGACAAGCTGGCTACCCGGTAGCGTATCGCCCATTATTACCCCTATTTCCGCCCTGGCCCGGATATTACGTGATTTACACCAGTTACCTCCATTCGGCTGGGCGGTAAATCTTACAGGGTTACTTGAGCGCTGGTGGCTGCTGGCGGCACCGGCGCGGCGCTCGCAGCAATGGCTGCGCTGGCTTCATCGCCTACAGGCGCGCGGCGAGCCGCATCCGCTGCGCCTGGCACCGCTGCATATGGATATTCACGCCGGAAATATTATTAGCAACGGGGCACATTTGCAGCTCATCGACTGGGAGTATGCCGGGGACGGTGATATCGCCCTTGAGCTGGCGCTGGCGGACTGTGGCGATGAGTCGACAAATAATAAGCTCGTTTCGCATTATGCAAGCCTGGCTCGGCTGAATGAAACGACGCTAAGCGCGCAAATTCGCCGCTGGCGGCCCTGGGGGCTGGTACTGGGCGCGTCGTGGTATGAAGGCCGCTGGCATCAAACCGGCGAGCATCAATTTATTCAACTGGCAGATGCTGCCTGGCAGCAGCTGCGCAATGAGGAGAGAAACACGTGAGTGTAGGGCCGATAATGCTTGACGTCGCGGGCTATGAGCTTAGCGCTGAAGATCGGGAAATTTTACAGCATCCGCTGGTTGGCGGGTTGATCCTCTTTACCCGTAATTACCACGATCCTCAGCAGTTACGTGAGCTGGTGCGCCAGATCCGCGAGGCGTCGCGGCAGCGTCTGGTGGTAGCGGTCGACCAGGAAGGGGGGCGCGTACAGCGTTTTCGTGAAGGGTTTACCGCACTGCCTGCCGCGCAGTCCTTTGCTGCGCTTTTGGGCTTGGAGCAGGGCGTGCAATTGGCGCGTGAGGCTGGGTGGCTAATGGCCAGTGAAATGATAGCCATGGACATTGATATTAGTTTTGCGCCCGTATTGGACGTTGGCCACGTTAGCGCCGCCATTGGCGAACGGGCCTGGCACGATGACCCGAAATACGTGGTTCAGCTTGCGGGTAGCGCCATTGATGGAATGCGCAGCGCGGGCATGAAAAGCACCGGCAAACATTTCCCCGGACACGGTGCGGTGAGCGCAGATTCTCATAAAGAGACACCGTACGACTCGCGCCCGCTGTCAGAAATTCGTCAACGCGATATGGCGGTGTTTCAGGCGCTGATTGCCCAGAATAAGCTGGATGCGATAATGCCGGCGCACGTTATTTATCACGATGCCGATGCTCGTCCGGCCAGCGCTTCTCCCTACTGGCTTAAGACAGTATTACGCTCGGAGCTGGGTTTTGACGGCGTGATTTTCTCCGATGATTTATCGATGGAAGGCGCGGCAATCATGGGCGGCTATCCGGCGCGCGCGCGGGCCGCGCTTGAGGCCGGGTGTGATATGGCGTTAGTCTGTAATAATCGTAGCGGTGCGATTGAGATACTGGATAGTCTTGCGCCGCAGAGCGCGCCGCGCGTTGCGAAACTGTACCATACTGGTTCTTTGACGCGTCAGGCGCTCATGGATTCGCCGCGCTGGAAGCAGGTTAATCGCGACTTGACCGAACTCAATGTGCGCTGGCAGGCCTGTAAATCAGCACAGTGACGCACAAAGTACTATCTGGATGATGTTCTGATGCAGTGAGGATGTAATGATAATCTATCTACACGGTTTTGACTCAAACAGCCCGGGCAACCATGAAAAGGTATTGCAGCTCCAGTTTATCGATCCCGACGTCAGGTTGATAAGCTATAGCACGCTGCACCCAAAACACGATATGCAGCATCTTTTACGGGAAGTAGATAAGATGCTGCAGCTCAATATCGATGACCGCCCGTTAATTTGTGGCGTTGGGCTTGGCGGCTACTGGGCCGAGCGCATTGGTTTTCTGTGCGATATGCGGCAGGTGATTTTTAATCCTAATTTATTTCCTTATGAAAATATGGAAGGCAAAATCGATCGCCCGGAAGAGTATTTGGATATCGCCACGAAATGCGTGGAAAACTTCCGCGAGAAAAACCGCGATCGCTGTATGACGATTTTGTCCCGGCAGGATGAGGCGCTGGACAGCCAAAGTACCGCGAAAGTGCTGCATCCTTTCTATGAGATAATCTGGGATGAAGAGCAAACGCATAAATTCAAAAATATCTCGCCGCATTTACAGCGCATTAAAGCGTTTAAAACGCTGGGATAGCTCTCCCCCACTTCAAATAAGACGATCCGGCAGGCGAGTCGTGATATGTGAATCGCTGTCGGCGTCATTGCGTATGCGCTTCCTCTCTTAACACACCGTCCCTTCATCGCGGGCAAAACCGGCGCGTATTAATCGCTCCGGAGCAGCGCCGTTTTACAGTGATAAAACGCAGCGAGCGCCAGCGCAATGCTTCGTCTGGCAACCCTCTTTTTTGCTTCATATACAAAAAATCATTCTGCGCCTTCGCACGATCTTGGTGAAAATTGATTCATATCAATTTTGGTATGACCAATATGCCATTCATGATATTCTTATCGGGTTTATCGTTTCAGCCATGATAAATGAGTGTTAATAAAAATATTTTGGCCCCACTTTTTCGGGGCGACGTATGAATTAAAGAGGTGCTTACATTGGGTACGGCAATGCAGAAAATCGTTATCGTCGGCGGCGGTGCGGGTGGCCTTGAACTGGCGACACAGCTTGGAAAAAAATTAGGACGTTCTAAAAAAGCGGAAATTACGCTGGTTGACAGAAATAATAGTCACCTGTGGAAACCGCTGCTACATGAAGTCGCAACCGGATCGCTGGATGAAGGCGTAGATGCGCTGAGTTATCTCGCGCATGCCCGTCACCATCACTTCCAGTTTCAGCTCGGTTCAGTGATGGATATTAACCGGGAGCAGAAAACGGTCACTCTCGCCGCGCTGCGCGATGAAAAGGGCGATGTGCTCGTGCCCGAACGTTACCTGAGCTACGATACGCTGGTGATGGCGCTGGGGAGCACATCGAATGATTTCAATACTCCTGGCGTTAAAGAAAACTGCATTTTTCTTGATAATCCACACCAGGCCAAACGCTTTCATCAGCAGATGCTGAATTTGTTTTTAAAATATTCGGCGAACGCGAGCGCTGGCGGAAAGGTCAATATTGCAATCGTTGGCGGTGGTGCAACCGGCGTAGAGCTTTCTGCGGAGTTATATAATGCGGTGAAACAGCTGCACAGTTATGGCTATAAAGGCCTGACCAGCGAGGCGCTTAATGTGACCCTAATTGAGGCCGGTGAGCGCATTCTCCCGGCGCTGCCGCCCCGTATCTCAAACGCGGCGCACAGTGAGTTAACGCAGCTTGGCGTACGGGTGTTAACCCAAACCATGGTGACCAGCGCGCAGGCCGATGGATTAAATACCAAAGACGGTGAATTTATTCAGGCCGACCTCATGGTATGGGCGGCAGGCATTAAAGCGCCTGATTTTATGAAAGAAATTGGCGGGCTGGAAACCAACCGTATTAACCAGCTTATGGTTGAGCCGACGCTACAAACCACGCGCGACGCGACTATTTTCGCCATTGGCGACTGCGCGTCTTGCCCACGCCCGGAAGGCGGGTTTGTCCCGCCCCGCGCGCAGGCGGCTCATCAAATGGCGTCGTGCGTATTGCACAATATTTTAGCGCAGCGTAGGGGAAGGGCACTCAAAAGCTATCTGTATAAGGATCACGGTTCTCTGGTCTCGCTATCGCGTTTTTCAACCGTAGGCAGCCTGATGGGCAACCTGATGCGTGGCTCTATGATGGTTGAAGGCAGAATGGCGAGATTAGTGTATGTTTCTCTTTATCGTATGCATCAGGTTGCGCTGCACGGTTATTTTAAAACCGCCCTCATGATACTGGTCGGCAGTATTAACCGGGTGATCCGCCCGCGATTAAAATTGCATTAATAACCGCGATATGCGCCCTTCCGGGGCGCATATTTTCGCCCCACGTTCAATCTCTCTCTCTGCGCTCAATTCTTCATTTATGTCATTATTAGTCGCAAGAAAGCGCCCGACAATCAACTTTATAGGGGCAGCTGATATCTATTCGCACTCCACAGTGAAAGTGGGAGTACTCCTAAATACCCTTTGTTAACGCATGATTCTGCATTTTTCATCCTGTTTCTGATTGGTGAGCGTGTTAATGATGTTGCAGAATTGTTCAATGACACTGTGCGAAGGAGGTTGTGTGAATAAATCAATGTTGGCGGGTATCGGTATTGGTGCCGCGGCGGCGCTGGGCGTAGCCGCAGTGGCCGGGCTTGATGTTTTTAGTCCGGCTCCCCAGTATGCGCAGGTGGTATCCGCGAAACCGATTAATGAAACGATAAAAACCCCGCGTAATGTTTGTCGAAATGTTACCGTTGCGCACCGGGCGCCGGTGCAGGATGAAAATCGCTTAATTGGTTCCGCACTTGGGGCCGTGGCTGGCGGTGTTATCGGGCACCAGTTTGGCGGCGGTAGGGGCAAAGATGTTGCGACCGTCGCAGGGGCGCTGGGCGGGGGTTACGCCGGTAATCAAATTCAGGGTGCGATGCAAGATAATGATACCCGCTCCTCGGCGCAGCGCCGGTGCCGTACCGTTTATGATAAGACGCAAAAGCGCGTGGGTTACGATGTCACCTATAAAATAGGGAACCGCACCGGGAAAATCCGGATGGATAACGATCCTGGCAGCCAAATACCGCTTAACAAAAACGGGCAGCTAAAACTGGATCAGTCTGCCTGAGTGAAATAGTCGGCGCTTTCACATGTGTTGGAATTTCACCTTAAAATCGCCATTTTTTTACCGCTAGTTTTTGTTTATAAATATAAAAATAAATAAGAAGGTGAATATTCGCCACTCCAGGGCCAGTGGCAGGACGACCATCGCGATAGCGAGCAGCCGCATAATGCTATCGCGAGATTGGTATGCTCACTGTTTCAGAAACATAATCAGGGCCGGTTTTTCGTGGCCGTAACCGTATATCGGCAGGTGAGTCATGCCGTTCAACGATTTATCTATACTCCACACTTCACCATGTCCAATTAAGGCGTATCGCGGGGCGATAAAGCCCGCATTTTGGTGAGGTGGCGTAATATCGTGAATACCTGCCTGTACCGGCAATCTACTTCTTCACCGGCGGCGGGGCGTTTTCAGCCCGTGGCGTATATTCTTTCAGATGAAATGCAAAACCCCTTATCGGCAGGTACCTGCCGATAAGGGGTTTTTTAAGTCAGGCAATCCAGCAGCGTCAGGCTATCGCATTTACTTCCAGTTGATTGAGGAAACTCTGCACCCAGTCGAGCCGAATTTTCCGCTCCGCCAACTCTTGGGTAAAACGCAGGCGGGTTGGCCCATCCAGCCTGTAGCGCTGGGGTTCTTGTTGCAGTAAACCAATCAGCCACGCAGGATCGATGTGATTCTTTTCATTGAACTCGATAACCCCGCCTTTATCGTTCGCCTCAAGTTTTCGTACGCCGAGCGACTGTGCCCGCTGCCGCAGCCGGGCAATATCCAGCAGATTACGGGCGGCATCCGGAAGGGTGCCGAAACGGTCGATCAATTCGACCTTAATTTCGTTGAGTTCTGCGTCATCTTTGGCGCTGGCGATGCGCTTATAGAAGGAGAGACGCGTATTAACATCCGGGATAAAATCCTGCGGTAGCAGGGACGGCATGCGCAATTCAACCTCGGTTTGCTGGCTGGTGAGATCGTCAAGTGACGGCTCCCGACCTTCTTTCAGCGCATCGACCGCGTTTTCCAGCAGCTCCATATACAAAGAGAAGCCGATACTCTCCATTTGTCCGCTTTGCCCTTCGCCTAATAGCTCGCCGGCTCCGCGGATTTCCAGATCGTGAGTCGCCAGTGCGAAACCGGCGCCGAGATCTTCAAGTGAGGCGATCGCTTCCAGCCGCTTTTGTGCGTCGGTGGTCATCGCTTTAGGATGCGGGGTCAACAGCCAGGCATAGGCCTGATGATGCGAACGCCCCACGCGCCCGCGCAATTGGTGAAGCTGTGCCAGCCCGAAATGATCGGCCCGCTCAATAATAATGGTATTGGCCGTCGGAATATCGATGCCGGTTTCTATAATGGTGGTGCAAACCAGCACATTAAAGCGCTGGTGGTGGAAATCATTCATCACGCGTTCCAGTTCGCGTTCGCGCATCTGCCCGTGGCCAACGGCGATGCGCGCCTCTGGTACCAGCTCTGCGAGCCTTTCCGCCGCTTTTTGAATATTCTCGACGTCATTGTATAAATAATAAACCTGCCCGCCGCGCAGAGTCTCACGCAGGATAGCCTCACGCACCACCAGGCTGTCATATTCGCGCACGAAGGTTTTTACCGCCAGCCGCCGCGCCGGCGGCGTGGCAATAATCGACAGATCGCGCATGCCGCTCATGGCCATATTCAGGGTGCGCGGAATAGGGGTCGCGGTTAGCGTCAGAATATCGACGTCGGCGCGCATCGCCTTAATGCGTTCTTTATGGCGCACGCCAAACCGGTGCTCTTCGTCGACGATCAGTAGCCCTAAATCGCGCCACTTTAGCCCACTGGTCAGTAATTTATGCGTGCCAATCAGAATATCAATCTTGCCTTCGGCCGCCTGTTCAAGAATCTGATTTTGTTCTTTTGCACTGCGAAAGCGGGAAAGCATCTCAATGCGAACCGGCCAGTTGGCGAAGCGATCGAGAAAATTATCATAGTGCTGCTGCGCCAGTAGCGTGGTGGGCACCAGCACCGCGACCTGTTTCGTATTTTCTACGGCGAGAAACGCCGCGCGCATCGCCACCTCAGTTTTGCCGAAACCGACGTCGCCGCACACCAGCCGGTCCATCGCCAGCGGCTGACACATATCGCTCAGCACCGCGTTAATTGCGCGCGCCTGGTCCGGCGTGGTTTCAAAAGGAAAGCCGTCGCAAAAGCGCTGGTACTGCTCTTTATCGTGTCGAAACGCAAAGCCGGCACGGGCGGCGCGGCGCGCATAAATATCCAGTAACTCGGCGGCGACATCGCGTACTTTTTCCGCCGCTTTTTGCCGGGCTTTGCTCCAGGCATCGCCGCCCAGCTTATGCAGCGGGGCGTTTTCTTCCGCACCGCCCGCGTAACGGCTAATAAGATGCAATGACGAGACCGGCACATACAGCTTTGCATCGCCCGCATAGATGAGCATAAGGTATTCTCCGGTGACGCCGCCTGTTTCAAGCGTTGTCAGGCCAGCATAGCGACCCACGCCGTGCTCCAGATGCACCACCGGCTGCCCGGGATGCAGTTCGGCCAGGTTACGGATCAGCGTATCCGGATTAATGGTGCGGCGGTTCTCCTGGCGTCGGCGCGCGACGCGCTCGCCCAGCATATCGCTTTCGCAAATTAGCGCCCGCCTGCGGGGTTCATCAATAAACCCGTGTTCGCTGGCGCCAATCATCAATCCGGATACCCCTGGCCGTGCATCTTCGAGCTGCAATAGCCGTTTGGGCGCGACTTTAATGCGTGCCAGCAGCTCGCCGAGCGCTTCACGCCGCCCCTCGCTCTCTACGGAGAAAATAACTGAACCGTCAAAGGCGTCGAGAAAGCGGCGCAGGTTATCCAGCGGCGCTTTTTGCTGCGGTTCAACGGCTAAATTTGGTAGTGGCCGATAGCCAAGGTTAACGTTGGCGGCTTTGTTCGGCAGCGTTTCCGTTTTTAACTGCACGCGCGGCCAGTTTTTTAGCTCACGGTATAGCGTTTCCGGGGGCAGCCAGAGCGTATCAGGTTCCAGAAGCGGACGCATAGGGTCGACGCGCCGGTTTTCGAACCGGGTATTCACGTCCTGCCAGAACCGCGTTGCGCTATCCTGAAGGTCGCCGGTATTAATCAGCAAAGAATTAGCCGGAAGGTAACTAAACAGCGCCGATAAAGGCTCGGCGAAAAACAGCGGTTGCCAGTATTCAATGCCCGTCGGCAGCGTGCCTTTACTGACCTGCTGATAGAGATGCTCCGCATCGCGCCGCACATCAAAGCGATCGCGCCACTGGCTGCGAAATAGCTCAATGGCAGTTTTATCCGTCGGAAATTCGTGCGCAGGCAACAAATTAATGGCCTCAACCTCTTCCTGAGTTCGCTGGCTGTCGGCGTCGAACAGGCGCAGGCTATCCAGCTCGTCGTCGAAAAAGTCCAGCCGAAACGGCTGTTCGCTGCCCATCGGCCACAGGTCCAGAAGTGCGCCGCGCGTCGCGTATTCGCCGTGCTCCATGACCTGGTCAACATGCCGATAGCCGGCCTGCTCCAGCCGCTCGCGTAATGTGTCGCGCGACAGGCGCTGACCTTTACGCATTACCAGTGCGTGGCCGTGCAGGTAATTATGCGGGCATACGCGCTGCATCAGCGTATTCACCGGTAAAATCAGTACGCCGCGGCGCATGGATGGCAGTTGATAGAGCGTGGCAAGGCGGGCGGAAACAATATCCTGATGCGGTGAGAAACTGTCGTATGGAAGCGTTTCCCAGTCGGCAAGATGGGTAACTAACTCCTGAGTAAATTGTTTGATTTCATCTTCAAGGCGCAGGGCGTTTTGCATGTCCGGGGCAATCAGAACCACCGGCCCCTGATGACGTTCTGCGATTTCTGCCACTTCACAGGCGCAGGCCGCGCCCGTTAGTTCGCCAAGCTGGCGCTGTTCGCCTGCGGCTGTGGGCAGGCTGTATCGATTTTGTTCAGACATAGACGCTCTGCTGTTACCCGCACTGCGCGCGAGTGAGATGAATGGTGTGAAAACCTGAGTGCATTATTATCCCCGAACGTATCTTATTGGCAACTACTGTAATGCGCTGCGTGAAGCGGCAGCGCGGGTGGCGGCAATTGCGCCGTGCACAATACAAGGTGATAGAAAGGGGAGGTGCAGGCGCATGATACCGACAGTAGCACTGAATTACCGCTCTGTCGGTACCGGTGCGAGGAGAAAAGCCCTTACCGCTCGGTAACCAGCTCGCGCGGCGGCGTAAAGAGCATATCGCCCGCCAGACTGTGGGAAAGGCGGCGCATGATAAGCCCGAACAGAGTACAAATCCCAAGACTCATTAAGGGATAACCAAACAATACGATATAGTGTACCGCGCCGGGGAGACGGTGGTGCCGGAATAAGCTAATGGCTACCAGACTCATCGCCTCAATTAAAATTCGGTGCGTGGTATAGATGGCGATGGTATTGGTGCCAATCACATTGAACAGCGAATGCGGATGGCTGCCCGTTTTCTGCTCGAACTTATAAAACGCTTTCATGATAAGCAATATCGACAGCATTGAGAGCGGAAGATTAACGTTCATGGCATAGAGCACCGCCGCCGCCAGCCCGGCGCCCGTCAGCAAAATCAGACTGCGTCGAATTTGCCATAACTTCATCATTTCAACCAATTGTGCGCCGTACCACGCTCCCAGCGCATAATACGGCGCGTTACGCACCACGCTGTTCATGCCCCAGTACGGCAGCGGCAAAAAGTTAATTGCGATACTTACGGCGATAAGCAGAGGCAATGCCCAGCGTTTGTGGACGTAGAGCAGTTTGCAGATAACGAAGTAAATCACCAGGGCGTAGAGATACCACAGGCTGGTGCTGGCGGTCAGCATGCTGTGAATAAACTGGCCGGGCGTTGCCGCATAGGCGGCATTGGAGGCAGGATTGTGCGTGACGGGGTCTGAGAACCAGTGATTAATATGGCTAATAAACAGCCATTGCAGCAGACCCCATAAAAGAAACACCCATACGATATTCCACACGCGTTTATTGACGCACCCGCGCCAGGGCACCTGACTCATATAACGCGTAATCAGGAAGCCTGAAATAAAGAAGAAAACCGGCATCCGAAACGGCGCCAGATATAAATTGCCATAAATCCAGAGCTTGGCGAGATAGACAGCATGCCCCTGAAGTGAAGAGATAATATGTGGATAAAATGTGATAACCGAGTGATAAATCACCACCAGGCAGATACACATTCCCTTAATCTGGTTTATCCAGAGATGCTTATTTTTCATACTCATCCAGCGGTTGGTTTAACGGTAAAAGAGCGTTGATCCTGGGAAAACTATGGCTGAGGTTTTACTCCATTTGTCTGTTTTTATCGGTTTTTGGTAAATTTAGGAAAAAGATCAGGCTGATGTTAAGGCGGAATTATTAAACATTCCTGGGTTAAAATGAGCGGAGAAGGCACTTATCTTATTGATTTGCAATTGCCTTTCTGCTGGGTAAGACTTTAAAAAAACGTTATAATTCATTTACCTGTTACGGTATCGTGGATATACTTCCCTTCAATTTGCCAAAACGCGGTTACACGAACTTCATGTATCAACCAGTGGCGTTATTCATTGGCCTGCGTTATATGCGCGGGCGCGCAGCAGACCGCTTTGGTCGTTTCGTCTCATGGCTCTCCACTATCGGCATTACGCTTGGCGTAATGGCGCTGGTTACGGTGCTGTCAGTGATGAACGGGTTTGAGCGTGAATTACAAAATACCATCCTGGGTTTAATGCCTCAGGCTCTCATCACCTCTGATTCCGGCTCTATCGACCCCCGGCGCTTTCCTGCCGATAATCTAAAACTGCAGGGCGTTTCAGCGACCGCGCCGCTTACTACCGGCGATGTGGTACTGCAAAGCGCGCGCAGCGTAGCGGTTGGCGTCATGCTGGGAATCGATCCCGCACGCCGTGATCCGCTCACGCCTTATCTGACGAATGTGGAGCAGCGCGCGTTAGCTGGCGGCCAGTACAATGTAATTTTAGGTGAACAGCTAGCCAGCCAGTTGGGCGTGCGCCGTGGCGATACCATTCGCCTGATGGTGCCCTCCGCCAGCCAGTTTACGCCAATGGGGCGCTTACCGAGCCAGCGCCTGTTTACCGTTATTGGAACCTTCGCGGCGAATAGCGAAGTGGACAGTTACCAGATGCTGGTCAATATCCAGGACGCCTCGCGCTTAATGCGCTATCCCGCAGGTAACATTACCGGCTGGCGTTTGTATCTGAACAATCCGCTGGCGGTAGACGTGCTATCCGAGCAGGCGCGCCCGCAGGGCACGGTTTTGAAAGACTGGCGTGAACGCAAAGGCGAGTTATTCCAGGCCGTCAAAATGGAAAAAAACATGATGGGGCTGCTGCTGAGCCTGATAGTCGCCGTCGCTGCATTTAACATCATTACTTCACTGGGATTAATGGTGATGGAAAAGCAGGGCGAGGTGGCTATTTTACAGACTCAGGGGTTAACCCGCCGCCAGATTATGGCAGTCTTTATGGTGCAGGGCGCCAGCGCCGGTATTATCGGCGCGCTATTAGGCGCGGTGCTGGGTGTTATTCTGGCCAGTCAGTTGAATACGCTGGCGCCGGCTATCGGCGCCGCACTCGATGGCGCCTCGCTGCCGGTAGCCATTGAGCCGCTGCAGGTGGTTGCGATTGCCGCTGCGGCGATGCTGGTGGCACTACTTTCTACGTTTTATCCGTCCTGGCGCGCTGCCGCCACTCAACCCGCCGAGGCTTTACGCTATGAGTAACTCTGTCCTGCTACAGTGCGATAAATTGTGCAAACGTTATCAGGAAGGCAACGTGAAAACGGATGTCCTGCATGATGTCAGCTTTAGCGTACAGCGCGGCGATATGATGGCGATTGTCGGGAGCTCTGGCTCGGGGAAAAGCACCCTGCTGCATTTGCTCGGCGGCCTGGATACTCCCACGTCCGGCGATGTCATTTTTGACGGGCGCTCGCTAAGCGGCATGAGCGGGGCTGAGAAAGCGGATCTGCGTAACCGGGAACTTGGTTTTATCTATCAGTTCCACCACCTGCTGCCGGATTTCACCGCGCTGGAAAACGTCGCCATGCCGCTGTTGATTGGGCGCCAGAAGGGGGCGCAGATTACCGCGCGCGCGCAGGAAATGCTGGCGGCGGTCGGCTTAGAGCATCGGGCCGGGCATCGCCCCTCTGAACTTTCCGGCGGAGAGCGCCAGCGCGTGGCTATCGCGCGCGCGCTCGTGAATAACCCGCGTTTGGTGCTGGCGGATGAACCCACCGGCAACCTGGATGCGCGCAATGCGGACGCCATTTTTAACCTACTGGGCCTTCTCAACGAAAAACAAGGTACCGCGTTCCTGGTTGTTACCCACGATTTGCACCTGGCGCAGCGTATGACCCAGCGTCTGGAAATGCGTGACGGGCAGCTTAGCGGTGCAGCGCCGTTTGCGGAGGCACGGTAATGGCCGCGCCTCTTTCCCTGTTGATTGGCCTGCGCTTTAGCCGCGGGCGGCGGCGCGGCGGAATGGTATCGCTTATCTCCGTGATTTCCACAATAGGCATTGCACTGGGCGTGGCGGTGCTTATCGTCGGGCTAAGCGCGATGAACGGTTTTGAGCGCGAGCTGAATAACCGCATCCTCGCGGTGGTGCCGCATGGGGAGATAGAACCGGTTAATCAGCCGTTTTCAGGCTGGCGCGATACGCTTTCTCGCATAGAGAAAGTCAGCGGCATTGAAGCGGCGGCACCGTACGTAAACTTTACCGGGCTGGTGGAAAGCGGCGCGAATATGCGCGCTATCCAGGTAAAGGGCGTTTCCCCTGAACAGGAACTGCGACTGAGCACGCTGCCGCGCTTTGTACAAGACGGCGCCTGGGGCGGTTTCCACGCCGGTGCGCAGCAAATTATCATCGGCGGCGGCGTGGCGCAGTCGCTCAAGGTAAAGCGCGGCGACTGGATCTCCATCATGATCCCGAATACCGATGCCGGACACGATTTGCGCCAGCCAAAGCGAGTGCGTATGCAGGTTCAGGGTATTTTGCAGCTTAGCGGCCAACTCGACCATAATTTCGCCATGATACCGCTGCAGGATGCGCAGCAATACCTCGGTATGGGTGACAGTGTCACAGGTATCGCCGTTAAAGTGGATGACGTATTTAAAGCAAATCAGCGCGTGCGGGCTGCCGGAGAAGTGACTAACGCTTACGTCTATATTAAAAGCTGGATTGGCACCTATGGATATATGTATCGCGATATTCAAATGATCCGCGCCATTATGTATTTAGCGATGGTGTTAGTTATCGGCGTCGCCTGTTTCAATATTGTTTCGACGCTGGTGATGGCCGTGAAGGATAAAAGCAGTGACATCGCGGTGCTGCGCACGCTGGGGGCAAAAGACGGGCTTATCCGCGCCGTGTTTATCTGGTATGGGCTGATGGCCGGTCTGTTTGGCAGCGTCATTGGCGCTGCGATCGGCGTCTTCGCCGCCTGGCGCCTGACGGATATTATCGCGCTCATTGAGCGTATATCCGGCCATCATTTCTTATCCGGTAAAATCTATTTTATTGATTTTCTACCTTCAGAGTTGCACTGGATGGACGTGGTCTACGTCCTTGGTACCGCTCTGGCACTGAGTCTGCTTGCGAGCTGGTATCCTGCGAGGCGTGCCAGCAATATCGATCCCGCCCGCGTTTTAAGCGGCCAGTAAGCGCAGCGGGGGAAGGATGTACTACGGTTTTGATATCGGCGGCAGCAAAATCGCGCTTGGAGTATATAACTCGCAGCGACAGTTGCTTCAGGAGCGGCGTATCGCCACGCCGCATGATGACTATCACCGTTTTATTCAGGCGATTATTCGGCTGGTTACAGAAATGGATGCGCAATACGGTGAAGCGGGGAGCGTGGGGATCGGGATACCCGGCACGCCGCGCACCGCGCAGGGGCTGCTCTACGCGGCAAACCTGCCTGCTGCGAGCGGGCACCCGCTGGCAGAGGATTTAAGCCGATTGCTAACGCGCGAGGTGCGCATTGAAAACGATGCGAATTGTTTCGCGCTATCCGAAGCCTGGGACGACGAATTTCGCAGCGCCCCGGTTGTGATGGGGCTTATTTTAGGCACCGGGATGGGCGGCGGGCTGGTGGTGAATGGGCGCATCGTTAGCGGATATAACGGTCTGTGCGCTGAATTTGGTCATATGCGCTTACCCGTTGATGCGCTGGAGATCCTCGGAGCTGATATTCCCCTGATCCACTGCGCCTGCGGTCAGCGCGGCTGCATGGAAAATTACCTTTCAGGGCGCGGTTTTGCCTGGCTATACCAGCATTTCTACCAGCAGGCGCTGGACGCGCCGACGATTATTACTGCATGGGAGCAGGGCGAGGCGCAGGCCCGCCGGCACGTCGCCCGCTATCTCGCGCTGCTGGCCGTGTGTCTGGGTAATCTCCTGACCGCGTTCGATCCGGACATTGTGGTATTAGGCGGAGGGTTATCCCGGTTTTCCTGGCTGGCGCAGGCGCTGCCCGAGAACCTGGCCTCTGTGCTGTTGCCTGCGGCGCGCATTCCGCGCATAGCGCTCGCGCGCCACGGCGACGCTGGCGGTATGCGCGGCGCCGCTTTCCTTCATCTGACGGAGTAGCAATCGAAGATGGTCATACAATCACGTCGCCTGCATCGCTTAAGCCGTTTCAGAAAAAATAAACGCCAGTTACGGGAGCGGCTGCGACAGCGTATCTTTTTCCGTGACGGTCAGGCAGGAGGTGAAGACATGCCGTTACCCAGAGTGGTGGTGCTTACCGGTGCGGGTATCTCTGCCGAGTCGGGGATCCAGACATTTCGCGCCGCAGACGGGCTGTGGGAGGAACATCGGGTAGAGGATGTTGCCACGCCAGAAGGGTTCGAGCGCGATCCGGGGCTGGTGCAGCAGTTTTATAATGCCCGTCGCCGCCAGCTTCAGCAGCCGGAAATTATCCCGAATGCCGCTCATCAGGCGCTGGTTAAACTTGAAGCCGCGCTGGGCGATCGCTTTCTGCTGGTAACGCAAAATATTGATAATCTCCATGAACGCGCCGGTAGCCGCAACGTTATTCATATGCACGGTGAACTGTTGAAAGTGCGCTGTTCGCGCAGCGGTCAGGTACTGGAACGCGCTGACGATGTTGCAGTTGATGAACGCTGCCACTGCTGTCAGTTTCCCGCCCGGCTGAGACCGCACGTGGTGTGGTTTGGTGAAATGCCGATTGGAATGGATGAAATCTATCAGGCGATCGGCGCCGCCGATATTTTTATCGCGATAGGCACCTCCGGGCACGTTTACCCGGCGGCGGGTTTTGTACACGAAGCGAAACTGCAGGGGGCGCACACCGTGGAGCTTAATCTGGCCCCAAGCCAGGTGGGCAGCGAGTTCAGCGAAAAACATTATGGTCCTGCGAGCGAGGTAGTACCGGCGTTTATTGACACTCTGCTGGCCGAGGCCACAAATACTTAGCACCATGTTATCTCTTTTATTCGCGATGGGATGTCGGGCAGTGTCCGATATCCTCACCTATTCAATGCATATCGTGTTTTTAGCGCGCGGTTTAGCGCCAAACCGGCCTTAGCAAATATGCCGGATGTAACAATATTCATTATAAGGATAACGCTGTGAGCGCGTTTAAACCTGACCGGGCCGACTATAACGCGATAGTCGCCTTTATTATCGACTATATGCAGGATACGCACGATTTGCCGATGGGGCAGTTTGAGGCGGAGTCCTTCCTTGATTCGCTGGCAGAAAAAGTGATGCCGGCCATTTATAACCAGGCGCTGGAAGACGCGCAGCGAGCGCTCAGAGACATCAGCGAGCGGCTGGAAATGGAGCTGGACGCTAAGCGGATGATGTAGCGCTAAATCTCTTTTGAAAACTGCGGCGGTGAGGGTCAATGCCACCGGCGCGTTACCGGTGGCATTAAGACAAATACGGACGGTTTACCGCCCGGCTTTCAACTTCTGGTAGTAAGATTCATACAGCGCGCTGGCCGCGCCGACATCATTCTGCCATTCACCTTTTTCAATAATTGTAGCGTCCGGGTAGAGCGATTTATCATTAGCGACTTCAGGCGCCAGCAGCTTACGCGCTGCGAGATTCGGCGTCGGATAACCGATGGTTTCCGCCACCTGTTTCGCCACTTCCGGGCGTAACAGGAAATTAATGAGCTTTAACGCGCCATCGACGTTTTTAGCATTAGCGGGAATAGCCAGGCTGTCCATCCAGAAAATACCGCCTTCCTGCGGCCATACAATTTCAAGCGGTGTACCGGCCTGAGTGCGTGCCACCCAGGCCGAGCCGTTCCACACCATCCCAAGATTGACTTCGCCTTCCATATAAGGGTTCGCAGGGTTATCGGAGTTGAACGCCGCCACGTTGGGCATCAGTTTTTGCAGTTCGTGATAGGCCGCTTCGATTTGTTTCGGATCGGTGGTATTACCGGAATAACCCAGTTTTAATAGCGCCATCTGGAAGACTTCCCGCGCGTCGTCGGTAAGGAGCAGACTATTTTTATATTCCGGTTTCCAAAGGTCGGCCCAGCGGGTAACGCTTGCCGGGTCGAGGGCATCTTCATTCACGCCAATAGCGGTAGCGCCCCAGATATAGGGAATAGAATAGTCATTACTCGGATCGAAGGGTTTATTCAGCATCGCGGGATCCAGATTATGGAAATTGCTGAGTTTGCTTTTATCAATTTTCTGTAGCATGCCTTCATTACGCATTTTGGCCACGTAATACGTAGAGGGCACTACTAAATCGTAGGCGCCTTCTTTATAGGTTTTCAGCTTGGCGTACATAGTTTCATTCGACTCATAGGTCGAATAAATGACTTTGATTCCCGTCTCTTTGGTGAACTGCTCAAGAAGCCCCGGCGGTACGTATTCGGTCCAGTTATAGAAATACAGCGTTTTGCCGTCGTCGGCATGCGCCGCGGCCATCCCAAAAACCAAAGCGCTGGCCGCCAGTAAGCGACGTGACCATGTTTTCATGCGACTTCCTCGTTGCCGTCTGGCCATGGGCCAGATTGTGTGATGATGCCTTGCCCTGCGAAGAGGGCGCGATTGAGTTTACCGTGCGTTAGCCTGAGACGCGGCCCTGCGCGCCTGACTTTTGGTTTTATCTCGGGCAATTAGCTGGCTGATAATCACCAGTGCCAGTGACAGCGCCATTAAAATGGTCGCCAGCGCGTTGACTTCCGGCGATACGCCTACCTTCACCATGGAGTATATTTTGAGCGGCAGGATCTCATAGCCCGGCCCGGTGACAAACGATGACACCACAACGTCGTCCATCGAAAGCGTAAAACTTAGCAGCCATCCGGCGGCAACCGCAGGCATCGCCAGCGGCAAGATAATTTTGCCGAGGATAGTGAGTTCGCTGGCCCCCAGGTCTTTGGCGGCTTCAAGCATTCGCACATCAAAGCCTTTCAGGCGTGAATACACGGACACCACCACAAAAGGCAGGCAAAACGTAATATGCGAAAACAGCAGCGACCAGAACCCCAGCTGAATGCCCCATACCATAAACAGCACTAACAGTGAGATAGCCATTACGATATCCGGCGACATCATCACCACAAAGAGCATGCCGCTCACAAACGCCTTACCGCGAAAGCGATAGCGGTACAGGGCTACGGCGGTTAGCGCCCCAATCAGCGTAGAGAATGTGGCAGAGACGACCGCCATGGTCAGCGAGTGCTGTGCCGCCTGCAGCAGGCTGTCATTGTTCATCAGCAGCCGATACCACTGCGTACTGAATCCCTGCCAGTTAATCCCGAAACGCGACGCGTTAAAGGAGTTCACAATAAGAATAACGATGGGGATATATAAAAATGCATAAATGGCGCACATAAAGCCGCCGCGCAGCAAACGTCCCATTATTCCAGCTCCACCTTCTTATTCAGTAAGCGCGAAGCGCGCCAGTACACCAGCAGCATCAGGCCCATCACCAGCGTTAAGGTAATACTGGTAGCAGCGCCGAACGGCCAGTCGCGGATATTCAGGAACTGGCTTTTGATAACGTTGCCGATAAGCAGGTTTTTGGCCCCACCCATGAGGTCGGAGACAAAAAATAGCCCCATCGCTGGCAGCATTACCAGCAGGCAGCCGGCGATGATACCCGGCATAGTGAGTGGAATAATAATGCGTAAAAAAGTTTGTAGCTTGCTGGCACCGAGGTCGCGCGCGGCCTCCAGCAGCGGTTTATCAAGCTTTTCAATGCTGGAGTAGAGCGGTAAAACCATAAACGGCAGCAGAATATAGACCAGGCCGATAATCACCGCCGACGGCGTGTACATAATGCGTACCGGCGTATCAATCACCCCAAGCCACATCAGAAACGTATTCATGTAGCCGCGGGTGCTAAGAAAAATCTTTAGCCCATAAATACGGATCAGCGAGTTGGTCCAGAAAGGAACTATCAGTAAAAAGAGCATCAATGGACGCACTTTCTGGGGCAGATGCGCCAGAAACCAGGCGAAAGGATAGCCGAGCAGCAGGCAGGCGAAGGTCGCCATTAGCGCCAGATTCAGCGAATGCATTAGCACTTCCGCATACAGCGGATCCAACAGGCGCGAATAGTTATCCAGCGTGAAGACCAGTTTTACAAAATTCGCATCATCCCGCGTCAGGAAACTGGTGCCGATTATCATCAGATTCGGTAAAAAAACGAACACTACCAGCCAGCCAACCACGGCGGCGATAACCACATTCTGGAATTTATGCGAGCTGTTCATCAGTGAGGACGACCTCCCAGCTCTCAACCCAGGTCACGGACATTTTTTGATCCAGCGAGTGGTCGAAGTCAGGATCGTCTTCGTTAAAGAATTCGCTGACCATCACCAGTTTTCCGTTTTCCAGTTCGACGCTGGATTCCAGCGTCATGCCTTTATAATTACGCTCGCGCACATAGCCGATAAGCCCGTCGGCTTCCGCGCTGTGGTTTATCTCTTCAACGCGCAGGTCCTCGGGGCGCAGAAGAACCTTCAGACGCTGCCCCGGCGTAACCGCAAAGCCAACGTTAATGTTGCATTCCCGGCCCTCTACGCGGGCGCGTACCCGCTGCGCATCCAGCCGTTCGATAACCGTCGCCTCAAAAATATTGATTTCACCGATGAAACTGGCGACGAACAAATTTTTAGGCTCTTCGTAAATTTCGCGCGGCGTGCCGTCCTGTTCAATACGCCCGTTGCGCATAACTACGATGCGATCGGACATCGTTAGCGCTTCTTCCTGATCGTGCGTGACGAAAACAAAGGTGATACCGAGCTTACGCTGCAGCGCCTTCAGCTCGTTTTGCATCTGTTTACGCAATTTGTAGTCCAGGGCGGAGAGCGATTCGTCCAGCAGTAACAGACGCGGCTTATTCACCACGGCGCGAGCGATAGCAACGCGCTGCTGCTGACCGCCGGAAAGCTGGTGAGGTTTACGCTCCGCATATTCGCCGAGTTGCACCATTTTTAATGCTTCTTCGACGCGCGGCGTAATTTCCGCCGCCGGCGTTTTCTGCATGCGTAGCCCGAACGCCACATTGTCGAAAACCGTCATATGCGGAAACAGGGCATAGCTTTGAAAGACGGTATTAACATGGCGATGCTCGGCGGGAACGTGGGTGATATCTTGATTATCCAGCGTAATCGTTCCGCTGTCGGCGCTTTCAAGGCCTGCAATCAGCCGCAAAACCGTGGTTTTCCCACAGCCGGAAGGCCCGAGAAGCGTTAAAAATTCGCCGTGATTAATGGTCAGGGAAAGGTCGGAAATCACCGTTTTGTTATCAAAACTTTTACCGATTTCTGATAGATGCACCAGCGGTAAATGTGAACCTGTCTTAATTGTCAATTTTTTACTTTGTCCCATATCGACGCGTCGGGTGACTTCCCGGCGCAGGGTGTGTGGCTTACCCCCCTCAGGGTCCGAAAGGCCATACGTTAACCTGTTGTTTCATACGGCCTGAAGAGCGGCATTCTACGGCAATCTGCACTAATCGCCAATGCCCACCGCGCATTCACAGCGCGAGCGGCTAAGCTGTATGGAGCCTGATACTTTAACGGTCGCTTTAATTGTAAACAGCGCGCAGTAATGAATGAAGGAAATAATTTCGCTGTTGCAAACTTAAAAGTGACTTGACGCAATATTTGTTACGCAGAGGTTACTGATAATGGAGCGCTCACACTGAGGACGGATGGATGGATAAATTACTCGATCGCTTCTTACAATATGTCGCACTGGATACGCAGTCCAGGCCGAATGTCAGGCATGTGCCGAGTACTGAGGGACAGTGGAAACTGTTAGAACTCTTAAAAGCACAGCTTAATGAATTGGGTCTGGAGCAGATAACGCTGAGCGAGCACGGCATTTTGACGGCGACGCTGCCTGCGAATATAGCGATGTCCGTGCCGCCGATAGGCTTTATTGCCCACGTAGATACCGCGCCGGATTTTAGCGGAAAGCACGTTAACCCGCAGATAGTGGAAAACTATCGCGGCGGCGATATTGCGCTGGGTATTGGCGATGAAGTGCTGTCGCCAGTGATGTTTCCTGTGCTGCACCAGCTTTTGGGCCATACGCTTATCACCACTGACGGCAAAACGCTGCTTGGTGCCGATGATAAAGCCGGAATTGCCGAAATTATGACCGCACTGGCGCTATTAAAAGAAAATGATATTCCCCACGGTGATATTCGGGTGGCGTTTACTCCGGATGAGGAAGTGGGCAAAGGCGTACATCATTTCGACGTAGCCGGTTTCGATGCCCGCTGGGCCTACACGGTAGACGGCGGCGGGGTCGGTGAGCTGGAGTATGAAAACTTTAACGCAGCATCCGTCACCATCAAAATTGTTGGGAATAATGTGCATCCTGGCACGGCGAAGGGCGTAATGGTGAACGCGCTTTCTCTGGCAACCCGTATCCATGCAGAGATCCCGGTGGATGAAACCCCGGAGCGCACAGACGGGCATATGGGGTTTTATCACCTTGCCAGTATGAAGGGCAGCGTCGAAAAAGCGGAAATGCACTACATTATTCGTGATTTTGACCGCACGCTATTTGAAGCGCGTAAAAAACACATGATGGATGTGGCGAAACGCGTCGGTAAAGGATTACATCGGGATTGCTATATTGAGCTGGTGATTGAAGATAACTATTACAATATGCGCGATAAAGTAACTGAGCATCCTTATGTGCTGGAGATTGCGCAGCAGGCGATGCGTGACTGCGGCATTGAGCCTCAACTTAAGCCCATTCGCGGCGGCACCGACGGCGCGCAGCTCTCTTTCCGGGGGTTGCCGTGCCCAAATCTGTTTACCGGTGGCTATAACTATCACGGCAAGCACGAGTTCGTGACGCTGGACGGCATGGAAAAAGCGGTAGCCGTCATTATGCGTATTGCCGAACTGACGGCGGCCCAGGGCCGGCGTTAGCGCCAGGGCAGCACGGCGGGGAGTGCGGCGCAGGTGTTGGCGTAGCCGGTCGCATATTACCCCTTTTATCAACTCGTGCCCGGCCGTATAACCGGTGCACCGTTACTCCACTCGCTGGCCTGCGCCGTTTACCCTGGCGCGGTGAAAAAACCTCTTTAATGTAAAATGCCTTTTAAGATGCATCGGTGGCCGGATGACCGTAAATGCTGCCGCTGTTCTTCTGTTTAAGATTGTTGCGCGTCCGCGTTTATGCGCCCTGGAGGCGCAACTCAGCGCCTGGTTTTTACCAGGTGGCTTCGGATACCGCTAACTTAAAAATACGTGCCTGTCAGATAAGCCTGTTAAATCCAGGCTGAGCAAGGGGTGCTAACCAGAACGCGGCCCGTAGAGGCCGCCTGCGTGGATTTTCAGGCAGGAGGGTGCCAGGGGTTAGCAGGCGGTGTAGGGAAAGGCGCCCGGGCATGCATTTAACGGCCGGGCGCGCCAGCGTCATCAACCAGCAAAATACCAGTAACCGCTATTGATGAGCTCGGTTAACATGGCGAGAAATGAGGGATCTTCCAGCGCATCGCCCAGCTTTTGCGCATCAAGCTGCAGGTGCTCCGCCAGCGCAAACAGCGCCAAACGGTGCGGGCTGTCTAACTTTTCGCCATTAATATATATCGTCTCATCAATACGCAGCACCCGCAGCCCGCCCAGGCGGTTCAGCGTGTCGCCCTGGCGCAGCGCGTCATAAATTTCATCGGGCTGATAGGGCGGTTCCGGCGGTGCGATATCCAGTTCGTGGCGCGTCTGGCTGATAAATTCGCCGAACCATGCGCGAAACTGCTGCGGATCGTCTATTAGCGCCAGCATCATTGCGCGCGCTTTTTCCAGCTCCTGTGGCAGAATATCCGCCGGATGCTCCCGGGCTGGAATATCGGGATCGCTATAGCGCTGGCCGCCCAGTTCCTGCTGTAAAACGTAGTCAGCAAAGCCGCTGATAAGTTCACGGCCGCTCGGCGCCCGAAAGCCCACGGAATAGTTCATCGAATTTTCCAGCGAATAGCCTTCGTGCGGGAAACCGGGGGGAATATACAGAATATCGCCGGACTCCAGCTCTTCATCGATAATAGCGCTAAAGGGCGCGACCTGCAGTAAATCGGGGTGCGGGCAGTGTTGTTTCATCGGCGCTTTTTCCCCTACCCGCCAGCGACGGCGGCCGATCCCCTGAATGATAAAAACGTCATATTGATCGATATGAGGCCCTACGCCGCCGCCGGGGACCGAAAACGAAATCATCAAATCGTCCACGCGCCAGTCCGGCAGCATACGGAACGGACGCATCAGCGCAGCGGTAGGTTCATGCCAGTGATTGACGGCCTGTACCAGAATGGACCAGTTGCTTTCGCCAAGATGATCGTAACTTTTAAACGGCCCGTGACTTACCTGCCAGGCGCCATCGAGGTGGCTGACCAGGCGGCTATCCACCTCGCTTTCCATCGCCAGCCCCGCCAGCTCATCCGGAGAGAGCGGGTCGACAAAATTGGGGAAACCGCGTTTTAATACTACCGGGCGTTTTTGCCAGTAGCGTTGAATAAATTCGGGCCAATTCAGTTCTAAGTGATATTCCATGTCATTTTCCATCATGGCGGTAAAGCGAGAAAGAAGCCGATATTGCGACCGGGATTGGCGTCGGTATACCAGGCGGAGAATTCCTTTATTCTAGCGCCGGAACGGGCGTTCGTCCTGATAAAACGGCGCGGTAAAGTTAGATGGGATTAAATGATTTTATCGCTAACTGAAAACTACTCCCGCGGCGCGTCGGCACAGGAGTAGGGTCAGGCCTACTATTTTTTGATTTACCGCTCCGAAAACGAAGTCAGACGGCTTGTGAGGCGTTTGGCGCAACGCTTTGAGCGCTAATTCTCATCGTTGCTCAGCGTCTGACGGGCGAAAATAATCTCCATCCGCGCGCCGCCCAGCGGGCTATCTGCGGTTAGAATGCGCCCGTTATATTGGGCTACGATGTCCCGGGCAACGGATAATCCGATCCCCTGACCGGGGCGCAGCGTATCGGCACGCTGGCCGCGATCGAATACGCGCATTCTCTGGCTTTCGGGTATTCCCGGGCCGTCATCCTCTACTATCAGATGTAGGGTGTCGTCCTGTTGGTTAGCGGAAACTTCGACAAACTCAAGGCAGTATTTACAGGCGTTATCCAGCACATTACCGATAACCTCCATTAGATCGTTTTTTTCGCCGATAAACGCAATTTCTGGCGAAATATCCAGCGAGATAACCACGCCTTTGCGCTGATAGACTTTGTTAAGTGCGGAAGTCAGGCTATCGAGAAGCGGAGCGACTGGATGTAACTCGCGGCTTAACATTGCATTATCGGTGCGAATACTGGCGCGATGCAGGTAGTAGCCGATTTGTTGTGAGATACGGCTTATCTGTTCCAGCATCTGTGGCTCAGCGTGTTCGACGTCCAGTTTGCCGGTGCGCAGAGAGCGCAGTGTGCTTTGTAATACCGCCAGCGGAGTTTTTAAGCTGTGCGTCAAATCTGTCAGGGTAGTGCGGTATTTATCATAGCGCTCACGCTCGGTGCGCAGTAGACGGTTCAGATTGCTGACTAGGCTTACTAATTCACGGGTTGTGGTGGGGTTCAGCGTGTCGCGATCGTGCGTTTCCAGTTCGTGGACTTCGCGTGCCAGCGCCTCAATAGGGTGCAGGCTCCACCAGGCCGCTACCCAGAGTAGAGGAACCACCAGCAACAAATTGGCGACCAGCACATAAATAAACCAGTTCCAGACCATGTAAGAGCGTTTCAGCTCAATAGGAATGATATCAACCACGGCGATAGTTAGCGCTGGCATGGATGCGGTGGCCGGATAGCGATTCACGGCCACCGAGTGCGTCATTTCATCGTCGCCCTCATCTTCGCGAAATTCTTTAAGCTGTCGCTGGAGGGAGCGGTTACCACCCAGTAGTTCGCTGCTGATGGTGTAGCGCGCTTCCAGCTCATGAAACCCGTTATTATTGAGCCACTCGCGCCGGATAGCTTTTATCACGCCCGGAACGCTGCGCTGCTGCCAGAGTAGTTGGCCGCGATCGTCGTAAATAAGCGTCAGAGTAGGGCTTTGGCGATCAAGATTTTCCGGTATTTCCACATTGATATGCCCATTTTCCCACTTAGCCAGCGTATAGAAGAGATTACTTTCGCCGCGCAGTAGCCGAAAAGTGGTTTTATCAAAGCTCACGCTATAACCGACCAGGGCGACCAGTCCATAGGCGAGCGACAACACTAAAACCACCGCCGCAGTCGCCAGTAAAAAACGGACGCGCAGCGAAAGCGGCTGAAATTTTGCCAGGCGTCTCATTTAGCGCAAATCAAAGCGATAACCCTGACCGCGCACCGTGGTAATCACGTCATCGGCATATTCGGCCTGAATTTTCTTACGCAGGCGCCCCATTAAAACATCGATAGTGTGGCTTTCGCGCAGTTCGGCGTCCGGATAAAGCTGTAGCATCAGTGAATCTTTACTGACGACTTTCCCGGCGTTGCGAATGAGCGTTTCGATAATGGTGTATTCAAAGGCGGTGAGTTTAATTAGCTGTTCGCCGATAGTCAGCTCCCGGCGGGATAGATCCACCTGGAAAGGGGGGATAGTGATAAGCTGTGAGGCCAGGCCGCTGTTGCGCCGTAGCAGAGCCTGCATACGAGCAACTACTTCTTCCAGGTGGAAGGGCTTAGTTACATAATCGTCGGCCCCGGCGCCGAGTACCTCGACTTTATCCTGCCAGCCTTCCCGGGCGGTTAAGACCAGTACCGGCACTGACACTTCGTGGCCGCGCCAGCGGCGTATTAGTGACATTCCGTCTTCATCGGGTAACCCTAAATCGACGATAGCGATATCAGGCATATGTTCCTGCAGAAAATAGTCGGCCTCTTTCGCATCTTCTGCCGCATCGACCTGGTGGCCCAGTTCCCGCAGTTGAACCTGCAAATGATGGCGCAGCAGCGCATTATCTTCAACGACCAGAACCCGCATGAAAACCTCTTTTGAAAACGTGAATATCCCTTAGTTTATCGCGATTTTGCATTCTATCGCGATAAACAGTAGCTAAACGTACATTTCAGTATTGCAGCGAGCGGCGCATATTCCGCATGCCTATCCATAACACAGATCTGATAAGAATTCGTTGCCGCCCATTTTACTAACACAGTAATTGGGTGGAGGGGGATGCCTTCGGCGCTTTTGATGAGTGAATGATAATCAGCCCTGCTCGCCGCTGATAGCGGTGCCACCGGGCGTTTTTTAAGCGGTAATAAACGGGCCGCCTCAGGTGGACGGCCAAGGATTGGCTTACGGTAAATCATCCACCATCTGAACAGCACGCCCTAAATAATTGGCGGGCGTCATGGCCTTCAGCCGCACTTTTTCTTCCTCCGGCAGCGCCAGCTCATCAATAAAGCGCTGAATGTCTGCGGCGCTGACGCGTTTACCGCGCGTGAGTTCCTTCAGTTTTTCATACGGCTTTTCAATGCCGTAGCGGCGCATTACGGTTTGAATTGGTTCGGCGAGTACTTCCCAGTTGTTGTCCAGCTCCGCCAGTAAACGCTCGCGGTTAACTTCAAGCTTACTAATGCCTTTCAGCGTCGACTGGTAGGCAATGTGCGCGTAGCCCAGCCCAACGCCCAGATTACGCAGGACCGTTGAGTCCGTCAGATCGCGCTGCCAGCGGGATACCGGTAATTTGCAGGCCAGGTGCTGTAATACCGCATTTGCCAGCCCAAGGTTGCCTTCCGAGTTCTCAAAATCAATGGGATTGACTTTATGCGGCATCGTCGAAGAGCCAATTTCGCCTGCGATGGTCTTTTGTTTAAAGTGATTCAGGGCGATATAGCCCCAGATATCCCTGTCGAAATCGATAAGGATGGTGTTGAAACGCGCGATGCAGTCAAAAAGCTCGGCGATATAATCATGCGGCTCAATTTGCGTGGTATAGGGGTTCCAGACCACTCCCAGCGAAGTGACAAACCGTTCGCTAAATTGATGCCAGTCTACCTCCGGGTAAGCCGCTATATGGGCGTTATAATTACCCACCGCGCCGTTAATTTTGCCCATGATCTCTACCTGCTCTAACTGACGACGCTGGCGCTCAAGGCGCCAGGCGACGTTTGCCATCTCTTTCCCGACGGTAGAGGGCGTAGCCGGCTGGCCGTGCGTGCGTGAAAGCAGCGGAATATCCCGGTAATCGTGCGCCAGCGCCTTCACGGCGGCGATAATCCGCTGCCATTCAGGCAGCACTATTTCGCGGCGTGCGGTGTCCAGCATCAGCGCATGAGAAAGATTATTAATGTCTTCCGACGTGCAGGCAAAATGGATAAATTCTGACACGGCGTGCAGAGAAGGAACGGCGGCGACTTTTTCTTTGAGAAAGTATTCGACGGCTTTTACGTCATGGTTAGTGGTGCGCTCAATGACTTTTATTCGCGCGGCATCCTGTTCTGAAAACTCACTCACCAGCGTCTCAAGGAAATCGTTTGCGCTGCCATCCAAAGCGGGGACTTCCGCAATAGCGCTTTCAGCGGCCAGTTTTTGCAGCCAGCGAACTTCAACCTGGACTCGGAATTTCAGTAGGCCGAATTCGCTAAATATGGCGCGCAGCGGGCTGACTTTATCGCCATAGCGCCCGTCAATAGGGGAGACGGCGGTCAGTGAAGATAATTCCATCGGGTTGCTCCTGAGAAATTAGCAATGGTTCAGAATTTGTTTGGCCTGAGCTATCAGGCGTTGACGGGAAAACATCAGCTGCAGGCGGCTGCCGCCCACCTGGCGCCAGAGAACGGCGGCACGAATACCCGCAAGGAGCGCTGCGCGAACGCGCGCCTGCACTTGTGGACTTTGCAGCACGGCAGGGGAACCGGTAACCTGGATACGGGGGCCGAGCGTGCTAATCACATCCACATAAATGCCCGCCATTGCGCTTACCAGCGTTTCTGATTCCAGCTCGAAGTGTTCGAGCTGACGCTGCAGCCCGGCAATGCGTTCACCAAGCGTATTCAGCGCGCTCTGGTTGGCTGACAGTTTTCGCTCCAGTACGGTCAGGCTTAGAACATAGCGGGTGAGCTCATCGTTTAACCCCTGGCGATGGCTGGCGTTAAGAATGCCCGGCAGCATTTCAAGTCCGGTTTTCAGATTGCGCTCGCTGTCGCCGAACACGCCCAGCGTAGAGCCGGGATGCTGGTCTATAACGCTATTTAAAGAAGTGTGCAGTGCGTCGGCGTCACAGTGCCCCTGATGCGCCAATTGCTGGACCAGACGCGCGGATTGACACACGCCCGCCAGCGCCAGCGTAATGTCATAATAGTTTTTGGTCACGGCAATTCCTTCCAGATGATAAGGGCATTATAGCGGGATGCGCTCTTCAATGACGCCACCGCCAAGACAGATCTCGTCGAGGTAGAACACCGCAGACTGGCCGGGCGTTACCGCCGCGACCGGAACATCGAACTGTACCTCGATGCGATCGTCGCCTGCGGGCGTTAACAGGCAGGAAATATCTTCCTGACGATATCGGGTTTTTACCGTACAGCGCAGCGGAGCGGTAAGCGGTTCACGGCTCACCCAGTGTAACTGCTGTGCAATTAGCCCGCGGGACATCAGGCGAGGATGGTCGTGACCCTGTGCGACAATCAGCGCATTATGCGCCATATCTTTATCTACCACATACCAGGGGTCTTCGCTGCCTTCTTTGGTGCCGCCGATACCCAGCCCTTTACGCTGGCCAAGCGTGTGGTACATCAGACCCTGATGCTCGCCTAACGTCTCACCGTCAACGGTGATAATCGGGCCAGGCTGCGCCGGAAGGTAGCGCCCGAGAAACTCGCGGAATTTGCGCTCGCCGATAAAACAAATACCGGTAGAGTCTTTTTTCTTCGCCGTGGCCAGCCCTAGCTCTTCCGCAATGCGGCGCACCTCGGGCTTTTCCAGTTCGCCTACCGGAAACAGGCTCTGGGCTAATTGCTCGTGGCTCAGGGTATATAAAAAGTAGCTTTGGTCTTTATTGGCATCTATTCCGCGCAGCAGGCGGCTTTTACCTGCGATATCCTGTCGGCGTACATAGTGACCCGTCGCAATATAGTCTGCCCCAAGGTCTTCTGCGGCAAACTCAAGAAACGCTTTAAATTTAATTTCTTTATTGCACAGAATATCCGGGTTCGGCGTGCGGCCGGCTTTATATTCAGCCAGAAAATGTTCGAAGACGTTATCCCAGTATTCCGCTGCGAAGTTGACGGTGTGCAGCGGGATACCCAGCTTATCGCAGACGGCCTGGGCGTCCGCCAGATCGGCGGCGGCGGTGCAGTACTCTTCACCGTCGTCCTCTTCCCAGTTTTTCATGAACAGACCTTCCACCTGATATCCCTGCTGTAACAGCAGCCAGGCGGAAACCGAAGAGTCGACGCCGCCGGACATGCCGACGATCGCTTTTTTAGTACTGGCAGACATGGAAAAGGCTCGCGTATTGAACGTCAAAGGCGGCGTATTCTAGCACGCGTTGCCGCCTCAGGCATCCCCCGCGAAAGGCCAGTTAAATGCGTCAAGTATTGAAAGCGGCCACCGCTGCGCCTGGTGATAGCAGCGCAGGCTTTCTGCTACCAGCGGTGAGCGTAAGTGAGACGCGGTTAAGATATCCTGGGCCGGTAGCCACAGGCAGCGGTCAATATCCTCATCGTGCGGCGTTGTTGCCACTTTGTTCGGTAAATCGATGGCGAACAGGAAGCGCAAAAAGGGCGTACCGTCAGGCGCTATCCATTGATGCATGCGCAGGAAACTTTGCGGGTCGGCCTCGATACCGGTTTCTTCCCACAGTTCGCGCCGGGCGGCCTGGTAAAGCGTTTCATTGGCTTCAAGATGGCCGGCCGGCTGGTTCCACAGCGCCTTGCCGTTAATAGTTTCTTCGACGACTAAAAACTGTCCTTCGGCCTGCACTACGCAGGCGACGGTGACATGAGGTTTAAACATTGGCTAATGTCCTTAAGGCCAGCCCGACAAACGCACTTACCGATGACGAGCGCGAAATCACAGTCGCGCAGGAGGGCGCATTCAGGCAAGCTTATGTAGCGGTTGCCGCATCGCCTGATAGGCCCACGTAGCAGAGTAAGGCGCTGGCGTTAAATTCTGCGCGGCGGGTAGTGTCAGCAATATCAGTGGATAAACGCCGGGCGCCCCGGTGTCATCACTGCATACGATTAACAAGCCTTTAAAACAGTGGCCGGTTGATGCGGCCATAAACATCGGCCATTTGCTTTAACCGTTCATCATAGCGCTGGTTCAGACAGCGGGTATCGGTAGCGCAGGCGCGCCGCTGTTTTAGCCAGGCCTGCTGCTGATCCTGAAACGCGCCGCGTCCGCCCATGGCAAACAGACCCTTTAGAAAGCGATATTGCGTAGCCATTTCGACATCTTTATCGTTGAGATCCCGATGGGCGCAAATGGTTTTTTCATCCGCATGCTGCGGTTTTTCACAGCTAAAACTGGCCGCCTGCGCGGCGCTGACGCTAAATGCAGTGGCGACGAGCAGCAGGATGGTACCGTATTTCATAGTAACTCCTCCGGTAAGGCATGGCGCCACGCGCCGCTTTGTAAATCAGCGAGCGTAAAGGGGCCAAGCGAGTAACGAATAAGACGCAGCGTAGGATAACCCACGTGAGCGGTCATGCGTCTGACTTGTCGATTTCGCCCTTCGTAAAGGGTAATTTTTAACCAGGCAGTAGGCACCGTTTTACGCTCGCGCACCGGCGGCGTGCGCGGCCAGAGCCAGGCCGGCTCTTCAGTAAGTTCAACCCCGGCAGGAAGCGTAGGGCCGTCATTAAGCGTTATGCCGCGCTGCAGCGCCGCGATGGCCTGCGCGTCGGGGATACCTTCCACCTGAACGAAATAGACTTTCCCCGTGCGTTTGCCCGGCTGCGTAAGCGCGGCCTGGAGCGCGCCGTCATTGGTTAGTACCAGCAAACCTTCACTGTCGCGGTCGAGCCGACCGGCGGCGTAGATATCAGGAAGTGGGATAAATGCCTTCAGCGTTTGCCGCCCGGCCTCATCGGTAAACTGAGGCAGCACGTCGTAAGGTTTATTAAACAGCACAATTTGTCTGGGGCCGGTCGGTTTTCGCCTGGGCGCTGATTTTTTGGTGCTGAAACGCTTAATTTTAGAATTTAACGTGGAAGTTGGGCGCATAGTGTTTTCAGGTATCAGTGATTTTCGCATTATAGCGGAATCACAGCGGTCTTTCATGGACCCATAGATTCGGGTAGTATTGACACGCTAATTACAAATATTTAACAAAAATGGTAATAACCAGAAGCGCTCGAAGGAGAAGTGAATGGAAAGCAAAGTAGTTGTTCCGGCGGAAGGTCAGAAAATTACCCTACAAGACGGCAAGCTGAATGTGCCGAACAACCCCATAATTCCTTACATTGAGGGCGATGGCATTGGCGTAGATGTTACGCCAGCTATGCTCAATGTAGTGAACGCCGCCGTGGAAAAAGCGTATAACGGCGAGCGGAAAATTGTCTGGATGGAGATTTTCACCGGCGAGAAATCCACGCGGGTTTACGGTCAGGATGTCTGGCTGCCGCCGGAAACGCTGGATCTTATTCGCAAATATCACGTGGCGATTAAAGGACCGCTGACTACGCCGGTTGGCGGCGGGATCCGCTCGCTAAATGTGGCCCTGCGCCAGGAGCTGGATCTTTATATTTGCCTGCGCCCGGTACGTTATTATCAGGGCACGCCAAGCCCGGTAAAACATCCTGAGCTTACGGATATGGTGATTTTCCGTGAAAACTCAGAGGATATCTACGCGGGTATTGAATGGAAAGCCGACTCCCCGGAAGCGGATAAAGTTATCGCTTTCCTGCGTAATGAAATGGGCGTGAAGAAAATTCGCTTCCCGGAACATTGCGGCATCGGCGTGAAACCCTGCTCGGAGGAAGGCACGAAGCGCCTGGTGCGCGCGGCAATTGAGTACGCAATCACCAACGATCGCGACTCAGTTACGCTGGTGCATAAAGGCAATATCATGAAGTTTACCGAAGGTGCCTTCAAAGACTGGGGCTATCAGTTGGCGCGCGAAGAGTTCGGCGGCGAGCTAATAGACGGCGGACCTTGGGTGAGTGTGAAAAACCCCAATACCGGTAAACAAATCGTTATTAAAGATGTCATTGCGGATGCGTTTTTACAGCAGATCTTGCTGCGCCCGGCGGAATATGACGTGATTGCCTGTATGAACCTGAACGGCGACTACATCTCCGATGCGCTGGCAGCGCAGGTAGGCGGCATTGGCATCGCGCCTGGCGCCAATATTGGCGACGAGTGCGCGCTATTTGAAGCAACGCACGGGACGGCCCCCAAGTACGCAGGCCAGGATAAAGTGAACCCCGGTTCTATTATTCTCTCCGCAGAGATGATGTTGCGCCACATGGAATGGTTCGAAGCCGCCGACCTGATTGTTAAAGGCATGGAAGGCGCAATCGCAAATAAAACCGTGACCTATGATTTTGAGCGGCAGATGGAAGGCGCTAAACTGCTGAAATGCTCAGAGTTCGGCGACGCGATTATCGCGAATATGTAACACCACCTTTGTAATATATAGCCAACATAGATGTGAAGTTTATGTTGGCTTTTTTCTCTAATTCTTTTTGCAAAAATTTATCTAAAGCTGCATATAAAAATCCAATTAAAGCTGCGGCTCTTATATTTGCTTTGCCTTTAATTAAAAAACATTATTGACCAACCGTATATACACTTTTTTTTGGAGAAAGAATAATAGTAAAATTGCAGGTTAGTGAAAAATCATTAATAATGTAATAAATGATATCATTCAGAATGGTTTTTATTGGTACTACATTACTAGTATATTTATTATTCTTCCTTACTTGTATTTATTAAAACAATTTATTTTTCTATGTCATATATATAATTATTTTCTGATTATATCTTATGGATGTTTTTGCTATTATATCAGTATCGGTAAAAATTGAGATAAAGGCCGCAAAAAACACACCAGTTAAGAATATATTAATATTCCTTATAGGTGGCATGGAAATATGACCTATTAATAGAGAATCTATGAAGAAGGAGTATTAGTAATGAACAAGAAAACCGCAATGAGAGTATTGACAAAAAAAGAAATGGAATCTGTAGCTGGCGGCTGGGGTATCATATATGGAAAGCCTAAGGGCGGTGGCGGATTCTGGGTGCAAGGTTATTTAGGTAAAAAGACTGGCAGGGGTTAATTAACGATATACTGAATTATTAAATAGAATAAAAAAGGCCACTCCGATGTGGCCTATTTATCTGTAGATAAATATTTTATATCTGTTTTAATAGAGAGATAATTTTTTGCTTAGTAATTTTATTAGGTGATAATAAGGCATTGATATATTTTGGGGATGTAATGGTTTATGTGTGTTCGGTCTTCCTTGAATCAACCAAGTATTAGTGCTTTTATTTTATGATTAATATGCAATAAAATAATGATGTGTAACTGTATTAAACTTACTTGTAATTTTTTAAATATTTATTAATTAATAAACTAGGTGCTGTTGTAGTATGTCATAAGATACAGCGGGCAATTATATTATTATCAGTATTTCTCAAAAAAATACGCGCAAATTAAATCTTGTCAGATTATAGCGCTTAGCTATCGTGAATAGAGATTAGTTAAAGAATCGGGGATAAAATAGTAGTGCAGTAATTTCATTCGGTTTGATATTAAAGCATTCTATATCAGTTGATGATTATTTTTACTCCGAGGTTGAGGCTGAACTAGCACAAAGGTATCTACCTCAGGCTAAGCAGCAAAAGCAAATTACCGGCATAGGGTGTCTTCCCTATGCCAGAAGGCTTTCTTTTTTGGCACTATTAGGCGCTTAGCGGTCCGGTGCATACTTCTGCCGCTGCGGCTTTTGCATATTCCGCCATCTTTGCGTTACTTCTTCCGTTCATGATATTTCTCAACGTACGCTCTAACGCCAGAAACTAAATTTTCAGCTGTGGCAGGCGGTTAGGCAACATGCGTAAATAGGCTATTGATAGAAATGCAGGAACCATAAATACTGTAAATATACACAGTATTTATGGGTGGCTATTATGCAGTTTCTTACATCTATTGGCTTACAAAAAGAGAATCCTTTACCGCTTTATAGCGATCTTGTCTGCTGCGGTTTTCCCAGCCCTGCGCAGGATTATGTCGAGAAGAGAATCGACCTCAATGAGTTAATGATAAGCCATCCCTTCGCTACCTATCTGGTGCGGGCGGCCGGTGATTCAATGATTGATGCAGGTATCGGTGATGGGGATCTGCTTATTGTCGATAGCGCTCGTACCGCAAAACAGGGGGACATTATTGTCGCAGCGCTCGACGGCGGGTTTACGGTTAAAAAATTGCAGCTCCATCCCGAGATTCAGCTTATACCAATGAATCCGCACTATAAGCCTATCCCGCTGATGAATGAGAATGACCTGACCGTATTCGGCGTGGTTACTTACGTTGTGAAATCGCTGGGCTGATAATGTTCGCACTGTGTGATGTGAATAGCTTTTACGCCAGCTGTGAGACGGTATTCCGCCCTGATTTACAGGGTAAACCCGTTGCGGTGCTCTCTAATAACGATGGCTGCGTTATTGCGCTTAGCGCGGAGGCGAAAGCCCTTGGCGTGCAGATGGGGGCGCCCTTTTTTAAGCAAAAAGAGACTTTCCGAAAATATGGCATTGCCTGCTTTAGTTCGAATTATGAACTGTATGCGGATATGAGTAGCCGGGTGATGGGCACGCTGGAGGAACTGATGCCGCACTGTGAAATCTACAGTATCGACGAAGCTTTTTGCGATCTGTCTGGCATAAACCACTGCCGAAATTTGCGCGAGTTTGGCCGCGAAATTCGCGCCAGCGTGCGACAGCGTACTCATCTCACTATTGGCGTAGGAATAGCGCAAACCAAAACGCTGGCAAAGCTTGCAAATCATGCCGCTAAAAAGTGGCAACAGAAAACGGGCGGAGTGGTGGATTTATCGAATGTCGTGCATCAGCGCAAACTGATGTCCCTGACGCCCATTGAGGAAGTATGGGGCGTTGGGCGTAAAATTGCGAGAAGGCTCGACGCGCTGGGAATTAAAACCGCGCTACAGCTGGCCGAGGCCGATACCCGGCTAATCCGGCGGCATTTTAATGTCGTGCTGGAAAGAACCGTCCGGGAGCTGCGCGGCGAGTCGTGTCTGGAAATTGAAGAGTTTGCGCCGGTAAAACAGGAGATTGTCTGTAGCAGAAGCTTCGGCGAACGTATCATACATTACGAGGATATGCGTCAGGCAGTGTGTAGTTATGCCGCTCGCGCGGCCGAAAAATTACGCGGTGAGCATCAGTTTTGTCGCTATATTTCCGTCTTTGTGAAAACCAGCCCCTTCACGCTCAATGCCCCTTATTATGGCAATAGCGCATCGATAACGCTGATGACGCCGACTCAGGACAGCAGAGATATTATCAATGCGGCGATACGCTGCCTCGAAAACATCTGGCGTGACGGTTATCGTTATATGAAGGCGGGCGTTATGCTGGGCGACTTTTTTAGCCAGGGCGTAGCACAGCTTAATCTTTTTGATGAAGCGGCGCCGCGAGAAAATAGCGCCCGGTTAATGGCGGTGCTGGATCAGATTAACGAGAAAAATGGGCGAGGGTCATTGTATTTTGCCGGGCAGGGGCTGCAGCCAGCCTGGGGAATGAAGCGGGAAATGCTATCTCCGCGCTATACGACGCGGCTGTCTGATTTACCCATCGCGCGCTAAAAGAAGCGGCTATCCTGAATAATAAGTAAGCTGGAACCTTAGAATACGTCGCTCATTTTGCTAAATCTATAGCACGCAGGCGGCTCAATGCGTAATGAGACGACTCTGGTGATAGAGAGCCCAGGATAATAATTCGTTTAAAAGTGAAATTAGCTTTTTAATCCAGTACCTGATGTGTGTTCGGAAATGACATCGAAATAATATTAAGATAAATGCTTATGCAAAGTATCTAATGAAAGTACCTCTTAGTAAAATCAAAGGCATCTTATCTGATATTATTCGATTGCCTGACCAGAATATTAAGCGTGTTGGATATTCTCATGAATGTTAAAAAGGAGGGCATATGATGCCCTCGGCCCTACAGGAATGCGTAGGAAAAAAACTACAAATAATAGAGATCAATCGTGGTTTGTCCGTTCAAATGAACGGCCTGCGTTAAATCAAGCTCTGAGCCTTTATTTATATAGGCCTGAGTTTTTAACGTTCCAGTTAGTGTGGTCAGCGCTAGCGGTGTTTTTTCACCATCATTGGAAAAACTGTAAATATAATTATAGCTGCCGGCACTCATCCATGCCCCTAATTGCGATGTACCACCACCCCACATAGCACCATTATCTCCGGAAAATATAATGCCGGGAGTAATAGTTCCATCAATAGTAATGTCGCTGCCGACCATAATCATTCCATAGCCGCCTACGTTTTTCCCATTATCGGCCCCAAGCCCGGCAATATAATATGACGCGTCAGTATAGGTTTTTCCGTCAAGGCCGGTCTGACCAACGGGGATCACCGCGCTTTCTTTTTGCAAATCGGTAGATTTCAGCGCTACCTTAGTCGGCGCCTGGCAATTAATCGAGAATGTTAGGGTTTTTACCGGTAGTGCAGTGTAGTCATCTTTGGCGATTGCGCTATTTTTGATGGTGCCGTAATCGATGATTGCGCCACCGGTGAGCGTGGGGATACAGGCGCTGGGTTCAATAGTGCCGATAACTTTCAAATCGATGCTGTCCGCGGCGAAGGCACTATTGATAATAACAGCCAGTGAGGCAGCGATAAGGATGGTTCCGTTCTTTTTCATCTACAAATTCCTGTGATTACTGTGGGTATTCCATTAATAACTCTATGAACTAACTCGCTATGAATAATCTGCCACGTCTCGTAACGGGATGAAAATATTACTGGATGAAATAAACTTCTAAAATAGACACTCTTATGTTTTAAGATAAGTCATTTACCATAATCCACTTTTTGTATGCTTTTCCCATTTCTTGCGGCAGTATTAAAGTTATTATCCGTTAAGGTTAATGATAGCTTGTTGCATTAACTGATGACGAAGAGGCTGGAAATAAAACAATGGAAATAATGAAATATAGAAGAAGTGCTGATGTTTTACAGTTCAGTGAGCGGCATAATTTTTACAATAATGGCGAAAAGCTTCGCATTAATAAATAATCGCTATTTTTACTGTTCTTTACGCAGGCAGAATGTATACAGGCAATTGATGCGGATAAACGTATTGTCGGTGCTTTACTCTGAGTATCGCGGTAAAAGGATATCTGAACATTGCTGGAATTTATGGTAATCGTAGGGAGCCTGGCTTACTTTAAATGCAAAATATGCTGTTAGCCTGTCCAATAAAATAGCTTGCAATCGTAACCACTTAAAAATTAGAAAGTCAAACACAGGGGATTTGGTGCTTTACTGGTTAATTTTGTGCACGGTAAGCGCTGATTAACGGTATTGCTACCGGTTATCTCTATCATTTATCGCTCAAAAGAATGGCCGGCTTATGTACCATCGGAGACGCGGGCGCGAGGGGCAGGTGAAAACCGGGTGACACATATAATTAAGATTACTCTTAATTCACGTGCGCTGTTAAAGTAGGCAGTAAATCAAATGGATTATCACCGTGGAAGCTATATGCCTCAACTCATACCCGGAAGCCAGGCGTTAATCATCGGCGCGCGAACCCCCGGTGGGCGTATTAATATTGGCAAAAGCGTCAATTTGTTTGGATTGTTTCGGCCGGGGCAGCGCTTTATAAATCCTGTTAACGGAATGCTTACCGCGCTGTCGGGCACAAGCTCCAGCGCGCTGTGGCTGGTAACCGGGGAGAATATCGTGGCGTTTGACGGTAAGCCCGGGTTTGCGTTTGTACGCGCGGCGCATTTATTACCAATCCAGTCTTCATTTCCATCCCCGTGCAGGTATCTGGAGAGAGCAAACCATCACGATATCCGCTAAACGCGCCCGTTTGTGGGCTGCGTGCCACTAAGTTGCCGCGCCTGCGGCATTAATATGCACGCCCTGCGACTGGAGATTATCCGTAAAGCGTAATTTTAGAATCAGGTGCTTAAGTTTAGAACATTGTCCTGACGCGGGCTGAAAGCCAAAATGTAGCGGCAAAAGCGGTGTCGTTGTAAAAAAGCGGGCATTATTGCTCTTATCGGCGGGGAGGCCTTATTGGTTTGCACAGGCCGGGAGTGACATCACAGCGCCTGGCGTAAATAGTCAGCCAGCACCAGCGCGTGATTTTGCGTAGTATCACGCGCCGCGTACAGCAGAGTCAGCGTGCCTTCCTGCGCTTTTTGCGCCAGACGTGCGACTTCCTGAGGTGCCTTTTTCAATTCTTCCTGATACTGATGCTGAAAAGCGGCAAAGTCGATAGTTTCGCTATGCAGTGCCTTACGCAACTCAGCGGAGGGGGCAACGGCTTTGCACCATTCATCAAAAACCAGCGCTTCTTTACGTATGCCGCGCGGCCAGAGCCGGTCTATCAGTACACGGTAGCCGTCGTTTTTATTTGCGGGATCGTATACCCGTTTACACTGAATCATGGAATCTCCTGCTTTAGGTTATAGAAAGGTTGCTTGCGCGTGCGGTTGCTTCGCCGATGCATAGCAGTATAACGCGTTCAATTTTAATTTGTGAGGAGCGCCGTAGCGGCCAGTCGGATCGTGCCATGATGCGAATGAGCAGAGAACCTCAGGGCGCGGCAGGCGGAGGGGAAATAGTCGCGACGGCGGGAGCAGGCTTAAGAAGATGCGGGCGTATTTATACCGCGGGAAGAACGGTGGCGGCGTGATGCACCGCCAAAAAAAATGCGCTCAGGGGCGATGCTTAATAGTGTCAATTTCACGATTGCGCCCGGCCCCCACGCCAAACCCGGCCATCACCAGCGAAAATAGCACGATAGTGCCAAGCGGTATGCTCCAGTGGCCGGAGATATCATGCAGCTTGCCTATCAACGGCGGGCCAAAGGCTGCTAACAGATAGCCGATACTTTGCGCCATTCCCGATAGCGCGGCGGCCTGATGCGCGGAACTGGCCCGCAGGCCAATAAACGTCAGACCCAGAATCATCGTGGCGCCGGCCCCGAAGCCGAACAGCGTAACCCACACCGGGGCCAGGGCTGGAGCAAGCCAAAGGCCCAGCATACTGATTGCGCTCAATAAGGCCGTCGCGGCGGCAATTGCGCGCTGATCGTTTAAACGCGCCAGCACAACGCCAATAAATAGCCCCGGTGCCGCAGTTGCTAGCTGCAATAAACCATGAAGCGAGCCCGCGTGCTCCGGGCTAAACCCATTACTGACCAAAATAGACGGCAGCCAGCCGATAACCACATAGTAAACCAGCGAATTTAGCCCTAAAAATAGCGTAACCTGCCATGCGAGGGAAGAGCGCCACAGACCTCGCCCCTGGGCCAGGTTTGCTGAAGCGACGCCTGCCGGAATGTGTCGGCGTACCTGGGGCAGCCATAGCAGTAGCGCAGCAAGCGGAAAAAACAGCAGTACCAGCAGAGCCTGCTGCCAGCCACCGTGAGCCGCAACGGGCACCATCAGCGCGGAGCCGATTGCTGCAGCGATGCCCATGGTTAATGAATAGGCGCCGGTAATTCGTGCGACCCGATCGGCAAAGTCGCGCTTAATCAATGCGGGCAGCAGAACATTACCCAGCGCGATGCCGCAGCCAATGATCAGCGTTCCCAGCCATAGCATATTTTCCGTACCGGCCGAACGCAGACCAATACCGATGCCTACGGCGATTAGCGCCACGAGTAAGCTGCGCTCAATACCGAGGCCGCGAGCCAGCCGGGCGGCGAGGGGCGAAACAACGGCGAACGCCAGCAGCGGAAGCGTGGTCAGGAAACCGGTCTGCGCGGTGCTTAGTTGGAAGACGGTGCGTATATCGTCGAGCAAAGGCGCAATACTGGTAAATGTGACGCGTAATACCGTGGCGATGGCCAAAATACCCAACAACATTAATCCGCGCGACGGCGCGCGCGTTACAGCCTGTTTATTCATAAATACGCTATCTCCTGTCAGAGCAAGTAGGATAGCGCGCAGCCTGGATAGGAGAAATAAGCTAAAATGACAGTCTATAGCTGAATTCGGACAATTTTATGCATAATGATTTGGCGCTGGAGGGTTACGATCCCGATAGCGGTGACAATCCCGCCGTGGCATTTCATATTCAGATGCAGGCATTCGGCAGCGAGGTTGCGCGCCATCAGCATCGTAAAGGGCAGCTTATTCTGGCTTTGCACGGCGGCGTTACCTGCGAAGTAGAGGGCGCTATGTGGATAGTACCGCCCCAGCATGCGGTGTGGATCCCGGGCGGGATGCGCATATGAACCGGGTAACCGCCAACGCGCAGATTTGCTTTTTATTTATCGCGCCAGGGGCACTGGCCATGCCAACGCGCTGCTGTACGCTGCGCGTTTCGCCGCTGGTGAGAGAACTCATTTTATCGCTGGCCGAGCGGGGTATTGCGAAGCTGGCGGAACCGAAAACCCGGCGTCTGGTGCAGGTACTGTTTGACGAACTCCCGCAGCAGCCCGCCGAACATTTGCACCTGCCGGTCTCCGGGCATCCCAAAATCCAGATTATTGTCGCCGGGATGGCGCACGAGCCGGAAAACCGGCGCACATTAGCGCAGTGGGCGGCAAGGCTGGCCATGAGCGAACGCAGCCTGTCGCGGCTGATTATTCGTGAAACCGGGTTAAACTTTAGGCAATGGCGACATCAGCTTCTGTTAATTTTGGCATTACGGCGCCTTATTGAAGGGCGAGCGGTACAGCAGGTTGCGCAGGAACTCGGCTATGATTCCACCACGGCCTTTATCACCATGTTTAAAAATGGGCTGGGCGTAACGCCGGGGCGCTATCTGGAAGCATTGACGTCAGAAATATCATTCTGTCATATCGCCGCCAGCCCGGGTAATTAAAAAAGTAAGAGGCCTGAAAACCCCGGCGAGCGCGCCTCACCGGGAAAATAGCGCGTTTAACGCGCCGATTCGTGCACCTGGGTGCGAAACAATTCGCGAAATACGGGGTAGATATCCTCCTGCTCGCGAATATGCTGGATGGCGAAGTTATCGAAAGATGACTGCAAATGTTCATACTCTCGCCACAGGGTTTGATGCGCGCGCCGGGTAATTTCGATGTAGCTATAATAGCGCACTACCGGCAGGATCTTTTTCGCCAGAATATCGTGGCACAGCGGGGAGTCATCGGCCCAGTTATCCCCGTCGGACGCCTGGGCCGCATAAATATTCCACTGTGCGGGGTTATAGCGTGCCGTAATCACTTCATCCATCAGTTTTAACGCGCTGGAGACGATGGTGCCGCCGGTTTCCTGAGAATAGAAGAACTCATGTTCATCTACTTCTTTGGCCTGGGTATGGTGGCGGATATACACCACATCCACATTTTTATACGTCCGACTCAGGAACAGATAGAGCAGAATATAAAACCTTTTGGCCATCTCTTTTGTCGCCTGATCCATCGAGCCAGAGACGTCCATTAAACAAAACATTACCGCCTGGCTGGAAGGTTCAGGGCGTTTTTCATAGTTTTTGTAGCGCAGGTCAAAGGTATCGATAAACGGAACCCGGGCGATGCGCTCGCGCAGGTCGTTTATCTCTTTGCGCAGGCGCTCTTCTTCCAGAAGCTGGGCCGGTTCGCTGCGGGCAAGCTGCTCCAGGTTTGCTTCCAGTTCACGTAATTCACGGCGCCGCGCCGCGGTCATTGCCGTTCTGCGCGCCAGCGAATTTTGTAAAGAGCGCACCACGCTAATATTGGCCGGCACGCCGTTTGAGGTAAAACCGGAGCGATGGGTTTTAAACTCCACTAGCTGCCGCTGCTGATTTTTTTGCAGATTGGGCAGGGCCAAATCTTCAAACAGCAGATCCAGATATTCGTCTTTGGAAATCTGAAACACAAACTCATCCTGACCTTCGCCATCCTGGCTGGCCTGCCCCTGGCCGCTGCCGGAACCGCCCCCGCCCCCCTGCGGGCGCTCTACCCGATCGTTCTGGACGAAATGATCGTTGCCCGGATGTACGCGATGGCGCATTCCGCCGTGTCCCTGATGGAAAATAGGCTCACTGATATCACCATGTGGAATAGAGACAGATTCGCCGCTGTCAATGTCGGTCACCGAGCGTTTATTAATAGCGCCGGAGATAGACTGTTTAATTTGTGCTTTATAGCGTCGTAAAAAGCGCTGACGATTGACCGCGCTCTTATTTTTGCCGTTCAGGCGCCTGTCGATAAACCAGGTCATAATTCCCCCTGACTGCTGCAGTCGTGTCCCGGAACAGGGTCGCGCCTGCGCGCGACCGGTGGCCATATTGGGTGATGGTTATGATGATTTACGCACGCGGAGATACCATTCGCACAGTAGCCGCACCTGCTTGCGGGTATAGCCTTTTTCCATCATACGATCGACAAAATCGTCGTGCTTTTTCTGCTCATCGGTAGAGGTTTTCGCGTTAAACGAAATCACTGGCAGCAGCTCTTCCGTATTCGAGAACATTTTCTTCTCAATAACGGTGCGAAGTTTTTCGTAGCTAGTCCAGTTGGGATTGCGGCCATTATTATTTGCCCGGGCGCGCAAAACGAAATTAACGATTTCATTACGAAAATCTTTCGGGTTGCTAATACCGGCAGGTTTTTCAATTTTTTCCAGCTCTGCGTTGAGCGCTTCCCGGTCGAAAAGCTGGCCGGTATCCGGATCGCGATATTCCTGATCCTGAATCCAGAAATCTGCATAAGTGACATAGCGGTCAAAGATGTTTTGCCCGTATTCTGAATAGGATTCGAGATAAGCCGTTTGGATCTCTTTCCCAATAAACTCAGCGTATTTCGGGATAAGATAACCTTTCAGGTGTTCGAGATAGCGCTCAGCCTGCTCCTGAGGAAACTGTTCCCGTTCAATTTGTTGCTCAAGCACGAAGAAGAGATGCACCGGGTTTGCCGCCACCTCGGTGTGATCGAAGTTAAACACCCGGGACAATATTTTGAACGCAAAGCGGGTCGACAGGCCGTTCATGCCTTCATCTACGCCGGCGTAGTCACGGTATTCTTGATACGACTTCGCTTTCGGATCGGTATCTTTCAGGCTTTCGCCGTCATAAACGCGCATTTTGGAATAAATGCTTGAGTTTTCCGGGTCTTTCAAACGCGAGAGAATAGAGAAACGCGCCAGCGTTTCCAGCGTGCCGGGGGCGCATGAGGCATGCGTCAGCTCGCTGTGATCGAGCAGCTTCTCATAGATGTGCATTTCTTCGGAAATACGCAGGCAGTAAGGCACTTTGACAATATAGACGCGATCGAGAAAGGCCTCATTATTTTTATTATTGCGGAATTGCACCCATTCGGATTCGTTGGAGTGCGCCAGAATAATCCCGTTGAACGGCAGCGCGGAGATGCCTTCGGTGCCGTTGTAGTTACCTTCCTGAGTGGCTGTCAGCAGCGGATGCAGCACCTTAATCGGTGCTTTAAACATTTCGACGAATTCCATAATGCCCTGGTTAGCCCGGCACAGAGCGCCTGAGTAACCATAAGCATCCGGATCGTTCTGGGCATGGTTTTCCAGTTTACGAATATCCACTTTCCCGACCAGCGCGGAGATATCCTGGTTGTTTTCATCGCCGGGTTCGGTTTTGGCGATGGCGATTTGCTCCAGGATCGACGGCCAAACTTTAACTACGCTGAATTTGGTAATATCGCCGCCGAATTCGTGCAGGCGCTTCGCCGCCCAGGGCGACATGATAGTCCCTAAGTAGCGGCGCGGAATGCCATATTCCTGCTCCAGAATCTGCGCATCCTCCTGAGGGTTAAACAGGCACAGGGGATGATCGTTCACCGGGCTGCGCTCGCCGTTGGCGCTGAGTACATAAATAGGGACCTTTTGCATCAGCGCTTTAAGCCGCTCGGCAAGAGATGATTTACCGCCGCCCACCGGGCCTAACAGGTATAGAATTTGTTTTTTCTCTTCCAGACCCTGCGCGGCGTGTTTTAGATAAGAGACGATTTGTTCAATGGCGTCTTCCATGCCGTAAAATTCTTTAAATGCGGGATAGCGGGCAACAACCCGGTTTGAAAATAGACGTGATAGGCGCGGTTCCTGGGCGGTATCGACCATTTCCGGCGCGCCGATGGCCATCAATAACCGCTCGGCGGCGTTGGCATAGGCACTGCGATCCTGCCGGCAAACGGCAAGAAATTCCTGCAGTGTGAACTCTTCGTCCTTGGCAGCTTCGTAGCGCTGGCGATAGTGATCGAATATATTCATGGTATGCCATCCTTTCATTTTTTAGCACAGGGAGTAAGAGCCGTTCATAGGTATTGTTGAGGCTCCCGGAAGACAATTTTGTGCGTACGCCGCGCAGGCTTAGCGTGTTGTTATTAGTAGCGCCAGCGCGTACAGAGTTTCATTGCGTCTTATGGTTAAGCGTAGATGTATTTATAAAACTTGCATGTCGCTGCAAGTCGGGAACAGAGAAATATCAAATACTCAGCGTTCCGATAAAGTCGCTGGCGATGAAAAAGACAGACAAAATGGCCGGGCGTTGCCATATTAAGTGCAGGATTCCGTAATTAAACTATGTAAAATGGTGAAAGAGTGGGACATTCGGTAACGCTCTTATAGGTAATTATTTTTAATAAAAGGATTGAGTATATTGTGACCAAATTCAAACTTCTCGCACTGGCGGCAGTGGCTGCGGCTGCGGTCAATACCGCATATGCCGAAGGGAGCTGGGCGCGGCGGCGTATATGGAAAACTACCCTTATCGTGGCATTAATACGAAAACCTCGCCGGTGCCGGTTGTAGGCTATGAGGGGAAAGATTTCTATTTCCGCGGGTTTAGCGCCGGTTACTATCTCTGGAATGATAAGACCGATAAGCTTGCGGTTACCGCCTGGTACAACCCGCTGCATATGCGGCCTAAAGATAGCGGCGACCACGCGATGCGTCGCCTGGACTATCGGCGCTCCACGATGATGGCGGGGCTTTCCTACGCGCACTTCACACAGTATGGCTTTCTGCGAACCGCGCTGGGCGGTGATGTACTGGGAGAAAGCAACGGCGTCATTTGGGACTTGGGCTGGCTCTATAGCTATTCTGCGGGCGGTTTGACTATCACCCCAGGGATTGGTGCGGTCTGGAGCAGTGAAAACCAGAACCGATACTATTACGGCGTCAGCGGTCATGAAGCGGCGCGCAGCGGTATGGATCGCTATAAAGCAGACAGCGACTGGAACCCCTACGTAGAACTCTCCGTAAACTACAAGCTTGACAAAAGCTGGAGCATTTACGGAATGGGGCGCTACATCCGCCTGGGAGACGAAGTAAAAGACAGCCCGATGGTCGACAGAACGTGGACCGGCGTGCTGTTAACCGGCGTAAATTACAGTTTCTGATGGTTATCGCCAGCGGCGATATAACCGTTTCCTGAAGGGGCCATATGGCCCCTTTGTATTTTATTACGATCAGGCATCCATTGAAGAAAAGGGGCTCAGGCCATAAGCGCATAGCACACAAAATAGTCAGTGCCACATAGGTGCTTAACGTTAAAGCCGCAGGCGTGATTAACGCGGCCTATGCAGCACGCGCAGCGTGACGCCAAGCCGCGACGGGCTGGATTCTTTTGCCGTTTGCGGCACGGTGACGGCCGCAGTTTCAACGCAAACAAAATGCCGGTATCCATCATCGGGAACGTCTGCCATGCTCACAGAAAGTGCGGGCCCAGGATTCCAGCCGACCACGTTAGTATGATAATGGTGGGTGATTTCCAGCGTGCGCTGCAGCGTGGAATCCTGAAGCAGGCTACAGTCTTCAGGAGATAAATACACTCTGTCAGTACGATCGGGGAAAGTTTGTATACCGTTGTCGAGTTGGCCTTCGCCTCCGGCGACTTTATCCAGATAGCGCGCGCCTAATCCGCTGACTTTCACTGTATTAATATCCCCTACCTGAAAGTAGCTGTGAAGCGCGGCGGTCGTTTCAAACTCTCCGTGGGCTTCCAGCTCGATTTCACAGCGTTTCCCCAGCCTGAAGCGGGCATACAGCGTAAAATCGTGAGGCCACATGCGGCGCGTTTCATCGCTGGACTGCAGTTCGAAGGTGAGCACTACGCCGTCCTCGTCCTGCTGATGAGCGCTGAGTTGCCAGGGGAGATTACGCGCGAAACCGTGGGCAGGAAGGTCTGCCTGCTGCGCCGGGCCAAACCACGGCCAGCAAATCGGCACGCCCCCGCGAATCGCTTTTCCGTGAGCAAAAGGCGTTTGGGCACTTAGCCACAAAACGTCGTCTTCCCCGGCGGGCTGCCAGGAAAGCAGGTGTGCGCCTTGCAAAGCGATACTGGCGCGAACAGCCGAGTGGTCAACCACCACCACATCTAAATCATCAAGGCGGCGTATTGAGAGGGCAGATGACAGCGCTTCATCAATGGGCTGATTAAAAATCCGGGAAATCATAGACACATTCCTCTGTCAATAAAGCAACATTTTAGGATGAAGGTACGCGGGTTGAGCGTATCTGTTTGCAGCTAAAAAAAAAGGTGACCGAAGTCACCTTTTATTGCTCTGAGCGCGTAGTCTCTTATTTAGAGATGTGGGCAATCAGATCCAGAACTTTATTTGAGTAGCCAGTTTCGTTGTCGTACCAGGAAACCAGTTTCACAAAGTTGTCGTTCAGTGCGATACCGGCTTTAGCATCGAACACGGAAGTGCAAACTTCGCCGTTGAAATCGGTAGAAACAACGTCGTCTTCGGTATAACCCAGAACGCCTTTCATTACGCCTTCAGAGGCTGCTTTGATTGCTTTCTTGATTTCTTCGTAAGACGCTGCTTTTTCCAGACGAACGGTCAGGTCAACAACGGAAACGTTCGGCGTAGGAACGCGGAATGCCATACCGGTCAGTTTACCGTTCAGTTCCGGCAGTACTTTACCAACGGCTTTGGCCGCACCGGTAGATGACGGAATGATGTTCTGAGCCGCGCCACGGCCGCCGCGCCAGTCTTTGTGAGACGGGCCATCAACGGTTTTCTGGGTAGCAGTGGTCGCGTGAACGGTAGTCATCAGACCTTCGATGATACCGAAGTTGTCGTTGATAACTTTCGCCAGCGGAGCCAGGCAGTTAGTAGTGCAGGAGGCGTTAGACACGATGTCCTGGCCTTCATATTTGTCAAAGTTTGCGCCTTTAACAAACATCGGCGTATTGTCTTTAGACGGGCCGGTCATCACGACTTTCTTCGCGCCGGCGGTGATGTGCTTACGTGCGGTTTCGTCAGTCAGGAACAGACCGGTTGCTTCAGCAACAACGTCAACGCCTACTTCGTTCCACTTCAGATTAGCCGGATCGCGTTCAGCGGTAACACGGATTTTTTTACCGTTTACAACTAAATGACCGTCTTTCACTTCAACGGTGCCATCGAAGCGGCCGTGGGTGGAGTCATACTTCAGCATGTAAGCCATGTAGTCAGCGTCTAACAGATCGTTGATTGCAACAATCTCAATGTCAGAACGTTTCTGAGCAGCACGGAAAACAATGCGACCGATACGGCCAAAACCGTTGATACCTACTTTGATAGTCATATATTCCACCAGCTATTTGTTAGTGAATAAAAGGTTGGATGTAAAATTACAAAAACCTTGCGCAGCGTCAAGCGGAATCGTGTCAATCATTGCGACAAATCAATCCGTAAATCCGCCCTTACGCCATGATTTTGCCTGCACTTTTCCTTTCTGCTGCCTCTCCATATGGGGGCGGTGCGGGGCTTTTCAAAATCCGGACTGGCAAAGTGTGAGCAGGGTCACAAACAAAACCGGGTCCGCCGTTAACGCACGAGTTTAGAACAAAAGTTTGCGTCGTGCTGTTAATGTTTTGTTAGAATTTGGGCTTAACTTCAGACCTTCGTTAACCCGGAGCTCCGTTAATGAACGATAATCATCACCCTACAGGCGACGGCAAGCGCGAGCTGTCCGAATTACAATATTATGTTACGCAACAGCGGGGAACCGAACCGCCGTTCAGCGGCCGATTGCTCAATAACAAACGCGATGGTATTTATCATTGCCTGGTATGCGATGCACCGCTGTTTTCATCTATTACTAAATATGACTCTGGCTGCGGCTGGCCCAGTTTTTATGCGCCCGTAAACCCGGAGGCAATTCGCTATCTGGAAGACTCATCGCACGGTATGTCGCGCGTTGAGATCCGCTGTCGGCGCTGCGATGCGCATCTTGGCCACGTGTTTCCGGATGGCCCTAAGCCGGGCGGGGAACGCTACTGCGTTAACTCTGTATCGCTGAGTTTTGATGACCCCGCTTCCGATACTAAAATTATAGGCTGAAAAATCGATTCAGCAAGCGATTTTACATAAGGATTTACTATGGAACTGGATGACATCCTTGGGCAGATGACGCCGGAAGTCTATCAGCGTCTTTCCACTGCGGTAGAATTGGGTAAATGGCCAGACGGCGTGGCGCTTACCGCAGAGCAAAAAGCAAATACGCTTCAGCTTGTGATGCTGTGGCAGGCAAAACATAACCGTGCGCCGCAGCATATGACCATTGATACCGATGGCCAAATTGTAATGAAAAGCAAACGCGAACTTCAGGAGGAGCTGGGCGTTTCGCCGGGGTCCATTGCGCGTATAAAAGTTGAATAACGCGCGCAGGTAAAAGAATAGGAAAACACGTTGACGCGCGGACGCAAAACTGACCGGGATGCGCGATAAATGTCACTATCGTTTGTTATAAAATATGATGCCTCTGAGCATCCGGCGGCGTCAGTGCAAAAACCGGCGCCCACTGCGGGCGCCGGGCGGGATTTGAATACTGACCTGAAGGCATAGACAGGCATATGGCCTTAAAAATAGCGGCGTTAGCGCTTTTTGGGCCCGGCATCAGGGCTGTTTCCGCATAAGAGGAATCGTTTTTGCTGTGCCGGAGTTCTGGTGCAAATACGCTTTCCGATGCCGGCCATGTTTATGCGCTCACCGGTAAAGTCCGGCGATAATTCAGTCGTACTTATTAAGCCATGCGTGCAGGGCAAGCAGGTGCGCACCGGCGCTTTCCATCTCCTCAAACGCCAGTTTACTATCCTGCGGGGCAAGATTAACCCCCCGGCAGCCTTCGGGAATAACCGTAACCTGATAGCCCAGGCGCAGGGCGTCGAGCACGGTATATTTTACGCAATAGTCGGTGGCGAGGCCTGTCACCGTAAGATGCCGGATAGCATGCTGCTGCAGCCAGCCGTGCAGCGCAGTTTCCTGCCGATGGCCGTTGTCGAAAAAAGCGCTGTAACTATCAATATTCGGATCTTCGCCTTTGGGGAAGGTCGCGGCAATTAAGGATTGCTGTAAAGCTGAATGTAGCCGGGCGCCGGGCGTTCCCTGCACGCAGTGATCGGGCCACCAGGTTTGCGGTAATCCATCAAGCTTGCCTTCGGTAAAGGGGGTAGCACCCTGAACGCTGGCGAAACTGCCGTGTTGCACAGGATGCCAGTCGAGGCTAGCCACCACGGGGATACCTTGATGCTGGCAGCGCGCCATTAATTGACCGGCGACGCCTATCGCCGAGTCGGCGTCGGGAACCGCCAGCGCGCCGCCATCGCAAAAATCGTTTTGCAGATCGACCAGTAAAAGCGCCTCATCGTGTGTCATGTCGTGCTATTCCTCATCAACGCTCAATTCGCCGCGTAAATTTTGTGCCATCGCCGCGCGGATTGTCGGAGCATCCAGCGACTGGCTTAATAAATAATGGAGCTTTGTTAATGCGGCTTCCACCGTCATGTCAGCGCCGCCGACCACGCCTGCATGCGCCAGCGCGTTTCCAGTGGCATAGCCCCCCATATTCACGCGCCCGGAAATACACTGCGTCAGATTGATAACCACGATGCCGCGCGCGCTGGCCGCCCGTAGTTCCTCTAAAAATTCCGCGTGCTGGGGCGCATTGCCAACGCCGTAAGAACGTAAAATTAATGCGCGCACCGGCTGGCGTAAAAAATTTCGCACTACATCGGCGGAAATCCCCGGATAAAGCGTCACCACGCCGATAGGCTGTGGGGTGATCCGATGCACAATAAGCTGGCCGGTGCCAGTCGGCGCGGCGGGCGTCGCCAGGCGACGAATGTGAATACCGGCTTCAAGAAGCACCGGCAAATTAGGCGATGCAAAAGCGTCAAAACCGTCGGCGTGTGCTTTTGTGGTCCGATTCCCGCGATACAGGCGGTTATTAAAAAATAGCGTCACTTCATTTATGGGATGATTTGCCGCAACATACAGCGCATTCAGCAAATTTGTCTGTCCATCGGAGCGCAGTTCAGCCAGCGGAATTTGTGACCCGGTCACGATTACCGGTTTGCCAAGGTTTTCCAGCATAAAAGAGAGTGCGGAAGCGGTGAATGCCATGGTATCCGTGCCGTGAAGAATAACGAAACCGTCATAGTCGTCATAGTGAGCCTGAATATCATCGGCAATATGCTGCCAGTCATCGGGCGTCATATCTGAAGAATCCATTAACGGCTGATATTCATGGATAGTAAATGCCGGCATTTCCGGGCGATGAAACTCCGGCATCAGGGCAAGCTGACGCTGGAGATGTCCGGAAACGGGAATATATCCCTGTTCTGAACGCTGCATACCGATAGTGCCGCCCGTATAAGCGACGTAAATAGATTTCTTCATGAGTTCACTCTGGGCTGCAATTAAAGCGCGCAGTATACCTATTTCCAGATATCCCGGCAGCCATAGCGGGGAAAGTTATCTAAAAGAGGATTCAGCTATCGCAGTTATACGTTACGCACGATGCTAAATTGCTGCGTTCTGCCCGCGCCATAATATTTCCAATAAATAACCGACATAAAAAACGCCCGACGGGCGGGCGTTTTTTTATATGCATGCCATCGCCCTGGCGGGCAACGGTAATTTAGCGTACGTTAGCGCAGCGTAAACACAGCGCGTAGCGATGGCGAGGGTCATTCAGCACGGAAAGCTTTTCGTTTTCAGCCTTCAGCGCTTCGGCGGTTTGCGCTACCGGGGCAGGCAGCCATACGCGAATAGCCTGCGGCAGCATAGCGCTAACCGAAGCGTTCAGATTGCTAAACAGCAGGTCCAGCACGCCAGGGTCTTCTTGATAAAAATCCCGGTGCCAGCTTTTCAGTTTTGCCAGCTCTGCCGCTTTTTTCAGCGCGTCGTCAAAATCGCCCAGGCTATCTACCAGACCATTATTTTTGGCATCCTGACCGGTCCAGACGTGGCCCTGCGCAATCTCATCGATTTGCTGCGGGGTTTTATGGCGCGCGTCTGCCACCAGTTTGATAAAACGCTGGTAGCCGTTTTCGATACTAAGCTGCATCATTTGTTGCACTTCCTGCGGCAGCGCTTTTGTCAAACTAACGTCTGCCAGCGGCGAGGTAGAAACGCCGTCCGTGTGCACACCAACGCTGTCCAGTGAGTTTTCCAGCGTATTAATAATACCGAAAATGCCGATAGAGCCGGTGAGCGTGGTTGGGCTGGCCATAATGTAGCTTGCCGGAGTGGAAATCCAGTAGCCGCCAGACGCTGCCATTCCGCCCATCGATACCACAATAGGCTTACCGGCCGCGCGGGCCGCTGCCAGCTCTTCGCGGATAGTCTCCGATGCGCTGACGCTGCCGCCGGGGCTATTCACCCGCAGTACAATCGCTTTCACGCTGTTATCCAGCCGGGCTTTACGGATTTGCGCCGCGGTGGTGTCACCGCCCACATTGCCTGACGTTTCTTCGCCGTCCATAATGGCGCCGCTGGCGAAAATAACGGCAATAGTATCGCCCTTCGAGGCCGGCTTTTTCACCGTATAGTCGTATAAACTCACGGCGCGATAATCTTTCTCTTTTTCATTCCAGCCGAATTTTTTGATGAGCGCCTGGTCCACGTCTGCGGCGCTCGCCAGTTCATCCACCAGCTTATTCTCCAGCGCGTATTGCGCGGTATCGCCGCCGGTACGCGTGAGTCCCGCCAGCAGCCCCTGTGCGCCAGGGAAAACCTGCTGAGCGGTAATACGTCGGTTGGCAGCAACGGTGTCCAGGTAGTTTTGCCACAGCTCGCCTACCCAGCGGCTATCTGCTTCACGAGCGGCATCGGACATATTGTCCCGCAGGTAGGGCTCAACCGCCGACTTATAGGTGCCGACGCGGAAAATATGCGTAGAGACTTTTAATTTATCGAGCAGGGATTTGTAGTACAGGCCGTTAGTCGCAAAACCGTGTAAATCGACGCTCCCCTGCGGCGACAGCCAGATTTTATTAGCGAAACTGGCCAGGTAGTACTGGCCCTGACTGTAATTATCGCCGCTGGCATAGACCGGCTTGCCGCTGTCGCGAAACTCTTGCAGCGCCTTGCCGATATAGCGCATTGAAGGCTGATCGGCACCGGCAAAGTTTTTTAAATCCAGTACGATGCCGGTAATATTGTTATCGCTTTTTGCCTGACGGATTGCATCGACGATATCAAACAGCGAATTCTCCTGTAGCGGATCGGAGCTTGCCCCGAATAGCTGGCGCCCAACGATACTCAGCTTATTGCTCACCGCAGGCTTATCTACCACTACGCCGGTAATATTCAATAAAAGCGCCCCGTGCGCCTCTGGTTCGCTCTGGTTATTGCTGAACTGCGCCCAAATGCCGACGCCAACCAAAACTAAAAAAATCAAAAACAGGTTGAGTACAAACTCCCTGATAAAATTCAGCAGACGCCAGCTCCACTTAAAAAAGCCGGCGATTGCTCGCCAAATAGTGCGCATGTTTTCTCCATTGCCTGAAGGGATTGCCGCAGCCGCAGGAGCTGACGGGCAGGATCCTGATATCCTAAATACACCGCGCGGGATTGTCAGCAGGAATCGCCTGCGAGGCTGTAACAAAATCCCGCGCTGTGTTAATTTTGAAAATATTTTGTTCAACAGGGGTTAACAGATGGATGCACTGGAACTACTGATTAATCGCCGCAGCGCTTCTCGCCTTGCGGAGCCCGCGCCGACGGGCGAAGCGCTGGAGAATATTTTACGGGCCGGCATGCGTGCGCCGGATCACGGCACACTGCAGCCCTGGCGCTTTTTCCTTATTGAAGGTGACGGGCTGGCCCGGTTTAGTGCGCTGCTGCAGCAGGCCGCCCAGGCGAGAAATCTGGATGAAAAGGCGCAGGAGAAAGCGCGTACCGCACCATTTCGTGCACCGCTCATCATTACGGTGGTGGCGCACTGTGAAACGCACCACAAAGTGCCCATTTGGGAGCAGGAACTAAGCGCGGGCTGTGCCGTAATGGCGATGCAAATGGCGGCGGCGGCCCAGGGGTTTAACGGTATCTGGCGCTCGGGAATATGGACCGACGATCCTCAGGTGCGCGCGGGATTTGACTGCCGCGAACAGGATAAAATCGTGGGATTTCTGTATCTCGGTACGCCGCAGCTTAAAGCCTCGACCACGGTAAGCGTGCCGGACATGACCCCCTTCATCCGCCGCTTTTAACGCTTCTCCCGCAGGCGGCTGTCCGCTTTATAAGCAAAAGCATCTGAAATCGGATAGCCGCACTTACTACGCCGTCATTCTGGCGCTACCATAAGGGCCGTTGCTAATGACAGGAGAATTTCCATGAGCGATCCCTCAATCCGCCTGACCCAGTACAGCCACGGCGCTGGCTGCGGCTGTAAAATTTCCCCGCAGGTTTTGGAGACAATCCTGCACAGTGAGCAGGAAAAATTCTTCGATCCTCACCTCCTTGTGGGGAATGAAACGCGCGATGATGCGGCGGTTTACGATCTGGGTAACGGCACCAGTGTCATTAGCACGACGGATTTCTTTATGCCGATTGTCGACGATCCCTTTGATTTTGGGCGCATCGCGGCAACCAATGCAATAAGCGATATTTATGCGATGGGGGGGCGGCCAATTATGGCGATTGCTATCCTCGGCTGGCCGGTGGATAAACTGGCGCCGGAAATCGCGCGCCAGGTGGTGGAAGGCGGACGCGCCGCCTGCCAGGAGGCAGGAATAGCGCTGGCGGGCGGCCATTCGATTGATGCGCCGGAGCCTATCTTCGGGCTGGCGGTCACCGGTATTGTGCCCACCGCGCATATTAAGAAAAACAGCACCGCCCGCGCGGGATGTAAGCTTTATCTGACCAAACCGCTGGGCATCGGCGTGCTCACTACCGCCGGGAAAAAGTCGCGTCTGAAACCTGAGCATGTGGGTATTGCAACGCGAACGATGTGCCAAATGAACAAGGCCGGCGCGGCGCTTGCAGCGCTGGATGGTGTACTGGCGATGACTGATGTTACCGGTTTCGGCTTATTAGGGCATCTGAGTGAAATGTGCCAGGGCGCCGGCGTGCAGGCGGTGATTGATTATGCCAGTGTGCCGAAACTGCCGGGCGTGGAAGAGTACATCGCACAGGGCTGCGTGCCTGGCGGAACCGGGCGTAATTTTGCCAGCTACGGCCATCTTATGGGGGAGATGCCGGACGCCTGGCGCGACTTACTCTGCGATCCGCAAACATCCGGAGGGCTACTGCTGGCCATTGCGCCTGAAGGTGAAGCCCGGGTGCTTAGCGAAGCGGAGAAACTGGGGCTGACGCTGACCCTGGTCGGTAAACTGCGCGAAGCGCGCGCCGGGCAGCCTATGATTGAGATCCGCTGACGCAATGCGCCTTTTTATCGCCGAAAAACCCAGTCTGGGGCGCGCGATCGCCGATGTACTCCCAAAGCCTCATCGACGCGCCGATGGCTATATTGAATGCGGAGGAGGCCAGGTCGTCACCTGGTGCGTCGGGCATTTGCTGGAGCAGGCGCAGCCGGATGCCTATGACCCACGCTACGCTCGCTGGAACCTGGCTGACCTGCCGGTGGTGCCGGAAAAATGGCGTTTACAGCCGAAAGCATCGGTCGCTAAACAGCTTAATGTCATTAAAAAATTGCTCGGCGAAGCCGGTGAGATAGTACACGCGGGTGACCCGGATCGCGAAGGGCAACTGTTAGTGGATGAAGTGCTGGATTATCTGGCGCTGGTGCCGGAAAAACGGCGTCAGGTTAAACGCTGCCTGATTAACGACCTTAACCCGCAGGCGGTTGAACGAGCGATTGCAAAGCTGCGGGATAATACCGAATTCATCCCGCTGTGCGTTTCGGCGCTGGCGCGCGCGCGCGCCGACTGGCTGTACGGTATTAACATGACCCGCGCGTGGACGCTTTTAGGCCGCAATGCCGGCTATCAGGGCGTATTATCAGTAGGGCGCGTCCAGACGCCGGTCCTTGGACTGGTGGTACGTCGCGATGAAGAGATTGCCGACTTCGTGCCTCGGGATTATTTCGAAGTAAAGGCGCACATCATCACGCCCGCCGGAGAGCGCTTCACCGCGCTGTGGCAGCCCAGCGATGCCTGTGAGCCTTATCAGGATGAGGAAGGGCGCTTGCTGCACCGCTCTTTGGCTGACCATGTAGTTGCGCGCATCAGCGGCCAGCCTGCCCAGGTGACTGCGTATAACGATAAGCGGGAAACTGAAGTCGCGCCGCTGCCGTTTTCATTATCCAGCCTGCAGATTGAGGCCGCGAAACGCTACGGGTTAAGCGCGCAGAATGTGCTTGATATCTGCCAAAAACTTTATGAAACGCACAAGCTCATTACCTATCCTCGTTCGGACAGCCGCTATCTTCCCGAGGAACATTTTGCCGGCCGCCAGGCGGTGATTAACGCCATTGGCGTTCACTCCCCGGAGTTATTGCCCCAACCGGCGGTGGACACGGCGCGCCGCAATCGCTGCTGGGATGATAAAAAAGTGGATGCGCATCATGCGATAATTCCGACCGCGCGCAGTAGCGCAGTGCGGCTTAATGAAAATGAGCGCAATATTTATCTGCTTATTGCGCGCCAGTACTTAATGCAGTTTTGCCCGGACGCCGTTTACCGTAAATGCACCATCGACCTGCTCATCGCCGGTGGGCGCTTTTTAGCGAAAGCGCGTTTTCTGGCCGAGGCCGGGTGGCGCACACTACTAGGGGCGAAGGAGCGCGATGAAGAGAATGACGGCGCGGCGTTACCGGTGGTAGCAAGAGGCGATGCGTTGCTGTGTGAGCGCGGCGAGGTGGTAGAGCGCCAGACGCAGCCGCCACGTCATTTTACGGATGCGACGCTGCTTTCCGCCATGACCGGGATTGCCCGTTTTGTCCAGGATAAGTCGCTGAAAAAGGTGCTACGCGCCACGGATGGACTGGGAACCGAAGCCACGCGTGCCGGGATCATTGAACTGCTATTTCGGCGCGGTTTTTTGATTAAGCAGGGGCGCTATATTCACTCCACCGAAGCCGGGCGCGCTTTGATCCACGCGCTGCCAGAAATGGCCGGGCGGCCTGATATGACCGCGCACTGGGAGTCGATGCTTACGCAGATTAGTGAAAGGCAGCAGCGCTATCAGGATTTTATGCAGCCGCTGGTGCAAACCCTGCATGAATTAATCCACCAGGCGCGTAATACGCCGGTACGCCAGTTCCGGGGGCTTATTGCGCCGGCGCCTTTGCACGGTGCCAGCAAAAGCGGCGTGAAGAAAAGGCCGCGTAAAGCAAAAGCGCAGCCGCAGAGCGCGCTTAAGTTAACCGGCGCCGTGGCCGATAATTTGTGATATCAACGTAGGTGGTCGTGGCTTTTTCCGTACCATCGCACCGCCAGGCGGGGCCAGGTCTGCAGCGTTGCGCCAGTTGGTGAGCGTGTCCAGGCACGGTCTGTGCGATGCCGAACGTGGGTATAGCGAATGGCTATTAGGAGAGTTAGATATGATTAAAACAGTATTTACAACGCTGGCACTTTGCGCGCTGTCATTGTCCGGCGCGCAGGCGACGCAGATTGTCCATCCGCGCATTGACGTTGACGTTCCGCCTGAGGCTTTTGCGCCTTCCCAGCGTCACGCGACCTCTTGCCTTCAGTGCTGCGTCTACCAGGACCGCTATTATTCAGAAGGTGCGGTCATCAAAATGGAAGGCGTGCTTTTACAGTGCCGGAAAGACGATCGCGTGGTGGGTAATAAACCGCCGGTGTGGCAGCGCCTTACCGAACAGCCTTAAGGGTCATTAAGGCCGCCATGCGTTTGCTATTTAGCGCGGTTTTGCGATAGAAAAGCCGGTTTACAGGGTGACGGTGCGCGTTGACATAGATTTGTCCAGCGCGGAGGGAAAAACAAAAAATAGCGCAGTGCGCTGAACCAGCGCGAATTGCCCGCTGCCGGGGCCGCATTTTACCGATGCGGCGGCCTGGCGATAAACGCTTCCAGTAAGGGAACATCGGCGGGGGCGAGGTCAAAATCCCGCGCCTCTTCTGGCGTACACCAGTGTAGCGCAGCGTGGAATCGGGCCGTCGGTTCGCCGGTGAAATGTGTAACGTGCCACGCGTGCAGGCACACTTCACGCCCGGCAATATTGCAGCAGTGACTAGCGATAAATCGACCGGGGCGGGCCTGAATTGCCAGTTCTTCACGCAATTCGCGCGTGACAGCCTGCGGCTGAGTTTCGCCTGCTTCGAGTTTTCCGCCTGCAAACTCCCATTTACCGGGCTGATCGGCGCTCATTGGGCGCCTGGCAAGCAGTATTTTCCCCTGACGTTCGATAATTGCGGCGACGACATCCAGCTTTTCTTTTATAAACATCAATGCGTATCCTCCTGTTGTGGCCTATTATCGTCGCCGAATCTTTCTATGAAAAGCGTTGCAGGAACTCGTATGCAGAATGACCATCCGTGGATTGCGCCACTGAAGCGGCTCCCTTTCAGCCTGAAACTTATCGCGGCAATGCAGAAAAAGCATTATGGCGAAGTACTCAATCCCACGCGCTGGTGGGGGCGAACGCCGGGGTTATTCTGGTTGATTGCGCTGTTTGTTGGCTATCTGGAACGTCGCCGCGCGCGGCTGGCTCCCGAGCTGCGGGCGCTTATTATGACGCAGGTCTCCCGCCAATGCCGCTGCGCATTCTGCGTTGATGCTAACAGTTTGCGCCTGGCGCAGCGAAGCGGCTCAATAGATAAAGTGTTAGCCGTGGCGCACTGGCGCGAATCAGCGCTGTTCTCTAATGCCGAACGCGCCGCGCTTGCCTACGCTGAGGGCATGACGGCTACGCCGCCCGCTGTCGACGGTGAGATAAAGGAAACGCTGTTGCGCTATTATTCTGCCGAGGCTATTTGCGAGCTGACGGCGCTAATTGCTTTCCAGAATCTTTCAGCTCGCTACAATGCTGCTCTGGATATCCCGGCACAGGGTTTATGTCAAACGGAGGTGCCGCCGCGTGCTTGATCGTTATCTTCATCCGCCAGTAAAACCGCTGCTGAACCGGCTGGCCGTCTGGCTTGACCGTCCGGGCATCTCGCCGGACAGAATTTCAATGCTGGGGTTTATTATCGGAGCGCTATCGCTGCCGGCCCTCGCGCTGGGCGGCTATTTGCCTGCGCTGCTGGCAATACTATTGAATCGTTTGTTTGATGGTCTTGACGGCGCGCTGGCGCGGCGGCGGGGGTTATCCGATGCGGGAGGTTTTTTAGATATCACGCTAGATTTCGTGTTTTACGGACTGGTGCCATTCGGTTTTATTCTGGCTGCGCCGCAGCAGAATGCGCTGCCCGGCGCGTGGTTATTGTTTTCGTTTATTGGCACCGGCAGCAGCTTTTTGGCCTTTGCCGCGCTGGCGGCAAAACATAAAATAACCAACCCAGGCTATGGACATAAATCCTTATACTATTTGGGCGGGCTGACTGAGGGGAGTGAAACGCTATTATTATTCGTCCTAAGCTGCCTGTTTCCCATGTACTTCCCGCTGCTGGCATGGTGCTTTGGCGCGCTGTGCTGGATAACCACAGTGAATCGGATATGGGGCGGATATCGCACATTAAAAGCGCTGCGTGCCTGATAGGGCGTTACAGGATAAAGGCGTCAGGCGAGTGCGATGATATCAATAAAACGTGAGTTAGCGGGTGAAGGTTTATATGGGAGCCAGTACGATATAAGTCTGCTTATAGACCGTGTGGAGAATGTATGGATACAAGATTGCGCGCCGGAATAGCGGCCACACTGTTGTGGTATGCGGCAGCGTTTAGCGCCCAGGCAACAGATTTTAATGATATAGAATGTAATCATCCTCAAATCCGTCAGGATCTGATGAAAGCCTACAATGCGATTCTGGAGACGAAACACTCCGGAATTGTGGTGACGAATATTTACGATCAGGTCACTGAGACGCGCGGTTCGGATGGGCTGCAGTGTCTGGGCACCTATGAGTTTTCTGATGGCGGGGCGTTAAAAGTCCGCTACCGCGCCTATCTGAACAGCTTTGGTGAGTCCATTGATGATTTTGCACCGGTTAATGATTGATGCTCCCGGGCGCGCGTCAGCGCTGTGAAATATTACCCGGCGACGATGTCACGCCGTGTCCAGCGGGAGATGAATGCTGAATAGCAGCTGTCTATCGCATTATGGTTTTGAGGGTGGCAAATGCGCTACGGGCTAGAGAAAATAGGTGAGAAGGGCGCGGCGGCGATTGGCGCTGGCGAATGCGCGTTGTACGGCGCACGGCGACACGCCTGAGCCGTCGGCCTAAAGGTCACGCTCTGCCCTGCGCGGTAAAGAGAAGAAGCCCTGTCAGCCACTCGGTAATCGGCCCGATTTAACCCCCAAGACAAAAAACGCCCGGGCGGTAAAACGCACCCTAATCATTGAATATTCAACTTTTAAAGCGCGCTACCGCACGGGCGTATGCCGATATATTAATGCGTTTATTCCGGGGAGCGCTCACCGGTGGCTATCGGATTTTTAGGATCGCTACTCCATTCATACCAGCCGCCGTCGTACAGCGCGATATGCTGCCAGCCCATGGCACGGGCATACATAAACGTTTCTGCGGCCCGCCATCCGGTGCCGCAGTAAAAGGCGACCCGTTGATGAGGTTCAATGTTCCACTGTTTCCACATCGCGGCAATATCGTCAGCGGCCACCATGGTGCCGTCTGGATTATGAAAATCTTCCATATGCGTTGAGTCGCTGCCGCCGTGTCCCCAGCGGGCACCGGCGATGTCGCCTTTGGGTTTGATATAGCTGTAACCGCTGGTGGTGCCGATGAACTCCGGCCACGAGCGAATACTGACCAAAGAAGCATCGCTGCGGCGCAGCAATTGCCGCGCCTGCGCTGTATCCACCATGAACTGAGGCTGTGCAGGTATGGGCGCACCAAAATCTGCTGCGGGCGTGATTTCCGGAGGAAATCCGCGCGCTACCGGCAGATTCGCATCAGCCCAGCTTTGCCAGCCGCCGTCCAGCAGGCGCACATCGCGCACCCCGGCATAGAGCAGAATTTGCGCTACGCGCGCGGCGGCGTATACGTGGCGACCATAAAGGATCACCGTGGTGTCGTGGCGAATACCGTGTTTTGCCAGCATTGCCCGCAGTTGCTCAGGCGTGACGGTGTTCCAGAGCGGCTCCTGCTCTACCTCATTGGTGTCGATATAGTCAGCGCCGGGAATATGGCCCAGCAGATACAGCTTCGGTTTGCCCCAGCCGACTTCGGCGATTTTCCAGTTACCGGCCGGTTTCCCCGCCACGGGCTCGCCTTTTTGCAGTGCTGAAATCCAGGCGGTATAAACCATTTGCTCGACGTGAGCTAATTTTTGCAGGCGCTGAGGCTGCGTAAGGGCGTCGCTGAGCAAATGGAGTGAGCTAAATCCTGCGGCGTCAAGGCGCCCGGCGATAGCGGAGGTATCCGCCTTGTCGCCATAAAGTGCCAGCGGCGTACTGCGGGTAATGGCATGGCGCTGAGCCCAGGTGCGCAGCGCGTTATCATCCATCCGGCTTAGCCAGCTAGCGGATAAATTCAGCGCGCCGGCCTCATGCCCCTGAGCGCCGCCGGGCCGCTGGGGCCAGCCGTTATAAAATGCGCTTTGGCGGGTATCAATGGCGACGCCGCGCTGTGTGTGCAATTGTTCGACGGTGAGGCCTGATAGCGTCTGGGCGCTGGCAGGCGTTGAGGAAGCAAGCCCTAATAGCAGAGCAAATGCGGCCAATTGAGAAACACGTTTCATCATCAGGTCCGTTATAAAAAAGGAGTGCGTATCTTAGCTGCCTTAAAAGGAAAAAACTTTGCGCTGAAACGGGCTAACGCCATGTTTCCAGGGCCAGGCAGCGCCCCCCCGGCGGGCAGTCTTCCCGGTCATGCGTAACCAATACCGCAGGAATGTTGCAGTCATGAAGTTCCTGATAAACCCAGCGGCGGAACTGGCGGCGTAGCGGCACATCCAACCGGCTGAACGGTTCATCCATAAGTAGTGCCTGCGGGCGAGCCAGCAGCGCCCGCAGCAAACTTACGCGCGCGCGCTGTCCACCGGAAAGCGTGGCGGGATCGCGATGATAAAATCCCGCAAGGTCGGCGCGCGTCAGTGCCTGCTCGGCCAGTTTCCGGCGCGCATGACGCGTTCCGCCTGCCGGTATCGCCATCATTAGATTCTGGCCGACGCTCCAGGCGTCGAACAACAGCGGGTCCTGAAACAGGATGCCGATGCCGCGGCGTTCTGTGGGGGAGTTATCACAACGTCTGTCATTGAGCCACAGCTCGCCGCAGGCCTGAAAAGCATCGGGGAGTGCGCCGATCATCCAGTTAAAAAGCGTTGATTTACCGCTGCCGGAGGCGCCGGTCAGGGTCAGTACTTCTCCCGGTGCCACGGAAAAACTCACATTATTAAGCAGAGGTACGCCGCGGTGCGCCAGCGTCATTGCGTTAACCATCAACATTCACTGCACCTCTTAAAAGCGCCTTCACGGGCGGCATCATCGTTATGCTGAAGAAAAACACCCGGCCCGGCGTTATCCGGGACGGGTATAGCGCGTATGGCGCAAGAGTTTTATCCGGAGACGGGTTAACGGCCACCGTTGCTATCGTCATTGAAAACGCGCCCTGCAACAGAAACCATTCTGCGTGCCGCAGCGCGCGCCGGGTGTGTGTCCCTCATTCTCATTAGCGTAACCCCTGACGCCAGCGCCCGGTAATACGCATCAATAGCGCGATAAGGAAAAAAAACGCGCCCGGGAGTAAAAGCTGCCACAGCGCCTGCGCGGCCAGCAGACGTGGAATGCCGCTACTGCTGAGCGCTACGGCCTCGCTGGTAAGTGTCGCCACGCGACCGGCACCGAGCCAGAGCGTCGGCAAATACTGTGCGATGCTAACGGAGAATCCGACGCCAAGAGCGGCCAAAATGGGTCTTATTAGCTGTGGGCACTTCACGCGCCGGAAAATTGCGCTCCGGCTCCAGCCAAGGGTTCTCGCAAGGGTAATCGCCCGGGGATCGATAGCCTGCCAGGCGGGAGACAGAATAAAGAGCATCCACGGGATAATCCATAATAAATGCCCCCAGAGTACGCTTAACAGTGTTCCATCCTGCTGTATTATCAGCGCCAGTTGATATTGTCCGGCCGCCAGGGGAAGCGCGGGCAGCACCAGCGGTAAATACAGGAGCCATGTCACACGCGATAGCCCCCATTCCAGCCAAAGCAGGCAGATAACGGCGCCAAAGAAGCTGCCGCCGAGCGCCAGCCCTAGCGAGATTATTACCGTTGGCATAGATGGGACTGCCTCGCTGGCGATGGCAGCCAGCAGCGCAACGCACAGGATACCCGCACTCGGAATGCTCCAGGCCAGCAGGCTGCCGGTTACCGCATAATGCGTAGGGCGCCGCTCGCCGTCTGGAGTAAATACGCGATGGCGTAGCCGGTGCCAGATGAGCCAGCCCAGCGCCATGAGACACGCCGTCAGCGCCGTCAATAGTAGGCTGGCAAGCGCGCCTTTCTGCTGCTCTATACTATCGCCCTGATTGAGCCACTGCCAGGCAAGCACCGCCAGCGTGGGCGGATTGCCGGGCCCTATCACTAGCGCGACATCGACGGTGGAAAGCGTCCATGCAAGCGTTGCGGTGAGCGCCAGCGTCAATGAAGGAACCACCACGCGCAGCACCAGTGCCCGAAAGCACTGTCCTCGCCCGTAGCCCAGAGATTGCAGAGTGATGACTTTTTCTGCCAGACGGCCTTCATTCAGGATTGCGTAAGCTATCCAAAGCAAAAATGCGCTTTCTTTTATCGCGATAGTCAGGCCCAGCCCGATGCCATAGCGATCGCTGACGGGAGGTAGCCAGGGGAGCAGGCGGTATAACCAACCGCCGTCCCCCGCTAGCAGTAATACACCGCTGGCAAAAGCGATATGGGGAACGGCGAGCATGACTGGCAGAGCCGACACCAGCCGCCGCCAGCGGCGCGATGGCCAGAGCGTAGCGATAGCGCACAGCGTTATTACCAGCGCACCGCCGACGCCTGCCAGCGTAGACGTTAGCGTTGCCGCCAGCGCCTGAAGAAATTGCACATCGCGGCTTAGTGATAGCCAGGCATCGGGGTGTCTCAGGGCGCTGAATAGGAGATTAGCCGCCGGGATCAGCGGTGCGTAAATGCTCCCGATCGCGCAGCAAACCAGCAGGCCTAATGCGTACCGTAACGGCGCAGCCATTCCTGCTCCAGGGCGTTAATCCATGCGGCATGCGGCTCCGCCAGCACCGGAACGATGTGGGTCCCTTGCACAGTTTTATTCGCCGGTTGCAGCACGTCTTCTGTTAAAACGCTGGGATCGCCCCACCAGGCCGGATCCGCTTTGCGGCGCTGGGCTGCGGGTGATAATAAAAAATTAGCTACCACCTGCGCACCTGCCGCAGCCCGGGCGTTAGACGGTATCGTGACAAAATGTATATTGCCAATCATGCCGCCGGTAAAACCAAAGCTGTAGCTGTCTGCGGGTAAATCGCCGGTCAGGCGCTTTTGCTGCGCGTGCAGTGGGTTAAATGTCATTGATACTCGCAATGCGCCCGCGGAAAGCAGGGTGTCCATGCGCGCAGGAGAGGGTGGGAAATCTGTGCCTTTGCGCCATAACCAGGGATGTAGCCTGTCAAGGTAGCGCCACAGCGGCGCCGTTACGCTGGCGAAAGATACCGTCGAAGGCGGTTTTTTTAGCGCCTGCGGCTGGTCGGTCAGTGCAAGCAGGAGCTGTTCCAGGAAAGCGGTACCGGTAAAGTCCGGGGGGCGTGGATAAGTCATTGTACCGGGATGTGATTTCGCCAGCGTCAGGAATTGCTCTGGCGTCGTCGGTGGGGTGGGAAGCTGGCTGTGCCGGGCAATAAAAGTGAGCTGAGCGCTGCCCCATGGCGCTTCCGCGCCGTCGGTCGGTATCGAAAAATCTTCACGCACAGGTTTTAGAGTATCCACGTAGCGCCAGTTGGGAAGCGATTCTGCCCAGCCCTTTGTCACCAGGTTACGCGCTTTCAGAGCGTGAAAATTCTCACCGTTCACCCACAGTAGATCGATAGAGCCATTGTGCGTCCTGCCAGCCTGAACTTCAGTGCCAATGCGCCGCACCGCATCTGCCGCATCTGCGAGGTGTACAATGCGCAGATCGATTGCATAGTGGCGCCCAACCTCTGCGCGCACCCATTCCAGATAACGGTTAACCGCCGGATCGCCGCCCCAGGCATTGAACCAGACGGTTTGCCCGCTGGCCTCGTGTTTAAGCTGCGTCCAGCTTTCCGTGGAAGCCACCGCATGGCTGCCAATAAGTAGCCCTGATAATAAGGCAAAAGTGAGTGTGCGCATGGAGGCTGTCCTTATGAAGACGTAAAGCGGCGCAATAACCAGCGCGACGCCAGTGGCAGAATGCCGATAAGCGTCAGTGCCAGCAGCATACCCGGTGAAAGGATATCGTTTAAAGCGCGAAGCTGGCGCAGCTGCCGGCCCGCGTTCAGATAGATTAGCGTTGCCGGCAGCATCCCGAGCTGGCTTATCCACCAGAAACGAAGTGCGCTAAGCCGCGTTAACCCGGCGAGTAAGTTTACTAAGAAAAATGGAAATAGTGGCGTCAGGCGCAGTGCCAGCAGATAAAATGCGCCGTCTTTTTTTATGCCCCGATTTACCGCCGCCATGGCCTGAGGAAAGCGTGACATTATCCACTCGGATAATAGATAACGGCTGGCTAACATGGCCAGCAGTGAGCCGAGCGTAGAGGCAAATGACACTAATAGAACACTTTGCCAGTAGGGGAAAACGGCCCCGGCCAGCAGCGTCAGAACGAGCGCGATGGGAATAGAAAGTGCGATAGTCGCTACATAGATCGCAAAAAAAAGCGCCGGGCCGCTGAACGGATGCTGTGCCAGCCACTGCGTTAGCAGCGCCTGATAATTGTGCAGTGCCCGCAGCGTGAGCGCGCCAGGCGGCATTAGCGCCAGCGCGCCGACCGTGGCGATAAACAGTATTATCGCCAGCCCAATTTTTTTACTGTTCATGTGCGGGTTAGTTTTTAAACGTTGCCCAGATAGGGGCGTGGTCGGAGGGTTTTTCCATGCCGCGGATAGCATAATCAATACCGGTGTCAACGCAGTGTGGCGCCAGAGCACGGCTGGCTAACAGCAGGTCGATACGCAGCCCGCGGTTATCATCAAATCCCTTCGAGCGGTAATCAAACCATGAAAAACGGTTTTGTTCTTCCGGGTGGGCGCTGCGAAATGTATCCACCAGCCCCCAGTCAAGAAGGCGCGTCATCCATTCGCGCTCTTCGGGCAGAAAAGAACATTTACCCGTGCGCAGCCAGCGCTTACGGTTTTCTTCGCCGATACCGATATCGCTATCCGTAGGGCTAATGTTCATATCACCCATAATCAGCACCGGTTTATCGCAGGACAGGTGGGTATCCAGATACTGTTGCAGATCCTGATAGAATTTAGATTTGGCAGGAAACTTTGTCGGATGATCCCGACTTTCGCCCTGAGGGAAATAACCGTTAATCACCGTCAGCGTGCCAAACTCGGAAGGCACCTGCGCCATAATAATCCGGCGCTGGGCATCGGCATCATCGCCTGGGAAGCCGCGCTGTACCATGAGCGGCTCAGCTTTGGTGAGCAGCGCCACGCCGTAGTGGCCTTTTTGACCGTGATAGAACACGTGATAGCCCAGCCCGGCGACGATGTCCAGCGGGAACATATCGTCATGGACTTTCGTCTCCTGAAGACCGATAACATCAGGCTGATGCTGTTCAACAATGGCTGCCAGTTGATGCGGCCTTGCCCGCAGCCCATTGATATTAAAAGAGATGAATTTCATAGTGCAGCCACTGTGCCGGTTGAATTGTGACGCGATAGTACCAGAAAACGCCTTTTGTTGCGCCTGGAAAGCGCGTCGCGTTTCGCATCAATGGCAGGGCAACTTCCGCAGGGGCATCTGTAAAAGTGAGAGCTGCGGCGTAGCGGTAATGGTTTATAGGTTGTCTGGCTGTTATCGGGCACCAAAAGCTCCCATCTACGCCGGCAGAGCGCTGCTTACCAGTTTGATGTGGATGAAAACGCGGATGGAAAGTCGCGGTGAAACGGTTTGGCGCGTTGACACTGGCCGGGAGTCGAATATCCATCTACAGTCAGAAAGGGCAGGTGCTTCACCCTATGCTTAACTGTTCCCCTGCAGGAGAACGCGATGGCTTATTCCATGACTCTTCAGAATCCACTGCGTCGGGTTGTTCCGATATATAGAGCGGTCGGGCTTGCTTCGCTCGGCGAAACCGGTGCAATGGGGATAGCCGTGGGAAACTCACTATTTATTGCGATGGCCGATGCCGCGGCTATGCAGGGGGCAAATAATGTGCGGTGCTATTGGTTGATAAGGCCCGGAGAGCAATTGTGGCGCCCGCAGGCGCACAGCCCCTATTCTCAGGTTGATGGCGGTCGCCAGCGGCTAATCGCTAAGGAGAAGCCGAATGCTGGCATTTGCCACCTTTTCATGTGTCGCGATTTCACGGCGCTGCACCTGCATTCCAAATTATTCAATAGCCTCTCCCGATGGAAACGCGCATGCATGCGATACCTCTGCCGCTGCGCTCCGGGAATGGCTCGCTCGCCCGGTGCTTTAGATATTAATGCCGTGAGGTGGCATATCGGTTTGGTTCTTATGGGTCTTAATAGGGCGATAAAGATTATTGTTCATAGCATGTCGCGCTTAAGCGCCGGAGGCGGCGCATGATAATTATGAGACCCGTTGAGTTAAAGGATGTCCCGGCGCTGATGGCACTGGCGGAAAAGACGGGCAGTGGTCTGACATCGCTGCCAGCGGATGAAGACGCGCTCAGAGCCCGGGTAGCCAGGGCGCGGCGGGCGTGGAGACACGCGGTACCGAGAAGCGAGCAAGGGTTCGTTTTCGTGCTGGAAAATACTGAGGATGGGCACGTGCCGGGTATCAGCGCAATTGAGGCAGCTGTGGGGTTAACCGAGCCGTGGCACCACTATCGGGTAGATTCGGTTAGCCATACCTCTGAAGCGCTAAATATACATAATGTGCAGCAGACTCTACGACTGTGCCAGGAGCAGGCGGGAAGCAGTGAAATATGCACGCTATTTTTAGCGCCGGAATGGCGGCGAGCCGGAAACGGTTATTTGTTATCGAGGGCGCGCTTTCTTTTTATTGCGGCATTTCCGGATATCTTTGATGGGAGGATTGTTGCACAAATGCGCGGCGTGAGTGACGATCGGGGCTATTCCCCCTTCTGGAACGGGGTGGGGCGGCATTTTTTCCCGGTGGACTTTACTCAAGCGGATAATCTATCCGCAAGTGGCCAAAAAAACGTTATTGCACAGCTTATGCCTCGCTATCCTATTTACAGTGCTTTTCTACCCGCTGATGCACGGGCGGCTATCGGGCAAGTCCATCCGCATACCGCGCCGGCGCGGGCGATGCTGGAAAAGGAAGGGTTTCGATTCGGTGGTTATATCGATATCTTTGATGGCGGACCGATGCTGGGCTGCAGCGTGCGGGATATTTATAGCGTTCGCAATAGCCAATTGAAAACGGTGCGAGCGGGGAGGCTGCCAGAAGGTAAATGGCCGTTATATCTGGTTGCCAATGAGCGCTGGCAGGATTTCCGCGCCATTTTGGCTCATGCAAAAATAGATGAAAATCACGCGACGTTAGCTGCGTCTAATTTGCAGGCGCTATTGTGCCAGCCGGGGGAACGGGTGCGCCTTATTCCGCTCAATATACCAACGTAATAGCATTATTGTTCATTGGTTGAAGTGAGAGCGTGTTTTCGGGCGACTTTTGGCGCGGGGGCGAGCGATATACCGTGAGACACGACTGATTGAGGATGCCTGTGGTTGGGTTACCTTTTCGACCGGAAGTGGGATTAGTATACAGCGGCGCTGGCGGGCAACCCGTAGTAACTTTAACCGACGGATGGGGGTGGCAAAAATTTAAAACAAAAACGTTGAGCGAACACAGATAATTCCTGGTGACAGCGCTTTATTTTATTTATCGGTTATTATAGACTCTCCATAATTTCTACAGAGTGAGCGTTATTTTTATTTTTTTTAGCAATTTAATCCTACTATATTCTTATTTTCTTCATTATTGCTTCTTTTTTAATTTTTATCCTTTCACAGCTTTACGGGCGCTATAATTAATTGACTCACTGCGCCGTACACTTATTTTCGACAACGCGATGTAAGTACATCGCTGAATATTCCCCACAAAGGGTGTTCATCATTAAGGCATTGGGTGACCGGTCCGGGGCAATATCTTCGGGTAAACAAAACTCACGCCAATATGTTGAAGCCTGGCGGGCATCACTGAAAGGATAAAAATATGCGTAAATTTACTACACTGTTAATCGCTTCCGCTATGTCACTGGGCACCGTTACTCTGGCCCATGCCGATCAGACTTCGACTTCTGAGACGCAGGTATTGAAAACGCAGCATCATAAACACGGGCCGCGTCATCATGGAAGTATGATGCTGAAAAACCTGAATCTTACCGATGCGCAAAAGCAGCAGGTGCAGGATATTATGAAAGCAGAGCGTCAGAACCTGCCGCGGCCTTCCATGAATGAGCGTAGCGAAATGCATAATCTCGTGATTAGCGACAGCTTCGATCGCACAAAAGCGGAAGCGCTTATTGATAAAAATGCCGCTCAGCATAAAGCGCGTATGCTTTCTATGCTGGAAACACAGCATAAAATTTATGAAATTCTGACGCCAGAGCAGAAAAAACAGTTCAATGATAATTTTACTAAGCATATGACTCAGCCCCATACAAAGCACGAAGCTGCTAATTAATCGCTCCCCGGTAGCCCCTTCCGTACTGGAGGGGGTTTTTAATTTGCTGCCGTGAAGCCAGAATAGCTTAACTGCTTACAAAATATTTTTTATAGGGTAAAACGTAGGTGTTAACACTACCGTATTCTTACGGTTTAGCGCTGATAAAAAGGTGACGTTTCTTTGAGTCCATTCAACGCATTTCAGTTATTAGAATAATGTGCTATTTGTTTCCGCAGTTTCTTCTGTCAGTGAATATATTAATTCTTTCTAAAAGAGTTACCGACAATAAACAAGTGACTTAAAAATACTGGTATTGCACCCCTACAGCGGTGAGTTCCGGAGAATAAACACTGGCCGCCCCGCTTTTAATACAGTTGTTCTTATTTATGCCAAATCTCGGTGAGGCCGTAAGCGGCGGGCATTTTTAAATGCTCGCGGATTAATGAAGGTTTATGCCGATTATTTGAGATAGTCACCATACGCTGCTCAAACTGCTCAAACTGCCCAAACTGCCCAAACTGCCCAAACTGCCCAAACTGCCCAAACTGCCCAAACTGCCCAAACTACCCAAACTACCATTTCATGAGAAAGGTTAGCCCGGTTAGCGCATTTGCGTACCCCTCCAGCAGAGCAGCGAGCCTGCGACAACCAGGCACACGCCTTGCCAGAAGGCAAAGCCGGGCGTTAATTGTAACCATAAGCTGGAGGCCAGTGCAGACAGCACCGGAGTAAAGTAAGAGGCGGTGGCCAGAAGCGTCATATTGCCTTGCTGGATGCCATGATTCCAGGCGGAGTAGGCCAGAGCAGTTGATAGCCCCATAAACAGTAACTGTAAGGTAGAGGTGAAGGTAAAAGCCGGGTGCGGAATGTTTGGCGCTTGCCAAAGCACTGCGCACCACAGTGTAAGCGCGGTCAGACAGAAAAAGAGCGAGACGGCGTTTTGCCCTTTGGCCCAGCGGCGGGTCAAATTACAGTAGAGGGCCCAAACTATGGCGGCACAGAGCGCCAAAAGATAGGCGACAGGGTTATCCTGCACGTTTTGCCACAGACCGGATAAAGAAAATCCGTTGTCGCCGCCCAGTACGCGCAGAACCCCGGCCAGCGCCAGTAATAACCCGGGCCAAAGCAACCATGAATAGCGCTGGGCGTTAATCCAGAGCGCCATTACTACCGTCAGACTTGGCCAAAGATAATTAATCATGCCAAGTTCTAGCGACTGAGATCGGCTATGAGCCAGGCCTATTGCTAATGCCAGTGCGGTTTCGTAGCTAATAAACAGCGCGCCGCCGATAATAAGGTAGCGGCGGGAGAATGCACGCAGCCTCGGCAGGCCGCGGCTCAAGCAAAGAAAGAGGGCGCTGGTACTATACACTAATGCGGCGCTGAGTAGTGGACCGAAGTGCTCAGCGAGGCTGCGCAGCAGGCCGACCGATGTGCTCCAGAGTAATATGGCGATAATGCCCGTCAGCGTGGCGCGCGCGGATGCGGCTGTATTCATTACCGTTTACCAAAGGGTGCCACGGTCAGACTTTCCAGAAGTCATCAAAAACGGTAATGGGAGGGCGGCGCTTATGTTCTGTTTTCCGATACCAGTTTTCAATGACGCCGCTGGTCGCTGCGTCCAGAGATTTACCTTCCAGATAATCATCTATCGCCGTATAGCTGACGCCAAGCGCCGCTTCGTCAGGAAGGGCGGGGCGATCGTCTTCCAGGTCTGCCGTAGGTGCCTTATTGTAGAGATGCTCCGGGCATCCGAGCTGCTCCAGTAATTGTTTCCCCTGACGCTTATTTAAACGATACAGCGGGTTGATGTCCGTGCCACCGTCGCCATATTTAGTGAAGAAACCGGTAAGCGCCTCGGCGGCGTGATCGGTGCCAACCACAACGCCATGCGTCATGCCGGCAATGCTGTACTGGACCTTCATTCGTTCACGCGCTTTTTCATTGCCGCGCACGAAATCACTCATTATTACACCAGCTTCGCGCAGCGACTCTTCGCTGGCCAGCACCGCGGGTTTAATATTAACGCTGAGCACGCGGTCGGGTTGAATGAAGGCGATGGCGTCCTGGCAGTCTTGCTCATCCGCCTGCACGCCAAACGGCAGGCGCACGGCAATAAACTGATAGTCGGCATTGCCGGTTTCTGTACGCAGCTCCGCGATGGCCTGTTGGCATAATTTCCCCGCAAGCGTGGAGTCCTGGCCTCCGCTAATGCCTAATACCAGCGTTTTTAAGAATGGATAGCGCTGTAAATATTGCTTTAAAAAATCGACGCTGCGGCGAATCTCTTGCTGAGCGTTGATAACCGGCTGTACGCCTAATGCCTGAATTATTTCGCGCTGAAGGGACATGCATGTCTCCATATGATTCGGGTGCCCGCAATGGGCGGATAACAATGGGTTTTAAAGTACCCTGGGCTGCGGAAAACAACAAGTTGCACCCTGTGTCTGTGGGTAATGAAAATAGAAATAACACCGTTCGCTGATTTTTATTTTTCTGCTCCACGCCCGGGATTTTTAGCGGAACTATCGCCAAATATATACCCTATATACTGAATACTGGCAGCGGATATCAGCATATAAGCGTTGTTAACAGCTTGAAAAAACCTGAATTATATTCCAGGCTATAAGCGATCGCTGAGATAACATGAGGATAAAAAATGAATAAGTTCGCAGGAGTGATGGCTACAGCGGCAGTACTGACTATGCTGGCAGGATGTACCGCATATGATCGTACCAAAGATCAATTTACCCAGCCTGTAGTGAAAGATGTGAAAAAAGGTATGACGCGTGAGCAAGTGCGCCAGATTGCCGGTCAACCTTCCTCTGAAGTATCGATGGTTCATGCGCGTGGTACCTGCCAGACCTATATTCTGGGGCAGCGTGGCCAGAAAATTGAGACCTATTTTGTCGCGCTGGATGATACCGGCCACGTAGTAAATTCAGGTTATCAAACCTGTGCGGAATACGATACTGACCCGCAAACTCCGCAAAAGAAAGTATTTTGATGAAATATGATTACCAGTGACAGAGAGTCAAAATAGTCGCTGCTATAATAATTCCCGCTTTATTGAAAAATAAGGCGGGAATGTAGATAAGTGGGGTTTAGGTTATATTCTTTCAGAGGTGCTTTTCAATATGCTCAGTGAGTTACTGGTGTAATTTTCCCTATCTTGCATAGATAAATGATTTTCGCCAGCCAATATGCCAGTTATTATCTGCGCAGACTTATTTAATAAACGTCTGTATTTCCCATCGTTTATTTCTTCAATGCCCTAATTAAGCGCATGGCCGATCGTGAAGATTTTTATCACCGCGGTTTAGCACGTTTTCCAGTAATCCATAAACCCCTGCTTACCCCAAAGCCAGGATGTTTGTAGTTCACGGTTAATGCTCTCTACAATAGGTTTGATGTCTTCATAATTCTGACGTAATAGCACCCATGATTTGCTTTTCGGGCTATAGATTGATGAGTTGAATCCCCATTGCTCCATAAGTAAACTCATGCTTTTATTCGTATGCACGGCAGTGTGTACGGGAATGTCGAGATAAAACCAATTGGGATCCTGCGGAACCTCTTCAACTATCACCGTGTGAACGAAAAGCGCGCCGCTGTGAGCAATAAGTTCGTTAACGGCATCCAGATCTCTGCGGGTAAGTATATGTTCAAACATAGCGGAGTTGATTACCAGCGACCACGATCCCGCTTTGAGGTCATCAATATAGTGTTGTTCTAGGCTTTTAATGTATTTGTCGTAACATTTAATTTCACGACCATAATATTTTTTTAGTATATGGCTGAGTCTGCCATAACCAGAGGCATAATCGAGAATGGCGCTATCATCAATAAGATTATTTCGCGCCAGCAGCTCAATCATAAATGCCTGCTCGACAAATGGGGGTTGATTAAAACCCAGGTTTTTACGATCGTTATTTTCATTATCATGATGAAAATCGCTGTTTATTTCTCCCCATTGCGCTGCGGTCAGGTTTTGATGGGTTTTTGAAATTACAAATCCACAGCAAGGACAGCGGTGAAATTCTACCGGAACCAGTTCGCGGGTGAGTTCTTCCGCATTGGGAATGTTGTATCGTTCCTTATTAAAATAAGGCATTGTTTTAGTATTACAAATAATACATTCGTCGTTTTTCATCAGCTTTATGGATGCCGTATCGGTTTATGTCACCGTAAAGGGTAGCGAACCCGTTGGGATAACTATCGATTGAATATCTCTCTATTTTCGGGTGTTGTTTCCTGATAGCGCAATCAGGCAAAGCAATGTCCCGCTTAACACCCAGAGCTCGCTTGGTGCATATGGAAATCTGGACGATTTGCTCGTGGTACCCGGCCCTCAGCGCTACACGCGCTGTGCATATGTGCATTACGCCATTATTTTGTGGGAATAGAGATCAGATTTTATAGCAACGGAAGCGCGACGGAGTCCCGGAGATTCCGGTATTATAAGCAGAGCGTTAACCTGCTGGGGATTGATATTATTTATGAAAACATTGCGACAGCGCAACCGGGATATCGTTACCTACACGCCGCGCGTAGAGCCGGCACCGCCGGAGCATGCCCGCCGGCTGGATGAGTTCCGTGATGTATGGGCGCTGCGCGGAAAGTTTGTCGCCTTTGTGTTGCTGGATAACCGGTTTTGCCGTTCTCCACGCTTTGATGTTCCCCAGGCCGCTCAGCGCTGGGCCGATCAGGTGCGGCAGGACGCTGAGATTTAACGTAAACACGATGCCGCCCGATATCACGCCAGGTAACCGTAATTAACATCGGCTTTTGCATTAGGCCGTATCAGGTATTATTCCGATATTGTTGAACGGAACAGCGCCAATAATGGATAATTTTCCAGTCTGTGCTAATAAGCTGCTCCGGAAATAATAAGAATCCACTTTCATGGCTTCGGTAGCCTGAAGTCGGGTTGGCTACCGAGAGTGTGGCTATTTAACATGAAAATTTTCTTTATTAAGATTAACAAAAAGTTAGATTAACCCGCATCGGGATAATCGATTCATTAGGACCTGGCGCGAACGAATGGTTTCCCGCGCACAGATGCGTGGCTTTCCGGAATATGAATATTATGATGGAGATGGGCAGGAAGACACGCCGTTTTAGCGCGTTTTAAATCAAAACTATTCAGCGGGCTAGATTCTATAGTGTGCTCTGTTCACGGGCACAATTTTAGACAGTAAAAAAACGGGCATATTCGTGCCCGTTTTTACCTAACCCGCCGTTAACGATGGGCGAGTTCAACTTCATCGTTACTGTGAAGCCGCTCTTTATCAGTCTGGCGTAATAACTGGCTGGTGATGGTCCCTGCGGTCATCGCGCCGTTGACATTAAGCGCGGTGCGACCCATATCTATTAGCGGTTCAACGGAGATCAGCAGCGCGACAAGCGTCACCGGTAGCCCCATTGCGGGTAACACAATCAGCGCGGCAAAGGTCGCTCCGCCGCCGACGCCGGCAACGCCGGCAGAACTAACGGTGACGATGCCAACCAGCGTTGCTATCCATACGGGATCTAATGGGTTAATACCTACCGTTGGAGCTACCATCACGGCCAGCATGGCAGGATAAAGCCCTGCACAGCCGTTTTGCCCGATAGTTGCGCCAAATGAAGAAGAAAAACTGGCGATTGATTCAGGCACGCCCAGACGTTGGGTTTGCGCCTCGACATTTAATGGAATGCTGGCGGCGCTGGAGCGGCTGGTAAACGCAAAGGTCAGCACAGGCCATACCTTACGGAAATAATGAGTTGGGTTTACACCAACCAGCGATAATAGCAGCGCATGCACGGCGAACATAATGGCAAGCCCAAGGTAAGACGCAACCACAAAGCCGCCGAGTTTGATAATTTCATGTAGGTTAGATTCAGCAACTACCTTAGTCATTAACGCCAGCACGCCATACGGCGTAAGCTGCATGACGAGCCGCACCAATTTCATTACCCAGCTTTGCAGAGTATCAATAGCCAGCAGAACGCGTTCACCTTTGGCGACGTCGTCTTTGAGTAACTTCAGCGCGGCGACGCCTAAAAAGGCTGCGAAGATGACAACGCTAATAATGGACGTCGGGCTGCCGCCGGTTAAGTCAGCGAACGGATTTTTAGGAATGAAAGAAAGAATTAGCTGTGGCACCGTTAAGTCCGCTACTTTACCGACATACTGTGTCTGTAAGGTGTTAAGACGCGCACTCTCAGCGCCGCCCTGTACCAGCCCTTCAGCGGTTAGGCCAAAAAGATTGGTTACCAGTACGCCTACCAGCGCCGCAATCAGCGTAGTAAATAGTAGTGTGCCAATGGTGAGAACGCTGATTTTACCCAGCGAAGATGCATTATGCAGGCGAGCTACTGCGCTCAGAATGCAGGCGAATACCAGCGGCATGACAATCATCTGTAAAAGTTGTACATAGCCGTTGCCAACGATATCAAACCAAGTAACTGATGTTTTAAGCGTACTATTACCGGCCCCATAAATAAGCTGTAACGCCAGGCCAAATACGACGCCAAAACCAAGCCCGACTAACACTTTTTTAGCCAGACTCCATTGGCGGCGATGCATCCGTGCCAGGACCAACAGCAGGATAGCGAATACCACGACATTCGCGATTAATGGAAAATTCATCCCCGACACTCCCGATTACTTTGTTGTACAGGCCTGATTCAAACGACCTTTATATGTGACAAGCTTAACAGAATTGGTATATGCCAACTTATATTCAAAAGGAATGCTTTATTCCATTTTGGATTAAGGCGGCGGTCAAAAAGAGTGCGTATCAATCAAATGGGTAAAGCGCACCTGTAGCTGAGCAATCGCCAGCGTTGACCAGTGGATGACTCCCTTTTCTGAAAGCGAGGCGGGCATCCAGAGAGCAAATGCCAGTAACGCAGCGCTAATGCAACGTTCAATCAAATTTCCACCGCGCGGGGCAATGACGGGCAGGCGAAAGCGCCAGCGACAGGGCCACAGTAACGGTACGCCTGCGGGCGTAAGCATGTCGGCGGCAATATGGCTGAGATAGCCCAGGACTAACCCCTGAAGCGCATCCGCGGGCAGTAGCCAGCTATCAGGAACTTTAAGGTAGCACAGGGTCAGTGCGGCAAAGACCGCGAGTAGGCTATGGGTAAATCCCCGGTGGCCGAACGCGCGCGCTATTGGATGAGAGAGCCACGGAATGCGCTGCCCTAAAAATGATTTCGGATGATCGATATCCGGAAGCAGGCAGGAAAGTACCGCTGCTGACAGAATATGCCACCAGTCTCCGCGGGCCAATATGGGGGTTAGTGCCGCGTTTTTAGCAAATACCGCACTGGATATTGCAAAGAGTAGATGACCTTCCGCCGTCATGATTTAACCTGCTTACTGGTAATATATCCAGTATAAGATAATCGGCGGCGGGAATAAAGAGTGTGACAATGTCACGTTAAGATTTTAGGGAGAAATTTTAGGTGGCAGGGGGGGAATGGCGACAAATTGCGCTGCCGCCAAAGTATTTACGCAGTGGGTTGCATATGCCAGGCGCGTAGTTCGGTCAGGCTGTGCAGTTTTTCATCTGCCAGCGCCCAGCGCGCGTCGTTTCGGTTTTCAATCGCAGGCACAACAATTGAGCGCATCCGGGCGGCCTTGGTCGCTATCATGCCGTTAACTGAATCCTCAAAAGTGACGCAACGCAGGGGATCGACGCCAAGCTGGGCCGCCGCGTTTAAATAGACCTGAGGATGAGGTTTACTGCACGGAAGGTGTTCTGCCGAAGCAAGAGTATCGAAGCTGTCGCGCAAATTAAAAAGCGTGAGTACTTTTTCCAGCATATGCAGCGGAGAGGCCGATGCTAGGCCTATTTTCATTCCCTGCGCCTGGCATAGCGCAATAGCCTCTTTAACGCCGGGAAGCAGCGGTCGCTCTTCTTCAACCAGCGCGATAGCGCGTGCAATAATGCGCTGGGTTGCCTGTGCGCATGAAACCCTTTGCCAGGGTTGCTGAGAAAACCATAGATCAACGACCAAATCGATGCGCAGCCCCAGCGTATCCGGTAACTCATTGCGGCGGGTAATATCGACGCCCAGACTGGCCATGACTTCCAGCTCTGCGCGATCCCAAAGGGGTTCGGAATCGATAAGTAGCCCGTCCATGTCAAAGATTGCCGCGGTGACGACCTGTTGCTGACCTGCCATTCTTACTCCTGCTGTGCCTGTAAAAAGAAGCCATTATCAATAGCCTGGATTAAGCGTATATGCCAGCCTTTTGGCGGGCGAAACGCAAAAACCAGGCGAAAAATACAGGGAGAAGGTAGACTTAACGCTTTATAGCGCGTCAGTAGCAAAAGGGGAGAATATGACGTACCAACAAGCGGGACGCATTGCCATTATTAAACGAATTGCAGGGTGGGTGATTTTTATACCGGCGCTGATATCGACATTGGTTTCGCTACTGAAATTTATGTATCAACACAGTGAAAAGAAACCGGGTATTGATGCGGTATTAATGGATTTTGCGCATGTGATGATTGAAATGGTGAAATTTAACACGCCTTTTTTAAATGTTTTTTGGCAGCATTCGCTGCAGCCAGAGTTTCACCATGGCCTGAATCTGCTTTTTTGGGTGATTTATATCCTTATTTTTGTTGGGCTGGCGCTGCAGGCCAGCGGAGCGCGTATGTCGCGCCAGGTTCGGTTTCTGCGGGAAGGGGTGGCCGACCAACTTATTCTTGAACAGGCGAAGGGGGCCGAGGGGCTCACCCGCGAACAGCTCATCGCGCGTATAGCGGTTCCGCGCCACACTATTTTGGTTCAATTTTTTCCACTTTATATCTTGCCGATTGTATTAATTATTTTGGGCTATTTCTTTTTTAGTTTGCTGGGTTTTCTGTGAATTAACGTGGGGCGCCGCATGGCGCCCACGATGTATTTATATCGCTGAAATAAAATTCAGATAGTTGATACCCGTAATATTATGCAGCCTGAATGAATGGTATAGCCACGCCATAGCCGCAAATTATAGCGGCTGTGAATCCACAGGAAGCGATACGTATCTTCCGGCCTGGGCACTGCAAGCGCAGAATTTAAGTGCCCAGGGCGTATATAGGGTTATCATACGCCTCTACTTTTTCATCAATGGCCGTCAGGTTGATAGCACCTTATCCAGAGTTTGCTGGGCAATAAGCAAATGGTCGCCGCCAAACAGTGTTGCCCGGTTTAAAAGTGTGTAGAGGCGATAAATCGACTGCCGGGAGAGGTAACCGGCGGGGAGAGGCGAGACGGTTTGATATCCATTATAAATTTGAGAAGATAACGCTTCGTGTAGCGGTAACATTGCTAAATCACACTCACGGTCGCCCCAGTAGCAGGCCGGATCGAATATAAACGGGCCTTTTGGCCCGAGTGCGCAGTTTCCTGACCACAAATCCCCATGCAACAACGAGGGCTGAGGCTGGTGTCCGCTCAGGCGCTGTTGGATCTCTTCAACAATCGCGTCAATATCACCATAGGTAAGCCCTTTTTCCGCGGCCAGTTCGAGTTGCCAGCCGATACGCTGTTCGGCAAAAAAGGCTGCCCAGCGCCGCTGCCAGCCGTTTGGCTGCGGTACGGTTGCAATATGATTATCAAAATCCAGCCCAAATTGCGGTTGTTCGCTCCACTGATGCAATTGGGCAAGTTGCTGACCAAATAAGAAAGCATTGGGTGCATCCAGCGGGCGCGGGGGGAAATAGTCGAGAAGCAAAAAACTGGCGTCTCGGGCGCTTCCCGTGCCCAGTACGCCAGGCACGCATACGCTCGCGCTGCGTGCTAACAGCGCAAGCTGATCCGCTTCCTCGGTAAAGCATGAAAGCATCTCTCGATCATCGCTCTTTATAAAGATAGGCCGGCCTGCAAAAGTGATTTTCCACGCGGCATGGATTTCTCCGCCGGGCAGCGCAACGCGCTGTGTGATTTGACCGTCGCCGAACTGTTCACATAACAGGTTATGAATTGTCTGCCACATCGCGATTGCTCCAGCGGAAATCAAGTAATCATCAGCTTAACGTGAAAGTTCGCCGTAAGGCTACGCGTTAGCTCACAACCTTAGATAGCGATTCCCTCTGCAGGCTGCTGCTATTGAGTATGGATGCCAGTATCATCCGGGAGGAAGAGATTGGTGGGTCATATAGAGCGAACTATCCTGCAAATATGGAGTAAACGATAACGCGCATCATTATATAGGCAGCCGCTCCCTGGTAATGCCCCTGGGTTATGCGGCAGTATATCTGTGATTAGCAATTATTTATCCCGAGGTTAAGCACCTAGCCAACGAGACTATTATTACTGTCGCTATTTTAAAGTTATTATAGGGGATGAGTATTTGTATTTTTTCGTAGCGTGAGGGATAAGTTGTGGAGTTGTAGTTGAATAACGTTTTCATTCCAGCAGGATGGATATAATGAAATGCTCTGTCTTAATTGATTATGTTTCATCTATTTTTAATCTGAGTAAGACTCTATGGAACTCATAGATTGTTAATGACATAAGGCGGCAGGAGAATTGATTTCTGACTGAGCGTTTTGTTGCGGATACTTTCTGGTTGGTATGTTTATAATGGGCTTCAATTTAACTGAGCGATTTTTCGCCAATACCATTAAAATATTTTCATGAGTGCGTTATTAAGGCAACTGAAGGAATGTGATGCTTTTATAAGATAAAAATAGTAGGAAGATGGTTTTTTATAAAAAATGATTGTGTTTCGGGCTATGCATGCGGTTAATTTCTGGTGGGTAAATTTGTTTTAACTATCTATGGAGTGAGTATGCGTTTGACTACACAATATTTGTCTGTCTGTACGGCCGTTAGTTTATTTTTGCTTTCATCGGGTACATTTGCTCAGCGTACAGATAGTGCGCCAGCGACGGTCGAGAAACTTCTTGAAACGGAGTCATCATGGGATGGCACATTATATAAAACCTATCCGGATGGCACCCCGCAACTGTCGGTGTTGAAAATTACAATACCACCTAACTCAAGTCTTAGTTGGCATCAGCATGCCATTCCCAATGCGGCCTATGTGCAAAATGGAACGCTTACCGTTGAAAAAAAGGCAACGGGTGAGAGAAAAACATTACAGTCTGGTGAAGTGCTTCCTGAAATGGTTGACAGCGCTCACCGTGGCTACAGCGGAGCATCAGGGGCTACACTGATAGTGTTTTATGCGGGCAAGAAGGGAATTCCTTTGTCCACACCGGCCAACTAGCATTAAATATTGGACAATATTTATAAATCGTTAAATGAGCGTTGGGGATTAAAAGCGGGTTCTCCCGGCGCTTTTGACAAGTGAGTTTAATGCAATACGTTTTCAGGCCTGACGCACACGAAAATTTAGAGTATTAACGGTGATTAAATTGCCTACGGGTTTAAACTCTGCTTTAATTGGCTTTCTGCGGACGACTATTATTTTTTATTACTTCATCGAAGTATCGCTATGTTGTTTGAAGTGGAATTTATGGATGCTGGAGTAATTAAAATATCGGCTGTAGAAAGGGAGTGAATAGAACAAGGCTGGTATTCCTCAGGATAAAGGCTGTGGTAAGATTAGCTCACCATTTGGTAACTTGCTATAGATGGTTTTTTAACTCTATGTCTGACATGATTAATATTTTCAGAGGGGCTATTTTATTTAGCGTGAAGTTTGTATTTAAGCACAATGATTGTCGACATTCGGTCACCGGAGCGTAGCGACTGGAATAATAAAGTTGGTTCTATAACTACGTATTGGTGAAATTCACGAGTTAATTTCTTGAGCGAGTGTGACGTTAAGCGATATATAATTCACTGTGAAGTAAATAGTGGGATATGACTGGAAAGAGATTCATTATAATTTTCAGGCTATGCTCGGAATTATATCAGGTTTTGTCAGCGCGACAGCGTGACCGTATTGTGGTAAAGTGCTCCGATGCCTGTGCTATTAGAGCGCGCAGGTAAGGACTTTGCGTTCTTTTGTTTGCACTCGCAATAGTTGGTGAGGTAACAAGAGAACGGTATAGATGAATTTACATTTTTGTATGTGAGCTTGCGTGTGGCTCACCACTGCAAATAAGGATTTATGAATGCCAGTTATTACTCTTCCTGACGGTAGCCAGCGTACTTATGATAAAGCTGTTAGCCCTATGGACATTGCGACAGATATTGGTCCTGGCCTTGGAAAAGCCTGCATTGCCGGGCGCGTGAACGGCGATTTGGTCGATGCCTGCGATTTAATTGAGCAGGATGCAAATCTTGCCATTATTACTGCAAAAGACGACGAAGGGCTGGAGATTATTCGCCACTCTTGCGCTCATTTGTTAGGTCACGCCATCAAGCAGCTGTGGCCGGATACCAAAATGGCAATCGGCCCGGTAATCGATAACGGTTTTTACTATGACGTAGATATCGAGCATACGTTGACGCAGGAAGATCTTGACCGACTCGAAAAACGGATGCACGAGCTGGCCGAGAAAAATTACGATGTTATAAAGAAAAAAGTGAGCTGGGATGAAGCACGTGCAACTTTTGCCGCACGTGGAGAAATCTATAAAGTTGCCATCCTGGATGAAAATATTAGCCATGATGATAAGCCCGGGCTATATCACCACGAAGAATATATCGACATGTGCCGCGGGCCTCATGTGCCGAATATGCGTTTCTGCCACCATTTTAAATTAATGAAAACGGCGGGGGCTTACTGGCGCGGCGACAGCAACAATAAAATGCTGCAGCGTATTTATGGCACTGCGTGGGCGGATAAAAAACAGTTAAAAGCGTATCTACAGCGCCTGGAAGAGGCGTCAAAGCGTGATCATCGTAAGATTGGTAAGCAGTTAGATCTTTACCACATGCAGGAAGAAGCGCCGGGAATGGTCTTTTGGCACAATGACGGCTGGACTATCTTTCGTGAGCTAGAAACCTTTGTGCGCACTAAACTGAAAGAGTATCAATATCAGGAAGTTAAAGGTCCATTTATGATGGATCGCGTGCTGTGGGAAAAAACCGGTCACTGGGATAATTATAAAGACGCGATGTTTACTACGTCTTCCGAAAACCGGGAATATTGCATCAAACCGATGAACTGCCCGGGCCACGTACAAATTTTTAATCAGGGGTTAAAATCTTATCGGGATCTTCCTTTGCGTATGGCGGAGTTTGGCAGTTGCCATCGTAATGAGCCTTCTGGCGCTTTGCACGGGCTGATGCGCGTGCGCGGGTTCACTCAGGATGATGCGCATATTTTCTGTACCGAAGATCAGGTTCGCGATGAAGTCAATAGCTGCATCCGTATGGTCTATGATATGTATAGCACCTTCGGATTTGAAAAAATCGTCGTGAAGTTATCAACCCGACCGGAAAAGCGCATTGGCTCTGACGAAATGTGGGATCGTGCGGAAACCGACCTTGCTGCGGCTCTGAAAGAAAACGAGATTCCCTTTGAATATCAACCCGGTGAGGGCGCATTCTATGGGCCTAAAATTGAGTTTACGCTCCACGATTGCTTAGACAGAGCATGGCAATGTGGTACCGTACAGCTTGATTTCTCGCTTCCGGCGCGCCTGAGTGCGTCCTATGTCGGTGAAAATAATGAACGTCAGGTGCCGGTGATGATTCACCGTGCTATTCTGGGGTCCATGGAACGCTTTATTGGTATTTTGACCGAAGAGTTCGCCGGGTTCTTCCCAACGTGGCTTGCTCCGGTGCAGGCGGTGGTAATGAATATTACCGACTCGCAGTCTGAATATGTCCAGGAACTGGTGCGTAAATTGCAGGCTGCAGGCATCCGCGTAAAAGCGGACTTGAGAAACGAGAAGATTGGCTTTAAAATCCGCGAGCATACTTTACGTCGTGTCCCTTATATGCTGGTTTGCGGTGACAAAGAAGTCGAAGCTGGCAAAGTGGCGGTACGTACTCGCCGTGGTAAAGACCTTGGCAGTATGGACGTTAACGACGTTATTGAAAAACTGCTGCAAGAGATTAGAAGCCGCAGTCTTCATCAACTGGAGGAATAAGGTATTAAAGGCGGAAAACGAGTTCAAACCGCGCGTCCTAATCGCATTAACGGCGAAATCCGCGCTCAAGAGGTTCGCTTAACAGGTATAGATGGCGAGCAAATTGGTATTGTCAGCCTGAGAGAAGCTCTTGAAAAGGCTGAGGAAGCCGGTGTCGATTTAGTCGAGATCAGCCCCAATGCCGAGCCGCCCGTATGCCGTATTATGGATTACGGCAAGTTCCTCTATGAAAAGAGCAAATCTTCTAAAGAACAGAAGAAAAAGCAAAAAGTTATCCAGGTTAAGGAAATTAAATTCCGTCCTGGTACCGACGAAGGCGACTATCAGGTAAAACTCCGCAGCCTGATTCGCTTTCTCGAAGAAGGCGATAAGGCCAAAATCACCCTGCGTTTTCGCGGGCGTGAAATGGCCCACCAACAGATCGGTATGGAGGTGCTTAACCGCGTCAAAGACGATCTGAGTGAACTGGCGGTAGTCGAATCGTTCCCATCGAGGATCGAAGGTCGCCAGATGATCATGGTGCTCGCTCCTAAGAAGAAATAACGGGCCTTCAAGTAGCGTATCCCGAAGCTTTACGTTTTAACGCGTAAGCTTCGGGCGTTCGCCCGTATTTCGTTTATTAACAATGCGAAGTGGAAGTATTAAACATGCCAAAAATTAAGACCGTACGCGGTGCTGCTAAGCGCTTCAAAAAAACCGGTAAAGGTGGCTTTAAGCATAAGCACGCTAACCTGCGTCACATTCTGACTAAGAAAGCAACTAAACGTAAACGTCACCTGCGCCCGAAAGCAATGGTTTCTAAAGGCGATTTGGGTCTGGTCATTGCGTGCCTGCCGTACGCATAACACTGCGTTTTTCACTTTTTTAGCCTCTGTTTTACGCTATCGCGGGTTTTGTTCAGTGCACATCGGTTTATCCGTAACTGATAAGCGCGCTTTCGCGTAAGGGAGAGGAAACAGAATAGATACAGGAGAGAGTAAATGGCTCGCGTAAAACGTGGTGTGATTGCACGTGCTCGTCATAAGAAAATTTTGAAACAAGCTAAAGGTTACTACGGCGCGCGTTCTCGCGTGTACCGCGTTGCCTTTCAGGCTGTTATCAAAGCAGGTCAGTATGCTTACCGTGACCGTCGTCAGCGTAAGCGTCAGTTCCGTCAGTTATGGATTGCACGTATCAACGCCGCTGCTCGCCAGAATGGCTTGTCTTACAGCAAATTCATCAATGGCCTGAAAAAAGCCTCTGTTGAAATTGATCGTAAGATTTTGGCCGACATCGCCGTATTCGACAAAGTGGCTTTTACAGCGCTGGTTGAAAAAGCGAAAGCAGCGCTGGCATAAGTCAGGTTTAAGAGGGAGCGTGCTCCCTCTTTTGCTTTTGCACCTGTCACCAGATATCGTCAGAACAGCAAGTTATTCCGGCACGTTTTTAAACCTCGCGGTCATCAGGCTAACGGTGGAGTGCAGAATAGATATTGAGTTACCTGGGCGCATATTCGTTGACTTTTCCAGTTTAACTCGTTCAATATAAACAATAAATTTTACAGCAATAAGGTAACCGCAAGCATGAATGCTGCTATTTTCCGCTTCTTTTTTTACTTTCGCACCTGATTCGGGGGCTTTCTGCGTAAGAAAAGAAACGGAAAATACGCTAAAGGCCTCCTTTTAGGAGGCCTTTTTTTATCGTAAATCGTTTGCCTTCAGACCATGACGCTGGCGTATGCGCTGGCATAAGAGGAACATCATGTCACAACTCGCAGAGCTGGTTGCCCGCGCAACGGCAGCCATAAACGAGTCCCAGGATGCCGCGGCGTTAGATAACGTTCGCGTTGAATACTTGGGCAAAAAAGGGCACCTGACCCTCCAGATGACCACACTGCGCGAGCTGCCGCCAGAAGAGCGTCCGGCGGCAGGGGCGGTTATTAATCAGGCAAAAGAAGCCGTTCAGCAGGCGCTAAATGCGCGTAAAGAAATGCTGGAAAATGCGGCATTAAATGCGCGTCTCGCGGCTGAAACGCTGGATGTCTCTCTGCCTGGCCGACGTATCGAAAATGGCGGCTTACATCCGGTTACACGAACGATCGACCGCATTGAAACTTTTTTTGGCGAGTTAGGATTTACCGTGGCGACGGGGCCGGAAATTGAAGATGACTATCATAATTTTGATGCGCTGAATATTCCCGGGCACCATCCGGCCCGTGCTGACCATGATACCTTTTGGTTTGATGCGAAGCGCTTATTGCGCACCCAGACTTCTGGCGTGCAAATCCGCACTATGGCAGGTAACCAGCCTCCGATCCGTATTATTGCACCCGGCCGCGTATACCGAAACGATTACGACCAGACTCATACCCCAATGTTCCACCAGATGGAAGGATTGATAGTCGATACCAATATCAATTTCACTAACCTGAAGGGGACTTTACACGACTTCCTGCGCAACTTTTTCGAAGAAGATCTCCAGGTGCGTTTCCGCCCATCCTATTTCCCCTTTACAGAGCCCTCCGCCGAAGTGGATGTTATGGGGAAAAATGGGAAATGGCTGGAAGTGCTTGGCTGCGGCATGGTGCATCCTAATGTTTTGCGTAATGTCGGCATCGATCCGGAAATCTATTCCGGTTTTGCCTTCGGAATGGGTATGGAGCGCTTTACCATGCTGCGCTATGGCGTCACGGATTTACGCGCCTTCTTCGAAAATGATTTACGTTTCCTCAAACAGTTTAAATAAGGGCAGGTTACTCCAATGAAATTCAGTGAACTGTGGTTACGCGAATGGGTAAATCCGGCCATAAATAGCGATGAACTTGCCGGGCAAATCACGATGTCAGGTCTTGAGGTGGACGGCGTTGAACCGGTAGCGGGCAGCTTCCACGGCGTATTTGTCGGTGAAGTTGTTGAGTGCGCACAGCACCCCAATGCAGACAAGCTGCGGGTAACGAAAGTTGATACTGGCGGTGAGCGGCTGCTTGATATCGTTTGCGGTGCACCAAACTGCCGTAAGGGCCTTAAAGTCGCGGTGGCGACTGCCGGCGCAGTGCTTCCGGGCGATTTTAAAATTAAGGCAGCTAAACTACGCGGTGAACCCTCTGAAGGCATGCTGTGCTCATTTTCAGAACTCGGCATTACTGACGATCATAGCGGGATTATTGAGTTGCCCTGCGATGCACCGGTTGGAGTCGATATCCGCAACTATCTGAAACTTGATGATAACGCGCTTGAAATCAGCGTGACACCAAACCGGGCAGACTGCTTAGGGATAATCGGCGTCGCACGCGATGTTGCCGTCCTCAACCAGTTGCCCCTGACTGAACCAGAAATCATCGCTGTGCCAGCGACGATTGACGATATAGTGCCTATTCGCGTTGATGCCCCCAATGCCTGCCCGCGCTATCTTGGTCGAGTAATAAAAGGGATTAATATTGCTGCACCTACACCATTATGGATGAAAGAAAAACTGCGTCGCTGCGGTATTCGTTCTATCGATGCTGTGGTTGATGTGACGAATTATGTCTTACTGGAGCTGGGGCAGCCAATGCATGCATTTGATCTCGACCGTATTGACGGCGAAATTATTGTACGCATGGCCAAAAATGGTGAAACGCTGACGCTGCTGGATGGCAATGAAGCTAAATTGATGGATGACACATTAGTCATCGCCGATAGCCAGCGGGCGCTTGCGATGGGCGGTATTTTTGGCGGCGAATACTCTGGTGTCAGCGCAGCGACGCAAAATATTCTGCTAGAGTGCGCTTTCTTCAACCCGCTGGCGATTACTGGCCGCGCGCGCCGTCACGGTTTGCATACTGATGCATCCCATCGCTATGAGCGCGGCGTAGATCCGGCCCTGCAATATAAAGCCATGGAGCGCGCAACGCATCTGTTGGTAGATATTTGTGGAGGCCTGGCCGGCCCCATTATTGACGCCACCAGTAAAGCCGATTTACCCGTCCCTGCGAACATCGTTTTACGTCGCAGCAAGCTCGACAAACTGCTTGGCCATGAAATACCTGATGCACAGGTAATGGATATCTTGCAGCGTCTTGGATTTACCGTTACTGAAGGGAATAAGGAATGGCAGACCGTAGCTCCCTCCTGGCGCTTCGATATGGCTATCGAAGAAGATTTGGTGGAAGAGGTCGCCCGGATTTACGGTTACGATAACATTCCAAACCGGCCGGTGCAGGCTGCGTTGGTTATGGGCGATCACCTTGAGGCGCGTCTTTCCCTGAAGCGTATAAAAAGCATGTTAGTGGATAAAGGCTATCAGGAAGTTATCACCTACAGCTTTGTTGATCCGAAAGTTCAACGTTTACTGCACCCACAGGAAGAAGCATTACTATTGCCCAACCCAATATCCAGCGAGATGTCGGCTATGCGCCTATCGCTGTGGGCGGGGCTGCTAGGGACGACGGTCTATAATCAAAATCGTCAGCAGGGAAGAGTTCGTTTGTTTGAAAGCGGGCTACGCTTTATTCCGGATGCGAACGCTGAGATGGGAATTCGGCAGGAACCCGTTCTTAGCGGCGTTATATGCGGCAACCGCTACGAAGAGCATTGGGATCTTGCGAAAAATAGCGTCGATTTCTATGACCTCAAGGGGGATTTGGAATCCGTGCTAGAGTTAACGGGAGAATTATCTGAAATTGAATTTCGCGTACAGTCTAATCCTGCCTTACATCCAGGACAAAGCGCCGCGCTTTATCTGGACGATAAATGCATAGGTTTCATGGGCGTTGTGCATCCAGAGCTGGAGCGTAAGCTGGGGCTGAATGGCCGCACGCTGGTGTTTGAGCTGCTTCAGGAACCGCTTACGATGCGCCGGATCCCAGAGGCGCAGGAGATTTCCCGGTTCCCTGCGAACCGCCGTGATATCGCCGTTCTGGTAGCTGAAAATGTGCCTGCGGTGGATATTTTAAATGAATGTAAGAAAGTTGGCGCAAATCAGATAGTTGGCGTAAACTTATTCGATGTGTACCGCGGTAAGGGTGTAGCGGAGGGCTATAAGAGCCTGGCTATTAGCCTAATCCTTCAGGATACCAGCCGTACACTGGAAGAAGAGGAGATTGCCGCCACCGTTGCTAAATGCGTTGCGGCATTAAAAGAACGATTCCAGGCATCATTGAGGGATTGAACCTATGGCGCTAACAAAAGCTGAAATGTCAGAGTACCTGTTTGAGAAGCTAGGGCTTAGCAAACGGGATGCCAAAGAGCTGGTCGAGCTGTTTTTTGAAGAGATCCGTCGTGCTCTGGAAAACGGTGAGCAGGTCAAGCTCTCTGGTTTTGGTAATTTTGACTTGCGCGATAAAAACCAACGTCCCGGGCGTAACCCGAAGACGGGCGAGGACATCCCCATTACGGCGCGCCGTGTGGTGACTTTTCGGCCGGGGCAAAAGCTGAAAAGCCGGGTTGAAAGCGCGACGCCTAAAACTAACTAGTCTGGCAAGAACCTAAAAGGGTGCTTCGGCACCCTTTTTTATTGCCAACTGAAAACCACGTCCTGTAGGCGCGATCATTAACAGGTTTTGGCTTTGTCTTATTATTGTTTTGGGATTTAAATTTCACAAGACTGGTCGAGGCTTCTTTTTTAAGGGATTTGATGCACCCCTTTGGGGGGATCAATATCGCCTTTATTTTATTGGCAAAATTTTAAACTGCCTTCTGTCGGAGGTGGCTATCGTTCATAGGGGGCTATGCTCGTAGCATGTTCTGCTAAATACTGGCTCGATTTATTACCGGCAAATCAAGGGGCAATAGCATGAGCAGATATAAAATCGTTTGCCACGTATTCTATCCCTGTCAGCATTATCTCGTATGGACATCGACGTACAGATACAGAACCCTCAAAGCCAGCCTTGGTAAAGTGCTTTACCGTAGTATTAACCTTCACTGCAACATGAAGAAATTCACGGTTGTGGAGTTAAATGTGCCGGTAGGTCATATGAATCTGGTAGTCAGAGCACCGCCAGGTTTAAGTGCTTTGGAAATCACGGAATTTGTGAAAGAGCGAACGTCTATCAGACTGTTTGCGAAATTGCCTTATCTCAGAAAGCGTAACCGTTGGGGCAATTAAACCCTGCAAAGAGGGGATTTGTGGGCTCAGCGAGAGCAAACGAAGCAATACTCCGCAGGCATGTATGATATCAGGATAAGAAAGTCAAAGAGAAAGCAGAAAGAAAAATACAGCCAGGGTTGAAAGGGTAATGTTTAATTTCCCTTTTCGGTGGCTGTGTCAAAGCCATCTGCTATGCAGGCGGCTTTTTACTTCATGATAATCACTTAAGGACGTGGTTACCGGCGTTTTGGCCTCGGCGGCCATTATCCATAGGAAAAGTCGAATCGGTTATCCCGATAATTGACAAAGATTCACTCTGAGTAGGCTCGAATAAACATCATATAAGTCTTGGCATTGCTAATATCAGCCTGGTTGCCGATTTCAAATACTGAAGAATAATGTAGGAAGACGATTTACAGGCATATAGGGATATTAAGTCAGCAGCTTTATATTGAAATTGCGGAGCTAAATATTTAGTTAGGCCGTGTGCATTTGCTGGTAAAGATCCCGATGAAATTGTCAGCATCGGAAGTGATAGGGTACTTTAAAGGCAGAGCAGCGATATCGTCAGTTCAATAAATTCCTGTAGTTGAAGTATATACTGCGGGGCAATCATTTTTGGGCAAAGGGATACGGCGCGGCTGCTCCAGGTATGAATGCAGAAATGATCCGCAACTGCGTAAAGTACCAAGAGAAGCATGAACAAGAAGAGAATCAATTAAGCCTGAATGGAATGTGAAGCGAAAGCCCTGCGGGTTGGCGCAGGGGGTAACCCTCTGTGGAGCGGCAAAGCAACGCCGCCTTTTATGAAAGCGGATTTTCACAGTCGCGCATGAACAGCCATCTGTAAAACGGATGGGATTATACGTAACCCAGACCCTAGGCTTTAAATAGCCATGCTAAAACCTGCTTTGAAGAGTTACCAGTAATTATAAAAATCTCACGATCGCTATCCGCGTATAGTATCGCTACTGGCCTTATATGAGAGCCTTTGCTGCGCCTAAACTGGCGCCTGTAGGCCATCTCTGGTATTCAGAGAATATTTATGACGTAAAGGAAATATTCTACCGGCAAGTGGATTATGGCTATTTTAGCACTACTTTATGCCAGAGATAAAATCAACTGTTAATGTATTGAATATATAGCGATAAATAATGTGCACGCTATTTTTTTTGAGCGGAGAAAATAAGATGCTTACAATATATTGATATATATAATGCACATGAGGTGAGTATTTTGCAATTAAGAAAGTGCATTACTAAAAGATAAATTTAGACATGAAATAAATAAAACAGTATTGTCTTATTATAGGATAAGTGAGTTAATAACAATGAATTTATTTTTAAAATGAACAATATAGCCAGCAAAGCCGGAAAGGATCGATGGCGGGCAATCCCTGCGTCGCCAGTAAGGTCATGAAATGCGAAGAGATGCCGTGTGTTTACAGGCTAGCAGCGAGGGCTTTGCGCAGCATGCCTGCATTCAGATCTTTTTCAATCTTTTTGCAAGTTTCGTTCAACGATAAATTATTTAAATATGCAATATAGTGGATTGTTTCATCAGAGGCTTTGCCTGAACTGGCATTGATCATAGTCTGAGTTTTGGTAATTTTATTTAATTTTAGTTTCCCGGCAATATAGGCTTTTTTGTTATAAAACTGTAGCTCATTAAGCTGGGTGCGACATTTCTCGATATCCGAAACGTTTCTTACCAGGCTAGCTTTTTCTGGCGAAGTCGGCGTATTATCAGCCTGCGGCTGCATTACTATCTTTGGCGCCGGGGCCGGGAAGGCTGTGGTATGGCTCTGGCAGGCGCTCAGGGTGAGCCCTATTGTCAGTGCGAGAGTAATTTTGGTTGGCACGTTATTCATTCTGCTATCCTGGTGTTTCAATAATTATAGGCTTAATCCGGGCCATATGGCGCGCAATGTGTATACCAGAAAAAGTGTGAATTGGAAATATCTTATCTATGATAAATGCGGCATTTCGCTAAAGATAAATATTCAAGAAGGTGGTTTTTTCCACAGACCTATTATTAATGAGTCTATTTCTCATTACATGTTTATTATTTATTACAGCCAATAAAAGAGTGATAGCGCTGGCAAATATCTGTGTTTGGCGCTGTTAGAAAGTGATATTTCTTGAAATGAAAGGCTACCCAATTTCTTATTAGATCTCGGGATAGAGGGGCACCTCGCTTTTATCTGAGTAATCACCTATTTCGCTTGAATAGCAGGAAGAATTTTGCTATTTGGCAGGCTTTGATAAAACGGGTTACATCTATTCTGAAAATCGGTATAATAGCCGGCCAATCATTTTGATAACTCATTGAAAAATAAGTTATCATTCAGACGCCTGTGAAGGCGACACCCGAGGTGCCTCAATGAACGACAAGAGCGAAAAACTACAAAAAATACTGGCGCGTGCAGGTCATGGCTCCCGCCGCGAAATAGAATCAATGATAGCGGCAGGGCGGGTCAGTGTAGATGGCAAAGTCTCTACGCTGGGCGATCGCCTTATTTTAACGTCAACGCAAAAAATCAGGATTGATGGGCACCTTGTGTCGCTAAAAGCGGCAAATGATGCCGTATGCCGCGTTCTGGCTTATTACAAACCTGAGGGCGAGCTTTGTACCCGCAGCGATCCCGAAGGGCGGCCAACCGTATTCGACCGATTACCGAAACTACATGGTGCTCGCTGGATTGCCGTCGGTCGCCTTGATGTAAACACCTGTGGTTTATTATTGTTTACTACCGACGGTGAATTGGCAAATCGGCTAATGCATCCTAGCCGGGAGGTAGAGCGCGAGTATGCGGTACGCATCTTTGGTGAAATTGAGGAAGCTAAGCTGCGCCAATTGACACGCGGCATCCAACTGGAAGATGGCCCGGCGGCGTTTAAGACCCTGCGTTATAGCGGCGGTGAAGGTATTAATCAGTGGTATAACGTTACGTTGACGGAAGGGCGGAATCGCGAGGTTCGTCGCCTGTGGGAGGCGGTAGGCGTCCAGGTTAGCCGCTTGATTCGCGTGCGCTACGGCGATATTGCCCTTCCGAAGGGTTTGCCGCGCGGTGGCTGGACGGAACTCGATTTAGCGCAAACGAATTATTTGCGTGGGATGGTAGAGCTGGCGCCAGAAACCACCAGTAAAGTTGCCGTTGAAAAAGACAGGCGTCGCACCAAAGCAAACCAGATCCGCCGGGCGGTGAAGCGTCATGCTCGGGTCAGTACGTCAAAAAGCAGTGGGCGGCGCAATTCGCGGGGCGGATAAGTTACAGGTAATCCCGATTTTAGGGATAGTTGCCCGGTATCGTGGCCCCATGACTATTTTGATTTGCCCGCTGTACGCGGGCTTTTTAATAATCGATGCCCCGCTGAGCTTTAATACCGGCATCGAAGGCGTGTTTAACCGGCCTTATCTCACTGACAGTATCGGCCATTTCAAGCAGGGAGCGATGACAGCCTCGCCCGGTAAGAATAACGCTTTGATGTGCCGGACGGACGTTGAGCGCCTGCGTCAGTGTTTCCAGCGGCAAATAACCATAGGTTATCATGTAGGTAATTTCATCCAGCACTACAAGGCTAAGCTCGGCGCTGGATAACATCCGCCTGGCGTGTTGCCAGGTTTCCATGCAGGCGGTAGTGTCCGTTTCACGGTTTTGTGTCTCCCAGGTGAACCCCGTCGCCATCGTTTGGAACTCTACTCCTGCGGGCTCCAGTAACTGCCGTTCTCCATTGGGCCAGGAGCCCTTAATAAACTGAATAACGCCGGCTTTTAAACCATGGCCTACGGCGCGCGTCACCGTACCGAAAGCGGCGGTGGTTTTGCCCTTACCGTTGCCGGTAAACACCATCAGCAGCCCTCGCTCCTGACTAGCAGCAGCAATACGCGCATCAACTTCCTGTTTAAGCCGCTGCTGGCGTTCTTTATGGCGCCGATCGTTCATTCGGCTATGCCTGGCTTACGGTGCGGCTGAGCGTCAAAACACATACCCGTTTTACGTCGACTGTCGTCACCCATAAGCCAGAGATAGAGAGGCATCAACTCTTGTGGTGTTTTAAGGCGATGAGGATCTTCAGAGGGAAACGCACTGGCGCGCATTTTAGTTCGCGTCCCGCCAGGATTTACTGTATTGACGCGCAAATTTTTGTGGCGATATTCGTCGGCCAGTACCTGCATCATCCCTTCCGTTGCAAATTTTGAGACAGAATATGCCCCCCAGCCTGCGCGCCCCTGATGGCCAACGCTGGAACTGGTAAAGACCAGGGATGCGGCTTCAGATTTTAACAGCAGCGGCAGGAGCGCCTGTGTCAGCCAGAATGTGACATTGACATTGATATGCATAACCTGAGCCCATACCTCGGGTTTTTGCTGGATCATAGGGGCGATATCACCCAACGCGCCGGCGTTATGGAGCACACCGTCAAGACGCGGAACGGCAGCGGCGAGTTGTTCGCCCAGGCGCTGGCAGGCAGCGGCATCGGCACTGTCATAATCCAGAACAAATCCGCGCGCGAGGTTCCCCCCGATTTTCGTTATTTCCTCTATAACGGCGTGAAGCTTCTCTTCGTTACGTCCAAGGAGAATGACACTGGCACCGTAACGGGCGTAGGTTATCGCCGCTTCACGGCCAATGCCATCACTGGCACCAGTGACCAGGATAATACGGTTATCCAGTAATGTGGATTTAGGTTGGTAATGCAACACGGGCGGCTCCTGTCTAATTTAGGGGCTGTCAATCAACGAATTATGAGATTGCTGAATATTCATTACGTTATTAAGTTTTTATGCCTGATTTTGCAGGGTGTTTCAATCGGAGTATTGCCTGTCCCCGGCAGGGTTAACATTTTGTAAATATTTGACTCTTTATCAAACCTTCGCCGTCTTTCTGATGGGCGCATCTAACGTTGAACGTTACAATAAAGCTTTGAAACACCAACGTCATAGGACCCAAACGTGAATTTGATAATCGAATACGGCCTGTTTTTGGCGCGAGTTGTCACTGTGGTAGTGGCTATCGGTGCGGTAGTTATGATTGTGACGAATGTCGCCCGCCGTAAAAAAGCACAGCGCGGTGAGCTACACATTATGCGCCTGAATGAGCAATATGAAGAGATGCGGGAAACGCTTGAGCATGCTCTTCTGGATGAATATCAGCAAAAGGCTCGGGCTAAAGCGCTAAAGCAACGGCAGAAACAAGAGGCGAAAGCGGCAAAAGCGAAAGCTAAAAAAGAAGCCGTGCAAAATACGGGGAAATCTACCCTGTATGTGCTCGATTTCAAAGGGAGTATGGATGCGCACGAGGTAGCCGGGTTGCGTGAAGAGATAACTGCGGTACTGGCCGTGGTTAAACCACAGGATGAGGTTCTGTTAAGGCTGGAAAGCCCGGGCGGCGTTGTCCATGGGTATGGGTTGGCGGCATCGCAATTACAGCGCCTGCGGGCCAGAAACATCTCTCTTACCGTTGCCGTTGATAAAGTTGCTGCGAGCGGTGGTTATATGATGGCCTGCGTTGCCAGTCGAATTGTGGCTGCACCGTTCGCTATTATTGGTTCCATCGGCGTTGTGGCGCAGGTACCAAACTTTCACCGACTGCTGAAGCGAAATGATATTGATGTAGAGCTGCATACCGCCGGAGCGTATAAGAGAACGCTAACACTGTTTGGCGAGAACACGCCGGAAGGGAGAGAGAAGTTCCGGGAAAACCTGAACGACACCCATCAATTGTTCAAAGCGTTTGTGCATGATATGCGCCCGTCGCTGGATGTAGAAGCGGTGGCTACCGGAGAATACTGGTACGGTACTCAGGCGCTTGAAAAGGGGCTTATTGATGAGACAACAACCAGTGATGACTGGTTAATTGAGCGATTACAGCGCTATGACGTCGTCAGTGTGCGCTATCTACAGCGTAAAAAAATGATTGAACGCTTCACTCAGGGAGCGACAGAAGGCGCCGATCGCCTTCTTTTGCGCTGGTGGCAGCGCGGCGAACGCCCAATGCCGTAAGCGGCTTTGCCGAACACGTTTTGTATGGGTGTTTAAGAGCTAAAAACCACGATCGCAGGTACATATTATTGCTGAAGAACCGCGGTAGGCGTGCGTAAATCACGCCTGCCGCAGTTATCAATAATCCGCGTTATTTACCGGAGTTTTCATCATGAAGGCGATTGTGTAAATTAATATCATTTCCGTACGCTGCCGTCGTAAATAATCTCCGCATTTATTTATGAGATTGTAAATTCACCCAGCGCTCCGCTCCGGGATTAATTTTTGCGTAACTAAGGAAGGTAGGTGCCTTATGGCTTGGCCTGATGCTATGTCAGTATTCGAAACCTCTGCCAGCGTTAGGCGATTAATTCTGGCCTGGCAAAATATCAGCTGCGGGATATTAACGAATTCTGCCTGGCCCGATCGGTGATTAATGAAATAGATTAAAGGCTCAGGCGTTAAACGCGTCCGTTAATTCTCTTTCAGGGGGAAATCTCGCTTATTGCTGCTTAATTCAGGGCCAAAATAGTTTGTCACTGGGCAAAAACCTCGGGAAGAAAAGCCGGGCGGGAGATATATGCTTTCTCAGCTATGAGCGCCCGGCCGATGCCCGTAAATTAACCGCATATGATTATTCTGCGAGATGATATTTTTCAGATAATAAATGAGTGACGTGTTTAAACATATTAAAAGCCGCGGTACTTTTTAGGGTAGGTAAACCCTGCTCATCAAGAAAATATTCGCCCCGGAAAACCAGGATACCATTTTGTTGAACGACGTCCGTTGCCTGCATACCGGCAATATAATCCTCATGTTCGCGGATAATTTTATTCGCTTCAGCCAGTAAGGTATTGCGATCTACGGGTTGAGTCTCATTTAGCATAGTATTCTCCTCACAATTTGTGCGTAGTTTACGCCTGCGTCTCTAAAAAGCGCAAATAACATCATAGAATGACCGCGGCGGCGGCATTAGCACTATGTCGTATTGCATGCTAATAAAGTTGCGTATCAAATTTTATCAGGTACAGTGTGCGCTTTCGCATAGTGGGCGATAGAATTTCTTGACATTCAGGCAAATCTCCGCCTTGCTGTTGCGCACTGATGCACGGCGTCAGTTCCCGCAGCGCGCTAAGGATGACACTGGATTTATTGGGCGACAGGGTTGATCTTCATTCCTGCTGCTGCAATATAAAACGCATTGTCAGTCGCGAGGGGATGATAAATGGCGTATTCCTGGATGAAACAAAATTAGGTAAAGGTGAATATGGGTAAAGCTCTGGTTATCGTGGAGTCACCGGCAAAAGCCAAAACGATTAACAAATATCTCGGTAGCGACTATGTGGTGAAATCCAGCGTAGGGCATATCCGCGATCTGCCAACCAGTGGCTCAACGCAGAAGAAGAGCGCTGACTCTGCCTCCACAAAGACGACAAAAAAGGTTAAAAAAGATGAGCGCAGCGCGTTGGTTAACCGTATGGGGATTGACCCATGGCATAACTGGGACGCTCACTATGAGATATTGCCCGGTAAAGAGAAGGTTGTCGCGGAGCTAAAATCGCTGGCGGAAAAAGCCGATCACATCTATCTCGCAACCGACCTTGATCGCGAAGGAGAGGCTATTGCCTGGCATTTACGTGAAGTCATCGGCGGGGATGACAAACGCTATAGCCGGGTCGTTTTTAATGAGATTACCAAGAATGCGATTCGCCAGGCATTTGAAAAGCCGGGTGAACTGAATCTCGATCGCGTGAATGCGCAGCAGGCACGGCGCTTTATGGACCGCGTGGTTGGCTATATGGTTTCGCCGCTACTGTGGAAGAAAATTGCGCGTGGCCTTTCTGCCGGGCGCGTACAGTCAGTGGCCGTGCGTCTGGTTGTTGAACGTGAGCGGGAAATTAAAGCGTTTGTTCCTGAGGAATATTGGGAAATCGATGCTGATTTGACGACGCCCGGCGGTGAAGCACTCTCAGTGCAGGTTACGCATCGTCATGATAAGCCGTTCAGACCGGTAACGCGCGATGAAACCCACGCGGCCGTATCGCTGCTTGAAAAGGCGCGCTACAGCATTCAGGAGCGTGAAGATAAACCCACCAGTAGCAAACCTGGCGCGCCGTTTATTACTTCAACGCTGCAGCAGGCGGCCAGTACCCGTATGGGATTTGGCGTGAAAAAGACGATGATGTTAGCGCAGCGTCTTTATGAAGCCGGCCATATTACCTATATGCGTACCGATTCGACGAATCTGAGTCAAGATGCGCTGACGATGGCGCGTGACTATATAAAAGATAATTTTGGCGTTAAATATCTGCCAGAGGCCGCAAATCAGTACGCGAGTAAAGATAATTCACAGGAGGCTCACGAAGCGATTCGTCCCTCCGATGTCAGCGTGCTGGCTGACACATTAAAAGACATGGAAGCCGATGCTCAAAAGCTGTATCAGCTTATTTGGCGTCAGTTTGTCGCTTGTCAGATGACCCCGGCGAAGTATGATTCGACAACGCTTACCGTGGTGGCCGGTGATTTCCGCCTCAAGGCGCGGGGACGAACGCTGCGTTTTGATGGCTGGACAAAAGTGATGCCCGCACTGCGTAAAGGCGATGAGGATCGTACTTTGCCAGCGGTAAACAAGGGTGATGCACTGTCGCTGGTCGCTTTGCTGCCAGCTCAGCATTTTACTAAGCCGCCGGCGCGTTTTAGTGAGGCATCTCTGGTTAAAGATCTTGAAAAACGCGGCATTGGACGCCCTTCAACCTATGCTTCTATCATCTCAACCATTCAGGATCGTGGCTATGTCCATGTAGAAAACCGCCGTTTCTATGCGGAAAAAATGGGTGAGATCGTAACCGATCGCCTGGAAGAAAATTTCCGCGAGCTGATGAATTATGACTTCACCGCGCAGATGGAAGATAGCCTTGACGGCGTAGCGAAGCATGAGAAAGCCTGGCGTAGCGTGCTGGACAGCTTCTTTGCAGATTTTAGCCAGCAACTGGATACTGCCAGCAAAGATCCCGAAGAAGGCGGAATGCGTCCAAACCAAATGGTGCTGACCAGTATCGATTGCCCGACGTGTGGCCGTAAGATGGGGATTCGCACCGCCAGCACCGGTGTCTTTTTGGGTTGCTCTGGCTATGCGCTGGCGCCGAAGGAACGCTGTAAAACGACGATCAATTTGGTGCCGGAAAACGAAGTGCTTAACGTACTGGAAGGCGATGACGCGGAAACTAATGCGCTGCGCGCTAAGCGCCGCTGTGCGAAGTGCGGTACCGCCATGGATAGCTATCTCATTGACCCAAAACGTAAACTACACGTTTGCGGCAATAATCCAACCTGTGACGGTTATGAAATTGAAGCAGGGGAATTCCGCATTAAGGGCTATGATGGCCCGATAGTGGAATGTGACAAGTGCGGTGCGGAGATGCATCTCAAAGTGGGCCGCTTTGGGAAATATATGGGCTGCACCAATGAGGCGTGCAAAAACACCCGTAAAATTTTGCGTAATGGTGAAGTGGCACCGCCAAAAGAAGAACCGGTACCGCTACCGGAACTCCCGTGTGAGAAATCCGACGCCTATTTTGTCCTGCGCGACGGCGCGGCAGGCATTTTCCTTGCGGCGAACACATTCCCTAAATCGCGTGAAACCCGTGCGCCGAAAGTGGAAGAACTGCACAGATTTCGCGATCGCCTACCGGAGAAGTTGCGCTATCTGGCGGATGCGCCGCAGCAGGACCCTGAAGGTAATCCGACTATTGTGCGTTTCAGCCGCAAAACGAAGCAGCAATACGTCTCGGCGGAAAAAGAAGGGAAGGCAACCGGCTGGTCTGCTTTCTTTATCGACGGAAAATGGGTTGAAGGGAAAAAATAACGTCAAAGTGTTATGCATAAAAAGCCGGGATATCCCGGCTTTTTACTGTCTGCTCCGGTATACGTAATAAAAAGAAGTAGAATAATGAATACAAGGTTGTCGCAAGAAAATCTTTATATTCTGGGCATGCTATGAATATTTGAAAGGAATAATAGCAGTATTCCTCCGGTGATTTTTCTGGTAATAGCATTAACCCATTATCATATAAAAATATTATTGGCAGCTTTGTTGTACCTGAATAATTGCGCCTTTTAGCGCGGTGGCTATGGCATCGTGGGACATATAACTCAGTTGGCTTTTCTATTAGCTTCTATACAAAATAGATATAAGTGATATAGTGAATTCCCGCACCGCGTTACCAGCATATATAGCGTTACGCACATAATTTTGTATTAAGTGGTGATTCATGAAATTGCAACAGCTTCGCTATATCGTTGAGGTAGTTAATCACAACCTTAATGTATCCTCTACCGCGGAAGGGCTTTATACCTCTCAGCCCGGGATAAGTAAGCAGGTACGGATGCTCGAAGATGAGCTTGGCGTACAGATTTTTGCCCGTAGCGGTAAACACTTAACCCAGGTTACACCGGCGGGAGAAGAAATTATTCGCATTGCCAGGGAGGTTCTTTCGAAAGTCGATGCGATTAAAGCCGTTGCCGGTGAGCATACCTGGCCTGACCGGGGATCGCTGTATGTCGCCACCACCCATACACAGGCGCGCTATGCGCTGCCGCACGTGATTAAGGGATTCATTGAGCGCTATCCGCGCGTATCGCTCCATATGCATCAGGGCTCCCCAACGCAAATCGCCGAAGCGGTTTCAAAAGGAAATGCGGATTTCGCCATCGCAACGGAAGCGCTTCATCTCTATGATGATTTAATTATGCTCCCGTGCTATCACTGGAATCGGGCCGTGGTAGTACTTCCCGATCATCCTCTGGCGCAGCGGGAACAGGTAACTATTGAGGAACTGGCCGAGTACCCAATTGTGACTTATACCTTTGGATTTACCGGGCGTTCTGAGCTGGATACGGCGTTTAATCGCGCGGGCCTGGCGCCGCATATTGTTTTTACAGCCACGGATGCCGATGTCATTAAGACGTATGTGCGGCTGGGGTTAGGGGTAGGCGTCATCGCCAGTATGGCGGTAGATCCGGTATCCGACCCCGACCTTATACGCATCGATGCTGGCCCCATCTTTAGTCATAGCACGACTAAAATTGGTTTTCGTCGCAGCACGTTTCTCCGTAGCTATATGTATGATTTTATTCACCGATTCGCCCCCCATCTTACTCGCGATGTCGTGGATACCGCTGTGGCCTTACGGTCTAATGATGAGATAGAAATGATGTTTCGCGATATCAAATTACCGGCAAAATAGCGCATTCGGTTCGATATTCCATGGCCAGATGGGGTTTATTTCGAGTGAAAAGCCTGTAGCGGAACACAGGCTTTTTTATTGGGGCTTTGCTAACTTTGGCCGCCATAGATAATAATTATCAACACCGCAAATCCGGACCCTCAATAATTTATTTCATGTCAAAAGATTGAATTAATTACGCGAAAATGTGCGTAAAGACTCTGGCTTTTCACACACAGTTTATTTAGGATTTATCCCATTGGTCATCAATGATAACAATCAGTAAGAAGAAAATGATAAGCAACATCAATGACGCGAGGTCGGCAATGTCATCAAACAGGGAAGCGCCTCCATCAGGTACTGATATTAAACGTAAAGCATGGTTGACGGTATTTATCGTTTCAACGCTGTTCTGGTGCGTCATTGGCTTATTGGCCTGGCATTTTTGGGGTTAATGCGCCGCGCTTTTAAAAGAAAGAAGCAAGGAATTTGGGGCGCAGGATCGCCCACGCGGGAAAGTAACTTGACCGCAATTATTACTCTGCCCCAGCGCGCTTATGCTGGAAATAAAAAACGGGTAATTTCCAGGCTCGAATATAAGAACCGGGTGGTAACCATGAATACACAGCGAATGAAATATTGGTCATGGATGGGCGCTTTTAGCGTTTCCATGGCGTTCTGGCTTCAAATAATCTGGCTGCTTTGCCGCTAAGCAACGCCGGCTTTCCTGTTAATATCGCGTTTAGCATTTTGGGTTGTTATCAAATCGTTACATTCCTTTTGTGTTATCTTTAAAAGCAAACCGGAAGAAAAGTCCGGTAATCGCTTTTTCTGGGCACTGGAGGAGCTATGTCGTCAACCCTACGCCACGCCTGTAAGGACACGTTACAGGTAAACAATAAGACCTATCACTATTACAGCCTGCCGCGCGCGGTGGGTGCCCCTGATAAAATTGCCCGGCTTCCCAAGTCATTAAAAGTGTTAATGGAAAATCTTCTGCGCTGGGAGGACGGAGAATCCGTTACGCGTGAAGATATTGATGCGCTGGTGGGCTGGCAAGAGAAGGCACATGCCGTTCGCGAGATTGCCTATCGCCCGGCGCGCGTATTGATGCAAGACTTCACCGGCGTACCCGCCGTTGTCGATTTGGCGGCGATGCGCGAGGCGGTAAAGCGCCTCGGCGGAGAAGTAGAGCGGGTTAATCCGCTCTCGCCGGTTGATTTAGTTATCGACCATTCAGTGACCGTCGATCGTTTTGGCGATGATAAAGCTTTTGAAGAAAATGTGCGTCTGGAAATGGCGCGTAACCATGAGCGCTACGCCTTTCTGCGCTGGGGGCAGCAGGCGTTCAGCCGTTTTCGCGTAGTACCGCCCGGCACCGGGATTTGCCATCAGGTTAACCTGGAGTATCTCGGTAAAACGGTCTGGAGTGAATGTATTGATAGCGAATGGTTTGCCTGGCCCGATACCTTGGTTGGCACCGATTCTCACACCACAATGATTAACGGGCTGGGCGTATTGGGATGGGGCGTTGGCGGAATTGAGGCAGAAGCAGCGATGCTGGGGCAACCGGTGTCGATGCTCATCCCTGATGTGGTAGGCTTTCGTCTCACCGGAAAGCTGCGCGAGGGGATTACCGCAACGGATCTGGTCTTAACCGTGACGCAAATGCTGCGCCAGCACGGTGTGGTTGGCAAATTCGTTGAGTTTTACGGCGATGGCCTGGACGATCTGCCGCTGGCCGATCGCGCAACCATTGCGAATATGGCACCGGAATACGGCGCGACCTGCGGCTTTTTCCCGGTAGATGCGGTTACCCTGGAATATATGCGTTTAACCGGTCGTGATGCCGGGCATATCGCGCTGGTGGAAGCGTATACCAAGACTCAGGGGCTGTGGCGAAATAGCGGCGATGAACCGATATTTACCAGCACCCTGACGCTGGATATGAATGATGTGGAGGCGAGCCTGGCGGGGCCCAAACGTCCGCAGGATAGGGTAGCGCTTAGTGCGGTACCCGAGGCTTTTCAGGCGAGCCTGGAGCTGGCAATTAACTCTGCGGCCGAAGCGCATTTGCCGGTGCCATATACCCTTGAGGGGAAAAACTATGCTCTGCCGGACGGCGCGGTTGCCATTGCTGCGATAACGTCGTGCACCAATACCTCTAATCCCAGCGTACTTATGGCGGCAGGTTTACTGGCTAAAAAAGCCGTAGAGCGCGGGTTGCAGCGTCAGCCGTGGGTAAAAGCTTCTCTGGCGCCAGGATCGAAAGTGGTGTCTGATTACCTGGAGAAAGCAGGTCTCACGCCGGCTCTGGACGCCCTAGGATTTAATTTAGTCGGCTATGGTTGCACAACCTGTATCGGTAATTCCGGGCCGCTACCCGCGCCGATTGAAGACGCTATTCGCCAGGGTGACCTTACCGTAGGCGCGGTACTATCCGGGAACCGTAACTTTGAAGGGCGCATCCATCCGCTGGTAAAAACAAACTGGCTGGCATCGCCGCCGCTGGTGGTAGCCTATGCGCTGGCCGGTAATATGAAGATTAACCTTGCGAAAGAGCCGCTTGGCAAAGATAGCGCAGGGAATCCGGTGTGGCTTAAGGATATCTGGCCGTCCGCACGTGAAATCGCCGAGGCCGTAGCGCTGGTATCCAGCGATATGTTTGGTAACGAGTATGCTGAGGTCTTTACCGGCACGCCCGAATGGGCTGCAATTGAGGTTGCCGGGTCCAAAACGTACGACTGGCAGAATGATTCAACGTATATCCGTCAGACGCCTTTTTTTGACGACATGGAGCGTGAACCGCGCCCGGTGAAGGATATTCATGAGGCGCGAATACTGGCGATACTGGGGGATTCGGTAACAACGGATCATATTTCACCTGCGGGAAATATTAAACCCGATAGCCCCGCCGGGCTATATCTTCAGTCGCAAGGCGTGCCGCGCGAGGAGTTTAACTCCTATGGCTCCCGGCGCGGAAACCATGAAGTGATGATGTGCGGGACCTTCGCCAACATTCGTATTCGTAATGAAATGGTGCCGGGTACTGAAGGCGGTATGACGCGCAAATTGCCGGAAAATAAAATAATGTCTATTTATGATGCTGCAAAGGCTTATCAGGAAGAGGCCACGCCGCTGATAGTCATTGCCGGTAAAGAATATGGTTCAGGATCGAGCCGCGACTGGGCGGCGAAGGGGCCGCGGCTGCTTGGCGTGCGAGCGGTGATAGCTGAATCTTTTGAACGTATTCATCGCTCTAATCTCATCGGCATGGGAATATTGCCCCTGGAATTCCCGCAGGGCGTGGATCGTAAAACCTTAAAGCTTACCGGTGAAGAAGGTATTGAAATCCCCAGACTCGCTGAACTGTCGCCCGGTGCAACGGTGAGCGTGACGCTTACTGATACGGATGGTACCCGACGCACCATAGATTGCCGCTGCCGCATCGATACCGCAAATGAACTGACCTATTACCAGCATGACGGTATTTTACACTATGTAATCCGTAATATGCTGGTGCCTTAGCCGCCGAATAACCATAGTACTGACGGCGTTTAGCGTTGTTATACAAACCGCCATATCGAAACTGCATCCCCAAAAGTTGGATCCTCAACGAGTAGGGTGCAGTTTTGTATGGGTAAATATTTTCACAGCTACAGGCTTCAGCTGGATAGCACACGCCTTTCAGGCTGAAGACAGAAGTGTCATACAGATAACCGTTTGGGTTACGGTGTCACAAAACCGGGGCGAGTTATTCCGATAAAAGATGTCCCATCTTCTCAGCTTTCGTATCCAGATAGTGGGCATTTTTCGGGTTGCGTCCGACAATGAGCGGCACGCGCTCTACAATATTGATGCCTGCCTCTGTCATAATCTCGACTTTGCGCGGGTTATTGGTTAACAACCTGACTTCATCTACTCCCAGCAGCTTAAACATGTCGGCGCACAGCGTAAAATCGCGCTCATCGGCGGCGAAGCCCAGCTGATGGTTGGCTTCCACCGTATCGTAGCCCTGATCCTGCAGCGCATAGGCACGAATTTTATTCAGTAAACCGATGTTGCGTCCTTCCTGACGATGGTAAAGAAGAATTCCGCGGCCTTCTTCAGCAATATGAGATAGCGCAGCTTCTAGTTGAAAGCCGCAGTCGCAGCGTAAACTAAACAACGCATCGCCTGTCAAACATTCGGAATGGATGCGCGACAGCACCGGCTCGCTTCCGACAACGTCACCATAGACTAGCGCAACATGATCCTGGCCAGTGGCCAGCTCCTCAAAGCCCACCATCAGGAAATCGCCCCAGGGGGTTGGCAGATTCGCTTCTGCCACTCGTTTAAGCTGCATGTGATTCTCCAGATACTCAATCAACACCTAACGGTGCCCGCCGGTATACCGGCCGTATGTCGTTATTATCGGTTATTTTGCCACAACGCGGGCAGATGCGCCTCATTGCGAAAAGGACGCTATTGTTGCGCGCGTGGGGCATAGCCACTTTCCCCGAAATGCCTATTTTCAGTTATCCTTGAAATAATATACCGGCAAGGAGTCTATATGCTGTCGATCGCAAAGCGCACTACTATTGGTATGCTATTGCTACTGATATTGCCTGTAGTGACCATCCTGAGCGGCTGGGAATGGCGCCCGGAAACGGCATTTTTGGGGTTAAAAGGCTTATTCTGGCTGACAGAAACGGTGACTCGCCCGTGGGGTATTATGACCCACTTTATACTGTTTATCGTCTTTATATGGTGCCTGCGATTTCGTCTTAAAGCCGCTTTAATGCTATTTGCGATTTTATCCGTAGCGATTATTTGCGGGCAAACAGTGAAATCATTTATTAAACAACGCGTTCAAGAACCGAGACCTTTCGTGGTCTGGCTTGAGAAAAGTCACGGTATTAAAACAGCGCAGTTTTATCACATGGACCGCAAAATGCGCGGTGCGATAGTAGACAAGCAGCTTCAGGGGGATACTCATCTGCCGGTATGGTTGCGCAACCACTGGCGTAAAGAGACCGGATTTGCCTTTCCATCCGGACACACTCTATTTGCAGCAAGCTGGGCGCTATTGGGCGTGGGGCTGCTGTGGCCGCGGCGTCGAATTGTATTAGTTGGGATATTAATGCTGTGGGCAGGCGGCGTGATGGCCAGCAGAATGGTATTAGGTATGCACTGGCCGCGCGACCTAATAGTGGCAGCGCTAATTTCCTGGTTGTTAGTGACATTTGCCTGCTGGTTAACCCAGCGCTGGTGTGGGTCGCTTGCACCGCCACGAGAAGAGCAACGGGAGATTGCCTCGCGCAGTCAATCAGGAGAATAGCCTTGTAAAAACCGGAATAATCCCCATAAATTACGCTAAGGTTAGCGCTTTTCATTTCCCCAGCGGGAGGGAAATGGTAATTTATAGCGTAGGGTTCAGGGCTGGACAGACGATTATCGATAACAACGACATACGGGAAGTGATGTGAAATATTTACTTATTTTCTTAATACTGCTCGCCATTTTTATTATTTCAGTCACGCTCGGCGCGCAAAACGACGGGCGGGTCTTTTTTAATTATCTGCTGGCGCAGGGCGAATATCGTATTTCGACACTCCTGGCAACGCTATTTGGCGCGGGTTTCATTATCGGATGGCTTATTTGCGGGCTTTTTTGGCTGAAAGTGCGGCTTTCTTTGGTTCGTGCGGAGCGCAAAATTAAGCGCCTTGAACAGAAACTGCTTCCTGCTGATGCGCCAGCCGCCACGCCAACAGTTCAGGAATAATTACGCATGCTTGAGTTGCTGTTCCTGTTATTACCCGTTGCTGCCGCTTATGGCTGGTATATGGGGCGCAGAAGTGCGCACCAGGATAAACAGCAGGAAGCGAATCGATTATCACGTGAATATGTTACCGGCGTGAACTTTCTGCTATCCAACCAACAGGATAAAGCCGTCGACCTGTTCCTGGACATGCTCAAGGAAGATACGGGCACCGTTGAGGCACATTTGACGCTGGGTAATCTGTTCCGTTCTCGTGGCGAAGTCGATCGCGCGATTCGCATTCATCAGTCGCTTATGGAAAGCGCTTCGCTTTCTTACGATCAGCGCCTGTTGGCAGTGCAACAATTAGGGCGTGATTATATGGCTGCAGGTCTCTATGACCGGGCGGAAGAGATGTTTAGCCAGTTGACCAATGAAGAGGATTTCCGTCTCAGCGCCCTGCAGCAGTTATTGACTATTTATCAGGCAACCAGCGACTGGCAAAAGGCCATCGATATCGCCGAGCGTCTGGTCAAACTTGGCAAAAGCGCACAGCGCGTTGAAATTGCGCATTTTTACTGTGAATTGGCGCTGCAGGCTATGGGCAATGACGACTTTGACCGCGCGCTGGTCTTACTGAAAAAAGGCGCTTCAGCAGATGGCAGTAGCGCGCGGATATCCATTATGCGTGGCCGTATTCTGATGGAAAAGGGCGATTATCCTCACGCCGCCGACTATCTTCAGCAAGTTATTGAACAGGACAAGGAGTTGGTTAGCGAAACGCTGGAAATGCTGCAAATATGTTATCAACAACTAGGCAAACCCGGGGTTTGGGAGGCGTATCTACGTCGCTGTGTTGAAGAGGATACCGGCGCTACGGCGGAATTGATGCTGGCAGAAGTTATTGAGCAACATAAAGGTATTGAAAGCGCTCAGGAATTTATCACACACCGTCTGCGGCAACATCCCACGACGCGAGTTTTTCATCGCTTGATGGATTATCAGTTGAGCGAAGCAGAAGAAGGGCGGGCGAAAGAGAGCCTGGCAGCGCTGCGGGAGATGGTTGGTGAACAGCTTCGTACTAAGCCGCGCTATCGCTGCCAAAAGTGCGGATTCACCGCCTTTACAATGTACTGGCACTGCCCGTCCTGTCGGGCATGGTCTACGGTGAAACCCATTCGCGGCTTAGATGGGCAGTAGTTTTTAAAAAACGCTACTTAGTTACAACATACTTAAATATCTATTAAAAATGCGCGGTCTGACGCGCCTTGTGTGCTGTTCTTTTTAGGTTGTGATGGGTAGAATGCGAGCCGTTTGTCTTTTTTCGCGCCCTCAGGCGCCAGTTAAAAAGGAAGCGCCATGCAGTCTGATGTCACATCTACCTTATCCCGTGCTGAAACACCCATTATTGTGGCTCTCGATTATCAGGATTCTCGGCAGGCATTATCATTCATCGATAGTATCGATCCCCAATCCTGCCGCCTTAAAATTGGCAAAGAGATGTTTACACGCTTTGGTCCATCCCTGATCCGCGATGTGCAGCAGCGTGGTTTCCAGGTTTTCCTTGATTTGAAATTTCACGATATTCCCAATACAACGGCGCGCGCGGTAGCCTCTGCCGCTGAACTTGGCGTTTGGATGGTAAATGTACACGCCAGCGGCGGCAAGCGTATGATGCAGGCCGCGCGTGATGCCCTGCAGCCATATGGGAAAGAAGCTCCACTATTGATTGCTGTCACGGTACTTACCAGCATGGAAGCAAGCGATTTGCGCGACGTAGGACTCGATGTAGAGCCTGCCACATACGCTGAGCGCCTTGCTGCATTGACGAAATCCTGTGGGCTGGATGGGGTAGTGTGCTCGGCGCAGGAAGCGAAAAAATTTAAGCAGACCTTTGGTGCTGAGTTTCAACTGGTTACGCCCGGCATACGCCCTCAAGGCGCTGACGCATTCGATCAGCGCAGAGTGATGACACCGCACCAGGCTCGTCAGGCGGGCGTGGATTATATGGTGATCGGGCGTCCCATTACCCTGGCCGCCAACCCTGCCGCGGCGTTGCAGCAGATTCTGGCGGAAATTAACGGAGAATAGAATGGCCAAAGATGACAACAGCCGACTGGTGTATTCCACTGCCACGGGGCGGATTGCTGAACCTGAGCAGCCTAAAGCACGCCCAAAGGGCGATGGTATTGTTCGCATTCAGCGCCAAACCAGTGGTCGTAAAGGGAAGGGGGTTTGTGTGATATCCGGGATTGATGCGGATGATGACGTAATCGCAAAAATTGCTGCTGAATTAAAGAAAAAATGCGGCTGCGGGGGGGCGATTAAAGATGGAGTTATTGAAATCCAGGGGGATAAACGAGAACTTATTAAAAGCCTGCTGGAAGAAAAAGGAATGAAAGCCAAACTGGCGGGGGGATGATTACTGTCAGGGATTTGGGCTTACGAAAGTTAATGTCGGGTGGGGCTGATAACGTAGTAAAGGCCGCTGGTCCGGGAGGAATTAAGCGGGTCGGTTGAAGACCACCAGGCCCGCAAAAAAGCGTCTATTTCAGCCGTATCAGTGCACCTGGTGACCGATAATACCGCCGACCGCTGCACCGCCGAGAGTGCCAAGCGTGCTGCCATCGGTCAGGACAGAGCCGCCAATGGCGCCTGCACCGGCACCGATTGCCGTGTTACGGTCGCGTTTCGACCAGTGACTACAGGCGCTGAGAGACATTGCCAGAGTTACAGCCAAAACGGCAGCAGCGATTTTTTTGTTATTAAATGTCATAAATACTTTCTCCTGAATTAAGATTCACAGAAAGACACCCACTAAGTATAACGGCTAATTGGCAACTTAAAGCGTCTTTGTGAACGAAGCTGCGATACAGCCAATAAATCACCCCAGTGATTATCACTACCTGTTATATCGCTAAATACTATTCTAAGTGATACAAAATATTTAGACAGGTAAAAGAATCTTAATTGTTACAGTGTCGTAACGTATCAGGTCGGCATTTTCAGCGTGCAACGCGCTGAAAATATGACTGAATAAGCTCAGACGATATAAAGCTAAAGGCTAAAGGCTAAAGGCTAAAGGCTAATAGAGGCGCAGCATTGGCACTGCGCTAGATTTAACGGGGGGATTAGGCCGGGCGGGCGATTATGCTACGCGTTTCCATGCGCACTTCAGCGATAGTTATGTCAATAACCTCAGTAACTTTGTAAACGCTTTCGCCCTTAATTTGCACGGTACCCGTTTCCTGACTGCAAACCAGCTCATCGCGAACCGCATGCAGGAAGGGGGCAGGAATAAACGCCACTGCGCCATTATCTACGAGGCGAACGCGCATCCCACCACGGCTGATATCGATAATTTCCGCAGCATAGCGCGTATCGGTTCCTGCTTTATCCTGCAAGAAGCGCGCGTATAGCCAGTCTCCAACGTCGCGTTCAGCCATCCGATTAAAACGCCGACGCTCGCTCATTTGCGCGATAGTTTCATCTTCGGGACGCGGTGGTTGTTCACCCTTAATTAACGCTTTCAGTAAGCGATGATTAACCATATCGCCGTATTTACGTATCGGCGACGTCCAGGTTGCATAGGCTTCTAAACCTAATCCAAAATGAGGACCCGGTGAGGTGCCAATTTCCGCGTAGGACTGGAAGCGGCGGATGCGACTATCAAGAAAACCGCTTGGCTGAGCATCTATTTCACGGCGCAGTTTGCAAAAACCGGATAAGGTCTGGACCTCCGCGGGATCGGCATGCAGACCGTGGCTTTCCAGCATTGCAGTTAGCTGCTCAATGTTAGTAGGATCGAAACCTGCGTGTAGGTTATAAATGCCAAATCCGAGTTTGTCGCGCAGCGTGATTGCGGCGCAAACATTGGCTGCAATCATTGCTTCTTCAACTATGCGGTTCGCGATACGGCGCGGTTCGGCAATAATATCCAATACTTCGCCTTTTTCACCCAACACGAAGCGATAGTCTGGACGGTCTTTAAATACCAGCGCATGCGTCTGACGCCACGCGCTGCGACGCTGACAGACTTCATTCAGCAGCGTAATTTGTTCAGCAATTGTGTCGTTATCCGGCTGCCAGTCGCCTTGCTTCTCCAGCCAATCGGACACGTTATCGTAGACCAGTTTTGCTTTAGATTCGATTTCCGCAGCAAAAAAGTGGATATCCTCATTCAGCGTCCCGTCTTTTTCAATGCGCATACGGCAGGCCAGCACCGGGCGGCGCACATTCGGGCGCAGAGAACAGAGGTCGTCCGATAATTCGCGCGGCAGCATTGGGATATTGAACCCCGGCAGATAGTTGGTGAATGCGCGAACCCGGGCGATACCGTCTAATTTACTGCCGGCGGCGATCCACGCGGTGGGATCGGCGATGGCAACGGTCAAAATCAGCGCGTCGCCTTTTTGTTCAACCACCAGCGCATCATCCATATCTTCAGTACTGGCGCTATCAATAGTTACAAAGGGCAGGGCGGTTAAATCTTCACGCGGCAGACCTTCATCCATCATTTCGACTGACACGCCGTTCGGGGCTTCACGCTCAAGGTTATGGCGCGCAAGCGTCACCCACCAGGGAGCAAAGCAATCATCGCCGTGGGTAATATAATGCGTTAATTCAGCATAAAAACTGCGATCGCCCTTCAGCGGATGGCGGCGCATTTCTGCTACGGCCCAGTCGCCGTCCTGAAATTCATGTGCCAGGCCCCGATCCGGGCGGCAGGCAATTGCGTCTTTTAATAAAGGGTGGTCAGGTAAAATAGCGTAGCGGTCATCTTTTTTTTGCACCCGCCCGACAAAGCGGGTCAGAAAAGGAGTGACCAGCTCCTCAGGCTCTGCAATTTCACGATCTTTATCGGTGTGGATAGAGGCAATAATGCGGTCACCGTGCATGACCTTTTTCATTTGCGGAGGCGGAATAAAGTAGCTTTTATTTGCTTCGACTTCGAGGAAACCAAAGCCTTTTTCCGTGCCTTTGACTACCCCTTCAGCGCGCGGCGTTTGGGAGTGTAATTGCTGTTTAAGCTGCGCAAGCAGCGGATTATCCTGAAACATAGGTTTGCGTTTTCGTGGCCAAAAGAGCGGCTGACAGTTTTACGCGAATCCGCCAGTTGCAGCAAGTGAAGTTTATGTAAAAACGAGGTGAGATTTGAGCGGGATACCCGTATTCCCGTATGAGCGCACGAAGAGATAATCATAATTATCTGGATGCAGTCAGAAAGAATATTTAAGGCGTGCGGGCTTGTCTGGCTGGCTCAGTAAGCGTTGTTACTTGTATGAAATTGATATCCGGCAGCAACCGCTCTTATTCGTTTTTATGTCTTACCGTGAGATGCAACCAAAGCGCTTTGTTCCCTGAGCAGCGTCATCAGCAGATTTTACTCGCTGCGGGCCGACTTTCAGTAAAATGCGTAATATAGGCGAGCGGTTAATAATGCAATGGTAGATATTTCACAGGCAGCCAGCTGAATATCGCGGCGATAAACTATTTTTAGTTGCGTCTATGAAAGCGCGCGTAAAAAATATTTTTACCGTCGGTTTAAATATCGTCTGAAGAGAGGCGCTGGAAGCTGCTGCCTTAACCTGTACAGGTAACAAGCCAGCAGAGAAAGAGGCCACAGGCAGAAGAAGAAAGTAAAGACAGAGAAGGAGGCAGCGCTAAAAACGTAAAAGGCCATCTCTACGGGATAGGCACTAAGACGGCGGTGATTTATCGCCTGAGGTAGTAATCAGCGCCGGCAGTATAAAAACAGGCGCCTGTAGGCGCCCGTCTGAACGTTCTGCCTGCTGGCAGCAGATGGGGCTATTTCAGTTCCAGCTCGTTCATGGCGGCAATGCTAAATCCGCCGTCAACGTGCAGAACTTCGCCAGACACTCCGGCGGATAAATCGGAACACAGGAATGCTGCCGAATTACCAACGTCTTCAATAGTCACGGTGCGGCGAATTGGCGTGACGGCTTCACAGTGAGCCAGCATTTTACGAAAATCTTTGATGCCGGACGCGGCCAGTGTACGGATCGGGCCGGCCGAGATAGCGTTAACGCGCACGCCGTCCGGACCCATAGCGTTAGCCATATAGCGAACATTCGCTTCCAGAGAGGCCTTTGCCAGTCCCATAACGTTATAGTTAGGGATTGCGCGCTCGGCGCCCAGATAGGAAAGCGTCAGGAGCGCGGCGTTTTGATTCAGCATGCTGCGACAGGCCTTCGCCATAGCGACAAAACTGTATGAACTAATATCGTGAGCGATTTTAAACCCGTCACGAGTGACTGCGTTGACATAATCGCCGTCTAGCTGGTCTGCCGGAGCAAACCCGATAGAATGGACAAAACCGTCGAAGTTGGGCCACTGTTTGCCCAGTTCGGCAAATAACGCCTCAATGCTTGCGTCTTCCGCGACGTCGCACTCAAAAACCAGCTTAGAGTCCAGCGCTGCGGCGAACTCCTCTACGCGGCCTTTCAGTTTGTCATTCTGATAAGTAAAGGCCAGTTCTGCGCCTTCGCGATGCATAGCCTGTGCGATACCATAGGCGATGGAGCGGTTGCTGGCAACGCCCGTAATCAGAATGCGCTTACCGGTAAGAAAACCCATAGCAGTTAATCCTTATAGTTGTTACTCATTTTATTCTTGCAAACTGGCGCTAACTAACCCGATACCGGAGGCCGCGGGATATCATTTTACATACTGATAATGGCCGCTTGCGAATAACGCGCGTCAAGTGATACGCCGTATTTCGCAATAGATCAATCAGGCCTGTAAAACTGCGCAGCCCGCCAGAAGCAGATGGTTAGTCAATAGCCGTAAAAACAGGCGCCGATTATACCCTACAGCAACCGTACCGTGTCGACCCTTTTCCTGCTGGTCGCGCCAGTTAGTGCGACTCAGATTCAGGAAGCGTGCTGATAAACCCGCGCTGAAATACATAATCACCTGCAGCGATCGCAAAAGCATTCAGGCACGCCATCAATAAAGGCTGTGCGCCTAATCGGTGCGTTAATATTAGCGATCTTTACGCCACGCATCTGCGGTAAGCGCTTCACCAAAGTGGCCGGCGATAAGGCGCTTTGTGAGTTCATGCAAAGGTGAAGCAAGCACGTCGGCGGTGCTGCCTCGCTCGACAACCTCACCTTCATGCATCACCATAACTAAATCGCTGATATGCTTCATCATTCCAAGATGCTGTGTGACATAAATGTATGAAATCCCCTGTTTTTCCTGTAATTCAAGCATCAGGTTTATTAACTGAGAACGCATGGACATATCCAGCGACGCCAGCGCCTCGTCGGCGATAATCACTTTAGGGCGCAGAATGAGCGCGCGAGCCAGTCCCAGGCGCTGTTTCTGGCCGGGCGCCAGCATGTGGGGATAGTAGCTAGCGTGATCGGGAAGCAGCCCCACCATACGCAGCGTCTCGACGATCTGTTCACGGCGGGCCTTCGGCTCCAGTTCGGTATTCAGGCGCAGTGGAATATCCAGAATTTGTGAAACGCGCTGGCGCGGATCGAGCGAGGTCGCCGGGTCCTGGAAAATCATGCGGATCTGTTTACTGCGAAACGAATAATCACCGTAACGCAGCGGGCGATCGTCGATAACCAGTTCGCCGGACGTCGGCGCAATAACGCCTGCCAGCATTTTTGCCAGCGTCGATTTGCCTGAACCGTTTTCACCAATGATAGCCAGCGTCTGGCGCTCACGTAAGGTAAAGCTTAGCGGTTTTACCGCATCGACGGTTTGACGATGAAACCAGCCGGTGCGATAGCGAAAAGTTTTACTCAGGTTGCGTACTTCAAGAAGCGTTTCAACCACGTTATTCCCTCTCAATGTTCAACGGGAAATGGCAGGCATAAAGGTGATTTTTTGCCCCCGTCAGGCGTGGGGCCACAATACATTCCCGCTGGGCATAAGGGCAGCGAGGGCCGAGGCGGCAACCCATGGGTAATTGCTCTAACAGTGGGATTGCGCCAGGCAGGGTATTCAGGCGGCTTTTATGCGGCATTGCATTCCCGAAGTCAGGGATTGCGCGGATTAGTGCCTGGGTATAAGGATGATGCGGCGTTACGATAAGCTCTTCGCTGGGCGCTGTCTCAACCGTCTGTCCGCAATACATCACATTGATTCTGTCGGCCCATTTACTTAGCATCTGGAGATCGTGGCTAATTAGCAAAATAGTCGTGTTATTGTTTTGATTTAGTCGGCTCAGCAGGCGAAATATCTGTGCCTGGGTAGTGGGCTCCATCGCATTGGTGGGTTCATCGGCTATCAGGAGACGCGGCTGATTGGCCAGCGCGATGGCTATCATCACCTTCTGGCACTCTCCGTCCGTAAGCTCATATGGGTAACTGCGCATTGCGTCCCGGTGATCTTTGATGCCGACGCGGTGCAGCAATTCAATAGCCCGACGTCGGCGCCATCTGAATCGCTGCCACCAGCGGCCTTTATATGTCCAGCCGGGAATATTTTGCACCAACTGGCGACCAATACGCTCCGAGGGATCCAGGCACGACTGCGGTTCCTGAAAAATCATTGAAACATTATGCCCAACCAGGCGGCGGCGCTGGCGCGGTGACAGGCGCAGCAGGTCAATATCATCAAAGCGCATGCGATCGGCGCTAACGCGCCAGTTATCGCGGGTGACGCCGCAGATAGCTTTCGCAATAACGCTTTTCCCGGAGCCGGATTCGCCCACCAGCCCGCGAATTTCCCCCTCATTTAACGTCATGCTAACGCGATCGACCGCTTTCACCCAGCCCTCGGCGGTGCGGAACTCAATCGTCAGATTACGAATATCCAGTAACGGCATTATTCCACTCCAGCCACAATCGCACGGCGCAGCCCGTCACCGAGTAGATTAACCAGTAATACGCTTATCATGAGCGCGGCGCCGGGTAACATAACGGTCCAGGGAGCGACGTATACCAAATCAAGCGTATCGCCCAGCATCGCTCCCCATTCGGAGGAGGGGAGCTGTGCGCCAAGATCCAAAAAACCGAGCGCGGCGATATCCAGAATGGCCATTGACAGCGCGCGAGTCACGTCATTAACCAGCGTCGGTGCCGTATTAGGCAGCACCGCAAACAGCAGGATATTAAGCGTTGATGCACCGTCGAGCCGGGCTGCGACAACATACTCTTTTTCCAGCTCATCATGCACCATAAAGTAAACGGAGCGCACCATGCGCGGCAGTAGCGCCAGCCAGACGGCAAAAACCGCGTGGCTGAGCTGCGGGCCTGCGAACGCAACGACAATGATTGCCAGCAATAGCGAAGGAATGGACAGCAGGGTGTCCAGAATGTGGTTCATCACCGCAGAGCGCAGCCCGTGGGTGGCACCGGCGACAATACCCAGCAGCAGGCCACACAGCGTAGCGCCGGAGGTGGCGAGAAACGCGCTGCCGATCGTGGGCAGCGCGCCGCTTAATAAGCGGCTCAGCACATCGCGCCCCAAATCGTCGGTACCGAGAAAAAATGAGACATCCCCGTAGTGTGACCACGACGGCGGCAGAAGCTGAAAGCCAAGAAACTGTTGATCTGTGCCGTAGGGTGCCAGCAAACTGCCGAACGCGCACAGAATTAACAGTATGCCACAGCCGTAAAGCCCAACCATTGCGCCAACGTCGCCGTAAAATTTCCGCCACACGGTGCGCAGCGCGCCCGGCGGCCGCTTTTCGTTATAAACGCTATCGTAGGGCATACCATTCCTTATGTTTTAACGGGGTCGCCATGGCACCCAGAATTTCCGAAATGACGTTCACCACAATCACCAGCGTACCAATAGACATGACTCCCGCTGAGATAGCCGCGTAGTCTTGCTGCCGCACGGCATTAATTAACCAGCGCCCAACGCCTGGCCAGCTAAAAACCATTTCGGTTATCATCGCGAGCGTTAACATAGTAGAAAACTGCAGGCCCAGCCGCGTAATGACCGGCGGTAGCGCGTTATGTAATACATGACGACGTAAAATAGTGAAGCGCGACAGGCCGCGCGTTTCTGCGGCCTTAATGTAATTTTCACCCACCACTTCGGTGGTGCTATTGCGCATCAGGCGAATCACTTCGGTAGTGGGGGCAACGGCCAGCGTCAGAATAGGAAGCACCATATGATGCAGCGCGCTGATAATCATTTCATGCCGCCAGGCGGAGTGAGAGCGCCAGGCATCAATCAACGCAAAACCGGTAACGTGTTTGACTTCATACAGCAGATCAAAGCGCCCGGAGACGGGGAACCAGCCTAGCGTCAGGGAAAAGAACAGCGTCAGTAGCAGCGCCAGCCAAAATACCGGGATCGAAAACCCGAGCAGCGCCAGCGCGGAAATTAACTTATCCTGCCATTTCTCACGCAGCACGCCGGCCAGCATACCAAGCGGGATGCCCAGCATCAGCGCCAGCACAAAGGCAAAAAAGCACAGCTCCAGCGTAGCGGGGAAAACCTGGTGTAGCTGTTCGTTGATCGACTGCCCATTAATACTGGATACCCCGAAATCCCAGTGTAAGATACCCTTGAACCAAAACCACCAGGCGTTAAAAACAGAGGCTCCCTGCAGCGGAGCGTGCGGCGTGAAATAGCTCAGGCTAAAACTCACCAGGCTTAAAAAGAAGAGCGTCACCAGCAGCAGCAGCAGGCGTCGTAACGTAAAGATAATCATAGTTTGGGATCCTCAGCGCCGGCGTCGCGGAAAACGCCTGCGAATGACGCATTGCCGAACGGGCTAAGCACAAGGCCTTTAATATCATAGCGATAAGCCAGTAAGCGCAGGGATGATGACAGCGGAAGTACCGGCAGTTCACGTGCCAGAATAGCCTGAGCCTGAGCATAAGTTTCGATGCGCGAAGCGAGCTGCTGAGAGCGTAGCGCTTTTTGCAGCAGCGTGTCGAAATCGTTGCGGCACCAGTGTGCGTAATTGGTCTGAGAACGTATTGCGGCGCAGCTCAGCATTGGGCGGAAAAAACTGTCCGGATCGTTACTGTCCGTCGCCCAGCCCGTAAGCGTTAGGTCGTGGCTCATATCCATCAGGCGCGCCTCCTGAAAGCGTCCTTCTACCGGAATAATCGTGACTTTAACGCCGATGCGCGCCATATCGGCCTGTAATAACTCCGCCGTTTTCAGGGGGCTGGGATTCCACGGCTGGGAACTGGTAGGCACCCACAATTGCAAATGCAGCCCGCTGATACCCAGCGCTTTTAACTGCGCCTGCGCTTTTTGAGGATCGTATTCGGTAATCTGCGCCTCATTATCATAGGCCCAAGACGCGCGCGGTAAAATTGAGGCGGCGGTTTCCGCCGTGCCGTAATAAATCGACTGCATCAGACGCTGGTTATTAATTGCCAGCGCCAGCGCGTGGCGAACTTCCGGTCGGTTTAACGGCGGTTTATTCGTATTAAATGCCAGATAGGCAATGTTCATGCCGGGGCGAAGGGAAAGCCTCAGGCGCGGATCGTCGCGCAAAATGGTCAGTTGGCTGGCGGCAGGCCAGGCCAAAACGTCGCACTCACCGGTTAACAGTTTTGATAAACGCCCGGTACCGCCAGAGCCTAAATCAATTACCACCTGTGGCATGCGCGGGACGCCGCGCCAGTAACGCGGATGGCGCACCAGCCGTATGTATTGGCCGGCGCGATACTCGCTTAGCTGAAAAGGTCCGGTGCCGACCGGCAGTCTGTCCAGCCGCTCTTCGCGGTCTTCTTTGGTGAGTTTATCAGCGTATTCGGCGGACAAAACAGAAGCGTAGTGCGTGGCCAAATGCCACAAGAAAGACGCGTCAGGTTTCTTTAACTGGAATTCGACGATGTGGCTGCCGATTTTGCGTACGCTTTTTACGCTGTCGGCAAACTGCAGGCTATCGAAATAGGGATAACTGCTGCCGTTAACAAAATGCCAGGGGTGCTGGCGATTAAAAATGCGCTGAAAACTAAACACCACGTCATCGGCGTTGAGTGAACGCGTTGGTGAAAACCAGGGCGTTGCCTGGAACTGAATTCCGTGACGTAAATAAAAACGATAGGTTGCTCCGTTATCCAAAACTTCCCAGCGCTCGGCCAGTTCCGGCATCAGGCGATAAGTATAGGGGTCGACATCCAGAAGGCGGTCATATAGCTGCGCTGCCAGGGTATCGACGGTCAGCCCGCCGCTTGCCTGCTGAGGATTGAACGTACTTATCTGGCCGCTGACGCAGTACACGAACCCGCTTTGGTGAATATCTGCATTATCCTTCAGCGGAGCCGCCTGTAACGCGCCGCCCGATACGCCGAGCGTTAGCAGCAGTGAAAAAACGAATGTGCGCATAAGAGTGAGTGAGTTGACCGTAATCGGTAAAGTGTATCGTACTCTGTCCCGCTTCCCAAAGCCTGCACCGCTGTTTGGTGTAATTGTCAGCAATATCGGCAGAGACCGCTAAACGACACAAGCACCGGCAAAGCCATTCCCGGTTATTGTGGGAACGAAGGTTTCGCGCAGCAAGAGTGGGTGAAATGACGGCAGAAAGCCATCTTTCACGGCGGGCGGCGATATACAATCATCGTAACCGTTCTAACTCACTTTTTTGCAGGGAGCGCTGTGTATCAGTTGATTATCGATGCGCTGCGCGCGCAGGAGCGGAATTTATTGCTCTGCGTCATTGGCTACATGCGCAACCGGATCTGAGGGTTGAAGAGCATCAAACCGGCCACCCTATGCGCAACTGCTGGAATGTTAGGGTTATCAGGCTATCGCCAGATTGGCAAAACTGGTCATGTCGCCATCTTACCAGCAGAAAGCGGGGCGCGGCGATTAGGCATTTGGGCCGATAAGGACGCTTTACCAACGCAGGAAAATAGCGCTAAAGACTGGGCAAGTTGTACGCAGGAGCGCTTTCACGGCTGCGGTCACGGTGGCCATACGAAATACCGCTGTGCGCCGCACAATACTTATCTCGCACCCGGCGGTTCAGCGGTACGCTCCAGCTTATTTTCAACCGGCAGAAGAAGCATTAACCGGCGGGCGCAAAATGATCGAAGACGGTTTGTTTGAGCATTTCCCACTGCGACGCCCTTATATGCACGGCCCAATATGCCGGGAAAATCCCTTAATCATTTTTATTTCTACGATGGTCCAGTGATGGCCTCTGCGGATGCCCCGCAGATTGATGTTATCGGTAAAGGCGGGCGCGACAGCGCCGGAAACGGCCGTAGATGCCACCGTGGTCGGCCGCTATATTACAAACCATCGTTTCCCGCAGCGTGTCGCCGCTCAATGTGGCAGCGTTACCATCGGCACTCTTCAGGCCGCAGACGCAGCGAATATTATTAATGAAAAGCGGTAATGAAGCTCAGCGTGCGCACGCTGGATGAAGCGGCGCGTGCGCGAGTGCTGCAGCGTATCACCGCAATTGCCGAAGTGCAGGCCGCCGGTTTCAATGCCTGGATCACCGTGGCTTCCAGTCACGGCGGCCCGATGTTAATGATGCTGCAGCGAATGCGCGCCTGCGCGAGACGGCGTGCGGGCTTTTTGGCGAAACCCGTATGAAACAGGGCCAGCCGCTCATGGCCAGTGAGGATTTCGCCTTTATGCTGCAGCACCAGCCTCACGGCGGTTATGTAATAATTGTATGAGTGGGGGGGGAACCGAAGCGTTGTATAGTGCATAACCCGAGCGATGGTTTAATGATGCGCCGATCGATCCCGGCGCTGCGACGCGCGCAGGCTTAAAACTATCTTCGGGATTAAACGTTTTAATGGGGCACCCCGCGTGAGAGCGGTTTGGTAATAGGTCTGCCTGTGGTTTTTATCAGAATGCACACAGGGTTATCGGGATCTTTTTAGGGGCACACTTGGAGCAAAGTTGTTGGGATGGCTGTTATGCGTATTGATAGCCCAGCGTTATATGTATTCACGGGTGAACAGGCAGCGATATGCAGCCAGGCGTTGTGTCTTTTCAGTTGCTGTGAAACACTTGGCAAAATACCCGGCTCCTGCCGCACAGGATAATCTGGCGTATGCGGGACGCCAGCGGGCGGAATAATCCCTGTCAGCTAATATTATGCTTCTTTAGTAGCGCCCGGAACTGATGGTAAGTTAACCCCAGGCGCTGCGCGGCGTGCTTTTGATTGAATTTGGCTTCGCTCAGGCTGCGCTCCACCAGCGTTTTTTCCTGCTGCGACTGAAAATGGCGTAGATCGAGCGGCAGCGCTGGCTGCGCCGGGGAAGAGACAGAAAGTGTTTGGCGGTCGTCCGCAGGCTGGAACGGATTCAAAATAATGTTCTTCACCGGGCGCGGGTTATCGCCGTGGCGCCAGACTGAGCGCTCGACCACATTTTTTAATTCCCGAACGTTTCCCGGCCAGCTATACGCCTGCAGCGTGCTGCACGCGGTATCATCAAAACCCACAAACAGCGATAGCCCGAGTTCGCGACACATCTGAATGGCGAACTGCTCGGCAAGCAGCATGATATCGCCAGGGCGCTGGCGCAGGGGCGGGAGGTTAACTACTTCGAACGCCAGCCGGTCCAGCAGATCGGCGCGAAATGTGCCTTCTTCCGCAAGCTTTGGCAGAAAAGCATTGGTGGCGCACACCAGGCGCACATTAACCTGCAGCGGTTGCGAGCCGCCTACGCGCTCCAGCTCGCCGTATTCAATAACGCGCAGCAGTTTTTCCTGCACCATCATTGGCGCCGTGGCCAGCTCGTCTAAAAATAAGGTACCGCCGTCGGCGCGTTCAAAACGCCCTTGATGGCGTTTTTGCGCGCCGGTAAAGGCGCCAGCCTCATGGCCAAATAATTCCGAATCGAGCAAACTTTCATTTAGCGCGGCACAATTAAGTGAAATAAAAGGCGCCTGCCAGCGTGGGGAAAGATAATGCAAACGGTGGGCGATCAACTCCTTACCCGTTCCACGTTCACCAAGGATAAGCACGGGCTTATCCAGCGCGGCAAGGCGGGAGACCTGTTCCAGGACTTCCAGGAAACTGTTATCTGCCCCCAGTAGATTATCTTTAAATTCTGGCATGATTAAATAAACCATTTATTAGTCAATGACGCCACTTTAACGAATTTCCTTATGCAGGTAAAATTTATTTAAATGTTATAAAACAGTATATTAAAAATTTGGCACGCTTAATGCATATATCTATACCGTGACGGGAGAAAACCGTAAAAGTGGTTAACAGAGGATTGAATTATGGGTATTTTTTCACGCTTTGCTGATATCGTTAACGCTAACATCAATGCGCTGCTCGAAAGAGCTGAAGATCCGCAAAAGCTGGTGCGTCTGATGATCCAGGAAATGGAGGATACGCTGGTTGAAGTGCGTTCTACCTCTGCGCGCGCGCTGGCGGAGAAAAAGCAGCTTAGCCGCCGCATTGAGCAGGCGCAAACGCGCGAAGCCGAATGGCAGGAAAAAGCGGAGCTGGCGCTGCGTAAAGACAATGAAGACCTGGCGCGCGCCGCGTTAATTGAGAAACAAAAACTCACGGACCTGATGTCCACGCTACAGCACGAATTAACGCTGGTGGATGAATCACTTGCGCGTATGAAACAGGAAATCGGCGAGCTAGAAAACAAATTGAGCGAGACGCGCGCGCGCCAGCAGGCACTTACCCTGCGCCATCAGGCCGCAAGCTCATCCCGAGACGTTCGCCGCCAGCTGGATAGCGGTAAACTGGATGAAGCAATGGCGCGCTTTGAGTCGTTTGAACGGCGTATCGATCATATGGAAGCCGAAGCTGAAAGCCAGCGTTTTGGTAAAGCGAAAAGCCTGGAGCAGCAATTTGCTGAGCTAAAAGCGGACGATGAAATCAGCGCACAGCTGGCGGCCCTGAAAGCTAAAGTTCAGCGTGATGATGCCTAATTTTTTTGCGGCGCGGGCGGCGGCGCACGTTATACGTTATAAGGAGTTTGCATGAGCGCGCTTTTTCTGGCTATTCCGCTAACGATTTTTGTACTATTCGTGGCTCCGATTTGGCTCTGGCTGCATTACAGCAACCGGGCAGAACGCGGCGCACCGCTGGCGGACAGCGAACGTCAGCGACTGGCGCAGTTAGACAGCGAGGCGCAGCGGATGCAGGATCGTATTCAGGCTCTGGAACACATTCTGGATGCAGAGCATCCGGGGTGGAGGGAAGAATAATGGCGATACTGTTTTCCGGGCGCAAATTGTGGCGTATCCCTCAGCGCGGGATATTAAAAGGCGTATGTGCCGGTATTGCACAGTACCTTGGCGTGCCGGTGAAACTGGTGCGGCTCATCGTCATCCTGTCGCTCATTTTTGGTCTGTTCTTTTTAACGATAACGGCGTACATCATTTTAAGTTTTGCGCTGGATCCTATGCCCGGTGAAGAGATGCCGGGGCAATCGCCCGGCGTATCGCTGAATGACGTAGACGCCGCGCTGGCGCAAAGCGAGCGGCGGCTGCGCCGGATGGAACGCTATATTACGTCGGATGCGTTTTCACTACGCAGTCGGTTTCGCCAGCTCTAAGCCTGCATAACCGAAAGGAGTACATTGTGAAACAACACTTCCAGCGCTCGCTGCGGCGGGCGAAGCCGGTGGCGATAACGGTTGGAAAATTCGCCATACTGACGGCGCTGCGCTATGGTCCGGCTGGCGTTGCCGGGTGGGCGGTGAAATCCGTGGCGCGCCGTCCGCTGAAGCTCGCGCTGGGGATACTACTAGAACCCGCTTTAGTTCGCCTTGCGCGCAGGCTTAACCGGCGCTTTAACCCGGATACGCCGCGTTAATCCCGCTGTCGCTCAATACGCGTTAGCCATTCTCGGCCGGCGCGTAGTGAGTCTGGCTTAAGGCCGTAGCAAGCGATTTATGGCTCTGTAACCAGCTGACTCTTTTCTATTTTACTTCTTACATTCGTTTTCAAAGGCACTCGAAATCCAGCGGCACTGCGTGTAGGCTTTTACTCAAAACGCCGCGTTAAGCACATGCCTGAGCCTTCCATCCGAGGGCACGCCGCTGCGAGAAAATGTAATCCGCAACAAATGCGATGACACAGGAGTGTTATGAAACGGATCCAAAATGAACTTAAATCGCTGATGAATCGCGGTATGGATCGCCATTTACGCATTGCGGTCACTGGCCTGAGCCGTAGCGGTAAAACGGCCTTTATTACCGGCATGGTAAATCAGTTATTGAATATTCACGCCGGCGCGCGCCTGCCGCTGTTCAGCGCGGTGCGTGAAGAAAGGATGTTAGGGGTAAAACGCGTGCCCCAGCGCGATTTGGGTATCGCGCGTTTTACCTATGATGAAGGGCTGGCGCACCTTTATGGCACGCCGCCGGCGTGGCCTACTCCCACACGCGGCGTGAGTGAGATGCGCCTTGCGCTGCGCTATCGCTCTAACGATTCCCTGATGCGCCATTTCAAAGAAACTTCGACGCTGTGGCTGGAGATCGTGGATTATCCCGGCGAATGGCTTCTCGATTTGCCGATGCTGGCGCAGGACTATCTAAGCTGGTCGCGTCAAATGACGGGGCTGCTGCACGGGGAACGCGCGGCCCTGGCGCAAAACTGGCGCGCGCTTTGTGCCGATTTGGACCCGCTGGCGCCCGCCGATGAAAATCGGCTTGCCGCTATCGCCGACGGCTGGACCGACTATCTTCGCCAGTGTAAAACTCAGGGTCTGCACTTCATCCAGCCGGGGCGATTTGTATTGCCAGGCGAAATGGCCGGCGCGCCGGCGCTGCAATTCTTCCCGTGGCCGGACGTTGAGCGTTACGGTGAGTCCGCGCTGGCGCAGGCGGGCAATCATACTAACTTCGGGATGCTGCGCGCGCGGTATCGCTATTATTGCGATAACGTCGTGAAGAAATTTTATCGCGAACATTTTTTACGCTTTGACCGCCAAATCGTGCTGGTTGACTGCCTGCAGCCGTTAAATAGCGGCCCGCAGGCGTTTAATGATATGCGGCTCGCGCTAACGCAGCTAATGCAAAGTTTCCATTACGGCCAGCGCACCCTGTTTCGACGCCTGTTTGCGCCGGTTATCGATAAGTTACTATTTGCGGCGACCAAGGCGGATCATGTGACCGTCGATCAGCATGCGAATCTGGTCGCTCTGCTTCAGCAGCTTGTGCAGGACGCCTGGCAAAACGCGGCGTTTGAGGGAATAACGATGGACTGCGTAGGGCTGGCATCCGTACAGGCGACGCGCAGTGGTCTGATAGATGTACAGGGTGAGTCGATTCCGGCGCTGCGCGGTGAGCGGTTGCGCGACGGTGCGCCGCTGACGGTCTATCCTGGGGAGGTACCCGCGCGTTTGCCCGGCAGCGCATTCTGGGAACGTCAGGGGTTTCAGTTTGAGCAATTCCGTCCGCCGGTGACTGATGTAGACGCCCCTCTGCCGCATATTCGACTGGACGCCGCGCTGGAGTTTTTGATAGGAGATAAATTGCGATGAACGAGCCGCTTAAACCGCGCCGCGATTTTGGCCGCCCGCTGGACGCGCCGCAGGCAGAACAGTTTAAAGCCGCTCTGGCATTTAGCGAGCCGCAGGCGGAGAAATTCGTTGCTCTCAGCCCTGAAGAAGCCGGGCCGAGTGACGAGGAGCAGGTAGAGGCGATGTTAGACAGGGCGCTGCGCCCCAGACGCAGTTTATGGCGTCGTATGGCCATTGCAGGCCTTGCGCTGTTTGGATTAAGCGTTGCTGCACAGGGCGTGCAGTGGGCGCACCGCGCGTGGGTGACTCATGACTGGGTCGCTGTGGGAGGCTGCGTTGCCGGCGGATTAATTGTGATTGCCGGGGCAGGTTCCATGCTGGGCGAGTGGCGGCGGCTCTGGCGCCTGCGGGAACGAGCCGCAGAGCGCGATGAGGCCAGAGCGCTATTGCACAGCCATAGCGTAGGGCACGGGCGCGCGTTTTGTGAAAAACTGGCCGCTCAGGCTGGAATTGAACAAGGGCATCCGGCGCTCCAGCGCTGGCATGCGGCGATTCATGAAACACACAGCGACCGGGAAATAGTGGCGCTGTATGCGCGCATCGTTCAGCCGGTGTTAGACGCCCTGGCGCGCCGCGAAATTAGCCGCTCAGCGGCAGAGTCCACGTTAATGATTGCCGTCAGCCCCCTCGCGCTGGTGGATATGGCGTTTATTGCATGGCGCAACATCCGCCTGATTAACCGCATTGCCGCGCTGTACGGTATCGAGTTGGGATATTACAGCCGCATTCGCTTATTTCGCCTTGTGTTACTGAATATTGCTTTTGCTGGCGCCAGCGAGCTGGTGCGGGAAATCGGCATGGATTGGATGTCTCAGGATATCGCGGCACGCCTGTCGACAAGAGCGGCGCAGGGCATTGGGGCTGGCTTATTGACCGCCCGGCTGGGGATTAAAGCGATGGCCCTGTGTCGTCCGCTGCCCTGGCTTGAGGATGATAAACCGAAGCTGGGTGATTTTCGACGCCAGTTACTGAGCCGATTAAAAGAAAGCGTACAGAAAGGTAAACGGTCGGTTTCATGAGTTTTGGTCTCTGATAATTGGCCTACGGCGGCGCCGGTGTTTTCCGCAACTGTCAATAATTGTTGACAGACTGCTTCTGAGGCGCCGCTATCTGAGGTATTATTCCGGCTCGTTGTCGTCTTTGCGGAGTACATATCACCCATGCGTCTGGAAGTGTTTTGTCAGGACCGACTCGGCCTGACCCGTGAGCTGCTCGATTTACTGGTGCTGCGCGGAATCGATTTGCGCGGTATTGATATCGATCCCGTTGGGCGCATTATCTATCTTAATTTTTCTTCGCTTGATTTCGCGACGTTCAGCAGTTTAATGGCTGAAATTCGTCGTATTCCCGATGTTATTGATGTACGAACCATTGCCTGGATGCCTTCCGAACGAGAGCACCGCGCTTTAAGCGCGCTGCTTGAGGCACTGCCCGAGCCGGTTTTCTCTCTGGACACGAAGAGCCGTATTGAGCGGGTTAATCCGGCCTGCCGTGCGCTATTCGCGCAGCCCGCTGAGCGGTTGTCCGGGCAAAATGCGGGGGCGCTGATTAGCGGCTTTAACTTTGTCCGCTGGCTGGAGGAAGAGCCGCAGCACTCCTGTACCCATCACGTTGCTATTGGCGGGCAGAACTTCCTGATGGAAGTCACGCCGGTGCGGCTGGAAGATGAAGAGGGCGTTGCCGCACCGATAGGCGCGGTAGTGATGCTGCGCTCGACGGCCAAAATGGGGCGCCAGCTTCAGGAGCTCAACGCGGTGGATGTAGAGGCATTCAGCCAAATCGTGGCGGTAAGCCCCAAAATGCGCCACGTGGTAGAGCAGGCGCGGAAAATCGCCTCTTTAAGCGCGCCGCTGCTCATTGTTGGCGATACGGGCACGGGCAAAGATTTACTGGCGCATGCCTGCCATTTGGCCAGCCCGCGCGCGCAGCAGCCCTGGCTTGCGCTGAACTGCGCGTCTATTCCGGAAGATGCCGTTGAAAGCGAATTATTCGGCCACGCGCCGGATGGTAAGAAAGGTTTTTTTGAACAAGCGAACGGAGGTTCGGTTTTACTGGATGAAATTGGTGAGATGTCGCCGCGCATGCAGACTAAACTGCTGCGTTTTTTGAACGACGGTACCTTTCGCCGCGTGGGTGAAGACCGGGAAATTCACGTAGATGTGCGCGTCATTTGTGCGACACAAAAGAATCTGGTGGATCTGGTACAAAAAGGAGTGTTCCGCGAGGATCTCTACTATCGCCTTAATGTTCTGACGCTGAATTTGCCGCCGCTGCGGGACCGCCTACAGGATATTATGCCACTAACGGAACTTTTTGTGGCGCGCTTTGCTGACGAGCAGGGCATGGCGCGCCCGAAATTGGGTGCCTCTCTCGCTGCGACTCTGACGCGTTACGGCTGGCCTGGGAATGTGCGTCAGCTTAAGAATGCGATTTACAGCGCGCTGACGCAGCTTGAGGGTTTTGAACTGCGTGCCCAGGATTTGCCGCTGCCGGATTTTGACTCGGCGGCGCTGAGCGTGGGGGATGAAGCGCTGGAAGGTTCGCTGGATGATATCACTCGCCGTTTTGAGCGATCGGTGCTGGTTCAGCTTTATCGCGCTTATCCAAGCACGCGTAAGCTCGCGAAACGCCTTGGGGTATCGCATACCGCAATTGCCAATAAACTGCGTGAGTACGGGCTAGGGCAGCGTCGAGGCGGTGACGCATAGCGACAAAACCGGCGCCGGCCTATGCCAGACGCCGGGAAGTCCGCTTATTTAAGCGGGATGTTTTGATTATTGAAATGCAGCGAATTTGTGATGATTTGTCCACCTATCTCATTAATTTCTTTCATGTTTGGGGCAACAATATTAATGGTTTCCGCCTGAAGCGTACCTGAGGTACAAGACCACAGGAAGCAGCTTCCTTTATTGGCCAGTTTGTTGCCGGCGATAAGATTAGCCGTACCGTTTGAGCCCATCATACCGCTGTTGTTCATATTATTCAGGGCAGAAGCGTTAAGTAAGGCCGCAGCGGCAATGACGCCAGAGTTATTCAGGTCGCTGCTGCTGACGATATCCACCTGTGTGCCCTGGATCTTACCCGCGTTGGTAAAGCTTTGAGCACCGACTTTAGCCAGGCTCGACGCGCTTAATTCACCTTTTTTACTCTGAGTAAACTGGCCTGCTGAGATATCCGCCTGATTGGTTTGGATCACGCCGTTATTCGTCACTGCGCCAATATCAGAGGTGTTGATCCCTTGTACCACCAGCATGCCTGCGGTAATCGTTCCCTGATTTGTTAATCCGCCGCCGGAGCTTTGGACCAGCACGCCAGGACCCTCAATCGCGCCTTCATTCATAAGCACGCCGCTGCTGGTAATGCGGATATCGTTAGTGGCCGCTAGTTTACCTTTGTTATGCACGCCAAGGCCGATGTCATTGCCGATCAGTTCGATGCTGTTGGCGCTAATACCGCCAAGCTGTGTCACATCAATGGCGTATTGCGGGCCAAATAATTCCCAGCCGTCTTTATTAAGCGATGTTACGGCGCCCGTTGAGGTGTCGTAATCAAACTGTCCTGCGGAAGCGCGTACGGCACCGGCCTGCACCACTCCGTTAATCTTGATAGCTTTTGCCAGTATCGCGGCATAGTTTTTCGCGTTGTTCAACCCACCATTATCGATAAGGATATCGCCGCTACGCACTTCCAGCCCTTTTAGCGAACCATCGGCATTTTTAACCACGGCCCCGGTAGTTAGCGTAGCGTTGCCGGCATTTACGAAACTACATCCGGAGCAGGTAATGCCGTTAGGGTTTGCAACAATAACATCGGCTTTTTGTCCGGCGACTTCAATAAAGCCATTGAGCATACTGCGATTGCTGGAAACAACTTCATTCAGAATGACGCTGGCAGGGCCAGCGGCCATATTACGGTTTCCGGCAACGTTCCCGACATGGGTAACGCTGGTTGTGTCACTATTATTCAGAATAAGCCCTTTTCCAGAGACATTAAAATTCTGATACTGGTTGTGCGATAGGCCGCTGGCATTCGGGGCATTAACATCAACTACGGTGGCGCCGCTGCCGTGTATATAACTGATGGGATCGGCAAACGCCGCGGTGGTGCTGATAATGCTAATTAGCATTAGCCAGTTTTTTTTAAATTTGAACATAATATTATTCCTTTAATTAATTATATAAACGCCATGTTACATCCTGATGCTGTATAGTATTTATTTACCTCCTGAGGTTCCATTGCAAAGAAAAACCGAGTACGAGGTCATCATTAATAAATGTTGATGGTTTTATTAATGGCGCACCTGCAAAAATATCATAATGGGTTTGCCACTTCTCACCGCGTAATCCTATTGTGCTTCCCGCTAATACTCTTCCGGAATAACCATCATCGCTATTACTAATAATACGGCCAACGTCCAGTCCTAAATAAAGTTGCTGTTGGCTTTCCGGGATATTCCAGTTAAGCGTATTACGCCAGTACCATCCCTGATTTTGAGTCATATTTCTCTCGCCATCAAAGCCGCGAACGGTCCAGCGATTTCCGATAGAAAATTTATTTTGCATCGTTAATCTATCCGGAGAAATCTGTAAATTAAATTCCGGTGCATAACTAAATTGCGCCAAGGAACCGGATAAATTAATTAACGCCTGAGTATTAAAAGTAATAATACGCGCCTGGCGACTAATAAACCCAGCCCGCCGCTCTGGCGTGGAGTCGTGTTCCAGCCAGGGAAGCCTATTTTGAAAGCCAAGAGTGGTTAATGTGCCTGCATTTGGAAAACGATGCTGATGCTGGAAGGTAATTTTCCAGCCCGGATTTTCTTTACGCATTACCTGCAGGTCGGTGCCTTCAAGGCTGGCGCGCGAGGTGCCCCTAAAAATTTTTACCCCGGCGCTGGTGGTCTGATTTGCCGTGTGCGAAAGCGTGCGACTAAGTTCAGCGCTGTAATATCGATATCGGGTTTGATAACGCCACTGAAAATAGCCGCCTTTAAGTGGCTGGTGATACTGACTGCGACTGGCATAAAGTTCCAGCCACCAGTACTCCCAGGGGATGGAGTACCACAGGCTGGCGTTTTTATTTCCTTTATCGCCATTGTGATATAACAGGTCGTGACCAACAGAAACGTAGGCCATATCATTCAGCGTCGTTGGGTTATATAGGTAGAGCGCGGTACCGGCGTTATAGCGCCCGCTATAGCGGCTGCCTGCGTCGTTAAGCCAGCCGGTGAGCTGCCAGTCTTTCTCCTGAGTGCGGCTGAGAACAATATCGCTTTCTCCCTCTCGGGCGCCGGGCAGAAGATGTATTTTAGCGGAGCTACCGGGTATGCGCTGTAAATTCGCTGAGGTTTGCTCTAAATCACGCAGGTTAAGAATATCGTTGTGCTTGAAGGCCAGTGTATTCGCAAAAGTGATGCGACGCGCGCCCGGTGCTGATAATCTGATGTTCCCAATGATGCCCGGTTGCAATTGCAATATAAGATGCCTATCCCGCAGATCCTGGTTTGGAATATAAATACGTGAGGTAATAAACCCCTGAGTGATGAGTGAATTCTGAAGAGCATCAACTAAATTATGGATGCCTTCTTTTCCAAGGCAGTGGTTTTCTACCTGCCTTAATATAGGTTGTAAGAATTGTGTTTTAAAATATTGATTATTGTTTTCGATAGAAATTCCATTTATCGTAAAACAGGGCGTCTCAGTCGGAATAATAACCTCGATATCTTTATGAAAGAAACGTCGAGAATTTAAGGCCGTACTGTCTGGAGTTAGCGCTTTTTTACGAGCTTTATCCTGCTCAACCTGATTAATGGCTTCATTTGCAGATGCAGCGTGGCTAATAGAGGTTACCCAGATGTTACTAAGTAATACTCCATGTATGAAAAATATCTGATAGCGTTTTATTTTTAAAAAAAACATTAAAGTTTATTTTTTAATTAAATAAGTTTATTTTATTGTTTATAGATTGTATGTTTAATGGGAATAAGGCGTCACTTATTTTTATGTGAAATTGCTCATTATCGATAGATTATTAAAAGAAAACAATGAAGGTAATAATAATTTAATCAAGAGGCGGGTTTAAATAGCGAATGAAGAAAGTAGACTGGAGTATCAGTTAAATAAGACGTGGCGCTAAGTATTATTGGTGCGGCCTCAATGTGCCGCACGCATTTCGATTAGGCTTTTAACGCTGCCAGCGCACCGTCGTAATCCGGTTCGTGGGTGATTTCATCCACCAGTTGGCTGAATATCACGCGGTTATCTTCATCAAGAACCAAAACTGAGCGCGCAGCCAAACTTCTGAGCGCGCCGTCTTCAATAGCAACGCCATAATCATGCAGAAACTCTGGATTGCGCAGCGTAGAGAGCATAACCACGTTTTCAAGCCCCTCGGCACCGCAAAAACGCGCCTGCGCGAAGGGCAGGTCGGCGGAAATACACAGCACGACGGTGTTGTTCATCTGGGCCGCAAGTTGGTTAAATTTACGTACTGAAGTGGCGCATACGCCGGTATCGACGCTGGGGAAAATATTCAGGACCTTACGCTTGCCTGCAAATTGCGTCAGCGAAACGTCGGACAGATCGCTGGACACCAGGGTGAAGGGCTTTACGGTGCTGCCGGTTTGAGGAAAACTGCCGGCGACGGAGACAGGGTTGCCCTGGAAATGTACAGATTGAGCCATAATTATCTTCCTGTTTACACATGTTTAACGCGTTCATCAGTGTATTCCAACATTTAATCAATTAATACCAAAATGTGAAAACAATGATGTTTATACTCAGAAAAACGCAGTGGGGGAAGAGTAATGAGGCGTGTGCGTATTTTCCGGGAGACCTGGCCGCTGCGCAAGGCTGGTTTGGCGCCTGGCGAGGATGAACGTGAGGTAGATCTCGTGGTAATGGAGATTGAAGAAGACGGGATACTCGCCTGCGGCGAAGCGGCGCCGAACCGGCGCTTTGGAGAGAGCTGTGCATCGGTGATGGCGCAAATTGGCGTTATCTTACCCGATATCGAGAAAGGGCTGGCACGCGAGCGCCTGCAGCAAATATTGCCTCCAGGCGCGGCCCGTGCCGTAATTGATTGCGCGCTGTGGGATTTGGCGGCGCGTAAAAAAAATATGACGCTCGTTGAATACCTTGAATGTGAGCGTGGAGAGTACCCGCTGGCGAAGACGTTGTTACCTGACACTCCGTCTATCATGGCAGAACAGGCGGCGCGCTATTGGCAGGCGGGGCGGCGCGCGCTATGTGTCCAGCTCGATGAACGCCTGATTAGCGAAAGAATGGTTGCTATACGTGAAGCGGTGCCCGATGCCACGCTGCTGGTCGACGCACGGGAATCCTGGCGTGCGGAAGGGCTTGCCGCGCGCTGCCAGCTGCTGGCCGATCTCCACGTCGCATTATTAATTCAGCCGCTGGGGGCCTTCGATGACGCGGCGCTGGAGTGCTTTGTGCATCCTCTGCCAATATGCGCCGATGCCAGCTGCCACTCGCGCGGTAGCCTAAAGGCGCTGGAAGGACGCTACGAAGCCATTGATATTTCACTTGGCAAATGCGGTGGCCTGACGGAAGCGCTGGCGTTAGCCTACGCCGCGCGTGAACGGGAGTTGCGCATTAAAGTGAGTACGGGGCCCTGTACCTCGCGCTGCGCCGCTGCGTCGTTACCGCTGGCGCCCTGGGCCGATTATCTTGATATTGACGGGCCTGGCTGGCTTGAAGTAGATGTCGAGCCGCCGCTGTTATTTCCTTCGGGATTGGTTAGAGTATAAAACGCCTGAATACCGGCGCCAGTAAAGGCTTTTCCCGCTGGTGCCCGATATTTTTCAATGTGTACCTGTGTTGATGCCGGTGGCTTTCCATACAGTGAGAAAAAGTGCTAAAAGCAGGTGATTTGAACAGAAGATCCTGAATTCTGGCGCGTCGATAGCGCGCTTCCTGCGCATTACTCCCGCTGTCTTTCAACAAACAGGGTTACATTAACGGCTGAATATGATTAACGTCGTTTTTTATGAAGTATCCGGGATGACAAAAGCCGCCAGCCTTGATGCCATTAATTGATTTTACGGGCATTGTCTGTTGTTATTAGCGCTCTCTTTTCGCTGCGGCAATAAAGGCTTAAGGCGCGCTATGAAGCCATATATTCTCTCTTCCTGCGTTATAACATTAATTATTTTTTGGCAGCCTCTTAGCCTTGCGGCCGAGCTTCCCGCCGGGGTAGTTTTGGATGCGCGGCAGGATGTGGTTAGGCATTTAAAAGATGAACCCGTCTCCCTGGACCCGGCTAAGGCGGTAGGATTGCCGGAAATTCAGGTGATTCGCGATTTATTTGAAGGCCTGGTCAATGAAGATGCCCACGGAAAGCCTGCGCCGGGCGTTGCTGAAAGCTGGCATAGCAATAATTTCCGTATCTGGACTTTTAAACTGCGTAAAGATGCGCGCTGGTCGGATGGCTCTCCGGTGACAGCACAGGATTTCGTTTATAGCTGGCGCCGATTGGTTAATCCACAGACCGCCTCGCCGTTTGCATGGTTTGCTGCGCTGGCGGGCATTAAAAATGCTTTCGCGATCGCGAAAGGCAATATGGCGTTGGAAAGCCTGGGCGTTAGCGCGCTGGATAATACGACGCTACGCGTTCAGCTGGAACGGCCTGTACCCTGGTTTCCCTCTCTGGCAGCCAATGCGGCACTGTTTCCTGTGAGGGAATCGAACCTGGCGCGCTTTGGTCAAAGCTGGACAGCGCCGGGGCAGCTCGTCGGGAACGGCGCATTTGTATTGCGTGAACGCGTGGTAAATGAAAAGTTGGTCCTGACGCCCAATCGGCAGTATTGGGACAATGCAAAAACAGTCCTGCAGCGCGTCACTTTTGTGCCCGTGAACCAAGAGTCGGCGGCAACTAAACGCTACCTGGCAGGTGATATTGACATTACCGAGTCGTTTCCGAAAAACCTCTACCATAAGTTATTGAAAGAAATCCCCCGGCAGGTCCACACACCGCCTCAGTTGGGAACCTATTATTATGCATTTAATACCCAAAAGGGGCCAACTGCGGATGTGCGGGTACGCCAGGCATTAACCATGTCGATTGACCGGCGCATTGTTGCGCAAAAAGTCTTAGGTACCGGCGAAAAGCCAGCCTGGCATTTCACGCCCGATGTTACCGCGGGTTTTTCGCCAGAGCGTTCACCGCTGGAGACGACGCCGCAGGCTGAACTGAACGCGCAGGCAAAAACGTTACTCCAGGCCGCAGGATACGGACCGCAGCGCCCGCTTGAGTTATCACTGCTGTATAACACTTCTGAGAACCATCAAAAGATTGCGATTGCCGTAGCCTCAATGTGGAAGAAAAATCTAGGTGTTCGCGTAAAGCTTCGCAACCAGGAGTGGAAAACTTACCTCGATAGTCGTAATAGCGGCGATTTTGATGTGATACGCGCTTCCTGGGTTGGTGATTACAATGAGGCATCCAGCTTTTTATCCCTATTAACCTCCAGCCACAGCGGTAATATCGCGCGTTTTCATGATGATGCCTATGATGCTGCGCTGGCGAAAGCCGGTAGTGAAAGCCTGGATGCAGCGCGTAATCGGGCCTATAACATCGCCGAGAATATTTTACTCAGCCGGGCGCCAGTGGCACCTATTTATCAATATACTAACGCGAGACTCATCAAGCCCTGGGTTCGCGGATATCCTATTGATAACCCAGAAGATGTGGCCTATAGCAGAATGCTCTACGTGATCAAGCATGATGGGGGGCGGCGTTAGGCGTGGATGCCGTCAATTAAAGGCACCTTTAGCAAATAATGGCATTACTCAAACGCAGCGCTGGAATTAAGCGACTGACTGTTTTCTGGCCTGCGCGCCGTTATTCATGCTGAAATTATACAAGGTCAGGTGGCAGGCCGAACGCGCGGCATCCGTAATCGTTATTTAGATAAAGGATGCCGCACCAGAGTTAAATAACAATTAAGCGACAAGCGTTTTAAAAAAAGCGGCGTTTTCGCCCGGCGCCCAGTCTGCTTCTGAAAAATCATCCAGCGGGTAGCTACAGGCAGGCAGGCCCAGAGAATCTATGTACTGGAAGGCCTCAGGCGACATATGCTCTTTTGTAAGCTTATCAGCAATAACAAAAATACATTCATTAAATGACAGCGATTTAATCTCTGAAAGTATCCAGTTAGTTTTACTCAATATCATGTGGTGTAGGGCTTTTTCGTTCTCCAGTGGCACAAAGCGCGTAGCGTTTGTTTTACGGTATTCATGCAGCACGCATTCAAGTGTATAGATTTGCGCAATTCGGTGCCAGACCGCATAGGCCTGGTCGTCTTTATTATTCAGTGTATTTTCTGCAATTCTGTTATTTTTACACACCCGCAATTTTATAACCTGTAAAAGTCCTGAATAGTTATTCATATTCCCTCTTTTTTGCATGGTTAACGGCAAGCTTACGATAGCAGATGGCGTTAATTGTTGCCAGATATTCTCTAAGTCCAAACATTATTGAAAACGTAGCGTGTGATTCAGCGCAAATAACCGGTTTAGGTAAAAATATTCGGTAAAATCAATACCCGAAAAGTGGAAGAGTGAATAGAAAAAGGGAGTGAATCAGGCATTTTTAGAAATCATATATTCTGGAATTCGCTATTTTAGGAAAGCATAACGTGAGAGGCGGTAACACCTGGAATGCAAAAGCGAATAGTCGATTAACCTGTTGCTGGAGACCTAAATGTTAGGTTATTTTACTGGTAAATTATTCTTATATCCTATCTTATAGGTTATTTTGCATCCAAATAAGTGGAAAGTACTATCTGAGTGGCTTTAGCGGAGCATTAGCAATTGGCGTTCTGCGTATGCTGTGCTAACGTTCACATTAACGTAGTGAAAACTGCGTTTAACCCTGTTGATGTAAATGGAAAATGAAGTGAGGAAACAGTGGGTATTCTTTCCTGGATTATCTTTGGTTTAATTGCGGGTATTTTGGCTAAATGGATCATGCCTGGCAAAGACGGCGGTGGTTTTATCATGACCGTTGTGCTGGGAATTATCGGTGCGGTCGTCGGCGGCTGGATAAGCACGCTACTGGGCTTTGGTAAAGTGGATGGCTTTAATTTCGGAAGCTTTATTGTTGCCGTTATCGGCGCGCTGGTGGTCCTGGTCATCTATCGCAAAGTGCGTAGTTAATAATACTCTGCGTTTATTAAAAACCCGGTCTGTGCCGGGTTTTTTGTTTTCTGCACGCCTGTAATGACGTTTCTCCGCTAATATTTGCATTACGCGAGCAGTGCGCTAAAACCCTTCGCATGCCAGGGTATTCACTTATTTATTTGCTATACGCCCGTTTGTGAACTTACACCGTCACTATTTGGCACGCTCATTCACAGGTAATCACGCGGTTATGAAATTAGCTCATCATCCGTATAAATAAAGAAGAAATTAGTTATAAAAATAATAGGCTGAAGGGTTTGCGCCTGTAATTTTAGTTTGATGCAGTAACAGGCACACATGTGGCGTTGGTCAAGTGTCATCACTATAGTGCGGTTTACTCATAATATTACAATGATAATTCGCAGGCTAAATGAATGCTCAGTAGAGCGCCTTTTGGTTGTGATTTCTATTTTCCCCTCTCCCCTCTCTGCATACGCATATGTTTGCTGGTTCAGAAATATTCTTCAAAACAGGTTGAATAAGAAAGCAGCGCCCCCATAATAATATTGTTGATTTTATGTACAGGAGAAGATGCTATGGCTTCCGGCTGGGCCTCTGACGGGGCGGTGCATGACCAAATTGAGAGCACGGTTCAGGATGCGGTATCGCGCGCGCGGAGCGCTATTCCTAAAGGGGAAAGCCTCCTATATTGCGATGAATGCGGTGAAACTATCCCTGAAGCACGGCGCGTGGCGATACCGGGTGTACGGCTGTGCGTTAAATGTCAGGAGACGCTGGACAAACAGCAGGCCCGTTTTTCTGGCTATAACCGGCGTGGTTCTAAAGACAGTCAGTTGCGTTAAACTTTTCTCGCAAATCAACTCCTGCAATGAATATTGGTGTTAATAGTTGCTTAACCCACTGAGAAAGCTAGACTAATACCACGATTCTTAGCTGTAAGGGGGGACAGTGGATAATATCAGCGGAGAGCAGCTACGCGTGCCTGATGCCGTTTTTGCCTGGCGTCTGAACGGCGACGGCAGCGCCAGAGAGTTGGCTCAGGACGATGTCATTGATGCTGTACATCCCTGCTGGCTTCATCTGGATTACACGCAGCCTGAAAGCGCGGACTGGCTGGCCAGTACCCCGTTAATTCCTTCCGGTGCCCGTGATGCGCTGGCTGGAGAAAGTAATCGCCCACGTGTTTCCCGCCAGGGGGAAGGAACACTAATCACGCTACGCTGTATTAATGCCAGCACGAATGAGCGCCCTGAAAACCTGGTGGCGTTAAGGCTGTATATTGACGCACATCTGATTGTAACAACGCGCCGCCGCAAAGTGCTGGCGCTGGATGATGTGATAAACGATCTTAATGAAGGCTCGGGGCCAAAAACTAGCGGTAGCTGGCTGGTTGAAGTCTGCGATGCGTTAACCGATCGCGCCAGCGAGTTTATAGAAGGCCTGCATGACAAGATAATGGATCTTGAGGATGACCTTCTCGACCAGCAGGTACCGCCGCGCGGTGCGCTGGCATTAATTCGTAAACAACTTATTGTTATGCGTCGCTATATGGCTCCGCAGCGTGACGTTTACGCCAGGCTTGCCAGTGAACGGCTAGGCTGGATGGATGAAGATGAACGGCGGCGCATGCAGGATATTGCCGACAGGCTGGGGCGAGGGTTAGATGAAATCGATGCCTGCATTGCGCGCACCGGCGTAATGGCTGACGAAATCGCACAGATAACCCAGGAGTCGCTGGCTCGTCGCTCTTATATGATGTCCGTGATGGCAATGGTATTCCTGCCCAGCACATTGCTCACCGGTTTATTTGGCGTGAATTTGGGGGGGATCCCGGGCAGCGTGTGGCACTATGGCTTTGGGGTCTTCTGTATAGTGCTGGTTGCGCTCATGGTCGGTGTTATCTGGTGGTTACGGCGGGGTAAATGGCTGTAAAACTATAGGATTACCTGCCACTTTAGGGGTGGAAAATCGTGAAAAACTGATCGGGGTCAATAAGCCTGGCGGGGCTTCGCGGCAATATCCCAATGCAGGTGAATGCAACGTCAAGCGATGGACGTTGTGCTCCATATTGTCTTACTTCCTTTTTTTGAATTACTGCATAGCACAATTGATTCGTACGACGCCGGCTTTGTTTAAAAAGTCGGCTTTTTTTTGCCTCAATGACGTTCCAGCTCCTATGCTTAATACAGCTTAACTGATGATAATCGCGGGAGGAGCTATGTTAATGCAAATGAGTGACCCTATACCGACCGATCCGGTACCAATTCCAGAGCCTATCCCACATCCGCAGCCCATACCGGAACCACCGATAGATCCCGATCCTATTCTCGATCCGCCGCCGTATGCAAAATGAGGGAGAGACGCCTGCCGGCCGGCTGGCGTCTTTGAGAGCTATTTGCCCGAATGCTAAGCGGCGTTGCAGCCGTATTCATGGAGAAAGAGCGGGGGCTTATTTAATTTCGATTATATCCAGCCGCTGAACGTAGGCCGGTTCATCATCAGATTGCTCTTTGCGCCAGCCAACGGGTTGTGCAGGAATGTCTTCGCGATCAAAAGCCAGGTCACCGCCTTCGATAACGTCACTACCGTGGGTTATCTCTCTGAAATTAAAAAGATCGCCGTCGCACAAATGTGAGGGGACAATATTTTGCATTGCGCTAAACATTGTTTCTATGCGCCCGGGATAGCGCTTATCCCAGTCACGAAGCATTTCGCCAATGACCTGGCGCTGTAAATTTGGCTGAGATCCGCACAGGTTACAAGGAATGATGGGAAAAGCTTTTGCCGCGGCAAAGCGTTCGATATCTTTTTCCCGACAGTACGCCAGCGGGCGGATCACAATATGTTTGCCGTCGTCGCTCATCAGTTTTGGCGGCATCCCTTTCATTTTTCCGCCGTAAAACATGTTCAAAAACAGGGTCTGCAGAATATCATCCCGATGGTGGCCAAGGGCGATTTTAGTCGCACCCAATTCACTGGCGGTTCGATATAGAATTCCGCGTCGTAAACGCGAACATAAAGAGCAGGTCGTTTTTCCCTCTGGAATCTTTTCCTTAACGATTCCGTAGGTATTTTCTTCAACAATCTTATATTCAACGCCCAGTGCATTAAGGTACTCCGGTAGCACGTGCTCCGGAAAGCCCGGCTGCTTCTGATCCAGATTAACGGCGACCAGAGTAAAGTTGACCGGCGCGCTTTGTTGAAGATTACGCAAGATCTCCAGCATGGTATAACTGTCTTTCCCGCCAGAAAGGCAAACCATAATACGATCGCCTTCTTCTATCATGCCGAAATCGGCGATTGCTTCGCCGACGTTGCGACGTAGCCGCTTTTGCAGTTTATTGAGGTTATATTTTTCTTTTTGAGTACTGCTTTGATCTAATTGCATTTTACACTATCTCTGAAGCTGAAACTGGCATGTTGACAGGCGGTATGCCGACGCAATGGCGTTAGGTGTATTGAGCTTAACAGCCCGGCGCTTTTCTCGGGTATCATCTTTACCTTACAGACCCGCAAACGGTAATGCTGGCATCGATGGCCAGCGCGGACCATAAAAGGTGTGGCTAATAGGATGGCTCTGATGAGTGAATCATGCCGGCTATGGTACGGATTACGGCGCCGAATGCCAGCATGTTTTGCACTGGTTGATGTGCTTATACTTATGTCGGCGCATATTTTGCCGCAACGTGCGCATTTTTCTGGCCGTAGGACGATGCCGAAGCGAATACGCGCTAGTTTTGACTTTATAGGCTTTTAAATCCTGGCCCGAAGGGGATTGAATTTATACTGATATCCCACTGCGTGTTTGTCTATGTAGGCAACCAGTAATGGGATATGAGATTTAGCCAGCAGTTGAGATCTGCTGAAATAGTAGCAATGCCGCAAAAATCACCGTACGTTGAGTTTAAATCACTATATTGAACCTGTTCAGCCGCGCGCTGTCAGACTGGCAGATTAATATCGTAACGCAATCGTGAAATAAATTATCATGCATGTATTACAATTAATGCCTATAAGCTTGTTTCAAGGCCGTGATTTAACCCTGTATTATTAGCGACATTGAGTATCGTTAATACTGGCCATAGCGGCAAGTGGCTGTGGAATGCACTCAGTAATAATAATTTAATGCAACGAAAATCGATGCGATAAGACGAAGGTCTGATTCCATTAAATTGGCCAGGTAACTGCATTAGAGTAAAACATATTTTTGAGGTTGAGATGGTACCTTCCGGCAAAGAGTATATTTTTAGATGGAAAAAGAGCCACGACGAATTTCTTATGGACCATCATATCTGGCTTAGACACGGCGGACGGGTAAAAGGCGTTTACCGACCACGTAATAGATATATCTTCAGGCGTGGAGATAAAATAAGAATTAAAGGTGAAGTGTACGTTGAAGAGTACGCCCGAATGCCCGCCGGCAGCTTTTGCTCTGTCGGTGCTTTTTCACAGCCAGCCTGTTATTTGCCGAACGGAGTGAAGATAGGGCGTTATTGCAGTATCGCGGGCGGCGTAAAAGTGATGGGAGGGCAGCATCCTCTTGATCGCTTCACTACCAGCACGCTGACGTATCGCAATGATTTTACGCATATCGCCGCGATAATGGGGAAAGAATGGCAGATAAAACCCTACGCTACGTGCATTGGATATCCGGAAATAGGAAATGATGTCTGGATTGGGGATGATGCTGTATTAAAAGGAAATATTATCATTGGTGACGGAGCGGTAATTGCGGCTAACTCGGTTGTAACCAAAAATGTTCCTCCGTATTCCATCGTGGCAGGAGTTCCGGCAAAAGTCATAAAATACCGTTTTCCTCAGGACATTATTTCTGAACTTATAAGATTACAGTGGTGGAATTACCGATTTGTGGATTTACCTGATAATCAGCACTGTGACGATATCAGTTATTTTATTCGTAATTTATCGGATGATATCGAACGGGGTAATGTTTCCACCGCAAAATATATGACATTCAATATAGGAAAGAGCCTTAACGAACTTTAATTAAATGTGTAAATTATAATGCCTGACATCCGGGTATTACGCTGGCGCTAGCTGCCGTCGGTGGCGTCATGGCCTGAGAGCGGTCAGAAATATCTTCCTGTGCACGTGGAATTAGAACTTACTTGCATATAAACATCAATAAACAACCTACGTTTACAGTGACTAAAATCCCGTTTAGCCTTATGACACAAAGGATAACGCGGGAGCCAGACTCATTCTGGCACTGTAGGTGTCGTTAGAGCAGGCTGGGCTTGTTTATCCACTGTTTATTAAATGAAAGGGCGTACTCAATGGACAAAAAAAGCGTCATGATGCTGGTTCTTTTGCTGACGGCTTGCCACAGCCATTCCCCTCAGCAAAAGGCCATTAAACCGGCACGCAAGTGTGTAATTAATGTTCCTTATAACGGGCCGCCGCCGCCGGACGGAGATTGGAGCGAAATTAATAAACGCCGGCATAGGGTTATTGACTGTTAATTTTCAAAGCAGGTACACGCGTACTATATAAATAAAATAGGATTTATATCTGGTGCGATGAATACGCTAAGTCTCGCACGCTGGCAAATAACAATATAAAACGGGCAGCGAAGCTAGCCGGAGCAGCGGTAGATTTCACCGTCGACAGTAAAAATCCGCCGCCATAGAAGGCGTTATTGTTTTGATGCCCCAGAGGGGCATACCAAATTCCTTAAAAAAAGTCTCTGCCAGACTTATGAGATTTAAAGCCCAAAACAACAGGGCAGAGCCAGAACCTGTTGATGACCACGCCCACAGGACGTGGTTTTCAGTTGGCAATAAAAAAGGCCTGGAGCGAGCTCCAGGCCTGGGCCAATGCTGATAACGTATTATTTTTTCAGCGTATTGGCGATCGCATTAAACATCAACGCTGATTCCAGCGGCTGTGCGCTGAAAGAAGGTTCTGCTTTTGGCCAGGTAGACCACTGCACGATAACCAGTTTCTCTTTCGGGTTAACGACAATCATCTGGCCGTAAATCCCAAGCGCCCACATCGTATCTTTGCTTTCCATTCCGTGCTGAGGACCAACGTCTTTGGCGGCGTTAGCCGGCACGCTGTTGTTCCACCATTCATAGCCGTAGCTACCATCCGGGTGCGCAGCGGTGACTGATTTATCGGCGGTATTCCAGGTACGGGCATCCTGTACCCAGTTATCCGGCAGAACTTGGGTGCCGTCTGGCAGCACGCCGTTGTTCATAATGAACAGACCGAATTTACCCCAGTCTTCAAGCGTAGCGTTGAAACCGTGCGCGCCGACATCGTGTTTACCTTTCTCATAGCTGTGCCATACGCCATCGTGCATCATGCCGTAAGGTTGCCAGATTTTTTCTTGCAGATTTTGCGCCAGGGATTTTCCGGTCGCCTTCTCTAGCGTATCGCCCAACAGCCAGGCGCCGCCGGAAGAATAGGACCATGCTTCGCCAGGCTTAGCGTAGGCCTTGCGCGCCGGGTCTTTAATCAGCTTATTTACGCAATCGTAGGTGTCGTCGTTGGCTTCACACTGAGTCAACTGCGCAAAGTCGGACTTCGGATTAGTATAATCCTCATTCCATTCAACGCCGGAAGTATGCTGGAGGAGCTGGCGTACGGTAACGTGTTCCCAGGCCGTACCGCGGACGTCCGGGTTATATTTCACAATCTCGTCATCCAGCGACGCGATTGTACCTTCTTTTAACGCCGCGCCAACCAGCGTTGAAACTACCGATTTCCCGACTGAACGTGATGTCCACAGCGTGGTTTTGGTATTACCGCTGCCGTAATAATCCCACGCGACCTTACCGTCTTTAATAACCATCATCCCGGTTACGCTATTACGCTTGATATAATCGTTGAGGTTATATTTGTGGCCGTGGAAGTTATAGGTGGCGCTATCCAGACTACGTTTTTGTACCGGGATCGGTGTACCTTTACCGGCTTTAAATACATCGCCTTCATAAGAGCGATAATCGCTGCGAAAACCGATAACGCGCTGCTGTTGATTCCAGGTCAGCATATCTTTCACATCGGGGAGCTGTTTATCCAATGGCGCAGGGCAGGTTGATAGCTCGGGTACCGGGCATTCCGTGGCGCTGGTTTGTGCGGCACCAGCCTGCAACGTAACGCCCAGACATAAGGCGAGAAGACACATTTCTGTTTTCAGTTTACGCATAACGTTTCCCTTGTTCATGTGTGAATTGGTGACTGAAATATTTCGGTCAAGCCGGATAAAAGAAGACTGTAAATCAAAACGGCTGAAACGCTGCGACAGCGAGCGGGGGGATTCCCCCCACTTGTTTAAAATTGCTGCAAACTGTTAGCCTCGGTGCGGCAAAGCCTAATGAAGATTCTCGGGAAAGCGCGTGGAATAAGGCTTTTCTGCCCATTTTTCCGCCTCGCATCGCATTTAGATAAAAATTGACAAAAGATGCTTTCCCGATTTTATCGGCTTTGATAGCGTGAAGTTGCTGGCGGGAAACCATACTGAATGCCAGCAATGATTGCTGTTCAAAATAAAACTGGAGCAGCGCTTTAAAACGAACGGCGGAACACACAATGGCACTGGCTCGTTCTTTACGTATGCGTGATTTAGTCATTCTTGGGTTGCTTTTCATCGGGCCGGCAGCGCCGGTTGGGCTGTTTGGTACACTCGATGCGCAAAGCGGCGGGGTGGTGCCGCTGGTCTATTTGATTGCCACAATCGTGATGGGGTTTACGGCCTGGTCTTATGCGCTTATGTCGCGTGTGGTTCCAAGCGCCGGGGCGGTCTATGCCTATGCGCGCGTCGGAATTGGTGCGTCTGCCGGGTTTATTGCGGGCTGGGTTATTTTGCTCGACTATCTTTTTATTCCCGCTGTAGCTTACTTATTTAGCGGGATTTCGCTTAATGCGCTCATACCGGCTATTCCGATATGGGGCTGGACGCTGGCTGCAGTGATTATCACAACGGCGTTAAATCTGACCGGCTTGCAAAAAACGCGGCGCATTACAATGACGGTTCTTGTCGTGGAGGTCATTGTACTTGCCCTGGTGTTGCTCGGTGGACTGTTGGTTATCTGGCATCAGGGTATTCAGCGGCCGCTCTGGTCCCCTTTCACCGGCGATGGTGGCCTCAGCCAGGCTGCGGTGTTCGGCGGCGTATCTGTAGCCGTGCTTTCTTATCTGGGCTTTGACGCCATTTCAACTTTCGCGGAAGAAAATCAGGGCGGTAAGGATAAACCCGGTAAGGCTACGCTGTGGTGCCTGATACTGGCTGGCGGATTGTTTATTGCCCAAACGTGGCTGGGTGCGTTACTTAGTACCTGGGACAGCGAGACACTGAGGCTGCAGCCGGAATTACAGGGAAAGGCCTTCTATGTCATGGTCAGCGACGCTATCGCGCCCTGGCTTGGTGAGGCGCTGGCGGGAATTAAAGCGATTGGCGCTGCGTTTTCAGCCATGATAGGCCAGGCCGCAGCCGGGCGTTTATTATTCAGTATGTCACGAGAAGGAACATTGCCCGCCCGCTTAAGTCAGATTCAGGGCCGTAGCGGCCTCCCGGCTGCGGCGGTGTTGGCGGCCGCGTGTGTGAACGCCTTACTGGCGGTGTTTGCCGCCTTACTGAGCGATGGCCTGTCACTGCTCGTGTCTTTCGTTGATGTAGGTGCCATTTGCGGATTTATATTGTTGCACGCTGCGGTGATTGGCTATTTTTTAGTGAAACAGCGTCGGCGGGATAGTGCTGCCCTCGTTGCCTGCGGCGCAATGCCGGTTATCGGTATTTTGGTACTACTGCCGGTGCTACTTCATATGCATCTGACGGCGCTGGCGGCGGGCGGCATTTGGCTGGCTATCGGGCTGCTGCTTCTGTATCGCCGTAAAACGGCAGACAGGTAGTCGTAAAACATATCGATGCTGCGCCTGAAGGGAGAGTTGCAAGCACCTGCGCTTTGGCGTGCGGCTTACGGGGGGTTTAATGGGGGGCGTGGTAATTCAAGGTGCAATGCCTTGACATCGCTCATAAAAAAAGCGCCCGTAAACGGGCGCCAGATATTAATCCAAACGTTATCCCTATTCGGCGGTTTTTTCTGTTTTCCCGGCCAGCATTGCAAGGAAATCATAACGTTTTTGCAGGTCTGCAGCGGCGTCTTTCCACAGCTGCTCCGCAATTTCCGGCTGCTGAACATTCAGGCGCCGGAAGCGCTGCTCATGCATCAGCGTCTCTTCCAGTGCGGCAGAAGGCGGGCGTGAGTCGAGCGACAGCGGCGGTTTTCCAGTTTCTGCCCGGCGCGGATCGTAGCGATATAGCGGCCAGAATCCGGTCGCGGTGAGCTGGCGCATCTGATCGTGACTTAGCGCCAAATCGTAACCGTGTTCCACGCAGGGGCTATAGGCGATAATGAGCGACGGCCCGGGCCATGCTTCGGCCTCCTGAATGGCCTTCACGGCCTGATTTAACTGGGCGCCGATTGAAATTTGCGCGACGTAAACATGGCCATACATCATGACATTCACGCCCAAATCTTTCCGCGCTTTACGCTTGCCTTCGCCGGCAAATTTCATCACGGCGCCGAGCGGCGTCGCCTTGGATGCCTGGCCGCCGGTATTGGCGTAACACTGCGTATCCAGCACCAGGACATTCACGTTTTCTGACAAACTCAGAACATGGTCAAGGCCGCCGTAGCCAATATCATAAGCCCAGCCGTCGCCGCCGATAAGCCAGATAGACTTATCTATCAGGGCATCAGCATCGCTGGCCAGCTCACGCGCCTGCGGTGAGTCAATGGTACTTAGCGCTTCACGCAGGCGGGCGATTTGGCTGCGCCGCGCTTCAACGGGAACGTCGGCGGTGCGCAGCGCCTCAACGATATCCGCTGGAAGCTCGCTCGCCGTAGCCTCAAGCAGGCGCTGTACGCGCGATTTGTGCAGATCGGTAGACAGACGGAAACCCAGCCCGAACTCCGCATTATCTTCAAACAGCGAATTCGCCCATGCCGGACCGCGCCCGTGTTTATCGGTTGTCCACGGCGTAGAGGGCAGGTTACCGCCGTAAATTGATGAACATCCCGTGGCGTTCGCGACCAGCATACGATCGCCCCACAACTGGGTCAGCAGTTTAATGTACGGCGTTTCTCCGCAGCCCGAGCAGGCGCCGGAATACTCAAATAGCGGCGTAATAAGCTGCGAGGTGCGGATATCAATACGCTCAAGCTTACTGCGGTCCATTTCCGGCAGATCGAGGAAGTAAGCATAATTAACTTTCTCTTCTTCAACGTGCTCCAGCCGGGACATCATATTAATTGCTTTAATACTCGGATCCTGCCGGTCTTTGGCCGGGCAAACCTCCACGCACAGGTTACAACCGGTACAGTCTTCCGGTGCGACCTGAAGCACGTATTTCTGGCCGCGCATATCCCGGGATTTAACATCCAGTGATTGTAACGATGCGGGTGTGTTTTCCATCGCTTCAGGTTCGACGACTTTGGCGCGAATGGCGGCGTGAGGGCAGGCGGCGACGCAGTGATTACACTGGGTACAAATATCCGGTTTCCAGATGGGGATTTCTTCAGCGATATTGCGTTTTTCCCAGCGCGTGGTGCCCGTCGGCCAGGTGCCATCAGGCGGCAGAGCGGAAACCGGCAGCGCATCGCCGAGCCCGGCGAGCATCGCTGCGGTCACCGTTTTAACAAAGTCCGGAGCCGCATCTGCGACCACCGGCGGCATATGATGACTGTCGGCACAAACTTCACCAAGCGCTATTTGGCTTAATGATTCGCGCGCCAGCGCCAGCGCCTGCCAGTTACGCTCAACCAGCTCCTGGCCTTTGCTGCTGTAACTCCGCGCTGCAGCGCCCTGAAGTTCCTGCAGGGCGCTGTCACCGGGCATTATCCCGGTAAGGTGGAAAAACGCCATCTGCATTACGGTATTAATACGGGCGCCTAGCTGGCATTCACGGGCAATGCGCGTTGCATTAATGACCCAGAATTGCGCCTTTCTTGCCCGCAGTTCTGCCTGCATTTCCTGGGGTAGACGCGCCCATACTTCGTCAGGCTCATACGGGGAGTTAAGCAGGAAAATTCCGCCCGGGCGCAGGTGCTCCACCATCTGATATTTATCAATAAATTGAAGCTGGTGGCAGGCGACGAAATCGGCCTGATGGACCAGATAAGCGGAACGAATAGGATGTTCGCTGACGCGTAAATGCGACACCGTCAGTCCGCCTGCCTTTTTGGAATCGTAAACAAAGTAGCCCTGCGCGTACCAGGGGGTAGCATTGCCGATAATTTTAATATTGTTTTTGGTGGCAGAGACGGTGCCATCGCTACCCAGCCCGTAAAAAAGCGCTTCCAGTTTTGCGCCGGAGTGCAGGGTGTTCTCTGGCAGGGGCAGGGATAAATTCGTCACGTCGTCATAAATCCCAACCGTAAAGCGTGGTTTGGGGCTTTCAGCGCGTAATTCGTTGAATACCGCAAGGGCACATTCTGGACCGAATTCTTTAGACGACAGACCATAGCGGCCGCCGATTACGCGCGGCATAATTTCCCGTTCCCCGCACGAAAACGCTTCAGCCAGCGCGGTCATCACATCCAGATAAAGCGGCTCAGCAAGCGCGCCAGGTTCTTTAGTTCTATCCAGAACGGCGATACTGCGCGCGCTTTGCGGTAATTCTGCCAGCAGGCGCCGGGCGGAGAATGGCCGAAATAGCCGCACTTTTAGCACGCCCACTTTTTCACCCTGAGCAAGCAGGTGTTCCACGACTTCCTCACAGGTGCCGATGGCCGAACCCATTAATACCATGACGCGTTCAGCCTGCGGGTGGCCATAATATTCAAATGGGCGATACTGGCGACCGGTCGCTGCGGCAAAGTCGTCCATTGCCTGTTCAACGTAATTTTCAACCGCGTTATACCAGGGGTTGGTTGCTTCACGAGACTGGAAATAGGTATCCGGGTTGGCTGATGTGCCGCGAATAGTTGGATGTTCCGGGTTTAATGCCCGGGCGCGGTGCGCGTCGATAGCCGTTTGCGGCATTAATTCACGCAGGGTATCGTCTGACAGCGGCATGATTTTATTAATTTCATGCGAAGTGCGAAAACCGTCAAAGAAATGAATAAAAGGGACCCGGCTGTTTAGCGATGCCATTTGCGAAATTAACGCAAAATCCTGGGCTTCCTGAACGCTGCTGGCGCACAGCATGGCACATCCGGTTTGACGAACGGCCATTACGTCAGAATGGTCGCCGAAAATCGAGAGCGCGTGCGTTGCAACGGTACGCGCCGCGACGTGCAGGACAAAAGGCATCAGTTGCCCCGCCAGCTTATAGAGCGTCGGGATCATTAACAATAATCCCTGAGATGACGTAAACGTCGTCGAAAGCGAACCGGTCTGCAGCGCGCCGTGCACCGTGGCAATGGCGCCGCCCTCAGACTGCATTTCAACCACCTGAGGCGTATCACCCCAGATATTTTTTACGCCATTGCCAGACCAGGCATCGGCCTGTTCTGCCATAGTAGAACTGGGCGTAATGGGATAAATGGCGATAATTTCGCTAGTGCGAAACGCCACTGAGGCAACGGCGGCGTTGCCGTCAAGTGTAATCATAAAGCGGCCCTTGCATTGCTCAGAAAACGGCGCCAGTGGAACTGACGCAGAGAAACACCTTTGCTAGTAGTTTAACAGTCCTATAGGAAAGGCATGTTCACTTTTGTGTCCTGCCGAAGCGTAAAAGCGCGTGATAGAAATAAAGATGCGTCATCGTGTGACGGTGTCACTAGAAGCGTTCTAAAATCAGATATTGGCATAAAAAGTGTTTCAGAACATGAATAGCCAGGGTAAAAGGTCGACGCTCCCCATAAGGCTAGCCTATGATTCAGTCGATTTTATGCACAATGACTTTGGGGAGATAACGCAATGCGAGCAGGGATTCTTTTTATTGGTGCGCTGGCCTGTTTATTAAGCGCCTGTAGCAGTGAACCACCGCAGCAGGCAACGGCGGCGCACGTTACGCCCGGGATGCGCGCGGCTATGTCCGACAGAGGCCAAGCCAACTGCGCCATGATAGGCGGCCAACTTTCGGTAGCACGCCAGCTTGACGGCGCCGCGGTGGGAATGTGCGCGTTGCCGAACGGAAAGCGCTGCAGCGAGCGTGCGCTGGCGTCCGGCAACTGCGGCGTTTATTGAACCAGGTCTGCTAACTTGTACACAAGCGTGGTGTCGCCCTGAGTCAGAGTGAGCTGATTCTGCGCAATGCTGACATTGGCTCCGGCAGACAGCATTTTATTGATTGTGCCATCCAGTTCGTTAAGCGTCGGGTCAACGCACATCATCCGAGTCATTGCCATGCCGTCCACTTTTAGGGTATTGCCAGTGAGTTTTCCCTGGCCCATAAAGCGGTTACACATAGCCCCGGAGACGTGCAGATTCTCGCCAAAATTTAATTCCGGCTGGCGACCCGGTTTGCCGTCTTGCTTAAGCGCCTGGCCGTTCACGCTTTCCAGCACATAGCGATGATGCTGAAGTTTCGCGGCGTCCACATCGCCGGTGCTATGAGTATTGGCGCAACCGGTAACGGTCGCGGCGGCAAACAATAATGCGGTAATTTTTTTCATTTTTTCTCCAAAGAGCCTGAAAACTATGCGCGGCCGCGCTGCCTGCGGTGTAGCAGGCGATTACGTGCGGCGCTCATAATAATTATACGGGGTGCCGGTGTGAAATTTAATACTTCAGTGAAATGGCGGAATGCGCCACACCGTCACACAGGCTAAATTTTATTGCTGACTGTGCCGCGTCAGTGTGTCAGCGGCACCGGGCCAGGTCTTTGAGTTAAATCTGAAAATTGCAAAGGCGTTTAGACCAGGGTATTGGGGCATTCTTTCCCTGCGGCGAGCTGGCGTAAATTATTCAGTGTAGTTTGAGCAATTGCAGTCAATGCTTCGGCGGTTAAAAAGGCCTGGTGACCGGTAAATAACACATTATGACAGGCTGAAAGTCTGCGAAAGACATCGTCCTGAATGACATCGTTGGATTTATCCTCAAAAAAAAGATCGCGCTCGTTTTCATAAACATCCATCCCAAGGGCGCCAATTTTTTGCGATTTGAGCGCATCGATGGCGGCCTGAGAGTCAATAAGCGCGCCGCGGCTGGTATTAATCACCATCACGCCGTCTTTCATTTGCGCAAAGGCCGCAGCATCGAGCAGGTGATAATTCTGCTCCGTCAATGGGCAATGCAGCGTAATAATATCGGACCGGGCATATAGCGTGGCAAGGTCGACGTACTCTACGCCAAGCGCCAGAGCGGCGTCGGCAGGCCACGGATCGAAGGCTAAAAGCCGTAATCCGAAACCTTTTAAAATACGCAAAGCAGCAAGACCTATTTTTCCGGTTCCGATAACGCCTGCTGTTTTCCCATGCATGGTAAATCCTGTTAAGCCTTCCAGCGAAAAATTTGCATCGCGGGTACGCTGCCAGGCGCGATGAATCCGCCGATTCAGGCACATCATCATACCGATGGCGTGTTCTGCGACGGCTTCGGGCGAATATGCCGGTACGCGAACTACGCGCAGCCCCAGCGCTTTTGCCGCATCGAGATCGACATTGTTAAACCCGGCGCAGCGCAGGGCGATATACTTCACGCCAATACGCTTTAGTTCTTCCAGCACCGGGCGGCTGCCGTCATCGTTGACAAACAGGCAAACGGCCTCACATTCGTGCGCAGTCCTGGCGGTTTTTACGCTAAGCAGAAAGTCAAAAAACTCAATATCAAAGTCGTATTCTTTATTAACCTGCGCTAAATATTTCTTGTCATATTGCTTAGTGCTGTATACCGCAAGTTTCATGATTCTTCTCCCGTCATCCGGACCAATTTTGTATATGGCATGAGCACGACAGCATATTGTGCGTGGCCTGTTGTATTAGTGTAGACAAAGGGTTGCGGCAGGGATGGCTTCACGAGTTATGGCAAATGTGTAAGAATATTGAATAGGTTACGTGATACTACTGAGAACAGAGTTAGCGATAACGCTCCTGCTAATAGGTTCAGGCAAACCAGGATGGCGGTGAAAATTCTTCCGTCAGCGCCGCGTTTTGATACGCCGGCTGGCTGGAGTGCCTGCGATAACAACGCCTGCAAAGCAGGCTCCAGTCAAACGATACGGACCCATGAAGGGTAAATACAAAGCTGCGATTGCGCTCCTGCTGCTGCTGATATTATTACCGCTTACTTTGCTGTTAACGGTTGCCCACTGGTTACCGACGCTGGCAGGATTATGGCTGCCACAGGGAACGCGTATCGCGATAAGCAGCGGCCCGCGCGTTCACCATCGCACGCTGATTTTGCCCGAATTACGCTATTTGACCGGCGACTGCGTGCTGGCCGAGGTAAAACAGGCGCGTCTGAGCCACCCCAGCCGCTGGCGACTGCACGTAGAAGCCCTGACGCTGGATTCAACCTGTTTTAGCCAGCTTCCGGCATCTGACTCTGCAGGCTCTGCCCGTAGTCTGGTCGACTGGCAGCGAATGTTGCCCCGGTCATGGGTAACAGTAGATACGCTGACGGTGAAGCCCTGGGGAGATTATCGCGGTGCTCTGGCGCTGGATCTCACACCATGGCAACAGCGCATTGATTTCCAGGGCGAGCATGTCGCTCTGGGCGCGCGTATCACCGGGCGTCAACTCACCGTTGATCGCCTGCAGGCTCAAATCATCAAAGATATGGCGCCGGTGTCATTGACGGGCAATATCACGCTGCCGCTTATGCCCGGCGGCCTGCCCGATAGCGGCCGGGTTACAGCGCATTTCCAGTTACCGCCGCTGCCTGCAGGGCCTCAGGGCGCGGATGTGGAAGTTAACTGGCGAGACAATCGGGGCCAGTTTTTAGTGTTTGCACCCGAAATCAGCGATCCTTTACTCGATCTTCCCTGGGAGGCGACGCCGGCGGCGCTAAAATTTAGCGATGGCCGCTGGAACTGGCCCTATGCGGGATTTCCTTTAAGCGGGCGCCTTAGGATAACTATCGACGACTGGCGCCGCGGTTTTGAACGGGCGCGGATAACGGGCCGTCTTAACGTGCTAACGACCGGGCGCGCCGGAAAAGGCAACGCAGTATTGTCCTTCGGCCCTGGGCAATTAAGTATGGCGCAAAGCGCGATGCCGCTGCGGCTTACCGGCGAAGCGAAACAGGGCCAGATGATCTTTTACGGGTCGCTGCCTGCCACCCTAAGCGGCCCGCTTAACGATCCGCAGCTGCAATTTGAACCGGGCGCGCTGTTACGGTCGCGCGGCAGATTAATTGATGCTTTAAACATTGATGAAATTCGCTGGCCTCTTGCCGGTGTCCGATTAACCCAGCGCGGCGTGGATGGTCGCCTGCAGGCTATCCTGCGAGCGCATGAAAACGCGCTCGGTAATTTCACGCTGCACCTGGATGGGAAGGCCCACCAGTTTTTACCCGATAGCGGACTTTGGCAGTGGCGCTATTGGGGAGACGGACGCTTTACGCCAATGCAGGCGCGTTGGGATGTTAAGGGCCACGGCGAGTGGCGCGACAATGCCATTAAACTACTGTCGCTATCGACAGGCTTCGATAGTCTGACCTACGGCGCTATGACGATGAATCAACCGCGTCTGGCGCTGACTGAGCCTGTCATCTGGCAGCGAGACAGCGCCGCGCCTTTACTTAAAGGCGCCTTCATTCTTAACGCGCAGAACACGATATTTGGTGAAGGCAGCACGCTGCCGCCGTCGCAAATGCATTTTTCAGTTCAGGGCCGGGATCCGACATGGTTTCTGTTCAAAGGCGATCTACAGGCACAAAGTATTGGGCCGATACGCCTGCAAGGGCGTTGGGATGGAGAGCGGCTGCGCGGGGAGGCCTGGTGGCCGCGTCAGCCGCTGACGGTATTTCAGCCGCTGCTGCCTACGGACTGGAAGCTGGCGCTGAAGGACGGTGAGTTTTACGCTCAGATAGCGTTTTCTGCGGCGCAGAGCCAGGGCTTTGAAGCCGGCGGCCACGGAGTGGTGAAAAACGGCAGCGCCTGGCTGCCGGACAACCAAATTAACGGCGTAGATTTTATTCTGCCGTTTCGCTATCGGGAAGGCATCTGGAACCTGGGAACCCGCGGCCCGGTGCGGCTACATATCGCCGAGGTTCAAAGCCAGGTGGTGGCGAAAAATGTCCAGGCCTCGCTTCAGGGCAGCTATCCGTGGCGCGAAAACGCGCCGCTGTGGCTGAGCGATGTCAGCGTTGATGCGCTGGACGGAAGGCTTGAGTTGCGCCAGCTTCGCATGCCGCAGCACGATGCAGCGTTACTCAGGGTTGAAAATATCTCCTCCAGCGAACTTATTAGCGCTATCAATCCCAAACAGTTTACTCTCTCTGGGCGCATTAACGGCGCGCTACCGCTCTGGTTGAACCATCCAAAATGGATAATTAAAGATGGCTGGCTGAATAATCCAGGGCCCTTAACATTGAGGCTGGATAAAGATACGGTGGATGCTATTGTGCGCGATAATATGGCCGCCGGGTCAGCCATCAACTGGCTACGATATATGGAAATTTCGCACTCATGGACGCATATTACGCTGGATAATTTAGGGCTATTGACCCTGCGGGCAACCCTTACCGGCGTGAGCCGCGTTGGTGAGAAAGAAGCCACCGTTAAATTAAATTACCAGCACGGTGAAAATGTGTTTACGCTCTGGCGCAGCCTGCGCTTCGGCGACAATCTCCAGTCCTGGCTGGAACAAAACATGTCGGTGCCCACGACGCACTGCCAGAGGTATATCTGTAAGGAGTCACCATGAAACAGCGGTGCATGATCGGGACTGTTGTCGCGCTTATGGGGATGGCGGGGTGCACGCCGCGTATTGAGGTTGCGGCACCGAAAGAGCCAATTACTATCAATATGAACGTGAAAATAGAGCATGAAATTCACGTGAAAGTGGATAAAGACGTTGAAAAACTGCTGCACGATCGCAGCGATCTCTTTTAAAGGTGAATGATGAAAAAGGGTCGTTCTTTACTCTTTAGCGCCGTATTTTTTAGTTTATTTAGCACGCCCCTGTATGCGCTGACGCTGGATGAGGCCCGAACTCAGGGGCGGGTAGGCGAAACGCTCAGCGGCTATATAGCGCCAGTAAAACAAGACGCGGAAAGCCTGGCGTTAGTGCAGAAAATTAACCAGGCACGAACCGCCAGTTATCACCAACTGGCGATGGAAAATCATCTGAAGCCGGATGACGTCGCGCGGCTTGCCGGGCAGAAGCTGGTGGCCCGCGCCAAAGCGGGAGAATATGTGCGCGGTATTAACGGTCAGTGGTTGCGTAAATAATCTCAGCCATGAAACCCGGCGTCAGTAAAGCTATAAGAGCGCGGGCGTATAGCGTTATCAAACGCTACGCGTGTCTGAGCAGTCCCTGCCGATCGGGTGCCTGAAAGGCTGTTCCATATCTATCGCATTAACCCGCGTTATGCAAAACGGGCGTAAACGATCCCGGTTAAATTAGCCGTGTGTGGGCAGGGTTTCGCCTTTAAAGAACGGCTTTTAATGAACAGAATTGAAATTGCCAATTAACTCAAATAGCCGAAAATTAAATGTAATGGGATTGAGCCTATTTGTATTTCTGAACATCACTTTTATAAATTATTTAAAACAATTATTGGATAACCTCCCACTTTCTATGCCGCAGAGACAGGGGGATATCTCTTGCTGAATAGAGAAATTGCCCAGCACTCCAATATTTCTTTAAATAACTTTACTGAAAATTCGTTCATAACCAGAAAATGGCGTGGTTTTTTCAGAAAAATGGCGGTGGTTTAAATCTGGTGTGATGAATATCGCGTCGGTATGATGCTTGAAAGCGATTTATTAAAGGATGAAGCATATGGATATGTTAGAAAAGAAACCGTCTAATTACTTTTATGCTGGTTTTTCTCATCTGAGCTCCTCCGAATTATTCAATCTAATATTTATTGAGCAGTTTGCAAAACATACAGAAATAGATATTTATGACGCTGCTGGCATCCTGGCGGGTTATCCGAATGCAAAAAGGGCAGAGAGTGAGAATGCGCAAGCGCATACGCAATGCTCAAACTCTATTCCCCGCCATTTTCTGCTTAGCCGACGGCTAGCATTGGGTATACGCGTAATGGTGCCTGAAGGTGTGCGGCCTGAAAAAGGAAATCTGGTGTTGGTGAATAGAATTATAGCGATTATTGATCACTATATAGATTTTATTGACTGGAACGGCCCTCTGGTCATGGCAACGGCTATCGTTGATGAAACGTTATATCGCTATAATCAACTGGCGCTAGCCCAGCATCGCATTAAATAACACAGTATTAAAATAAGCGGGTATTCAGAAAAAATGCATTGAGAATTTTCCCTGTTGGCCGCATTAATAAAAATCACGTTTAGTCGCAGGGGAGCGTGATTCGATAGCGTTAAGCATAATTCAGACGGTGCTCATAGGGACTAATGAGTTTTTAATCACCGATTGGCATTAAAGTAGCGCTGCACGGTGAGATAGCGTTAGCGGAGATGACTATTTATTACACAGCGAAAACGCTAATTAATATGAATATAATTCCTTCTCTGTATTATCAATAAAGGAAACCAAACGTTTCCCTTATTGATTCTCAATCTTAAATCACCTCTTGGGGAAGCGACGACGGTTCATGTGGGGCTATGCCCGGAGAACGCTCTGCTAAATACTGCCGCGGTTTGTTACCGGCAAATCAAGGGGACAATAGCATGAGCAGATATGGATCATCTTGCCACGCTGCCGGTCCTATCTCGTATGGACACCAAAATACGGATACAAAATCCTCAAAGGCAGCCCCGGTAAAGAGCTTTACCGCAGCATTTAGATCTACAGCAATATGAAAAGTGCACAGTCTTTGAGCTAAATGTGCAGATAGGTCATAGTCAGAGCGCCGCCGGGTTTAGGTGCCTTGGAACTCGCGGGATTTATGAAAGTGCGAACGGCTATCGGACGGTTTGCGAGGCTTCCTTATCTCAGAATGCGCAAGCGTTGGGGCAATCAATTCCGGCAAAGAGGGTATGTTGTAAACTCAGCGGCAGCATGCGAAGAATTACTCCGCAGATATATGCGCTACCAGACAGGGTAGCCAAAGAAGCAAGGCAAATGCAGCCGGGACTGGAAGGGGGGTATGTAAGCCCCTTTTAGGTGGGCTGTATTAAAGCCACCTAAAAGGCAGATGGCTTTTACTATTCGGCCAGCAGACGCCGCAAATCAGTGGGAGAGAGGGAGCTTATTCCCGGAGCATTCCCTGCTCCTTAGTAAAAAGGGAATCTCATCCGGCGATAATTGCGTTAAGCGCGGTTTTAGCGTCATGCTGTGCCTTACCCGCGATTTCCGGCCCCATAGCCACGCCCTCGGCGAACACAAAATTCACATCAGTAATGCCGATAAAACCCAGGAACAGCTTCACATAAGGAGTGAGCATATCTGAAGGACTATCCTTGTGAAGCCCGCCGCGGCTTGAAATAACCAGAGCCCGTTTGCCCGTTATCAGCCCTTCAGGCCCATTTTCGGTATAGCGGAACGTCACGCCAGCGCGCGCTATCATGTCAAAATAATTTTTAAGCTGCGTTGGGATCGTGAAGTTATACATCGGCGCGTTAAGCACAATAACATCATGGGCTTTCAGCTCTGCGATAAGCGCATCGGAAAGTGCCAGCGCCTCCCGCTGGCGCGGGCTGAGTGGCGCATCGCTCGGGCGCATAGCACCCACCAGTTCGCCATCCAGCACCGGAATAGGCTCAGCGGCAAGATCGCGCACGGTAATCGTGTCGTTTGGGTGAGCTTCGCGCCACTGTTCAATAAAATAGTCAGAAAGCTGGCTGGACTGCGAATAGCCGGCCAGGATACTGGATTTCAAAACTAAAACTTTACTCATTGCGATTCCTTATTCGGTTGTCTCGAATGGTGTTCCATTGCATGAGCAACAGAGTATTCATTATCGTGCCGCAGAGATAGCGCAATATATCGAAATCTATATTCGAATTTATTGAACAAAGCGCGCCAGCGGCCACTATGATAAACTGCACGTCATTTCATTCTATTCTTAACGTCCGGCAGCGCGGCTGCCCTGAAAGCCACATGGAAAAGCAAGAAAACCCTTTCGACAGCCTGACGACGCGCCTGGATTCACTTATGCTGCGCGATAAAGTTCGTTTTTCGCGCCGCCTGCACGGTGCCAAAAAGGTGAAAAATACTGAATCCCGGCGCGCGTTGTACGAGGCGCTGGCGGGGGAGATCGAGGTAGCGGCTGCAAAAGTAGAGCGGCGTATTGCCGCCAGCCCGACCATTGTCTACCCGGAAAACCTGCCGGTCAGTCAGAAAAAACAGCACATTCTGCAGGCTATACGCGATAACCAGGTAACCATTGTCGCCGGCGAAACCGGCTCAGGTAAAACAACGCAGCTTCCCAAAATTTGTATGGAGCTGGGGCGGGGCGTAAAAGGCCTGATTGGCCATACGCAGCCGCGACGGCTGGCTGCACGCACGGTAGCCAGCCGAATAGCCGAAGAACTCGGCAGCGAGATTGGCGATTGTGTAGGATATAAAGTGCGTTTTACCGATAGCGTGGGTGATAACACGCGGGTAAAACTAATGACCGATGGCATTCTGCTGGCGGAAATCCAGCAGGACAGGCTGCTTATGCAGTATGACACGATAATCATTGATGAAGCGCATGAGCGCAGTCTGAATATCGACTTTCTGCTTGGCTATCTGAAAGAGCTTCTGCCGCGGCGCCCCGACCTCAAGGTTATTATTACATCGGCTACCATCGATCCCCAGCGTTTCTCTCGCCACTTTAACCATGCGCCGGTGATAGAAGTTTCCGGGCGAACTTATCCGGTGGAAGTTCGCTGGCGTCCCATTGTTGAGGATGCGGATGACGTTGAACGCGACCAATTACAGGCGATTTTCGATGCGGTTGACGAGCTTGGACGCGAGGGACCCGGCGATATACTGATCTTTATGAGCGGCGAGCGGGAAATTCGCGATACCGCCGAAGGATTAACCAAACTGAATTTGCGCCATACGGAAATTCTACCGCTTTATGCCCGCCTTTCGAATAGCGAGCAGAATCGCGTGTTTCAGCCGCACGGCGGGCGGCGTATTGTGCTGGCAACCAACGTTGCGGAAACCTCTTTAACGGTGCCTGGCATTAAATATGTGATTGATCCCGGCACGGCGCGCATTAGCCGTTACAGCTTCCGCACCAAAGTGCAGCGCTTGCCGATTGAGCCCATATCGCAGGCCTCAGCGAATCAGCGCAAAGGGCGCTGTGGTCGCGTGAGCGAAGGGATCTGCATTCGTTTATATTCGGAGGCTGACTTTTTATCGCGCCCGGAATTTACCGATCCGGAAATTCTGCGCACTAACCTGGCGTCGGTCATTTTGCAGATGACGGCGCTCGGGCTCGGCGATATTGAAGCTTTTCCCTTTGTTGAAGCGCCAGACAAACGCAATATTCAGGACGGCGTGCGCCTGCTGGAAGAGCTTGGTGCGCTGCACACCGACGAGCGGGGCGCGGGCTATCAATTAACGGATCTTGGGCGAAATCTGTCGCGGCTGCCCGTAGACCCGCGTCTGGCGCGAATGGTTTTGGAAGCGCAAAAGTACGGCTGCGTGCGTGAAACCATGATAATCGCCGCCGCGCTTTCAATTCAGGACCCGCGCGAACGCCCGCAGGAAAAGCGCCAGGCGGCGGATGAAAAACATCGGCGTTTTCAGGACGCTGGTTCCGATTTTCTGGCGTGGGTTAACCTTTGGAATTACCTGCAGGAGCAGCAAAAGGCGCTATCTGGTAACCAGTTTCGGCGTCAGTGTCGCGTTGATTACCTGAATTATTTGCGCGTGCGCGAGTGGCAGGATATTTATACGCAACTGCGGCAGGTGATTAAAGAATTAGGCGTTCCGGTCAACGGCGAAGCGGCGGATTTCCGGGCGGTGCACTGTGCGCTATTAAGCGGGCTGCTGTCGCACATTGGTATGAAAGACGCCGAAAAACAGGAATACAGCGGCGCGCGCGGCGCGCGTTTTGCCATATTCCCCGGCTCTGGATTATTCAAAAAAACGCCTAAATGGACCATGGTTGCCGAACTGGTGGAAACCACTCGCCTGTGGGGGCGCGTGGCGGCGCGTATCGAACCCGAATGGATAGAACCGCTGGCCCGACATCTCATTAAACGCTCATACAGCGAGCCTCACTGGGAGCGTGCGCAGGGCGCCGTGATGGCGAGTGAAAAAGTCACGCTGTATGGACTGCCGATTGTGGCCGCGCGTAAGGTTAACTACGGCCGTATCGATCCGACGCTTTGCCGCGAATTATTTATCCGGCACGCGCTGGTAGAGGGTGACTGGCAGACTCGCCACGCGTTTTTCAAAGAAAACCAGAAATTACGCACGGAAATAGAGGACCTGGAGCACCGCTCGCGTCGGCGCGATATTTTGGTGGACGACGACGCTTTATTTGATTTTTACGATAGACGTATTGCCCATGATGTTGTCTCGGCGCGCCATTTTGATAACTGGTGGAAAACCGTGTCGCGTGAGACCCCGGATCTGCTCAATTTTGAGAAAAGCATGCTTATCAAAGAAGGGGCAGGCCAGGTCAGCCGACTGGATTATCCTAACTTCTGGCAGCAGGGAAATCTGAAACTGCGCCTGAGCTACCAATTTGAACCTGGCGCGGACGCCGACGGCGTGACTCTGCACATTCCGCTTCCGCTGCTCAATCAGGTAGATGATGCAGGCTTCGAATGGCAGGTGCCGGGAATGCGCCGGGAATTAATTATTGCGCTAATAAAATCGCTACCGAAGCCGCTGCGGCGCAATTTTGTGCCGGCACCGAACTACGCCGAAGCGTTCTTAGGGCGCACAGAACCGCTGGCACAGCCGCTGCTGGACAGCCTGGAGCGCGAGCTGCGCCGGATGACCGGGGTTAGCGTTGAGCGCGATGCCTGGCAGTGGGATTTGGTTCCCGATCATCTGAAAATGACATTTCGAGTGACGGATGAGCGCCATCGCCCGCTGCGTGAAGGAAAGGATCTTTCGGCGCTGCGGGCGGCGCTGAAAAATAAGGTTCAGGAAACGCTCTCATCGGTTGCGGATGACGGCATTGAGCAGAGCGGGCTGCATATTTGGAGTTTCGGCACGCTGCCGCAAAACTACGAGCAAAAGCGCGGTGGATACAACGTGAAAGCCTGGCCCGCGCTGGTGGATGAAAAAGAAAGCGTGGGGATTAAGCTTTTCGATAACCCGCACGAACAGCAGCAGGCCATGTGGCGCGGTTTGCGCCGGCTACTGCTGCTTAATATTCCGTCGCCGATTAAGTATTTACATGAAAAGTTGCCCAATAAAGCGAAGCTGGGCCTTTATTTCAATCCCTACGGTAAAGTTCTCGACCTGATTGATGACTGCATCGCCTGCGGCGTTGATAAGCTGGTTGCCGAGGCGGGGGGCGTGGTTTACCAGGAGGAGGCGTTCGCTCGCCTGCATGAACACGTGCGTGCGAATTTAAACGATACCGTTGTGGAGATAGCGCGGCAGGTAGAGCGGATTCTTAGCGCAGTGTTTAGCATTAATAAACGTCTCAAAGGGCGCGTTGATATGAGCATGGCGCTGGGTTTATCGGATGTTAAAGCGCAAATGGCCGGGCTGGTATACCGGGGATTTGTTACCGGCAATGGCTGGCAGCGCCTCGGTGATACGCTGCGCTATTTGCAGGCGATTGAGAAACGCCTGGAAAAAATGGCGATCGACCCGCATCGCGATCGCGCGCAGTTGCTGAAGGTGGAGCAGGTGCAGCAGGCCTGGCGGCAGTGGTTAAATAAACTGCCCATTAAACGGCGCGAAGATGAAGATGTGCAGGCTATTCGCTGGATGATAGAAGAGCTGCGCGTGAGTTATTTTGCTCAGCAATTGGGTACTCCTTATCCTATCTCTGATAAGCGAATACTGCAGGCGATGGAGCAGGTGGCAGAGTAGCACAGGGGCAAACCACCTGCGGCGCGCGGCGCGCTAAATGTTAGGAGTATTGCCAATATACACTCGCATATTAGTGAAGTGGCCTGCAGGGCGTGATTGAAGGAAGCGTTTTGGCATCCGCGCATATCAGGGCATCGCTCTGGTGATGCCGGTAGCCAGCCCAGCGCGAAGCGCATCTATGGGTTCGTCGAGCGACTGTAGGTTTTAGGACTTCATCCCGCATCTGGGGCCTGGGGCAGGCGGTTAATATCAATCAGTTTTTTTGTGGAGAATGCAAACATGACGATTCCTTTTCCGCCGCTAGCGCCGCGGACGCTGGATGCCGTGAATTGCCTTGGACGCTGGCTGGCGCAGAATGATCTCGGCGACAATCCCCAAATTTCTACCCAGGGAGATGTGATTATTCTTGCAGGCAATGCGGTTATCCCCACCATTGAAGCGGCCTGCCGTCTGGCTGCTGAGAACGCGCGCCCGCTGATTATTAGTGGCGGCATTGGCCACTCTACGCCCTTTTTATACCGCGCCGTTGCGCTGCATCCCCGCTACAGCGCGCTGCCCACCACCGGGCGCAGTGAAGCAGAGATTATCGCGGATATTGCGCATCAGCGCTGGCAGATCCCAGAACAGGATATTTACATCGAATCACACTCAACCAACTGTGGAGAAAATGCCGCTTTTACCCGCACGTTATGTCAGCAGCAAGGCATTTTCCCGCGCAGCGCGGTTATTATGCAGGACCCGACTATGCAGCGCCGGACGGTAGCGACGTTCGCGCGCGTATGGCGGGGAGATAACAAAACGCCGCGCTGGCTAAGTTACCCCGGAATTGTGCCGGAGCTTTATAACACCGAACGCAGCGTACATTTTACTCATGGCGATGCCGGGCAATGGGCGGTAGACCGCTATCTGTCGCTGGTGCTGGGGGAGATCCCGCGCCTGCGCGATGATGCCAGCGGCTACGGGCCGTCAGGGCGCGATTTTATTGAACATGTAGAGATTCCCGAAGCTATTGAACAGGCGTGGATAACCGTTCGAGACGATCCCCAGGTAATGTCGCGGTTACAGGAGAGAAGCGTAAAGTAAGATTTTTTGACCGTTCAGGTTTTAAATACCCCAAACGGTCATCTTTAGGGCGCATCGGCGCCCGTTATTTTCCTGAGAACCCCCATTTTTCCCAGCTACCTCACAGTTTTTTGCTGCCGACTTTGGCGTTGAAGACTCGCCTTTTATTGTTTTAACAATATATTTACCTTCTATTGAAGAGTCACTCACATAACGCTGGAGGAGAAGCCGCATGGGCGAGCTGGTCTATCAACCGATGTATATCAATGGTGCCTTTCAACACTGGCAGGGAGACGCCTGGCTGGATGTGGTTAATCCGGCGACTGAGGTGCTGATTGCGCGCGTGCCGGATGCGGGGGAGCAGGAAGTACAGCGCGCGGTTGCGGCGGCGCAGCGGGCGCAGCCCGGCTGGGAAGCGCTGCCCGCTATCGAGCGCGCAGGATGGCTGCGCAAAATCGCTTCGGGTATTCGTCAGCGTGCGGCGGATATCGCCGCCATTATCGTTGCTGAAGGAGGTAAAACCCAGGCGCTCGCAGAGGTGGAAGTCGCATTTACCGCCGACTATATCGACTATATGGCCGAATGGGCGCGGCGCTACGAAGGCGAAATAGTGCAAAGCGATCGCCCCGGAGAGCAAATTCTGGTATTCAAACGCGCGCTGGGCGTGGTAGCCGGTATTTTGCCGTGGAATTTCCCTTTTTTCCTCATTGCCCGAAAAATGGCTCCGGCGTTGATTACCGGAAATACCGTGGTTATCAAACCCAGCGAACTGACGCCGGGAAATGCGGTGGCGTTTAGCGAAATCGTGCATGAAGTAGGGCTACCGGCGGGGGTGTTTAATCTGGTTTTTGGTCGGGGGGAAACCGTGGGCCATGCGTTGGCGTCGCATCCGGATATCGCGCTAATTAGTATGACCGGCAGCGTGGGGTCAGGTGCAAAAATTATGGCAGCGGCGGCGCAGAACATCACAAATGTCAGTCTGGAACTGGGCGGAAAAGCGCCGGCTATTGTGATGGCCGATGCTGACCTTGATTTAGCGGTGAGGGCGATTGTCGATTCTCGCGTAATCAATAGCGACCAGGTGTGCAACTGTGCGGAGCGCGTGTATGTGCAGCGCGAGGCGTATCCAGAATTTGTTGAGCGCCTGCGGGAAGCCCTGACGCAGCTGGAATACGGCGACCCGGCCCGGGGCGGTGATATTGCAATGGGGCCTTTGATAAGCGCCGAGGCGCGCGATCGGGTGCGGGAAAAAGTGGCGCGCGCGGTGGAAGAGGGAGCGACGCTGGCTTTAGGCGGTGAAGCGCCAAAAGGGCGCGGATATTTCTGGCCGCCAACGCTCCTGCTGGATGTTACTCAGTCGATGGCCATTATGCATGAAGAAGTCTTTGGGCCTGTGCTGCCGGTGGCGGTATTCGATACGCTGGAAGACGCGATAGCGATGGCAAATGACAGCGAATATGGTCTGACCTCAGCGATTTATACCCGGGATCTGAATGTCGCGCTGCGGGCCATAAGCGGGCTGAAGTTTGGTGAAACCTATGTTAATCGTGAAAATTTCGAGGCGATGCAGGGATTTCACGCAGGATGGCGTAAATCCGGGATCGGTGGAGCAGACGGTAAGCACGGCCTGCACGAGTTTATTCAAACTCAGGTGGTTTATTTACAGCAGCATTAATCGCTGAATCGAAAGCGGTCATAGTCGTCGTGGCAGAGGGCTGTGAGATAGGTTTGCCGCAGGTGGGCGTGTAAAATCCCCGGCGCGGCGAAAAAAGCGCCTGGACTAAGGCTCGCACCGCGTTCCGGCTTCTGATAGCAGGCATTGACGCTGAATACTGACGACAGGAATATGGCGTTGTTCCGTACCCTTTTAGTGCTTTTATTATTTCCCGGCGCCACGGCGCCGGTTTTTTTTATGTATCTCCAGCCTACAAAAAGCGATAGCGATCGACTAACTGCAGCTGCCCGATGTCCGGCAACCTACAAACCGACCCGTGTATCGATAAGGACGTCTCTGCCTTTCTCATGAAGTTACGGGCAATATTCCGCCATCCGTTAGTTCGGCGGATCCTGCCAGATAGGCATTCCGAGCGCACCAGGAACGGCGAGCTTGCAAATATTCTTACTGAGCTTGCTGACCGTCGCCGCAAAATAGGCGTCGCGATATTTGAACGTGCCATTGCACGGGGGGAATTATCTGCGGGTTTGGATATTGAAAATGCACTGAGGCTACCCGCTATGCTTTATTGGGAGATTGTGGTGCTGGGAAATCCGTTAGCCGTAAAAAAATGGAGCAGCGGGGCGAAAATATTACTCTTCTTCTCAAACACGGCAGGTGAACCGTGCCAGAGGCTATTTCCGGTAGAGCGATTACTGAGCCCGCCTTTCCTTTTCGCATCCGGCACGGCGTTTAAAAGAGCCTGCGTGGTATTTACGGTTCAGCTCCGGATTCAGGTGTGTTGCGAAATGGAATCCCAAAATGTGAAATAACAAAAACTTTTGCCTGGTGCGCACGGCGGAGAGCGGTGATTTCGCTGATTAACGTCGCGCAGAGATAAAGAATTCGCGCGGGGGAATTAATAAGAAAGCGCGTCTATTCCCTGCTGTTGCAGTACGCTCTTTACATAGCCGCTGGCGCTATAGAAAGCGATGAATGCCATCAATAATGCCACCAGCAGGCAGGTGAATTGCCCCTCTTTTTCTTTCAAATAGAGATAGATGGCACACAAAAAACTTAGCATAAATAAAACGCTCGCGCCGATAGCGACAACGCTATAAATAAGTGGCATCTGCCTGCTTTCCTTCCTGCCAACGCGCCATTCGTTCTGCAGCGTGTGGATACATAATCACGCGCGCCAGACCAGTGAGTTTCTTAAGCGCCATTTAAATTAGAGAGTGAGAAAGAAAGATATTACCCGGTGAGTTATTTAGAAGAAAGACACAAAAAAAAGCGGGAGACGGCTAGGAAACGTCTCCCGAAATGAACTGGGTACATAAGATCCAACAATTGTAGCAATATTATTATCGGCTTTTGGGAGAAAGGCTTGAGGGATATTTGAGAAAAAGATTAAAAAAGTGGGGAGGCGAATGGAGCGTCGCTCCCCACAAAGGCACATGAGGTATTACTGCAGAAGGAAGATCCTTCTGTAAGTGATATCGGCACCGGTACACCATAATTAATAAGTCATGCTAATAATTGTTATCCGTGTCATAAAAATAAGCATATCAATGGGTATTGTTAAATTCTGTCGCTTGTTATTGGCGATGAACGTAAACAGGTTGACGGCGACCGCCGGCTGGTCAAGCATACGCCTATCGCGTCGGACATTTCCCGACCTCACTGCAGATATGGTAAAAGCGGAGACAGTATGAAATCACGTGCGGCTGTAGCATTTGGGCCAGGAAAACCTCTGGAGATAGTGGAAATCGACGTGGCGCCGCCGCAAAAAGGTGAGGTGCTGGTTAAAATCACGCACACTGGCGTTTGCCATACCGACGCCTTTACGCTATCGGGCGACGATCCTGAAGGCGTGTTTCCCGCGGTATTGGGTCATGAAGGTGGCGGTATCGTGGTGGACGTCGGTGAGGGAGTCACCAGTGTAAAACCCGGTGACCGGGTTATCCCGCTTTATACCGCCGAATGCGGAAAATGTAAGTTTTGCCTCTCCGGGAAAACTAACCTGTGTCAGGCGGTGCGTGAAACCCAGGGCAAAGGGTTAATGCCAGATGGCACCACGCGGTTCTCTTATAACGGGCAGCCGATATATCACTATATGGGCACCAGCACCTTCAGTGAATATACGGTGGTAGCGGAAGTCTCGCTGGCAAAAGTGGATGGAGCCGCTCCGCTGGATAAAGTCTGTCTGTTGGGCTGTGGTGTCACAACCGGTATCGGGGCCGTACACAATACGGCAAAAGTTCAGCCAGGCGATACGGTGGCAGTGTTCGGTTTGGGGGGGATCGGGTTGGCGGTTATTCAGGGGGCCGTCCAGGCCCGCGCCGGGCGGATCATCGCGATTGATACCAATCCTGAGAAGTTTGCGCTGGCGCGTGAAATGGGTGCTACCGACTGCGTGAACCCGAAAGACTCCGAGAAGCCGGTGCAGGAGGTGATTGTCGACATGACCGACGGCGGCGTCGATTTCAGTTTTGAATGTATCGGAAATGTTGATGTAATGCGCGCCGCGCTGGAGTGTTGCCACAAAGGCTGGGGCGAAAGTGTGATCATTGGCGTGGCCGGGGCAGGCCAGGAAATTCGCACTCGTCCTTTTCAGTTGGTTACCGGCCGGGTCTGGCGCGGTTCAGCGTTTGGCGGGGTAAAAGGGCGCACGCAGCTTCCGGGGATGGTGCGCGATGCCATGAGCGGGAGAATTCGCCTCGATCCCTTTATTACGCATCGCCTGCCGCTGACGCGGATTAACGAAGCGTTTGAATTAATGCATCAAGGTAAATCCATCCGTACCGTGATTCATTTCGCTGAGGAATAATGTACGTATGGCGGTCGCTTAGTTTTCTTTCCGTGTAAAAAGAGATACAGGCTGGTGCAAAGCAAGCGACAACGCGCGAAGAGAAAACAGAAAAAAGCCTGAAACAAACGCGCGTTGTTTCAGGCTTGTCACTCCCATCAAACTAATGCGCGGGAGTTATGGTGATGAAAAATTAAACAATAAAGATGTGCTTATTTCTCACCTTTTTTAAAGACTTCCGCCACGGCTTCGAAGTTCGGCCCGTGCTCGCGGGCCGCGATGATAACGTAATATTCACCGCCTTTCTCATCGGCCAGTTTTGAAAGTTTATCGTGCAAATCACTGGGGGAAGAGATAGTACCGCCGGTAGCAGAAACATTCACATTACCCAGAGAGGTTAGGTTAAAGTGCTTCGCTTCTTCGCGGGAAATTTGGTCGGCAGCGAAGCTGCTCAGAGAGGTCATGGAAACCAGAAGTGAAGCAATTAAGGCGATTTTTTTCATCATAAAGCATCCTTGTTTGGTTGTGTTTGTGGTCAGGATGACCGGGCTTACCAAGTGTAGTCCAGACGTTAAAAAAACGCTTTTTCATCGGCGATATATTATTAACAGATTGATTATGGGATGTATATTGATTTCCATTGGATAAGTCTTAATGATGCGAGATTGATCTCATCCAACGGTTTCCAGCCGTAATCCTGTATAAATGCACTCGGCCTGCCGGCCAGTTTAATGGGGCTATATATCGCTGGTGGTATGTCGCTTAAACGTCTGCAGACGGGCGCGTTCGCCGCACCTCATTGCCTGTAACGTGTGCTCGCCGTCATTCCCTTGTTACGACGCATTTTAGCAGGGGCTGCCCATTGCGGTTGGTTATGTCTAATCGGTTTGGGTAAAGACAGTTTCCTCTGTTATGTCTCAACGCGCGGCGGAAAACAGCCGCAGATGCTGGGCTTTATCTTACGCTTTATTGGCAGGAAGCCTGAGCCCCTCCTGCGAGGCTTATTTTTGATCTTTCTTACTTACATGAATATTAACGTGACTGCGTCTGCCGTATACAGGCAATAATTGCCAGCGCGCCGTGGGAAAGCGGGGTGTCAACGCGGGTCAGGATACCGATAGGCTCTGCGCTGTCCGGCGTTGAGACGGGTAATACGCTAAGCTTGCCTTCCCGTAAATCTTCCCGCACCGCGCCTGAAGGCACAAACCACACATAATTATGCTCGATAGCCAGCTGGCGCGATAAAGAGGCGGACAGGGTTTCTACGCAGGCATCAGGCAGCGTGCAGCTTTGGGCCGCCAGTAGCGCTTCTGCCTGTCGACGGGGAACGGTTCCCTGAGGGGAGAGGACCACCGGCCATTCCATAACCCGGCTCAGCGTAACGTTGGCGCTCAGTAATGGGTGGGCAGGATGCACCACTAACTTTAAAGACTCCATGAACAGTAATTCATAATGCAAACCGCACATGAGCTCCGGGTCGGACATGCGGCCAATCCCAATATCAATTTCCGCGGCCTTCAGGCCTGCCAGCAGCATCGTATTGTTCATAGTGGCGATTTGTACTGTGACGTCTTTTTGCTGGCGGTGAAAATGGCCAATCGTCCCGGGTAGCAGCCCCAGCGCCGCGGTGGGAAGTGCGCCGATGCGCACGACATCGCACTGCTGTTCTTCACGGCGGTTCAGCGACAGCCCGGCGTGATTGAGTGCGTCCAGTACTCTGACCGCATGGGTTAAAAATTGTTCGCCGACCAGCGTCAACTGGGCTCCCAACCGCCCGCGCTCAAAGAGGCGCGCACCGGTAAGCTGCTCAAGCTCATTAAGCGTTTTTGATAGCGCGGGCTGGCTTAAATGTAAGGTTTCCGCTGCACGCCCCAGCGTTCCCTGTTGGGCAACGGCGACAAACGTGTGGAGATGCCGCAGGCGAATGCGCTGGCTAAAAAGAGTCTGTTTTTCCATAACCCATAGTAAAAACATTCACTGGCGGCAGACAAGTTAACCCAATCAATTTTGATAACCTGATAGCAAAATAAATTTAACATTACTAACATATGCCGACAGGTGGACTCAGCGTTTACGCCTTTGTGCTAACGCGGTTCAGCCGCCCATCTGATGAAAACATAAGGAAACGTTGAGGATAACCTGGCGTTATCCTTTATCAATGAACAAGCTTGAAGGAAGACAGAGTGTCAGCCATCGCCATCGTGCCAGCGCGCGTGGCCGGATAATCGGGAAAGTGCGTTGCCTGGGGCGCGAAACACAGCGGACATTGAGGGTTGTTCAGGCTCACAAAATACAATATTCACCCAACGCATCGGCGAAGAACTTTCTATCCTTGAAAACAGCCTGGCTCAAGGCGTTCCAGGCCATCAGAGGTAACGATTATGGCGAATATTGTGTCGCCCGATGAGATACGTGAAACATTTGTACTGGCGCTGTCGGCAATGTATCAGCGGGAAATTCCGCAGTACGCTACGCTGCTGGAACTGGTTTCAGAGGTTAATTTTGCGCTGCTTGAGAGTAGCCCTGCGCTGCATCAGAAGCTGGCCAATGCAGGGGAGCTGGCCTGTCTGAACGTAGAGCATCACGGCGCAATTCACGCGGGAAGCGCCGCTGAGCTTGCGACATTGCGCCGCTTATTTTTGGTTATGGGTATGCACCCGGTGGACTATTACGATCTTGCATTGGCCGGGATTCCCGCCCATGCGACCGCGTTCCGGCCGCTGGATGAAAGGGCGCTGGCACGCAATCCTTTTCGAATAGTGGTTTCTCTACTGCGCCCGGAATTTATTTCTGATGACCCCCTGCGGCGGCGCGTAAGAGCGCTGGTGGCGGCGCGAAATATCTTTTCGTCTCGCTGCCGTGAGCTGCTTGATATCTGTGATGCTCAGCAAGGCCTTACCGCCGCACAGGCAGAGATGTTTATTACCGAGGCGCTGGCAATTTTCCGCTGGCACCGCCGGGCAATCGTGGATGCCAAAACCTATGAAGCTCTGTTGCGCGTGCATTATCTTATGGCCGATGCGGTTTGTTTCCCCGGCTGTCATATTCACCATCTCACCCCACGCACGCTGGATATCGACAGAATACAGGCCTTAATGCCTGAGTTTGGTATCACCCCCGGTGCTATTATTGAAGGCCCGCCGCGCCGTAGTGTGCCCATTCTGCTGCGTCAAACCGGGTTCCGGGCGCAGGCGGAACATATTACCTTCACCTGTGGGCGTGAAGGGCACCACATTGCGCGCTATGGCAAAATCGAACAGCGTGGGATGGCGCTTACGCTTAAGGGACGCGCGTTGTATGAATCCCTGTTATTAAAAGCCGGCGTAGGGCAGGACAATCTGGGGCATCAGCTCCGGCTGGGCGATGTTTTTCTCCGCTTTCCCGATAGCGAAGACGCCCTGCGGCGCGAAAAACTAGGCTATTTTCGTTATCAACTGACGCCTGCGGGTGAAGCATATCGTCACGCGATACGCCCTGGCGTCGATCCTGAGCGTTATATCGCACGCGGTTGGGTTATTGCCCGTCCCGTTAAGTATGAGGACTTTCTTCCAATAAGAGGGCCGCTGAACCTTCATGTGGCGCCTGGTGATGAGTTAAACCCACGTAGTGCCAGTCAGGACGTTTTCGAACAGGCGCTGGGCGCGCCGCTCTTCTCTTCGTTCGCGCTGTATCAGGAACAGGAGGATAAGAGCAAACGACGTTGCGGTCTGCTATAAACGCGGTAAGCTTGCGGGGTGTTAGAAAACTGGACGCTAATATGGAATCACCGCGCACTCCGATAATCACACTTCCTGATGGCCAACTTATAGGTACACGCGACGACGATATCGCCGTCTGGCGTGGTATACCCTACGCTGCTCCGCCCACAGGCGATAGGCGCTGGCGGGCGCCTCAGCCCGTTATACCGTGGGAGGGCGTGCGGGTAGCTGACCGATTCGGCGCGGCGGCCTGGCAGGATGCGCAAACCTGCCGTGATATCGCAGGCGGCGATCCCGGCACTTTTGACGAAGACTGCCTGTGGCTGAATGTGTGGGCACCGGCAGAGGTCAGCGCAGATGCGGCGCTTCCGGTAATGGTGTGGCTGCACGGCGGCAGTTTCACGCTCGGCTCCGGCGGTCTCGCTCCGTATGACGGACGGGCGCTGGCCCGGCGTGGCGCGGTGGTCGTAACCGTCAATTATCGGCTGGGGCTGCTGGGTTTTTTTGCACATCCCGCACTGCAAGGTGAGGATATTTCAGGAGAAACCTGGAATTTTGGTCTGCTCGATCAAATTGCCGCTTTATATTGGGTGCGGAAAAATATCGCCCGCTTTGGCGGCGATCCGCGTAATGTCACGCTGTTTGGCGAGTCGGCGGGGGGGCGCAGCGTACTCTCATTACTCGCATCGCCGCTGGGGCGCGGATTATTTGATAAAGCCATTGTTCAGAGTGCCTACACGCTGGAAGACGAAAGTGCGGAAAAAGCGCAGGCGCGATGTATGGCTGCGGTGCGTCATCTGGGGGCGGGCATTGATTCTGATGCCGCCACGCTGCGTAAATTACCTGCCGATGCGCTGTGCGCCGCTGGCATGCCATTTACCATGGGACCGGTACCAATATGCGGAGATCGCGTACTTCCTCAAAGCATGATGCGCTGTTTTATGGCGGCGCGCCAACATCCAGTCCCGGTGATGATAGGCAGCAATAGCGATGAAGCCAGCGTAATGAATTTTTTTGGTATCGACCTGGCGCAGCAAATCCAGCGAATGCGCCGCGAGCGCCGCCTGGGGCTGGGGTTAATCCGCATGCTGTACCCAGGCGTGCGTAACGATGCCGAACTAGGGCGCCAGGTGTGCCGCGACATGGCGTTTACCACGATGGGATACATTGTTATGCAGGCCTGCCGGCGCAGGAAAGTGGCATGCTGGCGATACTGGTTCGATTACGTGGCCGCCGGTGAACGGGAACGCTACCCGCACGGCGCCTGGCATGGCAATGAAATCCCCTATGTTTTCGATAATCTTGCCCTTACGCCGCCGGTGAATGACTGCGCCGAGGCCAGCGATCGGGTGTTTGCCGGGCAGGTGGCGGACTACTGGACTGCTTTTGCCCGCTGGAGACCGGGTCAGGCGACGATACTGGATGGACCACTGCGCTGGCCTGCGTCCGGGCCCGGGCACGATGGAGTATTGCGGATTGGAGTACGGCGGTGCGCCGGTTTTAAACTGGAAAGGCGCTTTATGCGCGCTCGCGCGCGGCTTTTTAGACGAGTGATGCGCCATCACGTTTCACTTGATTAATGACCGGCGTTTTTTGCTGGCGCCGAATCTTATTGGTAAGGCGGTGCGGATGCGTGAATAGGCCTGAAACGCTTTGAGCCAGGCTGTTTTTAAGGATAGAAAGTTCTTTGCCGATGCGTTGGATGAATATTGTATTTTGTGAGCTTGAATAACTCTCAATGTCCGCTGTGTTTCGCGCCCCGGATGACGCACTTTCCCGATTATCTGACCACGCGCACTGGTACGATGGCGATGGCTGATACTCTGTCTTCCTTCAATCTTGTTCATGGCTAAAGGATAACGCCAGGTTATCCTCAAAATGCGCGTTAGCATAAGATAGCTCATTGGCATAAAGGCGCTGCGTAAAATCCGGCAAATCGTCTGCGCCGAGGGTAAACGCAAAGCTTCGTGCAAAAGTGCGGCGCCGCTGGTCAGTCATCGGGAAGGTTGAAGTCGCCGATGCTGCGCATCGTGGCGAGAAAGTTTTCCACCGTTGCGCGCTCCGTCGTCTGCCGGTAATAGATATTGAGTTCTGCCTGCGCCTCAAATTCTGGCAGCGCCTTATAGATGACACCCGGCGCGTTCAGAGAAAGAAAAGACGCCGGAAGCAGGGCGATGCCATAGCCTGCGGAGATGAGTGTTAATGTGGTGACAGTACTGTCCGCTATGTCTGTAATAAAAGGCGTTTGGCCCAGCAGGTGGGTTAGCGCATTTATTTGGCCATGATTATCTTTACTGTCTCCGTAAATAATAAATCGCTCATGAATAAGACTGGCGGCGGTAAGCGTGGCGCGGTGTGCCAGCGGATGGTTATCGCCGACGCCAACTATCCAGCGCCAGCGGCGCAAACGGTGCGTGATAATCCCCTGCGGGGGATGGCGGCTGAAGCACGGCATTACTGCCACATCCAGCGTCGCGTCCTGTAGCGCCTGGAGTTGCTGACCGGTAGGTAACTCTTTTAGCGTCAGGCGTACATCCGGGTAGCACAACCGAAACGCGCGCAGCGGCGCGGAAATCACATTGGCAAAAAAAGCGTTGCCGGAAAATCCGAGACGTAACATACCGCTGGCGCCGCTCGCCGCCTGACGAGCGCTTTCCACCGCGTAATCGGTCTGGGCCAGTATTTTTAATGCTTCTTCATAAAAACGCTTGCCCGCCTCGGTTAACTCAACGCCTCGCTTACGGCGATCGAATAACGGCGCGCCAATTTGGCCTTCTAAGTCTTGAATTTGCTTACTCAGCGCTGGCTGAACGATATTCAGCCGACGGGCGGCATTGCCAAAATGACGCTCCTGAGCGGCTGCGATGAAATAACGCAGGTGCCTTAATTCCATGATGCACGTCCATAACTCACGGTTATCAGCCGATGATAATAAGCTATTAGCCGGCCTGGGCAGAGTTGTTTATCGTGATGCGGTAATGAACTGGAATCATGATAAAAAGGAGAGCGCATGAGTACCTACAACCGTATTGATGTTCATCAGCATATTGTGCCGCCATTTTGGGCCGAGGCGCTGCCCCTGCACGGTGGAGATCCTTCCGGCTGGAAGAGTCCCGAATGGTCGCCTGCCTCAGCGATACGCTTTATGGATGATCTGCAGATAGGCTGTGGGATCTTATCGCTGACCGCGCCGGGGCTATCCGGATGGCAGGGCGCGGCGCGCTCAGAGATGGCGCGCCGGATTAATGATTACGCCGCTGAAATCGTTCACGGCAATCCGCAACGCTTTGGCAATTTCGTTACGCTGCCGCTGCCGGACATTGATGCAGCGCTGCGAGAACTGGATTATGCCCTGAACGATCTGCATGCCGATGGCGTGGTGCTTATGACCAACTATGACGGCATTTATCTGGGCGATGCGCGCTTTGAACCGCTGTGGCAGGCGCTGGATAGCCGGGCGTGCGTAGTATTCATCCACCCGTTTAAACCGCCAATGACACCGCTGGACGGCATGCCCGCGCCGCTCACCGATTTCCCGGCTGACACCACGCGAACCGCGTTACACATGACCATCAATGGCGTAATGCGCCGTTATACGCGTATGAAGGTGATTTTATCGCACGCGGGCGGTTTTTTGCCTTATGCCTGTGAACGCTATGCTGAACTGCTGCCTGGCCTCAACGCTGAGTTATCTGCAGAGGTGATACGCGATGATTTGCGCCGTTTTTATTTTGATACAGCGCTTTCCTGTGGATCTATCTCCCTGACGGCGCTATTAGCCTTTGCCCGGCCAGGACACGTGCTATACGGCAGTGATTATCCGTATGCGCCGGCGAGCGTAGGCGCTTCTTTCACCGCTCAGCTAGACGCTTTTGATGGTTTTCAGGGGGAGCTGCGGGCGCAGGTGAATCGGGATAGCGCCTTAATCTTATTCCCTCGTTTAATGAAATAATTTACGCGCCGCCGCGTGTAAATGATGAATCGTTGGTCCCTGCGTTATCGGTTCATCATTTGCATTGCAGGCGCACCGTATTGGAAAGTGTTTCGGGCAGGCAGGCGCTTTCAGGCATGGGTGAGCGTTTCACGACAAAACGCGCGGCAAGAAATGATTAAATCTTCGGTATTGTTTTATTAGTTACAACATACTATTTGCTAATAATAGTTTGCAGGCAGCGCGGCCTCGTGCCGAGATTAACAACGTCTGGCAAAAAGAATGAAACCCGCAGCAAAAGAAGCAGAGACAATAGCGGCTGAGAAATCCGCGTGTTCCGTTTATTCATCTTTTGCAGATTATCGCTGGTCCGATTTTTTATTCGGGCGTGGCGGGCGCGCTAAAGAGGCAAAAACGGCGAAACTCACCGCTTTTCAATGAATTTTGTCTGGCATGCGGAGTCATACCTGAGGCATTATTTATTGCCGCTTCCGTCAGGCGGCGTAAAATATTTCAACCATAGGACTCATACTCAGGCATGAACCGCAGACGTTTTCTTAAAGCCTCTATGGCTCTTGCCGCAGCCTGCGGCACGCCGGGCCTTGCTGGCCTGTTCTCACAAACCGCATGGGCGGATGATGATGACGGTATCGCCGATGGTGATTCACGCCCCTTTGATTTTGAACATTTACAGAAAAAGGCCGCTCTGCTGGCGAAGGCAAACTGGCGCGGCGCTCCGCGCCCGCTGCCAGAGACGCTGACGCAGCTAACGCCTCAGGCATATAACAGTATTCAGTATGACGCCGGTCATTCGCTGTGGAATACGCTCTCCGGGCGCCAGTTAGATGTACAGTTCTTTCATATGGGCATGGGGTTTAAACGCCGCGTGCGCATGTTTTCCCTCGATCCGTCCTCACATCAGGCGCGGGAAATCCATTTTCGCCCCGAGCTTTTTAACTATCACGATGCTGGCGTAGATACGCGTCAGCTAGCCGCCCAGCCGGACCTGGGTTTTGCCGGCTTTCGCGCATTCAAAGCTCCATTGCTGGCGCAGCGCGACGTTGTCTCTTTTTTAGGCGCCAGTTATTTTCGCGCCGTGGATGATACCGGTCAGTATGGGCTATCGGCGCGAGGCCTGGCCGTGAATACCTTCACCGACGGCACCGAGGAGTTTCCGGATTTTACCGCGTTTTGGTTTGAAACCCCGGCGGCAGATTCGACCACGTTTGTGGTTTATGCACTGCTTGACGGCCCGAGCGTGACCGGCGCGTATAAATTTACGATTCACTGCGAGAAGAAGCGCGTGGTGATGGATATCGAGAATCATCTGTTTGCGCGCAAGGCGATTAAGCAGGTTGGCATCGCGCCGATGACCAGTATGTTTAGCTGTGGTACCAATGAGCGGCGTATGTGCGATACCATTCATCCGCAAATACATGATTCCGATCGCCTGGCAATGTGGCGCGGTAACGGCGAGTGGGTATGTCGCCCGTTAAATAACCCACAGAAACTGCAATTTAACGCGTTTGACGATGAGAATCCGAAAGGCTTTGGTTTGGTACAAAGCGATCATCATTTTGAAAACTATCAGGATGTTCTTGGCTGGTATGATAAACGGCCCAGCTTATGGGTGGAGCCGCGCAGCGCATGGGGGAAAGGGGCGGTTAACTTGCTGGAAATACCGACTACCGGTGAAACGCTCGATAATATTGTGTGCTTCTGGCAGCCGGAAAAACCCATTCAGGAAGGCGACGAATTAGCCTTTAAATATCGACTGTACTGGAGCGCACTGCCGCCGGTGCACACGCCGCTGGCGCGTGTGCATGCGACCCGAACTGGCATGGGCGGCTTCCCTGAAGGCTGGGCGCCCGGTGAACACTACCCTGAAAAATGGGCGCGCCGGTTCTCCGTAGATTTTGTCGATGGCGCGCTAACGTCTTTTGCCGATAAAGGCATTGAGCCTGTTATTACTTTATCGTCCGGTGAAGCACGCCAGCTTGAGATACTTTATGTGGCGCCGCTCAACGGATACCGTATTCTGTTTGACTGGTACCCAACGGACAGCGGCACCGCACCGGTTGAAATGCGAATGTACCTGCGTAGCCAGGGGGAGACGCTCAGCGAAACATGGTTGTACCAGTATTTCCCGCCGGCGCCGGAGCAGCGTAAATACGTTGACGATCGCCAAATGCGCTAGCCAACGGCATTTGTACCAGCCTGATAATCCATGAAGCCGCATTGATAAATGCGGTTTTCATCATTTTAGCGACGCTATTACGTAGCTAAAGATAATTTGCCCCGGCGGGGCGAAATACCGGTCACCTTTTATTAGGGTGAATTTTACCGTTGCGCAGCGAGTAAGGAGAGAGGGTGACACAAACTCATAGCTGGCAGGATGAAACCCTGGAGATTGACGCACGCCTGCGTTTAGCGTCGGTGAACGAGAATTTTCTTGAACCGCTGTACGCCCTGATCATAAGTAATAAAGCCTGGCTACAGCAGGCAATGGATTGGCCGCAGCACGTTGTCGATAAAGAAGACACGCTCAAAACGCTACGTGGGAATTATTTCCTGCATCATCGTAATTTCAGCAAGATGTTTATGATCCTGCACGATAGTGTGCTGGTCGGCGTTTTTTCGTTAAACGTGATTGAGCACGCGAATAAAGCGGCTTATATCGGCTACTGGCTGGCACAAGCGGCCCAGGGGCAGGGGATTATTTCACGCGCGCTACAGGCAGTGATGCAAAAATATGCGCAGGAAGGCGCGGTGCGCCGCTTTGTTATACGCTGCATCGTTGCCAATGAGGCGAGTAATCGCGTAGCGCTGCGCAATGGTTTTTCGCTGGAAGGCCGCCTAAAACAGGCGGAGTTTCTAAACGGAAGATTTCACGATCAGAATATTTATGCGCGGATTATCGATAGTGAAGCGGATCGGGCATAACACAAATCAATGAATGAAAGTCGGTATAATGTCCACCGCCGCCAAAGCGTGCAAGCGGCAGGATAATTGGCCTGGAATCACGCTGCCGGGCGTGCTGCCAATGACATTGCGCATGGTGTTACGGCAGATACCCGTCGGTGAGCGGCCCCGGCGAACCCTGCTCACAAAGTTTAGTCAGTTCCCCACCTCATGGGAAGCATGGATGCCGCTGCTCCTGATAGCCATCGCGCTTCAGACAATCCCATAAAATGGCATGCGCGTAATGTACTGCTCATCGGTGAACACTTTATTTCCGTGAATATGCAGCGTTTCGCTATCTACGTTTACTACATTAACGCGATCGCATACGCGGATTTGATCATCCAGCGTGACGCTGCCACGTACGCAGGCATTGCCGCTAACCTCGACCCGATCGTCCAGTAATAATGGGCCGCCGCTTAGCACTGCGTAGTCCCCAACCACAACGTGGTGTTTTAATACGCAGTCTCCGTATACGCGAGCACAGCCACACACGCGGGCGCTATAGCGCAAAGTCGGACTTTCCCCCTCGCCGCGCCCGGCGATGATTTGCGCCCGCTCGCAAACCTGCGCGCAGTCACAAATCCATACATCGTTGATTTCGTTGCCTTCAATGATTGCATGATCGAAGATGGCTGCACGATGCTCGACAAAGGCGTAGCTCACCAGCGCGCTGCCGTAAATTTGGGCCTGATGCACAATTCTGGAGGCGTAAACGCTGGCGCGGTCCGCAATGCGCAGACGCAAATGTGTATCATCGGTAAAACCCTGGCATGCCCGCACGTGGCTGTCACTTATTCGCGCCACATCGCTAATCACGCACTCCCCGGAAACCTGTGAGGCGCGCACGCTGGCCTGCCCGGTAACGTGGGCGTGATGACTGATATACGAATCGTCGATACTGGCCTCACCGTCTATTTGCGCGCCGTGGCTGATAATACTCGCGCCGCAGATACGCGCTTCGCCGGAAACGCGCGCGCCGCCATAAAGCAGCGCGCTGGTATCATATAACCAGCAGTTGCCTTGTTGGCTCAGCTGCGTAGTGTCTTCCAGCCAGCCGCCGCGCTCGCCGGCGCGCACATCGGCGAAATCGACGAGCGCTTCAATCTGGCGCAGCCAGCGAGTATGCGTCGTATCTGCTTCCTTTATCACAAAAGGACGAGCGGGTTCGCAAAGGCGAAATTTAGGCATGGCTGCTCTCTGTAATTTCAGGGTGCTTTATTAACCGTAGCAAAGATCCCGATTCCTGAGGCGCGAGGGTGGCATCTCTCAGGCAAATCTCATAAAATGCATTTCAAATATATTTTAAGATTTAAACATAATGCATTATCAACCTACAGGCGAACCCCGACTTACGGTACAACGCTGCATTCTAAAATTACCTGCCGGCTATTTTGGTATGGTCCTGGGTATTATCGGTATGGGGTTAGCGTGGCGCTATGCGCCTACGGTCTGGGCTATACCACGCTGGCCCGGAGAATTCCTGGTAGGCACGGCTATCGCGCTATGGCTATTTCTCATGAGTGCATTTTTATGGCGACTGGTGCGCCATCCATGGTCAGTGCGTGCGGAAATGCATAATCCAGTGCAAAGCAGTTTTGTCAGCCTGGCGCCAGCCACTACGATGCTGGTCGCGATAGGCGTGCTGCCCTGGCTGCGCCCGCTGGCAGTCGGTTTATTTGTGACGGGCGCGGCGGTGCAGCTTCTTTACGCCGCCTGGCAAAGCGCGGGGTTATGGCGCGGCAATCATCCAAAGGAAGCCACCACGCCGGGGTTATATTTGCCTACCGTGGCCTGTAACTTCATTAGCGCAATGGCCTGCGGTGTATTAGGCTGGCGTGAAGCCGGCGTGCTGTTTCTCGGAGCCGGCCTGTTTTCCTGGCTCAGCCTGGAACCGGCGATTTTACAGCGTCTGCGTAATGATGGCGCAATGCCAGAGTCGTCGCGCGCGTCTATAGGTATTCAGCTCGCGCCTGCGCTGGTAGCCTGCAGCGCGTGGCTAAGCGTGAACGGCGGCGTAGGGGATACTCTTGCCTGCCTGCTGTTTGGTTATGGGCTATTACAACTGTTATTTATGCTGCGTCTGGCGTCATGGTATCTTGCTATGCCGTTCAGCGTGGCGTTCTGGAGCTTTTCATTTGGGGTATCGGCGCTGGCGACTACCTCGCTGCATTTAGTTGCTGCCTATCCCAATGATATTTACCGCTGGCTGGCCCCGGCGCTGTTTATTTTTTCGAATACGGTCATCGGCGTACTTATAATACGGACCCTAATATTGCTGGCGCAAGGCAGGCTGTTGATGCGCGAGCGCGGGCCTGTAGATGAAACACAAGAGGAGCATTAATGAATGCGAGATGAACATTATTTTACCGAAAAATACGGTCTGACGCAGACGCACTCCGAAGTCCTTAACGCGATGCAATACCTGCCGTCGCAGGGGAAAGCGCTCGACCTGGGCTGCGGAAATGGGCGTAATAGCCTGTATCTGGCGGCCCGGGGTTATGACGTTACCGCGTTGGATCGCAATGAGTCCAGCATTGAGAATGTCCGGCGTATTGCGCAGGCGGAGGGAATAACGACGCTAAGCGCGGATATCGCAGATTTAAATACCCTGCATTTTGACGGTGAATACGACATTATTCTCTCAACGGTGGTGATGATGTTTCTCCAGCCGCAGGCCATTCCGGGGCTAATTGCAAATATGCAGCGAGCGACGCGCACAGGCGGTTATAACCTGATTGTCGCAGCGATGGATACCGACGATTATCCCTGCCGCGTCGGATTCCCGTTCGCCTTTCGGGCCGGGGAGTTGTCTAACTACTACGCAAACTGGGAAACAGTGAAATACAACGAAGACCCCGGCGAGCTGCACCGCACCGATGAAAACGGCAACCGTATCAGGCTGCGTTTTGCCACGCTGCTGGCACGTAAAATGTAGCGGCGCAGCGGCTTCTTTTGAGCCGGGCACCGCGAACGCCCGGCGATTGCGCCGAAGGTTATCAATATCACTATTATTTCTGCGGGCGAGTATGCGGGCAGGACGACGCGGCGGTGAGCCGCATAATAATAAATATACCGACTGTTCTGTGAGTCCACGCACGGAGCATTGACCGCACACAAAATTCCCGGCGAAATGGGAAATACCATTCAAAGCTGCGCAAGTGATTGTTCATCGCTCTTGGCGCTATTTAACGCGATTTTCCATTAAAGACTGCCAAACTTCGCTGTTATCTGAATAATTGATTTATTTTATAGACGGAAAACCCGCAGCAATACATGTAGCCAGAGGGAAACGGATGTGCACCCCTGCATGATATGGCGCTTACCGGAAAATTTGGCACTGGCTAATACTCAGTTTATTCTCTCGCCACGCCACGCCACGCCACGCCACGCCACGCCACGCCACGCCACGCCACGCCACCGGCGAACTGTTTTACGAATCAATTACCTGACATATGGCCAGTGCGCTCAACTTCACGCTCTCATAGCTCGAATTGGCGATGAGAGGTTAATCACCGATTTGTAGCAAGCCCTGCGAACGCAGGCGCTATAAGAAATAAGACGTACTCTATGATGAAGAGAAATGGCATCTGGGGCATGGTCAGTCAATTGCGTGAACGACAAAGAAATCAGGATTATTTCCGCGCACCTTTTTCTCTTAATGACGACGGTAATCTGGTTTAAGGCTGCTTCATTGGCACTTACGATGAAAGTTCGGCAGGAAATGCGCGGGGTTACGAGTACCTTCGGAAGAAACACCCGGAAAGGAAACCTGAGCCAACCTTTAAGAGCATGACTGTGGTGTTCCGGTATGAAGCTGGCTCAAAACCTGTGCTTTCCGGTGAGCCTGATAAAATTCCCCAGCCAGCCATGCTTCAATATTTGCCGCCAATGATATTATCTAAATACAGTATCAATCCTGTGCTTCCCTTTTTACGCTGCGAAAGCAGTTCTGATTTACGGGTATTCTGACTACAATAGCCGCTTTTCGACCGACATGGATACACCGTATGCGCCAGCACGCCAACGCACTTGAACTTCTTAGCCCGGCTCGCGATGCCGATATTGCCCGCGAGGCGATTCGCCACGGCGCCGACGCGATATACATCGGTGGGCCTGGCTTCGGGGCGCGTCATAATGCCGGCAATAGCCTGAGCGATATCGCCGGGCTGGTGCCGTTTGCGCATCGCTATGGCGCGAAAGTGTTTGTTACGCTTAATACCATTTTGCATGACGCAGAGCTGGAGCCGGCGCAGCGCTTAATCCACGACATCTACGAGGCGGGCGTGGATGCGCTGATTGTGCAGGATATGGGGATTCTGGAGCTGGATATCCCCCCCATCGATCTCCACGCCAGCACGCAGTGCGATATACGCAGCGTTGAAAAGGCGGCATTTCTCGCCGCGGCGGGATTTTCACAGATAGTTCTGGCCCGTGAGCTTAGTCTGGCGCAAATACAGGCGATTCATCAGCAGTGCGATGCGACGCTGGAGTTTTTTATCCACGGCGCGCTGTGCGTGGCGTATTCCGGGCAGTGCTACATTTCACACGCCCAGACCGGGCGCAGCGCCAACCGGGGCGATTGCTCGCAGGCCTGCCGCCTGCCATACACATTAAAAGATGAGCACGGCCGCGTGGTGGCCTGGGAAAAACACCTGCTCTCCATGAAGGACAATAATCAGACGGCGAATCTGGAATCGCTTATCGATGCCGGCGTGCGCTCTTTCAAAATCGAAGGGCGCTATAAAGACATGAGCTATGTCAAAAACATTACGGCGTGGTATCGCCAGCGGCTGGATGCGATTATCGACGCCAGCGATGGCGCGCTGCGTCGCGCTTCGCTCGGGCATACCGAACACTTTTTTGTGCCTTCACCGGATAAAACTTTCCATCGCGGCAGTACCGATTACTTTGTGCACGGGCGGCAGGGGGAAATCGGGGCTTTTGATTCGCCGACGTTTGTCGGGCTGCCGGTGGGCGAACTGGTGGCACAGGGAAAAGACTGGGTTGAAATTGTCTCACCGGAGCCGTTCTCCAACGGCGATGGTCTGAATGTCATGATTAAGCGCGAAGTGGCGGGCTTTCGGGTCAATGTCGCGCAAGACAAAGGCAACGGGCGCTGGCGTTTAAGCACCAACCCACTGCCACCGGCCATGGCTACGCTGCGTTTACCGCAGCCGATTAATCGCAATCTCGACCACAACTGGCAGCAGGCGCTGCTAAAAACGTCCAGTGAACGGCGCGTGGCGGTCTCGCTTATATTTGAATGGCAGAGCGGTACGCGGCTGCAATTAACTGCGCAGAGTGAAGAGGGCGTAAGCGTGACGCATACGCTGGACGGGCAGTTTGACGCGGCGCGCGATGTGGAAAAAGCGCGCGAAAATCTGACGGCGGGGCTGTCGAAAATGGGGCAGACCGTGTTTCGGTCGCATAATATTGATATTCTCGGCGCGGAGCTGCCGTTTGTGCCTAACGGTCTGTTGAATCAGCTCCGGCGTGAAACGCTGGAACTTCTGGATGCAGCGCGCCTGGCCGCCTGGCCGCGCGCGCTGCGCAAACAGGAAACCTCACCGCCGCCGGTGTGGCCGCAGACCCACCTTTCTTTCCTGGCCAATGTCTACAATGGAAAAGCGCGCCAGTTCTATCAGCGCCACGGCGTATCGCTGATTGAATCTGCCTACGAAGCGCACGAAGAGAAAGGTGAAGTGCCGGTCATGATCACTAAACACTGCCTGCGTTTTGCGTTTAATTTGTGTCCAAAGCAGGCTAAAGGCGTGAAGGGGATCCGCGCGACGCCAATGCAACTGGTACATCAGGATGAAGTATTGACGCTGAAGTTTGACTGCAAACCCTGTGAAATGCACGTGATGGGGAAAATCAAACCGCATATCCTTAAAATGCCGCTACCGGGGAGCATTGTCGCGAGTATCTCGCCGGAGGCATTGATGTCGACGCTTCCAGGCCGAAAAGCGAAAGCACAGCGGTAGTCCGGCGTTTGCCGGACGCCGTACGGGGAGAGCCATGAACCTATATTCAACGCCGCGTTTATATCTTCGGACGTGGCGCGATTCCGATATGATTCCCTTTGCCGCCATCAACGCAGATGCGCGGGTAATGCGCTATTTTCCTGCGGTTTTGTCACAGGCACAAAGCCATGCGCTGGCGGAACGTATTCGCAGCCAAATGGCGCGTGACGGCTATGGTCTGTGGATTGTAGAAGCGAAAGATAGCGGCGAAGTTATTGGAATAGTCGGTTTACAGCAGGTGGACCTGACGCTGCCGTTTGCGCCGGCCGTAGAGATAGCGTGGCGATTGGCGTGGCGTTTCCAGGGGCAGGGAATAGCGACGGAAGCCGCCGCGCGAGTTTTGCAGATTGCTGAGCCCGATTTTGGGTTGAGCAGTATTATTGCCTTTACCGCCAGCGTGAATAAACCCTCTCTGCGGGTGATGGAAAAAATCGGCATGCATTATGAGCGAGATTTTGCGCATCCGCGCTTGCCGGTAAATGATCCCTTAAGCCTTCACTGTTTATATCGCTTTTCAGCTACTTCTTCGTTTAAGACTATTCGCCCCGACGGGGCGAAATAATGCCACATAACGTATGAGTTAAAAGACGGATATTAACTTGGTGACGTTGTCACAATGATGCGGGCGATTCTTAAAAAGGGCCGCGTATGCCAGCTTTTTATCTTTGGTAAAGACAGGCCAAAAAAGAGGGGGAGCGGGAACCGCCTTTAGGTCTGGTTTATAGCGATCGATTCGCATCCGGCGGGTGCGCCTGAAGCCTCTAACACAAACGCATTGGGTGACATTACACAATAATCCATCAATGATTTTGGCGATAAAACTCAGACATGAAATTGAGCGCGGTAAACAGGCTTACGGCGCAGGTAAAAATGCAATGATAGAATAGAACTATTCAGGCCGCATTTTGGCGGCGATATCGCTTACGAGGAGAGACTATGTCCGATTTGGATGAGATGACGCAGCGGGTGGAAGCCGTTATTCAGAAAGGCGTGATTGCGCCTATGAATATGCTGCTGGTCGAGCTTGGTGAAGACGCCGGGCTATCTCAAGAAACGCGCTACGCGCTACAACAGAAATTAAGAATTGCGATTACCCATCGCGACCGCCACGCCCGGGAAGCGAAGGAAGAATCGGAACACGTACGAAGTGAGCAGCTTACCCGCGGTGGAAAAATCCTGTAATAGTGCGATATAACGCGGATTGGCTTTGGCACCAATCCGCGCTGGCTGCCGCATCTTCCGGCGCTGTGGTTAACGCCGGTTGCCTGTAATGTCATCTTTTAGCCTACCGCTTAAAGCAATATCTTTTCGCTAAATTCGCGTAAAAATCGCTGCCGGGAAATACTGTAAAACCGGGGCCGCTCGGGTCTCATCCTCTGAAATGCTACACTGGTGGGTTTAGTGCAAAAAGGGGGAGAGCCTGTGACCATCATTGAAAAAATGAACATATTGCCTCTGTTAACCTCAGTGCCGTTTTGGACCCGCGTGGCGCTGGTGCTTGCGATAGCGCTTGCAGCCTGGGGAATGATGACGAAAGTTTTAAGCGTCATCCGTAAAGCTTTGGAAACCCGTGCAGACAGCGGGCGCTGGCGCTTTATCGCCTTCGATGTACTTAACCATACCAACCGCGCGCTCATTTTTATCGCTGCTTTTTTAATTAGCCTGCGCTTTGCGGCGCTGCCGCCTGCGCTCGCTGGCATCATCGCACACGCCTGGTTTTTAGTGCTCGCGGTGCAGGTTGCTATATGGTTTGACCGGGCCATCACTTCCTGGATGGCGCAGGTAATGCAAAGCCCGGGCGGAGGCTATCGTAATCCGGTCACGCTGATTATTTTAACGGTGATGCTGCGCGTGCTGGTCTGGGCCATGATGCTATTGTCCATCCTTGGCAATGTTGGCGTGGATATTACGGCGCTGGTCGCAAGCCTTGGCGTAGGGGGGATTGCCATTGCGCTGGCGGTACAGACGGTATTGAGTGATATCTTCGCATCGCTGGCGATAGGGTTTGATAAACCTTTTGAAATAGGGGACTTCATCGTATTTAACGATGTCTCCGGCACAATTGAACATATCGGGCTGAAAACCACGCGTATTCGCAGCCTGAGCGGGGAACAAATTGTTTGTGGAAATGCGATCCTGCTTCAGCAAACCATCCATAACTATAAGCGTATGCAAACCCGGCGAGTGGTGTTTACGTTTGGAATTGCTATTAATACGCCGCCGGAGAAACTGCGAAAGATTGGTGAGATAGTGAAGCTGATCGTTAACGATGTTGGCGACACGCAGTTCGATCGCGCCCACTTCTCTGCTTTCGATAGCGACAGGCTGACATTTGAGGTGGTGTATATCGTCAGCACCGCTGATTACAATAAATATATGGACTTGCAGCAGGAGATAAACATTCGCCTGATGGAAACGCTGGCAGAGCAGCATATCCGGCTGGCGGTGCCCAACCTCAGCGTCAGCCCGCCAGAGTCCGCTGCTGCCCGGCCAGCCGGTAGCGATAGTGGAGTACCGGCTGGTTGACTGTCGCTGAAGAGAAGATTTTCTGATTACACCGCTGGCTGTGTTCGCTTATTCTCAGCCACCGGCGGCGATAGTGGGGCGCCGCTTTTCGCTTCGCAGAGGCCGGGGTATTGAAGCCTGTATCTGAAAACCGGTAGCGCCATGGCAAGAACCTGTTTTGGACAGGTGCAATCAGTGAGAGGCGCTCGCAGCGCGCTACCCATTAACGATAACGCCGCTCCTGGCTGGGGTTATTCCCGCAGTGGAATTCCAGGCGGCGGCTGGCGTAACTCAGGCCGATCGCCGCACGGGTTAATGTCTCATCAACGTTTGCTGCCCTGAAGCGTTTTTGAATTAATACTTGCTATCTCTTCGCATTTTTCTCATCGCCAGGTGCGCGCGACTCGTCCAGCTTCAACTGCATAAACGTTAAATCGAGCCAGCGCCCAAATTTAGCTCCCACCTGCGGCATATGCGCCGTTTCAGTAAACCCCAGCGAGCGGTGTAAATGCAGTGAAGGCTGATTAGTGGCCGTTATACCTGCCACCATCATGTGCATCCCGGCCTGGCGCGCCTCTGCGATAATCTGTGTCAGCAGCGCGCGTCCGGCGCCTTTTCCCTGATGATCAGGATGCACGTAAACGGAATGCTCAACGGTATAGCGAAATCCATCAAATGCGCGCCAGGCGCCGTAGGAAGCATAACCCGCGACGTTTCCCGCTTCATCGGCATAAATCAGCACCGGATAACCGTCGCTCTGGCGCTGCGTTATCCAGGTACTGCGATTATCACTGTCCACCGCTTGCTCACTCCAAATAGTGTCAGTATGTAATACGGCGTGATTATAAATAGCGGCGATAGCGGCGGCATCCTGTAGCGCAGCGTGGCGAATCTTCATAACGGCTCCTTATTGACTATGGCGATACAGTATTACCGAAAGCCTGCCCGCTACGGCAAGCGATTTTGAAACGCATAATGCCGTTGTCATCTATACGCGGTTATTCGGATACGGTTGTAACGTTTGCGATGAGGTAGCACTTTGCCTTATTCAAACGCCGTACATTTTAAAATTCTGCTTACAAACGCATTTCGCCCGGCCGGGCGGCATAATTAAACGCTGAGGGACCAGCCTTTACGTAATACATGCATTACCTCAATACCTTTGGTTATGGCGTAAGCCGTTTTCGTGGATTTTAGTCCGTGGCTTCTGGTGTCTTTTTAGTTTGTCACGATCGCATTCACCGGCGTTATTCCGAACGGTGTTCAACGTTAGACGGGCGTCGCCCTTCGCGTTTGAGCACAGCAAGCGCGCCTTAGGTGGGCGCTTATCCATATTGATAAACAGTGGGGTTGCCGCTTCTCACGTTGTTGAGGATTTTATCCAGAGGGCGGGAGACGACGGTTTTGCTGTTACGACGCGGGAGAGATAAAATCAACGGTGCGGCTTCTGCTGCCGGCGGCCTTTGACCATCACGTTGGTTTTATCAATATGTCACGGGCAGAAATAGAAAGGGTAGCGCCAATACCAGCGCAATTATTCACGAGGCTTAATTACGCGGTATTAAATTAACACTTACGCGAAATATTAAATTCGCTCCTTACCTCTATTTCCTGGCTAATTATCATCTTAATCGCGCTGATTGTCAGTGGCGGTAATCTTTCGAACCGTTGTAGTGGCTTAAAACACTACTGTGGTGTTCGCGGCCGGGCGCCCGCCGCGTGTAAAATTTTTAATCAGTATCAGTAAAACGTTACACATCACGCATTAAAAAATATATCTGATGCCTGCGAACAAATTTAATTGAGATTGAATTAACGGCTCTTCACCTGCCGTGTTTGAGAAGAAGAGTAATATTTTCGACCTGCTGCTCTATTTTTTTACGGCTAACGGGTTTTCCCAGCACCACAATCTCCCAATAAAGCATAGCGGGTAGCAGGCTCAGTGCATTTTCAATATCCAAATCCGCAGATAATTCCCCCCGTGCAATGGCACGTTCAAATATCGCGACGCCTATTTTGCGGCGACGGTCAGCAAGCTCAGTAAGAATATTTGCAAGCTCGCCGTTCCTGGTGCGCTCGGCGTGCATATCTGGCAGGATCCGCCGAACTAACGGATGGCGGAATGTTGCCCGTAACTTCATGAGAAAGGCAGAGATGTCCTTTTCCAGCGAGCCGCAATCTTCAACGCTTGCCAGCAGCAAACCAGCCTCAGCTATTGCCTCCGCTGCAAATTCTCTTTTCGAAACCCAGCGGCGGTATATGGCGGCTTTCCCGGCCCCCGCGCGGGATGCCACGCGATCCAAGCGGATCCCTGTATAGCCATGGCTCGCCCATTCCTCAAATAACGCTTTGTAAAGGGCCCGGGTAAGAGACGCCTGAATAACCGCAGCTCCCGACGGTTTACGTTTTTTATTTTCGTCGATACTCTTGCGTTCCATTCAACCTTCCCTCATTATTTTTGGATGAAACAATATCGTTCCATTCAAGAGGAGTAAACCATAATGTCCTGCGAGATTGACTATTTTCCGGAATTGACGGCGGTGGTGCACCAGGCAATCGGCAGCTACCTCAATGCGGATAACGATACGCTGATGTCGATGATGACTGAAGATATTCTGTTTGAGTTACCTTATGCATTACCCGATGGGCCGTCGCATATTTCAGGTAAGGCCGCACTCGGTGATTACCTGCCGAAGATAGCTCAATTAATTTCAATAGCGTCGATGAGCCTGGAAAATGCCGTTGTTGGTGAGGGAGGTCAGCAGGCGGTACTCGAAATAAGTTGTCAGGGCACAGGTATAGCAACAGGTCGTCGCTACGATCAGCATTATGTTTGCGTACTAACGTTACGCAATGGTTTTATCAAGCGTTGGCGGGATTACTGGAACCCGCTGGTGATGCTGCAGGCCGTGGGCGGAGCAGGGGACATATCTCAAATAATGAAAGGTGTAAAAGATGACTGATCCACGCGTGTTATTGATTGGTGGCACGGGGAAAACGGGTAAACGTGTGGCCCGTCAACTGGAAGAAAAAGGCATAGATTTTCAGCTTGCAACCCGCCATCCAAAGCAGGCAAAGGATCGCTATTTTGACTGGGAGAAACCCTGTTCAGACAGCGTTTTTACCGGGATATCGAGCATTTACCTGGTTTCCCCCACGCATTCCAGCGACCACCGTGCCATCGTGCGGCCGGTGCTGGAGCAAGCGCTGGCCCAGGGAGTGAAGCGTTTTGTTCTGTTAAGTGCTTCATCATTGCCAGAAGGTGGCCCGTTAATGGGGCAAACCCATGCTTTTCTGCGCCAACATGCGCCTGAATGGTGTGTATTACGACCGACCTGGTTTATGCAGAATTTGTCCGAACAGCACCACCAGGCAACAATCAAAAATGAGGGTAAAATCTATTCGGCCACGGAAAACGGGCGGATTGGATTTATCGATGCAGAAGATATCGCCCGCTCGGCGGTTACCGCGCTATTGGCATCCGAAGCGCCAAATAACGATTTTATTCTGACCGGGCCAAAGACGCTTTCCTACGGCGAGGTCGCAGAACTTCTTTCTGCTGATCTGGGATTCAGCGTTGAGTATGTCCCATTAACAGTTGAGCAAATGGCGGCCCGCTATCAGTTATCTGGCCTGGATGCAGATTATGCGCAGCTGTTGGCTGCTATGGATCGTGATGTTGCGCAGGGCGGTGAAGATCGTCTTAGCGAGAATGTTAAAAAGCTGACGGGCAAAGAGCCTAATAGCATGGCGCAATTTATTAAACGCACGCGGCAGAGTTGGCTAACCTGAAATTAAAGTTTTAATTTAATAATATCATTGAGTTATAGATATTTTCATTATGTGCTGCGCAGTGAGTTTCTACAAGGGTACTTCATGTGATTTTGAGATAATCGAACCTTAGCCAAGCGGTGACCGGTGCGTCAGATATTAACGAATGCGTAAATATGGCGATAAAAAAATCCCTGCTGGGATGCCAGATATCGTGAATTTGTAGCCAGAACATTCTGGTCGATTGTGGATATAGCGCGTCTGCAGCGCAGCTTCGGAAATTTGCATGAACGAAGCTCCGCTCTATACTCTGTGCCATGTATATACTCCGTCCCGCTAAACTTCTCCTCACCACCAATAACGGCTGGCAGCGCTATCTCGAAAATACGGCTAACAGCGTTAGCCAGCGGCTTCGAGTCCCTGTTGAGCGCATGCCTGCCTGTAGCGCCTGTGCCTGGGGCATTCGCCGCTACTGCCGTGCCTCTTCGTACCGTACACACTCTCGCTTATTTGGCCAGAGCCGTAACCAAAGACCTGCAGCATGAAATCAGCTGAGCGTGGATCGCGGAGCAACAGCGCCGTTATTCGCCCTATGCTAAAAGATATATGACTAAATTTTGCCTGGCGCAGTTGGCTACTTGGAATGTATGGGAAGCTGAATCTCTTCATGGAGGCCATACGAGCACGGACGCTGTCCCAGGCGGATTTTAACCCTAACGCCCGGTGAGCAGGCGTTAAGTGATAATGAGATACAGGAGGTATAGATGCATACTGAAAACCAGCGCTGGGTACTGGCATCCCGACCCCATGGAGTGCCATTGCCACAAAACTTCCGGCTGGAAACCGAGCCGTGCCCTGAACCGGAAGAGGGAGAAGTGTTAATGCGCACGATCTGGCTGTCGCTGGACCCTTATATGCGCGGGCGAATGAGCGACGAACCGTCGTACGCGCCGCCGCTGGCTATTGGCGCTACGATGCCCGGAGGCACGATTTGCCGGATAGAATTATCCCGACATCCTGATTATCAGCCAGGGGAATGGGTGCTGGCATACTCCGGCTGGCAGACCTACGCCATATCAGATGGACAGGGGCTGATGAAACTGGATGACGCATCGCAACCGCGCTCATGGTATCTCGGAATACTGGGTATGCCGGGCTTTACCGCCTGGATGGGATTGCACGATATTGGCCAGCCAAAACCGGGAGAGACGCTGGTGGTTGCAGCTGCTACCGGCCCGGTAGGCGCTACCGTTGGTCAGTTGGCCAGGCTAAAGGGATGTCGGGTGGTTGGGGTGGCCGGGGGAGCACAAAAATGTCGTTATGCGCAGGAAACGCTGGGCTTTGAGGCCTGCCTCGACCATCGCGCCGGTGATTTTGCTCAACGGTTGCAGCAGGCGTGCCCACGGGGCATTGATATCTATTACGAAAATGTTGGCGGTAAGGTTTTTGATGCGGTGCTGCCGCTGCTGAATGCGAACGCACGTATTCCGGTGTGTGGGCTGGTATCCGGTTACAATGCGATCGCGCTATCGGGCGGGCCGGATAGGCTGCCGCAGCTAATGAGCGCTATTCTGAAAAAGAGGCTTCGTATTCAGGGGTTTATCATTGGGCTTGACTACGGTGAACGTCACGCGGAATTTTTGACCGGAATGCGCCCGCTGCTGCACCAGGGGAAAATTCATTATCGGGAGCAGGTTATCGAAGGATTGGCGCAGGCGCCTCAGGCTTTCACAGGACTACTGGAAGGCAACAACTTTGGTAAAGTCGTTGTGCGCGTAGGGCCGGATGATGTGTCATCCTGATCGGCAAATCATGAAGTGACGCTAATGCAGTTCTGCTGGCGCGTCGCGTCAGCAGGTGCGTATTGTGGCGATTAGGTGCTGAATATGACCACTTTCTCAATGCTAACCGCTGGTCGGGCATAATAGATTTGGCTGGGTGTGAATTTATTTTTACCGTGATAGGGCACGCATAATTACAGCAATTAATGACAATTACCTGTTTTTAAGAAACTTTACAGGGTAATCATCTCAGAAAAATGGGCTTCTGGCCGATAGTGTCATTGACTCTTACTCCGTCAGGGATGCCTCTATGTCACTAAAAAAATCCTCGCTGTTTGTTATGTTTGTGCTGTTTGTGCTTTTTTTCACCAGTGTTATTGTCAGTATTTGGCTACTGTCTCGCAGTAATCAATCGTTGAATACGGTGAATAAAGAGATCCGCGTTGTGCTGTCTATTATCGATCCCATCAACCACAGCCGTACTCTGCGCGTGCGTGTGATGGAATATATGAAAGAAATGGAGAGTAATGATTTACGGACCAAAGCTACGCTGGACGGGGTGAAACTCGCGGCGGAAAAAGCCGATGCGGCCTTCCAGGCTTACATTGACGCGCCGGAGCTGGCAGGGGAAACGGCCGATAAGAATGCCTATCGCAAGGCGTATCTGGCTTATCGCCAGCAGGCTATTCAGCCGCTGCTTGATGCCGCAGCAGATAACGATCAGCTACGTTTTAAAAGCCTGATCCCTAATGTGGCGCGCCTGGACCGGCAGTATGAGATTGTTCTGGACCGCGTTCTCGCGCGGCATGAAGCGTATGCGAAGGCGCTGAATAGCGACGCGCAGAATCATTTTATTACCGGTGTTTGCCTGCTGATTGTGTTTGGCGGACTGTTTCTGGCCGTGGCAATTGCTATCCTGCTATTTTTGAAGCGCTATGTGCTTAACCCGCTGGGAGAAGCAAAAAATTATTGCAGCCAGATAGCGGAAGGCAGCCTGGATAAACAGGTGCCGACTAATATCAGCGCCAGCAGTGAAATAAAAGAGCTGATTGGCACTATGGAGCAAATGCGCTATTCGCTGGCGGAGATTATTGCCAGAGTGCGTAATGCGACCGGTATGGTATCACAGGCCTCGCAGGAAATTGCCGTTGGAAATAGCGATCTTGCTTCGCGTACCGAGCAGCAGGCCGCGGCGCTGACTGAAACCGCCGCCAGTATGGAGCAGTTGGGTGCCACGGTTAAACAAAATACCAGTAATGTATTTAAGGCTTGCCGCCTCACCAATGAAGCTGTAGATAATGCCCGGACCGGAGAGCGGGTTTCTAAAGAAGTTATTGTCTCGATGGAGCGAATAAGCGACAGTTCGAGGAAAATTGAAGAGATCACTTCGGTTATTAATGGCATTGCATTTCAGACCAATATTTTGGCGCTAAACGCCGCGGTAGAAGCCGCGCGGGCAGGCGAGCAGGGGCGTGGTTTCGCGGTTGTTGCCGCAGAAGTTCGCAACCTCGCGCAGCGAAGTGCGGTTGCAGCCAAAGAGATTGAAGGCCTGATTTCTGAGTCCGCCACCAATATTAATACCGGTTCCGATCAGGTCAGCCGTTCCGTTGAGGCTATGAGCGCCATTATCGCTTCGGTCAGCCAGGTAAATGTGTTGATGGAGCATATTTCTACCGCATCGAATGAGCAAAGCAGCGGCATTAGCCAGATTGAAAAAGCCGTGACGGAAATGGACAGCGTCACCCAGCAAAATACGGTACTGGTACAAAAATCCGCTGCCGCCTCCGGTTCGCTGGAAGAGCAGGTACATCATCTTACCGACGCGGTAGCCGCATTCAGGCTTAGCGAGAGCGGTACACAACAAGAGTCATACCTCGCATCCGCGCTGTGATGTAACGAAGTAGTTCGTAATATCACTATAGATAGAGTGCCAGCGGCCCTTTTGGTAACAGAAGGGCCGCTTTTTATTGCCAATTTAAAGCCACGCCCTGTGAACGTGGTCATCAACAGGTTTGGCTTTGCCTTGCTGTTTTGGGATTTAAATCTCATAAGACTGGCAGAGACTTTTTTTAAGGAATTTGGTATGCCCCTCTGGGGCATCAAAGCAATGCCGCCTTCTATGAAGGCGGATTTTTACTGCTAATTTAAAGCGACATCCCAGGACGTGGCATTCAGTATTTGGCCCTGTCAGCCATGCAACTCATGGGAAAATCTGAATAGGTTGTACACACTTGATAAGGACTTAATCATCGGTAAATTCTCGCATGTGCTATGCCATGGTAAAACTGAAGTGGTCAACTAAAACTGGCCACGGCTTTAGCGTTTTTCCAGTATCGGTTTTCCGATTCGTTTGGGGGTAATCCACCGTTATCGTCATGCGGCCTTGGCGAACTGTAATACCGGACGATATAGTCTGCGATCGCATGAGCTGCTTCGCTAAAGTTTATATAGCCTGTCACTGGCACCCACTCGTTTTTCAGACTTCTAAAGAAGTGTTCCATCGGGCTGTTGTCCCGGCGGTTTCCACGTCGGCTCATACTTTGCCTGATCCGGTAACGCCACAGTAGCTACAGTAACTGCCTGCTTGTGTAGTGGCTATCCTGGTCACTGTGGAACATCACTCCTGCTGGTTTACCTCGGGTTTCCCACGCCATTTCCAGCGCTTTGATGGTTAGCCTGCTGTCCGGTGAGAATGACATTGCTGGCCTGCCGGTTTTCTGGCGAACAAATCGAGCACAACGGCGAGGTAAGCCCAGTGCCTGCCCGGATATACGTCACATCGCCGCACCTGATTAGGCTCTGTCACTGCGAACTGTCGCTCAGGGTGATTTGGGATAGGGATGTGTTCATGACCACCACATTTATACCGGTGGGTGGGTTGCTGACAACTCACCCGTCCCGGTTCTTTCATGAGCCTGCCAGCAAGCCAGCGCCCCATTCTGAAGCCTTCAAGGGTTGTTGCCATAGTGGCGATACTTCTTGCGCCAGCAGAGCCATGGCTGATGTGATGTCGTTCCAGAATCTGACTGCGTAATACAGCCCGCTTGCCGTTTGGCTTTTTGGGGCTTTTCACCCAGTGGACTTTTACTGTCAGTTAAAAAAGCGGCATTCAAAGAGGTAACATGGGGTATTACTATGATATTAAGTGCAATAGTCCGGTACTGGCTTTCTTATGGGGAAAATACCGTCTAAAGGGATAAAAAGCCGCCTTCAGTATGAAGGCAGCCTGGTTCTGGAAGGTATCACGCAGTATTAGAAACGATAGCCAACGCCAAGGTTCCAGGTTCCTACCTGAATATCGCCCGCCGTACCGTATTCATAGCCTGCATCGATAACCCAATCCTGATAGGGGTTAAATTGTAATCCGGCACCGTAGATAAACATCGAGTCGCTGCTGGTGGTGTGTCGCACTGGCGTATTGTATTTGCTGCGCGCATAACCGTAGCCTATATCGCCGTACACGCTGGCCCAGTCGTTAATACGGTAAGTAGGGCCGGCTTTAAGTGAGAAGTAATGGTGATCGCCATGGCCTCGTCCCACGCCGTGCGAAGCGCTATCGTCGAAGGTTGCCCCGGTATAGGTAACCGCACCCATCACTCCCCACTCATCGTCAGTTTCATAACGATATTGAATCTGGGCGCCTTTCGCATCATCGCCGTGTGTGTGGTTAAAGTGGCTTTGGGCATAGTTGACAGCAACGCTGCTGTCACCGGCTGCGGCCTGAGCTGCGCCAGAAAATGCGCCTAATGTCATGGCAAGGGTCAGTGCGGATAATGGGAGAATCTTTTTCATAGTGGTCGCCTTTTGCTTTTTTATTAACGCAGCGTCCTGCTGCGATTTCATTTTGCGCGCAGGCGCGTCCTTACGTTTTGCCATTTCGTGACGAGCGTTTAGCGACAGGCGGTCTATTGACTTAAGGTTGAAGTTAGCGACGACGTTACTTTCAGCAGAAAGCGCTGCCGATAGCTATAAGAGAAAGCAGATTGAGGGAAAAGAAGGAGAGAGGCCTGCGCGGAGCGCGCCGCGCAGGCAAAGCGGTGATGATTATGGTTCGCCATACAGGCCGATTAACCGCCGCACAACGCCGTTGGTCCAGCCAAATCCATCTTGAAGCGGATATTCGCCGCCGCCGCCTTCGTGCGGACTACTGTCGGCAATATGATATTTTTCAATAAGTTTGTGACGCTGTTGATAAACCAGGTTAACGGTTTTCAACCAGCGGCGGGCGATTTCGTCGCCCAACAGATCGTGCCCGTAGCGTTTCAGCCCCTGAATAGCCATCCACTGCAGCGGCGCCCAGCCGTTTGGTTTATCCCACTGCTCGCCGGTATCATATTCTGTTGCCAGGATGCCGCCGGGGGTGAGCAAACGCGTGCGCACGGCGTCCGCGACGCGGCGCGCCTGATCGGGAGTGGCTAACTCAACGTACAGCGGCACAATACTGGCCGCTGAAAACAGCGCCGGCTGCTGACGGCGCCAGTCGTAATCGCGATAGCAGCCTTTTTCATCGTCCCACAAATAGCGCGTCATGGCGTCGCGACGCGCGGACGCTTTGGCATGGAAACGCGCCTGCTCGTCTTTTTCGCCGTTGAGCGCAGAGATATTTGCTATCGTGTTCTCCAGTTTGTACAGCAATGCATTAAGATCGACCGGAATAAATTGGGTGGTCCGAATGCTGGCGAGACGATCGGTATTGCGCAGCCAGCGCGATGAATAGTCCCAGCCGGAGGCGGCTCCTGCGCGCAGGTCTCGATATACTTCATTCGCCGGGCGCCTGGAGCGACGGGCGGTTTCGACATCTTCGCGCCAGGATTCGTCGCGGGGCGTGTCGCGATCGTCCCAATAGCGGTTAAGCAGGCTGCCGTCCGGCATACGCACTGCGTGCCGGTAAGCCTGATTCAGGGTCAGCGATTCGGCGCCGTCCATCCAAAAAGCGTATTCCTGGCGCAGGTGATCCAGATAGCGCCGGGCGCCGCGCACGCCGTCTTCTTCAAACAGCTCGACCATCAGCGCGAATACAGGCGGCTGAGAACGGCTCAGATAATAGGTCCGGTTGCCGTTAGGGATATGACCGTAGGTTTCAATCATCCATGCGAAATTATCGGCCATACAGCGCAGTAAATCGTCGCGTCCGCTTTCAGCAAGCCCCAGCATCGTAAAGTAAGAATCCCAGTAATAAGTTTCGCCAAAGCGCCCGCCGGGCACGATATAGGCCTGGGGCAGCGCCAGCAGTGAAGACCACGGAATATGATCGTGAGGTTCACGGGTCAGCACCGGCCACAGGCTGTCAATGTGTTCTTTGAGCGACATTTCAGGATCGGAAACATAGTTTTGCTTCTGTGCCTCAGGCAGCCAAAAGTGCTGCTCGACAAACTGACGCAAGTCGAATTCCGGACGGTGGCGCATACGGCGGTACCGGATAAGGACATCCAGCGGATCGAGGCGCGGCGCGCAGTCAGGGAAGGTTTTACTATCGGCAAAAATGCGTGCCGCCTGCACGTGTTCAAACAGTTCCAGATAACGATCCGCCGGCGTTAGCGCGTCCGAAGCAGGGAGCCCCTCAATGCCTTCCGGTTCGGGTTCAGCATCGCGCATCTCTTTGAGCTTAAGTTCACAGGGGTCTAACTCATAGCTCAATTCATCTTCAACGCCGAATTCCATTAACTCAGCCACATTGAATTTGTGGTTGGTCATGGCGATAGGCACCTCCGGATATCGTTGGTAAAAATAGTATTTGAGGTTTTACATTGTTTAAGCGTAGACACTTGTTTCGATCGCAGAGAACAAAGTGTGCGCAAGCTCACGCTTTCTTGGCCCCGATAATTCTGAGTTTTATGGCCGAAGGTAACATACGCTCCCACGGCCATCAGCGAATAAAACGCCAACGCCTGAAGTCAGTCATCGCGGTGGGCTTATCAGGAGGACTCATTGTTGCCAAGCAGCGTCAGTTTTGTGGACTGCGCAAGCCAGGCAAGCTCCGTATGACAGTCCTCATCTTCGTTTTTCTTCACGGCGATATCGAATTTGCGCAATATTTCTTCTTTACGCTGCTGTGAGTTTCCGGCGATACAGGACGCTAAAACCCCGATAGCCGCGCTTAGGGCATAGGCGAGATTCTCTGCATCAAGATCGACATCGTCCGTTTCAATCGCATCGAAACGGTATTGCGGGATAGCCATAGTGGCCTCCTGTTGAGTGATAAATAGGTCAACGTGTTCTGCAATTCATTACATCAACAGAAGGCCAGCAAACACGAAAATACCTTAGGAATATAGCCAATTTTCCTGGCTATGCTATTTGTAAGGAGCTACATATATTCACAGATCTGAATATATTGTGCTTATTACGCACGGTGGTTCACGGTTGATACCTGCACTGCCCGTTAAATGGGGCAATGAATAATTATCAGATTATTCAATAAACTATGAGAATAAGAGGTGTACTCTCAGCCAGAAGCTGTATTAACAGGCACATAATAAACATAGCGTTAAATAGAGTCGCTGCACGTTTGTTTTAAACGCGAACATGGTGTCAAAGATAAAAGGGGGGCTGCAAGAGGAAATTGAGTTTTTTACATTATTGCTGATGAAAAAAACTAATGAATACGAGAAATAACGTTGTGATAATAATCCGGTTTGTTTAATTGTATGACTTTAAAGATAAAAATGGAGTTAAAGCGTAATAGTTATTTCCGTTAACAACGCGACGTGCGCTTTCTCTCTTTTATAGGGCATAAATAATCTGTAATGACCAATGGAGTTTCCCTAACAAAAGGATAGTTAAAAACGTGATAGGTTGTATTTAGCCGTAGTGACTTGTTATAGTCTATTTTTCTATTCCGATAGAGAATGGATGTAATTACTTACAAAGCGAAAATCAGGGCTATTCTGAGCGGTGTTTATAGCATTATCAAAAAAGGCAATCAGTAAGCGGAGCACCGGCTATTTATGCAGAATATTTTCGCTGCGCCGATATACTATCGATGACGCTATAAAAATGCGGCGGGTTTTCAATGCCCGCCGCGCGATGAAAAGAGGTATTGATTTAGGATATCGCGTCAGCGACGTGAGCGAACGAGCTGGTAGCGACGCGTAACGTATTCCACCGGCGCGCTCCAAATATGTACCAGGCGGGTAAACGGGAACAGCAGGAAAAGTGTCATTCCCAATGCCAGATGCACGCGAAAAATATAGGCGACGCCGTCCAGGTGGGCTGAAGCGCCGCCGTGAAAAGTGACCACAGCCTGCGCCCAATTCACCAGTTTAAGCATTTCGCTGCCATCCGTATGCTGGGCAGAGAAGGGGATGGTACCTAACCCCAGCGCGCACTGGATCATTAAAAGAGACAGGATCAGGATATCCGCCGTGCTGGAAGAGGCGCGCACGCGCGGGTTAAATAGCCGTCGTTTTAAAAGTAGTAACCCACCTATTAGCGTAAGTACCCCGCAAATCCCACCCAGCCACATCGCCATTTGTTGTTTAACCGACACGGGCAGGAACGCCTGATACATCCAGTGCGGTGTCAGCATGCCCAAAAAATGGCCGACAAAAATGCCGAGGATACCAATGTGGAATAGGTTAGAGGCCAGCCGGAACCCTTTTTTATCCAGCATTTGACTGGATGAAGCCCGCCAGGTGTACTGCCCATAATCGTAGCGTACCCAGCTTCCGAGCAGGAATACCGTTCCGCATAGATAGGGATAAATATCGTAAAAAAAGACATTCAAATATTGCATCATTTGGGGCCTCCCGCAGAGAGATCCAGATATTGCGGCGCCGGGCTTTGGCTAAAGCGCCGCTGGTGCTGTTGTAACGGCGAGGAACTGCAGGACGCGCCGCTATCCTCGATGAATTTAACCTGTTCCTCTTCCCACACCGCGTCCAGCGCTTTTGGCGTATCGTCGCGCGTTTCTTTAGCAACCTGCTGCGTGACATTGTCACTTCTTGGCGAGCTGCCTGCAAGGCGCAGCAGTGTATCAAATAGAGCGGCCCATGGCGCTTCGCGCTGCATTAAGCGCGCACCGAGTAAAGCAAGTATCGGCGCGACGTCCAGCAGCCCCTGGCGCGCCTCAGCATCAATGCGGGTACTGAGGTATTCCAGATAAAGCGGTAGATAATCAGGCAGTTCACGGCAGTCTAATTGCAACCCCGCCTGTTCATATTGCGTTAGCAAATCCACCATCGCCTGACCGCGATCGCGCGATTCCGCGTGAACGTGTTCAAACAGGAGTAGCGATGTGGCCCGACCGCGTTCGAAGACTTCACACCATTCCGCCTGTCTGTCCAGCAGCGCGCCGGCAAGATAATCTGTAGTAAATGGCATTAATTCCGGCGCATCCTGCGCCACCAGAGCTATAAGTTCTGCCCGGCATTTCCATACCTGCTCGTCGGGGTATTCCAGCAGCAGACCAATGACTTTTAGCGCCTGCATTATTCACCCTCCGCCTTGTCGGTCACTTCTGTGATATTGATGGCATCAATGCGGCTACTGTTGAACAAATTGAATTTGGTATCTGAGCCGTGGCAACCGTCGCCAAAGGTGAAGCCGCAGCCGTTGCGCTCCGGGAAGGCATCTTCTGCCATTTCACGGTGGCTGGTTGGGATAACGAAGCGGTCTTCATAATTGGCGATGGCCAGGTAGCGATACATTTCTTCTACCTGAGCGACGCTCAGGCCCACTTCTTCCAGCGCTCGTGTATCAGTAACGCCTTCTACCGTTTGCGAGCGCATGTAATGGCGCATTGCCATCATGCGTTTTAAGGCGCGCAGTACCGGGCCAGTGTCGCCAGCGCTGAGCATATTCGCCAGATACTGCACCGGAATACGCAGGCTTTCTACCGCTGGCAAAATACTGCCGTTATGCGGCAATCCGCCGGCGTCGGCGATAGACTGAATCGGCGACAGGGGGGGCACGTACCAAACCATTGGCAGGGTACGATATTCAGGATGCAGCGGCAGCGCCAGTTTCCAGTCCATCGCCATTTTATAGACCGGCGACTGCTGGGCTGCATCGATGACGTTTTGTGGAATACCCTGTTTTAATGCTTCTTCGATGACCGCCGGATCGTGTGGGTTAAGGAACACGTCGCACTGACGCTCGTAGAGATCGGTTTCATGCTCCGTGCTGGCGGCTTCTTCAATGCGATCCGCGTCGTAGAGCAGCACGCCAAGGTAACGAATGCGCCCAACGCAGGTTTCGGAGCAAACCGTCGGCTGTCCGGATTCAATACGCGGGTAGCAGAAAATGCATTTTTCTGACTTTCCGCTTTTCCAGTTAAAGTAGATTTTTTTATAAGGGCAACCGCTGATGCACATGCGCCAGCCGCGACATTTATCCTGATCGATAAGCACGATGCCGTCTTCTTCACGCTTATAAATTGCGCCGCTGGGGCAGGATGCCACGCAGCTAGGATTCAGGCAGTGTTCGCACAGGCGGGGCAGATACATCATGAAGGTATTTTCGAACTGCCCGTACATCTCTTTTTGCATGGCTTCAAAGTTACGGTCCTGCGCGCGCTTTTCAAATTCTCCGCCCAGCAGTTCTTCCCAGTTTGGCCCCCATTCCACTTTTTCCATGCGCTTACCGGTTAACAGCGAGCGGGGGCGCGCCGTCGGCAGGTGTTTTCCTTCCGGCGCGTTATGCAGCGTTTTGTAGTCGTAAGTAAATGGCTCGTAATAGTCATCAATTTGCGGTAATACCGGGTTGGCGAAAATATTGGCCAATATGCCCACTTTGCCACCGAGGCGGGGCTGCAATTTACCGTTAATTTTACGGATCCAGCCGCCCTGCCATTTTTCCTGATCTTCCCAATTCTTGGGATAACCGATGCCGGGTTTGGTCTCAACGTTATTGAACCAGGCGTATTCCATGCCTTCGCGACTGGACCACACATTTTTGCAGGTCACAGAGCAAGTGTGGCAGCCGATGCATTTGTCGAGGTTGAGCACCATGCCGACCTGTGAACGTATTTTCATGATTTGCTCTCCTGTACCTGATCCATACCTTCGTCATCCAGCCAGTTCACGTTTTTCATTTTACGTATCACAATGAACTCATCGCGGTTGGAGCCGACGGTACCGTAGTAGTTAAAGGCGTAAGCCAACTGCGCATAGCCGCCTATCATATGCGTGGGTTTTGGGCATACCCGGGTGACGGAGTTATGGATACCTCCGCGCAGTCCGGTAATCTCGGAGCCGGGTATGTTCATCAGGCGCTCCTGCGCGTGGTACATCATGGTCATGCCAGACGGAACGCGCTGGCTAACTACTGCGCGCGCCGTCAGGGCGCCGTTGGCGTTATAGGCCTCAATCCAGTCGTTATCGGCGATGCCGAGTTCTTTCGCGTCAACTTCACTCATCCATACAATGGGGCCGCCGCGCGACATGGTGAGCATGAGCAGGTTTTCGCTATAGGTGGAGTGAATGCCCCATTTTTGGTGCGGCGTCAGGAAGTTAAGCGCTTTTTCCGGGTGGCCGTTCGGCTTCACATTAAGCATGTTTTCAACGCTGCGGGTATCCACCGGCGGGCGCCACGTGACGAGACTTTCGCCGAAATCGCGCATCCACGGGTGGTCCTGGTAGAGCTGCTGGCGGCCTGACACGGTGCGCCACGGGATCAGTTCATGCACGTTGGTATAACCGGCATTATAAGAAACGTGTTCATCTTCCAGCCCGGACCAGGTGGGGCTAGAGATAATTTTACGCGGCTGGGCCTGAATATCGCGGAAGCGAATTTTTTCGTCTTCTTTTGGCAGCGCCAGATGCGTATGATCGCGCCCGGTTATCTCGCCGAGGGCTTCCCAGGCTCTGACCGCCACCTGACCGTTGGTTTCCGGTGCCAGAGTCAGGATCACCTCAGAGGCGTCAATGGCTGAATTAATCTGCGGGCGTCCGGCCGCCGGGCCTTCCGTTTTGCGGTAATTCAGCTTACCAAGTAGCTCGACCTCTTGTTCCGTCTTCCAGTTAATGCCTTTGCTGCCGTTGCCAAGTTTCTCCATTAGTGGGCCAAGCGAGGTAAAGCGCTCATAGGTCGCCGGATAATCCCGAGTAACAGCCACAATATTCGGCGCCGTTTTCCCGGGGATAAGCGGACATTCGCCTTTGCGCCAGTCCTGCACGCCGAACGGTTGAGCCAGCTCGCCCTGAGAATCATGCTGTAGCGGATGCAGCACTACGTCGGTTTCTTCGCCAAGATGGCCGACGCAGATTTCGGAAAAGCTCTTGGCGATGCCTTTGTAAATTTCCCAGTCGCTTCTGGATTCCCATGCGGGATCGACGGCGGCAGACAGCGGGTGAATAAACGGATGCATATCCGAGGTATTCATGTCGTCTTTTTCATACCAGGTGGCAGTCGGCAATACGATATCGGAGAACAAACAGGTGCTCGACATGCGGAAATCGAGCGTCACCAGCAGATCCAGCTTGCCTTCGATTGCGGCAGTTTGCCATTCCACTTCTTCAGGTTTCACGTGGTCGGTACTGCCGAGATCTTTTCCCTGAATACCGCTCTGAGTCCCCAGCAGATACTTGAGCATATATTCATGGCCTTTCCCTGAGGAACCGAGCAGGTTAGAGCGCCAGACAAACAGGTTTCGCGGGTGATTACTGCCATTATCGGGTTGTTCACAGGCGAAGCGCATCTCGCCGCTATTGAGTTGATTAACCGTGTACTCTGCTGCCGAAAGCCCCGCTTTTTGCGCCTCTGCGGCAATAGTTAGCGGGTTGACGTTAAGCTGAGGCGCTGAGGGCAGCCAGCCCATACGCTCCGCGCGCACGTTAAAATCAATCAGATGCCCGCTGTATTTGCTGCTATCGGCCAGCGGAGAGAGTAACTCCTGCGCCGTCAGTTTCTCGTAGCGCCACTGGCTGGCATGGTTATAGAAGAAGGAGGTGCTGTTCATTTGGCGCGGTGGGCGATTCCAGTCGAGGGCAAACGCCAGCGGTAGCCAGCCGTTTTGCGGGCGTAGTTTTTCCTGGCCTACATAGTGCGCCCAGCCGCCGCCGCTCTGACCAACGCAGCCGCAGAACACCAGCATGTTAATCATACCGCGGTAGTTCATGTCCATGTGGTACCAGTGGTTGACGCCGGCACCGAGGATTATCATAGAGCGTCCGTGGGTTTTATTCGCCGTATCGGCAAACTCGCGGGCGATTTGCTCAATGTGATGCGCCGGAACGCCGGTGATTTTTTCCGCCCAGGCGGGCGTGTATGCCTTAATTTGCTGGTAATCCTGAGCGGCGTTAGCGTCGTCCAGACCGCGGTCGATACCGTAATTCGCCAGCACCAGATCGTAGACGCTGACTACGCGCCCCTGGCTACCATCGGCGAGGGTGAGCGTTTTTACCGGTAGCTGATGCAGGGTAATAGGGTCCATTTCCACGCTCGGGAAGTGGGGGTTGTTATAGCCGCCAAACCAGGGGAACCCGACGGTAACCCGTTCATCCGCGTCTTCAATCAGGCTCAGGCGCAGCTCGATTTCTTTGCCATTTGCCAGCGATTCCAGGTTCCATTTGCCTTTTTCTCCCCAGCGGAAACCGATAGAGCCGTTCGGCGCGACCAGTTCGCCGTCGCTGTTATAGGCAACGGTTTTCCACTCCGGGTTGTTGGCTTCTCCCAGCCCGTCCACCAGGTCGCTGGCGCGCACCATTCGTCCCGGCTGCCAAAAGCCATCTGCGTGCTGTTCCAGCAGTACCAGCATCGGCATATCGGTATACCGGCGCGCGTAGTTGATAAAATAGTCGCTGGGGTTTTTAACGTGGAATTCATTCAAAATTACGTGGCCCATCGCCAGCGCCAGCGCGGCATCTGTACCCTGTTTTGGGGCCAGCCACTGGTCGCATAATTTCGCCACTTCCGAATAATCGGGCGTAATCGCGATGGTTTTTGTGCCTTTGTAGCGTACTTCAGTGAAAAAGTGTGCATCCGGGGTGCGGGTCTGGGGGACATTCGAGCCCCAGGCGATAATATAGCTGGAGTTGTACCAGTCAGCGGATTCCGGCACATCGGTTTGTTCACCCCAGGTCATCGGCGAGGCGGGGGGTAAATCGCAGTACCAGTCGTAGAAGCTCAGACAGGTGCCGCCCAATAAAGAAAGATAGCGGGTGCCGGCGGCGTAAGAAACCATCGACATAGCCGGGATGGGAGAAAAACCGGCGACGCGATCCGGGCCATATTTTTTGATGGTCCATACATTGGCGGCGGCAATCAACTGATTGAGTTCTTTCCAGCTCGAACGCACAAATCCGCCGCGCCCGCGGATCTCTTTATAGCTTTTGGTCTTTGCCGGATCGTCCTGAATCGATGCCCACGCTGCAACGGGGTCGCTGTGGGCTGCAAGCGCTTCGCGCCACAGGGCAATAAGGCGTTTACGCACCAGCGGGTATTTCAGGCGGTTGGCGCTGTACAAATACCAGGAGTAGCTGGCACCGCGCGGGCAGCCGCGCGGTTCATGGTTCGGCAGATCCGGGCGGGTTCGCGGATAGTCAGTTTGCTGCGTCTCCCAGGTGACCAGCCCATTTTTAACATAAATCTTCCAGCTACAGGAGCCGGTGCAGTTGACGCCGTGGGTGGAACGCACGATTTTGTCGAACTGCCAGCGCTGACGGTAGCTATCTTCCCAATCGCGGTTGGTAGTCAGTACCTGCCCGTGATCCCCGGAAAAGGTATCGCCTTTTTGTTTAAAGTAGCGAAACCTATCAAGAAGTTTACTCATGACATTTCTCCTGACGAGGAATTTCATTTCCTTGTCGTTGCTCAGCAAATTGCTTAAAGCCCACTTCTGTGGGCTAACGTGAAACTTGAGTTTTGTGCATCAATTAGCGGGTATTCAGCGTTTTTCTACCGTAAACCAGCCAGGTAATCAGTACACAGGCGATGTAGAACACCAGAAAAATCTTCATCGCACCGACCGGCGATCCTGTCATCGCCAGCGAGCTGCCGAAGGCTTTAGGAATGAAAAAACCGCCGATAGCGCCGATAGCGGAGATAAAGCCTAACGCGGCGGCGGTGTCGGTAACCGCTTCATGCTGGGCTTCTTCTTCACTACCGCCTCGCTGTTTTACGCGCTCCAGCGTCAGGCGCCGAAAGATGACGGCTATCATCTGAAACGTTGAACCGCTGCCGAGGCCGGCGGTGAGAAATAGCCCCATAAATACCGCATAGAAGGCAATAAAATTACCGCCGCCGTTAGCGTTGGGCAGCGTTAGGAAAAGCAGCCCGCTGAAGACAGCCATAAAAATGAAATTCACCAGAGTAACGCGGACTCCGCCCAGCTTATCGGAGAGCATGCCGCCGACTGAGCGCGCCAGAGCGCCAAGGAAGGGGCCAAAAAAAGCCAGCTTAAGGATTTCTACTTCAGGGAACTGAGTTTTAGCCAGCATGGCAAAACCGGCGGAGAAGCCAATAAACGAGCCGAAGGTCGCCAGATACAGTAGGCTCAGAAGCCACATATGAAGGCGTTTAAGCACCGGAAGCTGTTCGGCCACCGACGCTTTTGAGCTGGCGATATCATTCATTCCAAACCAGGCGGCAAGAGTGGCAAGCAGCAATAGTGGCACCCAGATTAGGCTTGCATTCGGCAACCACAGCGTTGAGCCATCAGCTTGCGTAACGCCATCAACGCCGAAAAAGGCAAACACCGGTAGGGTAACCACTATCGGTGCCACCAGTTGCATAACGCTCACGCCGAGGTTACCCAAACCGCCGTTAACCCCTAACGCGCTGCCCTGATGTTCCTTGGGATAAAAGAAGCTGATATTACCCATGCTGGAGGCAAAGTTGGCGCCAGCAAAGCCACACAGCAGCGCGATAATAATAAACACCCAGTACGGCGTGGCGGTATTTTGCATTGCGAAACTTAGCCAGACGCACGGGATGATGAGAATAACGGTACTCATAACCGTCCACATACGCCCGCCCAGCATGGGGACCATAAACGAATAGGGGACGCGTAAAATGGCACCCGAAAGAGCGGGCAGGGCCGTCAACATAAATAATTGATCGGTGGTGAATTGAAATCCAATCTTATTAAGATTGACCGCAACGGCGCTAAATAACATCCATACGCAAAACGCTAATAGTAAACAGGCAACTGAAATCCACAGGTTGCGTCGGGCGATGTGTTTCCCTTTACTTTCCCAGAAAGCAGGGTTTTCTGGTCGCCAATCGCTCAATAAATAGCGGTTATTTTTATCATTGATTTGAGACATAACGATCCTCACATGTACCTAAAAAATGAATCCCGTAAAAGAAACATAGAGTTACAGCAGATTATTCATACGTTATAGATAAAATAGCTGGAAAAAGGAGATGCAACTGTCAGTGTAATAAGGAGCGCTGCATTTTCCACGGTTTGCACTGTAGGGTGATTTTAAAAGCGTAGATAAAAAACCGGAGCGGGATGCTAAAGCTTCATTATTAACAGTGCGTTAATTGTTACTAATTGTAACGATGCGACGCTGGTATAGTTTTTGGATATATAACTCACTATATAGCGGTGGGCCGGGCGCTATCAGATTTGTGAAAAAAGCGAGGTGGAGCGGTCAGTCTGTATTCAGAAATCAGGGGTAAATCGTTACTGCCGTCGTCAGTTGCGTGCGAGAGTAAACGTGACTGGCTGCGCGGTGAGAAGTGTTATCTCGCGCGTAATAGGCGCGACGGCGCTATTGAAGCCTGTAACTGGTAAAATTGCCGTAATGGGCGCAACAGGGGCCGGTAAATCGACGCTTTCGAAGTTTCTCTATCGTTTCTTTGATGTCACAACAGGAAGCGTGCGCATCGATGGCTATGACGTTCGGAATGTTACGCAGCCCTGGATATCGTTCCTCAGGATATCGTCTTTTTCAATACGCCGATTAAATACAGTATTACCTATGGTCGGCCTTGCACCATTATTAAGGAGATTAAAAGGGCGGTCAGGCTGGCCCGCATCGATAGCTTTATCTAGCGGCTACCCGATGGCGATGACAGTCAAATTGGACACGGGGGCTTAAGCTTTCTTAAACGCCCTAACATTATGATATTTGACGAAGTGGCAGGCGCGCTGGATACCGCCACTGAGCGGGAGAGCCAGACCATTCTTCGTGAAATCAGCGCTGATCGCACGACATTAATCATCGCCCACCGGATTTCCTGCGTGATGGATGCGGATGAAATTCCGGTGCTTGAAAAAGGGCCGGGAGTTGAAAGAGGCTCGCATGCAAATCTACTCAGGCCGGCGGTTACTACGCCTCAATGTGGGCATCGCAGTACAGAAACGGCGCGGGTTATTAAAAGCAGAAAGAATAGCCGGCTGGCCCAGCCGCCGCAGCTGTTACTGGCCGTTACTTTCAGTCTCCGCTGCGGTAGATGGATGCACTGACGGGAAGGAGAAAGGGAGGCAATGCCTCCCAAAACGTTAAAACTGTAGCTGTACTCCGGCCTGAAGAGCATTGCTTTGGTGCCTGGCGGAAAAACCGCTGTGATAACTCAGGCTGACTGAGGCGCGAGTACCCAGTGTGGTAAGGGCTTCTATCGCTAACCGCGCGCCGTCTCGCGCCGCCGCCACGCTATCCACGGTAAAGGGCGAGGTTGCCTGCGTAAAATTAAGCGTTTTATCGCGCCGCAGCGAATTGTAACGATGCTGCCAGCCAAGTTCGCCATGCAGGGCTAGCGATCGCCCTTTGTCATATGACCACTGCCTGCCAGCCCGTACTCCAATCGTAGATAGTGTGGTTTCCATGCTTTGTTTTCCCGCACGCAGTGCGGCCGACCCGCCGCGTTCATGCACGCTTTGGCTGACAAAATCGGCCCAGGCGAGGCGGGCGAAGGGCTCCAGACTGCTCCGGTCTGCATCAGGCGCATAGCCTGTTTCTACAAATAGCTGATGCGTGCTGGCACTATAACCGGCGGCCAGACTATCCGCTTGGGCCGCATAATTTACCGAACGCGTGGTATCAATGCGGTGCCATGTGTTAGCAATCCCCGCACGTAGCAGCACGTTATCTAGCCGTTTGCCCGCATAGATGCCCGCATGATAGTTATCGCTTTTCGCGTGCCCCCGCTGGCCGCTGCGTATAACGCTGTGCGTATACCCAGTGGCCAGTCCCAGATATCCGTTTTCTTTTTCGCCCGTATCAATACCGAGTAAAATGCCGCTGGTGGATGATTTGAAACCGGAAGCGTTATGCGTACCAGAAACGTGATTTTTATCACCGGTTATTTGAACCCAGGCACCGCCGTCATTCTCACGGACTTCGGAAGCGTCGCTAAGACTCTGCCTGTGACGCAAGCGTGCGTTAAGCGTATCGCGCACTATACCGGCGTTATCTAATAACGCAGAGGCAGTGGCTGCATGCAGCTCACCGGACAACTGGCTAAATGCCCGGCGCGCCGCGGCCGTGGAACTATTCATCAGTATGCTTTCGTAAACCGGATGTCCGGCCGGCAATTTATCTGCCGCACTGGCGACCGCGCGTTCATTTTTCGTTGCGGCAACGAAGGCAAACGGCGTGGCGTTGCGTCCTATATTTACCGTGATGATCTCGGGCGTGTAGGCCAGCCCGGCGCCAATAAAAAGATAATAAGGAAGAACGGCGCTGAAGTGGCCGCTAATACCCTGACGGGCGGAAAGAATGGTAAATGAACGATGAGATAATGACTGAACATCCTCAAATGAAAGGAGATTGGCGCTATTATCTAACGATATAGCGACATCGCCACCGTTAATAGCGGCAGCCCCCGCGCTTTCAAGGCGGCTGCTATGTCCTGCCCGGCTAACGGCCACGCGGTAACGGGAGCCCGGCTCGAAGTTGATATTTTGCGCAACGTGAAGCGTGGCATCACTTTTGGGCGCAATGCGCCCGCCGGCTAATACACTGAGGGCACCAATACTTCCGTTACCCTGTAACGTGCCGCCACTTTGCACGGTGACGTGAGAGGTGATACCACCGTTGATCGCCAGTGTGCCTTGGTTGACCAGGGTAGGGCCGTGATAATTACTGTTACCGGTAAGTTCCAGCGTTCCCTTACCCGTTTTGAGAAGCCCGCCGTGGCCGGAAATAGCGTTGCTCCAAATGTCATACGCGCATTCAACGCTGTTACAGGTGCGTGCCGCTGGCGTGTTGGCCTCAACGATAGCACCGTAGCCGGGAATATTGGCAATAAATAACCGGTCCTGATAAGAGCCATCAATATAGAAAGCAGACGGGATGTCTTCCTGGGTGACAAACATCCCCGGGCCGTTAATTGCGGCTCTAAGATTTAATTTCCCCCAGCCGTAGCGGGCGTCTAAGCCAGGCTCGCCTAAATCGGTTGCCGTAGTTTTAAGCACCGCCGCTATTTGGGCCGTGGTCATATAAGGAAATCGCTGCATGAGTACAGCTGCGGCGCCGCTAACGACAGGCGCGGCCATGGAGGTTCCCGACATGGTCATGTAGCCATACTGCAGAGCCAGTTCGTCATTATCCAGCGCCTGCTGAGTAATGGGACCGCCGTCAGGGGAGATGAGCCAGCCGGCTGTACTCAGAATGTCCGTGCCTGGGGCTGAGATACAGTAACTTGCCGCGTAGCCACAGGAGGTTGAGGATGCCGCTAATTCATTCTGTGGGGTTAGATTAGTAACCACTAAATAGTGAGATAAAATATCTGGAAAGAAATAGGGAAGAGAAGATTCCCCTAAAGGAACGTTATAATTATTTTCATTGCCGGCGGCGAATACAATAAGTTTATTGGCTCTGGCCGCCCGCAGCATTGCGGGAGCGCTGTTAGCATAATTATATTTAAAGGGGATTGGGCTGCGACTCATGGCCTCTATATCAGGCAGATAAGGGCCGTAAGTGTCGATATTATCCTGTAGGGTAACCTGCTCGTAATCCCAGGTACCGTTGGGTCTTTTTATAGGGTTGCCATTGCTGTCTGTATTAATATCTGGTGAAGGGCCCCAACTATTATTAATAATCCTCGCTTTGCTATTAATTATCTGTTCAGAATGATCGACGCTAGTTTGTAAATATTTGGCCGCGATGATATCTGCATCATAGGCAACGCCGTGCATGCCTATTCCGTCGCGCTTGGCCGCAGCGATACCGGCTACGTGGGTACCATGCGTACCAATTTCGAGGGTTCCATCCGGATAATCAGAATAGTTAAAGTTTTCATTTTCAAGTGAGAAAACCTGCAGCTTGCCATTAAATTCAGGATGAAAAAAGACGGCTTCGTCCAACACACCAATCGCAATGCCTTTCCCCGTATAGCCTGCGGCATAGGCATAGTCTGCGCCAATAGCGCCCAGGCCCCACAGCGCGTTAAATTCACTATCTTTTATACGCTCTGCCAGATTAGTTTCTATTGTTGATTCGGCGCCTGCGGGAGATGACGCGATTAATAATAACAGAGGAAATATTTTCTTTGGAAACTGAAATCTATACGATCCCATTATTTTCATCATGGCGCTTCCTATTGACAAATTAAAATGATGATTGATACACTTTGATCGCCTTGTATTTATTCATATGGGTTTTCAGTAAGGTATATAATTAATCTGATTGCAGAGGTACCTCATGGTTAGCTTCAGGGAAGTGATTATCTATTAAAAGTAAGGGCAATAATTCAGTGTTTGAGGAATCTAGTGATATTTGATGAGCAGCAGAATAAAACAGTCAGCATCGCTCTGGTGTGATTATTTGCGTATTTCTTTCAAAATAAGAAAATGGCTCTGAGTCTGTTTTTGAAAAAGCTATTAATATCGATGCAATAAATGGCGGGCGGCGGACAGAAGGATTAACAGTAATACGATTGTATATCGAAGAAGAGCTGAATGCGCCCGGCGGGCGCATTCAGGTGTACGTTTAAGGTTGCGTATCAGTGCGCTGTGAGATTTCCTGCGCAGGCTCTGGCTGTGCGGTGTTTGCGACAATATTGACGCGTTTACGCACTCCGTACCAGCCTGCGATTAACACCAGCGCCAGTACCGGAATTGCCGCGATGGTGTAGGTGCCGTTCGGATAATCGAACGCCATTAATACCAGTACGGACAGCAGGAACAATAGGGTGAGCCACGAAGTGAACGGCGCACCGGGCAGCTTGAAGTGGATATCCGTCGCGCGGCCTTCTTTTATTGCTTTTCTCAATCGTAGCTGACAAACCACAATAAAAGCCCACGAGGAAATAATCCCGAGAGAGGCAATATTGAGCACTATTTCAAACACCCGGGACGGCACCAGGTAGTTCAGGAACACGCCGATAATATAGATACCGATAGTCGCCAGAATACCGGCGTAAGGGACCTGTTGGCGACTCATTTTGGACATGAACGCCGGCGCCGAGCCGCCCATGGACATGGAGCGCAAAATGCGGCCGGTGGAGTATAACCCGGAGTTCAGGCTGGAAAGCGCCGCCGTGAGCACCACGATATTCATAATGCTGCCAATGTAAGGCACGCCGAGTTTTGAGAAGAAAGTGACGAAGGGGCTTTGACCGGCCTGATAGGCATTCCAGGGCAGCAGCAACACCAAGAGCAGGATCGAGCCCACATAGAACAGGCCGATACGCCAGATAACACTGTTGATAGCCTTAGGGACCATCGTTTCTGGATTTTTGCATTCGCCCGCGGCGGTGCCGACCAGCTCAATAGCGGCGAACGCAAAAACTACGCCCTGTATCAGAACCAGCGCGGGGAGTAGCCCATGAGGGAATATGCCGCCGTTATCAGTGATGAGATGAAAACCTGTCATGTTTCCATCCAGCGGCTTTCCGGTGCCGAGAAACACGACGCCAACGATGAGAAAAATCACGATAGTCAGCACTTTAATTAGCGCGAACCAGAACTCCATTTCAGCGAACCAGCGGACGCCTATCATGTTCATGGTGCCGACGAGGCACAGGGCACCAAGGGCGAAAACCCACTGAGGTATATCACCAAATGAACCCCAATAGTGCATATAAAGCGCAACGGCGGTGATATCAACAATGCCGGTCATCGCCCAGTTTACAAAATACATCCAGCCTGCCACATAGGCGGCTTTCTCACCGAGGAATTCGCGGGCATATGAGACAAAACTACCGCTGGATGGGCGGTGCAGCACCAGCTCGCCGAGGGCGCGGAGAATAAAAAAGGAGAAAATTCCACACACTAGATAGATTAACGCCAGTGCAGGGCCAGCGGCTTGCAGACGGGCACCGGCACCAAGGAATAGCCCGGTTCCTATTGCCCCTCCAATCGCTATCATTTGGACGTGGCGATTATCCATAGCCTTGCTATAACCGGCGTCATGCGCGTTGAGCCAGCGGCGACGCGCCGCGTGTTGTTCCGCTTTATGTTTTGTCAGTTTCATGCGTTTTCCTAGAAGTTCCTGTCCGAACCTGAGGCGCACTCGCGGTGTTCCTGCCGTTAACTATTTTTTTGATGGCAGGAGTCACGATGGGACTACTCAGAGAAACCGTGTTAATTAAGACATGTAATACGGCGAAGCATCCTAACCGCAAATGCGCGCTGACGCAAAATTCAGAGGCTAAATATAGGAACAAAGTTCGTTATTTTAGAGAGAAATGCGATGTCACATGGTTAAAACCACTGTTAGTAAGCGGAAATTTAGAGGTATGATTTGGTTGTTGAGTAAATGTATAGGTAATTTCTTTGATATTGCGGCTCTGCGCCGATGATTTTAACGCCGCGCTAATGTCGAGCGGGTGCCCGCAGAGCGGCAGAGTGGATCTCTGCCGCCCGATTCAGTTTTTTCAGAGCAGCGTTATCACGCTATCTTGGGGCAGCCGTGACTTAGGAAGACCTGCGTTAAAGTCCTGTTCGCTGCTATACCCGACCGTAGCCGCAACCACGCTACGGTACCCCTGTTGTTTAAGTTCCAGTATTTCATCCAGAAGCTGCGGGTCGAAACCTTCAACCGGCGTAGCGTTAAGCCCTAACGTTGCCGCGCCCAGTAGCAGAAAACCAAGGGAGATATAAGCCTGGCGTGCCATCCACTCTTGCTGCTGACGTTCGCTACCGCTATTCAGATTAACAAAGTAACGGCGGCCTTTATCCTGAGATGCTTTTACTTCGTCGTTAATGAAACGTCCATCCTGTTGCTCCTGAGTTAACAGGGTATTCAGGTGCGCTTCGTCGATGTGCGTGCGAGTGGCGAAGATGACGGTGAGCGCCGCGTTCTGTACTTTTCCCCCGTTCAAATCACCAAAGGCGGGCTTCACCCGCGCCTTCGCGTCGGCGCTCTCAATAATAAAGAAATGCCAGGGCTGTGAATTAACGGATGAGGGGCTAAAGCGCAGTAAATCGAGCAACTGCTGACGTTGTTCCGCGCTAAGCGGGCGCATTGGATCATAGGCTTTGCTGGTGTAGCGTGTGCGAACAATGCTTTCAATATTCATTATGGCATTCCTTTCACTGTTAATGGTGGCCGGGTTTTTTGAGGACGCTGCCAGCGTAGCGTTGGTCATAGAAGCTGTCGTTATTTTACCCGTCCAGCGCTATGTTAACACCCGCGTAATGCTTAAGCGCACGTATCCGCATTTTATAGGGGAGCGGGAGGGCTGAATCAGTATGATCGTTCGCACATTTTCTATGTTCCGACGTGACAGCGTGCGATTGACGTGATAACCCTTGTTATACAGAAGTTATCTCAACAAGGAGTTGTAGCTATGTTTCCTGAATATCGAGAGCTAATAGGTAAACTAAAAGAAAGCCATCCGCGTTTTCGGGCCCTATTTGATAAGCATAACCGTCTCGATCATGACATCGCGCGGCTGGAGCAATCCGATGGACGCGGATACGACGAACACGTCGCGGCGATGAAAAAAGAGAAACTAAAAATTAAGGATGAACTTTATCGATTATTAAAAGAGGAAGATAATAATCTGGCGTGATACGGTAAACCTCGATAATTAATCGGTTAATTCAAAGGCAGGAAAAGATATTCCTGCCTTAGTGCGTTTAAAAAGGGGGGGGGGTTATATCCCAACATTTTTTAAACAAACAGAATATTGAATGTATAAATTAATCCCTCAGCGCTGAAAGTTACTTATCGCATGGCATATTTTTAGCCAGTACTATGCTAACGCAGTAGCCGTTAATTTCACTTTCATACCCGGTACTGGCATGCGTTCCACAATAATAGTTGAACGATTAGGATAGGGGGGGGCGAAAAATTGTGGGTAGATTTCATTAAGCGCTTTACTGTACTCTGGGTCCGTTAAATAAATTATTATTTGTAATACATTATCATTACTACTTTCCGCAGCCTCCAGCGTTTTTTGTAGGTTAGTAAACATGAGAATTAATTGATTTTCAATATTGTCAGTTGACATAGTCCCATCAGGATGCATTGGTGCATGGGAAGTGAAGAGTAGCCCCGCGCCGCGTGTTATCCAGGATGAAGTAATGTGCTCATTGTGAGCTGTGAGTTTTGCTCCCTTAGCTATCAGCCTACGGATACAAGTATTAGTAGCCTGCTCATAGATGGCCTGTTTGGAGATGCAGTAACGGCTGCGGTGGTTACTAGCGAAAATACCAGTAGCGGATTAAAACTCACCTCAAATTCTAGCTACCTGGTTCCCGATAGCGAATCATGGATTAGTTACGATATTGAAGATACAGGCTTCCATTTTCGTCTCGATAAGCGCGTACCGGGTGCGATGCTGTCATTAGCGCCGATAATGGAGAACTTTGCAAAAACTCAGGAATGGGAGATAGATAAGCTGGATTTCTATATTATTCATGCCGGCGGTCCTAGAATTCTGGAAAATATTGCAAAAACAATTAACGTTCCCTTGGATAAGTTTAAATATAGTTTTGAAACCCTGATGAACTGCGGAAATATTTCAAGCTCTGTCGTGCTGGACACTTATCGTCGCATGTGTGAAGACATTACGTCGGAAAAGAATAAAAGAGGAATTATTGCAGGGTTTGGGCCCGGCGTCACAACGGAAATGAATCTGGTAACCACTTGCTGAAAATACGGGGTGAAATATGAAGAAGTTAATGACCTATTATGATAAAGGACAAGGTTTCCCAATTATCCTTGGGCATAGCTATTTATTTTCTAAATCAATGTGGGCTCCGCAAATAGAGGCACTGTCCAGTGATTATCGAGTTATTATCCCCGACTTATGGGGGCACGGAGATTCACCCCGACTCCCTGAAACATGTACTTCACTTACCGCACTGGCGGAAGATCATTATGAGTTGATGCAACGTTTAGGTATTAATGAATTTGCGATTGTCGGATTATCCGTCGGTGGAATGTGGGGCGCTGAATTAGCCTATCGATATCCGAAAGCAGTGAAAGCTCTGGTGCTTATGGATACAGACTTGGGTGCAGAGCCGGCAGAAACGCATGAGGTTTATTTTCGAAATCTCGACACTATTGTCAGGTTAGGAAAGATCCCGCCTGAAATGTGTGAATATTTGGTTTCCCTTTTTTATACACAGAATGCTGATACTTTAAGAAAAGATCTCTACCAAAGCCTATGCAAGTTACCCACCGCCGTATTACGTGAAAGCATCGTCCCCCTTGGGCGAATTATTTTTGGTCGTCAGGATAGGCTTTCTATTTTGCGGGAAATTGCCTGCCCGTCTCTGGTAATGACGGGAGAATATGATATTCCCCGGCCTCCGGCAGAAGGCGTGCGGTTAGCTCATCGCCTTGGTTGTCAGCATATCACTATTCCCAAGGCAGCCCATATTAGTAATGTTGAAAACCCACTGGTAGTAAATCAGCATTTACGCTCTTTTTTTGCGGAAAATATTTGAGAAGGTAGGGGATCCTAAATATGCTGAATTATGGTTTTGGATTAAGTGCTGCCATACGCTGATACTGGCAGGATATAAAAGAGGACGTGGAAATGGGGTTAGATACTGGGCGCTATTTACTACGAATAGGTTGGCCTGTTGGCGAGCTTATCGCCCCGGATATTCAGTCTCTGCGTCGGTTACAGCATTTTCATTGCTGTAATATTCCCTTTGAAAATCTGGACGTTCTTTTTGAGAGGACTATTGGAGTAGATAAGGACGCATTAATACGTAAGCTGATTGAGGCAGGGCGCGGAGGGTATTGCTATGAGCTTAATGGTTTATTTTACCAGGCATTACAGGCTTTTGGGTTTCAGGTAACGTCGTTAGCGGCGCGCGTTTTAATTTCCAGACCTCAGGCGATGCCTGCGCGCACGCATCAATTACTGCGCGTCATCCTCAATGAAGACGCCTGGCTTGTCGATGTAGGTTTTGGCGGCCAAACACCCTGTGAGCCACTGCTATTGCAAGCGGATATCATTCAGACGACGCGGTGTGGCTCGTGGCGTTTATCGCAAAATCAGGATGGCTGGCTGCTCTCCGTTCTCGATAGAAATAAGTGGGCGCCGCTTTATCAATTTGATGAGCAGCAGCAGTATCTAAGTGATTTCCAAATGGCAAATCATTATGTCGCGACCTGGCCCACATCTCATTTCCGCCATCACTTGTTGGCCAGTCGCTATACCCTGGAAGGAGGGCAATATAGGTTGCTTAATTATCGCCTGACGAAGCAACTTGCTTCAGGTGAAACGCACGTTTGTACTTTGCCTAATCACATTGCGCTATGGCGATGTCTGCAGGATATCTTCAAAATAAACGTGACATCGTCACAATATGGCATTGCGTCAGACGAACTAGGCCGTGTTATGACGCATCTATTATCGTCAGGAACGCGCTAAAATATTGCGTTAACTCATTGTTAGCAGGCCTTATCAGTATTAGGGCCCGTCACTATGAATGAGAATATCTTTTATTAGTTACAACATACTTATATTTTTAATTATCTCCCGAATTAACCATCGCGCTGGTTTGAAAATAACTCCGCATATTTTCTTTTCAGGTTATTGATTCTAATAATTTTTATTCGAAGCTGTCTATTGTCTGCGGCGACAGATTACTGATTCCTCGTAAAGACGCCATCAGCGCGGTTTATCTCATAGCCAGCGCCAGCGTTGCTGGCGATACTTCTCGATATACCGCTGGAGTTTTTGCTATTAACGCTAATAACAGCATTCCCTCATCGCTAAGAATCGGGAATGCTGTCGCGCTATTTATTAGCGGCGTATATTATTTTTGGAAAGGGTGAGATGCAGGGCGCATTTCCGTAGCGTTCTTTTGCCAACGAGTGCGTAAATATTCCACTGCCGGAAAAAGTCTTGGAGAGTGAAGGTAGGCTTCACGAAACAAAATTGTGCCGTCAATTCCAGGCTTTTCATTGAGATCCAGCTGCCGTTTCAATTCTTCAATACCGTTCTCTTCCTGCCACTGAGGTTCATTTTGCGGCGGGCTGTCGATTTTATATAGCGCGACGCCAATATATAGCCGGGTATGCGTCGGTGCGGTTAATCGCGCCCACCAATCAACCAGCGTATCGTATCTGGCCACGCTGCGCGTGACTGGCAGTATATTTGGGGGGCAATATAATCCAGCAGCCCTTCCTGTACCCATTGGCGCGTATCCGCATAGCCATCATCGTATGCGGTATTTCCACCGCGCGTGGTTGACCCGAACGGCGATGCGTCAGCATTGCGCCAAATCCCGGCCGGGCTAATACCGAAATCAACTTTTGGCTTTACGGCGTGTACGGCAGCTCTCACTTCACGAATTAATTGCAGCGTATTGTTCCGGCGCCATTCGGCTTTGCTGCTGAATGGCTGTCCGTATTGCCTGAATGTTGCGTCATCGTTCAGGTGCGAGTCGGGCGTTTCATAATAGAAATAGTCATCGAACTGAATACCATCTATCGAATAGTTCTGCGTTACTTCACTCACAATGTGCGCTATCCATGCCCTAACTTCGGGAACCCCTGGGTCGAGTACGAAACGATGGCTTGCTGTTCGTATCCACCCCGGGTGGCTGCGATATACGTTGTCAGGCCCGCTATTATTTGGCGCTGCCAGGGCCGTAATTGTTGCTGGCCGGGTATCCATGGAAACCCGATACGGGTTTAACCAGGCATGCACCTTCAAGCCGCGCCGATGTGCTTCTGTTAACATAAAAGCCAGTGGATCGTATCCGGGGTTTTTACCCAGAGTTCCCGTCAACGTGGCAGACCAGGGGAGCAGCGCCGAATGATAAAGCGCGCTGGCGTCAGGTTTAATTTGAAAGAAAACGGTATTAATTCCCAGGCGCACCATATTATCCAGCTTATCTGTTAGTTCCTTTTGCTGCTGCTGGATACGTTCGGCGTCGGGTAACGCAAGCGAGCTTTGCGGTGGCCAGTCCAGGCCATAAACGGTTGCCAGCCACACACCGCGCATTGGCGTTGACACTATGTGCGGCGAATCATTATTCGCGGGCGGCGCCGGAGGCTGTTTCTTCGGCTCTTTACAACCGCTTAGCCAGCACAGGCTGATTAATAAAACAATGCCAGTCCATTTTGTTGTCTGCCGCATGCCACATCCTGAGAAATGCTCGCAGCGGCGGCTCGCGAAAAATAGGGCGGATGCGTGATTCACAAAGCCGGTCTAACTCGGGGAACATATTAGCAACTTGCTGCTCAGTTTCTTGGGTGATTTTTCCGCTAACGGCAAGATGTCGCATGCAGGCATTGGCTAACGGATGGGTAATTCCCCAATCAATGTAGTTATCCCACACTGAATTCAACTGCTGTTTTGGCGAGGCGGCTTCAAAATCCACCTGCTGTAAAATAATGCTGCCTAAATCATGTTTTAGCCAAATGTAGAGTGCATTGAGTAAGTCATCTTTAGTGGCGAAGTAGCGAAAAAGGGTACCTTCAGCAACGCCGGCGCTGCGGGCAATAGAGGCGGTGGAAGCGCTTATGCCGGCCTGTGCGATAGCTACCGTTGCCGCCTGAAGTAATGCTATGCGTTTATCTTCACTCTTAGGTCGTGCCACCCGATTTCTCTCCACAATTGTTTTGGCCTAAATTTGCGATAGCGTTTATAACACGCATTGCAGATAAAAAGCATATTGACGATGCACTATTGCTCTTTATAATGAGTGCTTGCTCACTCATGAAGCAATGATAGTGTTATTTCATTTTGATGTATAGATGGGCGCATTGGAAACACTGGCTAGCGGTACAGTTTGATAATAACAGGAGAGGGTGATGAATATACCCGCGCAGGTCATTGAGACACTAATAGAATGGATAGACAATAATTTGCATCAGCCGCTCCGCATTGACGATATCGCGCGCCACGCCGGATATTCAAAGTGGCACCTGCAGCGTTTATTTTTGCAGTACACCGGTGAGAGCCTGGCGCGTTACATTCGGCTACGGAAATTACGCCTTGCTGCTCGCGATTTACGCACCACTAACGCCAAAGTTTTTGATATCGGGTTGAAGTATGGCTTCGATTCACAGCAAACCTTTACGCGGATCTTTACTCGCACCTATCATCTTCCACCCGGAGCTTATCGGAAAGAAGCCTGCCTGCATGAATAAACCGGTTGATATCCCGGTTTATTCATCAAATTAATTAGCGGTTTATTCCTGCGTCATTTCGACAAACTGCGCCAGCGGATCGGCCAGAGAGAAAGCCTGTGTTCTATCCTGTGGCGGAGCGATTAATTCATGAGTAATGGTTTGTTTAAGCTGTTTCGCTTCCTGTCGCGTCATACACACGCGCTGTTGCCAGGTTTCTGTATAAACCGCGCCCCATTCGCCTAAATCAACGCAGGTGACATAATCAGGCTGGCGATAGGGAAGTGGGCTAATGTGAAGTAAAGAGGCGACAGCGTTATAGCCCGCAAATTTTCCCATAGGTATCGCGTGCTGGCAGCTCATCAATGCGGTATGCCCGCTGTCATCACAGTGCGCATGCGCAATATCTCCGGCGGCATACACGGAGGACTCGCCTTCAACGCACAGCATGTCATTAACAAACAAGCGCCCCTGAGCATCGCGTTTGGCATTAATTTGGCCGGCCAGAGGGCTAGCGTTAACGCCGGCGGTAATTACGGAAGTAAAGCACGCTATGTTGCTGCCATCAGATAGTTCAACGCCGTGGCTATCAATATGTGTAACCCTACACTCTGAGCGCCACTCGACGGACTGGCACTGGCTTGCCGTTGCAATAATATTCCCTAATTCTTCACTAAATGCGGCGCCGATGCGTTTGCCGGAATCAACGACGATGATGCGGGGAAGAGCCTGTTCGCCAAACAGTTTCCGTAAACGGGAAGGCAGCTCCAGCGCAAGTTCAACGCCCGTCAAACCGCCGCCGCAAATGACTACGGTATCCCGACCGGGGGACGCAGGCTGAGCCGCCAGAGTATGCAGATGATCTTCCAGGCGTCTGGCGCTATCAATATCATTGATATCGAAAGCGAATTCCTGCGCACCGGGGATATTATTGCGGTTTAATACGCTTCCGCTAGCCAAAATTACGCGCGTAAACGGTAGCGTTTTTTCTATCTTTTCTGCGCTGGGTAAATAGTGAATACACTGATTTTGTGTATCTATTTTAGTTGCCGCACCGCCAATAAAGCGCACACCACAGGCTTCAAGTAATCGGGAAAGAGGAAAATCCAGCGCAGCAGGGTTCGCTTCATACAACCGAGGACGCATTGTTAATACTGGCTGTGGTGCCAACATTGTAACGGTAATATCCTCGCGTTGATGCTGGACCAGCAGGCGCGCGGCGCTCAGCGCCGACCATAACCCGGCAAAACCGGAGCCAATGATAACAATGTGCTGATTCATAATTGCATCCTTGTCGTTGTTGAAAAACAATACTGCGACTATAACAATCCTAGTTATTGCTCGCAAAGCATTTATCACGAAATAAGCTTATCATATTGATTTATTAAGGTTTATTTATCTGGAAGAGCCTGTGCTACCATAAAGCCAATTAAATCGCTCTGAGACTGAGACAGCGCTATGAGTTTTTTTAGTTCCGGTGTGGAATATGCGATCCACAGCTTGATGTGCATGGTGGACGATAGCGGCAATGGCCGAGAAATGAGCGTCAGAGAAATCGCTGAGCTACACGGCATGCCTTACGATTACTTGGGTAAAGTGTTTACGCGACTGGCAAAAGCCGGGTTGGTCAGCAGTCTTGAAGGGCGAAACGGCGGGTATCAGTTGGCGCGTTCGCCGGCAGAAATTACGATTCGTGACGTTGCTCTGGCAATTGATGAGAATAAAACGCTTTTTGACTGCCGTGAAGTACGCCAGCGTATGGCGGTTTTTGACAGCGTAATTCCGGTATGGGCGTGCGATACGCCGTGCAGCGTGAGGCTTGTTATGGATGAAGCACAGCGTCAAATGTATGAATCCCTCGCGCGGCATACGATCCTCAGCTTGACGCGGCGCATGCTGAAAAAAGTGCCGGATAGCTATCCCATACAGATTTCAGAGTGGTTAACCCAGCGCCGATCGGGATAGCGCTATTGCCAGGCTTTGAGCCTGCGTTTTGTTACGCAGGTGCTAAATAAAGTTGAAACGTTTTAATACATATATGGAGGATGGTGATGCGAGCAAAAGGGTCGTTAAAAATTTCACGTTATTTTCGCTACTGATAGGCTATTTCGCGCTATCAACGGCGCAGCCAGTTCCAGAGAGCCACTGTCAGTCTGGCTATTTTATGCCCGAAACAGGAAATCTGGACAGGCTGGCCCGTTCAGTTCCGGATGCACGGGAAATTGTCGATGCACTACAGGCTCGTGGCGTGAAACTGGCTCTCGGTACGAGCATCTATGACCCGGTAGATCCGATGGGCAAAATGTTCTTCAACGTGCTGGCGACCTTTGCTGAGTTTGAAGGCGATCTGATACGGCTGCGTACCCGCGAAAGGATAGCCATCGCCCGGACTGCGGGGGAAGCAGCCGAAGCTGTCAGAAAAACAGCAGAAAGAGCTCTGCCGGATGCATGAAAGTGGCGAGTACTCTATCAGCGATCTGACTGAATTATTTTCCGTTTCTCGGCCAACTGTTTACCGGACGCTTTCCCGTGGGAAATAATGAAAAACTGGATTTAATGAAAATTAGCATGGAGCGATTATGTACAACAACAATGAAGTCATCAGTTACCTACAGGCTAACAGGATTCTCGCATTAAAGCTCGACCATGCAGTTTCTGCCGTCGGTCAGCAGGTCATAAATCAAGTTGATACGTTAGGGAAAGGGGCGACCCGTCTGCTGTATTACACCTCCTGTTTCACCGATGAATATAACGATGTTTGCCAGCAGCAAAAGACAGAAGATATCCGTTTCAGGGATGCCGTCTATAAGGTAATACCCCACGGTGATGTGATCTATGACATGCTTCGGATCTACTTCGAAGAAATTTTTAAATACAGAACATCTGAGCAGATAGAACACATCAAGCAGTGCCTGATGGTCGTGAATATCCATATCGCTGCCAGCTCTCTCACCAGTGCCGGGTTTACGTTAGCGGTCGCCAGCAGCGTTCGCATTGGGTTAAACCTCAGCCTTGAAATAAGTGCTCTTGCTGGTACATGGGCTTCCCGTGGTATTGCTGCAGTCGGGGTTTATGGAGTTGTACAGAAAGCTGCAGACACTGCTCATCGACTGCATATTCAATTTCCCGCCTATTATTCTGCGCTCTATGCACAAGGGCTGGAAATGCTGTATTTCCTCATTGAGCCTGTGTTCCAAAAGGCGGGCGCTATCGAAGCGCAATGGGCATCAGATAATGACATTGTGGGCATCATCAGCAGGATGATCCAATAGCCATGATGACGTATATCAAACGTTTTTTACGGTGGCAGGGGCGGTTCTTCTTTTCGGTCTACGGCCCAACAGCGTTAACCATCGTTTTTGCCTTGGCTCAGGCTCATTTTTTCCCCGGAAGTCCAGTCTGGCCAATCGGTGTTTTCTTCATAGCAGTAATGATTATTTTTGGTCGTTATGTGAAATGGTGAAGCGCTGACTATCCCAATACTTAATACTCACTGATAAGGAAATTACATGTCTACTCCCGCACACTTATGGCTTGAAGATGAAAATGGATCGCCGATTGTTGGCAGTTGTCTAATGCCACTGCGTCTGGGCTCTATCGAGTTAAAATCATTTTCCCACGGTGTCACTATTCCCGTTGATCCGAGTTGGGGAAAACTTACCGGAACGCGCGTTCACCGCCCGATCACGATAGTGAAAGAATTTGATCAGACAACACCACTCCTGTACCGCGCTGTCTGCGAAGGCCGAACCATGAAGAAGGCAACAATCAAGATGTACCGTATTCTGGAATCAGGTATCGAGGCCGAGTATTTCAATATCATTCTGGAAAACGTCAAGTTCACAACAGTTGCCCCATATTTGGCTCCTAACGGTATGAGTAGCACTCACCTTGAAACGCTCGAATTACGTTATGAGGCGATCACCTGGAAGTATACGGAAGGAAATGTCATCTATCGTGATTCATGGAACGATCGTTGCTGTGCCTGATAACTAAGGGAATCAGAGGAGGCAAATACCTCCTCTGGTACTAACGAGGAGATAAAATGGTCGACTTAACTGCTGAACAACGACAGTTGGCGAAGATAGTTCATGATTATTCCTGTCGATTTCCTCTGACAGAAAATGGTGATGCCCAGTTATTGCAGGGCTGCTATGACTATATGGAAGTCTTTAAACGGGTGATGGACAGCGCTTCAAAAGTCCAGATGGACTACATTTGCCTCAATACCCTGGATATTTTCGCTTTGCACAATGGATGGAAAGGCTGGTTCAGGGCATTGCCGATGGAGTCATTGAGGTGCCGAAAGATCACTAAAAACTACGGGCCGGAAATTTCGGCGGTTCCGGCGTAGAACCCCAAATAACTTAGTGGGGGAGAAGGTGAGAAGAAAACGTAGCGCACTCAAAGGAAGCATGGCTTTAAGGCTAAAGCATGAACCTGCGATATTATTGCATACACTGCATTTAACATAATATACATTATGCGCATCAAAGATAAGTATGCCGAAATCTGGCGTGAATCGTTGACACTGGCCATCAACTGGCTACTATCCGATGGCAACATAAAAACACCGTTTGATGACTCATTCCTGAGACAACAAAAATCGAAAACAAGTAGTAAATTATTGCTCTCATAAGGTAAATAATAATGAATGACTTGCAAATGCATTTCCAGGCTCTGCTTAACGGTTATGAGGCTCTAGTAAAAGAGAAACATCCAGAGCAGCTCTCGCGCTGGCCTTTATTGAATGGGAAAATAGATGTAAAGTCAGGAAATTATAATCAATGCCACATCCACATATACAAACTCTATTTTCTCGCGGCCTTTTCAAAATAATAAAAATGTTCTCTAATTTCCACTTAATCATTTAAAGAATGTTATAAATAAAAATTACGGCCCTTAATCATTCATCTGCATCAACAACCAGCGCCAGATAACCGCGTGAATATATTCCTGTTCATTGGGTGTTAACGCCCTCGCCTGTTCAATACCGTGCCACTTAGCGAGGCATCCTCGGCAGCAGGTGGCGGTTGCATGCTGGGCGATAAATACCGGATGGCCGCGCATTGGGGTTTGCTTTCCATCATTCGCAGGCAGCGCCGGCGCCAGGCGCCGGGCAATAAAATCGATGGCGTGCTGCGAAATCACTTCCGGACCTTTGTCAATGCAGTATTGTCTCTCTTTCTGGCCCAGACAAAAACGAGAGCGAAATCGTGATTTCGCAAGTCGCGTAAATAATAGGTCGGTATCAGTCTCTTTCTTTTTCATCGGATTTGACTTCTTAATGGCGATTGAGCCTGTGTTGAATACGACTATATTAAAGTGACGAGCAAAAGGAGAATGACATGGATGTCAGACAAGTTCGCGAATTTATTGTTATTGGTACAATAATGTGTGCCATCGGCGCCGCCATTACTGGTACAGGTATGCTGCTGTTTTTCTCACTGAGCGCTAACTTTCTTTAGAAAATTGAGCGCCCAATATTATCCGCAAGCCGCTCCAGCGCTGCGATACCTGCTAGCGAATTTCCTGCTGCATCCAGTTCCGGGCTCCAGACGGCAATAGACATTTCATGGGGAATAATAGCGACTATCCCTCCCCCTACGCCCGATTTCCCCGGCATCCCAACGCGCCAGGCAAACTCACCCGAATTTTCATACATCCCGCTTGTTGCCATTAAGGCATTAATTTGCCTGGTCTGTTGTTGGGTTATCACGATGTCTCCCTCGTCGGGCGCACGCCCCTGATTGGCGAGGAATAAAAAGGTTCGCGCCAGCTCCACGCAGCTCATTTCAAGCGCGCAATAATGAAAATAGTTAAGCAGGACATCATTAACATTATTGTCAAAATTACTGAATGACTTCATTAACCACGCGATTGCGGCATTGCGCGCAGAATGCTCCAGCTCCGAGCGTGCCACGCTGGCATTATAACTAATGTCGGATTGCTGACTTAACCGGCGCACCACTTCAAGCATACGCTGGCGCGGTGCGCTTAGCCGGCTTTGCAGCATATCGCAGACAACCAGCGCGCCAGCGTTAATAAATGGATTACGCGGTTTGCCGTGCTCAAGCTCTAACTGAACCAGTGAGTTAAAGGGCTGCCCGGAGGGATCTTTACCCACCCGGCGCCAGATTTCCGCTTCATTGTAAAGCGTCATTGCCAGCACCAGGCTCAGTACCTTTGAAATCGACTGAATAGAAAAGCGCTCGTGTGCATCGCCAGCTTGCCAGGTTTGTCCGTCGACTGTACAGACGGCAATTCCCAGTTTTTCGGCAGGCACTGACGCCAGCGCCGGGATATAGTTTGCTACCTGCCCCCGGCCTATAAGCGGCCTGACCTGTTCCAGTATTGCGTCCAGCAACTGATTGTTTAACTGCCCTGCCACGTTGACTCCACTCACACGGATAATTCGCATCGCAGTATACTCGCTAGCTCGCGGCTTCTCTACGAGCGTCTGCCCCGGTCCATCCATACCGTCTGTATATTACAAAATTCATGCAGCCCGAAATGAGAAAGCTCGCGCCCAAAACCGCTCTTTTTCACCCCGCCAAAAGGTACGCGGGGATCGCTTGCGCTATAGCCGTTAATAAAAACCCCGCCGCACTCAAGGCGCTCAGCCATAGATAGCGCCAGCTTTTCATTGGCGCAAAAGAGCGTGGCGGATAGGCCGAAGTCACTGTCATTGGCGAGCGCCAGCGCGTGCTCCGCGTCCCGCGCTACGCTTAACGCGGCGACCGGCCCGAATAATTCTTCACGAAATGCCGTCATTGTTGCCGTGACGTTGCCAAGAACCGTCGGCGCATAATAGAAACCGTTTCCGGTTATTTTTTCACCGCCGGTTAATAATAAAGCCCCCTGCGCCAGAGTCGACTGGACCTGATGATGCAGTTCATCACGTAAATCTTCGCGCGCGAGAGGGCCAATATCATTATCTTCAATTTCAGGATTGCCGACGCGCAAGTGGCGCACCGCAGCGACAAATTGTTCCGTAAAGCGATCGGCAATCCCCTGTTCCAGAATGAAGCGCTTGGCTGCCGCGCAGACCTGGCCGGTGTTTTGAAAGCGCCCGGCGATGGCGGCCTGTACGGCCTCGTCCAAATTGGCATCATTGAGCACGATAAAGGGATCGCTGCCGCCAAGCTCCAGTACGCATTTTTTCAAAGCGTTACTGGCCTGGGCGCCTATCGCCGCGCCGGCCTTGACGCTGCCAGTTACCGTGACCGCAGCAATGCGAGGGTCATTAATCATCTGGCTTACGCCTTTCGGTTCAGCGTTAACAATAGAAAATACGCCTTCAGGCACCCCGGCCTGATGCATGATTGCTGCGATTAACTCAGCGCATCCCATGACCGATGGCGCAGGTTTTAATAAGTATCCATTGCCGGCCAGCAGAATGGGGACTGCGCCGCGCATCACTTGCCACAGCGGGAAATTCCATGGCATTACGGCAAGTATTGTCCCGAGGGGCCGAAATGCCACGTATGCCCGCTGATTTTCAACCTGCGTTGGTTGTGGCTCCAGCATCGCCGGTCCAAACTTTGCATACCAGCGGCACAGCTGCACACATTTTTGTACTTCGGCCCGCGCTTGTTGAACAGGCTTCCCCATTTCGCGGCAAATGCAGTGCGCCAGGATATCCTGCTGCGCTTCCAGTAGATGCGCAATCGCATACAGTTTTTCCATTCGCCGTTCTATGTTGACGCCTCGCCAGTGCTGATAGCCTTGATGCGCACGCGCGAGAACATTATTGATGTGCGCGGCGCTGGCCCAGGGATAAGCGTTAAGCACTTCGCCGGTTGCAGGATTACGTGATATGGCATGGGTTTTAGGAGATGGATTCATTTTCTTCTCAGCTGGAGTGATTTGAACCGACAGTACTCTTGCCCATTTAGTATGAAAAGTGAATAATTGGAAAAAAGTTTTTCATGAAGTGAGAAAACATGGATCTGGTGCAACTGGAAATATTTAACGCCGTCGCGGACGCCGGTAGTATTAGTGCGGCGGCGCAGAAGATTCACCGGGTTCCCTCCAATCTCACGACCCGGCTGCGCCAACTGGAAACAGATTTAGGCGTAGCGCTCTTTATTCGTGAAAAGCAGCGATTACGTTTATCGCCCGCAGGCCATAATTTTCTACTCTATAGCCGACAAATTATTGCGCTGGTTGAGCATGCACGCGCGGCCATCAGCGGCGAAGCGAATATGGGAAAGTTGATACTGGGTGCGCTGGAAAGTACCGCCGCCGTGAGGATTCCGACTATCCTTGCTGAATTTAATCAGCGCTATTCGGGGATTCAACTCGATCTTTGCACCGGCCCTTCCGGAGAAATGTTTGACGGTGTGCTTGATGGCGCGCTTAGCGCGGCCTTTGTCGATGGCCCGCTGCTGCATCCTGCGCTGGAAGGTATCCCGGTTTTTGACGAAGAAATGGTTGTTATCGCAGCGAAAAGCCACCCACCAATTCTGAACGCTCAAAATGTGAATGGTGAAAATCTTTATGCTTTTCGGGCCAACTGCTCTTACCGGCGGCATTTTGAACGTTGGTTTCAGGCCAATGATGCTGTTCCGGGTCATATTCATGAGATGGAATCTTATCATGGGATGTTAGCCTGCGTGATTGCAGGTGCCGGGCTGGCTATGATGCCGCGGAGCATGCTCGAAAGTATGCCGGGTTGCCAGCAGGTGTCCTGTTGGCCTCTGGGAGCGCCCTGGCAGAATCTAACAACCTGGCTGGTTTGGCGTCGTGGTGAAAAAACTCCGCAGCTTGACAGTTTCATAAGCATATTGCCGATAAACTTCACGCCAGAATAAAATATTCCTGTCTAAGAGTTGCGCTGAGTGCTCAGTTATATGTTGGCCAGGCCAGCATATGTGTGACGTTGTAACCTGGTATTTAATAATCTTAATAGTTACATTCTACTGCCTGCCCGTCATAGTACCTCCTGGTTAATTTAAGTATCAATTGCACATAAAGTAAGAATTTATAGAGGTTTGTTTTAAATATTCTACTCTCAATATATTGAATTAAAAGAAAATATTTAAATCACCCATGATTAGGTATATGGAATCATTCCCATTTATAAGGAAAAAAAAGATTTTTTGTACTAAACAATTGTACTAGGCGCGTGCCTGGCCTTAAGATCCCGGCAACTTCTTCTCCAATTGCCGTGGCGTAGCACCTTTAATGACGATAAATCCTGTTTCGCGCAAAGTTGCGTGGCTGCGTGTGGTGATGTTATCCATCGCCGCTTTTATCTTTAATACTACGGAATTTATTCCTGTAGGGTTGCTGTCTGATATTGCAGCAAGTTTCGGTATGCAAACGGCAAAAACCGGCATAATGATCACAATTTATGCCTGGGTTGTGGCGTTGGCATCGCTCCCTTTTATGCTGATGACTGCACGTATTGAGCGTCGTAAATTATTGCTGGCGCTGTTCGCGGTATTTATCGTTAGCCATCTTCTTTCTTTTGTTGCCTGGAATTTTACTATTCTGGTGATTAGCCGCACGGGCGTTGCTTTCGCGCATGCCATTTTCTGGTCGATTACGGTGTCACTGGCAGTGCGTATGGCACCCGCCGGAAAACGTGCACAGGCGATGAGTTTAATTGCTACAGGCACTTCGCTGGCGATGGTATTGGGTTTGCCGCTTGGGCGCACCATAGGCCAATACTTTGGCTGGCGAACTACGTTTTTGGTTATCGGCATCGCCGCCCTTTTCACCATGCTTTCTCTAATAAAGCTTTTGCCGCGCTTACCCAGCGAGCACTCTGGTTCTTTAAAGAGCTTACCGATACTTGCGCGCCGGCCCGCTTTGTTAAGCGTTTATATCTTATTAGCCACTGCTGTAACGGCACATTATACCGCCTACAGCTATATCGAACCTTTTATTCTCCAGATTGCCCGCTTAAGCGCTGAATTCGCTACTTTATTACTGCTGGTGCTAGGAGGTGCGGGAATTATCGGCAGCTTTATCTTTAGCCGGCTGGGTAACCAGCATGCTTCTCTCCTCGTCAGTGCCGCAATTGGATTGCTAACGCTCAGTTTATTAATGCTCTATCCCGCAGCCAGCGGTGGCAGTGATTATCTCGTTGCGCTTAGTGTATTCTGGGGAATGTGTACCATGATTATCACACTCGGATTGCAGGTAAAGGTATTAATATTGGCCTCTGATGCAACGGATTTGGCCATGTCACTTTTTTCAGGAATATTTAATATTGGTATCGGCGCTGGCGCACTATTAGGCAACCAGATAAGCCTGCATCTGTCGATGGCGGATATTGGCTACTGGGGCGCCATACCAGCTGCAGTTGCCCTTATTCTGTCGATTGCTATGTTCCGGCGCTGGCCGACGTTAGGGCAAGAATTCCAACCCCGACCAAAGTCAGGCGTATAACCTTCCTCACACCTCACTCTGTGCCTGGGTTTGAGAATCTGGTCAAACTCAGGCGCTATCTCTTACCCCGGATAGCCATCGTGAGCGGATGTGCCAGCCGGTCTGCCCGGCTGAGAGAGGGTGACCATCGCCTGGCCGCTCAGAAATATAGTTGCCTGTACCTATCAGCCCATAAAGTCTCAAAGCCTAATAGAAATGGGCATGCACAGTTTTTGCCGCGCTTGCCGATGATATTACTTTAGATCGTTCGGTTTTGTTGTCAGTTCAACGGGCAACGGACTTTAATAAAAAGTATGGCAGAAACGGCGGAATCTGTTTAATAAGCCAGCCTTTCTGAAACTGGAACATCATCCAGCGTTATTTCTGCCCTTTATTAACTAAGAACGCGGCTTTTTACCGTCAGCTTATCCATAAGGTATTCGCCATTTGAATATTTTAAGAAATAGGCGCAACACGGTTGGTTTTGTGGCATAAACGACTGTTATGTGAATATATATTAGATGAAAACCATATAATTATACTTATTATTAGCGCGATAAATGTATGACAAGATGTGGTTTTGGCATCTTGTGTCATCACATTTCAAGTAAGATTGACATATACTTTCTTGTGAAATAGTATCAGGCGAAATTAATATGATTGCCTGGGCAATAAGAAATGCATAGCGATTCAAGCGATTTGTTCAATCAACTAATCCCCCTGGGGCGCCTGATTTTTATGGTGAATCAGTTTAAAGATCGCTTATTAAATGACTATCTTTCCCCGCTTGATGTTACGCCTCCCCAATTTAAAGTATTGAGCGCAATTCGCTGTGAAAATGGGATTACTCCGGCGGAGTTAAGGAAACGCTTATCAGTCGATCCGGGTGCGCTAACCAGGATGTTCGAAAGACTTCACTGTAAAGGCTGGATAACCCGTCAGCCAAATCCTCTGGATGGCCGGGGATTTCTCATAATGCTGACGCCTGAGGGCGCGGATCTATGTAAGCGTTGCCATGAACTTATTGGGCAAGACTTACATCGTGAATTAACAAAGAATTTAACGGCGGTGGAAGTTGCCCAGCTTGAAGGCCTGCTCAAGAAGGTTCTACCGTAAAATAGAATGAAAATGAGGTGAGATGATGTCCAGACGTAATAATGATGCAGTAACTATCCATAGTATACTGGACTGGATTGAAGATAATCTTGAATCCCCGCTTTCGCTGGATACGGTTTCTGAGCGTTCAGGATATTCTAAATGGCATTTGCAGAGGATGTTTAAGAAAGAAACTGGTCACTCATTAGGGCAATATATTCGTCAGCGTAAATTAACGGAAATAGCCCAAAAGTTAAAAGAGAGTAATGAGCCTATTCTTTATTTGGCTGAGCGCTATGGATTTGAGTCTCAGCAAACCCTAACCCGAACTTTTAAAAACTATTTCTCGGTTCCGCCTCATAAATTTCGTGTGACAAATATACATGGCGAAGCGAAGTATCTACATCCTATAAATCGTTATGATAACTATGGCAGTTAATGTTTTCATCGCCTGCGTTATTGGGAAAGTATTTAAGCCGCAATACTAAGATGCCCTGACGGGATGCGCGTAAGGGCAGTATTTCTTCTTTAAAAGACGACCTGAGATTTTAATAAAATTATTGGTTTTCTGTATCTGACAAAATATTAGATATTGCTGCGATCACGCAGTGTAGAAAAAGTATCCGGCGAAGTGTCTTCCAGCAAAGGGGGTATTCTTCTTTTGCAAGGCTAACAATAGAATTTTTTTCTATAAAAATTGATATTTATAGTAATAATTTCCAACCATTGCAGGCTTACGGCCATGCAAAGCGATAATTTTCTCACCGGAAAAAGTTATATTAGTCTTTTTTAAGGGGGGAATTATGCGGCGATTCACGATACTAATATTATTTATTATAGTTTCATTGACCTGGGGGACAACCTGGCTGGCAATGCGTCTCACCGTGGAGACAATCCCGCCTATTTTTGCCACCGGTATTAGGTTTATTTTTGCTGCGCCACTATTGGTTATTATCGCACGAATCACTAATACGCCTTTACTTTTCCCTAGTGGGCAAAGGACTTTCCAAATATTTATTTGTCTATTTTACTTCTCCATTCCTTTTACTTTAATGATTTACGGTGAGAAATTTGTCAGCTCTGGGCTGGCAGCCATTATTTTTGCAAATATGCCAGTAGCTGTTCTTATCGCGTCTATTTTTTTTCTAAAAGAAAAGACGAATATTTATCAAATTATAGGATTAACCATAGCTCTCGCTGCGCTGGCAGGGATCTTACTCAATGAATCATCTGCGCAAAATGGGACCCACTGGCAAGGTGTTATCGCTTTAGTCGCAGCAGTAGCCATACATGCGATTATTTATACGCTATGTAAGAAAAGAAGCTGTTCTGTATCTGTTATTACTTTTAATGCACTGCCCTGCCTGTGCGCAGGAATCATTCTTACTATGGCAGGATGGTGCATTGAAACACCACAATTAACTACTTTTTCTCTACAATCATGGTTATCCGCAGCGTATTTAGGTGCATTTGCCGGAGTGTTCGGTATTCTTTGCTATTTCTTTCTCCAGCAGCAAGCCAGCGCTTTTCAGGCCTCATTAGTTTTCCTTATATTTCCTGTGATTGCTGTTAGTCTGGAATCTTATGTCTATGGCTATGCAATCTCCTTTTATTCTATGTTACTGATCCTACCTTTAGGATTAGGTATTTTTATCACGCTGGCCTCACGTAATATTAAATTATCCAAAAGCAGGGCTGCAGTAACGCAGAATTAATGCCATATGGCTGATTCATTAATACTGTTTTCAGCCTCTCTCTATTCGTTTCATAGCCTGTCTTTTTAGTGTAGGTGGCTGAGTGTTTTGGCGATGGTGTGATTGTGGTGTTTTATGATACAACATTAAGTATGTTGTAACTATACAAGTATAAAAAAAACCGCCAGCTTCGCTGACGGTATAAACCTGCATGGATGCCTCATCATTTAAACGAGAGGTATTTATTATTGGGGGATAACCATCGTAACGTTACCGATGATTACCCGCACACTCTAGCAGTATCAATATTAACCAGAGTTAAACGTTAGCGCTATCGTTCCCGAGAACCCTACTCAACGTCGTAATCGTATCACCAACAGGGCAATGCCAAGCGCGCAGATAGCCAGCCCCAGCGAGGGAAATACAGGGATTCCTAAAATGCGCCACCCTATTTGCATCAGCCAGGGCGTAATACCTATAGCAAATGCAGCGGTCACAATAGCGATCGCCAGCGTTACCGCTGCGCGCTCCATCGCGCGGCTAAGTTTATCAATATTCGTAATATGCAATTCGCCGTGCATTTTTCCACTGCGCAGACGGTGAAGAAATAATCGCAGCGTTTGCGGAAGTGCTGTACCCGCGTTAAGCGTTTGTACACTGATGCGCTGCCACTGTCGCTGTATATTTTGCGGCTTATAGCGCTGCCCGATCATACTTTTCAGCACTGGCCGCAGCGTAGCCACGATATCAAAATGGAGATCGAGACGATGTAGAACGCCGTCTGCAGTTATTAATGCTTTAAATAGCAGCGCTAAATCAGAGGGCAGCGTTAACTGAAATTCTCGCACCATGGCCAACAAATCCGTTAACGCCTTCCCGAGTTTAATCGGAGCCTCCCCCTGCTTATCAAGAAAGTTTTGCGCAGCCATCTCGTAATGATATATGCCCAACTCCCCCGCATCAGCCCATTCAATTAGTACATTAATGATTCCTTCGCTGTCACGCCGGGCAATTGCATCAAGGAGCTCCAGTAATTGATCGCGTCGCCGCATACTCACGCGTCCAACCATGCCAAAATCAATAAAACCAATTTGGTTTCCGGTAAGCGCCATCACATTCCCGGGATGTGGGTCGGCATGGTATAAGCGATGCTGCAGCACCATTTGCATAAAGGCACGAGCTCCCTCGCGTGCCAATATCGCACCATTCAATTCGGGTTCGCAGGCAATCTCATCTGGACTGTATCCGGGCAAATAAGACTGAACCAGCAACCCGGTAGAAGTCCACTGCTGGTATATACGAGGAATTATGACTCGTGGAGAAGAAGCAAAGTTCTGCGCGATGCGCTCACAATTGCTGGCTTCCTGAGTCAAATCAAGCTCGTGGTTCAACGCGGTGGCTAAAAACTGGATTATCTGACGAGGATGATAGCGTGCCAGGTTTGCACTTTGTGCTTCCAGTGCGCCGGCAATATAAGTCAGGAGACGCAAATCGGCGCGTATCGTTTTTTGCATTCCGGGCCGCAGAACTTTAACGATCACGTCTTCACCGCTATGTAAACGGGCGCGGTAGACTTGCGCCATTGAAGCGGCCGCGAGAGGAGTACTATCAAAGCTGGCAAAAATATTCTCAGGGGCATCTTTCAGGTAGTGTTTTACCTGCCCAGCCATTTCCTCCCAGGGTAACACAGCAGCTTGACTGTGTAGTTTCTCCAGCTCTTCTGTCCATGCCGGATCGAGTAAATCAGTGCGCGTCGCTAAAATTTGCCCTAGCTTGATAAAGGTCGGCCCCAGGGTTTCCAGCGCCTGACGTAGACGCACGGGCGTGCTGCGCTGTCTACTCTCTTGATTATGCCCGCGAAGACGATTGACGAACGAACTCAGACCAAACAGATGCGCAATATCCTGTAGACCATAACGCACCAATACGCCCGTAATTTCCGTAAGGCGAGCCCTGTCCCGGGCCGTCACAAGCACCATTTTTATCATGCGTCTATCGCTCCTGAAGCCAGCGCGTTGTTCCAGCAAATTGAGTGTATCACCGATACGATTTTTCGAAGGTAGTTATACCCCAGATTATCTTTGCCGCAGCCGGTTTTATTGTTAGATGAAGGCCAAAATATACGATAGTGAGTGAGGCAAAATATTCAACATATCCTCGATGGTTTCATTATTCTAAGGGGAAATGTAATGATGACTTATGACCGAAATCGTAACCCCATCACCATTGGAAGCCGTGTATTAATTAACGGCAGCGAAAAGACTGGCGTTAATACTGCTATCCACGCAGAAGGACTGACGGCAGAACCAGTAAGGCGCGCGGCCTCCATTGAGGTTGGGAGCGTTAAAGGTAACTATCTGCCCGTCGAGCTCATTCGCTTGGGGTTGCATTAATCACCGTCCAGGCCCGCGCCAGAGAATCCCGCGTCCTGGGGCATTCACAGGTATTTCTCAACTTCCCAGGCGACGATTGCTGTCCAGACAAAAAGGACCGTCGACATACAGCTCGCAATAATCTTTCTGCGTCGGATACACCAAACGCACAGTAGCCCGCATATCGGCAGGCTCCAGCGCCAGCCGGTAGCTAAAGTAAGCATCGCAATAATGAAATAGTCCTTCATCAATGATTCCTGAGTACAGCGCTCGTGCTGGCGCTCTTCATCTTTAGCATCTTCAGATAGTTTACCAGGACGGAGCGTTAATTTAGGGGGGTTACATTACATGTTGTCATCCTACTCACACTACACTTAATTTATTTTCACATTGAGGTCGATATGAGCACGATAAAAAGACATCGTGTAGCCTCTTCCCGCATTGCGGCGATAGGTTATGACAGACGCTCCCGAGAGCTGGAAATTGTCTTCATTAAAAATGGGGAAACCTGGCGCTATCAAAATATTCCTGAACATCTATTCATCACATTTTTGAGCGTTGTTTCGAAGGGGCGTTTTTATGATGGTGTGATTGTAGGAAAATTTGTCGGATATCGGGTATGTTAAAAAAAATTTAGCGCCCCTGCTGGTTAGCGGGGGCGCTTGAGAACGCTAGTCGTTATTCATTAATACGCGGATGTTGCTGAACCAGAAGCGTACGTTTTTCTTCCAGCTCGGCGATTTCGCGATCAAGGTCATCGATTTTATGCTCGATATTATCATGATGTTCGCGCAAAATTTCACGCGCTTCATTAATATCAGAGGCCGCAGGCGTTGCGCCCTTCAATGGCTTATTCGCGGTTTCTTTCATGCAAATACCCGTGATTAATCCAATCACGCCCATCACCATAAGGTAATAACCAGGCATCATCAGGTTTTCCGTGGATTCTACCAGCCATGCGGCGATAGTCGGCGTTAAACCGGCAACGAGTACAGAGATATTAAACGCGCTAGCCAGTGCGCTATAGCGAATATGAGTTGGGAACATTGCTGGCAAAGACGATGCCATCACGCCTGTAAAAGAGTTTAAAATTACTGCCAGCATGAGTAATCCAGCAAAAATTAACCCAGTTACACCGCTGTTGATTAGCATAAACGCTGGTACAGCAAGTAAAATTAACGCAGTGCTACCGCAAATCACAAACGGACGACGGCCAAAGCGATCGCTTAATAGTCCCATTACCGGCTGAACAAATAGCATCCCTATCATAATGGCGATAATAATAAGCACGCCGTGATCTTCTGAATAATGCAGGTTATGGGATAAATAACTCGGCATATATGTCAGCAGAATATAGTAGGTGACGTTAGTTGTGATAACCAGGCCAATACAGGTCAGCAAGCTACGCCAGTGTTTAGTGGCAATATCTTTAAACGAAACCTTAGGACCATCCTGCAAACCTTCACGATCGCCCTGCTCCAGCTTATCAACGTGTTGTTGAAATGCAGGGGTCTCTTCCAGCGCACGACGTAAATAAAGACCAATAATACCCAACGGTAATGCGAGGAAGAAAGGCAGGCGCCAGCCCCATGCCATAAAGTTTTCTTCACCAACAATGGTTGAGATTAAGACGACGACGCCGGCACCAAATACAAAACCAGCAATAGAGCCAAAGTCGAGCCAGCTTCCCATGAATCCACGTTTCCGATCCGGGGAGAATTCAGCAACGAAGATAGATGCCCCCGTATATTCCCCGCCCACGGAGAACCCTTGCGCCATTTTACACAGCAAAAGTAATACGGGTGCCCAAATACCTATACTGGCAAATGATGGGATCAGACCAATACAAAATGTACTGATCGACATAATAATAATAGTGACAACTAAAATTCGTTGGCGCCCATACTTATCGCCGAGCATGCCAAAAAACAGGCCGCCTAATGGGCGTATGAGAAACGGTACTGAAAATGTCGCCAGTGCCGCTATCATTTGCACACCGGGATCGGCTCCGGGGAAAAATACTTTACCCAATGCATAGGCAACAAAGCCATAAACGCCGAAATCAAACCACTCCATGGCGTTACCCAGCGACGCGCCGGTTATAGCTTTACGTAATTTTGCATCATCAATGATGGTTACATCACTCAGGGTGATGGGTTTAACCTTTTTCCTTCTTAACTTCATGTTCATCCTCTGTTGTCGCACTCATCCGAGTGATCCTGTCAAAAGCGGAATCGTACGTAGCCTAATGTGATACCAGCAACGAAAGATGCGATTCCTACCTTTTTTATTCTCCACCCGCTTAACGCTGGAGGGATCGAACGCTTACTTCTCCTGCCTAAGCGTAGCAGATTTTAAAATACCAATCCGTCTGCTATACGCTTTTGTTCACCTCATCCTGGACAGATAAATAGGTATTTCTCACTGTCGGGATGCGTGATTATGATCACACAATTATTTACATAAAGCCTGATTTTTCACGCCGCGTCAACCGAAAGCCCTCATTTCGTAGGCTAAATTGGTGTAAATTCAGCCGAAAATTCTCTCTAAATGTCGGGCGTTTTTCGCTAAATAAAACGCACAGTCCAACGCTGGAGCCCCGAAATAACAAGGGATAAGCGAAAAGGCACAAATGTAAATAAACTGGCCAATATTAGGCTTACAAAAAAATATCGCTTGACGAGCGTTTTTTCTCCAAAAGCTGTTATTAAAAGGTAACGCGGTACGCGCAATTATCATTCTGACCATAATCGATTCGCACATATTTAACGATATAAAGTGACTTTCCCCGCGCCGCGATAGCGTGAAAATTACAGCCGAAATTGCCTTTGAGATATCAATACAATTTCAATAAATAGCGACTGACAATCAATAATATTTTATCCAATAAGATTATTTCCTTTACGACCACCGGTATCGTTATTATAGCCATCGATATAAAAGCTCTGTCGCTACTGTTTCTGCATGATAAGGGGCGCCTGGAAACGGAAAATATCCTACACTAAGCCTGTTTTTTGCGCAGCTCACTATCCACTGAGCGTAACGGGCGGTATTTCCCCTGCCGCAGCTTAAGATTAGTTCGCCAGATGTAATCTCCGCTCAGGTTAATATTTTTCCATCCCAGCGGCGACAGATGAGAAATCAGTTGCTCATTAATCGGGATCCCTCTTCGTCTCAGGGAATCTATGGCTTTTTCTATATATACCGTATTCCACAGTGATATTGCCGTAGATAGCAACATTAGTCCGCTGGCACGATAGCTCTAATTCTCCAGTCCACGATCTCTGGTTTCACCCAGCCGGTGCATAAAGGCCGCTCGCGCAAGGGCATTGCGGGCTTCACCTTTATTCAGCCCCGCCTGTACACATCGGCGCTGTGATGGATCGTGAGACTATGTTCCGGTTCAAGCTGCGCGGTCAGCCTGCCAGCGTAGTAGTTGCTTCGGCCAGAGTTCACTCGATGTCATCGATGACATTTATTGTGTAGCCAGGAGAGCGTTTCTTCGGCAAGTAAAAAAACGCTGTCTGTCCGCATGGCGCGGGGATAAAGATGGCGAATGCAGGTTTTTTACAGCCCTGGCTGAAAGGGATAATTTCAGGTGGCGATAGAGTTCAGCCAGATATCCCCAGCGGGTAACCTTTCTTGATGCATACTCGGCCCACAAATCAGGCTGAAGTTTCAAATGAGCCGCAAGCCGGGAAACACCCCCATCGTGAGGGGACGCATTCTTGTCGGGAGGAAACCCTGGCCCTCGTAAATAGCAGAAAACAACAAAGACTTAACGGTTTTCGAGACTGCGGTGTTTATTAATAAGCGCGAGGTTATGTTCACTCAAAAAACACATTCGCGCCAGAAGAACGCCCTTCAGTACTGAATGAACAACAGAAAACTACGGTGATTGCACGGATTAACGCCGGGATCGGTATCAACGCCATCGCGCGGGAATTTAATACCATCAGGCAGGCAGTAAAGGCAGGACAGCAATGACCCTGAGTTCCCAGCCGGACGGTCTGCTATGTGCCAATAGCGGAAGGTAGGGGTCATTGGTAAGGGACTCTTATCATCATAGCCACCTTCTAAATGATGGTAGCGGTGGCTATATAAAACCGGGCAACAGATTGCCTACGGTATCGATGGCCATACGTGTGGGACAATTTTGTTTAATGTTAGCGGTGCCAGCTGATTGGATGAGATATTGGAAGGAGATAGCCAGAGAATTTCCTCAATTTCAGCAGCAGGCTTCACATCCTGAATGCGCCTTTCCATGCTGAACATGCAGGCATGAAGCAGATATCCGGGTTCGTTAGCAGCGCTATCTGTGAATTCGCCAAGCGGGGTAAGCTCTTCTTGTGATAGTTCAAGATTAAGCTCTTCCCTGAGTTCCCGAATCAGTGCTGAGCGAGCATCTTCTCCTGGCTCAATTTTCCCGCCGGGTTGCATAAAATACACGGTGCCCCTCTTCCTGACCAGAAGCAATCGCCCTTTGTCATCCATCATGACCGCAGCAGCAATATGAATCGTTTTTTGCTCAAGCATGGCGATTTCCGTTCCACGTTGTCCATTTTGAAACAGGTGGTATATAGGTTTTAAAAAACTCGATAATATCGTGCAAACTCTCAGAAAAAAGAAGCATATCGGCATAATCCTGTTTCATAAAACCTTCACTTACCATCTGATGTACCATCACTCTTAGAGGATTGTAAAAGTGATTAACGTTCAGAAACGCACAGGGTTTATCATGTATTCCTAATTGGCCCCAGGTCCACTGTTCAAATATCTCTTCAGCGGTTCCTGCACCACCGGGTAATGCGATAAAACAGGATGCTAATTCTGCCATCACAGATTTTCTCTGGTGCATATTATCCACCACCTGCAGCTCGGACAACCCGGTGTGGGCAATTTCACGTTCCAACAAGGATTTTGGAATAACACCCGTTACATGACCACCATATGCGAGAGCTGAGTCGGCTATCGCCCCCATTAAACCAACGCGCCCGCCACCATAAACGATATTTATATTCTGTTCAGCTAAACATCTACCAACATGGCGAGCAGCCTCCATGTACGCTGGTGTACAGCCTTCAGAAGAACCACAGAATACGCCCACGGTATGCATATTTTCTCCTCAAAAAATGAACAAATCCCCGCAACGGGAGATTCAGGGAGACACATCTTAACATCTCCCCCGCCCCTCGCAGGAAAGTGGATGAGTGCTATTTTTCAGTAAAAGAAGGCAAATGATTTGAAGACCAAACAGCCGAGCTTCGCTCATAGCTATAGCTGCCCGTCATATCAGCTCAAAAAACAGGCTTAGCGTCAGATATTTTCCGTTTTCCAGACGGACCCCATGATAATTTATACATTGCACGTCATACTCTTCCGTAGCAAAAAAAGTAGCCGTCAACAGTCTGGAGGAAAATAAAATGCGCATGGCTGTGCATACAACAAACCTTACCGTCGCCCTATGCTGCACGTGGCTGGCTTTTCCTGCATTTGCCGAAACTGCGCTGCCTGCTCCAATAAAGCGTATTCAGGAACAAGGAATTGAAATTCTCAAGCCTTTTACTGCGCCCGGCGGAATGAAAGGCTGGTTGGGACGATATCAGGGGATGGGCGTCACTATCTATCTTACCCCTGATGGCAAGCACGCCATTTCAGGCTATATGTATGATGAAGAAGGGAAAAATCTAAGCGAGAATTTATTTGAGAAGGAATTGTATATTCCAGAAGGTCGCAGGATGTGGCAACGGCTACAACAAACTCCGGCAATAGAGGAAGGTAAGCCTGATGCCCCGCGCACGCTGGTTGTGTTTGCAGATCCATTTTGCCCATATTGCCATCAATTCTGGCTAAAGGTTCAGCCCTGGGTAAATACTGGAAAGGTGCGCCTGAGAACGATACTGGTTGGCGTGATCCGCCCGAAAAGTGGCCGCTACGCGGCTGCGATACTCAATGCAGTCGACCCCGTTAGCGCGTGGCGAGATTTCGAACGTAGTAATGGAAAAAAACGGCCACCGTTCCCCGAGGTCACACCGGCAAAAATCTATCATCAATTACAATATCACCAACAACTTATGGATGAGCTGGGCGGAAAGGCTACGCCAGCAATTTATTATTTAGATGAAAATAGCGCCTTACAGCAAAGCATCGGATTACCAGAAGACAAACAATTTGACCGGATGGTAGGGGAATAATCTTTGGAACAAGGCGCCGTAATAGCGCCACCTATTAGTAAATAATTGTACCTACTATAATACTAAATTGAGATTTCTTATTTTAATGGCTAATAAACCTTAGATATATAAGCGTGATTTTTAAACTTTCATTTGCGATGGAATATCATCTTATGTATTGCCCTTAAGTTAATCTTTTAAACCCGATAAATATCGTGGCCGTTGAGTCCAAATTATGAACGAGCCAGACAATAATGATATCTGGCTCGCCTGATAATTTTAAATCCGACACTTACTGGTCTAACCCGCGCCTGCGCAGCATTGCCGTAATATCCGGCGCGCGTCCGCGCCATTTTCTGTAAGCCTCTGAAAGCTCAGCGCTGTTACCTTTGGAAAGTATCGCCTCCTGAAAACGTCGGCCGTTATCTCGGGTTAACCCTCCCTGCTCTTCAAACCATTTAAATCCATCGTCAGCCAGCATTTGAGTCCATAAATAGGCATAATATCCGGCAGCGTAGCCGCCGCCCCAAATATGGGAAAAATAACTGCTGCGATAGCGTGGAGGCACGGCTTTTATCGCTAATGCTTCTTCAGAGAGAACTGCGTTTTCGAAGGTATTTACGTCATTGATAACATCACCGGCTGACAGACTGTGCCAACGCATATCCAGTATCGCTGCCGCCAGAAGCTCCGTCATGTCATAGCCTTTATTAAATAAAGCGGCGTCAAATAGCTTCTCACGCAGCGCTTGAGGCATAGCTGAACCATCCTGATAATGACGCGCGTAATGGGTAAATACCTCCGGATAACTGGCCCAATATTCATTAATTTGTGAAGGAAATTCGACGAAATCGCGCGGTGTATTGGTGCCGGAGAGCGATGCATAACGCTGGCGAGCAAATATACCGTGTAGCGCATGCCCAAACTCATGAAATAGCGTGACAGTATCATCCCATGATAATAGCGCTGGTTTTCCTTTTGGCACAGGTGCAAAATTGCACACATTATATATCACAGGGCGCTGCTGAAAGAGCGTTGACTGCTCGATAAAGTTCCCCATCCAGGCGCCCCCGCTTTTGCTGTCACGGGCAAAAAAGTCACCATAAAATAACGCTATACCGCATCCGTTCTCGTCGAAAACCTCCCAGACGCGCACATCTTCCTGATAAACCGGTAAATCAAATCGCTCAACAAAGCTCACGCCGTATAACTCTTCAGCGCAGTAAAATACACCATCAGTCAAAACGCGATTTAATTCAAAATAGGGCCGGATTTGAGCTTCATCCAGCGCATAGCGACGCTGACGTACCCGCTCCGAGTAATACAGCCAGTCCCAACCTGATGCCTGAAAGTTAAAGCCATCAAGACGGATAGCATCCTGAATCTCAGCCAGCTCGGCGTTGAAACGCGCCGTAGCCGCCGGAACAATTCCTCGCATGAAATCCAGTGCGGCCTGACGCGTTTTTGCCATTTGATCGGCGATGCTCCAGCTTGCGTAACAGTCATATCCCAGTAATGCGGCCTGCCGTGCTCTGATATGTGCCAATTGCAGCACAATATCGCGCGTATCATGACTATCTGCCCGCTCACAGCGCTGCAAACTGGCGTAAAACAGTCGCTCACGGGTTGGACGATGGCTTAATTCCTGCAATGCGGGCTGCTGCGTGGTATTCATTAGGGTTAAATACCAGCCTGTCTCGCCTTTATCTCGGGCTGCCTGCGCCGCTGCAGCCCGGCTGATATCACTAAGCCCCTCAAGACTTGCAGGCTCATTAACCGCAATGCCTCCTGTTTTCATCGCCACCAAAAGGCTACGATTAAAGCGGCTCATCAGACGCGCTGCCGTAGTATTAAGCGCCCTCAGCGCTTCTTTATTTTCTGTACTTAACCCGGCACCTGCTAACACAAAGCGCTGGTGATAAATATCCAGCAGACGTAATGATTCCTCATCTATCATCAGGTAATCGCGCTGTAGCCATACGCTGTGCAGACGCGCATACAGCACATCATTAAGATAAATATCATCATTCAGCGCGGCCAGCTCAGCGGAAATGCCCTCCTCCAGCCCTTGAATAGTATCGTTTGTATGCGCGGCCGACATAGCATAAAACACTGCGCTTACGCGAGAGAGCATGCGTCCACTAAGTTCCAGCGCAAGGCAGGTATTCTCGAAATCCGGCGGCCGTACATCACTGATAATGACGGCAAGCTCTTCTCGTTTTAGGCGGATAGCCTTATCAAAGGCCGGTCGATAATGCCGCAGTTCTATGTCATCAAAACGGGGCGCCTCATAAGGCAGCGTACTTGTCTGGAAAAAGGGGTTATCAGCGCTCATTATTTCCTCTGCTGTTCAACGCGTATGCGTTCAAGTGTGTCATAGCTTACGCTAAAAGCTATATTGTCGATTGCGCCGTTCTCATCCTGTGGTCTAACTCATCGCTCCTGCCCGGGCTTGCATGTTAAGGTATCGCCACGATAAAACCCTTTTAAGGAACACAGCCATGATTGTATTGGTTACCGGCGCAACTTCCGGTTTTGGCGAGAGTATTGCCCGTCGTTTTGTGGAGAGTGGGCATCGGGTCATCGCCGCCGGGCGGCGTGAAGAAAAATTACAGATGCTAAAAGATCAATTAGGAAACAGTCTGTTTCCTCTGCCGCTGGATGTACGTAATCGGGCCGCTATTGATGATGCTCTGTCGACATTACCCGCTGCCTGGAAAGATATCGATATTCTGGTCAACAATGCAGGACTGGCTTTGGGGCTTGCACCGGCACACCAGGCCAACGTCGATGACTGGGAAACCATGATTGATACCAATAATAAAGGCCTCGTCTGGATGACGCGCGCTATTTTGCCGGGTATGGTCGAGCGTAATCGTGGGCATATTATTAATATGGGTTCGACCGCAGGGAACTGGCCTTACGCAGGAGCCAATGTTTATGGCGCAACCAAAGCATTCGTGCGGCAGTTTAGCCTTAATTTACGTACTGATTTACAGGGTACCGCCATCCGCATTACCGATATTGAACCCGGCCTGGTCGGTGGTACCGAGTTCTCAGCGGTGCGTTTTAAGGGCGATGAGGAAAAAGTACAGCAAACCTATCACAAGGCGAATGCGTTAACACCACAGGATGTGTGTGAAGCCGTCTGGTGGGTCGCTACTCTGCCGGCACATGTCAATATCAATACGCTGGAAATGATGCCTGTGAGTCAGAGCTGGGCTGGCCTTACCGTTCAGCGTGAGGTCTGAGGATTCGCCGCCCGTTGTAAAATGGGCGGCATCCTAAAAGTATGGTAAATTTAAGAGGTTACCCATTACCCGATAAACAATCCATGAGTGCCGAATCCCTAAATCCCGTCCAGCCCGTCAACCAACAGATTTATCGCATCCTGCGCAGGGACATAGTGCAATGTCTGATTGCTCCAGGAACGCCGCTGTCGGAAAAAGAAATAGCCGCACGTTTTGAGGTTTCACGTCAGCCGGTACGTGAAGCTTTCATTAAGCTTGCGGAGAATGGCCTAATTCAGATACGCCCGCAGCGCGGCAGTTATGTTACGAAGATAGCGATCTCCCAGGTACAAAATGGCTGTTTTATTCGGGATGCCATTGAACGCGCCGTGGTTAAACGCGCTATCGACTACATTGACGATGAAGCACTGTGGGACTTAGAGCAAAATCTGCATCAGCAGCAAAATGCGGTTAGCCGCCACCAGCATAATGATTTCTTCGCTCTGGACGACGCCTTCCATCAGGCTTTAGCACAAATAGCCGACTGCCAACTGGCATGGGAAACGGTAGAAAATATAAAGGCGGCCATCGATCGCGTGCGCTATATGAGTTTAAAAAATGTTTCACCACCGGAGATGCTGCTGCGGCAACACTACGCTATTTTTGACGCTCTTGAGCAGCGCAATATTGAGGCCGCTGATACTGCAATGCATCGCCACTTGCACGAAATTAGTGAGTCTATGCTGCTTATCAGGCAAGAAAATACACACTGGTTTTGTGAAGAATAACAGGCGCTACGCGTAAGAAAACGACAGGTTAAACGTATCTACCGCTGTCAAAATACGCAGGCGTTATTTAAGTGTTAAACTTTCCGGGAAAGTGGTTATTACTAAGGCCAGCCATTATTTTTATTATGATAAGAAGAGTCCAGGGAGCGTACGGCTCCCTGCTTATGCTTTATTCAGCATGACGGACGCTATAAGCAACCGCTGCTTTTGCACCCTGCGCCAGGAGGCGTTGATACGCCTCCTGCACCGCTTGAACAAAATGGGCGTTAAGAGGTAAATCATCACCAAAAATAGCGTTTATTGCCAGTAGCGCGTTAACGCGATCCTCGCCGTCTTTGCTCCCGCTAACGCTTTGCGTTATCACGGATAATAACGGATCGCTCACATCAATACGATTCCCCTGCTCATCGATTCCCCCCACGTAGCGCATCCATCCAGCAATGCCTAATGCCAATAGCGGAAAGGGTTTCTGATGGGCTAAATGCCAGCGCACCGAATCCAGCATGCGCTGGGGCAATTTTTGACTACCGTCCATGGCTATTTGCCAGGTTCGGTGTTTAAGTTCAGGGTTGCTATAGCGCGTTATCAGCGAGTCTGCGTACTGGGTTAAATCTACGCCGCGCACACGTAAAGTGGGAGCCTGTTCATTAAGCATTAACGCCCGGGCCGCCTCGCGGAAACAGCTATCCTCCATGCACTCATTGATATGCGCATAGCCTGCCAGATATCCTAAATAGGCAAGGAACGAATGACTGCCGTTTAACATACGCAGTTTCATTTCCTCCCAGGGGAGCACGTCGTCCACCAGTTCAGCGCCAGCAAGTTCCCAACGCGGTCGTCCAGCGGCAAAATTATCCTCAATCACCCATTGCCGGAATGGTTCACAGGCGACTCCCGCAGGATCGTCAACCCCAATATGCTGCGCTATTGCATCCAGGGTTTCTGGCGTCACCGCGGGAACGATGCGGTCCACCATCGTTGAAGGAAATGTTACGGATGCATCAATCCAGTCAGCAAGCGCCGGGTCTAATAATCTGGCAAAACCAATAACAACATTTCTCGCCACGTGGCCATTTTCAGGCATGTTATCGCAGGACATCACGCTAAAGGGCGCCAGCCCCGCTTCGCGCCGCTTGCGTAACGCCGCGACAATGACACCCGGCACGCTGCGGGGGGTGTCAGGGTTTTCAAGATCGGCCTGTATTAACGGGTGATCGGACACCAGTTTCCCGGTCGAAGGGGCATGGCAATACCCTTTTTCCGTTACCGTCATTGATACAATTGCCACCTCCGGTTGAGTCATGGCTTGCAGTACGGTGGCAATCCCGTCAATGTCGGCATGGAGCGCCTGTTTTACCACGCCAACGATTCGACTATTCCAGGCGCCGGGCGCCATTTCTGATACGCTGAACAGATTATCCTGGCGTCTGATATCTTCAATTTGGCGCTCACCGCCAATCAGATTAACTTCACAATATCCCCAATCGCTGGCGTGCTGTGAGGCGAGAATATCTGCAAACACAGCCTGATGAGCACGATGAAAAGCGCCAAAACCAAGATGTACAATGCGTGGCTTCAGACAATTGCGGTCATAAGTGGGCTGCACTGCTTTTGCAGCGCTGAATTTATTTTGCATCATTGTTATCCTTCTCAATTTATTTTCCATGCCAATAGAGACTATATCCTGATATCACGCGCGAAATTACTGTTAAAAATCAAAGCAAGCTGGCGCGCTTTGCAATTCTCTTACTCAGGATACGGCGCCGCGCACTACGGGAGTGCGTGCCGATGAGGCTGAACTGGCATCTGCCGCATCGTGTAACAGGCTCAGGTCGCGATCGCTCACTTCTGGCATCAACACAGCGGCCAGCAACCCTATGCAGGAATAAACTGCGATCATGGCAGCGATTGGCCACCAGGCGCCAGTCATATTACAAAATATGCCTGCGAGAAGAGGGCCAAACCCTACGGCGATTAATCCGCCTGCTTCTTTAGAGATAGCCATGCGTGTGAAACGATTTCGGGAACCGAACATTTCCGCCATCGTTATGTTTTCTAAGGCAAACAAACCTAGCACTGCGATATTATGAATAACAATGATACAGAGCATAATTACGCTAACTGGCATACTGTTATCGACCAAAATAGCAATCATGGGGTACGCGAGAATAATGGACAGGAAGTTCAGAATAATATAGGGCAAGCGTCGACCAAATTTATCGGAAAGCCAGCCCATAACCGGAATAGAGAGAAAACCGATTGCAGAGCTTATCATTAGCGCATCGGTGGGGATACGTTTATCAAAGAGCAGCGTCTGAACCAAATAGCCAGCAAGAAAAGTCTGGATTAACCCAGAGTTACCCGCCTGTCCAAAGCGCAGGCCCGTGGCCAGCCAAAAGGATTTACTGCGCAACATACTCTTTTCCGCTGCAGCGGCGGTGTTCTCTAACGGTTGCCCCTGTGTTTGTTCAAAAACAGGGCTTTCTTTTAAGTTTAGGCGCAGCCAAATAGCAAATACCATTACAATGGCACTGCACAGAAACGGCACGCGCCAGCCCCATGCCAATAACTGGGACTTATCTAGCATAAAAAACATGACAGCCCATATTCCCGTGGCGGTTAACGTACCGCAATTTGTGCCCATAGCCACTAGCGAAGAAATAATGCCGCGCTTTCCGTGCGGCGCATATTCAGCCAGCATAGTACCAGCTCCTGATATCTCTGCACCTGCACCCAGTCCCTGAATAATACGTAGTGTTACCAATAGCACTGGCGCCAAAATACCTATCTGTGCATAGGTGGGGAGCACGCCAATAAGAGTAGTGCAAATGCCCATCATGGTTATAGTGATAAATAATACTTTCTTACGCCCAATGGTATCCCCCATTCTGCCAAATATAAAAGCGCCAACAATTCGCGCTATATATCCGGCTCCATAGGTACCCATTGCTAAAATTAACGCCATCGCCGCCGTCTGTTCAGGGAAAAATATTTCATGGAAAACCAGCGCAGCCCCCAACGAATAAAGCTGGAAGTCCATGAATTCAAGTGCGGTACCAAGCCAGCCTGAAACTGCAGCCCGGATTAGATCGCCTGTATTCCTTGTCTGTTCATTTATATTATCGGGGATATTATTCATCTGTCGCTCACTATTGTAGTGTCATTATAAGCGCCCGATGGTTAAGACCACTCAACTTATCGCTTCGGGCCCGAATTTATTGAGAACCAATCTTTATTATTCTTCCCACAATGTTTTTCAAAGCATTCATTTATTACCCAAACCTAATAATATTAATAAATGATTACCTGGCAGGAACAATCAAAATAATTTTGGTTAAAATTCCAGTAATACCTTACAGCATTCTTTAGGGTTATTTTCAAAAACGTCCATTGCGTTCATCACGTCCTGAAAAGCATAGTGATGAGTAATGAGTTTAAGCGCATCAATATTACGTCGTTTCATCCATTCGATAACCATTGGAAAGCGGCGGCTATTCAGTCTTGAACTAAACAGACTGAGTTCTTTACTGGTAATAGCCTGCTGAGTAATTGTGCACGGCGCATCAGAAAAACCCAAAATACCAATACGCCCGGCCGGAGAGGCCAGCGCGATAGCCTCTGGCAAAATCGCCGGATGGCAGGCGGCATCGATAATGAGTGTTGGCATTACTCCCGCAAGTTGCTGGCTAAGATCGGTATGAGCATTGTTAATAATGCGATCGGCACCGTTATGCTTCGCCATGGCCAGTCGTTCATCGATTTTGTCGGCAACAATAATTTCCCGTACGCCATAGACTCCACGTAGTGCCTGAATAATAGTCAGCCCCATTGGGCCCGCGCCATAAACCAGTGCAATATCAAGCTCCGCAGGGCTCATCTGGCTACAAATATTCGCAGCAATGGTGAATGGCTCAACCATCGCAGCTTCATCGTCAGAAATACCCTCGGGTACGCACCACGCATTTTGCGCAGGTAATGTTACATATTCACTAAACCCCCCGTCTCTGTGCACGCCAATTACCTGTAGCTCCCGACAAACATTTGGTTTTCCAATGCGGCAGGGATAGCAATGACCGCAGCTTATTACCGGGTCGCCTACGATACGTTCTCCCGTACGCGATATATCAACTCCCTCACCTACGGCATCAATATGTCCAAAAAACTCATGTCCGATCGTGCGTGGATATTTGGCAAAGGGATTATGCCCGTGAAAAATATGAACATCGGAACCGCAAATACCGGCTCGTTTTACACGAACCCTGACTTCTCCAGGACCGGGAGCAGGCAAAGGACGCTCTTCTATAACCAGCTTTCCTGGCTGCTGGATTACAATGCTTTTCATAATTTATTTTTCCTGAAATAGATTTTTGCGTAATTGAGTTAATTAAACTACGCGTCCATTAATCTCTCGAGATATTGAGTCATTAATATTAAAAGAATCCCACCTCATTATTGATTATTAATATAATTACATTTCATAACTCCCATCCGTTGAGTTTGATAATGCATATCAATAATGAAACATAATTATTCCATCAAACAATAATAATCATACAATCAATTCTTGAGCTTATTAATACTATTATAATCCCAGTGATATCATTATTCGCATTACCAATTCCACAGCGTACCATCTTCAAGGCGAGCCACGGGTAAATAAGCAGGATCGTAGGGATATTTAGCGGCAATTTTTTCGTCAAACTCAATACCTAACCCAGGTTTTTCTCCGGGATGCATATATCCCTTTTCAAAGCGCCAGCTATGAGGGAACACTTCGAGCATCGCTTCGGAGTATCCCATATATTCCTGAACGCCGAAATTTGGTACCCAGAGATCGAAATGCAGCGCCGCTGCGTGACATATCGGTGATAGATCAGAAGGCCCGTGCGAACCGGTGCGAACCTGATATAACGCAGCAAAATCTGCAATGCGCCGCATGCCGGTGATCCCTCCGGCGTGAGTAATTGTGGTGCGAATATAATCTATCAATTGTTCTTCTATTAACTGCTTGCAATCCCAGATACTATTAAAAACTTCGCCCACGGCAATCGGTGTCACGGTATGCTGGCGAATTAAACGAAAACAGGCCTGATTTTCTGCAGGCGTTGGGTCTTCCATCCAAAACAGTCGATATTCTTCAATACTTTTGCCAAAGCGCGCCGCTTCAATCGGCGTTAGGCGATGATGCATGTCATGCAATAAATGCTCATCAAACCCAAAGCGTTCGCGCACCGCGGCGAATAATTTAGGGGTAAAATCGAGGTATTTCTCCGTTGACCATAGCTGCTCTTCTGGCCACAGGCCTTTTGTCGCTGGTTCATAGGCTTCTCCTTTTACTTTGGCCATCCCATAAGTAGTTTGCATTCCGGGCACGCCACATTGAACGCGGATAGCCTTAAAGCCCTGCTCTTTATGTCTTGCATAATCTTCAAGGACATCATTAATGGTGTGCCCGGTGGTATGGCAATAAACCATTACGCCCTCTCGCGACGCTCCTCCCAGGAGCTGATATAGCGGCATATTGGCAGCTTTGCCTTTTATGTCCCATAACGCCATATCAATAGCGGATATCGCCGACATCGTCACCGGACCGCGTCGCCAATAGGCACCTTTATAAAAGAACTGCCAGATATCTTCAATGCGCCGTGCGTCTCGCCCAATAAGCTGCGGACAAAGATGCTCTTTAAGATATGCGGCAACGGAAAGTTCACGACCATTCAGTGTTGCATCACCAAGCCCCGTGATGCCGTCTTCAGTGGTTATTTTAAGTGTGACAAAGTTACGCCCGGGGCATGTGACAAAAACGTCAGCCTTGATAATTTTCATATATCTATCCTTAACGAAGCGATTAACAGCCGCATAGATTTGAAACCAACCCAACCGGTGACAGGCTCCCATAGCACTTATTAGCGTCAAGGCAGGTTAAAGTAAAATAGCGCGACGCCATCTACCATACAAGTATTCATAATTTAAAAATTCCACTTAAATCACACTCTTTCATAATGTCTATATAAATTTGCAAATTGCCCTACGCTCAACCTCTCTTTTTATTCAACGCGGTAAAGAAAAATACGCCGCCGCATGGCCTGTATTCTGAAATCAGGTAAAATGTGGCGCAGTGGAATTCATCTATATAAGGAAATCATTATGATCTCGTCATTTTCCCGTCGCCTGACGATGATATTGCTGCCGGTATCTTTTGCTGCTTCTGTGTTAATGGGCGTGCCGGCGCAGGCGAAAACCGATCGTCTGGTTATTGAGTCCGGTGACAATGCGCTTAGTCGCCAGCATGCCGCAATGGAGAAAGAACAGTGGGACGATACCCGCAGCCTGCGTCGCAAGGTCAATCGCCGCACTGAAAAAGAGTGGGATAAGACCGACACCGCCTTTGACGCGCGCGATAATTGCCTGAAAAGCGCCAACGTTAATGCCTATTGGGAACCTGACACGTTGCGCTGCCTCGATCGATCTACCGGACGTACAATTCATCCTTAAGTTATACGGCGCTTCGTACCTTCGAAGCGCCAAAGTGGAGCGGCTATGAGCGAAACGATAAGCGTCAAACTACGTCCGCTGGAGCGTGAAGATCTGCGTTTTGTCCATCAACTGGATAACAATGCCAGCGTAATGCGCTATTGGTTTGAAGAGCCTTATGAAGCCTTTGTCGAACTGTCAGATTTATATGACAAGCATATTCACGACCAAAGTGAGCGTCGCTTTGTCGTTGAGTGCCAGGGCGAAAAAGCCGGTCTGGTCGAACTGGTTGAAATTAACCATGTTCACCGGCGCGCGGAGTTTCAGATAATTATTTCCCCCGAGCATCAGGGCAAAGGCTTAGCCACACGGGCGGCGAAGCTGGCTATGGATTATGGATTTACAGTACTTAACCTCTATAAGCTGTATCTCATTGTTGATAAAGAAAATGCGAAAGCTATTCATATTTATCAGAAGCTGGGATTTATGGTTGAAGGTGAGCTAATTCACGAGTTTTTTATTAACGGAGAGTACCGAAATACTATTCGTATGTGTATTTTCCAACATCAGTATCTGGAGCGCCATAAAACCTCAGGCTCTTCGCTGCTCAAGCCTACGGCACAATAAGCCGCATCCGGTTAGCTGCCGATTTGCACCGCGGGGTAAACTGTCGTAACTAACAAGAGCCTGGCGTCACCAATATGCTATTCTGCCTGCTTCAATCGGGATTGAAAGGAGCGACAATGAAACACATTATTTGGACAAGTACATTATTATTGTTAACCACCTCCCCGGTTCTGGCGACACAGAACTCCTGTGAGCGGCTAAAATCGAAAATTGAACAGCAAATTATTCGAAACGGCGTACCTGAGTCAGACTTCACGCTGACCATAGTTCCAAGCGATCGTTTGCAGAATACCCGTGGACAGGTCGTTGGCCATTGTGCAAACGATACGCAAAAAATTTTATATATTCGTCAGTCTGATTCTTCTGCAGCTGAAACTGACGAGGCTGTATCGCCTTAACCCGTGGGGCGATAGCGCCCCTCTTCCCACACTTTTCTTTCATTAAGCTCTATTTCATCGATAAAACGTACGCAACATTGACGAACGTTAAAAACTGATACTCCCAAGTGAGTAATACTTCCGCGCTATAAGTAAGTACAGACTGAATCTGCATCAGTCGCCTTTATATAAAAACAGCAGATGCTTCCCGGCGGGAAGCTGGAAGCCAATTGCGCGGAGTTAATTATGTCATCATCCCAACACCAGAGCGGAATTAGTCGCCGCACATTTATGAAAACCAGTACGCTGAGCGGCCTGGCGATTGCTGCACAAACTTTACCTTTACCTTTCGGTATGCGGCGCGCGGCAGCGGCCGTTAGTAATGCGCTGACAGCCGGAGAAGATAAAATTGTCTGGGGCGCCTGTTCAGTAAACTGCGGCAGCCGTTGCGCGCTGCGTCTGCATGTTCGTAATAATGAAGTCTGGCATGTCGAAACGGATAACACCGGCGAGGATATCTACGGTAACCATCAGGTTCGAGCCTGCCTGCGAGGCCGCTCAATCCGACGTCGCATTAATCATCCTGAACGTTTGAACTATCCTATGAAGCGCGTTGGTAAACGCGGGGAAGGAAAATTTGAGCGTATTTCCTGGGATGAAGCGCTGGATATATTGACCAGCCGGCTGCAAAAAACAGTTGAACGCCACGGCAATGAATCCGTGTATATCAACTATTCCTCCGGCGTCGTGGGGGGGAATATCACCCGCTCATCGCCCTATGCTTCATTAGTGGCACGTATGATGAACTGCTACGGGGGCTTTCTCAGCCACTATGGTACCTACAGCACCGCCCAAATCGCCTGCGCGATGCCATACACCTACGGCAGTAACGATGGAAACAGCACCTCCGATATTGAAAACTCGAAGCTGGTAGTTATGTTCGGCAACAACCCGGCTGAAACGCGTATGAGCGGCGGCGGTATTACTTATTACCTAGAACAGGCGCGCGAGCGTTCAAACGCCCGAATGATAGTTATTGACCCCCGTTATACGGATACCGCAGCGGGACGTGAGGACGAATGGATCCCCATCCGTCCCGGCACCGATGCAGCTCTGGTCGCCGGCCTTGCCTGGGTGCTTATCAAAGAAAATCTCGTCGACCAGCCTTTCCTCGATACCTATTGCATTGGCTATGATGAGAAAACGCTGCCAGAAGGCGCGCCTAAAAATGGTCATTATAAAGCCTGGATACTTGGCCAGGGTGACGATGGCATTGAGAAAAACCCTGAATGGGCCTCTCACATCACGGGCATTCCGGTCGACAGCATTATTAAACTGGCGCGCGAGATAGGTACAGCTAAGCCCGCTTATATTAGCCAGGGCTGGGGGCCCCAGCGTCAGGCCAACGGTGAACTGACATCACGCGCAATCGCAATGCTACCCATTTTAACCGGCAATGTTGGGATTAACGGCGGCAATAGCGGCGCTCGTGAGTCTACCTATAATATGACTATTGAGCGCATGCCGGTACTGGAAAACCCGGTGAAAACCAGCATCTCCTGCTTTAGCTGGACTGACGCTATCGCTCGTGGAACAGAAATGACGGCAACGCGCGATGGAGTTCGGGGGGCGGATAAACTGTCGGCGCCGATTAAATTCATCTGGAACTACGCTGGCAATACGCTTATTAACCAGCACTCTGACATCAATCGCACTCATGAAATCCTTCAGGATGAGTCGCTGTGCGAAACCATTGTTGTCATTGAAAACTTTATGACCTCGTCAGCGCGTTACGCCGATCTTCTGCTGCCTGACCTGATGACCGTTGAACAGGAAGATATCATCCCCAACGATTACGCCGGTAATATGGGCTATCTGATTTTTATCCAGCCTGCTACTACGCCGAAGTTCGAGCGCCGCCCTATTTACTGGATAATGAGTGAAGTGGCGCGGCGATTAGGCCCGGATGTGTATCAAAAATTCACTGAGGGCCGCACCCAGCGCGAATGGCTACAGCATCTGTATGCGAAGATGCGCGCGCGCGACGCAGACCTGCCCACCTATGAAGAATTACGTAAAATGGGCATCTACAAACGTCGGGATCCGGCTGGGCATTTTGTCGCTTATCGCAAATTCCGCGAAGATCCGCAGGCAAATCCGCTGAAAACCCCATCAGGTAAAATTGAAATTTATTCGCAAAGGCTGGCAGACATCGCGGCTGCATGGCAGCTTGAAAATGACGAAGTGATTAGCCCGCTCCCGGTTTATGCCTCAACCTTCGAAGGATGGGATGCACCAGAGCGTAGCCAATACCCGCTACAAATGTTCGGCTTCCATTATAAAGCGCGCACCCACTCCACCTATGGCAACATAGATATTCTTCAGGAAGCCTGTCGCCAGGAAGTGTGGCTTAACCCGCTGGATGCCCAAAAGCGTAATATTAATAGCGGTGATATGGTGCGCGTATTTAACGGGCGCGGTGAAGTGCGGCTGTCGGCAAAAGTAACGCCGCGAATCATGCCGGGAGTTACCGCGATGGGCCAGGGCGCCTGGCATAGCGCCAATATGGATGGCGATCGCATCGACCATGGTGCCTGTATGAATACGCTGACCACCCACCGTACTTCACCGCTGGCTAAAGGTAACCCACAGCATACAAATCTTGTTGAAATCGAAAAAATTTAATATTACTTAATGGCAGATTCAACCTGCCTTCTTTGATTGACATGGCGGTACAAACCGCCATGAAGGGAATGTTATGCACACAGCTCATCTCACCAGATATCAAACTATTGCACTCACCGGGCGGGTTCTCGGAGCACTATTTTACTTTGAACCAACAAGTGACAACGTCACACCTGTCATTGAGATGCTGAAAACCGCCGACTGGGAAACTGAATGGCCGATACCATCGTCCGATCTACCTCACATTTCCACGTTGCTGGCACAGCAAAATCAGCCAAACGAAACGCTTTCTCAGGCATATCAGCGCTTGTTTATTGGTCCCTGGGCTTTACCATCTCCACCGTGGGGATCGGTATGGCTGGACCGCGAAAGCGTTCTCTTTGGTGATTCGACGCTTGCGCTGCGCGAATGGATGCAGCAGCATGGAATCTCGCATCACGGGAACCTTAATGAGCCGGAAGATCATTTCGGTTTACTGCTAATGCTTGCCGCATGGCTTGCGGAAGAACAGCAATTCAACCGCGTCGATGAACTACTGGCCTGGCATTTATTTCCCTGGAGCGAGCGTTTTCTTGCCTGTTTTATAAAGGGAGCGGAGCATCCATTCTGGCAAGGCGTGGGAGAACTGGCGCGTTTAACGCTGGCGGAATGGCGAAAAGAGTTGCTTATTCCGGTCCCTGACAAGCCTTTATATCGCGAATAGTTGCAGGTTCAACGCACGTCAGAAGTGACCACGTCACTATCCTGACGTGCATTTAAGATTACCTTTAGTCATACCTACCTACTGCCCCATTCCAGCGAAGCCGCAAGTCCGTTCATCGCACTCAGCGCCAGCGTAAATGTGCGCCTCAAACTGGAAGAGTCAGCCATCCCTTGCTATAGGTCAATAGCGTCTGTGTATCTTATGGCGCGAGCGCACCGCATGTTGAAGGCAGCACACCCTTTGTGCGCGCCCGGTATTGCTGTCTTTTGGTTCAACACTGCGGCTGCGATTTATAGAATAAAAGGAGATAACGGGCATGCCCTCAACGCTATTAAAGCGCACTTTATTTATCACATTGATCATTATTGCTGCAGCAGCATTACTTTTCTGGGGCATTGGAGCAGATACGCTAAAAGCGCGTAAGGTCGATCTGCTGTATTTGGGTCAGCGCCATATGCTATTAGTCTTCAGCTCAATGGCGCTGGCGCTGCTGGTTGGCCTACCTAGCGGTATATTACTCAGCCGGCCGTTTGCCCGGCGCTGGGCTGAATATGTGATGCAACTTTTTAATATTGGCAACACGTTGCCTCCGCTGGCCGTTCTCGCTCTGGCAATGGTAATTATCGGTATTGGCGATAAGCCAGCAATTGCCGCGCTGTTTTTAGCCTCCCTTCTTCCTATCGTGCGTAACACCTACGCCGGGCTGTGTTCGGTACCTGCTTCATTACTTGAGGCGGCCAAAGGTATTGGCATGACGCGCCAGCAGCGTCTTTGGCAGGTGGAACTCCCTAATGCATGGCCGGTTATTCTTTCCGGGATCCGCATTGCAACTGCGATTAATGTTGGCACGGCGCCGCTGGCGTTTCTTATTGGTGCCAACAGTTACGGTGAGCTTATTTTTCCGGGCATCTATCTGAACGATTTTCCCACTCTAATTTTAGGCGCAGCGGCAACGGCGATATTTGCATTAATCCTCGATATATTTCTCGCCACCCTGGGGCGCTGGTTAAGCCCACATACGTCCTGATGGAGAATTCTTAATGCCATTTTTCCACCGAGTTATCCTGCAATCGGTCATGGCGCTTGTCGCAATCGCTGCCGTTATTCCCGCATCCGCTGCGCCGCTGGTACTGGCAACAAAAAGCTTTACAGAACAGCATATTCTGTCAGCGATGACCGCGCTTTACCTGAGAAAAAAAGGGTTTCAGGTTGAGCCGCGTACCAACATCGCTGCCGTCATTTCGCGCAATGCGATGCTGAACAAACAAATCGATATCACATGGGAATATACGGGCACCTCGCTAATTATTTTTAACCATATAAATAAGCGTATGACGCCAGAGCAAAGCTATACCACGGTGAAAAAGCTCGATGCTAAAAAAGGGCTGGTTTGGCTTAATCCTGCCGATATGAATAACACTTATGCGTTCGCCATGCAGCGTAAACGCGCGGAGGCGGAAAATATCCATACTATGTCAGAAATGGTCAGTAAGATTGAACATATCCGCCAAACTGACCCCGATAATAATTGGTTGCTGGGGCTTGACCTGGAATTCGCCGGGCGAAGCGATGGTATGAAACCATTGCAGAAGGCCTACCAAATGTCACTCGACCGGCCGCAACTCAGACAAATGGATCCCGGTCTGGTATACAACGCCATTCGCGATGGTTTTGTCGATGCCGGGCTAATCTACACCACCGATGGACGCGTAAAAGGCTTCGATCTGAAAGTTCTCAAAGACGATAAAAACTTTTTCCCGAGCTATGCGGTAACACCAGTAGTACGTAAAGAAATACTTGAGACGCACCCAGGCCTGGCCGAAGCGCTAAATACTTTGTCAGCCCTGCTAAATAACGACACGATTTCGACGCTTAATGCAGAAGTCGATATTCAGCATCGCTCGCCGCAGCAGGTAGCTCAGGCTTTTCTGCACCAAAAAGGGCTACTTTAAGGAGAGGTTATGGATACCCTGCACTATATGGCTGATAACGCGGGCTATCTGGCCTCGTTAACGCTTCAACATTTACTGCTGGTCGCTATCGCCGTGGGGCTGGCTATTGTTATTGGCGTCCCGCTTGGCATTTTAATCGTGCGCTACAAATGGTTGTCATCTCCTGTTTTGGGGCTGGTAACTGTTGTACTGACAATTCCTTCTATCGCATTGTTTGGCTTGATGATCCCGCTGTTCTCGCTGATTGGCCAGGGCATTGGCGTTTTACCTGCGGTCACCGCCGTTTTTCTTTATTCACTGCTGCCCATCGTGCGCAATACTTTCACCGCTATTGATAATTTACCTCCCGAACTTCGTGAGGCGGGCCGGGGCATTGGCATGACGTTCTGGCAGCGTCTGCGCTGGGTTGAGATCCCTCTTGCAATGCCGGTTATTTTTGGAGGGATCCGCACCGCGGTAGTCATGAATATCGGCGTGATGGCTATCGCGGCCGTAATCGGCGCCGGCGGGCTCGGCCTGCTGTTACTTAATGGTATCAGCGGCAGCGATGTACGCATGCTGATCGCCGGCGCCGTTCTCATCTGTCTGCTAGCCATCATCCTCGACTGGCTTTTGCACGGCGTGCAAAAAGCGCTCATGCGCTGGTAAGCAATACTGAAAATTTTTTATAACCGCCATCTGATTGCGGTAATGCATGTTCGGAGACGAGAATGATTAAACTGGAACACCTAACCCGTCAGTTCACTCAAAAAGGCGGTCAGAGTTTTAACGCCGTCGATGACGTTAGCCTTAATGTGCCAGAGGGTGAAATGTGCGTACTACTCGGCCCTTCCGGCTGCGGCAAAACCACTACTCTAAAAATGATAAATCGGCTTATCGCCCCCACAAGCGGAACGATAATGATCAATGGTCAGAACACCAGCGAGCTGGATACCGTTACGCTACGGCGCAATATTGGTTATGTTATTCAGCAAATCGGTCTATTTCCAAATATGACCATCGAAGAAAACATTACCGTCGTACCGCGCATGCTGGGTTGGGATAAAAAACGCTGTCGGGAACGGGCGCGCGAGTTAATGAGCATGGTGGCGCTCGATCCCAAACATTATTTGAACCGCTATCCAAAAGAGCTTTCCGGGGGCCAACAGCAGCGCATCGGAGTGATTCGGGCGCTGGCCGCCGATCCGCCGGTGCTGTTAATGGATGAACCCTTTGGTGCCGTCGACCCGATAAATCGGGAAGTGATCCAGAATGAGTTTCTGGATATGCAGCGTCAGCTAAAGAAAACCGTCATGCTAGTAAGCCATGATATTGATGAAGCACTTAAGCTGGGCGATCGAATTGCCGTATTTCGTAAAGGGAAAATCATACAGTGCGCCAGCCCGGATGAATTGCTGGCGAAGCCTGCTAACGAATTTGTCGGCTCTTTCGTTGGACAGGATCGCACCCTGAAGCGCTTACTGTTAGTGCAAGCCAGCGACGTTACAGACAGTCAACCAACGATTACAGCCAAAGCGCAAATGTCTCTGGCTGAAGCCTTTATGCTTATGGATGATAATGATATCCGGGCCATCACTGTAGTCGACAATGATGAGAAACCCTTGGGATACGTTAAACGCCGCGAGGCGCGCAGCGCCAGTGGCGTCTGCGCCGACCTTTTACATCCCTTCCGGGTGACCGGCAAGGCCGAAGAAAATCTACGCGTGGTGTTATCGAAGTTGTATCAACATAATACGGTATGGATGCCTATTGTGGATGAAGACGGGCGTTACAGCGGTGAGATTTCTCAAGACTACATTGCGGATTATTTAAGTTCAGGGCGCACGCGCCGGGCCTTAAATATTTCCCAAGGATAACCTCCCTTTGCCTGTGCGATGGAAGCGCGCAGGCGGCACCCAAAAGACAGGTTTTTGATGCCCAGTGCGGTATTCGCTATTTAATAGCGTTGAAAAACGGCATTACCTTTTGTCTTTGTCTTTGTCTTTGTCTTTGAAAGGTTGTACCAGGTAATATCAGCAGAGCGAATCAACCGCTCAGGATAAGGCAATGCCAAACGCCTCATCAGGCCGTTGAATAGATAGGTAAGCTGGATTGAATCCACAACGTAAAGAAAGATAGCTTTAGTCAGTATGCAACGGTTCATCGAACCCAATAAGAGAGCTTAGCTTACACGAAAGAGCGCTATTCCTTCTTATAACTATATTCAGTCTCGAAGGAATAGTGCCTCAGGATTTTATATTGCCTGGTTTGCTGCCGGCATGCGACCCAACGCACGATAAAGAATGTCCTGATATAAATATTGGGCTAAATCACGCTGTTCAGGGCGCGGTAGATAAGGTAACTCCCCTAATAATGGCGCGCTTAATTTTTTACTCAGAACGTCAATTATTTCCGCATAGTGCGCAAGCCCGGGATTAATTCGATTTGCCACCCACCCTAATAGCGGGAGGCCATCGCTGGCAATTGCCTGCGCCGTGAGCAGCGCATGATTAATACAGCCTTCCTGAATACCGACCACCAGCAATACCGGGAGCTGTTCCTGTACTACCCAGTCAGATAATGGGCGTAAGTCATTCATCAGGCTACGCCAGCCGCCCGTTCCTTCAACGACAACGCAGTCTGCCTGCATGTCTAGTTTGGCCAACCCTTCAGACAGCAGACCATAATTAATGGGACAACTATGCGCCACGCTGCTTTCCTGCTCGCTAAATGCGACGGGGTTAATGGCTTCATAAGGCAGGGCCAGCGAAGAAACGCTTTGTAAAACCAGCGCATCTTTATTGCGCAGTCCTTCTTCCGTCTGCTGACTTCCTTTCGCTACCGGCTTATACCCTACGACGCATTCGCCGTCAGCGGCCAGCGTCTGAAGTAGTGCACGAGACACCACAGTTTTCCCCACTGCGGTATCCGTTCCCGTAATAAAGAAACGCTTAAGCATAAAGCACTCCGGCCGTTGAGACCTGAAAATATCAAAAAACAAAATAATTCAGCGACGGAAGTCTAAAAGAAGAGCGTTATAGCCGGTTTGAGATAGCGCAAGCTTTCTTGGAAATATGTAAAAATGTTAGCCTTGCAGCAAACGAATTAATAACGTTCCGTTATACAAAGCGTCCTTAATCAGCGCCGCGGCGGCCATCCGGCCCTGATTATTAAAGCGCGTACCGACAAGTTGGATGTCCTGGCTATAGGCTGGCAGCGCCTGACGTCGGACACAGTCGTGAATAACCGGATATAAAATTGAAGCAGCCTGATTCAACGGAGAACCGATAAGTACTTTTTGAGGATTAAATAAATTAACCATAATGGCCAGGATGCGCCCGACGCTGGTGCCTACTCCGGAGATAATATCGCAAGCCAGCCTGTCCCCGTTCAGTGCGGCATCGCAAAGTGAAGCAATAGACAATGGGCGCTCATGCAACAGAGAACGCATCGAATGAGACATTCGCTGTCGCGCAAGTTCCAGAATGCTTTCAACGCTGGCAATGGTCTCAAGACAGCCATTATTCCCACAATAACAGCGCCTGCCATAAGTATCGACCTGAGTATGGCCTATCTCCACCAGGCTACTACTCCCGGCGTGCAGCAGCCGACCATCGGTGATCACCCCCGCTCCCACATTATCGTCAATCACAAGCTGAATAACGTCGCTGGCGCCTTTCGCCGCACCAAACATCGACTCTGCAAGAGTCCAGGCGCTAATGTCATGCTGGATAAATACGGAAACGCCAATATGCTCCTCAAGAGTAGCGCGCAGCGGCATATCGTGAACCCCTTCATATAAAGGCATCCGGCGCACAATGCCCCGCCCCGTATCAACAATTCCCGGGAGAGTAATGGCCACCGCCGTCAGGCGTTCAAGCATTGATTGATTGCGAGTAAAGAAATTATCGATACTACGTACGATGCGCGATAACAATGAGGATGCTTGTTCAGGGATATCAGGTGACAGAGCCTCGATTTCGGCGATAACCACCGCCCCGCTCAAATCATGTAATGCCAGCGCAATATCGCCGCGCCCCAGACGCACCGCCAGATAGTGCCAGCCTGCGGTGGCGACATTCAACCCCGTTGCCGGTCGGCCCCGAGCCCCGGATTCCGGGATTTCGGTTTCCTGAACTAAATGAGCATCCAGCATTTCACGGACAATTTTAGTAATACTGGCAGGTGCCAGTTGAGTAAATCTGGAAAGATCGATGCGCGATACTGGCCCTAAAGTGTCGATCAGGTGATATACCATCCCGGCATTCGTTTGCTTAATCTGATCAATATGTCCCGGCTGACTTTCGGCCACCACGTCCGACTCCCTTATTTTCACGCTTCGAAATAATATACAGGTCATCTGCTAATGACACGGCGGCAGGTGCATTTTTTTATTTCGGCTTGTGATTCACCGCACATTCCCTTACGGTTTCAGCGGTTAGCAGAGCGGCAAAGCGCTTCGCTACGGCAGGCATTTCGCGGTAGCGCGGCCAAACAAGCCACAATTCAGAGACTGCGTCCGGTTCAAGGATAGGCAACCAAACCACATCCTTTAATCCCACTCGTCCAAAAGAGGCAGGCAAAATAGAAACACCAAGCCCGGCGCCCACCAGGCCAATAATTGTCATTGCTTCACCCACCTCCTGAGTGATAAACGGCGTATAGCCATAGCGATGCAACAGGCCAAGAATGTCATCATATAAGCCGGTTCCAACGCGTGGGTCAAAAAAAACAAAAGGCTCTTTTACCAGGGCCGCCAGCGAAACGGTATTGCTTCGCGCCAGCGGATGCGTAGAAGGCAGCATCGCAAGCAAGGGCTCACGTAAGATAAGTTCCCATGCAAGGCTATCGGGTAGAGTGGTATTGCGCATTATGCCTAAGTCCAGCTCTTCATCATGGAGCGGCGCTATTTGCGCACGCGTGTTCATTTCACGCGTCTGAATATGCACGTCCGGAAAGTTGCGGCGAAATGACGAAAGCGCCTGCGAAATGGGCCGAATGAACGGCGCTGATGAGGTAAAACCCAGCCGCAGCTCTCCGCTCTCACCGTGATGCAACCTCCCGGCGCGGGCAGCGGCAGCCCCCACCAACCCCAGAATTTGGCGCGCATCAATTAAGAAATGCTGCCCGGCTACGGTTAAACTAACGCGACGATTCGTGCGCGTGAAGAGACGTGCGCCGATAGTCTGCTCAAGAAATTTAATTTGCTGGCTAAGAGGAGGTTGGGAAATATTTAGCCGAATAGCCGCGCGCCCAAAATGCAGCTCTTCCGCAACGGCGACAAAATAACGCAAGTGGCGCAGCTCAATATTCATTTGTAAAACGTCTTATTTGAGATGAGTAATATATTAGACAGAATAATTATCGCTTTTTATTCTATTGTCAGCCCCTCCGTTCACCTTTTTTATCAGGGAATTATTCGTGAACCGCTCAACTTTAGCGAAGTCGGCCGCACGCCCTTCCGCCTCCAATTATATAAAACGCGGGCAGCCTGCCTTTATGCGCGTGACGCTGGCGCTATTTTCCGCCGGTCTGGCCACTTTCGCACTTATATATTGCGTACAGCCCATTTTGCCGGTGTTATCATACGAATTTAATATTACGCCAGCGGGCGCCAGCGTATCGCTTTCGGTCACTACCGCCTTTCTGGCAGCGGGCATGCTTTTCACCGGCCCTGTTTCTGATGCTATGGGACGCAAGCCCGTAATGGTAGCAGCTCTGCTGCTTGCTTCTGGCTGCGCCCTGCTTTCCACACTTATGAGCGCCTGGGAAGGCATTTTAATTACGCGCGCATTAACCGGACTTGCGCTGAGCGGTGTCGCTGCCGTTGGAATGACCTACCTGAGCGAAGAGATGCATCCCAGCGTTGTCGCGTTTTCTATGGGGCTTTATATCAGCGGTAACTCTATCGGCGGCATGAGCGGACGCCTGCTTAGCGGTGTCGTTACCGATTTTTTTGGCTGGCGTGCAGCGCTCGCCATCATCGCCTGTTTTTCACTGGCCGCAGCTTTTATGTTTTGGAAAATATTGCCGGTCTCACGCCACTTTCGCCCCACACCATTACGACCGCGTACTCTGTTTATTAATTTCCGGCTGCACTGGCGCGACGGCGGCTTGCCGTTACTCTTTGTCGAAGGTTTTTTATTGATGGGCGCATTCGTCACATTATTCAATTACATCGGATATCGCCTTATGCAGGCCCCCTGGCACGTCAGCCAGGCGGTGGTGGGTTTGCTTTCAGTCGCTTATCTCACCGGAACGTGGAGTTCGCCAAAGGCCGGTACACTAAGTGCGCAATATGGCCGCGGGCCGATTATTTTACTTTTCACCGGTCTGATGCTGCTCGGTCTGATACTTACGCTGCCTCAATCGCTGTGGGTTATCTGTGCCGGAATGCTGCTGTTTACCACCGGTTTTTTCGGCGCTCATTCCGTTGCCAGTAGCTGGATAGGCACCCGTGCCCGACGCGCGAAGGGGCAGGCCTCATCGTTATATCTGTTCAGTTACTATATGGGGTCCAGCCTTGCGGGTACCTGCGGCGGGGTGTTCTGGCACAAATATGGCTGGCACGGCGTCGCGGCTTTTATCGCAGCCCTGCTGATTGCCGCACTGTTAGCCGGACGCCGGCTCACTCTCCGCAAGGTGTAAAATATAGCGCTCGATATCCCTGATTAGCACCTGCTCCGGCGAACAGATAGACCGGAAATTATTGCGAAATTATGGTAAATTGCCCGACAATTTGTTGGGTCTTAACGGTTAAACTTTAGATAATGTCGAAATTTTGGACGAAAGACGAAACTCTGTGGAGTTTTGCTTTATATGGTACGGCTGTAGGAGCAGGTACGCTGTTTTTACCTGTTCAGTTAGGTTCTGCGGGTGCAATGGTTTTACTTATCACCACGCTGGTTGCATGGCCGCTAACGTATTGGCCTCATCGGGCTTTGTGTCAGTTCATTCTTACTTCCGGCGCTCCGCGGGGAGAAGGCATTACCGCCGCCATGAAGCACTATTATGGCCCTAAAATTGGCCAGGCGCTGAATGCGCTCTATTTTGTCGCTTTCTTCGTGGTCATATTGATTTATGCCGTCGCGATTACCAATTCGCTTACAGAACAGCTTGCCAGGCATATGGCTATCTCTACGGGTATTCGCATCCTGGTGAGCTTCATTGTCGTTGCTTTGCTTAATCTGATTTTCCTGACCGGGCGCCATATTACTATTAAAGTAATGGGGTTTCTGGTATTTCCTCTTATCGCTTATTTCCTGTTTTTATCCGTCTGGCTAACCGGTAGCTGGCAGGTGGCCCCCTTTGTGCAGCAACTGACGGTTACGCCACATACTCTGCATGAAATTTGGATCTCTATTCCAGTTATGGTGTTTGCATTCAGTCATACACCGATTATTTCAACCTTCGCGATTGACCGACGAGAGCGTTACGGCGAGAACGCCATGGCAAACTGCAAAAAAATCATGAAGGTCGCTTACCTGGTTATTTGCCTGAGCGTGCTGTTTTTTGTGTTTAGTTGTCTGCTGGCCATCCCTGCCGATAATATTCAGAATGCTAAAGAAAGTGGAGTGACTATTCTTTCCGCCCTTTCTGCAATGCCAGCCGCGCCGAAATGGCTGGGAATATCCGGCATTGTGGTCGCCATTATCGCGATGTCGAAATCGTTCCTGGGGACTTACTTCGGCGTGATTGAGGGAGCAACAGCCATGCTGCAGTCAACGTTAAACCGCGCTGGCATCATAAAGAGCCGTGCGTTTAATCGCGCACTTTCAATTATGGGCGTATCGGCCATTACTTTTACCGTTTGCTGTATAAATCCAAATGCTATTTCAATGATTTCAGCAATAAGCGGGCCAATGATTGCCGTTATTTTGTTCATTATGCCAACATTGGCTACATTTATTTTCCCGGCGCTGAAGCCGTGGCGCTCGCCAGGCAATCTGATAACACTGATTGTCGGTCTGCTTTGTGTTTCGGTTATCTTCACCGGATAACTTTCCTTCAGCGGCGCGTGGCTGGCGCGCTGCTGATAATGACGCTTTTCGCCATTGGGCTACACTTTTTAAGCACCTAATACCTACACCTGCCATATATTTCGTTACACGCCGATACCAAATACTTACGAAAAGTCACAGGGCTGATGCATATATTCAGACACGCTTCTTTTAAAAGTGCGATGCCTTATAACGATGACAATACGGTAATAGAAAAAACATTCGCGCGGCTCACCGCCACAATGATGGGCTGCAAAGGCATTCGATTGAGATAAGACTGCCTTGGCGCCGATTAAAACCGCAGTACAATATAAACACTGAATAGGCCCGCGCGCTAAAAATAGCGTCACGCAAAACAGGCAGTTCAAAAGGCGCAGGCTGTCAAATATCACATAAAAATCACGCTGAAAGATTCTGCTAATAAAATGGCTTAACCCACTGCCTGACCACCGTATGAACAGATATGTTGTATTCTGGTACCGGGCGGTACAAATAAAATAATACGGCGTCGGTATTATGCTGCTGCGACGTTATCGCCGCTTTAAGGCTCCGCAGGCGCTGCCAGGCATATGTGGGTTTGTTGGCAGTTATTCCCGGTAGCGGTAGCATAGCGCGCTGATTTTACTCCCACTTTCCGCACTTCCCGACTATAGTATCCCAGAGATAATATTCACTACGCTATTCCCGAGAGTCATATGCGCAAAACCACTGCGGTAGTTCTGGGCGCTCTGTATCTATTGTCACAAAGCAGCCTCGCTGCCGATACGGCCAATACGATCTCCAATGCCGAAATAACAACGCTTTTTTTTGGTCAGGATGACCGCGAACCGGTAGATAAGCCGATGCTCACGCCATGGAATGCGATAGGACAACTTGAAACCGCCAGCGGTAATTTATGTACCGCGACGCTAATTGCCGCCAATATGGCGCTAACGGCCGGACATTGTCTGCTTACGCCGCCGCGTGGGCGCCCGGATAAAGCCGTAGCGCTGCGCTTCATTGCCCAAAATGGTGAGTGGTTATATGAAATACATGCGATTCAAGGCTATGTTTCTAACACCCTGAAACAAAAACTCAAAGCGGACGGTGATGGCTGGATAGTAACGCCTGCCGCAGCGGCCTGGGATTTTGGTATCATTGTTTTGCAATATGCACCCTCGGGTATCACGCCGCTGAATTTATTCCACGGCGATAAAAATGCGCTGACGCAAGCGCTGAAAACCGCCGACAGGCAAGTCACTCAGTCAGGCTATCCGGAAGATCATTTAACCACCCTGTATACCCACCGAAATTGCCAGGTAACCGGCTGGCCGCAGCAAAATGTTTTGTCTCACCGCTGCGATACTCTTCCGGGAGACAGCGGTTCCCCCCTGCTGTTGCAAACCGACGCAGGATGGCAATTAATAGCCATCCAAAGTTCAGCGCCCGCCGCCTCCGATCGCGAGCGCGCGGATAACCGAGCGATTGCAGTTACCGCTTTTCGCGATAAGCTTGCAGAGCTGGCACCGGCGCAAAAGACAAAAGCGGCTCAGTAGCCGCTACATAAAAATTACGCCAGGTTAAGCAAAAACATTCCACTAGCCAGTAATATAAGCCCTGCCCAGCCTTTCCAGTTCAGGCGCTGGTCGAACATAACCCAACCGGCACCTACGGTGGCCGCAACGCCAAACCCTCCCCACAGCGCGTAGGCAACCGAAAGCTCGATACCTTTTACCGCCTGCGCCAGCGCGCTAAAGGCACACAGTACGCTCAGCAGTGACAATATTCCGGGCAGCCAGCGGCGAAATCCGTCAGAGAACTTCAGTAAAATATTGGCAATAATTTCCAGCACGACGGCTAAGATCAGCCAGAAAACATGTGTCCATTCAAGTAGCGACATAGCGGTTGCCTTGCTGATTTTTATTTTTTCTGATACCGGTTTTTATCAGTATAATTCCGGTAATTAACACGGTTAACCCAATAACCTTTAATAATGATAAGGCTTCATTAAAAAATAATACGCTAAAAAGAGTGATAACGGTGATCCCTATACCCTCCCACAGCGCATAAGCAACGCCAAGATCAATATGTTTAATTGCAAAAGACAGGAATAGGTAAGAGAGCGTAATCATAAACAACATAAATACATAGCTGTCCATCCTCACACTTTCGCTAGCCCATTTCATAGAAAGAGTGCCGGTAACCTCAGTTAAGATAGCCAAGCCTAACATTATCCAGTAACGCATTTTTAACTCAATGAGAAATAGTTAAACCATCACGTAGTCGCTGTTTAAACATACGTGCCAGAAAAGTCGCGCTGTTTAAAGCGCTAAAAGTACTATTTCTATGGGGGCTAAAGCGCGGTGCGCCAGTGTTGTTCACCAACAAGAAGGCGTATTGAAAGAGGAACATAAACCCAGGAATAACGAAAATCGCTATATAATTCGCTCATAATGCAGATTAATTTTCTCCGCCCTTGCTTCTCATCACTGCGGAAAAAGAGTCTCCGATAGCTACACACGCGATGTGTTTTATCATATACCACTATTTATACCAATAGCTTTGTACTACTTTACTGTTGGCCCCTTATTACACCCTGTTTAATCAATAATTTTTAGTAACCGCTTTATTTAAACCAGATGTCAATATTATCCAACGCTATAATAATCAGCCATAATGGCTTCACCTGGCGTTTAATTACTCACTAGCAATATTCTTTATATTTTTCATAATTGAAAAAATGAGGCTGAATACGATTAATGGCCGGTACCTTAATCATGAGAACATGTGCGTAATAAATATCCTATGCATTAGCAGTTCTGAATAATTGGGTTATGTAAAGGTGGTGCCGGGCACCGTGAGCCCCTGCACCATTTACGCTTACCGTTCTGTCTGAAATGGCGGCTCCTGATGCAGGATCTTATCGATAATACGCAGCACCCCATCATCATTATTAGATGAGGTTTGGTAACGCGCGACGGCTTTTACATCACTCACCGCGTTTTCCATGGCAAAAGGATAGCCAACGAAAGAAAGCATTTCGATATCATTTGCACTATCGCCAACGGCGACGCACTCCTGCGCAGAAATATTCCAGCGAGCCAATAGCCTCTGTATACCGCCTGCTTTATGGGCGCCCGGAATAATCAGGTCTACAAAGCCAAACCCACTGGTCACCGGCTTAACTATTCCATCAAGCGCGTGGTGCAATCGCTGGACCAATTCAGGTATATCCGCATCTGGCAGGCTCAGCGCGAATTTTAAAATAATATCATCCACTTGGGTAAGATCTTCGCAATACGCCAGACGATGATAGTGCCGTTGCATTACATCGCGAAATGCCTGAGGCACATTAGCGTGAGCGTAAGCGATTTTCAGGCCACAGGCGACATAATTAATTTCTGGGAACTCTGCCAGTGCTTTCAGGACCGAAAGGTATTGCTGATGGGTCAACTCTGCATGCCAGAGTTGGATATCGTTGTCGTAAATTAACGCGCCATTTTCAGCAACAAAAGCAATTTCATGCCGAATCTCAGGGAAAAAAGAAACGAGCTGGTAATACTGATTACCGCTGGCAACCACAAATTTAATACCCTGTGCTTTCAATGCTGCATATTGCTCAAGAAAACGCTGTTTGTCGTACTGCTTCCGGTCATTCAGAAAAGTACCGTCCATATCCACTGCGATAAGTTTAACTTTCATAGCCCCTCTTTCTTTTAGCTGCCTTTGACTTAGCGCGAAACCGCAGTATAGCAATCTGGGCATCGGGATTAAATAACAGGCTGTTTACTTATTTCGCAGGCGGCTTACATACGGTAAAACGGGCTGTAACCTAAACTTTGAATAGATTGCAGCATTAGAAATATGAGTTATATCACTGAACCTATATTTCTAATATAAAATTACCCCTCGCTATTTAATCAAATAAATTATGATAAGAAACACCCTCGTTTATTCACCAAACAATATATTCAGCCTGGCATAATAGCTGCAGAAAACCATTCTATATTAGAAAGGCGACACCCTCTCCCACTAGTAATCTAGTAATCTAGTAATCTAGTAATCTAGTAATCTAGTAATCTAGTAATCTAGTAATATTGTGTAGCCATCATTATGCCGAGATGAAGCTAACGGGCATAAATCTCAAAATATAACCATTACAATCATTATCGCTCTACTTCCCCGCACACTCGTTTAAACTACCATATTTTATGGAAGGGTAATGAAAATGATACAATGGGATTTTATTGATAAAATTATTTATATTAATCTGGAAAAGCGAGTAGATCGCAGAAAGCATATTGAAGCAGAATTAAAAAGAGTCGGGGTTCCCGAAGATAAAATCATCCGTTTTGCAGCGATTGAGGATACCAATGGTGCCCTCGGTTGTGCCAAATCACATCTCAGCGCATTAGTGATGGCGCAAATCAATCAATGGAAGAACGTGCTCATCCTTGAAGACGATATGATGTTTAATACCGACCCGGATATTTCTGAAAGAACGAATACTTTCTTTAGGAATTTGCAAAATATAAATTGGGATGTGGCATTTTTGTCGGCAAGTTATTTTATTATCAAAGAGAGAATGGATTATACATATAAAGTTGAATTTGCCTATCTGGCAAATAGTTATATTGTCCAACGTCATTATTATCAAAAACTATTACATAATTATGGTCAGTCTGTGTACCTTCTTGAGAATGGCGAGAAGCGGAATAAGGCCGGCATTGATACTAATTGGATGAAGCTAATGTCCAAAGATAATTGGTATGGCATATATCCATGTATTGGTTATCAACATACCAGTATGAGCGACATTGAAAAAGTAGAGGTGGACAGAAAAAGACATTTTTACAGACCTATTAGTGAGATTAAACGCTTTGGCTCTTATTAATAATATATTGTTCCTCAGCGCTAATTCATTATAAACAATTATACTATTCTAATAGCATCTTTTATGCTGTCCAAATGGTACAAATAGTTTATTGCTGTAAACTTAGTGCAGAATACTATTCCAAATTTCGCGGCCGCGAACGCTGCATATTCAGCCATCCGCCAGGGCTATCACATAGAATGTCAGATACGGCGCCGGGTAGCATGACGTTCACGGTTATCCAGTTTTGCCTGCGGGGATTTCTTCAGCGCCACATAGCAGGCACCTTCTCCACCGTGCCTTGGCTGAGCGCAGCAAAACGCCTGAATCTCCTCAAATTCTGGCAGCCAGCGTGCCAGATAACTACGCACAATATTTGCGTGAGACTGTGAATTACGCCCTCGCCCATGAATAATCAGTAGATTACGCTTCCCATCCGCATAGCTACGGCGAATAAATTCAAACAGATGCTGGCGACACTCTTCGACCGTAAGTCGAATGAGATTCAGGCTAGCTTCCCGAGGATATTTACCCAGGCGCAATTTATCCTGAACTCCAATTTGCACACCTTCACGGTAAAAAAATAACGGCGTATCCAGTGCAACAATATCCAGAAAACCTGTAGTAAGAAAATTATCTAATTGCCGTATATCTGTGCGCGAACGCCTGGACGATGGCACGGTTTTTGCCCAATACACGTTTGTGGAACATGCTGTTAAGGGAGTGACGTCATTCTCCTCCATGGCATGAAGGAACTCGGTTTTATCGTCCAGGGACATCGGTGTTATCTCCAGTATTCGTCGCGCTATACCATATAAACATAGCGCGTTACCGTCGAGAGCCGCTTTAAATACCGTTACAGCGCAGAATGTTCGGCCATAGAGTGTGAGTTATCGTACTCAGTCTGAAGGCGGCGAATTGTGGCACGGGCATCAGCCAACTCCCTGGCCTGCTGTTGCTCCTGCCCGCTAAGCACCTGCTGGCGATGCAGCAGTTCGTGAATGGTCTTTTCCTGCATTTGCGCTTTGGTTAAGGCTGCTGCACGCGCGCTATCCGCCTGTATAAATAGCGTGTAATGATAAAACGCTGACCAGCCCAATGCCCCGATTAAGGATAAAACAAAAATAATGATCGGTAGCCGATAACGCCGCTCTAGATCAGACCAGCCACGCAGACGAATTTGATTGCGGTATGTATTTGTCAACATAATAAAGCCCCACGATTCCTAAGGGGTAAAAAGAAAGCAAAACTAAAGATTAATTGCGCGCTTTTGCTTAATCAGCATTCATTTTTTTGCGCGCTAAAACAGCATAACTTACGCTCGACGATAACTGTATTGAGCAGAAGTGACGGTATCTTAACATAGCTAAAGCCCGCCCTGAACATCTCTTCCCGCGTGAAACACTTTTAAGCATTAAACATGAAAATAGATCGCATATTTCGTTTTGCTGCAACGCAGCCTGCGCTGGTTTCAGGAATAAGCGATGTGTTATCTTATGCCCTCCGGATATTGCAAAAACAAGGACACATCAGTTGCTTACGCTCCTCGAAGATAAAATTGATACCCCAATGGGAACGTTATGCATTTTGTGCGATGAAGCGTTCAATTTACGTGCCGTTGAGTGGGAAGAATATGGACATCGTATGGCGCAATCACTGGATATTCACTATCGCGCTTCAGGCTACGAACGGCGTTTATGTCGAAACCCGGGTGAGTTAAGCGTAAAGCTTCAACATTATTTTTCCGGTGATTTGCATATTATTGAGACACTGCCAACGGCAACAGCCGGTACCGAATTTCAGCGTGAAGTCTGGCGAGCGCTGCGCACCATCCCCTGCGGACAGGTTATGCACTACGGCGAGTTGGCCTCTCAGCTTGGGCGCCCAGGCGCTGCGCGCGCCGTGGGTGCTGCCAACGGCGCGAATCCCATTAGTATCGTTGTTCCCTGTCATCGGGTCATCGGTAGTAACGGTACCATGACAGGCTATGCGGGAGGCATTGCACGAAAAGAGTGGCTATTACGCCACGAAGGATATCTATTGCTATAACCTCTTACTGGCTAAGAATATTTACGAAGCTAACCTGCTAAAGAATGAGAAAAATGTCAGGTGCACGCTTTTTGCTCGTTTTCCACTCTTACCTGTAAAGCAAAAAGATGTTAAAATTGACGCATATCAATTAAGGCCTGAGCATACTTATGATCCCAGAAAAGCGCATTATCCGACGCATTCAGTCTGGCGGTTGTGCCATCCATTGCCAGGATTGCAGCATCAGCCAATTATGCATCCCGTTCACGCTGAATGAACATGAGCTCGATCAGCTTGATAATATCATCGAGCGTAAAAAGCCCATCCAGAAGGGGCAAACCCTATTTAAAGCGGGTGATGAGTTAAAATCGCTATACGCGATTCGTTCTGGCACCATCAAGAGTTATACCATCACTGAACAGGGTGATGAGCAAATCACCGGTTTTCACCTGGCCGGCGATTTAGTGGGGTTTGATGCTATCGGGACCAATCATCATCCGAGCTTCGCCCAGGCACTGGAAACATCGATGGTTTGTGAAATCCCATTTGAAACTCTGGATGATTTATCCGGTAAAATGCCTAATTTGCGGCAACAAATGATGCGGTTAATGAGCGGCGAAATCAAAGGCGATCAGGATATGATCCTGCTGCTTTCCAAAAAGAATGCGGAAGAGCGCCTGGCTGCTTTTATTTATAATCTGTCGCGCCGCTTTGCGCAGCGTGGCTTCTCACCGCGCGAATTTCGCCTGACGATGACCCGTGGCGATATTGGCAATTATCTGGGCCTGACGGTTGAAACTATTAGCCGCCTGCTGGGGCGCTTCCAAAAGAGCGGAATGCTCGCAGTAAAAGGCAAATACATCACTATTGAAAACAGCGAGATGCTGTCCCAGCTTGCAGGCCAGGCGCGCAGCGTTGCCTGACCGTTTCTGCCGGTTAATAAATTTTCTGATTTATTGATCCGGCAGAAGTTTCCAGACTGTTTCATTTTCGTTATATAGGTTAATCTTACTGAACAGACTGTGCTTAACAGTTGTAAGGAGACCCTGTATGGCGAAGTATCAAAACATGCTGGTCGTAATCGACGCAAACCAGGATGACCAACCTGCCCTTCGGCGTGCAGTGTACCTGCATCAACGGATTGGCGGCAGGATTAAAGCATTTCTGCCTATCTATGATTTTTCCTATGAAATGACTACGTTATTGTCGCCGGATGAACGTACTGCAATGCGTAAAGGCGTTATCGCGCAGCGTACGGCCCACTACATTGACGCAGGTATTCCAATCGAAATCAAAGTGATATGGCATAATCGTCCCTTTGAGGCCATTATTCAGGAAGTATTAAGCCACCAACATGACTTGATACTTAAAATGGCACACCAGCATGACAGGCTGGAAGCCGTGATTTTTACGCCAACCGACTGGCACTTATTGCGTAAATGCCCCTGCCCGGTCTGGATGGTGAAAGATCAACCCTGGCCGGAAGGCGGTAAAGCCCTGGTCGCCGTTAACCTGGCCAGCGATGAAGAGTACCATAATGCGTTAAACGAAAAGTTAGTGCGCGAAACGCAGCACCTTGCCGAACAGGTCAATCACACGGCCGTACACTTAGTAGGCGCCTATCCCGTTACGCCAATCAATATTGCTATTGAGCTTCCCGATTTTGATCCCAGCGTTTATAACGATGCTATCCGCGGCCAGCATCTGCTAGCCATGAAAGCACTGCGCCAAAAATTTGGTATTGGCGAAAACACGACGCACGTTGAGAAAGGGTTGCCTGAAGAAGTTGTTCCCGATTTGGCAGAGCATTTACAGGCGGGGATCGTAGTGCTTGGCACCGTTGGGCGTACCGGAATCTCAGCGGCGTTTCTTGGCAATACAGCAGAACAGGTTATCGATCATCTGCGCTGCGATCTGCTGGTCATCAAACCGGATGACTACCAGTCCCCCATCGAACTTGACGATGTTGATGACGATTAACAAAAAAGGCCATCATGAATGATGGCCTTTGCACAACATAATGCATCAGCATTTAAAGCGCGCGTAAAATACTTTCAACGCTATCTTTCGCATCACCAAACAACATCTGCGTATTCTCTTTGAAGAACAGCGGGTTTTGCACTCCAGCGTAGCCGGTATTCATCGAGCGTTTAAAAACAACGACGTTTTGCGCCTTCCATACTTCAAGCACGGGCATGCCGGCAATGGGGCTGGCAGGATCGTCCTGGGCTGCCGGGTTAACGGTATCGTTGGCACCTATCACCAGTACGACATCGGTCTCGGCAAAATCATCATTGATCTCATCCATTTCAAGTACGATGTCATACGGCACTTTTGCTTCTGCCAGCAATACATTCATATGACCTGGCAGGCGACCAGCAACCGGGTGAATACCGAAACGAACTTTAACCCCACGCGCCCGTAATTTTTCCGTGATATCCGCTACCGGATACTGCGCCTGCGCGACAGCCATCCCATACCCTGGAGTAATAATAACCGAGCCAGCGCTTTTCAGTAGCTCAGCCGTTTCTTCAGCGCTAATTTCCCGATATTCACCGGTTTCTTCCTCACCCGAAGAAACTGCACTGTCATTCCCGAAACCGCCGGCAATCACGCTAATAAATGAGCGGTTCATCGCCTTACACATAATATAAGACAGAATCGCCCCTGAAGAACCAACCAGCGCGCCGGTCACAATCAACAGATCATTGCTCAGCATGAAGCCTGCCGCCGCCGCCGCCCAACCGGAATAGGAGTTCAGCATAGACACCACCACCGGCATGTCAGCACCACCGATAGAGGCGACTAAATGCCAGCCGAAGGCAAGCGCGATTACCGTCATCACCAGCATTACCAGCACCTGCATCCCGATACTTTCACTGCGTACAAACACCACCAGCAGTAAAAAAGAGACGATCAGCGCGGCAAGGTTAAGTTTATGACGGTTTGGTAACATCAAGGGTTTAGACGAGATTTTCCCGTGTAGTTTACCGAAAGCGACAATAGATCCGGTAAATGTCACTGCACCGATGAAAATCCCCAGGAATACCTCGGTGAGATGGATATTTTCCATCACCGGTAACATTCCCGGCGCATGGTCGATATAGCTGTTAAAACCGACCAATACCGCCGCCAGCCCGACAAAGCTGTGTAATATAGCAACCAGTTCAGGCATTTCAGTCATTTCGACTTTACGCGCCAGCCGTATGCCAATTGCACCGCCAATCACCATCGCCACAATAATCCAGCCGATGTGGCCGGCGTCAGGCCCAAAGATGGTGGCGATTAACGCAATAGCCATCCCTGCGACACCAAATAAATTCCCTTGTTTAGAGGTCTCGTGCTTAGACAGACCGGCAAGGCTGAAAATAAACAGGATTGCGGCAACAATATAGGCCGCAGTTACTAATCCACCAGACATAGCTCCCCCTATGCGTTCTTCCGGAACATTTTCAGCATGCGCTGAGTAACGGTGAAGCCACCGAAAATATTAATACTGGCAATCAGTACGGCGATAAAACTGAAAAAACTAACCCAGCCACCGTGTCCAATTTGCAGTAGTGCACCAACCACGATAATACCGGAAATCGCATTAGTGACTGACATTAGCGGCGTGTGTAGCGCATGAGATACATTCCACACAACGTAGTAGCCAACAACGCAGGCTAAAGCAAACACCGTAAAGTGACCGAGAAATTCTTTGGGAGCCGCATCCGCCAGCCAGCCAAAAAGAATAATGGCCAGCGCGATAAGCGCGTATTTACGCCACGGTGATGCAGGTTTCGGCGGTTCGACCGGTTCGCGCGGCGCGACCTTGGCCGTCGCCTTAGGCTGGGCGGAAACCTGAATCGGCGGTGCTGGCCAGGTAACGTCACCGTCACGAATTACCGTAACGCCTCGAACGACAACATCATCAAAATCAACGTGAATGGCGCCGTCTTTTTCTTTACAGAGTAACTTGAGTAAATTAACCAGGTTAGTGCCATATAGCTGTGAAGCCTGCGTCGGCAAGCGTCCGGCAAGGTCGGTATAACCGATAATCTTCACGCCGTTCGGGGTGGTAAAGATTTCCCCCGGCACGGTATATTCGCAGTTCCCGCCATTCTGCGCCGCCAAATCCACCACGACGCTACCGGGATGCATGCTATCCACCATCTCGCGCGTAATCAGTTTGGGTGCGGGTTTCCCTGGGATCAGCGCGGTGGTCACGATGATATCGACCTCTTTCGCCTGGGCGGCGAACAGCGCCATTTCTGCCTTAATAAAGGCCTCGGACATCACTTTTGCATAACCGTCACCGCTGCCTGCTTCTTCTTCAACGTCAAGTTCGAGAAACTCAGCGCCCATACTCTGAACTTGTTCTTTAACTTCAGGCCGCGTATCAAACGCACGGACGATGGCGCCAAGGCTCCCCGCCGCTCCAATTGCGGCTAGCCCGGCAACGCCCGCGCCAATTACCATCACTTTTGCCGGTGGAACTTTCCCCGCCGCGGTGATTTGCCCATTGAAAAAACGGCCAAATTCATGCGCAGCTTCCACAATTGCGCGATAACCGGCAATGTTCGCCATTGAGCTCAATGCGTCCAGTGACTGCGCGCGTGAAATGCGCGGCACCGAGTCCATTGCCATTACGGTAACGTTGCGCGCCGCCAGTTTTTCCATCAGCGCCGCATTTTGTGCAGGCCAAATAAAGCTAATTAACGTACTTCCTTCGCGCAGTAACTCAATTTCTTCATCAAGCGGAGCGTTAACTTTTAAAATTACGTCGGATTGCCAGACATCATTCTTGTCGCATAGCGTCGCGCCAGCGTTAATAAACGCATCATCGTCGAAGCTTGCCAGTTTACCTGCGCCTCGCTCAACGACGATCTCAAATCCCAACTTTAGCAGTTGTTCGACGGTTTTCGGCGTTGCCGCAACCCGGGTTTCACCGGTTAACCGCTCTCCTGGTACCCCAATACGCATAATCTTCCCTTCCATCGATAATTGGTGATGGTGCCTGAGTGAATCCAGAGTAAAACGGATACGTAATAAACGCACCGGTACTTTACCCACGAGGAAACGACTTTGTTATGACTTTCTATAACCTACTGAAAATAACGCCTGTGATCTACATCAGGATTCAGGTAATTTTTGCGTTCTTAGCAAAAGTAAATTCCCATCCCTGGAAAATAAAGCCCGCGCAGGAATTGGTCGCACACGCATTAGACCTTATTACCGGCGCTACTGAGAATCGTAGATTGCGCTAATCGCATGAAAAATAAAAAATAGCGCCTATTATTTAGCCTTGCTGTGAACGCTGCGTATCATCGCTTCTCCCGAAGAAAAAAGAAAAGAGATTTGCGGCGAAAAAGCCTCGCGGTTAGCAGACAATCGCGTTAATTCAGTGCCATAATCAGCGCCTGACCGAAATGACAATTTACGCTATTCCGTTTCCAATATTGCGCAAGGCGAAGGATCAACTGTATGAAGCTTAAGAATACTCTTCTCGCGTCGGCTCTGCTTTCCGTCATGGCCACATCTGTTTATGCGGCAACGGAACTCACGCCGGAACAGGCAGCCTCACTGAAACCTTTCGATCGCATTACGATTACCGGGCGGTTCAATGCGCTGGGCGATGCGGCAAAAGCCGTTTCTCGCCGCGCAGATAACCAGGGAGCCGCCGCATTTTACATTCAGGACACCAGCGATTACGGCAACAGCGGCAACTGGCGGGTGGTAGCCGATCTCTATCACGAAAATGCGCCTAAAGCCCAGCCCGAATCTAATCACGTTGTCAACGGCATCGTAGAATTACCGAAAGCGCAGGCCTATGCGCTGGAACCTTTCGATACCGTCACCGTGCAGGGTTTTTTCCGTAGTCAGCCAGACGTTACGGATGCCATCACTAAAGAAGCAAAGAAAAAAGGCGCAGCCTCCTTCTTTATCGTTCGCCAGGTAGATGCCAATTCATCGGGGGGCAATCAGCGGATTACGGCATTTATTTATAAAGCAGATGCGAAGAAACGGGTCGTGCAAGCGCCTGATGCAATTATTCCGGCAGATTCAGACGCCGGGCGTGCGGCTTTAGCCTCCGGCGGCGCACAGGCGAAAAAAGTAGAGATCCCAGGCGTCGCCTCTTCAAGTTCCCCCAGCGCCAGCGTGGGGCGTTTTTTTGAAACGCAGTCGTCAAAAGGCGGCCGCTATACCGTCACGCTGCCGGATGGCACCGCGATTCAGGAAGTAAATAAAATAGCCGCCGCGCAAATGGTGCCATTTGATAGCGTAAAATTCACCGGCCATTATTCAAGCATGACCGATGTTTCATATCAGGTTGCCAAACGTGCGGCGAAAAAAGGCGCGAAATACTACCATATTACGCGCCAGTGGCAGGAGCGCGGCGGTAATATGACCGTTAGCGCCGATTTGTATAAATAAAAATTCTGATTCCAGGTTTGGGCAGCGCTATGCTGCCCACTTTATTACCAGTCGACGTATTCTCTTTTATTAACGCATTGCAAGCGCTCCATGCACTCCGTAAAATCGGCCGGTTTATGGCAAACTGCCTGTATACACCGCCCGTAAATTAGCGTTATTCCAGATATTCACTTGGCTCGTTTTTTAAGCTCCTTTTATTTAGGGTAAGTGAAGCAAATCACGGCGCAGGGACAGGCATCAGCGCATTGCATTCATATTTACAGGAACCTGCAATACATTTGCTTCTGACGCTAAAGCCACGGCGTCAAATACAGCCTTACTTATGGAAATTTAATGGAAAAGAAGCTCGGGCTTTCCGCCCTCACCGCACTGGTTCTTAGCTCCATGCTGGGTGCGGGCGTATTCAGCCTGCCGCAAAATATGGCGCAGGTCGCTGCACCGGCTGCATTATTAATAGGCTGGGCGATTACTGGCATTGGCATTCTTTTATTATCGCTGGCGATGCTGCTATTAACGCGAATTCGCCCCGATCTCGACGGCGGTATTTTTACCTACGCGCGGGAGGGCTTTGGTGAGCTGGTCGGTTTTTGCTCCGCGTGGGGCTACTGGCTGTGCGCCGTTATCGCGAATGTTTCCTATCTGGTTATCGTCTTTTCTGCTCTCAGTTTCTTTACTGATACGCCCTCGCTAAGAATCTTTGGTGACGGAAATACCTGGCAGGCGATACTGGGCGCCAGCGTCCTGCTGTGGATTGTGCACTGGCTGGTTTTACGCGGTGTGCAAACCGCAGCCGGTATTAACCTGGTTGCGACGCTGGCAAAATTACTCCCACTCGGCCTGTTTGTTATCCTGGCTATTCTGGCCTTTCATCTCCCTACGTTTAAGCTGGATTTTCGCGGCGTAGCATTGGGTGAACCCGTCTGGGCGCAGGTTAAAAACACGATGTTGATTACGCTATGGGTATTTATTGGCGTAGAAGGTGCCGTGGTAGTTTCTTCCCGGGCGCAGCATAAAAAAGACGTAGGCCGCGCAACTATACTGGCCGTCTGCGCCGCGCTAACCACCTATCTATTAGTGACCCTTCTCTCGCTCGGCGTTGTACCACGCGCAGAACTGGCGCAAATGCGCAATCCGTCCATGGCCGGCCTGCTGGTCTCAATGATGGGCCCCTGGGGAGAGGTAATTATCGCCGCCGGTCTTATTGTCTCCGTCTGCGGCGCCTACCTTAGCTGGACAATCATGGCAGCGGAAGTGCCGCTGCTGGCCGCCATGCATAAGGCATTCCCTCGCATTTTTGCGCGCCAAAATCATAATAACGCCCCCTCAGCCTCACTGTGGCTAACCAATATCAGTGTACAGGTATGCCTGGTGCTTATCTGGTTAACTAATTCTGACTACGGCACCCTGTTAACTATCGCATCTGAAATGATACTGGTGCCTTATTTTCTGGTCGGCGCCTTTTTAATTAAAATCGCACATCGCCCGTTACAAAAGGCCGTTGGGATAGGAGCCAGCCTTTACGGCCTGTGGCTGCTTTATGCGTCCGGTCCCATGCATCTGTTACTGTCCGTGGTACTTTACGCGCCAGGGCTGCTGGTATTCCTGTATGCACGCCGCACGCATCAACACGATAAGCAATTAAATTTTCAGGAAAAAGCCGCTATTTTTCTCATGCTATGCGCCGCAATACCGGCTACATGGATTCTAATGCATTAATTCGGTAAATAAGGATAAGTGTGGAACGCTCGGTGTTCCCCGTGGTAATAACCGGCGCTGGTCGCCGGATTGGTCTGGCGCTGGCCCACCACATTCTTGCCCGAGATTTACCGCTTCTCATCAGTTACCGCACCCGAAACGCAGAGATTGATAACCTGGAAGCGCTGGACGCCTGCTGCCTGCAGGCCGATTTTTCTCAGGAGGCCAGCATTGAGGCTTTTGCCGCAGAAGTGACTCACCGCTGCCGCGGATTGCGCGCACTCATTCATAATGCCAGCACGTGGCAGGCTGAAGCTCCCGATAAGCCGCTTATTACCACTCTTGAAGAGATGCTGCGCATCCACGTTCACGCCCCCTATTTACTCAATCATCGGCTGGCTCCTCTGCTGTGCGAACAAGGTGTTGCCGGCGGCGATATCATCCACTTGACCGATTATGTCGCTGAGCGCGGCAGTGAAAAGCACATCGCCTATGCGGCCAGTAAGGCCGCTCTCGATAATATGACGCGCTCATTCGCACGTAAATTTGCGCCCTATGTGAAGGTAAATGCAATTGCTCCCGGGCTCATTCTCCCTAATGAGCCCGCTGATGCCGCCTCGAATCAGCGGGCTGTGAGCAAATCACTCATGGGAGTTACGCCGGGTGTGCAGGAAATTATTGGACTGGTTGATTATCTGATGGCAAGCCAATTTGTCACCGGCAGAACCTTCCCCGTTGACGGTGGACGGAATTTACGCTCCTGAGTCTGACAATGATGTAACCCGCTCGCATTTTGGAGCACTCTTCTTTGATATTAATAAATGGAACGGGCATTCCACCCGCTAACGCAGCGATATCCTGGGCCATTTACCCGGTTGCACGGAGCCATGCTAAGATGGCTGAAAATTAGAGCCTGCGATAGCAGGCCGTAATACATGGACAAATTAACGCAAAGACGGGGCCATCGGGGAGGCGCGTTTAGCTGAAACGCTCTACGCAAGCAAAGCCGATAGTACTGATTCAGGTATGTGGCCGATATTTTGCTCTTCGTACCAAAGATTCTTCGTGACAACGTCACAATATTATCGATTTTGTTTTCCTTGCCTGACCTTTTTAGGCACTTTGGCTGGCACCTGAAGCAATAGCATGCTAAAAGTATGTTGTAACTAATTATGGATAGTTTAGCGATGCAATACGACCTTCCACAACAATTGACTGAGACTGCCCGCCATCTGGAACATGCACTCACCGCGTTCACCCATGAGTGCGAAGATCTGTCATTGCGAAACGCGCGCGTCTTTGCGCTGCCGCCGGTTGAAAAAGGCGCTGAGCACGCCCCGCTATCTTATATTCCCGTCCACCCGTATTCAGGACGAGAAGCGGAAACATTGGCATTACGCCATTTCACCCGACTGTTTATACAACAGCAATCGGAGCAAACCAGCAGCAAGGCAGCCGTAAGGCTCCCGGGAGCGCTATGTTACGAAGTAGACGCTCCACGGCAGGCGCGCATACGTCAGCACGTAGAAATAATTAACGCACTAAAGCGGCGGCTGGCGCAAATCATTACCGTGGATTCAGCGTTAACCACGGCACAGCGTTTTGAATGGGTACATCGCCACGTGCCTGGCCTTATCACCCTCAGCGCCTACCGTCAGATAACGTTAATTGAACAGCCCGCCACACTGCGCTTCGGCTGGGCAAATAAACAGGTTGTGAAAAACTTCACGCGCAGTGAAGTCCTGGCCATGCTAAAAAAAACATTAAATGCCGGGCGCGCCGCGGCGCCGCTGACGCGTGAACAATGGTTAGCCCAGGTAACGCAAGAATACAATGATATTGCCGCGCTCCCTGAGCATGCTCGCCTGAAGATACGCAGGCCGGTCAAAGTACAACCGCTGGCGCGCGTATGGTATTCCCATACTCAGCGCCAGAAACAATACGCCTGCCCTTCACCGCTGCTGGTTATTTGCCGCCAGGGCACCAGCCTACCGGATATCGGCGAGCTGGCGGACTACGACGCGCAGAATATACATTACCGGCATCGCCCCCAGCCCCAGCCGCTATCGCTACTCATTCCACGTCTGCACCTATGGCGGGTGGATGATTAGCGACCAGCCAATTTTCCCGTCATGCGTTCCGGGCGCACCCAGTCATCGAACTGCTCGCCGCTGACCAGCCCCGACGCCAGCGCTGCCTCACGCAGTGAAGTCCCCTCTTTGTGGGCTTTTTTAGCAATTTGCGCCGCTTTATCGTAGCCAATATGCGGATTAAGCGCGGTCACTAACATCAGTGAATCATTTACCAGCCGGGATATTTTATCGCGGTTGGGTTCAATACCTTCAGCGCAGTGCTCATTAAAGCTGCGCATTCCATCGGCCAGCAAGCGCACGCTCTGGAGGAAATTATGTATAACCATTGGACGAAATACGTTTAATTCAAAATTACCGGACGCCCCGCCAATATTAATCGCAACATCATTGCCAAACACCTGGCAGCAAAGCATGGTCACCGCCTCGCACTGGGTTGGGTTCACCTTTCCGGGCATTATCGAGCTCCCCGGCTCATTTTCCGGAATAAGAAGTTCGCCAATCCCGCAGCGGGGGCCGGAAGCCAGCCAGCGCACATCATTGGCGATTTTCATCAGCGATGCCGCCAGCCCTTTTAAGGCGCCATGCGCCTGTAACAGCGCATCGCAGCCGGCCAGCGCCTCAAATTTATTCGGAGCGGTGATAAAAGGATATCCGCACAGCGCTGCCAGCGTCTGCGCTACCTGCCCGGCATATCCCTCGGGCGCATTCAGCCCGGTGCCTACCGCCGTACCTCCCAGCGCCAGTTCATACAAATGCGGCAACTGGGATTCAATATGGCGGCGGTTGTGCTCAAGCATCGCCGCCCAACCGGAGATTTCCTGCCCCAGCGTCAGCGGCGTCGCATCCTGTAAATGCGTGCGTCCAATTTTAACAATGTCGCTAAAAGCGTCAGATTTTGCTTTAAGCGTTTGCGTCAGCGTCGCCAGCGCGGGTAAAAGCTGCTCCCGCAGCGCCGTCACCGCCGCCACGTGCATCGCGGTGGGAAAAACGTCATTAGAACTCTGGCTTTTATTCACATCGTCGTTTGGATGTACCCGCCGCGCTTCGCCCCGTTCACCGCCTAAAAGTTCGCTGGCGCGGTTTGCCAATACTTCGTTCATGTTCATATTACTTTGCGTGCCAGAACCCGTTTGCCATATTACTAACGGAAACTCCTGCGCATGTTTTCCTGCCAGCACCTCATCTGCCGCCTGGATGATTGCGTTACCCTGTAACTCTGGCAGTAGAGAAAGCGCCATATTTACCTGCGCGCTCGCCCGCTTCACCTGCGCCAGCGCGTGGATCAATGCGGCCGGCATTTTTTCTCCGGAGATGCGAAAGTGTTCCAGCGAGCGCTGAGTCTGCGCCCCCCATAACCGGTCTGCGGGTACGTCAATATGCCCCATCGAATCTTTTTCAGTACGGCTCACGCTCATGCTCTCCACTCCTGTAAATAGGGTTAATTATTGATAACTGAGTATGGAAAAGCTGATAAAAGCGGTTTATTGCTTAGTGCGTTATTGGCGGAAAATAGGGAGCGAGTGAGAAAGTCGTTCAGGCCGAATGCCGCTCCTGAGAGCGGCATATTCGCTTATTTTGCGCAGCCATTGCACTGGGAAGCCTGGATCTGCTGAAAGAAATCATTCCCTTTATCATCAATCAAAATAAAGGCGGGAAAATCTTCAACCTCAATTTTCCAGATGGCTTCCATTCCCAGTTCGGGATAGGCAATACACTCCAGGCTGCGAATACTTTGCTGGGCCAAAACCGCGGCCGGGCCGCCGATACTGCCCAGATAAAAGCCTCCGTGTTTGTTACATGCTGCGGTCACCTGCTGGCTACGATTGCCCTTCGCCAGCATAATCATGCTGCCGCCGTTGGCCTGAAGGAGATCCACATATGAATCCATTCGCCCGGCGGTGGTTGGCCCCAGCGATCCGGACGCGTATCCTTCCGGGGTTTTCGCTGGCCCGGCATAATAAACCGGATGATCCTTCATGTACTGCGGTAAGGGTTCGCCGCTGTCCAGCCGCTCTTTTAACTTCGCGTGCGCGATATCCCGCGCCACAATGATGGTGCCGCTCAAAGATAACCGCGTCGATACCGGATACTGTGAAAGCTGAGCCAAAATCTCAGGCATGGGACGATTGAGGTCAACGCGTACCGCTTCGCCTTCGCCTGCCAGCCGATGCGCCTCAGGGATGTATTGCCCGGGATTGTGTTCCAGTCGTTCAATCCAAATTCCCTCGCGGTTAATTTTGGCTTTGATGTTCCGGTCAGCAGAGCAGGAAACGCCCATCCCTACGGGGCAAGAGGCACCGTGGCGCGGCAGGCGTATCACGCGAATGTCATGGGCAAAATATTTACCGCCAAACTGCGCTCCCAGCCCTAAATTACGCGCCTCTTCCAACAATTCGGCCTCCAGCGTGATATCGCGAAATGCCTGCCCGTGTTCATTTCCTTCCTGCGGCAGTCCGTCATAATATTTTGTTGATGCCAGTTTGACGGTCTTCAAATTCATTTCAGCCGACGTACCGCCAATCACAAAAGCAATATGATAAGGCGGGCAAGCCGCCGTCCCAAGGGTGCGCATTTTATCGACCAGATAATTTTTCAGCTTACCGGGCGTCAGTAACGCGCGGGTTTCCTGATACAGGTAAGTTTTATTCGCTGAACCGCCGCCTTTGGCGATACATAAAAAATGGTATTCCGCGCCGTCGACGCTAAATAAATCAATTTGCGCCGGCAAATTTGTACCTGTGTTCACTTCGCTATACATATCTAACGCGGCATTTTGTGAATAGCGCAGATTATCTTCGATGAAGGTGTTGTAGACTCCACGCGACAGCGCCGCTTCATCGCCACCGCCGGTCCAGACGCGCTGCCCTTTTTTCCCAACGATAATTGCCGTACCGGTATCCTGGCAGGTTGGCAGTACGCCTTTGGCCGCAATGTCAGAGTTGCGTAAGAATTGCAAAGCCACGTAGCGGTCATTATCACTGGCCTGCGGATCGTCAAGAATGGCGGCGACCTGGCGCTGATGCGCCGGGCGCAGCATAAAAGATGCGTCGTGAAACGCCTGTTGGGCCAGGCGCGTAAGGCCTGCAGGCTCTATTTTGAGAATTTCCTGCCCTTCAAATTCTGATATGGACACATGCTCACGGGTAAGCAGGTAATAATCCGTCTCATCCTGCTTCAACGGAAACGGCACCTGATAATAGAATGGTTTATTCGACATTGTGTTCTCACTTTCAGCATCAGTTTTTGTTAATTATGATGTCTTTTACGCCACGCCCAGCCCTTTGACGCACGATATTCACAATATGGTACACATTTATTTAACAAAAACTGAGACTAATACGACTTTTTATCCTTCAGGGTTACTTCATGGCAAATAATTGATTTAATAAGAGGGTGTTAGGGCAGGCGCAATAACAATAAGCTGAACGCGGACCGGGCACAAACGGGGGATAGTATACCCATTCGCGCAGAGTCCAGGTTCAGTTTACGTAACCCATACGCCTGATAGCTTTTCGCCTGATAATTAGGGCGCCAAAAACCGATTTTATCTTCACAGGGCATATATCATGCAGAAATTGATCAATAACGTTCAGCATTACGGCTGGGGCAGTAAAACGGCGCTAACCGAGCTTTACGGCATCGCGAATCCACAGGGGCAACCTATGGCCGAGCTTTGGATGGGCGCACATCCCAAAAGTAGCTCCAGAATTAAGCTCCCCAACGGCGAGACCCGCGCACTGCGCGATATCATTGACGCCGATCCCCGCACTCTACTGGGAGGCGCCGTTGCCGAGCGCTTTGGCGAATTACCTTTTCTATTTAAAGTCCTTTGTGCCGATCAGCCGCTCTCAATTCAGGTTCATCCAAATAAAACGGCGTCTGAAGCGGGCTTTGCGCGGGAAAACGCCGCCGGTATTCCCCTCGACGCGCCGCAGCGCAACTACAAAGATCCCAATCACAAGCCGGAACTGGTTTTCGCCCTAACGCCGTTTCTGGCGATGAATGCGTTTCGGACTTTTTCAGATAGCGTGTCGTTATTGCAGCGCGTTGCTGGCGCCCACCCGGCCATTGCAAGCTATCTTGCTCATCCTGATACCGAAAGCCTGCGTACCCTGTTTGCCGAACTTCTGAATATGCAGGGCGATGAAAAACACCGCGCGCTGGGCGTTCTTTACGCGGCGCTTGAGCGCGAAAGCGGCGAACCCTGGGACACTATCCGCACGATTGCACAATTTTATCCCGAGGACAGCGGCCTGTTCTCTCCACTACTGCTAAACGTGGTAAGGCTAGCGCCAGGGGAAGCCATGTTTCTGTTTGCTGAAACACCGCATGCTTATCTGCAGGGCGTGGCGCTGGAGGTGATGGCGAACTCAGATAACGTGCTGCGCGCAGGTTTGACGCCTAAATATATCGATATTCCAGAACTGGTTGCGAATGTAAAATTCACGCCACGGGAAGCCGGCACCTTACTTACCCGGCCAGAGCGGCGCGGATCGGAACTGGACTTCCCCATTCCAGTAGACGATTTTGCATTTTCACTGCACGATTTAAACGCTCAAGAAACGGCGCTGTCGCAGCAGAGCGCCGCAATATTGTTCTGTATAGAGGGCGAAGTGACTATCGCGCGCGGGCAAAATCGCGTACAGCTTGCCGCGGGGGAATCAGCGTTTATCGCCGCCAGTGAATCGCCGGTAAATGTTAGCGGGAAAGGTCGCCTCGCCCGCGTATATAACCTGCTGCGCTAAATCAGCGCATCGATAAGTAAAAACGCTGGCGTGAATTTATCGCGCAATACCGCATTTTAGGAACAGCATTGCTAAGCTAATACCGGGCATATGTTGAAATTTTTCACCAGGCCTTGCGCCTGGTTCAATAGGGAATCTGTTATGAAAAAATCTCTGGTGGCCGTTGGGGTTATTGTGGCGCTGGGCGTAGTATGGAGCGCCGGTGCCTGGTATACCGGCAAACAGTTAGAGCAACACATCTCGCAGGCCGTAACCGAAGCGAACCAACAAATGCAGCAATTAGCTCCCGCAGCGGGGTTAAAGCTGGCTTACGAAAACTATCACCGGGGCGTTTTTTCAAGTCAATTGCAGCTTGTCATCACGCCCGATCCTGTCGCAAAAAATAGCTGGCTGAAACCCGGGCAAAGCGTAGTTTTGGATGAAAATGTCGATCACGGCCCCTTCCCGTTTGCTCAGCTTAAGAAAGCGAACCTGGTGCCCGCGATGGCCTCGATTCATACGCAGCTGCATAATAATGACACCAGTAAAAAGCTGTTCGAAATGAGCGGCGGACGTTCCTTCCTTGATGCAGAAACCCGCGTGGGCTATAGCGGCGCTAATGCATCGGATATCGCGCTCCGCCCTATCAACTGGGCGCAGGGCGACAATAAACTTACTTTCAGCGGAGCCACTATTTCTACGCACGTGGATAGCGACGCGGACGCTGTTAAAGTGAGCGGCGAAACCGGCAGCGGTCAGTTCACAACGAAAAATGAGTATGGGCAGCAGGTTCAGCTTGCATTTAGTGGCCTGAAAAGTGAAGGCAATACCACTGTTTCCAAATTTAAAGAGCGCGTGGGCGAGCAGAAAATTGCGCTGGAAAAGCTAACTATCGCACTGGAAGGCAAAGAAATCGCGTTGCTGAAAGGGCTTACTATCGGCGGCCATACTACCCCCGATAGCGACGGCAAACATCTTAACGCCCAGCTTGATTACACGCTAGATGCGCTGCATCTGCAAAATCAAAATCTCGGCCAGGGAAAAATGACCCTTAAGGTGTCTCACCTTGACGGCGACGCCCTGCATCAGTTCACCCAGCGTTACAATGCGCAGGTTGGTGTCCTGATGGCGGATCCGAAACTCGCAGAGGATCCTCAGGCTCAACAGGAAAAAGCGATGGCAATCCTGCGCGATAACCTGCCGGTACTATTGAAGGGCAACCCGGTGATTACTATTGAGCCACTTAGCTGGAAGAACGATAAAGGCGAAAGCGCGTTAAATCTGACGGTGGGCTTAAAAGCGCCGCAGCAGCAACAGCCGCAAACCCCGCAGGACAGCTTTGCAAATGTCGTTAATACCATTGATGGCAAACTGTCTATTCCCATGCCGATGGCGACCGAACTGATGACCAGCGTCGCAAAACTGGAAGGTTATCAGGGCGATCAGGCCAGTAAACTGGCGTCTCAGCAGGTACAGGGCGTTGCAGCCATGGGGCAAATGTTCCGCCTGACCACTACAGAGAATGAGACTATCGGTAGCACGTTGCACTATGCGGATGGCAACGTCACGCTCAACGGGCAGGCTATGACGCTGAGCGATTTCCTCGGCATGTTTGGCCTAAACCTGGCACCGGGACCGCAGCTCGCGCCGGAAGCCAATACCCCTGAAACCCCAACGCCTGTCCTGCCCCTGCGTTAATGGATATGCAAACTTAATGCATCGGGAGCGCTATCCCTGATGCAGTACTAAACGCGCCGGGACCGTATGGCATCCCGGCGTTTTAGCTCTATCATTACCCCACTGTAAAATATGCGCAGCCGCACTGCGGCCAATATCGCGCGCTGGCGCCGTCGCCCAGGTTACTGGAATATCATCTAAAGCCGCTTCAGGCACGCCGGCAAACGCCGCAAGCGCTATCTGACTGTCAAAATAGCTCTCCATTCCGCCTTCGCCGCTATAGCGCCCTGCGCGCAGTAGCCCAAACCATGCCCCCGTCGCAGCGATACTGTCGTGACAAATAATTGCGGTAATGGTGGGATTATGCCGCAACAGCGCCACAACCTGGCGTGCAGCGTCGCGCTGCGTTGCTTCGCATTCTAAAACCCATTCACTATGAAATGGCAGCCCGTACTGCATCAGTGTTGCGCAAAATCCGCCTAGCCTTTCGGCGCGCGTAAGCGACGCGCTCCGCCCACCAAGCCAGGCAATGCGCTGATGTCCGCGTGAAATAAGATGTTCGGTGAGTAAACGCGCCGCCTGCATATTATCCGGCCGCACTGCTTCTGTTTCATCCGGATAGGCCGCGCGAGAAGCAAAGATAAGCGGTATTTGATGTTGTTCTGCCTGCGCGCGCAGCAGGCCGCCGTCATCACCGCCTCCGGCGATAACGATACCATCAACGCCCTGAGCCAGCAGGCTATCGAAACAGCGCTGGCGGTACTGACCACCGCTGCCGCTTTGGGTCAGAAACAGCATGCGCCCCTGTTGCTCCAGCGCCTCACTGAGTCCTGCCGCCAAATCGGCGTAGAACGGATGGCTTAAATCGCGAACAATCAGGCCAATTGCACCGCTTTGTCCGCCGCGCAGGGCGGCGGCCTGATGGTTACGCACAAACCCCAGTCGGGCAACCGCATCGTTTACTCGCTGCCCGGTGGCGCTGGATATCCGCCCCTTGCCGCTAAGTACCAGCGAGACAGTGCTAACAGAAACTCCCGCTGCTTCCGCCACGTCGTTAATCGTAATTCGCCTGCTTGACGCCATCTGTCCGAACTCGCATTTTGTGAGAGATAAAACGTTTTATCTATTAGGCGCTATTAAGCCTGCCATATAGCTTTAAATCTGTGACTGAGTACGCAATAAAACTAGGTAAAACGTTTTATCCTCGGCGCCATAATTTATCGGAAACCTCTTTTCGAACCATCAGGGAGTCGTGTATGGCGACAAATTCACCGCAAAAAATCACCCTCTGGGAATTTTTCCAGAGCCTGGGAAAAACGTTCATGCTGCCGGTCGCGCTGCTGTCTTTCTGCGGCATTATACTTGGCATCGGCAGTTCGCTAAGCAGCCATGATGTAATTACACTGCTGCCGTTCCTCGATAACACCCCGCTGCAGTTACTCTTTACGTGGATGAGCAAGATAGGTTCCTTTGCGTTTAGCTTTCTGCCCGTGATGTTCTGTATTGCCATTCCATTAGGACTGGCGCGAGAAAATAAAGGCGTTGCAGCATTTGCCGGATTCGTTGGCTACGCGGTAATGAATCTCGCGATCAATTTTTGGTTAACGGCGAAAGGGATTCTGCCCACCACTGATGCCGCAATTTTAAAAGCCAATAATATTCAATTTATTTTGGGGATCCAGTCGATTGATACCGGCATCCTCGGCGCGGTTATCGTCGGTATTGTGGTCTTTTTACTGCACGAGCGCTTTCATGCGGTACGACTGCCGGATGCGCTGGCATTTTTTGGCGGCACGCGGTTTGTTCCCATCATTACTACCCTGGTACTGGGCGTTGTTGGGCTGATTATTCCGCTAATTTGGCCAACCTTCGCCAAAGGCATCGCCATGCTCGGGCATATGATTAACGGCGCTGGCGATTTCGGCCCTATGATTTTCGGCACCGGTGAGCGCCTGTTACTGCCGTTTGGGCTGCATCATATTTTAGTTGCCCTGATTCGTTTTACCGACGCAGGCGGTACGCTGGACGTCTGTGGTCATAGCGTCAGCGGCGCGCTGACCATCTTCCAGGCACAGTTAAGCTGCCCGACAACCCACGGATTTTCCGAGAGCGCCACGCGTTTTCTTTCTCAGGGTAAAATGCCGTCCTTTCTCGGCGGCCTGCCCGGCGCTGCGTTAGCCATGTACCACTGTGCACGACCTGAAAATCGTCATAAAGTCAAAGGGCTGCTTATCTCCGGTGTGATAGCCTGCGTGGTCGGCGGCACGACAGAACCCCTGGAATTTTTATTCCTGTTCGTTGCTCCGGTTCTCTATGTCCTGCATGCGATCTTAACTGGCCTTGGGTTTACCATGATGGCGGTGCTGGGTGTCACAATCGGGAATACCGATGGCAATATTATCGACTTCGTGGTCTTTGGCATCCTGCATGGCCTGTCAACCAAATGGTATATGGTGCCGGTAGTGGCCGTAATCTGGTTCGTGGTCTACTACGCACTGTTCCGCTTCGCTATTTTACGCTTCAACCTGAAAACGCCGGGACGTGATATCGAACCTGCCGCGGCTGCACAGGTAAACGCGGCTCCCACCGGTAAGTCTGGCTATAATGTGCCGGCAATGCTGGATGCACTGGGCGGCGCGGAAAACATCACCAATCTGGACAACTGCATCACCCGACTGCGTCTGTCGGTTAAAGAAATGGATAAAGTAGACAGCGCGGCGCTGAAGGCTCTACGGGCAATCGGCGTAGTGCAGCTTAACCAGCACAATCTCCAGGTTGTGATTGGCCCTCAGGTTCAGTCCGTTAAAGATGAAATGGCTCAGCTCATGAATAGCGTTGAGGCCTGATTTATTTCTCCCCTGCGGCAACGCAGGGGAGGTATTGCGAGGTTATATGTTTGACTTTTCTAAAACCACAGACCGACACGGCACCTGGTGTACGCAGTGGGATTATGTCGCCGATCGCTTTGGCGCCGCCGATTTACTGCCATTTACTATCTCCGATATGGATTTTCCTACCGCGCCGTGCATACTCACCGCGATCCAGCAACGTTTGCAGCACGGCGTGCTCGGATATAGCCGCTGGCAAAATCCTGAATTCACCGGCGCAATAGCCCACTGGTATCGTGAACGATTCGCCACCGACATCAATGAACAAACGCTGGTCTATGGCCCCTCCGTTATCTATATGATTTCACAGCTTATTCGTCAGTGGAGCGAGCCGGGAGACGAAATCGTTATTCATACCCCTGCCTACGATGCATTCTATAAGGCCATTGCCGGAAATGATCGCAACGCGCTGAGCGCCCCGTTATATCTGAGGGGCGACGAATGGCTGTGCGATATGGATAATCTTGAAACTCTGCTATCCCGCCCGCGCTGTCGGATTTTACTGCTTTGCAGCCCGCATAATCCAACGGGGAAAGTCTGGACCCGCGAAGAGCTGGATACTATGGCGCAGCTTTGCGAACGGCACGGTGTTCGGGTCATTAGCGATGAAATTCATATGGATATGGTATGGAACGGCCGCCAGCATATTCCCTGGACCCAAGTGGGTCGAGGCGACTGGGCGCTATTCACTTCCGGGTCTAAAAGCTTCAATATTCCGGCGCTGACCGGAGCCTACGGGATGATAAGCAGCGATGATGAGCGAGCGAATTACCTCAATGCATTAAAAGGACGCGACGGATTATCATCTCCGGCGGTGCTTGCGCTGGTCGCCCATATTGCCGCTTATCGTCATGGAGCGCCCTGGCTGGATGCATTGCGTGGTTATCTGGAAGAGAATCTGCGCTGGGTCGCCGAAACATTAAATACTGAATTTCCTGAGCTGAGGTGGCAGCCGCCTGCGGCAACCTATCTGGCATGGCTTGATTTACGCCCTCTGAAACTGGATGAGCATCAACTCCAGACCATCCTGATAGCAGAGCAAAAAGTGGCGATAATGCCCGGATATACCTACGGCCCTGAAGGCAGCGGCTTCGTGCGCCTGAATGCAGGCTGCCCGCGCAGTAAACTGGAAGATGGCGTGCGCAGGCTTATCGCCGGGATTCATACCCTACGCGCCGGCGCATAATTATCGGGAGCGGTACATCTGCCGCTCCCAAGCCGCAGCAGAACGCGTTTGCGCCGGCGGTTGGCGCAATAAATGTAAACGCCCTCTTATATACCCTTGCGCCGCGCTCCCCCTAACACATGACAATCAATCTAATATCATGGTGCAGCGCTACGGAAAATTGACGCGTCGGCCATACATAAAGGGTTTAGCCTTTTAATGGCTGGAAGATATGCCCGATTTGTCAGCTGCGTTAGCTGCAATAACGCTACGCCTCTGCCTGGTTGACGATTACCGACACCGACACGGGCATATTGCTTGAAAACAAAAGTAAACATCTGCCTTCATAGAAGGCGGTTTTGCTTACGCCCCAAAGCGGCGCTCTGAGTTCGGGCTCATGGAGCCTTCCCTTCAACGCTTCATGTAGCGATAGCTGTTATCATCCACTTCATGCTTTTCCTGATACTTGACGTATTTACGCATCATTTCTGCATTCACACCTGCGCTGTCTACGCGGCATCCCTTTTGCCCGGAAGTGATTTCCCCATAGCGTATGCTTAGTAAGCAGGGAAACTTACTGAAGAGCCTTATTGCTGTCCTGCCCTTCAGATGGCCCATCACTTCTGATACCTAACAACCTCGGCGGTATTTTCACCAGAAGATGCACATGCTCTAACTGGTCGTTTAATTCAATAAGTTGGCGCTTTAACTGCTCACTGAGTATCCCTATCTGTCGATACACTTCCTTCCCAACATTGCCTTTGAGTATTCTGAAACGGCACTCAGGCGTCCAGACTATATGATATTGACAATGCCACAGTAGGTGGGAAGCTCTTTGAAACCTGCTCATGTTTAATTTCCCTATCGGTTGTGGGGATAACAGGCAGGGATTTTGGCGTGGGGGGTTTTTACAGGCAGAGCCAAAACCGAGTCGATAACAACGTCCACAGGACGTAGTTTTTAGTTAAGAATAAAAAACCAGCCCGAAGGCTGGTGAATGAGGCGGCTATCTAATTGCATGGCAAACACGGGGCCGATTGACGTTACCCACGAAAAATAAAGCGCTGAAACGGTCTATTCTTCGCTCCCCCCTTTCGGCAGAGCGCGCCTGCGATCCTTTGGCATGATTGTTCTTCCAGAAACGCAACCACTACAGCATGCTGTGTCATCGCGTATTGGGCGAACCTGAGTAATACCCTGATTCTCCGTTTGCGTACTATAAACGATTCTTCGCCTTAATATCCAGCGCCCAGTTTTTAAATGACTGTTTAAATTTCTTTAAAAATTAGTAAGTTGAAAATAATACTCCGATACAACAATTGCTTAGAAAGCAATGCTATTACTTATTCAAGTTGTTCCAATATGAAAAATTATATTTCAAAACGTATCCAGGCAATTATTCGCTGGTATTTACGCAGATTGAGACTTTGTTATGCTACGACATCTTAAATGCGTCGGTGCCACACACAGTTCGTTAACCCCGCTGATTCAATAATACCAGCGACGCAACGGGCCAGAAGCTAACCTCAGGAGTGCAATATGGACCACACCTTACCGCTGCTCGATCTTCATCGTCATCTGGACGGCAATATTCGTGCGCAAACGATTCTTGAATTAGGCCGTCAATTCGCCCTCCCGTTACCGGCTGACACGCTCAGCGCCCTGCGCCCGTACGTTCAGGTCACCGAAACGCAGCCGGATTTGGTCAGCTTCTTAGCCAGACTGGACTGGGGGGTTAAGGTTCTTGGTTCACTGGAGGCCTGCCGTCGCGTTGCCTATGAAAATGTCGAAGATGCCGTAGCTCAGGGCCTGCATTACGTCGAGTTACGCTTCTCCCCGCGCTACATGGCTATGGCGCACCGTCTTCCGATTGCCGGCGTGGTTGAAGCAGTGATTGACGGCGTCGCGCAAGGATGCCGCGAGCTGGGCCTTCAGGCGCGGTTAACCGGCATCTTAAGCCGTACCTATGGTGAAGCTGCCTGTAAAGAAGAACTGAACGCCTTGCTGGCGCATCGGAATAACATTACCGCGCTCGACCTCGCGGGTGATGAATTAGGCTTTCCGGGTAGCCTGTTCCTCGACCATTTCAATCGGGCGCGCGACGCCGGGTGGCATATCACCGTGCACGCCGGCGAAGCCGCAGGGCCGGAAAGCATCTGGCAGGCCATACGTGAGCTGGGCGCGGAGCGTATCGGGCACGGCGTGAAAGCGATTGAAGATCCTGCGCTAATGGATTTTCTGGCCGATCGGCGTATTGGTATTGAATCCTGCCTGACATCAAATATTCAAACCAGCACCGTCAGTTCGCTGGCGCATCATCCACTGCGCCTGTTCCTTGAACACGGCATTCTGGCCACGATTAATACCGACGATCCGTCGGTTCAGGGCGTAGATATTCAGCATGAATATCAGCACGCGGCGCCGCAGGCCGGCCTCTCCCCGGAGCAAATCAGGCAGGCGCAGGCCAATAGTATGGAAATCGCTTTTATGACGCCCGCGGAGAAACAGGCGCTGCGCGAAAAAATAAGCGCCGTGCATTAAGCCTGTGAGACCGGTGTTTAATCAGGCGATATATTCAGCAGGTATCGCATTAAACTGAACGGAAGCCGCGGAGAGAGGAACAGCCGCGGCCTCGCTTAAACCGCTCAGTTAGATAAGATTCAGCACTGCCCGGTGTTTAGCAGATTCAATGCCCAGTTCAATAATTTCCATGACCCGAATCGCCTGGCTCGCCGGTACCGGGTTTTCTGCCTGTCCGTTCAGCGCATCGCGCACGCCAGCATAGTACGCCGGGTAATTACCGGGTAGCGAAAGTACCGGCTGCTCCGCCATGATATCGCCCTGGGCGAGCGTTAACATGCCGTCACGCATATCATAACCCCAGTCCTCCAGGGGCGGTCGTTCGCCCGCCTTCAGGCGATCTTCCTGAGGGTCTAATCCATATTTCACATAACTCCCGCGCGTGCCGTGAGCAATGAAACGCGCCGACTGAGCGGCCACCAGCATGCTGGCATGCAACACCACGCGGCGCTGGGGATAGTTCAATACCGCGTGGAAATAGTCGGTCGTTTTAGCGCCGGGCCGCTGCTGGGCCAAATCCACATACAGGCTGACCGGCAGACCAAAAAGCACCAGTGCCTGATCGATCAAATGCGGCGCCAGATCGTACCAGATACCGCTTCCGATACCCGATTGCTCGCGCCAGCGGTCACGCACCTGAGGGCGAAAACGATCAAAGTGCGATTCCAAATAAGCAACTTCACCAAGAGTGCCTTCGGTAATCAGCGTTTTTAACGTCAGAAAGTCGCTATCCCAACGCCGATTATGAAACACGGAAAGCAGTAATCCCCGGCTTTTAGCCAGGGCATCCAGTTCGCGTGCCTGTGACAACGTCACGGTAAAGGGTTTATCAACCACCACATGTTTACCCGCCTCCAGCGCGGCTTTCGCCAGCGGAAAATGCGTATCATTGGGGGTTGGGATAACAATAAGGTCGATTGCAGGATCGGTAATTAGCGCCTGCGGGCTGGCGATAACCCGCATTTGCGGCCAGTCGGCCGTGACCTTACCGGCATCGCTGCTGGTAATAGCCGCTAGCTCCAGGCCTGGCGTACCGTCAATCAGTGGAGCATGGAACGTTTTACTGGCATACCCATATCCGATGAGACCTACTCGAATGCTGTCGCTCATTGCTCCTCCTCGCATCAGTTGAAACGGCATTTTCCCATCAATTGCCGCGGGTTCACAACCGTAAATATAGTCTCCCTAAGCCTCATAACCTTTTTATCTCGCCGCAGTTACCCGCAGTCTTGCAGTAATGGCGCTGCAGAGGATATCGATTCAGATGCAGATAATCGTTATATGCAGCGTCGCAATGCGCTACCTTTCAGATATCTCCAGGCCAGGCGCGCCGGGCTTTATGTATCCTGCGTCGGCCGTACGCCAGCGGTAAATTAAGCTTGTGGAAGGTGATTGCCTGTGCAAGCAGCGCGGCAGCGGTAAAATCCCCGAGGGCCGAGTCACAATCAGCGATGGCAATCAGCGCAATTTTTCTTATAATCCCTGCCCGGCACTCGTCCCGCTTTTCCCTGATGCTATCCGGAGGTAGGCCTTATGACCACATCAAATCCGCTGCGCATTGGCGGCTGGCTTCTCGCACCGCTCGCCTGGCTCCTGCTTACGCTTTTTAGTATCACGATTACACTGGCGTTGTTTGGCATCGCGCTTACCAGCCCTCATACCCATCACTTGCTGGGTATGCAAAGCGCCGCCCGCGTCGCGCTTTGGTATTTTTCACTGTTGAGTACGCTGGCAATGTGGCTTTACACGCTCTGGCTCACCACCGCTTTTTTTAAACGGCGCGCCGTGGTGCGCAAACATTATATTATCTGGTTGCTGATAAATATTTTGCTGGCCTTGAAAACGTTCGCGTTTACACCCGTTATCGATGCGCTGGCGCTGCGACAATTGCTGTACTCACTGCTGGCGGCTGCATTATTCGCCCCCTACTTTCGGCGCGCAATACGCGTAAAACAAACATTAACGCGCCTGTAAACCTTACAGACTAACGGGTTGTCGCTATCGGCAGATTGCCTGATAATAGGCGCCTCTTCTGATTCAGGTCGATTATGTCTGACTATTTGCTGTTATTTATCGGTACCGTGCTGGTTAACAACTTCGTATTAGTGAAGTTTCTCGGGCTGTGTCCTTTTATGGGTGTCTCAAAGAAACTAGAGACAGCGATTGGTATGGGGCTGGCCACTACATTCGTGATGACGCTGGCAACCATTTGTGCCTGGCTTATCGACCATCTTTTACTGGTGCCGCTGGATCTTATTTATCTGCGCACGATGGCTTTCATTCTGGTGATTGCCGTAGTGGTGCAATTTACTGAAATGGTGGTACGTAAAACCAGCCCCGCGCTGTATCGCCTGCTGGGGATCTTTCTGCCGCTAATTACCACCAATTGCGCCGTACTGGGCGTTGCACTGTTGAGCATTAACCTAAACCATCGTTTTCTGGAGTCTGCCCTATACGGATTTTCCGCCGCCGTCGGTTTTTCACTGGTGATGGTTCTGTTTGCCTCAATCCGGGAACGACTAGCGGTGGCCGACGTTCCGACGCCGTTCAAAGGTAACGCTATCGCGCTGATTACCGCAGGACTGATGTCTTTGGCGTTTATGGGCTTCAGTGGTCTGGTAAAATTCTAATGTCCATCATATTAATCGCCGTTTTAGTTCTGACGCTGCTGGCGCTGGTTTTTGGTCTTCTGCTTGGCTATGCGTCACGTCGTTTTGCGATAGCCGAAGATCCCATTGTTGATAAAATTGAAGCGCTGCTTCCCCAAAGCCAGTGCGCACAGTGTGGCTATCCTGGCTGCCGCCCCTACGCAGAAGCGGTGGGCAATAACGGCGCGAATATTAATCTTTGCGCCCCCGGCGGCGAACCGGTAATGCAGAAAATAGCAGCTCTATTAAACGTGGAGCCTCTGCCGACGGGAGAAGATAATGCGCTCAATGCGCCGGTACGCATGCTGGCTATCATTGATGAAAGCCAGTGTATCGGTTGTACCAAATGCATTCAGGCCTGTCCGGTCGACGCAATTGTGGGCGCATCCCGCGCGATGCACACCGTTCTCAGCGATTTATGTACCGGCTGCAATCTTTGCATTGCCCCCTGCCCGACGCACTGCATTTCACTTATTCCCGCCCCCGTCACGCCAGAGACCTGGAAGTGGGAAACTCACGCGATCCCTGTACGAGAGCTGTCTGTGGGGCAACATGTTTAAGTTTCTTTTTTCGCGCGCAAAGCAGCAAGGCCTGTGGGATTTCCACGGTGGTATTCATCCACCGGAGATGAAGCAGCGCTCCAGCGCGATCCCTCTGCGCCAGGCGCCGCTGCCTTCACATTTTATGATTCCGCTGAAGCAGCATTTGGGAGAAGAAGGCGCTGTGTGCGTAAACCCGGGCGAGCGTGTTTTGCGTGGACAGCCGCTGACGCGCGGAAGCGGACGCATGCTACCGGTACACGCACCTTCCTCCGGCGTGGTTACCGCAATTAAACCCTATCCGGATGCGCACCCTTCGGGGCTTGACGTACCGTGCATTATACTGGAAGCCGACGGCGAAGATGCCTGTTACCGCTATGAGCGCTGGGAAAACTATCGCGCGCATCCGCGCGAAGCGCTCATTGCACGCATCCAGCAGTTTGGTATTGCCGGATTAGGCGGAGCGGGTTTCCCTACTGGCGCCAAAATCCAGGGCGGCGCAGGGAAAATCCAAACCCTGATTATCAACGGCGCAGAATGTGAACCCTATATCACCGCCGATGACCGTCTGATGCAGGATTGCGCCGCGCAAATCGCTGAGGGTATTCGCATCCTCGCATATATCCTTCAGCCACGCGAGACGCTGCTCGCGATTGAAGATAATAAGCCGCGGGCGATTTCTATGCTGCGCGCGGTGCTACAGGATACTCAGGATATTAAGCTACGGGCGATCCCGACCAAATATCCTTCCGGCGGTGCAAAACAGCTTACCCAGATTTTGACCGGCAAACAGGTCCCGCACGGCGGACGTTCATCGGATATTGGGGTATTAATGCAAAACGTCGGCACGGCGTTTGCTATCAAGCGCGCAATTATCGACGCAGAGCCATTAACAGAGCGGGTCGTGACATTAACAGGCGAAGCCATTTCCCGGCCGGGAAACGTATGGACGCGCTTAGGTACTCCCATCCGCCATTTGCTGGAATATGCGGGCTACCGCCCAGCTCAAAAATCCGGAGTCATCATGGGGGGTCCACTAATGGGATTTACCCTACCTTCACTGGATGCCCCTGTAACGAAACTGACCAACTGCCTGCTGGCTGCCGCAGAAAATGAGCTGGGCCAGCCAACCGAGGAGAAAAGCTGTATTCGCTGCAGCGCCTGCGCCGAGGTTTGCCCGGCTGAGCTACTGCCGCAGCAGCTATATTGGTTCAGCAAAGGGCAGCAGCATGACAAAGCCAGCTCGCATCAGCTCAATGATTGCATTGAATGCGGCGCCTGCGCATGGGTTTGCCCCAGTGATATTCCTTTAGTGCACTATTTTCGCCAGGAAAAAGCCGCGCTTCGCGAACTACAGGAAGATGCTCGCCGGGCAACCGAGGCGAAGGCGCGCTTTGAAGCGCGCGGCGCGCGCCTGGAACGTGAAAAAGCGCTGCGCCAGGCCCGTCACCGGCAGGCCGCAGTGCAACCCTCAGCGAGCGATCGTGATGCTATTCAGGCCGCACTGGCGCGGGTTAAGGCTAAAACTCGCGGCACCGAAGGCGCCTCCCCCGGTAACGTTTCAGGTGAAAATCTGACGCAGGTAGACAATAGTACTATCCATACCGCGATACAAAGTGAGTCGCGTAGCGGCGCCGCTGAGGCCGCAATCGCTCGCGCCAAAGCGCGTAAAACCGCCTCCGGGCCGGCTACCCAACCGGCTCAGTCAGAAAACAGTGCCGCACTGAACGACCCGCGCAGGGCCGCCGTTGAGGCCGCAATCGCTCGCGCCAAAGCGCGTAAAACCGCCACCGGGCCGGCTACCCAACCGACTCAGACAGAAGACGCCGCCGCACTGAACGACCCGCACAGAGCCGCCGCTGAGGCCGCTATCGCCCGCGCCAAAGCGCGTAAAGCCGCCGCGGAGGCTAAGCAGAACGCCCTGCACACACACGCCACTGAGGGTTCAGGCACGTCTGCAAAGGCGCATACTCATACTTCACCCGCCGCACATGAGGAATAGATGGTTTTCAGAAGCCCCAGTTCACCTTATACCCATAATCAACGGCGTACCGATCGCATCATGCTGTGGGTTATTATCGCTACCCTTCCCGGTATTGCGCTGCAAATAGTCTGGTTCGGCTGGGGAACGCTGCTCCAAGTTACACTGGCAGCCTGCGGCGCGCTGGCTGCAGAGGCGTTATCCCTGGCGTTACGTAGACGCGCCGTTATAGCAACGCTAAAAGATTATTCGGCGCTGCTTACCGGCCTGCTGCTGGGCGTGAGTATTCCTCCGCTGGCGCCGTGGTGGATAGTTATTTCAGGTACCCTGTTTGCCATTATTATTGCCAAACAGCTTTACGGCGGTTTAGGAAATAACCCGTTTAATCCCGCGATGGTTGGATATGTTGTATTGCTGATTTCGTTCCCAATACAGATGACCGGCTGGCTGCCTCCCGCTACGCTTGCAATGACGCCTGTCGGCTTTACGGAAACGCTGTCTACTATCTTTTATGGTCACACGGACGGCGGGCTGACGATGGATGCGCTGCGTATGGGCGTCGATGGGGTTAGTCAGGCCACGCCGCTGGATACATTTAAAACCGGTCTGCATGCGGGCATGCCATCGAGTAACGTATTGCAATTACCCATTTATGGCGGCGTGCTGGCAGGTATTGGCTGGCAGTGGGTGAATGTCGCTTATCTGGCCGGTGGCCTGCTGCTACTTTGGCGCGGCGCTATCCGCTGGCACATTCCCGTCGCTTTTTTACTCACTCTTTGGGTATGTTCGGCGCTTGGGTGGCGCGTTAATCCGGAACTCTGCGCGCCACCGCTGGTACATTTATTTTCCGGCGCATCCATGCTCGGCGCATTCTTCATTTTGACCGATCCGGTTACCGCAGCCACAACGCCGCGCGGGCGCCTTATTTTCGGCGCGCTGGCCGGGTTATTGGTCTGGCTAATACGGACATGGGGCGGCTATCCTGATGGCGTCGCGTTTGCAGTACTACTCGCCAATATCACGGTCCCCCTTATCGATTATTACACCCGTCCCCGGGTTTACGGCCATCGCTGAGGAAAAGTAATGTTAAACACTATGCGAAAACATGGCGTAACGCTGGCGATTTTCGCCGCGCTCACTACCGGGTTTACGGCTATCGTCCATGCGCTTACCCAGGGGACGATAGCCACGCAAAACGCACGTCAGCAGCAGCTGCTTTTCGATCAGATTATTGAGCCGCAATATTACGATAATCTCCCTCGCAGGCGCTGTTATCTGGTGGCTAACCCGCTGCTGGGGCCAGGTACGCATCGTATTTATCTTACCCAAAAAGAGAATAAAGATAACGGCGTGATTATGGAAGCAACCGCACCTAACGGCTATTCCGGCGCTATTCAGTTACTGGTTGGCGCTAATTTTACCGGTACTATTCTCGGCGCACGCGTTACGCAGCATCATGAAACGCCAGGTTTAGGGGATAAAATAGAACTGCGACTTAGCCAGTGGATCGCCGGTTTCTCCGGGCAGCATATTACCAGCGAGCAGGACGCCCACTGGGCGGTGAAAAAGGACGGCGGTCAGTTTGATCAATTTACCGGTGCCACGATAACACCACGGGCGGTAGTAAACGCTATAAAACGCGCGGGGCTGTTCGCACAAACGCTTCCTACACAGCTTTCTTCACTGCCCACCTGCGGAGGCGCGTCATGAGCCAGAGCCAGACAAAAACAATTATCATTGACGGTTTATGGAGAAATAACTCCGCGCTGGTCCAGCTTCTGGGACTGTGCCCGTTACTGGCAGTCACCTCTACCGCCACCAATGCGTTAGGATTAGGATTAGCAACCACGCTGGTATTAACGCTGACCAATAGTTTCATTTCCGTATTCCGGCGCTGGATGCCGCCTGCGGTGCGTATTCCAATTTATGTCATGATTATCGCCGCCGTGGTGAGCATTGTACAAATGCTGATTAATGCGTGGGCCTTTGGTTTATATCAGTCGCTGGGTATTTTCATCCCGTTGATAGTGACAAACTGTATTGTGGTGGGACGCGCGGAAAGTTTTGCTGCCAAAAATAGTCTCCCCGCGTCGGCGCTCGACGGTTTCGCGATAGGCCTTGGCGCTACTGGCGCGATGTTTGTCCTCGGCTGTTTGCGTGAAATTATCGGTAACGGTACGCTTTTCGACGGTGCCGATGGCCTTCTTGGCAGTTGGGCGCGCGTGCTACGCATTGAGGTTTTTCACACCGATACGCCGTTTTTATTGGCCATGTTACCTCCTGGGGCATTTATCGGATTGGGTATCATGCTGGCCGTTAAGTATCTGATTGACGAGAAAATGAAGCGCCGCCGTGCTCGCACCCAATGCATCATAAACGAAAGGAATCCAGAGAAAGCCTCATGAATAACGCTAAGCGCAGAGAAATCTTGACCCGCCTGCGGGATGCCAATCCTCATCCCACCACGGAGTTAAACTTCACTACCCCTTTCGAACTCCTGATTGCCGTGCTGCTTTCGGCTCAGGCCACAGACGTCAGCGTCAATAAAGCGACCGCAAAAATGTTCCCGGTAGCTAATACGCCAGAAGCACTGCTTGCACTGGGCGTCGACGGCGTAAAGAACTACATCAAGACGATTGGGTTGTTTAACAGCAAAGCTGAGAACGTTATTAAGACCTGCCGTCTCTTGCTGGAAAAACACGGCGGCGTAGTCCCTGAAGATAGGGCCGCGCTGGAGGCATTACCCGGCGTGGGGCGTAAAACTGCCAATGTGGTGCTTAATACTGCTTTTGGTTGGCCAACAATTGCCGTCGATACGCATATTTTTCGCGTGTGTAATCGCACCCGCTTCGCGCCGGGTAACAATGTCGAGCAGGTCGAAGAGAAACTGCTGAAGGTGGTACCGGCAGAATTTAAAGTGGATTGCCATCATTGGCTGATTTTACACGGAAGATATACTTGCATCGCTCGCAAGCCCCGCTGTGGTTCCTGCCTGATTGAAGATTTATGCGAGTTTAAAGAGAAAACGGATAATTAGGCCCCACTCGCCCTTCAGCGGGCATAATTATGCGTTATAAATCGCCTGCGCTGGCAGGGTGACATCGTCAAAAGTGATAAATCATTCGGCCAGGACGGGAATTTTCCATAAGTTCGCTGCGGTAAACATATTGATAACATTTCACTAATTTTGCAGATTTATTCAATGCCTAACGCCTTGTCGTTATTAAGAATTTTCATGATACCCCCATACATCAAACTGATGAACACGCAATATCTGGTCTGATAATCCACACTTTTAGTTAAAAAGCAGAACATATAACTAATTATGTGCTATTAGCGTCGGTAATGAGATAAAAAATCACCAGAAAAGCTATTCATAAAATTTAACGCTGAATAACATTTGTCCTGACCGAGTTTTGTTCCAGAAAGTTTAAATGTAACAGAGTATGACAAAAGCCTTGCCTGAACGGCTCGGATAAGGAACATTACTTGTCAATTCTCCCGCCGCATATAACAAGAATGGTGCCAGCCTTACAGGTTGCACATCACAGACAGCCCCACTGACCTGGGTAGCAATAAAAGAGGTATACGTGTCAACAGCAAGCAACAAACCAACAGAAAAAAGCGTCAGCATGAACGCTTTCAAACAACCAAGATCGTTCTATCTAATTTTCTCCATTGAGCTTTGGGAACGTTTTGGCTTCTATGGCCTACAGGGCATTATGGCAGTCTATCTGGTAAAGCAACTGGGTATGTCTGAAGCCGACTCTATTACGCTTTTCTCTTCATTCAGCGCGTTAGTGTATGGTCTGGTCGCCGTCGGCGGCTGGCTGGGCGATAAAGTTCTGGGAACAAAACGCGTCATCCTGTTAGGCGCTATCGTTTTGGCGTTGGGATACGCGCTGGTCGCGTGGTCCGGCCACAATGCAGCTATCGTCTATGCGGGTATGGCAACAATTGCCGTCGGTAACGGGCTATTTAAAGCAAACCCCTCAGCTTTGCTTTCTACCTGCTATGAGAAGGACGATCCGCGTCTGGATGGTGCCTTTACGATGTACTACATGTCCATTAATGTGGGCTCTTTATTCTCCATGCTGGCAACGCCCTGGCTGGCCACGAAGTTCGGCTGGAGCGTGGCCTTTGCTTTAAGCGTAGTGGGCATGCTGATAACCGTCGTTAACTTTTTGTTCTGCCGCGGCTGGGTTAAACAATACGGCTCAAAACCAGATTTTGCTCCCGTACACATGGGGAAACTGTTCGCCACGCTGGCGGGCGTTGCGGTGCTGGTCGCGATTGCCACCTGGCTGCTGCATAATCAGGATATAGCCCGTATCGCGCTGTCGCTGGTGGCATTGGTGATAGTTATTATGTTCGCTCGCGAAACATTTGCGCTGACTGGTACGGCGCGCCGCAAAATGATTGTCGCGTTTGTTCTGATGGTTGAAGCTATCCTGTTTTATGTGCTGTACAGCCAGATGCCGACTTCTCTTAACTTCTTTGCTATCCGCAACGTTGAGCATTCTATTCTGGGTATTGCTTTTGAGCCGGAGCAGTATCAGGCGCTGAATCCATTCTGGATCATGGTTGCCAGCCCGATTCTTGCGGCGATTTATAACAAGATGGGCGACCGCATGCCGATGCCGCATAAATTTGCCTTCGGTATGGTGCTATGCTCCTGTGCGTTTTTAGTGCTGCCTCTGGGGGCAAGGTTTGCCACGGATGCGGGCATTGTCTCCGTTAACTGGCTGATCCTGAGCTATGCGCTGCAGAGCGTTGGTGAATTAATGATTTCCGGTCTCGGTCTGGCAATGGTTGCTCAACTGGTGCCTCAGCGACTGATGGGCTTTATTATGGGTAGCTGGTTCCTGACCTCCGCCGGCGCGGCGCTCATCGCAGGTAAAGTCGCCAATTTGATGGCGGTACCGGACGACGTTACCGACCCGCTGGTTTCTCTGGGCGTGTATGGCCATGTTTTCCTGCAAATCGGTATCACTACCGGCGTCATTGCCGTGCTGATGCTTTTCACAGCGCCGCTGCTGAATCGCATGACGCAGGAGAATGAACCGCCGGCCGGTGAGGCGAAAGAAGTTACCGCATAAACCGATATTAAAAGCACATTAAAGCCGCCGCGCGCCCCGCTGGCGGCTTTTTTTTTATTTGCATGAGGTCTACCATAACAGTCTGACTGGCCAGGCATATTAGATGATTCGCAGATGGCTTGAGACCGATTCTGAGCCCGTTTACGCTATGTACCACTGCGTAACGTTTTGTTTGTGAATTGTAGCGCGATGTCTAATAGGCCCGGTTTAACGTTATCATTCGTACGTGAAAGGAGTTACCAATGAAACTGTACTACAAAGCCGGCGCCTGTTCTCTCTCTCCTCATATTGTGCTGCGCGAAACGGGACAAGACTTTACGCTGGTTAAGGTTGATCTTGCCAGTAAGCGGACAGAAAACGGCGATGACTATCTGAAAATTAATCCTAAAGGCCAGGTACCGGCACTGGAACTTGATGACGGTACATTACTGACCGAAGGCGTTGCCATCGTACAATACTTAGCAGATAAAGTGCCGGACCGGCAGCTGCTGGCCCCCACTAATAGTCTAACGCGTTACCACACTCTGGAATGGCTGAGCTTTATTTCAAGCGAACTGCATAAAGGATTCGTGCCTTTATTCCGCCCGGACACGCCGGAAGCGATGAAACCTATCGCACGTCAGGCTCTCGAACAGAAGCTGAGCTATGTCAATGAAGAACTGGCCGATAAACAGTGGCTAACAGGGCAGCGTTTTACTATAGCCGATGCTTATCTGTTTACCGTGCTGCGCTGGGCTTATGCGCTTAAACTGAACATGACGGGGCTTACTCATCTCGATGAGTTTATGGCACGAATGAAAGCGCGACCGTCAGTACAGACCGCCTTAAGCGCAGAAGGGCTATAGTTGCGTAGGCGCTGCCTTTTAGGGCCAGGCAGCGCCGCTAGTTAATATGCTGACGAGCTAATATCCAGATGTCGACCGCTGTGTAATCGCGCAGCTCAGATAGTGAAGCACAAATGCTTATATGGAGAGCGGCATAGGTATTTTCGGATATCTGAGTCATCAAACTCCTTGCCGTACGGCTACAGAGAACAAGCCACAGGCCAGTTTACTGCTTTTCTATCCGTAGTTATTTAGCCGCAGGGTATAGCGCTAAACCACTCCTCGGGCTGTGCTATTTGCGACTGCGCCGCGACGACCTGCAACTCATATTCCTGCATATTGCGCGTTACAACCATCAGCGCATAAACTGCGGCGGTAACATGCTCCAGGGCTTCTTTCGGGGTTTTGCCTTGCAATAACAGAACTAATAGCAGCCCGCTGGTAACATCTCCTACGCCCACGGGCTGCCGCATATCGAAATCCACCAGCGGACGGGCAATATGCCAGGCCTGGCTATCGGTAACCAGCAGCATTTCAAAGCAATCCTGGCGTTCACCCGCCCGCGCAAGGTGCTTCACTAATACGGTGTGTGGCCCTTTTGCAATCAGCGAGCGCGCCGCCTGGATTGCTTCCTGCACGCTATGAACCGCCCTTCCGCTTAGCATTTCCAGCTCAATCAAATTAGGCGCGATAATATCGCATGCGGGCAGTGCATAACGCGTATGAAACTCCGCTACCCCCGGGGCTACAATGCACCCTTTTTCAGGATGCCCCATCACCGGGTCGCAAAACCATATTGCCTGAGGATTAACGCGTTTAACGCGCTGAACTATGTTCAGAATATGCTCCCCCTGCTCCGCCGATCCTAAATAACCGCTTAGTACGGCATCACAGCGTTTAAGTTGATCAATATCATCAATGCCTGCGGCGATGTCGCTGAGATGCTCCGGTGGCATAACACAGCCGGTCCAGCGGCCATACTGTGTATGGTTAGAAAATTGCACAGTATTTAGCGGCCACACATTCGCGCCCAAACGTCGCATTGGAAACTCAGCGGCGCTATTGCCGGCGTGCCCGAAAACCACGTGAGACTGTATTGAGAGAATGTTTTTCACGGAGAGCTCCAACGACGTATCCCTTCCCCAAAAGAAAGGGCGTGGAATACACCACGCCCCGGTTAACCAGCGCCGTTATTTCCAGCACACTAAACAATAGTTTTTCTTACCCCGGCGCAGCAGCGTGTAGCGCCCAAACAGGCGATCGGCATCGCTAAACGCATACTCTGGGTCGCTCACTTTTTCTCCATTAATGGTGATCGCGCTCTGAGTAATCGCTTTTCGCGCCTGGCCGCGAGATGGCTGTAATTCAGCGTCAACCAGCGCCTGCTGTAAATCCGCATCGTTATCTAGCGCGATCATCGGGATGCCATCCTGCGCGAGCTGCTCAAAGTCTGCCTCGGTTAAATCAGCCAGGTTTCCATTAAACAAACTGCGGGTTATGCGCTGTGCCGCTGCCAGTCCTTCCTCTCCGTGAACCAGACGGGTCACTTCTTCCGCCAGAACATATTGTGCGCGCGGAGCGCCGCCGCTATTTTTGTCCTCTTCTTCCAGCGCATTAATCGCATCAATGCTCATGAAAGTGAAGAATTTCAGGAAGCGATACACATCGGCATCCGCGGTATTTATCCAAAATTGATAAAACTTGAACGGGCTGGTTTTTTTCGGATCCAGCCAGACTGCGCCACCTTCCGTTTTACCGAATTTTGTTCCATCGGACTTAGTAATCAGCGGCACTGTCAGGCCAAAAGCCTGGTTTTGATGCAGGCGACGCGTGAGGTCGATGCCCGAAACAATATTGCCCCACTGATCGGAGCCACCGATTTGTAACACGACGCCATGCTGCTGATTCAAACAGGCGAAGTCGTATCCCTGCAGCAAATTATATGAAAACTCTGTAAATGAGATCCCTACATCATCGCGATTCAGGCGTTGTTTAACTGCTTCTTTGTTAATCATCTGATTAACAGAGAAATGTTTCCCAATATCACGCAAAAACGTCAATACGCTCATTCCGCCAAACCAATCGTAATTATTGGCGGCTATCGCTGAGTTTTCCCCGCAGTCGAAATCAAGAAACGGCGCCACCTGGCGGCGTATTTTCTCAACCCATTCCTGAACGGTATCCTGAGTATTGAGTTTACGTTCGGTGGCTTTGAAGCTCGGGTCACCGATAAGCCCGGTTGCGCCACCAACCAGCGCGACGGGTTTGTGACCTGCCTGCTGGAAGCGTTTCAGGCACAGAAGCGGAACCAGATGGCCCAGGTGCAAGCTATCGGCCGTAGGATCAAAGCCGCAATAGAGGGCGATTGGCCCCTGCGCCAGTCGCTCTGCTAACGCTTCCTCGTCCGTCACCTGGGCAACGAGGCCCCGCTCTTGCAATTGCTGGATCAGATTGCTCGCCATCAAATTCTCCATGTATAGACCAACTGCACCTTAACCGGTACACGGTTTTCCGCATGCATTGCGGAAGAAATTCAGGGGAGGCATAGAATAAAACGCTGATATCAGCAATACCAGCGTCTGACGCAACATTTCACGATTTTTAGGGGGCCAGTCTGTCGATTTTCCAACCATCATTATCGCGTTGGTATAAAAAACGATCGTGTAGCCGGTTCGCTCCGCCCTGCCAAAACTCCATTTGTTCGATGATGACGCGATATCCGCCCCAAAAGCTGGGCAACGGAATTTCGCCTTTACTAAATTTCTGCTTTAGCTCGAGGAATTTACTTTCAAGTATCCCTCGCGCAGAAATGCGGCTGGACTGCTGAGATACCCACGCGGCAACCTGACTATCGCGCGGCCGGCTGTTAAAATATTTGATGACTTCAACGGTGGACAGCGGCTCAACGTGCCCCTGAATCATGACCTGGCGGTCTAATGAGTGCCACGGGAAATGCAGGCTGATACGTGGATTACCCGCTAACTGCTGCGCTTTACGGCTGCCGAGGTTGGTATAAAAAACCATACCCCGTTCATCATAATGCTTGAGCAAGACGATTCTCTGATAAGGCTGGCCCAGAGCGTCTACGGTTGCCACAACCATTGCGGTTGGGTCAGACAGGCGCGCTTCGCAGGCTTGAGCAAGCCAGCGTTCAAAAAGCGGCAGCGGTGAATCGGTCAGGTCACGTCGACGCAGCCCGCCGCGAAGATATTCGCGGCGAAGCTGAGCAATTTTCTGTTCGTTAAGAGTATCAGACATTGCGATTCTTCAAGGCATTCACACAAGATGATTATTGTGCGCTGCTATCCGCAAAATCTCAATGTTATGAACTCTGTAGCCGGCAATTATGAAGGACAACGGTATCGTGCCGATAGACGGTTGCTTCATTACCTTTAGACCAGAAAACATAGACGCCATCTGTATAGCGCGTGCCAGAAGCGGACATCCCCTGTTTCAGAGCTAACATGTCATTTTCGTATAAAAAACGAACCTCCTGGCGCGCGTTATTAAGCTTCACGGTCAATGGTTTTTCATCACATTGATATTCCAGCGTGTCGGTTTGGAACCGGTCCTGCATCGCGCTGTAGAGTGAATTGTAGTAGCTGCATCCCGCCAGCATGCACGGCAGTAGTAAGATAAACAGTTTTTTCATTATTCATATCCTGGGGCGTTTAACATTGCAGCGAGCGGTCTCGCTTTACCGGGTAGTGTAAAGACCAGAGATCGGTACGCATTTCAGTTAACTCTGATTCTGCGCGATACCCTCTGCATTTCATGCGATTTGCCGTAACTAATCCTGCGCTACTCTCCGGCATCCGCCGGGTAAATAGCGCCTAACAGGCAAGCGTGACTGGCGCCGGTCACCGACGGCAAATTACCCGGCAACCCAGATAATGTGCGGGCAGCAAGCCACGCAAAAGCCAGCGCTTCCATATTATCGCCGTCAATGCCTAATTCATCGGTGGTTGTGACTTCGATTCCTGGCAATAAATGTGCAATCCTCGCCATAAGTAGCGGATTACGCGCTCCCCCGCCACACACCATCAGCCGCTCACAGCCGCCGCTTAAAAGCACTTGTTCCGCAACGGTAACCGCTGTTAATTCCACCAGCGTCGCCTGGATATCCTGCGGCGTTATTCCGCTAAACTGGGCAAGCTGCCGTTCCAGCCAGGCCAGGTTAAAGTATTCCCGCCCCGTACTTTTAGGCGCTGGTGCCGCAAAATAAGGGTCGGAAAGCATATGCTGTAATAAAGACGTTATTACGCTCCCGCCCCGTGCCCAGGCGGCATCTTTATCGAAAGCTAAATCGCAATGAAGCCCAATCCATGCGTCCATCAGCATATTGCCAGGCCCGGTATCAAAACCGGTGGTTGGCTTGCCGGGGAGCAACAAAGAAAGATTCGCGATCCCCCCGATATTCAATATCATGCGACGCTCTGAAGGATGCGCTAATACCGCCTGATGAAAGGCAGGCACCAGCGGAGCGCCTTGCCCCCCCAGCGCCATGTCACGCCGGCGAAAATCCCCCACCACAGTAACCCCGGTCAACGCGACAATTTGATTGTTGTCGCCAATTTGCATGGTATGCGGCGCCTCACCCGCAGGTTCATGCCATACCGTTTGCCCATGACAGCCAACTGCTACCACATCCCCCGGCTTTAAATCCTCGCGCAACATTAGCTCATTTATGGCCTGGGCAAAGAGGCGCCCAAGCCGAACATCCAGCTGCCCTAACTGAGATAAAGTGAGATTCTGTCCCTGGCAAATAGCCAACACATCTCGTCGAAGATTGGCGGGAAATGGGTGGGAGTAACTTGCCTGCTGAAGCACTTTATGCTCATCAATTGCTGCTAATACCACGTCCACACCGTCGAGGCTGGTTCCCGACATAACTCCAATGTAGCGCCCTGATTTCATCTCAGCGTCCTTCTACCAAACAATCTTAATGCAGTTAACTACTCCACCATAAACTGCAGATCTGCGCTATCAATCATTCATCTTCACCCGGGAAAACGCGGAGTTATCCTAATCTACTTAATTCCTACCCCGCGTTTAGCTGTGGTTAAGTCGGGCATTTTTACTATTTTTATTATGTGCCCCGACAAGTGCATGAACAAAAGCGCCCGGATGCCATATACTATAAGAATGAGGGATGCCCTTGAGGGCATTGATTGTGAACAGGAGATTCATACATGATTTCACGTGTGCTGGTTGTATCCCTGGTGGGATTAACGCTGGTGGGTTGCGCTAATACAAGTACGCTTTCAGGGGATGTTTACAGCGCTTCTGAAGCTAAGCAGATGCAAAGCGTCGCTTACGGAACCATTGTTCACGTGCGCCCGATAAAAATTCAGGCAGGCAACGATGAAAATATTATTGGGACCATTGGCGGCGCAGTATTAGGCGGCTTCCTGGGTAATACCGTCGGCGGCGGCGCGGGGCGTTCGCTGGCTACAGCGGCCGGGGCTATCGCTGGCGGCGTTGCGGGCCAGCAGGTTCAGGGGGCGGTGAATAAAACGCAGGGCGTTGAACTTGAGATCCGCCGCGACGATGGTAATACAATCATGGTGGTTCAGAAACAAACCGACAGTCGCTTTGCCGTTGGTCAGCGCGTTGCAATCGCCAGTAACGGTAGTCAGGTTACCGTTTCACCTCGCTAATCCACGCTTTCATGGCGGCGACCTGTGCGCCGTCATGTCAACGAGCAGTATTTATCTTCTAATCGCGCGCGTAATGGCTACGGGTCTATATAAGCTATCTGAGCCACTTTTAACGGGCTCGCGACAGCGCGATTATTTACCCATTCCCATGCTTTCTGGCTGGTTTATGAGGCAGAGTGATACGCAGTACCCTATGCTGGGGCGAAACAAAATGCCAACGCATCGACCCTGACAGAATTAGTCTCGCGACCGAAGCTGGTTGATGTTTTGTTCCAGTCTCGCAATTAAATTAATTAATAGCGACTCTTCCTGGGGCGTAATACCCGCCAAAATCTCTCTGCGAGTTTTTGCGATAACCCGCTCCATCTCATCAATGATAGGTTCAGCTTTTTCAGTTAATTTGATGCGCTTAGCGCGGCGATCGTTGGCGCAGGTATGACGGGAAATGAGCCCTTTCTCTTCGATCTGATCTAATGTTCTAACCAAAGAGGGTTGTTCTATCCCAATAGCCTTAGCCAACTGAATTTGTGATTGCTCAGGAGGTAATTGATGGATGTTGTGTAACGTCACCCAATGGGTTTGCGTTAACGCCAGAGGCTTCAGGCGATCATCAATGAGCGCTCGCCAGATGCGCACTAGCCGCGATAAATCGGATCCTAAAGGCGATTCCAATTTCCTCTCCTTATAATTATCTTGCTAAGTTATTACAGCCACACTAGACTACCTTCACGCTATTTCAGTGTACGAAAACCTCGTTTCATCCATGTTACACCATGCACGATAGTAGTATTCTACAACCATGAGTCAGGAAACGGCAGTCATGATACTTATTTTAAAGGATTATCTTGCATGAGCGACCTGCTTTCACCTTCTGGTATGCCGCTTCAGGATCTTATCGCCGGCTCTTCTATCTATTTCCCACCGTTATTTAAAGCCGTACTGCTGGGCTTTTTCTTCTGGTTATTTATTCATCGCCTGCTGCGCGACTGGATGTATTCCGGGGAAATCTGGCACCCAACTTTAATGGATCTTTCTTTATTTATGCTGTCTATTTGTTTCGCTTTGATTATTTTGATCTTATGACACTATGAACTTTAAAACAATAAAATATTTCTCCACGCTATTCGTGGTGGCTTTTGCAGTAACCGCCGGCTGGTTACTGTGGAATTACTATATGCAATCACCCTGGACTCGCGATGGAAAAGTCCGCGCAGAACAAGTAAGCGTCGCACCGCAGGTCTCCGGTACGATTACAGCGCTGATGGTAAAAGATAATCAGTACGTTCGCGCAGGAAATACGCTGTTCACTATTGATAAAACACCTTATCAAATTGCGGTACTCAATGCTGAAGCACAATTAGCCAGAGCCGAAGCCGATTTGGCAAAAGCCAAAAATGAAGCCAGTCGCCGCCATCACCTTCCGCATAATTATATTTCCGCCGAAGATATGGATACCGCTGATATTAATGTGCGTGCCACCCAGGCGAGCGTAAAAGAAGCTCAGGCTTCCCTCGATAGGGCTCGCTGGCAGCTTGAACAGACGACGGTTCGCGCGACCGTTGACGGTTGGGTCACCAACCTTTCTGCGCGCGCGGGCAACTATGCCAGCAGCGGGCAACCGGTTTTCGCGCTGGTTGACAGTCACTCATTTTACGTCATTGGCTATTTTGAAGAGACCAAACTGCGCAACATTCACCCGGGAGCCCGTGCCAATATCGTTTTATATAGCGGCCATCAAAAACTAACGGGCCAGGTAGAAAGCATTGGCAGAGCCATTTACGATCAAAGCGTCGAGACCGATAGCCGTCTGGTTGCGGATATCAAACCCAACGTTCCCTGGGTCAGGCTTGCGCAGCGCGTACCGGTACGCATTAACCTTGAGCGAATTCCTGATTCAATGACGCTGGTATCCGGCACCACCTGTACCGTTTCTATTCAGCGTTAGATTATGGTGAATTTAAACTGGCTGGAATGGCGCAATATGCCATGGGGTAAAGCGACGAGCGGACAGTGGCGCTATGCGCTACGCAACAGTATTGCAATGTGTCTCGCTCTGAGTATCGCCTATGCGCTGGAACTGGATGAACCGTATTGGGCAATGACCTCTGCGGCAGTGGTCAGCTTTCCGACCGTCGGCGGCGTTATTAGTAAGAGTCTCGGGCGCATCGCCGGGAGTCTGATAGGTGCTACCGCCTCGCTAATTATTGCCGGACATACCTTAAATGACCCTTGGTTATTCACATTTTCGATGGCTTTTTGGCTGGCGCTTTGTACATGGATTTCAAGCCAGTATCAAAATAATGCCGCCTATGCATTTGCTCTGGCGGGATACACTGCGGCAATTATCGCATTTCCCCTGGTCAATACGACTGAAACAACTGAGCTTTGGAATATTGCGCAATCACGCGTCTGTGAAGTTATTGTCGGTATCCTGAGCGGTGGTTTCATGATGATGGTCCTGCCCAGTACCTCTGATGGCTCAGCGCTCATCACAGCATTGCGCAATATGCATAATCGCTTATTAGATCATGCAGCCCTACTATGGCAACCGCAAACGTCGGATGCTATCCGTTCTGCCCATGAAAATATCATCGGGCAGATCCTCACCATGAATTTACTGCGCATTCAGGCATTCTGGAGCCATTATCGTTTCCGCCAGCAAAATGCGCTGCTTAACTATTTGCTGCATCAACAATTACGACTCACTAGTATTATCTCAAGCGTCAGGCGTTTATTGCATAACTGGCCCGATGCACCGGCCTCCATAGCCCCGCTGTTAACTGAACTCACGCAGGAATTAACCCGGCCTGATGCAAATAAATACAGTATCGCACGCCTATTGCAACGGCTCGCGCCGGATCCGGATAATGCAGATGATTACCGCCATCGCGCTTTTTGGTTAAGGCTACGTTATTTCTGCTGGCTATATCTTGATAGTAGCCGCTGGCTTAATCGGCTTGAGAATGCAACGCCGGTGACCGACTTAACGCCGCCCGGCGCCCCTTCTCTTGCCCGCCATACGGATAATGCAGAGAATAGCTGGAGCGCTTTTCGCACTTTCTGCGTGATTGTAGTCACAGGTGCATGGACCATCGCTACTACCTGGGAAACCGGCGATGCGGCCATGACGCTTGCCGCAATTTGTTGCGTTCTCTATTCCGCCTCACCGTCGCCCGTGGGGTCCGTCAATATGCTGCTAAGAACCCTGCTATTGCTGTCGTTGTTTAGTTTTGTTGTTAAATTTGGCCTTATGGTACAAATAAGTGAGCTATGGCAGTTCTTAATCTTCCTTTTCCCACTGCTCACGACAATGCAATTACTCAAATTACAGCATAAAAAATACGCCGGGCTATGGGGACAATTGATTGTATTTATGGGGTCGTTTATTTCGGTTACTAATCCACCGGAGTATGACTTTGCCAGCTATTTAAACGAGAATCTTTCCAAAGTTGTCGGAGTGGCCCTTTGTTGGGTAGCATTTTCAGTTCTGCGCCCCAGCTCAGATAAGCGTAAAGGCCGTCGCCATATCCGCGCCATTCGCCGGGCATTTATAGATCAACTCAGTCGGCGCCCTCAGCGCAGCGAAGGTAATTTCGAGTCACTGGTTTATCACCACATCAGTCAATTAAGTAATAGTAAAGACGAGCTTACCCGCCGCTGGTTATTGCGTTGGGGGGTTGTACTACTCAACTGTACTCACGTAGTCTGGCAGTTACGCGATTGGGAAACACGGTCAGATCCGCTATCGCAGGTAAGAGATGTCTGTATTGCTACTCTACGTAATATCATGAGCGAAAAAGGCGTGCGCCAAAGGCCTCTGGAACAATCGCTGGCAGAGCTTCAGCTTATCTGCGATACATTATCGCGCCATCATAACCCCGCGGCCCGCGATTTAGCAGGGATAATCTGGCGCTTATACTGTTCGTTACAGCAGCTGGAGCATGCCGTGGTAATTCCTGATACTCAAAGCCCGATTAATGGATAACGCCACAGGCAAAGCGCTCGCCGCCACCGCCCAGTGGTTTAGGATGATCGGACATATTGTCTCCGCCTACATGAACCATTAAAGCCAGCCCTTCAATTTGCTCAAGTTTTTTGAGACGTGGTGCGACAACGGGCGCCGTCGCTCTGCCCTGCTCATTAACCAACAGCGCCGGTAAATCACCTAAATGCCCATTGCCCTGCGGGCCAAGATGCTTTCCGGTATTGAGTGGATCAAAATGACCACCAGCCGCGCCGGCAGCAACCGTTTTTCCTTTGATGGATTTAGGCTCACAGCTCCCTTCAGCGTGAATATGAAACCCATGTTTACCCGCAGGCAATGCTTTTAAATCTGGTGTAAACGTCAACCCTGCCGATGTTTCTTCAATTTTAACGCTACCAATTTCCTGGCCAATGCCCTGCGCGGTGACCATATTCATCTTAATCTCTTCACTGGCGGCATGCGCGCTACCGCAGGCTACCAGTAAAGCAAAAGTTGACAGAACATATTTCATACTCACTCCTTCATTAAAGATATTGCATTACGCTATCTTTGCGACGAAAACCAATAAGTACGCTACCTTCGTATTAATATTATCCCACCGCGCTTATTTTGCCCGTGAACGCATCCAGATATTAAGGTACATCGTATCCCAGTGCGGCCCTGCGGATACGGAACCACTGCTCACGGGTAAGGGTTAGATCTATCGCGGCTGCCCCGGCCCGAACACGGCTACTATTACCTGAGCCAATAATTGGCAAAGGCTGTGACGGTAAACGCATTACCCAGGCATACACCACCTGCTCAATAGATTTAGCATCCAATTCTTGCCCGATCTGCTCCAGTTCCGAACGCAGAGTGATATATTCTGGGGCGCTAAACAGACGCCCGCCTCCCAGACACGACCAGGCCATAGGATGAACCCGCAATTGCTGCATCAAATCAAGGGTACCGTCCAACAGCGGATCCTGACACAGGGGAGAAATCTCAACCTGATTAGTCACTAACCCAAAAGGCAGGCGGGATTGAAGTAGCGAAAACTGGGCAGGAGAAAAATTCGATACACCAAAATGGCGTACTTTACCGCTCTGGCGCAAAGAGACAAACGCGTCTGCAACCTCATCGGCATCCATTAACGGATCGGGGCGATGAATTAACAGCAAATTAATATTATCCGTCGCCAGCCGGGATAAAGACGATTCAACGCTTTGTATAATATGCTGCCGCGTAGTGATGTAGTGACCTATGGTATTACCCGGTTTCGACAACGTTGCGATACCGCATTTAGTGACAATCTCTAAGCGTTCTCTGAGCGCCGGAGCTAGCTTTAGCGCTTCGCCAAATGCCGCTTCACAGCGGTAATCGCCATAAATATCTGCATGATCGACCGTTGTTATGCCTAATTCCAGATGCTCGGTGATGAAATCCACTAATTGTCGCGCTGATTTTCCCCAGTCCATCAAGCGCCAGTAACCCATAACCATGCGTGAGAACACAGGACCTTGCGGAGCGATACCAATACGCTGCATGACGACTATCTCCTGAATAAACTAAGGTGCAGTATATCCAGCTAAGCCGCGCAGAGGCAGCTACAAAAGTCGTAAATGCGTGAAAGATCTCAGGATTAGGTTAAAAATATATATTTAGAATAAAACTAAAACAGCGAGGATTGCGTCGGTTCTTCTTCACGCGTTGAGGCAGCTTTTTCAGCGCGCAACCGTCTAGCCCAACGCTGGCGACAAAGACGCAAAACGTGATATTTTTGTGCGTCGCTCATGCTTTGCCACTGAAAACGCTCTTCCCGATTGCGCATACAACCGCGGCAGTAGCCCCGTTCATCGGATTGACAAATACCGCGGCAGGGGCTGGGGATTGGGAAAAACTCCAATTGTTCCGGCATTCATTTCACCTCCTGCCAACGTATATATATCATTCAAGCCCTTTATTTCCGCTCTTGCAAGCTGAGCACAGAATGCCGCTCACTTCATTGACGGGAAAGTAAGGAAGCCTTTCCCGGGAGCACACCTTACTATTAATGAAAACACATATATCTCATTTTTTTTAAATTCCATTTAATAAAATATCTACAATAAGATCTCATCAATACAATAAGTATTAAAGCGTCGCTCTAATCCAAAGCTTAGGGCCTGAGGCTCTTCGTCAACGCTGAGTTGTAGAAAAATCTGAGTGCTTTTCTTAACGCTTGCCTGTGCAATTGATCTTATCTAGTCCTCTTTGATTACGAGATATAAAACTCACTCGTTTTCCTAATGCTTTTTAAACATGATGGTACAAAAAAATAACATTTTCACTTGCCCTAGACCGACCGGTCTATTACATTGTCTCTATAATGCAAAAAACCGAACATTCAACCCGCGATCATTTGTTAGATATTGGTGAGGAACTTAGTCTGAAGCTGGGCTTTACCGGCATGGGGTTAAGTAAATTATTACATCAGGCGGGTGTACCAAAGGGATCGTTTTATCATTACTTCCAGTCAAAAGAGGCTTTTGGCGTCGCATTACTCAGGCGATACAACGATAAATCAAACGCGCACCTGACAGCACATTTTACGCGCCGCGACCGCAATATGCGTGATTTGATTCTGGAATGGTACAGTCTGCAGCGCAAAAATTTCACCCCGCTCAATCCCTGTGGAGAATGTTTAACCGTAAAACTGTCGGCTGAAGTATGCGATCTCTCAGACGAGATGCGCGCAACGTTACAGGATGGAGCCGCACAGCTCATCACGATACTGTCAGAAGCGCTTATTCGCGGCGTACAGATGAGATGTTTTACATTGCCCGATACCCCTTACGCCTTGGCACACGTATTCCATGCCCTGTGGCTTGGCGCCTGTTTGCAAACAAAAATATTTCGAAATAGTAAAGCGCTGGATGAAGCCATATCGCACGTCGCACGTATGCTGCCCTCGCCCATTGCTTAGCCATATTCCTTATCTGAAGTCTGCCTCGATTTCACACGTTTCAGCTAACCACTCACTGGATGATTAAAGGAGTTACGATGACAACCCAAATACTATTTACGCCGCTGCGCATTGGCGCTATCACCGTGCCAAATCGTATTTTCATGGCTCCATTAACTCGCCTTCGGAGCATCGAACCGGGCGATATCCCAACCCCGCTCATGGCGGAATATTATCGCCAGCGAGCAAGCGCAGGATTGATCATTAGCGAAGCCACACAGATATCCGCACAGGCGAAAGGCTATGCCGGCGCACCCGGCCTGCACAGCGCAGAACAAATAGCCGCCTGGCAGCAAATAACGCGGGGGGTACACGCTGAAGGCGGCCGCATAGCCGTACAGTTATGGCACACCGGGCGCATTTCTCACTCCAGTTTACAGCCGGGCGGACAGGCTCCGGTCGCCCCCTCCGCGATTCAGGCACCAACGCGAACAACGCTTCGCGATAAAGACGGTAAAGCCGTGCGCGTCGATACCGATATTCCCCGAGCGCTGGAACGCGAAGAAATTCCAGGAATTATTCATGACTTTGCTCAGGCGGTTTGCAATGCGCGCGAGGCCAATTTCGATCTGGTAGAGCTGCATGCAGCCCATGGCTATTTATTAGATCAGTTTATGTCACCTGCAGCGAATAAACGCACTGATGATTATGGCGGTAGCGTTGAAGCCCGTGCGCGGCTGACGCTGGAAGTTGTAGATGCATCAATTGCAGCATGGTCTGCCGATCGTATCGGCATCCGCATTTCCCCGCTGGGCCCGTTCAATGGTATCGATAACAGCGAGGGGCAGGAAGAGGCGGCGCTATGGCTTATTAAGGAGCTTAGTAAACGCGGCCTGGCGTACTTACACATTTCTGAGCCTGACTGGGCTGGTGGCCAACCTTATTCAGATGCTTTCCGTCAGCAAATACGTCAACAATACAGCGGCGTGATTATCGGTGCGGGTTCGTATACGCAGGAGAAAGCCCAAACGTTACTGGATAAAGGCTATATCGATGCTGTTGCCTTTGGGCGTACTTACATCGCTAACCCCGATCTGGTTAATCGCCTGCATCATAACGCTCCTCTGAACTCACCGCGCCCGGAGACTTTTTACGGCGGTGGCGAAGAGGGATATATCGATTATCCAACGCTCTAAGATTGTACGCATTGATAGCGGCGCGCCAGCGCCGCTATACTGTACAATGACAGATAACTCATGATCTAACTTATTATTTTAAGAGGAATTTATGCGGCTTCTTCATACAATGTTACGTGTCGGTGACTTACAGCGATCTATCCATTTCTACACGCATATTTTGGGGATGAAACTACTGCGTACCAGTGAAAATACTGAATATAAATATTCTCTCGCTTTCGTGGGCTATGGTGCCGAAAGTGAAGAAACGGTGCTGGAACTCACCTATAACTGGGGCGTCGATAGCTACGATTTAGGTAATGCTTATGGCCATATCGCTATTAGCGTCGATAACGCGGCTGAAGCCTGTGAGCGCATTCACCAGAATGGCGGTAATGTTACCCGCGAAGCTGGTCCGGTCAAAGGTGGCGCAACGATAATTGCGTTTGTAGAAGATCCTGACGGCTATAAAATTGAGTTGATTGAAGAAAAGGACGCCGGGAAAGGTCTGGGTAATTAATTAATATCAGCGGGGGATTATTCCCTCGCATGCTGCAACTCATTATAAAATTTGCCATAATATCCGCCGTTTTTTCGTTACAAGAGATTCCCATGCCAGATAATGCTCAACGTGCCGCGCTTTGCGATCGCTTTCGCGGTTTCTACCCCGTCGTCATCGATGTAGAAACCGCTGGTTTTCACGCTAAGACCAATGCCCTGCTCGAAATCGCCGCCGTCACGTTAAAAATGGATGAGAACGGCTGGCTATCGCCTGATGAGACGCTGCACTTTCACGTTGCACCTTTTGAAGGCGCCATCCTTGATCAGGACGCTCTGGCATTTAATGGTATTGACCCACATAATCCGCTGCGCGGCGCGGTTACCGAATACGAGGCGCTGCACGCTATCTTTAAAGCCGTACGCAAAGGTATGAAAGATGCAAGCTGCAATCGCGCTATCATTGTTGCGCATAACGCAACATTCGATCACGGTTTTACTATGGCAGCGGCCGAACGCGCGGGCCTAAAACGCAACCCGTTTCACCCATTTGCAACTTTTGACACCGCCGCGCTTAGCGGGCTGGCACTGGGGCAAACCGTGCTGGCAAAAGCCTGTATTTCGGCAGGAATTTCTTTTGATGCAAGCCAGGCGCATTCGGCACTTTATGACACAGAACGTACCGCAGAATTGTTTTGCGAAATAGTTAATCGCTGGAAGCGTCTGGGTGGCTGGCCGCTACCGCAGCCTGAGGAATCCTGACAGATTCGAGTTTTTAGGGAGTATCGTCAGCGCGCTGACGGTGGGTTAGAACTATAGCAAACGCAGCCCTGCTGGGGCTGCGTTTGTAAATCAACATTAGCCAATAGTTTTATTGCGCGTCAGGCGTCTCGGTGTTGTACTTCGCCGCAGCGTCTTTAATCAGCGCCTGTAGTTCGCCGCGCTGATACATTTCAATAATAATATCGCAGCCCCCAACCAATTCACCATCCACCCACAACTGCGGGAAGGTCGGCCAGTTGGCATAATTAGGCAGTTCGGCGCGAATGTCAGGGTTTTGCAGGATATCCACGTAGGCAAAGCGCTCACCGCATGCGGCAAGTGCCTGAACCGCCTGAGCAGAAAAACCGCAGCTCGGTAATTTGGGCGAACCTTTCATATACAGTAAAATAGGGTTCTCTTCGATTTGGCGCTGGATCTTTTCGATAGTCTCGCTCATTGCTATGCTTCCTCAAGCTTCTTGCGGCATTAGCCGTATATTGTAGCCATTCAGGCAACGCCAGAAAACACCCGTTTTTGTAAGGGTATCCACTCACGATAAAGTGTTATTCAAGTCTTCATGTAAGTTAATTATTATGAATTTTATTGTAATCAAAGAGTTGTTAACTGCTTTACTTTTCTGAAAATGTCCTCTCCGTTGCGTTTCGATACAAAAGAATGTTCACCTGAATAAATATTCTGCATTAGAATTGCCGGATTGTCTGACAGGTAAAGTCTAAGTTAACCCTGAATATCGCAGGAGAGCCCCGGGTGGCAGGAAAAAAACGCCTCACGTTTACTTTAGTAGCCCTTTTTATTGCGGGCGCGCTGCCTCACAAGGCTCAGGCAAGTAAAAATACCCGGACTCTCCCTCCAAAAACGTATTCATTACGTTCCGTTCATGACATTAAACCATTACAGCAAAAAACGAAGTCGCGCCTGACGCGTAACTTATCCTCAATGCCTAAAGGTCATTCATCTCGCCTTACGCATCTTCCCAAAAATCAACATATAAGGGCAGAAACAGCGCCAGCGCTTTGCAGCGGTAACAGTTGCATTGAGGAAAGCATCCAGGAAAACAGTATCGCCAGTGCACACAAGGCTCGGGTAGTGCTAGCCCGGGAAAAAGCAATGGCAACGCTGATGCGGCAGCTCGGTAAGCCTTATCGCTGGGGGGGCGCTTCCCCACTAACCGGCTTCGACTGTAGTGGCTTAGTGTATTACGCCTATAAAGATCTGTTAAAGATCCCCATCCCACGCACTGCCAACGAAATGTACCATTTACGCGACGCCCCTTTTATCGCCCAGTCTGAACTTCAGCGTGGCGATCTGGTTTTCTTTCGTATTCAGGGGCGAGGAGCCGCCGATCACGTTGGCGTGTATCTCGGTAACGGTAAGTTTATTCAGTCACCGCGCACGGGCAAAGATATCCGCATAACTTCGCTCAATGAGAATTATTGGCAACAGCACTATGTCGGTGCGCGCAGAGTGATGATGCCGCATACGCTACGCTAACCCCACCATTTTCGCGTTCCTGTTACTCCACCCATGCGGCTTTCGACGACTCACACCTGCCGGAGAAAATAACCAGGGATAATGCCAGCGCGGCAATAATCGCCCCCGCAACCGGAACAAAGCTATAACCCAACCCCTGAGAAATAACGGCACCACCAGCCACTGCGCCTAAAGCATTGCCCAGATTAAATGCGCCAATATTGACAGAAGAAGCAAGCCCCGGCGCCTCATGTGCAACTTGCATTACGCGCATTTGCAGCGGTGGCACCACGGCAAAGGTTGCGGTTCCCCATATAACCATTGCTACCGCGGCCCCAATTTCTGTTTTAGCCAGCCATGGGATTACCGACATAATGATCATAACAGTAATAGAAATGCTTTTAACGTGCCTGCAATCGACCTGTCAGAGAATTTTCCTCCAAGCGCCGCCCCTAAAGAAAAACCAATACCAATGAGTACTAACATACCAGTAATAAATCCTGCGCTGGCGTGAGTCACTCGCTGTAAGACCGGAGCGATATAGGTATACAGCGTAAACATCGCCCCTGCGCCTAATACCGTAGTGAGCAGCGCGGTTAGCACCTGCGGGCGCAGCATGACTGCAAGCTCGCGTCGCACATCAGGCCTCACCCCTTCTCCTCCCTTAGGCAGAGAGACCCACAGGCCTATCATCGCCAATACGCCCAATCCTGCGGTTGCCAGAAAAGACATTCGCCAGCCTATCGTATTCCCTAGCCACGTTGCTGCTGGTACCCCGCCAATATTTGCAATCGTCAGCCCCATAAACATGGTCGCCACCGCGCTTCCCTGTTTTTCTTTTGCCACAAGACCGGCAGCCACCACTGAACCTAAACCAAAAAATGCCCCATGATTCAAACTGGTGATAATGCGCGAAATCAACAGCAGCGTATAATTCGGCGCAATCGCTGACAGTATGTTCCCAAGGGTGAAAATCCCCATTAGAAATAGCAGCGCGCTGCGCCTGGCTCTGTGAGATAGAAGTAACGTCATCAGCGGCGCGCCAAACATAACTCCAATGGCATATGCGCTAATCAGCATTCCTGCAACTGGAATAGAAACCCCGACGCCTTCCGCGATAGTGGGCAACAGGCCCATTGGAGAAAATTCAGTTGTTCCAATGCCAAATGCGCCGACGGCAAGCGCCAGCAAAGGATAATTTAATTTCATGATTGACTCTCTGGATGTATCAGGCGCTGAAGTGAAATTTATAGCCCCAACACGTTGATGATTTAGGCGACATCGTCGCTATGTCGCGCATATGATGTCAGGGCATACAGAAAAGTTAAAGAGTTGTAAGCGACAAAACAGTATTGCATAAGCGGCAATAATATTGAGGAACTCGGGAGACAGCTATTTCAAAAAAATAGCTGTGCGCGCAGTGAATGAACAATGACCGGGCCAGCGGCAACGCTCACTGGCCTGGTCAATAATTAATGAGTAACGGCAGTTAACGCACCAATGACGATAACGCCTAATGCGGCTATGGTCGTAATTAATGCGTATTTTAATTCAGCGTTCATATTGTCAGCTCCTTTGGTTATTCTCTTATTTCAGCGTCTATTACGCTATTCCCCATAAAAATAGCGTAAATCTTACTGGAATTCATCGGTTGCGCAATTTGCCTCTTCCCCTTTTGCTATAGATCGGACAAAATCCTCCGCTAATTATTTGTTGATTCCCTGTTTCCTTCGCCTGAACTTCCGTGATATCTGCTATTCGGTGTAAATCAGGCTTAGCAAACGTTTAACCCCATTTTCAGGAGAATACGCTATGGCTGGGAGAAACGCCTGATGGCCACCATTAAAGATGTCGCTAAGCGCGCAAACGTTTCCACCACTACCGTATCTCACGTAATTAACAAAACTCGCTTCGTTGCAGAAGAGACGCGAAACGCGGTTTGGACAGCAATTAAAGAACTGCATTATTCCCCCAGCGCCGTAGCGCGCAGCCTGAAAGTGAATCACACGAAAACAATAGGTCTGCTTGCCACCAGCAGTGAAGCGCCTTATTTCGCTGAAATCATTGAAGGCGTGGAAAAAAACTGCTTTGCCAAAGGCTACACGCTTATTCTGGGTAACGCCTGGAATAATTTGGAAAAACAGCGGGCTTACTTATCTATGATGGCGCAAAAGCGCGTCGATGGACTATTGGTTATGTGCTCCGAATACCCACATCCCTTACTCGCAACGCTTGAAGAGTATCGTCATATTCCAATGGTGGTCATGGACTGGGGCGAAGCCAAAGCCGACTTTACTGACTCCGTCGTCGATAACTCCTTCTCTGGCGGTTATATAGCCGGGCGCTATTTAATTGAACGCGGGCATCGCGATATTGGCGCGATCCCCGGCTCCCTGCATCGTAACACCGGTGCCGGGAGGCTAGCTGGATTTATGAAGGCGCTGGAAGAGGCTCAAATCACAGTGAATGAAGACTGGATTGTGCAAGGTGATTTTGAACCAGAGTCCGGCTATCGGGCAATGCAGCAAATTCTTTCAAAACCGCAGCGCCCCACCGCAATATTCTGCGGTGGCGACATTATGGCAATGGGCGCCATCTGCGCGGCGGATGAAATGGGATTGCGTGTTCCACAGGATATTTCCATTATTGGTTATGATAACGTCCGCAACGCCCGCTACTTTACGCCCGCGCTGACCACGGTGCATCAGCCAAAAGACTCTTTGGGCGAAACGGCATTTAATATGCTGCTCGATCGCATTATTAATAAACGCGAACAATCAAAGACAATTGAAGTGCATCCACGGCTGGTAGAACGCCGTTCTGTGGCCGATGGTCCCTTCCGCGATTATCGCCGCCAGTAACGATTCCGGAGCTCTATTCAGGGCTCCCGTAGCCATTCGTGATTTAATGTCTCACTATCGCCCAGATAGGCTAATAGCCAGTTCAGGGCCGGAGACGGATTATCCTGCCGCCAGCTTACACAGCAAGCCGCATCCGGGAAGGGGTTTTCCAGTTGCAAAACGCGCCAGTCCCCGCTCTCAATCCACGGCTGCGCCATATGGGCAGGAACCATTCCAGTACACAGCCCGGCATTGATACAATCTGCCGCCGATGCCCAGTCGGGCACGACGATACGCCGCTGGTTATCTAATAGCCACGTCACGCGTTTCGGCAATGTCCGCGAAGTATCTTCCAGTACCAGTGACGGCCACGGTCGAAGCTGTTCATCACTGAGTTTTTGCCTTGAGTGTGCCAAAGGATGAAGATGAGAAACTACGCATCGCCAGCGCAGTGCTCCCATATCACGGAACGCATAGCGCCCTCCAACGGGGACCGCCTGAGTGGCACCAATAGCCACTTCAACGCGTTCATCCGCCAGCGCATCCCAAACGCCATTGAAAACCTCCTTCGACAAACACAGTTCTACATCGGGAAAATGCCGATAAAAATCCAGCACTAACTGGCGGGTTCGCGCAGGTTTAACAATATTATCTACCGCAATGGAAAGACGACCGCGCCAGCCGTTGGCGATTTGCTGACACTGCAGACGCGTTGCCTGCATTTTTTTGATAACAGAACGCCCCTCTTTAAGAAAATAAACGCCCGCTGCCGTGAGTTCCACATCGCGATGCCGGCGTATAAACAGAGGCGTAGCCAGCCATGATTCAAGCTGACGAACCGTATAACTAATTGCTGAAGGTACCCGATGCAATTCCTGGGCTGCCCCGCTGAAACTCCCGGTACGGGCAACGCTATCCAGCACATCAAGGGTATATTCCGACCACATAATTTGCCTGCAAAATATTTGAACGCATCTGGCAAATATTAGCGTTTTACAAGGAGAAAACCACTCCTTACACTCTCGGGCATTCATTGCGTTAAGCTTTAGACCAAAATTGAGAATGTTATGCAACCACCCAAAGGATTTCTGGCCTGGCTTGCCGGCCTGAGCGTGCTGGGCTTTTTAGCCACGGATATGTACCTGCCCGCTTTCGCCACAATGCAGCAAGAGTTGAATTCATCGCCAGGAGAAATCAGCGCTTCATTAAGTCTGTTTCTGGCCGGGTTTGCCATTGCTCAGCTTGCCTGGGGGCCGCTTTCCGATCGTTTTGGCAGACGACCGATATTACTGACCGGCTTGACACTCTTCGCCACAGGCTGTCTTGGGATACTATGGATTGAAACAGCGAAGGAGTTGCTCGTATTACGTTTTGTGCAGGCCGTAGGTGTGTGTGCGGCAACCGTAAGCTGGCAGGCATTGGTCGCAGACCGCTATCCAGCGAGCCAGGCCAACCGCATTTTCGCAACAATAATGCCGCTGGTCGCACTCTCCCCGGCCCTGGCGCCGCTGCTAGGAAGCTGGCTGCTGGTGCATTTTGACTGGCGCGCTATCTTTCTGGTGCTGTTTGCGATTACCCTTATATTGATGCTGCCCGCGCTGACATTACGAACTGCGGCAGGCAAACGTGGCAATAGGCCAGCATCGACCATCCGCTACCCCACGCTGTTAAAGCATCCTGAATATCGGGGTAATGTTTTAATTTATGCCGCCTGTTCGGCCAGTTTCTTCGCCTGGTTAACCGGCTCGCCGTTTTTATTACACGATCTGGGCTATGGGCCAGCGGTCACTGGTCTCAGCTATGTTCCTCAAACCATCGCTTTTCTGGTGGGGGGTTACGGCTGTCGTAGCGTTTTATTGCGCGTGTCAGGCGATAAACTCCTTCCATGGTTACTGTCGGTCTATGCGATAGGCGTCTTCGGGACATTAGGCGTTGCATTATCGGGCCATGCCACTCTGACACTCTTGTTAATTCCCTTCTGTATCGTCGCCGTCGCTAACGGTGCAATATATCCCATTGCCGTCGCGGCAGCGCTTCGTCCCTTTTCTCAGGCAGCCGGGCGCGCTGCCGCCTTACAAAATACCTTACAGTTGGGATTATGCTTTGCTGCCAGCCTGCTGGTATCCAGCGGTGTTGAGCACGCCATGCTGACGACTACCGAAGTAATGGGGTGTACGGTAATTCTCGCCTTTTGGGGCTATAAAATGCGCCGTTCGGGCAAATATTGCGAAATCAAGCGTAAGCCCGACAGTATATAAAGACCCCTTAATCCCATTAGCATGCTAACAATTTTCTATTGAATCGCTTATAGCAGAGGAATATACTGTTGCGGATCTGTATAAATATCATAAATATTATGTAGTAACAGAAGCGAAAGCTTTTATATTTTGCCTTTAAAGGCCTTCCGGCAAGGGAGAATTCTCTCTTCTCTTTTTACGTCGAATATCAGGCGCGCGGAATTTTCCGTGGGATTTCTCACAAGCCCCAATGAGCGTCTACGCTATTGAATAGCGTTCAGGCTGTTTGATGGATCTGATCACATAAGGTGATGGAGAAGCTATGAGTTCATCATGTATAGAAGAAACCGGCATACAAAAAAATGAGTGGTACCGTATAGCAAATGAGATGTTAAGCCGGGCTGGTATCACAATCAATGGTCCTTCCCCTTTTGATATTCGTGTGACAAACCCACACTTTTTCAAGCGCGTATTACAAGAAGGATCTCTTGGGCTGGGTGAAAGCTATATGGACGGCTGGTGGGAATGCGACAGGCTCGATATCTTCTTTTCGAAAGTTTTACGCGCCGGTCTGGAGAACCAATTACCGCATCATCTAAAAGATACACTGCGTATTGCCACGGCACGCCTGATGAATCTTCAGTCACGTAAGCGCGCCTGGATAGTGGGTAAAGAACACTACGATTTAGGCAATGACTTATTCAGCCGCATGCTTGACCCCTATATGCAATACTCCTGCGGTTACTGGAAGGATGCGGAGAATCTGGAAGACGCACAGCAGGCTAAATTGAAGATGATTTGTGAAAAGCTTCAGCTTAAGCCGGGCATGACGCTACTGGATATCGGCTGCGGCTGGGGCGGGCTGGCTGAGTTTGCAGCGCGTAACTATGGGGTTTCTGTTTTCGGAGTCACTATTTCAGCGGAGCAGCAGAAAATGGCTCAGGCCCGCTGCGAAGGCCTTGATGTTACGATCCTGCTTCAGGATTATCGCGATCTCAACGAACAATTCGACCGCATTGTTTCCGTTGGTATGTTCGAGCACGTAGGGCCTAAAAATTATGACGACTATTTTACTGTTGTCGATCGCAACCTGAAACCCAGTGGGCTATTTCTGTTACACACTATAGGTTCAAACAGAACCGATCATAACGTCGACCCCTGGATTAATAAATATATTTTCCCCAACGGCTGTCTGCCTTCCGTACAGCATATTGCACAGGCGAGCGAAGGCCGGCTAGTAATGGAAGACTGGCACAATTTCGGCGCCGATTACGACAAAACATTAATGGCCTAGCATGCCCGTTTTCTGAAAGCATGGCCGGAAATTGAAGATAATTACTCCCCCCGCTTTAAGCGGATGTTTAGTTACTATCTCAATGCGTGTGCCGGTGCGTTTCGTGCGCGAGATATACAGCTGTGGCAAGTCGTTTTTACCCGGGGTATTGAAGACGGGCTGCGCGTACCGCGTTAGTTTTTGTGATGAGCGAATAACCCTGCGTTAAACGCTCATCCATCATATTAACTAAAACGGATCTCCGGCCAGCATCTCTACTTACCCGGCATCTTAGGTCATAAACACATTTCGCGATGCCGGCCTGCAATATTGTCAGCTTGCGATAAAAAATTAAGGCTGAACTACGTCGTTATTCGCCGCTTCCCGCACCTGCGCCTCACGGTGTTCCAGTACCCGCTCAACGGTATTCACAATGGCCTGAGTTTGCGGATCAATCTCAATGTTCACTCGCTGCCCGAGTTTTTTTGCTCCCAGCGTAGTACGTATTAATGTTTCCGGAATTAAATGCACACAAAAACGGCCGCGGGTGACCTCTCCTACCGTCAGGCTAATTCCATCAATGGCGATGAATCCTTTATAGAGAATATATTTCATTTGTTCGAGATCGGCCGGTTTAAACCAAATCTGACGATTATTCTCTGAGGTTAAAATCTTCACAATTTCTGCCGTGGTAATAATATGCCCGGACACTAAATGACCGCCAATTTCATCTCCGAATTTAGCCGCCCGCTCAATATTCACCCGGTCGCCCACCTGGATATCACCTAAATTCGTAATGCGCAGCGTTTCTTTCATAAGATCGAAACTAACGCGATTACCCGTTATTTCAGTCACCGTTAAGCAACAGCCGTTGTGGGCAACGGATGCGCCGGTCTCCAGCCCCTGAATGAGTGCATCGGGCAACTCAATGATATGAGTTCGAAAATTATTTTTTTCTTTTATAGACACGACTTCAGCAGTGCCCTGAACAATACCTGTAAACATGCGATACCCTCACCCCACATCTCTCTGATAGGGGCAAGATAACAGGTGGAAAAGGCGGTTGCCAGTGTCGTGCTACGGCTTTAGATTTCGCTGGCGAAATTGGTCAGGTTCGTTACAATAAACAGCCTATATTTTAGGCGTTTATCAGGCTGCCCCTTCCGGCGGCCTTTTTGTCTCCTGTAGAACAACAATATAAAGGTGTTTCGTGCAAAAGTTTGTCGCTGAAGCGCGTCAATTATTAGCGTTGGCCATTCCCGTTATCCTGGCTCAGGTGGCGCAAACGGCCATGGGCTTTGCGGATACTGTAATGGCCGGTGGCTACAGCGCAACGGATATGGCGGCGGTCGCCATCGGAACTTCTATCTGGCTGCCGGCTATTTTGTTTGGGCATGGCCTACTTCTGGCTCTGACGCCGGTCATCGCCCAACTAAATGGTTCTGGGCGTCGGGAACGTATTGCGCCACAGGTGCGGCAGGGATTTTGGCTGGCCGGCTTTGTTAGTCTCATCATCATGATTGTATTATGGAACGCGGGTTATATTATTCGCTCAATGCACAATATCGACCCGAAGCTGGCTGATATCGCGGTAGGCTATCTACGCGCCCTACTTTGGGGCGCGCCCGGCTATCTTTTCTTTCAGGTTGCCCGAAATCAATGCGAAGGGCTCGCAAAAACTAAACCGGGGATGGTGATGGGTTTTATAGGCCTGATAGTTAATATTCCCGTTAACTATATCTTTATCTATGGCCATTTTGGTATGCCTGAACTTGGCGGCGTTGGCTGTGGCGTGGCTACCGGGTCTGTATATTGGGTCATGTTCTTTAGCATGTTTATTTGGATTAAACGCGCGCCGTCTATGCGCGATATTCGCAACACCAGCCGCGTTGGACGCCCTAACTGGCCAATGATGCATCGTTTAATTCAACTTGGCCTTCCCGTAGCGCTGGCGCTCTTTTTTGAAGTAACGCTTTTCGCCGTTGTCGCGCTATTGGTTTCGCCGCTGGGCATTATCGATGTTGCCGGTCATCAAATCGCACTGAATTTTAGCTCTCTTATGTTTGTTCTCCCGATGTCACTGGGTGCGGCCGTTACCATTCGGGTTGGTTTTTGTCTTGGCCGAGGCTCTACGCTGGAAGCGCGGATCTCCGCCTGGACCGGTATAGGCGTAGGCATTGGTATGGCGATGATGACGGCTCTATTTACAGCGCTTATGCGTGAACCAATCGCCCTTTTATATAATGACAACCCCGCCGTAGTTCACCTGGCGGCTCAGCTGATGCTGTTGGCCGCGCTTTATCAGATTTCCGACTCTATTCAGGTAATTGGCAGCGGGGTACTGCGGGGTTACAAAGATACGCGCGCCATCTTTTTTATCACTTTCACGGCTTACTGGGTGCTGGGCTTACCCAGCGGATATATTCTGGCCCTTACCGATATTTTAGTGCCGCGTATGGGGCCTGCGGGATTCTGGACCGGATTTATTATTGGACTCAGCGCCGCAGCGGCCATGATGGCTCTGCGGATCCGCTGGCTCCAGCGTCAGCCATCCACGGCCATCCTCCAGCGCGCGGCTCGCTAGCTATTATTACCCACCGTTTTTATTAAACGGTGGGTCTTACTTATTCAGGTAGCCATTTAACGACTTCATTATCACCCGTCGTTAAATGGCTATCCCTTGCATCCAATAACTCGCGCGACTAGTTTTGCAGCAGACTGCTCATAAGCCCAGCAGTCACGCGAAATAAGAGATAAAACAGCGAATTTTCCCTTGCCAGGCGCTCTGTGTGTCGTTAATATTCGTCCCGCTGCCATCGGCGGCAATGCGTTCATAGCTCAGTTGGTTAGAGCACCACCTTGACATGGTGGGGGTCGTTGGTTCGAGTCCAATTGAACGCACCATGTGCGTCCGTAGCTCAGTTGGTTAGAGCACCACCTTGACATGGTGGGGGTCGGTGGTTCGAGTCCACTCGGACGCACCATTTCTTATAGCGGTTAATACCGCTCATGTCTCAATATGCACCCTGACAATCTCATTTTTCTACGCTACCTTAAAAAAAACAGCGCAGGTTCATATTGCCCACGTGCCGACTATATGCTTTCTTTAATCACACCGACTATCTGGCTGGCAATGATGGACTCAATGAGTTCGAGCTCCTCCTGAACTGTCAGTTAGTGTACAGAGCTTAGAAAATCATTTAAGCGTGATTGATCTGTAGCAGCGATGGGTTCATTTTCTCTTCACTTCCCTGCTCTGCACCTATAGTCTGGCAGGCACCCGTCTGGCGTATTAACGTAATCTCTATACGTCGATTTTCAGCACGCCCCGCCGCTGAGTCATTCGACGCTATTGGGCTCGCCGAGCCTAGACCCTGAGCGGCAAAACACGAGGCGGGAATATTACTATTGGATATCATCCAGTCGCGCACAGCCCTTGCGCGCCGAAGTGAGAGCAACTGATTAAGGCGTTCATTTCCAGTATTATCCGTATACCCTGACACTACAATAAGCCACCCTTTACGCGCCTTAATATCAAACAGCGCATCGTTAAGAATACTGGCTGAACCCGATTTCAGCTCGGTTTTACCTGCCTCAAATAGCGCCATCCCGCTTAAGCGTACTCTTTTAGGCTCAGCCTGAACGGGCGGCGATGATGCCCAGCGTTTAACGGCAAGACGTAAGATGGGTAAAAGTTTATCTCCCTGATACATACCCAGTGCATATTTCACGGGCACACCTTCCCGCTGCCAGGACTCAAGTATGCGTATATCACTCTGCAACTGTTTCTGTACAGATAAATTGGGCTGAGACGGCGTGCCGCTTAGTCGCTGATAAACCAAGAGATGCTGATATATATGTTGCACCAGACGCTGGTTATTTATAAAAGAGGTCAACATCGCCAGTAATATAAAACTGACGAGTATAATACCGGCCATACTGCACTGCCGTTCAATAAAAGAAAGCCCTGAATTTTGGGGCAACAGAGGCAATAGCGCATCGGGAAACGGTAACATTTTCCGTTCGGTATCGGGCAAATTTGGCGTTAATGATGTAATTGCGGCTACTTCTCGCTGCCAGTCATTATCAAGTAACGCCACAAAAGGAGACAAATGCCAGGTCCAGAGAACAGGCACCAGATTATTGGTATTTTGCCCCTCATTTTTTAACACGGAAAATATTCTCCGCTCCGCCCAACGTAACCCATTATTCAACCACAGCGCCTGGCTAAAACGAGACTGCCGAGAGATGGGTTGAGCACTCCAGTCCTGAAGAGAAATATTGCCCTGATTATCGTTCCAGATATGCATCTCCTGCCGCTCATAGTGCAATGTGAACCAGCGCCTGTCGCTGCAATATTCAATATCAGGAGGATTTAGATAGCAGCAGCCCCAAACGGGCGGTGTGTCGGGTAACCAGTTGTGACACTGTGAGATTGCGCGATGCCAGCGTCGAATAGTTTGCATATAGCGCTCACCGTCGCGGTGGCACTCAGGTATCGCCGCAATCATTACTGATACTCGCCACAGCAGCGCAGGCCGCGACAGCGCCAAACGCTGGACGGTCAATAGCAGCATTTCAGGGGTGCGTATATGTAAATACCAGCCCTGCGCCGTCTCATGTGAGTGAGCGTTACCGAATAAAAGAGCGCTATCCCCACAGACTAAAACCACCGCACCCGCGTAAGAATCCGGTGGGAAATGTTTTTCTTCTATGTCAGAAACAGCTTCATAATGCCGGTGTAATCGTAGCCAATACCACAGGGTATACCCAAACGTGCTCGCTAAAATAAGTGCACTTAAAAATACTCGCGACCGCCAGGTTAATGGCATAAAAAGCCATAATAAGCAAAGCGCCAGTATTAAACTCAATAGCCCCGGCCAAACCCGACCCACCGCTCGCATTTACTTCAATCCTGTGAATTGTGACACCAACTGCTGCAGCATTGATGTAAAAAAAAGCCAGGAGCCTGTGATAACAACCCCGCCCAAAAGCCATCCCCCCCACCAAAGTATCCTACCGGTACGCACACGCTGAGGTTTTCGCATTTCCGGCAGTGAAGTAGCCATTGCAAAAGGGGAAACATGTTCGCTGAGTGCTTTAATTACATCTTCACGACGTTCATCGCCTCTCTCGCGGTAATTCCCTACAAATCCCAGCGCCAGCGCGCGTGCAAAACAGGTTAAAAAAGCGACATCCGGCTGCGGTGTATGCAGATCTTTTTTAATACGCTCCCACAGCGCTTCTCCGGCATACAGCGTGCTAAAAAATCTGACCTGAAGCGGTGCTCGCCGCCACCTCTCAGTGCCACTGTCGAAGTGTTTACGGCTAAGGACGCTCTCATCCAATAAAATACAAAGGGTATAAATCATTCGCTCAACGCTACCTTTACTAACGCCGGCTTCGGTCAGTCGGGTCCTGCCCTCCTCAATCCACAGGCAGGCTCGCTGATACAAAGCATCTCCGTTTTCAATCACCTGACCATTTCGAAGCTGGCTGACCATCAACCACAGCGGCCAGAACAGGTGATCGATGTTGGGCATCTGATTATCCATAGATAACAGCCGCCCGACCGACAAGAAATAAGAAACCAGGCCGAGCCGAATCTGCCCGCCCTTCGTCTGAACGCTTTGTATACACTAAGGCCGTCGCTACCGAACTGACACGTTCTGAATAAAGGTTATTGTAATGAGTAGCGTAAATTACCATCGCGCTGTGCCTTTGCTCCTTGCGAAAAATCATCACCTGCTAAATATATTCCCGAAATGAATATGACGCGAAATCTGAAAATATTGATTAGTGCAGGATTTACAAGATTATTCACAGTCTACCTTGCACCAGACATATATCAATAACGTCGCAAATTAGCCGAGAAAATTCTTATTATTTTTAGTAAGAACATTACACCCTATCAGACAATAACTTAAACATATTGTTATACGCACGCTATGTCACCAAACTGCAGCCCTGCTACTATTTCAGATATTTCGCCAAAGAATGTTATATCAGGTAAAGGAATACATCATTTTTAATGCAAGCATCAATGATTATTTGCAGATAACTGCCAGCGTTATACAGATAATACCTATATGCATTTTTACATGGATAAGCCTTATCCGCCACTTCAGGAAGATCAGGCTAATATCAAACCATTTAATAACCAAGCAACTTATTGATATTAATAAATAAATTACCACCTCTAACGTAAGGAGTCTTAAAATCCCTTAAAGCAAGGGTTGCGCAGGCATCTACTCCCGTCAACTCATAGCGACGCTAATGCGATTAGAGTAAGCAAAGTACAAATTATACGATTTTCTCGAAAACTACACTAATAGAAAACCGGGCGTCATTCTTAGGTTGATTTCGAATAATCTGAATATTAGATATAGTGAATAAACTTACAACTCGGGATCCTGATATGTAGAGCGATAATAATCGATAATTAGGTTAAATGCTCTATCGAAAACTTTATGGCCTTAAAATACAGAGGATTGATTGCCACGACAAGATGTTTGAATCTTCATTATGCAAGAACTTTTATATTTCCCCTTACTCTGAAGAAGGCCATGGCTATTGTTAGTTTTTAAACAAAAATTCGCACTAACAATGCCGCCTACCCGTATATTTTCACAGAAAAAGACATAAAAAAAATGATTCACCTAACGCATATATCCCCTCTTCTTAGGCCCTTGACTTATAGGCTGCTGCATTCACGGGGGATTTATCTGTGTCAGTTTATTTTTCATATACATGTCAGTATGAGAGCAAGAGCGCAGTACTTTGCACGCGGGTGGTTTTCCATTCCTTTTCTCGTTAAAATTGGCGTATACTACGCAAAGTGTGAACTTGAATGGTTTCAGCATATTGAACAGCACGCACTCAACGCAGCGACGATATTGTTCATTATCTTCTAAATTGATGAACATATTCTTCTGCACGCTTTATTTATGTCACCTATCCTTGAGTGTGTGGCATTCATCCCCCACGCAACACAGATTCTGGCGTCGCGGCAATGTCTGGGCGAATCGGCGCTACCCTTCCTCATCCTTCACAACTAAAGATTAAGACTGTCATGAAAAAGACGAAAATTGTTTGCACCATTGGTCCGAAAACCGAATCCGAAGAGATGTTAACCCGGCTGCTCGACGCAGGCATGAATGTCATGCGTTTAAACTTCTCTCACGGGGACTATGAAGAACATGGCCAGCGCATAAAAAATCTGCGCAACGTAGTGGCTAACACAGGACATAATGCAGCGATACTTCTCGACACTAAAGGACCGGAAATACGGACAATGAAGCTGGAAGGTGGTAAAGATGTGTCGCTAAAAGCGGGACAAACCTTCACCTTCACCACCGATAAATCAGTAGTGGGTAACACAGAGAAAGTTGCCGTTACTTATGAAGGGCTAACCAGCGATCTCTCTATCGGTAATACGGTTCTTGTGGATGATGGACTGATTGGGATGGAAGTGACGTCTATAGAAGGCAATAACGTCACTTGTAAAGTACTTAACAATGGCGATCTTGGCGAAAATAAAGGGGTAAATTTACCCGGCGTCTCGATTGCTTTGCCCGCCCTGGCAGAAAAGGATAAAAAAGACTTAATTTTTGGCTGTGAGCAGGGCGTCGATTTTGTTGCCGCATCCTTTATTCGTAAACGCTCTGATGTAGTTGAAATACGCGAACATCTGAAAGCCCACGGCGGCGAACATATTAAAATCATTTCCAAAATCGAAAACCAGGAAGGTCTTAATAATTTCGACGAAATTCTGGAAGCGTCGGATGGTATTATGGTGGCCCGCGGCGACCTTGGTGTAGAAATCCCCGTTGAAGAAGTTATCTTCGCGCAGAAAATGATGATTGAAAAATGCGTTCGCGCCCGCAAAATCGTGATTACCGCTACGCAGATGCTGGATTCGATGATTAAAAACCCGCGCCCAACGCGCGCTGAAGCCGGCGATGTCGCGAATGCCATTTTAGACGGTACCGATGCCGTGATGCTTTCCGGAGAGTCTGCCAAAGGGAAATATCCGCTGGAATCTGTGTCAATTATGGCAACGATTTGCGAACGTACCGATCGAGTCATGAGCAGCCGCCTTGAGTATAACCACGACGGACGTAAAATGCGCATCACCGAGGCTGTTTGCCGCGGCGCGGTTGAAACGGCGGAAAAACTGGAAGCACCGCTTATCGTTGTTGCCACTGAAGGAGGCAAGTCAGCGAAATCCGTACGCAAATACTTCCCTAATGCCACAATTTTAGCGCTGACGACGAATGAAATCACCTGTCGTCAATTGCTGCTTAGCAAAGGCGTTGTTCCTCTGCTGGTGAAAAAAATCGCCTCGACCGACGATTTTTATCATTTAGGTAAGGCTGCGGCGCTGGAGAGCGGGCTGGCGCACAAAGGCGACGTAGTAGTAATGGTTTCAGGCGCGCTGGTACCAAGTGGTACAACTAACACGTCATCGGTACACGTACTGTAATTTTTACACTGTTAAGGCGCTCAATCGGGCGCCTTTTCAATATGAATGCCTGGTACTATATCCCGATCCCGCATAGCTTTAGCGAGCGCTCCGGTCAGAGTATTTATTAACACGCGTTAAGAAAAAGCCGCTTTCCGGTCATCCAGTTCCAGCCACATTTTACTTTTCTGTAGCCTGTATTCAACAAAACGCCAATCGGAATTGGCTATTTAACGCCCGAAAAGTTAAGATGAATCCGATTAACATTAGTGGTTTTCATATTGATTTTTGAACATTTTGAGGCAAGTCGCTGCTTCTTTGAGCGAACGGTCAAATTTAAGCTTAATCCCAACAAAAAAATATTCTCAACCGAAAAAACTTTGTGTAATACTTGTAACGTTACATGGAGATTAACTCAATCTAGAGGGTATTTATAATGAATCGTACTAAACTGGTACTGGGCGCGGTAATTCTGGGTTCTACTCTGCTGGCTGGTTGCTCAAGCAACGCTAAAATCGATCAACTGTCTTCTGACGTTCAGACTCTGAACGCTAAAGTTGACCAGCTGAGCAACGACGTTAACGCTATGCGTTCTGACGTTCAGGCTGCTAAAGACGATGCAGCTCGCGCTAACCAGCGTCTGGACAACCAGGCTCACTCTTACCGTAAGTAAGAGTTTGGGTAATAAAAATGGCGCATTCAATGCGCCATTTTTTTGTTGTATCAACAGCTCTACAGCAAACCATCATTATTTCCGGTTAACCGATCCCCATCCTGTTTTGCTTCCACCAGCCCTGGCTGCCGTGACTCTCTCTTCGCATTCTCATATAGCGGCACAGAGCCACTGTTAACCGTCACGGGTACGGGATACCCTGCTCTGCGCCTCAAAACGGCATCCATTTCCGCCTTATTAATATCTGCTGCCGCTAAAAAGCGCTGAAAAGAAGCGCTCGGGGCCAGAGGGACTGTCTGCGGATTTTCCCAGTCGTTACTTGAAAGCGGCTGATGTACCTCAATGTAGCGCCGCCCGTTTGGCTCGGCGGAGTATTTAATAGGTTCATTGATAATTTGCACACGGGTACCGGCGGCAACTCTGGAAAAAAGCGCTTTTATGTCCGCACTGCGCAGCCGTATACAGCCAGAACTCACTCGCAGGCCCACGCTGCGCGCCACATTTGTGCCATGAATCAGATACTCGCCACCGCCCTGCTCCAGGCGCAACGCATAGCGACCCAGTGGATTGTTCGGCCCTGCAGGGACAACCGCAGGGAGTTTAATTCCCTGAGCAAGAGAACGAGCGCGTATATTAGCCGTTGGGGTCCACGTTGGATTGGGGATTTTCTGACTAATGCGCGTCACCATCACCGGTGTTTCTCTGCCCAATTGACCGATGCCGATTGGATAGACATCTACTCGCCCGCTCCCGGGCGGATAATAATACAGCCGTAGTTCCGCCAGATTAATAACAATCCCTTCGCGTGGAGTATCAGGCAGCAGCATCTGCGCTGGAATGGTCAGTGTACTCCCTGGCTTAGGCAGCCAGGGGTCGACGGTATTATTCGCTTCTAACATCAACAGCACGCCGGTCTGATAGCGAGCAGCGATATCAGCCAGGCTGTAACCATCCTCAGGAACAACATAAGAGATATTCTGCCCAATCAGCCGACTACCCGGCGGCGGCAATGGATATTCGACGGCCAGTGCCGTAGTGCTAAACATCAGCGAACAAAACGTCATGGGGATAAGAAGAGAAGTCGCGCTTTTCATATTGACATTCCTGTGTTCACCGGAATCAACCGGAATGCTGAAAGGCAAAAGACCGCTTACGCAGCCGTTAACACCATACAAGTGTTCTTTGAAGTTTAGGCATAAACGCTTAATTAGCCACAGTCGGGCAGTGAAACATACGACCCTGACGGGGAAGAAATAGGCGAATGACTCGCCATGCTATCAATAAGGCGCCTGTCCAGGGCCTAACGGCGGTCTTGATAAACCTGCTCCCTACATCGTCATTTTCGCCCATGAATAGTTTCCCACTTATTCTCAAGGCTCATCCCCATCAACAGATTGCTTATGTTTGTCGGATACGCTTCCTTTGCATAGCGATCGCGCTGCCTTTACGCCAGTAATCAGCAGACAATAAATTGGTTCAGCTCGCGTCAGCGCGCTTAGCGCAAATAATTAACGCCAAAGACCATTCCCTGTTACTTAAGCACTGCCATAATTTGTTAAAGGGATAAGGGATAAAGGATCAATAAGGTTCTGGCGGGGCACTTAGTGGCTAATCGCGTGCTCGTATAATTCTTCACAAAACACGACAACCTTCGGATATTAAGAACACATTCGCGATAATAAAATAGTTTGATCGACACGGAAAATGAAAAATAAAGGTAATAATGATTTATATAATAAGTAAAAATAAAGTTTATGAAAATGGAGAATACACGATTTTAGTTAATCGCATTTAGCCTTGGCTTATATCAGCACAATATGCCGTGTCTATCGTATTTATTCCGAATATAATCCCCGTCTTTGCATCCTCCATGCGCAATGCACTCATCAAAGAAAATGGCGATAACTCCTACATGAACGTGAAACCTCTTTCGGCCTGCCTGTCATTTACGCTACTGGGCATAGTTGCTTATTCTTCGGCCAGCCTGGCAGCCACCCCAGAACCGGAGTCGTTCTCCTATAGTGCACTGAAAAATAAATCAGAGCCGACGCAATCTTTTGAAGCCGTGGGCGCAGCAGCGCAAAAAACAGCGGCGAATAATTCAATACCGACGCAGAACGATACGTTATTGCCTTTTTGGGGGGCTAAAGCCCGCGCAATGGGTTATGAACTCCCGGAACCTTTCGGCATTAATATTAACTATATGAATATGCGTCAGGATATTAACGTCGATAGCATTCGATTTTCCGGGCTGGGCTGGGACAGCTATAATCTGCCCTCCGATTTATTTGATATTAAAGTCGGGAAAACCCGCGAAAAAAGCAAAACGCGCACGGTAAAACTGGACGCCTGGGTATTACCGTTTATGAATGTTTACGCTTTGGTAGGTAAAACGCGCGGCAGCTCAGTATCTCACGTTTCAGTGGACTCTAACCCGGATAGCATACCCAGCGGCGATTTTATGGGTAAAATTATTGCCGGTGCCGTTCACAATATGTACGAAAGCGGGCAATTAAAGGACCTTAACTTTACGCTTAAATTTAAGGGCACGACTTATGGGGTCGGTACCGTTTTAACAAGCGGTTATGATAACTGGTTCGGCTTAGTCGATTTAAATTATACCCAAACCCACTTTGATGTTCTTGATGGCAGTATTGATGCTTTAACCGTTTCCCCGCGCATCGGATACCGCTTTACGACACCCGGTGCATCGCGCTTACATCTTGCTCCCGGTCATCTCAACCTGTGGGTTGGCACTATGTATCAGGACATTCAGCAGACTTTTAAGGGCGACCTTAACGATTTGACCATGCCTGCTGAATTAAGCGGCCTAATGAATATTGCTAATGGTGAAAACAAAGGGCGCTTTAACGTAAAACAGCACCTCCAGTCCCAGTGGAATATGCTGGTCGGCGCGCAGTACGAAATTACCCGCCACTTTAATGTCACGACTGAAGTGGGTTTTGCGAAACGTAATAGCGTCTTTGTTTCCGGCGAGTTCCGTTTCTAATGACGCGAGTGCACTTCAATGCGCTGGTGATTTTCGTCAGCGCATTTTCCTGTTATAGCCACGCGGCGCTTCCCTCTCATCAGCAAATCGATTCATGGCTAAATTCCCTTGGCGCTGATGGTAAATTTGATGCTTCAAAAGGTATTGACTGGGGAGTCATGCCCGGGCCTTTTTATACCCCGGAGCTTGGGATAGGCCTTGGTGCCGCCGTAGTTGGTCTTTATCGCCCCTCGCCCAAAGATTCTGTCAGTCAAAACTCTACGGTGACGTTAAACACTTACGCCAGCTCTACCGGTGCCTTTGGACTAACGCTTGATAATCACACTTTTCTTGCCGGGGACAGGCAGCGTTTTTTTATTAGTGGCAGCCTGAATAACACACCGACATGGTACTGGGGTTCAGGGTTTTCCTCCGCGCGGGATAATCATCGGCGTCAACAATATACGGATAAAACATTTGCCCTGCATCCGGAATGGCTAACTGAGTTCGCGCCGAATAGTTGGCTTGGTTTAGGCTGGTCTTTAGCCTCGATGCACGCCGCGCGCATTCAGCATAAACAAAAACACACCATTACCGATGAACGCGCTGGTGAGAGCGTGTTCAGTAGCGGGTTTGCTACCAGCCTGCGCTATGACACGCGCGATTTCATTCCTAATCCGCGCCATGGCGTGTTAGCTCAGCTTGGCTATGCCCATTTTTCACCGGACACCGGCAGCGATAGCCGCTTTGAACGCTATGAAGCCCAATTGAGAAGCTATTTCGCGCTGGGCAACATGCGTGAATTAGCCTGGGAGACTAACGGCGCATTTACACAGGGAAACGTTCCCTGGAATCAACTACCATCGCTGGGAAACAGCCACAGAATGCGCGGATACTACGAAGGGCGTTACCGGGATCGTAATACGCTCAGTACTCAGCTCGAATATCGTCAGAAACTTAACTGGCGGCATGGATATGTACTCTGGGCAGGAGCAGGCACCATGGCATCGAGATGGCACGGACTAACGCGAAACCCCTGGCTCCCTACCGTCGGCACCGGATATCGCTTCACCTTCAAACCCGGCTTCAATGTCCGTCTCGATTATGGCCTTGGGAAAAACAGCAGCGGATTTTATTTCCAGGCCGGGGAGGCATTTTGATTTTTTCGAATACCGGTCGGACGCTTGCTCTGGCACTGTTGATATTTCCTTTAAGTCTTCAGGCTCTCACGACAGAAGCCGCTCTTGCTGCCGTCCCTCAACTTCAGGCTACACAAGCCTGGCCCGTCACAGCCCCTCTGTCAGCCCCAGGCGGGCTCCGCCCCTGCTGTGCATTTGGTTACAACCTGAAAGCCAAACTGGGGTTTATTCCTGTACCTTTGTATCGGGTTAATAATGTCGTTGACACAGAAAGCCTGGGTCATCATGCCTATAATGACAGCCTGCTGGGCGCTGCCAGACAAATTGCCGGGATGAGCCAGGAAAAAAACGGTATTTTGTATACACAGCGAGGGGGCTTTATTGATATTGCCCACGTGCGCGATACGGCGGACATGACATTCTACTTGTTCAGCCAGCTCTATCCACGCCTTGGCAAGGCTTTTACCCTACGGCTTGATGATGAGCTGGCGCAGCGCCAGATTATCTTTTTTCCTTTTGCTATTCCGGAAGACGCCGCGCAGGCTTATACGCTGGCAGTATGGATATCAGCGCATATCGCATTCCAGGTTGCCGCCTGGCATGAAATAGCTCAGTGGTACGGTTTCCGCTCTGTGCCTGGTTTCTCTGAGGAAATTTCTGCATTTTCACCGGAAGATCTCTACTCTAATTTGTTAGGTGCCCGGCTATCCGCCTCTTTGCTTCTTAGCGGCGAAGGCGCGTCAAAGGGGGAATTTAATGCGGCGCTGTCAAAAGCCTTACCTGCCGCGCTCAGGCAATTAGGCGCACAGCCCGCAAGGCTGACCCGCTTTCAGTTCGATATGCTGGATGGAGTATGGTGGTGCAGTAAACGCGCGGTGCCAGATAAGTTTTTGGTTTTATATCGCAACTATTTTGTCGGCAATAGTCGCTTGCCAACGTCCGTGCCGGGCGAGCGAAGCCCTCCTGTATTACTGTCTTTACCCGCCTCCGTCGCGGGCCTGGACCTTGATAAAGCGGGGGAACTGCGCCTTTTCCCCTCACGCCATATGAAAGCCCTGCCGCCGCCAGCGCAGTTTTACCACTGGGCAGACTTTCCCACTCTGGCCGCGTTTGCCCACAAAAGCGATGACTTTACGTTGAGTATGATGTCGAAGGCGGGCAAAGGCTGTACGGAAGCTAAGTAAAGCGCAGCTTCGAAACCTGCGCCCCGCCTTTCAGCGCATAAGCCTAAATCACCGCCGTGGTTAATCGCGTAGTACAGCACATTTCATTTTGCGCATTGAAAATATCAATTTGCCATACCTGGTGACGGCGCCCCACGTGAATGGCGCGGCAAACGCCGCGCACGCGCCCCTCATGAACCGGGCGTATATGATTGGCGTTAATCTCAAGCCCAACCACTTTTTGTTCCCCTTCCGTACTCAACCAACCTGCAACCGACCCAAGCGTTTCCGCCAGAACCACCGATGCGCCACCGTGCAATAAGCCAAACGGCTGGCGGGTGCGATAATCAACCGGCATGCTGGCTTCCAGCGTTTGCGCATCAATGCGTTCAAACCGAATATCAACGTGCCCGACCATATTATCGCTGCCAAGCGCGTTCAGGGCCTCAAGGGTAATTTCTCGCCGCCAAATCATGTCAAAATCTCCAGTAAAGCCTGTAAAGGATGGCGAATGCCGTTGCCCTCCGTACGTTTTACCTGGCTGCGGCATGAGTAGCCGCTTGCAAGGCAGCGGTCGCGCGGCAATCGCTGCAGCGCCTGATGCCAGGAAAGCGCATAAATCCCCAATGAGTTCTGAAGATGCTGCGCCTCATGGCCATATGTGCCTGCCATTCCACAGCAGCCAACCTGGACATTTTCCAGGACAGCGCCGCAGCGGGCAAAAATCTCAGCCCACTGCTTTCCCGTATCGGGAAGCGCCGTCGATTCGGTGCAGTGGCCAAACAAATACCAGGGTTCCCCTCCTGCCGTTTGCCGCGAACGCTCCGCCAGAGCAGACAGCAGCCATTCCTGTGCCAGCTGGACCTGGAAATCACCGCGCGCCTCGCCCAGCGCCTGACGATATTCATCGCGATAACATAGCACCAACGCAGGATCCACGCCGGCCATCGGCATCCCCAGCCTGGCGATGCGATTAAGAAAATCTGCGGTTTTACGGGCCGTTTTAGCGAATTGCTGTAAAAATCCTTTAATATGCGCGGCTTTACCGTTGGGTGAAAAAGGAAGTAGTACGGGGCGCCAGCCGAGCTTATCCGCCAGGGCGACGAAATCAGCCACCACGGGCGCATCATAATAGCTGGTAAACGGATCCTGCACGATAAGTAAGGTCCGACTGCGCTCTTGCGAACTTAGCCTTTCTAATTGCTCTAGCGTCATATTCGCACTGGGATGTTTGACCAGTTGCCGCTGCAGCGAAGGCACCGATAATGCAGGTAAATCCACCATACCAATGCGGCGCGCCGTGAAATGGCGCACCCACGGCTGAGAAAGCACGGCATTAAACGCGCGCGGCGCGCGCGCCATCAAAGGCGCATAGCTTTCAACGTTGGCCACAACGCGATCGCGTAGCGGCCGCAAATAGCGCGTATGATAAAGCTGCAGAAAGCGCGCACGAAACTCCGGCACGTCGATTTTTACCGGACACTGCGTAGAGCAGGCTTTACAAGCCAGGCAACCCGACATTGCAATTTTAACTTCATGAGAGAAATCATACTCCCCTCTGCGCGCATACCAGGTATTACGCACCCGCTTGATCAAATGACGCAGGCTGGTTTTTTGATGCGCCAGCGCCTGTTCCAGCTGAACTGGGTTAACGCCCTCTTCTGCCAGCAGCCGCAGCCATTCGCGGATCAACCCGGCGCGGCCTTTGGGCGAATGTACCCGTTCACGGGTGATTTTCATCGATGGGCACATGGGGCTGCGAACATCAAAATTGAAACATAGTCCGTTGCCATTACAGGTCATCGCGCCGCGCCAGGCATTGCGTACCGCTCCGGGAATTTGCCGATCGTAGGTGCCGCGTTTAATCGCATCGACCTGCCACATTGGTGTATCTATTCCCGCAGGCGGGCAGATTTTCCCGGGGTTAAGCCGATTATAGGGATCAAAAGCCGCTTTAATTTCCCGCAGTTCCGCATACAGCGTCTCACCAAAAAAAGCCGGGCTATACTGCGCACGAAACCCTTTGCCGTGTTCCCCCCACAGTAATCCGCCATATTTAGCCGTTAGCGCCACTACCGCATCCGAAATTTGCGTTAACAGCGCTTCTTGCCGTGGATCGCACATATCCAGCGCCGGGCGCACGTGCAAAACCCCGGCGTCAACGTGCCCGAACATACCGTAATTCAAACCATGTTGGTCCAGCAGCGCCCGGAATTCGGTAATATAATCGGCTAAATGCTGCGGCGGTACGCAAGTGTCTTCCACAAAAGGAATTGGTTTTGCCTGACCTGGCGCATTGCCTAACAGACCAACGGCTTTTTTGCGCATAGCATATATACGTTCAATGCTCGCAATATCGCGACACAACTGCCAGCCAATGATCCCGCTTTCCTGGCTCGCGATGCCGGCATCCAGCCGGGCGCATAATGCGGATACCCGTGCATCTATCTGCACCTCATCATCGCCAGCGAACTCGACGATATTTAATCCGGCCATGGTTTTTCCCGGCACGTCCGAGATATGTTCCCGCACCGAATGCCAGACGATGTCCTCGCGCGCGAGATTAAGTACCGTGGAGTCAATGGTTTCTACGGAAAGCGCGGCGGCATCAACCATGAAAGGCGCGCTGCGCAGCGCGGCATCGAACGAGTCATATTTCACATTCACCAGGCGGCGCACCTTAGGTATCGGCGTAATATTCAGCCGCGCTTCGGTAATAAATGCCAGCGTGCCTTCAGAACCGGTGAGAATGCGCGTCAGATCAAACTGGGTCATATCCTCATTAAAAACGTGTCGAAGATCGTAGCCGGTTAGAAAACGGTTTAGCTGCGGAAATTTTTCAAGAATCAGTGAGCGCTGCGCCTGGCAACGATCAAATACCGTTCGATATATTCGCCCGGTCTGCGTATTTTCTTTGCCGAGCACCCGTGCCAGCGCGGCGGGCATCTGGCGAGTATCAAGTATTTCGCCGCCTAGCAGCACGGCGCGTACTCCCAATACATGATCGGACGTTTTACCGTACACCAAAGAACCCTGCCCGGATGCATCCGTATTGATCATTCCACCAAGCGTAGCGCGGTTGCTGGTTGATAGCTCCGGTGAGAAGAAAAAACCGTACGGGCGCAGAGACAGGTTTAATTGATCTTTAATCACGCCAGCTTCCACGCGTACCCAGCCTTCTTCAGGATTAATCTCAATAATCCTATTCATATAGCGCGACATATCGACCACTATACCGTGGTTAAGCGCCTGTCCGTTGGTGCCCGTTCCGCCACCGCGCGGCGTAAAAGCCAGGCACTGAAAGCGCGCATCGTCGGCAATGCGCGCCACTAGTGCGACGTCCGCCGTTGAACGAGGGAAAAGCACAGCATCGGGTAATAGCTGGTATACGCTATTATCCGTCGCCATAGTCAGCCTTTCGGCGTAGCGCGTTGTGGCGTCACCGGTAAATCCTTGCTGCTCCAGTTCCTGTAAAAAATCAAGCACCGCCTGTAACAGGCCCGGCGCCTGAGAAATTTGTGGGATCATTGCCTGCCCGGTCCATTTAGAGAGTTGAAGTGTGAAGTTCTTGTTTGCGTTGTATCTTCGTGTTGTATCATATTTTTTTGTTATCCGTCGTCAGTATTGTGAAGCAAACTTTCTGTGCAATCTGCCTGAAATACATCATCATTAAACACATCCGACTGGATAAAGTTCTCTGCGCCAGAGTGTGGCGCTCAAGTTAATGGTAAGTGGTATGGAAAAAAATCGACAATCCGTGGACGTCACGCAGATATTGCTGTCCGTTCTCTTTCTTTTAATAATGATCGTCGCCTGCTTTTGGGTAGTGCGCCCTTTTATTTTAGGCTTTGCCTGGGCTGGGACCGTTGTTATCGCCACCTGGCCAATGATGTTACGGCTACAGCGTTTGCTATGGGGGAAACGCGCCCTGGCCGTGCTGGTAATGACGCTTTTATTACTGCTGCTGTTTGTGCTTCCCATTGCGTTGCTGGTGAATAGTTTCGTTGAAAACAGCGCTCCCCTCGTAAAATGGGCCACTGCCGGCCATCTTGCATTGCCACAGCTGGAATGGTTGAACTCGATACCGCTGGTAGGATCTAAACTTTATAGTAGCTGGCATACGCTGGTTAATAGCGGTGGCAGCGCAATGATGGAAAAAGTGCGCCCCTATGTCGGGACGACTACGACCTGGTTCCTTGGCCAGGCGGCACACGTTGGGCGATTTCTGATGCACTGCGGCCTGATGCTACTGTTTAGCATTTTGCTCTACTGGCGCGGCGAGCGCGTTGCGCTTGGATTCCGCCATTTCGGCTATCGGTTAGCGTCACAGCGCGGCGATGCCGCGGTGGTATTAGCCGCTCAGGCCATCCGCGCCGTTGCGCTCGGCGTAGTAGTAACCGCGCTGGTTCAGGGCATTTTGGGTGGGATAGGGCTGGCGGTTTCCGGCATTCCTTATGCCACACTGCTTGCCGTAGCCATGATCCTGAGCTGCCTGGTGCAACTCGGCCCGCTTCCCGTGTTAGTTCCAGCCATCATCTGGCTTTACTGGTCCGGTGATACGACATGGGGAACTGTTTTATTAGTCTGGAGCTGCGTAGTTGGAATGATGGATAACGTTATTCGCCCAATGCTTATTCGTATGGGCGCCGACTTACCGCTAGTGCTTATTCTGTCAGGCGTCATTGGCGGCATGTTTGCCTTTGGTATGATAGGTCTGTTTATCGGCCCGGTAGTTCTGGCTGTGTCCTGGCGCATCTATTCCGTGTGGGTACATGAAATTCCAACGCCGACAGAAACCCCTGAAGAAGCCGTTGAACAGCTTGACGAACCTGATGTGACAACAACCGCCCTATAAGGGCGCGTTGCGCTCTGCCTTCATTAACGGGCCCATCGCGGGCCCGAATTTATTAATAAAACTTATCAAAATTCCTATTTTTAAGCGCTATTACCGATAATTTTACCTTTTGTATACGTATTTCCTGCTAAAATCTTCATTATTCTTTAACTATTGGGAGGAATCCGATCGACGCTTTCATTTCTCCTCGCTATCATCGATAACACGGTTATGAATCAACACCTTGATTTATAAGCATGGAAATCCCCTGAGTGAAACAACGAATTGCTGTGTGTAGTCTTTGCCCATCTCCCACGATGGGCTTTTTTTTATCCTGCATTTAGCGACAATTTTCTGTGACAACGTCACGTGAAATTCACGCTTAACGCTGATACCCTGCCCTGTAAATAATCTTAATGCCTATATTGCTGCATACAGCGTCATTAATCACAGATGGCTCAGAATGAAAAACGCACCTCATACAAGCTGTGTCATATCATTCAAACCGATGGAAAATGCATCAACAAGCCAGCCTTCGGCCTGCGGTTAGAAAAGTAATTTATTCAATTAAATCCAAAACCTGAACATCTTTTCATTGGAGTAAAAAAACCAGCCCAGAGGGCTGGTTTGTAACAGCGGAAAGGCAGCAAGCAGGTTACGCGCGCATTTCAGCAAGCTTCAGCCAGGTCCGCACAACGGTATCTGGGTTGAGTGACAAACTATCAATTCCTTCTTCCATCAACCACGCTGCAAAATCCTCGTGATCGGACGGCCCTTGCCCGCAAATTCCCACATACTTACCCTGGCGTTTTGCCGCTTTAATCGCCATTGATAGCAGCGCCTTCACGGCGGAATTACGCTCATCGAAGAGCTCAGAAACGACTCCGGAATCCCGGTCCAGGCCTAACGCAAGCTGCGTCATATCATTTGAACCGATGGAAAACCCGTCAAAATGCTCCAGAAACTGATCTGCCAGCAGCGCATTAGAAGGGATTTCACACATCATGATGACTTTCAGGCCGTTCTCGCCGCGTTTCAGCCCCTGCTTTGCCAGCTCTGCTACTACCGCCTGAGCCTGGTCGACCGTGCGCACAAACGGCACCATGACCTCAACGTTGGTAAGCCCCATCTCATTACGCACGCGTTTCACCGCCTCGCACTCCAGCGCAAAGCAGTCGCGGAAGCTTTCTGAAACATAGCGCCCGGCACCGCGAAAACCCAGCATAGGATTCTCTTCTGCCGGCTCATAGCGCTCGCCGCCAACCAGGTTGGCATACTCATTTGATTTAAAGTCAGACAGGCGGACAATCACACGCTTCGGCCAGAACGCAGCCCCTAAGGTGGCAATGCCCTCAGTCAGGCGCGCAATGTAATATTCTACCGGCGAATCATACCCTTTTATCATCTCCTGAATTTGAGCCTGCAGGGCCGGTTCTTGCTGTTCAAACTCCAGTAGCGCGCGCGGATGCACGCCAATCATACGGTTAATAATAAATTCAAGGCGCGCCAGTCCCACGCCCTCATTTGGCAGGCAGGCGAAATCAAAGGCGCGATCCGGATTACCGACATTCATCATAATCTTCAGCGGCAGTTCCGGCAGGCTTTCCACGTTCGAACTTTGTACGCTGAAGTCCAAATTTTCTGCATATACATAGCCAGTATCCCCTTCAGCGCAGGAGACCGTGACCGCCTGTCCGTCCTGCATCCGCTCAGTCGCATCGCCACAGCCTACTACGGCGGGAATACCCAGTTCACGGGCAATAATTGCCGCATGGCAGGTTCGCCCGCCGCGATTGGTTACGATCGCCGCGGCTTTCTTCATAATCGGCTCCCAGTCGGGGTCGGTCATATCCGTGACCAAAACATCTCCCGCCTGGATACGGTTCATCTCGCTAATATTATGGATAACCTTCACCGGACCGGCACCGATGCGATGCCCGATAGCGCGCCCTTCAGCGATAACTTTGCCCTGCGCGTTTAAGGTATAGCGCTCCATTACCTGCCCGCGAGAACGCACCGTTTCCGGTCTAGCCTGTACGATAAAAAGCTGCCCGGTATGCCCATCTTTCGCCCATTCAATATCCATCGGGCGCCCATAATGCTTCTCAATTTGGATAGCCTGGGTAGCCAGCGCCTGAATTTCCTCGTTGTTCAGGCAAAAGCGATCGCGCTCCTCCTGAGCAACATCTTCGATACGCACCTGCTTACCGTGCTCCTGATTATCCGCATACACCATACGAATTTTCTTCGAGCCCATTGTGCGCCGCACAATAGCCGGGCGCCCGGCGGAAAGCGTCGGTTTATGCACATAAAATTCATCCGGATTGACTGCGCCCTGAACCACCATTTCGCCCAGCCCCCAGGCGCCGGTGATAAACACAACCTGGTCGAATCCCGACTCGGTATCAATGGAAAACATTACGCCCGATGAGGCTAAATCTGAGCGCACCATGCGCTGGACCCCTGCAGAGAGCGCTACGCCGCGGTGATCATACCCCTGATGTACGCGATAAGAGATGGCTCTGTCATTAAATAGCGACGCAAAAACGTGCTTAACCGCAATCATCACGGCATCAAGCCCCTGCACGTTCAGAAAGGTTTCCTGCTGCCCGGCAAAAGACGCATCCGGCATATCTTCAGCGGTCGCGGATGAGCGTACGGCAAACGACGCCTGTGCATCATCGGCTGAAAGCTGGTGATAGGCATCGCGGATGGCCTCTTCCAGCGCGGGCTGAAAAGGCGTGTCAATAATCCATTGACGAATTTGAGCCCCGGCGCGGGCAAGCTCATCAACATCATCAATATTCGTATTATCCAGCAGCGCATAAATGCGCTCATTAACGCCGCGACTATCCAAAAACTGATTGAACGCCTCTGCGGTAGTGGCAAATCCGTTGGGTACGGAAACCCCCAAGTCAGAGAGATTAGTAATCATTTCACCGAGGGAAGCATTTTTCCCCCCGACCCTGTCTACATCATTCATGCCGAGTTGGTTATACCAAAGCACCAGCGGCGACGAGCCGTTATTGGACATCGAAACAATCCTTTTTGAATATGAATGGACACAGAATTGCGATAATTCTTTATTAGCCTGGCATATTTGTTTACGCAGTAAAAACGGTGAATCGTTCAAGCAACTAAAAAATATAATTTTTTCGGATAGATTCCGTAATTACCATAACCTCATGATTATTCAATAAAACCTTAAAATATCTACGCCTATAGCAATATATGAATGAGAAAATTTTGCGTATTGGAAAATAAAACTTTATTTCAGCCTCCCATTAAACCAGGCTAGTTTCAGTTGCTGCTTTTCCATTCTGGTTTACCGATTATCATTGAGGAATATATCTATGGATGCTGCTGTCGATCGCCATGTTTTCTATATTTCCGACGGTACGGCGATTACCGCCGAAGTATTAGGCCACGCCGTGATGTCACAATTCCCTGTGGCGATTAACAGTATTACCCTGCCGTTTGTAGAAACGGAAAGCCGCGCCCGGGCGGTGAAAGAGCAGATCGACGCCATCTGGCAGCAAACCGGCGAACGGCCGCTGGTTTTTTTCTCAATTGTATTACCGGAAATACGCGCCATCATTTTGCAAAGTGCAGGATTTTGTCAGGATATTGTGCAGACGCTGGTGGGGCCGCTGCAGCAGGAGCTACGGCTGGACCCGACGCCGATAGCGCATCGCACCCATGGGCTGACGCCGGGCAATCTTAACCGTTACGACGCGCGTATTGCGGCCATTGATTACACGCTTGCTCACGATGACGGCGTTTCTCTGCGCAACCTCGATCGGGCGCAGATTATTTTATTAGGCGTATCGCGCTGCGGTAAAACGCCCACCAGCTTATATCTGGCGATGCAGTACGGCATCCGCGCCGCCAATTATCCTTTCATTGCAGATGATATGGATAACATACAGTTACCGGCCGCTCTGAAACCGTTACAGCACAAATTATTCGGCCTGACTATCGATCCGGAGCGCCTGGCGGCTATCCGCGAAGAGCGACGGGAAAATAGCCGCTATGCCTCACTGCGCCAGTGTCGCCTGGAAGTTGCAGAAGTCGAGGCGCTGTATCGCAGATATAATGTGCGCTATCTCAATAGCACCAATTATTCCGTTGAAGAAATCGCCACTAAAATTATGGATATCGCAGGTCTCAGTCGCCGCATGTACTAGAAAACTAGTTCAATGGCGCACTTTAATATGTTACGCTCTCCCGAAATCAACACATGCCCCTTTGGTTGAGTTTAAATTCAGCACAAATTGGTTTATTGTGATCGTCATCACTTCCCGGCCCGGTGCCGGCGCGAAGCTATTCAATTTCGGGATTGCCCTTATAATGAACAACACTGATGGAATGCGCACTACGCGCATCGATAAGCTCATCACCCCAGGCGAGTTGGCGCAGCGCTATTCGGTTAGTACCGAGCTGGCCGACCATATTAACGCCTCTCGCCACCGCATCGAACGCATCCTCGACGGTAAAGATAAGCGTTTATTAGTCATTATTGGCCCCTGTTCAATCCACGATCCTGACGCTGCGCTGGAATATGCCCGCCGCATAGGCGCAATGCGCGAGCGTTACCGTTCGCGTCTTGAAATTGTGATGCGCACCTATTTTGAAAAACCCCGCACCGTCGTTGGCTGGAAGGGGCTCATCTCCGATCCCGATCTCAACGGTAGTTTTCGTATCAATCAAGGGCTGGAGCTGGCGCGGCGCCTGCTGCTAAACATCAATTTGCTCGGCGTTCCTACTGCAACAGAATTTCTGGATATGGTGATCGGGCAGTATATTGCCGATTTGATAAGCTGGGGCGCGATTGGCGCACGCACTACGGAAAGCCAGGTACATCGTGAAATGGCGTCCGCGCTCTCCTGCCCGATTGGATTTAAAAACGGCACGGACGGCAATACGCGCATTGCCATTGATGCCATCCGCGCCGCCCGCGCCGGACATCTGTTTCTCTCCCCGGATAAACAGGGGCAAATGACCGCCTATCAAACCAGCGGCAACCCGTGGGGACACATTATTATGCGCGGTGGCATAACGCCTAATTACCACGCCAGCGATCTCGCCGCCGCCTGTAGCGCACTGCGAGCCTTTTCGCTGCCGGAGCGCCTCGTCGTTGATTTCAGCCACGGTAATTGCCAGAAACAGCATCGCCGCCAGCTTGAGGTTTGCGAAGACATATGCCAGCAAATCCGCAGCGGCTCTCAGGCCATAGCCGGTGTGATGGTGGAAAGCTTTCTGCAGGAAGGGCAACAGGCAATAATGCCTGGCGTTTTGCCGACGTACGGACAATCAATCACCGACCCGTGCCTGGGCTGGGAGCAAAGTGAAGTACTGCTGGCCTCGCTTGCCAGCGCCGTGGACAGCCGCTTTGCCTGACCCACGGCAACCGCGATAATTTCAACGCCGCCCCTGGCAGAGGCGGCGTTATATCCCGCGTCTAACAAGCCAGAAAAACGGCGTTCGGTTTTGTCAGATTTTCCCCCACAGCGAGATATCGTCTCAACCCGTTACCCACCAGCTTCTACGCCGTAATTTCTGGTTAGCGTCTGATGCCGCTTTTGACGAAGCCAATTTATTTAAAGTTGATTGTGCAGTAAAAATAGCCATTCCTTCCGGACGAACAAAATGTTATCTCCCAGAGAAGTTGAAAAGTAACGACAATCATTATTCGCGCCCCCCACGACCTTCAGTTGAAGATTGCCGTCTTCTGCGGCGCTCAGGTCAGCGTCTTGTATACGCACTGCTTTCAGGAGCTAACCGCGTTCACTAAATCCGCCGCGCCTGCCAAAAGGTATCGCGCCAGTATTCATTATCCAGCGAAGAGCGGATAACGCCACGGCTGGTAGAGGCATGAATAAATTGATTGTCGCTATCGTAAATGCCTACGTGCAGGCCATTATCACCGCGCCCGGTTTTAAAAAAGAGCAAATCGCCGGGCAGAAGATCTTCTCTGTCGATCCGGGTGCCGTATTCCGCCTGGGCGCGCGTCTCGCGCGGCAATTGTAGAGCGAACCGCTGGCTAAACGTTAACGCGACAAAACCGGAGCAATCGACCCCGCGGCGGCTCATGCCGCCATAGCGGTAAGGAGTGCCATGCCAGTGGGCAAGCTGCTCGTTAAGCTGGGCAAGTACCATAATTGAATCAGAGAGGCGAGCATTCGGCGGCGGCGCGCGATGATGGCTACACCCTGCCAGTACTAATACCGCGATAATAAATAACCACTGCCGCATTCGGCTTGCTCCTTCATTCCGTCTATTATGCCGCTACTGTAGCCTGCTCCTTGAACAGGGTGCAAGAGCTTCAAAACACAGGCGCAGGTAATAAAATGCGCTCTCCGTCCGCCTCGAGTAGCCGGAACGGCACCTTGTAAACTGACTCCAGGCGCGCCGGAGTAAGTACTTCTGCGGCGCGCCCCTGAATCAGGCAGCGACCCTGTTGTAATAACCAGACTCTGTCCGCGTGATGCAGGCTGTAATTCAAATCGTGGCTGCATAGCACTACGCTCCCGCCGACCGCGCGATGAGCGGATAGCGCCTGAGCCAGCGCCTGCTGCTGAGCGATATCCAGGTTATTAAGCGGCTCATCCAGCAGTAACAGATTCCCCTCATGCGGCGCCTCGATTTGCAGCAAGGCCGCGCAGAGCCTGGCGCGCTGCCATTCACCGCCGGACAGCGCCGATACGTGGCACTGCCATTTATTTTGCAAACTAAATCGATGCGCTACTGATTCCAGCCTCTGGTCATCCGGTATGGCCTGATGGTGCTGAAGATAGCGCCACAGCGGCATGGAAAACGGCGGCGTATGCTGTTGCGTCACCCAGGCGCGACGGCGTGCCAGCGCGGCGGGCTCCCACACGTGCAGCGGGGAACCGGCGAAATCAAGCTGCCCGCTCCCGCGCAGCATTCCTGCCATCAAGGCCAGCAGAGTACTTTTCCCCGCGCCATTAGGGCCGACAAGGTGCACACACTCGCCCCGGTGAATTTCCCCGTTCAGCGACAGCAGGCGCGGTATGTAACTTGCCTGGCGCAGGCGCAGTATTATTGGCATTGAACCTCAAATAAGCTGGCGCCGTTTTCCGATACCGATACGGCGGGAAAGCGGCACAATAAATACCCGGACGTCGTCATTTCTGTCCACGCAATAATAGCCATATGAATAGAGGCGCACCAAGAGTGGAGGTAACGACGCCTATCGGCAATTCACCTACGCCCGGCGCGCGGCGCGCAACGATATCGGCCAGCGTTAACAGCGTCGCGCCGGCAAGCGCGCTGCCGGGCAGTAAAACGCGATAATCGCTAAGCCCGCACAGACGCAGCGCGTGAGGAACGATAAGCCCGATAAACCCTATCGCACCGGCGAGCGCCACGCCGATCCCTACCAGCCAGCCGGTGACGGCAACCAGTAAATTGCGCCACAGCCACAGCGGCAGCCCAAGCTGGCGCGCAGTAGCGGCGCCAAGAGCCAGCAGGTTGAGTTCATCACCGCAGCGGGTGAGCCAGATGATACCCGGAACCAACAGCGCCATCAGCCAGCCTTGTCCCCAGCTGATACCGCCAAAACCGCCCATCATCCAGTACATCAATTGACGCAGGTCTACCGCAGTTGAGAAGTACACGGCCCAGGTCATGGCGGCGCTGCACACAATTCCCAGCGCCACACCGCACAGCAGCAGACGGCTTATGGAGGCGTAGCGCAGAGCAAAATGCAGCAGCAGAGCAGTAATCACCAGCGCACCGCCGATGGCAAATAGCCCCAGCATCCAGTCGGGCGTTTCCCCGTGTCCCAGTAAAATGCCCGCCACCAGCGCCAGGCCAGCGCCGTTCGTAACGCCCAAAAGGCCGGGCTCAGCCAGCGGGTTGGCAAATAACGCCTGCATCACCGCGCCTGTCACGGCCAGCGCGGCTCCAGCCAGCGCGACAGCCAGCGTCCGCGGCAGCCGCAGTTCCCCGACAAACAGGCGCCCTTCGGCGCTAAGCCAGCGCGTCGGCCCGATCCAGATTTCGCCCACGCATAAGCTTAAGCCGGTGGAGACGCACAGCGCCAGAGCGAGCCCCCAGAGCCAACGATATTCATAGCGACGCTGGCGGGAAATAAATGAAAGCATGCAGGACTCATCACATTTATCGAGTTGTCGCATGATTTTACGGAGAGTTGCGGTGGGGGAAAAGAAAAAATCAGCAATGCAGAGTCGCTATATTATCAACTCTGCTGCGGTAATAAGCAGCGTTACCAGAATATCTCCGAATAAACGCGGCTTTAGCGTTCATTACTCCAGAGATGCGCCAGAAGAGGTTAAATGTGCTTCAAATTCCGCATGCGTTAATACACGCTTTCCCGAAGAGGCTTTCAGCTTCTTCCCTTCTTCCTGTAACACGGCGCGGTTAGCCTGTGACTGCTTTTTCCCTAATTTGCGTAATAGCGAATTCAATTCATGATCTTCAGAAAAATTAATAAGTTCTCTGTCTGTGGTTGTCATAGTCATACTCCGTGAATAAATAATTCGCGAGCCGGATATAACGCGGCTGCGCGCTCAGGCAGGGGGCAAACAAACATACTCCCTAATAGCTGGGTATAGTCACAGAATTCCGGCGTGTCAAAGCGGGGGAAAGGCAACGTCTGTAAGATTAGGCGCTTTTATGTATAGATGAGCGCCAGGCTGCGCTTGCCGATGGTTTATCCAGCCCTAACGTTAGCGGGTTATTACAATGAAGCGGCAGCTAACCCTGCATACCGTCTTTAACGCTATTTGAGCAGCGACGATATGCAGGTATATCCATGAGTAATTTTACGCCAGCCGGCTTTGATAGCGGTTAAGGGCTATCAGAAACTCAGATTAGCGCTGAGACCGCCCACAAAGGCGTTGTCGACTTTACTCACCGCGCCCGGCGCCGATACGTATTGCAGATTAGGCCGCAGCTGGAGCCAGTTAGTTACATGGACGTTATAGTAAACTTCATAGTTGTACTCTGCCCCTTCCTGAATCGGCAGGTACGTAGGGCTATGATAATCCACTTCGCCATTCGCACGGTTTTCTGCCCGCAGCATGCGGGTATAGTCGGAGTTTACGTGAATACGCGCCGCGCCAACGCCGATTTCATCTTCAGGACGCGCATCGAACGGCCCTTTCCAGGTGAGTGCGATCGCCTGATAATTATCCGTTTTCGATGTCCTGTGGTCGTTCATCACTGCCTGTAAAGTCAGCGTCAAACCGCGATCCGCGCTACCGCCCTGGCTGGTAAGCTGCTGCTGGGCGAGAATATAGCCACCGTAGGCATGCTTCGTATTGTGGAAACCGTCGTTGCGCCAGCTATCGTAAACATTATCGTTAACCGATGAATAGTAATAGCCGATGCGATAGTTGCCCGGTAATTTATCCGCTCCCAGCGTCGGCTTCCAGCCCAATTCTACCGGCACCAGGTTGCCCTGCGTCGGGTTAAATTCAAGGCGGAAACCATCGCCGCGCGCATAGTTATAAGGATTTTGGTTATAAAAACCGACCTGCAGGAATACATCCGGCGTCAGGTTGAGTTTTACGCGACCGCCCCACTGCGACACCGGCCAGTTGTACCAGTGGTCGCCACGCCAGTTACCCGCCTGCCCGCTGCCGAATGCCAGATTCTGGAATTTACTGTCAAAATTATCGAAGTCTTCGCCTACGGTAACGCGACCCGCCTTCACGTCCAGCGTGTCATCGAAAAAGCCTTTACGCAGCCAGAACTGAGTCAAACGCCAGGTTTGCCCGCGACCATAAACTTCCTGCACTGAAGAAAGTGTGCCAGTACGCGGGTCGGCAACCTGGTCGGATAAATTCTGACCGTCACGGTTGGTGATGGTCATTTGGAATTCAGTGTCCTGCCAGTTCAATAACTTCTCAAGGTCGAGATTGACACCAAATGCCCACTGGTCGGAATAGCGTGCGGTCGTCGAGCTGTGATAGCCACCGCCCCAGTTAGACGCAGCCTCCATGGTGTAGTTGAGCTGGAAATCCACCCCATCGTCTATCAGGGCGCTGCGGGTTCCGCCCCAGTCGCCAAACATCCACGGAGAGTCGTAGCTAAGAGGCTCTCCCGCCGCCATGCTGTTGCCAGCAAATAGAGCCAGGCACAGTGCGCTAAGCGCCATACCGCCGTTTCTTTTCGTCACTGCCATTAAATGTTTCATATTTTTTCTTTTAACAGTTTTTAAACCTGAAAATCGAGTGTACGAGGCCTAAGGAATGCCTTAGTTACGGATTCGTGCGGCTAAATAAATTAGAGGGAACTTTTGCAGAAAAATGAGATCAAGAAAACAAAAAGGCGCATTATACAGCGCCTTTTAAGGTGAACTAAGCTTAATTGACTAAAGAAATGGCGATACGTCGCCTTGCCCTTCGCGGATAATCACCGGCGTATCTTCAGTTAAATCGATAACGGTTGTCGGTTGCTGCCCCAAATAGCCGCCGTTGATAATTAAATCAACCTGCTTTTCCAGCCTGTCTTTTATCTCTTCCGGATCGGACTCAGTGAACTCGCTGTCTGGCAGCATTAACGATGTCGACAGCATGGGTTCCGCCAGCGCCTCCAGCAGCGCCAGCGCTATTGGGTTAGACGGCACGCGCAGTCCGATAGTTTTCCGTTTCTCCTGCAATAAGCGGCGCGGAACATCCTTCGTGCCTTTTAATATGAACGTGTAATTACCCGGCGTATTATTTTTGATTAACCGAAACGCAATATTATCGACCCAGGCATAGGTGGAAAGCTCGGAAAGATCGCGACACATCAGGGTAAAATTGTGGTTACTGTCCAGTTGACGGATGCGACAAATCCGCTCCATCGCATGCTTATTTTCTAACTGACAGCCCAGCGCATACCCGGAATCGGTTGGATAAACAATTACGCCGCCTTTGCGTACAATTTCCACCGCCTGAGTAATGAGTCGCGGCTGTGGGTTGTCCTGATGGATATAAAAAAACTGGCTCATACCGCCCTCTTAATATGTTTGGCCCAGGCCCAGTCTTGCCATACGGGAATTACCCCCTCTGGAAGCGCCAGGCGCCGCCCCAGCTCAATCCACGCGCAGGGCTGGTGAAAATCAGACCCTTGTGATGCCCGCAGCGAAAACTGGCGGGCGTACAGCGATAATTGCTGCCGTTCGCCCGGCGCCTGCTGGCATTGAGCGATTTCCATAGCGTCACCGCCGGCCTCAGAAAAATGCGCCAGCAGGCGTTTTAGCCATTTTGCCGATAAACGATAGCGCCCCGGATGGGCTATCACGGCCTGCCCGCCTGCCAAATGAATAACGTGAATAGCCTGCTCTATTGTACACCATTGCGCAGGGACATAACCCGTTTTACCGCGTGCGAGATAGTGCCGGAATACATCTGCCATTGAATTCGCACGTCCATCCTCCACCAGAAAACGGGCAAAATGCCCTCGCGTGATCGCACCCTGCCCGGCATATCGCAATGCCCCTTCCCAGGCGCCAGGTATGCGTGCTTTTTCCAGCCGGGCTGCTATATCCCGGGCACGCTGGTGACGCAGCCCTTGCTGATGCTGCAAAAACGCCGTTAACGCAGGGTGCCCGATATCAATGTTTAAGCCGACAATATGGATCTCCTGGTTTTCCCATAATGTCGACATCTCTACGCCGCTCACCAGATGTAATGGCAGTGACGCCTGCTCAATCGCCTCTCGCGCTGCATTCACGCCGTCTACCGTGTCGTGATCGGTAATGGCCAACACATCAACCTGCTGCTCAACGGCCCGTGCTACCAGTGCATCGGGTGTGAGCATGCCATCTGAAGCGGTAGTATGACTATGTAAGTCAAACATCAGTGCAGCTTCGGTCTCTTTCACAGCGTCTCCCGGTCGCGGAATGCATTATCGCCGCGCCATGATAACCAGAGAATAATAAAAAATCGCTATTGACATTCCCGTTACGAACCAGTTAACTAGTACACAAGTTCACCTCGCAGGATATTCGTTATGATTACTCAATCTTTTACCGTTAATCGTTGGTGGCGCATGACCTGATTTCGGGCCATGCTGCATGTCTGCGTACTGCACACGAATATCTGGCCCGCCATCAAGCGGGCTTTTTTTTGAACACTCTGATTCAGGCGGCAAGTAAAATGTTTATAGCTAAACCAGCGCTGGAAATCATTGCGGATAACGCAATCTATCGGGAAAACCCCACCGCTCTATTTCATCAAATCTGTGCCGATCGTCCGGCGACCCTGCTCCTTGAATCCGCGGACATCGACAGTAAAGACAACCTGAAAAGCTTGCTGTTAGTCGACAGCGCGCTGCGTATTACCGCCCGCAATGACCGCGTAACGCTTGAAGCGTTTTCCGGTAACGGGCTTGCCCTGCTGACATTGCTGGACAACGCTTTGCCCTGCGGCATCATCAATGAAAAACGGGCCAGCGCGCGGATTCTATCCTTCCCTGCCGCCAGCCAGCTCCTCGATGAGGACGCGCGCCTGTGCTCCCCATCCGTATTCGATGCTTTTCGTCTGTTGCAGACGCTCGTCACCTTACCGGAGCAGGAACGCGAAGCCATGTTCTTCGGGGGGCTTTTTGCCTATGACCTGGTGGCGGGTTTTGAGGATCTCCCAACGCTGGCTTCTGATGATGTTTGCCCGGACTTCTGTTTTTATCTGGCCGAAACGCTATTGATTATCGACCATCAGACCAGAAGCACGCGCATCCAGGCCAGCCTGTTTACCCCCGACGAACAGGAAAGAGCGCGTCTCATCGGGCGCGTCTCAGAACTGCGCCAAAAACTGAATGAGCCGCCGGCAACGCTGCCTGTTACTGCTCTTTCGCAGATGCCATGTGAATGCAATCAAAGCGATGATGCCTTCGGCAGCACCGTGCGCCGCCTGCAAAAAGCGATTCGCGCCGGAGAAATTTTTCAGGTCGTCCCGTCGCGCCGCTTCTCCATACCCTGCCCTTCACCGCTCGCTGCTTATGATGTGCTTAAAAAGAGCAACCCCAGCCCGTATATGTTTTTTATGCAGGATGAAGCGTTCACGCTGTTTGGTGCCTCGCCGGAGAGTTCTCTTAAATATGACGCCCGCAGCCGCCAGATTGAAATTTATCCCATCGCCGGCACTCGTCCGCGCGGTCGTCGGCCGGACGGCTCATTAGATAACGACCTGGACAGCCGCATCGAATTAGAAATGCGCACTGACCATAAAGAACTTTCTGAACACTTAATGCTGGTCGATCTGGCACGCAACGATTTGGCGCGTATTTGTACCCCGGGAACGCGCTATGTCGCCGACCTGACGAAGGTTGACCGCTATTCATTCGTGATGCATCTGGTGTCCCGCGTGGTAGGCGAGCTACGCCGCGATCTGGACGTACTGCACGCCTATCGGGCCTGTATGAATATGGGCACGCTCAGCGGCGCCCCTAAAGTCCGCGCCATGCAGCTCATCGCGGAGGAAGAAGGTACGCGGCGCGGCAGCTACGGCGGTGCGGTAGGTTATTTTACCGGGCATGGCGATCTCGATACGTGCATCGTTATTCGCTCCGCCTTTGTTGAAGACGGCATCGCCACGGTACAGGCTGGCGCAGGTGTGGTGTTGGACTCTATTCCGCAGGCGGAAGCCGATGAAACCCGCAATAAAGCTCGCGCAGTGCTGCGCGCTATTGCTAAAGCGCACGGCGCACAGGAGATATTCTAATGGCCGATATTTTGCTGCTCGACAACATCGACTCGTTTACCTGGAACCTTGCGGATCAGCTACGCGCCAATGGGCATAACGTGGTCATTTACCGCAACCGCGTACCGGCACAAACGCTGATCGACCGGCTAAGTACCATGGAAAACCCGGTGCTGATGCTGTCTCCCGGGCCGGGCGCCCCGTCTGAAGCGGGCTGTATGCCAGAATTGCTGACCCGCCTGCGCGGCAAGCTGCCGATCATTGGCATTTGTCTGGGACATCAGGCCATCGTCGAAGCCTATGGCGGCTATGTCGGGCAGGCCGGTGAGATTTTGCACGGTAAAGCCTCCCATATTGAGCATGATGCACAGGCGATGTTTGCCGGATTGCCAAATCCTTTTCCCGTCGCCCGCTATCATTCGCTGGTTGGGAGCGATATTCCCGCCGGGCTTACGATTAGCGCGCACGTGAACGGCATGGTCATGGCAGTACGTCACGATGCCGATCGCGTTTGCGGATTTCAGTTTCACCCGGAGTCCATTTTAACCCCGCAGGGAGCGCTCCTGCTGGATCAGACCATCGGCTGGGCGTTACAGAAACTGGAGCCAGCCAATACGTTACAACCGATTCTGGAAAAGCTTTATCAGGCTCAGACCCTCACACAGCCGGAAAGTCACCGTCTGTTTTCCGCCGTCGTGCGCGGCGAAGTTAAACCGGAACAGCTCGCCGCAGCGCTGGTCAGTATGAAAGTCCGCGGCGAACATCCCCATGAAATCGCCGGCGCGGCGACGGCCCTGCTGGAAAATGCGCTACCGTTTCCTCGCCCCGAATACGACTTCGCTGACATTGTTGGCACCGGCGGCGACGGGAGCAACAGTATCAATATATCCACGGCCAGCGCCTTCGTTGCGGCCGCCTGCGGGCTTAAAGTAGCGAAACACGGCAACCGCAGCGTATCCAGTAAGTCCGGGTCATCTGATTTGCTGGCCGCTTTTGGTATTAATCTGGATATGAATGCAGAACGATCGCGCACCGCGCTTGACGAACTGGGGATCTGCTTTTTATTCGCACCGAAATACCATACGGGATTTCGCCACGCCATGCCGGTACGCCAACAGCTTAAAACGCGCACGCTGTTTAATGTCCTTGGGCCGTTGATTAATCCAGCGCATCCGCCGCTGGCGCTCATTGGCGTTTACAGCCCGGAGCTGGTATTACCCGTGGCCGAAACGCTGCGAATGCTGGGTTATCGCCGCGCTGCGGTCGTCCACAGCGGCGGCATGGACGAAGTATCGCTACATGCCCCCACCGTGGTCGCGGAACTCAACCAGGGGGAAATTCACAGCTATCAACTAACCGCCGCTGATTTTGGATTAACGCCCTACCATCAGGATCAACTGGCTGGCGGCACGCCGGAAGAAAACCGTGACATCCTCACGCGCTTATTACAAGGTAAAGGTGAGGCCGCCCATGAAGCCGCCGTTGCGGCAAATGTCGCTATGCTAATGCGCCTGCACGGGCAGGAAGATTTAAAAGCAAATGTGCGACAGATTCTCGATGTGCTCCGTAGCGGCACCGCTTTTGATTGCGTTACCGCACTTGCCGCAAGAGGATAATCTTATGCAAGGTACTGTATTAGCTCAAATCGTTGCAGATAAACGCCTATGGGTGGAAGCCCGTAAAGCGCAGCAGCCGCTGGCGTCGTTTCAAAATACGATTGTCGTCAGTTCGCGTAATTTTTATCACGCGCTGCAGGGAACGCGCACCGCGTTTATCCTGGAATGTAAAAAAGCCTCGCCGTCAAAAGGCCTTATTCGCGAGGATTTCGATCCTGTGCAAATCGCCGGCGTTTATCAGCGTTACGCCGCCGCCGTGTCGGTTTTGACGGACGAGAAATATTTTCAGGGCAGTTTTGACTATTTGCCCGCGGTCAGCCGCGCGATCCCCCAGCCGGTATTGTGCAAAGACTTTATTATTGACCCATACCAAATTTATCTGGCCCGGCACTACCAGGCTGACGCCTGTCTGCTGATGCTTTCCGTGTTGGATGACGACCAGTATCGCCAGCTTGCCGCCGTCGCCCATAGTCTGGGCATGGGCGTATTAACGGAGGTGAGCACCGAGGATGAACTGGAGCGCGCCATTCGCCTTGAAGCCAAAGTGGTTGGCATTAACAATCGCGATCTGCGCGATCTCTCAATCGATCTGGATCGTACGCGTCGCTTTGCACCGCGTCTGGGACACAATGTCACTGTCATCAGCGAATCCGGTATTCATCGCCACGCGCAAATTCGTGAATTAAGCCGGTTCGCCAACGGTTTTTTAATAGGCTCCGCGCTGATGAGCGAGCCAGACCTGGAAATGGCGGTGCGCCGCGTGCTGCTGGGCGACAACAAAGTTTGTGGACTCACGCGACCAGAAGATGCCCGCGCCGCGCATCAGGCGGGGGCTATCTACGGTGGCCTGATTTTTGTGCCTGAATCTCCCCGCGCCCTGACGCAAGAGGCGGCGCAGGCGGTAATTAACGGCGCGCCGCTGCGCTATGTCGGGGTATTCCGTAACGCCACACCCGAGGTCATCGCTGAGTACGCGGGCGGGCTGAATCTTTACGCCGTTCAGCTTCACGGAACAGAAAATCAGAGCGCTATTGATGCGCTGCGTGAAGCGCTGCCGCCTGAAGTGCAAATCTGGAAAGCGCTGAGCGTTTCACATTCGCTGCCAGCGCGAACGCTGCGACACGTTGACCGTTATGTTCTTGATAACGGTCAGGGCGGTACCGGTCAGCGTTTTAACTGGTCGCTGCTGGCGGATGCAGAACTAAGTAATGTGATGCTCGCAGGCGGACTCAGCGCAGACAACTGCGTGGATGCGGCCAATGCCGGCTGCGTCGGCCTGGATTTCAACTCTGGCGTAGAGTCAGCGCCAGGCGTGAAGGATACCCAAAAGATTACCGCGGTTTTCCAGACGCTGCGGGCCTACTAAGGAAATGACGATGAAAACGTTACTCAACCCATGGTTTGGTGAATTTGGCGGCATGTATGTGCCGCAGATACTCATGCCTGCGCTGCGAGAACTGGAAGCCGCGTTCGTACACGCACAACGCGATCCGGAGTTTCAGACGCAGTTTTCCGATTTACTGAAGAACTATGCGGGGCGCCCCACCGCGTTAACCCGCTGCCGTAATCTTACGAGCGGAACCCGTTCCACGCTGTATCTCAAACGTGAAGATTTACTCCACGGCGGCGCGCATAAAACAAACCAGGTTCTGGGCCAGGCGCTATTGGCGAAGCGAATGGGCAAGACAGAAATTATCGCTGAAACGGGCGCGGGCCAGCACGGCGTGGCCTCTGCGCTCGCCTGCGCGCTGCTCGGTCTGAAGTGCCGTATCTATATGGGCGCTAAGGACGTTGAGCGACAGTCGCCCAATGTTTTCCGTATGCGCCTTATGGGGGCCGAGGTAATCCCGGTATACAGCGGTTCTGCCACGCTGAAAGACGCGTGTAACGAAGCACTGCGCGACTGGTCCGGCAGCTACGAAAATGCGCATTATATGCTGGGCACCGCCGCTGGCCCACATCCCTTCCCCACTATTGTTCGGGAATTCCAGCGCATGATTGGCGAAGAAACCAAAAAACAGCTGCTGGAACGCGAAGGCCGTTTGCCGGATGCGGTTATCGCCTGCGTTGGCGGCGGCTCTAACGCCATTGGGATGTTCGCCGATTTTATCGATGATGCAGATGTTCGCCTGATTGGCGTCGAGCCGGCAGGCCACGGCATTGAAACGGGTGAACACGGCGCGCCGCTTAAGCATGGCCGTACCGGGATTTACTTCGGTATGAAAGCCCCCATGATGCAAACGGAAGAAGGCCAAATCGAAGAATCTTACTCCGTTTCCGCAGGGCTGGACTTTCCCTCCGTTGGGCCGCAGCATGCCTGGCTGAACAGCACAGGGCGCGCGGACTATGTTTCTATTACCGATGACGAAGCGCTGGAAGCCTTCCAACAGCTGTGTCGCCATGAGGGCATTATCCCGGCGCTGGAATCCTCCCACGCGCTGGCTTACGCCCTAAAAATGATGCGCGAAGCGCCGGAAAAAGAGCAGGTTTTGGTAGTAAATTTATCCGGACGTGGCGACAAAGATATTTTTACCGTTCACGATATTTTGAAAGCCAGGGGAGCGATGTGATGGAACGTTATGAGCAACTATTCAAACGGCTTAAAGACCGCCAGGAAGGCGCATTTGTTCCGTTTGTCACTCTGGGCGATCCATCGCCAGAGCGGTCGCTACAGATTATCGACGCGCTGGTTGCCGGCGGCGCCGACGCGCTGGAGCTAGGCATCCCATTTTCCGATCCGCTGGCGGATGGCCCGACGATTCAAAATGCCACACTTCGCGCCTTCGCCGCTGGGGTTACGCCGGCGCAGTGTTTTGAGATGCTGGCGCTTGTCCGCCAGAAGTATCCTGAATTGCCGATAGGCCTGTTGATGTATGCCAATCTGGTGTGGAACCGCGGCATCGATAATTTTTACGCCCAGTGCGCACGGGTCGGCGTAGATTCCGTACTGATTGCCGATGTTCCCCTTGAAGAATCGGCTCCGTTCCATCAGGCCGCGCTGCGCAGTGGGGTAGCGCCGATTTTTATCTGTCCGCCAAATGCTGACGATGAACTGCTACGTTTGTTGGCTTCCCATGGCCGTGGCTATACCTATTTACTTTCCCGGGCTGGCGTAACCGGCGCCGAGAATAAAGCCAGCCAGCCGCTGCACCATTTAATTGAAAAGCTAGCGGAATATCAGGCGCCCCCTGCACTACAGGGTTTTGGTATCTCAGAACCAGCGCAAGTGCGCGCCGCGTTAGCAGCCGGCGCCGCCGGGGCAATTTCCGGCTCGGCGGTAGTAAAACGGGTTGAAAGGCATCTTGAACAGCCCCAGCAAATGCTTACAGAATTAACGCAATTTGTTCAGCGTATGAAAGCGGCAACCCGCGACTAGCACTACACTACAGCGAAGCCGCCTTTACCGGCTGTTTCGCTCTTTTTGTTCATTGGTTGTGCTCTTTTTCATCATCTCTTAAAAAAACTCTGCCTATTTCTGCGATTGCCTTTTCCTATCACCATTAACATGCGTTCGCCTGTCTGGCCCGATCGCTACACGCTGCGATTTATATAAATAAAGAAAGGACTCAGGCGGAATAAAAGGAATGGTTTTAACGGTAAACCGCAAAACGATAGCGCTCCCGGCGAGGTGCGTACGCATGACAGGCCGATTAATAATAATAGAGAGGATGTTATGCTTAACGTTAGTTTTCTTACCCCTAAACTTGTCGCTGCGGTAATCGGCGGCATCGGTTTTTTTATCTCCCCTTCTTTATTTGCTCAAACCCATAGCGCTGCAAGCGGGATAATTTATTTCAGCGGAGAAATCGTTGAAGATGGCTGTGCGGTTGCCCCACGGCAAAACAATATTCACATCTCTTGTTTTGACAGTCAGCACCAGATAAAAACGGCCCAAATTGCGACAAAGGCGTATTCACCCCAGCCGCTGCCGGGTAACAGAGGCACAACCGAGATGGAGTGGCTTGATAACTCGCGTACTACCGGCGTGGTTACAGTTTCATATCATTAAGGGTTTTCTGCGTGCTTTAGCGTTAGTTTCTTAATTCCGGGCGCATAAATCTTGTCTGCAAATATTCATGCCATAAGGCTAAAAAAGCCTGCGTACTTTTGCTATCTCGCCGGCACTTTTGCTTCAAAAGTCACTGAATAAAGAATATTTACAACGGATAAAATAAAGGCCAGCTTAGCTGGCCTTATAACCTGGTGAATATTCAGCGTTAGAAACGGTAACCGGCTGAGAACATAAAGACCCATGGATCAAGCTGAGTACTGATACTCTGACGCGCTCCACCTGCCTTGAATTTGACTTCGGTATCAATATCCATGTACCACACTGAGGCGTTAATCAACCAGTTTTTATCAATCAGATAGTCAACGCCGGCCTGACCGGCCACTCCCCAGGAGTTTTTCAGGCTTAAATCGCTCAACCCACTCTCTTTACCCGTGTCGTTAAATTTATTATCGAAGAACATGGTGTAGTTAACGCCAACGCCTAAATAGGGGCGAAAAGTACTGCCCGCATCGCCGAAATACCATTGCGCCATTAATGTTGGCGGCAAATGGTGGACCGTTGCTAAATCACCGGTTGGCCCTAACCCCACTTTATGTTTAAAAGGCGTAGCCGCCAGTAATTCAACGCCGATATTATCGGTCGCCATATAAGTGAAAGTAAAACCCGGCTGCGTATTGTTATCAACGTTAAAGCTGCCCATACCCAATACGTTATTTGAGCTTTCATTTGGGCGGACGGTCGCACTTCCCACGCGGAAGAAAAACTCTCCCGCTTCGTGCGCAACCACGCTGCTGGAAAAACAACTTACCGCTAAAAGCGCTGCTGCAATCTTCTTCATTATCCCTTTCCTTATTATGGTATTCGCCAATCGGAATATACCTATAAGGAAGTAACATTGGATGTAAATTGCTCACACTTTAGTGGCTATTTTCACATTCCATGATCCAAATTAATTTTAAATATGATCTGAATTAAGATTAACGAGTTTACTGATAAACCGCATTTTTGATTAAAGCTCCAGTTTCATATTTTCTGTCACAGATTATCTGCTATCGGTTTTAGCGACCTCGGTTTTGCCGGGAATGCCTCAGAAGACAGCCTTCACGAATACCTGCCCTTACCGGGCAAATATGCACCCATTAGCGGAGTTACCCACGCACAGCAGGTTCGCTTTGGTAAGCTCTGTGCAGAACGCGTTATTTTTCCTGATAGCTCAGTGCATAATGCCGCTCACTTCAGGGCTTATTGCTACACCTGAATTGCCGCCTCCGTGCGGCGAGATAAAATACGCTCTGAGCCGCTGGCATCCGAACTTGATCAAGGATTGGGTTTTAGGTAACCCATTATTTTTTGAAAAAAATCGGTCTCATCAGAGATTCATTTTTTTGCTCAAACTAACGCGGAAGGCGGCCTATACCATCTTTATCAAAAACCACGACGCGCCTTTACATTGCGGGCCTTAAGCCGTTTGCCTGGTGCTACACCACGTGTTTCAGGGTACAATCCGCACAGTATCATTCAGATCAGCCCCAAAGGAGTATGCATGTCTATCACGGCGGGATCCGTTTACCGTGACGCGGGTAATTTCTTTCGCAATCAGTTCATCACCATTTTGCTGATCGCTCTGTTATGTACCTTCATTACACTTGTATTAGGGCACGCGTTTACGCCCGGTGAGGAGCAGCTTGCGCTTCTTAATAATGTGGATAATCTCTCCGGCAGCAGCGGGCTATTTGAGATGGTGCAAAATATGACGCCTGAGCAGCAACAGGTGCTGCTGCGTGCCTCTGCGGCTTCCACATTCTCTGCGCTTATTGGCAATACGCTGCTTATCGGCGGTATGTTAGCGCTTATCGCTCTCATATCCGGCGGCCATCGGGTAAGCGCGCTGCGTGCGCTGGGCGCCGCCGCGCCGCAGCTACCGCGCTTATTCATTTTGATATTGTTAACAATGTTTATCGTACAGCTTGGATTTATGCTGGTCATCGTTCCAGGCATAATTTTGACTATCCTGCTGTCACTGGCACCGGTTATTCTGTTTAAAAACAAATCAGGCATATTCACCGCCATGCGCTTTAGCCTGCGCCTGGCGTGGGATAACATACGGCTGGTCGCTCCCGCCGTCGGCGGCTGGCTGTTGGTAAAGCTGTTATTACTGGTTTTCGCCTCTTCATTGCTCAATTCAGCGAATCCCACTATCGCATCTATTCTCCTTAATACGCTCAGTAATCTGGTCTCTGCCGCGCTGATTGTCTATTTATATCGACTGTATATGCTGATACGCCAGTAACCTTTTCGGATGTCCGACAACGCGTTATAGTCGGGCATCCCTCTGCAATGGAATTGATTATGAAGCAACTGCTCGACTTTCTTCCGCTCATCGTTTTTTTCGCTTTTTATAAGATTTACGATATTTATACCGCGACCGCAGCGCTGATCGTTGCTACCGCGCTGGCGCTCATTTTTAGCTGGTATAAGTATCGTAAAGTTGAAAAGATGACGCTTATCACCTTTATTTTGGTCGCCGTTTTTGGCGGGCTAACGCTATTTTTCCATACCGATGAATTTATAAAATGGAAAGTGACGGCGATTTACGGTCTTTTTGCAGCGGCGTTGCTCATCAGTCAGTGGCTGCTAAAGAAAAACCTCATTCAAAGTATGCTGGGCAAAGAGATTTCGCTCCCGGAAACAGCCTGGAAGCGCCTTAACGTTGCCTGGGCGCTGTTCTTCCTTGCCTGCGGGATTGCTAATATTTATGTAGCGTTTTGGTTACCGCAAAATATTTGGGTAAATTTTAAAGTCTTCGGGCTTACGGCGCTGACGCTATTATTTACCGTACTCAGTGGCGCTTATATGTATCGCCATATGCCTCACGAAAATAAATAATGCCTTTCGGGCGGCTATCGCCGCCCATTCACAACCTCTTCCCCTGGATATAAACCGCCGTCACTATTTCTCACCCGATTAGGGTTTATTGCATTATGGTACGGGCTATGGGCATTTAAACAATTATGGCTTTCTCGCTGTGAATCTCCGCTATTCACGCCAACGCCTGCTTCACGCTTTACCCCTCTTCTGGATATACTTCGCCGCTGCAAAAGTCACTTTATTCAGGAAGACATGATGACAAATCCTTTATTGCCACAGGGCGATCTCGTGTTACGCACGCTGGCAATGCCCGCTGATACCAACGCCAACGGCGATATTTTTGGGGGATGGCTAATGGCGCAGATGGATATGGGTGGCGCTATTCTGGCCAAAGAAATTGCCCTTGGCCGCGTAGTTACCGTGCGGGTTGACGGCATGACGTTTCTTAAGCCGGTTGTCGTTGGTGACGTGGTGTGCTGCTACGCCCGCTGCGTTAAGCGCGGTAGAACGTCGATTACTATCAATATTGAAGTGTGGGTGAAAAAGGTGTCAACGGAGCCGGTCGGTCAGCGCTATAAGGCCACGGAAGCCGAATTTATCTACGTGGCCGTAGACAATGAAGGTCGGCCCCGTCCTTTGCCTCCCGTTCAGGCATAAAAAAACCGCCGGCAATTACCTTACCGGCGGCGTTATTAACGTAAAATGCGTGCAGTGCGAACGTGTGCCGACTATTGCATACTGGCTCCGCCGTTAATGCGGAACACAATATTCACAATTAATCCCTTTCCCGGTTTCCCAGACTCATAGCGCCAGCGCCGCATTGCTTGTTTCACTTCTCGTTCAAACATGTTGGCGGGTTTTGCCGATAGGATCTCGATATTTTCCACGCTACCGTCCCTTGCGACATCAAATTTCACTCTCACCTTCCCCTCCATGTGCAGCGCATAGGCACGGGCAGGATACTGAGGCTGATTGCGGCGCAGCGCCTTCGGACCAGCCGACACTGTGGCCGCAGGCGCATTCACCGGCGCAGTTTGCTGCGCTGGCGTGCTGGCGGCCGGCGTACTCTGGCTAAACGGTGAGGCCGCTTTAGGCGGTTCTCTTCGTACCGGGCGCGGCGTTGCTACTTTTTTCTCAGCTTCAGGCTTCGGTTTGGGCTTAGGTCGCGGCTTTGGCTGAGGTTTATGAATCACGACGGGCGCTTCTTTAGGCGGTTCCGGCGCAGGCTGTGGCTCTGTTTTTTGCTCTGCCACCGGCTCAGGCGCCGGCTGCGGTGGCTCTAACGCCTGTGGGGAAACCATCGTTACGCTAATGGCCTTTGGCGACGGCACCGCTATTTCAATGGGCTGATGCACTGAAATATATAAAAGCCCTGCCACCAAAGCACCATGTAGCGCTACGGACAAGAGTGCAGGCCAGGGAAAACGGCGAGGTGAGTCAAAAGTCATTGCGGTCATAGTTATCCCGAACGAAAAGCAGGAACGTGATTTTAAATGCAAATAGCAATCATATTCAACAACCGTTGCCAATTAACTGACTCTGCACCGTAGTTTTTACCGCTTCAGCGAAAGATGTATGTCTGGCATGTTATCTTTCCGTTGCACGCTCACGCGGTTTCACATAACGTAAGCGCAATTTTACCCTACACAAGGAGTTCCCCGTGCTGTATGTCATTTATGCAGAGGATAATGCAGATTCGCTGGAGAAGCGCCAGGCCGCGCGTCCAGCCCATCTGGCTCGCCTTCAGCTGCTCCGGGATGAAGGACGATTACTCGCCGCCGGGCCGCTTCCGGCCGTTGACAGTAATGACCCCGGTGCCGCCGGGTTTACAGGTTCACTGATCGTGGCTGAATTTGAAACTCTGGAACAGGCCGAACGATGGGCGCAGGACGATCCCTATCTGGCCGCGGGCGTGTATCGGCAAGTATCAGTTAAACCCTTTCGCCGTACCTTCTGAATATACTGGCGGAAAAGCAGCATCAAGTTTTACGCTTTCCGCCTCCTCTGTGCACTGCCCCCGCGTTAGCAAATCTTCCGGGCCGGACTTTGGCGATAAAAAGTAAAGTATCCTACAGGCGCATGAAGCATGATAACGATATGAGAAACCAGGGGAATGCGCGTGAAGCAAAGGCTTATAAGGGTGTGCCAGAGCTGCGGTTATTCCCACTCTGGCATCGGCCTAATCATCGTGGATGGCAAATAGCAGCGTTAAACGCTGTCGTGAGACCAAACACTTTCTGATAGCATGGATACGCATATTGCGCCGTGACTGCGCCTCAAGCCAGCGCGTTTTGCGCCGCTGAGACTGCCGCACCATCCGCCAGCGCCCCACTTCTGTTCGACTACGTCTCATTATTTATACTCTTTTGTGTCATGACGGCTCATTATAATCCGTTTAATCCACCAAACCAGCCGTTTTAAGGCATGGTTTAGGTTTCCTGACGCCGACGTTGTGCGTACACTCTTAACGACCGCTTTCGAAAGGATTTTAAACTATGACCACCTTCTACACCGTCGTGAGTTGGCTGATCATTTTAGGCTACTGGTTGTTAATTGCCGGCGTGACATTGCGTATTTTGATGAAACGCCGTGCAGTTCCTTCCGCCATGGCATGGTTGCTGATTATTTATATTTTGCCGCTGGTCGGTATTGTCGCCTATTTGTCGCTAGGGGAGCTACACCTTGGCAAACGTCGCGCGGAGCGAGCGCGAGCGATGTGGCCTTCCACAGCAAAATGGCTGCAGGAGCTGAAGACCTGTAAACCCATTTTCGCTACCGAAAATAGCGATGTCGCTCGTGCACTGTTTCAGCTTTGTGAACGCCGGCAGGGTATCGGCGAGGTCAAAGGAAATCAATTACAGCTTTTGACCAGTTCTGAAGATGTTATGCAGGCAATGATTCGCGATATCCAGCTTGCGCGCCATAACATTGAGATGGTGTTTTATATATGGCAGCCCGGCGGGCTAGCGGATAAAGTCGCAGAATCCCTGATGGCGGCGGCGCGTCGCGGCGTGCACTGCCGGTTGATGCTGGACTCCGCAGGAAGCGTTGCGTTTTTTCGAAGCCCCTGGGTGAATATGATGCGCAACGCCGGCGTTGAAGTGGTCGAAGCCCTAAAAGTGAACCTGATGCGCGTTTTTTTACGGCGTATGGACCTGCGCCAGCATCGGAAAATGGTCATGATTGATAATTACATCGCCTACACCGGCAGTATGAATATGGTCGACCCACGCTACTTCAAACAAAGTGCCGGCGTAGGCCAGTGGGTCGATTTAATGGCACGCATGGAGGGGCCGGTCGCCACCTCAATGGGCATTATTTATTCCTGCGACTGGGAAATCGAAACCGGGAAGCGTATTTTACCGCCGCCGCCGGACACCAACCTAATGCCGTTTGAGCAGGCCAGCGGGCATACCATCCAGACTATCGCATCCGGGCCGGGTTTTCCTGAGGACTTGATTCACCAGGCGTTACTAACATCGGTTTATGCCGCCACAGAAAGCCTTATCATGACCACGCCCTACTTCGTGCCCAGCGACGATCTGCTGCACGCAATATGCACCGCAGCTCAGCGTGGAGTAGACGTTAGTATTATTATTCCGCGTAAAAATGACTCTATTTTGGTCGGCTGGGCCAGCCGCGCATTTTTTACCGAATTGCTGCTCGCCGGGGTAAAAATCTATCAGTTTGAAGGCGGTTTATTGCATACAAAGAGCGTACTCGTCGACGGGCAGTTGAGCCTGGTGGGTACCGTTAACCTGGATATGCGCAGCTTATGGCTAAACTTCGAAATTACGCTGGTTATTGACGACGACGGTTTCGGCGCCGATTTGGCGACGGTCCAGGATGATTATATTTCCCACTCACGGCAGGTAGATGAAACGCGCTGGTTAAAACGCCCGCTCTGGCAGCGAATAGTCGAGCGACTGTTTTACTTCTTTAGCCCATTGCTGTAAAACGAGCGCCACTCCCACATACGAATTAGACGGTTAACAGTATGGACATGGATCTAAATAATCGCCTGAGCGAAGATGAAACGCTGGAACAGGCCTATGATATTTTTCTGGAACTGGCGCCGGATAATCTGGAACCGGCCGATATCCTATTATTTAATCTGCAATTTGAAGAGCGCGGCGGCGCTGAACTATTTGATCCGTCTCCCGAGTGGGCAGAGCACGTGGATTATGAGTTAAATCCGGACTTCTTCGCAGAAGTCGTGATTGGGCTTGCCGATGAGGACGGCGGCGACATCAACGACGTTTTCGCTCGCGTGCTGCTATGCCGGGAGAAAAGCCACAAGCTATGTCATATCCTGTGGCGAGAAGAGGCCTGAGGCCGATTTGACCGTGTACGATACTGCCAGGTAATTACTCAGTTCGTACACTGTATTGATTTTACCAGGTGAATTTACCGCGTAGTCTTAGCCCGGTTCAGCTTCTGTTACCAACCGCAAAGTAAGGCTTGGCCCGATAAAACTCCGGTGCTCCGCACCATCTGTAACGCTGTATCACCAGCCAGCGCGTATAGCCATTTCGCTGCCCGGGCACCTCCTGGTTCCCACTGCTTTTCATTCGAGCGCCGAAGCGCCCGCTCTTTTACCCGATAAACGGATAAAGGAAACACCAAGGCTACCGCAGCCGTATTAAATACCCACCGCCGCAGGATGTATAACACTGCGCCCACGCGGCGATGCCGACGTCACGATAACGGGTCCACCTTCAGGCAGGAGACGGCATGCTGAAAGCTCCCTTCCAGCAGCGGCGCGGTTTGCGCGCACTCTACGCCGGCCTGGGGACAGCGGGTGCGAAAAACACAGCCGGATGGCGGATGGATCGGTGACGGTAATTCACCTTCCAGTAGCGCAATGCGTTTATCTCGCTCAATATCAGGGTCGGGAACGGGAACGGCCGACATCAGCGCCTGGGTGTAGGGATGCAGCGGACGTTGATAAACTTCGTCGTAAGTCCCAAGCTCTACGGCATGACCTAAATACATCACCAGAACGCGATCGGAAATATGTTTCACCACCGCCAGATCGTGGGCGATAAAAATCAGCGACAGCCCCATCTCCTGCTGCAACTCACGCAATAAATTCACCACCTGCGCCTGAATAGACACATCCAGCGCCGAAACCGGTTCATCGCAGATAACCAGCTTCGGCTCAAGGATTAGCGCTCGTGCGATGCCAATACGCTGGCACTGCCCACCGGAGAACTCGTGAGGATAGCGGTTGATTAAGTTGGGCAACAGCCCAACTCGTGCCATCATCGTTTTCACGCGCTCCGTTATCTCACGGCGAGGCATGCGCGGATGATAAGTCCGCAGCGGTTCGGCAATAATATCGCCGATGGTCATTCGGGGGTCCAGCGACGCCAGCGGATCCTGAAAAATCATTTGTATATCGCGCCGTACTCCGCGCCACGCCCGGGCGTCCAGATGCATAAGTTCCTGCCCAAGCCAGGCCACCCGGCCGCTTGTCGCTTTCACCAACCCAATTAGCGCCCTGGCGAGCGTCGATTTTCCACAGCCCGATTCACCGACAATCCCCAGCGTTTCTCCCTCATACAATCTCAGCGTTACGCCATCAACGGCTTTAAGGGTAGGTAGCGGCTGCCAAAACCAGCGGCGCCCGTCGCTGACAGGAAAGTGAACTTTTAAATCAGCAACTTCCAGTAAGACTTTACGCTCTGCGGTCATGATGCGTATTCCTCCAGCGGCCGAAAGCAGGCGCGTAACCGCCCTGCGGCAAATGCCTCCAGCGGCGGCGTTTGTTGGCAGCAGTTCATTTCATACGGACAGCGTGGCCGGAAAGGACAGCCCTGAGGAAGGCGCAGCAGATTAGGCGGATTACCTGGGATAGTCAGCAGCGCCTCGTCATCATTATCAAGACGTGGAATGGCGCTCAACAGGCCCTGCGAATAGGGATGCGTCGGCTGATAAAAAATATCGCGCGCGCTGCCATATTCCATTGTACGCCCGGCGTACATGACTAACACTTTATTGCAGATACCGGCAACTACCCCCAAATCATGGGTAATCATGACGATTGCAGTATTAAACTCATTCTGTAACTCATTTAATAGCTTAATTATTTGCGCCTGTACCGTGACATCCAGCGCCGTTGTCGGCTCATCGGCAATTAATAGTTTAGGGCGACAAAGCAGCGCCATCGCAATCATCACCCGCTGCCGCATTCCGCCGGAAAACTCGTGTGGGAACATGCGCATTCGCTTACGCGCTTCCGGCATTTTTACGGCATCAAGCATATGTACCGCTTCACTAAAAGCCTGCGTTTTGCTCATTTTTTTATGTAGCATTAACACTTCAATAAGCTGATCGCCGATGCGCATATAGGGATTTAACGACGTCATCGGGTCCTGAAAAATCATGGCAATTTGCTCTGCCCGGATCTTATTCATCTTTTTTCCGGCAGATTCAGGATATCTTTACCGTTAAAGCGCGCCGAGCCTGCGGCACGCCCGTTATTCGCCAGTAACCCCATTAGCGCAAACGCCGTCTGGGATTTCCCGGAGCCGGACTCACCGACAATCCCCAGCGTTTCCCCTGCTCGCAGCGTAAAATTAAGATCGTTAACCGCCGTCACATCACCATCCGGCGTCGAGAATGTAACGCTTAAATCTGTCACCTCAAGAAGCGGGCTCCCGCTATTGTTGCCTGTCATTTACGCGCTCCTTTAGCGGTCTTTCGGGTCCAGCGCATCGCGCAGGCCATCGCCAATAAAGTTAAAACAGAAAAGTGTGACAACCAGAAAGCCGGCCGGAAACAGCAATAGCCACGGGGAAACTTCCATCGAGTTTGCACCATTGCTTAATAATGCCCCCCAGCTACTAAGCGGCTCCTGCGTCCCTAACCCGAGAAAGCTAAGAAAAGATTCAAACAAGATCATCCCCGGCACTAATAATGAGGCGTACACCACCACTACGCCCAATACGTTCGGCACAATATGGCGTAACACAATGCCTCGGGTCGCAACGCCGCTCACCCGCGCCGCCTCAATAAACTCCTTACCTTTTAAACTCAGCGTTTGCCCACGAACGATGCGCGCCATATCCAGCCAGGACACCGCGCCGATAGCGACAAAAATCAGGAAAATGTTCTGACCAAAGAATGTCACCAGCAAAATCACAAAAAACATAAAAGGAAATGCGTTCAAAATTTCAAGCGTGCGCATCATCACCGCATCAATGCGCCCCCCCAGATAACCTGAAAGTGCGCCATACAGCGTACCAAGGAGAATAGCCACCAGCGCGGCCGCAATTCCGACCATCAGTGAAATACGCCCACCGATAGCCACGCGCACCAGCAGATCGCGCCCCGAAGAGTCCGTACCAAAATAGTGGCCCGATGCACTATCAGGCGCGGCCGACATCATCATCCAGTCGGTATCGTCATAGGTAAACGGCGACAAAAATGGCGCGATAATCACAAAGGCAGCAATCACTATTAGCGTCACCAGGCTGATTAACGCAGCGCGGTTATGTATGAAACGCCGGCGCGCATCCTGCCATAGGCTGCGCCCCTCTACGTCCAGTCGTTCATTTAAGTGTTCCAGTGCGGCGCTGTTATTATTCGTCAATCTCATAGTGATACGCCCTTACTTAGTAGCGAATTTTGGGATCGATCAGTGCATATAACACATCAACAATCGCATTGAATAAAATCGTCAGCGCCCCAACCAAAATTGTCAGACTCAGAACTAACGAATAATCACGATTCAGCGCCCCATTGACAAAAAGTTGTCCAATCCCCGGTAAACCGTAAATCGTTTCAATCACCATTGAACCGGTAATAATGCCGACAAACGCCGGCCCCATATAGGACAGTACCGGTAACAGCGCTGGGCGTAGCGCATGGCGCAAAATAATGCGCCATGCGGGTAACCCCTTTGCGCGGGCGGTACGAATAAAATGTGAGTGTAATATTTCAATCATGGAGCCACGCATTATGCGCGCAATACTGGCAATATAAGCCAGCGACAGTGCAATCGTTGGCAGTATCATGAATTTTGCCGCACCGCCGTTCCATCCTCCGCCCGGTAGCCAGCCCAATGTAATAGCAAAAATTAATACTAATAGCGGCGCTACGACAAACGCCGGAATAACCACACCGGTCATGGCAAAGCTCATGACCAAATAATCCCATAGACTATTTTGTTTTAACGCTGCCAGCGTGCCTGCACTTATTCCCAATACCACGGCCACCAAAAATGCGGCAAAGCCCAGCTTCGCCGACACCGGAAAGGCTGCGCCGACTAAATCATTTACCGAATAGTCTTTGTATTTAAAAGAAGGGCCGAAATCACCGTGCGCCAGTTGCTTCAGATAACTGGCATACTGCGTCAGAATGGGATCATTAAGATGATACTTAGCCTCAATGTTTGCCATCACTTCAGGTGGTAAATTACGCTCACCGGTAAAGGGGCTTCCCGGCGCAAGGCGCATCATAAAAAATGAGAGAGTAATCAAAATAAAGAGCGTCGGAATGGCTTCAAGTATGCGCCGTAATATAAATTTCAACATTGCTTACGCCTTTTATTGCGGCCTACGCGGCAAAATATCACCCCGCAGGCCGCTATTAATTAATGCTTAATAATGTACATGTCTTTGGTATAAGTATTATCTAATGCATCTTTACCGGTATAGCCCCCTACCCAGGGTTTAACTAACCGGGTATTTACGTAATAGTAAACGGGCACTATTGCTGAATCTTTATCCAATTGCTGCTCGGCCTGATTATATAACGCGGTGCGTTCACCATCGTCAGTGGTCTGAAGCGTTTTAGTCAGCAGTGTATCAAACGCCTTACTGGCATAATGCGCTGTATTATTCGAGCTATCTGACAGCATGGTGTTCAAAAATGAAGAAGGCTCGTTGTAATCCGCGCACCACCCAGCACGCGCAACGTCAAAATTCCCCTGATGCCGGGTATCCAAAAATGTTTTCCATTCCTGATTGACTAGTTTTACGTCGATGCCCAGATTTTTCTTCCAGATAGCCGCGGTAGCGATGGCCATTTTTTTATGCAGATCGGACGTGTTATATAGCAGATGAACGGTAAGCGGTTTTACCTTATCGAACCCTGCGGCACTCAGCAGTTTGCGCCCTTCTTCATTACGTTTCTGCTGGCTCCAGTTAAACCATTCCGGCACGGTCCATTTCGCACCGTCTGCGTAAGGTGGCGTATAGCCATAGGCGGGCAAGTCACCCTGATTTTTAACTTTATTCACGATAATGTCGCGATCAAGCCCTAACTTGAGTGCCGTACGCACCCGCACATCATTAAACGGCGGCTTCTTATTATTAATCTCAAAATAATACGAACACATATAGGGAGTAACGCGCAGCTCCTTAGGCAGCGTTTTTTTCAACATCTGGAACATTTCGACCGGCAAATAATTGTTGGTAACATCAATTTCGCCGCTGCGATAGCGGTTAACATCGGTAACTTCCGAAGCAATAGGCAGCCACGTAACCTGTTCAATTACCGTGCGTGCGTTATCCCAGTAAGCTGGGCTACGGGTCAGCACAATCCGTTCGTTCACAACCCAATCTTTCAGGGTATAGGCGCCATTAGTGATGATATTGGCAGGCTGCGTCCATTTTTCACCGAATTTTTCAATCGCCAATTTTGGCACTGGCGACATGGAAGGATGGATCAGTAATTTATAGAAATAAGGCACCGGCTCGCTGAGCGTCACCTGAAGCGTATGCGCATCCAGCGCTTTAACGCCCAGCGTTGAGGGCTTCATTTTTCCGGCAATTACCGCATCAACGTTCTCAATGTGCCCATATTGCAGGTAGCTCGCATAAGGCGATGCGGTTGCGGGGTCGGCTAAACGCTGCCAGGCGTATACAAAATCCTGGGCAGTGACGGGCTCGCCGTTTGACCATTTTGCCTCAGGGCGTAGATGGAATGTCCAAACTTTAAAGCCGTCATTCTCCCACTTCTGAGCAACCCCGGGGATGGGATGGCCTTGCGTATCCGAGATTATCAGCCCTTCAAATAAATCCCGGCTGATATTAGACTCAGGCACGCCCTCAATTTTATGCGGATCGAGAGATTGCACTTCGGAGCCGTTATTACGAACCAGCGTTTGCTTTTGCGCCAGGGCAGTGCCTGCAGGGATCTCTGCGGCCTGAGACTGGGCGCTAAACTGCGCGACGCTTAACAGAACGGCGGCAACGGGAGTGATGTTAGTAATAAACTTCATGATATAGATGCTCCATTCATTATTATTTTCACGATTAACGAGCTAGTTGTGTTTGTATACATTTTTATTTTCAGCGCCAGATGAAAATGTATAGCCAGCCGATGGCCCTACCCATCGCAACATTTATCTCTTAAAGTTACGCATGAATAGGTTTTTAATTTTGCTACATGGAAAATTGTTAGCCTAAAATACAAAAGCATCTTTATCGGAAGCTACCAAAAGCATCGTAAACACGCCAATCTATTTTTCAATTTTGTTAATTATTTCCCCATAATCAGCTTTTTCAGCAAACCGTAAAGCCATCACCTAGAAATTAACCATAAAAATCAATACAATGAAACCTAAAATTGACAATGATTTACAAACAAGAAGAGTGAAAACAACACAATAAATTTAACAAATACTTTTTTGCAGATATCCGATCTAATGGCTGACCGATTTATGCGGAGAATATGCTGGTGACGGGCGTTAAAAAAGGAAGATTATAAAAACCTAATTTTGGACAATCTTTTCTGAGCAAAAATGGCTGGGCGGCCACATCGCCGCATATTCGTTAACTGAGCAACCCTGGAAAAATACCTTTTATTCCAGTGACAATAAACTCGATGCCCAAAGCCATAAGTAAAAGACCCATAATGCGCGTTACGACATTAATGCCGGTCTGACCGAGAAGGCGTACCAGCCATGGCGCTATGCGAAATAGCAGCCAGCAACACGCTGCGAAGACTGCGATTGCAGTCGCAAAACCTAGCAAATGAGGCCAGTTATGATATCGCGTTCCCCAAACGATGGTTGAACTGATAGCGCCCGGCCCCGCCATTAGCGGCAAAGCTAAAGGAACCACGCCAACGTTTTCGCGGATAGCCGTTTCTGATTTTTCCTGATTGTTTTGTTTGTCCTCTCCCAGTTTGCCACTGATCATCGACATGGCAATCGACACCACCAAAATCCCCCCTGCTATGCGAAAAGAGTCAATAGAAATGCCGAACAACTGCAATATAGCATCCCCCAGAAATAGCGAACTCCAGAGAATAATAGCAACAGAGAGGTTAGCGGTTAGATTGGTGCGATGCCGGGCCTGCGCGCTTTGGTAGCTGGTCATACTGATAAAAACCGGGATGATACCCACCGGATTTACCAGCGCAAAAAGCCCAATGAAAAACTTAAAATAGGTCGCTATATCGAACACCGTTCGACGCTCCGAATAAATGGTGAAACACGCACAATGTAATTGAAAAAAAGGGCTTATGTCATTTCCTTTCTCTATTTTATCTCTGGGAAAAAGCGGATTACGACCAATTATTCTCTTCAGATGTCACAGCCCCTCACTCCTGATGAATACCACTTAATGCGTGCACTTAGTGCAAAAAATAAACAAAAAGCCTTGCTGAATGGTGTCAGCATCGCGTATATTTGAAGTGCATCACAAAACAATTACTCACAAGTGAGTAACCTTATCGACAGCAGCAAAAACTCTGACTTCGGTAAAAAAGAGGCCGATAAGGCTCTTTTAGTAAATTAATTGGCGCCCGCCATCGCCTGCCCCGGCAGAATCGATGGCTATACTCTAGGTAGTGGCAGCTGATTTAGTAAAAGAGTTTAACATTCATCAGGAGAGTATTATGGCCGTTACAAACATCGCTGAACTGAACGCTCTGGTTGAGCGCGTCAAAAAAGCCCAGCGTGAATACGCCAACTTCACTCAGGAACAAGTTGATAAAATTTTCCGCGCTGCAGCGCTGGCTGCAGCAGACGCGCGCATACCGCTGGCGAAAATGGCCGTTGCCGAGTCGGGCATGGGGATTGTGGAAGATAAAGTGATTAAAAACCACTTTGCGTCCGAATATATCTATAACGCCTATAAGGATGAGAAAACCTGCGGCATTCTGGATGAAGATGAAACTTTCGGTACCATCACTATCGCCGAACCAACCGGTATTATCTGCGGCATCGTTCCGACAACCAACCCGACCTCTACGGCGATATTTAAATCTCTTATTAGCCTTAAAACCCGTAATGGCATTATTTTCTCCCCGCACCCGCGCGCTAAAAATGCCACGAATAAAGCGGCGGATATCGTACTGCAGGCCGCCATCGCCGCGGGCGCGCCAAAAGACATTATCGGCTGGATAGATGAGCCTTCTGTAGAACTGTCTAATGCTCTGATGCACCACCCGGATATCAATCTTATTCTGGCTACCGGCGGCCCGGGAATGGTAAAAGCGGCTTACAGTTCAGGTAAACCGGCCATCGGCGTTGGCGCCGGAAATACCCCGGTCGTTATCGATGAGAGCGCCGACATTAAGCGCGCCGTGGCCTCTATTTTGATGTCTAAAACGTTTGATAACGGTGTTATCTGTGCCTCAGAACAATCCGTGGTTGTCGTTGACTCAGTCTACGATGCGGTGCGCGAGCGTTTTGCCACACACGGTGGCTATCTGCTGCAGGGTAAAGAGTTAAAGACCGTGCAGGACATCATCCTGAAAAACGGCGCGTTAAACGCAGCCATTGTCGGCCAACCGGCGGTTAAAATTGCCGAAATGGCAGGTATTAATGTACCGGCCAGCACGAAAATTTTGATTGGCGAAGTTAAACTGGTGGATGACAGCGAGCCTTTTGCACATGAAAAACTGTCGCCTACGCTCGCTATGTACCGCGCTAAAGATTTTGAAGATGCAGTTGATAAAGCCGAAAAACTGGTTGCGATGGGGGGCATTGGTCACACATCTTGCCTGTATACCGATCAGGATAACCAGCAGTCCCGCATTACCTATTTCGGCGATAAGATGAAAACGGCGCGTATTTTGATTAATACCCCGGCTTCCCAGGGCGGGATAGGCGACTTGTATAACTTCAAACTGGCGCCATCTTTAACGCTGGGCTGCGGTTCATGGGGCGGCAACTCTATTTCCGAAAACGTCGGGCCGAAACATCTTATCAATAAGAAAACCGTGGCTAAGCGAGCAGAGAATATGCTGTGGCATAAACTTCCTAAATCTATCTACTTCCGTCGCGGGTCCTTACCCATTGCGCTGGATGAGGTCGTTTCCGACGGCCATAAACGTGCAATGATTGTGACTGACCGCTTCTTATTTAATAATGGCTATGCCGATCAAATCACTTCCGTGCTGAAAGCCGCGGGCGTGGAAACGGAAGTATTCTTTGAGGTTGAAGCCGATCCTACGCTGAGCGTGGTGCGTAAAGGGGCCGAGCTGGCGAACTCCTTCAAGCCAGACGTCATTATCGCGCTGGGCGGCGGCTCCCCGATGGATGCTGCGAAAATCATGTGGGTAATGTATGAGCACCCGGAAACCCATTTCGAAGAACTGGCTCTGCGCTTTATGGATATTCGCAAACGTATCTATAAATTCCCGAAAATGGGCGTAAAAGCCAAGATGATCGCAGTAACAACGACATCCGGAACGGGCTCAGAGGTGACTCCGTTTGCCGTTGTTACCGACGATACCACCGGCCAAAAATATCCGCTGGCGGATTATGCACTGACTCCCGATATGGCGATTGTTGACGCTAATCTGGTGATGGATATGCCAAAATCCCTGTGCGCCTTCGGCGGACTGGACGCGGTAACCCATGCGCTTGAAGCCTATGTCTCTGTATTGGCCTCAGAATTTTCTGACGGTCAGGCACTGCAGGCGCTGAAATTGCTGAAAGAATATTTGCCGGCTTCTTATCACGAAGGTGCGAAAAACCCGGTAGCCCGTGAACGCGTACACAGCGCAGCAACCATTGCCGGCATTGCCTTCGCAAACGCCTTCCTGGGCGTATGCCATTCTATGGCCCATAAACTAGGCTCTCAGTTCCATATTCCTCACGGTCTGGCAAACGCGCTGCTTATCTGTAATGTCATCCGCTATAACGCAAATGACAATCCGACTAAGCAGACCGCATTCAGTCAGTACGATCGCCCGCAGGCGCGTCGTCGTTACGCTGAAATTGCCGACCACCTCGGTTTAGGCGCACCAGGCGATCGCACCGCCGCTAAAATCGAGAAATTGCTGGCGTGGCTGGATGCCCTTAAAGCAGATCTGGGGATCCCGAAATCAATTCGCGAAGCTGGCGTTCAGGAAGCCGATTTCCTGGCGCAGGTAGATAAACTGTCGGAAGATGCGTTTGACGATCAGTGCACCGGGGCTAACCCGCGTTATCCGCTAATCGCTGAACTGAAGCAAATCTTACTCGATACCTACTACGGCCGTGAATATAACGAAGGCATCGACACAGCCTCCAGGCCCGTGGCTGCGCCTGCCAAAGCGGACAAAAAGAGTAAAAAAACAGCTTAATAAGATAAACTAAACCCCGGCTGAGGCCACCTCCCGAGGAGGTGGCCTTTTTTATTCCTTTTTATAAAACCTATCCCGTAAGCGTAATGACCTGCCCGCTCGGATACTGCCTGGCGATACTAAAATTCATTTTGTTATTCTAATAGCGAAGAAAAAAATCACTATAGCCAGAACCTAAAGCTTCCCTGCACACAGGATATTGCCACTTCCCGGAGCGCTGGTCCCCCCAGAAGCTTGTATTGAGCTCCTGAACACCACTTCGTGAAACGTTTAGCGACGACCCGGGGTTTTGAGTAAGCGGTGCCAAAGTTGAGCCGTTAAATCTAAACGCCGGGCACCCCATGGAAATATCGCTAATCATTTACGCGCCGTGAGCGGTTACCTGCCGCAATCGGCGCCTCCTCTATAAAAGCAGGTTTTACCATTAACGGAAATTTACGCGTTGAAGGCCCGGTGATTCCCCGCTCTCCGATTCCTTTTATAGAGTAACGCCCGATGCCACTCACGATATTTTAATATGCGGCTCTGGAACAAAATTAGCGCAACGTTGACAGGAGGCGATTTTGAACCTCTACGAGAAATCACTATCTTCAGAAATGGCTGACTATCAATAGATTTTGCTGCTGATCTACTTTTAGAACGCGAGCGGGCAAAACGTCCAATATCTCTTTTTAAACATTTAGGCACAGCCTTATAACTCGATATGAAAGACGGCTTTGGTAGAAAGAACCCGTTAAGCACGATAGCGTGCGTTAACGCGAAAGTTGGCTGAATAATGGGCGTGGTGTTAGCCGCTTTTTCATTGGAGCCCTACTTGGTATGCTCTTTTGATGTAAGCCGGCTATGGCCCTCACCCTGCCCCTGAAACTTTTTATGGCATGCCGTCTGACAGGTCAGTTCTCATAGCAGCAGGCGCTCGCTGAACCCCGTGCATCAAAATACGTCGTAACAGCCCTGTACCGCTCGCTAAGCCACCGTAATAAAGATAATCGCGTTATGCCATAAACTGCGGTTCGCAAAGCTGCGCGTATCGCAACCGACACTGGTCTGGCGGCAGAAAGCCTGAAAGGGAAAGCGAATTACCAGTCAGAGTCAAAAACCAACAAATTAAAAACTCATTAAATTATAATTCTCATCAGTTATTCATATTTTCCATGACACTGGTTTTATCTTTCCTGATGAAACTATTAATCTATATCGAGCTCAAGCCTGTACTGATGCTTCCCTTAGCGCCTTATAACCATACTTGTTATAAGGTTCTATGATGATACTTAAACCGGACATCCCGACTGAATCAACTATTCGCCATTTTATTAATCGCGCGGCTCCGTCATACATCACATCTTCCGTTGATGACAAAAACAGATAATAGAAACTTATTCAGGACTCAGGAAAGAAGCATTATTTTTCATCACTATAATGAAGGGTTATTCGTTCTTTGTTGGATTTAGACATTATCAGCGCTGTTAATGTGGGAAACAGCGCTTTACGCAATTAACTCTCCCGATAGGGCAAAATCCAGTGCAAAATAGAGGCAGCCATAGAATCACCCCCGAGCCGATGCCTGAATATCTTTTAAGGAACCCTGATTCAGCGCATCTTTATAATGTTTACGGCATACTGAAACATAACGCTCATTACCGCCAATAACCACTTGTTCTCCTTGTTCATAAGGTTTCCCGTCCTGATTCAATCGCAGCACCATTCCGGCCTTGCGCCCACAGAAACAAACTGTTTTTAATTCAACCAACTTATCAGACCATGCCAAAAGATATTGACTGCCGGTAAAGAGTTCTCCACGAAAGTCTGTACGCAGCCCATAGCATAAAACGGGAATATCCAGTTTATCGACGACTTCAGAAAGGTCGTATACCTGCTGACGCGTCAAAAACTGGCTCTCATCTACCAATACGCAATGAATAGTTTCTTGATCGTGTATTGTTTTTATATCTTCCAGTAACGGTGTCTGTGGATTATACAACCTGGCAGGCAAAGAAAGTCCAATACGGGAACTCACTTTGCCTGCGCCAAAACGATTATCTATTTCGGCGGTGTATACCAAAGTACGCATTCCGCGTTCCTGATAGTTGTATGATGACTGAAGTAATGCGGTTGATTTCCCCGCATTCATTGCAGAGTAGTAAAAATAGAGCTGCGCCATCGCAGAAAAACCCCAACTAGAGTAGCGTAATAACGAAAGGTAATGATTGTAGCATATCCATTAACTCGTATATCGCTAACAATATACGTTTGGCCGGCGACTTTCCCTATATATAAGCCAGCGCGAATGATTTCCCGGCAGAGGGTAAGAAGACTTTTAACCAGAAAAGAGCGGTTATACCGAGGATTAATGCATTAACCGGCTAATCCCTGCGCTGACTTGAACATTAATTATTATATAACCCTCAGATTCTGCTACTAAAAACAATGTTAGTTAAACGCTTAATCTCACTAGAATCACTAAATAAACACATGTTTCTCTTTCTCATACATTTTCTTTCTCTTCTATAATGTAGAAAAATTGATTTGCAACAGTTTTTCTGTGAGATAGTTCAAGCCAATTTAACTTAAAGGAATATTAAAACCGGGGAAATAACATGACATTTTTCAATCCACACATTTCACCCTATTGCAGAACTACAATTAAGGCTCTATTATTAGTCAAACAAACCACCCCAATATAAGTTCGAGATTACTACAATGAGCGAAGCACTTAAAATTCTGAACAACATCCGTACTCTTCGTGCGCAGGCCAGAGAATGTACTCTGGAAACTCTGGAAGAAATGCTGGAAAAACTGGAAGTCGTTGTTAATGAGCGTCGTGAAGAAGAAAGCGCCGCTGCTGCAGAAATTGAAGAGCGTAACCGTAAACTACAACAATATCGTGAAATGCTTATTGCTGACGGTATTGACCCTAACGACCTGTTAAATGCAATGGGTGGGACAAAAACCGGAACCAAATCTAAACGCGCCGCCCGTCCTGCAAAATATAGCTATATTGATGAGAACGGTGAAAGCAAAACCTGGACTGGCCAGGGCCGCACTCCGGCAGTAATCAAAAAGGCGCTGGAAGAACAAGGTAAATCACTAGACGATTTCCTTATTAAAGAATAAGCCCCTTAAAAAACCCCGCTTCGGCGGGTTTTTTATTTACATATTCAATCCATTCAATATATAAGAATATTATCTCACCCCTTTTAATCCCTCTGGCTAAAGTTTCTTTGTATCTCAATGCAGCAAGCCGTGTTCGTCGGTTATTAGAATACGTATTACGGCAAAATTCTGCCTTTCCTTGCTCTACAATTCCGCCTACCCCAACGCCGCTATCTGTAAAAGCGTATACGCTGCCACAGAGGTGTTTATCCACGCGCTATCAGAAGTATGAGAGGTAGTGGTTAATCTCCATATCTTTTTACTGGCTATCGATTTGCCTTAAGACTACGTCAGATAATGGCGTACAAGACATAAAAAGCCATCCCGAAATTGCGGTGAGATGGCTTGACAGAAAGAAAATATTAATCAGGCGTTAAGTAACGATGCGCCCCGCCCAATCGCATAATAAGTAAATCCACGGCGCTTCAAGCGCTCAGGATCAAACAGATTGCGGCCATCAAATATTACCGGCTGATTTAACGCCTGCTGGATGAACGTTAAATCTGGCGCCCGAAAGCTTTGCCACTCGGTACAAATAATCAGCGCATCCGCCTTATGTAAAGCCGCCTCTTTTGTTCCCGCCAGACGTAAGTCATCGCGATGACCATATATACGCTGCGTTTCATCCATTGCTTCAGGATCGTAAGCCTGAACGCAGGCGCCGCGTTTCCATAGCTCTTCCATTAATACCCGGCTTGATGCTTCACGCATATCGTCCGTATTAGGTTTAAATGAAAGCCCCCACAAAGCAAAAGTTTTACCGCGTAAATCCTCACCAAAATGCCGGGTGATATACTGAGGCAGTTTTAGCTTCTGGTCGTTATTAATATCTTCTACCGCTTTTAATAAGCGTGGTTTATAGCCTATCTGTTCAGCGGTACGAATTAGCGCCTGAACATCTTTAGGGAAACAGGAGCCGCCGTAACCACAGCCTGCATAAATAAAGTGATAACCGATACGAGAATCAGAGCCAATACCCTGGCGCACCTTTTCAATATCCGCGCCAAGATACTCAGCCAAATTGGCAACTTCATTCATAAAGCTGATTTTCGTCGCCAGCATGCAATTAGCCGCATATTTAGTGAGTTCAGCGCTTCTAATATCCATGAAAATCATGCGGTCGTGATTGCGGTTAAACGGTTCATATAGCTCCCGTAATAGATCCACCACCACGTCTTCATTGTCGGTGCCGATAACAATACGCTCAGGGCGTTTGCAATCGGCCACCGCAGCACCTTCTTTTAAAAACTCGGGGTTGGAGACAACATCAAAGGGGATCTCCACACCGCGCGCCTTTAGCGTCTCGTCTATGACATTTCGCACTTTATCCGCAGTCCCGACGGGTACCGTTGATTTATCCAGGATCACTTTATGCGAACTCATATGTTCAGCAATGGTCCGCGCCACGGCGGTGACGTATTTCAAATCCGCAGAGCCGTCCTCATCAGGGGGAGTACCAACGGCAATAAACTGCATCATCCCATGCTCAACCCCTTCATGCGCATTAGTACTGAAACGCAGCCGCCCTTCCTCGTAATTTTTAGCCACGAGGGGCGTCAGTCCCGGCTCATAAATAGGGATATTCCCTTTCTTTAGATTCTCTACTTTGGCTTCATCGACATCAATGCACATCACATCATGACCGACTTCAGCGAGCACAGCGGCCTGCACGAGTCCTACGTAGCCAATGCCAAATACCGCCACTTTCATAGCTTATCCCGGTTGCAATAAATGTTTATTTCTCGCCCAGGTTTTCCGCCAGCCAGGCTTTAAAATCGGGGCCCAGGCTGTCATGGCGGATCCCATACTCCACAAAGGCCTGCATATATCCGAGCTTGTTACCACAATCGTGACTTTTCCCTTTCATGTGATATGCCTCAACGGCTTCTTTATCCATAAGCATCGCGATAGAGTCGGTAAGCTGGATTTCATCGCCAGCGCCTGGCGGTGTTTTGGCCAGCAGAGGCCAGATATCTGCGCTTAGTACATAGCGCCCGACAACCGCGAGATTAGACGGCGCCTCCGATGCCTTCGGTTTTTCGACAATACCGACCATTGGCACGCTGTCACCAGGCTGCAGCTTTTCGCCTTTACAATCTACGACGCCGTAAGCCGTAACATCTGCGACGGGCTCCACCATGATCTGGCTATGACCGGTGTCATTAAAGCGCTGGATCATTTCAGCCAGGTTATCGCGGCTCAAATCAGATTCATATTCATCCAGAATCACGTCAGGCAGGATAACGGCGACGGGCTCATTACCCACCACGGGATGGGCGCATAACACCGCGTGGCCTAATCCTTTCGCCAACCCCTGGCGCACTTGCATAATAGTGACGTGCGGCGGGCAGATTGACTGAACTTCAGCTAACAGCTGGCGTTTCACGCGTTTTTCCAGCATAGCCTCCAGTTCAAAACTGGTATCAAAATGGTTTTCAATTGAATTTTTAGAAGAGTGGGTAACCAGTACTATTTCCGTAATTCCGGCGGCAATGCATTCATTGACGACGTACTGAATTAACGGCTTATCCACCAGCGGCAGCATCTCTTTAGGAATGGCCTTTGTTGCAGGCAGCATTCGAGTCCCTAATCCCGCAACCGGGATCACCGCTTTTCTCACTTTTGAATTTAGAGCAGCCATTGAAATTCTCCTGGACCGTTCAGGCATAATGCCTGTTAGTCAATTAAAATCGGGGTCGAGTATATCAGCTTAAAAACGAAATCATTGCCCAAACACCCGAGCCGTTGGTAAATTAAGAAAAATACGAATACGGTTTTATAGATATTACCACCGCGATTTGGCGTGATAAAAAATATTCAAAGGTTAGATAATCAATCGTTTATTCTGCGCTCAGCATAAGGCGCAATCGTCCACCAGGCCCCCAGATTTGGCACTCCCACGCATTGCTGTGTTGGCTAATTTGATTAAGATAAGCATTTCCTAATGTCCCAAGTGGAACACCGTTGCTCACTTGAATAGTTTGCCCATTCTGCATATTTAACGTCGCGTTAAGCCCTGCAGAAACTAAAATGAGATTTTCTAAACCGCTATGATAATAACCAACTAATAAAGGAAACTGCCCCTGTAAATTAGCCTGCCTTAATAACTGGTTAACCTGTTTTAATAATACGCCCAACTCGGGCAGACTTTGTGCACGGCCGGCAAGCTGTTCCTGCACCAAGCCATTAAATAATGCCCGCAGTAATAACGCGGCCAGCACCCCGTTATCCCCGGCACGCGTAACATCCAGACAATAAAAGGCCAGATCGTTCTCTGAAAGCGGGGCGATATCCAGCACCAGGCCCGGTTTATCTGCAGCAATAAGCTGGCGGTAATTAATTTTACAGCCATTAATTTCTTGCGAAATGGGCGGCTGGAGTTGTTGTAATAATTGCACCGCCGCCTGCGGATCGCTTACCAACGCATCCCAGTCCTGAAACAGATTCTCCTCCTGCTCAACCCGAGAATTAAAGAAACCGGGATAAATACAGGCCAGTACGGTTTCACGCAGCCGGTTTAAATCACCGATGGGTTTGAGCAATACGTCCTGAACGCCAAGCCGCAGCGCACTCGCGATATCCGACATTTTGTCCGTTGCCGATATCACCAGAATTGGGGTTTGGTTTCCGTGGTTACGTAACGTTTCCACCAATATCAGGCCATTCATCCGCGGCATATCAAGATCGCAAATCAACAAATCCGGCGGCGATCCTGACGACATTCTTTCCAGTGCCTCAACGCCATCCGCTGCCAGACGAATTTCCGCGCCGAGAGAGCGCAAATAACTTTCAATGAGTGAGCGAAAAACGTACTCATCCTCCACTATCAGAATCTGTTTTCCGACCAAAGGCTGTGTCATATTCGCTCCCCAAACCCACAATAGATATATATTGGCATGCAATAACCGCAGGCGCCTGTCGGATTTGCCCGAAGATTGTTCTGTTTAGTCATTGACGTGAACTAAAGGCAGAAATTCATCCCGACGTTTATCAACCGTCAGCGTCCCGGCGTTAATCGCCTCCTCTGCGCGATGAAAATCCAGCGTGGATATTTGTGGACAATAGGGTTGCAGTAAAATATCCGGCGGGCTCTCTGCCATTCGATTGCGCTTTACTCGGTTTTCCAGCACCTGTATGGAAGGGCGCATGATTTCCATTGCCGTTGACGGCAGGGTTGCTCTGCCGGTAACCAAACCACGCAGGAGTTTACGCCGGCCAGCGTCAGGCAAAGATCCCCGAAGCGATGCCTCTGACAACGGCTTTTGCTGCTTGAGATACGCATCGTGCTGTAAATCATCGGCAATTACAATATCGGCCCCTGGCGCGCGCGTCAGCGATATCGGACTTACCGCAGCGCCGTCAACCAGAGGGTAGCCGTTATGGAGTGCCGACGCGAGCGCTCCCGGCATGCTGCACGGCGACCGCACAGCCATATGCAAATCCCTTTTTTTTAACCAAAATTCACCTTCGATGCTCAAATTTTCCGCCGCGGTGCCAAAGCGCTTAATCGCTCCAACAGACGCGAGGGACGCGAGCAGATGGAGTTGGTTAAATACGCGCGCTTCGCGCAGCGGGCCTGCGCACTGCCGGAAAGCATTCATCAAGAGCCATGCATTCCGATAGCGGAACGCTCTACCCCAGCTTTCCCGCGATGTTAGTTGGTCACAGGCATAAGCGGCACCGACTCGCGCACCCGCGGAGCAACCCGCTTTAATGTCAGATTTTATCCCCACTTGCATCAGCGCATTAATCGCAGCCTTGTGGGCGCAGCCTTTGGCGGCGCCCGGCCTCGGCGCCAGTCCAATTTTACTCTTTCTCATCGGGCCTCGGTTTTACTTCCCCGGCGGTAAAACGCAGCGTGACGTTAACTACTGCGCTCAGTTAACATAGCCGCCTGATTGTTCTTACTCTGGAGACGCCGTGTCGCAACTTTGTCCCTGTGGCAGCGGAATGGATTATAGCTTATGTTGCCGGCCTTACCTAAGCGGAGAGCGCTTACCGCAGGCCCCGTCACAACTCATGCGCAGCCGCTATACGGCATTTGTCATGCACGATGCAGAATGGCTTATTCAAAGCTGGCATCCGCAATGTCAGCCAGAGCGTCTGCGCGCCGATCTCGACGCGGGTTTTACCACCACGCAATGGTTAGGATTAACGCTATTCGAGTCCTGCGAATCCTCAGAGAAAGACGAAGGTTTCGTCAGTTTTGTCGCCCGCTATCAAGATAAAGGTACGCCTGGCGCTATCATTGAACGCTCGCGTTTTCTCCGTGAAAATGGGCGCTGGTATTACATCGATGGCATACGCCCTATCTTTGGACGTAATGACCCGTGCCCGTGCGCATCGGGTAAAAAATTTAAAAAGTGCTGCGGGTGCTAAAGTCCCTGGCGCATATATCAGCTTACAACAGGAATATCGTCGGCAATGCAAGCTACACAACGTAAAATATTGCGCACTCTCTGTCCCGATCAAAAGGGGCTCATCGCACGTATTACTAATATTTGCTACAAACACGAATTGAATATTGTGCAAAACAATGAGTTCGTCGATCACCGTACCGGGCGCTTTTTTATGCGCACGGAACTTGAGGGATTCTTTAACGATGAAACCTTCCTTGCCGATCTCGACGGAGCCTTGCCTGAAGGTTCAGTGCGCGAGCTGAACCCCGCCGGGCGACGCCGGGTGGTCATTCTGGTAACGAAAGAAGCTCACTGTCTGGGCGACCTATTAATGAAAGCCTGCTTTGGCGGGCTGGAAATGGAAATTGCGGCGGTTATCGGCAACCATGATACGCTGCGTACGCTGGTTGAGCGTTTTGATATACCTTTCGAACTGGTTAGCCATGAAGGGCTTACTCGCGAAGAGCACGATCTCCGCATGGCGGAAGCCATTGAAGCCCATCAGCCGGATTATGTGGTATTGGCAAAATATATGCGCGTACTAACACCTGAGTTTGTGGCACGTTTTCCTAATCAAATCATTAATATTCACCACTCTTTCCTGCCGGCGTTTATTGGCGCTCGTCCCTATCACCAGGCCTATGAGCGTGGCGTCAAGCTTATCGGCGCCACGGCGCACTATGTCAATGACAATCTGGATGAAGGCCCCATCATCACGCAGGATGTAATTCATGTCGATCACCGCTATACCGCTGAGGATATGATGCGCGCCGGTCGCGACGTCGAAAAGAATGTACTCAGCCGGGCGCTTTGGATGGTACTGGCGCAGCGCGTTTTCGTGTACGGCAACCGGACCATTGTGCTGTGACTTCCCGGATTTGCCTGCGGCGCGCGTTTGTCTAACCTTCAGACATTACGCGTAAAAAGTACGCAAACAGCATTACGCATCGAATTAGGGGCTTTACAGGGACGTTTCATTTGGTATGATGCGTCCCGCTTCTAACAGGAAGCAGTTAAGGCCAGTGGTGGGGTTCCCGAGCGGCCAAAGGGAGCAGACTGTAAATCTGCCGTCATCGACTTCGAAGGTTCGAATCCTTCCCCCACCACCATTTCACGCCGGGTTTACGGGTGAAATGGATAGCGAATGTCCCCTTCTGCCAATTATTTACTTCAATATCCCCTAATTATTTATACCGTCATCGCCGTTTTCATGTGTTTCTACCGGTGCCTGAAGTGATTTCACCACCGGCATTAAGGATCTGAGCTCTGCTCCAGCTAAACGCAGGTACGGTATAATGCCGAAAACAAAATAGCGTTAACCGAATATTACGGTGGAGGCAATATTGCCCTCACGCCAGGCGGTAACTTTCCCCTGACGTTAGCGTTGCCGTGGTATTCCGCCTGGCTCCATTTCACGGGCTAAGGCGGTTAGCGCCGCGCGATTTTTTATCAGGTAACCTTCTTTTTGCCTGCTTAAAATTCCCTGTTCGCCAAGCTTCGCAAACACATACAGTAAATGGCGATAAGTTACCCCAAGGTACTCTGCTACCTGAGTGTGTTTCTCTTTATACACCTCTGCATTCTGCGTCAATAAAATAAACGCTGCCAGGCGATTTATCAGCGGAAAAGATTGATTACGCGTTGAGGTGACAATATTACGGATATTCTTCTTCACCAGTCCCAGGCAAACGTGGCGCAAAAATAATGCGTCATCCAGCAATTGTGCGCGGCACTGTTTTATCGGCAGCGCCAGACACCAGCACTCTTCAATCGCCTGTACTGCCCGCGATTGATGCATATCGTCAAGCACCTCTATCTCCCCAATAAAACAAGGCGCGCTTAAAAAATCCACCAGCGCAATGCGGCCATTCGCCAGCGTGACATACAGTTTGGCACGCCCCTTTGCCAGATAAAACAGATAGGCGGGCAAATTCCCTTCACGTACTACAAAGTCCCCTGCCAGAATCTGGAACAAATGTGTGTGGCACATCACATCTGTAGCAAATTGCCCAACGTAGTCAGATTCTGTAATGAGCTTTTGTTTCAAGATCTTATTTTGAATTTCCTTCATCACTCTTTTCTCGCAATGAGATTTCTCATACTTTACCTCGCCCGGCCACTGGTATGGTAATCAGCAGCACGCAGCCTGTAGAGCAATTTATACAATAAAATCAGTGAAATAAAATCCCTGAGGAGAAAAGATATGACAGCTCGCAAAATTATTCTGGATTGCGATCCCGGGCATGATGACGCCATCGCCATTATGCTGGCCGCCCGGCATCCCTCCATTAACCTGCTCGGTATCACTATCGTGGCAGGGAATCAGACACTGGATAAAACGCTGGTGAATGGCTTACACGTCTGTCAGGCGCTGAATATTGATACGCCCGTGTATTCCGGCATGCCGAAGCCCATTATGCGCCAACAAATTATTGCCGATAACATTCACGGTGAAACCGGACTGGACGGACCGGTGTTTGCACCACTAACCCGCAAAGCACAGTCTCAACACGCAATTAATTTTATTATCGATACCCTAATGGCCAGCGATGGAGACATTACGCTGGTACCCACCGGACCGCTAACTAATATTGCGGTCGCAATGCGCATGCAGCCCCAAATTATCCCGAAAATCCGCGAAATAGTATTAATGGGCGGCGCTTATGGAACGGGTAATTTCACGCCCTCTGCCGAGTTTAATATTTTTGCTGACCCGGAGGCCGCGCGCGTGGTATTCACATCCGGTGCACCGCTGGTGATGATGGGCCTCGACTTAACCCACCAGACAGTTTGTACCCCAAATATTATTTCACGTATGGATAACGCCGGTGGTCCTGCGGGCAAGCTCTTTAGCGCCATCATGAATTTCACGCTAAAAACCCAGTATGCCAATTATGGCCTTGAAGGCGGGCCGGTCCATGACGCAACCTGCGTCGCTTATTTGATTAATCCCGGTGCCTTTAACGTTCAGGATATGTATGTCGAGATAGACGTCAATAGCGGCCCTTGCTATGGCCGCACCGTGTGCGATGTCCTCGGCGTGCTAGGCAAACCGGCCAACACAAAAGTGGGCATCACGCTGGATGTCCCATGGTTTTGGGATTTGGTGGAAGAGTGCGTGCGCATGTACCACTAACCCGGCGCCAGGTAAAGTGCCCCGCCGGGGCATATTTAACACTATGAGCAGTATACCGCTGCTCATATGGCGCTACAGATTGGGCTGACAGCAACGGACATCATGATGGATATAATAAGAAGTGTTCTGGGTATGATGGTTTTACTGGCGATTGCATTTCTGCTCTCAGCCAATAAAAAACATATTAGCCTGCGTACCACGGGGGCAGCGCTGTTAATCCAAATCGCTATTGGCGGTGCCATCCTGTATTTGCCTGCGGGGAAATGGCTTGCAGAAAAAATCGCTTATGGCGTGAATCAGACCCTGGCTTATAGCGACGCAGGCAGCGCATTTATTTTCGGGCCGCTAGCCGGGCCGCAAATGAATAAGGTATTTAATGGCGCGGGATTTGTTTTTGCCTTTCATGTTTTACCCGCAATTATCTTTATCACCGCGCTGGTAAGTGCACTTTATTACATGGGCGTGATGGGGGGTATCATCCGCATATTGGGTGGTATTTTCCAGCGCGCACTAAAAATCAGTAAAATTGAATCTTTCGTGGCCGTCACCACGATCTTCCTGGGGCAGAATGAAATTCCGGCCATCGTTAAACCATTTATTAATCGCCTGAACCGTAACGAACTTTTTACCGTTATTTGTAGCGGTATGGCCTCTATTGCAGGCTCAACGATGCTAGGGTATGCCGGCCTGGGTGTTCCTATCGAATATCTGTTGGCAGCGTCCCTAATGGCGATCCCCGGTGGCATTCTGTTTGCCCGTCTGCTAAGCCCGGCGATGGAAATCTCACGGGTAAAATTTAATGAGCTTTCCTTCAATGAGGTTCCCGCCCGCAGCCTGATTGAAGCCGCTGCAACCGGCGCCATGACCGGACTAAAAATTGCCGCCGGGTTGGCGACGGTAGTGCTTGCTTTCGTCGGCATTATCGCCATGCTGAACGGGATACTAAGCGGCGTGGGCGGCTGGTTTGGCTACGGTGGCATCAGTCTACAAGGTATCTTCGGTTATATACTGGCTCCGCTGGCGTGGATGATGGGCGTTGACTGGCAGGATGCGACGCTGGCGGGCAGCCTGATTGGGCAAAAACTAGTGGTGAATGAGTTTGTAGCCTATATCAATTTTGCCCCCTATTTGGTTGAGACGAACGCGCTCAGCGGTAAAACCATCGCCATTATCTCATTCGCTCTGTGCGGATTTGCAAACGTTGGTTCGATTGGCGTAGTCGTCGGTACGTTTTCAGCGGTAGCGCCAGAGCGTACCTCTGAAATAGCGCGCCTGGGCGTGCGCGCCCTGATTGCGGCAACGCTTTCTAACTTAATGAGCGCCACTATCGCAGGTTTTTTTATCGGTATTGGGTGAATTCCGGCGGGCTACCAGACTCAATCGACCATTCTCCAGATTACAGGCGTCTTACTGTCAGCCCTCAATAAAGCGCATCTGCCCGGCAATTAATACCGCCAGAATACAGAAATTGCCCATCGCCAGGCGTTTCTTATTGATAACGGATACAAAGCAACCAGAACAGAGCCAGACGGTTGCCAGCCACGGTGAACCACATGATTTTTGGCTGACAATAAAAAACCCGATCGTGTAGATCGGGTTTCACAGATTGTTACGCAAAAACGGCGGTTAGCGACGCGCGCGAACCAGCTGATATTTCCGAGTCAGATACTCAACCGGTACGCTCCAGATATGCACCAGCCGCGAGAACGGAAATAACAGGAACAGCGTCATTCCTAGCACCAGGTGCACGCGGAATATCGGCGCGACGCCTTCCAGATAAGTAGATGCACCACCGTGGAAAGTCACTACTGATTGCGCCCATCCCACCAGCTTCATCATTTCACTGCCGTCCATATGCTGGGCCGAAAACGGTATCGTCAGCAGACCTAACGCACACTGAATGACTAACAATGTCAGGATCAGGATATCTGCACCGGTAGTCGTTGCCCGCACCCGCGGGCTGAACAGACGCCGTTTAAGCAATAGCAGCCCGCCAACCAAGCACAGCACGCCGCTGGCACCGCCGGCGAACATCGCCATTTTTTGTTTCACCTCAATCGGAAGAAAGGCCTCGTACATCCAGTGCGGCGTCAGCATGCCTAAAAAGTGCCCGGCAAAGATACCCAATATCCCGATGTGAAACAGATTGGAAGCCAGATTCATCCCTTTACGATCCAGCATCTGGCTGGAAGCGGCACGCCAGCTATATTGCCCATAATCGTAGCGCAGCCAGCTCCCTACCAGAAAGACAGTCCCGGCAATGTATGGATAGATATCGAAAAAGAACATGTTCAGGAATTGCATTATTGCTGTCCCCCGGAAGTAATATTCAGATACTGTGGCGCAACGGCCCCCGCAAAACGACGCTGATGCGCGGTGATATCAGACTCAGCGCATCCATTGTCCGCAAGGAACTTCACTTGCTCCTCTTCCCATACGGCGTCCAGCGCCTGTGGGGTATCGTCGCGCGACTCGCTGGCAATTTGCTCACCGACTTTCGTCGCGTCTACGGCGCTGTGCCCAAGCGATAGCAGGAGATCGAACAACACCGCATAGCGGCTTTCACGCTGCTTTAACCGCGCGCTCAGCAGCGCCAGGATCGGTGCGATGTCCGTTAAACCGGCGCGCGCTTCGGCTTCCGGCAACTGCGCCAGATATTCCAGATACAGTGGCAAATGGTCCGGCAGTTCACGGCTGTCCAGGTGTAGCCCTGCACTCTCGTACTGGGCCATTAAATCGACCATTGCCTGCCCGCGATCGCGCGACTCGCCGTGCACGTGCTCAAACAGCAGCAGTGAAGTAGCACGCCCTCTGTCAAACAATTCGCTATACTCCGCCTGAATATCCAGTACATCCCGCGTTAGCAGTTCGTTTATGAAGGCACAGACTCGATTTACCTCGCCCGCATCCAGCACATCAGACGCGCTAAGCGCGTCTGACATCTCCTGCCGATGCTGTACAAGCTCAGTATCCGGATACTCCAGTAACCGGGAGAGGACTCGTAGCTCAATCATGCATGCGGCTCCGTTTTTACCGTTACGTCAACGGCATCAATACGGCGGCTGTTAAACAGGTTGAATTTGCTATCAGAACCGTGGCAGCCGTCGCCAAAGCTGAATCCACAGCCATTGCGCTCAGGGAATGCATCATGCGCCAGTTCACGATGGCTGGTCGGGACTACAAAGCGATCTTCATAGTTCGCAATGGCCAGGTAGCGATACATCTCCTGTGCCTGGGCCTGAGTTAATCCAACTTCTTCCAGCGCACGGGTATCCATAACGCCATCCACCGTTTCTGCGCGCTTGAAGTGGCGCATCGCCAGCATACGTTTCAGCGCCAGCAGGACTGGCTCAACGTCTCCGGCAGTCAGCAGGTTAGCCAGATACTGCACCGGAATGCGCAGGCTCTCAACGTCCGGCAGTATGCCGCTGTGCGGCAATTCGCCTGCGTCAGCGGCTGACTGGATTGGCGATAACGGCGGCACGTACCAGACCATCGGCAGGGTACGGTATTCGGGATGCAGCGGCAGCGCCAGCTTCCACTCCATCGCCATTTTATAGACCGGCGATTGTTGAGCCGCATCGATAACGCTTTGTGGCACACCGTCTTTCAGCGCCTGCGCAATGACTTGCGGATCGTTCGGGTCAAGGAACACGTCAAGCTGGCGCTGATACAGATCTTTTTCGCTTTCCGTACTGGCCGCATTCTCAATCGCGTCCGCGTCATACAGCAATACGCCCAGATAGCGGATACGCCCAACGCAGCTTTCAGAACATACGGTCGGCATGCCGGCCTCAATACGCGGATAGCAGAAAATACATTTTTCTGACTTCCCACTCTTCCAGTTAAAGTAAATCTTCTTGTACGGGCAGCCAGTGATGCACATACGCCATCCACGGCACTTATCCTGATCGATAAGAACAATGCCGTCTTCTTCACGCTTATAGATGGCACCGCTCGGGCACGTCGCGACACATGCCGGGTTCAGGCAGTGTTCGCACAGGCGCGGCAAATACATCATGAAGGTGTTTTCAAACTGGCCGTACATCGCCTTCTGGATATTCTGGAAGTTCCGATCGCGAGACAGTTTGTCAAACTCACCGCCTAAATCGTCTTCCCAGTTTGGCCCGGCGGTAACTTTATCCATTCGTTTGCCGGTTATTAGCGAACGCGGACGCGCAATCGGCTGATGCTTTCCTTCCGGCGCGCCGTGCAGGTGCTGATAATCAAAATCAAACGGCTCATAGTAATCGTCAATGCCGGGTAAATGCGGGTTGGCGAAAATTTTACCCAGCAGCATGGCGCGGTTACCCATGCGCGGCGTGAGTTTGCCGTTGATTTTACGGATCCAGCCGCCTTTCCATTTTTCCTGATTTTCCCAGTCGTTCGGGAAACCAACGCCGGGCTTAGTTTCAACGTTGTTAAACCAGGCGTATTCAGTACCTTCTCGGCTGGTCCAGACGTTTTTACAGGTGACCGAACAGGTATGGCATCCGATGCACTTGTCCAGATTCAGCACCATGCCAACTTGTGAACGAATTTTCATTTTACGCTCTCCTGTTTCTGGTCGTTGCCTTCGCCATCCAACCAGTCAATATTTTTCATTTTACGTACCACTACGAATTCATCGCGGTTTGAACCCACCGTGCCGTAATAGTTAAAGCCATACGCTAACTGGGCATAACCGCCAATCATATGCGTCGGTTTCGGGCTAATACGCGTTACCGAATTGTGGATACCGCCGCGCTGGCCGGTAATTTCAGAACCCGGCAAGTTCACGATACGTTCCTGAGCGTGATACATCATGGTCATTCCCGCCGGTACACGCTGGCTCACCACCGCACGAGCGGTTAATGCGCCGTTGCTGTTAAAGACTTCAATCCAGTCGTTATCAGCAATACCAAGCTCTTTTGCATCTACCTCGCTCATCCACACAATCGGCCCGCCGCGCGACAGCGTCAGCATCATCAGGTTGTCGCTGTAGGTCGAGTGGATCCCCCACTTTTGGTGCGGCGTCAGGAAGTTAAGCGCCTTTTCAGGGTTGCCGTTCGATTTGTTGCCCATAACCGCTTTTACGGAACGGGTGTCGATGGGCGGACGATAAACCAACAGGCTCTCGCCAAAATCGCGCATCCACGGATGGTCTTGATACAACTGCTGGCGACCGGAAAGCGTGCGCCACGGAATAAGCTCATGTACGTTGGTATAACAGGCGTTATAAGAAACGTGTTCATCTTCCAGGCCTGACCAGGTCGGGCTAGAGATAATTTTACGCGGCTGTGCCTGAATATCGCGGAAGCGGATCTTCTCCTCTTCCTTAGGACGAGCCAGATGCGTGTGATCGCGCCCGGTGAACTCACTCAGCGCTGACCAGGCTTTAACCGCAACCTGGCCATTGGTTTCCGGCGCCAGCGTCAGAATCATCTCAGCCGCATCAATCGCACTATTTAACATCGGCTGCCCTTTCGCGGGGCCATCCGCTTTCTCGTAATTCAGCTTACGCAGCAGGTCCATCTCGCTCTGGGTGTTCCAGGCGATGCCTTTACCGCCGTTACCGATTTTTTCCAACAGCGGACCAATGGAAGTAAAGCGCTCATAGGTTGCTGGATAATCGCGTTCCACCACCATTAAATGCGGCGCCGTTTTACCTGGTATCAGGTCGCACTCACCTTTTTTCCAGTCCTGCACGCTCAGCGGCTGTGCAAGTTCGCTGGCGGAGTCGTGCTGGATTGGCAGCGTAACCACGTCGGTTTCTTTGCCCAGATGCCCCACGCAGACTTCTGAGAATTTCTTCGCAATGCCTTTATAGATTTCCCAGTCGCTTTTAGACTCCCAGGCGGGATCGACCGCGGCAGACAGTGGATGAATAAACGGATGCATATCCGAGGTATTCATGTCGTCTTTTTCATACCAGGTCGCGGTTGGCAGCACGATGTCTGAATACAGGCAGGTACTGGACAGACGGAAATCCAGCGTCACAACCAGGTCCAGTTTTCCTTCCAGACCATTATCTTTCCATTCCACTTCTTCCGGCATTACGCCGCCCTGCTGCCCTAAATCTTTCCCCTGAATACCGTGGTCGGTACCCAGCAGGTATTTCAGCATATACTCATGGCCCTTACCGGAAGAACCGAGCAGGTTTGAGCGCCAGACAAACAGATTCCGCGGATGGTTGCCGCCTTCATCCGGCTGCTCAGAAGCAAAGCGGATATTGCCGGATTTCAGCGCGCTCGCCGTGTATTCCGCCGGCGACATGCCTGCCGCTTCCGCCGCTGCTTTGATATGCAGTGGGTTAGTGTTTAACTGCGGCGCGGACGGCAGCCAGCCCATGCGCTCAGCGCGCACGTTGAAGTCAACCAGATGCCCGGTATAGCGGGATTTATCCGCCAGCGGCGACAGCAATTCCTGCGCCGTCAGCGTCTCATAGCGCCACTGGCTGGAATGGTTATAGAAGAAAGAGGTACTGTTCATGTGACGCGGCGGCCGCTGCCAGTCCAGTGCAAACGCCAGCGGCTGCCAGCCGGTTTGCGGACGCAATTTCTCCTGGCCAACATAGTGCGCCCAGCCGCCTCCGCTCTGGCCGATACAACCGCAGAAAATCAGCATGTTGATCAGGCCGCGATAATTCATGTCGAGGTGATACCAGTGGTTCAGCCCCGCGCCGACGATAATCATTGAGCGGCCGTGCGTTTTATCCGCGTTTACCGCGAACTCGCGGGCGGTACGAATTATCTGCTGGCGGGAAACGCCGGTAATTTGCTCAGCCCATGCGGGCGTGTAAGCCTTGATATCGTCATAGCTGCTGGCGCAGTTGGCGTCATCCAAACCGCGGTCCAGACCGTAGTTTGCCAGTGTGAGGTCATATACCGTTGCCACCAGCGCGCTACTGCCGTCGGCCAGCGTCAGGCGCTTAGTCGGCAGTTTATGCATCAGCACATTTTCCAGCTCGACGCGATTAAAATGCTCGGTGCCTTCTCCGCCGAAGTAAGGGAACGCGACTTCAGCGACTTCATCATGGCTTCCCAGTAAGCTCAGGCGCAGCTCAGTATCGTTACCTGAAGCGCCATCGCGCTGTTCCAGGTTCCATTTGCCTTTTTCTCCCCAGCGGAAACCAATGGAGCCCTGCGGCGCGACTAAATCACCGCTGCGCTCATCGCAGGCAACCGTTTTCCATTCTGGGTTGTTTTCCTGGCCGAGGGCATCCACAAGATCGGCAGCGCGCAGCATGCGACCTGGGACATGATAGCCATCGCGCTCATCAAGCATGACCAGCATCGGCATATCCGTGTAGCGACGGACGTAGTCAGTAAAATATTGGCTCGGGTTGTCCAGATGAAACTCACGTAGCATCACGTGTCCCATCGCCAGCGCCATTGCGCTGTCGGTTCCCTGCTTCGGCGCAAGCCACAGATCGCAGAGTTTAGCGATTTCCGCATAATCTGGCGTGATGGCAACCGTTTTAGTCCCTTTGTAGCGAACTTCTGTAAAGAAGTGGGCGTCCGGTGTGCGGGTCTGCGGTACGTTGGAACCCCATGCCATTATGTAGCTGGAGTTATACCAGTCTGCGGATTCAGGTACGTCGGTCTGCTCACCCCAGGTCATTGGCGACGCGGGCGGCAGATCGCAATACCAGTCGTAGAAGCTCAGGCAAATACCACCAATCAGCGAAAGATAGCGAGCGCCGGAGGCGTAAGAAACCATCGACATCGCCGGGATCGGAGAAAAGCCGGCGATACGGTCCGGCCCGTATGTTTTAGCCGTGTAGACGTTAGAAGCGGCAATCAGCTCATTCACTTCCTGCCAGGAGGAGCGCACAAACCCTCCGCGACCGCGCGCCTGTTTATAGCTTTTTGCTTTAGCGGTGTCTTCGACAATTGACGCCCAGGCGTCTACGGGATCGCTGTGGCGCGTCTTCGCATCACGCCATAGCTTAATCAAACGCTTACGCATTAACGGATATTTTAGGCGATTTGCGCTATACAAATACCAGGAATAGCTGGCACCGCGTGGGCAGCCGCGCGGTTCATGATTAGGCATATCAGGGCGAGTGCGGGGATAATCCGTCTGCTGCATTTCCCAAGTGACTAATCCATTTTTTACGAAGATCTTCCAGCTACATGAGCCTGTACAGTTAACGCCGTGGGTGGAACGCACGACTTTATCGTGCTGCCAACGTTGGCGGTACCCCTCTTCCCAATCCCTATTGGTCGTTAGCGTCTGGCCGTGACCATCGGCAAAGGTTTCGCCCTTCTGTTTGAAGTAACGAAACCGGTCAAGAAATTTGCTCATCGGAAGTCTCCTGATGTGGAGCCTGAGGCTCTCATAAATCGGCATGGCTGGATTGGCCCGCACGTTAGCGCGCGCGACGTTTAGTGGAATTGATGACGATCAACGCCTTCGGGTATGTCTTAATGCCCCGCCAAACACACTACCACCTAAGTGGTAGCCAAATAACCCAATTAACTAATTGAAATATATGATTTAAAATTGAAATTACTTTATTTTAGTAAGCCATTTTTTCAATCTTAGGTATTTAGGGGTATTTCTGTATTGTTGTTAAGAGCGCATACGTTAGCGGTATGAAATCACGCATAATTTTTAGTATGTTGTAACTATTTGCAGACATAAAAAAGCGCGGCAAAAGCCGCGCTATATAACAGAAATTATTTATTTTTCGCTTTGCGTCCATACACGGCCCACGTCACGATGACGCAGACAATGTAAAACACTAGAAATATTTTCATGGCGCCGGCCGGGGAACCGGTTAACTCCAGGGAAGTACCGAATGCTTTCGGGATAAAGAATCCGCCGATCGCACCGATCGCCGAAATAAATCCAAGCGCCGCCGCCGTATCCGTCGCCGCTTCACGCGTTGCCTGCTCATCGCTTCCACCGGCTGCTTTGACGCTCTCCATCGTAATCTTACGGAAAATAACGGAAATCATCTGGAAGGTTGAGCCACTGCCCAGACCCGCCGTCAGGAATAACAGCAGGAAAACGCCAAAAAACGCGGTGAAATTACCGCTATTGCCGGCACCTGGCAGCGTAAGGAATAGCAGTGCGCTGAAAACAGCCATACATATAAAGTTTATCAGCGTAACTTTCGTCCCACCAAAGCGGTCAGAAATAGCCCCGCCAGCGGAACGCGCCAGCGCGCCGACGAACGGACCAAAGAAGGCAAATTGCATGACGCTGACCTCAGGGAACTGCGTTTTAGACAGCATCGCAAACCCTGCTGAAAAACCGATAAATGAGCCAAAAGTAGCCAGATAGAGCAGGCTCATTATCCACAGATGGCCCCGTTTCAGCACCGGCAACTGCTCTTTTAATGATGCTTTTGAGGTCGCAAGGTCATTCATACCAAACCATGCTGCAAGAGTAAAAATTGCCAGCGGAATGACCCAAACCCATGCGGCATTTTCCAGATAAAGGCGAGAACCGTCTTCCAGCGTAACGCCCTGACCACCCCCGGCAAATGCAAAAATAGACATTGAGATAGCCAGCGGTGCAACCAGCTGCATCACGCTCACGCCCATATTGCCTAAGCCGCCGTTAATCCCCAGCGCTCCGCCCTGCTTCTGTTTTGGGAAAAAGAAGCTGATATTTGCCATACTGGAAGCAAAGTTAGCACCGGCAAAGCCGCATAATAGAGCAATGATGATGAAGGTCTGGAAAGGCGTGCTGGTATCCTGCACCGCATATCCAAGCCAGACACAGGGAATAATTAGGATCCCGGTGCTCAATGCGGTCCAGCGGCGACCGCCGACCAGCGGTACCATAAAGGAGTACGGTACGCGCAGCAGTGCCCCCGATACGGACGGCAGCGCCGTCAGCATGAATAACTGGTCGGTGGTAAAGTTAAACCCCGCGCGATTGAGGTAAACGGCAACCGTGCTAAATAAAATCCAGACGCAGAACGCCAGAAGTAAACATGGAACTGAAATCCACAGGTTACGACTTGCGATACGATGACCGCGAGACTGCCAGAATGCGGCATCTTCTGGTTGCCAGTCGGTAATCATTGCGCCGGATGACCTGGTGGTAACGGCAGGCTGAGACATACACACCTCGAAATTATTAGGAATATCTGTCGCCACGATAGGCGCAACGAATGAAGTGAAGTTGATGCAAATCAAGGGATAAGCGCTCTTTCCGGCGCTCAAAAATACACCATGACCCTTAATGGGTAGAAAGTTGACCGGAAAAAGCCGTTTTCTTTCACGACACTGGCCTTTTTCCATGACTTACAGGATTACCTTATGCCACCATTGGCAATTAAGGAGTAGTACTTTGTAGGTATGGGTATACTCCCGGGGATGTTTAAGAATACTCCGACCGGCCTGCCCTCAATCAACCGGAGCACACACGCCATGCTCAGACGCGACTTTACCCCGCTCACTCTTGCCAATCAACTCGCACTGGTTGTATTTCTACTTGCCGCACTCGGCGTCACCGGGCTGGGTACCGCCGGATGGCTCGGCCAGGGTATTCGCGGCAGCGCTCACGCGATCAACAAAGCAGGCTCGCTGCGTATGCAAAGTTATCGGTTGCTGGCCACGGTGCCGATTGGCCCACAAGATGCAGGTCTGTTCGAAGAGATGTCGCGCACAGCGGACAGCGGTGAACTGCGCCGCGCAGCGGAGCGGGACGGTCAGATTCGCCAGCTTAACGCACTAAGTGATTACTGGCGCGGCGTATTGGCACCGGCGCTTAAGCGCGCTCGCGACAGAGATGAAGTCAGAAATAAAATAACCGTCTTCGTTAATCAAATCGACAGCCTGGTCTCTTCTTTCGATAAAACAACCGAGCAGCGCATTCAGCGTATTGTCATACTGCAACAGGTCATGATCGTCTTTATGGGCTTGCTGCTGATTTTCACGGTGATATGGCTTCGTAAGCGCCTGCTACAGCCCTGGAAAAAATTACTCTCTATGGCTAACGCCATTGGGCGCCGTAATTTTAGCTATCAGGTAAAACTGAGTGGACGCGATGAAATGGCGACGCTCGCCAGCGCCCTTAATACCATGTCGACAGAACTGGCCGAAAGCTACGCGGTTCTGGAACAGCGCGTAATGGAGAAAACCCGGGGGCTTGAGCGTACCAATCAAATGCTGTCTTTCTTATATCAATCAAGTCGCCATCTTCATTCACCCGCCACATTTACCCAACGCGTCACCCCAGTGCTTAACGACTTGCAACAACTCACTCCCCTGCGTGATATTGAGCTGCGGGTTTACGAACATAATGATGAAGAAAATTATCAGGAATACACGCTTCGCCCGGATAACGATTATCATCATCAGGGTAAAGAAATTGTATCATCGCTAGAAGAGCGCACCTCGCTGAAGTGGCGCCTGACGGATAGCCATACTCAATACGGCCTGATTTTAGCCCAGCTTCCGATTGGAAATACGTTAAATAACGATCAGCAGCAAATGCTAGAAACGCTAATAGAACTGCTCACTACGACGCTGGCGCTGGAGCGACAGAATGAGCGCCAGCAGCAGCTGATTGTTATGGAAGAACGTGCGGCAATCGCCCGTGAGTTGCACGACTCCATCGCACAATCGCTCTCCTGTATGAAAATGCAGGTAAGCTGCCTGCAAATGCAGGGAGACACAATCCCAGCGTCCAGCCGCGAGCTTCTAAGTCAAATCCGCGGTGAGTTGAATACATCATGGCGTCAGCTACGCGAATTGCTCACCACATTTCGCCTGCAGTTGACAGAGCCGGGCCTGCGCCCTGCCCTTGAATCAAGCAGTCAGGAGTTTTCCGCACGTCTTGGTTTTCCGGTTACGCTGGATTATCGGCTGCCCCCACGCTGTGTGCCGGGAAATCAGGCTATCCACTTGGTTCAAATTGCGCGCGAAGCGCTTAACAATACGTTTAAACACGCGCACGCAAGCGCGGCAGGCATATCCGTATCACAGGAAGGTGGTCAGGTACGCCTTATAATATGGGACAACGGCTGTGGGATTACCGGTAACGGTGAGCGCAGCAATCACTATGGTCTAATTATTATGCGTGACCGCGCGCACAGCCTGAAAGGCAGTTGCCAGGTTCGGCCACGCGATGGCGGGGGAACTGAAGTCATCGTGGACTTTATTCCCGGACCTCAAACCTCTTCCGTTACAGGAGCAAAAAATGAGTAATCAGGACGCAGCAACCATCTTGCTGATTGACGATCACCCCATGCTGCGCACCGGCGTCAAGCAGCTTATCAGCATGGCACCGGACATCCGGGTCGTGGGTGAGGCCGGCAACGGCGAACAGGGTGTGGAAATGGCGGAGAGCCTCGATCCGGATCTGATTCTGCTGGATTTGAACATGCCCGGTATGAACGGCCTTGAAACGCTCGACAGGCTGCGTGAGAAAACCCTGTCTGGTCGTATCGTCGTGTTTAGCGTTTCCAATCACGAAGAGGACGTCGTTACCGCGTTAAAACGCGGTGCCGACGGCTACCTGCTTAAAGATATGGAGCCTGAAGAGCTGCTTAAGGCGCTACAGCAAGCTGCGGCTGGGGAAATGGTGTTAAGCGAAACGTTAACGCCAGTACTGGCTGCCAGCCTGCGTGCCAATCGTTCAACCTCCGACCGCGACGTCTCTCTGCTTACCCCGCGCGAGCGAGATATTCTTAAGTTAATCGCTCAGGGTTTGCCTAACAAAATGATCGCCCGTCGGCTGGATATCACCGAAAGTACGGTTAAAGTTCACGTTAAGCATTTGCTGAAAAAGATGAAGCTAAAATCACGGGTTGAAGCCGCGGTTTGGGTTCACCAGGAGCGTATTTTTTAGTCCACGTCCCGGTAACCCGTTAATTCGTCGCTACCGGGAATTAACTGCCAGCGGGTATCTTCTTTTGGGAAAGCCCGCAGAGGTTCATCAAGCCGCAGCGTTATCCAGTTAGACGTCACACGCTGCCCCTCCCCATCCTCAACGGTTACCGCCAGCCGCCAGCTATTTTTCTCACCGGCTTCATCACGCCACACAGGCATAATAACGGTCCAGCCGTCAGGGTTATTTGTTTTCGCGGGTGCGGTCAGGCTTAACGTTTGAGTGTCGCCTTCCCAGGAAATTTGCCGGATCCCGAAGCGTGAGCGTACCTGAATTTTCAGCGCCACCGTTTCGCCGGAGTTTAGCTGCCAGGGCGGCGTTGCCAAATAGACCGATAACGTTTTAGTTTTACGCAGTGAAACAACCGGCGTCGCTGAGCGCGTTACCGCATCATAGCGGCTGCCGCGCAGGGAGCTTGCTGCCGCGACTTCATCTGCCGATAACTGCTTTGAGAGCGGAACGCCAAAGCGATAGTTGAATTTCAGCCCCAGGTTATCCTGCGTATCACCGTTTTCGCCCTGTTTGTGCATGGCAGTAAAGGTCAAGAGTGGGACCGGCGTGTAATTTACCCCCAATTTCACGGCCATGGGATCGCGCGCGCCAGCGCCGTTATTAAACAAATCGACGCTGTCGCCAAAATATTGCTCAAGGCTCAGACTCGTCTGGATATGGCGGTAAAAGGGTAGCCACGCCAGGGCCGTGACGTCGTAGCCGCGCGCACTGCGCCGTTCCTGGGTATATTCGCTCAGCTGCCAGTCGTTTAGCGGTTGATAATAATTCGCAGAGAGGCGTAAATATTCGCCCCAGGCCTCGGCGCCGAATCCCGCCCGCTGCAAATTATCGCGTAACGTGCTGTCATAAAAAGTGTTGTAACCGAGCAGCCAGTCTCCCGCAACCCAGCGCTGCCCGAGGCCGATATTTCCAACTAACCCTTGTGTACGCTGGCTCACACCGACCTGGCTCCAGGTAAGCACCTTTTCATTATCCAGTAATGGCGTAAACAATGACCCCCGGCTACCGTTAAAATTACCCTCCTGATCCATTTGCAGCGCAACATCAGCTTTACCTAGCGGCGAAAGTAATGACTTCGCGCCGGATGTAATATGGCTGGCTAATACATCACGAAGATGTGTAAAGGCAAACTGACGAGCTCTGTCGCTGGTATCGAGATCGCTTTTTTTCATACTGGCTTCACCAAAGGCTTTTGCCATTGTCGCCAGCCTATTTTCTAACGCGTCGGAACGCTGTACCGGCGCATAGCCGAGATCGGGCAGATTATCGCCGTCGTTGTCAAAGGGATTTTCCGCTTCCTGAATAAAAGTCGCAGGCTGAATAGCGCCGCAGGGGGAAGCGTTTAATAAAGCAGCGCACACGGCGATTAATCGATAAAAATAGGGCATTACGTCATTAAGATATCAGGATTTCAGGTGAATAAACTTCCATCCAGTATATCATTCTCTCCCGTACAGCCAGGGTACATCTCTCTGAAAACACAATGGGTTAGCGCACTGTTAATCAGTAAGTGATAAAGCTTAATCCATATCGGGTTAAACCGGGTTATACCGCACCTCACGCCTCCTGCCGTCTGGTGACGCCCGGCAAGGCGGCTTATACTCATCCTTCCCTTTGCCTTATATATCGCCCACGTTAAACAGGAGTTAACATGCAAAATATGGTTATTATCGCCAATGGCGCAGCCTACGGCAGCGAAGCACTATTTAATAGCCTGCGTCTCGCAATCGCACTACGTGAGCAGGATACCGCGCTAACATTACGACTATTTTTAATGTCAGATGCAGTGACTGCCGGGCTGAACGGCCAGACGCCTCATGAAGGATATAATATTCAGCAAATGCTGGAAATACTTACTGCCCAGAACATTCCAGTAAAAGTGTGTAAGACATGCGCCGATGCGCGCGGCGTGAGCGCCCTGCCGTTAATTGACGGTGTAACAATCGGCACGTTAACAGAACTGGCAGCCTGGACACTAGAAGCTGATAAAGTGCTGACATTCTAACTCACTGCCCTCGCCCATTACACGGCGCTCAGGCTAACGGGAATGCCATTTACCGTCATCGCCTTTTTCATAAACTTGCTTTACCGCGCCCCAGGCAACCCGATGCGCGGTTTCTTCCCTGCTGGCGTCATCCCGCCGCGCAGACTTATCCTTATATTCTTCCCATGCGCTGTTAAACGCCTCTTTATAAATTTCCTGCGCGTGAGCGGGCAGAACATGTTTGACTCCATCCGGAAGCTGCTGGGTTGAGCGGTACGGCATACTTATTCTCCTGAGCCTGATTCACTAGTAATAGCGCCATAAGAGTTAGTATGGTCAGCGAGAACGCCTGGCGCCAGCGTCTGGCAAAATTTAGAAAATCAATTCTGCAACTAAATGTTAATAAAGTATAAAATCAGGATAAGAGGACATTATCAGAGCCTCATATTATTCAACTGCCGTATGCGGTAAATATTCGTAAAAATGTCGCAAGAAATAGCTTCTTTTGCTAAGGTGATGTGATAATCACTCATCTTGATAATGGTATAAGCCAAACACCGATATTATGGAGCATACAGAATGACAAAAGCGCCCGCGGAAGCGGTGAAAACTCGTCACAAGGAAACATCGCTTATCTTCCCGATCGCCGCACTAACGGTGCTGCTATTTTGGAGCTCCAGTCAGTCGATGGCGATGCTTATCGGAATTAACCTTTTAGCGCTTATTGGTATCTTAAGCAGCGCTTTTAGCGTTGTGCGCCACGCCGATGTGCTGGCGCATCGGCTGGGGGAACCGTTTGGATCGCTCATTCTGAGTCTGTCTGTCGTGATTCTGGAAGTAAGTCTTATCTCCGCCCTCATGGCAACGGGCGGAGCCGCACCAACGCTAATGCGCGATACCCTATACTCCATTATTCTTATTGTAACCGGCGGACTGGTTGGCTTCGCACTCCTGATGGGGGGGCGAAAATTTGCCACGCAGTACGTCAATCTGTATGGCATCAAGCAATATCTTATCGCACTGTTTCCGCTCGCTGTTATCGTGCTGGTTTTCCCGGCAACATTGCCGGGCGGCAACTTTACCATCGGGCAGTCGCTGTTAGTTGCCGCGATTTCCGCCGCCATGTACGGTATTTTCTTACTCATTCAGACGCGGACTCACCAAAGCCTGTTTGTGTATGAGCATGAAGATGAAGCCGACGACGACGACCCGCACCACGGTAAGCCGTCTGCCCACAGTAGCGCCTGGCATGCGATATGGCTGATTGTACATTTGGTTGCCGTTATTGCCGTGACCAAAATGAACGCAGTGCCGCTTGAAGGGTTACTGAACAGGCTACATGCTCCCGCCGCTTTCTCAGGTTTCCTGATAGCACTGCTAATACTTTCACCGGAAGGGCTAGGCGCAATTCGTGCCGTAATGAATAATCAGGCGCAGCGGGCAATGAATCTGTTTTTCGGCTCGGTGCTGGCCACGATTTCGTTAACCGTGCCCACGGTCACCATTATCGCGATTATCACCGGCAATACCCTGCAGTTTGCGCTAAATACCTCTGAGATTGTTGTCATGCTCTCTGCGCTTATGCTATGCCAAATCGCATTCTCTACCGGAAGAACCAATGTCCTGAACGGCGCAGCGCATCTGGCGCTGTTTGCCGCTTACCTCATGACAATTTTTGCCTGACGAATTATTGCTCCAGACCTCCCGCTACCGCGTGGAGGTCGCCCCTTGCCTTTGCTACAGCCGATATGGCTTCTGACTATTTGAGTACCTTACTGGTTTGCCCCATGGTTTTACCAACAATCCACACACTATTGCGCGTGACGTTGTCACTACATATCTTTAATCCAACCCTCTGTTTTTTTTAACATGCAAAAAGCCAGAGCTAAATAAACGAAGAACCGCCGCACTGATATAGATGGGTTCCGAGGTTAAGAAATATTAGCCGAGCCTGGCAAATGGGCCGAATATATCATCACCTTATTACCTATACATGCCCCCGAAGCGCTACGGGTACGACAGCCGTCAAGGTTATGCTAATTACCCGGTATCTTCTTACAGTCCATCACGGGTTTAACAGCCAGTGAAGTAAACCCCAGGCGTCATAAATCAGGTCATGCCATCAGGCAGGCACGTTCATTAAAATTTATTCAATGAATATCATCCGTTACCAGGAAGGCAGTCAGAGTTCGTTCAGGCCAGCCTTTAACAAAGTTAGCCAGCATCAGGCTGCGGCTGTGGCCTTTGCATGGAACAGCAAAAAAGGAGCCATCGGCTCCTTTTCATTTTGGCAACGCATATCGGCCAGGGTTAGCTGCTGGTATCCAGTGCCGGAAAGCTTTTTACCAGATCGTCAATCGCTTTCATTTGTAGCAGGAATGGCTCCAGTTTATCCAGCGGCAGCGCGGAAGGACCGTCACATTTCGCGTGTAATGGATCGGGATGCGCTTCGATAAACAGCCCGGCAATGCCAACGGCCATACCGGCACGCGCCAGCTCCCCTACCTGGGCGCGGCGGCCACCGGACGCTTCGCCAAACGGATCCCGGCACTGCAGCGCATGAGTGACGTCAAAAATAACCGGCGCATTGTGGGTCGCTTTTTTCATCACGCCAAAGCCCAGCATATCAACCACCAAGTTGTCATAGCCGAAGTTACTACCGCGATCGCACAGAATCACCTTGTCATTACCGCCCTCATGGAATTTATCCACGATGTTACCCATTTGACCGGGGCTGACGAACTGAGGCTTCTTCACGTTTATCACCGCCCCGGTTTTTGCCATGGCTTCCACCAGGTCGGTTTGGCGCGCGAGAAAAGCGGGGAGCTGGATAACATCGACGACTTCTGCCACCGGCGCTGCCTGCTGCGGCTCATGAACATCTGTAATAATTTTGACGCCGAAAGCGTCTTTTAGCGCCTGAAAGATTTTTAGCCCCTCTTCCAGACCCGGGCCGCGGTATGAGTGAATAGAAGAACGGTTAGCCTTATCAAAAGACGCCTTAAATACGTAAGGTATTCCCAGCTTGTCCGTCACATTGACATAATGCTCGCAAACTCGCATTGCCAGTTCACGTGATTCAAGTACATTCATGCCGCCAAACAGCACAAATGGCAGGTCGTTCGCCACCTGAATGTCGCCAATGCTAACCACTTTCTGTTTCATACGTCCGCCTTACTGATCAAATTGGAAACGGGCCGCGCCCGGCTGCTTAGTGCAGCGTAATCTGTTTATGTGAAATAGAATGTATCTGCGCTTTAATCATTTCGCTGATAGGATCTTCCGGGCAGTGCTCAACAAAATAGCTTAAGTCACTGAGCGCAACATGCTCACAGTCAAGCTGCGCGTAAATCAAACCGCGATCGCGAATTTCATACGGATCTTCCGGGTTAAATTGCAATAAAACTTCGCTGGCTCGCAGCGCCATTTCCATTTGCTGCTCTTCCATTAACGACGTTTTCAGCGTATCCAGAAGTTTACGAATAACGCCCGCATTGTCCGTTTCATCTAAATCTTCATCGTAAAGCTGTGCCGCAGGCCCAATATTCCCTTTAAGCCACACTTCAAGCGTATGCTCATCCAGCGTATCGCCGTTAAATGGATTAATTAGCCACATCTCGCCGTCCATCCAGTCTGCGCGCAGGATAAGCTGAGTCGGAAAAATAACCGGCATAAGCGGGATCCCCAGACGTTCTGCCACCCACAGCAAAATAGCCCCCAGCGACACAGCGCTGCCCTGCCGTTTTTTCAGGACTTCATCGAGCCAGAGCGCATCGGAAAGACGATAAACGCCGTCTGCATCGCGAAAGCCCCATTCGCCGTAAAACAGCGCCAACAGTTTCTCCAGTTGAACATCATGATGTAATCCTTCACAGATCTCTTCCCTGGCGAGCCGCGCTAATTGTTCAAGCTGGCTACGAACGTGCTGTGTCGGAAAATCCTCACGAATAAGCTGAGAAACTAAAATCATGCCCTCGCACAGCGGCGCCTGATTGAATTCGAAATCGGCCAACGACTCCATACTTACCCCAGTAACGGTATTTTTGTGGTGGCGAGCTTAATGATGACGTACAACACCACCAATCCCAGCAGAAACGCGAACCAGCGGATTTGCTGACTGCGCGGGCGTCGCCCCAGCGCAATAAAGCCCAAAACGATGTAGATAATAACGCCAAACAGTTTTTCAGTCAGCCACGCCCCCTGCGGCGTAAACGGCCAAAAGCGCGCAATTGTCATCAACGCCGCGCCGCTTAACAGCAAAACGGTATCATTGATATGTGGCACAATGCGCACCCAGCGCTTTTGTCCGACGGGCGAAGCGCGATACTGCCACCAATAGCGCAGCACGAAAAGTGAAACTGAAATTACCACGGTCAGGATATGCAGATGTTTAATCGCCGCATATGCGCCCATATTCTACCTCTGTTGAAACCTAAATTGCCCGATACTCAGGCGCTCATTGTGGCCATAGTCGCGATAAGTTTCTACCTGCTCATATCCCGCCTGCCGAAATAACGCGCGCACCGCTTTCCCCTGAGTCCAGCCGTGTTCCAAAAGCAACCAGCCGCCTGACTTTAGATACGCTCTGGCTTCATCAATCAGCACGCGTAAATCCGCAAGCCCTTCTTCCGCGGCAACCAAAGCGCTGTGCGGCTCAAAGCGCACATCGCCTAACGTCAGGTGCCGATCGCGAGCGTCAATATACGGCGGATTGCTAATCACCAGATCAAAGTCGCTTTGGCTAATGGCGCTAAACCAGTCGCTCTGAATAACCTGAACATTGTTTAGCCCAAGTTTGTGGGCATTATGCCGCGCCAGCGCTACCGCTTCAGGAACCCGATCGCAGGCCAAAATCGCACAGTCCGGACGTTCGCTGGCTAACGCCAGCGCAATTGCGCCAGTGCCGGTCCCTGGCTCCAGAATACGACAAGGGCGCGCGGGCAGGCGCAATAGCGCCTGTTCAACCAGACACTCGGTATCCGGACGCGGAATAAGCGTGGCTGGCGAAACGCTTAGCGGCAGCGACCAAAATTCGCGCTCACCGGTTAAATACGCAACGGGCTCTCCGGCTTCCCGCCGGATGAGTAACGCCTCCAGCAGCGCAAGATCGTCAGGCTTAAGTACCGTCTCTCCGAACGCCAGAATGAAAGTGCGCGCCTTTCCCGACACATGCGCCAGCAGTATCTCCGCATCGCGTCGGGGACTGTCGCTGTGCGTCAGCCGCTGCGCCGCCTGACGCAGCCAGGATTGATAATCCATTACTCCTGACCGGCCAGCGCCGCCAGCTGATCGGCCTGATACTCCTGCACAATAGGCTCTATCAGCATATCCAGTTTGCCTTCCATCGCTTCATCTAACCGGTATAGCGTCAGGTTAATACGATGATCGGTTACCCGCCCCTGGGGAAAATTATATGTCCGATTACGATCGCTGCGATCGCCGCTGCCAAGCAGGTTACGACGCGTAGAGGCCTCTGCCTGCTGCCGCTTCGCCACCTCCGCCGCGCGGATGCGCGCACCGAGCACCGCCAGCGCCTTCGCTTTGTTTTTATGCTGAGAACGCTCATCCTGGCACTCGACAACAATGCCTGTAGGCAAGTGTGTAATGCGGATAGCAGAATCAGTGGTATTGACGTGCTGCCCGCCCGCGCCTGAAGAGCGGAAGGTATCGATACGTAAATCCGCCGGATTAATATCCGGCAATTCAGCTTCAGGCAATTCAGGCATTACCGCTACCGTGCAGGCAGAGGTATGAATACGCCCCTGCGACTCAGTCGCAGGCACTCGCTGCACGCGATGACCGCCAGACTCAAACTTCAGCCGCCCGTATACGCCCTCACCGCTAATCTTGGCGATAATTTCTTTATAACCGCCGTGCTCGCCTTCATTCATGCTCATAATTTCTACACGCCAGCGACGGCTTTCCGCATAGCGGCTATACATACGAAAGAGATCGCCGGCAAAAAGCGCTGCTTCATCGCCGCCCGTGCCGGCGCGCACTTCCAGGAACGCATTACGCTCATCATCGGGATCGCGCGGCAGGAGCAAAACTTGCAGTTGTTGCTCAAGCAGGGTTTCCTGCGCCTGCGCCGCCGTCAGTTCCTCTTGCGCCATATCGCGCATTTCCGGGTCATCCAACAGCGTGTGTGCGGTTTCAATATCGCTGCGGGTTTGCTGCCACTGCAAAAAGCAGCGAGATACATCACTTAACTGCGCATACTCGCGAGAAAGTGCGCGAAAGCGCTCCTGGTCCGCAATAATATCGGCTTCGCCCAGCAGCGCCTGTACCTCTTCGTGACGCTCTTGCAGAGCTTCCAGTTTGGCAACAATAGAAGGCTTCATAGGTGTTAACGTTACCTTTGACTAGATAAGAATAGGATCTGCTAATCCAGCCCAAGGCTGTTGCGCAGAATATGCAGCCGCTCATCGTCACCGTCGCGAGCAGCCTGCTGCAATGATTTGGTAGGGGCGTGAATCAGTTTATTGGTTAATTTCCAGGACAGTTCCTGAAGCACGGATTCGGCATCAGCACCTTGCTGCAGAGTGGCCCGCGCTTTGGATAACAGATCGTCGCGAATTTGCTCTGCCTGGCTTCGGTAGTCGCGTATGGTTTCATTTACACTTTGCGCTCGCAGCCACGCCATAAACTCGCGGGTTTCCTGCGCGACGATAGTTTCTGCCTGCACTGCGGCTGCCTGGCGCTGAGCCATATTATGTTGAATAATCGCCTGCAGATCGTCAACGCCGTATAAATACGCATTCGCAAGCTTACCGACCTCGGGTTCGACGTCGCGCGGGACGGCGATATCGACTAACAGCATAGGTTGATTACGACGAGCCTTTAGCGCGCGTTCCACCATGCCCTTACCTACAATGGGTAGCGGGCTTGCGGTAGAGCTAATTATGATATCGGCTTCCTGCAAACGCTCATTAATATCGCCAAGACCGATGACTTCAGCGCCGACCTCATCGGCAAGCGCCCGCGCCCGCGCCTGAGTGCGGTTAGCAATAATCATGCGGCTGACGTTATGTTCGCGTAAATGGCGGGCTACAAGTTCAATCGTCTCTCCCGCACCAATGAGCAGCACCGTTACTTCGCTAAGAGATTCGAATATTTGACGCGCCAGCGTACAGGCGGCAAAGGCAACAGAAACGGCGCTGGCGCCAATTTCTGTTTCAGTGCGTATCCGCTTTGCGACGGAAAAAGACTTCTGGAACATGCGCTCCAGTTCGCTGACGTGAAGATGCCCGCGCGTGGAGTCGGCAAACGCCTTTTTAACCTGCCCCAGGATTTGCGGCTCGCCGAGCACCATAGAGTCAAGCCCGCTGGCAACGCGCATCAGATGGCTCACCGCGTCGTTGTCTTCATGCCAGTAAAGGCTATTACGCACATCCTGCTCATTCAGGCCGTGAAAATCGCACAGCCAGCGCATCAGCGTTTCACGCAGGTTCTCCTGCTGCTCCACGCTAAGATACAATTCCGTACGATTACAGGTTGAAAGCACGACGCCTCCCTGCACCATCGGCTGCGACAGCAGGCTGTCCAGCGCACAGTCAAGCACATCGGACGAAAACGTCACGCGTTCTCGCAGTGATACCGGCGCCGTTTTATGATTAATACCGAGGGCTAATAGCGTCATGGGTGCGGGAGTAATACCGGTCTTGATAAGGATTTCTGCTCACATAATACAGGATGCATGCGTGCAATAAAAGGGAACCGCCTTTTTCATAGCAATAGAAGATACCTTACAGATAGTTTTTCAGGATAATTTCACCATTGACGACTTCCCGCCAGCGCGCCAGTATGAAAAGTTATACCATTGACGCATCTCAAGGATTTAAGCCGCCGCCATGATAAATCTTCGCCCTTCCCGTTTGTTACCGCTAGCCAGCCTATTACTTACCGCGTGTATGAGTCACCCGCCAGCACAGCCGGGCAAAAGCCCGGACGCACCGCAGTGGCGCCAGCATGTCGCAGCCGTTAAAGCGTTAAAGCAGTATCAAACCCGAGGCGCTTTTGCGCTACTTTCCGATAAAGAAAAAGTTTATGCCCACTTCTTCTGGCAGCAGACGGGGCAGAGTCAATATCGCCTGTTACTCACCAACCCTCTGGGGAGTCGGGAGCTTGAGCTTAGCGCCCGCCCGGGTGATGCCGAGCTGGTAGATAACAAAGGTCAGCGCTATCAGGCACAGGATGCTGAAAAAATGCTGGAGCAGATGACCGGTATGCCGATTCCACTGGACAGTCTGCGCCAGTGGATATTGGGTTTACCTGGCGATGCCGCCGATTACACCCTTGATGAGCATTATCGCCTGCGTGAGCTCCATTATCGTCAGAACGGTAAAACCTGGGATGTTACCTACAGCGGATACAGCGAAAGCGTACAGCCGAATTTTCCTTCAGCTCTGGAGCTAAATAACGGGCAACAGCGCATTAAGTTAAAAATGGAAAATTGGATCGTTAAATGACCGTTTCGTACTGGCCTTCTCCGGCCAAACTGAACCTGTTTTTATATATTACCGGGCAGCGCGCCGACGGCTACCACACATTGCAGACGTTATTTCAGTTTCTGGATTACGGCGATACGCTTTCCATTGCGCCGCGCCAGGACGGAAAAATCATGCTGAATACGTCAATTGCCGGCGTAGCGGATGCCGATAACCTGATTCTGCGCGCGGCACAACTTTTAGCGCAGGAGTCGCGGCAGCGCGGTATTGTTATTCCTGGCGCGACGCTTGGCGTACAAAAACGCCTGCCGATGGGCGGTGGGCTTGGGGGCGGCTCTTCTAACGCAGCGACCACGCTGCTGGCGCTCAATACCGTTTGGAACTGTGGCCTCGCCCTGTCTGAACTTGCGGAACTTGGCGTGACGCTGGGCGCCGATGTCCCCGTGTTCGTACACGGGCACGCCGCCTTCGCCGAAGGCATTGGTGAACGGCTTACCCCCGTCGAGCCGCAAGAAAAATGGTATTTGGTTTTGCATCCTGGCGTAAGTATATCCACACCTCAGATATTTCAGGATCCGGAATTACCTCGCAATACCCCTGCCCGGTCAATGGATACGTTAATGAATTGTGAGTTCTCCAACGATTGCGAAGTTATCGCAAGAAAACGTTTTAGCGAGGTTGATGCGCTGCTTTCCTGGCTGTTAGAATACGCGCCGTCGCGCCTGACCGGCACAGGAGCTTGCGTGTTTGCTGAATTCGACACCGAAGCCTCTGCCCGTCGGGTGCTGGAACAAGCCCCGGACTGGTCGCAGGGTTTTGTGGCGCGCGGCGCCAACGTGTCAGCGCTACACAAGATCATTTCCGGGCAAATTGCGCATTGGTGACAGCGTCACCTTGTTTCAGACGTTGCATCGTGCTCTTTAATACACCGCCTGGATGGCGCGCGCCTCCGCCCGCATTAATTGTGGTAAGCGCCATCCGCTACTGGACGCATGCCTGAGGTTCTTCTCGTGCCTGATATGAAGCTTTTTGCTGGTAACGCCACCCCGGAATTGGCACAACGTATTGCCAACCGACTGTACACATCCCTTGGAGACGCCGCCGTTGGTCGTTTTAGCGACGGTGAAGTGAGTGTACAAATTAATGAAAATGTTCGCGGTGGCGATATTTTCATTATCCAGTCTACCTGCGCCCCTACTAACGATAACCTGATGGAGCTGGTCGTCATGATTGACGCCCTGCGCCGTGCTTCCGCAGGCCGTATAACCGCAGTTATTCCCTATTTTGGCTATGCCCGCCAGGACAGGCGCGTGCGTTCTGCCCGCGTTCCAATCACCGCGAAAGTTGTCGCCGACTTCCTCTCTAGCGTCGGCGTCGATCGCGTTCTGACTGTGGACCTGCACGCGGAACAGATTCAGGGATTCTTTGACGTACCGGTCGATAATGTTTTCGGTAGCCCCATTTTGCTGGAGGATATGCTGCAGCAGGATCTGGACAATCCGATCGTGGTTTCACCCGATATCGGCGGCGTGGTTCGCGCCCGCGCGGTGGCTAAACTCCTTAACGACACAGAAATGGCGATTATCGATAAGCGTCGCCCGCGCGCTAACGTGGCGCAGGTCATGCACATTATCGGTGACGTCGCCGGCCGCGACTGCGTACTGGTAGATGACATGATTGATACCGGCGGTACGCTGTGTAAAGCAGCGGAAGCGTTAAAAGAACGCGGAGCTAAACGCGTCTTTGCCTATGCCACGCACCCCATTTTCTCCGGCAACGCGGTGACCAACCTGCGTAATTCGGTGATCGATGAAGTCGTGGTGTGCGACACCATCCCTCTCTCAGATGAGATTAAAGCGCTGCCAAACGTACGTACACTGACGCTCTCAGGTATGCTGGCCGAAGCGATTCGCCGTATCAGTAACGAAGAATCAATCTCCGCTATGTTCGATCACTAATCGAACAGCTCGTTAAAAAAACCCGCTACGGCGGGTTTTTTTAACTCTGGCTATCAGGCTATATGTATCAATCCCACTCCGCTAACCTTCACTAAATCGCGCGATCCCACCGAACGTGCGTTTCAGCTGACAAACGCAAAAACGTTAGCCCTCAATGCCGCAGCGTTTCTCATTCACGAAATGAGTAAAAAAGTGAAGATTTAGCTGATTATTAAAGATGTGAAGCATGGGATTATGCGTTATGTTTGCAGCCCCCAATGATCGGGTGCCTGCAAAAGCGGCGCCGAAAGGCACCGCTTAATAAAAAGAGAAAATATAGACTCTAATTATCTCGTCGCCATCAATGCCGCAAAAGCGCTGTATTGCTAAAAATAACCTGCAGCAGCGCAGCGATAAATTACCCGTGGTGGTGGTGCCCACCCCGGCGGCAGCGCTTATCATAATTACGCAGCCACCAGTAGCGATCGGCCACCTGTTCGCGTCCGCTAATGCGCGCGCCTGCAAGCCACAATACCGCACCGATAAAAATCCCAAGAATGGCCCATGGGAGAATAATTCCGGCAGGCTGAACTGCGGCAACCGATTTAAAATCGAATATCCTACGCCGCCAACCATGATAGCCAGGCCTATCCCCATCAATGTATTGCCAACCAGCGAAGCGTGTTTGCGTCTCATCTTGCACCTCCGAATCCGGATTTGACGAGGAATATCCCCTCTCCTTGTCCGTGAAGTATAGCTAACGTAATATTTTCTCCGTTGCGGCACCGATCACAATCATGCGCTTTTAAACTACATAAATTTACATTTAACCCGCTGAATAGCAAAACCTTCTAATGATCACCTTTCATTATTATTTCATTATCGCGCTATTTCCCTGCACTTTGTCATCCGCTGGCGCACACAGTAAACTACGCGCCATCTTTCCTTTGTCAGGATGTCACTGTGACCATTAAATTGATTGTTGGGCTGGCCAACCCCGGTGCGGAATATGCGGCAACGCGACATAACGCGGGCGCCTGGTATGTTGATCTTCTGGCTGAGCGCCACGGTCAATCGTTAAAAGAAGAAGCGAAATTCTTTGGATATACCGCGCGAATTTCTCTTGCAGGCCAGGATGTGCGCCTGTTAGTACCAACGACATTTATGAACCTGAGCGGAAAAGCGGTTGCCGCGCTGGCTACCTTTTACCGTATTGCGCCGGAAGAAATTCTGGTCGCTCACGATGAGCTGGATTTGCCGCCCGGGGTAGCCAAATTCAAATTAGGCGGCGGGCATGGCGGCCACAATGGCTTAAAAGACATTATCAGCCGGCTCGGTAACAACCCCAATTTCCACCGATTACGCATTGGCATCGGCCATCCAGGCGATAAAAGCAAAGTGGTTGGTTTTGTGCTGGGTAAACCGCTCCTTAGCGAACAAACGCTTATTGACGAGGCCGTTGATGAAGCCGCGCGCTGTACTGAAGTTTGGCTGAAAGACGGGCTTGCGAAGGCAACCAGCCGCCTGCATACCTTTAAGGCTCAATAGCCAGCGGATCTGCTCTCCATCCTGGCAGTGATTACGTGTATACTACGGGAAGTTTTGTCCAATTTTACCACCGGCTGAGCGCATTTTTAGCCGGAATAATCAAGCAATTTAAGGTGATGTAAACCATGGGATTTAAATGCGGTATCGTCGGTCTGCCGAACGTCGGGAAATCCACCCTATTTAACGCATTAACAAAAGCAGGTATCGAGGCGGCCAATTTCCCGTTTTGTACTATCGAACCCAACACTGGCGTAGTCCCAATGCCAGACCCACGTCTCGATAAACTGGCTGAAATCGTAAAACCGCAGCGCATTCTCCCAACGACGATGGAGTTCGTGGATATCGCAGGGCTGGTCAAAGGCGCCTCTAAAGGGGAAGGCCTGGGAAATCAGTTTCTGACCAACATCCGCGAAACCGAAGCGATTGGTCACGTAGTACGCTGCTTTGAAAACGACAATATCATTCACGTGGCCGGAAAAGTTAACCCGGCGGAAGATATCGACGTTATTAATACTGAACTGGCCCTCTCCGATTTGGATACCTGTGAGCGCGCTATTCACCGGGTGCAGAAGAAAGCCAAAGGCGGCGATAAAGACGCTAAAGCCGAACTTTCCGCGCTGGAAAAATGCCTGCCACACCTGGAAAATGCCGGTATGCTGCGCGCGCTTGATTTATCGCACGAGGAAAAAGCGGCAATCCGCTATCTGAGCTTCCTGACGCTAAAACCCACGATGTATATCGCTAACGTCAACGAAGATGGATTCGATAATAATCCCTATCTGGACCAGGTACGCGCTATCGCAGAAAAAGAGGGTTCCGCTGTGGTTCCGGTATGCGCGGCGGTCGAGTCTGACATCGCCGAGCTGGACGATGCCGAACGCGATGAATTCATGGCCGAGCTTGGCATTGAAGAACCGGGCCTGAACCGCGTTATCCGCGCGGGCTACGCTCTGCTAAACCTGCAAACTTATTTTACCGCCGGGGTGAAAGAGGTTCGCGCCTGGACTATCCCCGTTGGTGCTACCGCGCCGCAGGCCGCTGGGAAAATTCACACCGATTTCGAGAAAGGATTTATCCGCGCTCAGACTATCTCCTATGACGACTTTATCACCTATAAAGGCGAACAGGGGGCGAAAGAAGCCGGCAAAATGCGCGCAGAAGGGAAAGAGTACATCGTGAAAGATGGCGATGTGATGAATTTCTTATTTAACGTCTAATTAGCCCTATGATTTCATGGGACTGACTAATGCCCATGAAACTCAAAAGCCTCATAAAAAATCCACGCTAATGCGTGGATTTTTTATTTCCATAACGAGTCATGTCAGTACGCTCAAAAAGACACGGGCGTGAGGTCAGAATTTATCTACGATTATGGGGACAATTCAATTTAATCTAAAATAAAAGCATGTTCATTTTTTGAGAATATCTGCTTTCCGGCGGATTTCAATCATCCGGATATACATATCTCGAAGCGCCTTATCCTGCTTGATTATCATTCTCTCTGGCAAGGATACTCGCTCATTTTTCCACTCATCAACAATTTCCGCGCACGCTTTGTAAGCGTCGTTAACGATGTCTACCGCTGCAGTTCTCGTATTGATATATGGAATAGTATTTTTATTTAGGCATATAGCGACTGGAGGACCATAATCACGATCTTCAGCAAATAGGGGCATAGTAGAAAACACTGCAAATAACGTTAAAAATCTCAATGTCATCCTCGCCAATCCTATAAATGTAACTAAAACGCTTTTCTATTTTCTACATCAGCTCTTTCATCACTCAGCCCGCATTTTATTTTTACGAATAAACTTTAGCGCCGATAAATATGCGATGAGAACTTCAGCCATGCGGCGAAGAGCAATAAAAACGAAAGTAAACTTATCCAGTTTGGTACCTGCAGGTGCTCGAAGAGAATACCGACGATCGCGCACACCAGCGCGGCTGAAAACAGGATAAGCAGCGTCTGGCGGCTGCTAAAGCCGCATTTCATAATAATATGATGGATGTGTCCCCGGTCCGGATGAAATGGACTGACGCCGCTGCGCAGGCGCCTAACCGACACTGCGCACAGGTCCATCAGCGGGAGCGCAATGAGCCACAGCGCGGTAACAGGCGCAATGACGCGCCAGTCTGATTGAGTGGCCACGACCAATACCCAGATTGCGGCAAAACCGATAACAGTGCTGCCGGCATCGCCCATAAAAACTTTATGCTTCATACCGCCCAGCAGGCCAAAGTTGGCGGCCATGTAGGGCATTAGCGACAAAACCAGCGCAAAACACCATTTCCAAATTTCATTATCACCCTGCCAGTAAAATAGCACGCCCAGCGAGCCGAAAGTGACGCAGGAAAGCGACCCCAGCAAACCATCAATACCATCGACCATATTAAACGCATTAATCGAAGCCCAAATCGCTACCAGCGTAACAAAATACCCCGCCGCGCCGAGCGTAACGACATAACCCGGGAATAGCTCGCCAAACGTAGATAGCCATAAATCAGCGTGCATCATAATCAACGCCGCAACCGCCTGTGCCACTATCCGCGGAAATACCGGCAGCATAAAGCGGTCATCGAGAACGCCGACAATCAATAACATGGTAATACAGGTCCAGAATGCATAATGCGCCGGTAGCCAGTCAGGCTTGAGGAACAGTAGCGCGCTCATGGCAACCCAGATAGAGATCCCCCCGACCAGGGGTATATGTCCTTCATGCACTTTACGCGCGTCCGGTTTATCTACCAGCCCAAGCACCGGCGCGCTATATTCCGCAATCGCGAGCCCCGCAACAGCGCTCAATAACACCATTACAAAATCCATTTTGTCCCCGATCCATTTTCCACGGTTTTCCCGCGTAGAGCGTTATGTACGACTCTCAGTATCAGACGTATAGCTATAATGATAGTAGCCGTGGTAATTCCCGGCACGCCTGGCTACGCCATTAAGGATAACGCCTCTCACACCAACACCGCTGGTTTCCAGCCGGTGAATACTGGTCATCACTTCTTTTGTCGTGTTCATCCCAAACCTGGCAATGAGCAAATTGGTTCCAGCCAGCCGTCCTGCTAATGAAGCATCGGTAACAGCTAATACGGGTGGCGTATCGATAATTACTACATCGTAGTTTTCATTCGCCCAGCGCAATAGTTTGCGAAAGCGTTCATGCATCAGTAACTCAGCTGGGTTAGCGGGGATCGGGCCGCGCGTGATGATATCACCGCCGTTCGCATTAAAAGGCTGAACGGCATCAGCAAACTCAGCTTTCCCCATAAGTACCGTGGATAACCCGATGGTATTGCTAACTTTAAAAAGATTGTGCGAGTATCCGCGGCGCATATCGCCGTCGATATACAATACCCGCTGCTCGGTATTCGCAATGATGGCCGCAAGCGTACTGCTCACAAATGTTTTTCCGCTACCCGGCGTCGCCCCCGACACCATCAGAATATTATTTGGCGCATCCTGCATCGTAAAATAGAGACTGGTGCTAAGCCCGCGGATAGCTTCCACGGAAATATCAACCGGGTTGTCCATGGCCAGAAAAGGTTCCACTTTAACCGGCTTACGAAAGCGTCCCATTAGCGTATTCCGGTTGCGGCGGCGGTTTCGTTTTTGTAACCATTCAGATACTGGCACGGTCGCGTAAACATTAAGACCCTGTTCCTCCAGTTCCTCAGGCGACTCAATACTGCGACGCAGGAACACCATGGCGAGTACCACACCAACAGAAAATATTCCGCCAAGCAGCGAAAACAGCACCACTACCAGAACCTTTTTCGGCTTTATCGGCTTTGGCTGGCTAACCGCCGGATCGATAATCCGCACATTACCTATCGCACTTGACTCTGCGATGCTCAACTCCTGCTGGCGGTTAAGGAGCTGCAAATAAACCGCCCGTCCGGATTCAACGTCGCGGCTTAAGCGCAATACTTCCTGCTGCGTATAAGGCATTGCCGATACGCGCTTATTAAGCCGCGATTTTTCACGCTCCAGCGTCTGGCGCTTTTCAATCAGCGCCCGATAAGTCGGATGATCTTTTTTGTAAAGCTGGGAAATTTCAGCTTCGCGAAAGGTTAATTCATTAAGCTGATTATCAGTATTGACGATTTGCTCAAGAACTGATTTCGCCTCCAGATTTAAATCAACGGAGTCCTGCTGTTTACGATAGGCGCTCAGCTTATTTTCTGCGGTATCTAATTCCTGGCGTACCTGGGGCAATTGTTTCTTTAAAAACTCAAGGCTTTTAGAGTCCTGTGCCGCCTGGCGCTCGATATTCTGCTGTAAATAGTTATTAACAATGTGATCGAGTATCTGCGCATTTTGTTCCGGATCGCTGCCGGTAATAGTCGCAGAAAGTATTCCACTGTTTTTACTCTTTTCTGTTACTGAAAAGCGCTGCTGGAGATCGTTAATTGCCTCTAACTGCGTCTGCTGCATTACTTCAAACCGCTCGCCCGGCCGGGCGGAAATATCGGAAACCTGAATCACCAGCCCCTGCTTTTCAAAGCGCTCTCCGAGAGCAATTCGGGCAATAAACTGCGGTGTTTCAATCCGATAATGATTATGCCTGCCGGCAATCAGAATAATTTTTGGCGACGCCCCTTGCACTTGCGGTATGGCAAGCTGAGAAATCGCCACCCTCCCCGGCTGTTTGCCGGTTAATCTGGCCCAGCCGCGCCCAAAAAACGGGAAATAGGCCGGCCGGACGCTATTACGCAGGCGTAAATCATCAATCGTTTTCCCTAAAATCATCCGCGACTGCAGTAGCTGAATATCCGGCGCGGATTCGGGTAAAGAAGTCGGCATCATTTGGCTCAGATTGCTGAGCAGCGTGTTTCCCTGCTTCTGCTCAATCTGAATTAATGCATCTGCCTAATAAATCGGGGTAGCAAATAAAACGTACATCAGCGCCGCCAGCGCAAAGCAGGCGGTAATCCCAATGATTAATTTAAAATGGTCAAGTATGTGCCCCAATAACAAAAGAAGATCCACTTCTCGCTCAGCCGCAGGCGCCCCCGGCGTATTAACGACGTTTGTCGACATAACGTATTAACTTCCCATATTATTTTTGGAGACGTTTGGCCCATTCCTGGCTGGCCAGTTCAAGCAGGCAATACACATATTCAAATGCAGCGTAACTTTTACGGTAGGGGTCCGGAATTTCTTTGCTGTCCAGCCACTGCCCAAAAAGCATCGTTTTCCCACGGATCTCCGGTGCCATGGCCGTTAACTGACCGAGATGGCTGCGCTCCATTACTAATAGCAACGAATAATCACGCGCCATTTCCGGCGTGAAACGGCTGGCAACGTGATCGTCAAGATCGACGCCGTGCGCCGCTGCTACTTCACAAGCAAGGCTATCAGCAGGATGGCCTGGCATACCACAAAGCCCGGTAGAATTGACTTTAAGCTGCGGCAACGCCTGGCGCAGCAGGCGTTCGCCGGTAGGCGAGCGGCAAATATTGCCGCTACAAATAACCAAAATGGAGTTCAGCATATTAATTCGACCACGTCCTGATATAGCGACCTGTTTCTGTCAAATCATGAACGCCGGTAATAGTCGGCACCAGCTGAGAAATCACGCGATTCCAGCGCGTTAGCGGTGCGGTGGTTACGTAAACAATATCGTAAGGCTCAAGGAGAAATTCAGTTCCTAATACCATCGCCGATGCGTCTTTCGCATTAAGTTGATAAACATTTGCGATTTTTCCGCCCCGTTTGGATTTAACCGAACGGATAACTAAAATGCCGGTAGCATCGGAAGACTCCTGCTTCATGCCATCGGCTTTTCCTAATGCTTCAGCCAGCGTCATACCGGTACGATCCATTTTCAATACGCTTTGTTTGCCCACCTCTCCCATCACAAAAACTTTCATATTGTCATTGCGCGGAACGTACAGAATGTCGCCGGGATAAAGCAGCCTGTTTTGGGTTAAATCACCGTATTGCATCAGCGCATAAATAGAGATGCGAGTATCTTTTCCGTCGTGAGTTAGCACCACATTGCGCCAGTCGGCATCTACGGTTAACCCACCAGCGGCATTAATCGCATCCATAATAGTCAAAGGAATATTCGTAATCGGCTGCTGCCCGGAAGTTGTTACTTCCCCGGTCACATACACTTTTTGGGAGCGGAACGCCGCCACGCTGACATCAACCTGCGGGCTTTCGATAACCGCATCCAGCCGTGATGTGATGATATCGCGCACTTCAGGCAGAGTTTTTCCAGCCACCCGAAGTTTACCGACATAGGGGTAAAAGATTGTGCCGTCTGAATTAACCCAGTTACCGGTATCGCTAGCGCTGCGATATTGCCCGGCAGGCGTGGTTAACTCAGGGTGATCCCAAACGGTGACCATTAACACATCGCCGACGCCAATACGATATTCATAGCCCTTTAACTGCGCGTCTAGCGCCATATTGGTTCGGGAAGTCACCGTTTGAGGACGAAGCGTTTCAATTAAGCCCGGCGTGACCGTATAAACATCCACCATGGCGTTAATATCCATCTTACCGTCGGGAGGTGGAATAACATTTTTGCCAAAGGTATTGAATCCCTGGCCTGGCATCACGGTACATCCCTGCAACAATCCTAACGCCAGGACTATTGCGGCCTTTTTTAATGTTTTCTTATTCATTATCTACGCAATTTCTGCTGAAGCATCCATTCTTAAGCCGTTATATCAACCTGCCCACAGCGCCAGAGCTTTTCTAATTCAGGAAAAGCCCCCACACCCGGAGAATTATGCAGATATCATAAATATGGCATCCCGTAACACTCTTCATTTGGCATATTTATTAGAAGAGGGTGTTTATATTTACATATTAATAAGAGTAATAAATCTCAGTGCGTAATCGTTTTATGATTCCACACCGACGCGCCTGCCATAGAAAATCAACTGATATTCTGAAGTTTCTGAATATGTCCATATTCACTACGAATATCGAATGGTTCCGGTTAAAAAAAGTAATATAACGCGTTGGCGCTAAAAGGAGATAAAAGTTACAACCGGCGGCTATGAGGGTGCGAGATGGCAAATAACGCGACCAGCGTTGTGCGAAAACACTTTCCCACTGAGCGCCAGACAAAATGCATGAGCACCGTCCTATGCCAATACTGCGCATCCAACTTCTTTCCTTGTTCAAATTAACAACAATATAAAACAGAGTGTGACACAAGATCAACTATCCGCAGTCTGAGTTAATTAATAATAATATTATCGCAACCTTTTTTGAGGAAAAAAGAAATAACAAACATAAGAATGTAACTAGTAAATCACCATGCAAAAATAAGAATTCACCCAGACCAAAACTATCGTACTCTTAACAAAATTTCATATAAAATATGAATACACTGAAATTAATAATAACCGAGAAGAATTACATCAATAAAAATCATTCACAAAAGGAATAATACACCAACTAATCCAACTATTACTTTGCTTATTATGCGCCGCTGTTACACCTATTTCCAAACCTTAAAGAGTGAAAAAAATAAGAAAAAAAGGGTTAAACCAAACATTCATGACAATCTCAGAGGGATAATTATCTCCTACATAAAACTTTAGCTTCTATCCTAAACAGCCGTCGTATACTTTTCGCAGAGCACCCAGAATTATGGCTCACATAAACACATCGGATAAATACGCCTTTCGTATGTGAAATAGAGGGCTATATGAATATTGATGGCATGCAGATTTGTATTGCATGCACGTGCACAATACCTGTTTGCCAGGCATATCCGTTTGACGCCCCCTAACAGACGGCGCTTAGCACATGAGATATCAGGTGTAGTTCACCGCATAAATCTATAAGGGCGGGCTTTAACGAAATACCCTCTCTGCCAGCTACGGCAGCCGCTGAATACCCGGCTCCAGCGCGCATGCGCCCGCTCCGCCAACATCCGCACCAGACAACGGCCCCGCACAGCGCTTCATGCTATAAGTTTTTTTATTCACAGCGGCTTAAATACTCTAAGATACTTATTATTAATTTTTCCATTGATTTGATTAGGCAGCGTCCTATTTCCGCTAACGCCACGCTCATCTGTGGGTACGCTCATCGTTGAGACAAGCGCAGTCCAAAATGAGATTACTCACCGTCGACCTGTAAATTGATTAATTAATTTATCTCATCACTCAGACCATTCAGGGCTGCAGGGAACGGAAATGCCACCGGAGCATATGTTCGCCCGAGCCGGTGCCGATTGATTACCCACAGATAGCACATTCTCCCGCCACCGAACGCCCCTGCGGCTTTCACCCCATAGTATATTTTCTCAGGCGGTACCCAATTTTGCGGGAAGTAGCAATCCTGGCGTAACGATGAAGCAGCGAGCACGTTACGCCCCGCGAGATGCATGAACAGTAAGCAGCGCAATCCTCCATCGTGTCAGCACGCCTTTAATCCGGCCTTTATTGCGAATAGTTATCTACTTAATGGCTGCCTCAAAGGGTTATTACAAAATGGGGCGTGATAGTCGCCGCAGGCTATCTGTGCAATTACCTGCCGCATCGCTTATTACCGCTTAAATACCGCGTATTCATGGCAATTTTATGCCTCGGTTAAAGCAGCGGGATACCGATCGGTTTGCCTGCTCCGGCAATTATCTCAGCATCACACCTTTTCCATAAAATACAGATAGTTACCTGTCATTATCCCACATCTTTGCTAGCTGCAGGCGCGGGGTACCTGGCCTAATAAACGCCCGACATCGTCTTCTGGATACGTTTACCCGGTTTATTTATTGGGCGACTACGGGCAGGCGTTACCGTATTCACATCCCCCGACGCCGCGCGCATTGCCGAGTGGTAATATCGCTGATTTTCATAATGAAAATTGATAAACCTAATAATAAAGCGGCACTGGAAGTTATAGAAACCTGCTTCTATGTTTAAAGACCTGTTTCAGAAAGTGAGGAGATAACGTGGATTACATTCAACGCACTATCGATCTTGCCATGAAAAATGTAGAAGCCGGCGGCCGCCCCTTTGCTACCGTCATCGTCCGCAACGGCGAAATTGTGGCCGAAAGCCCGAATCTGGTTGCACAAACGCACGATCCCACCGCGCATGCGGAAATTCTGGCCATTCGCGCCGCTTGTCAAAAGTTACAAACCGAAAATTTAACCGACTGCGATATCTATATTCTCGCAAGCCCGTGCCCGATGTGCCTTGGCTCGCTGTATTACTGCAGCCCAAGGCAGGTAACCTATATCACCGCCCGGGAAGATTACGCGCCTTACTACCGCGACGATCGTAAATACTTTGAACTTGAAACCTTCTATGACGAATATAAAAAACCCGTTGCCGAGCGACGCCTGCCAATGACGCAGCATAAAGACGCCACGGCGATCCGCGTTTATCAGCGCTGGAAAGAACTCAACGGTTAATACTACGACGGCGCACCGCCTGCGCCGTCTTAACGTCTCTCTCTATATTCCAATCCGCCTCGCACTTTTCGGTTTCTTATCCCGCCCCCCCCGCGAAACTCGTCTAAGGTTTTAGGGTGCCGTCTGTGCGCCCACGGCCGCATGCGCCGGCATTTGGGTGATTAAAAGCGATGACGAAATGACTTGATATTGCGGCCCGGAGGCGCCGGCGCGTAAAACACTCCTGATTTTGTTAGCGCGTGCCAAAAGTCAAACTCAACGATTAAGGAGACTCTCAGGATGATGCCTGCCACTTTCTGGCTCCCACGCAGCCTGCTACTTAGCGCATCGCTACTTTTTATCGCAGCTCCGCTACCGCTCATCGCGGCTGACGGTGAAAAGCCGCAGCAGGAAACCGCGTTGCCATCACCGCCGGACGTTCTGTTAGGTCCTTTATTCGATGCGGTCCAGCGCGCCCGCTTATTTAACGATCAAAAAATCTTCGCCGATGCGATACCGAAACACGCCCCCTCAGCGATCGTTGCCGACTGGCAAATGCAGCGCCACCTTTCTGGCTTCAACCTGCGCCATTTTATCGAATTCAACTTTAACCTGCCCCCTGCGCCGAAAAAATATACCCCGCCGCAGGGAGAAAGCCTGCGTACACATATCAATAATCTATGGCCGGTGCTTACGCGGGAAACCAAAACCACGCCGCGCGGAGGTTCGCTTCTCGCACTGCCTCACCCGTATGTGGTTCCGGGCGGGCGCTTCCGGGAAGTGTATTACTGGGACAGCTACTTTACCATGCTTGGCCTCGCGCAAAGCGGGCGCTGGGAAAGCGTACGCCATATGGTTGATAACTTCGCCTGGGAGATAGACCGCTGGGGGCACATTCCCAACGGGAATCGCAGCTATTATCTCAGCCGTTCACAACCGCCGTTTTTTGCACTAATGGTGGATCTCCTGGCCAGCCATGAGGGAGAAAAGACGCTGGTACGTTACCTGCCTCAGTTACAAAAAGAGCATGCATGGTGGATGGACGGCGCAGAGGAAGTGGATAACGGCCACGCGCGGCTGCGCGTCGTTAAATTGCGCGACGGCAGTTTATTAAACCGATATTGGGACGATCGGGCGCTGCCTCGCCCCGAATCATGGGCAGAAGATATTCAGACCGCGCACGATAATCCCAAGCGCTCCGCCGCCGATATCTATCGCGACCTGCGGGCAGGCGCCGCATCGGGATGGGATTTCAGTTCACGCTGGCTGGACAATCCGGCAAAACTCAGCACCATTCATACCACAAAGATTGTCCCCGTCGATTTAAACGCCCTGCTCTGGCAGCTTGAAAAGACACTGGCTCGTGCGGCCGAGGCTGCGGGGGATAATGCATTGAGCGAGCGCTATAAGACGCTTGCACAGGCGCGCCAGCGCGCAATTGAAACCCATCTGTGGAATGACGACGCGGGCTGGTACGCCGATTACGACTTACGCCGTGAAAAAACGCGCAGTCAGCTAACTGCTGCAACGCTGTTCCCGCTTTATGTCGGGCTGGCGCCCGATGCGCGCGCGGATAAAACGGCACGCGCCGTGCGCAACGGGCTGCTGAAACCGGGCGGGCTTGTCACCACCACGGAAAATACCGGCCAGCAGTGGGACGCGCCAAACGGATGGGCGCCATTACAGTGGGTCGCCATTGAAGGCCTCAATCGTTATCACCATGAGGCGCTGGCGCAGGATATCGCGTGGCGATTCTTAAACACGGTACAAAATACCTTTAACCGGGAACGCAAGCTGGTTGAGAAATATAATGTCACAGCGCCGGGCCTGGGCGGCGGCGGGGAATATCCGCTTCAGGACGGTTTCGGCTGGAGCAATGGCGTCACGCTGAAAATACTAGAGCTGCTGTGCCAGGAGACCAGGCCCTGCGATAACGTACCGAAGCAGCCACCGGCCGGAATTGTCGCTCAGGAGAATACTCTCTGAAGCCACAGCCCAATGTAAAGCGGGAGTCCGTAACGCTGGCTCCCGTCATTTTACTCCAAACTCAGACGTTCTCCATCGCGCGCTTAACTTTCCATAAATAGCGCGGAGCCTGTGATGAAGGATGATTATCCATTACATATTGCCAAAAATCCTGCGGCGACAGCGCGTTTATCTGCGCTATCGCCTTATTGCGATCCGATGAAAATATCCGCAGCAGCGCGCCGGCTCCGTTGACATAGGCCACTATCAGCGCATATTCCATGGTCTGTGGATTTTCAATACCGCGTAAAATGCCTGACTGTAAAATACTGAGATAGGCCGCGCCGATATCAATATTACGCGCCGGATCTTTTAGCTCGCGCGCGCTGGGCTGCCCGCTTTTACCCTGCTGGCGCCACACTTCCCGCCCGGCGGTAGAGGCTTTTATTTGCATGAGACCCACGGCGTTAGAGGAACTTACCAGCGTCGGATTACCGCCGGACTCCACGGCAATAATAGCCGTTATCAGCCTTGGGCTAACGCCCCAGTTCTCCCCCGCCTCTTCCGACAGCGGCATCCAGGTTTGCGCCCCGGAAACCGGCCTTTGGGGCGTCCATCCGTTTTCCCGATGCGGCGTTTTCCCGGAACAGCCCACCAGTAGCAGGCCTAACACAATTACCCATCTTAACTTCACAGTATCCGCTCCCTGTATTAACGGCCCATGACAACTCCCGACGGATGACAACCGCGGCGCTAATCGGCATGATAACCAATTCAAAATTTAATTCAGCAAGGAATTGCCATGGCGATTTTTCATCTGATAGCGCCTTCCGGATACTGTATACAGCAGGACGCGGCAATACGCGGCGTCGAGAGACTGCGGGCTCAGGGCCACTCGGTTCGTCATAGTGACGTTATTTCGCGCCGCGAGCAGCGTTTCGCCGGCGGCGATGCCGAACGACTTGCCGATCTCAACGCATTAGCCAGGCTGGAGAGTACGCCTCAGATAGCGCTGGCAGTGCGTGGCGGTTACGGCGTCACGCGATTATTACCAAACATTCAGTTTGCCGCCATCGCCGCCCGGCTGCGGCAGTCCCCGCTTATCGTGTGCGGCCACAGCGATTTTACCGCCTTTCAATTGGCTCTTTTAGCTAAGGAAAACGCCGTAACTTTTAGCGGCCCAATGCTGGCCGGCAACTTTGGCGCGGCCGCGCCCAGCGAGTTTACCGAGCGTCACTTTTGGCAGGCGCTGCACTCACCGCGTTTCACACTGACATGGCGCTCTCAACACGCGCCGTTTATCGCTACGGGTACGGTGTGGGGCGGTAACTTAGCCATGCTGGTCTCGCTATTAGGAACGCCGTGGTTCCCGCAGATTACGAATGGCATTTTGGTGATAGAAGATATCAATGAACACCCATTCCGCATTGAACGCATGCTGCTGCAATTGCTGGATGCCGGGGTGCTGCCCCGCCAGCGCGCGCTTGTTTTCGGTAGCTTTAGCGCAGCGAAAACCAATGATTATGACGCCGGTTTTGATTTGCAAAGCGTGCGAGATACGCTGCGCCGGCGTCTGGATATTCCGATTATCGACGGTTTATGCTTCGGCCACGAACCGGATACGGTTACGCTGCCACTCGGCGCCTGCGGCGAGCTCTGCCACAGCGGCAACGAGGCCGCGTTAACGTTAAGCGGTCATCCCACTCTGCCGATAAATTAACGGGCCGGCGGCCAGTTTGCGTCGAGCTGCGCGCCAAACCCTGGCGAACACGCGGTTAGTAATAATTTCTGCTATGCCCCGGCGTCAATGCGACGAATAAAAATTGCCAACGATTCGGGGGCGAAAAAACGCTTTGCCGACGCCGTATTATGCGTAACGTTAAAAAAAGCGCGCTCTGTCCCGCTAATCCGTCCATTCATAAGCCAAAATTATGCTACCGTCTTATCCTAACTTTATGGGAGATAAACTATCTTGGATGCCGGGACAATCATTAATCTGTTTATTGTGGCCGCCGCACTGGTTACATTCAGTATTCTACTGAGCACGTTCTCATCCCGTCTGGGCATCCCTATTCTGGTTATCTTCCTCGCTATCGGTATGCTCGCCGGCATCGACGGCCCGGGCGGCATTCCCTTCGATAATTATTCTTTTGCCTGGCTAATCAGCAACCTCGCACTGGCGGTTATTCTGCTGGACGGCGGTATGCGCACCCGCGCGGGATCGCTGCGCGTCGCGCTGGGTCCAGCGCTATCGCTGGCGACCGTCGGCGTTGCCATTACCGCCGGTCTTACCGGCATGGCCGCGGCCTGGCTGTTCGATCTCAGCCCGATTAACGGTTTATTGATTGGCGCGATTGTCGGGTCTACCGACGCCGCAGCGGTATTTTCACTGCTCGGCGGTAAAGGGCTTAACGAACGCGTTAGCGCAACGCTTGAAATTGAATCCGGCAGCAACGATCCCATGGCGGTCTTTTTAACCATCACGCTGATTGAAATCATTCAATATCATCAGAGCTTTTCCGCCGGTGGTTTTATCTCGCACCTGCTGCAGCAATTCGGGTTAGGCATTACCCTCGGCGTCGCGGGCGGCTTTTTACTGCAGCAAACGATTAACCGCATTACGCTACCGCAGGGGTTATACCCGCTGCTGGCATTAAGCGGCGGGATTTTGGTGTTCGCCGTCACAACGGCGCTGGACGGCAGCGGCATTCTGGCCGTGTATCTGTGCGGTTTTTTCCTTGGTAATCGCCCGGTACGCAACCGTTTTGGCATACTGCAAACCTTTGACGGTATCGCCTGGATGGCGCAAATAGGCATGTTCCTGGTACTGGGACTACTGGTGACGCCGTCCAGCATTTTACCTATCGCCATTCCCGCGCTGCTGCTGTCACTCTGGCTTATTTTTGTCGCCCGCCCGCTGTCGGTTTTCGTTGGGCTGCTGCCGTTCCGCAGTTTTAACCTGCGCGAACGTATTTTTATTAGCTGGGTTGGCCTGCGCGGAGCAGTGCCGATTATCCTCGCCGTATTTCCAATGATGGCCGGGCTTGAGAACGCCCATCTGTTTTTCAATGTCGCCTTCTTCGTGGTTTTAGTTTCTCTGCTGCTGCAGGGGTCTACTCTTAGCTGGGCCGCCAGGCGCGCGCGCCTGGTGGTACCGCTGGTCGGCTGGCCGGTATCGCGGCTGGGATTAGACCTGCACCCCAAAAGTCCGTGGGAACAATTTGTGTATCGGCTGGATGCGGAGAAGTGGTGCGTTGGCGCGGCTCTGCGCGATTTGCAAATGCCGAATGATACCCGCATTGCAGCGCTTTTTCGTAATAACAAGCTGTTACACCCAACCGGCAGTACCCGCCTGCTTGAAGGCGATATCCTGTGCGTTATTGGGCGCGAGCGCGATTTACCCGCGCTGGGAAAACTGTTTAGCCAGTCACCGCCAGAGGATATGGACCAGCGCTTTTTCGGCGATTTTATTCTTGAAGCCAACGCGCATTTAAGCGATGTCGCTACGATTTACGGGCTGGATCTGCCGGATGAAATGAATGTGCAGCAGACACTGGGGGAAATGATCACCGCCCAACTAGGCGGGGCACCGGTGGTTGGCGATCAAATAGAATTCGCCGGTATGCTCTGGAGCGTGGCGGAAAAAGAAGAGAATAGTGTGCGTAAGGTCGGGGTACGCGTTGCCGTCGATGAGGCGGATAAAGCCTGAGCCAAACGCTTTCCCCCGGCATCGGACTCTCACGGTGCGCTGGTATAACCTACCAGCCCTGAGATTAAACAGGTGCCAGAGTAAGTATTTAGCGCGGGCGAAATATGACACAGTGCCGCGACGTTTTGCGCAGGGCTAGCAGGCCTGATTATCCCTTGTAATTCTTATTCCGTCACAACCGGTACGCGCGGCGCCAGCGCGCACATTAACTCATAACCGATAGTCCCCGCCGCCGCCGCGACATCATCAATTTTTATCTGGCTACCCCACAGTTCTACCGGGCTGCCGATCCCGGCCTGCGGACAGGGCGTTAAATCCACCGCGAGCATATCCATGGAAACCATACCCAATGTGCCGGTGCGGCTGCCGTCAACCAGCACCGGAGTGCCGTTCGGCGCCGTGCGCGGGTATCCATCCGCATAGCCGCAGGCAACAATACCAATGCGCTGCTCACCCCGCGCGCGCCAGCGGCTTCCGTATCCCACGCCGTCCCCGGCTTTCAGCGTCTGCACGCCGATAATCTCACTTTTTAGCGTCATTGCCGGCTGCAAACCGCATCCGGCAATATCCTGCCAGCGGCCGGATGGGGAAGCGCCGTACAAAACAATGCCCGGACGTACCCATTGATGGTGGGTTTCAGGATGCCAGAGCGTCGCCGCGGAATTAGCCAGCGAACGCGGCGCGTCGATGCCTTCCAGCGCCTGCTCAATCACCTGAAGCGGCCGGGCGATGCCGTCAGGGCTGTCAGCATTGGCGAAATGGGACATTAACGTAACGGTGCCAACATTCCCCAGGTAGCGCAGCCGCTGCCAGACCGTGTGAACCCTGTCAGGCGCGAATCCCAGCCGGTTCATCCCGCTGTTCATCTTGAGATAAACATCGACGGGTGCTTTCAGGCGGGCATCGGCCAGCGCTTTTAACTGCCAGTTACTGTGAATACTGGTAGTCAACCGATACTCATCAATCAGTTTCAATTCTTCAGCGTAGAAAAAGCCTTCCAGCAGTAATATTGGCCCTTTCCACCCCTGCTCCCGTAACAAAACGGCCTCCTCTATATTCAGTAGCGCAAAACCGTCCGCATCGCACAGCGCAGGCCAGGCGCGAGCCAGCCCGTGCCCATAAGCACTGGCTTTTACTACCGCCCACGCGCGCGCCTGCGGGGCTGCCGTGCGTACCTGGCGTAAATTATTGCGTAGCGCATCGTGATGGATAATCGCCTGAATAGGTCGTGTCATGTAAGGTTCTCCTGTTCCGTTAACGGTGCGCGCCGTGCAAACGCGTCGACGAAGAGCCGCCAGCGTGGCGCCGATAGCGGGCAACGGAAAGATCTTCAAATGAAATGGCCGGCGTCCGCCCGGACATAATATCGCTCAGCATTTGCCCGGAGCCGCAGGCCATCGTCCAGCCCAGCGTTCCATGCCCGGTGTTCAACCACAAATTCTTGTAGGGTGTTCTACCGACAATTGGCGTACCGTCTGGCGTCATTGGCCTTAAGCCCGCCCAAAATGTCGCCTGCTCCACGTGACCGCCGCGCGGATAAAGATCCCGAACGACCATTTCCAGAGTTTCTCTGCGGGAGGCGTGCAGACCGGTATTAAAACCTACGATTTCCGCCATTCCCCCACCCGAATGCGTTTATCGAAGCGCGTAATCGCAATTTTATAGGTTTCATCCAGCACGGTGGATACCGGCGCCCCCGCTTCATCCGCAATAGGAATTGTCAGTGAATAGCCTTTAAGCGGATAAACGGGAATATCGATAAGTCCTTTTAGCATGGCGGTTGAGTAAGAACCCAACGCCATCACATAGCCATCTCCCTTCACTACCTCGTCACCACACTTCACGCCGCTTATCCGATCGCCTTCATAAAGCAGCCGGTCAATCGATGTGGAAAACCGAAACACCACGCCGGCCGCGCGCGCCATTTCCGTTAAACGCTGCGTAAAGAGCTGACAATCACCCGTTTCATCGTTAGGAAGCCGCAGTCCGCCGCTCAATTTATGCGCCACCTCCGCGAGCGCCGGTTCCACCTGCGCCAGAGCTTGGGCGTCCAGAAGCTGATAAGGCACCCCCGCGTCCTCAAGTACCGCGATATCCCTTGATGCGTTTTCATACTGGCTGGCGCTGCGAAAAAGCTGCAGCGTACCGCCCTGACGCCCTTCATAATTAATCCCGGTGGAGGCACGCAGCGCCTTCAGGCAATCGCGACTGTATTCTGCCAGTCGCACCATGCGCTCTTTATTTTCCACATAGTGGCGAGCATCGCAGTTGCGCAACATTTGCCACATCCATTTAAGCTGCGCCGCAGTGCCATCCAGCCGGACAGCCAGCGGCGCGTGACGCTGAAACATCCATTTTATGGCTTTCAGAGGGATACCCGGCGCCGCCCACGGCGTGGCATATCCCGGCGATATTTGCCCGGCGTTGCCTGCGCTGGTTTCCTGCGCAGAGCCACCTTCCCTGTCGATAACCGTGACATCATGCCCCGCCTGTCGCAAATACCATGCGCTGGTGACACCCACTACGCCGCTACCTAAAATGATGACGTGCATTCCCCCTCCCGTATTAAAAGCGCAATATTCTGGATACAGACTGATAACCTGAAAGAAAATATTATTCAACATACAGAATAGCTATGGTGACGTAGCTCACAGCATCGCCGATATAGCTGGAAACGCGCATTTCAGCACCTCCTGCTGCCGCCATAAATGCAACAGCATTAAATGCCGGGTAAAAACCATAGCACCATAGAAACACCCTGCAAATGGCGTTAAAAAAAGATCCTCCCTGGCTCAGGTCTGCAACCTCTGTTCTATGCTTGAAAGAAGGTTCTCCATTCAAAGAGAATCACTAACAATGAGGGCGCGCTAATGGCTACTGTGACCGATACCTCCGCCTCCGTCAGGGGAATAACTCGACTGAGCGATGGTCCCGACTGGACGTTTGGGCTACTGGAAAGCTATCTGAGTGAAATCGACCGGGTAGCAAAATATTACCGCCTCGATACTTACCCGCATCAAATTGAAGTGATTACATCAGAACAAATGTTGGACGCCTATTCCAGCGTAGGTATGCCCATTAACTATACCCACTGGTCATTCGGTAAAAAATTTATCGAGAATGAGCAGCGTTATAAGCAAGGGCAGCAGGGGCTGGCGTATGAAATAGTGATTAATTCCAACCCCTGCATTGCGTACCTGATGGAAGAAAATACGATTACCATGCAGGCGCTGGTGATAGCGCATGCCAGTTATGGACATAATTCTTTCTTTAAAAATAACTATCTATTCCGCAGCTGGACGGATGCCAGTTCGATTGTCGATTATCTTATCTTTGCCCGAAACTATATCAGTGAATGTGAAGAAAGGTACGGCGTGGAAGAGGTCGAAAAACTGCTGGACTCCTGCCACGCACTGATGAATTACGGCGTAGATCGCTATAAGCGCCCACAAAAAATCTCCCTGCAGGAGGAAAAAGCGCGCCAAAAAAGCCGTGAAGAGTATTTGCAAAGCCAGGTAAACATGCTTTGGCGCACCCTGCCGAAACGTGAGGAAGAGCGGCTGGCCCAGTCAAGCGGCCGTTTTCCTGAAGAACCGCAGGAAAATTTATTGTATTTCATGGAGAAGAATGCACCTTTACTGGAGCCGTGGCAGCGCGAGATTTTGCGTATTGTGCGTAAGGTCAGCCAGTATTTTTATCCCCAGAAACAGACGCAGGTCATGAATGAAGGATGGGCCAGTTTCTGGCATTACACCATTCTTAACCACTTATATGACGAAGGAAAAGTTACCGACCGGTTCATGTTGGAATTCCTGCACAGCCATACGAATGTGGTATTTCAACCACCTTACAATAGCCCTTGGTATAGCGGGATTAACCCTTATGCGCTGGGCTTTACGATGTATCAGGATATTAAGCGCATTTGCCAGACGCCCAACGAGGAAGACCGCCACTGGTTCCCTGATATCGCGGGTAAAGACTGGCTGGAGACGCTGCACTTCGCGATGCGTGATTTTAAAGACGAAAGCTTTATCAGCCAATTTCTCTCACCTAAGCTGATGCGCGATTTCCGCCTATTCACCGTGCTGGATGACGACCGCCATAATTATCTGGAAATCTCCGCCATTCATAATGAAGAAGGCTATCGTGAAATCCGCAATCAGCTTTCTGCACAATATAATCTGAGTAATCTGGAGCCGAATATTCAGGTGTGGAATGTCAACCTGAGAGGCGATCGTTCGCTTACGCTGCGCTACGTCCCTCACAACCGGGCACCGCTGGATAAAGGAAGGCGGGAAGTGCTAAAGCACGTACATCGACTATGGGGATTCGACGTGCTGCTGGAGCAGCAAAATGAAGATGGCAGCATTGAATTACTGGAACGCTGCCCCCCGCGAAACGCCGCGCTGTAGCGAAAAAAGCCGCGAAAGCGGCTTTTTTATGGCTGATACAAAATGCTCTCAGAATGAGATAAACCATTACCCCTGCCTTAGAGTTAAACCACGCCGATATGCTATTTCGCCCTATTATCACAACGGCGGCAGAAGGCTACGCTAATTAACGGCTATGCAGGGCTAAATCACCGGGCATATTTTTTTGCATACGGTGCCAAATTTCCCCGCTTTCACGCCCATAATTACGCACGACTTCATACACCTGCGCGTGCAGGCCTTCGCGACAGAGCTGCCCAAGCTTATGGTAAAAGCCCAGCGCCAGGCTGCGGGCATCCGGGCTGGAAAAATAGTGTCTGCCGATGCGGGTATATAGCCCTTTCATACCGTTTAATATCAATCCGTATACCGGATTGCCGGAGGCAAACGCCAGGCCGCGAAAGATACCGTAATCAAGTTCGGCAAAGGCATCCGCGTGATCCTGCACCTCTTCCGCGCTATCCAGAACTTTCTGCGAATCTTCTGGATGCAGGCGAAGCGCATTGCGGATAAAGATAGTGGCAATGTTGGTACGCACAGAAAGTAAATTATCGATAAGTTGCGGTACTCGGTCATGATCGAGACGCGCCAGTGTTTCCAGAATATTTAAACCCGACGTCTCCCAGAAATTATTCACCTTCGTCGGTTTACCGTGCTGGATGGTCAACCAGCCGTCACGCGCAAGGCGCTGTAATACTTCGCGCAAAGTCGTGCGCGTTACGCCAATAAGTTCCGAAAGTTCACGCTCTGCTGGCAATATTGAACCCGGTGGAAAGCGATTATTCCATATGCTTTCAATGATATACTCTTCCGCGAAACCCGCCGGGCTTTGCGCCTTTATGACCATAGCAATTGTCCATGTTTCCGAATTTTACAATATTTACTCATCATACCAGATGCGCATTCGGGCAGATAGTTAAGAGATTATCCAAAATTGGAGCCAGATTTTATTTTTTAGGGCTTCCCCGTAGCCCTGCGCTAATCACCTTGCCAGCTAATATTACGCAAGGTAGGCTAATTCTCTGTTTCTGAATAATCACGCAAAACATAAAAAGAGTCGACGATGAATATCTCACTTGCGCGCGCGTTTTACCGCAATTTTTTAGGTGCCTCACCGAATAGTTATAAACTCACTATTCTGTTTTTTTTAATACTTAATCCGCTAGTGTTTTTTTGCATCAGTCCTTTTGCCGCCGGTTGGTTATTGGTCGGCGAATTTATTTTTACACTGGCGATGGCGCTCAAATGCTACCCTCTACTGCCCGGTGGGCTTCTGGCTATCGAGGCCGTGTTTATTGGCATGACCAGCGCCGACCGGGTGCGTCATGAAGTGGTTGCTAATATAGAAGTCCTGCTGCTATTGATTTTTATGGTGGCTGGGATCTGGTTTATGAAGCAGCTTCTGCTGCTTATTTTTACCCGACTGCTGCTAAGCGTGCGCTCTAAGCTAGTGCTATCACTCGCTTTTTGCGTGGCTGCCGCATTCCTTTCCGCCTTTTTAGACGCCTTAACCGTTGTAGCCGTAGTTATCAGCGTCGCGTTGGGATTTTATGAAATTTATCATCGATTCGCATCAGGCGATAATCACGGTGAACTTCATAGCGATGACGCACTGACGCACGAGCATAGAGAAACGCTGGCGCAGTTTCGCGCTTTTTTACGCAGCCTAATGATGCATGCCGCGGTCGGCACCGCTTTGGGCGGAGTAATGACCATGGTCGGCGAACCGCAGAACCTGATTATCGCCCGTGCAGCAGGCTGGCACTTTAGCGATTTTTTCCTGCGCATGGCACCGGTAACACTGCCGGTGCTGGTATGCGGCCTACTCACCTGCTGCATACTGGAATACAGCAAAATCCTCGGCTATGGCGCACCGCTTCCTGAGCCAGTACGAGAAGTACTGCAGACCTGGGATAGACAGAATAGCCGCCAACGAACGCGGCTGGATAATGCACGCCTGGTAGTACAAGCGGTTATCGGTCTGTGGCTAATTATTGCGCTGGCGTTTCATTTGGCGGAAGTTGGGCTTATTGGTTTATCCGTCATTATTTTCGCCACTGCCCTGTGCGGCATTACCGATGAACATACGATAGGCCGCGCCTTTACTGAGGCTCTGCCGTTTACCGCTCTGCTAACAGTCTTTTTTACTATCGTCGCAGTAATTGTCGACGGCCAGCTTTTTGCGCCGCTTATTCACTATGTACTAAAGTCTCCGCCGCAGGCGCAATTGCCGCTATTTTATATTTTTAACGGCCTGCTTTCTTCTATCTCAGATAACGTTTTCGTTGGCTCTGTATATATAAATGAAGTGAAAACCGCGCTGGAGCACGGGCTAATAGATATTCGCCAGTTCGAAGAGCTGGCCGTCGCCATTAATACCGGCACAAATCTACCCTCCGTCGCGACGCCGAACGGCCAGGCCGCATTCCTATTTTTACTGACTTCGGCACTGGCACCGCTGATCCGTTTATCATACGGACGTATGGTTCTGATGGCGCTACCTTATACGCTGGTTTTAACACTGGTGGGCCTGTTATGCGTGATTTATACGCTGGCACCGGCAACCGACTGGATGCTGTCTCACGGCTGGATAGCGACGCCGCTGCTGTAATCACTAAGGTCGGGAATGGCTACATTTCCATCGCCAGGTGGCGACAATATCCTTATTATTGCGATGTCCATAGTGGCGCGTAAGGTAAATTGGTTTACACTGCGCCACATCTATTTTTACAGGGAATGAGATTATGTTGCGATATCTTAATCAGCAATCGCGAGGACGCGGAGCCTGGCTACTTATGGCGTTTACCGCTTTCGCCCTGGAGCTGGTAGCGCTGTGGTTCCAGCATGTGATGAAGCTTCAACCGTGTGTGCTCTGCATTTACGAACGCTGCGCGCTATTTGGCATTATGGGCGCCGGGCTTCTCGGGGCTATCGCTCCTCGCTCACCGATACGATTTATTGCGTTAGCGGTGTGGCTTTGGAGCGCGGGAAAAGGTATCGCGCTGGCGTGGCAGCATACTATGATGCAGCTTCACCCTTCGCCGTTTCAAACCTGCGATTTTATGGCGCGCTTCCCCGCAGGGCTGCCGCTGGATAAATGGCTGCCGCAGGTTTTTGTCGCCACCGGCGACTGCTCCGTGCGTCAGTGGTCTTTTTTGGATCTTGAAATGCCTCAGTGGCTGCTGGGCATTTTCATTGCCTATTTCGCCATTGCCGTCCTGATAGTCTTAGCTCAGTTTTGCCGTCGGGCACGCTAGTATCCTTTTGCGCGCAGCGCTGACGCTGTGCGCAAAAAATTCGCCTTCATTTTATATAGACGCCGCGTCAGCGCTTATATCGTAAATAGGGATCGGCATTGCTTACAAAGCGATTATTACGCTTAAAACTGGCGCAGCGTCGCAAAGACGCCAGGAGTTGAATAAAAGGTCTCTTAGCCTGAGTCTGTTCGCCCCGCCAGCCCGTTCTGGCTGCCAATGTTTGATTATCTCTTAGTGTAATATTCTGCTGACTGGCTGGTAGCTGACGCACATATTAGCGAAAAGAGTAGATGGATGATCCGCCAGCGAACGGAGCGCTGCCGGTGAATATCAGCGTAGTATTTTACTCAACATTTTTGCACTACGATTTTACAGCGCGGCAGTAAAAAGGCCTCATTCTAATGAGGCCCTTACTACAGCAGTCGAACCTATAAGGTTATTACTGCGGAATACGCAGTACCTGCCCCGGATAGATTTTATCCGGATGGCTCAGCATGGGCTTATTTGCTTCAAAGATTTTATTGTAATCATTGGCGTTGCCATACACTTTTTTCGCAATCGCACTTAGCGTATCACCTTTCTCGACGGTGTAGAACTTGCTTTCAGTAGCGCCGGCTGCAACAGCGACTTTATCTTCTACGCTGTTGATGCCTTCCACATTGCCCGCAGCAACCAGGATTTTTTCTTTCGCTTCCTGGCTCAGGCCATCACCGCTAACAACGACCTTATCGCCCTGAACGCTTACCTGAACTTTATCAGCATCCGGTACGCCTGCTTTTTTCAAATGCTCTTCAATTTTACTTTTACGCGCATCATCACTGTTTCCTGTTACGGAATCCCACAGTTTCTCACCCGCTTCTTTTACAAAATTAAACAGTCCCATATCGTCTCCTGAATGGTTATTGGGCCCATGCCCTTACTCCAGTCTTAAGTCTGGCAAAAAAATCAAAAAAGTAAAGCGTCATTCCTGGCCCGGGATTAATAATCAGACGATTAGTGATTTCACTAATATACATTAAGTATACCGAGGCAAATCTTAATATTTCTTAGCGAAGTAAAATGGTTATTATCCGAACAGCAGCCCGCAAGACGTAATTAAGGTTAAGCGCTAAGTTAACGTAGCATCGCAAATTATTGTTAAAGCCCCACAGCGCAGCCTGCACGCCTCAAGGTATCATTATCTTTCCCCATAACCGCTCGCGGTATAGCGGCCACCGACAAAACCTCTGATTTATTAGAATATCGGCATATCTGCTTTCAAACCAACGCTGTATTTATTACTAAATACAGCGCACTCTCATTTTCATTCAACCATAAAAAATATCTTTATGCTTAACTTATTACTCTCACAAAATGGCTATGCGCATAGGGCCATTTCTGGCAGATAAATCAATGCGATTAGGACAACTATACAATCGCGTTACCAAAAATGAACGCTCATTCCACCTGATGAAAGTAATATTTACACCAATAGCATTGATGTAAAGCCAATAAACGATCATTGCTCACCTCTATTAGCGTGTTCATATAATCTCAGCAATATAAAGATAAGCATATATCTATCAGGTAAAGGTTACTCGATATATTTCATTACCTTTCGAACTTTTCTCATATTATTCATCTCTGAACTGGGAGCATCCTCTTTTTAACCATATAATGAATATTGACGCATTTTCAGGTAAAAAAAGTCACATTACATGGAGAGTGGAACGATTAGTCTCTTACAGGCCAATGAATTAATGCCTCAATCAATTCTACCTGTAAAAGGAATATTGGATTCCCCCCCATGAATTACTTCTTTTAAGTAAAGTTATAGATCCTGAAATTAATGAACCAAATGCACCATGTTATTAACCCATCAGCCAGGTATATGCCTGCGCCCATTAAATTAACGATAAGATAATGGAAAACCCTAAAAGCACCGCCGACAAAATAGCCAGCTATTACTGCGCCGTCGGCCCGAATGCGGGCCGGGTTCGCCATTTAATGCACACGTTGACTTCGCCCGGTCTTTACTCCGCCCAGTCTGGTTTATTAAGGATATGATCCTGCCAGTCGCGCACTTCGCTCTCTTTCACTGCAATATGGCGCACCGAGATACGCTGAGCATGCATCACTTCTTTGGAGCCAGCGCGCAGCGGGTGCCAGGCGGGTAACGACTTTCCTTCAGCAAGGAGCCGATAGGCACAGGTCAGCGGCAGCCATTCAAATTCAGGAAGGTTTGCGCGCGTTAGCTTGATGCAATCGGCCTCATATTCGAAACGGCGGGCGTAGTGGCGACACTGGCAGGTTTTGATATTCAACTGAGCGCAGGCCACATTGGTAAAATAAATTTCGTCTGTATCTTCGTCCATGAGTTTATGCAGGCAGCATTGCCCGCAGCCGTCGCAGAGCGACTCCCACTCCCGATCGCTCATTTCATCCAACGTTTTAGTTTGCCAAAAGGGGGTGTCATTCATTCGCGGAAATTCCAAAGATAGATTATCTGGCGCCGTTATAAAGAGAATAGCCCACAGATGCAAGCCCAGGCGCCGAGAACTAACCGGGATTTACAGAACCCGCGCGGTGAGAAAGCGGTCGCCCAAACCGATTTTTAACGCATCGCCACCGTGAAGCGGCCCCACGCCTTCCGGTGTGCCGGTTAAAATAATATCCCCTTCACGCAGAGTGAAAAACCGGCTCATATAGGCGATAAGCGGCAAAATAGGATGTAGCATGTCAGCGGTATTACCCCGCTGGCGCTGCTCGCCGTTTATCTCTAATGACAATGACAGGTTTTGAGGATCGTGGCCAAACTCTGAAACCGGTATAAAACCGGAAACGGGGCATGCGTTATCAAATCCCTTCGCTTTTTCCCACGGACGCCCTGCTGCCTTTAATTCGCTCTGGAGATCGCGTAACGTTAAATCAAGCGCTACGCCATAGCCGACGATCGCCTGCTGCACATGTTCTTCCTTTGCCTGTCGTAAAGTGGCGCCAATCAGAACCGCCAGCTCAACTTCATGATGAACGGCACCAAAACCTTCGGGGAGTTTTAGCGGTTGATGCAAATCGCAAAGTGCCGTTTCGGGCTTCATGAATAAGACGGGCTCTTCCGGGGTTCGGCTACCCATTTCTTTGATATGACGCGCATAGTTACTGCCTACGCAAACGACTTTACTAACCGGATAATCCAGCAGCGCGCCCTGCCAGTGACGATGTTGATACATAATCCCTGCCCTATTGTTATGTACAATAAGCTCTCACTATCCCCGTGCGCCGGGGGGATTGTCAATCTGGCTGCGCGCAGTTACTCACGATAATAACTTATGACCTATGGCTTATTTATGCGTTAGCAAAAGAGATACCGATTATCCGCAAACAACATATTCGGAAAAAACGGTAATTATGAATCAACGCAATATCAGGCGATGAAGATTTATTCTACCGCTGATAGATCTCAGCGGTAGTAAATAGCAATTATTGTTTATTACAGGGTTCAAAGCGCTTATTTTTTTGTCTGCTCACAAAGATGTGTTTTTAACAAGCTTTCCGGAGGCGGCGGCAATTGTAAATAATACCCTTGATCTTTCAATGCCTGTTTTACATTATCTAAACTTGCATTCGCCAGGCGTTTGCTGCCGTCCAAAGGTATCATCATTGCCAGTTTCGGTTGACCAAAACTCAACATCAATTCTTCCGGCACTCGGGAAAAATCGCCTTTTTTTTCGACATAGAGATATGTCTGATCGCGTTTCATACTCCGATAGATCACACAATGCATACTTTTGCTCTAATTTCATTAGTGGTTACTTGCCTGAATATAGCACTGACTATAACATGCTTGTTGTACATCGGAATATTGTATCCACGCCGTGGGTATTAAAAACTGAATTGAGTAAGGCCAGGATGTCAAATACGCCCATCGAGCTGAAAGGTAGCAGTTTCACACTCTCTGTAGTTCATTTACATGAGACGCAGCCCGCCGTTATCCGCGAAGCGCTTCAGGATAAAATTGCGCAGGCACCCGCGTTTTTGAAACATGCGCCTGTCGTACTCAATGTCGCAAGTCTAAATGATAAGGCTGGTGATTGGGGGCAGATTTTACAAATCATCACTGACGCTGGTCTGCACGTCGTTGGCGTAAGCGGCTGTAAAGACAGCATTCTACGCGCCGAGATTGAACGCGCGGGGCTACCGCTGCTTACCGAAGGCAAAGATAAGGTGCGGCCTATGGTGCCTCAGGCACCGGCAGAGCCGGTGGCAAGCGTCGCTACAAAAACGCGCATTATCGATACGCCGGTGCGGTCCGGCCAGCGCGTGTATGCGCCAAACAGCGATTTAGTGGTAACCAGCCACGTCAGCGCCGGAGCAGAACTCATCGCTGATGGCAATATACATATTTACGGCGGAATGCGCGGACGAGCGCTGGCAGGTGCCAGCGGCGATCGCGATGCGCAAATATTTTGTACTGCTTTAACCGCCGAACTGGTTTCCATTGCCGGCGTCTACTGGCTTAGCGATAGACTCCCGGCCGATTTTTACGGCAAGGCGGCGCGTCTGCGTCTCGCGGGCGGTGCTCTGACCGTTGAACCTTTAAATTAATAAGCCCTTTTAACAAGGAATTCCTTATGGCACGCATTATTGTAGTTACATCAGGTAAAGGAGGCGTTGGCAAAACGACCTCCAGCGCGGCCATCGCTACGGGTCTGGCCCTAAAGGGCAAGAAAACCGTCGTTATCGATTTCGATATTGGCCTGCGTAATCTCGACCTGATTATGGGATGTGAGCGACGCGTCGTGTATGACTTCGTTAATGTTATTCAGGGCGATGCCACGTTGAATCAGGCTCTGATTAAAGATAAACGCACCGAGAATCTCTATATTCTGCCCGCCTCACAAACGCGCGATAAAGATGCGCTTACGCGTGACGGCGTCGAGAAAGTGCTCGACGATTTATCGAAGATGGAGTTTGATTTTGTCGTCTGCGACTCTCCCGCGGGAATTGAAACAGGCGCGCTAATGGCGCTCTACTTCGCTGACGAAGCCATCATTACGACTAACCCTGAGGTCTCTTCAGTACGCGACTCCGATCGGATTCTCGGCATTCTTTCGTCCAAATCGCGCCGCGCTGAAAAAGGTGAAGAGCCCATTAAAGAGCATCTGCTGCTGACCCGCTATAATCCGGGCCGGGTAAGCAGAGGCGATATGTTAAGTATGGAAGATGTACTGGAAATTCTGCGTATTCCTCTGATTGGCGTAATTCCTGAAGATCAATCGGTGCTACGCTCCTCTAACCAGGGAGAACCCGTTATTCTCGACGATACGTCCGACGCCGGCAAAGCCTATTCAGATGCGGTAGATCGCCTGCTTGGTGAAGAACGCCCTTTCCGCTTCATAGAAGAAGAGAAGAAAGGTTTTCTCAAACGCCTGTTCGGAGGATAAATTATGGCATTACTCGACTTTTTTCTTTCACGGAAAAAGAACACCGCCAATATCGCCAAAGAGCGTTTACAAATTATTGTGGCGGAACGCCGTCGAGGTGATTCCGAGCCGCATTATTTACCTCAGTTGAAGCGTGATATCCTGGACGTTATTTGCAAATACGTGCAAATCGATCCTGAGATGGTCACCGTACAGCTTGATCAAAAAGGTGACGATATCTCTGTTCTCGAACTTAACGTTACCCTGCCGGAAACTGAAGAGACGAAGTAATCTCATCTCCCCTGGGCGTTTGTCCAGGGGCCGCAGCGACACGCCTTTTCTTCAGCATGCGGACTCAGCGCTTATTTCTGTTTTGATCACGCGCAACCGTCTCTCATTGGTAGCAGTAAAAACGCAGCGCGCGGTTGCGCTCTGTCCCACGGATATTCATCAACTGAGAATGCGAATTACCTACAGGCACCGCGAGAGCGACTATCTCTATTTACCCAAAAGCCTGTAAAGGTTTGCTCCATGGATAATGACTGGAGCGCAGGCGCACAGCCGCTACAGGCGCGGATGTACACCCATTTCCCTTACTGGAGCGCGGATAGCACGGCGCGTAGTTTTTCTCCCAGCAGCTCTCCCCGCCAGCCGCTAAGCAGCTCTGGATACGCAGCTTTTAATCCCCAGTGCCAGTTAAGCAGTTGATTTATTTGCCGGCGCGAGGCAATTAGTTCTGGCCCCAGTTTATTTTCCGCCGCCGTTTCCTGAACGACCTGCTTAATCGATTTAAAAATACTGCGATAGCCTGGTATATCAATCAGATTGATAAGTGGTTCAGGCAAAGCAGACTCCGGGAGTTCCTGCGCCTGTTCAACCAGTGTTATCAACATTTTACCGTGAAAGCGGATTTCGCTACCGGAAAGCCCCAGGCTATCCAGCTCTCCCAGCGATCCCGGCATGTAACGCGCAACCTGCCAAAGATGCTCTTCTCGTACGACAAAATTAACGGCTAAATCGCGACGGCGCGCTTCCTCAAGACGCCACGCTGCCAGCAGCCGTAAACAACCTAGCTGGCGGGTGCGTAACTGCCAGGCATTGCCAATATCGCGCCAGGCTTCCCGTGGAGAAACCACTTCCGCCCGGCGGCGCGCCATCAGCGCACACTCATCCTGCGCAGCCGCCAGCCAGCCGCTGCTGGAGATATCATCCATCAGCCGACGCGCCAGTGGCAGTAAGTACCAAACATCCGCGGCCGCGTAGGCTAATTGTTTCTCGGAAAGCGGGCGCGCCAGCCAGTCGGTACGCGATTCGCTTTTATCAAGCGCTATGCCGCTGTACGTTTCAACCATATTTGCGAACCCACAGGACAATGGATGCCCTAAAAACGCCGCAACGATTTGCGTATCAATAAACGGCGTCGGCATGACGCCAAACGCGTGCTGAAAAACATCCAGATCCTCACTGCCAGCATGGAGAAACTTTAATACCTGCTCATCCTGTAATAGCGCTTTCAGCGCTGACATATCCTCAATGGCCAGCGGATCGATAAGCGATACCTGAGTGCCGTCAAAGAGCTGAATAAGCCCTAGCTGAGCGTAATAGGTGCGCGTACGGACAAACTCGGTATCCAACGCAACGGTTGACGCGCTGCGCGCCTGCTCACAAACCTGCTGTAACTGTGCGGTTGTCGTAATTATCTGGTAATTCAATGTACTCTCTCTTTGCTTCTCGCCCATAAAAAACGCCGGCAGCGCCGGCGTTGGGAGGACTGCATCGGTTTCAGGCCGTATTGTTGCCTTTATTGCGCGCTTCGTCACGCAGTTCTCGCCGCAATATTTTACCGACGTTCGATTTTGGCAATTCATTACGGAATTCTACCTGACGGGGAACTTTATAGGCCGTTAAATGGCGTCGACAAAACGCAATAAGCTCTTCCTCCGTTAGGCGCGCCTCTTTTTTCACGACGAAAATTTTTACGCTCTCCCCGCTATTTTCCGCAGCAACGCCCACGGCCGCCACCTCCAGCACATCCTCATGCTGCATTACTACATCTTCAATTTCATTCGGATATACATTGAAGCCGGATACCAGGATCATATCTTTTTTACGATCGACAATGCGCATAAAGCCCTCTTCGTCCATCACGGCAATATCACCGGTGTAAAGCCAGCCATCTCTCAGGACATCACCGGTTTCTTCAGGGCGCTGCCAGTATCCCGGCATCACCTGCGGGCCACGCACGCAAAGCTCGCCCGGATTCCCGGCGGCTACCGTTTGTCCTTCATCATCGACCAGCTTCACTTCAGTTGAAGGGATGGGCAGGCCAATGCTTCCGCTATGATATTCAATATCATAAGGATTTACGCTGACCAGCGGCGAACATTCCGTCAGGCCATATCCCTCAAGCAAATAGCGGCCGGTTAATTTTTCCCAGCGCTCAGCTACCGCGTGATGTATCGGCATTCCACCACCAGCGGCAAGGCTCAGGGTTGAAAAATCCAGTCGTTTGAAGTCAGCGTTGTTGAGTAAAGCATTAAATAGCGTGTTTACACCGGTAATGGCCGTAAATGGATATTTCGCCAGCTCTTTTACCATACCGGGGATATCCCGCGGGTTGGTTATCAGCAAATTCTGCGCCCCCAGGTCGATAAACAGCAGACAATTCATGGTGAGCGCGAAAATATGGTAAAGCGGTAATGCGGTGACGACTAACTGGCGGCGCGCGTTCAATAGCGGCCCATAAGCCGCTTTTACCTGTTCGAGGTTGGCCAGCATGTTTCTGTGCGTTAGCATCGCGCCTTTTGCAACGCCTGTCGTACCGCCAGTGTATTGTAAAAATGCGATATCATCGCCGTTCAACGCAGGTTTGTCATACTGCATGTGGCTGCCGGCTTGCAGCGCGCGGCGAAACGAAATAGCGTCAGGAAGATGATACTTAGGCACCAGCCTTTTCACATATTTTACGACGAAGTTAACAAGCGTTGCCTTCGCAGTCGAAAGCTGATCGCCCATTCGAGTCAAAATGACGTGGCGAACGCCCGTTTTCTCAACGACCTTTTCCAGCGTATGGGCAAAATTCGACACAATCACAATTGCGCTGGCACCGCTGTCATTAAGCTGATGCTCAAGTTCACGCGGCGTATAAAGTGGGTTAACGTTCACCACGACCAACCCTGCGCGTAAAATACCAAATAGCGCCACGGGGTATTGCAGCAGATTCGGCATCATCAGCGCGACGCGATCCCCTTTTTGCAAGCCTAATCCATGCTGTAACCAGGCAGCGAAAGCGCGGCTGCGCTCTTCGAGCTGCCGAAACGTCATGACCTCGCCCATATTGACAAACGCGGGCCGGTTGGCATAGCGATTCGCTGCGTGTTCAAACATCTCAACCAGAGACAAATAACGATCGGGGTTAATATCCGCGGGCACATCGGCTGGGTAGCGGTTAAGCCAGATCTTATTCAAAGAATCACCTCTATAATTATTATTTATTGTCATCGCAACCCCACCCACCGCTTTAATTAACATAATATTAACTCAGCGTACCAGTTTCTTGCTTCAGCTGAGATAGGGTTGAGAAGTGCGTCACTAAATTTTTATATCCCAAAATGGCCATTCGGATGACATGGCCGGTAAATACGTACTCGCTCAAACAGTATTGAACTGCGAGGCTTGCACGGACGCTGCTGTTATTCGCAGCGCCCGCCATATCACCAGTATAATAATGAATTATTCAGTAACAACGGACTGTACCTGCGCTGGCATTGGGTTATACCAGCCCCAGCCGCCGTAATGCCTATGCCACCGCCCAGGCGGCCCCCACATCCAGGGATCTATAGGCTGAGGCGGCATAACTACCTGCTGCATGATACGCCAGCGCTTAAATCCGTTAACCTGCATCACCATGAAGGTATAAGGAGCGTTACCAATAACGCCTTTTTCAGTACCGGTTATTGGGCCAACTACGGTAATTAACCGATCTTTAACATCAACCGGGTCGAGAAAACCGTTCACATCCGCGTAAATTCGCCCGCGTGAAGCCGCCCCTAATACCGGCGCTGCGCCGGCATCCAGCGGCACCGTAGCAATTTCAAGCCGCGTTTTACCCTGCGAATTGTGCATTCCAACCACTTTTCCACCAAAGCGCGCCTCCTGGCCGGTATATAACGCAGGCGCATTCATTACACGGGCTAAATCATCCTGAGGGTGCTCAGAGGTGCCTTTAATCGCATCCGGTATAGTGACACAACCGCTAAGCCCGATTGTCGCAAGTAGCACCACTATGCCCCAACAATTCCTCTTCCAATGAATCGCCATGCTTTCTCCTTACGCCGCGTTTTCGCTCGTCGCGCCCTGCCGAGGCTATTCCCGGCCCGGAAGTTTCTTCCAGGCGACGTTATTACGCAGATAGACAGGCTCTGCCACTTCAGCAGCCACGGTTTCGCCATGCGCTACCTGTATTAACGCCAGCGGCAGCATATCTTCCGCCGCCGGCAACAGTACGCCGCTGTCCTGCAGCGTTAACCCGCTCCCGCTTCCGAGTTCGGGCCAGGCCTGCCAGCCCGTTCCTGCTGTTGCCCATGCACCATCCAGAGCCTGTAGGCGCTGAGCAACGGCCTGTGGTGACAGCACGGCCTCGGTTGCCTCACCGTGCCAGACACCGTGGGCATCACGCTGATATTCTGCCCAATACACCTCATTCATGCGAGCGTCTATTGCCGCTAATATCCGCGTTGCGCCGGTCTGACGCCAGGCCCCCTGCGCAAGCGTCGCCAGCGTCGAAACGCCGACCATCGGTAAATCCGCCCCCAGGGCAAGCCCCTGCGCCATTCCAATGCCAATGCGCACACCGGTAAAACTACCGGGGCCGCGACCAAACGCCAGTGCCTGTAATTCTGACAAGGCAATACTTCCCTGGTTCAAAATGTCCCGAACCATCGGCAAAATACGCTGCGTATGCTCGCGCGGGCAGACCTCAAAACGGCTCAGGACCGTACCATTCTGCCAGAGCGCGGCAGAACAGGCTTCGGTAGCGGTATCAATCGCGAGGATTTGCATGGCTCAGTGGCTCCCGGTAACTGTGCGGTGAAAAAACGGCGCGCATAATAACACATTACGACTGCGTAGGTGCGGTCAGGAAAGCCGCCGCTTTCCCAAGGTCACGCGTGCGCGGCGCTAAAGGCAGGCTATTCAAAAATACGGCGCCATATGGGCGCATGACCAGGCGATTATCGCAGATAACTAACACACCGCGATCGTCTACGTCGCGGATTAAGCGCCCAACGCCCTGTTTCAATGCAATAACCGCTTCCGGTAACTGCACTTCTGTGAACGGATCGGTGCCGCGCAACCGGCAATCTTCCATGCGCGCTTTTAATAGCGGATCGTCCGGCGCAGTAAACGGCAGTTTATCGATAATCACCAATGATAGTGCGTCACCGCGCACATCTACGCCTTCCCAAAAACTGCTGGTGGCTACTAATAAGGCATTGCCAGCCTCGACAAACTGGCGCAATAACTGCCCTTTGCTGGTTTCCCCCTGCAATAATACCGGCAGCGTTAAGGAAGCGCGAAACTCCGCCGCTAAATCCCGCATCATGGCGTGGGAAGTGCACAGCATAAAACAGCGTCCGTTATTGGCGACAATAAGCGGGCGCAGCATTGCCGCCAACCGGCGGCCGCTGCCGGGCTGATTGGTTTGAGGCAGCCCGCGGGGCACGCAAAGCAGCGCCTGGCGGGAATAATCAAAAGGGCTTGCCAGAAGCAATGTTTCGGCCTGCTCAATGCCAAGCCGGGTGGTAAAATGGCTAAGCTGTTCATTAACAGAGAGCGTTGCTGAGGTAAAAATCCAGCTACCCGGCTTTTTCGCCATTGCTTCATGAAATTTGTCAGCAACAGAAAGCGGCGTCAGCGCAAGTTTAAAATGGCGGGAGGTGCATTCATACCAGTAGCTGTAGCCGGGCTGGTTAATCTCTTTAAGTCGTTTTAAGCGGGCGCGATAGAGAGTAGCGCGCTCAAATGCAACATCTAACAGCGCGGAGCGGCCCAGGGAGAGTTTTGCCACGTCATAGCAGAGCTCCAGCGCGTCATCGAGCAGCAGTAAGGCGCGCTGTATATTGGCATCGGACAGGAGCTCGCGTAAATTTCCCCGGTAACCGGGTTCGCCAAGCTGCAAACGAAAATCCTGCGCGCTCTGTGCCAAACGATCGGCACATTTTTGTAACTGCTGGGTATCCTTCAGCTCTGTGCGATAGGCCATGGAGATATCTTTTGCTAAATCGAGCAACTGACGGCTGGAAAGCGATTCGCCGAAATACTGGCTGGCAATATCAGGAATTTGATGCGCCTCATCAAAAATCGTCACTTCCGCCTCAGGGATAAGCTCAGCAAAGCCGCTCTCTTTCACTACCATATCCGCCAGAAACAGATGATGATTCACCACCACAATATCGGCATCCATCGCCTTTTTACGCGCTTTAACGACAAAACATTCTTTATAAAGTGGGCAGTCGGCGCCCAGACAATTATCATTGGTACTGGTGACCAGTGGCCATACCTCCGCATCCTCCGCCACTTCAGGGCAGTGGCTGATATCCCCCTCCTCCGTCTCCACCGCCCAGCTGCGCAAACGCATTACGTCGCTTAATACCTGAACCGGCAAATTCCCACCCGCCAGCGCCTGTTGTTCCAGGCGTTCCAGACATAAATAGTTGGAACGCCCTTTCAGCAACGCCAGTTTCCCCGAATATTCCAGCGCCCGGCGCACGGTAGGCAAATCTCGGCTGAAGAGCTGATCCTGCAACGCTTTCGAACCGGTGGATACAATAACTTTTTTCCCCGCACGCAGCGCCGGTGCCAGATAGGCGAACGTTTTTCCGGTTCCGGTTCCCGCTTCAACCACCAGCGGGGTTCCCTGAGCGATAGCTTTAGTTACCGCCTGCGCCATAACTCGCTGTGGCTCGCGCGGTTTAAATCCAGGGATTGCTTTAGCAAGCTGCCCGTCTGTTGCAAAATCGTCCGTCACGCATCCCCCTTTGAATTACGCAAGATTATGTCAGGGACATCTACCGAACGCCAGAACAGGTGACGCCGGGTCGCGCTTATGGCAGGCTTACGCCACGATCCACCGTTAAAAAGGAAATAAAAATGTCTATTGTGCGCGTAAAACCGGAAGCCCGCTGGTCTGATGCCGTAATCCATAACCACACGCTATATTATACCGGCGTGCCAGAAAATCTGACCGCTGGCGCTTTTGAACAGACGCAGAACACGCTACAACAAATTGAAGATATGCTGAAAGAACAGGGAAGCGATAAGAGCAAAATTCTGGACGCGACTATTATCCTCGCAAACGCCGATGATTTCGCCGAAATGAACCGCGCGTGGGATGCTTGGGTAGTGCCTGGCCATGCGCCTGTGCGCTGCACTATACAGGCCACGCTGATGAAACCGACGTACAAAGTCGAAATTAAAATTATCGCCGCCGTAGACTGACTTTTATCTTCGAGCCGAAGTAAAACATGCCGCGAACCGCACCTCACAGTCGGCCCGCGGCAAGTACTATACCTGCCATCTGACATTATTAAAGCATGTTGATAGGCTGCGGATATTATCAATCAAACCCACAGCGGGTGAGCGAGCCAAATTCAACGGAAGAACAACGTCCGGTTATTGCGGCTAAAGTTACACTAACTCACACGTAAAATTAGCCAACGCGCTTAGCGCTCACTCTCATCCTCTTCATCGTCAAAGCGAGCAACGATACGTTCCCCGCGATGCGTATTGCGGATTTCCTCAGCTACGCGGGTAATCGCTTCTCCACTACTCATACCCTGTGAAATTAGCTCCTGGATACGTTCAACCGCCTGCTGCTGCTGGTCATGCGATAACGCGGGTAATCCTGTAAACATGATAACTCCTGATAAATAGCTGCGCTGACCGTCTTTTATAGCAGATGTCAGATAGAATCTATTATGGCATGCTAACGTTTATCCGTGCAGCCCAGGTAAGCCCTAAATCCATGATATCTACTGCTTCAATCAGTCCGGCCCGTTTGACGTTGCCCTGGCGCAGCGATGCGATTGAATACTATTTTTCCCGAGTGCAGCACCAGCCGTGGGCGATGATGCTGCACTCCGGTTACGCGCAGCATGCCAGTAGCCGCTTTGATATCATGGTCGCCGACCCAAAGGTGCGTCTTCAAACGCACGGGGCCACCACACAGATTACCTATACGGATGATCATCATGAATATCATAACGACGACCCATTTCATCTGGTTACCCGTGAGATGCATAAAATGGGATGGCTTCCCCGACAAGCCTCTGATATTCCGTTTCAGGGCGGCGCGTTGGGGCTGTTCGGCTATGATCTTGGCCGTCGCATTGAGAAAATACCCACCCGCGCCGAGGCCGATCTCCATGCGCCGGATATGGCGATAGGGCTTTATGACTGGGCGCTGATTGCCGATCATCATCTCCAGCGCCTTACGCTTATCAGTTATGGGTGCCCGGAGGCACGGCTTAACTGGCTCAATACTCAGCGGAGCGCACAGTGCTCCAGATTCCAGTTAACCACTTCGTGGCACGCCAACATGAGCCGAGCGGGCTATGGCGAACGTTTTCGCCGCATTCAGGCCTGGCTACACAGCGGTGACTGCTATCAGGTAAATTTAGCTCAGCGCTTTAATGCGTCTTATCAGGGCGATGAGTGGCAGGCCTTCGTCGCGCTTAATGCGGATAACCGGGCGCCGTTCAGCGCATTTTTGCGCCTGAACGGCTGTGCGATTCTCAGCGTATCGCCGGAGCGTTTTATTCACCTTTGCGGCTCGCAGATAGAAACTCGCCCGATTAAGGGCACACTGCCTCGCCTTGCAGATGCCGCACAAGACGCAGAGCAGGCGCGTCGGCTGGCTGCCTCATCGAAAGACCGAGCTGAAAACTTAATGATTGTCGACCTTCTGCGTAACGATATTGGCCGCGTTGCCGAACCGGGCAGCGTACGCGTACCGGAGCTATTCGCGGTGGAGCCTTTTCCTGCTGTACATCATCTGGTCAGCACGGTGACCGCACGCCTGCCCCCTCATCGCCACGCGACTGAGCTATTGCGCGCCGCATTCCCTGGCGGATCTATTACCGGCGCGCCGAAAATCCGCGCCATGGAAATTATTGAAACACTCGAGCCGCAGCGTCGCAACGCCTGGTGCGGAAGCATTGGTTATATCAGCAGCTGCGGGCGCATGGATACCAGTATCACTATACGCACGCTTACGGCACAGGACGGCTCGCTATATTGCTCCGCCGGAGGCGGCATCGTTGCGGACAGTAGCGAAGAGGCTGAGTACCAGGAAACGCTTGCCAAAGTAAATCGCATTCTGCGCCTGACCGAGAAACTGTAATGCCTCATTTATCGCTATCGCTCGACACTTTTTTATCTCGTTTTCAATTATTACAGCCGGTTCATCGTAAGGCTTCACATAATTTACGTCAGGCGGCGGTACTTATCCCCATAGTAAAGCGCCCTCAGCCCGGCTTATTGCTGACTCTGCGAGCCTCTACTTTACGCAAACATGCCGGGCAGGTAGCGTTTCCCGGCGGGGCCGTTGATAAAAGCGATGATTCACTCATTGCTGCCGCTCTGCGTGAAACGTATGAAGAAATCGGCATTCTGCCCCAGCGGGTGGAAGTCATGGGTATTCTGCCCCCGGTTGACAGCATAAGTGGATTTCAGGTTACGCCGGTTGTCGGCCTGATCCCCGCCGATATCGCCTGGTCCCTCAGCGTTGATGAAGTCGCCGCCGTTTTTGAAATGCCCCTTGATGAGGCACTCAGGCTTGGCCGTTATCATCCCTTAAACATCTATCGACGCGGCAATGAGCGACGCGTGTGGCTGTCCTGGTATCAACATTATTTCATCTGGGGGATGACGGCAGACATTATTCGCGCGCTGGCGCTGCAAATCGGCGATGTTCCGGACGATCTTTTTAATAAAAGATGATTGCCCATATATTTCTTCCGCTCCCGCCCCCATATAGAAAGTTTGCGCCGCATTTCACGCCGATGGTGGGCAAGAAAAACTAACTTTGCTGATTAGTTTAATTCATGTGAATAGTTGCCAGTAACGCGCCCCTTCCCCGTAAACTAGGCAATATTCAAAGATTTTATGGCATACGCCTTTGGCAGGAGTCATTGTGATTAGCATCTTCGACATGTTTAAGATAGGCATCGGACCCTCAAGCTCTCATACCGTCGGCCCGATGAAAGCAGGTAAGCAATTTGTCGATGACCTGGCCGAAAACGGGCTACTTGAGTGCGTCACGCGTATCGCAGTAGACGTCTATGGCTCACTTTCACTGACCGGTAAAGGGCATCACACTGATATTGCTATTATTATGGGGCTGGCAGGCAACCGCCCGGATAATGTAGACATTGATAATATCCCCCTGTTTATCCGTGATGTACAGCATCGCCAGCGGCTGATGCTGGCTAACGGCAGGCAGGAAGTGGATTTCCCGAATGATGAGGGAATGCGTTTTCATAATGAAAATTTGCCGCTTCATGAAAACGGCATGCAGATCCATGCCTGGGCCGGCCCCGAACTGATATACAGTAAAACCTATTACTCAATAGGCGGTGGTTTTATCGTTGATGAAGAGCACTTTGGTCAGGCTCCGTCTGATGATTCTCCAGTTCCCTGGCCTTATCATTCCGCCCAGGAATTGCTGGCGCACTGCAAAGAAAGCGGTTTATCGCTCTCCGGGCTCGTCCTGCAAAATGAACTGGCGCTGCATAGCAAAGCGGAAATTGATGCCTACTTCGCCGATATTTGGTCAACAATGCGCGCCTGTATTGATCGGGGGCTCAATACTGAAGGCGTATTGCCTGGCCCGCTGCGCGTACCGCGCCGCGCGCAGGCGCTGCGCCGAATGCTGATCTCCAGTGGTAAACTTTCCAGCGATCCAATGAATGTGGTTGACTGGGTAAATATGTTCGCCCTGGCCGTCAATGAAGAAAATGCCGCCGGCGGCCGCGTAGTAACGGCCCCAACCAACGGCGCCTGCGGCATTGTTCCTGCGGTGCTCGCCTATTACGATCGCTTTATTGAAACCGTCACTCCGGATATTTATCTACGCTATTTCCTGGCCTGCGGCGCTATCGGCATCCTGTATAAAATGAATGCTTCAATTTCCGGCGCAGAGGTTGGCTGTCAGGGGGAAGTGGGCGTCGCCTGTTCTATGGCCGCCGCTGGTCTCGCGGAGCTTCAGGGCGGAAGCCCCGAGCAGGTATGCGTCGCAGCGGAAATCGGTATGGAACATAATCTTGGTCTGACCTGCGATCCTGTAGCAGGGCAGGTGCAGGTTCCCTGCATTGAACGTAACGCTATCGCATCGGTAAAAGCGATTAACTCTGCCCGAATGGCGCTCCGGCGCACCAGTGAGCCGCGTGTTTCCCTCGATAAGGTGATTGAAACCATGTATGAGACAGGAAAGGATATGAATGCTAAATACCGGGAAACCTCACGCGGCGGGCTGGCGATTAAAGTTCAGTGCGATTAATGCAAGGCTAACGCGGTGGAGATGATATATGCATCCGGCGCGTTCGCGCCAGATGCGGCTATTTTACCGTTTGATGATGTATAAGCTAAGCCGCAGCGCTGATATCCAGGACGGCATGATTAAAAACCGGGCAGTCGATTTCTCATTGACCCGAAGCCCTAATCATAATTATCTGCGCCTGCATGAAGGGAACCCGGCTGTTGTAACCGAGCACGGCGCTTCTTTCTTCTCACGGAGCGGATGTAAAAAACGGCGCACCCGGCGCCGTTTTTTATTACAGAAATTTAATTACTCTTCTTCATCCTGATTCCGGCGCTGCTTTTCGATACGAACCAAGTCGATACGATAATCGTTCGCTTCCAGAATCCGTATTGTTATTTCCGGCAGCACAATTTCATCACCCACCTTCGGTATTTGCCCATGTTGCGCAATCGCCAGCCCGGCGACCGTAGCAATATCGGCATGCTCATCCGTCAAGTCTTCAAGACCAAGCTGTTGCTGTAGAGCATGCAGATCTGTCGAACCTTTAACCAGCCAGCCATCTCCGTCATGCACGATTTCAGGCGTCTCATCGGCATCCGGAAATTCACCCGCTATCGCCTCCAGCACGTCCAGCGGCGTTACCAGCCCCTGCACAACGCCAAATTCATTGGTGACGATAACAAAACTGCCGCGCGCGCGGCGCAGTACGCCCAGCAGGTTAATGGGGTCCAGCGTTTCTGGCACCACAATGGCCGGTGACGCCGCAGCGATTGCTTCCACATTGACGCCTTCAGATAGCCCCATCAATAATTCTTTCGCGCGCACAATGCCTATCAGCTCATCAAGTTCGCCACGACAAACGGGGAATAAACTGTGTGGCGAAGAGAGCAATTGTTCCCGAATAGCGTCTAACGGCAGCGTTGCGTCCACCCAACTAATTTCCCCGCGCGGCGTCATAATGCTGCGCAGGGAGCGAGATGCCAAAGTCAGCACGCCGTTTATCATATAACGCTCTTCTTCTGCAAAAGCTTCGGCGCGGGCGGGAACCATTACCGGGTTATCCGTATCGATACTGGATTCCGAACGTGGCATGCGGTGGTTGCCCATTAATTTCAGGATAGCTTCCGCAGTACGTGTGCGTAACGGACGCCGGGCCTGATGCCGTATAAAATTACGGCGGGCAACCTGATTGAAAAATTCAATCACAATTGAGAAACCAATAGCCGCATAGAGATAGCCTTTAGGTATATGGAAACCAAACCCTTCAGCGACCAGGCTTAGGCCAATCATCAGCAAAAAGCTCAGGCATAAAACCACGACGGTAGGATGTGCGTTAACAAAACGCGTGAGTGCTTTAGACGCCAGCAGCATCACCGCCATGGCGATAACTACCGCCGCCATCATGATGGGTAAATCATTAACCATACCGACCGCTGTAATCACAGCGTCCAGTGAAAATACGGCGTCCAGCACGACAATTTGCAGCACGACAACCCAGAAACTGGCATATCCCTTACCGTGTTCGTCATCATGCTGACGATTCTCCAGGCGTTCATGCAGCTCTGTTGTCGCCTTAAATAAGAGAAATAGCCCCCCCACCAGCATAATGAGATCGCGCCCGGAAAAGGTAAACGCCCACAGGCTAAACAGCGGTTGCGTTAAGGTTACCAGCCAGGAAATCAGCGACAGTAAAGCAAGCCGCATAATCAGCGCCAGCGACAGTCCAAGTATACGCGCCTTATCGCGCAGCTTCGGCGGCAGTTTATCCGCCAGAATCGCAATGAAAACCAGGTTATCGATTCCCAGAACTATCTCAAGAACGATGAGCGTAAACAGGCCCGCCCAAACAGAGGGGTCTATTAAGAATTCCATTGCAGGCTCCTGAAACAAGAAAGATTCAATGCCGCCTGGCGATACTCAGGCGCAAAAAAGAGACAGAAAAAAGCGATGTGATACGTAATGTGCCGAATAATACTTCCGGCTTTAGGACGCAAAGAGAAAAAACGTCGGTGGCGGTCCATACGGCGGGCGGCTGCCCAAAGCTCCTTCAGTTGATAAATAGTCCGTTAACATAGCAAAGGGTTTTCGCATTTGGAAAAATTTTTTCCAAACTTTGCACTATATTTGTGACCTCGGCGGACATATTTTACAGTAAAAAATATTATTGGCTATTTGTGGATAAATTACGGAAGCCCATCACAATAATTATTTTTTCACTATCTAAAATAAATCCCGATCTTAAGGCATTCCTATAATAAACCCTGTCTGAAACGATTCACTCTGCCAGTCCAGCCAGAGGAGTCAACAGACAAAACAGGAGGTAGCAAGTGACTATTGCTATTGTCATAGGCACGCACGGTTGGGCAGCCGAGCAGTTACTCAAAACGGCTGAAATGCTGCTTGGCGAGCAGGAAAACGTGGGCTGGATTGATTTCGTGCCGGGGGAGAACGCAGAAACCCTTATCGAAAAATATACCGCTCAACTGGAAAAACTTGATACATCAAAAGGCGTCTTATTTCTCGTCGATACTTGGGGAGGTAGCCCATTTAATGCGGCTAGCCGTATCGTCGTTGACAAAGAACATTATGAGGTTATCGCCGGCGTTAATATTCCGATGCTGGTAGAAACCTTTATGGCGCGTGACGACGATCCTTCATTCGATGAGCTGATTGCCCTTGCGCTGGAAACCGGGCGAGAAGGCGTTAAAGCGCTGAAAGCAAAAACGGCGGCACCCGCGCCAGCGGCTCCGATAGTTAAGACGCCATCAGCACCTGTCGCCCCGGCGAAACCGATGGGGCCAAACGACTACATGGTAATCGGCCTGGCCCGCATCGACGATCGCCTTATTCACGGGCAGGTGGCAACGCGCTGGACGAAGGATACCAACGTTACGCGCATTATTGTCGTCAGCGATGAGGTAGCGGCCGATACCGTGCGTAAAACGCTGCTAACGCAGGTTGCCCCTCCCGGCGTTACGGCACATGTTGTTGATATCGCGAAGATGATCCGTGTATACAACAACCCTAAATATGCGGGTCAGCGCGTCATGCTGTTATTCACAAATCCGACCGATGTGCTGCGTCTGGTTGAAGGTGGTGTAAACATCACCAGCGTAAATATCGGTGGCATGGCCTTCCGACAAGGAAAAACGCAGGTTAATAACGCCGTTTCTGTTGATGATAAAGATATCGCGGCTTTTAACGAGCTTAATAAACGCGGAATCGAACTGGAAGTTCGTAAAGTCGCAAGCGATCAGAAACTGAAAATGCTGGACCTAATTAGTAAGGTGAAATAACGCAGTGCGTTTTTTATTTTAATTACTCAGCTTTCACACAATAGAATTTGACAGGAGAAGTGCAATGGAGATAACCACGCTTCAAATTGTACTGGTATTTATTGTCGCATGTATCGCCGGTATGGAGTCGATACTCGATGAGTTTCAGTTCCATCGCCCGTTAGTGGCCTGTACATTAGTAGGTATTGTTCTGGGCGATATGCAAAAAGGGATAATCATCGGCGGGACGCTGGAAATGATAGCACTCGGCTGGATGAATATCGGTGCGGCCGTAGCGCCTGATGCCGCCCTCGCCTCTATTATTTCGACCATTCTGGTTATTGCCGATGGCCAAAGTATCGGCGCAGGCATTGCGCTGGCAATACCGCTTGCCGCTGCGGGCCAGGTATTAACTATTATTGTCCGCACCATTACCGTTGGTTTTCAGCACGCCGCGGATAGCGCGGCCGAGAAAGGCAATTTGTCCGCGCTGTCATGGATTCACGTCTCTTCCCTGTTTTTACAGGCTATGCGTATCGCTATACCCGCGGTTATTGTCACTATTTCGGTGGGTACCAGTGAAGTCCAGAATATGCTGAATGCGATTCCGGAAGTGGTCACCAACGGGTTAAATATTGCCGGCGGTATGATAGTCGTGGTCGGCTACGCGATGGTCATTAATATGATGCGCGCAGGCTATTTGATGCCATTTTTCTACCTGGGTTTCGTCACCGCAGCATTTACAGATTTTAACCTGGTCGCCCTCGGCGTCATCGGTGCCGTGATGGCAATTCTGTATATTCAGCTTAGCCCTAAATATAACCGTTCTGCCGCGGCGCCAGCGCAGGCCGACGCTAATAACGACCTCGATAATGAACTGGATTAACAGGTGAGCGACATGGTTGATACGACTAAAATCTCAACGGAAAGAAAATTGACTCCCGGCGATATTCGCAGCGTATTTTTACGCTCTAATATTTTTCAGGGCTCATGGAACTTCGAACGCATGCAGGCGTTAGGTTTCTGTTTCTCAATGATTCCGGCAATTCGCCGCCTGTATCCGGAAAATAACGAGGAACGGCGCCAGGCCATTAAACGCCATCTCGAATTTTTTAATACCCATCCTTATGTTGCCGCCCCCGTGCTTGGCGTTACGCTTGCGATGGAAGAGCAACGCGCGAACGGTGCAGAAATCGATGACGGCGCGATAAACGGCATCAAGGTCGGCTTAATGGGGCCGCTCGCAGGGGTTGGAGATCCTATTTTTTGGGGAACGGTGCGCCCGGTATTTGCCGCGCTTGGCGCAGGGATTGCCATGAGCGGCAGCCTGCTCGGCCCAATATTGTTCTTCGTGTTATTTAATCTGGTGCGGCTGCTGACTCGCTATTACGGCGTAGCATACGGCTATCGCAAAGGCGTAGATATCGTGAAAGACATGGGCGGCGGCTTCTTACAAAAGTTGACCGAAGGGGCTTCAATTCTCGGTCTGTTTGTCATGGGCGCGCTGGTGAATAAATGGACGCATGTAAATATTCCTCTGGTAGTGTCTAAAGTCACCGATCAAACTGGCGCAGAAAAAGTGACGACGATACAAAATATCCTCGATCAATTGATGCCCGGTCTGGTGCCTCTACTGTTGACCTTTGCATGCATGTGGTTATTGCGTAAGAAAGTCAACGCACTGTGGATAATCTGCGGTTTCTTTGTTATCGGGATTGCGGGTTACGCTGTGGGCCTGCTCGGCGTGTAATATCGGCGCAAAAAAACCGGGCTCGCCCCGGTTTTTTTGACTAACACACCCACCTGCTTAGACTGACATCGCCAATTAAGTAACGTAATTATATTGCACATATACCTGGCTTATAATGGCTTAAAACGCATACAGCCCAACGAGTAAACTTGGGTTTATTATGCGCACCATATAGGAAAATTTTACCACCGTGTCTCTTCCCCTGACCCATTCTTTACTCATTATATTTATTTTACTCGCCACCGGCTGGGCCGTATATGACGTAATAATTCTCGACTTACTGCGAGGTAAAACCCAGTTAAAGGTCCCTCTTTTACGCCGCAGTCCCATAGATAGCGCTATATTTGTACTGCTCACTGCGATTCTGCTGTATCAGAACAGTTTGCGCCACGGGCCTCAGCTCACCGCATGGTTACTTGGCGGACTAGCGCTGCTGGCAATTTGGCTTGGGTGGTTTCGCCAATCCATGCTGCGTTTTAAAACCACCGGTTTTTTCTATGCCGGGTTATGGGTTGATTATTCACGAATACGGAAAATGAATTTATCAGAAGACGGTGTTTTACTCATCACACTTGAAAAACGTCAACTTTATATTCGCGTCAGAAATATAGACGATTTAGAATCAATATATCAATTTCTGGTTAGCCTCCCGCAGGCATAACGTGAATTCAAAATAAATATATTAGATTGGCAAGTTTAAATATAACCTTTGCTACATTTAACATGATGATTACGCATTTTTTTCCTTTTAACCTTATTTTTACTTTTTAATGAAAAGCATTCTCAAAAAGAAAAAATAAGGCTCTCATGAATTGAGACTTCCTGAAAAAATATGATAAGGTGGCGCCCGTCTATTGGGGAGTAGCCGAATTCCGTAGTATTTTGCGGAAAGGTACGTATCAACATACTCGCTGTTATTACAGCGTGGTGCGTACGGGCTGAACAACGTTTCAGTCTGGTGAGACCATAACGCATTTGTCGCGATATCGGGGGCGGCGATATGCGTATGGTTATAGCCCCGGTCAGGCTTTATATATGAACCTCTCCTCTACACTTCTTCTTGCGCTTGGTATGTCGATGGACGCTTTTGCCGTATCCATCAGTAAAGGCGCTACGCTCCAACGTCCGCACTTTCGCGAAGCGCTACGCACTGGTCTGATTTTTGGCATAATCGAGGCTATAACTCCCTTACTCGGCTGGGGATTAGGTCTTCTGGCCAGCCAGTTTGTGCTCGCATGGAATCACTGGATAGCCTTTACTCTGCTCTTATTTCTCGGCCTGCGCATGGTTATTGAAGGTATTCGCGGCAATACCGATGAAAACGCCGCGCCGCGGCAGCATCATGGCTTTTGGCTGTTGGTCACAACGGCAATTGCTACCAGCCTGGATGCGATGGCCGTCGGCGTCGGTCTGGCATTTCTCAAGGTGAATATTATTTTTACCGCATTTGCTATAGGCTGCTCGACGCTCGTGATGTCAACGCTGGGTATCATGCTGGGGCGCTTCATCGGCCCGCTGCTGGGAAAACGCGCCGAGATTCTTGGCGGCATAGTGTTAATCGGGATTGGGGTTCAGATCCTGTATAGCCACTTTTACGGATAATCAGGCATTGCGCCGCCAGACGTGGATAAGAAAATCAGTTTCACAGGAAAAATCTACCCGCTGTAATAGATTGCCAGGCACCTCCGGACGGGCACGCCAGGCAAAGGGTGTCATTTGCAGCAATGCCGCAGCGCTATCGCCACTCAGTGTCATTGTCCATGCGGGAGTGTAGGTTTCTTCTAAAGAAAACCCCTCTAACATTTCCTGTCGCGCCGCATGTAATTGCACTTCACGATAAATAAGTGATTTAAGCTGGTATAAATGGCGTGGCCCGGGCGACACGGTAAGTAATAAACCATTGGGTTTAATAACCCGTGCCAATTCAGCAGCCTCACAGGGGGCATAGATACGGATAACACCATCAAAAGTATGCGCGTGGAATGGCAAACGATAACTGGAGGCCACACAAAACATGGCTTCCGGATAACGCCGTGCCGCATAGCGTATTGCCGCTTTTGATACATCAAGCCCGTAACAAAGCCCCCCCTGCCGTTTTGCAAGCGCTGCAAAGGCAGAGGTGTAATAACCTTCGCCGCAGCCTATATCCAGGTACTGAGGAGCATTTATTACGGACAGACGCGTCAGAACTTGAACTAACTCATCTCTCAGTGGCGCATAATGTCCCGCCTCAAGAAAATGCCGGCGTGCACGCATCATTTCAATGCTATCTCCCGGCTCTCGTGAACGTTTATGCTGGACGGGCAATAGATTTACATAACCCTCTTTCGCTCTGTCAAACTGATGCCCCTGCGGACAGCAAAACGCGCCTGAACGTTCAGTTAGCGCAGCGTGACATAGTGGACAACTAAAAGACATAATAACTCCGAGCGTGGGCGATTGACCGCAAGTTTACCGCTAATCAACCGTTAACGAAATGGCGGCGCTGCGGGCAAGCTCTACCATGCGGCTCAAATGCTTAGCTTTACCTCATTTATAATAATCACTGCCGTCAAAAGCGACTTCGATCCTGATATACCGTATGTTCGTCAGGATTATTCTTTATTCTAGTCATTGCTGTATAGATTTTGTCGATTGAAGAAAAAATCGTCTCCGCACTAGAAGTTTTGAAGATATAGTTCAGGCTTCAGCCCAAATAAGAAGAAAATACAAATTTCATTTCAGAGATAGCAGTATGGAGAGAAATGACGGGAACGCAGCAGAAATTAAAATTAACGAGAGGAGTTACAGAATCATAGTTTCTGGTTTAAAGAAAAATATTCCAACTTTTAACAAACTCGTATTTTGTTTCAGGAACGCAATCGTTCTTTTTTCTAAAACAAAAAAAAGCCCCGCATGTTAACGAGGCTTATTACACACTGACTAATGTCAGTGATTAAATGCATCAGATTGCTACAACGTTAACCGCTGCAGGACCTTTCTGACCATCTTGAATTTCAAACTCTACGTTCTGACCTTCAGCCAGCGTTTTAAAACCATTCCCCTGGATAGCAGAGAAGTGTACAAACACATCTTTGCTGCCGTCAGCGGGAGTAATAAAACCGAAGCCTTTAGATTCGTTGAACCACTTAACTTGACCTTTGATCTTTGCCATTTACAAATTCCTTAACGTGTTTCTATGCCAATAAAAGGCATAATTTTTGATAAAACAAAAGAGTTACATAATGAGGCACTGAAATAAGGCTCGGCAGAGAAGCGGTATTCAACGACAACGTGTTTACTCAAAACTTCTTTACTGAAAACGCCACACATAAACAGAACGGTACCTCGTTTAACCCGCAAGGGTTATCACACACAACGCCTGGAATGGCAAGCCATTTTTAGGCGCGTCTCGATCTGCCGCACAATTTCGGAAAGCGCTGACGCGTTTGCACACATTACATACATTAGCATATTCTCAATGCTAGGTATTGTGTCACACTGCGGGCAGCGATATTTCCAAATGTGGACTGTAGTAAAATAGGTGAAAAACCAGATTTCGTCCAGTGATGAAGACTAAAAAGTAGCATCATTCTTTTTTATAAAATTAAAAAATTCAATTCATTTGAAAGGCATTCATTAAATATGCAAATAGTTAAGATGTTTTTTTTTGTTACGAGGTATTGATTTCCCCAGACATAGAAATGAGTTTTAATGATATTTTATGAAGTTAGATCGGTACTATTATGAAAAAAATTCATTTTAAAATCATATTATTTATTCATAAGCATAGTTTACGGCATAGAGATAAATGCGCCAATGCGCACGGGAGCAAAGCGCGTCAATGATTCTCCGGCAGCAATTAACGTATCGAGTAAGACTTGCGGAGGTTCGTCTAATGATTCGTCACCCAATTCGAATACGCCCCAGTGAATGGGAATAGCCAGCGGTTTACCTATTTTTTGCCAAAGTAACACGGCCTGTTCCGGTGCCATATGATTATCGCCCATAAACCAACGCGGCGCATAAGCGCCAATGGGGATAGCCGCAGCATCAATTACACCGAGCCGCTCAGGAATCTCAAGTAATTGCTTGCTATAGCCTGTATCACCGCTAAACCAAAACCGTTTTCCAGCATGTCCAATCACCCAGCCACACCATAATGTCCGATTACGGTCCCACAATGTGCGCATACTCCAGTGCCTGGCGGGTACCGCACAAATGGACAAAGACGAGTGCAACTTTGATTCCCACCAGTCAAGCTCAACGACCTGCTTTATTCCTAGCCGCAAAAACCAAGGCTTTAACCCCAATGGAACATAATAATAAGCCTCTGGAAACCGGCGGGAGATTTCCATAATAGTATGTTTATCAAGGTGATCGTAATGATTATGAGAAATTAGCACGGCATCCAGATGCGGTAACTCACTCAGCGTTATGGGCGACGGCGTTTTACGTTCGGGGCCATAAAACGTGAGAGGCGAAGCGCGGCGGGAAAATACGGGATCGGTTAAGAGATATTGCCCGCTCAGGCGCAGCAATAATGAGGCATGCCCCAACCACCATACGCCGTCGCCTTGAGCATTAAAATCAACGGGTTGCCACCAGCTATCCTGAAATGCTGCATACCCTTCCTTTGGAGGATAAGGAAGCCGCTGCTGACGCCGATTTTTACGCCAGCGCTGCACGTCGCCATCCTCCCGAGTTTGGGGCGCCGGATTGCAAAAACCATCTGGGCGATGATGGGGCATTGCAGAATTATACCAAGGATTTTTCCAGACCATACCCCTGCCCTTATTGTTAACATACTCAAGGAAACGTTACTTAGCGCTCGGCAACCAGGCGCATAAATTCGTCCTCCTGCTCAGCAGCCAACGTAACTTTGGGCTCAACATTTTTATGGCCAGATGCTTCATACAGGCGTTTCAGTAACGCAGTTTGCCGTTTTTCCTGTTCAAGTATCGCCTCCAGCAACGCAATTTGCCGATTTGCTCTAACGCTGGCGCGATTCACCCTAAACCAGATAAATAAACCCAGACAAAAAAAAGCCGTGTACGCCGCAAGCGATATTAAGTTTAAAGATGACAGCCCCAAATCAACCATTACATCCTCTTAGAGGTTTCCCTCTTTGTCATCGGCTGGCTCACAAAACGCCCGGACGCTCCCGTTACCACGGAATAAACTTATTAACTACACATATTCCACTGAAGAATGGCATATCCTGATCGCACAACCCGTTAAGCACCTGCGTCCAGAGTAGCAAACAGGTGATAACCAGCACAATCAGGATAATCCACCGATATCTTCTCACTGCACTCTCCCATATTTACATCCAACACGGCAAAGACTATCACTTGAAACTTAAACCAATCTTCACATACCTCTTTTTCCTTTAGGAATCATCATATTGTTATGGCCTATCCAATATGGGATATTGCGCGCAGTCATAAGAGAGGCCTTAGAGGAATTTATGCGCATTATCATTCGTACAATGATCGCATTCGCATTAGTTTGGGGAGCACTGTTATTCAGTGGCTATGGCTTCCTGGTTGGAAGCAAAGAAAATGCCGCAGGGTTGGGGCTAAAATGCCAATATTTAGCGGCACGGGGCGTAATGGCAGCAGAATACGTGCATACCGAAAGCGGTATTATCGGGGTAACCAACTGCCCTATTCTGCGCAAAATAGAAACAACAATTGATAACGGACGGTAATCAATAAACATGATTCTGATTTAAAACGGATAGTGATGAAAGCCCATTGCAGCCGATACTCGTCGCGCGCCAGCGTGTAATAACCTGACATACTCCTCCGCTTTCTGTTCTGAAAAACGAAGGGTTGGAAGTGAAATACTTAACCCGGCCGCTACGGCACCAAATCTATCGAATACGGGTACTGCAAGGCAACGAATGCCTTCTTCCTGCTCTTCATTATCTTCTGCGAACCCTTGCTGCCTGACGTGCGCCAGAATGGGCAAGAGTGCCTGTGTACTGCTTACAGTACGCGGCGTACTTCCCTGATAATCAACAGCGGCCATGATTGCCAGCACCTCTTCCGACTCACGCCAGGCCAACAATACTTTTCCTATTGCTGTACTGTATAGTGGATTACGGCGACCGATGCGGGAATACATCCTCAGCGTGTACTGCGCATCAATTTTATGAATATAGATAAAGCTATCACCATCCAGGGCGCCTAAATGTATCGCCTCTTTGGTTAATTTCGCTAGCTCACACATTTCAGTATTCGCCAAAGAGATCAAATCCGTATGCTGTAACGCGCTGGCGCCCAATTCAAAGAGCTTTAGCGTCAGCGAATATTTTTCCGTATCCTCTTCCTGAGCCACATACCCCAGTGTTTTCATCGTTTGCAAAAAACGATAGACGGTACTTTTGGACATCACTATCCTCTGAGAAAGGTCAGTGATACCAATGGATTTCTCCGCACTTAACATCTGAAGTATCGTGAATACTTTCACTACGGACGCCACGGAATCGGGCTGTTTCTGTGACTCAGTCGCGGCCATTTTTACCTCACTTTCAATAATGCCAGAATAACCAAGTGCCCCGCAGTATAAATATCCTGATTACCAGCGACAATCCCGGCGCAGCGTCGATTTTATAAATGTAAAAAAACGCGCCGAAGCGCGTTTTTTTATTATGCATTGATTTTATTCTATTTCAGATATTGCCCGCTGCGAAGTGCCTCGATACGCTTATCCAGCGGCGGGTGCGTCATAAAAAGCTCACCAAGCGATTTTCCTTTACCGTTTATACAAAAAGCCATCAAACTCCCCGTTTCCTGGGGTTCGTAGCTGGTTTTTAGTCTTTGCAGCGCTGCGATCATTTTTTCACGGCCAACAAGATTTGCTGAGCCAGCATCCGCATGAAACTCACGGTGGCGCGAGAACCACATAGTTATGATGCTTGCCAAAATACCGAATACCAGCTCCAGTACCGTGGCGACGGCAAAATAAATCATCGGGTTGCCGTTACTCTCTTCGCCATCATCTCGATTTCCGCCCAGAAAACCTGCAGCAACTTGCGCGAGTATTCGCGAAATAAAAATAACAAAAGTATTAACCACGCCCTGAATCAACGTCATGGTCACCATATCGCCGTTTGCCACATGACTTATTTCGTGCGCAATAACGGCTTCAGCTTCATCCTGACTCATATTCTGAAGCAGGCCAGTACTCACGGCGACCAGCGATGCATTCCGGCGGGCGCCGGTCGCGAACGCATTAATATCCGGCGCGTGATAAATGGCTACTTGCGGCATGGCAATCCCGGCCTGTCGAGCCTGAAGGCTTACCGTATTCATCAGCCAGCGTTCAGTATCATTACGCGGCTGTTCGATAACCTCGCCCCCGACAGAGCGCAGAGCCATCCATCGGGACATTAAAAGTGAAACAAACGAGCCACCGAAACCAAAGAGCAGCGCCATAATCATTAGCCCCTGCACGCTGCTCGACCGGATCCCTGTCAGGCTCAGCACCAGCCCAAAAACCACCATAACCGCAAGGTTGGTCAGCAGGAAAAGCGCAATTCGCATCATAGTACTTATTACCTCTGTTTAACAAACGCAGTGTGCGATGAAATATATCGTGCGGAGGAAAGCCCTTATTTTCAACTATCAGACGCGACTAAATCGCTAAAAAGACACAACTTTACATTTTTTAATCTATAACTGACATCCTGACTTCAGTGGCAAAGCTAAATAGAAAAAGGCACAATTCCTTGTGCCTTTTTTGTCGGAATTACCCTACTTTAACGGAGCAGGGTTTTCAGCCGGCCGTTTTTTTTCAAGACGGGCCAAATCGCTTGCTATATGCACCGTTTCGTCTAAATACGGATCCGGTTCCTGATAATTTTTGGGAACATCATCCAGTTTTTTCAGGGCGGGTTTTCCGGCACGCTTCAGTCGTTCATTAATACGCTGCAATCGAAGCGCATCCTCTTCATCATTATCCTTTTCACGCTGCGCATAATTGAGCGAAACGATATCCCGCTTAGCCTTCATCGCGTTATAGCGCGCAATGTCTTTCATGATGTACTGAAATTCGGGATCTTTCGCAATACGCTGCTGATGCAAACGCAATAAATCAGGCTCAAAAGCATTCAGATCCCCTGCTTTCACCCAACTGGCCGGCTTAATGCTATCCCAGGGCAGCGCGTTGTCCTCGAATTTTTCACCGGTCTCCGTTTCTTCGCTGCCTGTCGGCATCAGGATATCAGGCGTCACGCCCTTACGCTGCGTACTGCCACCGTTGATGCGATAGAACTTCTGTATGGTGTATTGCACCGAACCTAACGCCGGCCATTCAGGACGCAGCATCTGGTCATAGATTCTATTTAACGAACGGTATTGCTGTACCGTACCTTTACCAAAGGTAGGCTCACCTACTATCAGCGCCCGACCATAATCCTGCATTGCCGCAGCAAAAATTTCCGATGCTGAAGCGCTAAAACGATCGACCAATACCACGAGCGGGCCGTTGTAATACACAACGCCATCCGTATCGCTGTCAGAGCGTACCTTACCATTGTTATCCCGTACCTGAACTATCGGGCCACCGGGGATAAACAAACCGGAGAGCGAAACGGCTTCGGTGAGTGCCCCGCCGCCATTGGTACGCAAATCAATGATAATGCTACTGACATGCTGGCGTGACAGCTTCTGTAGCTGTGCTTTCACATCATCGGTCAAGCCTACATAAAAACCAGGAATATCAAGTATCCCCACTTTTTCTTTACCGAGGGTCTTAACCGACATTTTTACAGCACGATCTTCGAGACGAATGCGCTCGCGCGTTAAACTCACAAAACGCGTTTTTGTTCCTTTACCGGCAGGCAGAATTTCAAGGCGCACCTTGCTACCTTTCGGTCCTTTGATCAGGGCGACGACATCATCCAGGCGCATGCCGATGACATCCTGAACAGGTTTACCCGGTTCACCGACGCCAACAATGCGATCGCCGACGGAAATAGCCTTACTCTTTCCCGCCGGGCCGCCCGCAACCAGGGAGTTGATTACGGTATAATCATCATCCATCTGTAATACGGCGCCAATCCCCTCAAGCGACAGGCTCATTTCAGTATTAAACTGCTCGGTATTACGGGGCGATAAATAGTTCGTATGGGGGTCTATCTCATGCGCAAAGGCCGTCATCGCCAGCGAAAACACATCCTCGCTTTTGGTCTGAGCAAGGCGTCGTATCGCGGACTTATAGCGACGAGTGAGCGTGTCATGAATCTCTTTATCCGATTTACCTGCAAGCTTCAGGCTTAACCGATCATATTTAACTTTTGCGTCCCATAGCGTATTCAAAGCCGCCGCGTTTTCCGGCCAGGGCGCCTTGCTTCTGTCAAGATTAAACGTATCCTGGCCATTAAAATTCACGGGATGCTCTAAAGTCTGCAGCGCGTAGGTGTAACGCTCAAAGCGACGCTTTTGCGCCAAGTTAAACATCTCGTAAAAGATGTCTAACCGGCCACTGCGCAGTTCATCACCCACCTCATTCTTTTTACTGGCGAACTGCTCAACGTCGGACGCCAGTAAAATATTGTGACTGTAATCCAGCAGATTCAAATAACGATCAAAGATTTTAGCGGAGAAAGCTTTATCGAGACTGAACTGACGATAATGAGAGCGAGTAAAACGAGACGTTACGCGCTCGCTCACGGTGGGATGCTGAGGCTCTTCCTTTAATACAGGAAGCAGATCGGCGCGCGTTATCACGTCAGTAGCCTGCGCACTGCTTACAGCCAGAAAAAGCGCTGCCGCCACTGCGGTAAGTTTACAAAAAGCGTTCATGCCCTGGTTGACCTCCGTTTCAGAACAACAGATGTTCTGCGCGTACACTCATTGACATACCGGAAGCCAACTGCACGCGGACGCCGTCTTTGGTAATTTCCTGAACAACGGCGCTCATTGCATTGTTACCCGCTTTGACTTTGACAGTCTGGCCTGTTTTAAGCTGCGAGACATCCGTTACTGGCTTATGCTCACTTTCCTGACGGGCAGCTGTGGGTTTAGCCGCGCGCGGTTTGCGGTCGCCATCAGGCTTGCGACGCGGTGCGGGACGCGCTTTACGCTCGCGGCGCGGCGCCTCTTCTCCACCAGCCGATTCAGCGGAAGCGCGTTTTTTCGCCTGGCGCTGCGCCTGTACCCGCGCTTTCGCCTCTTCAAGCTGTTTGCGAGCATGCTCAACGTGCTGCTCTTCCAACTCACCGCAGGCGTTGCCATCTAAATCAACGCGAGTCGCACCGGGCTTAATACCATACAGGTAGCGCCAGCTAGACGTATACGAACGCAGCGCAGAGCGCAGCTGTGTTTTACTGAGGCTCATTTCCCCATCTACGCGCGCGACAAGATCCTGAAAGATACCAATCTTGAGCGGGCGCGCCTCACCTTCTGCACTAAAACACTGGGGGAAGCGTTCGGCAAGAAAAGCGATAACTTCTTTACTGCTATTCAACTTAGGTTGATTTTCCATGAAATTTCCTGATTACAACGGACTTTGCCGGCCAGGCCGCAGGCATGAACAGGCGTCATTATAATGACGCATTCAGCAAATGCTACGTTAACCGTTGTTTCTTATGCATCAAGGCGCAAGAATTTTTTTGAAATCGGTCGCAACAATCGCCTCCTGAAGAGCCTCAGCCAGCGCGCTAAGCCCGGACTCATCCTGCGAATCAAAGCGATCGTAACGGGTACTATCGATGTCCAATACGCCAATTATCTGATTTCCAACTCGTAGTGGCAGCACAATTTCTGCATTACTGGCTGCATCACAGGCAATATGGCCATCGAAAGTATGTACATCGCCGACGCGCTGAATTTTAGCGCTGGCGGCGGCTGCCCCGCACACGCCTTTGCCAACGGGAATACGCACACAGGCAATGTTCCCCTGAAATGGCCCTAATACTAGCGTATCGCCGTCAATCAAATAAAAACCGGCCCAGTTAACGTCATCCAACCGGGAAAACAGTAGCGCACTGGTATTAGCCAGCATAGCCAAAAAACTGGTTTCACCCGCCATTAATGCCTGAAAATCCCGCGTTAACTCCGCATAGAACTGCGTTTTACTTACACTCATGAAAACAATCCGTCTTTTTATCTTTAATACAGTAACAGTTTAAATAAACATTAAATGCTGTCATGCTCAAGCGACAGATTTACTGAGTTAATATTCATTAACCAAATAATCATATCAAGAGCCTCTCCCGGCAGACGTAATTGTTGCTGGCAGTGTGGACACGGACGGCAACAAGTATTCGGAGCAAACGCGGTACGATGACCCATACTCTGAATCCAGCAAACACATAAAAACAGACTAACGGGATTGGCCTTTAAGGCGACTATGGCACTGAAACCCAAAGGCATGCCAACAGGCCAGCCTTTAATTATCCACACTATCGGCAACAGCCTACCTCGGGCACGGTATCAGCGCTGCCAGGAATGCGACACTCTTTTTCTGTTACCGACGGTGAAATCGAATCAGAATGCGTTTTGTCCCCGCTGCCACGCCAAAGTCCACAACGGGCGCGACTGGTCGTTAACCCGCCTCGGCGTAATGGCGGTAATGATGTTGATACTTATGCCGATCGCCTAGAACGAGCCGGTTTTGCATTTTTGGCTTCTTGGTAGCCATATCGAAGCCTCAATGCTGCAAGGAATTTGGCAAATGGCGCGTCAGGGCGATCCTATTACCGCCGCTATGGTACTTTTTTGTGCGGCCGGCGCGCCTGTTACGCTGGTGGTTGCGATTCTCTGGCTTTGGCTGGGCGGCGCACTGGGCGCTAACCTGCGCCCGGTATTACTCATGCTGCACCGCTTAAAAGAGTGGGTTATGCTGGATATCTACCTAATCGGCATCGGCGTGGCGTCTATTAAAGTCAAAGAATACGCCTGGCTCCAGCCCGGCATTGGCTTATATGCTTTCATCCTACTGACGCTGTTAAGTATTCTGACTTTAATCCATCTGAACGTTGATGAACTGTGGGAGCGGTTCTATCCCCAGCGCGCTGCGCGTCATCACGCCGAGGCGCTGCGCGTTTGTCTGGGATGCCATTTTACCGGGCTCGCGGATAAACACGGGCGCTGCCCGCGTTGCCACACCCCGCTCTATTTCCGGCGCCCGCAAAGCTTGCAGAAAAGCTGGGCGGCGCTGATTGCCTCACTCATTCTGTTACTGCCGGCAAATCTCCTTCCAATTTCAGTTATTTACGTTAACGGCGCACGTCAGGAAGACACAATACTTTCCGGGATAATATCGCTCGCTTCCAGCAACATTGCCGTGGCCGGCGTGGTATTCATCGCCAGTATTTTGGTGCCTTTTACCAAAGTTATTGTGATGATTACACTGCTATTAAGCATTCACTTTAAATGTGAGCAAGGCTTAAAGACGCGCATATTACTGCTGCGTTTTGTCACCTGGATTGGCCGCTGGTCTATGCTCGATCTCTTTGTTATCTCACTCACTATGACGCTGGTTAACCGCGATCAACTGCTAGCTTTTACTATGGGTCCCGCTGCATTTTATTTCGGCGCAGCGGTTATTTTGACTATCCTTGCCGTGGAATGGCTGGACAGCCGCTTACTTTGGGACGCACATGAGTCAGGAAATGCACGCTTCACCGACTGAGGCCAAGGTTAAAACAAAACGCCGTATTTCACCCTTCTGGCTGCTACCGGTTATTGCGCTACTCATTGCGCTATGGCTTATCTGGAATACATGGCAGGAACACGGTTCAACTATCAGAATCGATTTCACTTCCGCCGACGGCATCGTGCCGGGCCGCACGCCAGTTCGCTATCAGGGGGTCGAGGTGGGTACAGTCCAGAGCGTAACGCCAAGCGAAGATCTTCGGAAAATCGAAGTCAAAGTCAGTATTAAAAGCGATATGAAAGATGCGCTGCGCGAAGAGACACAGTTTTGGCTGGTTACCCCAAAAGCATCTCTGGCCGGGGTTTCCGGGCTGGATGCGCTGGTTGGCGGCAACTATATTGGAATGATGCCAGGCAAAGGTAAACCTCAGGATCATTTTTCCGCACTGGACACCCAGCCCAAATATCGCATTAACAGCGGCGAACTCATGGTGCATTTGAATGCGCCCGATCTCGGATCGCTCAATAGCGGTTCTCAGGTTTACTTTCGCAAAATACCGGTTGGTCATGTCTACGATTACACGATAAATAATAATAAACAGGGCGTGACAATCGATGTACTTATTGACCGGCGTTTTGCCACTCTTGTGAAAAAAAGCAGCCGCTTCTGGAATGTATCAGGGATGAAGGCCGATGTCGGGCTGGGCGGGGCCAAAGTACAGCTGGAAAGTTTAGCCGCGCTGGTCAATGGCGCTATCGCCTTCGACTCACCGGACGATGCACCGGCTGCAAAACAGGATGAGACCTATTCGCTCTATGAAGATTTAGCCCATAGCCAGCGCGGCGTGCTGGTGACACTGGAACTTCCTGACGGCAATGGCCTTAAGGCAGACTCTACGCGGCTAATGTATCAAGGGCTTGAAGTCGGAACGCTGACCAAAATTACGCTTAATGATGGCGGTGCGGTCACGGGTGAACTCACGGTCGATCCCAGCGTGGTATCGCTTATGCGCACCGGCACGCGCATTGAACTAAAAAATCCGCGTCTCGCGCTGGATAATCCTCAGCTAAGTCGCCTGCTTACCGGAAGCACGCTGGAACTGGTGCCGGGAACCGGTGAGCCGCAGCACCATTTTGTCGTTGCGGCCGCGAATAAAACGCCATTACAGCGCCCGGATGTGCTCACGCTGACGCTTACCGCTCCCGATAGTTTTGGGGTTGAAGGCGGGCAACCGGTAAGCCTGCACGGCGTCCAGATTGGGCAAGTCATTGAGCGCAAACTCACCCAGCGCGGCGTTACATTTTCTATCGCCATCGACCCACAGTATCGGGCACTCATCAAAGCAGACAGTAAGTTTGTGGTGAATAGCCGCATTGACGTAAAAATGGGGTTCGATGGCGTTGAGTTTTTAGCCGCCAGCGCGAGCGAGTGGGTTAACGGCGGTATTCGAGTTATTCCCGGGAAAAGCGGGGGAGCCAAAACCAGTTATCCCTTATATGCCAATATCGAAAAGGCCATTGAGAATAGCCAGGGCGATGTGCCTATCCCTACACTAACGTTGACGGCGCAAAGTTTACCCGATGTTCAGGCTGGCTCCGTTGTTCTGTACCGAAAATTCGAGGTCGGCGAAGTTATCGCTATTCGACCACGTACCAGCGCGTTTGATATTGAAGTTTATGTAAAACCGCAATATCGCCATCTCTTATCTCAAGACAGCGTATTCTGGGCGGAAGGCGGCGCACGTGTGCAGCTTAACGGCAGCGGGCTTACAGTCCAGGCATCGCCGCTTTCCCGGGCGCTGAAAGGCGCGATTAGCTTCGATAATCTTTCCGGCGCTGCTGCTAACGTGGCTAAAGGCGGTAAGCGGATGCTCTATCCATCAGAGACGTCTGCCCGCGCCGTCGGCAGTCAAATAACGCTCCACGCCTTCGATGCGGATAAGCTGGCACCGGGTATGCCTATCCGTTATTTAGGCATCGATATTGGTCAGCTTGAGTCACTGCAGCTTATAACGGAACGCAACGAAGTGCAGGCTAAAGCCGTATTATATCCGCAGTATGTCAATACGTTTTCCCGCGCCGGCACCCGCTTCTCAGTAATTAGCCCGCAAATTTCCGCCGGCGGAGTCGAACATCTTGATAGCCTGCTGCAGCCTTACATCAACGTTGAACCTGGACGAGGGAAACCGCTGCGCAGTTTTGAATTGCAAGAGGCGACAATTACCGACTCCCGCTATCTCGACGGGCTAAGCATTATCGTTGAAGTGCCGGATGCCGGCTCGCTCAATATCGGCACTCCGGTGCTATTCCGCGGCATTGAAGTGGGCACAGTAACCGGCATGCATCTCGGCAATTTATCCGATCGGGTCATGATTGGCCTGCGCATCAGTAAGCGCTACCAGCATCTGGTGCGCAATAACTCCGTATTCTGGCTGGCCTCAGGCTACAGCCTTGACTTCGGTCTGGTAGGCGGCGTGGTGAAAACCGGTACATTCAACCAGTTTATTCGCGGCGGTATCGCTTTTGCCACACCGCCCGGCACACCTTTAGCGCCCAATGCGCAGCCGGGTAAACACTTCCTGCTGCTCGATAATGAACCCAAAGAGTGGCGCGAATGGGGAACCGCCCTGCCGCACTGACGCGATAAACGCCCCGGCGACCGACCCGGGGCGTTTATGCTACACTGCGCGCTCTTAATTTGCAGAGACCGACGACTCGTGGCCACCACCTCCGCTGTATTTTTCCCCGACGCATTTCTTAGCGCTATGCGCTCTGCCATTCCGGACACCGCCGGATTCAACGATTTTATTGCTGCCTGCCAGCGGCCATTAAGACGCAGCCTGCGCGTCAACACGCTGAAAATCAGCGTGGCAGATTTCTTAATTCGCATCGCGCCCTTAGGCTGGCAGCTAACGCCAATTCCCTGGTGCCCCGAAGGTTTCTGGGTTGAATCCATTGATGAAAATATCGCTCCACCCGGCAGCGTTGCTGAGCATCTGTGTGGATTATTCTACATTCAGGAAGCCAGCTCGATGCTGCCAGTGAGCGCGCTGTTCTCCAGAGGAAACGCCCCTCAGCGTGTGATGGACGTTGCCGCAGCCCCCGGCTCGAAAACGACGCAGATTGCGGCAAACATGCATAATCGCGGCGCTATTTTAGCCAATGAACTCTCTTCCAGCCGCTTAAAAGCGTTACACGCAAACTTAAGCCGCTGCGGAGTCGCTAATGTCGCGCTCACGCACTTTGATGGCCGCGTATTTGGCGCCGCCGCCCCTGAAAGTTTCGATAGTATTCTGCTGGATGCTCCCTGCTCCGGCGAAGGCGTCGTGCGTAAAGATCCCAATGCCTTACGCAACTGGTCCGTTGACAGTAATCAGAGTATTGCAGAGACGCAGCGCGAACTGATTGAGAGCGCCTTTCATGCGCTTTGCCCAGGCGGCGTATTAATCTATTCAACCTGCACGTTAAATATGCTTGAAAATCAGCAGGTTTGCCGCTGGCTGATTGAGCGATACCCCCAGGCGATAGAAATTGAATCGCTGGAGGATTTATTTCCGGAGGCGAACAAAGCGCTAACGCCTGAAGGTTTCCTACATATTTTCCCTCATTACTATGACTGCGAAGGGTTCTTTGTCGCCAGATTTCGCAAAACGGCCTCCGTTCCGCCCCCGGAGCCGCCGCGTTACAGAATGGGCGCATTCCCATTCTCCCCGCTGCGCGAGCGTGACGCTCGCCTTGTTGAGCAGGCCGCTAAAAGCGCAGGGCTTGTCTGGGATTCTGCGCTAACGCTTTGGCAGAGGGATAAGGAACTCTGGCTTTTTCCACAGACCATTACTCCACTACTGGGCAAGATTCGCTTTTCGCGCATCGGTATTCACTTAGCGACGCAGCATAACAAAGGCTATCGCTGGCAGCATGAGGCCGCTATTGCGCTTGGCGATACCAGCGCGCCTGGCACTATTGCGCTTAGCGCAGAGCAGGCCGAAGAATGGTTCCGTGGACGTGATATCTACCCTGACAGCCCTGTACCCGAGGGCGAAGCCTTACTCAGCTACAATGGCGCTATCCTGGGCATCGCAAAAAAGGTAGGTACTCGCCTAAAGAATAATTATCCCCGGGAACTGGTTCGCGATGGCAGGTTGCTTATACAAACTGCCGACGAATAAATTCATCATTGTCTGACTGGTAATTTCGACGGGCTCGTCTAGGCTAAATAAGGTATGCCCTTTACTGGTCATACCAGGCCATCACTGCAAATCACGGAGCACGTTATGACGAAAACCAGCGTCAGAATCGGCAACTTTGAAATTGACGATGCCGAATTAATCCAGGAACCACCCGGAGCCAGAATCTTAAGTATTCCATGCAAATCCGATCCGGACTTATGCATGCAACTGGACGCATGGGATGCTGAAACGAGCGTTCCCGCGCTTCTAAATGGTGAACATTCCGTCCTTTATCGCACTCACTATGACAGCCATACCGATGCCTGGATTATGCGCTTTGCTTAATCCATAATACCCGTCGAACAGGCGGGTATTTTTATATCTCTCCCACACAAAACGCCATTCTCACCTACACTTAGCCACACAATGGATTTGGCAGAGGGCGGCATGTTCGCGCTGGTATTATTTGTTTGTTATCTTCACAGCGGCTGTGACGATAAGGTCGTCGATGTTTACAACACAGAGCAGCAGTGCCTGAACGCTATGGCCGATCAGCGTATGCGGCATGGGGGGTGTTATCCAGTGGATAAATCCTTTGGTGGGTTCTGGCAACCTGCACAGCAATACAGTGATATTTGGCGGCGCTAGATTCACTGCATCGGTTGAAACAAATAGCGTGACTCAAAAAGTGGTGGTTAATTTTAGTACTATTTCAAGCGCCGAGATGCACCTATTCCCGCCGTTTTACCGATAGGTCAGGCCGTAATATTTTAATTAAGGCGGTTATTTATTTTTCAGCTTATTATTAGCGGCTTTACTTTTCCTGGATAGGTTTTGTTTATGTAGCTACCGGCCAATAACTACGCTCGGTATAATCGCGAATATTAAACCTCCGCCGATTATTAGCTCATCGCCAAAGGAAAATATTAGCCTATAGCTCAACGCTACCTGTAATACGGAGAGTATTCAAAAAAACTTCCGCTGTTTAATGTCTGGCCTTTCTGTCGCTCAGGTTTTCTGGAATAGCACCTTAGGCGTGAGGCTTTATTTTATGTGCTGAGCTATACGCGCAGATATTAATCCCCTATATCCCTGTTTATGCGCCGGGATACGCACCTAAGAAAAGGCAGTGATTAACGCCGCACCGCATTCATGACACAGATACTTTTCGGTATAAAAAATTTATCGTTGAGGGCGCACTGCTAAGCGGCCAGCTTGTTATCTGCCAGCCGCCGCGTAGACTTCAGGCGCCTAACTGATGGCATGTCGCAGCGCAGGATAGGTAAAAAGTAATAAATGGCACATATTTAACCCAAAATGAAACAGCGTACTCACCCATAGCCTGCCGCTCCACATCCAGGCCAAACCATACACTAGCCCGCTAATCCCGGCGAATAGCATCAGTAATGGCCCACCAGCCGCATGCAGTGCACCAAACAGTATGCTAGTCAGACATAAAGCGACGACGGGCGGCATCATCAATGATAAACGCTGTTGTAAATACCCGCGAAATAAAGCCTCTTCCGCCAGCGAGACAAAAAATAGGTTAGCCAGAACAAATGCCGGCAGCCATGTCGGCCAGTGCAGCTCCAGTTTTAGCCCGCCGGCCCCCATGGCTATCAATAAAATGCCGGGTACGCACAGTATTAACGCTCCCCAACACCAGCGTGCAACCCTTACCGGTGGCGCACTGACAAACAGCGACGGTAGTGCAATCATTAATATAAACGGCACCAGCGCCTTATCAAAATTAAAACTAAAACCAAAAGGAATGCTACGCGGGCCCAGTACGCTATTTTCCACGATGCGAGGGTTATTAAAGCCAGGGATCCAATGCATTGTTAACGCCACTGCCGCCAGCAAAGCGATAATCTCCACGGCAATGCGTAGCGTCGGCCGGCGCTGTAGACGCGTGGATACTAGCGCCAGCGCGGCGAGAGCGATGATAAACCCCGCGCCCACAGGCTGGATAACATCGTTGATATAACCCCATACGCAACTGCAGGCTAATATTAATACAGCAATAAGCCGGTTAAAGCGCAACGATAATAATGATATAGCCAGTAATACCCACATTATTTGACCTTTTCCTGTGTCCCAAAATGGCAATAACATAGCATTCCAGACAATAAGCAACCAGCCGAGATAACGTTAATAAACATTATATTTCGCTGGAATGATAACGTATGCAAGGATTATAAATAATGGATGACATACGGTTATTTATACCAGCGCCGAAAACCCTAATCTCTAAAATCAGAAATCTGCGCGCGCCATAAAACGTTATGTTCCTGGCACGCACTTATACGGGGCTGACGGCATCGTTTATTCTGTAAATATAGTGGCGAAACGCTGCGCTAAATAATCAATTAGCTTGCGTACCGAAGGCAACAACCCCCGCCGGCTTGAAAATACGGCATGAATTATTTCCACCCGTGGCGCCCATTCGGGAACTATCCTGATTAATCTCCCTGTCGCCAGATGACCGGCTATCATTGGCGCAGGAAGCTGCACCACGCCTACGCCAGCGGTAGCAGCTTCGCATAGCGCAATCATATCCGAAGTGACAAAACGCGGTTGATAGGTCACCGTCATCGCTTCATCATCGGGCCCATAAAGTAACCAGTGATAACTACCCTCTCCGTCGCTATTGCCCATTGCAGGCAACGCACCGAGCGCATCGGGGTGTTCCGGAAAACCGTACTGTTTTATTAATGCCGGGCTGGCCACCAGGCACTGTTTACGCTCCGCTAATACGCGCATAATAAGGCTGCTGTCCTGAAGAGGTGCTGGCCTCACCCGAATAGCAATATCCAGCCCCTCCCCCACAATATCCACGCGGCGGTTAGTTGCTTCCAGATGAACAGTGATTTGAGGATAACGCGCCATAAAATCCGCCAGCATTTCGCCTGCGTACAAATGTAATAGCGCAATCGGGCAGGACAGACGGATAACCCCCTGCGGCACCGCGCGCATCTTATCAATAACATCCTGCGCCGCCTGAGCCTCAATTATCATCGCTTTGCAGTGCTCATAGTATTGCTGGCCAATTTCAGTCACATAAAAGCGCCGGGTGGTTCGCTGAATCAATTGGGTTTTTAATCGCTCTTCAAGTGCGGCAATGCGACGACTTAATTTTGACTTTGGCAGGCCAAGCGCCCGCCCTGCGGGGGCAAAACCGCCGTGGTCGACCACATTCACAAAAAAGTACAGATCATTGAAATCAGGCATCATTACTTTGTTGTCTCATAAATAGAACACTGTTATCTATTTTAGCCATCTTATGTGCTCATAGTTCCTGTTTTATCGTTAATGACAGAAAGAAATACGAAGGAGCAAATCAATGAAAAAAATTCTCGGCCTCTATGACGCGCCGCGAGCGCATTGGGTAGGCAACGGTTTCCCGGTACGTTCACTGTTTTCGTACCATAATCAGGGTAAACAATTGAGCCCTTTTTTACTGCTGGATTACGCGGGGCCAGCGCAGTTTGAGCCGGCACAGACCCCGCGTGGTGTTGGACAGCACCCGCACCGCGGTTTTGAAACGGTCACTATTGTTTATAAAGGTGAAGTCGCTCATCGTGATTCGACGGGGCGCGGTGGCGTAATCGGCCCCGGCGATGTGCAGTGGATGACCGCTGGCGCCGGTATTTTACATGAAGAGTTTCATTCGCCGGCGTTCACGCAAACAGGCGGTGAACTGGAAATGATACAGCTATGGGTAAACCTGCCGGCTAAAAATAAACTGGCACCGCCCAATTACCAAAGCATTACCAACGGCGATATACCGGACATTTTGCTCCCCGACGCGGCGGGGAAAATCCGGATTATTGCCGGTACCTGTGAAGGCCACTCTGGCCCGGCTCATACTTATACGCCGATGAATATTTGGGATATTCGACTGGCGCAAGGAGGTAAAACCACCTTTACTTTGCCACAAGGCTGGACCACCGCGCTGGTTGTTGTGAAAGGAACGCTGTTGCTTAACGAAGAGACCGTAATACGTGAAAGCCAGCTGGCCATTCTGGATAACAGCGCGGAAGCCTTATCGCTGGAAGCAAACAATGAGGCCATTGTATTACTGCTCAACGGTGAGCCTATCGATGAGCCTATTGTCGGTCACGGCCCGTTCGTGATGAATAGCCAACGGGAAATTGAACAGGCAATTGATGATGTCACTCAGGGACGCTTTGGCATCATGCCGGTCTAAAAAACGTCGGTCACCGCCGGTGACCGACACTCACCTTGAATCACATCTGGCTGGAGAAATACGCTATGAGTAAACCTTATGTTCGCCTTGATAAAAATGATGCCGCAGTATTAATGGTCGATCATCAAACGGGCCTGCTGTCTCTGGTGCGCGACATCGATCCGGATAAATTCAAAAATAATGTGCTGGCACTGGCTGATTTAGCCGAATATTTTAAATTACCCACGATTCTGACTACCAGCTTTGAAACCGGCCCTAACGGCCCGCTGGTCCCAGAATTAAAAGCGCAATTCCCGAAGGCGCCTTATATCGCCCGCCCCGGCAATATTAACGCCTGGGACAATGAAGATTTTGTCAATGCGGTAAAAGCAACCGGGAAAAAGCAGCTTATTATCGCCGGGGTAGTGACAGAAGTGTGCGTTGCCTTTCCTGCACTCTCTGCCATTGAAGCCGGCTATGAGGTATTTGTGGTTACCGATGCGTCTGGCACATTCAATGAAATTACGCGTAATGCTGCCTGGCAGCGTATGACTCAGGCAGGAGCACAATTAATGACCTGGTTCGGCGTTGCCTGTGAACTACATCGCGACTGGCGCAACGATGTCGAAGGCCTGGGCGCGCTGTTTAGCAAGCATATTCCTGATTATCGCAACCTGATGGTAAGCTTTGACGCTCTAACAAAAGAATGATTGAAAGCGGCGGGGGTTCCCACTCCCGCTCTTTTGTCGTCGTTAATAGCTCTTAAGCTTCTGTTTCCAGTAAATGGCCGCGGCGGCTATCTGTTTTCACCTGACGAAGTTAAAAATGCCTGGACACATAAAATAAAAAGTTTACATTATTGTAACAGAACAGTCTGCATTCCTTACCGTTACAGATATGCGGAGAAATAACAAAAAGAGACCGAATACGATTCCTGTATTCGGTCCAGGGAAATGGCTCTTGGGAGAGAGCCGTGCGCTAAAAGTTGGCATTAATGCAGGCTAATCGCCCTGCCTTATAAGCATAGATGAGTCTCCAGGCTTTGCCAGCCTGCAAGGCTACGATAAATAAAAATCCGCCTTCATAGAAGGCGGTATTGCTTTGATGCCCCAGTGGGGCATACCAAATTTCTTAAAAAAGTCTCTGCCAGTCTGGTGAGATTTAAATCCCAAAACAATAAGGCAGAGCAAAAATCTGTTGATGACGACGCCCATAGGACGTGGTTTTTAGTTGGCAATAAAAAAACAGCCCCATTTGGGGCCATTTATTTATCGAATCCAATAAAGTCACTGGCACAGCCGCTGCGCGCGCGCCATAAATGGCTGAAGATCCTTTTTCTGCCCTTTAACCTGCGGATCGTCAGCCTGAATTGTCACGATAGGTTCACCGCGTGTTTTTCCCGACGCCACCTCTTTTTCCGCCTCGGCATTAAGAGGATATTGCATTAACGTCGCAGGGTTTATCACAAACACCACATTCCCTGGTCGACAGGCTAACATCACTTCTTCCCGGTTAAATGGCCAATTATCCTTTCCGATTTCAAATCGGCTAACGGTAATGATCTGCGGCTTCGCGAACGCAGACCCTGCGACAGTTAATAAAAGTACCGCCAGCGCGCATCTTATCTTCATCATATCTTTTTCTATTATTAAAAAGGTTGCCACGTGGCAAATAGACTAACACATGCAATAGCGCCCATGCCCAGCGCAAACTCCAGTATTGTCATTCGAATAAAATAGCGATGAGCCATATCCGCACATTTAGAGAAGCGCGGGACCAACCAATATCGGTTAACCAGCGCGATGAAAACCATCAACGCCACCAGTCCACACTTAAAGAGAAGCAACTGCACATAGCCGCTTCCCCACGCCGGCGGCCAGCCAGCAATCAATACCGCGTTGGCGATGCCGGCAATAATGACCATAACCACCGCCAAATGGCCATATTGGGAAAAACGTAACATGGCATGCACCGCAGCCCGGCGCCAGCGTGGCTTATTCGCCATCTGCATACCGATCAGTAGCGGCAGTAATCCGCCAATCCACCAGGTAGCGGCCAAAAGGTGCAGGATATCCGTGAGTACCAAAATTCCACCGTGCGCGCCGGAATGCCCGATATCTGCCAATAGTATTATCTGAACGATGCCAATCCATAGTAGCAATAGCGATAAATAGCGTAATGAAATAATGCTAATAACGACCGATATCCAGGCCAGCAGAATTTGCCATATCCATATTTGCCCAAAGTGAGTGCCCACGACAGCGCGCCAAATTGCAGGGTTAATGGTATCTGGCCATCCTTGCCCCATAAGCCCCCCCTGAATGAATAGCATCAGGGTTGCCGCCAGCGCGCTCATGCCTATAACGGGCCTGCCAAAACGGAGTAAGCGGCCTTGCATCACTTTAGCGAACTGCCCATACGTCAGGAAAATCACACTCGCTGCCGCGCCGGTGGTCAGCATCAATGCACCAAAATGGAGAAATCTGAGAACTACATAACTCAGCGCGAGCATATTATTTTATACTGAAGTGGTACTGCCCCTGGGTTTTATGTCCGTCCACGGACACCACGCGCCAGGCAACCTGATACTGACCAGGCGCAAGCTTCGCCTTTAGAGGTACCTGAACGTGCGTATGATGTTCCCCGGAAACGATTAACGCTCCAGTACTAATTTCTTTCTGCCCGGCCCCTGTAATAATGACCCCGCTAAAAGCGCGCTCTACACCTTCGGAGAAAATTAATGTCAGACGATCAGTTTCCGAGGTTACTACGCTATCGGCCGCCGGCCGCTGAGTTACTAAATGGGCATGCGCCAGCGCCACACTCGGAATTCCCCCCAAAAACAGGCTAAAAGCAAGTAGCGCTTTTTTACACATTTTCATCTAAAACATTCCTTTTTATTATCAATCACCCACAAAGCATAACTCCGTCAAACAGTACAAATCCAGCGATATCACGGCGTTCGATGACATAAACACTTGTTATTTTTGATGGTAAACAGTAACGTTTTGCTACTGAATTACGGAGGCCAGAATGAATCATAATCTTGCATTATTACCCCAGGACGAAATGGATAAAATCAATGTTGATCTGGCCGCCGCAGGCGTTGCTTTCAAAGAACGCTATAATATGCCCGTCGTCGCTGAAGCGGTTGAGCGAGAACAACCAGAAGCGCTGCGGTCATGGTTTCGGGAACGGCTCGCCGAGCATCGGCTAGTGTCCGTGAGTTTGTCTCGTCTTCCCTATGAGCCAAAGTCAAAATAACAACAGCAGGTTTCATCACCGACGACAGGAATAAGCAATTCCTCATTTTAAAACCATCACACCAAAGCGACCCATTCATGCTTTGGGCATTTATGCGCGCACAACGTGTAAGATAGAAGGACGTCGTTATGTTGTTATGGAATATTGCTGCTGCACAATACGCCACTCGTTCTGGGGGGATAGGTGCCAATATCGTTCCCCACCTCGATTTTATTGAGCGTGCTGCCAGCGAGAGCGTCGACTTACCCATCTTTCCTGAAGCGTCATTACACGGCGACGATATGCGGGAATGCTGTGAGAATGTACTCCACTCCCCTCTACTGGCACCGCTACAGCAGGCAGCGGTTAAGCACGCAATGACTATTGTCGTCGGGCTGGTGCACAAAGATGCCTGCGGCCAACCCGCCGGCGCGCTCAGTTTTATGCCTGACAATAAGCGTATTTCCTGTTTAAGCCCCCGAGGGGCACACGCTGACTGGTGCTCCCCCATTCCCGGCACCTCGGTTTTAGGTCAGCGTGGGCGAAGTTTTGCAATGGCAGTGCATACGGCCTGCAACGATGAATCGCTGCCGCGTAGCGCGGCGCTTTTGGGCGCAGATCTGTACGTCACCGGACATCGCATTTCTGAAACTAGCTGGCAAAATGACGTTATGTATCTGCAACATTGGGCGCACAAATACAATATGCCCGTGTTAATGGCAAATCAGATTAATGAAAGCGATTCACCGCGCTGCGTCGGGCGAAGCGCCTGCTGGGATGAATTTGGGCAGCTGGTAGTGCGCGCTGAAGCCGGGGAGTTATTGGTCATTGGCAGGCGTCATTCACGAAATGGTTGGCAGGGTGAGGTTATACCTGTGCGCTGACTGAGCCATTCCCGTCACTCTAGCCGCGCACTCACAGTGCGCGGCCTCATCAGCAAACGGCTGGTTAAAATATCTTATGTCAGACAGGGAGCCGGCTGGCGCGATATGGGAAGGGTCTATATTCACTGAGACAGAAGTCGGAATGATTGTGTCGTATAAGGACAAATAAAATCCGATTCATATTAGGATATTGGTATCCAGCGTCACGCTCACTGCGCGTGTTTTTTAGTTAGCGATAGAGCGCCTCAGAGGGCGGCGCGGGTCGACGCCTGCGGGTATGATGTTTTACAAGGCACGCTCTACTGCCTTCTCGCTAACCGAATCTAAGCTTACGGACAGCTTTTACAAAGTAAAATGGCGTTTGGCCTATCGCTCGCTAAACGCCATTTCCGTTATCAACAGCGAAGAGTTATCTGCCCTTAAAAGACATTAATTTTCAGCGCGTTCAACTGCTTCTTTAGCTAACTGCGTAATACGGCTGTAATCCCCGGATTCCAGAGCATCCACTGGCACTAGCCAGGAGCCGCCAATGCACAGTACGCTGCTCAGTGCCAGGTAGTCGCGATAGTTGGCAGGTGAAATCCCACCTGTCGGGCAGAAGCGAACCTGCGGGAATGGCCCGGCAATTGCCTGCAGCGCTTTCACACCGCCATTAGCCTCCGCAGGGAAAAACTTAAATTCGCGCAGCCCATAATCCATCCCGGTCATCAGCTCTGACACGGTGCTAATGCCGGGGATCAGTGGAATGCTTCCCTCAACCGCCGCTTTTAGCAGCGGTTCAGTCAACCCAGGGCTAATAGCGAACTGTGCCCCCGCTTCGGCCACTTGTGCAAGTTGCTGCGGGTTAATGACCGTGCCTGCGCCAACAATAGCTTCAGGCACCTCTTTAGCGATCAGCCGAATCGCCTCCAGCGCGCAATCGGTGCGCAATGTCACCTCCAGCACTCGGACTCCACCAGCGATCAGCGCTTTTGCCATCGGCACCGCATGTTCCAGTTTTTTTACCACGATAACCGGTACTACCGGGCCGGATTTCAGGATCTGTTCTGCGCTTGTTTTCCAGTTTTTCATCAGAGATGTTCTCCCGTAACAATATATCCGTCATTTCGCCTGGACGAAATTTAAAAAGTAATACAGGTCGCCCCCTGCTCCGCGCCGGACAGTTCTTCACGCAGCGCGCTGAACAACTCTCGCCCCGTTCCCGAGCGCTGCGCGCTCAGATCCGGATGATAAGCGTCACGCGCGGCAAGTTCAGCGTCATCAACCAGTAACGCCAGCTCTCCGGTCTGCCCGTTAACGCGAATAATATCGCCATCGCGTACTTTCGCCAGCAGCCCATTATCATAGGCCTCCGGCGTGACGTGAATAGCGGAAGGCACTTTGCCCGAAGCGCCAGACAGGCGGCCATCGGTAACTAATGCAATTTTGAAACAACGGTCCAATAATACACCAAGCGGCGGCATCAGTTTATGCAATTCCGGCATACCGTTCGCTTTTGGTCCTTGATGACGCACTACCACCACACAGTCACGGTCGAGCAGACCGGCTTCGAACGCAGGTACCACATCATGCTGGCTTTCAAATACGACGGCGGGCGCCTCGATAATCTGGTTCTCCACTGGCACCGCAGACGTTTTCATCACTGCACGCCCCAGATTACCACTGAGTACTTTTGTTCCCCCATGCGGTGAAAACGGCGTCTTCAGTGATGCAATAACGTCTTCATCCAGCGATTTTTCTGAGCCTTCGCGCCAGTCCAGTACACCGTTATTTAACCACGGCTCTTTGGTATAACGCCGTAAACCAAAACCAACAACGGTATTCACGTCTTCATGCAACAGGCCGCCTTGCAGCAGTTCGCGCATTAATATCGGTACGCCACCAGCCGCCTGGAAGTAATTGATATCCGCTGGTCCGTTCGGGTACAGACGCGCTAATAGCGGCACTGCCTCTGACAGTTCAGAAAAGTCATCCCAATTAATCACAATGCCGGCCGCCCGCGCCATCGCGACCAAATGCATCGTATGGTTCGTCGACCCGCCGGTTGCCAGTAAAGCCACCATGCCATTGACAACGACCTTCTCGTCAAACAGCTTACCGGATGGCATCCATTCTGTGCCATTCCCCGTTAGACGGGTAACCTGACGCGCCGCGGCGGCGGTTAAGGCTTCGCGTAACGGGGTTCCCGGATGTATGAATGAGGAGCCGGGAAGCTGCATTCCCATAAACTCAATCACCATTTGATTGGTATTCGCAGTGCCGTAAAACGTACAGGTACCGGGTTCATGATAGGAGGCGGCTTCTGCGTCCAGTAGCGCCCGTCGGTCAACTTTGCCCTCGGCATAAAGTTGTCGGATACGTACTTTTTCTTTGTTTGGCAATCCGCTGGTCATGGGGCCAGATGGAATAAACACGGCGGGAAGATGGCCAAAAGAAAGCGCCGCCATCATGAGCCCAGGGACTATTTTGTCGCATACGCCGAGATAAAGCGCGCCGTCAAACATATTATGAGATAGTCCAATGGCCGCAGACATGGCAATCACTTCACGGCTCAGCAGCGATAGCTCCATGCCGTCTTGCCCCTGCGTCACGCCGTCGCACATTGCCGGCACTCCCCCGGCCACCTGACCAATTGCGCCAACTGAATGCAGCGCTTCACGGATTAAGCCGGGATAGTTTTCATAAGGCTGATGCGCAGATAGCATATCGTTATAAGCCGTAATGATACCGATATTATTGCGCAGCATGCTTTTCAGCCCCGCTTTATCTTCCTGCTGGCAGGCGGCAAAACCGTGAGCCAAATTGCCGCAGGCCAGTTCCGCACGGTGTACGGTATTACCCTTGGCCGCCTCAATTCTTGCCAGGTAGGCTTTCCGCGTTGCGCGCGAACGTTCAATAATACGGTTTGTTACGCGTAACAATATTGAGTTCATAAAAGCTCCTTATAATTTATGCTACCCGCCAAAAATCCAGGTTATAAAAATCTTACCACCTACCTCTGAATGCTTTTATACCAGAAGCAGAATCGCTTCAGCTAGTGTAATAAAAAAAACCTCGCCGGTGAATCAATGCGAGGCTTTAATAGAAAAAAATTAGCGAATGGGTGAATCAGATCATGTTACCGGTAAAATAATGATTATTAAATCACATACCAGAGGGTTATCTGTTACTCAAATTCATTCCACGAGCGTCCGTCACGGGTAATCATCGCCACAGAAGCAACCGGCCCCCAGGTGCCAGCCTGGTAAGGTTTAGGCGCATCGTTATCGGCCGCCCAGGCTTCGGTAATAGAATCAACCCATTTCCACGCGGCCTCTACTTCATCCCGGCGCACGAATAGCGCCTGAATACCGCGCATTGTTTCCAGCAGCAGGCGCTCGTATGCATCAGCCAGATGCGTTTGATTAAAGGTTTCTGAATAGCTCAGATCGAGCTTTGTAGTTTGCAAATTATGTTTATGGTCAAGGCCTGGCACTTTGTTCAGGATCTGAATATCCACGCCTTCATCTGGCTGCAGACGAATAGTCAACTTATTATTCGGCAAATCGGTCCATGATTCTTTAAACAGGTTTAACGCCGGGCTTTTAAAATACACCACGACTTCCGAACATTTAGCGGGCAGGCGTTTTCCCGTGCGCAAATAGAATGGAACTCCGGCCCAGCGCCAATTATCAATATCGACGCGAATCGCGACAAATGTTTCCGTACTACTGCTCTTATTTGCCCCTTCCTCTTCAAGATAGCCCGGCACTTTTTTCCCCTGCGCAAAGCCGGAAGTATATTGACCACGAACCGTTTTTTCCCGCACATTAGCGCGATCAATGCGCCGTAATGCCTGTAGCACTTTAACCTTCTCATCGCGGATATGATCGGCGGTTAAATCTGACGGCGGTGCCATAGCAATCATACAAAGTATTTGTAGCAAGTGGTTCTGTACCATATCGCGCATTTGGCCCGCCTGGTCGAAATAGCCCCACCGCCCTTCAATACCGACTTCTTCCGCAACGGTAATCTCAACGTGATCGATTGTGCGATTGTCCCAATTATTGACAAACAGTGAGTTTGCAAACCGCAGCGCCAGGAGATTCAATACCGTTTCTTTACCCAAATAGTGATCGATGCGGTACACCTGAGTTTCGTCAAAAAACTCCCCTACCTGATCGTTAATTTCTTGTGAGGTTTCAAGCGAAGTACCCAGCGGTTTTTCCATAACCACCCGCGCGGGTTTGGTATTTAATTTCGCACTCCCCAGCCCTTTGCAAATGGCTCCAAAGGTGCTGGGCGGCATAGCAAAGTAGTTGATTGTTACGCGATTTTTTTGATCTAACAGTTTTCCAAGGCGAACAAAACCCGCTTTGTCGTTTACATCCAGATTACAGAAATCAAGCCGTGCGCTAAGTTTATCCCACAGCGCTTCGTCAATTTCCTCCTTCATAAAGGTTTCCAACGCTTCCCGTATTACGCCGGTGTACGTTTTTTTATCCCATTCGGCGCGCCCGACGCCAATGATGCGCGTGTCAGGATGGATTTGGCCGGCTTTTTCAAGCTGGTACAATGAAGGCAGCAATTTCCGACGCGCAAGATCGCCCTTTGCGCCAAAAATGACCAGATCGCACGCCTGCGAGGTTTGCGTTTGCGCCATGTTATTCTCCTCGTTGCCACAGCCCCGATTCCCCGGGCTGAATTATCATTTTGTTGGCAGCACTGTACTTCATTTTGTATCAGAATCGGAATACAGCGCGTGCCGTTTGGTAGAGAAACCGAGATTCTGGCGCACGGGCGCCGTCTTTGTATACTTTATAACGTGTTTCCACCCGTCATTATGCTCGCGCATAATACCGTCTTTGTAGCGATTTCGTTAATATCTGCCCTGCCCAGTTTACCTTTAATGAAACGATCGGCCCTTTCACTTAGCCACGATACCGGGCAAGAATATTAGCTCGATCACGTCTCGTAAGACGCACTGATAATAATTCAGGAATAACTTGAAGCGAGTCAAAGAAGCGCTTGCTGAATCGCGCTTTGATAGAAAAACTGTAACTCATGCATACGTTAAGTTACCTTGTCAGTAAGTCGTGGGGCACTATTCATATACGCCTCTTCCCACACGCCTGAAATGTTTCAGCCAATGGAGTATTCAATGTCAAGACGGCTACGCAGAACGAAAATCGTAACCACCCTCGGCCCGGCGACCGATCGCGATAATAACCTTGAAAAGGTTATTGCCGCAGGCGCTAATGTGGTTCGTATGAACTTTTCACACGGTTCAGCCGAAGACCATCTCGCTCGGGCAAACAAAGTTCGTGAAATCGCGGCAAAATTAGGTCGCCACGTTGCTATCTTAGGCGATCTTCAAGGACCAAAAATTCGGGTATCCACATTTAAAGAAGGGAAAGTCTTTTTAAACATTGGCGATAAATTTTTGCTGGATGCCAATCTTGAAAAAGGTGAAGGCGATAAAGAAAAGGTTGGTATTGATTACAAAGGGTTACCTGCAGATGTCGTACCCGGCGATATTTTACTCCTTGACGATGGGCGCGTTCAGTTAAAGGTGCTTGACGTTCAGGGGATGAAGGTATTTACCGAAGTCACCGTCGGCGGTCCGCTTTCTAATAATAAAGGGATTAATAAACTTGGCGGCGGTCTTTCTGCCGAGGCGCTGACTGAAAAAGATAAAGCCGATATTCTTACTGCAGCGAAAATAGGCGTGGACTATCTGGCCGTTTCCTTCCCACGCTGTGGTGAAGATCTTAATTACGCTCGCCAACTCGCCCGCGATGCCGGCTGCGATGCGCATATTGTCGCCAAGGTTGAACGAGCTGAAGCCGTCGCCAGCGATGAGGCTATGGACGATATTATTCTCGCATCGGATGTGGTGATGGTCGCCCGCGGCGACCTGGGCGTAGAAATTGGCGATCCAGAACTGGTGGGTATACAAAAAAACCTTATCCGGCGCGCAAGACGCCTGAACCGCGCAGTGATTACCGCCACGCAGATGATGGAGTCAATGATTACCAACCCAATGCCCACGCGCGCAGAGGTCATGGACGTGGCCAACGCCGTACTTGATGGTTCAGATGCCGTCATGCTTTCAGCGGAAACTGCCGCCGGACAATATCCTTCAGAAACCGTCTCAGCAATGGCGCGCGTTTGTCTGGGCGCAGAAAAAATCCCCAGTCTTAATGTCTCTAAGCACCGCCTTGATATCCAGTTCGATAATGTAGAAGAGGCGATTGCAATGTCTGCCATGTATGCTGCAAATCATACGCGAGACGTTACCGCGATTATTACGATGACAGAATCCGGACGTACCGCTTTAATGACTTCGCGTATCAGTTCCGGCCTCCCGATTTTCGCGATGTCACGACATGAACGCACTCTGAATCTTACTGCGCTATACCGCGGTGTCACCCCCGTTTATTTCGATAGCGAAAACGATGGCGTTGCAGCGGCCCAGGATGCAGTAAACCGCCTGCGCGACAAGGGCTACCTGATGCCAGGCGATCGTGTTATCGTGACTCAGGGAGATGTAATGAGCACCATTGGCAGTACCAATACAGTCCGTTTATTAACCGTTGAATAGAAACTAATAACGTTCATGCGTAATCCGCCGTCTGAAATGTCAGACGGTTTTTAATCCCATTGTTGGCACGCATGGTAAATTTTATATCTACAGATAAAACTGATATATAAAACCATTATTTCTCCTAAATTCTGCCTCGCATACTGAAGCGAAAAGCTGAGTTCACCCTCTTAATGCAGGCGAAAATACCAAGTAAAACTCTCTTATTTAAACTCTCACTCATTAATGCTTAGCGTACATTAATACAGCTCAAAATGCTTACCTGATAAATGATAGGTTAATCAGTCTGAAAGAATTCGAAATATATAAAATGTTACGCGCATAAGTTATCTTTTACGTTATTACCTCAGCGCTAAAACGTTTATTTCTCCCGCATGGAGAAGGTATTCCAGTATTTTACACTCTGTATTTCAAATATATTATTAACTAATTTTCTCATAACATCTTCTTTCATGGGACATTCAACGCGAATCACTGCTTAAAACGCAGCCATAGATATGACTGCATGAACAAAGTGTCATTTTGAATGACATCTATGCAGTTGCCGCCGTCTTCTTCACCGGGAAGAGAAAACGTTTCAGCTTAAAACATCTGCCAGTGGTTATTTTAAATAATTAGCAACCCTAAGACTTTCCAGAAAAGAGAATTTAGGAAAAAATATTTATTATTCCCCTTCTTTAACAGAATCTCTAAGTAGACAGACATCTTGTCTGATTATTATAAATAAACCAGCGCCGTTTTATTCTATATTTCTCTGCGCTTGAGAATTAAATTAGCGCGCCTCATATGAGGCGCGTTCTGGTTATTTATCCTTAGGCCACAAATCATTTCGCTTATAAGGCTGTATTTCTCCCTTAAGCCGCGTTTTCAATAGCTTCAAAATCCATGTGTATTGCTCAGGATGCGGCCCCACGAAAATCTCAACCTCTTCATTCATTCGGCGCGCAATAGTATTATCATCCGCCTGCGCTAAATCATCCATCGGCGGGCGTACATAAATATCCAGACAGTGTGTTTTTCCATTATAGACAGGAAAAAGAGGCACCACGCGCGCCCGGCAGACTTTCATAAGGCGCCCAATAGCGGGCAGCGTCGCTTTATAGGTGCCGAAAAAATCCACAAACTCGCTATGCTCAGCGCCGTGATCCTGATCCGGGAGATAATATCCCCAGTAGCCCTGTCGCACCGAGCTAATAAACGGCTTGATACCATCATTACGGGCATGCATACGACCACCAAAGCGGCGGCGAACGCGGTTCCAGATATAATCAAATAGCATGTTACCCTGATTGTGAAACATCGCTGCCATTTTCTGACCGCCAGCGGCCATCAGCATAGCAGGGATATCGACAGCCCAACCGTGAGGCACAAGGAAAATTACGCGCTCGTTTTGGGCACAGAGCTCATCAATGATAGGCTTACCGTGCCAGCGCACGCGTTTCATCACCCGCTGTGGGTTTCGCACGCCAAGCTCAGCCATCAATGCCATCGCCTGCGGCGCCGTAGTAAACATTCCATCAATGATCGCTTCACGCTGCGGTTCCGCCATCTCAGGGAAGCAATACAATAAGTTAATACGCGCCCGACGACGCGCGCTTTTCGCTACTTTACCTGCAACACGGCCAATAGCGCCAAGCAAAGGATCCCTCACCGCGGGCGGCGTGAGCGCCAGCCCGGCAAATGCAATAACTCCTAGCCAGGAACCCCAATAACGAGGATGTAAAAAGGCGTTTTGAAACCTGGGGATAAATTCGCTTTTTGAGGTTGTTTCTTTTTCCATGCAGTATAAGCCACCGCCAAAGGTTATTACTTCTTCGTTATTATTTTAGCGTTTACCCAATCTAAGAAAAAGAAAAGCCGGCCTTGAAGACCGGCTTTTCATTTATCAAAGGTTAGTCCAAACGCAGCTGCGGCATAACGTCCTTCACCTGAGCCAGATATTCACGGCGATCTTTACCGGCTAAGCCTTCAGAACGCGGAAGTTTGGCTGTTAATGGGTTTACCGCCTGCTGGTTAATCCACACTTCATAATGCAAATGCGGGCCGGTAGAGCGCCCTGTATTGCCGGAAAGCGCAATACGTTCACCCCGTTTCACTTTCTGCCCCGGCTTAACTAACAGTTTTTTCAAATGCATATAGCGCGTTGTATAAGAACGTCCGTGGCGGATTGCAATGTAATATCCCGCTGCACCGCTACGTTTAGCGATAACAACCTCGCCATCGCCCACCGCCATAACAGGCGTTCCCTGAGGCATGGCAAAATCTACGCCGCGATGCGGCGCGATACGCCCTGTAACTGGATTCTGCCGGCGCGGGTTAAAGTTTGACGATACCCGAAACTGACGCTGGGTTGGAAAACGTAAAAAGCCTTTTGCCAGCCCGGAGCCACTGCGATCGTAAAATTTACCATCTTCGGCGCGTATTCCATAGTAATTTTTGCCACTGGCACGAATACGTACACCCAGTAACTGGCTTTGCTCGCGCTTGCCATCCAACATTTCGCGGGACATCAGTACCGCAAATTCATCGCCTTTTTTAAGTTTGCGGAAATCCATTTGCCACTGCATAGCTTTAATTACCGCGTTAATTTCTGTACGCGTCAGGCCAACGTCGCGAGCGCTGGAAACAAAACTTCCGCCGACAGTGCCTTTAATCAGGCTATTCACCCAGTCACCCTGCTGCGTTTCCCGCGTCATCCGAAAAGTATCTCCCGCACGAACATAGGAGCGGGTTTCACGGCGAGACATTTCCCAGGTCAGGCTTTTTAAATCGCCATCATTAGTCAGCGTCCAGGAGAGCTGTTGCCCTATTTTTAGGTTACGCAAATCCCTGTCGACCTGGGCAAGCAGCCCAATTTCGCCCATATCGATACCATACTGATTCAGGATACTGCTAAGCGTATCGCCAGTGGACACGATATATTCGTGTAGGCCAGTGTCAGGAGCAACTTTATCATCAAGTTCGTCCTGGGGAATCGCTTCGTCTTCCTGAACACCCTGATCGATTGGCTCACTGGCCTCAGGAAGCAAGGAACGCATATCATTTTTCCCAAGCTCAATACTCTTCACAATCGGCGAAGCTTCAGGGTGATAAACGTAGGGTCGCCATACGGCGACTGCCAGGGTAAGAACGGTAAGCGACCCTAGCATCACGCGGTGGGGTCGCGGCAAATTATTAAATGCCAGAGCGACAGAGCGGGCTATCTGTTGCACGTATTCACTTCCTCATTAATCTCCTTTCAGGCAGTCGGCATATTGCCCTGCTAGATGGGTCAAGAACTGCATATAGCCGCTCTTGCCTACCGGGATGGTCGTCCCTAGAGGATCCAGCGTACCCATGCGTACCTGTGTTCCTCTGGCCACTGCTTCAATGACCGCCGGCCTGAATTGTGGCTCAGCAAAAACGCATTGCGCTTTATGCTCAACCAACTGTGTTCTAATTTCATGTAAACGCTGCGCGCCAGGCTGGATTTCAGGGTTAACGGTAAAATGACCGAGCGGCGTTAAACCATACTGTTTTTCGTAATATCCATAGGCATCATGAAAAACGTAATACCCCTTCCCCTTAAGCGGTGACAGCACACTGGCGACATGTTTATCCGTTTGCGCTAATTCTGTCTCAAAGTGCAGCAGATTTGCATCCAGTTTGGTCTTACTTTTCGGCATAAGTTCCACTAATTTTTCATGGATTGCAACCGCTGCAAGCCTTGCTATCTCTGGGGAGAGCCAAATATGCAGGTTATACTCACCGTGGTGGTGGTGTTCGTCATTTTTTTTATCGGCGTTCGGGATACTCTCATGATGCGTATCGCCTTTCATGAGTAGAGGATGAACATCATTTAGCATTGAGATAGCCAATGTTTTTTTGCCTTCAAGTCGGGCGACGGGTTTTTGCATGAATGCTTCCATTTCCGGCCCAACCCATACCACTAACTCCGCGTTTTGCAAGCGTTTTATATCCGACGGTCGCAGCGCATAGTCATGTTCTGAAGCGCCATCCGGCAGTAACACTTGGGTGTCGGTGACGCCATCGGCAATTGCCGCAGCGATGAAACCTAAAGGCTTTATTGAGGTAACAACGTCTGCCTGAGCCGTAACGCAAAAACCTCCCCCAAACGCCGTCAGAATACCAGCGCAAAGAAGCGTATTTTTATGTAACATAATGCAACCATCCATCGTAGCGGTTCGAAGAAATGTGATATTATAACATTCGCTACGTTCTGCAATCAGAAATTTATTATGAAAAATCTGGTCACACTGGAAAACATTTCGGTCTCTTTTGGTACCCGCAGCGTATTGTCGAATATTTCTCTTACCCTGACTCCGGGCAAAATATTGACGCTACTGGGTCCAAATGGCGCAGGGAAATCAACGCTGGTACGGGTAGTATTAGGGTTAATTGCACCCGATAAAGGAAGCATTCAACGCAGCGGAAATTTACGCATCGGCTACGTGCCACAAAAACTCTATTTAGATGCAACGCTTCCCTTGACCGTAGAGCGCTTTATGCGACTTCGACCGGGCGTAAAACGCACAGATATTTTACCAGCGCTGCGACGGGTACACGCAGAGCATCTACTCGGCGCTCCCATGCAAAAACTTTCCGGTGGTGAAAATCAACGCGTATTACTGGCCCGCGCGCTGCTCAACGCGCCGCAGTTGCTGGTACTGGATGAGCCTACTCAGGGAGTTGATGTAACCGGACAGCTTGCGTTATACGACCTGATTAATGCTTTACGCCAGGAGCTGGGATGTGCGGTGCTTATGATTTCACACGATTTACATTTGGTGATGGCTAAAACAGACGAAGTCATGTGCCTGAATCACCATATTTGTTGCAGCGGCGCGCCGGAAGTGGTCTCAACGCATCCGCAATTTATTGAGATGTTTGGGCAACGCGGAGCGGAACAAATCGGACTCTATCGGCATCATCATAATCATCGCCATGATTTACAAGGAAAAATAATTTTGCGTAAAGAGGCGAACAGCCATGATTGAACTACTGCTTCCCGGCTGGCTGGCCGGAATCCTGATCGCCTGCGCAGCCGGCCCGCTGGGTGCTTTTGTCGTCTGGCGTCGCATGTCTTATTTCGGCGACACTCTGGCTCACGCCTCGCTCCTTGGCGTCGCATTCGGCCTTATGCTCGACGTGAATCCATTTTGGGCAGTGATTATTGTAACTCTGTTACTGGCGTTAGGGCTGGTCTGGCTGGAAAAGCGGCCGCACCTCGCCATCGATACACTTCTCGGCATTATGGCGCACAGCGCACTTTCGCTAGGGTTAGTCGTGGTCAGTCTAATGGCCAATATTCGTATTGATTTGATGGCTTATTTATTCGGTGATTTGCTGGCTGTTACCCCGGACGATCTTATCGCTATTGCTATTGGCGTCACGGCGGTGGTTGGCATTCTTATCTGGCAGTGGCGTAACCTTCTGTCAATGACCATCAGCCCCGAACTGGCCTTTGTCGACGGGGTAAAATTGCAGCGAGTAAAATTGCTTTTAATGCTGGTCACCGCACTAACTATTGGCGTCGCCATGAAGTTTGTTGGGGCGTTAATTATTACCTCCTTGTTGATTATTCCCGCTGCCGCCGCGCGCCGCTTTGCTCGCACGCCGGAACAAATGGCAGGCAATGCTGTAATTATTGGCATGCTCGCGGTCACGGGGGGGTTGGCATTTTCTGCGCAATGGGACACACCGGCAGGGCCATCTGTCGTTCTGGTTGCCGCGCTGCTTTTTATTATTAGCCTCATTCGCCCTCAAAAAATCTGAAGGACATCATTTATTCTCTGCTCAGCCTTGCAAACAGCATAGGCCGAGCGGAGCAGCAGCTTTAGGGCTATTTCAGGTGTATTTATTACGTATTCTGACGTTAATTAAATGGAATGGCCCCTAAGGATGTACATGTATGCGGCGACGGCGTCGCCGTGAGTATATCTGGCGTCAGATCTATCGCAAAGAGCGGCTCAGCCGGCCACCAAAGTATCATTTTCGACAGCATATCCTGCCGGCAAATCGCATTTACTAACCCGGCAGATAACAACAGCCACTTCTCACCGCTTACGGGGCAGCAGCGTACTAGCGAAAATAAAAATAGCGGTGACCTATCGGGCTCAACGCGCGAATGCTAACTCATTAATCTTACTGTCCGTCACTAAAGTCGTGAACGTTGGAAGGGTTTCATCGCTGATAGCCAGGAGTTTGCTATATGGGCTTTTCGCTTTTGCGCGCTTCGCTTAAATCAGGCCGAAGGCGGAACTATGCCGAAGTGTGTCCAGGCGCGAGGCGTCGCCATGCGCCCGCGCGGTGTGCGCTGTAAAAAACCTTGTTGGATTAAATAAGGTTCCAGAACGTCCTCAATAGTCTCACGCTCTTCGCCAATAGCGGCTGCCAGATTATCTAACCCAACCGGCCCGCCCATAAACTTATCCAATACTGCCAGCAAAAGTTTACGGTCCATATAATCGAAACCCTCCGCGTCAACGTTAAGCATATCCAGGGCCTGCGCGGCAATGTCACCGTTAATCGCGCCATTATGTCGCACCTCGGCAAAATCTCGCACGCGCCGCAACAGGCGGTTCGCAATACGCGGCGTTCCCCGCGCGCGACGCGCCACTTCGAGGGCGCCTTCATCATCCATATCCAGCCCCAGGCAGCCCGCGCTGCGCTGCACGATATGATGCAAATCCGCGACCTGATAAAACTCCAGCCGCTGCACAATGCCAAAGCGGTCGCGCAGTGGAGACGTCAAAGAACCTGCCCGGGTAGTAGCACCGACCAGCGTAAAAGGAGGCAAATCTATCTTGATAGATCGGGCCGCTGGCCCCTCACCTATCATGATATCCAACTGATAGTCTTCCATCGCCGGATATAAAACCTCTTCCACAACGGGCGAAAGGCGGTGAATTTCGTCAATGAATAAAACATCGTGCGGTTCAAGATTGGTAAGCATTGCAGCCAAATCACCCGCCTTTTCCAGCACCGGCCCGGACGTTGTGCGCAAATTAACGCCCATTTCATTAGCGACAATATTCGCAAGCGTTGTTTTACCCAAACCAGGAGGGCCAAAAATCAATAAATGATCGAGCGCATCGCCGCGCAGTTTTGCCGCCTGGATAAAGATTTCCATCTGTGAACGCACCTGCGGCTGCCCCACATATTCAGACAGTAGTTTCGGGCGTATTGCACGGTCAGCCACATCTTCCTGCACGCTAATGTCCGGAGAGACCAGGCGGTCGGCTTCAATCATTGTTTACCTCATAGCGCTGCGCGTAGGGCATCGCGAATCATCGTTTCACTATCGGCGTCACCGCGGGCGACTTTACTTATCATACGGCTGGCTTCCTGTGGCTTATAGCCTAATGCCACCAGCGCCGCAACGGCTTCTGCTTCAGCGTCATCTTTCACCGGGCTTGCCGGGGCGCTAAGCGTGAGGTCCGCGGCCGGCGTGAACAAGTCACCGTGCATACCTTTGAAGCGATCCTTCATCTCGACAACTAAACGCTCTGCGGTTTTCTTACCGATGCCCGGTAATTTAACCAGCGATGCCGGCTCTTCCCGCTCCACCGCATTCACAAACTGCTGGGCGGACATGCCAGACAGTATCGCCAGCGCAAGCTTTGGCCCTACGCCGTTCACTTTTATTAATTCACGGAACAGCGTGCGCTCTTGCTTATTATTAAAGCCAAACAGTAATTGCGCATCTTCACGCACAACAAAATGCGTGAATACCACCGCTTCGCTACCGACATCCGGCAATTCATAAAAGCAGGTCATAGGCATATGGACTTCATATCCTACACCGCCCGCCTCCAGTAACACTAACGGCGGCTGTTTTTCCAGGACAATGCCCCTGAGTCTACCAATCACGTTTTGCTCCTGCGTCAGTACATTTCGACGGGCTTCCCCGGTAATACGGCTAATGCCAGCGCTTATCATATAAAAAAGGCTGGACGCATATCCAGCCTTTTCTTATCGTAACCTGCCGCGCGCCAGATTCAAACGCCCTGCCCCCAGTTGCACAACGTTCTGGCTGAGGTGACAGTGTGTAATCGCAATCGCCAGCGCATCTGCGGCATCTGCCTGCGGATTAGACGGTAATCGCAACAGATTGCGCACCATATGCTGGACCTGGCTTTTTTCCGCGGCACCGGTGCCAACAACGGTCTGCTTCACCTGCCGGGCTGCGTACTCGAATACCGGCAGGCTGCCGTTAACGGCGGCGACAATCGCCACTCCTCGCGCCTGCCCCAGTTTAAGCGCCGAATCCGCATTCTTCGCCATAAACACTTGTTCTATGGCGAAGAAATCGGGCTGAAACTGAGTGATAATTTCCGTAACGCCTGCATAAATCAACTTGAGCCGCGCAGGTAAATCATCCACCCGAGTACGAATGCAGCCGCTGCCCAGATACTGTAGCTGGCGCCCTTCCTGGCGAATCACGCCATAACCGGTAATACGGGAGCCGGGGTCAATGCCAAGGATTATTGCCATTTATTCTCCGGACCCCGTTTCGCGCCGAAGCAAATATCCTCACTACGGCTAATAACGATGACAGCCACCATTATTCCAGCGTGGCCGCTACCTCATCGGAGATTTCGCCGTTGTGGTAAACTTCCTGAACATCATCGCAGTCTTCCAGCATATCAATCAGCCGCAGCAGTTTAGGCGCAGTTTCCGCATCCATGTCCGCCTTGGTTGAAGGGATCATCGCCACTTCCGCCGCTTCGGCCTTCAGCCCCGCAGCGTCCAGCGCGTCTTTAACCGCGCCCATCTCTTCCCACGCGGTGTAAACATCAATAGCACCATCGTCGTAAGAGATAACGTCTTCCGCGCCGGCTTCCAGCGCCGCTTCCATTACGGCATCTTCATCCGCAGCACCTGGCGCAAAGGAGATCACACCTTTTTTACTAAACAGATAGGCGACCGAGCCGTCTGTGCCAAGATTGCCGCCGCATTTGCTAAACGCATGGCGCACTTCAGCAACGGTGCGATTACGGTTATCGCTCAGGCACTCAACCATCACCGCCGTACCGCCAGGGCCGTAGCCTTCATAGATGATGGTTTCCATATTCGCATCGTCATCACCGCCCACCCCGCGCTGAATCGCACGATTAAGGGTATCACGCGTCATATTGTTAGACAGCGCTTTATCTACGGCTGCCCGCAGCCTGGGATTGGACGCGATGTCACCGCCGCCCAAACGCGCGGCGGTCACCAGTTCACGAATAATTTTGGTAAAGATCTTGCCGCGCTTAGCATCCTGCGCCGCTTTACGATGTTTGGTGTTAGCCCATTTACTGTGGCCTGCCATATTTCTCTCCAGAATCGCCATTACAGGCGCAATTAATCACATATTCTTCTATCGCCTGCCGGTTACTCCATGAACGGGTAAGCGCTGCGGCTTCCCGGGCATCGAGCCACCTCCACGCCAGGTGTTCACTAAGGGTAACCGGGCGCTCGTGGGGTAATGCCAGCAAAAACCAGGATTCGGTATTTCGCTGCACTCCCGGCGCGTAGCGATGGCGCAAATGCGCAAAGATTTCAAAATCCACGCGGCGCTGGCAATCGATAAGCGGCAAGTGCTCGCCGTTAATATCGATAGCCACCTCTTCCATGACTTCACGCAGCGCGGTTTGCCGCGGGCTTTCGCCTGCCTCCAGGCTGCCGGTAACCGACTGCCAGAAAGCAGGATCATCGCGCCGCTGCAGCATCAGCACCCGCCCGGTATCCTGAGCATAAATAACTACCAATACCGAAACGGGGCGCTTATAAGGCATATCAGCCGTTCTCGCCTTTTTTCACCACGGTGATACTTAGCTCTTTCAGCGCCGCATCGTTTGCAAAGCTTGGCGCTTCAGTCATCAGACAGGCGGCCGCCGTGGTTTTCGGGAACGCGATAACGTCACGAATGTTATCGGTGCCGGTTAATAGCATTACCAGCCGATCGAGGCCGAAGGCCAAACCGGCGTGCGGCGGCGTGCCGAATTTCAGCGCATCTAACAGAAAGCCAAATTTTTCACGCTGTTCTTGTTCATTAATGCCGAGAATAGCGAATACCGTCTGTTGCATCTCAGTATTATGAATACGTACGGAGCCACCGCCCACCTCATAACCGTTGATTACCATATCGTAAGCGTTGGCAATGGCGGTTTCCGGCTGGGCGTGCAGCTCCGCCGCCGTCATATCGCGCGGCGAGGTGAACGGATGGTGCATTGCGGCCAGGCCGCCTTCGCCGTCTTCTTCAAACATGGGGAAATCGACAACCCACAGCGGCGCCCAGGCGCTTTCATCGGTCAGTTGCAATTCCTTGCCGAGCTTCAAACGCAGCGCGCCTAGCGCATCGGAAACCACGCGCGCTTTATCGGCGCCGAAGAATATAATATCGCCATCTTCTGCCTGAGTGCGCACCAGAATCGCTTCAACGATATTTGCATCTAAAAACTTCGCCACCGGGCTGGTAATGCCTTCAATGCCCGCACTGCGCTGATTGACTTTAATATACGCTAACCCTTTCGCGCCGTAGATTTCCACGAACTTGCCGTAATCATCAATTTGCTTACGACTCAGTTGAGCGCCGCCGGGCACGCGCAGCGCGGCAACGCGCCCCTTCGGGTCGTTAGCCGGCCCGGAGAAAACCTTAAATTCAATCTGCGCCAGAAGATCGGCGACATCGACTAATTCCATCGGGTTACGCAAATCGGGTTTATCAGAGCCGTAGCGGCGGTCTGCTTCGGCGAAGGTCATGACGGGGAACGGGCCTAAATCTACGCCTTTAATTTCCTGCCATAATTGACGCACCATGCTTTCCATCACTGCGCGCACCTGCGGCGCCGTCAGGAAAGAGGTTTCCACATCAATTTGGGTAAATTCCGGCTGACGGTCGGCGCGCAAATCTTCATCGCGAAAACACTTCACGATTTGGTAATAGCGATCGAAGCCGGACATCATCAGCAATTGTTTGAATAACTGCGGAGACTGCGGCAAGGCATAAAATTTACCTTTATGTACCCGGCTTGGCACCAGGTAATCACGAGCGCCCTCCGGCGTCGCTTTGGTCAGCATCGGCGTTTCAATATCCAGGAAGCCGTGGTCATCCATAAAACGACGAACGAAACTGGTAATACGCGCGCGCGTTTTCAAACGCTGGGCCATTTCAGGGCGACGCAGGTCGAGATAACGATACTTGAGGCGCGCTTCTTCTGTATTAACCTGATTCGAGTCCAGCGGCAGCGGTTCCGCACGATTAATAATGGTCAGTTCAGTGGCAAACACTTCTACTTCGCCGGTCGCCATATCGCCGTTGACGTTACGCCCCTCGCGCGCGCGTACCGTGCCGGTTATTTGAATACAGAACTCATTACGCAGCTCGGATGCCAGTTGAAATGCCTCTTCCCGATCCGGATCGAAGAATACCTGCACAATCCCTTCACGATCGCGCATATCGATGAAAATGAGACTCCCGAGATCGCGACGGCGGTTCACCCAACCGCAAAGCGTCACTTGCTGCCCCACGTGGGACAACCGTAGCTGCCCGCAATATTCTGTACGCATGAGATATCCTTTAACTTGCCGCAGGGGCTGGCAGCCTGCTAACAGGCACCGCGACGCGGCTTTATGTCGATTGTCACATTTGATATAAAAAGGCGGGCATTATACTGGAATTTCAACGTTGAGATAAGCCCGAAGCCGCCAGCCGCGCGTTCGCGGCGCGTGTTTTTTCCAAATTTGCCTGCGTTCGCCTCTTTTATTGGCCCAGGTTTCATCTATTCAGCGCATTATTCACACAAAAATTAACAAAAAGTGTAAACCACACTATCGGTTTTACCGGTAAGGTAGCGCCGTTAAATCAAAAGAAAAAGTGTCTACGGAGTCATTATGCTACAGCTCAATGCACAGAAAACCGCACTGGTTGTTATCGATTTGCAGGAAGGTATTTTACCCTTCGCAGGCGGCCCGCACGCGGCCGAAGATGTGGTTGCACGCGCAGCGCGTCTGGCAGAGAAATGTCGCAGCATCGGTTCACCGGTCGCGCTGGTGCGTGTGGGTTGGTCAACCGACTTTGCCGATGCGTTAAAACAGCCGGTAGACGCCCCCGCCCCTGCGAAAGCGCTGCCCGAAGAGTGGTGGCATTATCCCGTCGCGCTTGGCGCACGCGAAAGCGATATTGAAATAACTAAACGCCAGTGGGGCGCATTTTACGGTACGGAACTTGAGCTACAGCTTCGCCGCCGGGGCATAGAAACTATTATTTTGTGTGGTATTTCCACTAATATTGGCGTCGAGTCTACCGCTCGTCACGCCTGGGAACTCGGTTTTAATCTGATTATTGCCGAAGATGCCTGCAGCGCCGCCAGCGCCGAACAGCACCAAAACAGTATGACGCATATTTTCCCCCGCATCGCCCGGATAAGCCGCGTCGATGAAATTGTGAACGCATTATAATCCGTGCTTTATCTCGGCCTGCCGCAGTGGTCTCACCCCGGATGGGGTCGCCTGGGAATAAACAGCCTGGCAGACTACGCGCGTTATTTTAACTGCGTTGAAGGGAACACGACGCTGTACGCACTCCCTTCGCCAGAGCATGTCGCGCGCTGGCGCGATATGACCAGCGATAATTTTCGTTTCTGTTTTAAATTCCCGGCGACTATTTCTCATCAGGCCGGGCTGCGCGACTGCGATGCGCTAGTACAGCAGTTTTTTACCCGTTTATCGCCGCTGGCGCACCGTATTGGGCAATACTGGCTTCAGCTTCCGGCAACGTTCGCTCCCGATAATCTTCCGGCGCTGTTTCAATTCCTGGATAGCCTGCCCGCGGCATTTAGCTATGGCGTGGAGGTGCGTCATCCCGACTTTTTCGCGAAGGGCGAAGCGGAACGCGCGCTTAATCGCGGGCTGCGTGACAGAAAAGTTAACCGCGTGATACTGGATAGCCGCCCTGTACACACATCACCTCCTTCCAGCATCGCCCTGCGGGAAGCCCAGCGTAAAAAGCCCCGGCTGCCGGTTCATGCAATTGCCACCGCGGGTGCGCCGTTAATACGCTTTATCGGTGGCGAAGATGTGGCACTGAATACCCAACTTTTTTCTTCCTGGCTTGAGAAACTTGCGCAATGGGAAAGCGCAGGCTCACCGTGGCTGTTCGTGCATACTCCGGATATCGCCCACGCGCCTGCTTTAATTGATGCGCTATGGCCGCTCTTGCTTTCCCAATTTCCCTCGCTTGGGCCTGCCCCCAAATTTCCTATTCAGGCATCGCTATTTTAGGAATAGCAATAGCGACAGTTGTCGCCCGGCAGTCTATTATGGGGCTGCTATCATTAAGATTTTTCATGGAGACGCTATGGTTAGCGCGCTATATGCCGTATTAGGTGCGTTACTGTTAATTAAATTTTCCTACGACGTCGTTCGCCTGCGCAGAGTGTACCGCGTCTCTTACGGCGACGGCGGATTTACCGAATTGCAAAGCGCAATTCGCGTTCACGGCAACGCCGTAGAATATATTCCCGTCGCAATTCTATTACTGCTATTAATGGAAATGAACGGCGCGGAAACCTGGATGGTGCATATTTGCGGTGGCCTAATGATCGCCGGGCGCCTGATGCACTATTACGGTTTTCATAATCGCCTGGTCCGCTGGCGGCGGCTTGGCATGAATGCAACCTGGGGCGCTCTGCTGCTCATGATCGTTGCAAACCTTAGGTTTATGCCATGGGAGTTGGTTTTCGTCCTCCATTAACGCACAATATCGCCCTTTCGATATTCCGGATTACGCTATGTCTAACCGCGATACGCTATTCTCAGCGCCGATAGATAAACTGGGAGACTGGACGTTCGACGAACGCGTCGCAGAAGTCTTTCCTGATATGATCCAACGTTCGGTGCCTGGTTATTCCAGCATTATTTCTATGATAGGCATGCTCACCGAACGCTTTGTTCAGCCTGCCAGCAATATCTACGATCTTGGCTGTTCGTTAGGTGCAGCTACGCTTTCCATTCGTCGCAATATTGCACATGACGGCTGCCGGATAATCGCCGTGGATAATTCTCCGGCCATGGTTGAACGCTGCCGCCGGCATTTAAGCGCATTTAAGGCCAATACGCCGGTAGAGGTTATCGAAGCTGATATCCGCCACATTGAAATTAAGAATGCGTCGCTGGTGGTACTTAACTTCACGCTTCAATTTTTAGAGCCAGAAGATCGCCAGCAACTTTTGAACAACATTTATCAGGGGCTACGACCCGGCGGTGCGCTGGTGCTTTCAGAAAAATTAAGTTTTGAGGATCAAACCATTGGCGATCTTCTGTTCGATATGCATCACGACTTTAAGCGTGCGAACGGTTACAGCGAACTCGAAATTAGCCAAAAGCGCAGCATGCTGGAAAATGTAATGCTGACGGATTCCATCGAAGCCCATCAGCGGCGGCTGCGCCTCGCAGGATTTGCCCACTCCGGGCTGTGGTTTCAGTGCTTTAATTTTGCTTCGCTGGTCGCCCTAAAACCTGAGGAAACGGCATGACTGAATTCGCCCGCTTCTGGCAGCAAATCACCGTTACGCCTCTGGCCCCCTGGCTTGAAACCGTCCCTGCACTAATTGCGCAGTGGCAGCGTGAAACACGTCACGGCCAGTTCAAAGCCTGGCAAAACACCATTGAGCATCTGCCGCTGATGACGCCATACAGGCTGGATTTACTGCACGGCGTTATTGCTGAAAGTGCATCGCCGTTATCTGAAGGCCAAAAAACCGGCATTACGCGCCTGCTGCACGGCCTCAAGCCCTGGCGCAAAGGGCCATTTTCCCTTTACGGTATCGACATTGATACTGAATGGCGCTCGGATATGAAATGGGAGCGCGTGCTGCCGCACCTCTCGCCGCTCGCGGGGCGCACGATTCTGGACGTGGGCTGCGGCAGCGGCTATCACCTGTGGCGAATGATTGGCGCCGGCGCGCATTTTGCCGTCGGTATCGACCCCACGCCGCTTTTTTTATGTCAGTTTGAAGCGGTGCGTAAACTGTTGGGCAGCGACGACCGCGCGCATTTGTTGCCTTTAGGTATCGAGCAACTTCCGCCGGTGGCCGCGTTTGATACTGTCTTTTCAATGGGCGTGCTCTACCATCGACGCTCCCCGCTGGATCATCTCTGGCAACTCAAAGATCAGCTTGTCAGCGGCGGCGAATTAGTTCTGGAAACGCTGGTTGTGGAAGGCGATGAACAAACCGTGCTGGTGCCGGGCGAGCGCTACGCCGCAATGCGGAATGTCTGGTTTATTCCCTCTGCGCCGGCCATTAAATTATGGCTGGAGAAATGCGGCTTTATCGATGTGCGCATCGTTGACTGCAGCGTAACAACAACGCAGGAGCAGCGGCGTACCACATGGATGGAAACCGAATCGCTGGCGGAGTTTCTTAATCCCCAGGACCCAACCCTTACGCGAGAAGGATACCCGGCCCCCCAGCGCGCCATTATTATCGCCAAAAAACCAGAATAATAGCACCTCCCGGATAGACCAGGCTTAGTGGAATATCCGGTTGTTAGTATCCCGATAATTTATGCGCGATTATTGGTCACTACACTATAGTGACACGCGGAATAAGTGCGCCTAATGTATATATTTAATAGGATGTCCGATGCATAATATTCTGATTAATGTATGCACAGCTATAACAATTAAAGCGGGTAATATTTCTAAACCAATAGCATGAAAATGACATGGTCATACAAAATGGCCATGTCATTCCATTTATAATAACGGCATTAAATAGCAGCCATAAAGGAATCTTAATTGTAATTAAGAAAATTGCTCATTATTAAATAACCACAATCGCACTCCCTTGTATGTTCCTAATGAAAGTTATATTTGCAGATGTAGAATATTCATCCACTTTATTTCTTAAGACGCTCCAGCAAGTCTCTTTCAAAAACACCGGTAGATTTGCATTCAACCGGTTTTACTTTGTCATTTCCATCGGGCGCGGTCAGGCCAGCTACGCCCGTAACGCTAACCGCGATATTGCTTCCCTCGCCGGCCGACCATACCTGCGTCACAATACGATAGTGTTCCTGAATATTTTGCGTCTGACTTAACATTGAACAATCCAGATACTGCGCGCTCAACTCCGGATCATCGCCAGCGGCGGCGATAATCCCGGTGCCGCTATCTTCAACGGTACTATTCAGCCCTTTTTCCCGATAATGCTGAGTTACTGCATTAAACAGTTCATCAGGTTTGCGGTTACCGATTTTGGCAGCCTGAGCGCCTGCACTCATGCCAGCAGAGGGCATATCCGATGGTGCATCTTGCATCCCGGTTTTCACTGGCCCGTACACATTAATACATCCTGCGAGACTCACCGCGCATAAAGTAATTAATACATTACGCATTATTTATGCCTTAGCGATAATACAGCGTTGTGCAACCGGCAAGTACAATACAAACCATCACTACGGTGAACAGTTTTAACTTCATTATTAACTCCTTTATTGTATTTTATGTATTACAAAAGTAGAAAGGCACAGTTATTCGTTATACAAGTAAAATCAAATTACTAATATACATTGTTATACATCGGCCATTTATCCGAAATAAAATGTAAGAAATTGCAGAATTAAAACAAAGCGTCAACCAGTAGAATTTGCTTCACGCCCCGTTCTTATATCACATTATTGTATAATTAGTACATTATAAGATAGCACTGAAAGTACAGTTAAGCAGAAATATGATTAAACGCTATAGTTCTGGCGAAGGATGTACGTAAAGCCTTTTCATTACATTTTACCGGGCTTATGAAAAAAAATTTTGCAAAGCAATCGCCGCCTGGCGGCAATAGCCAAACATATATGGTTTTGCCCCGCAGGCATTAAGCAAATACGTGAATGACGAATTAATTTTGAGGCGCGAGAAATTATTAAAACCGGTGATAATAATTGAAACACTCGCGCCATCCCTGCTGTGCCCCACTGGTGACGGTATTACAGCGCCGTATTTGCACTCTGCTGGTAATGAATGCTTTCAGATTGAGGCGCCTTCTGCCGGAGTAACCTTCACTGCCCATGAAGCTTCCGATTTATAGCCATGTTTTACGTGCTATTGAATTTATGCCGCAGCACGCATAAACCCTGTTTGGCTGGGCTGCAGTGAATATGCAAAGTAATGGTCACGATCGGCAATAAGATATCGCCCACGCTAAATATCATCGGCAGAGCGTTTGTTGATATTTCAGTGTTCCACTCAGCATCGCTGGCATCTCTATTTTTGGATTAACGGGTATCTTTCACGTTAAACGATTACAGATGCAGGATGAACGACCGGTGGTGTTATCGAATAATCCAGTTTATGAGAAACGGTATATCGAAGATGCGGCCAGGGATCGCTGCGAATTGAGCAGAGCGGTGCTCAATGAGCCACTGCGCCACCAAACGCTGCGGCTGCCGGGTGAATGGGCTTAGCCGGTGCGAATCAATAGATTAAAGAAAAAAGCCCCGGAAAACCCGGGGCCTGGTACTTGCAAACATCATTGTTGGGCAACAGGATGCGCGATAATGGCTGTGTGGTCAGTCGCTGCGCGCTACTTCGCAGCGAGGGCGGTTTTCATTGCGGCTACCGCAGAAGGATCTACACGATAGCGCATGTATTCGTCGGCAACTTCGCCAGAGGCCATTGACACAGCGCTCTGGCGCCAGCGCATTGGGGAAGGTTCCTGCATCCCCGCTGAACTGTGGACTTCTTTGACACCTGCTTCGATAAACTCAGACAGGTTTGCCAGACGCACGCCCGCACCGGCCATAATGATTGGAGCACCGGAATGCTTATTTAGTTCCCTGATTAATTCAAGACCGGCGCTGGCGTTCTGCTGCTGGCCGGAGGTCAAAATACGCGCAATCCCTAATTCTCCGAGACAATCGCTTGCTGCACGGGGATCGCGACACATATCGAACGCGCGATGAAAAGTCACCGCCATTCCGGATGCCGCCTGCATAATGCGCTTCATGCGTGGAACATCAATCTCGCCGTCTACGGAAAGCGCGCCGACAACCAGCCCCGGGAACCCTGCATCACGCACAAAAGCGATATCATCCAACATCACGCTAAACTCATCGCGGGTGTAACAAAAATCGCCGCCTCGCGGTCGAATAATTGGATGAACGGGAATCGATACACGCTGGCGCACGCCGCGTAAGACACCAACGGAGGGGGTTAACCCCCCCTCTTTCGGGGCACTACATAATTCAATACGGTCGGCACCGGCCCGCTCTGCGTTGACCGCACATTCCAGGCCATAACAACAAATTTCCAGCAACACCATAGTAACCTCACTCGCGCGCGCTATCTGGCAGGTTTTAGTTAAATGTTACAAACACAGTTTATGCGTCATCCGAAAGGACACGTTCGCTGGCGACAATATCCTCCAGCGCATACGGATGAAATTTTATCGTCACTTTACCGTCCGTAACCGCAAATGTAGGGTTTTCCAGCCGTTCTCCGGCCCCTTTCGGCGCGCTGATTTTCACGCTAATACCGGGTTCGCGCAGCCCCTCATCGCTGAGCAAATTCAGCGCGCGCGTATTTAATGCACCCGGCTCGCCCTCCAGTACAATCTCAATGTGTTCCCAGCCTTCGTGTGGATAGCGTTTTTCTCCCGGCCAGGGCAATTCGATTAGCGTAAAGCGCCAGTGCGCCACGCACAGCGGCTCCCGCAGGCGAAATAGACAAATCAACCGGCCGTTGATCGTGCTTTCATTCATTAATTCGCCGCAGCGTAGCAGGCCCGCACGCCAGCGCTCAGCGGTACTATTTTGATGACAGCGCAGCGAAATATGATCGGCGTATAGCGGCGTGATATTGAGACCAATACGGCGCGTTAGAGATAAAAGTGCGCGTTCAAAATGCGGCAAATCAACCGCTAAATCCTGGAGTTCCGGACAACTATCCCAGCGCATAACACGCTCCTTTCATGACATTAGGTGATGCTCGTGGTTTTTATCGGCAAACGCCGCAGCCATAGGCCAATACGCGGTGACGGTAACCCGACATCGCACGTTGCAGGCCAGGCCCCCGCATATAACCGGTGCGGTTAAACGATGGGTATCGCCGATCCGCCGCTTAATCTACCCATTTTCTTCTCCCAACGCCAGGCGCCGCGAATGCTGACGCTGAGCGCGAAATACAGTATACTTTCGCCTTTGTTTTTTCCACGCGCGCACGCCTGCGCACAGCGGCGCAAGGCGTGCTAAAAGTAAGGTAACCCGGTGAATATTCAGGCTCTTCTCTCAGATAAAGTCCGTCAGGCTTTGATAAGCGCAGGCGCTGATGCCGATTGCGAACCTCAGGTTCGGCAATCGGCCAGGCCTCAGTTTGGTGACTATCAGGCAAATGGCGTTATGGCGATTGCTAAACAGCTTGGCATGGCGCCGCGACAGTTAGCTGAGCAGGCGATTGCGCATCTGGATTTAGACGGGATTGCCGCCAAAGTTGAAATCGCCGGGCCCGGATTTATTAATATTTTTCTCGACAGAGGCTTTATCGCCGGGCATATCGAAACCGCTTTCGCCAACGAGCGTGCCGGCGTTGCCAGCGTTGAAGCACCGCAAACCATCGTGATTGACTATTCAGCGCCGAATGTAGCCAAAGAGATGCATGTCGGGCATTTACGCTCCACTATTATTGGCGATGCCGCTGTGCGGACGCTCTCCTTTCTGGGCCATCACGTTATTCGAGCGAATCACGTCGGCGACTGGGGGACGCAGTTTGGTATGCTTATCGCCTATCTGGAAAAGCAGCAAAATGAAAATGCTGGCGATATGGCGCTTGCCGATCTGGAAAATTTTTACCGTGAAGCGAAGAAAAATTACGACGAAGATCCCGCCTTCGCTGAGCGCGCCCGCGGCTATGTGGTGAAGTTACAGGGCGGCGACGAATATTGCCTGAAAATGTGGCGCAGGCTGGTAGATATCACTATGGAGCAGAACCAGCTCACCTATCGCCGCCTGAATGTGACGCTGACTCAGGACGATGTGATGGGCGAAAGCCTCTATAACCCAATGCTGCCCGAAATCGTCGCCGATCTGCAGGCTAAGGGGCTGGCGGTAGAAAGTGAAGGCGCGCTGGTGGTCTACCTTGATGAATTTAAAAACAAGGAAGGCGACGCTATGGGGGTTATCGTACGTAAAAAAGACGGCGGTTACCTTTACACGACTACCGATATCGCCTGTGCCAAATATCGTTATGAAACATTGCATGCCGATCGGGTGCTGTATTACATCGATTCACGTCAGCACCAGCATCTACTTCAGGCCTGGGCCATCGTACGCAAAGCCGGTTATGTCCCTGAAAGCGTGCCGCTGGAACACCATATGTTCGGTATGATGCTGGGTAAAGACGGGCGCCCTTTTAAAACCCGCAGCGGCGGCACAATTAAGCTTGCCGATTTACTGGACGAGGCGCTGGAGCGCGCTCGTCGCCTGGTTGCGGAAAAGAACCCGGATATGCCGACTGAAGAGCTTGAACGGCTGGCCAATACCGTCGGCATCGGTGCCGTCAAATATGCCGACCTCTCAAAAAGCCGTACCACAGATTACATTTTTGACTGGGACAATATGCTGGCCTTTGAAGGGAATACGGCACCGTACATGCAGTATGCCTATACGCGCGTGCTTTCCGTATTTCGTAAAGCCGGCGTGAGTGAAGGCGATTTAACGTCGCCGGTGCATATCAGCGACGATCGTGAAGCGGCGCTGGCTGCCCGCCTGCTGCAGTTTGAAGAAACGCTACAAATTGTGGCACGCGACGGTACGCCGCACGTGATGTGCGCTTATCTATACGATCTGGCGGGTCTGTTCTCCGGTTTTTATGAACACTGCCCTATTTTAAGCGCAGAAAACGATGCCGTTCGTCAAAGCCGCCTGAAACTGGCGCATTTGACCGCTAAGACGCTGAAGTTAGGGTTAGATACTCTGGGCATCGAAACCGTTGAACGGATGTAATGTATACCCGATAACTCACATTAATCGGCCCTGCACTCGCAGGGCCAGTTTCTGGATACTTGCCCAATGCATAATTTGCGCCCGGCGAGCTACATCTAACACGCCAGAGCTAAATCACCGCCCCGCCTGTGTGATACGCCGCCGCGTATAGATCCTCAGATTCACCTTCTCTTTAGAGCATATGCAGGTTTAATCCCCGATATTCCCTCTGATACAACGCGCACTCCCGCTATCGCTTACGGGCGCAATTTAACCGTTATTAATTCTTACATAACGCCGTTTTTTCAAAGAAATCAAACTGTGGGGCAACATTGCGTATTCCTCATGGCGCATTTCTGTCCGGATCGGCATTTCTGAATAAAAAAATCAGATAATCCCCAAAAAACCATCTACTCCCTATGGGAGATAAAATAATAATACTTTACAATGGTATGGATTTTTTGGTCTGCGCCAGACTCAACGTGACCTTCCGCAGCCGTTATTTTTTAAGGGATAACTTATGAGCAAGAGTAAATTTTCATCTGGCCGTCGATTGGGATGGCTATGGATTCTGGTGGTCGGAATTCTGCTGGGAGCCGCACTGCTGGCAGGCGGGGCTACCGTTATGCACAAAACCAGCGATACCGAATTTTGCGTGTCCTGCCATACCATGGAGCGCCCGCTGGCGGAATATCAGGGCAGCATCCATTTTCAAAACCCCCGCGGCATACGCGCTGAATGCGCCGATTGCCACGTCCCGCATCAGCCACTCGATTACATGAAAACAAAAATAATGGCCGTGAAAGATGTCTGGGGCGAAATGACCGGGAAAATTGATACCCCGGAAAAATATGAAGCGCACAAGCTGGAGATGGCGCAAAGCGTCTGGAAAACATTAAAAGCTAGCGATTCGGCAACCTGCCGCTCATGTCACAGCTTTCAGGCTATGGACATCCTGGCGCAGAGTGCAGAAGCGCGTCAGCAGCATCCCGTCGCGATTAAAGAAGGCCAAACGTGTATTGACTGCCATAAAGGCGTCGCACATATTCTGCCCGATATGAGCAATCTGGCCGCCGCGGGTGCCAGCGAGCTCTCTTCCGCAGCGGCCCATACGCCGAAAACGGCCACTACGCTCTACGCGATTTCTACGCAGCCTTTCTGGCTCACGAAAGATAAAACTGAGCACAATGACGGCAATCTGATGCCTTCAACGTCACTGCGCGTCATTACGCGTGATGGTGAAATGGTGCAGGCCGAAGTTAGCGGCTGGCAGCAGGACGGCGTCAAAGAAGTCTTTTATGCGGCAAAAGGGAAACGCATCCTGAGCGCGCTATTAGATGAAAAAGCGCGCGCCCGGCTTAAAACACAGGAAACCAGTAAGGATGATGACACCGGGCTTATCTGGCATAAGGTGGCGCTGACAATTTGGGTTCCACAGCAGCAACTCATCAGCGATCGCGACAAAATCTGGCGTTACGCCGCCGATATGATGTCTGCCAACTGTACCGGTTGCCACGGGCTAACGGCGCTCGATCGCTTTAATGCCAACCAGTGGATCGGCGTAGTAAAAGGTATGGCTCCGCGCACATCGCTGAGTCAGGAACAATTGCGCGTGCTGACGCAGTATGTCCAGCAACACGCCAGCGATATGCCTAAAACTTCGTCAGAGAATAAATAAGGAGCCATCAAAATGAACAATAATAAAAAACTGACGCAGAGCGCTATATCGATGAGCCGCCGCCGCTTCCTGACCGGAACCGCCGCATTGGCGGGCATGTCACTAATGTCCGGTCTGTGGCCAAAATCAGTACTGGCGCAGGCGATTGGGGAAGCATTGCCGCAATTCACCGCGCTGCGGCAGGCCCAGCGCGGTATCCTGACCGGCGCCCACTGGGGCGCGTTTGAAGCCATCGTCCAGAACGGACGAATGATCGACACTAAGCCTATTCAGGATGACCCTTTCCCTAATGATTTGATAACCATGGCGCCCCATCAGGTGCATGCGCCGAACCGCGTGAAATATCCTATGGTGCGTAAAAGCTGGCTGGAAGGCGGCCCGCTGAATTGCCGCCCGGAACTGCGCGGCAGAGATGAATGGGTACGCGTGAGCTGGGATAAGGCGCTGACCCTGGTAAGTCAACAAATCGGTCGGCTGCAAAAAGAGCACGGCCCGCAGTCTATCTACGCCGGCTCTTACGGCTGGAAAAGCGTTGGCATGCTGCACAATAGCCGCACTCTGCTGCAGCGGCTGATGAACCTGTGCGGCGGGTGTTTAGATTATTCGGGCGACTACTCAACCGGCGCGGCGCAGGTGATCATGTCGCACGTGGTAGGCTCAATGGAGGTTTATGAACAGCAAACCGCCTGGCCAAATGTCATTGAACACAGCGAACAAATCATTCTCTGGGGCTGCAATCCAATGGTCACGCTGAAAAATAGCTGGAATATTCCCGACCATGTCGGACCATCCGGCTTCCAGGCGCTGAAAGAAAAAGGTATTCGCGCTATCTGCATCGACCCGGTGCATTCAGACAGCGCTAAATACATGAACGCCGAATGGATTGCACCGCGCCCTTATACCGATAGCGCAATGCTCATCGGTATCGCGCATACGCTGATGGCCGAAAAATTACATAATGCCGACTTTCTGCAAAACTGGACCGTTGGGTTTGACAAATTTGCCGCCTATATAAACGGCGAAGACGACGGTGTCGTGAAAGACGCACAGTGGGCCGCCGATATCTGCGGCGTAGACGCTGAAACTATTCGCAGGCTCGCAAGAGATATGGCAAAACGCCGCACCATGATTATGGCCGGCTGGGGGATTCAGCGTCAGCATCACGGCGAACAGCCCCACTGGCTGCTGGTGACCGTTGCCTCCATGCTTGGCCAGATTGGCCTGCCCGGCGGCGGATTCGGCTTTAGCTACCATTACTCTTCCGGCGGCAGTCCAACCGCGCGAGGCGGTATCCTGGCCGGCATTTCCGCAGGCAACGCGCCGGCAAATGGCCCGTCGCCAATCCCCGTCGCTCGCATTGCCGATTGCCTGGCAAATCCGGGCAAAACTATCGACTTTAACGGTGCGAAGGTAACTTACCCGGATGTAAAAATGGTGTACGTGGCGGGAGGAAATACCTTCCACCAGCATCAGGATACCAATAACCTGGTGAAAGCCTGGCAGCATCCTGAAACGATCGTCGTCAACGAACCTTACTGGACCGCAACCGCCAAATTCGCGGATATCGTACTACCAGCGACCACCAGCTATGAGCGTAACGATCTGGAAATGGGCGGTGATTATTCCCAACTTTATGTATTCCCGATGCATCAGTGCGTTCCGCCGCAGCATGAATCTCGTAATGACCTTGATATCTTCATCGGCCTGGCGGAAAAACTCGGCGTTCGCGATGCCTTTACCGAAGGCAAAGATGAGATGATGTGGCTGAAGGGAATGTATGACGATATGAAAGCGCAGGCGAGAAACGCGCACGTAGCGCTCCCGCCGTTTGATATGTTCTGGGCGTCGAATAATTACATCCGTTTCCCGGTTCCTGATGCGAATAAACAGTGGGTACGCTTCGCTGATTTCCGTGAAAATCCGCTGCTTAATCCGCTGGGAACGCCGTCCGGCAAAATCGAGATCTACTCCGACGCGGTGGCAAAAATGGGCTACGCCGATTGTCCAGGCATTCCCACCTGGATGCCGCCGCACGAATGGTACAAAGGGCCGGAAGCGCAGTCTTACCCACTATCGCTTAATACCGCACATCCGGTTAACCGCCTGCATTCGCAGTTAGATAATACGCCGCTGCGCAAAAAATACGCCGTGGCAGACCGTGAAGCAATCTGGATCAACCCGCAGGATGCGAAGCGTCGCGGTATCGCCAGCGGCGATCTTATTCGCGCCTTTAATGGACGAGGGCAAATCCTGGTCGGTGCCGTAGTGACCGAAGATGTACGCGAGGGCGTGGTGCGTATTAGCGAAGGCGCGTGGTACGATCCTATCAATCCGGCAACGCCCGGCTCTCTGTGTAAAAACGGCAACGTCAACTGTCTGACATTTGACATTGGCTCTTCAAGCCTGGCGCAGGGCAACTGCGGCCATATGGCGCAGCTAGAGATTGAAAAATATCAGGCCAGCGCGCCGAAAAATACCGCTCACGCAGTGCCTGCCGGCGCCTGACCGCACGCTGCGCTTCTGGCGTGAAACTATCGACATAGGGGGAGCCAATCGGCTCCCCCTGATATCTTTCCCCCCTCAAGCGGGCCGAGGCGCGGCTTTGATTCACAGGCGCTGCAAGCCCGCGCGTAGAACAAAATTAATCACCCCTACGTTCTGCACATTAATGCTGTCGCAATGTGGGATGCCCGATGCAGCCATTCCGCGCCGCATCAATGGAATTTAACCTTATCTTGCCGTAACTCGGCTTTGTGTCTGGCAATACGCGCTTTTATTTTCACCATACTTCTTTCGGAGCGGATAAATTCACGCTTAAATGCAGCAAGGCGCAGGACGCCTAACCCAAGCCTCCTGCGTCGCTGCGTCTGCAGTTAGCTTTTTGATTAAACGGATAGCTCCCGCAGCAGCGTAAAGGCCGCCGGCATATTATCTTCGCTGACGACAAATGCGCGCAGGCTTTTCATCGCATCGAAACCTTTGGCTATCAGCCCATGGGCATCGGTGGCTATCTGCCAGTGCAAATCTTCGCGCTGCGTTTCCCCCGCAAGCTGCAGCGGTAGCTCAGGCGTTTTCACTTTGACGAGCATCGCCGGCAGCCGCAGTGGGGTTGGCTCGCCGGTCAGGGTTTTTGCCAGCGCCATCGCCGCAAACTGCGCCGGTTGTAAAAAAGGCCGCACCGCGCCGTTAATCTCCGCGCAGTCGCCTAGCGCATAAATGCCTGCATGGCTGGTGCACAGTGATTCATCTACAACAATACCGCGCTTCACGGTCAGGCCCGCATTTTGCGCCAGCGTTACGCACGGGCGCAGCCCCACTGCGGCAACCGCCTCATCCGCCTCGATAACGCGCCCGCTAGCGAGAGAAAGGCGCAGTGCCGCGCTATCCCGCGTGAGTTCAGTCACGCTTTGATTAAGCAGAACCTCAACTCCGGTTTCCGTCAAGCGCCGCATCAGACGAGCGCTAATCTCAACCGGTAATAGTGAAGCCAATAGAGAAGAAGTGCGGTCTATCAGCGTTACCTGTTTTCCCGCCCGGCGAAAATCCATGGCCAATTCACAGCCAATAAGGCCGCCGCCGATGATAACAATGCGCCGGGAATTTCTAAGACGCGGTTCACACGCCTGGTATTCGCACAGGCTATTTAATGTCAGCAGGCGATCCGCGCCCGGAATTGGCGGGCGAATAGCGCAGGCTCCGGTAGCCAGCACCAGGCTGTCATACTGCCAGTGATTATCTTCACTGAAGATTCGCTTAGCCTGTGCGTCTATCTTCGTCACCGCCGTATGGGGGAATAGTTGCACATTACACTGCTTTGCAAACTCTGCGGCGCGCTGTCGCGTCATCGCTGCAGCGGTTTGCGCCTGGCTGATAGCGTGGCTGAGCTCTGGCTTGTTATAGTCATCCGCGCTGTCCGAAGCGATAAGCGCGATCGGCGTTTCCCCGTCGCGTTTGCGGATATTTTTCACCAATTGGCGGGCGGCGAAGCCCGAACCAATAATCACAATTCCGTGATTCATTTCGCCTCCCGCGCCAGTTCATCGAAGACCTCTTTACCGAGAGAGCACTCCGGACACAGGAATCCTTCAGGTACTTCTGTCCACGGCGTATTCGGCTCAACGCCCTGCATCGGCTCCCCTTTTAGCGGGTCATAAATCCACTGGCATACGCTACACTGCATGCAGGGTCCTAAATCGCGCGTTTGCGGAGCCTTATCTGCAGCAGCTGCGGGCGATGAGGGCTGGGCGCTGGGGGCAGTATCGGGCAACGGCGCCAGCGCCCACTGGCGAGCAATATCGCGCCCGTGCTGGCGGCAAACTTCCAGCGCATCAAAATCCGGGCGCCATTTTGCCTTCAGGCTCAGGGACATTTCAAATCCGGCGTCCTGCAAGCGCGTCGACAAACGATCAACCGCCCCGCCGCTCCAGCCGTGGGAGCCGAACGCACTGGCGCGTTTATTACGAAAGCGCAGCCCGGTTAGCTCTTCCAGCAGCCCGGCGACTTTCGGCATCATGACGTTATTCATGGTTGACGTTCCCGCGAGTACGCCTTTAGAGCGGAATACATTGGTCAGGATTTCGTTTTTATCGCTGTGTGAAATATTAAAGATCTTCACCGCTACTCGGGAATCAACCTCGTTGATCCCCTGGGCAATGGCATCGGCCATCATGCGGGTATTATTTGACATGGTATCGTAGAAAATGGTGATACGATCTTCCTGATAATCCGCCGCCCATTTCAGATACAGTTCAACGATTTGCGTGGGATTATCGCGCCAAATTACGCCGTGAGACGTCGCAATCATATCGACCGGTAGGTTAAACCCAAGAATTTCCTGAATCTTCGGCGTGACCAGGCGGCTAAATGGCGTGAGGATATTCGCGTAATAGCGCTGACACTGCTCAAATAATTCATTTTGATCGACTTCATCGTTGAACAGGCGTTCATCGCAGTAGTGCTGGCCGAAGGCGTCATTACTGAACAATACCGCATCACCGGTCAGATAGGTCATCATGCTATCGGGCCAGTGCAGCATTGGGGTTTCAACAAAAATGAGCTGTTTTCCATTGCCAATATCCAGCGAGTCGCCGGTTTTCACTATGTTGAAATTCCATTCCGGGTGATGGTGGTGCCCATTAATTGAATCTACGCCGTTAGCGGTGCAGTAAATCGGGGTGTTCGGAATGTATGACATCAGTTCGGAAAGCGCGCCCGCGTGATCCTCTTCTGCATGGTTAATGATGATATAATCGATGTCATTCAGGTCGATTTCTGCCCGTAGATTTTGCACATAATCACGCGCAAACCTGTGGTCAACCGTATCAATCAGCACATTTTTTTCTTCACGGATCAAGTAACTGTTGTAACTGCTGCCTTTTAAGGTTTTATATTCTGTTCCGTGAAAGTTACGCACTTCCCAATCGCGCTGCCCAACCCAATGAATATTATTTTTTACGTGAATGGCCATCGTTAACCTCAGTAGCATGGTAGAAATATCAATACGTTGCTAATGAGATATCAAAATGCGTGCCAACTTATTAACTTATTGTTTAAAATGAATTTATTTAAAATCATATATAAATATTAAGTCATAATGACTATTTTTATGGTAGTCTTAATGACACTGCGTTTTGTCAAAATGACTACGAGTTTAAACTATGAGTCTCTCCGTCGCACTCCTTGCAAGAATTGCCATTCAGCTACAAACCGGAATTTCTCATCAAGACCGTTTTCAGCGTCTTATCAGTACACTGCGTGAGATATTAGATTGCGATGCTTCCGCTTTGCTTCGCTATGAGCAGCGGCAGTTTCGGCCACTCGCGATTGACGGCCTCTCTCCCGATGTACTCGGGCGTCGCTTCAGACTGGAAGCCCACCCTCGCCTGGAGGCCATTGCCCGTGCGGGAGACGTAGTGCGCTTCCCGGCCGATAGCACTCTTCCCGATCCTTATGACGGGCTAATTCCCGGGCAGGATAGCCTGAAAGTGCACGCCTGCGTCGGGCTGCCGCTTTTTAATAGCCACACGCTTATTGGCGCCCTGACGCTGGATGGATTACGCCCCGATCAATTTGATAACTTCAGCGATGAAGAGCTTCGTTTGATTAGCGTGCTGGCCGCCGGGGCGCTGCACAATGCGCTATTAATGGAAAAACTAGAGCACTATAACGGGCTGCCCGCACCGCTCGCGGCACGAGATGACGGGCCGGAGAATGAAATTAATGAAATGATCGGCCTCTCGGCCGGTATCCAGCAATTAAAAAAAGAGATTGATGTGGTCGCTCCCACCGATTTGAATGTGTTAATCAGCGGGGAAACGGGTACCGGCAAAGAGCTGGTGGCGCGCGCCATCCATTTGGGCTCGACGCGAGCGCACAAACCACTGGTCTATTTAAATTGCGCGGCGCTGCCGGAAAGCGTCGCAGAAAGTGAGCTGTTTGGTCATATCAAAGGGGCTTTTACCGGCGCAATTAGCCACCGCAGTGGCAAATTTGAGATGGCACATGAAGGCACGCTTTTTCTCGACGAAATCGGTGAACTTTCTCTGCCGCTTCAGGCCAAACTGCTGCGCGTACTACAATATGGCGATTTGCAGCGCGTTGGAGATGACAGAAGCCTGCACGTTGATGTACGCGTCCTGGCCGCTACCAATCGGGACCTCAAGCAGGAGGTCCTGGCCGGAAATTTCCGCGCCGATTTGTTTCATCGTTTGAGCGTATTTCCGGTTAGCGTGCCTTCATTACGTGAGCGTGGCGAAGACATTGCGCTACTGGCGGGCTTCTTTTGTGAGCGCAGCCGCACGCGGCTGGGATTGGCCCGCGTCGCGCTGGCTGCGGAAACGCTGACCCTGTTAAAACGGTATTCGTGGCCCGGGAATGTTCGCGAACTGGCGCATACGCTATACCGGGCGGTGGTTCTCGCTCGCGCGGCGCAGGCCGGAGACGAGCTTCGCTTACTTCCTTCGCACTTTGCTTTACAGGCAGAAGAAAGCTCTACCGTCATCGGGTCTGAAAGTCCTCTGCAAACAGCCGAAGTCTCTACGTCGGCAAATGACACACTACGCCACGCTACGGATGAGTTTCAGCGCAGGATGCTACAAAATACACTGGCAGAAAATCACAATAATTGGGCAGCATCGGCCCGGCAGCTAGACGTTAATGTTGCCAATTTGCACAGGCTTGCAAAGCGACTGGGGTTAAAGTAGGAAAGACGCTATTCATTAACGCGCCGGATGCATGAAGTCAGCCCAGGGCGGGCTGACTTGTGTTGCGGTTAAGTATTATGCCAGGCGAGGAAATGTCGCGACTTTTTGCTGTAACTGGCTTTCCGGGCTGCGCGGTATTACCGCGTTCAGGTCGCGTATAAACGCGCGCTGCCAGCAGTCAATATCGTTTTGTTCAATGATTTTCATCATTTCGCTGTAACGCGACAGCCGTTCTGCCAGCGGCATCGTCAGCGCACGATGCAGCGCATCGGCCACTTCATCACGATCGTAAGGATTGACGATAAGCGCGGAAGTCAGCTCGTGCGCCGCGCCGGCAAATTTCGACAGTACCAGCACGCCGGGGTTTTCCGGATTCTGCGCCGCTACATATTCTTTCGCGACCAAATTCATCCCATCGCGCAGCGGCGTTACCAGCCCTACATCCGCATGACGGTATACTTTCATGAGTAAACGTCGATCAAAATGCTGATTCAGGTAGTAAAGCGGCGTCCAGCCCAATTGCCCGTATTTACCGTTAATACGCCCGGCTTCGGTTTCCAGTTGATGGCGAATATCCTGATAAGCCTGTACATCGCCGCGTGAAGTCGGCGCAATCTGCGTATAGCGAATATTACCGTGATGCTCCGGGTAACGCTCCAGTAATGATTCAAAGGCCAGGAAGCGCTCCGGCAGCCCCTTAGAGTAGTCAAGACGCTCTACGGAGAAGATATTTTTCAGGCTGATCAACTCCTGCTTCATCTGCGCAAGTTTAGGAGGAAGCGACTCAGCGGCCTGCTCAGCAATGTCACGCGGTTCAACCCCTATCGGATACACCGCGGTGCGGAAGTTTTTACCCCAGGCGCTATACCCCCGGGCATCATTGCCTGTAAGCCGGGTTTTCATCGCTACGCCATCCAAAAAGGCAGCGCTGTCGCTTTGGGTTTGAAAGCCGAGCAAATCATAGTCGCACAGTTGTTCCAATAGTTCTGCGTGCGGCGGCAGTGCGCTAAAAATTTCCGGCGTAGGAAAAGGGATATGTAAAAAGAAGCCAATGCGGTTGCTGACGCCGCGTTTCCTCAATTCATGAGCGAACGGCAGTAAATGATAATCATGCACCCACAGTACGTCATCCGGCTCGATGAGCGGCAGGAGCTTTTCTGCCAGTAGCGCATTCACCTGCTGATAACCTTCCCACGCTTCGCGCTGATAATTCACCAGATCCAATCGGTAATGAAAGGCGGGCCAAAGCACCGCATTTGAAAATTGGCAATAATAGTCCTGGTAATGCCGCTCACTTAAATCAAACGTTGCCCAGCTAATATTGTCCTGGGTCACTGTATTTAGCGGGGCGGTCTCATCACCGGTATCACCGCTCCAGCCGAACCAGAGGCCTCCCGCGCTTTTTAACGCGCCGAGAATGCCCACGGCCAGCCCGCCGGCCCCGCTTTTTTTATCATCAGGGGGAGCGACCCTATTTGAGATCACGATTAAACGGCTCATTGTCGGTTCTCCTCAGGATTGCCTGCGTCTATTTCTTTAAACTGGCGAACAGTGTTGTCCAGCCATTTCCAGACGTCGCTAACGTCCTCCAGGCGCCGCTGCGCCCGGGTTTCGCCGTCACCGACTTTGATGCTAATCCCTTGCCGACGGTTTACAGCGTCAAATCCGAGTTCATCCGTAAGATCGTCACCTAAAAATACCGGGATGCGCCCGATAAATGGCGCCTCCTGCATAAAGGCATCAATCGCCGTACCTTTGTCACTCCCCTTTAACTTCACCTCAATCACACATTTGCCGGGTTGCAGGTCAATCTCTTCATGAATTGCTGCCAGTGATTCAGCAATTTGCCAGATAGCCTTCTCGTACTGAGGCGCCTGACGATAATGTAATGCGAACGCCGCGCTCTTTTTTTCCAGATGCGCGCCTTTCAGAGGCTGGAGTTCAGTGGCCAGCGCGCTGGCTATCCGCCGTTTAAGATCGGCATCGAATTGAGTAGCGTGCGATATTCCCGCGGCATCGCGTCTTTCTGCGCCATGCACCCCCGCCAGCGGTAAATGCAGCGGTGCAGAAAGGTGGTCGAGTTCAGTCATCGATCGCCCTGACACCAGCGCTACCGCACCATCGCAGTAATCCACCAGTTTTTTTAAAGTTTTCTTAACGGTATCAGGTATTAAAACGCTATCAGGATGGGGCTGAATTTCAGCCAGCGTGCCGTCAAGATCGAAGAAAAATGCGTATCTGCCAGGGCTAAGGGGGGGAACGGATGCTACTACTGTCACTTTGGCGCTCCTCCTTACCGGTTAATTAAATGCCAGAATTGATTAAAACCTAAACAGGTTTATCGACATCGGTCAGTAAGTATAGACAATGTGACGGGGATCGCCATTTTGCGGGTAAGGGCTGTAAGGTTGAAATTTGCTGACGCGTTCGGTTTTAAGAAGCGTCGGCAAAGTTAAGCCTGTTTTCATAAACAGGCCGTGAGTAATTATAGATAAAGCGTAGACGGGAATATGCAAAGGCTGGAACGGTACCTCACGAACGGAGAAAGCATTAATGCGTTTCTGACCGCTTTTCCGGGCGCTCAAATTTCAATTCAAGCAGCGCTATAGCTTTTTGGACTGCGCGCCGTGTAATCGGATCTATACCCGCTTCCGAGGCAGAAAAATCGATACTCTTCAGTTGATCCGCCATTTTATCGCGCACTTCTACCGGTGCAATGACGTCAATCACATCTAAAATCTGGCGAATGACAAGCTGGCAGGCGACAACATCGGATACCAGTTCGTCTTCAGCGCTCAAACGTTGAGTCATTCTACTCTCCCATTAGATTTTCATTTTCGCCATTTTACCTCTATCGATAAGCAAAAGGTACGTTCGGCCTTTCCGTGAGCCTTAAACCAGAAATTCTGTCGCTAAACCACGTAATATTTCCGATAACCTACGAACGATACCACAATGCAGCCCACCCTTGCGTAAAGATATAATTACACAAACTGTAACGTCGATTTGACGAATTGCCCTAATTTTCGTACCCTCTCGCCCATCATAAATGGAAGTTTCCCAGAGGAATACAGTGAAAAATCGCGCTTTTGGCAGCATGTTTATTGTCGCAGGAACCACAATTGGCGCAGGAATGCTGGCAATGCCGTTAGCCGCCGCAGGTGCGGGGTTTAGCGTAACCGCGCTATTACTGTTTTTTTTATGGGCATTAATGGTATTAACCGCTCTTTTATTAGTCGAAGTCTGGCAGTCAGCCCCTCCGGATATGGGGCTAGGCACGCTGGCACGGCGTGAGCTGGGCCGTACAGGGCAGTGGCTGGCCGGTGGCAGTATGCTGTTCTTGATGTATGCGCTAACGGCCGCTTATATTAGCGGTGCCGGCGAACTGATTGCCGGCAGCGTTAACGACTGGTTCAATAGCGCTTTTTCTCCTACCGCTGGCGCATTATTGTTTACGTTCATTGCCGGAAGCGTGGTAAGCGCCGGGACGCACGCCGTGGACTTTTGTAATCGCGGGCTGTTTAGCGCAAAGCTTATTATGCTGGTGGTTATGCTGGCGCTGATGATGCCACACATCCATCGGGTGAACCTGACAACACTACCGGTTGAACAAGGCCTGGCGTTATCCGCCATTCCCGTACTTTTCACTTCATTTGGTTTTCACGGCAGCATTCCCAGTATCGTGAAATACATGGGAGGCGATACTCGCCGCCTGCGCAAGATTTTTATTTTGGGTAGCGCTATTCCACTGGTTGCATATTTGCTCTGGCAACTTGCGACTCTGGGCGCCATTTCAGGAGAGACTTTTCTCGGCATCCTGGCCGCTAATAGTGGGTTAAATGGCTTATTACAGGCGATACGCAACACTGTCACCGCCCCAGGCGTAGAATTAGCGGTGCATTTGTTTGCTGATTTGGCGCTCGCTACCTCTTTTTTAGGCGTAGCACTTGGTCTGTTTGATTATCTTGCAGATATGCTGCGCCGACGCGGCAATTTATCCGGGCGTTTGCAAACCGGGTTAATCACATTCTTACCCCCACTAACGTTTGCCGTATTTTATCCACGCGGGTTCGTGATTGCCCTGGGCTACGCAGGCGTGGCGCTGTCAGTACTGGCGCTGATACTTCCAACACTGTTGGCATGGCGTATACGCCGTCGTATTGAAAATACGGCTGGCTGGCGAGTCCCTGGAGGAACGCCGCTGCTGTGCGCGGTATTCGTATGTGGTTTGGCAGTCATTGGAATTCAAATGTGTATTACCGCAGGGGTGCTACCCGAGGTAGGTTAATAGAGTGTCTATATTGGGACATACGCCGGCGGATGCGGTGCATGTCCCCTTTCCTGTCAGCAAATCCTTTCTTGTTTATTGCGCACTCGCGATACGCCACCGGACGTTATCCCAGTCTGAAATATCGGAACAGTTTGAGTCTGGTGTCTGGTGTCTGGTGTCTGGTGTCTGGTGTCTGGTGTCTGGACATTACGCCATGCTGCGACTATCTGCCAGTGAATAACAGATATTCCCGATAGAGAAAAGACATTGCCCGAACGTTGATTTTCGGACACAAAAAAACCGCCTTTGCGGGCGGTTTCACGACACTGCTTATCATTGATTTTATTGCTTTATTCCCATGGTACCCGGAGCGGGACTTGAACCCGCACAGCGTTGCCGCCGAGGGATTTTAAATCCCTTGTGTCTACCGATTCCACCATCCGGGCTCGGGAAGAAATTGGAGGCGCGTTCCGGAGTCGAACCGGACTAGACGGATTTGCAATCCGCTACATAACCGCTTTGCTAACGCGCCAAATATTTCCCTTGCGGGTTGTACAAAGCAAGGCCTCATACATAAATCTGGAGCGGGAAACGAGACTCGAACTCGCGACCCCAACCTTGGCAAGGTTGTGCTCTACCAACTGAGCTATTCCCGCATAATTATACAATGATAATTACTTGATTCTTTTTATCTTCTGGCGAACCGTGCCGCCGTTCGATGCGATGCATTCTACTTACCTCACGCAATGAGTCAACGAAATTTTCTTCGGTGTTGACTCGTTTGCTGAAAATTACACCGGATAGATCATGGCTCAAGCAAATCGCCGCGCGCGGCATTGAGATACTGGAACATAGACCAGAAAGTTAAAAGCGCTGCGACAAAAAACAGCGCGATGCCAGCATATTCTATCGTTTGATTCGGACGCCATAGCATTCCTATCAGTGCCAGCATTTGCGCGGTGGTCTTCACTTTGCCGATCCAAGAGACGGCAACGCTGCTGCGTTTTCCAATCTCAGCCATCCATTCTCTCAGGGCAGAAATAATGATTTCACGTGCGATCATCGTTGCAGCCGGTAACGTGACCCACCAGCTATGGTAGTGCTGCACCACTAGCACCAGCGCAATTGCCACCATCACTTTATCGGCTACGGGATCTAAAAATGCGCCAAATCGCGTACTTTGATTCCAGCGGCGCGCCAAAAATCCATCAAACCAATCGGTTATAGCAGCGAGACAAAATATGAGCGCACAGAGAAAAGGTGCCCAGTGAAATGGCAGATAAAACGCCAGCACAAAGAAAGGAATAAGAACTACGCGAAAGAGCGTGAGTAAAGTTGGAATATTGAGTTGCATAGCGCCGCTAACTGTCTGTCATCAGTGAAATTATGTCTATGTTGCTACATAGCCTTTAATGTTTCAATGCGTAGTAGATCTTTTCTGCAAGTGTTTGGGATATTCCCGGCACTTTTGCAATCTCTTCAATACTAGCGTTCTTTAACGGCTGCAATCCTCCCATATATTTGAGAAGCATTTGCCGCCGTTTAGGTCCAATCCCTTCGATAGTTTCCAGCGCACTGGTGTTTTTCACCTTGGCTCTCTTTTTGCGGTGCCCGGCAATCGCATGATCGTGAGACTCATCGCGTATATGTTGAATAACGTGGAGCGCGGGCGAATCAGGCGGCAGGGCAAAACCCTCCCCTTCAGGTTCCAGAAACAGCCTTTCCAGGCCCGCTTTACGATCGCTTCCTTTGGCAACGCCTAATAAAAGAGGATGCCGCTTATCCCACTCAACGTCCAGCTCATTAAATACCGCTTTTGCCTGCGCCAGTTGCCCTTTACCGCCATCAATCACAATGATATCGGGTTTTTTGCTGTCCTCCAGCGCTTTTCCATAGCGCCGGCGTAATACCTGATTCATTGCGGCATAATCATCGCCTGGCGTAATGCCTTCAATATTATAGCGGCGATATTCAGCGCGCAGCGGTCCATCGGCATCGAAAACCACGCAGGAGGCAATAGTTTGTTCACCCATTGTGTGGCTGATGTCAAAACACTCCATCCTGCGTATCTCATGCCTGCCGAGCACCTGGGCCAGCGCACGCAGGCGCTGTGTAATTGTAGAGTGCTGCGAGAGTTTCGTCACCAGCGCCGTGGCGGCGTTGGTGCGCGCAAGTTTTAAATAGCGCGCTCTGTCTCCGCGAGGACGCGTCTGTAAATAGATTCGTCGACCCGCCTGCTCACTCAGCGAGCCTTCCAGAACCGTTTTATCCGTAAGCGCATAATCAAGCAGTATTTCCCCTGGCAGCGTGCGCATCTGGCTTCCTTGCAGGTAAAATTGCCCGATAAAGGTCTCAACAACTTCGTCGAGCGCCGTATCGGCAGGCACTTTCGGGAAATAACTCCGGCTCCCCAGGACTTTCCCCTGACGGATAAATAACACGTGAACGCACGCCATTCCGGCATCATAGGCCACGCCAATCACGTCTAAATCGTCACCACCGTTAGAAACGAACTGCTTTTCTGTAACTTGTCGCACCGCCTGAATCTGATCGCGCACCCGCGCTGCTTCTTCAAACTCCAGGCTAGCGCTGGCGGACTCCATGCGGGATATCAGGCGATTAATAACCTGATCGTCTTTCCCCATTAAAAATAGGCGCACATAGTCAACCTGACGGGCGTATTCTTCTTCACTGACCAGACCGGCAACGCACGGCCCCAGACAGCGACCAATTTGGTACTGCAGGCAGGGCCGGGAACGATTGCGATAAACGCTATTCTCACACTGGCGTATGGGAAAAATCTTTTGTAATAACATGAGTGTCTCCCGAACGGCGTAACCATTAGGGAAAGGACCAAAATACTCACCTTTAGCATGTTTTGCGCCGCGATGTATCGCCAGGCGCTGGTGAGGATCAGCGCTTAAAAAGATGAAAGGATAAGATTTGTCGTCACGCAGAAGCACGTTATAGCGCGGCTGATAGAGCTTGATATAGTTATGCTCAAGCAATAGTGCTTCTGTTTCTGTATGCGTGACCGTTACATCGATATGATGGATTTGCGCAACCAGCGCTTCCGTTTTACGGCTCGCCAGATGGCTGCGAAAATAGCTTGAGAGGCGCTTTTTTAGATCTTTAGCCTTCCCGACGTAAATCACCGTCTCCCGTTCATCATACATGCGATAAACGCCAGGTTTACTGGTGACTGTTCTCAGGAAGGCTTTAGCATCAAACGCATCTTTCACTGATCTGATAATGTCTCCGCGCTACACAGGCCATGACGAATGGCAAGATGGGTTAACTCTACATCGCCACTGATATTGAGTTTGCTGAACATACGATAACGATAGCTATTGACCGTTTTAGGGCTAAGGTTTAGCTGCTCAGAAATTTCATTCACTTTTTGACCACGGGTAATCATAAGCATAATTTGCAGTTCACGCTCAGATAAACTGGCGAAGGGCGATGCCGTTTTCGCTGGCTCAATCTGGCTCAGCGCCATTTGCTGTGCGATATCAGAGGCAATATAGCGCTGCCCGGAATGCACAGAGCGAATCGCGCTGACCACTTCCTGTGGCGCTGCGCCTTTGCTTAAATAGCCTGCAGCACCTGCCTGCATTACTTTTGCCGGCAGCGGATTTTCAGTGTGTACAGTAAGCATAATCACTTTAGTGTCACTGCAGGCACGCGCGATTTTTCGCGTCGCCTCAAGGCCGCCGATACCCGGCATATTCATGTCCATCAGAACCACATCCACGGGAGTATTACGGCAGAACTTCACGGCGTCTTCACCACAGTTGGCCTCACCGATCACTTTAATACCTTTAATATCTTCCAGGATGCGTCGTATCCCTGCGCGCACCAGTTCGTGGTCATCAACAAGAAGGATGTTGATCAAAAATATGTCTCCAGAAAGGGGATAACGCTGCTGATAGTTAATTTGTCATATATTAACTTTTTTTAAGTCACTTTTAAAATGCAAATTTTACGCACAGCAATATGTGTAAATGCGTAACTATTTTGACATTTTCACTGGTCGTTAGCCTTGTCCGGCACGGACCAGATAAAATAGTTATGCATACCAACGCACATATTAGTCAAATGAATTATTTTATATTAACAGCGTCACCTATTTACGCATCTATTTGTATTACCATTAATTAACCTAGAGTAAACCGGATTAAAACAATAAAAACAGATGCAACCTCTCCAAAGTAACTTATCACTCCCACTATTGCAAAACACCTTGTGTTAAAAAATCGTGCCCTCAGCCCGCCGATAATAGATTTTTCTGTACTTATGGTATACTGCCGCGCATGAAATATATGCCGTCGTAAAGCGCGGTATCTCCGAAAAGAAGAAGAGGAATCTAATGAGTACGCCTGATTTTTCCACCGCTGATAACGCTCAGCAATTGGCTATGGAAGTAAGCTGTCTAAAAGCGCTTTTTACACAAATGCTTAAAGCTATGGGCCAGGCTGACGCGGGCAAAGTCATCGTCAAAATGGAAAAGGAAATCGCGCAAATGGCGGATAAGTCTCAGGCTGATGCTTTTACGCAAACCGTCCAGCAAATTAAACAAGCTTACCGCCAATAATTTTTACGCTGAAGGCCTCTGCCTTCAGCGCCATTCATGGTAAAGCATGAACAATGCTAAACAATTACATCACGCCCACCCGCGAAACATTCAACTCATCAATATAAAATATCGATGGATATTTTTAACCGGCATTTCATTGCTCCTGCGCGCTACTATTGAAATTGCTAATCGCCTTTGCTGGAACACGATAAAAGAATGTGTTCATCAGGGACATTGATTAACCACCACAAATAAAATGACGCCAGCCTTTCTGACGCTCACCGTTTCATTTCAGCATAGCGAACCGGTGCCGTTAAAAATACCCCTCACACATCCTACCGCTCATTTAAAATGTTCGATGTGACGTTTGCGCCTGCGATTTTAGCCCACGACTATATTTTTCCGCTGATATCACTCGCGCTGTCAAAGCCACTCTGAAACTTCGCCAAAAACTGCCGCGTTCGCTGGTGCTGCGGATGTAAAAACAGATCCTGCGCCGCGCCCTGCTCAACAATACGACCTTCATCCATAAAAATCGCGCGGTCAGCTACCTCACGCGCGAAATTCATTTCATGAGTAACAATCACCATAGTACGCTTTTCCGCAGCAAGGTGACGTAGCGTATTCAGCACCTCGCCCACCAGTTCGGGATCGAGCGCTGAAGTCGGCTCATCAAACAGAATAACTTCCGGGCGCATTGCTAAAGCACGCGCAATCGCAACGCGCTGCTGTTGCCCACCGGACAAACGTTGAGGAAAGCTTGACGCTTTATTTTTAAGCCCGACTTTCTCAAGCAGAGACATCGCCTGCTCAACCGCCGCCTGCCGGGGTTCTCCTTTGACGATAATCGGCCCTTCGATAATATTCTCAAGCACGGTCCGGTGAGGAAAAAGATTAAAGCTCTGAAATACAAATCCCACCCGCTGACGCAATTTGCGAATAAGCTTTTGCTGCTTTTTTAACGGTTTGTCAGCATCAATCGTGATATCCCCCACGCAAATAATGCCGCTATCCGGCGTTTCAAGAAGATTAATACTGCGCAGCAGCGTGGTTTTCCCGGAACCACTGGGTCCGATAATCGCCACCACTTCCCCCGGTTGAACGTCGAGCTGAATGTCATGTAACACGCGCTGCCCGTGAAATGTTTTTACCAAATGCGTAATCGTGATGGCGCTCATTTCTGTTCCCTCTCCTGGCGACTTAGCTGGCGTTCAAAGTAGTTTTGTAAGACGGATAACGCACTTGCCATAACCCAATAAATCAATGATGCCGCCAAATACATAGTAAATACCTCCAGGGTACGCGAGGTAATTAGCTGCGCCTGCCGGAATAATTCTGGTACCTGAATAGTCGCGGCCAGCGACGTATCTTTAACCAGCCCGATAAAACTATTGCTAAGCGGCGGCAGCGCTACGCGCCCTGCCTGCGGTAATATAGCCCGACGTAATATTTGCCACTTCGTCATACCAAGACTGGCGGCGGCCTCTTTTTGTCCTTTATCCACGGACGCAATTGCCGCACGCAGCGTTTCTGCCGCGTACGCCGCCATATTCAATGAAAGGCCGATCATCGCCGCAGGAATAGGATCCAGTTCGATACCAAATTGCGGTAAACCGTAATAAATCATAAATAACTGAGCAATCAGCGGCGTCCCGCGAAATAGAGAAATATAAAATCGCGCCGGCCATGACAGCACCCAAAACCCTGACAGGCGCATTAAGGCCAGTAAAAAGCCGAGTAATAAACCAAAAAACATACCTGCAATGCTTAATTGAAGCGTAAATACCGCGCCATGAAGTAAAAAAGGTAAGGCGTCTATAATCGATTGCACACTGTTTTGCATGGGAAGATATCCTGATGCCTCCCCGCAGACTTGCGAGGAAAATAATTAACTCATGGGATGATAGGCAAAAAGCGCCGGAGCGCCGCCGGTATGAATAAACAGTAGCGGCCCGTGGCCTGGGAAACGCGCCTGCTCAAGGCCTTTGATTAAGCCAGCCATCGCTTTGCCGGTATACACCGGGTCCAGCAAAACGCCCTCTAGCCGGGCTAATAACTTCACTGCCGCATTCCCTGCATCGCTCGGTATTCCGTAGCCCGGAGAGTACCAGGAATCCCATAGCGTGATTTTCGCGGGCGCCTTTAGTGAAAGCAGTGCCGCGGTGGATTGCTGTAGAGCGGAAACTCGCCCGGACTGGGCCGTGGCATCCCGAGATACGGTCACGCCAATCACGGGAGTGTCAGGCATAACGGACGCCATTCCCACACCCAGCCCGGCCTGGGTTCCGGCACTGCCGGAGGCAACAATCACGGCGGCGGGCGCCAGCCATCCGGCACACTGTGCGGCAATTTCCTGCGCGCAGGCAACATATCCCAGCGCGCCGAGAGGATTTGACCCGCCCGGCGGGATGATAAACGGGCGAAATCCCTGCGCTTCGAGCCGCGTAGCCTGTTCTGCGAGCCGTTCCTCCGGATGGTTTAACGCTTCACAGTAAATCGATTCAACGTGATAAAGATCGAATAGCAGGCGGTTGCCGTTGGAAAGATAATTCGCTGCCTGTATTCCGGCTGGGTTTTCAAGCAGCGCGACGCAGTGCATACCTAATCGTGCCGCAACGGCCGCCGTTTGCCGAACGTGATTAGATTGAATCGCCCCGGCTGTCAGTAGAGTATCCGCCCCTTCATTCAGAGCGGCCGCCGCCAGAAACTCCAGCTTACGCAGCTTATTTCCACCCGGGGCAACGGCCATCACGTCATCCCGTTTAATATAAATTTCTCGTCCCAGATAATCAGAAAGACGAGATAGCCGCTGCAGCGGTGTCGGACCTCCCACTAATTCAATGCGGGGATACTCAGCGAGCCGTGCCAGCGTCATGTAATCTCCAGTAAAAATCAGTCCGATTCGTCCGGCGGTGAAGAGGCGGGTTCATAGTGCAGATTCCCGCCATAGTTGCCGCTTACACGCCTGGCAGATCACCATTCGCCGCTTATCTTTCGCATGACGATAGCCGACGTTTAAAGTGCGCGATGAAAAGCATTGATGGCAAATAGGGTGAGAATCGCTTAGCGCATCCGGATATATCATCAGGTACTGGCCCCGTTCAGGCAGCGCCATCCAGTTTTCTTCCATACGACTATCCACTGAAGGAACGTACAGTACGATTAACCCAATCACAGGAATAATAATGACTATTACAACCAGCAATAATGCCGCGTCCATCTTCTCTCCTGATACTCCCCTTTTCGATACGATGTAGAACGCATTAAGTCGCAACGAAAGTCCGCATATTATTTATGGTTATAGTCTGAATGGCGCGTTTTCGCCATTCCAGGCCGCTTTCCGTGCAGGGTATTGTGAAGCCCTTTTTCGTTCCATCACTCGCTGGCGTTGTTGCCACGTAACAACCTATAGCCAGCCAGGAGACATTATTACCGCCTCTTGGCTAAGCGATTATTGCGTGACGTCTTCGCCAAACCATTTTTGAGAGATTTTTGCCAGGGAGCCATCCCGCTTCATTGCGTCAATCGCCCGGTTAATAGCCGCCAGCATTTCCGGGTTTCCTTTGCGTAATGCCACGCCCGAGGTGAGGCGTGAAAAAGGCGCCCCCGCAACTGCCAGCGTGTTATGCGTTTTCTTTACTAAGTCGAGGGCCGCCAGGCGATCGATTAAAATCGCATCGATACGCCCGATGCGTAAATCCTGATACTTTGTCGCATCATCATCGTAAGTGCGTACATCTACTCCCTGAACATTTTCTCGTAACCAGAGTTCGTAGTTAGTTCCCAGACCAACGCCCACTTTTTTATCTTTAAGATCGCTGGCTTTAGTTATCTGCTTTTCATTTCCTTTTTTTACCAGCGTTTGAATACCCGATACGGTATATGGCTCAGAAAAGTCATATTTCTGCTGACGTTCTTTGGAGAGCGTAACCTGATTGATAACCATATCGATACGTTTGGAATCCAGTGAAGCCAGCATGCCATCCCATCGGGTTGGCTTTAATGAGGCTTTAACACCCAGTCTCTGAGCGAGCGCCTGGGCAAACTCCACTTCAAAACCGGTGAGCTTGCCATCCTCACCCTGGAAACTAAACGGAGGGTAAGTGCCTTCCAGGCCGACTTTTAATGTACCGCTTGCCTTAACGGTATCCAGTAAGTTACCCGCCGCAAAAGTGTTCAGGCTCATACCCGCCGTCAGCGTAAGCGCCAGCACGCCCGTTATGGCCGCGCGTCCCCATCGTGTTAATTTCATAACATCCTCGAAATAGCGTTTTTTGTTTTTATCTGCACGTAAAAATGCGCTATCCGCACCTTCCCGTGAGAATAGAGCGATAGCGTCTATTTCCGGGAATTTCAGATTACCGCATAGGCTATTTACCTGCAGCTTCCGCGCAGCGCAGAGTCGTCAAGAATGGCGCTACGCCTTTAGCGTAGCCCAGTCTGCTTTTTTTGAAAGGAAACGTGATGCCGGTCCTGAAAAAGAGTCACCGGCGTATGATGTATTAATTTGAGGCAGGATAGGCTGCTTCGCCTTGAGAAGCCTGCTATTGTGCAAGATTATTGGAAGATGTAGAGGGAATTAGCGGATGCTGGTTTAGCCAGTCGGCGCATTCATCCGTAGGGCGCTCCACGCGCTGTAGCGTCATTCCCGCATATTCAAGCGTATCTCCGCTGCGTGATACGGAATATACGTCACGCGTATTTGTAACGTTATACAAGACATCCCCACGGCGCATTAATTTGCCGGGAAGCGCAATCACGCGCTGCCACTGGCGGCAGTCCAGGGTATCTCCCTGCGGAGTAACAATAAAACTCGCAATAGCCTCAGGGCTGACTAATTCACTCTGCGGCCCCGCGCTCTGCCAGTAGCCGTCAAGCCCTGCCGGCGGCGGCGTTTTTACGACATCATGATAATTATCCACTTGCACGCAGCCGGAAAGGCCCAGCAGCGCCAGCATGACACACAGTTTTTTCACGATTCATCCTGACCACGATAAAAAATTTATTGTGACATTAAAGCTGCCCATCTGCCAGACTCGCAATTAAGTACCTGAAGAACATCGAACCGGTCTATTTACGGTGCTTACGGTGCGTTTTACCAGCAAATGAGCACGCCTGCGACAAAATTGCCCAATTTTTCACCGCACGCTTGTCCTTTATTACACCTGCAAATGGTTAGGGTTAATTCATTACCTCAGCAAGATAAAGCACATTTCGCAAATACCAGATTTACCTGCGCACCTTTTAAAGGGGATAGGCATTACCGCAGCGCTATGACTCATAATTATAAGCCAGTGGGCTATTTATTTTGTTTATTGGCACTGACCGGTAGCCTGCGCATCAAACGCTTATATTTTAGCATTAGCGAATGCCCGCAGCTAAATCCATCGTCAAAAATAACGCTCGTTAATTATGTGGAATTATCTAAGCCAATATAGCCATTATTAATCTTTATCAAAAAATACCCTTTTAAAATAAAATGTTTTTAGTTCTCTCACAGATACAAAAGACGACCTAACTTTAAGAACTTTCCAGGCACATCAAACTTTGTTTTACGGGATAGTATGTACCCCAGAAATACAGCGAGCATTTTGATGATAGTGACAATGAAATAATGATGAAAATAACCCCCACAAAGAACATCGCAAATTTAAAACATAATAATAAGTAAAATCTATATTTTTTCACTCTTAAATTTTAGCGGTTATTGCATGATTTCGAGGTTTATATGTCAACTGTAATTATGGATGTTTGTAGCTATACCCGCATGGGATTAAATGATTATTTAATCGAACGCGGCGTGCGTGAGCGGCGGATAGCCAACGTAGAAAGTATCGGCGAACTGGAGGCGATATGCACATCCTGGCTTCCACAGGTAGTCTTCATTAATGAAGACTGCTTTATACATAAAACGTCTGCCAGCAGACAAATAAAAGATCTCATCAATCAGCATCCTGGAACACTGTTCATTATTTTTATGGCACTTGCCAATATCCATTTTAATGAATACCTGATGGTGAGAAAGAATCTATTACTCAGTTCAAAATCCATCACTCCGGCTTCGCTCGATACATTACTTGAAGATTATCTAACCCGGGCCGGGCGTTGCACCCACTCAATTAACCTACCCACACTTTCTTTAAGCAAAACGGAGTCCAATATGCTGCGGATGTGGATGTCCGGACAGGGTACCATCCAAATTTCTGATAAAATGAACATTAAAGCAAAAACCGTTTCTTCGCATAAAGGGAATATCAAGCGTAAAATAAAAACCCATAATAAGCAGGTAATTTATCACGTTGTACGCCTTGCCGATAACGTGACAAACGGCATCCATGTGAATATCCGTTAAGGAATTTATTCATCTACGCCCACATTATTTCATGGACATCACGATTTATATTATTTCTGTCATAAGTAGACATTAATCTTCTTTTTCGACAAAAACGCCATCAGGATGCCCTTTCTCATTAAAAAACCAAATGCCTAGTGGATATTCTTCTAAAGACACTAAATACATTGTGCCTTCATTAAAAGCCTCTACCGCCAATACCGTGCCTGAACGGCGCGGGCCGCCATCCGTCTTTACCGTAACTTTGTCATGTATTTTCATTGTTCTATTCTCATAAAAAACTGTCGTTCTCTTTATTTTAGCACGAGCGGTACTGCGTTTGTGGATTGTGGGAAGGTGTCCTGGCAGGCCAACGCCTGATATCCAGAGCGCGGCTATACTTAGCTTTCCTGTTGGCCGGAGGTGAAAATGAAAACAGATAAGGCATATAGCGAGACCGCACATCGTGAGATAGGCGTCAATGTTGAAGCGTTATTGGCGGCAATCGAAAATATCGCCCAAGGTGAAGTGAACTTTAGCGGAACACCAGAAGATCCCCAGCGCGTCAATGTGGACGGGCGAACATTTCATACCTGGGGCGAACTTGCGGAGGCTTTTGAGCTGGATATTCACGATTTCAGCGTTTCTGAGATCAATCGCTAAAGAAAAATATCCCGGCCGATTGGCCGGGATAAAACTTGCTAACAGCAAGAAGCACTTGAATATTCGTTACACCAGGAAATCTGATGCGGTGGACACTGTAGCTTCTATTTTTTCCTAAAACAAGAATATATTCTTATATCTAATGCATTATATGAATTGCATTCATAGGATGCATTACTCACACACCAAACCCACAGTCGCAAAAATTAACACAATCGATTGATTAATATAGGTAATTACACAATCACCTAAGTTAACAATCTTCATAGAGCCGATGAAATCCATGTCAGAATGCTTAAAGCTGCCACGTTTCAGCGATGAGTATCATTTGTTATAGCTGGCTAAAGATGGAGGGTTGTTTGCCAGCGGGGAAGTTCGCTAAGGCAATAAAATAAAATCCACCTGACCGGACGCAAAGCCCTACTCCTGAAGGTAAGGATATTCTCTATGCACAGGCGTCAACAGACTTTCTGTCCGCCGCCCTATGAGCGCCATCCGTCATTCAGTTATGCGTGGTATTTTGGTGTCATGACTTAAAATATTGGCTAAGCCAGAATATTAAGAGATGAATACTCGTTTAGACTCATGCCAGCGCGCCGCTTATATTGACGATATTCGCCACGGATATTTGTCCAGCCGCAGCCTTACACAATGAATAATCTTCTTTTCCCGCAGGCGGTGCCGGCATGGCAATACAAAAGGCGTAGCGATCATTGCGATTCATCACGCGAGATGACCCGGTTCCGCCCCTGCGCTTTAGCTTTATATAAGCGCCGATCGGCAATCATCTGCAGCTGCTCGAAATTACCGTTTTTATCTTCCAGGGATGAACTAACGCCAAATGAGGCGCTAATGTTTAATGTAATCGCATCAGTAATCGTAATATTCTCTTCATGAATGCGGGCCCGAATGCGCTCTGCAATCATCGCTGCCTGCTCAAGATTAGCGCCAGGCAGCACCGCGCAGAACTCTTCGCCTCCAACTCGCCCGGCAACATCCTCCCCGCGCAGTGCCTGGCTAATAATACCCGCAGCCCGAAATAGCACCCTATCGCCGGCATCGTGTCCAAAACTATCATTTATCCCTTTAAAATTATCCAAGTCCATTTGAATGACCGACAGCGGCCTGTTCATTAGTCGGCATTGCTCAATATTTGCCTGAGCCAGCTCAAAGAACGCGCCGCGATTATACAGTCGCGTCAAAGTATCGAAATTCGCCCGCCAGCTCAGAGATGAATGGAGCACCATCATATTTTTCACCAGCCGCCGAATGACAATCCACGATCCTAGTAACATTAATGTAAATAGTAGCCACAGCAGCCCCAGCACCGCGCTAACGCGCCCAAACTCGCTGCCAAATCCTTCATTAATGGTATTCGTCTTAATCAAAAAACCGTCAAAATGCGTCAGTTTCGACCATGCAATCGTATTATGGCTAAACCGCAGAACGCCCTGGTTTTGGATCTGCATTCGACCAGCAACATCAGCGAGCTGAATGGGCGTTAGCGCCGGAGCCGCTGAGAGACTGGCAGCGGTAGAAGCGATTAAATTAAACTGATTATCATAGAGTAACAGCGTGCCGTTTCGTCCCTTCGAAAGCAGCGAAGAGATTAGAAAGTCATGGATTGCCTGTACGGTAAAGTCCATTCCCAGCACCCCAAACCAACTATCGTCATAATCAAGCGGTATCGTCGCCGAAATCGCATTATTCTGCGCCCGGTCAGGCTCTGCGCTAAATTTCCAGCGGGGCCCGCGTTCACGATTGTTATGACGGGTATGTTCAATAAAGTCTGGACGAGAAATATGAGAGGTATAGCGGGTCAGTATTTGCCCGCTGTTATCTACCGGCAGGCTGGAAACATAATAACCCGCGCGCGAAACATAGAATGTTCTGCGAGATAGCGGGCTGTGCGTATCCGCGAGCTGCAATAAATAGCTAAACGCCAGCGAAGCGTCCAGCTCAGCAGATATGTAGTGAGGATCCCGACGTAATAAGTGATTGTTATGCACAAAATCGTCTGAAACGCCGCTAATCGGCATATTCAGGTTCATGCCAAGCCGAATTTGCCAGAAAGGCCGCCCGCGTACGGCTTCAAATGCGGCTTCCATCTCCTGCAAATGTTGAGACGTCCCGGGGTTGCGTAGCGCATACCGCATCGCATTACGAAAAAAGAGCAGGTTCCCCATGCTCTGCTGAAACTGCCTGTCCAACTCCGTCGCAATGTTATATACGCTATTTTGTTGGCGCGTCAGATAGACGCCTTCCAGCACAAGGCTTTCCCGCCAGGTTAACAGCGTAGAGCATAAGAAAACGATGACGAAACAGACGTTGACTACTCTACCGGGATTCTCAATCCCGCTAAATATGCGCTGAGGCCTGCCCGCATACACTGTGCGTTCTCTCCACTGTCAATTATGTCTCGGAAGGCGCGTCATACTGCGCTATATATACTTCTCCATCTATTACTTTAGCGCTCTATCCACGGGCATTAATACTGCAAACAGACAACCGTTACACGGCGCGTAGAAGTTAGTGGCAGCAGTGCCGCCGCGGCAGGCGCAGTAATATGAAAACACCGCGCTCTTACAGCAAGCGACCGCTCCGCCAGCAAAAAATCCACACGCTTTTATCAGAATGATGTAAGCCAACGGCTATGTTCCCGCATACCGCACATCAGGAAACAGAATAAAGCGTATTAGCGCGCTAATACGCGGAGTCTGCGTCACTGAATAAAAAGCTCGTCTTCCCGGAACGCTTCACGCTGAATTGCATACCCGTTATACCAGCGGCATTCCACCATTCCGCTGGCGAACCCGGTGATAACCATCCATTGCCCGCTGAGCCGATGCCGAATTCGGTCTCCTATCGCTAATTGCATGCCGTTTTACCTCGCTAAGGTTAACGTTATTCAGCGTAGCAAAAACCTGCCGTTTTTCCTGGCCTATCTATTTCAGATGCGATTTAGTGCGCAGGCTTTCCTCTTAAACGCTCAATGCCCGTAATAACCAGCAGCACCACACAACCCAACAAAAAACCAAATATCAGATTGACTGCAACCGGCAGGGTGGCCGCAACCAGCGCGTTGCCCTGCGCTGCCCAGCGTTCAACCGCGTGATGCATAGCGGGGATGCCGTGTACCACGATCCCCCCGCCCACCAGGAACATCGCCAGGGTACCAACGAAGGTCAGAGATTTCATCAGCCACGGCGCCAATACCAGCAGCCCTTTTCCTGCCATCCGCGCCAGAGCAGCCCGGCGCTCGGCCAGCCAAAAACCCATATCGTCCAGCTTCACGATAATGCCAACCAGCCCATAAACACCGATAGTAACAAGAATGGCGATTCCCGCCAGAATCAATACCTGATTGAGCAGCGGCGCATCGGCAACAATACCTAACGTAATAGCAACGATTTCTGCAGATAAAATAAAATCGGTGCGTACCGCACCCTTTACCTTATCGCGCTCATAGGCCATGGCATCCTGCGAAGCAAGGCTATCCAGCCTCTGCTGACGTATTTCCGGGCTTTTTTTCTGACCGCGAGCTTTGAGGCCGTGAATCACTTTTTCCGCGCCTTCAAAACAGAGAAACGTACCGCCCAGCATCAGAAGCGGTGTAATCGCCCACGGCGCGAACGCGCTAATAACCAGCGCCAGCGGCACCAGGATAAGTTTATTAAGAAAAGAACCTTTAGCCACACCCCAGACTACCGGCAGCTCCCGGTTCGCCCGTACACCAGTAACCTGCTGCGCATTTAATGAAAGATCATCGCCTAATACGCCGGCCGTTTTTTTGGCTGCAACTTTTCCCATGACGGAAATATCATCCAGTAATGTCGCAATATCATCTAATAGAGTTAATAAACTACTTCCTGCCAAAATATATTTTCCCCGTGTGGGTAGAGAGATAACACTGCGTTAAGTATGAATCAAAAGCAGACTAACGGAAATGCGTATTGCTGTGACAATGACGGAAATAGATGTGTCGTAAAATTTTAAACGCCGCGCGTTCGAAAAGCTCCGTGGGCAACAGGCTAACTATTTTCAGTTGGCTCAGGATCGGGTAACCGGCGAATACCTCGCGTATCAATTTCCGCGCTATCGGTACCTTCGCATAACCATTCTTCCAGGCGCTCGCTTAACGCGGCATCGGTAAGCTTTTCTCGCCCGCGCAGCGCGCACTCCCAAATAATTAATACCCGCCAACCCGCTTCCTGTAAGCGTATTCTGGCACGCTTATCGCGAATAACGTTGCCCTCGATTTTTTGCAGCCAAAAGGCCGTGCGCGTCGCGGGCAACTTAAACAGATAACAGTCATGGTGATGCCAAAAACAACCGTGCGTAAAAATGATGCAGCCATATTGCGGGACGACAAAATCAGGCCGCCCGGTAAGCGTCGGATCCTGAGTATGAAAAGCGACGCCCAAATCCATAAGCAACGCGGACAGCCGCCGTTCAATCGCCGTATCGCGGGTTTTGATTGCCCGCATATTTTTACTGCGCACGGCGTGACTGTGCACATCAGCCATAATCGCGTCGCTTATTCTTCATTACGCCGCGTAACTGCCTGCAAAATACGGCTTTCCAGCAGGCGCGCCACGGCGGCAAAAACCGGCACGATCACAGAGTTACCAAACTGACGATAAGCCTGCGTGTCCGAAACCGGGATACGAAAACGCGCTTCACCCGGCCGTTCAAATCCCATGAGCCGTGCACATTCCCGGGGCGTTAGCCGTCGCGGCCTGCGCAACTGATTAACTTTATTATGAAAATCCCTTTCGCCCAGCGCCAGATCCCAGCCGCGATCGATAAGAATTTCCGCCCCATCTTTATAGTAACGTGCCGACAACGTGCGCGCCACGCTCTGTGGATTTTGCGGATCGACCAATCCATAACCAAAACCGTTACCTTTCGCCTGGTGCTTTTTGGCGTACTGATACAGATAATGCCACAGGGTTGGGGTAAGCAAATATTTATCCGCTACCTGAGTATCCAGCAGATCGGCAAATGTCGGCTTGTGTATGGGGTAATAATGTGGAAGTGAACTCAGTGAAAATCCCTGTTCCAACTGCATGTCGCGGCGAAATCCCACCAAAACGATGCGCTCCCGATGCTGGGGAAGAAAATGGCGACCGTCTACAATTTTAGGGTCGCTGGCGCCCTCGGACTGCGCATCGGCCACTTCATAGCCTAGCGCGTCCAGCGTTTGCATGATGATGCGAAATGTATTGCCTTTGTCGTGACTTTTCAGGTTTTTAACGTTTTCCAGCACGAAAATAGGCGGACGGCGGGCGGCGATAATGCGGGCAACATCAAAAAAGAGCGTTCCCTGAGTTTCGCAGGCAAATCCATGCGCCCGCCCCAGCGCATTCTTTTTCGATACGCCCGCCAGCGAAAATGGCTGGCAAGGAAAGCCGGCCAGCAGAACATCATGTTGGGGGATTTGCGCCCGAATATGCGCGTGCGCCTGCTCTTCATCGATATCGTTATTGCCGCTCAGCGTAACATCGCGGATATCCTCATTGAAGCGGTGTTGTTCAGCATCGCAATACCAGTTTGCTTTATAGGTGCGCACGGCGAATTTATTCCATTCGCTGGTAAATACGCACTGGCCGCCAATGGCATCGAATCCGCTGCGTAGACCGCCGATGCCGGCAAACAAATCGATAAAGCGAAATGCATAATGCCCGTGGTGCGCAGGCGGTGAAGGCAACAGGCGCTGCAACATAGTGGTCTCTTCTTCGGTCAACGTGCGTCCGGGGGATTTCCCGTTATGCCAGCGATTGAACGTCTCCCGGCTCCAGTCACCGCTTACGGAGTTTAGCCAGTGTGCCACCGTTTTTTGATCGTAAATTTCGAGGATTTTTTTTGTTAGCGCGCAATCCTGCTCTCGCCGTTGAGCGAGACGCGCCTGCGTTTGCCGATGTAGTTTTTCGGCAATATGCCCGGGGTGCTCCATTCGCAGTATCCATTGGGAAAATAGAGCAGAACTCTATCACTGATTTAACCCAGGGAGAACCTGTGCTTCAGGCGTGAATCACAGGAAATGCACCAAAATCCCCCTCGCTTTACGCTGACGAAACGGCGATGGGAATGTATCAGGAAAGAGAAGGCAGAGACTTCGGGCAGGCAGGCTACCTGTTCTTAATCCTCAGCCGCGCTTTCCTGCGGTTTGCAAAAGCGCGTATACTGTGCGATGAGGTTCGGCGCGCAAAGCGCAGCGAACGAACGCTACCCGGAGAGACAATATCGCTTGCGGCGATACACAACCAATACGGGTCGCCTATCGGCGGCGTATCTTAGCGAAAGCGCTTATTTGCATCGGGTTAAACGATAAGACCGGTTGCTTATTAATCAGGCCAATACCTAGCGCCCTCTTGGGCGCGTGTACCAGGCTATCATCCCTAATGTCACTGCAACCAGCCCGGGGCCGCTGTACTTGAATAACGCACCGGCAGCGCCATGGATTAGAGAATGAAAGGTAAAATAGACGTTGCTGCCAGTATCGCTTTCATCCGAGCTGGCGCTCATTAAATAACGTGCCAGCGACACCAAAAAATAGCAGCAGCAGGCATAAAATGCCCATAAAGCGAGGCGGCCTCCCAGCCCACGCGTCGGTTTCTCTTCCATTATTCACCGTATACTTTCTATCCATAACTACACACACGTGCAGCTTGCTCCCTGCGGGGGCTGTTTTAGCATACTTTATAGGGTTAGCGTGGAAACATTCGCGGTCATATTGTGCAAGGTCAAAAATGGGGGCAACGGAAGGAGCCAGGCAAACACATCGGACGTATTTGCCTTCAGATGATATTAGAAAAGTGAAAATAACAGCGCGACGGGAAAGCTCATTGGCCAGGTTATCCCAACCAGAAACGCGCTCAATAAGCGCATACTTAATCGATCCCTGGCCAGAAAAAAAACAATAACGCCTGAAATAAGCGCCATCACGCCATAAAACACCAGCATTTGTTGGTAAATTGTCATGATAAATAAAATAAAACGTTATTTTCGCGCGTACTATGCGCTTTTTTATTTTTAAGATCAACGACGTCCCTGTTTAAACATTCGCAAACATTGGCGCTGATGCTGATGCTGAAAATGAAACCTTCTCCTGCTTAATCGTATAAATTACCCTTTCTTTTATGCTGCCCGGGCCGTCACCGTAAGCAAAGCTGCGCTAACTAAATGCGCACAGCGGCTGCAAACAAAAGTAAGCCGTCGACAGTCAGGATAAAACGCTAAAGCAGTGATACTAACGACGGAGAACGTCCATCCTCCGCGGTTGCCGTCCTAAGATAACGCGACAGAGGATTAATGGATACCCAGGCGGTGAGCAAAAGAAATTTCTTCCCGTAGCTCCAGCGATGTCAGCTCCATTAAATCAGCAAACTCAAGCTGAAGCTGGCGTACGCGAGTCAGAAACTGAGCGGGCGTCAGTTGTGCAGCTTCGCGGCGAATATATTCAAGCGCCAGCGCGGTAGGGTTAAGCTCGGTTTTCATATAATCCTCGTTACTCGTGAAATGTATAAATAGCATATCACACTCAACTTGATTAAAAAATAACCCAACCGGAGTAAAACACCAATGAAATAGGAAAAATACAACATAAATGTCTATATAAAACGCAAATCATTCACATATAAAGCCATAAAACAAAGAAGTATCACAATAAAACCCTTAAAAATTATTTTCAATGGCGCTTCATTATTAGAAGAGATTGCGCGTCGCGCCGCTCTTGCTTTAAGGCTGGATAAATATAGCTGGCGGTTGGGAGGCATTAGTGAGGATTATTCATCACCGGCAGGCCAGTCAAAGTACGCCCCTTTGGATACTACCTTCGTTCAGGCTTTGCCTGCATGTCTGAGCGGCAAAATACCTTTCACCGAGACTCCCCGCCACGCCCTACAATCCAATCCAGTTAATGCGGCGTTTACCTGCGCCGCGCTAACGCTCATTTCAGCCAAACGACGATTAGGCTGATATGCTGGGGGAGCCACCCTGAACGCCCGGGCGATATACCACCCGGCGGACCTACGCCATTATTTATAATTAATGGTGTAGGTCACCTGCGCGGAAACATTCCCCGCTTTAACCGGTTTGCCCGTTGCAATTAGCCGGGCTGAGAGCGGGATCACAATACTGGCTGCACCATTATTCGCCAGAGTTTGCGTGTATTCGCTGCCCAGCGATACCGGCAAATTGGCGCTGCCGCCTTTTGATACCTGCACGGCAATGCCCTCTGCCTGCCCAACCCCGCCTTTGGTAGCCACAATCCCTTTCGCGCTATCCAGGTTACCCTGATTACCGTTAAGCGTTACGCCAAGAACATTGTTGGTATAGGCAGCAAAGGTGGTTGGTCCTACGGTGTAACTACCGCTAATCTGCGCCTGATCAAACTTGCTGTCCCCTTTATTCTGATAACCGGTAAATTTTTGACAGTTGGTTAAACGAATGGATGCATCTTTCCAGGGCGTGGGCGTAGCCGCTGAAATTTGAGAGGCAGTATAAGACCCCAGATCGACATCGACTCGGGCAGGAGTCGTACAGGTAGGAGCGGTAATGTTTACATTGCCAGCAAAATTAATAATCATATATCTGGCGGGGAGCTTATTTACTGTCCCACCGATGCTGTGCACGCTAAATTCCACGCGCGGCAGCGTAAGCGCATTTAGCGCCGCCGGTGCCACCGGCCCAGTTTTTACCAGCATAAAGGTCAAATTACGCCGATGAAGATTCCCAGTTGTAAAAAACTTTTTTCGTTCTGTACCAGTAAGGGTAGCGGTTGCCTGTACTCCATCTAAACTAGATTGATCGGCAATTGCCTCAAGCGTAGAGGTAACATAATGCCCGAGAAGGTAATAACGCACCCCAATACCCGGAACACTTGTTTGATAAGTATAGTCATCACTGCCGACTAAAACACCATTCGCTACCCGGTTACGCAGCTCCAGACTTACCGTTTCGGTGCCCGTTCCCGACGGAATGTAACACTCGACTATCGAAATTAAACTTGTACCGTTTACCGCATTAAGGCGCCCGCGGAAAAGCACGGTGCCAACGGGAAGATCGTCAGTGGCCGAAATCGTCGGCACGGTATCAAGCTGAATAGTTGGCTTCCCACCGGTGGGTGATATTTCACAGGTGGCCGCAGCCGCCGTCTCACCGACACACGCATAGAGCATAACGCTGGCCAGAGCGCCATACAGTCCCCACCGTTTTACTCTAATTTTTACTTTAGCGGCGATGCGCATAGGTGCCTCTCTTTTGTCCACAAAACGGTCAGTTATATTTCAGGGTAACGGTCATCACGGCGCTAAGCGTGCCCGGACTGACCGGCGTAGCCGTCGCCAAATAATAAACCGCCAGATCCTGTACGCTGCCTTTACCTGCACTTAGAGTAATAGGATACGTTTGCGAACCAGCGGGATCGTTGAATAGCTGCGGTTGATTACCCTTTCTGATGCCAAACGCAACGTTCGTGGCGCTGCCCGTCGCGGCTATCTCCGGCCCGCTTACCGCTTTATCTTTAGACACAACTACCGATAACGCGCCATCGGCGACATCGGCGCACTGCGTAACGTTAATCACAAACGAGGTGGCTCCCGCCGTCATGCCTTTTGCAGTGAGAGACGACGTAGAGATATTGGGCAAATCGACCGTGGCATGGGTTAAGCCGTTGACGTCTACTGAACAGGTAGCAGAGGTAATTTTCGCCGAAAAATCCAGCATACCGGAGCTGACCGCCGAGGCGCCAAAGCTCATTATTCCCAACAGCGCGCCAACGTATTTGCTCATTGTTTTCATTGAACATCCTTATATTCTTAATTCGTTAAACCTACAGGCATAGGGATTCGAGATGAATAAAGTTCTTCGTATCGCCATTACCGGCAGCAAGCTGCTGAAGAACGGAATAACGAATGTGGCACTGCTCCTGCGCAGCGGCTCCCCACTGCACCGTCAGCGTTCCTTCTTCTTTATCGACCCGAGCATAGGCCTGCCCGGCCTGCCCGACGCTGCCTATATTCGTATTTTTATCGTCATATACTCCGGCGCCAAAGGGCACAGGTTCACCTGACGCAAGGCGCGCGCTAATCAATAGGGGAATTCCCCGGTGAGTTTTAAATACCACTTTTCCAACCGCACCCGCATAAGGCGCGATTTTTTCACTGGTATTCTCAAGTTCCACGTTATCGCCTAACCCGCGCGGATCGAGCGTAATTTCATTCATCTCATAAGGGTTAAGATAGGGCACTGCGGCGTGTCCCCAGGGGTCTATCCTTACGCCGGAATAACCGCTGACTTTAGCGCCTGAAGCGCCTTTCGCCTCGACAATAGCAAAGGTATCTCCGGTATAGGGCGTTCCTGTAATACCCCACGGCCAGGCCAGTACTGTCCCTGACGCATTGAGGGAGGTATTTTGATATCCCTTTCCTGCGCCATAGGTTGCAGTAAAGTGCGTATAGGGCGAGCGCCAGCCGCCATTTAGCGCAACGCTGTTGCCGGCATCGCGCCCATAGCGCATCGCTGTCATGCCATAGTTATATTGATTATCGTCACCGAAGGTTCCGGAAACGCCGAGTTGCTCACCGTTATTTCCGCCCCCATCGCGATTAAGACTTACGTTCAACGTGGGCGAATAACGCCCACCAAACGGTATCGTAAAATTGAGTGAACCGCTGCTTTCCATTCTGCCGTTAATAGTCCGCACGCGACCAACGCTAAGGCTGTAGCTAATATTCTTCCAGCTATTGCTATACCCTACCTGGTACTGTAAATCGGCGCTGCCGTTATTCCAGTAATCCTGGGTATAGCCGGTTAAATAGACTTGTCCACCGTTGCCTGGCAGCCCCTGATTCATGGTGATATTAAAACGGTTTTTCGGGCGCCAGACGCCATTCACATCGCGGCCACGGCGCACTTCATCCAGCGAACGCATCGCGGCCAGGTAATCAAAATAGCCTGAAGTAGAAAACCGATAGGCCGCGATGGTCAGGTTACTATTTGTAACGGGCAGATATTTACTGTAACTAAGCTGATAGCTCTGACCGGTCATCCGTGATGATTGCAGATCCACCGTTGCTTGCGTGATATCGGCTGAAATCGCCCCAAAAGCCGTACTCACAGCCAGCCCGGCCTGAACGGCGTTGTAATCGTTTCCGGCACTCTGAACACCACCGTATCCGGTCAGAGTATTGGTTAACCCGCGCTGATACGTTAACTGATACAGCTCAGGGCGAAAGTGCAGTGACGGATCGTTAAACTGCCCCAGTACAAAATCATAGTGGTGCGCGCCGGGACGCAGTAGCTGTGTGACTGAAGCATAGGGAACCAAAAAGCTTTGCGACGATCCATCCGCCTCGGTCACAATAACTTCCAGATTTCCGCCGTAGCCGGTGGGATAAAGATCGTTAATAACGAATGCCCCGGGCGACACCGTCGTTTCGTATATTACGCGATCGCTTTGCCGGATTGTTACCCGGGCATTTGTGCGCGCAATACCGCGAATATCAGGAGCGTAACCGCGACGCGATTGCGGCTGCATGCGCTCATCGCTGACCAGTTCGACACCGCGAAACGGCAGCGTATCAAATAGCATACCCCGCGTGTTCGCCTCACCTAACCGAATGCGACCTTTAATCGCAGGAATATCTCGCTGCACATAATTGTTGAGGCTTTGATACTGACCACCGGAATTCTGCTGCCAGTTATAGTTACCATCATGACGAAAATACCAGCCGCCGATATTTACCCCGCCGTTCAACCCTAAATAGCCTGAGCGAGAAACATTTTTACGCGCCCGCATTGTGTAGGTGTTCATGCTATAGCCAAGCAGCAGCGCAGGAATACCGCTATCCCATAATTCCGGGCTGACATAACCGCGTGCGGTATTATTCATCATCGCCTGCGGAATACTGATGTCCAGCCGCTGAATGCCGGAGTCATAAGTAAGATGCGCCTGAGGTACCAAACGTTGCAGCGAGTAACAGGCCTGCTCGGTACGCAAAGCTTCGCCATAAGAAGGAGGAAGCTGCGTAGGGTTAAAGCGAATCTTCTTCAAAATTTCCAGCGACAGACAGGGTTCAACGCCCCTGTCCGACGTTTCAACAAATGTCACCGGCTGGTGCGTTATCAATTCATCATTGACATAAATATCGGTCGGCCAGACGCCAGGCAGCGCTGAACCGGAATGGGCAAAGCGCGTTAAATCAACGGCGCTTTCGCCGGAAACATTAAGAAATGAAGTATCAAAGCTTACAGTTTGGTCGTCGCCATCTACTGCCGGCGCATGTTCACCTGTATCTATTCCATCTGATACGGGCTGCACCGGCTCCAGAGTTTGCGCCAGCGCCTGAAAAGAAGGCAACATAGCACCAGCGATACTTAAAGAAAGTAACGAATAACGGAAAAAGCAGCGCATAATGAAACAGTCCTTGTTTACGTTATGGTATTAATTAAAGCTGCGCTACAGACTGGCCTGAACGGTTTTTATAGCTCCCCAATCATTAATATATTCATAAACAATTCGGGCTCCGCTTTGTATTGCTGAATTATCTTTAAGTTTAAATTCATATTTTCCGTAAGGCGCAACCATTTCCCCCTCCAGCAGCGTGCTTTGCCCGTTTTTCTGAAGAGAAATAGAAACAAGAGAGACATAATAGGGCGATGCGTTTTCTGCTATTAATGTATTCCCCACTTTTTTCCATTTAATTTTTTCCGCAGCGGTGATAGCTTTTTCACTATCAGCCAATGCTGCCGGGCGATAAAACAATTTAATTCGCGTACGAAAAGCTACCTGTAATCGATTAGGAGCCGCATTCTTATTCACCGGCGGAATTTCTAATACATTCAGCCAATAAACCGATTCCTTATCTTCTGGCAGCGCTGGAACACCCGTGTAACTCAAACGAAGCGTTTGGCTTTTACCGGCATTAATTCGATTAATAGGCGGAGTCAGGATAAACGGCGTATTAATTTTTTCTGGTTTCGCGTCCACATCGCCTGTGTCTATCCAGCTTTGGGCTAATACCGGCGCTTTCCCGCTATTGGATAACTTCACGGTAACTTCTTTTTCATTTCCGGCATATACTACGCGTGTACCACTAATAATAATACTAGCCTGCGTAGGCGCAGATGCCAGAATATAAGCAAACACGCTATAACGTAATACGCTCTGCAGGCTTTTGAAAAACATAATTCCTCCTGAAACCCAGGGTTACCCCTGGGTTATTTTTATTATCTTGAGTTTATTTATACTGAAGGTTATATACGACGCTGCTGGTAACTTTACCGGCTGTCGTTTTACCATTGGCATAGTATTCCACGGCATAAGGCAGCTGGGCTGAACCATCAACCTGATTAATATCTACAAATGCCATATCTGTTGTTTGCGCAGAATCCCCAACTTTGATTGTTTTATAACCACCCGAAGCATCCAGGAGCTGTAAATCAACATTGGTAGCGCCACCGGTCATGGTGTTTTTCAGGCGGCCACTGCTTAAATCAACGCTCTCTCCCGGCTGGAAAAAAGCAGCGACTTTAGACATACCACCGCTGGCAACGGTGCAGTTTGTTAGATTGAAAACAAAGCTCGTGCGCCCGGTGGTGTTTCCAGCAGTCGTCAGTTCATTCACGCTAACTACCGGCAGCGCAATAGCAGCATCGGTACCCTGCCCGTTAATATCGACATCGCAGGTGGTATCCGTTAATTCACCATTGAACGTTACTGTTCCGGTAGAGGCCGCTTGTGCAGACATACCTGTCATTGCCAATGCTGCCATTAGAGAGAGCGACACGATTGATTTTTTCATCTTCTTTAGTCCCTTGAAATATTGAAGGTTCACTATTTACCGTCATTGATAAATTCCATTTTCTTAGCCAGCCAGGCATAAAGCATCACTTCCAAAATGAATAAGCAGTCATTTTGATAGTTATAGATACCGTTAGCAGAACTAAGTATGGGGATATCCTAATAAGATAATTCTCATAAATCAAAGATGAATATTCTTATATTTAAATAAATTAAAAATCAATGAGTTATGATTTATAGTTGCGATTTTGTTGATATAATTCCCACTTTAAATGACCACGTATTTTACCTCTCCAAAGTTTAATAGTTATTACCTATCCATATAATAAAAATAGCCTATTTAATATTTCATGAATAACTAACATTCCGTAAAAAAAGGCGCAATAAAATATAAGAGCAATCATTTCATGCTGATAAATCCGCAGAGATAAAAAGTAAAAGTGATTGGCACAAAAATTATACTTCAAGCTATAAATTTTCACTTGCGCCTGTATTACAGGCATCTCATCAACGGATAAGAATGACGTAGAAAATGAGCCTGATTTACATATTCTGGATGTTTATTTACAGCCCTCCACACCTAATAAGAACCTGAGCACTTAATAAAAAAACTTTAACTATCTATATATATTCATACCAATAGCAGTTATTCATTAATGAACCTCCTGCCATATCACCCTGCTCAATGGGCCGCAGCCGACACCCTGACAACTTGCTAATCATTAAATACGTCAGATAACTCTTGGATTATTCAACCGCGCTGTCGCGCCATTAGTGGAATAGTTCTATTGCGAGGATGGATTAATGGCTTAAGTCTCGTTTAAACCCAAAAAACAATCGTTAATCTTAGTGAAGTGGTGCAGATGGCGCGGGGGTGAGGTATGTAATCGATAATCAAGATAAACCTGGTTGACGTTAGGGCAGCGCTATCGCCCTCTTCTTGCATAAAAAAAGGGCGCCTGTAAGCGCCCCGCTGTATCGGTCATACAGAAATTACAGGTAATAAATTTCCAGCGTCGTCTGACCATTCAGATGAACTGCTTTGGTTAAATCCAGTTCTGAAGCTTTATTGATAGCAGCCTGTACAGAAAGTTCGCCCTTCATCGTCGTAAAGGCTACAGGAACGAGTTCACCGGCTTTCGCCCAGGTATAATATTTATTGGTACCAATTACCGCACCGTTAGTGTCAGCTTTAGACCATACGGTTGCCTGAGTTGGCACAGAATTACTATACAGCGAGTCTACCGCATCGGTGCTGCCGTCCAGCGATACTGAACCCGGCGCCATCCACATGGTATAAGCACCAATTTTCGCATTTTCATCCGTCAGGCCCAGCCCGCTCATGGACGTTGAAGCACTAATAACGGTTTTAGTCGGATTTGAGAACTGCTTGCCGATCGGTTTTACAACGCTATCGCTCTGAGCATCAATACCGTGGAATGAGGCTTTTGCAGGCGCATCACAGGTAATGCTAAACGGAATGCTTTTCACAGGCAGAACGGTGAAATCATCGGCTGCCAGCGTAGAGGCTTTGATAGTGCCATAATCAACGACCGCACCGCCGTCCAGCGTCGGGGTACAGGCAGCCGGAACAATTGTACCAATAACTTTGACATCAACGCTATCAGCAGCCATCGCCTGCCCGCCAACTACGGCTAAAAGAGATGCAGCCAGAATGTGTTTTGCCATTTTCATAAATCTATATCCTTAATCACCGCGCCAGTCTGGCGCTTTCCTTGGTGGGAGGTCTGCTAATTAGACCATTTTGCGACATATGCCTATGAGCATATGGCACGTTCTTCATTACGATATCGATATCACTTTCTCTAAAGAAGCGGGTATTAATATCGCAATCTAAGAAAATTAAAATCCATTTTATTTTATGTCAGCGTTTAAACAATTCACCGTCATAAAAATATATTCAACAACTAATAACGTTATTATTAAACCATCCTGATCTGACAATTAAAAGCAGTGAGGAACTCATTTATGTCATTCCAGATTTTTCACCTACCCAAATAAGCTCTTTCTTATTATGAGAAAATAATGCTAAATATAATACAACTCTATAGTTGCTAATCCATCAAACTCAACCGGCTGGCGGAGATCCAAAGCAGCGCCTTTATTTACCGCTGCCTGTACGGATAATGTCCCCGTCATAGTTTTAAACGCCGCCGGCACCGCTGTGGGTGAAAGGCTCCAGCTATAATAGATATTCAGCGGACTGGTTATAAGCGCGGCGCCAAGCTGTGGCACGGTCCACGTCGAAGATGCCGTCGGCGCTGCCTGCGTCATTAACGCATTTTCCGCTGAAACACCGTCAAGCTTCACTGAGGGTGTATCGATCCACATCCGATAGCCGCCAATATTACTACTACCGCTTTTCCCTAATCCGAACATCCACGACGAATTATTAATCACCGTATGGGCTGGATCGTTCATGGTTTTCCCTACCGGTCTGACCAGGGTACCCGCGCGCGCATCCACACCGCGAAGCGCAACTTTCGCCGCGGAGTCACAGCGAATACTGAACCCCAGTGTTTTCACCGGCAATACCGTGTAGTCGGCAGTATCAATACTGCTCGCTTTTATAGTCCCATAATTAAAGGTGCCATTTTGTTCAACGACGGGGGTACAGGCGACAGGAACCATTGTGGTCACAATTTTAATATCCAGCGTTTCCGACGCCAGTACAGCGCCAGGCAACATTGTCAGCATGGCAATCAGCGTATAGCGTACTGCGTTCATCTTCTTTTCCTTAATGGCCAGATTTTGTTCAGAATCACCGGTTCCAGGTTCAACGTTATCGCACCAGCTCCAGCCGCAGCCACTCCGCCGTTTGCGTGCGCGCTGCCGGTCGCGTCTCTTCATCATGTAATACCGGCATGACCGCCACGATAACCATTAGCTGCCGCCCTGTAACCGGTTCCCCGTTTTTTACTGGTACCAAAACATCCTGCGGCTCTAGCGTCAGCGAGGTCTGGGATTCACCCAGACTCTCTGCACCTTTTTTCTGCAGCGCCAGCATTACGGGTTGGCCGTCCACCTGCGCGCTCATAACCATGACTTTTTGATATCCTGCGGCACCAAAGGCAAATTGGCCATTGCGCTGCGCCCCTGCAAAACGCAATTTCAAAACCTGACTTACCGAGCACACTGCCGTCACGGTAATTTGACGCTCACCGGGCGACATTCCTCCCTGAACGCTGGAAACCTGGGCTCGGGTGTGGGCGCCAAAATCAACAACCGTTTGCCCACTCTGAAGATTACACGTTGGGATAGTGACATCAGGCGCTGCCGGCGGCGCTGCGTGAGCAAATGCCAGCATTCCCCCCATCAACATTCCCCCTTTTGCTATAGCGCGTAACCATGCAGTTGTTATATTCCTCACTTTGCCGGCTCCTTTTATCAGCGGCATACCGCATTCATCTCTTCATATAATAATGTCTCTTCCGGAACTGCTTCCGGGAGTGTATCCAGCGTTACGCTACAGGGTGCCGATTTTACGTCTACATTTAAACGCATTCCCGGATGCGCATCTGGCAGGAACACACTGCCATCCTCACTCACCACGGTCAGAAATGTATCATCATCGCCATACACTGCCGTACCGGCAGGCAGCGCCTGCCCGCTGCTGCCTTTGAGCGTAATCAATACGCGTCGCGTAGAAACAAGACCAAAGTCAACGCGCCCAACCGCACCGCGCGCCATGCCTATTTCCTGCACGCCGTTGACCACATCCGAGCGGTACCCCAGGCTGCGGGTATCAACTTCAATGGTCGATGTCTGCCAGGCGCCAAGCTCAGGCAATACGGCATAGCCATTCCTGTCAGTCCACACCGGCCCAGACGGCGTATCAAGCCGAACGCCGCCTTTATTCCCAACTCGTGCAATCCCAAAGGTGTCGCGCACCCGATAAGGCGTCATTGTGATACCATGTGCGTGAATCACCATTCCACCGCTGGCCTGAGCTGACAGGCTGCGATAATTATCTGAATCCCCGGAAGCGCTACCGTTGAGGTTAGTCCATGGCGTAACGGCACTGAAAGTACCGGTCATCGCGTTAGTTTTACGCTGATTATCGCGGTCTACCGCCAGGCTCCAGTTACGATCACGGCTCAGGGACTGATCGAGACGAACGCCATAGCGATCTTTTCCTGCATTGCGATTCATATAGGAACTAATGGAACCTCGATCGCCAAGCGGCAACTGTGCCGTAATGTAAAGCCGGTCCTCATGTTTCCCATCATAGTTGCCGCTGCTGCGTGACGCGTTCACGTTGAGGTTCACGCGTCCAATCTGGCGGCCCCACCCCAATTGCACCCAGCTCACTGCATCGCCTCGCGTCTGAGTACTTCTGGACCAGGATAGATTAAAGCCGCCCAGGACTTCATGCGTCCAGCTAACGCTCGCACCGTATTGGTCGCGATTTCGGCTATCGTCATTGCTGCGAACTAGTGTTTCACTAAACTCACGGTACCCGTTATCCTGGTGGCTACCGTTGAGATTAACGCTCAGATTATCCCCAAATGGTTGGGTCAAAGAGAGTGAGCTCAGCCCGCCCTGCTGCGAAGGTGAAGATGCCACAGACTGGGTGTACTGGAAGACCATATTCATCTTCCAGGGGAAATTGGTATTAACGCCTACCGCCCCTGCCTGATAATTATCCGACCATAGGCCACCTGCTTGTATCGCTACGCGTTTAGCCGCCTGAATGCCTCCGGAAACTACGCCTACTGTAGGGTGACTATCAATTCCGGTCTGATCGTAGCGCCCAACGCCCCACGTCACGCCCGGGGATACGGTTGCACCTTCACGCAAATACGCCGAGGCAGGGACAATAAACACCTGCTGCTCGCCGTTACTGCCGCTAACCGTAACTTCCAGATCCGTACGCGTATTCAGGAGCGAGAACCCACTGAGCGAGAATGGCCCGGCCGGCACCGTAGTGTGCCAGACGGGTATACCTAACTGGCGGATCGTAACCACTGAAGGCGTATCTGCAACGCCAGAGACAATAGCCGCACCGCTACTTTTATATAACGCTTGCTCAGGCGTCATTTGAAACCCGATAACCTGACCTACGCCAAACATTCCACCGGTCAGAGGGATTTGCCCAACCTGCAACGTACTCTTCAATTTTTGAAACGTACGCTGCGCCATCACGTTCTGATAATCAGCCCGGGTTTCCTCGCCAAAGTGATACACGTTTTGGTTACTGCGCACCGCCCAGTCCCCTACGTTAAAGCCGGCCTCAGACTGAATTTGCCAGTAGCGCGTATCGCTGCCGGTGCTCCGGCTGGCCATATATTGCGCGTTATAATTCAAAAGCCCTGCAGCTCCGCCGTGCTGCCACTCTACGGTATCTGCTTCTGGATCTAATGCTTCCTGAGGAACGATAATATTTAGTGTTCCGGTAGAAGGGTCCGGTTCCAGCGTAAACTGGGGCCATACCTCCCGAAGGTCAAAACATACATCCGCCGCTTTACCCTCTTTCGGTACGCCTGGCGGTACCTTTAAACCCGCACGGCGCAGCAGACCGGCGTCGGGACAAAGCTGCCCCTCGTGATTGAAAAGCGCGCTGTATTTCCCGCGCTTTGCTCCATTGACTGAAAGCATCACCATATTTTTACCGGCGAGAAAAGTTGCGCCCAGACGAAATTGTTTGGCCAGTTCAGGATCAATGCCCTGCGCCCGCAGCGCCGCCTCGTCAAAAATCACCTCTTCCGCCCCTGCGGCAGATAATGAAATAGCGTTACAGAGTACGGCAATCGCTGTCATCGTAGTGGCGATACGTCGTTTAGAACGAGAGCGTGAGCGCTTGCCGAGCTTTGTGGCTTGAGTAGGTAACATTAAAGACACGCCGATCTCCCGAGAACATCAGTACTGTCGGGAATATCCCGAATAATAAGCGATAACGCAGAATGTCATTCCGAAAGAGAGTCGGGGAAATGCCGGGATAAACGCACACAATAATAATTTTCTCGTAATGCGCTCAATCTGAAAGAAATAAGAGAAAAATGTTTCATATGACAATCCTTTGCTATTAGGACAAACATCCCTTGCCTCCGATCGAATCAGGTTTATGCGCCGCGCTATTCCATTGCTGCGAATAAACCGCGAGGCTGTGATTATTTATTTAGCGGAGCATCCCAGGTATCTACTGAAAAACCCCATGTTGTTGCGGGAGAGATACGCACCTGAGTTGCACCTGAAACACTTTTATTTCCCTGCTTAGTCAGCGTTAAATGCTCACCGGGCAGAACATACGATTGGGCCAGGATCCAGTGGGTATTATCCGGCAGCGTTTGCACTGACTGCGCCAGACGAACTACATAAGGCGACGAATTAGTTACGGTCATCGTGTCACCTTTTAATTCCCACTTTAAGCGTTTCCAGGGAGCCTCATCGCGCGCCAGGCCTGCTGGACGAATAATCACGGGTAAATTTTGGCTGATGCTCATTCGCACCTGATTTTTATCTTTATTTTGCGGCGGTACACCGTTGAAGGTTACGCGACGCAGCCGTTCAGTTTTAAGCGGAGTTTTAGACGCCAGAATGAAGCGGACCTTTTGCGTTTTTCCGCCATCAACGCGAATCGCCGGCGGTGTTACCAATAATAATTTTTCAGTATCGCCAGGAAGATCCTTAATACTGGTAACCAGCAGCAGCGGCTGGGGATCGGTATTCGTGATATTCATAGACGCTTCGCCTTCCGACGCTTCTACAATTACTACAGATGTTTCTGGCACCATTCCGGACGCACTAACACCCGCAGAAAAAAGAGAAAGTGAAGACAGACATACCCCGCCTAACAGGGAATAAGAAAATTTCTTTATAGATAACATAGTTAGTACCCAAACTTTATACTTGAGGGAAATCGGCACAAAACAAAGCGAATATCACAGCCATTTATTAGGATTTACTCGCCCGCGGCTGTGTGTAACATCGCCCGGAACCGAAGATAAATTGAATCCTAATAGCCATGATTTCATTACCAGTTCTTGGGTACTTTTAACGTTAAAGTTCTTCATTGCCACGCGTTTATAATTGCTAACCACTTTCACACTAACATGGTTAATTTTTGCAATTTCACGTGGAGAAAAACCCGCCAGTAACAATCCTAAAGTGCCTTTAACTGATAATGGTAAATTACGCTTACGTATTTGGTGGACAGAAGAACTATAATCGTCCTTCCCGGAATAGAGTTCCTCAATGACAAGCCGAAGCTTTTCCTTAATTACCGTGACGGGTAAAGAGGCATTGATAATAAAGTTTTGATTAAACCCCGGTACATCAGAGAAAATACGCTGGTGTACATCTGAACCGAAAATCACGCAGGGCTTATATACTGAGCGATTTTGGATAAAAAGAGCAATATCGACAAGCGTGTTACCGGTAAATACCCATATATCAGGAAACAGATCTGTTTCTCTTTCCTGGCATGAAAATTCCTGCATAATCTCATTAAATACTTCAGTAACGCCGATTGCAAACAGCGCATCTTCACCAAAAATATTTAAAGAATTTGATATATTGGTTGCGTATTCCATTACAATTCCCCTGTATTTCAGCATGCTCCATCTCTATGCTTCAGATAGATAATCTTATAGAAATAACAGCTTAGTTTTTAAAATTAATAATTCATTCCAGGATTAATTAAATACACTTCAAGTAATTAGTATAATTAAGAATCAATTAATTAGAACATAGTAGAATAAGAGGATATCAATACGATTACTGGTATTTGACATACATATTCCTTAATACACAACCAGATATCCCTGTTTGCGAATGTCCTAATTCTTAATCACTTTCCTAATTCTTAAAAGATGTTTTTACCGTTTAAACGCGCCTTGCGCAATAGTTAAAATCTATCATTGGTTTGTATTCTATCGATGTTACCGATCTGTTTCACACGTTTAAGCATGTTAAGATCTATAACAATCCTTTCTTATCGCCGTTTCTCTATAAAAAACAAGTCATCTTTACTTAACGTAGACAAAACGCAGATAGAACCCTGTTGATGCAGTGAAGCAAGGCAAAAGAATTAATCGCACGGCGCCGGAAATTTTGGTTTATCAAAAATGGCGACTAAAAAAGGATATTCCCTTGCATATGGATTATTCCTAGATAAATTACATCTTAGGATTTTTCACACAACCACACACCATATAAATTAAAATGTAACACCCATCCTTTTACAAAACGAAAATTCCTACTTAATTTAACCAGTAAATACTTAGACAGTTTCTTAGATAAGTTCATTGTCACCGCGATTGCTTGTGAACATCGTGTAAACTAAGATTTTTCCCTCAATTTGTTCTGGCTCGCTGAAAAGTCTACGCCGCCAAAAGATGTTTCTTATTTCGACATACAATTCGGCTTTAAATGAGATAAATCCATCCTCTATCGTTTTAGGCGGCCTTACAGTAAAACCACAAAGCTAAAAAGGATAAGGCCCAAGTAATTGCTTATCTTCATTGACACTTTTTTACAGCAAATCCGTTACGCCAACTGCTTTTTAACGATTTTTATACACACAAACACATTACATCTGTCTATTTTATAACCTGATATAGCTTATGTTATGAGTAATATTACGATGTTTATAAGAATCACCAGGGAACTTTTTCAGTTAAAAACCAGATTATTCATCACATCTTTGACTCAAAAAATAGCACAAAATGACAAATCAAACGGGGTTAATCCTAGCTCATCAACCGTCATGACTCTGATTTTTCCGTATCAGACGAAGCCTGTAAGATACACGGTGAGGTCTCAGGAAGCCCGCACCCTAAGAAAAAATGAGCGCAGATAAGGATAAAAAAGGTCGCCAAACCTATAAAAAGATATATGGTGCGGTCTATGTTAGACACATGCATAAATCACAAAGATATGCATGCAAGTAAAATGAAGGGAAATAATGAAAATCGAGCGTTATTTTTCTCTTTTTACTCTATGCCACAGGCGGGCAGGGATGGTGCTTAGTACAAAAAACAGTCATGAAACGATAAATATATCGCTCCGCCGGTCACACCTCTTAGCGGCCGCCCGCTACGGTGAGTGAATTAACTAACCCTGCCCAGACACATCCAGCAAATCTGTAGTGCCCTTTTATCACCCCGGAGCTGGCTCCGGGGTGATAATCGTCAAAGCCTGACTAACCGCGCGCGCTCTCACGTAGCCGGGTCTTTAGTTTGTGATATTCATCAATTACAAACTGCTCTGCCGCACGCTGATCGACGATAGGTTCTACACGCACAGCGCAATATTTAAACTCCGGCGTTTTTGTGATGGGACTGAGATTCTCAGCCACCAGCTCATTACAGGCGCCAATCCACCACTGATACGTCATATACACGGCCCCCTGGTTAGGACGATCGCTCACCTGTGCGCGGGTAATAACTTTCCCCTTGCGTGAGCATACCCACACCAGAGCTTCATCCTCAATCCCCAGCCGACGCGCATCCTGCGCGTTTATCTGCGCATAGCCTGGCTCGTCGGCCAGTGCGGCCAGCGCGGCGCAATTCCCGGTCATAGAGCGACAGGAGTAATGCCCCACCTCACGCACGGTTGAAAGCACCATCGGGTACTCCTGCGTAAGCCTGTCCAGCGGCGGCGCCCAGTCGCAGGTAAAAAACTGCCCCAGCCCGTTTGGCGTTGAAAAGCGCTCTTCAAATAGATAGTCCGTCCCCTGGTCGCTCTCCTGAGTATCGCAGCAGGGCCACTGGATATAGCCAAGTTCCCCCATTTTTTCATAAGTAGCGCCGTAAAAATCCGGGCACAATCCGCGCAGCTCATCCCAAATCTCTTGGGTGCAGGTATATTGCATCGGATACCCCATGCGGCTCGCAATTTCGCTGATAATCTGCCAGTCAGTTTTCAGATCCCAGCGAGGTTCAACTGCTTTAAAAAAGCGCTGGAACCCCCTATCTGCCGCGGTATAAACCCCTTCGTGCTCGCCCCAGGACGTAGAAGGCAAAATCACATCGGCGACCGCTGCGGTTTTCGTCATAAAAATATCCTGCACGATAACCAGTTCCAGCGCGTCAAATGCCTGCCGCACTGCAGAAAGCTCCGCGTCAGTTTGCAGCGGGTCCTCACCCATAATATAGGCAGCGCGCACTTCGCCATGCTCTACGCGGTGAGGCAATTCACTGATGCGGTAACCGGGATGCTCAGGCAGTGAATCGACGCCCCAGGCCTGCGCGAACTTTTCCCGATGCTCAGGAACCGAGACATATTGATAGCCCGGATAAGTATCCGGCAGCGCGCCCATATCGCAGGCGCCCTGCACATTATTCTGACCGCGTACCGGGTTAACCCCCGCACTGGGCTTGCCTAAATTGCCGGTTAGTAGCGCCAGGCTTGTCAGCGACCGTACGGTTTCCACCCCCTGGTAAAATTGCGTAACGCCCATTCCCCACAGGATTGCCGCACTTTTGGCCTGCGCATACATACGCGCCGCCTGGCGAATTTCCTGCGCGCTAACGCCGGTAACCTCTTCCACCGCCTCCGGGGGATAACCTGTAACAATCTTACGGTATTCTTCAAACCCCTCGGTACGCGCCGCCACAAAGGCGTGATCGTATAGCCCTTCTTCAAGAATGACGTAACCCAGCGCGTTTAGCAGCGCAATATTTGAGCCATTGTTAAGCGCCAAATGCATATCAGCAATACGCGCGGTTTCAATCTTGCGCGGATCGCAGACGATAATTTTCGCCCCTTTTTGCTTCGCTTTAATCACGCGATTCGCCACAATCGGGTGCGAATCCGCCGGGTTATAGCCAAAAATAAAAATCAGATCGGCATTCTCAATGCCGACAATCGAATTACTCATAGCGCCATTTCCAACCGACTGGTGCAGACCTGCAACCGAGGGGCCGTGTCAGACGCGTGCGCAGCAGTCGACGTTATTGGTACCTATCACCGCGCGCGCAAATTTTTGCATAATATAATTAGTTTCATTGCCGGTACCGCGCGAGGAGCCAGTCGTCATAATGGCATCTGGCCCGTATTGCGCTTTAATCGCGCTCAATCGGTCTGCCACATAGCCCAGCGCCTCATCCCAGGAAACGGCCTCCAGCCTGCCACCGCGTTCGCGACGAATCATTGGGGACTTTAAACGCGGCGTCAGTATTTGCGTATCATTAATAAAATCCCAGCCGTAATACCCCTTCAGGCACAGCTCGCCCTGATTAGTTTTCCCCTGTGCCGCTTCGGCACGGATAACTTTTCCGTTATCCACCACCAGATTGATTTTGCAACCCGATGCGCAGTAGGGGCAAACAGTGACGACTTTCTTCATCCGTACAAACTCCCGTTGATAGCCCAAAACTCAATACATAACGGGATAATGCACAAAGTATGCCATTTCATAACATGACAGACAGAAGGCGGCTTATAAGGCATATCCGGTATTGAATGTCTTCTCTCTCGACATAAATGACGTGACGAACGGGTCTCATGAATGACGTCGGTCATTAACGCACGGTTAATGCGTCATACGCTTTACGCCGGTAGTTAATAAAAGAAATTAGCCAGCACGCCAGAAATAACCCCACCACCAAAAAACCCGCGTTGCCAAGGCGGTCATTTAACGCTGCAACGATGCGCCATATACCGCCCTGCAATTTGAATTTATCCATCATCAGGCCGAGTGCTTCCAGTCCACCGATAACCAATGCCACGATCACAGAAGATCCGGTAATCGTCATATTGTAATAAAGCTTACGCTGCGGCTTACTGAACGCCCATCCATAGGCACCGACCATAATCAAATTATCAAGCGTATCGACCAGCGCCATACCGCTGGTAAACAGCAGTGGAAATACCAAAATAGACCATACCGACATCCCGCTGGACGCGCTGGCGGCAGAAATACCCAGCACGCCAATTTCAGTGGCGGTATCAAAGCCTAGCCCGAATAAAAAACCCACCAGATACATATGCCAGCTGCGGCTCACCAGCCTAAACGCCGGGCGAAATACCCTATTCATGATGCCGCCGCCGGGCGGCGTATCGGCTATCACGCGCTCTCCCCGCTTCATATGGTTAAACGACTGCCACACGCCGTGCAGAATCACTAAATTCACCAGCGCCATCGCCAGTAAAAAGAAGGCGGATACGGCGGTACCGATAGCGCTACCGGTCTTATGAAACCAGTCCATATGGTGACTAAACGCGGTAGCGGTCGCAGCGATGGCTATTGTCGCCAGCACCACAATGGTAGAATGCCCCAGCGAAAACCAGGCTCCAACGCCGCAGGGCCGCAGTCCCTGCTGCATCATCTTACGCGTCACATTATCAATAGCTGCAATGTGATCCGCGTCGACCGCATGGCGCAGCCCATAGCACCAGGCCAGCAGGCTGGCGGCCATTAAGGTGGAGCTTGCGGAAAATAGATGTACGGCCAGTCCCCACGCGGCCAAATTCATCACCACCAGAAACACTATCAGCAACGCCGCTCGCGGCTGGCGCTGAAAAAAAAGAATGAGCATCGCTATGCCTCTTATTATCTAGGAGAATGTCGCAGCGGCGATCGCCGCTTGCCCCAGGGAAAGTGCGCCATCGCCAGCGGGCAGCCGGAACGGCATAAGCACATGAAAATCACGCAGCCAAAAACGCAGCCGCGCGCGTAATAGTCGATTATTTATCACGCCACCGGCGCACACGATGGTCTCAATCTTACGCAGGCGCGCGTGGCTGGCGGCTAAGTTCGCCAGGCCTCGCGCCAGCGCATCATGAAACGCCCATGCGCGCTGGGCATTGCCGGCCTGCCAGCCAAACCAGCCATCCCAGAATTCCATCATGTCCAGCTCGCCGCAGCGTAACGTGAGCCTGAGAGGATGTTTATCGGGCGGCGGTGCGCTAAGCGCCAGCGCCTCAAGCCGGCAGCCCGCCTCACCCTCATAGCTCATGCGGTCAGGCGCACAGCCCAGCGCTGCCGCCACGGCATCAAAAAGTCGCCCGGCAGATGAAGCCCGCGGCGCATTTACGCCGCGGGCAATAGCTCTGGCCAGAGGCTGCCAGCAGCGATCCTTTAGTACCGCTGCCTGCGGCAGCGTCTGCCAGTACGGTACAAACGCCAGCCACTGGGCCAGCAAATTTCGCCACGGTTCCCTGGCGGCAGCATCTGCACCGGGCAGCGCAACCGGTGGCAGGCCGCCAAGCTTTTCGCAGGCGCGATAATTTACGCGCAAACACTCGCCGCCCCATAATTCGCCACTTTGTCCGTAGCCGATGCCATCCAGCGTCAGAGCGATGACATCACCGGCGTCACGTGGCCAGCCGTGCTCGACCAGGCACGCCGCCGCGTGCGCATGATGGTGTAAAACGCGATGCAGTGGCAACGGCAGGTCTTCACCAAACCGCGTGGTACGATAGCCAGGGTGCGCATCAACCACTACCCCCTGCGCAGAAAACTGCCAAACGTCTTGCCAGTGCGCCAGCGCCTGTTTCCACTGTGAAAAAACGGCCTCTTCACTGAGATTGCCAAAATGCTGGCTCAGCAACGCCTGACCGTCGCGCACCAGACAAAAAGTATTTTTCAAGTCTCCCCCCAGGCAAAGCAGCGCCGGTGAGTGCTCAAATCCCGGCGGCAGCGACAGCCTGTCAGGGACGAATCCACGCGCTCGCCGTAACATCTCTCCGCCGGTGCCTAATACTGAATCATCCATGCGCTGAACAATATCCCGGTCATGGTCCAGCCAGCCGTCGGCAACCCCGGAAAGCATTTGCTGCGCCTGAGCGTTACTTAGCGCCGGAGGGTGGCCGCTCAGATTACCGGACGTCATCACCAGCGGGCGCGCCAGTGCCTGCGACAATAAATGCTGCAGCGGATTTGACGGCCGCAGTACGCCCACCTCCACCAGTCCGGGCGCAATTGCTTCACAGAGCGACAGCCATCGTTTATTGACCAACACAATAGGCGCTGCCGGGCTATTAAGCAGCGTTCTGGCCCAGGTGGGTAAGCATTGAATATCCTTGTCAGGTAGCATAACTGCCAGCGGTTTAGTCGGACGTTGTTTTCGCAGCCGCAGCCGCTTCACCGCGCGCTCATTCAAGGCATCACAGGCAAGATGAAAACCGCCTAACCCTTTGATGGCCAAAATCTCGCCGCGGGCCAGCGCCGCTATCGCCGCCTGCAGCGCCGCCTCTTTATTAAGGGATTCATCGCCCTGCTGCCAGCTCAACTGCGGTCCACACTGCGGACAGGCGATAGGCTGAGCGTGAAAACGGCGATCCGCAGGGTTTTGATATTCCGCGTCGCACGCCGCACAGAGTGGAAACGCAGCCATACAGGTCAACGGGCGGTCATACGGCATAGCGCGAATAATCGTGAAGCGCGGCCCGCAGTGCGTGCAATTAATGAAGGGATAGCGGTAGCGCCGCTGCTGTGGGTCATTCATTTCTCTGAGACACTCAGGACACGTTGCCGCATCCGGCGCTATCTGGGTCGCCATTTCCCCGTGAGCGCTGGCGCGAATAGTAAACCCCACCGGCACCGTCGCCCAGCCCCAGGGGGCTTCATATATTTCGTCAATACGCGCGAGCGGCGGCACTTCAGCCAGCAAACGCGCCTTTAACGCCGCCGCGTCTCTATCGACAAGAATAAGGACGCCTTCACCGTCATTACAGACGTCACCGTTTAGCGTCAACTCCTGCGCCAGTTGCCACACCCAGGGGCGAAACCCAACGCCCTGAACCTTACCGCGAACGCGCAGCAGCGTGCCCGTATGTTCCATAGCAGTCCGTATCAATAGTAAAATGCGTCGTAACCCGATGGCTGGGCGCGTGAATACAGAGCGCGGTTATTTCCGCCATATTCGCACCAATCATCCCGCAAGAAAAACATTAGCAACGCCGCCTTATAGCGCCAGCGTCGGGGCGCTATCCAACGCCGCGCGCCGGCGTTTATCCCGGCTCAATTGTTCGAGCCGATCGCGATCGACGCAGACAATGGCATTTGTCGGGCAGGCGTCGATACAGGCAGGGCCTTCCGCCCGGTGGTGGCACAGGTCACATTTATTGGCTTCAGCCTTTTGCGCAATAACATTAAGAGCGGCGCCGCTGCTGCGCACTACGGGCCGCACCACGACCTCCATTGCGCCATAAGGACACGCCACTACGCAGGTCTTACAGCCAATACAGCGCTCCTGATGCACATGAACAAAATCGCCGTTGCGGGTAATGGCGCCATTGGGGCATACGCGGGCGCAGGGAGCATCTTCGCACTGGCGGCACATTGTTGCGGTGGATACGTCAACGCCTTTAATGACATGAATTCGCGGCTGGAAACTTTGCGGCGTGATTGCCGAGCAGTCCTGAGCCTCATGGTGAGATACCACACAGGCCACTTCACAGGTACGACAGCCAATGCACTTACTGGCATCGGCGAAAATAAAACGGTTCATTCCGTTCTCCGGCAGTCATTTTTTACTACACGGTGCCATACATAAAACGTGCCAGTTTTTATATGATTTAAAATCAATTAGTTAATTAATGAAAATGATTGCACTTGCCTGCCATCGACATTTATGACGATATGCGTGACTCTCTGGCGGTACTGTCGGGATCGCGGCCACTGCTCTGTGACGCCGTCACTGATAAGTTATCTGCCGCTATCTGGCCGGCGGCGGTTAGTTTTCCCTGACAAAAGCAGGTATTCCAAGCCGCCAACTCGCCCCGCTGTAGCACCAGCCAGCGCAAGTAGCAGTGATAACCGCGCTCGCTGAGCGTAGTTTTGAATTTATAGTGCCGGTATGCCTGGCTCCGGCCCTTAAAGCATACTGAAACGCCCGGGCGCCTCTCTCTCAGCAAGGCTCGCGTGAAGCTGCTCGACGGCGGCGATGACCGCCGGCGTCATCGGATAATAAAACCCCACAATATCGGGCTGAATTCCAAGGAAAATAGTCTCCTCAACGTCACCCTGAAGCTGATCTATTAAATAATTGAGTGGCATATTGTGAGTGGTCATCATAAACATTTCCGCGATATCCTCTGGGTTAATACGCCTGATAGCACCAGGCTCCAGCCCCATATCGGTAGCATCCACAATTACCAGGCGCGAAGGGCGCAGCTCGCGAATGGCAGCAATGTCGTTTTCCGGAGCGCTTCCACCGTCAAATACAATCCACTCGCCGCGCGGTGACTGCCGACAGCGCTCGGCCAGTAGCGGCCCCGCGCCGTCGTCTCCCATCATGCTATTGCCTACGCACAGCAATACGTCAGCCATGCTGCCTCCTGACCATCAGGTAAATCGCATTTTCGCGGTGAATATTGTGCAGCATATCCAGTAGCCGCCGACTCCAGGTTTGCTGCTGCGCGCTCTGGCTTTCAATAGCCTGGCTAAACGCACCTGCCAGCATCGCTGCGTGCGTAATATCGATAATTATCTCGCCATAGCGCGGCACGCCTTCCATTTTGCGCCGCGCCTCGCTTCCCGGCGCCAGTGTAGCAATCCATTTCAGATAATCCTGCCACGGGCAGCTCAGCGCCGCCTCCAGACAATCAATCACCCCCAAATGATGACCTATCGCCAGACCGTAATAGATAACCTGCTGCGCCTGCGGCGGCGTTTCGTCGTTCTGATCGACAAATTTACGGCTTAGCTGGCTAAACACAACGCATTCGCTCACCGGAAACGCTCCCGCTCAACGATAGCGCGCAGGCTGGCAACGATTTCATTCAGGCGCGGATCGCCTTCTTCCGCCAGCCAGCGTGCAATGCTCTCCTCCCCGCATTGGGTATGGCGCATAAAGGTATCGGCTATCTGGCGGCCATAGCGATACCCCGCCAGCCGGCGCGCCGCGCTGTGGATACGCGCTCGCAGCGGCTGCAACATTTCCGGATGCAGTATCTCTGCGGGCTGATTGTCCTGCTCTCCTGGAACGCGCGCGTGGATTTTTTGCTCCAGCAGGCCGAGCGCCATCGCAAAGCCATACAGCGTGGCGGCCGGCGTCGGCGGGCAGCCGGGAATGTAAACATCTACCGGCACGATGGCATCTGTTCCGCCCCACACGCAGTAAAGGTCGTGAAAAATACCGCCCGAATTCCCGCAGGCACCGTAAGAAATACAAATTTTCGGATCGGGCGCGGACTCCCATGCGCGCAGCGCCGGCGCGCGCATGGCCCGGGTTACCGCGCCGGTGAACAGCAAAATATCCGCATGACGCGGCGAAGGCACCACTTTAATGCCAAAGCGCTCAGCGTCGAACACCGGCGTCAGCGCGGCAAAAATTTCAATTTCACAGCCGTTACAGCCGCCGCAGTCAACGCGATACACATAGGCCGAGCGCTTAATACGCTGGAGCAATGACGCCTTCATCCGCGCTATTGATTCATCCACCGCCACCGGCCGCGGTATTCCGCGCTCATCCCGGGGGCTCCATATTTCACTCATTACACCGCCTCCTTCATACCGCGCATTAAATTGACTTTATCTGACGGCACTATACCCCGGCGACGCTTGCATTCCGGGCAGGTCTCAAAATCTGCACGATGCTTTTCAGCCCAAGCGTCGCCGTTATGCCTGAGCAGCGCAATCACATAATCAATCTCTTTTTGTACCGCATAAGGCCGCTGACAAACGCGGCAGCGGCACACCTCAAAGCGCGCCTGCTGCAAAAAGTCGTCTTTACATCCCACCGCCAGCTCATACTCCTGAGACAGGCTAATTGCCGCCGTCGGACACACCTCTTCACAGCGCCCGCAAAAAATGCAGCGACCAAGATTAAATTGCCACGCCAACTGATACTCACCCGGCTCGACCGTCACCGTTAACGCATTCGAGGGACAGGCATTAACGCAGGCGGCACAGCCAATACACTGCTGCGGACGATGTATCGGTCTGCCACGGAAATTTTTGTCAACCGGCACCGGCGTTAGCGGCCAACGTTCGGTTACGACGCCGGTTTTCAGCGCTTTTTTTAGAAATTTAAACATACGGACTCCGATGCCCTGCCCGGTGATATCGTCAGCGCAGGGCAATATCACTATTTAAGCGGTGAGTTTTTGCGCTCAAGGCTATAGCGCTCCAGCTCTTTATACGGCACAACCTGGCTTTTCTTCTTCCTGACGTCGACTATCGTCATACGGTCAGTACAGGAATAGCAGGGGTCGAGGCTGCCGATAATCAGCGGCGCGTCGGACACCGTATTGCCCCGTAACATGTAGCGCAGCGTCGGCCAGTTCGCGTAGGTTGCGGCGCGGCAGCGCCAGCGCCACAGCTTCTGATTGTCGCCGGTCATACTCCAGTGAATATCGTCCCCGCGCGGCGCTTCGCTAAAACCAAGCGCAAAGCGATGAGGAATATAAGTAAATCCCTCTACCATTAGCGGTCCGCCAGGCAGGTTATCCAGGCCGAAATCAATCATATTCAGCGCGGTAAATACCTCATTAATGCGCACCTTCAGGCGTGATATCACATCGCACCCCTGTTCACTGTGCACCGTCATCGGCAGCAGACCGTAACCGGCAAACGGATGGTCGGCGCGGGTATCGCGCGCATGACCGCTGGCGCGTACCATCGGCCCGACATTGCTAAAGTCGCGGGCGATTTGCGGATCGAGACGGCCAATACCGACGGTGCGCTGCTCTATGTTCGGCGTACTTAGCAGGATCTCGACTAAATCCTGCACTTCACGCCGCATTTGCTGCGCGAGCTGCCGGGTTTGCGTCATATCGTCTTTCAGCAAATCGCGTCGGATACCTCCAATCAAATTTAAGCCGTAGGTTTTACGCGCCCCGGTCAGAATTTCCGCCATCTTCATAGAGGCCTCACGCACGCGGAAAAACTGCATAAAACCGGAGTCGAAGCCGACAAAGTGGCAGGCCAGCCCCAGATTCAGCAGGTGGGAGTGCAGGCGTTCGACCTCCAGCAAAATGGCGCGGATCGCCTGCGCACGCTCAGGTACCGGGATCGCCATCGCGTTTTCTACCGAGCTGGCATACGCCGTGCTATGGGCAAACCCGCAAATACCGCATACCCTGTCGGAGAGAAAAGTCACTTCGTTATAGCCCATGCGCGTTTCCGCCAGTTTCTCCATGCCACGGTGCACATAAAAAAGCCGATAGTCCGCGTCAATAATATTTTCGCCGTCAACAAACAGGCGAAAATGCCCGGGTTCATCCGACGTAATGTGTAATGGCCCAACGGGCACTACATTATTCTTTTTATCGCCCAGTTCGTTGATAAACGTATACGTTTCACTGTCCGTGGTCGGCGCGGGCCGCTGGCGGTAATCCATACTATCTTTACGCAGCGGATACAGGTCGTCCGGCCAGTCGTCCGGCAGCACAAGACGGCGCTCATCGGGTAATCCGACCGGGATCATTCCGTACATATCCCGCACCTCGCGCTCGCCCCACACGGCGGCCGGCACCCGCGGCGTTACCGAGGGAAATTCCGGGTTATTCGCATCGACGTCCACGCGCACGGTCAGCCAGCATTTAACCTCCCGCTCCATTGACAGCACGTAATACAGTCCATAGCTGCCGCATAACTGACGCTCGTCATTGCCAAACAGAACCGATAGCCATCCCCCCTGCTGGTAATACAGATATTCCACTATCTCCGGCAGCGCATTGAGCTTCACCGTCACGGTCAACTGATCCTGAGTTTGCCATGCAGCGTCCAGCACAGCGCCCGGAAACTCCTGATATAGCGCACTGAGATAACATTGACCTCTTTTTTCTTCAGACATAGCTACCACTCTACAATCACGCCGCCAGCAAGGAGACGAATGCTAAAAAAGCGAGCCCGAAACCGGCCCAGGTAATCCGCGAGACTGCGTTAAAGCGCAGGCGCGCCATACTATTCTCAAATAACGCGACAATAAGCACGCCCAGTAATAGCTTTGCCAGCGCAACCGCCAGCCCCAGCAGCAGCCCCGGTGCAGAAAACTGCGTCATTTGACCCCAAGGGACAAACACGCCGATAAACATCTGTAAAACCACTATCTGTTTTAAACTAATGCCCCACTTCAGCGCCGCAAACCCGGCACCGCTGTATTCAGTGAGCGGTCCTTCCTGAAGCTCCTGCTCCGCCTCGGCTAAATCAAACGGCAGCTTGCCCATTTCAATAAAGGTGGCAAACGCACAGGCGCACAGCGCCAGCGTCAAAGGCAAACTGCGGGCCAGCGGCCAGTGATACACGGTCATCGCAATCTGACTAATATGCGTGGTTCCCGCCATACAGGCGACGACCCACAGCCCCAGTAGCAGTATTGGCTCCACCAGCGCGCCCAACATCGCCTCGCGGCTGGCACCAATACCGGTAAACGGGCTGCCGGTATCCAGCCCGGCGATAACAAAGAAAAAACGCGCGACGGCAAAGAGATAAATAAGCGTAATGACATCACCCAGCGGCGGCAGCGGAGAAGCAACGCTCACCACCGGCAGCGCGCTGGCGATAACCAGCATTACGCCTGTCAGGACAAATGGCATTACGCGAAATACCCACCCGGACGCCGCTGGTGCCACGCTCTGGCGCGAGAGCAGTTTTAATAAATCCCGGTACTCCTGCAGCACGCCGGGGCCGCGTCGGTTGTGCAATCGCGCGCGCGCGGCGCGCGTCACCCCGGAAAACAGCGGCGCGAGGGCAAACAGCGCCAGCGCCTGAACGAAAGCTACTATCCACATCATCGTTAAGCTCCTTGCGACATCACAACCACCGCCAGCGTCGCCAGTTCGATAAACGCCAGGCGCTGAAAAACAGCGGCGGTGCGCTCACACTGCCAGCCAGGCAGCAACCGTACAGGATTCAGGTAACTCCTGAGACGAAGTAACGGCGCAAAGGCCTGTTTCACCGGCTGAGCAAAACCCTTCGCGGTTATCACCATTGCAGGCTCGTGCTCATATCCACAGGCCCAGGCGCTGCCGCGCCTGCGGTTCGGCAGACGATCGCCCTTGAATACCATCATGATGATGACCGGCAGCAGAGGTGCGGCGAATAAAAGCAGGGCTATCAGCGGCGGCGAAACGATACTGCCGCCGCCTGCAATCGGCATATAGGGAGCAATTAATGGCAACACCCACGGCGCTCCCACGCCGCCCGCCACGCAGCAAAGCGCCGCCAGCGCGACGGTCAGGCTCATCAGGCGGGGCGCCGGGCGCGCGCGTTCGGCCTCCGGCGTGCGTGGCGCGCCCAAAAAGGTGACGCCATAGACCTTAGCCATACACATCACCGCCAGCGCCCCGGTGAGCGCCAGCCCGACCGCCAGCAGCGGCCCCAGCAGGCGCGCCATCCATGCGCTTTGCTGGCTTATTTGGAAAAAAGCCTGATAAATCACCCATTCGCTGGCAAAACCATTCAGCGGCGGCAGCGCCGCCATCGCCATCAATCCCGTCAACATCGCCAGCGAAATAAGCGGCATGACTTTCCCCACTCCGCCTAATTTTTCAATATCCCGGTGTCCGGTGCGCAGCCACACCGCCCCAGCGCCGAGAAATAACGTGGTTTTAAACAGTGTGTGATTAATCAGGTGGTACAGGCCGCCCGCCAACCCCAATGCCGCCAGCAGCGGATTGTGCAGCGCAACGCCGCATATCCCGGCGCCCAGACCCAGCATAATAATTCCAATATTCTCCAGCGTGTGATACGCCAGCAGGCGTTGGATATTATGTTCCATCAGCGCATAGAGCCCGCCAATCAAGGCCGTCAGCATGCCGAACATCAGCAGGACGATGCCCCACCACAGCGGCGGCTCGCCGCCACACAGCGACAGAGAGGCAATGCCGAACAGACCGACTTTCATCACTACGCCGGAAAATAGCGCCGCCGCAGGGGCATCCGCCTGGGCGTGCGCCTGCGGTACCCAGCCGTGCAGCGGAATGATACCCGCCAGCAGGCCGAATCCCGCCGCTCCGAGGCACCATATATCCCCGCCCAGGGCAATATGCTCTGCGCTTAGCCGCATCAGATCCAAAGTGTGGTAGCGATACCACAAAATAAAGCCGGTTAGCGTCAATAGCAGCGTTCCCAGACGTCCCAGCGCAAACCACAATTTTCCCGACGCGTGATTGCCGGTCAGGCAAACGCCGCACAGCGCCATAATCTCTGCCGTCGCCACCGTGACGGCAAAGTTTTGCGCCGTCACCGCCCACACGGCAGCGGCTAGCAAAAGATTCACCAGTGGCCCGCTGCGCTTCACCTGTGAGCGCCGCAGCCAGGCTATCTGATACATTCCAACCAGTAACGCGCACAGCCCGAAGGCGACAAGCCACACCCCGTTGACGGCGGTCAGTTGAACAGCCAGCCGCGGCCACGCCAGCGTATCTCTGAGCGCCGCCTGCGCCGACATTGTTAGCGCCAGCGCGCCAGCGGCGGCGGTAAACGCTCCCGCCGCTGCGGCACCGGCTCCGGCTAGCGCAGCGCTCAGCGGGCGGTAACGCCAACTTAGTAACGCCAGCAGCGCGCTCAGCAGATAACCCGTCGATGCCAGATTTAGATAAGAGACAGCATTCATTGCGCTTCCTCACGATGCGACTGCAATAGCGAAATTTCATCGGGCTCCCGGTGCGCGGTCAGCTCGCGCTTGCGCCTACTGGCGCGCGCGATATCACGGTTTTCAACCGTGCGCAGCGCTCCGGTCGGGCAGGTTCGCACACAGGCGGGGCCGGATTTATCAAAGTGGCACAAATCGCATTTCACGGCGATCGCACGCACGCCGGGCGTCCAGTCCAGAAAGCCGCTGATGCGCGCCGGCGCGGGCGGTGCAGCGGGCGCCATATCGCTATGGCAATGGGCGGGGATCCCCTGTCCGTGGCTGCCAGCAAAATCAATAGCGCCAAATGGGCAGGCGATACCGCATAGTTTGCAGCTCACGCACAGGCTTTCGTTTAACTGGATAGCTCCGTCCCGCCGGTTAATGGCGTTAACCGGGCAGACCTGGGCGCAGGGCGCGTCTTCGCACTGGCGGCATAATAAGGGGGCAGATTCTTTTATCGTGCGCATAATCTTTAGCCGCGGCTGACTTTGCAGCCCCCGCTGGCGGTGCGCGTCAGTACAGGCCGCCTCGCAGGTGCGGCAGCCGATACACAGCGTAGAATCAGCAATTACAAAACGGTTCACCGGGTTTCCTCAGGTGATAGTCATTTTTGACGAAAATGTGTCGCATCGTCATTTTCGACGCGCTTCGACACGTGTTTCAGGCAATGTTTATGCGCCTGGCGGCGAGGTCTGCCGGCGCAGGCGCGTCATAACGCTGAGCCGCCTGCTAGAGCCAGGCGTAAACGCCATTAGGGCACTCAAAGAAATGGGTTTGCACCGATGCCCGGCCATTCAAAGCAATGCGCCCATCTGGCACAGTCGGTTATTTCCCGGCGCGATGTGCCCCCGTTCATCGCGGGCCTCAAGCGCGTACGCGTAGTAGTGGAATGCGTGTCCGTTAAACGCTGGCTTCGGCATGACGCTGACAATGAAGCGCCTGAGAAGCCAAAAGCTCAGCCCTTCGCGGGTGCTGCGCACTATGAGATAAATATCGGCTCGCAAATGCGCAGCCGCCCGCATCAGCGTATTACTGTAGCGGCGCCAAAGATTGTGCGGCGTGCGCTGCCGGTCTGCGATGCACGCAGCCTGAGCGCTTAGTTTAGAAAGTGTCATGATGTGTACTCACTAAAAAAGTTATCTCCGTAAAGCACTTTCCATGCCAATTTTTATGTTTATGATTTTTAATGATTTAACCAGGGAACTAGTAGATACTCCCGGTTATCGGCCCATCATTTCGTCATCTTTGACTATCTGAATCGCCGCGCAGCGTCGCTGATGCCTGTTCCGAGGCCTTGTTTCAGATTCAGTAGTGGCACTTAACTTGCATACCTCCGATGAGTTTTAAAGAAACGCACGGTGACTTATGCACGAAATTACGCTGTGTCAGCAGGCGCTGACGCTGATTGAGGAGCAGGCGCGCCTGCATCATGCTCGTAAAGTGACCCACGTGTGGCTGCGCGTCGGCGCATTTTCCTGCGTAGAAAGCAGCGCGCTGCAATTCTGTTTCGGGCTGGTTTGCCGCGACACTATCGCCGAAGACTGTGAACTGCACCTTGAAGAGCAGCAGGCCGAATGCTGGTGCCGGACGTGCTGCGACTACGTGCGTCTGTTAACGCATCGCGTCCGGCGCTGCCCCCAGTGCGGCAGCGCCGACCTGCACATTGTGGCCGACGACGGGCTGCATATCACACGTCTGGAAATTGAACAGGAGTAAATCATGTGTACCACCTGCGGCTGCGCGCAAGGCAATCACGCTATTGAAGGCGATGAAGATAGCTTCCACTCTCCGTTTCGCAGGGCGCCTTTTTCCGCCGCCCCGCGCGCGCCATTCACTGTTCATTCTTTTAGTACGGAACATCCGGCGCGCTGGCAACCTGCGGCGCACAGTCTCGATTATGGCCGCGGCGCGGCGGGTTCACACGCACCGGGCCTGAGCCAGCGTAAAATGGTGGAAATCGAAATGAACGTGCTGGACAAAAACAACCGCATCGCCCGACACAACCGCACGCGATTCGCCGCCCGCAACCAACTGGCGCTCAATTTGGTGTCCAGCCCGGGGTCAGGGAAAACCACGCTGCTGGCCGCCACGCTGATGCGCCTTAAACAGCGCGTCCCGTGCGCCGTTATTGAAGGCGATCAGCAAACAATAAACGACGCGCAGCGTATCCGCGCCACGGGTACCCCCGCTATTCAGGTTAATACCGGCAAAGGCTGCCATCTTGATGCGCAGATGATAGAAGACGCGATGCAGCGCCTGCCTCTTGCCGCAAACGGCATTCTGTTCATTGAAAATGTTGGCAATCTGGTATGTCCGGCGGGTTTTGATTTAGGCGAGCGCCATAAAGTTGCCGTGCTGTCCGTAACGGAAGGCGAAGATAAACCGCTGAAATATCCGCATATGTTTGCCGCTGCTTCTCTGATGCTGTTAAATAAAATCGACCTGCTCCCCTATATCAATTTCGATGTAGACCAGTGCCTGGCTTATGCCCGACAGGTCAATCCAGAAATAGAGATTTTGCACGTTTCTGCCACCGGCGGCGCGGGCATGGATGACTGGCTAACCTGGCTGGAGGCACAGCGATGTGCATAGGCATACCCGGCAGGATTTGCCACATCGCCGGAGACATGCAGGCCAGGGTCGATGTCTGCGGCGTGGTACGCGCAGTCGACCTGACGCTGGTCGGCACCCATGATGAACGCGGCGTCAGCCGGATGGGCCAATGGGTACTGGTGCACGTCGGTTTTGCAATGAGCGTTATTGACGAGGCAGAGGCGCTGGATACGCTGGCTGCGCTGCAGCATATGTATGAGCTAGAGCCAGATGTCGGCCCGCTGCTGTTTGGCGAAGAGGTTCCCGATGCGCTTCGTTGATGAATACCGTAACCCGCAGCAGGTAATGCCGCTTATCGAGGCGCTCTCCGCGCGCGCGCGCGCCCTGCCCTATAACTGCCAGCGACCGCTGCGTATTATGGAGGTCTGCGGCGGGCATACGCATGCCATTTTTAAGTTTGGTCTGGACCGCCTGCTTCCGGAAAATATTGAATTTATTCACGGTCCCGGATGCCCGGTATGCGTGCTGCCGATGGGACGCATAGACGCCTGTATCGATATCGCCTCCCGACCGGAAGTGATTTTTTGCACCTTCGGCGATGCAATGCGTGTGCCGGGCCGCAGCGGATCGCTGCTGAGCGCCCGGGCGCGCGGCGCGGATATTCGTATCCTGTATTCTCCGGCTGACGCTCTGGCTATTGCCCGCCAGAATCCGAACAGAGAAATCGTTTTGTTTGGACTGGGATTTGAAACCACGATGCCCGCAACCGCTGTCACGCTCCAGCGCGCCTGGCGCGAAAGGCTCACAAATTTTACCCTATTTTGCCAGCACATTACCCTGCCGCCCGTGCTGCAGCGCTTATTAACGCTGCCGGATCACGGTATTGACGCTTTCCTGGCGCCGGGCCACGTCAGCATGATAACTGGCACGCACGCCTACGATTTTATCGCCGGACAGTATCGACGCCCGGTGGCAATCGCCGGTTTTGAGCCTCTCGATCTACTGCAAAGCGTGCTGATGCTGGTTTCGCAAAAAATAACCGGAGCCTGCCGGGTGGAAAACCAATACCGGCGCATCGTTCCCGAGGCTGGCAACATTGCCGCACGGCGCGCCATGGATGAAGTATTCGAAGTCAGAGGCGGCGCAGAATGGCGCGGGCTGGGCACTATCGATAATTCGAATGTTCAGCTACGCGGAGCTTATCGTCAGTTCGACGCAGAACAGCGCTTTCACCCTAATGTTCCCGATACCGAGGATAACCCGGCATCGCGCTGCGGCGATGTCCTTACCGGACGCTGTAAACCGACGCATTGCCCGCTATTTGGTACACGCTGTACGCCGCATAACGCATTCGGCGCACTGATGGTATCGTCAGAAGGCGCCTGCAGCGCCTGGTATCAGTATCGAGCTCAGGAGAGTGAAGTATGAAACAGATTACGCTTGCCCACGGCAGCGGCGGCCAGGCAATGCAGCAGTTAATCGATGCGTTATTTATAAGCGCCTTCGCTAACCCTTTTCTCAGCGAACAGGAAGATCAGGCGCGAATTCCGCTGCAGACGCTTACCGGGGCGGGCGACCGTCTGGCATATTCTACTGACAGTTACGTCATCGATCCTTTATTTTTCCCCGGTGGCGATATTGGGAAACTGGCGGTATGCGGCACCGCGAACGATATTGCCGTTAGCGGCGCGCTCCCCCGCTGGCTATCCTGCGGTTTTATTTTGGAAGAAGGGCTGGAAATAGAAACTCTTGAACGCATCGTGACGAGCATGGCCGCCGAGGCAAAAGCAGCGGGCATCGCTATCGTTACCGGAGATACAAAAGTAGTGCCGCACGGCGCGGCAGATAAGCTATTTATTAATACTTCCGGGCTGGGCAGCATTCCGACTGGGCTAAACTGGGGCGCCCGGCATATCCAGCCCGGAGATATGCTGTTAGTCAGCGGCACGCTGGGCGATCATGGCGCCACTATTCTGAACCTGCGTGAACAACTTGGGCTGGACGGCGACCTGCAAAGCGACTGCGCAATATTAACCCCGCTGATACAAACCCTGGTCGCTTTGCCGGGTGTACGGGCACTGCGCGATGCAACGCGCGGCGGCGTCAACGCCGTAATACACGAATTCGCCGCCGTCTGCGGGCACGGCATTGAGTTACAGGAAACGGCGCTGCCGGTGAAACCGGCAATCAGAGGCGCCTGCGAACTTCTTGGGCTGGACCCCCTCAATTTCGCCAATGAAGGAAAACTGGTTATCGCAGTACAAAGAAATGCCGCAGAGCGGGCGCTTGAAGCGCTGCGCAGCCATCCCCTTGGCCGCAATGCTGCCATTATCGGAGAGGTAACTTCACAGCGCGGCATCAGGCTTAGCGGGCTTTATGGCGTTAAACGCTCGCTGGATTTACCCCACGCAGAGCCTTTGCCGCGTATTTGCTGAGACCGCCATTTTATTACGTTTCACTTTTCTGGATATGAAGCATGTCGTATACCCCCACCAGCGATTTGGGTGAACAAGGTTTGTTTGAAATTACGCGAACGTTGCTACAGCAGCCCGATCTGTGTGCCTTAGCGCAGACGCTGCAAGCGCATCTCCAGCAGTTAGGGCTTGCCGATCGCGTCTCAATTTTGCTATGGCGAGCCGGGCAGCACAGCGTAGGTTTGTTTAGCGCCGATGAACAGGGTCATGACATACGCGTTGAAGATGAAATGCTCTTACCGCACGGCCCACTCCGCCGCACTCTGTCGCGCCCGGATATTCTGTACTGCCGCGCCAGTGAATTCCAGGAGACCTGGCCGCGACTGGCGGCATCACCGCTTTACCCCGGTTTTCACCACTATTGTTTGATGCCGCTGGCGGCGGAAGGTCGCATTTTCGGCGGCTGTGAGCTGCTGCGTATGACCGATACGCCGTGGACAGAAAAGGCGTTTTCCCGCCTGCAAACGCTCACTCAGATAATTGGCCTGGCGGTGGAGCAAATCCAGATGCGGCTCGATAATAGCGACAATTACGCGCTACTGTGCCGCGAGCGCAACGATTTCCGTTTACTGGTCGCCATTACCAACGCGGTGCTCTCGAAACTCGATCTCGACGAACTGGTTACAGAGGTTTCCCGCGAGATCCAGCGCAATTTCGGGATTGATTCCATTAGTATGGCGCTGCGCAGCAACCGCCGCGGAAAATTGCTCATTTACTCTACGCATTATGTAGATAAAGACGCGCCGCTGCACGACAGAAGCGAAGTCGATGAAAAAGACACGCTGTCGGAAAAAGTGATGCGTAGCAAAGAGATGCTATTGCTTAATTTAAACTGCCGCGACGACCATGCACCGTATGAGCGCATGCTATTTGATATGTGGGGCGAACAGGATCAGACCCTGTGTTTATTTCCGCTAATTTACAGCGATCGCGTACTCGGCGTGCTTAAACTCGCGCAGTGTAAAGCACAGGCGTTTACCTCCGCCAATCTGAAATTACTGCGCCAGATTGCTGAACGCGTGGCGATTGCCGTGGATAACGCGCTGGCGTATCGGGAAATCAGCCGCCTTAAAGAGCGGTTAATTGATGAAAACCTGGCGCTAACCGAGCAAATTAATAACATCGACGCCGATTTCGGCGAAATCATCGGCCGCAGCGAGGCCATGATGGCCGTTATGAAGCAGGTTGAGATGGTGGCGCAAAGCGATAGCACCGTGCTGATTCTGGGTGAAACCGGAACCGGAAAAGAGCTTATTGCCCGGGCGATTCATAACCTGAGCGATCGCAGCGGCCGGCGCATGGTGAAACTGAACTGCGCGGCAATGCCGACGGGGCTGCTTGAGAGTGATTTATTCGGCCATGAGCGCGGTGCGTTTACCGGCGCCAGCGCTCAGCGTATAGGTCGCTTTGAACTGGCCGATAAAAGTACGCTATTTTTGGATGAAGTGGGAGATATGCCTCCGGAGCTTCAGCCGAAGCTGCTACGCGTGTTACAGGAACAGGAGTTTGAACGACTTGGCAGCAATCGTCTTATCCAGACCGATGTGCGCCTAATTGCCGCAACTAATCGAGACCTGAAGCAGATGGTCGCAAGTCGGGAATTCCGTAGCGATTTATACTATCGACTTAACGTATTCCCAATTTATATCCCACCGCTGCGGGAACGTCCGGAAGATATCCCGCTACTCGCGAAGGCATTCACATCTAAGATTGCCCATCGGCTAGGCCGCAACATCGACAGTATCCCCGCCGGTACGCTGCGAAAGCTTAGTAGTATGGAGTGGCCTGGCAATGTGCGGGAACTGGAAAATGTGATTGAACGCGCGGTATTGCTAACGCGGGGAAATGTGCTGCAACTTACGCTGCCGGATATCGATAATCTTCACGATGGGCTCACCGCGCTGCCCCAGCCATCGCATGCCTGCGAAGCCCGGGGTAATGAAGACGAATCTCAGCGTATTATCCGCGTGCTTAAAGAGGCCAACGGCGTGATTGCCGGGCCGCGCGGCGCGGCGATGCGGTTAGGCATGAAGCGCACCACCCTGCTTTCCCGCATGAAGCGGCTGGGTATAGATAAAAATGCAATTTTACCGTAAGCAGAGCCGCGCCGATCACGCTGCCGGTGGTTGTAAAACATAATCCGGCGCGGATAAAAAAGGCAAATTGCGCTTTGCATTCATGACAAAAGTAGAGTCTGCTCCCAAGTTCCATAACATCGCGATGACTTAGTAAAAGGCGGCGATTAAACTAACGGTATTTCGGGCTGTTTTAGCTTTGGTATGAGCGTAGGGTATAGCGGCGCGGCGGTGGAAGTAACGTTACAACGGTGCCGCCTTTTATCCTCCCCGGCGATAAAGCAGCGCTATTTGCTGCTTTACTGGCAGAGAGAAGGGCAACGCCACTGGTCGCGTTGCCCTATGCCGATTTTCATGACCCATCCGCTCAGCCGCTCCGGCATCTCTCCATCAGATCATTAACATGCCTGGTGCTGCCGCTAGTTAACAGTTCTCAACCGTAAAGATAATGCAGATGACGAATTTGCGAGCAAAGCGATGATTAAATGGCCGTGGAAAACACCATTACCGACGGTTGATACGCCTTATCCCTGGGGTGAGGCGCTGGCGATTCCGCTGCTGGGCGCGCTCTCCACCGATGAGCGTGAGCGGCTGGTAGCGCTGAGCGCGGTTTTCTTAACCCAAAAAAGGCTGGTTCCGCTGCACGGCTGTACGTTAACGCCGCTTCAGGAGGCGCGTATCGCCCTGCTCTTTTGCCTCCCGGTTTTATCTCCAGGGCTCGACTGGCTGGATGGGTTCCACGACGTGCTTATTTACCCGGAACCGTTTATCGTAGACGACGAATGGGAAGATGATATTGGCCTGGTTCACCGCGAGCGCACGGTGCAATCAGGTCAAAGCTGGCATCAAGGCCCAGTGATCCTTAACTGGCTGGACGTGCAGGATTCTTTCGACGCATCCGGGTTTAATCTGGTGATCCACGAAGTGGCGCACAAAATTGATATGCGCAACGGCGATCGCGCCAACGGCGTGCCGCACATTCCGCTACGCCACATCGCCGGCTGGGAGCACGACTTACATGCGGCAATGGACAATATCCAGGCCGAAGTGGAGTTAGTTGGCGCAGGTGCCGCTAGTATTGATGCCTATGCCGCCACCGATCCGGCTGAATGCTTTGCCGTTCTATCAGAGTATTTTTTCAGCGCGCCTGAGCTATTCGCTCCGCGCTTCCCTGCACTCTGGCAGCGCTTTTGTGCCTTCTATCGTCAGGATCCGCTTTCGCGGTTGCATAGTAGCGCGACATCGCCCCACGGCGAACGTTAATGCAGCAATATGGTGTTTAATTAATCATTTGAATCAACCGGTTAGATTCCTTATTGACAGAGGTTTTAGCCACGATTATCATGCGCCCCGTTCACACAATTCCTCTGTAGTTCAGTCGGTAGAACGGCGGACTGTTAATCCGTATGTCACTGGTTCGAGTCCAGTCAGAGGAGCCAATTTAAGGGAAGCAGACGTTCACTGACGTCTGCTTTCTGCATTTCTATCAGTTGGTTATCCCTTCTTTCACGTTCACCCTCGTTCACTAAAAACCACTCGAAGCCACATCATTTTGATGGTAAAAATGCTGGTAATGCTGGTTCGATTTGCCTTTTACCAACAATCGAGGGGGGGTTTCATGTCACTAACTGATATTAAAGCAAAAAATGCAAAACCCCTTGAGAAGGAATATAAGCTAACCGATGGCTTTGGTATGTTCCTTCGCGTTACCCCTAAAGGTTCGAAATACTGGCAAATGGCTTACCGCTTCGAAGGGAAGCAAAAACTTTTCTCTATCGGTGTTTACCCTGCTGTTTCACTTGCTGATGCAAGACAACGCCGTGATGAAGCTAAAAGACTTCTTGCTCAGGGCATTGACCCTAATGCAAAGAAACAGGCCGAAGTTAAAGAGCTGAAAGCCAAACGCGACAACATTCGTTCTTTCAAAGCTGTTGCCAAAGCGTGGTTTTCTACTAAAAAGAAATGGTCAGAAGATTATCGTCATACCGTATTGAATCGCCTTGAAACCTATATCTTCCCGGATATTGGCAACCGAGACGTTACCGAGCTTGCCACTGGCGATCTGTTAGTCCCCATAAAAAAAGTAGAAGCCCTTGGCTATCTCGAAGTTGCTACACGAGTTAAGCAATACGTGACGTCCATTTTACGCTATGCCGTCCAGCAACAGCTTATTCGCTATAACCCGGCTTACGATCTGGAAGGCTCCATACAGAAGCCAGAAACGGAACATCGTCCGGCGCTGGAGCTTGAAGAGATCCCATTGCTACTTGAACGTATTGATGCCTACAAAGGCCGCAGACTGACCACGCTGGCGATTCAGCTTAACCTGCTGGTATTTGTTCGTTCCAGTGAACTACGCTTCGCCAGATGGTCAGAGATCGATTTCAGGAGCAAGCTGTGGGTTATCCCCGAACAGCGGGAAGTCATCGACGGCGTGAAATATTCGGGTCGTGGCACCAAGATGAAGCGTAAGCACTTCATCCCTCTCTGCCGTCAGGCAATTGCGCTCTTGAAAGAAATTAAACAGCTTACCTATGAAGATGGCAATGATGCCGGTTTTATCTTCACAGGCAGCTATGACAGCTTTAAACCGATGAGTGAAAACACCATAAACAAGGCGCTACGTAAGATGGGCTACGATACCCTGAAGGACATTTGTGGTCATGGCTTCCGCACACTGGCCTGTAGTGCCTTAATTGAGTCTGGTTTGTGGTCAGAAGACGCTGTAGAGCTTCAAATGAGCCACAAGGAAAGCAATAGCGTCCGTGCAGCTTATACCCACAAAGCCAAGCACCTTGACCAGCGCCGCCTGATGCTTCAGTGGTGGGCTGATTATCTGGATGCGAACCATAGCGGTATGGTCAGGCCATTTGAGTTTGCACAGCGAATTTAACTTCGTTTATGCTAAAGGTGGCATTTGATTAGATCGTACATCAGCTTTGTGGGGACATATACCCGATACACAAAATATTATTATTGCATTGATATCATTTTTAGTTATAAGGAAATATTATGAGATTTTTGTCAATAGTCACCCCAACCCCCGAACAGCGTGCATTAGCGGGACAGAATCGACCGGGAGTAGAAGTCATTTATGGTTCAGCAGGGAGCGGTAAAACTACTACCGCCCTATTGAGATTAAAATCTTTATGCTACATGATCCAGACAAAGCATCGTCGAGAAAACAATATAGAACCAATCAATATCTTAGTATTAACGTTTAACCGAACTTTATCTGGATATATTAAAAACTTAGTTTATAGTCAACTTGACCCCAGCATAAAAATAAATATTGAAATAAGTACATTTAGTCGGTGGGCTATCAACAAGTTACATAGCCGCCCCAATATATTCGATAAAATCGATGAAACCATTTATACATTAGCCAGAAACACAAATATATTATCCCCAAAATACGTAATAAAAGAGGTGGAATACTTACTAGGTAGATATCCACCTGAAAGCATTAATGATTATATACATACGGAAAGAACAGGACGAGGAAATACGCCAAGAGTCGATAGAGAATTAAGGCAGCGAATTTTAAATGAGATAGTTAATCCCTATAAAAAAACACTATCGAATTATAGGAGTATTGATTGGAATGACCTTGCAGTGATGATGGGTAGAAATATCCCATCATTAGGTTATGAAATTATCATTGTTGATGAAACACAGGATTTTTCTGCAAATCAGCTTCGTGCAATCAAGCACCATCTCGCAGATTACCACACGATTACTTTTGTTACAGATACAATCCAACGTATATATGCAAGAGGATTTACATGGTCTGAGGCTGGTTTTGACGTCCGCCCAGAAAGAACACACAGACTAAAAATTAATTATAGAAATACCAAACAAATAGCAAAATTCGCAGCATCCTTTTTACGAGGAATAAATGTTGAAGACGATGGCTCAATTCCAAACTTACATGAAGCCATTACTGATGGTATTTTACCAGAAGTCATTTGTGGTATATATAGAAATCAAATTAGCTACGCGATAGATTTTATAAAAATAAATATTGATTTAAATGTCGAAACTGTTGCATTCTTACATCCGCTAGGAGGCGGCTGTTTTTCATTTTTAAGGACTAAACTTCATTCTAACAACTTAAGTTTTAGAGATATAACACGAGACTCAGATTGGTGCGATATGGATGCTAGTATAGCCTTATCAACATTTCACTCAGTTAAAGGATTAGAATTTGATTACGTATTCATTTTAGGGCTTAGTGATCAGACGACTGCTTACTCTGAAGAAAACATTGATGACCAATTTTTGGTTTTAAGAAAATTATTAGCTATGGCAATAGCTAGGTCCCGGAAAGGTGTTTTTTTAGGCTATAAAAAAGGAGAAGAGTCTGACCTCTTGCAATTCCTTGAGGAAGGGACATACAAAGAGGTAAACCTATAATGATTAATTACAAGGAAAGAGGAATATCAGAAATATTACATTTCACAACTAATAGAGGATTATTAGGAACCTTAGTTAGCAAAAAGCTCCTATCAAGATATCGGCTTACAGATGATAAGTTATTACAGCATATACTATATCCAAATGCAGCCATTCGCCCTGAAATTTCAGAATATTTTGATAAAAAAGAAAACTGGATAGACTATGTAAACTTATCAATTTCTGAGATCAATAGAAGGTATTTTGATGTATCCAAGAGATGGCATAAAGATCAAAACATATGGTGGTCAATATTATCTTTTGACCCAATCATTATTACTCATGAAAATGTTTATTTCGCCACTACAAATAACTCCTATGCCCCATGCATACGGCAGTCAGGGAGTACTGGGTTCGATTCTCTCTTTGAACCAATCATAGAGAGAAAAACGGGATGGAAAGCTTTTCGTCGGAATCGGCCACTATGCTTGCCAACTTGCGAACAAGCTGAAGTCCTTTACCCTCAAGAAATTTCTACCAATTGGCTAAAACGCATCTATGTGATTGATGACGAAACACATGATATAGTTGGAGGATGGCTAGATGAATTTGAGTTTGATGGAATTGAGATCGTGATTTCTCCAGAAAAATTTGCGGGGATGCCAAATTGAAAACAATGAAAAATCAAATAGTTAAAGAGATTTCAACTCTCGAAAAAAGCATTATTAATTCATCATTATGGGCTGCTGCTGGCGACGCTCTAGGTTGGATAACAGAACTATCCCATGGGGAGAATGGCGTTAAGCGTCGGATTGGTTCGGCCAGAGCAATCCAGACTCAACCTTGGGAACGAGTTATAGGCGGAAAAGGCGGCGTCAAAGCTAAATTACCTGCTGGTGCATATTCTGATGATACTCAGTTGAGACTTGCAGTTTCACGTTCAATACGTGAAGGTGGTTTTTTCGATGTGGAAAGTTTCGCGAAAATAGAACTTACTATATGGCCCAGTTATGCTTTAGGTGGTGGTCTGGGAACTAAAACTGCGGCCCAAAACTTATCGAAAAGAACAGTCTCTTGGTTTTCTAACTTTTTTGAAAACGGGAAACAAAATTATTTTACAAGCGGAGGAAATGGTGCAGCAATGCGCATTCAGCCTCATGTTTGGAGTTCGTTCAATAAAGATTATCAAGATAACTATTTATTAAATACACTAAGAGATTCTTTAGTTACTCATGGTCACCCCCATGGGTTTTGCGGTGCATTTTTTCATGCATTAGCTCTTTATGATACAATTGCGAATAAAAAAATACCGTCACCAAAAGATTGGCTTTCCTATGTAGAAAAATTATCTGACATTCCATATATTATTAGAAATGACTCTCAGCTTAATACATTCTGGTTATCAGCATGGGAGGAAAATAATAAAACCTCATTATCTAACTCTATTGAAAAGATAAAAATTGAACTACTGAATGACATTGATAAGATATCAAAGTTGGTCGTAACTTCAAGTAATGAGTGCTACCATGAAATTCTAGATAGGTTAGGTTGCCTGACAAGTAAATTCCGTGGCTCTGGTATTAAAACTGCACTTGCTGCTTCAGCGTTGGCCTATATGTATAAAGATATAGGTATCAAAGAAGCATTAATTTGTTCAGCAAATGAGCTAGATAGTGATACAGATACCATAGCAACAATGTGTGGTGCAATGCTGGGGGCAATATGCGATACCCACCCTGATTGGGCTATACAAGATAAAGACTATATAATCACCGAAGCATTGCGCTTAATGAATATGGGAAATGGTAATGCTCAATATCAGGCATTTAATTATCCTGACATTGGCAACTGGACCCCCCCTGTTAATCAAATTGATGTCGTAGGTTTGCATAAAAATAATATAGCAATGATGGGTCTTGGTGAGTTAATACCAGTTAACAATGAAGAATTTCATGCCAATAATGCTGTATGGCAATGGTTTTCATTACCTTTTGGTCAGACTATTCTGGTCAAACGAAGAAATATAATTAAATTAGAGTTAAATCCTGAGCAACTTCCTAAAGAAATAACAAATCAGTTTAGTGATTTTGAAAAAAGGTCACAAAAGCCAACTATTTCGTCTGAAGTAAAAAACCCTAAATCACAATATACATTACCTCTAAACAATTGTGACACACATATCAGAGATAATAGAATTAATACAAGTAACGAGAAGGACCCTCTCGACCAAGCAACTGATGATGTTATTAATTCTAATTTTGATGATTTGACTTTAGGTCGATTGTTAAATTCTTGCATAGATTCAACTCAATCTATACAAATGGCTGTAAGCTTCACAGCAATTATAGCCAAAGCTAAAATTGTTCGCCAACGTAGAAAGAATTGATTTTATGTAAGTTTTCAATCTTGCAACATCTGACTGATATATAACAAAGGGCCGCAAGGCCCTTTGTTATTTCCCGCTAAGGAAACTCTCCATTGGAGAGAATACATATCCCCATACTTGGGGCAACTAAATCAGCCCATTGGGCTGTAAACCACTCCCCATATATGGGGCAATCAGACACTTCATTGAAGTGAATGTTCTCAAGGAACACTTACTAGATATAACATTAAATATTGATTGTCAAATGCATTTATCTATTTAAATAAAAGATTATCGTAATTGCATGAAAATCTTGAGGATCAAACCAAGTTCCTGACGCCTCATATCTTTTATAGCCTATATCATATTTCTGAATATCATCACAAAGTATATAACGACTTTCTACTATTAGTAGAAATCCCAAAATCATTTAAACCGCCATAGAAATATTAATCTCATTTCGCTTTTATGAATATATTATTCCTGCCTTCCCACCATATCCTGAAGAAATCTTTTCCCTCGTAATTTAATCCTTGCTTTAGCCTCTGCATTAATATTCGACGATTGTAATATCAGTCCTAATATTAACTCTTTATCCACCTCTTCTACTTTACAGCCCACCGCTTTAGCTACTTCAGCACCTAAAATAATCTTCAGACGCGTTTCAGCGCTCTTGGTCAAAGATTTTTCCTTGCTCTTAAGGCGATTAAGATGCATCTGTGCCGAAGCTATTTTTTGTTTAATTGTTTTTTCTGTTCGTGGTTTCCTGCTTTCAATATCCCCCTGTTTACTCATCAGAACGCTTCCTTTTTTTTCCATTCATTCATATAAAATGTAAGAAGTATATAAAAAACATCATCATTCCCATTATCAACGGTATGCCAGAACAGCTTGCCGGGAAAGAAGCCGATTAAGTTCGTCATTGAGGTGTTTTCTTCGAGATACATGAGTGAATACAGGTAAGCATCCAGAGAAACGCAAAATTTATAATAAGCTGGGAAAGATACGTTGTCATGTCGCTTAAGGAAGTAATCCATAAAACAGCAAAAATAAAATAATTCATCGTCAAAGTTATCATTGTTGATTTGTAATCGTTTCTCAAACCCAGTGAACGTTTTTTTCATCTCCGCTACCTTATTGAAATCCAGCCCCATGAAGTTAATGTATTTATTTGTCATTTGTTTATCCTTTTGTTGTTTTAATGATTATCCTTTGCAATACAATTAAAAAACAAAAAGGTCAAATAAATATGATTCTTAGCCCTAATGCAGCATTTTATGATTGTTTCAGACAATCATTCGCTGAACAGGCTTGACCTGTTAATGATGGATTTATTCATAAAAAATGGTGTTTTTGTTTTAATATTTCCATGAGGCTCAGTGTAAAACGAAATTGTGCAACACCTTGCTGAAAACACACTGGATTTTTTAAGCCCCTTACTCACCCCGTTACTTGTTTTATTAGGCTAATGGAATCATTTTCACCTGCCATTTTCAAACTATGATTTCAGCTCTTAACCTGTGAATTGTGCAACACGTAAAAGTAATTTTTATTTTCGCTATTTTATCTTAATTCAACTTCCCCGCCTTACGGCGGGAGGAAAATCACTCTTTTTGCCCTTACGGGCGCTATCTAAACACAAAAAACCAATATTATTATACTACTTCAGCCGTTCATCCGATTCTGCCCCTGTTAATTTCACAGACCTTCAAACTAATGTTATTAATTAAGAGTAAGAAAACTTTATACATTGTCGTTATTTTTAGCTCCTTTAGGAGATATAAAAATAAAGCAATGCCCACCTATACACTCACTTCGTGAGCGTGTGGGGTCTACCGACGGTTGCTGCCGCAGGCTAAAACCAAGGTCAACGTCAACACCAGAGTTTTTCTTGCGAAAAACTAAAACCAGTATAGTCGCATTGGAGATTTATATTTTGGTTTGATATTTAAATTTATATGAGGTTGTTTTTATTGTATGGCGATTTTTCATCTGGATTTTAAAATTGTAAAACGAAGTGAGGGCAGATCTTCCGTTGCGAAGGCTGCTTATCATGCTCGTTGCAGAATCACAGATGAAAGAACAGGTGATACCTATGATTATAGCCGCCGTACTGATTTATGCGGGCATTTCATATTAGCGCCTGTTAATGCTCCAGAACACATCATAAAAGACTCTACAGCATTGTGGAATGAAGTTGAAAGCGTTGAGCGCCAGCACAACGGTCAAACATCCCGTTATTTCGATGTTGCTATCCCCGCTGAGCTAACCAATGATGATAAGAAAAAGCTTGTTCTTGAATATTGCCAGAAAAATTTCGTTGAGAAAGGCATGATTGCCGATATCGCTTTCCATGATCTTGATAGTGATAATCCTCATGCTCACGTTATGTTGACCTTAAAAGCCATAGGCCCGGAAGGTTTTGGTAAAAAAGAAAGAAGCTGGAACGACAGAAAAATGTCTATTTTTTGGCGTGAATCATGGGCATCTATGGCTAACAGCTACCTTGCTGCTGCTGGTTCATCAGAGCGTATTGACCATCGTTCTCTCCAATCCCAGCATGAGGAAGCATTAGAGAAAGCAGCGGTTGCTCTGGATAATGAAGAAAAAGCGCTATGGCTTGCCAAGGCCGCTGAAACAAACCGCCCTGCAATGAAGCGTATTCACAGTGCCAAATGGCGTAGTAAAGCAGCTCAACAACAGCGTGCTGCTGAACAGGCTGTTCGTGATGCTGCCAAGCAAGAAGCCGTTGAAGTCTACAAAACATTCAGCGAACTTGATCTTGAAATTGTTGTTGATGTCAGAAGCTTCACCGTGGCTGTTCTTGCTGAACCAGAAGAGATTTTATTACCAAAAACACGTTCCGATTCTTCTACCAAAGAAACGCAAAGACCTGTACTGGTAGCCCCGGCACCTCATACTCGTATGCGTGGCGTTAAATCCTATCGTGATAAAACAAAAGTCAGTAAGGTTACTGCTGGTCATAAATCATCAGCCGGTATTTCTGATATTGAGATGAATACTATGTTGAAAACATCCTCCTCTCAAAACCCAAACAGGGCATCCAGAAGCGCCCCTGAACGTGTTAAGAGGACACAGACTATTCCATGTCAGGATAATATCTTTAAACGCTTTACTGCTCTTTTGGTTGATTTTATCAGAGATAAATTCATATGGGCTAAAACAGACAAAACTAAAGTTGATATTATCAGTGAAGAACATGATAAACGTATTGCTGAAAACTACATCTTTGATGAGGTATTAGGTCGTCATGTGTCACGTAATGAATATGAACAACGTGATAAATTCAATAATGATGAAAAACAACATCAAACTGAGACCTGTGTCCTTAAACCAACGGGAAAAGAAATTAGTCGTTTCCCAAGTCGTGTGAAAAAATCTGAACAACACAACAACGAACCGGAGTACAGACCTACACTCTCATCTGGTAAGCGCAGCGGGCCTAAATTAAGACCGCCGGGCTTTCCGCTAAAATGAGATGATTTTTACCGCACTAACCTCGTTCACTGGACTTGAAAACCAGAACACCCCCTGACATAATGCTTATCTTTTATAAAATCAAAGGGTTTAAATATGTCAGACCGTTTCTTGATTACTCCACATAGCACCACACTTACTTACAGAATCGGGGAAGGAGAGGAAATCACTCAGGAAATCCCTCTTCATATCGTGTTTGATATTGTTTCTCAGGTTGTTATTGGGGTTTATGGTTCTTTAGAAGAAGCTCAGCTAAAAAAGACCGAGCTTGAAGAAAAATTAAAATCTACACGAAAACTTCGCATGTAATGATTGGCATTTCTTTATACCTGTTTTTATGCTCCTGAATCTCAGGGGCATCAAATATGATTACTGCATCATTCCCTTCAGGTGATACATACCAACAGCTATTTTCTTTTTCATTATATGGATGTCTCTTATCTGTTTTTGATATAAAACCTTTTCTTATGTTAACACCTTCAGGCCATTCATTGATTTCTTCAATCATAAATGAAGTTTCATCTATGTGTGTATGCCTGAAAAGATGAAATTCCTTTATCTCAACAGAAAAAGGCATTTTTATATATGACTGATAAACGTTACCATCTTCACATAATAAAAAATACTCAATACCGGACCAAGGAATCTTATGAAGCCACTCATCAAGGACAGGGTTCCCACTCACATGTTCAGGCCACTCATTATTCAATTTTATTAAAATTTTCATACTCTCTCCTTTTTATTATTAATTAGCAAAACAAAATCCAATGTCAAATAAAAAGCTGAGAATAAAACCATGCCTTTCAAAAAAAGACATGGTTTAAATTTTATTTTACATCCTTCGCCTGAAAACAACATTATCAGAGAAAATTGCTTTACCTGCGACAAACCCAACAGCAGCAATAATTGGTAGACTGATGGTAGCTCCTGCCATACCTGTAGACATTCCGATCAGGATAGACAGACCGAAGGTCAATAATATAACCACGAAAGCATACCAGCCGGGGTAGGCTCCATATAAAACAGTCGCCATGCAGCCAGTGCAAACATGAACACCTCTCTGACTTTCTTTCAGGCAAAACGGACACTGGATAGTTTTGTTTTCCATGATAGACCCCTTAGATCGCTTTCCAGCCATTGCTGGTTTTAACAAGATTCATGGCACCATCAGCAGGTCCGTTCATCCCTTTCACACCAGAGAATGCGCTTTTGTCCACCCACGATGGAATATCAGTTAATTTCCATGTGTAGGAGACGCGAACAACTTTCTGATTACCGTTTCCCGGCTCAGTCCATTCCTTCACCTCATCAACAACCCGGCGACCAATACAAACACCTTCCTTGGCATCCCAGATTTTGGCTTGTTTACCTTCATCTGTTATCCCAAGCGTATTGTTATCCCAGCCTTTGACAAAGGCCATTAATCCCTGTTCTACGAGGCCGTCGAGGATTACAGACCCTGTTCCAGTCCCTGTTTCATCAAATCGCGGTTTGGATAGCTGGACAGGGAATGCGACGTCGTTGTTTCGCAGTGAGAAACAGGTTTTCGATTGACCAATCTTCGCGTTGATCGTTTTCTCAAAGTCGCCTTTTTCACCACATCCCGCCAGAACCAACACAGCCCCCGCCATTATTAAGATTTTTTTCATTTTCCTATCCCATCAGCGATAACAAATAATAACCACTTGTACTGGTCCAAGTAATGACACTTATGAACGGTTCAGCCGTCAGTCACTGAAGGCATCAGACACTATTCAAATTTGCTGTATCGATAGACCAATACATCATCACTGGCAGATACTACGTTAAACGTAGTATCGAAAACAAGGAAAAACTACGATTCTCGTAGCTCTTAATGATGAGAGTGCTTATGACCCAGCGAGAATCCCATAGAGACATCTTTTGTAAGCGTTTAAAAGAAGCGCGGCTTGCAGCTGGATTATCTCAAAAGAGGCTGGGTATCGCTGCCGGGATCGACGAATTTGTAGCAAGCACTCGCATCAATCGATACGAAAAAGGCGTACATGAAGCAGATATCCATACTGCACAGAAATTAGCACAAACGCTCAATGTCCCATTAGCATATTTTTATGTGGAAAACGATCAACTAGCTGCTATCGTAATAAACTTTGATAAATTATCTGAGGAAGATAAAGAAAAAATAATACACTTAATAGATAATAGAACATTGTAAGTTAAACTTACATTTATAGATTTGTGGTCATACAGAATGACTGTTCAATTCATCTTAGCGAAGGAATGTTTTTCCTTTACTCACTTAACCAAATTTGGATACTAACTTCATATACCTGTTCATTGTTCTATTTTCATCCAAATATCTTTCCACCGCTGATAGTAGGTAATAGCTAAAAACCTCAATTTATTTTTATTTATATAAAATGTCTTTGTATTTTTATTTCTTTTAACATCATTTACAACACACGTCATAATAGGGTATTTTAATTATATTTCATGTCTGTTATAGATTGTGCTTTATAAGGTCATACCCTCAATAGATTTACGCCTAAATATATCTCATGGATATATACTCTTTAGGCGCTTCATCCTAAAAAATCCAAATTTATTTTAACCTACTCTTGATCATCATTTATTTTCTTCTCATACTTTCTTTTTATATATTTTGCTGAGTTTTCTATATACGGATATACTGTACTTTCATTTATATTCATTTTATCAAGATCTTCTAGTATTCTCTCTTTTTCATTCTTACAAATAATTATACGTTCAATTGAAATCTCAGGCGTTCCAAAATCTGACATCATCATTTCCGTGCCAAATAAAAGAAATGATCCTGATTGTGATAAAATTCGTCCATTGCTTTTCTTACCTTTGACGCATAGTATTTCCTTCAAATCATTTGGTATAATTTTGTTAAGAAAATATGATTTATCTTCTTTTATGAAATGAAGAAGTCTCCCGACCTCAGGAAGAGCATTAAAGTGGTTAATTTTAGTAATTGACTCAGATTTGTTTTTATCTTTTTTATATAAATCTAGTTCATAATCATTCAATAAATACTCTTCTTTTTGGACATTATTACCTATAGACTCCTTGTCATTTACCGAAAGCCGCGATATATTTGCCAAACAGTTAACTGTATCTGAATCAAAAAATTTTATTGATTTCTGATTTATGAAAAAAACTACAACCTCTCCATCTTTTTTATTGCTATGAGAAGAGCAGGCGAAGTAAAGAGCCATCAGAGGATTTGAGGTTATATCCAACAGACGAGTTGGTAATGAATAATGTTGCATACGAACAAGTTTCTCTAATGTTGTTCTGTCTTCATTAAAATCGTTAGGATTTTCAACCAACAATTCTGTTGCCATTACATTTTCATAATTCCTATATAAATAGCGGCCATTATCATCAGTTCTATTGATAGAAGGCTCAAGTTTATATTTGACATCACTATGCCCACGATAGAATATATCATAACCTTTTTTCTTTTGTTTAGATAAAACATGCTCCATGAAAATATTTAACGATGTCGCTTTGAATGAAACAATTTTGTCAGAAGCTTTATCTTCCAGTGGGATACGTAGGTCATATTCATCTAAATTATTTTGAAGATTTATCCCATGGCTTTCAATAATAGAATAAAGATTTAGATCTTTAATAGCCCAATGGGTTCGCATTATTTCAAATTTAGAAAGACCAAGTGAGTATAAAGTTTGATTATTAATTTCTCCCTCTGAAATTCTTTGCGTAAGATTGTATTCAAACTCTACTTTATATCTATCAGCAGTTATAGATTTTAACGAGCCAACAAACGCCTCACCTTGCAAATTTTCCACTAGAAATAAGCAGGGTAATTCTTTTATTTCCTCAATTTGTTCCTTAGTGAGATCCTTGTATTTCCTAACTAATTTATCTTCAGTATGCTCTAAAAACCTAGACCTTGTAAATTCATAACTTCCATTGGCTTCATTCCATGCCTGAGTATCTGCTGTAACGAATAGATTATACACTTTTATATTCCTTATTTTATATAGAAACTTACAATGTGTAATTTACGATTTTATCGTGATCCTTTAAACATTTAAAATCCACCAAAAGAGTTTACAGGTAGATACGCCTCCCCAGTCTGAGATGAATGACGTCTTATACGTGTAACTATCTCATCAAACTTCATGCCACCAGATAAAAATAAATATAAATGGCTATAGTCTAGTAATATTAGAGGTGTTCGACTGCCCGATGATTCACTTATGGCAACAGAGGAATAACCAGATACAGAAATCATTACAGCCATTGTATTATCTGCCATTTTGCTTACTTTAGCTTTTAATGAATCTATATCTGTAGCATCAGACTGTGTTTTTTGAAATTTTAATTCAACAAGATACGTTGTACCATCAATGGTTATGGCTCCATCTACTTGCCTACCATTAGTTTTATATGGCTTTTTACAAACGATTTCGCAATAGTCTATGAGCTTGAAAAACCATTTTTCGAATTCATAGCCACCATTTTGTGTTCCAATTTTATTATGCAAACACTCAAACTCAGATTTTAACTTAATTAAATCTGTTACGGAGCGTTTAATTTCAGCCCTCTCTTTTTCTGCTCGCGCCCTGAATTCTTTTTTCTCTTTTTCATTCTGATGTTCTTCATTTTGTTTTTTAATATACGATTTCAAATCTCTTACAGCACTTGTTGCTGACTGGATCATTTGTAAGGAATCCTCCCAGCCTCTTAAATCTGGAAAAGAAGTCTGCTCAGAAAGATTAATTGCCATCAGACAAATAACATTATTACCTTTTGCATTACTTTGCAGTTTAGGGAATAAACGATCTAAGAAAGCCCTCTTTGACTCATCCTCTCTCCACGTTGAAATAAAGTTTTCGGAAATATGTGAAGACAATAAAAATTTCTTCAGTGCCGGTTTACGCCAAAAGGATCTTAAAAGAGCTTCGTAGACAAGTGAGATTAATACTGGTGTTACTTTAATGTTCAAATCAATGTCCTTACTGGTTAGACGACGCCCTTAAAAAACGCTTGATGCTCACAGAGTTAAGTTGCGAATTTTACCATAGTAAATATGAGGTTGATCAAGAGATAACGCAAAAATAGTAAGCAAGCATAAGCCCCGGCAGGCGTCATGCTCACTGCTGTTCAATCCACGTATAATTTTCCCGCACAAGCGTAGCTCAGCAGGCTCAGCCATCTTAATACTACCGATGCGTATGGGAAGCTCACCTTCTCGCTGGCACAGCTTCTTAATGGATTGCCACTCCTCAGCTTCTGTTTCCATGTGAGCTGTGAGCGAATCAAAAGCACCTTCGGCTACGACTATGGTAGTTTCTTTATCTGTTTCATTATCAGCCGATTCTGTTTCAGGCACCTCGGCCAGTTCTTCTTCCAGTCCGGCCAAACTCGCTTTCAGCTCATCAAGGCTACCGGCAGCATCTCTCGGCGCATAGAAGAACAGCCCACTAATGAAGATAGCCTCCATAACCCCACTGAAAGAAAACGAGGTATCACCATAGACAAAGCAGCTATGCTTGGAACTCTTTACCCCTGATATGCTCTTCTTCAACAATCCGTCTTTCGCAGAAGTCATCAACGTCTGTTTGCTATAGAGGATTACAGGCAGGTTTTTAATTTCGTGAATATCACCGCTGATACTCCAGCGTTCTTTATCACCCTTAATGAAACCTGAAGCATCGCAGCTACTTTCTATGTCAAACTCATCAGTCGGGAACCGATCGCGATTAAAATAGACCGAAAAATCTTCCCCTTCTTCCATTTCCTGACGCTTGTAAGCACGGTAAACCGAGCTTCGACGGTCAATTCCGATCCATTCAATATCCCATGTCGTTGGCCCGGACGGTTTTCTTACCTCATCTATATAAGCACCAACATCTCTGTCCAGATAAGCTGCTAACAACGCCTTCCATGGCTCTATAGCCATGAAGATACTTGCCAGCGTTGTTCCTTCTTCAATCAGAGTCGTATGGTGGAAGAAGCGAAGAAGAAAAAAGGGATCGGTATTGGCTATCGTGTTCTGGATGGATAGCAATGGAACCGCCGAGGTTTCATCGTAATCGGACTGAAACCGCAGTATTGCATCGGAACAAAAAATTAATTTACCTTCCATAGCTCATCGCCTCCTGACGCTATCAGACAATGCATTTTACCAGAACACTGCCACTTACCGCATTCGACTTTAACCTGACCCATGTTTGTTGATAGCTCTGTATATAGATTCAACCCAAAAGCATTGACCTTATGGATAACATTACAATATCTGAAACTGATAACTCAGATTATAACATCTGTTATTTTATAGTTTCTTCACTCATCTGTGTGAGTTCCGAAACCAAGCGAATATAAATATTTTTCAACCTATCTTTATCGCAACGACTTACAGACTCCGATAACAGATAATGGCTATAATTATTGACATAAATATCATTGCCATTTTCAAGAGTGAGTTTTATTCCATGTTCAGTATCTTCTACTTTGTTTACAATACAGATCATAAATGGTGTTTTCTCATGGGGATGAAAGAGTGTTATCATTTGATATTTTTCATTTGATTTTTTCCTTTTTTATTTTTTACTATTTAATACTACATCGCGATCGTGAAAATCAAATTTATTTATGTTTTAACCATGATTTTTCCTCTTATTTTTAAACTACTTTTTGAAAAAATCTTTATCTCTGTGCTGACGCACGGCTACGCCCTGACGCTGACATTTTTATTTTATTCATCTCCTGCCTGTTAAATAAAAAGAAAAGTACTCGATCATTGTTTGATCTCTTTTCCTCATGATGATGAATTTAGATCCTATGTTTAAACATAGTTTTTCCCTTTAGACATATAGCATTTGCTCTTAAACGCACAGGAAAACTATATCCTTGGTAGCAGCACTTAGTGATTGTTCGCAACAATCACTCTGCTGTGAGGAGCTTGTCTCCGATAATGATGGATTTATCCAAAAAAGATCGCGTCGAAGACGCATATAAAGTAAAAGGAATATTAATTAAGCATTCCAAATAAAAGCAGCATTTCGTGATTGTACAAAACAATCACTGGCTGTTCATAACATAAAGTAAAGATCAAGAACAAAATCAAACGGTGCCATTTTCCCGGCACACTCCACGTTAAGGTTATTAAACATATTATAGTATTAATGATTCATAACCTATTATATTTAAAAGAGATTTTACGGAAAAAGTTTCCTGTACGGAAATTTAAGTTTCTTCTGTGGAAACCGAAGTTTCCTGTACAGAAACCAAAGTTTCTCCTGTGGAAACTTTTTGATAGTTAAAATTCTCCAAAAAAGTGAACGCTATTTCGCAAAAGTGTATTATTTTTCCTTTTTTCACATTTATTTTTGACAAAAGCACATGCTGCATTATATATAAAGAAAACAACAATAATAAAAAGGAAAAACCATGAGCATTGATTACAACACAATAATGACCTCCAGCAGTGAACAGGTGGAAGATTATATCAACAAAAATGATTTTACAGACAAACAGAAACTGGAGATTTACAGTTTCTATAACAGAAACAGAAAAGATAAAATAACCGTAAATGTAAAAAAAGAGAGAAGTTCTGATATTCAACCGGGAATAGCCTATGTTCATGCTTTTCTTGATAATCTGGAAAAGCTCGGAAAAAATATGTCTGGCGCAGAATACACAATAATGATCCGCTTATGTAAACTCATGCAGCATGGAAACCTCATTGCCAGTATATCTCAGTCGGCACTCGCAGAAGAGCTTAATATGAGCAAATCTAACGTGTGTAAATGCTGGAACAAGCTAGTAAATAAAGGCATTCTGGTCAAAGAAGGGAAGCATACCATGATAAACGCAAATCTATTTCTGAAAGGCCAGTACAGAACATTAAATGCCACAAGGAAAGAATATGTTAAGAAGTCGCTGAGAACGACCAGTGAAGGTATAGAAGACGTATTCGTCACCGTTTATAAAGATACGGTACTTACAAACAACGCAGAAAAACCCATCGATAAAGGAGATGATAAACCTTTACTTTCTACTCCCGACGAAGATATTGACTGGGACTCTGTTTCAGAAGATGACATTTTTGTTGATTATCCTGAAGATGTTGATCAAAAAGAAAGAATATAGTTTTCATCTGAATATTATCATTCTTATTTCCCGGTTATATTTGACACTTACACTATATCTCGTAATATAAATATATCCACTGTTTTATTTACGAGGTATATATGAGGAAAGTAAAATTAGACAATGATGATTTAATTCAGTATCTGAACACCATCAAAGCATTAAAAAAATATCCAACGATGTCTGAATACAGAGATGAATATCGCAGATTAAGAACCAATGACTCCCCCTTGATTGAAGCAAAAGAATTTAAATCTGCGCACACTAATCTCCTTAGATTAGACCGAAAGAAAAAATCACTGCTTGAAAAATTTATTGAAGAACTTAATCCTATTAGCCATGCATCGGCTCTTGCATCCAAGAGCCTTGAGAAGGTTCAGGAATCCATGCTCTACAGAAAAACTTTATTAGAAAAAACACCTGATGAACTCTTCGCTCTCGTCATAAAGCTGCGCACAGAAGCGGCTCTTGAGTTCCAGCGTTCTGTTGAGCAAAGTCTTGAGCAACTTTCAGATATATCTTCTGATTTTAATGCATCAGCAACAAAGCGCCGAAAATTTTCTATCTAGAATAAAACTACCATACTGGCAGTATATTACCAATATGGTGGTTTTATTTTATAACTCATGTGGTGATACACGATCACGCTCCATTTTCTTAAGCAACTGTTGTAATCTTTTTGCCCTTAGCTTTTGAGCCTTCTTCTCACCAATCTCCTGATAGTATTCTTCCCGACGCTCCGCAACAACTTTGCGGAACTTCTTCAAAAACCGTTCCAGTGTTTTCATATCTGTTGCCGCAGCTTCGGCTTGGATTTTTTTATACATATACAACATATGAAATTCATCAATCATTTTTGGCTCCTGTTTTTATTTACTGTTTTTTAGTTAGCCCCTTGCGGGGCAACTTTTAGAACTCATTTCCTGAATCGTTCTGAATGGCACACCAACACAACAGCAATCTGCTCGAAGTTAACTTCATTAATACTCCCACTATCACCTTCTTGGGTTGTAAATCTCTCAAAGTTATTCTGAATATGGTCAATGATGTTCATAATAAATGGACTCATGAAATCAGGATCATCAAGATAGTCATTAGCGTCTCCATCTCCATTCACTTCCTGAAAAAGCTTCCAGCTTGCCTCCAATGATCTTATAGCAAGATCAAGGAACAGCTGTGTAGACTTATTTGTTACTACAGTTTCTTTAGACATAATCAATCCTCATTTTTACATGTTTGTTTGACTTATTTAGTCCCGGAATAGGAATAAACAGATAACTACTTTTTATAAACCAGATTAATGATCACTGATCCGTAACTTAAATCCATCTCACTGACCAGTTCGTTATTAACATAACTGTTCAACGCATCTGTCAGGTTTTCATCATCCATTACTTCCTCGGCTGAATACCCGCATAGCGCAATGAACGTACTGACGCTTGCTTGGATGGTGCAGAGTATTTCAGGTGTTTGCTCACATAGCAGACTTACTGATATTGCAATATTATCATTCATTTAAATGTTCCTTTATTAAGTTGATTATTAGCCCCTTGCGGGGCCATATACTGACCACATGACCATTAGTTTGAGTTAAAAATAACGTTGTGCATATGTCTCAGATTCACTTTGACCTCATCGAATAAAACATCTCTGAGAGAGCCTGAGCTTTTACACTCCTTAAGAAACTTATTAAATCCTTCCTTACTGTTTTCTATTACCTTGTCAAAAACATCATCCATATATATTCTGTCTTCAACCATTTTAACAAATCTATCGCCCATGTATTCCTGCATATTACTGATATAAAGCTCATAGCAATAAAATGACTTCACAAGGAATAATCTGGTAGGTTCATTGTAAACTTTGATTTCGTGGACTTCTGTTATTGCTTTACTCATTTTTATTTCCTTCTTTATTTTTAAGTGAACGTCCCCCTACAGAAATCTGTATGATTTTGGTAAGGGATATTATTTACAACAGTTTTATTTTCTTATTTTTACATAAAACCCCCTTAGATCATTATATGGATAATATTTGTTAAACTGCTTGTTTTCGTGATGCCTGAATAGCTCGTTCAATCCACGCATCCACCTCACTTTCAATAAAGGCGATTGCTCTTACACCTGTTTTTATCTGTGCGGGAAAGCAACCCGCTTTAATAAGCTCATATATCCATGTTTTGCCGAATCCAGTTCTGTTCATTACCTCAGGTAAACGAATAAGCTTGGGATGTTTATCTGTTTTGATTTGAACCATATTTATCTCCTGTGTTGTTCGATGAGATAATTGTATGGGTTTTTCTTGTGATTTAAGAGGGACGTTCGAGAAGAAGTTTTTTACGCAGATTTTTGGGAGGATAAAAATAGGGTATGTTCAGGTTGAGTGAATGTAGGCGATATCCGCATTGCGCAACACACCGCCTCCGGGAATGTCAGTCCTCACCGAGTTCGTCAGTGATGAGATCCTGAACCTTCCAGTGTCTTCTGTCGTCGTATCTGTATGTAAAATCGACAAAAGACCGATAGTGAGCAAGCTTTGTCAGATATTTTACTGCCAGCGGATGGTCTGTAGACTTCATTTTCTCAACATCACGAATACCGTCTTTAAACTCGTCCGGGTAGATAAAACTGGTAAGCTGCGGCATACCAATCCTGACCTCTTCATCCTGCGCCCAGAACAGCAAATCCATGATGGGAATGATGTTGTAATCGAGTATTCTCTTGAGGTTGCTGACCCCAAAGCGAAAATCTCTGGCTGGAGGCTCAGGAGCCTGTAGTTGTTCTTTCCACTCAGGCACCATCACTTTCAGGTGATTGATGATTTCTTCGGATGACGTTTCCGCCAGATTAATTTGAACAAGCATCAACCCTTCGTTATTTACCCCGGCTTCCTTCAGATAATGCGAGACTTCCATATGAGGTAGGGGTTTTCCTTCCGGGTTAACGTATTTATCGAAAGCAGCCACATAACCCGCCACCTCCCATAGCCCCTTATGTGTGACAGGCTTGATGGCATAGCTGGAAGACAGTCTTTTTTCTGGCCCCCCGAAAACATCACCAAACACGACCTTGCCTTCAATCAGTTCTTCGTAATAGTTCTGATGCCTGCGACGGCTTTCAGGAGGCAACTCCCCACTGTTTTGCCCCATGCGGTAAGCGACAATCCTGTTTTCTATCTCTTGGAAAAGCTGTTCCACTGTCAAATTTTGCAGGACGCTGTAGTTTTCAATGTTGAACCACTCATTAACAGCGCTGGCGATCTCCGCTTTGGTCATGAGGTATCTATCCTTCTGGCTTTACTTATCGCTTTGATATGTTATGAGTAAACATATCGGATTTGATGGCGGTAATCTATTGAATGGAGCAGGGAAAAGCATCGGAACAATCAGTCCAGACATGAAGATCGTTCAGTGAAGTTCAGTAAAGCGTGTTGTCATAACTAATTGAATATAATTGACATTTTTACGATACAAGATTAAAAATGTTGGTAAATATGATGGTAAAAAATAATGCCATTACTTCAATTCCACTAATAACAGGAGATACAGATGAAGTTCGAGTCCAGTCAGAGGAGCCAGATTTTAAAAAGCCCGCCTCGCGCGGGCTTTTGCTTTATGGCATATGTTCTCTACCTTACCCTTACGCCCATCTGAGTTAATCATCGGCGATAGCGCGCTGCGCGCATTTTTGCCGTCATCAGGCTTCACTACGCTTAGCGCTACATAGCGCCTCATTCATAGCGATATTTCTGCGGCTCCGCTGATGCCACGAATCGGTAGTAGCGTCTTCGGCATGTTTTGCCACACCTCAGTTTCCATTCTCTTCTATAAATGAGCGTTAATTACCGTCTGAACTATCAATAACGTTATGAATACACGCTCTGAAATTAATGAATTTACTCACTGGTGGGATATGTCAGGCGAATGGGTCGAGCCACCGAACCAGCGGCGCGGAGGCATGAGCGGCGTACAGCGCATTGAGCTTAACGGCGAAACGCTGTACGTGAAACGCATGACGCATCATCTCTTCCACTCCTGGCGCTATCCTTTTGGCAGGCCTACGATTGTGCGCGAAATACAGGTATTGAACGAAATGAAGCGAGCGGGGATAAATGTTCCGGATATTGTCTACGGTAAAGCGCTAAAAATTGACGGAGAATGGCGCGCCCTGCTGGTAACGCGGGAAATGACGGGGTTTTGTAGTATTGCAGAGTGGTATCAGCGCCGTAAAAGCGCTCCCTGCGCGCCAGAAACGCATCGCGAAATGCTGCGCCAGGTTGCCCAGGCCTTTCACCGCATGCACCGGATCCATCGGCAGCACGGCTGCTGCTACGTGCGCCATATTTTTGTTAAAACGGATGATACGGTTGAAGCCGGTTTCCTTGACCTTGAAAAAAGCCGCCGCCGCTGGCGGAAGCATAACGCCGCGCGCCATGACTTTGCCCAACTGGAAAAGCACCTGGAGCCAATCCCAGTGCAGGACTGGCTCCAGGTCAAAGCGTTCTATGCGCAGGAAAATCAGCGCCGTCAGTTACCGGCGTAATGCGATGGCCCCTCGCCCTGCGGCAAATCGTTCCACACTTGGGTTCAATAACACCCAAACCTGGCACAGGCCCGCAGCTCCCTTATGCCAGCGGGGTAGTGACTTAGACATTGACACTGTTTTTATGGCGATGCGGCGCCGCGCATCGCTGGTTTTGTCATCAAACGCACAAAAATATGGAATTCCCCCTTTGACAAGCCTGCCCGCCGCCGTTAATATTCGCCCCGTTCAAGCGATTCCTCTGTAGTTCAGTCGGTAGAACGGCGGACTGTTAATCCGTATGTCACTGGTTCGAGTCCAGTCAGAGGAGCCAAATTTTGAAAAGCCCGCCCTGTGCGGGCTTTTTGCTTTTCAGATACATCCCCCCCGCGCCTCTCTGATTATTTTCCTCCCCCATGTTGTGACATACTCTTTATTAAATCAGGCAGCCCGGCTCCCGCCGCAAGGAGTAACGATGACTCACCCCACCTCTTCAGGGCTGACGCCCATACAGGCACTCGACCAGCTCGAAGCGTTATATCAAAACGCCGTTGACGCTCTGCGCGGCGCTATCGCGCGCTATATTGACAATGGGGAAATACCTGCGGAGCAGGAACGCAGCGAGGGGCGCTTTGTCTACCCTCAGCTCACCGTAAGCTGGCAGGGTGATACTCAGCGCGCTCCGCGCACGCGCGCCTGGGGGCGCTTTACTCACCCGGGCTGTTATGTAACAACCATTACTCAACCCGCTTTATTTCGCGCTTATCTGGAACAACAGCTTACCTCGCTGTATCACGATTATGCCGCGCATATTAGCGTTACTCCGTCCCGGCATGAAATCCCCTGGCCCTATGTCCTTGATGGCTCCGGTCTTGAGCCAGATCGTTCCATGAGCGCCGGGCTGAAGCGCTATTTTCCAGGAATGGAACTGGCGCAAATTGGCGATGAGACGGCAGACGGCCAGTTTCATACGACAGAAGACTATCCGCTGTCGCATTTCGACGCGCGCCGGGCCGACTTTTCCCTGGCGCGCCTGCGCCATTATACCGGCACGCAGCCTGAACACTTTCAGCCCTTTGTCCTGTTCACCAACTACAGTCGCTATGTGGATGAGTTTGTCAATTGGGGCTGTCAGCAGATTCTCGACCCCGACAGCCCGTATATCGCAATGGCCTGCGCCGGTGGCAATTTGATTACGGCACAAACGCAATCCCATACGCAAAAGCTGTCTGATTTAGCATGGAAAAAACACCAAATGCCGGCCTGGCACCTGATAACCGAGGACGGTCAGGGTATTACGCTCATTAATATTGGCGTTGGCCCGTCGAATGCAAAAACTATCTGCGACCATCTTGCGGTGCTGCGTCCTAAGGCATGGCTGATGATCGGTCACTGCGGCGGGCTGCGCGAAAGCCAGGCAATTGGCGACTATGTGCTGGCGCACGCTTATCTGCGCGACGATCGCGTACTGGACAGCGTATTACCGCCGGATATTCCCATCCCCAGCATTGCAGAAATTCAGCGCGCTCTGTATGACGCCACCCGGCTGGTCAGTGGAATGCCGGGCGACGAGGTTAAACAGCGGCTACGCACCGGTACGGTAGTTACCACCGACGATCGTAACTGGGAGCTGCGCTATGCCGCCTCCGCGCTGCGCTTTAACCTAAGTCGGGCGGTCGCAATTGACATGGAAAGTGCGACCATCGCCGCACAGGGATATCGTTTTCGGGTTCCTTACGGCACGCTACTGTGCGTTTCGGATAAACCGCTGCACGGTGAGATTAAACTCCCGGGCCAGGCAAACCGTTTCTACGAGGGCGCTATCTCAGAGCATTTGCAAATAGGCATTCGGGCTATCGATCTTCTGCGTGCAGAAGGTGAAAACCTACACTCACGTAAGCTGCGAACGTTTAATGAGCCACCTTTTCGCTAACCGTTACTGCGTTACTGCGTTACTGCGTTACTGCGTTACTGCGTTACTGCAGAATAAATCAGCAATCGCACTGATTTATCAAAACAGATTTTGACAACCTAAAACGGCGCCGCTACTATGCGCCCGTTGTTACGATTCCTCCGTAGTTCAGTCGGTAGAACGGCGGACTGTTAATCCGTATGTCACTGGTTCGAGTCCAGTCGGAGGAGCCAGATTAAAAAAGCAGAGGCCTGGCCTCTGCTTTTTTATTGCCAACTGGAAACCACGTCCTGTGGGCGTGGCCATTAACAGGTTTTGGCTCTGCCTTGTTGTTTTGGGATTTAAATCTCACAAAACTGGCAGAAACTTCTTTTTAAGGGATTTGGTATGCCCCTCTGGGGCATCAAAGCTATGCCGCCTTCTATGAAGCGGATTTTTACTGCCCGTAAATAACCGCGCATCAGGTTCACTTACCCTGCCGCCTGTGCATAACGCGTTGCTACATTGTCAGAGACATTTATTCGTCGCCGACTGTGGACCTGAGAGGGCGCGGGTACTTCTTCAGCCAGCGCCCGCTCACCATCCGCCAGTAAAAAAGTGCAGCACGCACCGCCCAGTCGAGGAACATTCCAAGCCATACGCCTACAACGCCCATCCCCCACATAATACCAAGCACATAGCCAGCCACCACGCGGCACCCCCACATACCAAGCATTGAAACCCACATAGCAAAGCGCGCATCGCGCGCGCCCTTAATTCCCGCTGGCAATACCCATGACGCAGCCCAAATAGGCATAAACGCAGCATTCATCCAGAGCAGGATTTTAACCACCTCTTTGACATCGGCATCATGGGTGTAAAACGATGCCATCAGCCCGGCAAAGGGCGCGCTTAGCCAGGCAATGGCCGTTAGCCCAAACGTTGAGAGCCAAAAAACGTGGCGTAACTGGCGTTCGGCCTGCCCTATCTGCCCTTTCCCCAAGCGTTTGCCAACAATAATCGTCGAGGCGGAGCCCAGCGCGTTTCCTGGAAGGTTAATTAAACCGGCTATAGAAAAAGCGATAAAGTTTCCGGCGATAACGCTGGTGCCCATCCCGGAAACAAACATTTGAGTTAATAATTTACCGCCGCTGAATAATACAGATTCTACGCTTGCCGGGATCCCAATCCCCAGTACTTCCCACAAAATAGAAATATTAAGAGGCCGGAAATAACTGCGTAGAGAAATGCGCAGAGATTTATACCCCTTTACCAGAACAAACAGGATAGCCAGCGCGCCGATGTAACGGGAGATAGTTAGCCCCAGTCCGGCTCCGATAAACCCCAGCCCTGGCCATGAAAACGCCCCATAAATCAGGATGCTACTAATGATAATGTTCAGGATATTCATGCCACCGTTAACCAGCAGCGGAATGCGCGTGTTGCCTGCGCCGCGCAGCGCGCCGCTTCCAATAAGCGCAATCGCTGCCGCCGGGTAACTCCACGCCGTGAGCTCCAGATAGCTCAATGCCAGCAGTTTTACCTGCGGATTTGCCGCCCCGGCAATCACGTCAACAATATGCGCGCCGGCGATGTGAATAACGATAGTTAGCACAATAGCGATAAGCGTCATCAGCACCAGGGATTGCCGGGTAGCTGCCCGAGCGCGCTTGCCCTGCCGTTTCCCCAGACTGAAAGCGACGACTACCGTGGTCCCGAGATCCACGGCGGCAAAAAACGCCATGATAACCATATTGAAACTGTCGGCTAATCCTACGCCAGCCATGGCTTCTTTACCGATCCAGCTTACGAGGAACGTACTCAGTACGCCCATTAACAGAACGCAGGTATTTTCCAGAAAAATGGGGATCGCCAGCGGCGCTATTTCACGCCAAAACAGTGTGCGATAGCTTTTGCGTCTTGGGTACCAGGGGGTGCGCTCTATCGCCCGGCGCAGGGCGGCATAAAGTTCCAAGTGAGGCCCGTCTTAGCAGTTTGAAACAACATTTCAATCATGAGCTATAACCATTTATCCCGCAAAGGCTTTTTGTAGTAAAGTCCGCCTTCGCGTTGCGAAACTGTTGAAGAATCAAGCAAACGACACCCGAATCACCGCACAGCGTTTGACAAAAAATTTTTCCCCGTTAAGATACCCCAACACGATTCCTCTGTAGTTCAGTCGGTAGAACGGCGGACTGTTAATCCGTATGTCACTGGTTCGAGTCCAGTCAGAGGAGCCAGATTTTAAAAAGCCCGCCTCGCGCGGGTTTTTTGTTATTTTTATGCCACTCTTCGTGCCGCCAGAATATCTTTTATCCGACATCCTTAAGGTAACAAAATCCCGCAGCCGCTTTTTACTGACGACAGCCATTACGGTACGCGCCTGGCGTTAAGCGGCAAGCGCTAGCGGGCATTACGCTGGATATATGGCAACGTTTATTTGCGGCGAATATGACGCGGCCCCGGCGGCGGTGATACCATAACATCACGTACAGGCAGTTTCAGGATAAGCCCAAGTTCACCTGGCGCATCGGCATTTACAAGCAGCATATTACCCGTCTTCGTGCTGAATTAGGCGCTGAGCTATCCGGCAAGCCTGATTCAGTAAAATAGCTGCCTTCCTGGAAGGCGGCATTGCTTTGATGCCCCAGAGGGGCATACCAAATCGCTTAAAAAGAAGTCTCTGCCAGTCCTGTGAGATTTAAATCCCAAAACAATAAGGCAGAGCCAAAACCGAGTCGATAGCACGCCCACAGGACGTGGTTTTTAGTTAAGAATAAAAAAACCGCCGGGGAAAACCGCCGGCGGCGATGGCTATTCGGGATGAATGCGCGGATTACTTCGTTTTGCCTGCGGCCTGGCCCTTAACTTCTCCCATGGCTTTCAGTTTAGTAGAGATGTCTCGACGCTCTTTCGACAGTTCGGCGTTTTTGATGATGTAATCATCAACCCGGTCTTCGTAGTCGGTTTTCATATTCTCAATGATCCCCTGAATCGCTTCTACGCTCATGTCCGGCTTAATGTAATCGCTCAGGTTATCCAACAGCAGGACGCGCTTTTGGTTATCGCGAATTTTTTTCTCGACGTCCTGAATTTCACGCTTCAGTTTATTTTTACGGCGGAATAAACGGACAAACTCCAGAACATCCTGAAAAGACGCTTTTGTATTTTCCATGGTGACACCCCTATTTTGAGACTTGGATTCTTTCAGAACTACGCGCTGTGTGGGTACATTTCACGGCAGCGGCAAAATAATTCTTTTCGCTGTTCTACCAGACTGGCCGGTAAGCGAAAACAACGGGCGCATCAGCGCGTTGGTATTGACCGACATCATAACCCTAAACGGACCTGAATCGAAACAGCGCGCTACGTTTACGCGATCCGATGCAGATTATTTACGCAGTGCGCGCACCATTAACTGAGAGAGCAGCTCTAGCTGACGCACTAATTCAAGGCTAATCCAGGCATAGCCGTAAATATGCGCCGTTTCAACCTGCCCGGTACTGCGTTCCTGCACCAGCTGGCGCAATTCACCGGCGATTTCGGCAAGCGCTTCGCCGTTACGTTTCACCGGCTGCGGATTACCGTCGAGCAGCGCCTGCGCAAGCGCCTCAAGGGTTCGCGTAGTCATATGCTGTGTGTCGAGCAATGTATGAGAGTTCAGCATCACGAAATGACTCGCGCGGGAGGCCCACCAGGCGTTAATTTGCAATTCAAGCGTTGCGACAATATTGCGACTTACCGTCTGTATTGCTTCAAAAATCGCTTTCTGGGTATGGGTTTCTTTGCTCGCAGGCACAATTAATTTCCTCAACCCCACCACATCACCCAGCAGCTGTTGCAATGGAGCTTCCAGACGCGGGCGGCTCACCAAATTAGGCGACAGCCCGGCCTGCTGCAGGCGGCTAAACCTCAAGATAAAATCGGCAATATGAATTCGCCACAGTATGAAAGCCCGCTGGGGCCAGACGCTGGTAAATAACATGGCCAGCAGCGACCCAAAAACCACATCTCCGGCGCGCCACAGCGCGGTGCCTATCTGCCCCGGCGGCGCGCTCACAACCACGGAAAGCGTAATACCAATCAATAAGGCCCGGTACGGCTTTTTGCCTAGCGCCAGATAGCCGCAAAGAAATATCCCTATTGCGCACCATGCCAGCATGAGCGGCAATGACCAGGGTTCCAGCTTCAGAGCAATTAACCCCAGCGCGGCGCCCAAAATAGTGCCACCGATTCTGTCAAATGCGCGCGGCACCACGTTTCCTAAAAAGGAGATAGGCCCCATAACCACGACCAGCGTGATTAGCGGCCAGCTGCCTTCAGGGACCTCGACCAGCCGAACCAGCAAAAACGTCAGTACAAATGCAAATGCCACCCGCACGCCGTGGATGACTCGGTAGTGGCGATAAAGGCGAAGGTCAAAAGCCGTTAATGATTTATCCGGGCGCAAAGCCGTTCTCCATCATGAGGTAAACACGCACACCGCACAGTGTAACCTGAATGCTCGCCATACAGGCTGACCGTTCATGGAAAAACGCGCTCTCCCCCTTTTCACTGCACAAAACATTCATATGCCCGGGTTGCCCAACTGATTAAAAATCACAACATATTTAATATTTTTTAACAAAAAACATTTAGCTTTATTCTTTTCAACGTTTTCTTTACAAACAAAATATAATTACCCTGTACGGCACTTTTACCGTGCGCACTTCTGCGCCGGTTTCATAAGCTTTTTAAGCGATGTAAAGGAAGCGACATGCGCAAACCACTTAAAACCCTGCCGGGCGTTACGCGGCGGCAGGTTCTTACATGGTCTGGCGCGGCGTTCGCGCTGAGCGCGGGTTCCGCAAAAGCGACCTCACTCTCCGGCCCACCAGGCTGGCAGCCCTTCTCTGATAATCCTCCGGAAACCTTTGATAACAAAGGCTGGTTATTCCTTAACGAAAATGAAGTCACTACGCTGGAAGCCATAGTTGACCGTTTGATTCCCGCCGATGAGTTAAGTCCCGGCGGTAAAGAAATGGGGTGCGTGGTGTTCATCGATCGCCAACTGCACGGTTTTTACGGCAACTTCGAGCGTTTATATATGGAAGGCCCGTTTCAGGATGGCGCGCCGGAACAGGGCGATCAGTCGCCGCTAACGCCGCGCCAGCGCTATCGGCTGGGGCTCGCCGCGCTGGACGATTACACCCGCAGGCACCACCATAAACGCTTTCATGAACTGGCACCGGAGCTGCAGGATAATCTGCTCAGCGGGCTTGAAAACGGTGATATCACGCTCGATGGCATTGATGGCAGCGTATTTTTCGCCCAGGTGCTGAGTAATACGACAGAAGGCTTTTTTGCCGATCCTATTTATGGTGGTAATCGCGACATGGCCGCCTGGAAAATGATTGGTTTTCCGGGTGCGCGCTACGATTACCGGGATTTTATCGAAAAACATAATGAAGATTTGCGTCTGACCCCCGTCAGTATCACCGGCAGCGCGGCCTGGATGAAAAAAGGATAAAGAAGAATGGCGAAAAAACTTCCAGAAACCGATGCGGTCGTTATCGGGCTAGGCTGGGCCGGTTCTATTATCGCCAAAGAGCTGGCCGATGAAGGGCTGCAGGTGGTAGGTATCGAACGCGGCCCCTGGCGCGATACCGCGCGTGATTTTAACGTCGCCACTGTCGCGGACGAACTGCGCTACGTACAGCGCCAGGAATTGATGCTGCGTACCCGGCAAAATACCTGCACAATGCGCAATAACACGTCACAAACCGCGCTGCCTATGCGCAGTTGGGGGTCGTTCCACCCGGGCAACGGCACCGGCGGCGCCGGCAATCACTGGGCCGGTATCACGTTTCGTTTTCAGCCTGAAGAATTTCGGTTAAAAAGCCATCTGCAGGAACGATATGGCGATATTCCGGAAGAATTGGTGCTCCAGGACTGGGGAACCAGCTGGGAGGAAATGGAGCCGCATTATATGGCCTTTGAGCGCGTGGCGGGCACGTCCGGTAAAGCCGGGATGCTCAACGGCGCAAAACAAAGCGGCGGCAACCCTTTTGAAGGCTCCCGCTCCGGCGAATATCCGACGCCGCCGTTAAAGCAGCCATATGGCCCTACCCTGTTCGCAGACGCGGCAAAAAACATGGGCTACTCCCCGTTCCCGGTCCCCTCTTCGCTGGTATCCGAAGCCTATACTAATCCGTATGGCGTGACGATGGGGCCTTGCACATTCTGTGGTTTTTGCACTAACTACGGCTGCGCTAACTATTCCAAGGCCAGCGCCATCACCACGATTCTCCCGGCATTAATGCGCCAACACAACTTTGAAGCCCGCACCTTTTGCGAAGTACTAAAGGTCAATACGGACAGTAGCGGCAAACAGGCCACCGGCGTGACCTATATCGACTCGTCCGGCGATGAATGGTTTCAGCCAGCGCGTCTGGTTATCGTCGCTGCCTTTACCTTTGAAAATGTACGCCTGATGCTACTGTCTGGCGTGGGTAAAGCTTACGATCCGGTCACCAATAGCGGCACCACCGGTCGTAATTACGCCTATCAGACCGCCAACGGCGTTACCCTGTTTTTTGACGATAAAAAATTTAACCCCTTTATCGGTGCTGGTGCCGTTGGCATGGGAATCGATGATTTTAATAACGACAATTTCGACCACAGCGGGCTGGGCTTTTTCGGCGGCGGCAGTATTCGCGTTACGCCTATCGGCGGCGCGCCGATAAATTATCATCCTACGCCGCCCGGTTCGCCAAAATGGGGAAAAGGCTGGAAACAGGCCATGGTACAAAATTATCAGAGCACCATGTCTATCGGCTGCGAGGCCAGCAGTTATACCACGCGCACCAACTATCTTTCTCTCGATCCCAATTATAAAGACCGGCTAGGCCGCCCGCTGTTACGTATTACTTTCGACTTCCCGGAAAACGATTTGAAAATGGCGCAGTACTGTACCGGTAAAGTCGCTGAAATTGCTCAGTCAATGAATCCACAGCATATCGTCGCGAAACCCACCACCGGGCACTGGAATAGCGTTCCTTACCAGTCATCGCACGTAGTGGGTGGATTTATTATGGGGGCCGACCCCAGTACCAGTTCCGTCAATAAACATCTTCAGGTATGGAGCGTGCCGAATCTGTTTGTGGTAGGCGCTTCCGCCTTTCCGCAAAACCCGGGCTACAACCCAACCGGCACCGTTGGCGCGCTGGCGTATAAAGCCGCCTTCGCAATCCGCCATTATTACCTGAAAAACCCGGGAGAGATGATAGACGCATGAAAACATTAACGCTGTCTCTTCTTGCCGCGTCCGGTATGGCTTTCACGACGCTGGCAATCGCTCAGCCGGAATTCGATCGGGTAGAAAAAGGTCGTTATCTGGCAATCGTCGGCGATTGTGCCGCCTGCCATACCGCCAGCGCCGATAAACCGTTTGCCGGCGGCGTTCCGATTAACACCCCGTTTGGTACCCTGGTTGGCGCCAATATTACTCCAGATATCGCCACGGGCATTGGTGCCTGGAGCTACGACGACTTTAAACGCGCCATGTCTGAGGGAATCGGTCACGGAGACAAGCGGCTCTATGGCGCTATGCCCTTTACCGCCTATACCAAAGTCACCGATGCCGATAACCGCGCAATTTGGTCTTATTTACAAACGCTTACGCCGATTTCTCAGCAAATCGATAGCAACCAGCTCCCCTTCCCTTTTCGGATACGCACCAGCCTGATGGTCTGGAACTGGATGAATTTCGAAAAAGGTGAATACCGCCAGGATCCCGGCAAATCGGAAGAGTGGAACCGCGGCGCTTACCTGGTTCAGGGATTAGGCCACTGCGGAACCTGCCACACGCCGAAAAATATTCTCGGTGGCGATAAAAATACCCATTTTCTGGCGGGAGCCAAAGTGGAAAACTGGTGGGCACCGAATATTACCGCCGAAAACCATGAGGGAATAGGCCGCTGGAGTATCGGGGAGATAAAGGATTATCTGCGCACCGGCGTCAACCGCTATGACGCCGCTTCCGGCCCGATGGCCGAGGAGGTTATTAACTCTTCCCGACACTGGAAAGAAAGCGATCTTCAGGCCGTCGCCGTGTATTTAAAATCGCTAAAACCCGGCGACTCTTCACAGCAAAAAACGCCGCAGGCCCTGCAAACGAATAACGCACAGATGCAGACCGGCAAAGCCATCTATTTTGATCGCTGCTCAGCGTGCCATACTTCTGCAGGTAAAGGCGCACCGGGTATCTTCCCGCAGCTGGCGGATAACCCGTTGATTAACGCAGCACAGCCAACATCGTTAATGCGCGTAGTGCTGGCGGGTAGCCGTGCGGTCGGCACGCCGGCCCGACCTACCGCACCGGCGATGCCAGCATTTGCAGATACGATGACCGATGAGCAGGTTGCCGATGTGCTAACGTATATTCGCAATAGCTGGGGAAATGCGGCGCCCGCAGTAAGCGCCAGCGAAGTTAGCAGAATGCGGAATTCGCTGAAAGAGTAGCCATAGCAATGCATAGCATTAAGCTCTCACTTCCAGGCTATGCGCCAGCGCCGGATGCATCCCGGCGCTTTTCTTAATAACGAGTGGGTTACTTTGCTGCGGCCTGGTAATTCACTTGATTTTTATATATCGTCACAGGGTTTCACACAGAATCAATAGATTTTCTTAAGTAACCAATGCGTCGTTCACCCCCTGGATTTACCCTAGGCACGATGGGCCACGGATATAAATTACAACGCTGTTGCCATATTGACATTAACGCCCCGTTGATAGGGCAAAATCTGGTTTATTTCCTACTATCAGCCGCTTTTATCTCATAGAAATGTTTATTGTTTCAGATTTATCCCATCACAGTATATTCATTCAAGAAATCCTATAATAGCATAATAAGAATGCAAATTATCATTAATCAATAATGTTCTGTATCGTGTTTGATTCTCTCAGCAGCATAACCGATGGGTCCAGATCTGCACAAACAGCCAAGAAACCGGCGGGCCATTTAGGTATATTACTACCCGATATTATTTACTTCGGTATTTCATAACATATTAATAATGGTACAAAGAATGATTAAAAAACCCGCACTATTGTTTGGCATGCTATTACTTTCTGCATGCGCATCCCAGGAAAAAATATCGTCAATAGACACTGGCATGTCGCGTCAGCAAATTATTACCGCTTTAGGCAATCCGGATAGTGAATATTCAAAGGATGATTTAGAAATATTGACTTATCGTAATAAAAAGCCTAAGGCACTCAGTCTGAAACACGAGGATTATCAGGTCGTGTTGATTAACGATATTGCTGCCGAGATTACTCCGGAAACCCGGCTCGTTAAATAAGATTTAAGCGGAGGTTATCTTCCGCTTTCAGTATAACTACGCGGCATTAGCAATAATCCCGTCCACTGCGTGCCGCTATTAAATACTTTTTGTGCTACATCGCGAGATAATAGCCAGGTTAATAAAATCGCCGTTACCGACGTGATGATTATTTGCCAGGGTGTATGCACATTTGGTATTAGCGGCCAAAATGCAAATTTTACCGCCGGACCATGCAGCCCGTAAATGACTAGCGTCCTGGTTCCCATCTGCGCGAGCATAGTCGCCGCCTGAGTTAGCGCACAAAATGCATAAATACAGCCAAGTGCAGCTAAATAATAGAGAGTTCTCAGCATAATACCCGCCAGCGGCGTGTAGCCCAGCGAAGCATTAGTCACACTGCCGTACAATAGCCCCGTATCCAGATAAAGGCTCACGCCATAGCCTATTATCAATATCAATACGCCTGCTGCGGGTGCATAACTTTTGGTAATCCACCGCGTAAGGGAAAAGTATTGGTTTTCCCGCGCTATATTCCCCGCAATAAAGAAGGGGAAAAATATTACCGAGCGTAATATACCAAACGCATAGCCATCAAAATGTAATAAAGAGAATGCGAATGAAGCCAATAGTACCCAGCATAAAGGAAAACGCAGGCGCATAATTATTGGCAATAAAAGCTTCCAGATAATCAGGCTGTACAGATACCATAATATCCAGTTAGGCGCACCTGAGCGGATATACTGAGAAAACTGGTGGTTAATCAGTAATTCGAGAAGCTCATAAAAAACGCTGAGCGTAATAAATGGCATGATAATATGCCGCACCAGCGTTCTGTAATTTACACCCTGATTATCTTTAATCACATAGCCGCTTAAAAATACGAATGCCGGCATATGAAAAAGATAGAGAAAGTCATAAATCTGGCTTAGCAAGGGAGCGGTACTTTTTATACCTTCCAAAAGATGCCCAAACACCACTAAAAACATCAGACTTGCTTTAATACTATCAAGCCTGGGATCGCGCTGGCTCGCCATAAATTCACCCTGTTAGCGCCCTTTCCTTTACCCTGGCATATTTGACGCCACATTTCATCTCTGTGGCCGATACCAAACCGGTCGGTATTCATGCACAGGTCGGATCCTTCCCATTTTTATCCCCGGCTCATTCTGACGCACTTTTTGCGAGCGCCGCCACAATATATAAATGAAACTTATGATTTCATCATGGAGTACTACATTTTTTTGAATTATTAATTGAGTCAGTAACAAGGAGTGTTTAATGCCGAAAATAATCCTGGTCCTATTATGTAGCCTGCTGCTAACCGCGCACGCGGACGCCAGAGGGCGCAAACCCTGCTCTGGGTCGAAAGGCGGGATTTCCCACTGTACGCCCGATGGAAAGTTTGTCTGTAACGATGGCAGCCTGAGTAAATCCAAAAAATATTGTCGCTAAATAGCCGCCGCGCAGAGGCAGGCAAGAGTACGCTAATGTTCTTGCCTGCTGGCTCTGCCTGCGTTGATGGTGGTCAAACGGTGTTTCAGTGCATCCCGGTTATGGTTTAACATAGTCTGCAATCTTTGCGGCGCCTCGCGGCATAGCTTAGCGCATTAGCAAACGCCCTTATCGGCAAAATCAGCGCTCCTCCGGCGACGCACTATCACTACTGTAGAAGGTATACCGAGCACGTGAACGACGACCGCCAACAACCGACCTTCCTGTTCCATGATTATGAAACGTTCGGTACCAGCCCGGCGCTGGATCGCCCGGCGCAGTTCGCCGCGCTGCGCACTGACGCCGATTTTAACGTTATCGGTGAACCGGAGGTGTTTTATTGCTCACCGCCAGATGATTACCTTCCACAGCCAGAGGCCGTGTTAATCACCGGGATCACTCCACAACTGGCCCGCCAGCGCGGCCAGAATGAAGCGCAGTTCGCCCGGCGAATACATGATATTTTTACCGTGCCAAAAACCTGCATTCTCGGCTATAACAATGTGCGCTTTGACGATGAAGTGACTCGCCATCTCTTTTATCGAAACTTTTATGACCCCTATGCCTGGAGCTGGCAGCATGATAATTCCCGCTGGGATCTGCTGGATGTGATGCGCGCCTGCTATGCGCTGCGCCCGGAGGGCATCAACTGGCCGGAGAATGATGACGGCCTGCCCAGTTTTCGGCTGGAGCACTTAACCGTTGCCAATGGCATTGAGCACAGCAACGCGCACGACGCCATGGCGGATGTCTACGCCACCATTGCAATGGCCCAGCTGGTAAAAACGCATCAGCCTAAATTGTTTAAGTATCTGTTAACCCATCGTCATAAGCGTAAACTGGCTACGTTAATAGATATCCCGCAAATGAAACCGCTGGTACACGTTTCCGGGATGTTCGGCACCCGCCGCGGTAATACTAGTTTAGTCGCACCGCTGGCGTGGCATCCGGATAACCGTAATGCCGTCATTATGGTCGATCTGGCCGGGGACATTTCGCCGCTGCTGGATTTAGACGCCGATACGCTTCGCGAGCGGCTGTACACCCCCAAAGCGGCGCTGGGAGAACTGGCTGCGGTACCCGTGAAGCTGGTGCATTTGAATAAATGTCCGGTGCTTACGCCAGGCAATACGCTACGCCCGGAAGATGCGGAGCGCCTGGGTATTTCCCGGCAGCAATGTATGAAAAATCTGGAGATACTGCGCTCCGCGCCGCAGGTGCGTGAAAAGGTCGTTGCGCTATTTGCCGAAGCACCGCCGTTTCCACCCGGCGATAACGTCGACGCTCAACTTTATGACGGTTTCTTTAGCGATGCTGACCGGGCGGGAATGAATATTATTCAGAAAACCGCCCCACAGCATCTGCCGGCTCTGGAACTGGCTTTCGCCGATAAGCGTGTCGAAAAATTACTGTTTAACTATCGCGCGCGAAATTTCCCAGGCACACTGGATGAGATGGAAAGAGAGCGCTGGATACAGCATCGGCAGGCCTTTTTTACACCAGAACGCCTCCAGGTATATGCACACAATCTGGAAAGTTTGTACCACCAGCATCAGGGTGATTCAGAAAAGCTCTCACTACTAAAAGCCCTGTACCAGTATGTGCAGGAACTGGTAGGTTAATCTCCATAGGCTTCGGCGAGTATGCGTTTCGGGGGATTAAGCGAGTGGCGGTAACGTCATCACACACATGCTCGCTAAACGCGCGTACTCTCAGCGCATCACGGGCCATTTTCGCCAGAGCGCATAGCCATATCGGCACTCGCAGCCTGTTTAAAGCCATTCAACGTTGCTATCAGGCTCGATATGCGAAACAAAAAGCCATCTGCACAGCAGGTGGTTTAAACACACCTCTTCCAATGCTGGCTGTATTGCCTTTCTTCTTCCTCTTGCGCCACCTCGCCTGATATCGCATATAGCCGCGGATTATTTCTTCGTTTACATGCACCGGGGGACACAAAATACTCACCTTACCAAAAATAATTGCCCCAAAGTTCCTGCCTTCAGGGCCAGGGAAATGTCACAAACGCCTCGCTCGCCGCTCGTTCTTTCACAAATCCCGTTAGTCCCGGGATATTTAAGCCGGACAATGTGCTTACTACCAGATATATATGATCTAGCTACACATTTAGCACAACTATTGTGCAGTTTTGCATATTGCAATAAACGTTGATGCTGCGGTAAAGCGGTTTACCGAGGCTGGCTTTGGAATGGGGTCTCTGTATTGCGGTGTACCACGCGAAGTGCTACTAACAGCGATATCATGCGTGGGGCGCGGATTTATATCTACCCATGCTCGACTTATTGATTTGCTGAAAATAAACTGAGGCAGCAGTTAGCGTCAGCATACCGCGGGCATAGCCTCACAAGAACGATCGCCACCGCCCAAAGGGTAGTTAAGATTGACAGCAAAAAGGCGCCTCTCGGCGCCTTTTCTTCTGCGGTTTGCGACAGTTTACTGCGGCAAATCTTCATACTGCGGAACCGGGTTCCGGAAACTGCGGGTTACGCAGGTCAGGTAAACCAGGCCGACGGCGGCCCAAATCAGCCCCAGCGTCATTGAGCTTTCTTCCAGGTTCACCCACAGCGCGCCAACCGTTAAGGCACCGCACACCGGCAGAAGCAGAAACTGGAAGTGATCTTTCAGCGTCTTGTTACGCTTTTCACGGATCCAGAACTGTGAAATAACGGACAGATTAACGAAGGTAAATGCAACCAGCGCGCCAAAGTTAATCAATGCCGTCGCCATCACCAGGTTAAAATTAATCGCCAGAAGTGCGATGGCACCAACCAAAATGATGTTCATTGCGGGCGTGCGCCATTTCGGATGTACGTAGCCAAAGAAGCTCTTCGGAAATACGCCGTCACGGCCCATAACATACATCAGGCGCGCCACGCCAGCGTGAGCCGCCATGCCGGATGCCAGCACCGTTATCGTTGAAAACACCAGCGCACCCACCTGGAATGCTTTACCCGCTACGTACAGCATAATTTCCGGCTGAGACGCATCCGGGTCTTTAAACCGGGAGATATCCGGGAAATAAAGCTGCAGGAAATAGGTTGCCAGAATAAAAATTAGCCCGCCAATCAGCGCCGTCAGAAAAATCGCGCGCGGAATAACCCGCTCAGCGTCTTTTGTCTCTTCAGATAAGTTACTGATACCGTCAAAGCCGGTAAACGAGAAACATAAAATCGTGGCGCCGGTAATCATCGGAACGACGTGTGCATTTTCCGACCAGAAGGGGCGCGAACTGGTTAGCGTACCGGCACCTTCGCCGTGGAATACGCCATAAATAACCATCCCCATAATCACGGCAATCAGCACAATCTGAAGTACCACAATCAGGGTATTAAAATTCGCGACGGACTTAATGCTGCGCAGATTAAACGCGGTCATAAAGGCCACCAGCGCAATAACAAATATCCATGACGGTATCGATGGCACCAGCGCTTCAAAATAAATTTTCGCCAGCAAAATATTTATCATCGGTGCAAATAGATAATCAAGAAGGGAGGACCACCCCACCATGAACCCTACGGTTGGATGAATCGCTTTCTGCGCGTAGGTATACGCTGAACCGGCGGACGGATAGCGACGCACCAGTTTGCCGTAACTCAGAGCGGTAAAAAGAATAGCCACCAGCGCAAAGGCATATGCCGTAGGCACATGTCCGTCTGTCAGGCCAGAAACGATACCAAACGTATCAAAGAGCGTCATCGGCTGCATATATGCAAGCCCCATCATGACAACCGGAATCAGCGTAAGCGTTTTACGCAGTTCCACGCGGGAAGTGGTAGCGGTGTTATGCGACATGGCGAAATCCCCCTGACGCAAAAGCGAAAAAATGCCCCATCTTGATTTTCCTCGGCGACACGTTTGTCGGTTCTTAAAGTGAGTATCTATCCGGTTCTGGACCGGCCTCTTAATTTAGTAAGGTTTATTACATGCAAAAAAATAACCGACGCTACTGAAAGCGTCGGCCAGTCTCCTTTTGCAGGACGCGTATTTTGCATCAACAAATGCCCCCCTGACAAGACGTGGGAAAGCAGTTTTTTGACAAAAAATGTCCTCTAACATTCTCACAACAAAACCCAGCACCGGCGCGGGTTTACCTTAATTAGACGCGCTGCGTTTTATTCGTTCCGCTAACCCGCGCGAAACGGCGCTTTTTATGCGTCGAGAGGCATTTCTCTCGGGTCCGGATAGCGGTACTCAAAACCCAATTCGTTACAAATCAGTGAACCATCTACCTTTTTCCCAACCCTGCCGCTGCGGTCATCGGTAAACGCCGGCGGCTCCAGCCCGAGCTTATGCGTCTGTAATGGATAAAACTGCGCCCGCGACGGATGGACCGGTGCGCATATATTATACAAATGCCCCCCATGCGGCGCCTGCAGTAGCAAAACGATAGCGTTAACAACATCATCAAGATGGACCAGATTCACGCTGTGATTGCCGTTTGGCGCGCGCTTGCCGGCAAAAAACCGCCCCGGATGTCGATGCGGTCCTACCAGACCTGCCAGACGCAGTATATCCACCGATGTTCCCGGCAGTCCGTGTAGCCAAAGCTCTAACTCACGCAAAGTTCGAGCGCTTTCGGTTACTGGATTTAACGGCGAATGTTCATTGACCACGCCTTCCGCATCGCCATATACCGAGGTCGAACTGGTAAAAATAATACGCGGCACGCCGTGCGCCAAAGCGCTGTCGACTATTTCCTGCACTGCCCTTAAATAAAAATCGCCTTCACCGCCGCTGCGGCGGGCCGGAAGTGTGATAACCAGCGCATCAACGTTCAGCAGCGTATCTAAATCTTCACTATCGCATTCCAGCACTGGCGTAAGCTGCAGCGGGTAGCTCTCAATGCCGCACATGCGCGCCGCTTCAACGCCATCCTGTGTCGTTTTACTCCCAATTACCGTCCATCCCCGGCCCAGTAAAGAAAGCGCCAGCGGCATGCCTAACCAGCCTAAACCGACAATCGCTACTTTCTTCATCTCCCCTCCTCTGCCACGCCCATGAGAACGATTACCTGATATTGCGTACCGCATAAGGCTACGCCAGCCCGCCAAAACTGACAATTCGCAGAAGAAACATAAAATCAACAAACCGGATAAAAAAGCCTTGCTTTGTCAGGTAAATCTGGTTTAGGTTGATAAACAAGCATGAATAATCATTCACGAGACTGTTATGAATCGCGTTCAAAATAATTGCCACCATCATCACCATCACCCTGATTAGTCTTCGGGCGATGTGTGCTGGAAGACAAATAAGCTCTTCCAGCGGCGCTGAACGCACAGTTTAAAAAGCCCCCGGAAGAGCTTCTTCCGGGGGCTTTTTACTGCACGCTTTTCATTAACTCTATTTTGACAATGAGGCGCAAATAACATGTCAGACTCCAGCCGTTTACGCATAGCGATTCAAAAATCAGGCAGGCTCAGCGATGACTCGCGCGAATTACTGGCGCGCTGTGGCATAAAAATCAATTTACATACCCAACGATTAATCGCGCTGGCTGAAAACATGCCTATCGATATTCTGCGCGTACGGGATGACGACATCCCCGGGCTGGTTATGGATGGCGTAGTCGACCTTGGCATTATCGGGGAAAACGTACTGGAGGAAGAGCTGCTATCCCGCCGCGCTCAGGGCGACGATCCGCGCTACTTTACGCTGCGCCGCCTTGATTTTGGCGCCTGTCGCCTGGCGCTGGCCACACCGGCAGATGAACCCTGGGACGGCCCGGCAGGGCTTGGCAACAAGCGCATCGCCACCTCTTACCCTCACCTGCTAAAACGTTATCTCGACCAAAAAAACATCCCCTTTAAGTCCTGCCTGCTCAACGGCTCTGTCGAAGTCGCGCCGCGCGCCGGGCTGGCCGACGCTATCTGCGACCTTGTCTCTACCGGCGCCACGCTTGAAGCCAACGGTTTACGCGAAGTCGAAGTTATCTATCGCTCTAACGCCTGCCTGATACAGCGAGACGGCGTGATGGCACCCGATAAACAGCGGCTTATCGATAAATTGTTGACTCGCATCCAAGGCGTTATTCAGGCGCGTGAGTCCAAATACATTATGCTGCACGCTCCGCAGGACAAGCTTGAGGATATCGTCGCATTATTGCCCGGGGCCGAGCGTCCAACCATTTTGCCGCTGGCCGGCGACAGGCAGCGCGTTGCGCTGCATATGGTGAGCAGTGAAAGCCTGTTCTGGGAAACCATGGAAAAACTTAAAGCGCTGGGCGCCAGTTCTATTCTGGTGCTACCTATTGAAAAAATGATGGAGTAATCGCAATGTCTTTCAATACGCTAATTGACTGGAATGACTGCACTCCGGCCCAGCGGCGGGCATTGCTACAGCGCCCGACCCTCGCGTCATCGGAACACATCGCTCGCAGCGTCAGTGAGATCCTGGATGATGTAAAACAGCGTGGCGACGCAGCGCTCAGGGAATACAGCGCCCGTTTCGATGGCGTGACCGTCGATGCGCTGGCGGTCAACGGCGCAGAGATAGCCCAGGCAGGTGCGCGCCTGAGCGACGACTTCAAAAGCGCGCTGGCAGTGGCCGCACGCAATATTAAGCGTTTTCACTATGCCCAGCGCCAGCAGCCGGTCGATATCGAAACCCAGCCCGGCGTGCGCTGCCAGCAGCTAACGCGCCCCATAGATGCGATCGGGTTATATATACCCGGCGGTTCTGCGCCGCTGTTTTCAACGGTATTAATGTTAGCCATTCCAGCGCGCATCGCAGGCTGCCGTCAGATCGTGCTCTGTTCACCGCCGCCCATTGCCGATGAAATTCTTTATGCTGCCGAACTGTGCGGCATCGAATTGATTTATCAGGTGGGCGGAGCGCAGGCGATTGCCGCCATGGCTTTCGGTAGCGAAAGTCTGCCCCGGGTAGATAAAATTTTCGGGCCTGGAAACGCCTGGGTTACCGAGGCCAAACGCCAGGTTGCCCGCCGCCCCGACGGTGCGGCGATAGATATGCCGGCGGGTCCGTCTGAAGTACTGATCATCGCGGACGCGGGCGCAACGCCGGCATTTATTGCCGCCGATCTTTTATCACAGGCGGAGCACGGCCCGGACTCGCAGGTCATTTTGCTCACGCCCGAGCGCGCTATGGCCCAGCGCGTCGTGAAAGAGATATCACACCAGTTGGCTAATCTCCCACGCGCAGAAACCGCGCGCCAGGCGCTGGCAGCCAGCCGCGTCATTATCGCCCGCGATCTGGCTCAGTGCGTTGCAATTTCGAACCAGTACGGCCCGGAACATTTAATGATCCAGACGCGCAACGCCCGTGAACTGGTTGTCGATATCACCAGCGCCGGTTCGGTATTTCTGGGGGACTGGTCGCCAGAATCCGCGGGCGATTACGCCTCTGGCACTAACCACGTGTTACCGACGTATGGATATACCGCTACCTGTTCCAGCCTGGGCCTGCCAGATTTCCAAAAACGCATGACGGTGCAGGAGCTAACCGTAGACGGCTTCGCGGCGCTGGCTCCAGCCGTCGAGTGCCTCGCAGCGGCAGAGCGCCTGATAGCGCATAAAAATGCCGTTACGCTGCGCCTTGCCGCCCTGAAGGAGACGCTATGAGCATTGCATTACTGGCGCGCGACTGCGTGCGCAAACTGACGCCCTATTTATCCGCCCGTCGCCTTGGTGGAAGCGGCGACGTCTGGCTGAACGCGAATGAATATCCAACGCCGCTTCCGTATACGCTGACCCAACAAACGCTCAACCGCTACCCGGAGTGTCAGCCCGCACGGGTGATTAATCGCTACGCCGACTATGCGGGCGTAAAACCTGACCAGGTGCTGGTTAGTCGCGGCGCTGATGAAGGCATCGACCTTCTGATCCGTACTTTTTGCGAGCCGGGCCGCGATGCCATGCTTTATTGCCCACCGACGTACGGCATGTATAGCGTTAGCGCGGAAACCGCAGGGGTGGAGCGCCGCGCAGTGCCATTGCTCAGCGATGGGCAGCTCGATTTGCCGGAAATCGCGCGCCAGATTAACGGCGTCAACATTGTTTTCGTGTGCAGCCCAAATAACCCAACCGGGCAGCGGCTTAACCCGGATGATATACGCGCGCTTCTTGAGTTAACTTGCCAGCGTGCGCTGGTGGTCGTCGATGAAGCCTATATAGAGTTCTGCCCGCAGGCATCGCTGGCAGGCTGGCTGAGCCATTATCCTCACCTGGTTATTTTACGCACGCTCTCCAAGGCGTTCGCTCTGGCAGGCCTGCGCTGCGGCTTTACCCTGGCGAACCACGAGATAATTCAGCTGTTGCTGAAAACCATCGCGCCCTATCCGCTGGCCGCGCCGGTCGCCGATATCGCCGCTCAGGCGCTGTCGGCGGAGAATATTGCCGCCATGCGTCTGCGCGTCGCTGAGATTTGTAGCATTCGCGACTGGTTCAGCGAACAACTTAGCCAGATTGAGGGCGTAGAAAACGTCTATTCTTCTCAGGCGAACTATCTGCTAGTACGCCTGCACAATGCCACCGCTATTTTCAATGCGCTTCGCCAGCAGGGCATTGTGCTGCGCGATCAGAGTCGTCAGTACGGGCTGGCGGACTGCCTGCGCATAACTATCGGCACCCGGGAAGAATGCCAGCGCGTGCTCGATGCGCTGCTGGCGCTAAAGGAGACGCGTTAATGAGTCAGAAATACCTTTTCATCGATCGTGATGGCACGTTAATTACCGAGCCGCCTGAGGATTATCAGGTCGACAGCGTGGAGAAACTCGCGTTTGAACCTGACGTTATTCCAGCCCTGCTCGCGCTAAAACAGGCAGGCTTTACGCTGGTAATGGTGACGAACCAGGACGGGCTAGGCAGCAAACGCTTTCCACGCGCAAGTTTTGATACCCCGCACCGGCTAATGCTGGACATCTTTGCCTCCCAGGGCATCGATTTCGAAGAGGTATTGATTTGCCCCCATTTGCCTGAAGAAAACTGCGCTTGCCGCAAGCCCAATACCGGGCTGGTGCGACATTATCTGGAAACGGGCGCGCTGGATGTTACGCAAAGCTATGTGATTGGGGACCGGGAAACCGATATTACACTGGCGAAGAATATGGGCATCAGCGGGCTGCGTTATCAGCGTGAAAGCCTGCCTTGGCCCGCGATTGCCGCACGACTTACCCGCCGGGACCGCCACGCACACGCGATCCGTAACACGAAAGAGACCCACATTGACGTTGAACTCTGGCTCGATCGCGAGGGGGAAAATCGCATTAGCACCGGCATCGGCTTTTTCGATCATATGTTGGATCAGATAGCCACGCACGGCGGCTTTCGCCTACACATTAGCGTCAAAGGCGACCTGTATATTGACGATCATCACACCGTGGAAGATACCGGTCTGGCGCTGGGTGAAGCGCTGAAAGCCGCGCTCGGCGACAAGCGCGGCATTGCCCGATTTGGATTTACGCTTCCTATGGATGAGTGTCTGGCGCGCTGCGCGCTGGATATCTCCGGGCGGCCGCATCTTGAATATAAAGCCGAATTTAATTTTCAGCGCGTGGGCGATCTCAGTACCGAAATGATTGAACATTTTTTCCGCTCGCTTTCCTATGCGATGGGCGTCACGCTCCACCTCAAAACAAAAGGTAAAAACGATCACCATCGGGCAGAGAGCCTGTTTAAAGCCTTTGGCCGCACGCTGCGTCAGGCCATTCGGGTTGAGGGCGACGTTCTCCCTTCATCTAAAGGGGTGCTGTAATGAAGGTGGTCATCCTTGATACCGGGTGCGCCAACCTGGCGTCGGTTAAATGGGCAATCCAGCGCCTGGGATATACCCCGGAGGTGAGCCGCGATCCTGATGTGGTACTTAGCGCCGATAAAATCGTCCTGCCGGGGGTTGGTACCGCACAGGCGGCGATGGACAGATTACAGAACTATGCGCTGATCCCACTGATTAAAGCCTGTACCCAGCCGGTGCTGGGCATTTGCCTTGGAATGCAATTATTAGGCAACGCCAGCGAAGAAAGCCCAGGGGTCGCGCCCCTCGATATTATTGACGTACCGGTGCAAAAATTTATCGATCGGGGACTGCCGCTACCGCATATGGGCTGGAATCGCATTACGTCTTTGGCAGGGCATCATTTATTTCGCGGCATTGATGAGGGCGCGTGGTTCTATTTTGTCCACGGCTACGCCATGCCGGTAAATCCCTATACCATTGCACAATGTGATTACGGTGACGCGTTTAGCGCCGCCGTGCAAAAAGAGAATTTTTACGGCGTGCAGTTTCACCCGGAACGATCCGGCCAGGCGGGCGCCCGGTTAATCAAAAATTTTCTGGAGATGTGATGATCATTCCAGCATTAGATTTAATTGACGGCGCCGTAGTGCGCCTGCATCAGGGTAATTACGATAAACGGCGTGACTATGGCAGCGCCCCGCTTCCCCGCCTGCAGGAATACGTGGCTCAGGGCGCCGGCGCCCTGCATCTGGTTGATTTGAGCGGTGCTAAAGATCCGACCCGGCGCCAAATCCCACTGCTTACATCGCTGGTTGCTGGCGTTACGGTTCCGGTACAGGTTGGCGGCGGCGTGCGTAGCGAAGAAGACGCTGCTGCGCTGCTTAATGCCGGCGTCTCGCGGGTAGTGGTGGGTTCTACCGCAGTGAAGCAGCCGCAAAGCGTAGCGGGCTGGTTTCAGCGATTCGGCGCTGAGGCGCTGGTTCTGGCGCTGGATGTACGCATTGATGCTGATAACAGAAAGCTGGTGGCCGTCAACGGCTGGCAGGAGAACTCAGGAACAACCCTTGAGACGCTGATTGAATACTATCTTCCCCTCGGACTAAAACACGTGCTGTGCACCGATATTTCTCGCGACGGCACGCTCGCAGGGGCGAACGTTGCGCTGTATCAGGAGCTTTGCGCGCGCTACCCGCAGGTTGCATTTCAGTCCTCCGGCGGGATTGGCGAATTAGCGGATATTAGCGCCCTGCGCGGAAGCAGCGTTCGCGGAGTCATTGTGGGCCGAGCGTTGCTGGAACAGAAATTTACGGTTACGGAGGCTATCCAATGCTGGCAAAACGGATAATCCCCTGCCTCGACGTCCGCGACGGCGTGGTGGTGAAAGGCGTACAGTTTCGCAATCATGAAATCATTGGCGATATTGTTCCCCTCGCCCGCCGCTACGCGGAAGAAGGCGCAGACGAACTTGTCTTCTATGATATCACCGCTTCCAGCGACAGCCGGGTAGTTGATAAAAGCTGGGTTTCCCGCGTCGCAGAAGTTATTGATATTCCTTTTTGCGTCGCCGGCGGGATTAAAACCGTGGAAGAGGCCGGAAAAGTGCTCTCTTTCGGCGCGGATAAAATTTCGATTAACTCCCCGGCGCTGGCAGACCCGAGCCTGATTGAACGCCTGGCAGATTGCTTTGGCGTGCAGTGCGTCGTGGTCGGTATTGACTCATGGTTTGATGAGAGCGCCGGACAATACCAGGTTAATCAATATACCGGCGACGCACGGCGTACGCGCGTCACGCAGTGGGATACCCTGTCGTGGGTTCAGGAAGTACAAAAGCGCGGCGCGGGTGAAATCGTCCTGAATATGATGAATCAGGACGGCGTGCGCAGCGGCTACGATCTCGTGCAACTGAAAAAAGTACGCGCCGCCTGCCGGGTTCCGCTGATAGCCTCTGGCGGGGCCGGCGAAATGTCACACTTTTATGATGCCTTCCACGAAGCAAACGTAGACGGCGCTTTAGCCGCATCGGTTTTTCATAAACAGATAATCAATATTGGCGAGCTGAAAAACTACCTCGCGACACAGGGTATGGAGATAAGGATATGTTAACAGAACAGCAGTTATCCCGACTGGACTGGGTGAAAACCAATGGGTTAATGCCGGCTGTAGTGCAGCACGCCCTTTCCGGTGAGGTGCTGATGCTCGGTTATATGAATGCGGCAGCGCTCAGCAAAACGCAGGAATCCGGAAAGGTCACCTTTTATTCCCGTACTAAAGCACGGCTGTGGACTAAAGGGGAAACGTCCGGAGATTTTTTGCAGGTGGTTAACATCATCCCCGACTGCGATAACGACACGCTGCTGGTTTTAGCCAGCCCCAGCGGCCCTACCTGCCACCTGGGCACATCAAGCTGTTTTGGTGAAAACGGTCATCAGCACCTTTTTCTCTATCAGCTGGAGCAATTGATAGCAGCGCGAAAAAATGCCTCACCAGAGACATCTTATACGGCACAGCTGTATGCCAGCGGTACAAAACGCATCGCGCAAAAAGTGGGGGAAGAAGGTGTAGAAACAGCGCTGGCCGCCGTTGTTAACGACCGGGATGAGTTAATCAACGAGGCCTCTGATTTACTGTATCACCTGCTGGTATTGTTACAGGATAAGGACCTGGATCTCAGCGCAGTGATTAATAATCTACGCCAGCGTCACCGTTAAACCGCCGTTTCTATTGCCGGGCAAAAAGTAATCAGGCAGGCGGAAGTAAAAAGGATTTTAACCAGGAGCTTTCATCCGTAAGCAGATTGAGTGCCTCGCTCTCCTGAGTGCAGTAAAAATGCCGTCTTCATAGAAGGCGGCATTGCTTTGGTGCCCCAGAAGGGCGTACTAAGCTCTAACTCGTTGGCCCTCGCTTCATTTCCATTCAGGCTCAATGGGTTTTCTTCATGTTCATATTTATATTGATATTTTACATATCAACGGATCGTTTTTGCGTTCACTCCTACGCTATCCACACAATTCCCTTTCGCCAAAAGTAATTACCCCACAGTTTATGCTTCCTCAGGTAGGGAATTTATTAAAGAGCCGTATCGCTGCTCTGCCCTTCTGATGGCCCATGACTTCCGATACTGGCAGCTTTGGCGGGATTTTTACCGGTAAATAGACATGATCCAGCAGAATATTTAGCCTCACTGTTTTAATATGAAACTGTTGGCTTAATATCCTGATCTCCCTGTAAATCTCCTTCCCAGCACTGTTCTTCAGTATTCGAAATCGGCACCAGGGCGGCCTGGCTGTGTGGCATTAGCAGTGTCATATCACGCGGGAAGCGCTTTGAAACCTGCTCAGGGTTAATGCTTTATCAGTTGCACAACGAAAAGGTTTTTGCATGGGCAGGTTTTTACAGGCGGAACGAGACCAGGTCGATAACCACGCCCATAAGAGGTGGTTTTTAGCAGGTAAAAAAAAGCCACTTATCACAGCAAGTGGCTTTTTTCACTCAGGCATTCGGGCCTGAATCACAATTACAAGCGCTACTTTTACCGCGCCGCTTCCGATTTATAGTTTCGCAGCGCATTACGCGCCAGCACAAACCCGGCGCCGAGCATTCCGCCCACTAACACCGATAAAATCAAGGTTAGCCCGCGCTTCGGACTATCGCGTCGAATAGGAAGGCTGGGTTTCATGACATAGTGATAAGAGGCGACGGTATCTGGTTTCTTCGCCAGCGCTTTAACGGCCATATAGGACTGCAAAGTGTTATAGTACTGATCTTTTAACGGCAGCGGACGCGTTGACTCATTTTCAATTGTCGCTTCCAGGGCGTTACTCCCCAGCGCAAATAGCGTGTCTTCAGAAAGTGTTTCCGCCTGCTGAACTAGCGTATTCTGTATATTACTCTGCTTTGCTATTTTTAACGCCTGATTTAACACCTCAAGGCGCTGCTTACGCTGCTCTTTCGCCACCATCATCTGCGTATCGAGCGAACTTTTCAGGTCTTTCATTGTGGCGTTGATGTTGATGACCAGGTCTTTGTTCATCTCTTCAATCACGCGCTGATTAATCTTCGCCATATAGGCAGTGAGGGTTTTACGCGCCTCAGGACCACTCGCCCCTACATAGCTGATTTTAAGCGGCATTGATTGCCCTTTTACTGCGGGTTCAATGGTTAATTTTTCTGGTTCTTGTTGGTTGTCCAGTTCTTCGGATAGCGCAGACATCAGTGAATTAAAACGCCCGAAAAAACGATTCTGAATATCCGTCACGCTGGGAGCGCTTGCGCGATTCTGCGCGTAAATAATGCTCATCGAGTTGTTATAATTTGCAACCTGCCCGGCATCCGGCATCGTTACCACCGCCGTGGAGGTCCACTTTTCTTGCACGACAAATAAATAGGCCACCGCCAGCAGAATACACACCACAATAAAAATGCACACAGTGCCTTTTGCCCGCCACAATTGCATCACAATATCCAGCAGATCGACATTCTCCGCTGAGGTGCGAGAATGGTCTGCGGAATAAGTATCTGGACTCATAGTAACCCTATAAAATTATTAAAAGGCGATACATCACACCAAAAGTAAAGCCCCTAGTATTACATAGAGTGGGTCAGAGCGGTAAGCATCCTCGTTAAGAAAAAGCTAAAAATCAGCAAACTGAGCATATTCAGGGCATAAAAATTAAGCGGTTACCTGCTATAATCTTGGAGAAGATAAGTAAGATAATTGCCATATTCCGTCTTCCCAAGCAGCGCTGCTTCATGCATTAATCGTTCGGTAGAGATCCATCCTTTACGCCAGGCGATCTCTTCAAGACAGGCAATTTTGAGACCCTGTCTTTTTTCAATCGTATGCACAAACTGAGATGCCTCTGTCATGCTATCCCAGGTTCCGGTATCAAGCCATGCAAATCCCCGCCCAAAGAGCTCAACGCTCAGCGAGGCATCTTCCAGATACATTTGATTAATTGAAGTAATTTCAAGCTCACCTCTCGCAGAAGGCTTAACCTGGCGAGCAAAATCAGTTATTCGCTCATCATAAAAGTAAAGCCCTGTTACCGCCCAATTGGACTTGGGATTTAACGGCTTTTCTTCTAATGATATCGCCTGATAATCGTCATTAAACTCAATTACACCAAAACGCTCAGGGTCCGTGACCTGATATCCAAAAACAGTTGCGCCTTTTGCCTTTTGAGCCACCTTTTCAACCCTATGCCCAAAGCCGTGGCCAAAGAAAATATTATCGCCCAGAACCAGAGCACAAGGTTCGCCACCGATAAACTCCTCGCCGATAATAAAAGCCTGCGCTAGCCCTTCAGGCCTTGGTTGCACCTTCCAGGTTATACGAATGCCAAATTGGGTGCCATCACCTAATAATCGCTGAAAAGCGCTTAAATCATCGGGCGTAGTGATAATTAAAATATCCCGAATACCTGCCAGCATTAGGACAGAAAGGGGATAATAAATCATTGGCTTATCATAAATGGGCAATAACTGTTTCGATACGCCGCGCGTAGTGGGATATAGCCGAGTGCCCGATCCGCCTGCCAACACAATCCCTTTCATTGTTACATTGCCCATCGTCAGTTTTTTAACCCCAAACGTTGCCCTGTGTATGACCCATCCATGATATGTTTCCACCATCCCTGATTATTAAGATACCAAATAACGGTCTTGCGGATACCAGATTCAAAAGTCTCTAAAGGCACCCAACCCAATTCGCTGGCAATCTTAGAAGCATCGATCGCATAGCGTCTGTCATGACCAGGTCTATCTGTGACGAAAGAAATTAATTCGCTGTAATGCCTGATATCGCCTGGCCTTAACGGATTCAACTCATCCAATAAGTCACAAATAGTTTTTACAACATCTCTATTTTTACGCTCGTTATGGCCGCCGATATTATAAGTTTCGCCCGGTTTCCCCTGTCTGGCCACTAAACAAAGCGCCCTTGCATGATCCTCAACATAAAGCCAATCTCGGATCTGACTGCCGTCTCCGTATATGGGAAGCGTTTTTCCAGCCAGCGCATTAATAATCGTCAGTGGAATCAATTTTTCCGGAAAATGATAAGGCCCATAGTTATTTGAACAATTTGTCACAATTGTTGGTAAACCGTAGGTTCGCATCCAGGCTCGCACCAGGTGATCGCTGGAAGCCTTAGATGCAGAATAAGGGCTGCTAGGTGCATAAGGCGTATCTTCTCGAAAGAAGTCTGAATCATGTTCCAGATCGCCATACACTTCATCCGTTGAAATATGATGAAAACGAAACGTCGCACGGCGTTCCCTGGGTAAAGAGCACCAATAGGATCGAGAAGCTTCAAGCAGCCTATAGGTTCCTACAATATTAGTTTTAATAAATGCATCGGGCCCATCGATTGAGCGATCAACATGACTTTCTGCTGCTAAATGCATAACCACATCCGGCTGAAAACGCTCAAATAGACTGGTTAATGATGCATCATCACAGATATCGGTATGCGAAAAATGAAAGCGGGCATTATTAGATACTGGCCGTAATGATTCCAGGTTGCCAGCGTAAGTAAGTTTATCTATAACCATAACGTCGGCATCGCTATTTTCAATCAGCTCTCTTACTACCGCCGAACCAATGAAACCGGCTCCGCCCGTCACCATTATTTTCATAAAATTTCCACTAATGCCCTATCAATATTTTTGTTTAGCTACCTAATGTTATGGTAACAGAACCCACAATGAGCAACAGCCAAAAACAAAAAAACCAGCCGTTCACCAGCTGGTTTTAAAAAGGGTTAACTTATGCTATGGGAGGCTTTTAACCTTCAAGCCATTCAGTGTGAAAGACACCGTCTTTATCCGTGCGCTTGTAAGTGTGAGCGCCAAAATAATCGCGCTGAGCCTGGATAAGATTCGCCGGCAGCACGGCTGAACGATAACTATCATAATAGGAAATTGCGGCTGAGAAGGTCGGCGCAGGTATCCCATTTTGTACTGCATAAGCAACCACATCTCGCAAAGCCTGCTGATATTCATCTGCGATATTTTTAAAATAAGGTGCTAATAGCAGATTGGCGATAGCTTTGTTTTCAGCATAAGCATCGGTAATCTTTTGTAAAAATTGCGCGCGAATGATACAACCGGCACGGAAAATCTTTGCAATTTCACCGTAATTAAGATCCCAGTGATACTCCTCGGAGGCCGCCCGAAGCTGAGAAAAACCTTGAGCGTAAGAAACTATTTTGCCCAAATACAGCGCCCTACGCACCTTCTCAATAAAGGTAGCCTTATCACCAGCCGACTGCGGCCGCGGGCCAGATAATACTTTTGAAGCAGCCACACGCTGTGCTTTGAGGGAGGAAATATAGCGGGCAAATACCGACTCGGTAATGAGTGAAAGCGGCTCACCAAGATCCAACGCGCTCTGGCTGGTCCATTTTCCGGTGCCTTTATTGGCAGCCTCATCAAGGATCACGTCAACCAGATAATTGCCTGATTCATCTTTCTTGGTAAAGATATCTTTAGTGATATCAATCAAATAACTGCTTAACTCGCCATTATTCCATTCTGTAAACGTTTGAGCTAATTCCTGATTCGATAGGTTCAGGCCGCCTTTTAATAAAGCATAGGCTTCAGCAATAAGCTGCATGTCCCCATATTCGATACCATTGTGCACCATTTTTACATAATGACCCGCGCCATCGGGGCCTATATATGTCACACAGGGCTCCCCGTCCTCAGCAACGGCGGCAATTTGTTTCAGGATAGGCGCAACCAACTCATAGGCATGCTGCTGCCCACCGGGCATGATAGAGGGGCCTTTTAGCGCGCCTTCTTCCCCGCCAGAAACGCCGGTACCGATAAAGTTAAATCCTTCTTCTGAAAGTTCCCGATTGCGGCGGATCGTATCCTGGAAGAAGGTATTGCCACCATCAATCAGGATGTCGCCTTTTTCAAGGTAAGGCTTCAAGGATGCGATGGTCTTATCGGTTCCTTCTCCCGCCTTTACCATCAACAAAATGCGACGCGGCTTCTCCAGTGATTCGACAAACTCCTGCACCGAGTAGTATGGAACCAGCTTTTTACCGGAATTTTCAGCAACCACTTCATCAGTTTTTTCACGCGAGCGGTTGAAAATGGAGACGGTATAGCCACGGCTTTCAATATTTAGCGCAAGATTGCGCCCCATGACGGCCATACCAACGACGCCGATTTGCTGTTTGGACATGAGATACTCCTGTCAGATTGGTGACCGCGTCATATACGCGGCTTTAATGAAGTTAAGATATTAATCGACCTGGTCAGTTTAACAACCATTTTTATTGGCTATAGTTAATACTAAAGATTATCTATAAGATTATTAGGCTCTAAAAAGCCATATTTTTCATATTATTTAATAATATCTAATTTAGAAAAATGAGGGCGATTATTTTCTAAATCTTTTATAGATAATGGATAATAAACTTACGGGAAGTAATCGAGGCAAGGAGCGAAGCAGAGTACAAGAAACAATACCGACAATATTATCTATTTTTAATTTATATTTTAATTTTGCCAACTGAATTTCACTCTTGATATATGCTATACCTCTCCGCCGGGAAAGCATATTACCACCGGCTCTTACATGTACTAGTATATCCTCCATATTATGAGTTTCATATCCTGCAGAAATAACCCGCAGCCATAGATTATAATCTTCCATTGCATAATGATGATGATACCCACCCACTTTTGTAATGACAGACTTCCTAAAAGCTATAGTCATATGATTAAAGGGATTTCTTTTTTTGCAGTATAGCCGTATCTGTTCATGTTCAGAAACTGAAAACCGAACTCCTTTAGGGCATATCATTTTTTCATCATACTCATCGATAGCACCACCCAATAAAGCTATCGCTGGATTCCTTTCCAGAAAATTTATTTGCTTTTCGAAGCGATCATTTACACATACATCATCGGTATCCATTCTTAAAATAATTTCATTTCTACAGAAATCAATACCATGATTAAGGGCTTTACCTAAACCAATATTTTGAGATAGTGAAACAGTATCAATTGATAAACAATCACGATACATATCAACAACTTCTTCTAGATTTTTTCCTATAGGACCATCATAAATAATAAGTACCTGATCAGGGGGGGTAGTATTATTTTTGATACTGTCTAGGCATGCTATTAAATACTCAGCTCGTTCCTTAGAATATAAGGAGAGCAATACAGTAAATTTCATTCATTACATTCCAAATATATATTTGTACTAAAGCAACTAATCTTCAAATCATAGTAACATTCACATTATGAATATCTTCATTTAAATAACTTAAGATGGTTCAACCCTAAGTTATATTTCTTTATATAAAATTCATGAACATGCTAAGTCACTTAACCTTTTTTAAGATGTTTTTCATAAAAGAGGTTGCGCGTGGGCCAACAATAAGACTTATTTTATGCTTTAGTTTATCCTTCCCAGAATGCCATGATGCAGAGAAATGATGAATAGTATGGGTTTCAGAGGTAATAATAATTTTACCGGTACGCCATTGTTTCGCACAAAAATATTCAAAGGGATAGATGTGTAATCCCTCTTTCAGTTTTTGATAACTATTCTCAGGACGCCAACCATATTCACTAATAGTAAGGTCAGTAATTACCTGAGTATTTGGTGTTTTATCAAAGCTTCCATCAGGTAGAATAAATTTCCTTTTGCTATACTGTGAGAGTAGTTGCTCAACCCATGGATGCCCTAGTCTAGAAGCCATAGTTCCTGTCACACACATCAAATCATCTTCACATCCAGTGAAAGCATCATGTTCAAGAAATTTATCCAAGGGTTTTAATAATTCCACATCAGTGTCCATATAAACTCCCCCATGATGATATAAAGCATATAACCTTACATAATCAGTAACAAAGGCAAATTTCTTTAGGTCATAAGCTTCTTTTACATATTGATTACTGGTGATATCAAAACTATCCTCATTCCATAAAACAAACTCAAAATCAGGATGTATCTTTTTCCATGAATTAATGCAATCTATGGCTAGTTCTGGCATAGGGCCACGTCCAAACCAACAATAATGAATTTTCTTCGGTATCAAAATCGTTCCTTATAAATGTTCGTATTTCGAAAATATAATTAATCATTAATATAATTATATTTAGCTAACAACTAAGATCTTGTATAAGTAACTTATCTCTAATTAGACTGGATTTAATTGCAGTAGAGTTATAAGTTACTCCTAAGTCAAAAATAACATTAAAAATAGCCAAAAATTCAAATGGGAAACGACCGTTAATTCTTTTAACATTATTTAATAAATATAAATCTTCCTTTTCACTAGGATGCAATTTTAAAAAAACATCGTAATTTTCATTTATAAGATTTCTAATATAGCAGTTAAAAATACCCGCAATTTCATCTTTGGAATGCAAGCCATACAAATAAGTAGGTTGAGTTAATATAATCGCTCTCTTCTTTTGGGTTTTCGATTGCGATTTAAAAACTTCAAAACACTGGTCAACAAAGAAAACCTTTTCAATAACGTTTTTATCCGAAATAGGCATGTTCTTTATATATTCAACATCATCGACTTCTTCAATTAAAAAACTAAAACCAGAACTCATCTTATTTTCAATAGCGTTTAATAATCGAATTTTATCTCTAACATAAAAGATCGAAATACCATAAATAGAATTTTTTTTTATGAACAGAAGTTTCTTAACCACATCACCTAACTTACTTTTGAGTCCATTCTTCTCCTTTACGAAGAGAACATTATCCTGGTAGATACTTTCACCTTCTTCATAGAAATATACTTGATCAGGTGTTCCAATATTTGCCAAATATATAGGATAGAAATCAACAAAGCCATCCAGATAAAAATTTATTTTTTCTTTTTTTATCTTAAATGGATAAATAAAAACTCGGTAGAAAATATTAAATAAACACTCTTGAAAATTATTCTTTATAAAATATATTTTATGTATTCGACTAAGATCTTGCAATCCCGATAATGTAGCCTCCATCTCTGGACAATCATGAATATTAATAATCAGAATATTCTTCTCATTTTCCTTCATTATAGAATATACGAAGGGAAGTTTATTGTAATTCCATAGAAAAAAGTAATTCATAATGTTTTTGACCTAATCATCGCACGCTTCATTAACCCATAAGTAATATATGCAAAGACTATTGCCAGCGTTCTCCCCTCAAAAAATAGGTTGATATCACCTTGAGCAACCATTCTTATTACTAGTTCTAATATTGGGCCAATAAAAAGAAAAGAAAGGATATCGCCACTTATAAATGAAGATAAAATGTCATTTTTTATTATAATAATAATTGTACCAGTAATAATTAACAACATTATCACACCAAAATAGCCAAAATAATAATAGCCTATTGCTGGAAAACCATTCGCCAAGCTCCTTCCTCGGTTCTCAGATGAGCGCCAAGAATTGAGGATTTTCCCTGGGACAACTTCATTCATCAATTGATTCATTCCTTGATCAAATTTATCATTACCTTCTATTAAATTATCCGTAAACTTGTCCCATCGTAATTGCTCAGACACTTGGTGCTCATCATTAATCACCCACCAAATCTGACCAGCAGCTTCTATTCTCTTTTGTATCTTTTCTAAAGCAGTAGTATCACGATCATAATTTTCGACAGTTTGATAGTTAAAAAAGACAACAGAAAAGATAGCTACTATAAAAAACATTAGCCCCCATTGAATTTTTCGATAGATTTTATTTTTATTTTGCTCAGGTACCCTTACAGTGTAATACAATGTGGATGGTAGATAAAAACAGTAAATTACTATGAGTAACTCCCCTCCCTTTATTGAGCATAATATGTGGTATAGAACAATAAGCATAAAATATATCAAGAATCTTTTATGCTTATAAGTAAAGTAATAAACACCTAAAACCAAACAGACAAAACTCAATCGCCCCTTCAGTAAGTTTATATATCCCGGAACAATTGAACTAAAATAAACTGAACGATGCACCCCATTAAGTAATGGTATTCCTGTTTTTAAAAAAGCAATATAAAGAACAAATATAGAAACAACAATAAAACCCTCTATATAAATTTTCCCGACGCTAAACACCAATTTATTTTTTACTTTACTTTTATTTATAAGTAATAATTCAATAAAAAACATTGAAAAGAAAAGGTTATTTATAAAAGTTCCGTTCCAATGACTATAAGTATCAATTTCAAAAAGATATGTCCCATTTTCTATTAATGCCCCCCCAATTAACATTGGAACAATAATAATAAAAAACATAAGATTATTTGCATACTCTAATGGTCTATAAAAAAATATTGTTCCTAAATACAAAAAAAGAATGATTAGCCCAAAAGTAGTCACATTGATACCAAGACTATTAAATATCATAAGAATAACGGTAAAACTCAACAGTGAAATTCTTAATAGATTAAATATATTTATCTTCACTAAAATATCCCTTCCATCAGCGGATGGTACCTTTTAAAAAAATTGAACAAATAGTTTCTAATTAAATCGCTGATGATTTTACATAGTTATCAATTTAGAGAGAAAAGAATAAACGGTCTTATGAAATTGTGTTCATATATAAATACATGCACACTTAAATCCGTTTCAGGCACTTTTGAGACTATCGATTTTTCAAACACCAGCCACTACTCTCTCGGCGTTAGATTATTTAGGAACTCATGAGACTATTGCATTCACTCAACCAGCGCTACAAGATTCCTCTTACTTCATTCTGTTCTCAGTACAAATAAAAATCCTGAATTGTCGTCCGATATTTGCTATTAAAGAGTTCGACCAACACATTTCGCATTAGCTCTACTGGTTTTATTAATGCCAATATAGCACCAAGGCTTTCAACTAATTACCTTAACATTAGCGGCACTAGTATTTCTCATTAACAATCCTTAGCTTGAGAGTGGAGTTCCCAATTTACCTTATCCTGTCCATTATCATTAACAATCGTTATGCTAAAATATTAAGGTTAACTCCTATTCTCAGCACGTTACGATTAAAATTCTTCACGTAATTGAAGGTACGCAAACACCTGTCACAGTCCAAATAACTCAATGAATCGCTCTAGTTCATAGCCTTGGACATTGCCAATAGTGCTGAGTTACACACCAATAAACATAGCCGCTCTTTATAAAGAAAATTAAATCTTAGCAGTTCGTAAATACGATGCATATGCTTCTCATTCCTATCATGTCGCTGACTGCCTACATTTAAAATTATTTTAAAATCTTTATGCTCGACCAACCTGTGCAGTTACAACTGCTGACATCGATTTATGACACTGAGTATCGCGCTAATAGCATACATGCTTCTACTCAGTACAGTTATATCATGAAAATTCTAGCTTATAGCACTGAATGGTAAATTTTTGCACAGCGTATCATTCCAGTTTACATAGAAAATCCAAAGGCTGCACAGTGGGAATTTTCTTTTACCTATTTTTTAAATGAATGAAGCTTTCATTAAAAAACATACGTCTGTTATTACTGATAATATAATTAAAGTAGCTAGTTAAAGATGACGGTGAAGGTGAAGGAATTAGCTTTTACTACTTCAATTAATATATTGACACTTACATTTTTTTCTTAATTAAGAAACGCCATGATATTATATTGAGTTTCAAAACCAAAATCCATGTGGAGATAAATCTTATAAACATTGATAATGCAAAAGCCATAGCAACGCCGATAATGCCATTGTATTTCATAAAAGAAATCAACAACAATATATTTAAGACTCCACAAGAAATCGTTACAATCGATAACCTTCCAGTTCGTTTAGCATAAAAAAGATAGTTCGTCACCATTAGATACATTCCATTAAAAGCCTGACCTAGACATAGCCAGCCAATAACGGAAGTAGCCTGTTGATATTCAGAGCCTGCCAGCCATCTAACAATATATGGTCCAATCCAAAATGATAGTCCTCCCAAGAACGCCAAAATTATAAAATAAAAATAAGTAAAGCGAACCAATTGGCTAATTTTCTCTATATCATTTGCTGATAATATCCTGAAAAGCCAAGGAATAAGAGCTTTATTTATTGCATCAAAAATAACAACCATACCTAGACTTAACTGGACACCCAACATATATATTCCAGCTTCACCTACACCAAGTTTATTATTAATTAATATCCTATCTATTGCACTTAAGAAGAAAATACCAATAATATGTGGAACTAAAGGAACTCCAAATTTTAAAGTATCCTTAATGAACTCTATACGAAAACTCATTAGAGCTAATAAATTTTCTTTATAGAGAGTTATGAATGAAAAAATAGAAAATAGAGCTGCCGCCAAAATCATAGCATTTATTCGACTAGCAGCGCCGAACCCAAAGTATAATAGAAAAGCAATCGTAAGGAGAAACAGTAATAAACTTTGTGAGACCTGAAACATTCCAAAGCGCCACGCCCGCCCTCGTATTTGCCACTGTCCAAGTCTAAATTGAATAATAAAATTACCAGCGGATACAATTATTGCAAAAAAGATCCAAGATACAGGAATGCTTAACCATTTACTCAAAGAAGCAGAGAATATTCCTCCCAAAAGAATTAATAAAAATGAACTTATAGCCAAGACATGAAAACATGCCCCGTTATATTTTTTTAATTCATCGCTCGTTAAATCATCGTAATAACAACGATTAGCGGCGCCAATTGTATTAAGGCCTGTTAAAGCAGCCAATCCACTGACTAATGTCTGAAACATTGCGATCTCTCCATAACCTTCGGGAGATAATTTATGTGTCAGAATTGGTAATAATAAGAAAGGAACTAAAGCATTTAAAATATTAGAAAAAAGATAAATACTCGAATTTTTAAGTAAAGACATGGAATTCAACCGGCAATACTTCATATTTTAAGATCATAAAAATCTTTATAAGGCTCAACATTGGAATCAAGAAAATTCTTGATGGCTTTCATTGCGCTTTCAAGAACATTATCTTTATAATAAGGGTTGACGATGTTCTTTATGCTATCTGAATTTTTTAGCTGCTGACTTAAAAGTATCGCATTTTCAATTTCTTCTACTTTACAACCACAGTCGATGACCGTATCCCCACGAACCCGCCCTTTCTGACGATCACCTATGTTTATAGTTGGGATAGAGAACGATGGAATTTCAATTAATCCTGAAGAAGAATTACCTATTAACCCGCAAGAATATTTATTTAATGCAAGATATTCTTCTGGCCGTATAGATTTAAAAAACCTGGAATTATTCACCTTACAAAAATCAATAATATTTCTAGTTATTTCATCCGCGCCTGTATCAGAATTTGAACCTATAAATATAAAATCGTATTCATGATTAAAATTCCCCAATGCTTGCAATAGCTCATCCAGTTGGGACAGAACAGATGTTTGAGTTAAAGTTTCGGGGTGAAATACCACCATAAAATATGGTTGTGATAATAATCCAAACTTGTCTTCAAGCTCCTGTTTAGAAGGAAGTTTCATTAATAATGCATTTTCTGCGCCTAAAGCTCCAATATTGAATACATTATGAGGATCCTCACCCATTTGGACAATCCTATTTTTATATTCCTCAGTAGAGGCTAAATGCAGGCGAGACATTTTTGTTATCGCATGCCGTATAAACTCATCATAATTACCTAAAGTTTTTTCTCCACCATGGAAATGGATGATTGGTATATTATGCATTGCTGCAGCAACGGCTACTGAGAATATCTCATACCGATCACCAAGGATCATTAGCGCATCAAATTTATTCTTTTCAAAATAAGCTCCAAATAATTTCTGGCAATTAGCCATTGATGTTAATATTTCAGAGTTATTTTTATTGTTAATATCAATATCAAATAATTCATCAACGATGAATCCATCTTCCTCAATGACCTTATATGTCAGTCCATATCTCTTATCACAATGCATCCCAGTTGCTATTATAGATAGCTCAATAGAATCATCAGATTTTAGTTTTAGCAATAATCTTTTCAAGATGCCGTATTCTGCCCGCGAGCCCGTTACATATAATAATTTCTTTTTCACTTGAATACACTCAAAATATTTTTCTCAAGCTGATCATAAGCAGCTTCATTAAAATGAAGCCCATCATTAGTATATTGGTAAGATAGATTGCCAAATGGATCATAATAAGAAGAGTCAAATGTAATCAAAATCGCCTTTTTAGACTCGTTAATGTATTGACTTAATCTTTCATTTAAATGTTCTATCATGCGATTATCTCTATCTACACGCCCCAAAACCGGTGGAATAGAAAAGATATATATTTTTGCCTGAGTATTAATTTGATGAATTTTATCGATGATTTTATTTATCCAATAAATTGTATAGTCAACATTCCACCCCTCAACAACAATATCATTAGATCCAATCATCAGAAAGACATCTTCTCCTACTGAACTTATAAGTCCTTTATTTAAGATCAGTTCATAATATTGTTGGCTATTTATTCCTGAAATACCTAAATTATTAATCCGTTTACCACCTAATACTTTAATACTCCAATAATCAAAAATTGAATGTCCCATGAAAGTAATAGGGGATACCGATTTAAAATATTCTCTCTTCTCCTCAATACGTCGCATAATCATGTTTCTTAAGTTTATAGATTTATTTTTTTTATTTTGGATCATGATTGCAACATTAAAATCAAATATATTATCTATATCAATAGAGTCCTCATAAGTCATGATATAAGCAATACTATTACTACCAAAAAAATGTTTTTTATCAAGATAGTCTGCAAGGTAGCCACAAAATATAGCCCCATTAGGCATATATTGCTTGCAATTTTGTCTCCGATAGTTGCTAAAATCTTTATCAAAATGACCTAAACTCAGAGAGCTTTCTATCGGTTTAATTAAATCAGCGCTTTTATCGCTTTCAGTTACGGAAACCAAAAAGCGAGCATAATTTGAACTTTCAAATAGTTCTGCTGCTTGAATAATGTGTTCTGAATTACGGAAAGGGGAAGTCGGTTGTAAAAGAAAAAAATAATCATAATCATGATATTTTTCTAAAATGTCCTTCACAACCATAAATGAAGTAGCAGCATCTGATGCTAATTCTTTATTACGTATATGAACTTCTGCTCCGTATCTTTCAGCAATATACTTATACTCTATAGAATCTGTAGAAACTATAACTCTATCAAATAGCCCCGAATCTATAGCTGCCTCAATGGTATAGGCAATCATAGGTTTATCAACAAGCATTAAAATATTTTTATTTGGTAACCCTTTAGATCCTGAACGTGCAGGTATGATAGCGATTCGCCTAAATGGCATAACTACACCTCTTGTTCTCGAAACCCTGAATGAGAAATAAGCTCATCTTCTTCAAAATCGTTCTCTGCTACCTTACCCAATAAATCATACCAAAACATAGGGCTAATGCCGTTTCCCGGGCGCTTGGTTGTAATATTTTCAATACTATAAATATCTCCTTTTTTAATTCCACACTTTGCAACTATCGATTTTCGTGCAACTATTTTATTCTTCCGCTCGGAATTGGTAACAATCTTATTATAACTTCCAAGTGATTTTTCTACAGCACGGATACCTTCACACAATATTTTTAATTCATGTGGTGTAACAGATGCTTTGTGATCTGGCCCTTCAAAATTTTTATCTAATGTGAAATGTTTCTCTATAAAAGTAATACCATAAACTACAGAAGCGATTCCTGCATAATATCCAGGAGAGTGATCAGAAAAACCGATATTATAATCACTATAAATTTCTTTAAAACCAGAAATTGTATTTAAATTTACATCTTCATAAGGAGTGGGATATTCTGTATTACAATGAAGTATAGTAATATCTTGTGGTTTAACTCCATTCTCATGCAAAACTTTGAGCGCAAGATTTATTTCTTCAATAGTGGCCATGCCTGTTGATAAAACAATCTTCTTATTTTCTATAGGTAAACGAGCTATTTTTTCAATATAGGGAAGATTAAGTAATTCTCCTGATGGGATTTTCCATATTTTTTGATTTCTGGTTGCCAGGAAATCTATTGATTCAGAGTCAAAAGGTGTTGAAAATACATCTAAACCAAGCTCTTTAGCATATTCTTCCAATTTAATAAACTCCTCGTATGGGAGTTCAAGCTTTCGAGTCATTTCAAGCTGAGACTCAACATTCCCGGTAACTTTTATTTGATACTCTGCTTTAGGAGCGTACCTGGATATGAGTTTATCAGCCTTAAAAGTCTGAAACTTTACTGCATTTACTCCTGCAATCTTAGCTTCATCTACCATTTGTTTAGCTAATAAGAAATCCCCATTATGATTACATCCTATTTCTGCCACAATATAAACATTATTCATTATTTTTTCTTTCCTTTAATAGTCTTGTTGGAGAACCAGCTACCACTACATTATTGGGAATATTTCTGATGACAACTGAGCCTGAACCTATAATGCTAGAACTACCTATCTTTATCTGTCCATTTACCACGGTACAGCTACCAACAAATGTCTTTTCACCTACTTGTACATCTCCATTTAAGACAACATTTGTTGAGATATTTGAACAATATGATATGTGGTTTCCATGTTCAATTAGTGCACGGGTATTCACAACAACGCCATCTTCTAAATAAGAATCACAATTTACAATCGCCATTTTACCGATATATATGCATGTTCCCAAATTTGCTCTGGCCGAAAGAATTGCTGTTTTATCTATGACATTTATAGTTTCTAATTCCTTCTCTTTTATTTTCGTAAACCATTCATCTCGATGATCGGGATTTCCAATAGCGATAAAGAACTTATAGTCTTCAATAAATTCTAGTTCATCTAAAGATGCGCCCAAAATAGGATAGCCTAAATGGCTTTCTGATTTAATTTTGTCAAGAAAACCAACGATGATATATTCATCATGATCCAAGCTATCCACTACGGCTTTTGCAAATCCTCCAGCACCAATAATGATTAGTTTCTTTTTCATTTCAGCACCATTCTCAACCATTCTTAATTACTCAAAATATTACTGGTACGCTACCGCCCCTGGCTCTACAGCTACCAGTCAACTGATTACATAAACCTTACCAAGTACAATAAAACTACTTAAAGCGATTTTAACTGTAAAAAATTCAATATTTAAAACGAAGAAAACGGCAGTCAGGAGCAAACCTGCTGCCGTATAAACACTATCGATGGCTCTCTATATGTTGTCTAAGCCAACAGCTTCTGAATCCCTTCACGGAACTTCTGTCCTTCTTTAAGATTACGCAATCCGTAGTTCACAAAAGCCTGCATATAGCCCATTTTTTTACCGCAGTCGTAGCTAACTCCGGTCATCAGCATCGCCTCAACCGGCTGTTTTTGATTCAGCGCGGCGATGGCATCCGTTAGCTGCACACGCCCCCAGGCACCAGGCTCAGTGTGCTCCAGTTCCTGCCAGATATCGGCGGAGAGGACATAGCGCCCAACGGCCATGAGATCGGAATTCAATCTTTGTGGTTCATCAGGCTTTTCGATGAAATCCACTACGCGAGCAATTTGCCCTTCATTTTTAAGGGGTTCATCGGTAGTAATAACAGAGTATTCAGAAAGCTCGCCGGGCATCCGTCTGGCTAAAACCTGGCTGCGTCCGTACTCGTTGAAGCGGGCAATCATGGCAGCCAAATTATATCGAAGAGGATCGGCACTGGCATCATCCAGAATAATATCCGGCAAAACTACGACGAAGGGATTATCACCAATGATCGGGCGCGCGCACAAAATTGAGTGTCCTAACCCCAGCGGCTGAGCCTGACGAACATTCATAATAGTCACGCCTGGCGGGCAGATATTCTGCACTTCCGCTAACAGCTGGCGCTTAACCCGCTGCTCCAGCAGTGACTCCAGCTCGTAGGAGGTATCAAAATGGTTTTCAACGACGTTCTTTGAGGAATGAGTAACCAGCACAATTTCTTTAATGCCCGCCGCAACTATCTCATCAACGATGTACTGGATCATCGGCTTATCGACGATAGGCAACATCTCTTTTGGTATTGCCTTGGTCGCGGGCAGCATATGCATCCCCAAACCAGCAACCGGGATAACTGCTTTTAAATTACTCATGTCCACCCCACGCTCAGATTAATCAGTGAATTATAACCTTTAGCCATGCCAATGCCAGTATAACCTGCCAAATATGATTCCCATATTGCTTACTTAAGCAACATAAAGGGGTTCAGGCCATAATACCTGGTGACTTTCAGATTTATTCTATGTATTAAGGGAAATAGCGTTGACTCAATTGAACAACGCTATTTTAGGCAACTGAATTAACAATATTACTCGCTAACAAAAGTAATATTATCTTTCTGAGTTTGCACAAACTCATATTGCAGAGTACGGTCTAATCCTTCAGATAATGTAAATGGTGCACTAAATCCGCTGTTATGTGCCTTCGTGGCATCAAACTGAGTGGTCGCACAAAATTTCCTGACACGTACAGAGCTTATAGCGTACTTTTTCCCAGTGATACGGCTAAGAACATCAAAGCAGAATCCCCCTACCATTCCTAATGCATAGGGAAGATGCACAGATGGGATTTTCTTATTTAAACTTATTTCAACCTGGGCAACTAATTCGTTCATGCTTAAATCAGGTTTATCAATATAATTATAAACTTCATATCCAGCATGGCTATGTGATAATAAATATTTAATAAACGCAACAATATTTCCGACATAAGCCATAGATTTATAATTTGTACCAGCGCCTACCATCGCAAATTTACCGCCGGAGATCTGCTTTAATAAGTTATAAACGTTTCCTCTATTACGCTCACCAAATATAACTGTTGGTCTAATAATCGTTAAAGAACGTTGTTCTGGCTGCTGCTGATACCATTCTCTGAGAACGTCTTCTGCCTGCCATTTACTTTTCCCATAGTGATTAAAAGGATCTACGGGATGGTTTTCATCAGGATTTTCTTTGTTTAAGCCATAAACCGCTACTGAGCTAGTAAAAATGATATTCTTTACGCCATTTTTATTCATAGCCTCAATAACGTTACGCGTGCCCTGGACATTCACATCGTAGTAAAGCGAAACAGGGCTTACGTCATCACGATGCTCTGCCGCCAGCAAAACTACGGTGGTTTGCCCTCTTAAAGCTTCATCTAACTCGCCTTGATTGCGAACATCACCAATCTGAGTAATTTCTGGATAAAAATGGCTTTGCTGTTTATCAAAATTTTTAATTTCAAACTCTGATTTTGCGCTCTCAATCAGGCGCGTCCCAACAAAACCAGACGCCCCTATAAAAATTACCTTATCGTTCATCGCATCGCCATCATATATGTTTGATTTGTAAATTATTACTTTAAAATCAAGGAACTGAGCTCTTAACTAGTTACTTCCTTGTTTTAACGTAAACCTAGCTTCAGTACAATAATTATAAACTTTTGTCATACGATAACCATTGTTATTATCGTCTGACATTCGCTCAAACTACCGATCGTAACTAGAAATTTAATAACTTCAAGGTTAGAGAGACACCACGTTCCCCCCTTGCACCTTCACATACCTCTGCCCAATAGCGTCAATATCCACTGATTTTTGGCCCTTTTCATTGATGGCTGTCACATCCACTAACGATAACAGCGTATCTTCTCGGGCCATAAAATGACCGCGCACATCCTTACGTAAATCAAAATTGAGCTTAAGCGCCGGGCCGCGTTTGGCGAGCTGCCTCACGTGAATATGCCTTAGAAACAGATGCTGCGGTTTATTATGAATCTCAAGGTTGGCGTGCTCCAGGGTAAAGCGCGTCAGTGCCACAAACGACGTTTGATTACCGGAGGCAATCTGGATCCCACGCACGCGATAAGGTAACTTGCGGTTATCCAGCGTCACATTATTAATTCGAAAGTTTTGCGGTATCGACAAATAGCGCCCGCGCGCGGTGCCGTATCCAATCAGCATCCCCGCACTTTTGCTCATTTGCACATTATCGATAGTGAAATTATCACAGCCGTAAATAGCGATAGTGGCGTTATCAATCCCGGCATTTTTGCTGAACATGGGCGTAATATTCTGCGCGCGAATATTGCGGATAATAAAGTGTTTGCCATTTTCGACGTGCACCAACTGGCGGCAGTTGCGCCCGGTAATATTCGCCACAATAAAATTTTTTACCGTCTGCGCGTCAGGATACTGATTGTCATAGGTGCTGCCGGCTAAGCCTATCCCAATCCCCCAATTGGCTTTCCCGTTAGTGCAATTAATATCCTCAATCAGGTGGTCGGAAATCAGGATATTTTTGTCATTGATTGCCACATTCCACTCAATCGCATCGCCCTGCAGGCGCTGAAAATGGCAGTGCGTAATGCGCGCACCGTCAAGCTGATTATGAAACCCCTGCCGCAGGATGGCGTAATTCGCATCGTGCACCCGAAGCTTCTCGACAATCAAATTGCGCATATTGCGCTTTTCTTTGCCGCCAATATAAATCTGAGTAACGGGCGCTTTACCACTCATATCCAGGCCGCGGATCGCACAGTCTGAACCGCGTACGTCCAGCGTCACATTATTAATCCGCCCGCCGTCTTCGCCCGCCACCTGACAACCGTCCTGCAGCACAAAGCGGCCGCGCCCGTTACCGCTAATGCCGCCGCGGATGGTCAGTGTTTTACCTTTGGGAATAACAATCCCCGCGTTGAAATCGTCACACACCCGGTTTTTCGGCACCACCACATGGTCGGCCGCGTTAAAAGCGCGTCTGAATGCCGCAGGCCAGTCGCCGCGGTAAAAATCCCCTACGTCCACCGGCGTCTTTTGCCTCAACGCGTTAGCGCCTGGTGCATAAATCAGCGCCAGTGCGGCAACCCCCGCTGCGCGCCGCAGCAGCGCCCGGCGAGTCAACGCCTTCACCAATAAGGCTTTTTTCATATCAGGCATAACCTCGTCAGTTTAGATGGTCAGTCGGTGCCCATTAATAGCCTCCCGTACCCCGGCCTTGTTGCCCCACTACAGCGCCTGTAATAACCCAGCCAACCGTTGATAAATCTTCTGCTGGTTGAAATCGGTTTCAACTTTCGCACGCGCACGCACGCGCATAGGCTCCAGCGTAGCGGCCTCAAGCTGGCTAAACGCCTGCAGCCGGTCGGCAAGCGCGTGAACATCGCGCTCCGGAACCAGCCAGCCGCTCTGCCCGGCGTCAATCAGCTCGGGGATACCGCTGTGCAGCGTCGAAATGACGGGAATGCCCACCGCCATCGCCTCCATCAGCGCGACGGGGATGCCTTCCATATCCCCATCCTCACCGGTGATAGACGGCAGCAAAAATAGGTCAGCATCATCCAGCATCGCCTTCACTTCGTGATTCGGCTTAAAGCCACACATCACGACATCGTCGTCCAGTTCAAGCTGTTCAATCTGAGTGCGCAGGCGGCGCTCCCAGGGGCCAATGCCTAAGATGTAATATCGAAATTTTACGCCGCGTGCCTTCAGCAACTGGCACGCCTCAATAGCAACATGCAGGCCTTTTTTCTCGGTGAGTCTGGCCACCGAAACCATGGTCAACCGCTCACCCGGTGCCTTTACGGAGCGCAGGCTGAACTTCGCCAAATCTACCCCCATCCGCGACACCGCAATTTTTTGCGGCGGGCAGCCCATTTCTCGCAGCTTTTCAGCCCACAGATTACTGATCGGCAACATCACATCCCCGCGCTGAAATAGTGCGCGATACTCCGGCTTGTAGTGCTGAAGAATATCCCGATGCGAAATATCGATACCGTGAAACACGGTGGCGATTTTACCCTCCAGCACCCCCAGTTCGCGCAGTTTAGTGGCGCTAACGCCGGCCGGCCCAAAATGGGCGATAAATACGGGCGCCCGCAGCGTGCGCGCATGGCGCCCGCAAATAGCCGATAAAATTAAATTGCGCGCCTCATCGCCGTAGCGCACCACGTTCAGCGCACGCCAGGTACGACCGCGCCGCGCGCCGCGCAGCGTATCCCGCACGCGCCCCAGCATCTTTGCCACTTTCCCCTGCGCCTCATCCATGAGCCAGATGGTTTTTTCCCCCAGCCGATACCGCTGATAGACCGCGTGAGTATGAGTAAGATCGCCCTTTTGCAGCGCGACTATCTCCACCTCATAACCCATCTCGATAAACGCAACGATTTGGTTCAGCACAAACGTTTCCGACGCGACCGGGAACTTCAGCAGGAAAAAACCGACCTTCATACCGCCTCCTGTATACGTTCCAGCACCGAGGCCACCATGCGCCTTCCCTGCTCCCGCTCCCGCTGTACCGCCCGGAAAACCCTGTCGCGCAGCGCGGGCAAATCTTCCAGCGCCCGCATGGCGGTATCCTGCAGCGTGCCATCCAGTAGCTGGCGAATATCTACCGCCATTTCCGGCATTCCGAGCTGGCGCATAATACCGGCGGATTTATGTTCATAATTGAGCGCCAGCGCCGGCGTACCGAAGTTCATGGAAATAATCGCAGAGTGCAGCCGCGTGCCTATCGTTAACGCGCAGGCGGCGAAGATTTTCCCCATCTCCAGGTCGTTAAGCTCATCCATCACCACGTGAAAACGCTCCGGCCTGTCGATGTATTTCAACAAACTGAGCGCCACCATACGGTCATCCTTGTTATAGCTGTCGATTCCGGTACAGGTGGACAGCGCCAGCACCTGATAACCTTCGTCAATCAGGCGATTAATAAGTGCGGCGAAGGCCTGTTCATAGGTGCGCTGAGTGGTGCCTAACCGTTTGTCAAAGGGCGCCAGTTCGCGCAGGGTCACCGCCACGGTTTTCTCGCGTGCGGCAATGGTTAGCCAGTAATTCACTGCATAACTGGCGATAAACTCCCCCTCTCGCAGAGCCACTAACCAGGCGGTATCCACACCGTGTTCCACCCGGCTAACATCAATTTGGGCGTCACGCATCATCTCCAGGCTCACTGACTCACGCAGGATAAGCGCGCGGCTGCGGCGAAAAACCGCATTCGCCAGTTGATTAAACTGCGCATTCTGAAACGGTCCGACGCTGTGTCCCACCATATAAACGGGCTTACCGGCCATAAAGCTGCACAGCGCGTGCTCAAACTGCGGCGCGCCGTATAAATCCACAAAGAAAGAGCCGCCGACCTGAATAACGGCGTCATACTCCCCCAGCGCGGCCGCAAATTCAGTGAATCCTTTCGGCAACGAAACCTGACGCAATGTGCCCTCACCGCACGCGTGCGACAGCAAAACGCGATGCTGATAGCGCCGGCGCAGCACCTTTTTCACGCGCCCCAGCGCGCCCTGAGCGCCATTGTGGCGCCGCATTTGCAAATACAGAGGATCGGCCAGCACGCTGCGCCCCAGTAGCCACGCCGAACTTACCGGGTACCGGCTCATCACATCGAGCCTAATATCCGGACGCTGGAGGCTAATCGCATCAATAAGGCCGCGCAAAATAGCGCTATCGCCCCGGTTGCCGCAGGTATGATTGCCTAAAATCAGTATCTTCATTAACACCTCTATAATCGGAGTCCCGCTCGCCGGCGCTGCAAAATTCGCTTAGCGCACCGGCGTCATCCGGCGCGCAGCAGCGTTTTCAGACGCTCGCTGCGGCAAAATTGACGTTTAATTTCCACCACCAGTGCATTGCGCGAGAGCGCCAGCGAAAGCGCGAACGCCAGCGCGCCGCCCGCCACCTGCAGCGCCAGCAGCGCGCCCAGCGGCAGGCTATCGCCGAGCGCCAGGCCCAGCCCATAGCTAATAACAAGAGTGGGGATCGAAAGATAAAACGGCAGCCACAGGCTTAAGATGTAATCGCGATAGCTGCTGCCCAGCACCGGTTTAATCATGATGAAATAGCTCAATACCGTATTGAGCAGTTGCACCGCGAGAAAACCCACGGTGACGCCCAACGCGCCGCCGTACCAGCCGCCGAAAACAATGGCCGGGATAAACAGAAAAACCTTAAACACATTGAATTTAAAGCTGATATCGACGCGTGCCTTAGCCATCAATAGCGAGCCAATAGGGTTACCCACCGCGCGCAGTAGCCCCACCACGCACAGCAATTGCAAAATCGGGATAATAAAATTCCATTTTGCGCCGAACACCAGCGGAACCGCGTGGTTGGCGACCACCATCAGCCCCAGCAGCACCGGAAAATTCATCAACCCTACGGCCGACAGCAGCTTATAAAAATTGACCCGCAGCCGAGCGGTATCATCCTGAATTTTGGCAAAGGCGGGGAACAGCACGCGGGTCACGATCGGGTTCAGCTTCATCGGCGGCACCACCGCCACATTCCACGCCAGTTGATACCCCCCGGCCGCGGTGGCGCCGAGGATCCGCGCCAGCGTCAGCGTCGAAAGATTGGTATTAATGTAATTGAGAATGTTATCGGCGGTCAGCCACGCCCCGAAGCGCAGATCAGGAGCAACCGGCGCCAGAGAAAAGTGCAGCCCCGGACGATAAATTTTCCGCCCCAAATAGCCAAACAGCAGCGTGCGTACCGCGCTATTGACCAGGTAACCTACAATTGCGGTCAGCGCGAGAGGCCATATATATGCCCCAATAACGGTAACCAAAAATCCCGCCAGCGCCGCCATCGTTTCAACCATGCCGATGTGGCTAAATGCCAGCTCCTTTTGCAACAGCGCGCGATACTGCTGCCCGTGCGGAATAATAATAAACGCCAGCGCCAGCAGTTTGATTAACGGCACCAGCTGCGGATTATGCAACAGCCCGGCGATAGGGCCGCTCAGCGCCACCAGCGCCAGACACACCGCTACGCCCAGCCCAACATTCAGCCAGTAGAGCGTGGTCAGCGTCTGCGGTGAAATAGACTGACGCTGGATAATCGAATTAGCGATGCCAAAATCTGACAGCGTATCCGCCAGCGCGATAATCACCAGCGACACCGTCAGCAGGCCAAACTGGTGGCCGTCGATAAGGCGCGCCAGTATCGTCATCTGCGCCAGCCCCAGTCCAATGATAGTCAGCGTCGAAATAGCGGACCATTTTGCGCCGCTCAGGGTTTTTTCTCTTAAACTCATAGGATGACCCTTAATAGGCGGCTTTACTGACGAAACCTTTAAAAATGGTCAGGAACACTATCCTGATATCAAACCACAGACTCCATTCACGAATGTATTCCAAATCAAATTCAACCCGCTTCGCCATCTTATCCAGGGTATCCGTCTCACCGCGCCAGCCGTTGATCTGCGCCCAGCCGGTGATCCCAGGCTTCACCTTATGGCGCAGCATGTATCCCTCAATCAACGCGCGATACTGTTCGTTGTGCGCCACGGCGTGCGGGCGCGGCCCGACAATCGACATGCCGCCCATCAGCACATTAATAAACTGAGGCAGTTCATCCAGCGAGGTGCGGCGTAAGAAATTACCCGTGCGGGTCACGCGCGGATCGTTTTGCGTAGCCTGCGTCACCACGGCGTCATTTTCCATCACCCGCATCGAGCGAAACTTCCATACCGTGATAGGTTTGCCGTCCATTCCGTAGCGGGTCTGGCGGAAAATAATCGGCCCGGGGGAGCTTAACTTCACCGCCAGCGCAATAGCGCACAGCACCGGGGAGATCAGCAGCAGAATAAGCGACGCCAGCACCACATCTTCAATACGCTTTAGCAGGCGGTTTATCCCACTAAGCGGCGTATCAAATAGCGGCACCACCGGCACCCCGTTCACCTCCACGGTACGCGAATGCAGAATATTGAAGGTAAAGACATCGGGAATAAGCATCACAGAACAGGTGGTATCCGACAGGTCGCGCACCAGCTTTTTAATGTGCGTTTCATCGCGCATCGCCATCGCGATATATACGTTATGCACTCTGCCAGCGCGCGCGTCCGCCACTAATTGCGTCAGGTTACCGGCCCACTGGGCGGGCACGCCCTCTTGCTGCGGCTCGTGATAAATGCCGGCCACTTCCAGCCCCAGCCACGGCGCCTGGCGAAAACTGTCCGCCAGCGCCACGCCCACGGGCTGCGCGCCGGCGATAGCCACACGCCGCGTATTGTAGCCGCGATCGCGCAGCCAGCTTGCCCCAAGCCGAATACCTGCCCGGCACAGAATCAAGCCCAAACTTGAAAACCCATACCACGCCAGCCAGACGCGAAAAGACATAATGAAATTCGGCGTGAACGCCAGCAGCCCCGCGCTAAACACCAGGCTCAGCGTCCAGTTTTGCAGCAACAGCAGCAGTTCGGTCGCCATTTTCACCCCGCGCCAGGAGCGGTAAAAATCGGTGATCCCGCCAATCATCTGGAACACCACCAGCGTCACCAGCGCCATTAATAAATGCATATAAAAGAAAGGCAGCGCGGCGGCCCTGCATATCAGCCACAGCCCGACAAACATAATGGTAATGTCAGAAAAACGCTGCACCATTGAAATCAACGATGCATTCGTTTTTGGCAGCTCGCGCTTTTTTAAATTCGTCATCGTTTTACCTTTATACGCCTCGGGCATGATGTAAACGGCGTAGCCCTGTCTCTCCTTTCCCTGATTTCTTCGCTGCGCTGCGGCGCCCGTTACTCAGGCGCAGCCCCTGCATTCAGCGCGGCGCGTCCAGCAGCGCCATTAACTCACGGGTTCGTACTTCCATCAGAGTGCGATTGCCGCGCGACTCCACGTTCAGGCGCACCACCGGTTCAGTGTTGGAACAGCGCAAATTAAAACGCCAGTCGCCAAACGCCATGCTCAGACCGTCGGTTTCATCCACCTGATTCGCCACCCCGGCATAGCGGGCGCGCACCCGTGCGATAGCGGCATCCGGTTCGGGCAGGGTGCGGTTAATCTCGCCGCTGGCCGGGAACGCGTGGATACGCTCCCACACCGCGGCGCTGAGCGACTGACCTTTACGACACAGCAGCTCCGTTACCAACAGCCACGGGATCATGCCGCTATCGCAGTAGGCGAAGTCGCGAAAATAGTGGTGGGCGCTCATTTCTCCGCCGTACACCGCGTCCTCTTCGCGCATGCGCTCTTTAATAAACGCATGCCCGGTTTTTGACATCACCGGCGTCCCCCCCGCCCGCGTCACGACGTCCACCGTATTCCAGGACAAGCGCGGGTCGTGAATGATGCGCGCGCCGGGCTGTTTTTCGAGAAACGCCTCAGCCAGCAGCCCGACAATGTAATACCCCTCGACAAACTCCCCGCGCTCGTCGAATAAAAAGCAGCGGTCAAAATCCCCGTCAAAGGCAATGCCCATATCCGCGCCGTGCTCAATCACCGCCCTGCGGGTATCTTCACGGCATTCCGGAAGCAGCGGGTTAGGAATACCGTGTGGGAAATGGCCGTCCGGCGCGTTATGCACCTTAATCAAGGTCAACGGGAGTTTTAGCGCCGCGATGCGCGCCGCTATGGCATCGATAACCGGCCCGGCCGCGCCGTTACCGGCGTTAATTACCAGCTTTCGCGGCGTGAAATTGGCGCTATCCACATAGGTGAACAGGTGATCGAGATAAGCGTCGCGCGCATTGATCGTTCGCCACGCGCCCCGCCGCAGCGGGGCAACCGGCGGGAAATCGTTATTTTCCGCCAGCCGCTGGATCTCACGCAGGCCGGTATCACCGCTCACGGGGCGCGCGCCGGCGCGCACCAGCTTCATGCCGTTGTAGTCCATGGGATTATGGCTGGCGGTGACTTCAATACCGCCGTCAACGCCCAGATGCCAGGTGGCGAAATAAACCTCTTCAGTGCCGACAAGCCCCATATCCAGAACATCAACGCCGGCATCCCGCAGCCCTTCACCCAGCGCGCGCTTTAACGCTTCGCTGCTCAGGCGCACATCGCCACCCAGCACCACACTGCGCGGTTTCAGGTATTCGCCATAGGCGCGTCCGATACGACGCGCAATCTCTTCGTTTAATTCACAGCCCAGTTTGCCGCGGATATCGTAGGCTTTAAAACAGGTCAGCTTGGTCATCGTTATCCCTTTTTCAGGCAACAGTCAGCCCTTCTTCCCTGCCGGGAAAAATACGCTGCGGTAGTAAATGGTTTGTTCTGCGGCAGCCCGCCGCGGACGGTCAGTCCCTACAGGCGCCCATAGCGATCCCGAAACCGGACAATGTCGTCTTCATCAATCCACGCGCCGGTGCGCACCTCAATCAGATGAAGCGGTATTTTCCCCGGGTTTTCCAGGCAGTGCGTCACGCCGAGCGGGATATAAACCGACTCGTTTTCACTGACCAGCTTCACCTCATCGCCGATAGTGACCCGCGCGGTGCCGGCAACTACAATCCAGTGCTCCGCCCGGTGATGATGCATCTGCAGCGACAGCCCCTCCCCGGGCTGCACGGTGATCCGCTTCACCTGATAGCGTTCGCCCGCGTCAATCGAGTCGTATTTCCCCCACGGGCGATAAACCTCCCGGTGAATATGATGCTCGTGGCGTCCCTCGCCCTTCAGGCGCTCAACCACGTGCTTCACTTCCTGTACCCGCGCCCGGTCGGCTATCAGCACCGCATCCTTGGTCTGTACCACCACCAAATCCTTCACCCCAACGGTGGTCACCAGCCCGGATTCGGCATACACATAGCTGTTCTCGCTGTCGTGGCTCATCACATCCCCGTGATGCACATTGCCCTGCGCGCTGCGTTGACTGATTTCCCACAGCGATGACCAGGAGCCAACGTCGCTCCAGCCGGCGTCAATCGGTACCACCACCGCATCGGCGGTTTTCTCCATCACCGCGTAATCCACCGACTCATCCGGGCAGGCCAGAAACGCCGCTTCATCCACGCGAACAAAATCTAAATCTGGATCGACCGCCGCCATCGCCTGCTCACAGGCGCGCAAAATATCCGGACGGAATTTTTCCAGCTCTTCCAGATAGCGCCCGGCGCGAAATAAAAACATCCCGCTATTCCAGTAATATTCGCCGCTGGCGACGTATTCTCTGGCGGTGGCCTGGCCCGGTTTTTCCACAAAGCTTGCCACCTGAAACGCGGGTACTTCCGCCCGCTGCGCGCAGGTATCCCCGCGTCGGATATAGCCATATCCCGTTTCCGGCGCATCGGGCACAATCCCGAAAGTGACCAGCTTGCCGCACTGCGCCAGCGGTAGCGCTGCGCGCACCGCCTCGCGAAACGCATCCTCGTTTTGAATCACATGATCGGCCGCCAGCACCAGCATCAGCGGATCGTCCTGCGGGCTGCTGCGCCGCGCCGCCAGCGCCGCCAGCGCAATCGCCGGGGCGGTATTGCGCCCCGCCGGCTCCAGAATAATATTTTGAGTAAGCCGGTTAAGCTGGCGCAGCTGTTCGGCGACGATAAAGCGGTGCTGCTCATTGCAGATAACTACCGGGCTTTCACAGGCCACGCCGTTCAGCCGGTTGACCGTGGTCTGCAGCATTGTCATCTCACCTTTCAGACGAAGGAACTGTTTGGGATAGAGCACCCTGGACAGCGGCCAAAGCCGGCTGCCCGTTCCGCCGGCCATAATCACCGGATAAAGCTGTGACTGACTCATTGGTTAACCTCACTCCTGCCAAAGACCTGCCATAAAAGGGACGGCCAGCGCGCTGGCGAAACGTTTGTTTTCAGCGCTGTCGCGCCGTTTTTTCCGCTGTCCCGGTTTTATCCCGCGCGGGCCGTAGCGCTGCGATATCGGCCATAAACTGCTGTAGTACGCGCGTTTTATTCAGCGTGCGCTCCGCGTAACCCTGCGCCACCGCGTTGGGCTTCGGCATCGCCAGACACTGCGCTATACCCTGCGCTAACGCATCGACGGACTCCGGCTCTACGCATACGGCAATCCCGGGATACGCCGCGCACACTTGCCCCAGTTCCGTTGACGCCTCTGCGGTAATCACCGCATTGCCGCCTGCGGCTAAAATATTGGTGAGCTTGGACGGCAACACCGCATCCGCCGCGCCGCGCCGCTGAATCACCAGATGGCAGTCCGCCAGACTCAGCAGCGCCGGTAAATCCTCGGCGGCCTGCAGCGGTAGGAAAGTGATATTGGTTAACCCCTGCTCCGCCACCATTTTTTCCAGCCGCGCCCGTCCGCCGCCCTGCCCGACAATCACAAACTGCAGCGGCGCATCGGCCATACGCCCGGCGACGGCAATCACATTCTCCAGCCCCTGCTTCTCGCCGATATTGCCGGAATACAGGGCAATACGTTTTTGCGTCGATAACCCCAGCCGCTCGCGCAGCGCTGCGGCGGCCTGCGTCGTCACCGTGCGAAAGCGTTCGACTTCCGACCAGTTAGGGAAAAACAGCGTTCGCTGCGGCGCCACGCCTTTTTCAATGGCTTTTGCGATCATTGAGCGGGAAATCGTGGACACACAGTCAACGCCGAGCAAATTGCTGCGCTCAAAGGCCGCCGCCAGCCGCGCGGCAGGCCCCCGCCGCCCGGCCATTCCCAGCCCCACCATGGCGTCCACTTCATAATCCTGGATGTGTAACACGGTGCGCGCGCCGCACAGCTTCGCCAGCAGGCGCATCCCCGGGGTGCAAAACAGCGTCGGCACCACGCTGATAATGCAGTCCGGCCTCCAGCGGCGCTGGGCCAGCAGCGGGAAGAAAGAGCTAATCGCAAAGCTGCCAAGATGAAATAAACGCTTCAGCGTCGAGGGGCGGGCTGGCACATACAGCGGGCAGCGCCATACGGTAACGGCGCCCGGCTCTTTGCGATAAGCCCACGCCTTCCAGCCCCGGTGGACCTGCCACTCGGGATAGTAAGGCGGCGCGGTCACGACCCGCACCTCGTGCCCCTGCTCTGCCATCCACTGCGCCATCTCACCGGTATACTTGCCGGTTCCGGTGAGTTCCGGCGCATAGTTGATCCCGTAGATGAGTACTTTCATAGCCCGGGAACCTCACTGCGACGCTCGGCGAGAAAATACGCGCGGCTGTTGTCGTGCACGTCCAGGCTCGCGACCAACCGTTCGGCGCTTTGCCAGCGATACGCGCTGTGCTGATGCTCCGGTAGCGCCAGGGTTTCGCCGTTCACGCGCAGGCGGAAAGCCAATACCACGTAGTGCGTCGAGAACGCCGCCTCAGAAAAGTTATCCTCGTAGAAATGCTGCCAGACGCCGTAGAACTCGCCGTCTTGCCAGCAGATACGTTGCCCCAGTTCCTCCTGGGTGAGCCGGGAAAAGGCGCGCTCCAGCGTCTCGTCTTTACGCACTCGCCCGCCGGGTACAAACCAGAATCCCTGCGCCGGGCGGTTATTTCGCCGCCCCAATAAGCACTCCCCGCGCGCGTTTTCCACGATAAAATCGAGGGAGATCAGCGGCGTCGACCGAACGACGGTGGAAAAATCCTGCTGGCTCAGGTACATGATTACCTCCGAAACCGGCGCTGGTTATTCAGGAACCACTGCCAGGTACTGGCCAGCCCCTGCTCCAGCCCGACTTCGTGATACCAGCCGAGGGCGTGCAAACGGGTGACGTCCAGCAGCTTGCGTGGCGTTCCGTCCGGCTTGCTGGCATCAAACACCACGCGACCGCGATAGCCCACTACCTGCGCCACGGTCTGCGCCAGCTCGCGAATCGTGCAGTCCGTGCCGGTACCCACATTAATATGCGATAACATCGGCTCGGTATGGTCTTCCCACACCTCTTTGTCCAGCTCCATCACGTGGATGCTGGCGGCCGCCATATCATCCACGTGCAGAAACTCCCGCATGGGCGTACCGCTGCCCCACACCACCACCTCCGGCGCATTTTGCTGCGCCGCATCGTGAAAACGGCGCAGCAGGGCCGGGATCACGTGGGAGTTATCCGGATGAAAGTTATCTTCAGGGCCGTATAAATTGGTCGGCATAACCGAGCGATAGTCGCGGCCGTGCTGGCGGTTATAAGATTCACAGAGTTTAATGCCAGCGATTTTCGCCACCGCATACGGCTCGTTAGTCGGCTCCAGCGCGCCGGTCAGCAGCGCCTGCTCTTTGATCGGCTGCGGCGCCAGTTTCGGATAAATACACGATGACCCGAGAAACAGCAGCTTATTCACGTTATTAGCGTGCGCCGCGTGGATAACGTTGCTTTCAATCATCATATTTTCATAGATGAAATCGGCCGGATAACTCTGGTTAGCAATAATGCCGCCCACTTTGGCCGCCGCCAGATAGACGCTGTCCGGGCGGGTTTGCTCGAAAAATGCCTGCACCGCGCGCGCATCCAGCAGGTTTAGCTGCTCCCGGGTGCGTAACAGCAGCTCAACGTCATCGCGCTGCGCAAGCTGGCGCACCAGCGCGGAACCCACCATGCCGCGGTGACCCGCGACAAAAATACGTTGCTTGCTCATCTCAGGACTCCAGCGCGATGGCTACCTCGTAGCCGTGAGACTTCAGCAGCGAGTGCTTTTTCGCCGCTTCAAGATCGTGCGCGACCATTTCCGAGACCATTTCCTGCAGCGTAATTTCCGGCTTCCAGCCCAGTTTTTGATGCGCTTTATCCGGGCAGCCGAGCAGCGTTTCTACCTCGGCAGGCCTGAAGTAGCGCGGGTCGACGGCAACGATAACGTCCCCCGGGCGAACGCCAGGCGCATCGTGTCCGGTTACCGATACCACAATGCCTTTTTCATCGACGCCGGTACCTTCAAAGCGCAGCTTAATCCCCAACTGCGCCGCTGCCATCGATACGAACTGACGCACCGAATACTGCACGCCGGTGGCGATAACAAAATCGTCAGGCTGCTCTTGCTGCAGCATCATCCACTGCATTTTTACGTAATCTTTCGCGTGCCCCCAGTCGCGCAGGGAGTCCATATTGCCCAGGTATAAACGCTTCTCCAGCCCCTGAGCGATATTGGCGATGCCGCGCGTGATTTTACGCGTTACAAAAGTTTCCCCGCGACGCGGAGACTCATGGTTGAAAAGTATGCCGTTACAGGCATACATGCCGTAGGATTCGCGATAGTTGACGGTTATCCAGTAGGCATAAAGCTTTGCCACGGCATACGGCGAGCGCGGATAAAACGGCGTGCTCTCTTTTTGTGGAATTTCCTGTACCAGCCCGTACAGCTCAGAAGTGGACGCTTGATAAAAGCGGGTTTTCTTTTCGAGCCCGAGGAAGCGAATCGCCTCCAGCAGGCGCAGGGTGCCCATTGCATCAACGTCCGCCGTGTATTCCGGCGACTCAAACGACACCGCGACGTGACTCATCGCGCCGAGGTTATAGACTTCATCCGGCTGCACTTCCTGCAAAATGCGGGTCAGGTTAGAGGAATCCGTCAGATCGCCATAGTGCAAATGGAACCTTGGGTTGCTGGCATGCGGGTCCTGATAAATATGATCTACCCGCTCGGTGTTAAACGAAGAAGCGCGGCGTTTAATGCCGTGGACTTCATACCCCTTTTCCAGCAGAAACTCCGCCAGATAAGAACCATCCTGCCCGGTTACGCCCGTGATGAGAGCCACTTTACTCATGTTTGCTTTTCCTCTGTTAAATCCGATTGTCCCCGAGGGTGACGCATTAACCGTAAAAGCCATCCTCTCTGGCGTGAACGCGCGGCTTTACCAGCGCACGCTGCCGGCCGTACCTGGCCTCGTAGCGGGAAGCGCCTGCGCGCCACAGATCCACCGCAGTGAATCCTTCCCATCCCGGGCGTGAGCGCCGCGGGGGGTATTGCTGGTATCAGGCTCGATTGATAGCGGGTTGCGGCGCGAGTGCGCTGCGCGCCCGGTATGGCCGCGCCGGATTGCCGCGGCACAGGCTATTTTCCGGCAGCGAAGCAAATACGCTGCTGCGCGCGCCTACTACCGTAAAGTTGCCGATACTGACGCCCGGCGCGACAAACACATCCGTAGCCAGCCAGCATTTCTCACCGATAATCACCGGCGCAGCGGTAATATCAAAATGGCGCTGTAAATAGTCATGGCTGCCGGTGCATAAATAACATTTCTGCGATACCACTGAATTTGCACCAATAACAATATCGCCCAGCGTATATAACACCGCGTCATCTCCAACCCAGGCATAATCGCCAATGGTTAATTTCCACGGATAGGTAATTTTTACCGACGGACGAATAATTACGCCTTTGCCAATACGAGCCCCAAATAACCGTAATAAAAAAACCCGCCAGCGGTAAAATAGTTGAGGAGACCAGGAAAATAAGGTTGCCTGTACCGCCCACCACAGTTGTACTTTAATAGGGTGCCCGCCCCGAAAGCCTTTCGGCACCGAGAAACCATTTAATTCCTGCATTGTTATTCCTGCCGTATAGTCATTACGCCTTATTGTATAAGGCCTTTGCTTTATTTGTTGTTCGCAGTCGTAACTGGTATGAAATTTCCACTAAGAAACCGGGAATACGTAATATTTTTCGCTGAACTTTTTTCGCATCCCGACACAGATCATAATTATTTGAAGTGGAAATCCCGCCCATTGAAAATTCAGACACCAGGCCCGGCAGGCGCTTAAATGAATAGCCAGCTTTATACATTTTTGCCGCCAGCGCATAATCAGAATACACCTTATACTGTAAGTCATAGGGATATTTTTTCAGGCCTGAAACCGGGAAGAATATCGCCTGATGGCTGGCGGGAAGACTGTGATAAATATACCAGCCGCGCTTTGCGCTGCGGCGTATTTTATGCCCGCCGCCAAAGTCGAGTAGCGCATCGCCAATATACATTGCTTCATTATTTTTTTGCCGAGCTAAATAGCGAGTGGCTTCGGTTATTTCCGTATGAAAAATATCGCCGGAATTTAGAAAAATAGCATAACGTCCGTTTGCCATGGCGATACCTTTATTCATTGCGTCGTAAAGGCCGCTGTCCCGCTCGCTGACAAAACGCAGTCCATACTCCCCGGCGTGCGCGGCCAGGAACTCTGCGGTGCCGTCCTGCGAGCCGCCATCGATAACTATCCACTCAAAATCAATATGCTCCGCCAGCGCGAGATTGGCCAGCGACTGCCAGGTTTTTACCACCCCGTCATAATTATTCCAGGCGACGGTAATCACACTCAACAAAACCATATTTGGCCTCACAGTGAATCCGTTATTTTTAATGCTTTACGCAAAATAAACGGACAGACAATCAGGAATGCGTATTCGGGGCTAAATATCGATCCGGTGAAAAAAAGTGAAATCGGGGTAAACAGCCATAACTGCACACGAAAGTTCTGGTTATTACCAAAAGCGCCGCGCGCCATTTTTACCACCCGCACCAAATACCAGCCTGTTAACAACACCGCAAACCATGAAAAATAAATAATTAACAAGTAAAGGCCATTGTCTATGGTTTTTCCGACATTAGCACCGTTAAAGATTCCGAATGATGCCACATATTCGTAAAGAGAGCCGAAACGAACCACACCGTCAATATGAGTCAAGGAATATCCAACCATCACTAATGGGCCAATAATGCGATAATAGGAAGACGACCCTTCGGTACCTAAATCTCCAATTCGCGCTGAAATATAGGGAAACGCTACCATTAACCCAATAATAAATACGGTTAATGAGATAATCGCCAGCGGCAATCTCTTCTTCAATGCGCGTTTATTTAAATATTGAAACCCCCATTCCAGCAGATAGAACAGAATAAACGTCATAACCCCAGAGAATGACCCGGAAAGAATAATCCCAACCAGAATCATAGCATCAGCCTTTGGAGTTTTGATGCCAAACTGTTTTATACACAGCCAAATTGAGATTAATGCCAGAGCAAAAAAAGCGGGCTCAAAATAAAGCGCGGTAGTTCTTTTCCCGCCGAATTTAATAAAATTCAGTACATAGCTATTACTGTAAATCAGCAATCCAGAAATTTTCTCAATCAGCCGGCTTCCGCCAGTTAGTATAATCTCCGCCATTTCTAATCCGGCCAGCAAAACGATAATGCCCGTCACCAGATAAAATGCGCGCAGTATTTTTTTATAATTTCGCGGCGAGATGGTTTTAAAGCGAATACTCCAGGTCATACCAATAATAATGACGATATACACGAATAGCATTGTCGAGGTCACATACTTACTGGTATCCAGCGACTGACCAAATACATAGTTAAACAGCGTCAGCGCTAACCCTATTCCTAGCGCAATCATCAGCTTTTTCAGGCTAATACGCGCAGTAAATAGCAGTAAAATAAGCGGTAAAAAAGTGACCACCGTGACGGGGAAGCTTCCGCCCAGCGAAACAATTTCTACGTTGACCAACAGATAAATAAGCGGCAGCAGCAGATAGCTACAGACCCTGATAGAACCTGACATACTCCTCCAGCATCTGTTGTCCACTATAGGCTTCGCGCGCCTGCGCCTTAAAACTCGCCAGACTGCGGCCAAAGATGGCATCCGCGAGCCGTGATTTAGGGAGCTGTGCCCAGGCCACCGCCTGCGCAGCGCCGCAGGTTTTGCCACCGGTTTTCGCCAACACCTCCCGCGCCGCGTCGCTGTGCGTGGCAATCACCGGCACGCCGATAGACAGCGCCTCGCATAAAATCAGCGGGTAGTTGTCTACCCGCGAGCTAAACAGCAGCGAATCCATTTGATTGAGTCGGCTCATCAGCGCCTGCTTATCGGTAATAAACCCGTGATTAACCACGTTGTCGCCGCTAAAGGGCGAGCTTTTCCCAAAGGTATGCACCTCTACACGCTCGCCGAGGGCGATAATTTCACGCACCAGCCGCTGGTCAGTTTTCCCGTCGTAGCGCAGGTCGTGCGCCACAACGGCGATTTTAGGCCGCTGCCCCTCAGCTTCACGCTCAGGGAGCGTTGACAAAATCGCTTCGGTGGAGATATCAACGCCGTTATTAATCACCTCACAGCGCCCTGCGCCGTAGAGCAAATTGAACGCCGCCGCCACGTGCTGGCTGGGGGAGATAAAGCGGCAGTCGAGCGCCAGCAGCTGGCGAAACAGCGCCCGCTTCGGCGCGACCTCGCGCACGGCGCGGTCAATTTTCACCGGCGGATAATTATCCAGCGAAGGGCACTTTTTACAGCCATCGCGCCAGCCCTCGCAGCCGTCGGTAAACGCGCAGCGCCCGGTCACGCTCCAGTGGTCGTGCAGAGTCCACACCAGTACCGCATCCGGGCGCGCGCGCTTCACCCGCTGGCAAAATCGCACCACGCTCTTAAAACTGAGCCAATAGCTGTGCAAAACATGAAAGTGCAACGCCACCGGCCCCTGCGCTGCAATGATCTGCGGGTAAAGGGCGTTGAGGTGACCAAACAGATCGCGGTTGACGACCCGAAACAGCGCCATATTCATCATCGCGGTGAAACGCGGCGTATGCTTTTCCACGTGGGAAATACGCGCGTGGCTTTCGCTTTGCTTGCCCCCTTTACCGTACCCGTAAATGAAACGAGACCGGATACCCTGGCGTAAGGCGCGCTGATGTAAATCCAGCGCCACGCCCGCGGCACCGCCCTCCGCCAGCCGTACATTAAATTGCAGCACGTTCATCGAATCACCTTTATCTGCGCCTTAGGCCCGGTGACCAGCGCATTATCCGGCACGCTGTCCAGCACCACGCTTCCGGCGCCTATCGTGACGCGATGGCCGATGGTGATATCACCGATAAGAATGGCGCCGGCGCCCAGCTCCACCCCGTGCCCAATCCGCGGGCAGGCCAGCGAATCCGCGCCGCGATTGCCGATAGTCACGCCGTGGCGAATCACAAAATCGTCCCCCGCCACCACATTTTTATTAATCACCACCCCGTAGCCGTGATGCACGGTGAAGCGCCGCCCAATCGTGGCAGCGGCCTGGATTTCATAGCCAAACAGGCACTCCGTGACCAGCCGGTACAGCACAAGTAGCGGCGCGGCCCACAGATTATTGATGCGCCATTTTTTACGCTGCACCGAGCAAAAATGCGCAACCCGATAGGCAAAAACCATGCAGCACGGTCGCAGGCTCCAGCCATTGGCGCGAAAATCTTCCAGCAGCATCATTTCCCCCGCAGCCCGTTAACCAGCCGTTTCGCGTTGCGCAGCGTTAACAGCGTCATCTTAGTGCGCAGGTTCATAGGCTTATTGCGAATTTGGTACAGCGTAAAGAGCTGATATTTCTTACTGGCCCGATCGAATTTCTCTTTATGCTTGCGGTAGAAGTGGAAATAACCGGCAAATTTTTTAGGCGAGGTGGTTATCTGCATTTCGCCGTGATTGATATGTAAAATCTGCGTCGCATCTTCCAGTTTCCACGGCTCGCCGAATTCGCACACCATGCGCAGGAAAATGTCATAGTCCTGCGCGGCCTTCAGCGTTTCATCAAATAGCACGGCCTGAAAGCGCCACGCGTAGCTGAACACCTGGTTACCGACGATATTTCGCTTAAAAAACAGTTTGCGCGACCAGGTGGATTTGGGATAAAGCGGCAAACTGGCGGGCTGCGCGTAGACCTGCCCTTCACACACATAATCGTTGGCGTACAAAAACGCGTGCTTTTCGAGATGCTGCCGGTTTTCCAGAAATCGCGACAGCCGGTACGGCGTCCATTCGTCGTCATCGTCAATGCCGGTAATATATTCGCCGCGCGCAGCGCGGATCGCCTGGTTGCGCACCGCACAGGCGCCGGTATTTACCGCATTATGCACATAGCGCACGCGGGGATCGGCGAGCCGTTCAACGAATTGCGCCAGTTGCGCATACTCAGAGGAACAGTCATCTACAATAAATAATTCCCATTTATCATAGACTTGGCGCAATACCGATTTAATTGCGCGTATCGCAAGCTGCTGACGATTCCACGTCGGCATATAAATAGAAACCAGAGGGCGGTCATGAGCGCTCATAGAGTAACGTCCCCGATGTTGGCAACAGAATCCGGAAGATAGATGCCCGGCGCGGCCCAAAGCAGCGCTGAGTTATCAATGGCTTTCCGATGTATATTCATAGGCGTAGTAGCCGTAATCCTGATAGCTGGATGCACGTCGGAAAATGGAGTTGAGGATAACGCCGCGTACCGTAATCCCGTTCTGCGCAAAGCGTCCGAGACTGGTTTCCACTTCTTTGAGGGTATTTTCCGCGTAGCGCGCCACCATCAGCGTGGTGCCGGCCAGGCGTCCGACCACCGCCGCATCGGTAACCGCCAGAATCGGCGGTGTATCAATTAACACCATGTCATAGTGGGCGCTCGCCCAGTTCACCAGCGCCGCAAAACCTTCGCTCATCAGCAGTTCAGAGGGATTGGGTGGAACCTGGCCGCGCGGCACCAAATCAAAACCGGAGATAGTCGTTTTATGCACGCAGTCGCCTATTTCGCACTGCCCTGCCAGTAATCCCGACAGTCCGTGGCTATTCGCAGTACCGAGAAGTTCATGGGTATAGCCTTTACGCATATCGCAGTCGATCAGCAATACGCGTCTGTTAGTCTGACTGATCACCGCCGCCAGATTGGCGCATACAAACGTTTTACCGATGGCCGGGCTTACCCCCGATAGCATCAATACATTGTTGCTTGCCTGCATCATGGCGAAGTGCAGGCTGGTGCGCAGACTGCGGATGGCCTCAATGGCCAGGTCGGTCGGGTTGCCAATTGCCAGTAGCTGGCTCTGCTTCGTGCGTTTCTCGCCTTTCACTACCTTGACGGTATCCCGCTCTTTTTGCCACTCGGAGAGCGGGATGCTGGCGTACACGCTAATGCCTGCTTCTTCAAGCACCTGCGTGCTTTCGATGCCACGGTTAAACAGTGAGCGAAGTAATACGCCGACGACCGCCAGAATAAACCCCAGCATGACGCTGCCGGCGATAATCAGCGCCGTTTTGGGCTTCACGGCGCCGGGCTGGGTTATCGCAGAATCCACGATACGCACATCGCCAACGGTACTGGCCTCGGTAATACGCAGTTCCTGCTGTTTATTCAGTAACTGCATATACACCTGCTGGCCGGACTCCACGTCCCGCGTCAAACGCACAATCTCCTGCTGCGTTTGCGGCATATCGGAAATGCGGGTATTCAACTGCCGCTTTTCATCTTCCAGCGCCCGGCGTTTTTCCAGCAGAGTGCGATAGGCGGGGTGACGTTTGGTGTACAGCTTAGAAATCTCAGCCTCTTTAAACGTCAGTTCATTAAGCTGCGCATCAATATTGACCACGGAGTCGAGAATCGACTTAGCCTCCAGCGGTAAATCAACGGAGTCTTTTTGCTGCCGATACGCATTCAGTTTATTTTCCGCTTCATCCAGCCCGCTGCGCACTTCAGGCAGTTGTTTATCGAGAAACGCCAGGCTGTGCGAGGCCTCTGCGGACTTGCGCTCAACGTTCTGCTGCTGATAATTACGGGCGATGGTATTCAGGATTTGTTTAATTTTATTGCGATCCTCGCCGGTAAAAGTCAGCGTCAATACGCCGGTATCCTTGCCGTTTTCCGCTACCGCCAGATTGCTTTGTAACGACCGGATCGTGCCAAGCGTTGAATATTTTCTAACGCTAAACTGGCTTCCTGCCCGGGCGTGGATAGCGTCAATATTCATGCTCACGCCGCTGTAGTGCAGGGTTTTTCCGGTTTCCCCCCGCGCGCTGAATCCGTCGTCGTTGCTTAATTCATAATGGCGGGAATCAATAACCCTGACGTGCCAGCCGCCGCCGGCCATGCCAACGGGCACAGAAAACGCCGTTACGTTAAGGCTTTCATGCGCTCGCCCCATCAGGCGCTCCCACCCGGCGCCCAGCACTGGGAACGTCTCTTTCTCAACGCCAATATCCAGCCCGAGATCGTCAACGGTTTTTCCCAGCACCAGCCGCGACTGAATCAATTGTATTTCCGCGTCCGCGGCCGGCGGTTTGTTGCTAAGCGCGCTGTTAATATTCTGTACCAGGGAACTGCTAGAATCCTGCTCGATTTGCACCAGCGCATCGGCGCTGTAGATAGGCGTCGCGAACAGGGCATACACCGTGGCCGCGGCGGCAAACAGCGCCGTAATCCCTAAAATCCACCAGCGCGATTCCACCAGGGTGCCAATCAGGCGGCCAATATCGATTTCATCACCGCCGTCAGAGTGTCGTACATGTTCTGTCATGATTATCCCTGCTGTGCTGTCAGTGCCTGCGCCCATTGGCGGGCAGCGTTATCGAGAAGGCCGTACACTGCTTCAAACGCCTCGCGGCTTTTACGCCATGGATCCGGAATTTCTTGTTCCCGATCCCAGTGGCCAAACAGCATGACTTTGCCGCGCATTTCCGGCGCCATATCGCATAGTGTCTGGATATGGCGCTTTTCCATGGTCAGAATCAGATCATAACGACGGCACATACTGCCGGTTAACTGACGGGCGCGGTGCCCATCCAGAGACAGACCGTGCTCTGCAGCTACCGCCCGGGCGGTGGCATCCGCCTCTTTGTCCGCCAGCGCCGCCAGCCCTGCCGAATCTACCGTAATGACAGGGTGATAATGCGTTAACAGGCGCTCCGCCGTAGGCGAACGGCAGATATTACCCACGCAAACCACTAAAATTTTATTGAACATAAGCGCTTTACCAGTCGTTATTTTTAATATCCACGGCCGTATCGGTCATGTATCGAATTCCGCTGATGGTAGGTAGCAGTTGGCTGACCAGACGATTCCAGCGCGATACCGGCGCGGTGGTGACATACACCACGTCATAGGGCTGCAGGCGGAATTCCGTCGCCATCACCAGCGACGTGGCATCGGACATATCAAGCTGATAAATATTGGCTATCTTGCCGCTGCGATCCCCTTTCAATGGGCGTAGCACGAAAATACCGCTAGCGTTTGAGGTTGTGAGATCCAGGCCTTCCGCCTGGCCCAGCGCTTCGGTAAGCGTCATGCCGCTAAAGTCCATCTTCAGCGTGCTCTGTTTTTTCACCTCGCCCATCACAAACACTTTCAGGTCGTCATTGCGCGGCACGAACAAAATATCGCCCGGATACAGCAGCCGGTTCTGACTTAAATCGCCGTTTTGCATCAGCGCCTGCAGCGAAATGCGCTGTTCGCGCCCGTTATGGGTCAACACCACATTGCGCCAGTCGGCGTTGTCCGTTAGCCCACCCGCGGCGTTAATCGCATCCAGTACGGTGAGGGGGACATTAGTAATCGCCTGCTGGCCGGATTTTTGCACCTGGCCCGAAATATAGGCTTTCTGGGAACGGAAGGCGGCGATATTCACATCAACCTGCGGGTCCGCGATATACGCGGCCAGGCGCCCGGTAATGTCGCGGCGAATTTGCGCCAAAGTTTGCCCCTGCACCCGCACTTTACCGATATAGGGATAAAATACCGTACCATCGGCCTGTACCCAGTTGCCGGTATCGCTGGAGCTACGGTATTGCCCCGCCGGTGTGGTTAACTCAGGGTGATCCCAGACGGTGACATTCAACACATCCCCCGGGCCAACCCGATATTCATAGTGAGAAATATCCGCATCCAGACTCTGGTTAGGCTGTGCGATATTCGGGCGTGGGCGTAGTTGTTCAATCAGGCGCGGAGTTAACGGATATACATTCACCATTCGATTGAGAGAAACATCCGAATCCTGCTGTTTAATCACATCTTTACCAAGCAATGAGATATTGCTACCTGGAAATACCGTGCAACCACTCATTAAGGTTAACGATGCCACTAATGGCATTAATTTAAATTTGGTTTTCTTCATTGAATATTTATCACTATGGCTAAGGCATGATCCCGTATTGAAATAAGCACCGTCCACTAACGCGCTGAACAGGATGCGGATTTTAGTGACAGAATAAAAATAGAACCATTCTGAAAGTTATTAATTCCGAAGTAAGCCGTAAATAAACGTAGAATGGATAGATACTTCATCTACGCTACCGCCCCTGGCTTGACAGTTACCACACAACTGAACTCATCTAACTATTTGTTTAAATGGAAAATTAGATAACCAACGTTACAGCCATTAAATAGAAAACGATTTCAAATAAAACACTCTATATTATTATGGGTTTAATTTACTTCAGCGCAGACATGTAAATTACCGCAAAGATTGTTACAGCTAACATCAAGACAGGCAAGGCAGGGAATAGAATTACAGACTTTTTTAAGAATAATATTAATCACACAATTTCTTAATTTTAAGAATATCTTTATATTGACTAACTAAACTCACATTAATGAATCAAGACTCCCTATCATTCATAGAAAAATATCCTTCACCAGGATATTTATTTAAAATAAATGCCGTTAAGTTAAATATTACACTTCGTAAATATAGGGTCTAAACGATGCATCAGTATCATTAGCAAAAACTTAATTTAAGATTATTCGCAAACAAAAAATACCCGCTCATTTATTAATGAATAATAATGGCATCTTCGAGATTTTTATTAACGGCCGGATGGCGACGAGGCGCGGCATGCAGGGGTTCAGGGGTTCAGGGGTTCAGGGTTCAGGGTTCAGGGTTCAGGGGTTCAGGGGTTCAGGGGTTCAGGGGTTCAGGGGTTCAGGGGTTCAGGGGTTCAGGGGTTCAGGGGTTCAGGGGTTCAGGGGTTCAGGGGTTCAGGGGTTCAGGGGTTCAGGGGTTCAGGGGTTCAGGGGTTCAGGGGTTCAGGGGTTCAGGGGTTCAGGGTTCAGGGTTCAGGGTTCAGGGTTCAGGGGTTCAGGGGTTCAGGGGTTCAGGGGTTCAGGGGTTCAGGGTTCAGGGTTCAGGGTTCAGGGTTCAGGGTTCAGGGTTCAGGGTTCAGGGGTTCAGGGGTTCAGGGTTCAGGGTTCAGGGTTCAGGGTTCAGGGTTCAGGGTTCAGGGTTCAGGGTTCAGGATTGCAGACACGGGGCGTACGCGAATAATGGATAAAATCGCCAACTGGATCAGACATAACCGCCCGCTTGACAGCAACGCACTGCGCGGCCCCGAATACAATTTAGTATCCCTACCCCGCAAAGCGCGGCATTAATGGCCACAGGCGGTGCCACAAAACACGTTCCCGCCTATTCCACGGCGTTTCAGACCAATGCGTTCAGCCGATGGCCGTGACGATTGACGATACGCACGCCGTTTTCCACCCGCAGAAACCACAAGGCAGTAAGGATTGCGCCAGTGAGGTCGGCTATCCCTCGCTCTGGATATAGACGATTCCCCGTTCCCTTCCGGGCTCGCGTCGGGGGTTGATATATACTCAACGGTGCGCCTTCCACTCATTAAAGGTCATATTTACATTATGGAATGGATAGCCTCGCCCTCTATTTGGGCCGGACTGATGACGCTTATCGTACTGGAGCTAGTGCTCGGTATCGACAATCTGGTTTTTATTGCCATCCTTGCTGAAAAGCTGCCAGAAGCTCAGCGCGATCGGGCGCGAATCGTCGGGCTACTGCTCGCCATGCTGATGCGCCTGCTACTGCTGGCATCTATCTCATGGCTGGTAACGCTCACAAAACCGCTATTTTCATTTGCCGCGCTAAGTTTTAGCGCTCGCGATCTGATAATGCTTAGCGGCGGTTTTTTTCTTATTTTCAAAGCAACGGTCGAACTTAATGAGAGGCTGGAAGGGAAAGACAGTGAAAATCCCGCCCAGCGGCGCGGCGCGCGTTTTTGGGGCGTGGTAGCACAAATTGTCGCGCTGGACGCTATCTTTTCTCTGGACTCGGTGATAACCGCCGTCGGCATGGTGGATAATCTTGGGGTGATGATGGCAGCGGTGGTCATCGCTATCGCGCTGATGCTTATTGCCAGCAAAGCGCTGACTCGCTTTGTCAACGCCCACCCTACCATTGTGATTTTGTGCCTGAGTTTTCTGCTTATGATTGGCTTCAGCCTGGTCGCTGAAGGTTTTGGTTTCCCTATCCCAAAAGGTTATCTCTACGCGGCTATCGGTTTCTCGGCGATCATTGAAGCATTAAACCAACTGGCGATGTTTAACCGACGCCGCTTTTTATCGGCCAATCAATCTATGCGTCAGCGCACCACGGACGCGGTTATGCGCCTGCTCGGCGGGCGCAGGGAGCCCGCCGAGCTGGATACTGAGACGGCCTCACTGGTCGCCGATAGCAGCAGCGACGACGGCGCGGTATTCGCGCCTCAGGAGCGCAAAATGATCGAGCGCGTTCTTAGGCTCAGTCAGCGCACCGTCGGCAGTATCATGACGTCTCGCCACGATATTGAACGCGTCGATCCCGACCTCCCGGCGTCCTGTTTACGTGAGCTGCTAGAAAAAAATCAGCATACTCGTATCGTGGTCAACGATCGGGAAGACCATCTGTTGGGCGTGGTACACATTATCGATCTGTTACATCAGTCTATGCGCGGCGATGCGCTGAATTTGCGCGAGCTGGTGCGCCAGCCGCTGGTGTTTCCGGAAACGCTGCCGCTGCTGTCGGCGCTGGAACAGTTTCGCAGCGCGCGAACGCATTTCGCCTTTGTCGTCGATGAGTTCGGCTCCATTGAGGGCATCGCGACGCTGAGCGACGTGATGAAAACTATTGCAGGCAGCCTGCCAACCGAGGCGGAAGACGTTGACGCGCGCTACGATATTATTCACAGCGCGGACAATAGCTGGACGGTTAATGGCCGAATGCCCCTTGATGTGCTGGTGCACTCCATTCCCCTGCCGCTGGACGAGAAACGCGGCTATCACACGCTGGCCGGTTTACTAATGGAACTTCTTCAGCGGGTACCCGGCGCTGGCGAAGAAATCACTATCGATAACTGGCGTCTGCAAACGCTGGAAGTCGATAATCACCGGATACAAAAAGTCCGCATAACGCAAATAGTCCTTCCGGATTGCCAGCCCGAGGACACACCAGCGACAGAGAGCTCCGAACAACGCTAATCGGGCGCAGCCGGCGTAAAATTCACTAACGCCGGTAAGCACAGTGCCGCGCGGTGCAGGATAGCGGGTGCAAGGTGCAGGGTTTGTAGTGGCACAGTAAATTTGGCCACCTGATTAAAGGTGATATTCTCACTTCAACACAAAACAGGTGACTGAATAAACAAGAAAACTAAGCGTACTTTCACCCCTGAGTTCAGGCTGAAATGTGCACAGCTGATTGTTAATAAAGGCTACTCATATCGACAAGCCAGTGAAGCGATGAAAGTCGGCTCTACCCCCCTTGAGACCTGGGTACGTCAGTTCAGGCAAGAGCGTCAGAGTATTACGCCCTCTGCGAAACCCATTACCCCGGAGCAGCAGCGTATCCGCGAGCTGGAAAAGCAGTGCGCGCCCGGTGAGCGTTAGTAAGGTAAAAGCCGCAGAGCTGATAAAAACGGCCCCGTCATCTTACCGCAAGTCAGGCATCAATAATGGATGAGGGGTTATCGCAATAATGCGTACAAATAAGGTTAAACGATAAAGCCCCGGTGCGAAAAATACCGCATCGGGGCTTTACACCATAACCCCTTCCGATCAATGTGCTTTCAATAGTTCCTGCACATCTTTCGCTTTCCGATTGTCTGGATTGCGCTCGGCCCACTCTTTTAAGCGGCGTTTAGCCTCATCCTGCAGACTATCGCGCAGCGCGTGATCCATATTCAGGCTATAGCTCAGGCTCTGCCAGCCACCGTAGATCCGCAGTGGAATATCGGCGGCCTTAAGTTTATCAACCAGCGCTTTATCGCCCTGCCAGCCGCCGGTAACGCGAACGTTAAACGTTGCGTCACACTGCTCTTTCACTAAATCTAAAACGCCGCTGCCGCCAATCGCCAGCCGGGATGAGCGCCCTGCCATTTGCTCCAGCGTAAGTTTGCCGCTATCAAGCCGGGCCCGTGCGGAAAATTGCTCCATCGCGGTGGCGTTATCATCGTCCTCTGGCCCGGAGATATCATTATGTTTACTGGCGACGGCGCGCTGAATTAACTGCAATACGTTCAACCCATCCAGCCGTGAATTCGCCAGATTAACGCTGGCGTCACCGCGCCAGCCGCGGCGAAACGCATTAGCATCTACCGCGTCGCCGTTAAACTGCCCTTTCAGACTCAACAGACCTGAAATCGCCAGCGGATAATCAAACGCCTTCAGCACGGGTGCGATTTCAATGCCCGCGACATCCGCCTGGAATTCCGCGTGAGGCTGCGCGCTGCGCGCGTCGACTTTACCGGGTAATGAAATCCGCCCTCGCCCCAGGCCGCCCTCAAGCTGGGCTACGGTAAGCACTCCGTCCTTATTCAGCATTTGGGCAGCGACATTACTAAAATCAAGCCCGCGCCAGCGTAAATTACGCAGCGTGAAATGCGCCTCCCCGTCAAACGACTGCAGCGCGCTATAGTGTGGCAGATCGCTATTGTTGGAAAACACCGGACGCGGCTGCTGGCGTTCGCCAGCGTCTGTATCTGCGCTACTCATGGTCGGCGCACGGTCGAGCAGCGCATCCAGATTCAGGTTGTCCGAAGCGAGACTTACGTCCCAAACCGGCTTATCGCCCGGTAAAAAGCTGACCGAACCGCTAAGCTGGCTATCATTTGCAGACAGCAGAAGATCGGTTACGCTCAGGCGCTTTGCCTCTTCATCCCACAGGGCATTTAACGAACCGGAGCCTTTAATGCCCTGGCGCGGAAACCCTGCGCCATCGAGCTGATAATCAAACCGGTCAACGTCCATACTCAGCGTGCGGGGATAGTCGCCGGCATCCAGTCCGCCTTCAAAATGCAAAACCAGGTTACGCTGATCGCGCGCCACCCGCCCGCTAAGTGAAATCTGGGCCTGACGATGGGCGTCCTGCGTCATCTGCAGATTAATATCGCGCACCGTGACCTGCTCTTCATCAGCGTGCTGAAACACCAGTACGCTATCGGCCACTTCAAGGCGGCCGATATCAAACGACCAGCCGCGCTGCGCTTCTATTGAGGCGTGCGAAGCGCCTGGCGCGACCGGCGCATCGCCGGGCGTGCGCTCCTCGCTTTGCGGCGTAAGCTGAATGACGCCTTTCTTCAGCATCACCTGCTGTACTTCAAGGCGATGAGACAGCAGCGGCAGCAGCGCCACGTCCAGGCGCATATTATCTGCGCTGACCATTGGCTGGCTGGCGCCGGGCGCCGTCAAAGCCATGCGACCGGTCAAAATACTTAACTGCGGCCAGACGTGCCAGCGCAGCGGTCCTTCAAGTTTTAGCTGATAGCCGCTGCGCTGCTCAACGTTACGCACCATGTAATCGCGGAAATCATTAGGATTAATGAACAGCACCAGCGCGGAAAAACCGCAAACCAGTACTACAAGCAGGATCATCAGCGTGGTTAAAAGTCGTCTCATGGGGTCCTCACTGGCGGCGGCGCGGATTAATCCTTATCAATACGGCTGGCGACAGCGCCTTGCTGGTCGCGATACTTTGCGTCCTGCCGTCGGTTATAAGGGCGCGCAGCTGGCCCGGAAAGCGGCTCGAAGCTTAGCGCGCCGATAAGCATGCCCGGGCGCAGCGCCAGCGGTAATTTCCCGGAATTATAAAACTCCAGCACAATGCGCCCGTGCCAGCCAGGATCGATTCGATGCGCCGTTACGTGCACCATTAGCCCCAGGCGCGCCAGCGACGACCGCCCGTCCAGCCAGCCGACCAGATTATCGGGCAACGTCACCGACTCCAGCGTTACAGCAAGCGCCAGCTCGCCCGGATGCAGGTAAAATGCATCGCCCTCGGCAAGCGTGATTTCATCGCTCATCACCCTGTCGAGCGCCGCGCTGACTTCATCTTTGGGGCCACTCAAATCGATGAATGCCGCCGTATGGCCGCTAAAAGTACGAAATTGATTGCCCAGCCGCACATCGACAGTCGCGCCATTGATGCGATCGACCGGAGGACGCGGAGTAATAGCTAACCGGCCATCATCCAACCAGGCCTCAATATCGCGGTCACACAAACGCATCGCTCACTCTCCTTATTGGCTTAACTTTACTTACCTTGCCACAGCCCCAAATAGATAACCACGCTACGGCGAAATAAACGGAAGACGGCGCGCATTTTAGCGAATCGCCGACGTTATCACTCAAAAAATTGGCTAATTTTAGCCTTCAGAATATCGATAGCGATTCGATTTTTACCGCCGCGCGGTACGATAATATCCGCGTATTGTTTAGAAGGGTCAATAAATTGCAGAAACATGGGGCGAACAGTTTTCTGATACTGAGCCATCACGGAGTCCATCGAACGGCCGCGTTCGTTAACGTCGCGTTTAATGCGTCGCATCAGGCAAATATCCAGCGGAGTATCCACAAAAATAGAAAAGTTCATTTCCTGACGCAGCCGGACATCGGTCAGCAACAGAATCCCTTCCAGGATAATCACCTTTTTAGGCTTCATCGGAACCGTTTTGTCCGTGCGCGTATGCTCGCTGTAACTGTAGACCGGCAAATCAACGCTTTGGCCTTTTTTTAGCATTTGTAAATGCTGAAACAGCAGGTTGTGATCCATTGCATTCGGATGGTCGTAGTTGGTTTTGATCCGCTCTTCCATGGAAAGATGCCCCTGATCTTTGTAATAACAATCTTCAGGAATAACACCAATATGCTCATCACCTACCTGTTCACGCAGTTCACGGTAAAGTGTACTGGCGATAAGACTTTTCCCTGACGCCGAGGCGCCGGCGATGCCAATGATGACGCACTGATGAGACTTGTCAGTCATAAAATAAACGACCTGATTCTGCTGATAATGTAAGGAAGGGTGGCGCCAGAGCGCCGGACGCGGCAATTATAGGGATTTCCCCTCGTCGATACCAGCCAAAAGCGCGTCTACACCGCCTCACACTCGGGACGCCAGCCGTCGGTATTCCAGATGTGTAATAACGCATAACTGCGCCACGGCTGCCAGCGCGACGCATAGCCTCGGGTTTGCGCCGGTGTCATCCCCGCAAACCGCTGTTTCACCAAATAATCATCGGCGAGAAACATATCCGGCGCCTGCCAGCCGCGCAGCGCGTAATAGCAGGCGGTCCAGCGACCGATCCCGGGCAGCGCCATAAGCTGTTTAAGGCCGGCGTCAATGTCCTGCGGTGCCTGCAGCGGAAAAGCCCCCTGCAGATGCAGACGCGCAAGGTGAATAATCGCTCTCGCCCGCATGAGCGGCATTCCCAGCGCTTTTAATGCTTCCGGCTCCAGCTCCGCCAGCCGCCCGGGCGCAGGGAAAAGTCGCATACCTGGAAATCCGCTTAACGGCTCGCCCCAGGCCTCGACCAGGCGGGCGGTTAAGCGCGCCGCCATCGCCACGCTAACCAGCTGCCCCAGCACGGCGCGTATCGCCTGTTCCCAGCCATCGATACAGCCCGGCAGGCGCAATCCGGGGCGCGCGGCGGCCAGCGGCCCAAGCGTTTCCAGCATTGCCTGCGGATTAAGCGAGAGATCCAGAAACCGGGCAATGCGCGCGCCCAGCGCCGTCTCTTCGCCAGCCAGATCATCACTCAGCGTCACCTGCAGCGCGTTTTCATCCGGGCGATGCGCAATGGTTATCAGCCCCTGCGCATTGCCCGAGGTTACGATGCGGCTGTAATGATTTTCAGCGCACAATTCCAGCCCGTGCACCGCGCGGGCGCGTAAAAAACTCAGCATCCACGCCCAGTCATAGGGCGGCTGGTAGGTTAACAGCAGCGTATTCATTATTTCACTTATTGTCGCCAGAGCCATTGCATCATGATAGGCGTCTGCGCACATTGACGCCTTGCTTTTTCATTCACACTTTCATTTGCGCTTTTATTCGCGCTGGCACCTGCCAGCGCAATTCCCGTTTGCCGCCGCCGCCGCATTTGGTTAAAGTCGCCCCCCTTCTTACATCCGGCAGGAATTCATCATGTTTGTAGGTTTTGACTACGGCACCGCCAACTGCTCGCTGGCGGTCATGGAGAACGACGCGCCGCGCCTGCTGCACATTGAGGCAGGCAGCACGCTGCTGCCGTCGATGCTGTGCGCGCCAACGCGCGAAGGCGTCAGCGAATGGCTGTGGCGCCATCATCAAATTCAGCCCGGCGATGATGAGGGGCAGCGTCTGCTTAAGCGCGCAATTGCCTGTAATCGCGACGAAGATGTGCCGGTGAGCGCTGAAAGCGTTCATTTCGGGCTCGCCGCGCTGGAGCGTTACATCGCCGACCCTGATGAAACCTGGTTTGTGAAGTCGCCGAAATCGTTTCTCGGCGCCAGCGGGCTGCGCCCGCCGCAAATCGCGTTTTTTGAAGATTTGGTGTGCGCCATGATGCTACACATTCGCCAGCAGGGTGAAATGCGGCTCGGTGCCGCGATAGATAACGCGGTTATCGGTCAGCCGATTAACTTTCAGGGGCTGGGCGGCGAAGCGGCAAACCGGCAGGCGCGGGGCATTCTCGAACGCGCCGCGCGCCGCGCCGGGTTTAAACAAACCGTATTTCAATACGAACCCATCGCCGCCGGGCTGGAGTTTGAAGCCACCTTAACGCGCGAACAGCGCGTGCTGGTCGTTGATATCGGCGGCGGAACTACCGACTGTTCATTATTGCTAATGGGGCCGATATGGCGCGCTCAGCGCGACCGCGACGCCAGCCTGCTCGGCCATAGCGGATGCCGCGTTGGCGGTAACGATCTGGATATCGCGCTGGCTTTTAAAACGCTCTGCCCGCTGCTCGGGTTAAATGGCGACACGCAAAAAGGTATTGCGCTGCCCACCCAGCCCTGGTGGAACGCCGTAGCCATCAATGATGTCCCGGCCCAGAGCGAGTTTTACAGCGCAGGCTGCGGTCGTTTACTCGACCAATTGATACGCGACGCCCGGCACCCTGACCAGGTACGACATCTGCAGAAAGTCTGGCGCCAGCGCCTTAGCTATCGGTTAGTACGCTGCGCGGAAGAGGCAAAAATCGCGCTGTCAGAAAATCACAGCGTTCAGGCACGCCTCGCGTTTATCGCCGAAACGCTGGGAACAGATATTACCCAGCCGGAATTGAGCGCCGCCCTCACCCAGCCGCTAACGCGAATTCTGGAACAGGTTTCGCTGGCGCTGGCGAACAGTGGCGAGACGCCCGAGGTTATTTACCTAACCGGCGGCAGCGCGCGATCGCCCCTTATCCGCGAAGCGCTTGCGGCACTGCTGCCGAACACGCCCGTCACCGGCGGCGATGATTTTGGCTCCGTCACCGCCGGGCTGGCGCGCTGGGCGCAGGTACTCTTCCGCTAATCTGAAAAACCGGGCGCCGTCTGCAGCGCCCGACCTGACGGCATATCAACCGCGCCAATGCGCGCGGCCAATACTAAACGCGCTCCGCTAGCCGGAATTTTGAGGCACGGACAGAACAAACGCCCTGGCTTTGGGACAGTTCTTTAACGGTATTCCACAATTCCTCCATTATTTTGCCCCGTTATCTCAGTACACTGCCATGCGCAGCGCAGGCTACGCCGTTAACCTCCGGCGATAGCGCGTGCAGTCTGCGAATCCACGACAGGTGTAGTAGAATTAGGCCTAATCGTTTCAGGAAAATTAAAGAAGACGTCTATTGATGAAAGGCTCCTTACGCTCCCGCAGGCTCTGGCTGGGCGGTTTAATTATTGCGGCGCTGGCCGCCTTCTGGCTCTGGCGCCATGACGCCTCCGGCGGTGCTGCGGCGCCTGGCGGTAATAAAGCGCCCCACGCGCGCGCGGGTAAAGGGGGCCGGGGCGCAGCGCCGCCGGTTCAGGCAGCAACGGCCACTAATGAAGCAGTACCGCGTTTCCTGACCGGGCTCGGCACCGTCACCGCCGCAAATACGGTAACGGTGCGCAGCCGGGTTAGCGGCCAGCTGTTAGCCATCCATTTTCAGGAGGGCCAGCAGGTGAAAGCCGGCGCGCTGCTGGCAGAAATCGATCCCAGCCAGTTTAAGGTGGCGCTGGCGCAGGCTCAGGGCCAGCTTGCCCGGGATCGGGCGACCCTCGCCAATGCCAGCCGCGATTTAGGTCGCTATCAGCAACTGGCGAAAACGCAGCTAGTATCGCAACAGGAGCTGGACGCCCAGCGGGCGAAAGTCAACGAAACCTCCGGATTAATAAAAGCCGACGAAGCCGCCGTCGCCAGCGCGCAGCTTCAGCTCGACTGGAGCCGGATCGCCGCGCCCATCGACGGGCGCGTGGGGCTGCGCCGCGTAGATATCGGCAATCAAATTTCCAGCGCGGATAGCGACGGCATTGTGGTGCTCACGCAAACGCACCCTATCGATGTGCTCTTTACCCTGCCGGAAAACAACATCGCCGATATTATCGCGGCGCAAAAGCGCGGCGCGGCCCTGAGCGTCGAAGCCTGGGATCGTACTAATACCCGTAAACTCAGCGACGGCACGCTGTTAAGCCTGGATAACCAGATAGACGCCAGCACCGGCACCATCAAACTTAAAGCCCGCTTTACCAACGCCGATGACGCGCTGTTCCCTAATCAGTTTGTCAACGCGCGAATGCTGGTCTCCACGGAGCAAAATGCGGTAGTGATCCCCGCCGCCGCGCTGCAGATGGGCAATGAAGGGCATTTTGTCTGGGTGCTGGGTGACGGCAATCGGGTGAGCAAGCACGCGGTGACCACCGGGCTGCAAAACAGTGAAAAAGTAACCATTACCGGGGGGATTTCCGCCGGCGACCGCGTGGTAACTGACGGTATCGACCGCCTCACCGAAGGCACTGTAGTGACCGTCGTCAGCGCGGCGGATAAAACTGAAATTACGCCACCGCGCGCGGCTGCGCCCGGCGCGCAGGGAGCGCACTCCTGATGCAGGTGTTACCTCCCAGCGCTACCGGCGGTCCGTCGCGGCTGTTTATCCTGCGGCCCGTTGCGACAACGCTGCTAATGGTGGCTATTTTAATAGCCGGCATCGTCGGCTACCGCTTCCTGCCCGTTTCCGCGTTGCCAGAGGTGGATTATCCCACCATTCAGGTGGTCACACTCTACCCCGGCGCCAGCCCGGACGTCATGACCTCGGCGGTTACCGCGCCGCTGGAGCGCCAGTTCGGGCAGATGTCCGGCTTAAAGCAGATGTCTTCTCAGAGTTCGGGCGGCGCTTCCGTCGTCACACTCCAGTTTCAGTTAACGCTATCGCTCGATGTTGCAGAACAGGAAGTGCAGGCCGCAATTAATGCCGCCACCAATCTGCTGCCAAACGATCTGCCTAACCCGCCGGTTTACAATAAAGTCAATCCGGCGGACCCGCCTATCATGACGCTCGCGGTTACCTCCACCGCCCTGCCGATGACCCAGGTGCAGGATATGGTCGAAACCCGCGTGGCGCAGAAAATTTCTCAGGTCGGCGGGGTCGGGCTGGTTACACTTTCCGGCGGCCAGCGATCCGCGGTGAGGGTAAAACTTAACGCTCAGGCGCTGGCCGCGCTGGGGCTCACCGGCGAAACGGTGCGCAGCGCTATCGGTAGTGCTAACGTCAACTCTGCCAAAGGTAATCTTGACGGCCCAACGCGCGCCATTACGCTTTCCGCTAACGATCAAATGAAATCTGCGCAGGAGTATCGGCAGCTTATTATCGCGTGGCGCGATAGCGCTCCGGTGCGGCTCGGCGACGTGGCTACGGTAGAACAGGGGGCAGAAAACGCCTGGCTCGGCGCCTGGGCCAATAAACAGCAGGCGATTGTGATGAATATTCAGCGCCAGCCGGGCGCCAATATCATTGAAACCGCCGGCCAAATTCGCCAGCTTTTACCGACGCTGAAAAAGAGCCTGCCGAAATCGGTCAACGTAACGCTTATCGCCGATCGCACCGCAAATATTCAGGCTTCCGTCAGCGACACTCAGTTTGAACTGGTGCTCGCGATAGCGCTGGTGGTAATGATTATCTGGCTCTTCCTGCGCAATATTCCGGCCACGATTATTCCCGCCGTGGCGGTGCCGCTGTCGCTGATCGGTACCTTTGCCGCTATGGTATTCCTCGGTTTTTCCATCAATAACCTGACGCTCATGGCGCTCACCATCGCCACCGGTTTTGTGGTGGACGATGCGATTGTGGTGATTGAGAACATTTCCCGCTATATCGAAAAAGGTGAAAAACCGTTAGCGGCCGCGCTAAAAGGCGCCGGTGAAATCGGCTTTACTATTATCTCCCTCACCTTCTCCCTGATTGCGGTTCTGATCCCGCTGCTGTTTATGGGGGATATTGTCGGGCGCCTGTTTCGCGAATTCGCCATCACGCTGGCGGTGGCTATCCTGATTTCCGCCGCCATTTCATTGACCCTGACGCCAATGATGTGCGCCCGCATGCTCAGTCATGCCTCCCTGACCAAACAGGGGCGCTTTTCAGCGGCGGCGGAGCGCCAGTTCGATCGGGTAATTGCCGCCTATGGCCGGTTACTGAAGCGCGTACTTAATCACCCCTGGCTTACACTCGGCGTCGCGCTCAGCGCGCTGGCGCTGACCGTAGCGCTGTGGATGCTGATCCCGAAAGGGTTTTTCCCGGTGCAGGATAACGGCATTATTCAAGGCACGCTGCAGGCGCCGCAGTCGGCCTCGTGGGCCAGCATGGCGGAACGCCAGCGCCAGGTCGCCGACCTGATACGTAAAGACCCGGCGGTAGCAAGCGTGGTGACGTTTATCGGCGTCGACGGCACCAACCCGGCGTTAAATAGCGGGCGCCTGCAGATCAACTTAAAGCCATTAGATGAGCGCGACGATCGCATCAGCGCGGTCATAACGCGTTTACAGACGCAGGCGGCCGGGCTGCCCGGCATTGCGCTCTATCTGCAGCCAGTGCAGGATTTGACCATCGACACTCAGGCGAGCCGCACCCAGTACCAGTTCTCTTTGCAGGCCACCTCGCTCGATGAACTTAGCCTGTGGGTGCCAAAACTCATGGACAAACTCAGCACGCTGCCGCAGTTAGCCGACGTTAGCAGCGACTGGCAGGATAAAGGGCTGGTCGCCTGGGTCAATGTCGATCGCGACACCGCCAGCCGCCTCGGTATCACCATGGCCGATGTGGATAACGCGCTGTATAACGCCTTCGGCCAGCGGCTGATATCCACGATTTATACCCAGGCGAATCAGTACCGCGTAGTGCTGGAACAGGATACCCGCGCCACGCCGGGCTTGAGCGCACTGGATAACATCCGGCTTACCGGCAGCGACGGCGCCAGCGTGCCGCTAAACGCTATTGCAAAAATCGAGCAGCGCTTTGGGCCACTGACCGTTAACCATCTGGATCAGTTCCCCTCAACCACGATTTCATTTAACGTTCCGGCGCACTATGCGCTGGGCGATGCGGTGCAGGCCATTAACAACGCCGAGCGGGAACTCGCTTTTCCGCAGGACATCACGACGTCGTTTCAGGGCAGCACCCTCGCCTTCCAGAGCGCGCTTTCCAGCACGGTGTGGCTGATTATCGCGGCGGTAGTCGCCATGTATATCGTGCTGGGGGTGTTATATGAAAGCTTTATCCACCCGATAACGATTCTCTCGACGCTGCCAACCGCTGGCGTCGGCGCGCTGCTGGCCCTGTGGCTGTCGGGTCACGACCTGGATGTGATAGCGATTATCGGCATCATTTTGCTTATCGGGATCGTGAAAAAGAACGCCATCATGATGATCGACTTCGCGCTAGCGGCGGAGCGCGAGCGGGGAATGGCGCCGTATGACGCTATTTATCAGGCCTGTTTACTGCGCTTTCGTCCGATACTAATGACGACGCTTGCCGCGCTGCTGGGCGCGCTGCCGTTAATGCTCAGTACCGGCGTCGGCGCAGAACTGCGCCGCCCGCTGGGAATCGGTATGGTGGGCGGCCTGCTGGTCAGCCAGGTACTGACGCTGTTTACCACCCCGGTTATCTATTTATTATTCGATACGCTGGCACAGCGTCTGCGCAGCCGTTTTCCGACGCGCGACCGGGAGGCGTAAGTGAAATTTTTCGCGCTGTTTATTCATCGCCCGGTAGCCACTATTTTGCTGAGCGTGGCCATTACGCTGTGCGGCGTGCTCGGCTTTCGTTTGCTGCCGGTAGCCCCGCTGCCGCAGGTGGATTTTCCGGTGATAATGGTCAGCGCCTCAATGCCGGGCGCGTCGCCGGAAACCATGGCCTCTTCGGTGGCCACGCCGCTGGAGCGTGCGCTGGGGCGCATTGCGGGCGTTAATGAAATGACGTCGACCAGCTCGCTTGGCAAGACGCGGATTATTTTACAATTTGATTTCGACAGGGATATTAACGGCGCGGCGCGCGATGTACAGGCGGCAATCAACGCGGCGCAAAGTTTGCTCCCCGGCGGAATGCCTAATCGCCCGACCTATCGGAAAGCTAACCCGGCGGATATGCCGATTATGATCCTGACGCTGACCTCGGATACCTGGAGTCAGGGCAAGCTCTATGATTTTGCCTCTACGCAACTGGCGCAGACGCTTTCCCAACTGGACGGCGTCGGCGATGTAGACGTCGGCGGCAGTTCGCTGCCCGCCGTGCGCGTCACCCTTAATCCTCAGGCGCTGTTTAATCAGGGCGTATCGCTGGACGATGTGCGTAAAGCCATCAGCAGTGCAAACGTGCGTCGCCCCCAGGGCGCTATAGAAGATGACCAGCAGCGCTGGCAGTTACAAACCAACGATGAATTAAAGCAGGCCGAAGATTATGCACCGCTGGTGGTGCATTACCGCAGCGGCGCGGCGGTGCGCCTGCGCGATGTCGCCAGCGTCACGGACTCGGTTCAGGATAAGCGCAATGCGGGCATGACCAACGCGAAGCCGGCGATTTTGCTGATGATCCGCAAAACCCCGGAAGCCAATATTATTGATACGGTCGATCGGATACGCGACCGGCTACCGGCGCTGCGCGAAAGCATTCCCGCGGCCATCGATTTACAGGTCGCTCTGGATCGTTCACCGACGATTCGCGCTTCGCTGGCGGAAGTCGAACAAACGTTAATTATCGCGGTAGCGCTGGTGATCCTGGTGGTGTTTGCTTTTTTGCGCTCCGGGCGCGCCACATTAATCCCCGCCGTCGCGGTGCCGGTTTCATTAATCGGTACCTTTGCCGCCATGTACCTGTGCGGATTCAGCTTAAATAATCTGTCGCTGATGGCGCTCACCATCGCCACCGGATTTGTGGTGGACGACGCCATTGTGGTGCTGGAGAACATTTCACGGCATATAGAAAACGGCGTGCGGCCGCTGCAGGCCGCGCTGCAGGGCGTGCGCGAAGTGGGTTTTACCGTGCTTTCCATGAGCCTGTCGCTGGTCGCCGTTTTTCTGCCACTGCTGTTAATGGGCGGCCTGCCGGGCAAGCTATTCCGTGAGTTCGCCGTCACGCTGTCGGTCTCCATCGCCATCTCGCTGGCCGTCTCTCTGACGCTGACGCCAATGATGTGCGGCTGGCTGCTGCGGGCAAAGCCCGCCAGCGCGTCCCGCCCTGGCGTGATAGCCCGGATACTGACGGGCCTCCAGCGCGCCTATGAGCGCACTTTGCGCTGGGCGCTCGATCACGCGCGCACCGTCGGCGTGGTATTACTGGCGACAATCGCCCTTAACGTCTGGCTGTATATTATCGTGCCGAAAACGTTCTTCCCGGAACAGGACACCGGGGCGCTGATGGGCGGGATTCAGGCCGACCAAAGCATCTCTTTCCAGGCGATGCGCGGCAAACTGCGGGATTTTATGAAAATCATCCGCGACGATCCGGCGGTGGATAACGTCACCGGGTTTACCGGCGGCTCGCGGGTAAACAGCGGCATGATGTTTATAACCCTGAAACCGCGCGCTGAACGCGGCGCAAGCGCCCAGCAAATTATCGATAGGCTGCGCAAAAAACTGGCCAGCGAACCGGGCGCACGCCTGTTTTTAATGGCAGTACAGGATATTCGCGTCGGTGGGCGGCAGTCTAACGCCAGCTATCAGTACAGCCTGCTGTCTGATGACCTAAACGCGCTGCGCGAATGGGAACCGCGCATCCGCAAAGCGCTGTCGGCGCTGCCGGAACTCGCCGACGTCAACTCAGATCAACAAGACAACGGCGCGGAAATGGCGCTTGAGTATAACCGCGAAGCAATGGCCCGGCTGGGGATCAGCGTCTCTGACGTCAACGGGCTATTAAATAATGCGTTTGGTCAGCGGCAGATATCCACCATTTACCAGCCGCTCAATCAATACAAGGTGGTGATAGAAGTTGACCCGCGCGACGCGCAGGATATCAGCGCGCTGGACAAAATGTACGTCATCAATAAGGAAGGAAAGACGATTCCGCTGTCGTGGTTTGCTTCATGGCGCCCGGCTAACGCCCCGCTGTCGGTAAGCCATGAAGGTCTTTCCGCCTCGTCAACGATTGCGTTTAACCTGCCGACCGGCGTATCGCTTTCACAGGCCAGCGAGGCCATTGATAAAGCAATGGTGGCGCTCGGCGTGCCGTCCAGCGTGCGCGGCAGTTATTCCGGAACCGCGCAAATGTTTAAAGATACGCAAAATTCCCAGTTGGTGCTGATCCTGGCAGCGCTGGCGACGGTGTATATCGTACTGGGCATTTTGTACGAAAGTTATATTCACCCGCTGACGATTTTATCCACGCTGCCCTCGGCCGGCGTCGGTGCGCTGCTGGCGCTGGAGCTATTTAATGCGCCGTTCAGTCTTATCGCGCTTATTGGCATCATGCTGCTCATTGGGATTGTGAAGAAAAACGCCATTATGATGGTTGACTTCGCGCTGGAAGCGCAGCGCCACGGTGGGCTGACCCCGAAGCAGGCGATATATCAGGCCTGCGTGCTGCGCTTTCGCCCTATCATGATGACCACGCTGGCGGCGATTCTTGGCGCGCTGCCGCTGGTGATTTCACAGGGTGACGGCTCGGAAATGCGCCAGCCGCTCGGTATCACTATCGTCGGTGGCCTGGTCATGAGTCAATTATTGACGCTCTATACCACGCCGGTGGTGTATCTGTTTTTTGATGGCCTGCGCCAGCGCTTTGTGCGCGCAAAAAACCGGCGCGCCTCAAACTCAACCACGGAGGCGTCGTAAAGACAATGATCGCACTTCACGGCAGCGTGCGCTGGCAGCTATGGATAGTCGCCTTTGGTTTTTTTATGCAGGCGCTGGATACCACTATTGTGAATACGGCGCTGCCATCCATGGCGCGCAGCCTGGGTGAAAGCCCGCTGCATATGCATATGGTTATTGTCTCCTACGTGCTGACCGTAGCGATAATGCTGCCTGCCAGCGGCTGGCTGGCGGACAGAGTCGGCGTGCGCAACGTCTTTTTTTGCGCCATCGTTATCTTTACCGCTGGCTCTTTACTGTGCGCACGCGCTGTGACTCTGGACGGGCTGATCGCCGCGCGCGTCGTTCAGGGGCTTGGCGGCGCCATGATGGTTCCTGTGGGCCGCCTGACGGTGATGAAAATTGTGCCGCGCAGCCAGTATATGGCCGCCATGACGTTTGTTACGCTGCCCGGTCAGATAGGCCCGCTGCTGGGGCCAGCGCTGGGCGGCTTACTGGTAGAATATGCATCCTGGCACTGGATATTTTTGATTAATCTGCCGGTGGGCATTCTCGGCGCCATCGCGACGCTGTGGCTAATGCCAAATTACACCCTGCAAACCCGTCGCTTCGACGCCGTAGGCTTTGTCTTACTGGCGGTCGGCATGGCGGCGCTAACGCTCGCGCTGGATGGCCACCGGGGCATGGGGTTATCCACAGCGCTTACCGCGCTGCTGGCCGTCATCGGCGCGCTGGCGCTGATTATTTACCTCTGGCACGCCCGGCGCAGCCCGCGCGCCCTGTTTAGCCTGACGCTGTTTAACACACGCACGTTCTCCCTCGGTCTTAGCAGCAGCCTGTGCGCGCGCATTGGCAGCGGCATGCTCCCGTTCATGACCCCGGTGTTCCTGCAAATCGGTTTAGGCTTTAGCCCATTTCACGCGGGGCTAATGATGATCCCGATGGTGCTGGGCAGTATGAGCATGAAGCGGATCGTGGTGCAGGTGGTTAACCGGTTTGGCTACCGCCGCGTCCTGGTGTTCGCCACGCTCGGGCTGGCGCTGAACTGTGTATTACTGATGGGCGTCGGCCTGATGGGCTGGTATCCGCTGCTGCCGGTAGTACTGTTCTGCCTCGGGATGGTTAATGCCATGCGGTTTTCCAGCATGAACACCCTGACGCTGAAAGATTTACCCGATCAACTGGCCAGCAGCGGTAATAGTCTGCTCTCGATGGTGATGCAGCTTTCGATGAGCCTTGGCGTCACTATCGCTGGCCTGATATTAGGGGTTTTCAGCGCACGGCACGTGACGGCAGATGGCGGTACCGCGCACAGCGTATTCTTTTTCACCTGGCTTGCTGTGGCGCTGATCGTTGCGCTCCCCGCGCTGCTATTCACCAGAGTTCCGGACGACAGCGGTAAAAATGCAGCGCTTGCCCGGAACAATCAACGCGATTCAGGCGCCTGAAGCGCCGATTCTGTTATGAAAGAACTGCGCCGCCGGTGCGGCGTCAGGGAGACCTGAAATATGAAGTGGTGGCGACCCGGCATTACGGGAAAACTGTTTATGGCTATTTTGGCTACCTGCATTTCAGTGCTGATCCTCATGCACATTGCGGTACGCATCAGTTTTGAACGCGGTTTTATCGGCTATATCAAGAGCGGCAACGAGCAGCGGCTGGCGCTATTAAGCGATACCTTGTCTGAGCAGTATGCGCAGCACGGCAACTGGCAATTCCTGCGCCATAATAATCGCTATATGTTCCAGTTACTGCGCGCCTTCGATCGCGAACCACAAACCAGTACGGCGATGCCGCCTCACGGCTGGCGCACTCAGTTTTGGGTTGCCGATCAACATTTTAATAAGCTGGTTGGCCCGCCTTCATCTATTCCCCGCGACGGCACGCGCAAAGCGATTACCGTCGCCGGCGCTACGGTAGGCTGGGTTATTGCCTCACCGGTTGAACGCCTGACGCGCAGCACCGATATTCACTTCGATAAACAGCAGCGCCGCAGTAGCTGGATAATCGTGATACTGGCTATTTTACTGGCGGCGGGAGCGACATTTCCGCTGGCGCGCGGCCTGCTGCGGCCGGTGAAACGCCTGGTTGAAGGCACTCATCGCCTGGCCGCCGGTGATTTTAGTACCCGGGTTACCCCAGTCGGGCGCGATGAACTGGGGCGTCTGGCACAGGATTTTAACCAGCTCGCCAGCACGCTGGAAAAGAACCAGCGCATGCGGCGCGCATTCATGGCCGATATCTCCCACGAGCTGCGCACGCCGCTCGCGGTGCTGCGCGGCGAACTGGAGGCGATTCAGGATGGAGTGCGGCGTTTTACGCCGGAATCCGTTACCTCGCTGCAGATGGAAGTCGCCACGCTGACCAAATTGGTTGACGATCTGCATCAACTGTCGCTTTCCGATGAAGGCGCGCTGGCTTATCAAAAGAAAACGTTAGATATTGTCGCGCTGCTGGAGGTGGCCGCCGGTGCGTTTAAAGCGCGCTTTCATGCTCGGGGGCTAGCGCTGCGTCTGACGCTGCCTCAGCATATTTCGCTGTTTGGCGACGCAGATCGCTTAATGCAGTTATTCAATAACTTACTGGAAAATAGTCTGCGTTATACCGACGCGGGCGGCGAGCTACACATCAGCGGCGAAGCGCGCGGGCATCGCCTGTATCTGCGTTTCGCCGACACTGCGCCCGGCGTGAGCGATGAACAACTGACCCAGCTTTTTGAACGCTTTTATCGCGCAGAGGGCTCGCGCAGCCGCGCCAGCGGCGGATCGGGGCTGGGTCTGGCCATTTGCCAGAATATTGTGCAGGCGCACGGTGGTACACTTCAGGCTACTCATTCGCCGGCGGGCGGCGTCAGTATCAATGTAACGCTGCCGCTGGAAACAGAACTGCAGAGGATGTTATGACGGAATTTCCTTTGGATGATAATGCGCCACGCGTGCTTGTGGTTGAAGATGAACCCAAACTCGGCCAGCTTTTGGTCGACTATTTGCGCGCGGGGGGCTATGCGCCGACCCACATCTCCAGCGGCGAGCCGGTGCTGGCGTACGTGCGCCAGACGCCGCCCGATCTAATTCTGTTAGATCTTATGCTACCGGGGGTAGACGGGCTAACGCTGTGTCGGGAAATCCGCCGTTTTTCAGAGATTCCGATTATTATGGTGACGGCAAAAATCGAAGAGATCGACCGGCTACTGGGGCTTGAAATAGGCGCTGATGACTATATTTGCAAGCCCTACAGCCCGCGCGAAGTCGTCGCGCGCGTGAAGGCGATTTTACGCCGCTGCCGCCCCTCTCAGCAGAGCGGCCTGCAGCAGGAAGAAGAGCCGCCGCTTATCATTAACGAAGACCGCTTTCAGGCAAGCTGGCGCGGCTGCGCGCTGGAGTTAACCCCCGCCGAGTTTCGGCTGCTAAAAACGCTGTCTTCCGCGCCGGGTAAAGTGTTTTCCCGGGAAGCCCTGCTCAATCATCTTTACGATGACTATCGGGTGGTCACCGATCGCACTATCGATAGCCATATTAAGAACTTACGCCGCAAGCTTGAGGAGCTGGAAGCCGACCAGGCGTTTATTCGCGCCGTGTATGGCGTTGGCTACCGCTGGGAGGCCGCGCCGGGGCGGATAATCCCGCCGCATTAATGCCTTTATAAATACATCTCTGCGTTCTATCCCTCCTAAAGCGGCGTCACGGACTTTTTTGCACGCTGTCGCCGCTGCTTCAGGCTATTCCCATCGCAGACATCCAGTAAAACGCCGCTTTTCAAGTAAATGGCGTTGATTACGCCGTTAATTTCAGCGTAAAAACAAACCCAATAACTCCAGAAAATATTCTTACAGCCTCCCTTTTAAATGCAAAATTACATTATTACTCTTTATTTTTATAACCATAATCACAATTTATTATTAATTATCAAAACCTCCTTATATTTCCTAAAAATTCCAGTAAACTCCCACAGTGACGTCATCAGCATGACGGCACTGGATGTTGTTATGGAAAACAAAAATAAGGAACAGAGATGAAAGAAATTGCCACGGAGTTGTACTCTACTATTGCCGGTGGTTTCGGCGATACCTGCGGCGCAGGTGGTTCGGGCAGTAATTGCGGTAGCAGCAGCGGCGGTTCGAGCGGCGGGAACGCCGGTAATCGCAGCGGCTCTTACACTAACTCAAATCGCGGTAGCGGCAGCGGAGCCTGGAACTTTGGCAAGCCGGGTGGCGGCATTAACTATAACGGCGGCGGCGGAAGCGACGGCGGCGGTCGTAACGGGCGTACCAACGGGATGAACTGCGGTACCCAGCGTTAATCGCCTCCGCAAGCTAGCTCGTGCTGCACAAACGATGGTTACCCCCCGTTGGTGTCTGGACAGCGCCTGGAAAACGAAGCGCACAAGCAGCGTGAACATTTCAGGCGCTGTCTATTATTGAAACGAAGAATGAATAGACCGACAGGCGAGGCGCTAATCTACTATCAGCGCTGAAGTGACAGCAGGATACCTCTGGCATTGAACCTTTGTCACAGCGTCAGTTTTTAGGATTACCACGGATGGGAGGGATTAAATGAACACCTATGTCTTTTATACCAAAGACGTTGCAACCCGGATTTACGATATAAAGACGTTAACCCGCGAGGAACAAGCGGTTCTGCAACGGGAAGGGTTCGTTAAATATCCGCTGACCATCCGCGCCGGGAGCGAAGAAGAAGCGCTGGAAAAAATGCGCACCACCGCGCGTGAAAACGCCTTATCTCTCTACCAGTTTGTGCAGGATAACGCGATTGTCACCATTATCGCTATCGCCTGCGCGCTGCTAAGCCTTTTGTTCATCCTGCGCTGAAGCCGCCGTCGATGCCGTCTCATCTTATTTTGCAGCGCCTTGGAAAGGCGATTGAGGCCGAATTCCGCGCTGCGCCGTACCGTAGCCAGCGCGCGCTGGCCCGGCGTTCTCGGGTGCGCGAGCTGGAAGCGCTGGCACAGCATAAACTGCAGGTTCCCGATATTCTGCATTTCATCTGGATAGGCGCGCCAGCGGCGCTGGACAGCCACTACCTGACTATCTGGAAAGCGGCCAACCCCGATAAAACGCTCTGGCTCTGGCACGATCCGCAGGTAAGTCAGTGTCAGCATTTTCAGGCCCGGCTAATGGCTTACGCGCGCAAAATATCGCCCCACGCCCCGCAGGCCACGCTGCGACAACTACAAAACGCCGCGTTTCGATTCATCTGGCCGCGCCTGGCGCACCCGGAACTCACATTTAACGCGCTGGCGGAGCGCTTTCTATACCAGATCGCGGCTGAGAAAACGACATTCCCCGCCGCACAGGGGCAGGCATCTCTACCCGCCGGCGTGGAACTTATGGAAATTACGCCGCTGTTTCACGGCGCACAGGCGCCGCTAAAACGCCTGTATTATTACGAGTTAATCCTGCGGGGTAATCTGGCCAGCGCCAGCGATATTGTGCGTTTGCTGGTTCTGAATCGCTACGGAGGGATTTATATCGACATCGATACCCTGCCCTGTCTGGATACGGTTTTCCCCCGCACCCATCGACTGCTGGAAACACTTAACCTGCGGCACGATGAAGCGATTGCGCTGGCGAAATCCGAGCGCGCGCTGGCGGCACTGTTGCAGGACGACGCAGCCGCCCAAAGCAGCGCCGAGCGCATAGACACGCATCCGTTTCTTTCACCCCGCATGCGCTGCCGCCTTAAGGCCTGCATGCACGCCGATACGCACACGCTGCATATCGGCAAAATCCCGGCGCTGGGGGCCGTGTTTAGCTGGCGCGACTGGGTAACGCAAAGTTCGACGCCCGCACTGGACGGTATCTATTACAGCAATGTGCTGGCCTGCTGCCCGCAGGCCAGGGTGCTACGTCTGACTCTGCGCACCCTGAACAAGCGCTATCGCTTTTTAGAGCGCCGGGACGCTATTTTTCATGTGCCGCACTCTGAGGGTATTACGCACTCGCTGGCGCGGCTGCTCGGCTGGCGCGAAGAAGGGCTGAAGGGCGATTATGGTATTACGCCTGCGCTGACCGGCCCCGGGCTACTTCTGGAGGTTCAACTGGCGGCGGCGCTCAGAGTACTGGGCATTGAAAAAACCGTCGCTCCGCATTTTCTCGCCGTATTTATGCAACATCCTCGCCTCGGCGCCGCGTTTGTGAAACATACGCTGGATACCCCGCTGGGGCTGCGCTCCGCCTGGCGGCGTTAATCGTCAAACAAAGCAGGAATCCAATGACGCTCTTTCGCCAGTCTCTCCTTCGGGAACAACAGCGCCAGTGGCGCGGTAAAGCGCTAATCCCACGCGGCTTTCCGGTTTGGGGCATTACACTATTGACGCTGGCGTTTTTAAGCGCAGTTGCCGCATTGCTGCATTTTGGTACCCTGCATCGCAAAGCGCTGGTCAGCGGCGAGCTGGTGGCGATACCGCCGCCGGTGCGGGTCACTTCTGCGTGGCAGGGCACGGTAGTGCGCACGCTGGTCGCACAGGGGCAGCGCGTCGAACTGGGGGCGCCTCTTTATCAGCTGGCGGTGCGGCGCACCACGCAGAGCGGCGATGCCGGAATGCGCCAGCGGCGCGCTTTGCAGCAGCAAATCGCAGCGCTTGAAGCCAGTATGAAAGAGATAGCACTCAGCCGGGACACCGCGCAAACGGCGCTTTCACAGCAAAAAGCCTTATACCGCCAGGCCAGTGAAAGCTCGCAGCAAACATTACGGGACGCCGAGCGCGGCCTTAACGAGATAGACCATACGCTGCAGCGCTATCGTCGCTACTGGAAGTCGGGTCTGATCGCCCAGGATCAGCTTACCGCACAGGCAACCCTGCACCATCAGCACCGTTTCAATCTGCTGGCTATTCGCGGCCAGCATGAACAGCACCGATTGCAGGTGATGGCAATGGATAATGCCCTGATTGCCCAGGCCGTAGAGTTTAATAATCAGATTCGTCAGCTATTTATCCAAAAGAATGCGCTGCTGAACCAGCTTGCCGAGCTTGACGCCAGCGAGTCGCCGACGGTGGTAGCCCCGCAGGCGGGGATAGTTGACGCGCTGAATGTCACGGATGGCCAGACGGTGCGGCGCGGCGAAGGAATGCTTAATATCATCCCCGGCGCGGCGCGGGATTACCGGCTCGTATTTTGGGCACCGGCTTACGCTGTCCCCTGGCTAACGCCCGGTGCGCGCGTCAGCGTGCGTTACGATGCGTTTCCCGCCGATAAATTCGGCCAATTTTCCGGCACTATTCATACTATCGCCGCCGCGCCCGCTACTTCGGAAGAGATGGCGAGCTGGCCCGCGGCGCAGGAAAAACTCAGCGATGCCACGCAGAGTTGGTTTCGCGTTGAGGTCACGCCGCACTTCCCGCAAACGCGTCCGGGTAATCAGGCGCTGACGCTGCGTCACGGCATCCGCGCCAGCGGCGTGCTATTTCTGGAAAAGCGCCGGCTCGTTGAGTGGCTGTTTGCGCCCGCGACGCGCATTCGCCACGATATGACAGGACCGGCCAATGACTGAGGGATCTCGCGCCCGACTGCGCCGCGCGCCCGGGCATTTTTCGCTGCGCCGCCGCGCGCCCGTTTTGCATCAAAGCGAAGCGGCGGAGTGCGGGCTGGCTTGCCTTGCGATGATTGCCGGGCATCACGGGAAGTGGGTCAATGTGCAGGCGCTGCGCCAGCGGTTCGGCGTTTCATCGCGCGGCAGCACCGTGGAAACCCTGAGCCAGACGGCCTCAGAGATGGGGTTTGGTATGCGCGCGCTGTCGCTGGAGATGCACGAACTGCCTCAGCTTACGCTGCCCTGTATTCTGCACTGGGATTTCAACCATTTTGTGGTGCTGGTTCAGGCCGGTCGCCGCCGGGCGATTATCCACGATCCCGCGAGCGGGCGGCGCACGCTGACGCTACAGGAACTGGGGGCACATTTTACCGGCGTCGCCTGCGAGCTATGGCCCGGCGTCAACTTTACCCGAACCCGGCACGTCGTGCGCCTGAAACTGCAGGATTTACTGCGCCAGATGCGCGGTTTTCGCGCGGCCTTTACGCGGCTTTTTTTACTGTCGCTGTTAGTCGAGTCCATCGCGCTATTGCTGCCGGTGGGCACCCAGGTCGTGATGGATACCGTTATTCCACAGCGCGACAGTAGCCTGTTGCACGTGATTTGCTTTGGGCTGCTGCTGCTAACGATACTGCAAAGCGCCGTGGCGCTCTGGCGTCACTGGACCATTGCCATGATTAATGCGCTGACGGATCTTCAGTGGAAGGACGGGCTTTTCCGCCACCTGCTCACGCTGCCCGCAGCCTGGTTCGAACGCCGTCGGCCCGGCGATATTCAGTCGCGCTATCACGCGCTGGACGCGCTGCGCCACAGCGTTATACATGATATTAGCGGTGCGCTAATTGCCGGCGTTACCGCGGCTGGCGCGCTGGGTTTGCTGATTATTTACGGCGGCGGGCTTACGGGCATCGCCGTTGGATTTACCCTCCTTTATATTGTCATGCGCCTGTTAACCTGGCCGATTTACCGCGAACTTTCTGAAGCGCAGCTCATTAACGCCGCACGCGCCGATTCATGGCTGATGGAAACACTGTTTGGCATCGCGACCATCCGCGCGCAGGGGCTTGGTCGCCAGCGGCAGTCGCAAATGATGGGTTTGAACGCCGATACGCTCCATGCCGGGCTGCGGCTGGATAAATTCGATATGCTTTTCAGCCTATTTAGTACCTTCGTCGGCGCCTGCGACGCGATTCTATTGCTCTGGCTTGGGGTGGGACAAGTGCTGGAAAACCAGATGACGATGGGTGCCTGGGTCGCGTTTAATACCCTGCGCGCGCTGTTCGCCGCCAGCGCGCTGGCGTTAACCGATGCGCTCTTGTCGCTGCGTATGCTTAGCCTGCACTGCGAGCGAGTCTCCGATATTGCCCTGTCACCCGGCGCGGCGGCCGGGCGGCCGCATATCCGCTGGCCGCAGGCGCAGGCGCTCGGGCTGCGCGTCAGCGGCATCACTTTCGCCTGGGATAAACACAGCGCGCCGCTATTTCGCGATTTTTCGCTCAGCGTCGCGCCGGGCGAAAGCGTAGCCATCGCCGGCCCCTCTGGCTGCGGGAAAAGTACGCTGATGAAGCTGCTGAGCGGGCAAATTGCCCCGGATACCGGGCAGATATTTATCGCTGAGCATGATATTTATCGCTGCGATCCCGGTGGATTACCGACGGTTATTGCCTGCATTTTGCAGGAAGACCGCCTGTTACACGGTTCGCTGCGTGACAACATCTGCGGTTTTCGCCGTCCCGTCGATGAAGAGTGGCTCACGGCCTGCGCCCGTTCGGCTAACGTGCATGATGAAATTATGCGTTTGCCCATGGGCTACGATACCCCGGTAGGCGCACTGGGTGACGGACTTTCCGGTGGCCAAAAACAGCGTATTTTTATCGCCAGAGCGCTGTATCGCCGCCCCGGTATTCTATTTATGGACGAGGCCACCAGCCATTTGGATGAAACGAATGAGCGCCTGATAAACCAGGCCATCGCCGGGCTGAATATCACGCGTATTATTATCGCCCATCGGCCCTCCACGCTCGCTTCCGCCCAGCGGGTTATTACGCTACCCGCGCCCGGCACCCTATAATGCGCCTGAGCGGCGACGCGGGTTTACTCCCGACGCGCCCGACGCTACAATTTGCGCCCTCATGCCGTCGTCGTCCACGCGGTAATATGCCGCTCCATCAGGTGGAGCGGTTCTGACCTGTCCTCAGAACGAGATACCTATGTCTAAACCAGAATTGCTTTCACCGGCGGGAACGCTGAAAAACATGCGTTACGCGTTTGCCTACGGTGCCGATGCGGTGTACGCAGGCCAGCCGCGCTATAGCCTGCGGGTGCGTAACAATGAGTTCAACCACGAAAACCTTGCGCTCGGCATCCAGGAAGCCCACGCTCAGGGCAAAAAATTCTACGTGGTTGTGAACATTGCCCCGCATAACGCCAAGCTAAAAACGTTTATTCGCGACCTGAAGCCGGTGGTGGATATGGCGCCGGATGCGTTAATCATGTCCGACCCTGGGTTAATCATGATGGTGCGCGAAGCCTTCCCGCAAATGGCTATCCATCTTTCCGTGCAGGCCAACGCAGTCAACTGGGCGACGGTAAAATTCTGGCAGCAGATGGGGCTTAGCCGCGTGATTCTGTCGCGCGAATTATCGCTGGAGGAAATTGCCGAGATCCGCGAGCAGGTGCCGGAAATGGAAATCGAAGTGTTTGTGCACGGCGCGCTGTGTATGGCCTATTCCGGTCGCTGCCTGCTTTCTGGCTATATTAATAAACGCGACCCCAATCAGGGCACCTGTACTAACGCCTGCCGCTGGGAATATAACGTGCAGGAAGGCAAAGAGGATGAGGTGGGCAATATCGTCCACGTGCATGAGCCCATCCCGGTACAGAATGTGGAACCGACGCTCGGCGTCGGCGTACCGACGGACAAAGTCTTTATGGTGGAAGAAGCCCAGCGCCCGGGAGAATATATGACGGCGTTTGAAGATGAACACGGCACTTACATCATGAACTCGAAAGATTTACGCGCGATCCAGCACGTGGAGCGCCTGACGCAGCTCGGCGTGCAGTCACTAAAAATCGAGGGCCGCACCAAATCTTTTTACTATTGCGCGCGCACCGCGCAGGTTTATCGTCAGGCCATCGACGATGCCGCCGCAGGCAAGCCTTTCGACCCGACGCTGCTCACCACGCTGGAGGCGCTGGCGCACCGCGGCTATACCGAAGGTTTCCTGCGCCGACATAATCACGAAAGTTACCAAAACTATGAGTATGGCTATTCCGTCTCTGACCGTCAGCAGTTTGTCGGTGAGTTCACCGGGGAGCGCCGGGGGGATCTCGCCGCCGTGGCGGTGAAAAATAAGTTCACGCTGGGCGATAGCCTGGAGATGATGACGCCGCAGGGTAACGTAGTATTTACGCTTGAACGTATGGAGAACGGAAAAGGCCAGCCGATTGAGGTCGCTCCGGGCAATGGTCATACCGTATGGTTGCCGGTGCCGGAAGCGGTTGAACTGGATTTTGCGCTACTGATGCGCAATCTTGCAGGTCAAACAACCCGTAATCCCCATGCAAAATAGCGGATTTTTTTGATTTTCCAGGGCGGTCATTTTTTCGAAAACGATCACAGACGCTCTCCCCCGCTGAGGTTATTATCGGCGGGTTAAAATGATAACGACATACCGTACCCGATATCACCTCTTAGCCTGTGTTATGCCCTTTCACAGGCTTATTTTTTACGGCTCCCTCTGCTGTATTTCTCATCCGCTCCGGCCTGCTTTGGATAGGCTCATCCCGATAATGCATTAACCGCCGGTAAGTCGATATACACCGCCTCGCCCGCCGGGCGGATAACCCGCGATATGAATGTTCCGGATACGATATCGCAGCACCACAGTATTAACCTTATCCCCAAAAATCGCCGGTTATGTGGCTCCGCCGACCAGGGGATATCTGGAAAATTAGCGTAAAACGAAAAACCCCCAGCAAAGCAGCGAGCTTGCGATAAACTCAAATCAACCGACCTGGCGCTCGCTCTATCGGGCGCGTTTAATGGCCGACAGAACCGAACGTCCCGCCCTTGTCTTGCAGGCATCTCTTGGCAACCGCGTTCAGGCGGCCTGTAATGGCTATGGGCTTATCCACCGGGCACTAATATGGAGGTTTTTAATGGACGTCCCTGCTTTCTCTTTCATTATTATTAACGGCAAAAGCGCTGCGAATGATGCACTGCGAGGCGCGGTCGCGAAGCGACGCCAAATGGGAGACAGGATCGAGGTACGCGTAACCTGGGAATACGGCGATATCGCTCGCTATATCGATGAGGCAGTCACACAGGGCGCGCCTACGGTGATTGCCGGTGGCGGTGACGGCACTATTAACGAAGTGGCTACTGCGCTGGCGCAGCTGGACGCCTCTGTGCGCCCCACTCTTGGCATTCTTCCGCTCGGCACTGCCAATGACTTCGCCACCAGTGCAGGCATCCCCGACGAGATGGAAAAAGCGCTTACGCTGGAACTGGAGGGCAACCCCACGCCGGTTGATTTAGCGCAGGTCAATGATAAAGCGTGGTTTATTAATATGGCTACCGGAGGTTTCGGTACGCGGATTACCGCTGAAACGCCCGAGAAGTTAAAAGCGGCGCTGGGCGGGGTTTCCTATGTTATTCACGGCCTGCTGCGACCAGATACCCTGAAACCAGACCGCTGTGAGATACGCGGTGAAAATTTTCACTGGCAGGGAGATGCATTAGTTATCGGCATCGGCAACGGGCGCCAGGCGGGCGGTGGCCAGCAATTATGCCCGGATGCGCTTATCAATGATGGCAAACTGCAGCTCCGTATTTTTACCGGAGAAGAATTGCTACCCGCGCTGTTCTCCGCGCTGACCCGCAGCGAAGACTCGCCGGGCGTTATTAGCGCAGAATCGGCATGGTATGAAATCTCGGCGCCGCATAACATTACATTTAATCTGGACGGCGAGCCGCTCACCGGGCGCCAGTTCCGCATCGAAGTGGAACCCGCAGCGCTGAATTGCCGCCTGCCGCCGGATTGTCCGCTGCTCAAATAGCCGTGCGTTTTATGCCGTTTCGCTGCCCTTAGCCGAAGCGGCAATGCGCAATTATCGTTCACTCAATGCTGATAACTAAGCGAAACTCTTGCCAGGCGACGGGCTAATTGAAAAGCTCGCCGCCGTAAGCAAATGAAGTACGGGCCGCGCTTTCTTCATAAAGATAGCATCTGCTCGCCTGTTCGCTTCTCTGACACTTACAGCGACAGTCTTACGCGATGGTCACGCTCGCATTAAGGTATACGTCCTGAACTGCGTTAATCAGCCTGACGCCTTCGGGCATCGATTTTTTAAACGCCTTACGCCCCAGAATTAGCCCCATGCCGCCCGCGCGTTTATTGATAACGGCGGTGCGTACCGCATCGGCAAGGTCTGTTTCACCGCCGGATGCCCCACCCGAATTAATCAGCCCGGCGCGCCCCATATAGCAGCTCGCTAACTGGTATCGCACCAGATCAATAGGGTTATCGGTAGTTAATTTTCCGTAAACGCGATCGTCGGTATAGCCAAAATGGAGCGCTTTATAGCCGCCGTTATTTTCTGCCATTTTTTGTTTAACGATATCAGCGCCGATAGTCGCCGCCAGGTGATTAGCCTGCCCGGTGAGATCCGCACTGGCGTGATAATCCACGCCGTCTTTTTTAAACGCAGAATTACGCAAATATGCCCATAGCACGGTCACCATCCCCAGTTCGTGCGCGCGCTCAAACGCCGCTGAGATCTCTTCAATTTGACGCCGGGACTCCAGCGAGCCGAAATAAATCGTCGCGCCGACGGCAACAGCGCCCATGTTGAACGCCTGCTCTACGCTGGCGTACAGCGTCTGATCGTATTGGGTTGGATAACTTAGCGTCTCATTATGGTTAAGCTTGACCAGAAACGGGATGCGGTGCGCGTAGCGGCGTGCCACCGATGCCAGCACCCCATACGTTGACGCCACGCAATTACATCCCGCTTCCAGCGCCAGCTCCACGATATTTTTCGGATCGAAATAGAGAGGGTTTGCCGCAAAAGAAGCGCCCGCAGAATGCTCAACGCCCTGATCGACCGGCAAAATGGACAAATACCCGGTGCCCGCCAATCGCCCGGTGTTGTATAGCGTCTGCATGTTGCGCAGCACCGCAGGCGATCGGTTATTATCCATCATGACGCGTGTCACGTAATCTGCGCCGGGCAGATATAAATTATCCGCCGGAATGGTCATACAGCGGTGCTGTAATAGCGTATCGGCATCTTTACCAAGCAACTGCGCAATATCGGTCATATTTTCCTCCGGTAAATTCCGTCATCGTGTCGGAATGAGTCACATCCGGTCCGTTTTGCCGGCAGATCAAGCGTGGATGCGATGACGCTAATTGTCCACTTTATCGAATGTTTTCAGCCTATTCCGCTGGCACGTTTCGGTGACGCTGCCGCTTATCCGGCAGCCTTCGGATAACGTACGGGAAGCCAATGCTTAAGCTGACATACAAATACCTTCGCGCGCTTTCTTTTACGTGCTTACATTGCAGAGGCTACCACCAGGCATGGAAATGGTGCACGGGGCCAGCGCCGTGCCCCACTTCAAGGGAATCGGCGGCGGACAGCGCCTCGGAAAGCCAGCGTTTAGCAGCAGGTACCGTCTCACGCCAGCCCGGATATCGGGGGCGGAGCGCCGCCAGCGCCGCGGACAGCGAGCAGCCGGTGCCGTGGGTGTTTTTGGTGGCAATGCGCGGCGCGGTAAAGCGCAGCGTTTCATTACCGATAAACAACCAGTCCGGGCTTTGCGCATCATCCAGATGGCCGCCTTTCATAAGCACCGCACCGCAGCCCAAAGCCAGTAGCGCTTTTCCCTGCTCACACATTTCTCGCTCGCTGCGCGCCAGCGGCGCCTCAAGCAGCGCAGCGGCCTCGGGCAGATTGGGCGTAATTAAGGAAACCTTCGGCAATAGCCGGCTGCGCAGCGTTGCCACGGCGCTGACAGTGAGCAGCGGATCGCCGCTCTTCGCCAGCATTACGGTATCCAGTACCACATTTTCAACCTGATAGCGCGCAAGTCGCTCCGCGACTGCTTCAATGATGTCCGTCTCTGCCAGCATGCCGATTTTGGTGGTATCAATCCGTACATCGCTAAATACCGAATCAAGCTGAGCGGCGACGAATTCTGGCGCAACCCGATACACGGACTGGACGCCGCGCGTATTTTGCGCCACCAGCGCCGTTACCACCGAGCAGCCATAGGCGCCAAGAGCCGAAAACGCTTTCAGATCGGCCTGAATTCCGGCACCGCCGCTGGGGTCAGTGCCGGCTATCGTTAAAGCATTAATTCGCGGCATCCCCGCTTCGATTTTCATATCAAAGATTCCTGATTTAAATGCCATAAAGCGTCAAGAAAAGCCGGGATAAAACTGCCTGGCCCCGCGCTTTTCGCCTCCGCATGCTCCCCTGCGCGCGCCATCCAGGCACAGGCCGCAGCGGCGTTGGTTAGCACGCTCCCGGGCAGGGCGCAGCAGGCTGCCATCACTGCAGAGAGCGCACAGCCGGTGCCTACTACCCGCGTCATTATCGGATGCCCGCCGTGGACGCTTATCGCGCGCTCACCATCGGTGAGATAGTCCGTCTCTCCGCTTACCGCGACCACGGTTCCCCAGGTTTTAGCCAGAGAACGGGCCGCCGGCAGCGCCTCGCAGACCTCAATCGTACTGTCCACGCCGCGCCCGCCGCCGCTCTCCCCGGCCAGCGCCATAATTTCAGAAGCATTCCCGCGGATTGCGGTCGGGCGTAGCGCCAATAATTCACGGGCAAATTCGGTACGCAGCGTCAGCCCACCGACCGCTACCGGGTCTAATAGCCACGGTTTATCGGCGCATCGGGCGCTAAGAACCGCTGCGCGCATCGCCCGCAGGCTCTCCTGCGTCAGGGTGCCAAGGTTAATCAGCAGCGCGTCAGCCCGAGCGCTAAATTGCGCGGCTTCTTCTTTATCAATAACCATGGCCGGAGAAGCTCCCAGCGCCAGGAGGACGTTAGCGGTAAAGGTTTGCACTACATCGTTGGTCATACAATGCACCAGCGGCGAACCGGCGCGAAATTGCTGTAAGGCCTGGGCGGCCAAAGGGCCGGAAAGCGGCTCAGGTTGCATAGACGGGCTCCTGGCCGGCGTGAAGAAGGGACGCTTGAAACGTCTGACTTCCCTACGCTGGCATTATCCAGTTCAGGTAATACGGGTGTTTCTCAGCCCTGAAGCATCAGGGCACCCCGAGTCAAAACATCAATATCATGTGGTTAACTAAACATTAACCGGCAGCCAGAATAGTCCTGCCTGCGAATATTGTAAACCTGGACCTTGTCTTTCAAAGCAGCAGGCAGCCGCGGGCGTAAATGTAAGCGCTCGATAACCTGGCGGATAAAGCCCGGCGGCTGCATAAAATTCCCCGGTAAAAATCCCATCGGCGATAGCCCAGCGTAATGCAGTGCTATCGCCGCGCCTGGAATAAACAAATGCGGAGCAGGAAACCCAATATGTCGCGCGGATAACAAAATATTTACCACACTCAGTGGACGTTAATTAACGTCTGGCGTTTCTTATCGCAGCAAGATATTTTACTATCTCAAAAAACCCTACCGTAAGAATGAAATGGCAACTATTCAATCCGTTGAGCGCGCTTTTACCCTACTTGAAGCACTGGCTGAAGCCGGCGGCGAAGCGCGGCTCGCCGAGCTGGCCGCGCGTACCGGGCTGGATAAAGGCACGATGCATGGCTTACTGAGCACCATGGCATCAATGGGATATATTACGCGCAATAACAAACACTACGCGCTCGGTCTCCGCCTGCGGGAGTTGACGCAGCCGCTAACGGATATTGATACCCGGCTGCGGGAAACCTTTGCTCCCGCCCTGCGCGTACTGGCCGCTCACAGTAAAGAGACCTGCTATTTAGCCGTGCCGTGCGGCTCACGCGATTATCTGTATATCGACGCGCTGGAGTGCGAGCGTAACCTTAGAGTCGTCAACCCGCGTGGCCGGCGCGAGGGGCTGTTGACCTCCGCTATCGGCCACCTTTTTTTAGCCTTTGATTCTGAATTGCTGCGCATCGTTCGGCGATACTGCCAGCTCCCCGCCGGGCTTGAACAAGAGCTGGAATGTATCGCGCATTTCGGTTTCGCTATCGATCTGGAACAGGCTGAACCGGGGATGAACTGCCTGGCGCTGCCGCTATGGCAGCATGGCCGTATCGTCGCGGCAATGGGTTTCGCCGGCCCGGCTCAGCGCCTGCCAAAGTCAGTGCTGCAGCGGATGGCAACAGAAGTGATGCACGATTTGTTTGATATTACCAAAAAATAATCGATATTTTTCGTCAGGTATTTTACCTGCTGCGCAAAGACAGAATAATGCGGACCTCATTGTTTGATGGAGCCCGTAAATGCCTTCTATTCTCTGTGAATCTTTGGTGCAGCGCATCACTGACTGTACCCGGCGCCAGGCAAGCGCGCAAAATTCCGCCGTCTGCATAAGTGTGGTGGACGCCGCCGGATTGCTAAAAGGTTTTTTACGTATGGATAATGCCGTTCCCGGCGCTATCGACGTAGCAATCAAAAAAGCCCGTACCGCCGCACTATTTCAAACCGACAGCCAGCAACTCGGCGAACAGGCGCGGCCCAACGGCGCAGCCTATACCCTTGAGTCAACCAACGGCGGATTAATCAGCTTCGGTGGCGGTGTGGTACTGCGTGATGAAAATGGAACCACCATCGGCGCCGTCGGCGTTGCGGGAGCGACGATAGAAGCCGACCAGGCGCTGGCCATTTATGCAGCGAGGCGTATATGAGTATTCAGCAAAAAACACATCCTGGCGTATATGCGCTGGCCATCGCCGCCTTTGCCATCGGCATCGCCGAATTTGTGGTGGTCGGCATCTTGCCTTCTCTTGCAACAGCGTTTCAGATCTCGCTTTCTCGCGCCGGAGGGCTAGTCGGGTTTTATGCGCTGGCGCTGGCTGTCGGCACCCCGGTACTGGTGCTTTGCCTGGCACGCATACCGCGCAAGGCTCTGCTATTAGGCCTTATTGCCGTCTTCCTTGCGGGCAATCTGGTCTCCGCACTGGCGGGCAGCTACGCGGTGTTACTTACTGGCCGAATGATTACCGCCGTCGCTCACGGAAGTTTCTTTGCGATTGGCGCTACCGTGGCTGCCCATCTGGCACCAAAAGGGCAGGCTGGCAAAGCTATTGCGTTAATGTTTGCCGGCCTGACGCTGGCGATGGTGATCGGCGTGCCGTTAGGTAGTTTTATCGGTAACGCCGCAAACTGGCGCCTGCCTTTTTTCGCCGTCGCAGCGCTGGCCGCGCTGGCATGGCTGGCAACGCTGCGCCTGGTGCCCGCAATTGAGGTTCACGCTGATGGCACGCTGGCGGAACAACTGGCGGCGCTGCGCCAGCCCGCAATTTTGACCATGATGACAGTCACCGTTCTGGGCTTTGGCACCAGTTTTGCGGCATTTACTTTCGTGACGCCGATACTGACAGCAATCACCGGGTTTTCAACTAACAGTGCCAGCGTGCTATTGGTGGTGTTCGGGCTGGCCACGCTCATCGGTAACCTGGCAGGCGGCCGCTGGGCCGTAACCCTCGGCTGGCGCAGCGCCCTGAGACGCATGATTTTATGCCTGCTCCTCGCTTTTATTATTCTAACCGTCGCCATGTCGCATAAAGTCGCCATGGTGCCCATGCTGTTTATTTGGGGAGCGCTGGCGTTTGGTATGTCACCGGCTTTTCAGGCGGGAATGCTGGAGACGGCGGAACGCTATGCACCGCGCGCCGTGGGGTTTGCATCTGCATTGAACATTGCTGGATTTAATCTGGGCATTACGTTAGGCCAAAATGCGGGGAGTGTTCTGGTATCGCACGAGCTTCTTGCGTTTACACCGCTTGCCAGCGCCGTTCTATCCGCGCTGGCGCTGCTGCCGCTTTCCCGGCTCAGGAGTAATACGCCGCCAACACACAATACCTGAAGTTAAATCAACGCCGACGAGGGCTTTATTCTTGCCACCGTCGGCGCTTTTTCAGCGAGTTAGCGCATCATAATCGCGCAGTTTATTTTGATGCGCCGGGTTACCAATCAGGCGCGGGCGTTCGACAAAGCGCGGGTTAACCAGGCTGCGCGTCGGATCCCAGCCCTCGTAGCGCAGCCCCGCCAAATCAGACCATGTATAGATGAGATCCATGCTGCTGTACTTACGATTTTCCGCCGCGCTGAAGTCCTGAGGATGATGTTTCACCCATTCCGGCGATGACCAGAGAATAAAAGGTATCGTATACATGGCCCGGGTAGGTGCCTCTTCGTTACGTCCCTGAAGCTTATGCGGCGGCGTGTCGTACACCTCTTCCCCGTGATCGGAAAAATAGAGCAGGAAGCCGTTGGGGTCGCTTGCTTTAAAGGTTTTAATCAGCGTCGTTAATACGTGATCATTGAACAGTACGGCGTTATCGTAACTGTTGTAGGTATCCAGCGTATCGTCTGCCACGCCGGCAGGAACCGCGGCATCGCGCCCGGTAAAGCGCGCATAACTTTCCGGATAGCGAAATTGATAGCTGAGATGGGTTCCCAATAAATGAATAACAATAAATTTCTTCGGCGCCGGATCGTTAAGCACGCTTTTAAACGGCGCGAATACTACCGAATCATACTGGCGTGAGCTCTGATTGCGCTGCTGATTCATATAGAACTGTTGGTCAGTCTGACGCGAAAACACGGTCAGCATGGTGTTACGTTTGGTCATGGACTGCTGGTTGGTTATCCAGAACGTTTTATAACCAGCCTGCTTCATCATATTCATTAAGGAAGGCTCGGTGAGATAAAGGTCGGGATTTTTTTCATCAGCGAAGGTAAGCGCCTGCTGCAAAATTTCAATGGTATACGGGCGCGATGTCACCACATCGTTGAATACCGATAAATTTTTATCTTTCAGGCGCAGCGCGTCTATCTCCGGCGTAGTGTTACGACCGTAGCCATACAGGCTCATGCGATTACGCTGAGTGGATTCGCCAATCACTAACACCAGCGTGCGCGGCGTATCACCATTGGCGTCAACCAGGTTCTTTAACGGCGGCAGAGCGCGATTAGCCTGCAGTTTCTCCTCCAGGCTGTTTAGCTGGTTACGATAGTTGTAATACCCGGCAACGAACTGCCAGGGCGCAGCGGGCTCCATACGGTTAACCAGATGCGATACCGCATTGTGTACCCCCTTTCCGGCCATTATTCTCGGCGCCAGCGGAGCCAGAATGAGTATGCAAAAAATGACCAGCGAAGCGCCGTAGCGCCAGGCGCGGGGTAAATATACCGGGCGCAAGCGGGTCCAGAGAAAAAGGGCCGCCAGCGTGTAAACAATCAGAGTCGCCACCAGGCCCCAACTGAAATATTGCTGCATATATTCGCCGGCTTCGCTGGCGTTAGTTTCAAACATCACAAACAGAACGCTTTGCGAAAATTCCTGACCATAAATATAGAAATAAGCGATAGCCGCAGCAGAACTCAGCCAGAGCAGAATGCCAACGACAGCGCCATAAAGCCGAATACAGCGAGGAAACAAAAAGACCGGGATCGTCCACAGCAGGCTATACAGTAGAGAATCACGTAATCCAATGGTGCCACCGCGCCCCCAGGCAACAATGACGATTTGCAGCGCCGTGGAAAAAAAGCAAAAGTAAATCAGCGCCCATGCCAGCGCGCTACCGTTAAAGCGCGTGGATGCGCCCGAAGAGGCAAGTCGTTTCATATTAGGGTCATCACAAAGAATTCAAACTGCCGCATATTATGCTGTTTGAATTAATTTTACCTTAACTGGTTTTGTTCAATTGTCTGAAATGCCACCTTTTGAGTAGATACCTTCTCCAGCATCGTTGTGATGCGCGGCGGTAAAGTGCCGGACGATACCTGCACAACCGCCGCGCTCAGGCGCTACCCTTATTACCTGCGCGGGTATAGCATATTAATTTGATTCCTCACTTCGCCTGGCAAACCGCTCGGTCGGGCTTATGGCAGCGGCAATACGCGGCGCCGGCGAACTCAGCCGTTAAGCAGCGAATGGCCACGGGTATCGGTGTCGCATTATTCCGTTTTACCCTGAGCGGTAACCCGGCTCAGAAATCATAATTAACCGCCACGGAAACGCTGCGCGGTGCCCCGTAAACCGCGTAAGCGCCAAGGTAATCGAAGTTTTCTTTATCAAACAGATTGTTAACGTTCGCCTGCACCGCAAGCCGCTGCGTCACCTGATAGCGCCCGAACAAATCGACCAGCGCGTAACTTCCCTGATGGATGCGCGCGGCGCCCTGCGGGCCGGCCACATCCTGCCAGGTGCTATTTTGCCAGTTCACGCCGCCGCCGAGGGTTAGCGCAGGTAATATCGGCAGGCGATAGCGGGTAAACAGTTTCAAGGTAGTACGTGGCATCCAGGGATTTATCGCCGTATGGTCACCGGCTTGTGCCATAAAGCGTGAGCCGCCTACGGTCATTAGCCAGTCATCGGTAAGTTTACCGTTTAGCTCAAATTCAACGCCTTTGCTAACGGTGTCGTTCGCCGCTCGCCAGGCCATTTCATCGGTACCGGGAATATATTCTGAGGTTCTGACGGCCACGTTATCTTGCCGGGTGTAAAACAGTGCGACCGACGCGGTCAGACGCCCATTAAGCCAGTCTCCTTTTAACCCGGTTTCGTAACTGTTTCCGGTCGCGGGATCGATATAACGTTTATCGATATTGCGCACGCTTTGCGGCTGAAATATTGAGGTATAACTGGCGTAACCGGACCAGGAGTCATTAATGTCATAAATCAGACCTGCGTACGGCGTTATGCGCGATTTATCGCTGTTGGCCGTGGTGCCACTGGCGCGCCAGTGGGTGTAGCGCGCGCCGACGATAGCGTGTAGCGGATCGGCAAGGGTAATCCGCGCGGCCCCGTAGAGTGAACGCTTGCGAATAGTATCATTTGAATAATCTACCCACGGGGACCACGGTTTTTCAGCAATGCGCCCGTTCCAGCGAAAATAATCGCCTACCTCATCTGCGCTAAACGAGGATTGCGCGTTGATATAATGATTATTCTGTTTGCTGTAACTGCCTCCCAGCATCAGCGTGTGCTGGCGCTCGAATACCGTAACCGGGCCGCTGGCATACATGTCCAGTGAATCCAGCTTGCGTTTCCCTTTATTCCAGCCGCCGAATGCGGAAACCCCGCCGCCGGTCGCGCGATCGGGGAAGCCTGATGCGTACATTAATTTAGAATCAAAGCGATTTTCCGCATGTGTGCCGGTCGCATTGAGCAACCAGCCGTTGTCGAAACGCTGCGCAAGGCTGGCAAACACTTTGTTCGCTTTATGTTCCGAGTAACTCCAGTCCGGTGCCGGGCTAAAGCTCCTGTCGAAATGCGTACGCCCGCCATCCGCGTACCAGGTCGGTACGCCGCCCCATGTGGGAGATGAGGTGTGTGCCTGTTGATAGTCATACCCGACCGACAGCGTCGTCATTGCGGTAAGGTCAGCATCCAGCGCGCCGGTAAAGAATTTTTTGCGTTTCCCGTAGCGATCGAGCCAGCTATTGCCATCCTGATAGCCCGTAATTACCCGGGTGCGAACATTGCCCGCCGTCGTTAGAGGCGCCGAAACATCCGCCACTACCCGACGTTTATCCCAGCTGCCATAACTGCCGGAAAGCGAGCCGGTAACGGTTTTACTGTCCGCATGTTTGCGCACCATATTAACCGCCGCCGAAGGTTCGCCGGTGCCGGTCATTAGCCCGGTTGCTCCACGGTATGCGGTATCCTGTAGACAAATTTTCACACAAAATCTGGCTTGCTCTGGCGCTATCCGGCGGTGAATTATGGCGTTATAGCCTTTACTGCACGACTGAACGCGCTTTTGGCAAGCTATCCGGGAGAGAAGTTATGAACAAGACTCAATGGGCGCTCAGCGCCGCGCTGGCAATTGGCCTTGGAATGATGGCGGGCAGCGCGGCTGCCAATACCGATGATGAAGCCCAGGCGTTAACTCAGCCGCAGTCACAGCCCGCTGACTCCAGCTATGAGGTAAAAACCTTCAGCGCTGATTTTCACCTCTATCATATTGGCGATACCGTTCCGGAGCTGTACCGGAGCAGCCAGTACGCTATATCCCAGTGGAAGCTGCGTAACCTGACGCCGCCTGATGAAGGCACTCATTGGACCTATATGGGTGGGAATTATGTCCTGATTACCGACGACGCAGGAAAAGTTGTTAAAGCTCTTTCCGGGGACATTTTTTACGCTAACTAATAGGGTTACTGAAAAGCGGCAGGCGCCTGCGCTCAGGCTCGCCGCTCAAAGGTATTCAACGCATATAGTGATTTTAATGGTGTTGGCTCCCTCTGTGGCTTGCAAAAAAAACTTATTCTTCCGCACGGACAGTTTTACCATTAAATATATTAGACCTACTTCCCAGTTTCACCATGAAATAATCCCACCAAAAACCAATTATCTCCGCCAGATGTTTCCTTATAACACCCGATAAATTAGATAAAATTAATTTTTATTAAGCAAATCCCGTATAAGAGGTGCCGGGAGAATAAACGAATACTCTCCCGTAATGATATTAACTCTACCAACGCATGCGTGTAGAAATAATAAACTGACCATCCATTAAAAATGGATGATCTGTGAGCTACCTTATTGAAGGCTCATCTTCTAAAAAGTGGCGTTAATACATTATGTGCGCTCGGAAAACAGGAAGTCAGGATAATTCATCTTTAATTACACAGGAACTGAGGGAAGCCGCCGGCATAAACCAGATATCCGCTGCTACCGCCGCCTACGGGTCGTAATTCGACCTCACGCTGCTGCGCCGTGAAAAACTCAGGTAACAGAGCATTTCCGTGTTCCGGGCTTAGCTCATCATCGGCACGCGGCACTACTGCCAGGCTCCGCAAATGTCTCTGTTCTGAAAGCGGAGAAATAGAGAACCGAATAATACGATTAATCCGGACTCCGCGCGGCGCTGCTTCGGCCAGATATCCCCTAACCACCGCCTCGCCTTTGTCACCGTGTAAATGAAAATTAATGCGCGTAGAGAGCGTCCGCTCTCCCAAATGGACTATCATACGCGCGTGGCACGTAAAGGGGATTGAACGCCGCGATGGAACAATATGGAAAAAGTAGACCGTCAGCGCCAAAGTCGCTAACAGCAGCACGTGCCCGAGGATGATAAATACCATGCTTTTGCGCTTCATGATATTTCTTCTCCCGCTTTTTGGTTTGGGAAATACAGCGACAGACAGTGCGGTGCTGAGCCGTATGACAGCAGCGCTTTATTGCAAATAATGGCGGAGACTTTTGTCGATGCCGGATACGCCGTGACGTAAATCGTCACTCGATCACGACATAACTCCTTATGCGTTGCGGTGAAGCTGGCATGGCGCTTATAACTGCCGGCATCGGCGTTATATTGCCAGGCGCATTTGCCGGTGATATTCGAGCCGGGCACATAGCCCGTAGAGGCTGCGTTTTTCTCAAGAGTGAAAATCTGCCCGCTCCCTGCCAGCAGCAGCATTAGGGCAGAAAACAGCGCCAAAGCCGCCACGCGCGGTAAGCGCAGGCGTTTTCGGCATTCGGCGTATGGCGTCATGGTTTTATCTTCTTCATTCCCCCTCCCCGGTGCCAACCTGCTGTCGGTTCCGACGCTGGCCTTCTCACCCCTGCGCAGCAATACGCGACGCGGCGACTGGGAATTCATAATCAGAATAGACGGAGCGTCCAGCGTAATAAAAGCGCGTCGCAGTTCTAGCAGCCCGTCCCATATAGCCTCCGACGAGGCCACTGGAAACAGGCTGCGCAGCGCCGTCTCATGAATCCAAATATCACTGCGCTCACAAAGGTACTGCAAACATATTGCAGAAAGATTTGTCAGCGTAATGTTTTGCCCACTGGTGGAATTAACAAGTGCGCGTGTCTGTGGAAAAAACTGTAACTGGTGAATAAGATAATTGCGGTTCATAAACTATTCACGCTGCACATTCCTGGCGAGATGCGAGCGTTGTCACCTGTGTCAAATAGTCGTGTTCTCATTTATATTTATCCCATGCAAGTGCGCAGCGATGCTACTTTTGAGGCCTCATAAAGTAAAGTCGCGTTTTTCATAAATAGTAACAAGATCGCACTTCCCGATGTGAAGTAGTGTTTTAAATAAACTTTGATTTAATCTCAATGGAGATAGTGAATATTCTTAATATAAATAATCCATCATTAAGAACATACGCAAAAAAAGATAAATTATCGGGATGTATGGGCTGGAATTCTCGCATATTTAATAACAGATATCGGTAACCGCGAATAATCCAGACCCAGATTATCGGCCTTTAATGTCATAATCACATTTACCGCCTGCCTCACCACAGATAAAAGCCGCCCCTCCTGACTCCAGGCATCGCGCTGAAAACGGCATGTGCAAAAATTCCGGGTACAGCCAGCATCAGAGCAGTGGATAACATAGCCTGCCGGGATAGGTATTTACCCTTTTGAAGTAAAAGGCCACCTTCTTAGAAGGTGGCCTTTGAGAATGCCCCCTTAAGGGGAATATTGTCACCTTCCGCTTACGACTCTGGCAATTCCATCTGCTGTTCATGTGTTTGTTCCGTTTTCTCCTGATGTCGCACATATCTTCTGATTATTTCTTCGTTCACATCGACCGTATCTACAAACTACCCACGGGGCCAAAAATGGTTTCCCCAGCGCGTCTTCCTGATGTGTGGAAAACGATTACAGAGCCTGATGGCACTGCGACCTTTCAAATGACCCATTCGCGTTGATATCAATATTTTAGGTCGGACGATGACCACCAGATGTACATGAGCTGGCTGAATATTTAACGCCAGAACTTCACAATCCTTTATGCCGCCTAGTCCGCATAGAATGTAGATTGCCCTGTAAAGCTCCTTGCCCGGCCTGTCTTTAAGGATCCTGAATCGATACGTTGGCGTCGGTATTTGCAACGCCAATATACCTGTGATGAACGCCTGTAAAGCCCCGTGTTGGTTTGTCTCCTTTTACTTGCGATGAGTAAGCAGAGCTATTCCGGCATTGGCATTGGCATTGGCATTGGCATTGGCATTGGCATTGGCATTGGCATTCTTCAGCTATAGCCTTACAGGATCAATCACCACCTCCCCAGGAGGGGGTTTCGGGGTGACAAGTAAAAAGGGCGTATCGCCCTTTTTATTGCCAACTGAAAACCATGTCCTGTGGGCGTGGCCATCAACAGATTTTGGCTCTGCTTTATTGTTTTGGGATTTAAATCTCACAAGCCAGACTGGCAGAGACTTTTTTAAGGAATTTGGTATGCCCCTCTGGGGCATCAAAGCAAAGCCGCCTTATGAAGGCGGCTTTTTACTTCATCTGTTATTACGCGCGCCTAAAGCGCCCTAAAAGCGATATCCGCCGGGATGACATCCCCTTGCCAGTAAAGCTGCGCCGCCACGCGCCCGGCTAACTGCCGGTACAGATGCGTAAACTCACCGTCAGGGCTTTTCACCACGGTCGGCACACCGCTATCCAAATCCTCTCGCAGAGAAATGTGCAGCGGCATTTGCCCAAGCAGCGTTGTATGATACTGCTGCGCCAGCTTTTCAGCACCACCGGTGCCAAAAATAGGCTCATGATGCCCGCACTGGCTACAAACATGCATGCTCATATTTTCTATAATACCCAGCACCGGAACATCCACTTTCTCAAACATTACGATGCCTTTTTTCGCGTCAATCAGCGCGATATCCTGCGGAGTGGTCACCACTACCGCGCCGGTAACCGGTATATTTTGCGCCAGCGTAAGCTGGATATCACCGGTGCCAGGGGGCATGTCCAGCACCAGATAATCCAGGTCCGGCCACAGGGATTCCTGGAGAAGTTGCAGCAGTGCCTTGCTGGCCATCGGCCCGCGCCAGACCATGGCATTGTCGTCGGTCACCAGATAGCCAATAGAGTTAGTGGCCAGTCCGTGCGCCATAATCGGCGCCATATGCGTGCCATCAGGCGACGTTGGGCGCTCCGCTTCAGTGCCGAGCATCGCCGGAACGGAGGGGCCATAAATATCGGCATCCAAAATACCGACTTTCGCGCCCTCTGCAATGAGCGCCAGCGCCAGGTTCACCGCCGTAGACGATTTGCCTACCCCACCTTTTCCTGAACTCACGGCAATAATATTTTTGACGCCATTAATGCCCGCTCTGTCTTTAACGCGTTTAAGCGTGGCGATATTGTGCGTCAGCTTCCAGTCAATCGCCCGGGCGCCGGTCACCCGCAGCAATTCAGCGCTGGTTTGCTCTTTCAGAACGTTAAATCCGCTTTGCCAGGCAAACGGCATTTGCAGTTCGATATAAACCACATCATCCATCCAGGCTACATGATGTAGCGCCTTCAGGGCCGTCAGGTTATGTTTCAGGGTAGGGTGTTGAAATTGTGATAGCGTTCCGGCGACCATTGCGCGCAGGGCTTCCGGCGATCTCACCTGGGATTGCGAACTCATCCCGACTCCTTTGGTTACAGGGTGCAGTCTGACCATAGCCAGACAGGGTTAATTTATTAAGCATACCAAAAAGCGAATAATTCCCCCATTACTCGCTTTTGACTTACTAAAAAATTCCTCGTTTGGTACTATCGTTACCCCCTTTTTTCATACTGAAAGATCGATTGTCACTATGGCTCACGTCGCGAAAAAAATACTGGTAACCTGCGCCCTTCCTTATGCGAACGGCTCCATTCATCTCGGCCACATGCTGGAGCATATTCAGGCGGATGTCTGGGTGCGTTACCAGCGAATGCGCGGCCATCAGGTTAATTTCATCTGCGCGGACGACGCCCACGGCACGCCGATTATGCTCAAAGCGCAGCAGCTTGGCGTTTCACCGGAGCAGATGATTGGCGACATGAGCCAGGAACATCAGCGTGACTTCGCCGGATTTGCCATTAGCTACGATAACTATCACTCAACGCACAGCGAAGAAAACCGCGCTTTGGCGTCCCTGATTTACGGCCGCCTGAAAGAAAATGGGTTCATTAAGACCCGGATAATCTCTCAGCTTTACGATCCGGAAAAAGGCATGTTCCTGCCGGACCGCTTTGTAAAAGGTACCTGCCCGAGATGCAAAGCGCCGGATCAATACGGCGATAACTGCGAAGTCTGCGGTGCGACCTACAGCCCAACGGAACTTATTGAACCTAAGTCCGTAGTGTCTGGTGCCACGCCGGAAATGCGTGAGTCTGAGCACTTTTTCTTCGATCTACCGGCCTTTAGCGAAATGCTGCAGGCGTGGACGCGCAGCGGTGCGCTGCAGGAGCAGGTAGCGAACAAAATGCAGGAGTGGTTCGACGCAGGGCTGCAGCAGTGGGATATCTCCCGCGACGCGCCCTATTTCGGCTTCGAAATTCCGGGCGCGCCGGGCAAATATTTCTACGTCTGGCTGGATGCGCCTATTGGCTACATGGGATCGTTTAAAAACCTGTGCGACAGGCGCGGCGACCTCAATTTTGACGACTGGTGGAAACCGGGTTCCGACGCCGAGCTTTATCACTTTATTGGCAAAGATATCGTCTACTTTCATAGCCTGTTCTGGCCCGCCATGCTGGAAGGCAGCGGTTTCCGCAAGCCGACTAATCTGTTCGTGCACGGCTATGTCACCGTTAACGGCGCGAAGATGTCCAAATCACGCGGTACGTTTATTAAAGCCAGTACCTGGCTGAATCATTTCGACGCCGACAGCCTGCGCTATTACTACACCGCTAAACTGTCTCCGCGCATTGACGACATTGATTTAAGCCTGGAAGATTTCGTTCAGCGCGTGAATAGCGATATCGTCAATAAAGTGGTCAACCTGGCCTCACGCAACGCCGGATTTATTACTAAGCGCTTTAACGGCGAGCTGTCTGATACTCTTGCCGACCCTGAGCTGTATCAGCGCTTTATCGACGCCGCCGCCAGCATCGGTGAAGCCTGGGATAAGCGTGAATTCAACCGCGCGGTGCGTGAAATCATGGCGCTGGCCGACCAGGCAAACCGCTATGTTGATGAAATGGCGCCGTGGGTGGTCGCCAAACAGGAAGGTCGCGATGCTGAACTTCAGGCCATCTGCTCGATGGGCGTAAACCTGTTCCGGGTACTGATGACCTGGCTAAAACCGGTGCTGCCGGGCCTGAGCGCGCGCGTTGAAGCATTTTTAAATACCGAACTGGAATGGGATGCCATCGCGAGGCCGCTGCTTGAGCACCGCATCAATCCCTTTAAAGCGCTATATAGCCGCATCGATATGAAACAGGTTGATGCGCTGGTTGAGGCCTCGAAAGAAGAAATTAAAGCCACCGCCCAGCCGCAGAGCGGCCCGCTGGCCGACGCGCCGATTCAGGAAACCATTACATTTGATGATTTTGCCAGAGTCGATATGCGCATCGCACTCATTGAAAACGCAGAATTTGTCGAAGGGTCTGATAAGCTGCTGCGTCTGACGCTGGAACTTGGCGGTGAAAAGCGGAACGTGTTCTCAGGCATTCGCTCCGCTTATCCGCAACCAGAGACGCTCATTGGACGCCTGACGGTGATGGTAGCCAACCTGGCGCCGCGTAAAATGCGCTTTGGAGTCTCTGAGGGGATGGTAATGGCCGCCGGCCCCGGTGGAAAAGATATTTTCCTGCTAAGCCCGGATAGCGGTGCCCAGCCGGGGCAGCAGGTCAAATAAACGCTAACGCCCTCTGTTGAGGGCGTCTTTTTCGCACAGCAGCCGCCCGACGAGCGCCTCTGCAATGGGTTACAACGCGCTAATTTTTCTGAATAACCTGCTCATTGCCAGCCATTCTCAGGCGCGCCATTAAAGTAGCGCATTCAGGCTTATCACCGTAGCGCGCGGCAAGCGCGGTACCGCAGCAGGGTAATCACGCTGTAACTACCGAACCCTTTCATTCTATAATCGCTCATCGACTGGAGGATGCCCGTCATGAAAGCAACGAAAATCGCACTTATCACCGGGATGGTCATTATGGCTCTTGGCGGTATCGGCGGCGTGATGCTCGCCGGTTACACCATCATTTTACATGGCGGGTAAGTCGGCGCTGAGCCACACCGAACGCGCTGTCAATCACCAGCGCCGCCAGCGCCACCGGCAGTGCGCCTTGCAGTACATAGGCGGTATTGAAGCCGCTTAAACCAATAATAATCGGCGTACCCAGCGTCTTGACTCCCACCGTAGAGGCAATCGCCGCGGTGCCAACGTTAATAATGGTTGATGTGCGAACGCCGGCCAAAATAAGCGGGGCCGCCAGCGGCAGCTCTACCCGCCACAGACGCTGCAGCGGCCCCATTCCGGTACCGTTCGCCACTTCCCTCACATCCAGTGGCACCGCCGTCAGCCCGGCCAGCGCGGCCTGCAATATCGGCAGCAAACCGTACAGCAATAGCGCAATAAGCGCCGGCGTCTGTCCAAAACCAATCACCGGCACCGCCACGGCCAGTACTGCCACCGGCGGAAATGTTTGCCCCACGGCGGCCACCGTTTCCACCAGCGGGCGAAATTCTCGCCCGGCGCGCCGAGTAACCAGAATCGCCAGCCCCACTCCCGCTATCGTTGCCGCAAGGCTTGATATTAATACCAATTCAAGATGGCTCCACGCCAGCGCGATAAAGCTATCCTGCAAATAAACCGGTCTGTCCAGCGCGGGAAACAGCGCATGAAACAGAGGAGCGCCGTGCGGCAGCCAAAGCAATAGCGCGCAAAATGCCAGCCCCAGCCAGAACAATGAAGAACGCAGCGCCATCATGCAGCAGACTCCGCGTTAATTAAATCACGAAAATGCAGCACGCCGCAGGCTTCGCCGTCTGCACGCGCAACGGGCAGCGCCTGACAGCCGCGCTCAACGAAGCAGGATAACGCCTCGCGCAGGGTCAGCGTGTCGGCGATGGCCTCACCGGGCATGCGCTCATCGGCACGCGCCCAGTCGCCAACCTGGCGTAGTGATAACAGGCGTACGCCCAGTTCGCTGCGCCCGAAAAAATCGCGCACAAACGGCGTTGCCGGACGCGTTAATAGCTCGGCTGGCGTTCCCTGCTGCACAACGCGACCGCTGTCCATCACCACCAGCCGGTCGGCTAACAGCAATGCTTCGTCTACGTCATGCGTAACCAGCACGATTGTGCGCCCTAACAGACGATGAATGCGCTGAATCTCTTGCTGCATCGCGCTGCGCGTTACCGGATCGAGAGCCCCAAATGGCTCGTCCATTAACAACAGTTCAGGATCGGCCGCCAGCGCGCGCGCCACGCCAACGCGCTGCTGCTGCCCGCCGGAAAGCTGATGCGGGTAGCGCGTGCGAAATAGCGCCGGATCCAGCGCCAGTAGCGTTAATAATTCATCCACTCGCGATTCAATACGCGCCCGCGGCCAGCGAAGCAACTGCGGCACCGTGGCAATATTTTGCGCTACGGTCCAGTGCGGAAATAATCCAACGGACTGGATAGCATAGCCGATACGCCGCCGCAGTACGCCCGGCGCCAGTTGCGCAATGTCATCCCCGGCAAAGGTAATGGTCCCGCTGTCGTGTTTCACCAACCGGTTTATCATACGTAACGTGGTGGATTTACCAGAACCGGACGTGCCGAGCAGCACGGTAAATGCCCCGTCAGGGCAATTCAGCGATAAATTGTCTACCGCCGCGCGATCGCCATAAAATTTACTGACGCCGTTAAAATGAATCATGACGTTTAACCTCCAGCCCGGCTATCGCCAGATTAAGCAGCGCATCGGCAATTACCGCCAGCGCAATCGTTGGGATCACGCCAAGGAGCACCAGGTCTAACGCGCTGCTCGATAACCCCTGAAATACCAGCGAGCCAAACCCGCCCGCCCCAATCAGCGCCGCAATCGTACTCATTCCTATCGTCTGAACCGCGACGGTTTTTAATCCGCGCAGCAGTACCGGGAGCGCCAGCGGAACCTCAACCTTTAAAAAACACTGCATGCCATTCATACCCATCGCTCTGGCGCTTTCCAGCACCAGCCGCGGGGTTTGTTCAAGCCCTGCCACCACGCTGCGCACCAGCGGTAACAGCGCATACAGCACCAGCGCAATCAGTGCGGGCGCCAGCCCTATACCGCTAATCCCGGTAATACCCGCCTGCGCGAGCACTTTGCCCAACCCGGCCAGCGGCGCAATCAATAAGCCAAATAGCGCCACCGCCGGAATAGTCTGGATAATATTCAGTACCGTAAATACCGGCGTGCGGGCCTTTGAATACCGATAACACCACAGACCTACGGGTAAGCCTATCGCCAGCGCTGGCAGCAGCGTTCCCCCCAGCAGCAATAAATGACGTCCAAGCGCCGCGTCAAAAACGTCCCGGCGATTGGCGTACTCTTTCATCAGCGAGAGCGCATCCAGGGCGCCGTAAAGTAGAAGTAAGGTGGGAACAATCCAGATTTGCGCCTGTAACAACCAGCGCCACAAACGACCGGGCGTTAGCCGACGCGCGGCGTCGCTGCATACCAGCAGGCACAGCGCCAGCAGTAGCCACAGGCCGCTCCCCGGCGAAGTGCGCGCTACCGCGCTGCCGCCCTGGGTCAAATGAAGCGCTGCGCGCCCGGCAGCCAGCAGCAGATAAATCAGCGACGCCTGGGCGGTTATCAGGGTTAACGCATGCACCGCCGGGCGAGACGGAGCACACGCTAGCGCCAGTAGCAATCCGATGGGGACACATAGTAACCAGCCAGAGTGACCCGGCAGCGCCCATAAATATATCGGCGTACCGGACAACAGGCGATTCGGCGCAAAATTTAACAGCGGTAGCATCGCTGCAAGCACCATCAAAACAACCAGCAGCAATAACACACGATTAGGACTTCTTACGGGCATGCATTATTGCTCCGTTTTCGCCAAACCTTTCTGTGCAAGCCATTCGGCCGCAACGCGCTTCGCATCAACGCCATCAACGGCGATACGCGCATTCAGTTTCTGCAGCGTTTTGATATCAAGCGCGCTGAAAACTGGCGTAAACCACTCTCCCATCTTTGGATACGCTTTTAACACCGCCTGGCGCACTACCGGCGCTGGTGCATAAACCGGCTGCACCGCCTTAGGATCGCTGAGCGTCTGCAAACCCAGCGCGGCGACCGGGCCATCGGTACCATAGGCCATTGCCGCATTGACGCCGGAGGTATTTTGCGCAGCGGCACGTAGCGTAACGGCGGTATCTCCGCCCGCCAGCGACAATAATTGGCTCTGCTCCAGATTAAAGCCATAGGCTTTTTCAAAAGCAGGTAATGCATCCGAGCGCTCGATAAATTCAGCCGAAGCGGCCAGCTTAAATTCACCGCCCTGTTTCAAATAACGGGTTAAGTCAGCGAGGGAGGTTAACTTACCTTCTTTCGCCAGTTTCTGACTCACGGCAATGGTCCAGGTGTTATTCGCCGGGGCTGGCGTTAGCCAAATCAGGTGATTCTGCTGTTCATCCAGTTTTTTCACGGCTTCATAGCCCTTGCGGGCATCCTTCCACACGCTGTCGCCTTCTTTCTTAAAGAAAAATGCGCCGTTCCCCGTATATTCCGGGTAGATATCCAGTTCACCCGCAGTAATCGCGCCGCGCACCACCGAGGTGGTGCCAAGCTGAATTTTATTTACGGTTTTGACACCGTGGCTTTCCAGTACCTGCAAAATGATATTCCCCAGCAGGGAGCCTTCCGTATCTATTTTCGATCCGACTTTTACCGGTTCCGCCGCATGCGCGCTCATCGCCGCCAGGCCCAGGAGCGCCGCTGCCATCGCCTTCCTGCTTATCATCATTAGTATCCTCATGTTTTCACACATTTTCATGGTGTTAAGCACCAAGCGTAGTCGATAACCAGGTTATCTGCCGCTTACTTTTCCCGCAGTTGCACACTGCCTGATAGCCAAACCCGGTAATTACGCGGGCTGCGCGCAGCGGGCGCTGTAAATTTTCAGACTACGGGCGGCATTGCGCTACCGCGAGGGCCGCTAACCACCGCGATGGCATGACTGAGAAAAAGCGCAGAGTGGTGAGTCGCATTTTTGATACGCCGCTGGCGTAGCGCCTGAGCAACCTTACGTGGGCAACCTGCAGTAAGGGGTTAACGGCGGCGCAAGGCGCAAAAAAAGGCCGGTAAACCGGCCCGAGAGAAAAATAATGTAGCGTCAGTAGCTATCGCCCTGACAAAAAAGAAATAGGCGTTACTGCAGCGTAAACGAAGCCTGCTTCACGCGCGCGGAATCCAGCCCGATGAACACATTGAACGCGCCCGGCTCAGCGGCGTATTTCATCTGCGCGTTCCAAAACTTGAGTGCATTCTCATCAATGGGGAAACGCACGGTCTGGCTGGCGCCCGGAGCCAGCGTCACTTTTTTAAATGCGCGCAGCATTTTCACCGGACGGCTCATCGACGCAGTGACATCCTGCAGATAAAGCTGAACCGCCGTCGCGCCTGGGCGATCGCCGGTATTGCTGACCGTCACGCTCGCCGTCAGCGAGGCGCCGCGCCGCAGCGTCGGTGCCGACAGTGTGACGTCTGATACCGAGAAAGTGGTGTAACTGAGCCCGTACCCAAACGGATAAAGCGGCCCATTTGCTTCATCGAAATAGCGCGAGGTGTATTTATTGGGGTGCTCAGGGTTGTACGGGCGGCCAGTGTTTAAATGGCTATAATAGACGGGAATTTGCCCCACGGAGCGCGGAAATGAAACCGGCAGTTTACCGGAAGGGTTATAATCGCCAAACAGCACGTCGGCGATGGCATTTCCCCCTTCGGTGCCCGCAAACCAGGTTTCCAGCAGCGCATCTGCCTGGCTGTTCTCTTCCACCAGCGACAGCGGACGCCCGTTCATCAGCACCAGTACCAGCGGTTTGCCGGTTGCTTTCAGCGCCTTAATCAAATCGCGCTGACTCTGAGGTATCCCAATCGAGGTCCGGCTTGACGCTTCATGCGCCATGCCCTGCGCTTCCCCGACCACGGCTACAACAACGTCCGCGCCGCGCGCTGCGGCAACGGCCTCATCAATCATCGTCTGCGCCGGGCGTGAGTCTACCTGAATGGCTTTCTCGTAAAGATTAAGGAAATCAACAATGCCTTTATGATTGCTGACGTTAGCGCCTTTCGCATAGATAATTTTTGCGCTGTCGCCGGCAACATTGCGAATGCCCTGCAATACGGTCACCGTTTGCGCGATAACGCCTGCGCCAGACCAGCTTCCCATCATGTCCCGCTGGCTATCCGCCAAAGGGCCGATAACGGCAATGGTACCGTTTTTCTTCAGCGGCAGCGTATGCAGGCGGTTTTTCAGCAAAACGAGGCTTTCACGGGCGACGCTGCGGGCCTCTTCACGGTGCAGGCGGCTTTCGGCAAAGGTATTTTCAGGATCGCTCTGTTTCGGCCCAAGATGCCGGTAGGGATCGTTAAATAAACCCATGTCGTATTTAACATTCAGTACGTGGCGCGCAGCGTCATCCAGCTCCGCCATACTCACATCGCCGCTTTTAATCAGCCCGGGAAGGTATTTGCTGTAATACTCATCGCTCATACTCATATTGATGCCGGAAGTTAACGCAACGCGCACCGCGTCTTTAGGATCTTTCGCCACACCGTGGTTAATTAATTCTTTTATCGCACCGTGATCGGAAACGGTGATACCGGTGAAGCCCCACCGTTTACGCAGGATATCTTTTAATAGCCAGGGGTTGGCAGAAGCAGGCGTACCATTCAATGAATTGAGCCCAACCATTACAGCGCCGCTGCCGGCATCCAGCGCAGCTTTATAAGGCGGCATATAGTCATTAAACAGGCGCTGCGGGCTCATATCTACCGTATTGTATTCTTTGCCCCCTTCTACCGCGCCGTAAGCGGCATAGTGTTTCACACTGGTCATTACGGAGTAGCGATCTGCCGGACTTTTGCCCTGCATCGATTCCACCATCGCCCGCCCCATGATTGACGTGAGATAGGTATCTTCACCAAATCCTTCAGAAACGCGGCCCCAGCGCGGATCGCGCGAGATGTCCACCATCGGCGCCCAGGTCATATTCAGCCCGTCATCCGCGGCTTCATACGCAGAAATTCGCCCGGCGACCCGCACCGTTTCCGGATTAAAAGTAGAAGCTAGCCCCAGGCTAATGGGAAACACTGTCCGCTGGCCGTGTATCACATCAAAGGCAAAAAAGAGCGGAATTTTCAGGCGGCTAAGCGACATCACCTGATCCTGCATTGCTCTGATATCCGGGCGCGTGACGGTATTAAATATTGCACCTACCTGCCCTTTCTCAATCATATCGCGAATAGCTTCTTTCGGATTATCCGGACCAACGGTGATAAGGCGAAGCTGACCTATCTTTTCATCAACGGTCATCTTTTTCAGCAAATCGCTAACAAAAGCGTCGCGCGCCCGGGGCGTTAGCGGATGTTCGCCGAAGAAGTCTTCTGCCAGCGCGGGTTGCAGCACCAGCGCGGCGGCTACGCCTGCGGATAAAAGCCATTTCATGCGGTACACTCTCTCATTATGCGGCCAGCGCCCGACCGCCTCGTCCTGAAGGGATAAGCAGTGTGCCATAAGCCACCGGGAGTAAGAACCGTTATCTGTTGATTTTCCGGCGACTTGGTGGTCAATACTGCTATTCTAAACCTGATATCGATAATGCGCCCGGACGCGACTTTATACACGTGCTTCTGGCCTTATAATGTACCCTACAAATCGCCTTACCATAAGGAATGGAACATGTCCCGTACCCAGAAAACCGACAGCGCCGCTTTAATTGCCGAACTGACCCGGTTTGTCGGCGCAGCTCATATATTGACTGACGCTGCGAAAACCGCCCGCTATCGACGTGGTTTTCGATCCGGCGAAGGCGATGCGCTGGCGGTGGTCTTTCCCGGCACGCTGCTCGAAATGTGGCGCGTACTTAAAGCCTGCGTCGAAGCGGATAAAATCATCCTTATGCAGGCCGCAAATACCGGCCTCACTGAAGGCTCTACTCCAAATGGCAATGATTACGATCGGGAAATCGTAATTATCAGTACCCTGCGCCTCGACAAACTGCAGCTTCTGGGCGGCGGAAATCAGGTGCTCGCTTTCCCCGGCACTACGCTCTATTCACTGGAAAAAGCGCTGCGCCCGCTGGGCCGCGAGCCGCACTCGGTGATCGGATCTTCATGCATCGGCGCTTCGGTTATCGGCGGCGTCTGCAATAATTCCGGTGGTTCATTGGTTCAGCGCGGCCCGGCTTACACCGAAATGGCGCTGTTTGCCCATATTGATGCAAAGGGTAACCTGAGTTTGATTAACCACCTCGGTATCAACCTGGGCGACACGCCGGAACAAATACTCAGTAAACTGGACGATGAGCGTCTGGCGGAAACCGACATCCTTCACGACGAGCAGCACAAAGCCTCCGCGCAGGATTACATTGAGCGGGTACGCGATGTTGAAGCCGATACCCCCGCTCGCTACAACGCCGATCCTAGCCGCCTGTACGAGGCCTCGGGCTGCGCCGGTAAACTCGCCGTATTCGCAGTGCGCCTGGATACTTTCCCAACGGACAAAGAGCAGGCAGTTTTTTATATTGGCACCAATCAACCGCAGGTACTCACCGAGATCCGCCGCCACATTCTCGCTAGCTTTGACAATGTGCCGGTTGCCGGGGAGTATATGCACCGCGATATTTACGATATCGCTGAACGCTACGGAAAAGACACTTTTTTAATGATAGATAAACTCGGCACCGACAAAATGCCGTTTTTCTTTACCTTAAAAGGCCGCGTCGATGCGCTACTGGAACGCGTTCCCTTTATCAAACCCCACTTTACCGATCGCTTTATGCAACGACTCGGATACCTGTTCCCGGCGCATTTACCGCCGCGCATGAATCAGTGGCGCGAAAAATATGAACACCATCTGCTATTAAAAATGTCCGGCGCCGGCATCGCAGAAGCGCGCGACTGGCTCACCGACTATTTTAAAACCGCCGACGGCGATTTCTTTGCCTGTACGCCCGAAGAGGGTACAAAAGCGTTTTTGCATCGCTTTGCCGCCGCCGGGGCCGCCATCCGCTACCATGCGGTACACGCCAATGAAGTGGAGGATATTCTGGCGCTGGATATCGCTTTGCGGCGCAACGATCGCGACTGGCTGGAACAGCTACCGCCGGAGATTAACGATAAACTGGCGTATAAACTGTATTACGGTCACTTTATGTGTCACGTTTTTCATCAGGATTACATCGTGAAAAAAGGGGTGGATACCCACGCGCTGAAAGAGGAAATGCTGGCGCTGCTGCGCGAGCGCGGCGCGCAATACCCAGCCGAGCATAACGTTGGCCATCTCTATGAAGCGCCGGAAACGTTGCGCAATTTTTATCGGGCTAACGATCCCACTAACAGTATGAATCCCGGCATCGGTAAAACCAGCCGCCTGAAAAACTGGGGAGAATGCGGCTGCGGTCAGCCGCACGATAATGCGCAATCTGACGTGCAGGCGTAACGCAATTGCCGTAAAACGCCGCCTTTCCGGGAAGGCGGCGTTTATACACCACGGCGAGCAGAGTAAAAACCTGAAAACGATTATTGTCCTGCTGGATTAACGGTTGTACATCGATCGGCGCTGCCGTGCCTCCCTTCACCGATAACACCCTGCTGAAAACGTTTGCTACCGTGCGGTTAATTTGCCGGTGTTGGCCTGGCAGACAGGGACAAATCCGTGCCCGTAATGGATTAGTAAATTATTTACTTCCGGCAAGCGTAAGCGACTCAGCCGCCCGCTGCTGTTTATACGCCAGCGCCGACGCCGGCACCGGTTTCACTTCACCGGTTTCCAGCCAGGTGCGCAGCCGGCTGGCATCGGCGAAATGGGTATATTTGCCGAAAGCGTCCATCACCACCAGCGCCACCGGGCGCTGCTTAATCAAGGTGCGCATCACCAGGCAGTGCCCCGCCGCGTTGGTAAAACCCGTTTTGGTTAGCTGGATATTCCAGTTATCCCGATAAACCAGATGATTGGTATTGCGAAAAGGCAGCGTATAAGCGGGATGGCTAAACGTCGCCATCTCTTCACGCGTGGTGCTAAGCTGCCCTATCAGCGGGTATCGCTTAGTCGCAATCAGCAATTTTGTCAGATCGCGGGCGGTTGACACATTTTGCTGTGACAGCCCCGTCGGCTCGACAAACCGCGTATGCGTCATACCTAACGCCTGTGCCTTCGCATTCATCGCCCGAATAAACGCGTCGTAGCCGCCGGGGTAATGATGAGCAAGACTGGCCGCTGCGCGATTTTCCGAAGCCATCAGCGCCAGTAATAGCATATCTTTCCGGCTAATCTGACTGTTCAGGCGCACCCGGGAATAGACGCCTTTCATCTCCGGCGTGTGGCTAATATCTACCGCCAGTATCTCGTTAAGCGGCAAATGCGCGTCCAGCACGACCATTGCGGTCATGACTTTACTGATAGACGCGATTGGACGCACTAAATCAGGGTGGCTGGCGTACAGTACTTTATTAGTTGCAAGATCGACAATCATGGCACTGCCGGAAGCAATCTGCGGATGAGCAGCGGCGGCAGTTTGCACGGCGTTGGCCGCGAATACGCTAGCAGGGGCTGTAGTGATGAGCGCCAGGCTCAACAGGGCAAAAAGACGTTTCGTCATGATGGGTTTCGCCGTTGGAAAATGAAATTCGCGTGCGCGCATCCATCCCAGCGTTTTTAGGAAGCGGGCGCCAGCATCATACTCCGGCGCTCGCCTCTGCGGCTACAGGTTAATCCCAATACCGGGTCATCTGGTGAATAAATCAACAACCCTTATCGCGTTTAAAACCACCGATAGCCGTATCCCCATAGCATCACCGTCAGCGCCAACAGTATTTCCAGCACTAAAACGCCTATCGCCAGCGTCGAACTGGAAAAACTCAGTCCTTCTTCCCGGCTTATCGTCAAAAAGGCGGGCACCCCGATATAAAGGAGATATCCCGTATACAGTAAAGCTACCGCACCCGCCAGTGCACACAGCCAGACCAGAGGGTATAAGGCAACGATGCCGCTCAGAAACAGCGGTGTCGCCACGTAGCCGGCGAATACACAGCAGCGCCCGAGTGAAGGCCGATGAAGATAGTGGCGCGCCATCCACCAAATAATGCGTCCCATTAGAGCAACGCCTGCCAGCATCAAAACATAAAACAGCGCAGCCAGCGCCAGGGCACTGGCGAAGGTGAGCCGGACATCATGCTCGGCACCAAAACGCCAGCCGATTTGCGTGGTACCAATAAAAGCGCAAATCACCGGGATCGCGGCCATCAAAAGTACGTGATGCAAATAATGGTGCGATACCGATTCATTTTCTCGTCTGATACTTTGTATTTCTTGAGCAGGATGAGAAAACAACCCCCATACATGGTTCATATAACCTCCCCGATGCGACGCAAAAATGAAGCAGGCAATGACGCTGCCTCCGAATCATGAACCTGCACCGTCAGTATGTTCCTTCAGTATAATGGGTAATCGACGGTCCGACGCGAAGCGCGAAAATTCTCCCTCCCAGCGTTCCGTTGAGGCTGCGATCGGTTTCAGGGTGTATTCTTAACCAACGATATTGATTAACAACCCGACGGATCCAATGGATATTAATAGCTTAATTACGCATTACGGCTACGCTGCGCTGATATTGGGTAGCCTGGCGGAGGGGGAAACCGTTACGTTACTCGGCGGTATCGCAGCACATCAGGGGCTGCTGTCACTACCGCTGACTATCATTTCTGTCGCGCTTGGAGGCATGATTGGCGATCAGTTACTTTATCTTGCCGGACGACGCTACGGCGAAACCATTCTCCAGCGCTTCCCGCGCTATCGCGGTAAAATTACCCGCGCGCGCCGCCTGATTAACCGTCACCCGTGGCTATTTGTTGTCGGTTCACGTTTTATGTACGGCTTTCGCATTGTCGGCCCCATCCTGATCGGTGCCAGCCGCCTGCCGCCCAAAATTTTTCTTCCACTTAATATTATCGGCGCCCTGGTATGGGCCACGCTGTTTACCCTGCTCGGCTATATGGGCGGCGAAATCATCACCCCGTGGCTTCATATGTTTGATAAACATATGAAGCTGTTATTCTGGCTCGGGCTGGCTATCGCCGCGGTATGGCTGGTGCGCCTGTGGCTAAAACGGCGCACTCACCGCCATACTGACGAAAATGGCTCAGAGGATAGCAGCGACAAAAATGGCTAACCCGACAGCAACGCAAACTATGCGATAAAACGCGGCGTAGCCCCGGCGCGCCAACTTCGTTTTTATGCCTGCCGATGGGTTTATGCGCGCATAAACCCATCGCCATAAGGCCCAACTGGCACCGGGGCGCCGCCGTGCGCCCCTATCATAATGCGTCCGCGTAGGCGGTAATCGCCTGCGCCACCGCGCGCGAGCTTTTTAAAGCCCGCACCACGGTAAATAGAGTCTCCGCCTGCGGGTAAGCTTTACGCAAATACCCAAGCCACTGTTTAATACGCGCCAGATGATACAGCCCGGTATCGTCCTGTTTTTCCAGCCGGGTATATTTGCATAAAAGCTGTACTACCTCAGGCCACGGCATGGCCGGGGCATTATGTTTTACCACCTGCCCTAAATTAGGGATAGTCAGCGCCCCGCGCCCCAGCATTAGCGCCTCACAGCCGGTTGCCGCCAGGCACGCCTGCCCGCTGCGCCAGTCCCAGATTTCGCCATTGGCAATAACCGGGATGCGTAAACGCTGACGAATTTCACCGATTGCCGCCCAGTTAATGCAATCCGCCTTATAGCCATCCTCTTTGGTACGCCCGTGCACCACCACTTCGCTGGCTCCGCCCTGCTGTACCGCATCGGCAATTTCAACGCGCCGCGCGCTGCTATCCCAGCCGAGGCGCACTTTTACCGTGACCGGCAGCGCGGCGGGCACCGCTGCGCGCATGGCGCTGACGGCGCGATAAATGAGTTCTGGCTCCCGCAGCAGAGACGCCCCGCCCCCGCTGCCATTCACTACCTTTGAGGGGCATCCACAATTGAGGTCTACTCCCCACGATCCCAGCGCTATCGCACGCGCCGCGTTTTCCGCCAGCCACTCGGGCGCCTGCCCCAGCAGTTGCACTCTAACGCGCGTGCCCGCAGAGGTATTACTGCCGTGGCGCAGTTCCGGGCAGATCCGATAGAATGCTTTTACCGGCAATAAGCTATCTACCACGCGCAAAAATTCCGTTACGCAGAGGTCATAGTCATTAACTTCACTCAATAATTCACGCACCAGAGGGTCGAGAACGCCCTCCATCGGTGCCAGTAGTACCCGCATGGTTTCTGCCCGCACGCTAAAAAGGCGCTCATAGTAGCCTAATTTTTAGGGTGGTAAAAAGCACGGCTTTGATCAGTCGTCGCCTGCAAACCTGTCATAGAAATTCGAGTATCGGTGCCGGGAGGGAGTGATCGGCCTGCACCTGCATCCGGCATGGCTTAACCTTATTTCAGATATACGTTAATAATTCAGCTGGCAGGAGCGCGCTAATACCGCCATCTTTTATGACACTGTGTCTCTGCCGATAAATTCACGACAGTAAAACACTTCACTGCCACTGGCGCCGCATACGGCCTCAGCGCAAAGGTAACTCACCGTTATGCCAGCATAAACTACACTGACAATATCCTTTGCCACCTTGCAATCTCGGGTAAAACCGACCAGACATAATAAGAGGGTTATGGAAATACATTATGTGATCGGTAGCACAAAAAAAAAATTAATTGTATGATGAATGCATTCTCCGAAGGACATTCCGCTATGCGTAATATGTTGACCATCGTCTGGCAGTATTTACGAGCTTTTGTGCTGATCTACGTCTGTCTTTATGCGGGGATCGCGCTGGCTGCGCTGCTACCCATCACGATCCCCGGCAGTATTATCGGTATGCTGCTACTGTTTTTGCTCCTGTCTTTTCAAATCCTGCCGGCAAAGTGGGTACAGCCCGGCTGCCATCTGCTGATTCGCTATATGGCCCTGCTGTTCGTACCCATTGGCGTCGGTGTCATGCAATATTTTGATTTACTACGCGCCCAGTTTGGACCAATTGTCGTGTCCTGCATCATAAGTACGGTCATTGTCATGCTGGTGGTGAGCTGGAGTTCACATCTGGTACACGGCGAACGTCAGTTATTTAGCCGCAATAAGGTAAAAAACAAATGATGGAAAATATTTGGTGGTCGCTACCGATAACGCTCATCGTTTTTTTTGCAGCGCGCCGTCTGGGCGGATGGTTAAAAATGCCGCTGCTCAATCCGTTACTGGTCTCAATGGTCATTATCATCCCTTTTTTACTGGTCAGCGGGCTTTCGTATGAGCGCTATTTCAGCGGCAGTAAAGTACTCAACGATCTACTCCAGCCCGCCGTTGTAGCGCTGGCGTTTCCGCTGTATGAACAGATCCATCAAATTCGCGCGCGCTGGAAGTCGATTATCACTATCTGCTTTATTGGCAGCATAACGGCGATGGTCACCGGAAGTGCCGTAGCGCTGATGCTCGGTGCCACGCCGCAGATAGCCGCCTCTATTCTCCCCAAATCTGTCACAACGCCGATTGCAATGGCCGTGGGCGGTAGCATCGGTGGTTTACCGGCAATTAGCGCCGTGTGCGTCATTTTTGTCGGGATTTTAGGCGCAGTGTTCGGACACACTATGCTCAATGCGATGAAAATCACTACCAAAGCCTCACGCGGGCTGGCGATGGGCACCGCCTCGCATGCGCTGGGTACCGCCCGCTGCGCCGAGCTGGATTACCAGGAAGGCGCGTTTGGCTCGCTGGCACTGGTTATCTGCGGGATTATGACCTCAATAATGGCGCCTTTCCTGTTTCCCTTAATCCTGCGTTTTTTTGGCTAACCGTAGCCAATATTGCGCTATCGGCTCTCACGGCTGTGAGATTTCATTTATTGCACTAATAATGAGATAAAGATCACGTATAGCGCTGAAGCGGCACCGTAAACTACGGAGCCATTTTTGGTGTTGAGGTCTATCATGCATCCACGTTTTAAGCACGCCGTCGCGCAGCTTCCCGATGTTCTGCGGCCATTATTGGTCCCCAGGCTCAGTGACCCGCATTTTTCAGGAATGTTTAGCGCCAGCGAGGTGAAAGCGCTGGAAACCGCCAGCGGGTTTGATGAAACCGCACTGGCCCTGGCGCTGTTACCGGTAGCCGCCGCCTGCGCCAGGGCTCCGATATCGCATTTTCAGGTGGGTGCCATCGCCCACGGCGTCAGCGGCAACCTCTGGCTGGGCGCTAATATGGAATTCCCCGGCAGCACGCTGCAGCAAACCATCCATGCGGAACAAAGCGCGATTTCACACGCCTGGACCTGCGGCGAACGCCGGCTTCGTGCGGTAACGGTCAACTACACGCCGTGCGGCCACTGCCGGCAATTTATGAATGAACTGAACAGCGGCGTCGGGCTGATAATCCAGTTACCCGAGCGACAGCCTGCTCCCCTTAGCGCTTATTTACCTGAGGCTTTTGGACCGGAAGATCTCGGGGTGCAAACGCGGTTAATGGACAGCGAGCCTCATGTATTTATGCTGCAGGGCGATGCGCTGAGCCAGGCCGCAATCGCCGCCGCCAGCCGCAGCCACGCTCCCTACAGTCACTCTCCGTCCGGCGTCGCGCTGGAAATGAAAGACGGCACGCTATTTAGCGGCAGCTACGCGGAAAGTGCGGCCTATAACCCTTCACTGCCGCCGCTGCAGGTGGCGCTTAACGTTATGTATCTTAACGGTTATACAGAGCAGGCGCTGGGCCGCGTACTGGTAGCCGAACGCGCAGATGCCGCGCTGACCCAGTGGGACGCCAGCATCGCATTATTGCGCAGCCTGGGCTGCCATAATGCCGATCGTTTATTACTGGAATCTTCGCCGCGATGAAATTTGCCGCAACCGCACCCGGTTATGTTGCACGGTTTACGTGGATAAAGTAGCCTTGAAGCTCCTTACTCTTCCCGGTGTCAGGTATCTAACTCTATGTTGAAGCGTCTGTTTTACGGTCTGCTGGCTTTGATAGCCCTGGCGCTTATTTCCGCGCTGGCGCTGGACCGCTGGATCAGTTGGAAAACGGCGCCCTACGTCTATGATGAAATACAGGATCTTCCCTGGCGCCAGGTTGGCGTGGTGCTCGGCACCGCAAAATATTATCGCACCGGCGTTATTAATCAATATTACCGCTATCGCATCCAGGGCGCGATTAACGCCTATAACAGCGGTAAAATCAGTTATCTGCTGCTGAGCGGGGATAACGCGCAGCAAAGCTATAACGAACCGATGACCATGCGTAAAGATTTAATCGCTGCGGGCGTTGACCCTACCGATATCGTGCTGGATTATGCCGGTTTCCGGACCTTGGACTCGATTGTCCGAACCCGTAAGGTCTTTGACACCAACGACTTTATTATTATTACCCAGCGCTTTCACTGCGAGCGCGCGCTGTTTATCGCCCAGCATATGGGAATTCAGGCCCAGTGCTACGCGGTGCCGTCACCGAAAAATATGCTTACGGTACGCCTGCGCGAGTTTGGCGCTCGCCTCGGCGCACTGGCAGACCTGTATATTTTCAAGCGCGAACCGCGCTTTCTCGGGCCGCTGGTACCCATCCCATCGCACCGGGAAATCCCACAGGACGCCCAGGGTTATCCGGCAGTGACTCCTTCGCAGTTGCTGGAACTCGAAAAGAAACAAAATTGACGGCAGCGGGGGCCAGTTCCCCGCTTTCACGCAGTGTCACAGCGAATAAACTCCCAGGCCTGCCGGCGGCAAACACCCTCAATAAGTAGCTTATCCACGGTGCCCGCCTGCCGCTGACTACTTTTTCCGCGCATATTTTAACGAGTCCAGCGCCACCGCGAAGATAATAATCGCGCCCTTAATAATATATTGCCAGTAAGGATTGACGCCGATATAAGTGAGGCCGTAGTTAATCACCGTAAAGATAATTACCCCGGTGACTACGCCAAAGACCGTGCCTACGCCGCCGCTGAATGAAACGCCGCCGACCACGCAGGCGGCAATGGCATCCAGTTCATACATAAACCCGAGGTTATTGGTCGCCGATCCAACGCGCCCGGCCTCCAGCATGCCGCCGAACGCATAAAATACGCCGGACAGCGCGTAAATCATCAATAAGTTCAGCCCCACGTTGACGCCGGACACTTTTGCCGCTTCCGGGTTGCCTCCGATAGCAAAGATATTTTTCCCAAACCGGGTTTTATTCCATAGCACCCAGACAAACGCGATGGCCGCCAGCGCATAAAAGGTAATGTAGGAAAGTCGAAAATCTCCCATTGCAATTACGCCCTGGGTAAAATGAGAAAATCGGCTATCAAACCCGGAAACCGGCGACGCGCCGACATAGTCGTAGTACAGGGAGTTAATGCCATACACAATAATCATGGTGCCCAGCGTGGTGATAAAGGGCGTGACGTGAAGATACGCAATCACCAACCCGTTGATGAGCCCAATCACCGCCCCCACCGCACAGACAATCAGGATAACCAGCGCAATCGGCATGGTCTGCATATCCGGGAACACTTTATTAATATTGTCCATAGACTGTAACAGCGTTGCCGCTATCACCGCCGCCAGGCCAACCTGGCGCCCGGCGGACAGATCGGTACCCTGAGTGACAATCAGCCCGGCCACCCCGAGCGCGATAATAATGCGCACCGAAGACTGGGTCAGAATGTTACTGAGATTCAGCAGGCTTAAAAACGTCGGGTCCTGAAAAATAATGATGGCTAACAGCACCAGCAGCACGACATAAATTCCACCTTCTTTTATATACGTCAGAACGTGTTTTTTTGTTAATGCGCTCATGAGCGTCCCCTGAAGTTAAAGATGCAAAGATGCGAGGCGCAAAATGTCATTTTGCGTGGTGTTTTTGGTCTCGACGATGCCGGCGACCTGGCCGTTGCTCATCACCAGAATACGGTCGGTAATCCCCAGCAATTCCGGCATTTCAGAAGAAATAATAATGATGCCTTTCTCCCGCTGGGCCAGTTCGGCAATAAGCTGATAAATTTCAAATTTTGCCCCAACGTCTATCCCGCGCGTCGGTTCATCCAGCATTAATATTTCCGGCTGCGTCAGCAGCCAGCGGCCAATAATCACTTTCTGCTGATTACCGCCGGAGAGCGCGCCAATCTGCGCGCGATGCCCCGGCGTTTTAACCCGCATCGCATCAATCACCCATTGGGTGTCGCTTTTCATGCGGCGATCGTCGAGCAGGCCAATTTGATTCTTATAGCGGCGAATATTTGAAATTAGCGAGTTAAAACCGATATCCAAAAACGCGTAGATCCCGGTGGCGCGCCGTTCTTCGGTTACCAGCGCAAAGCCGTGATTAATCGCTTCATGCGCGCTGTTGTTCTCCACCGCCTTGCCGTGCAGATAAATCGTACCGCCCGACTTTTCACGGATCCCGAACAGTGTTTCAACGATGTCGGTACGCTTCGCGCCTACCAGCCCGGCAATCCCCAGAATTTCGCCTTTGTGCAAATCAAACGAGACATCGCGAATCGAGGGCTGACGCAGCGAGGTCAGATGCCGCACCTGTAAAATCACTTCCCCGGGCTGATTGTGCCGCTCCGGGAAGCGCTGGCTGAGCGAACGTCCAACCATCATGGCAATAAGCTTATCGATATCCAGCTCGGCTATTGGCTGAGTGGCTATCCACTGGCCATCGCGTAACACCGTCACTTCATCACAAAGCTGGAAAATCTCTTCCATTTTGTGTGATATATAGACAATGCCGCAGCCGCGATCTTTGAGCTTACGGATGATATTGAACAAGTGGTGGACTTCTTTTTCGGTGAGCGAGGACGTGGGCTCATCCATGATGACAATGCGCGTATCGTAAGAAAACGCTTTGGCGATTTCCACCATTTGCATTTGGGAAACCGACAGGGTACTCACCCGAGCGTGGGGATCGATATTGATATCCAGCTCATGGAAGATAGCCTGCGTATCGCGCAGCATTTTCGCCCGATCGACGAACAGCCCTTTACACGGGTAGCGTCCCAGCCACATGTTGTCCATCACTGAGCGCTGCAGCACCAGATTCAGTTCCTGATGCACCATGGAAACGCCGTTTTCCAGCGCCTCTTTCGCGCTGGTGAAATTCACCTCGCACCCCTGAAACACAATGCGCCCGCTGTCCTTTTTATAGATACCGAACAGGCATTTCAGCAGCGTGGATTTCCCGGCGCCGTTTTCTCCCATTAGGGCGTGCACTGAATGCGGGCGCACCCTGAGATTGACATTATCAAGCGCTTTTACCCCGGGAAATGACTTATTAATACCCGTCATCTCCAGCAGGTACGTGGATGCAGCGGCAGAATCATGACTCGCCATAAAGGTTTCCGGGTTGCTTAGGGTATGAGAGGGAAAATGAGATAGCCGCACCGCTAAATCCGCCAATCGGCCGGTAAGGCGGCGCCACCCGACCGTCGACTGATTTATAGGGCCGGCCGATGCGCACTGTCACGCACCGGCCGACCGTGGGCCTCTTCACCGGGAATGAGCTATTTACCGATGAACTGGCTCAGATTGTCTTTATCGACGCCCACATACGGCACCCGCACGATTTTGTCCTGCACCTTCCAGTCTGCGCCATCGGCCGCGGGCTTACCGTTCGCCAGATTCTCTGCCATCTGAAACGTCACTTTAGCCTGGTTACTGGCATCATTTAGGACGGTACCGGCCATCGCGCCTGATTTTACCAGCGCCAGCGCTTCCGGCAGGGCATCTACGCCGAATACCGGCAGCGCGGATTTTTTATGCGCTTTCAGCGCCTCTACCGCCCCCATCGCCATTGCATCGTTATTGGCGATAACCACTTCAATGCCGTTGGCGTTCGGGCCGGAAAGCCAGGCGTCCATTTTATCTTTCGCCTGCGCGGTATCCCACATGGCGGTGTCCATCGCAAGGCGCTGGGTTTTAATCCCCTTTTCCTCGAGCGTCTTCGCCACCCAGGCGGTGCGGGCTTCAGCGTCCGGATGGCCCGGTTCGCCCTTCAGCAGCACGTATTGAATTTTCCCGTCTTTGTTGAGATCCCAGGCCGGGTTCGCCTTCCAGTGTTTAGCGATTAATTCACCCTGAATCACGCCGGACTCTTTAGAATCGGTTCCTACGTAATAGGCTTTATCGTAGCTGTCCAACGCCTTACGGGAAGGTTCTTTATTGAAAAAAACAACCGGTACGTTCTGCGCGCGCGCCTTATCAATAATGGTACCGGCAGCGGCCGGGTCCACCAAATTAATGGCCAGCGCTTTTACGCCGCGCGCCAGCAAGACGTCCACCTGGTCGTTTTGTTTGGATTGGTCGTTTTGCGAGTCATTCATCAATAACTTAACGTCAGACGCCGATTTGGCTTCTTTTTCAATGGCTCTGCGCACCACCGACATAAAGTTATCGTCATATTTATAGATGGTAACGCCAATACGCGTATCCGCGGCGTGGGCACCCGCACCGAGCAAAATCCCCGCCAGCGCGACAGAAACGGTCAGAAGTTTATGTTTCATGGTCTCTCCGGTTTGTTCAGTAACGTTGATCGGCACCGGATGATGTTGTTATTATGTTACACATCGCCAGTTTTGACCGACTGTAAATCGGATTCCTGTCCTGCCGTGCTCCATAATGAAATCGGCGAATTTCTCTGCCGTTTCCTGAAAAATAGTCAAATATCATCGCAATAATGAAATGACTTCGCTAAACTTCGTAACATAATAGAAAATAAAATGTTAATTAACCGTGAAATAAATCACAACTTGAAACCGTTTACATTATTGCGTGTCAGCCTGCGACTGATAGACAGAATGGCGGCGTACCAGAGTCGGCATAAAACAGTGGCTGGCATGCGCATCCAGCCGCCCGGCAGCACCGGCAAGCGCCAGCTCCGCCGCCAGCGTTCCCATAGACGTAATCGGATAACGCACGGTGGTTAATTGAGGATCGGCGTAGCGCGCGCCTGGCATATCATCAAACCCAATAACAGAGAAATGCGCCGGCACGGCAATGCCATTGTCTTTAAGCGCCGTCAGCGCCCCTACCGCCATACTGTCGTTATAGGCGAACACCGCGTCCAGGTGAAGATTTCGCCCAAGCAGCTCTACCATTGCCGCCTCTCCACCCTGCATATCGGGCGAACCGGCAGCGCTCCAATTTTCCGGCGCTTCAATTCCTGCGCCTGCCATCGCCTGCCGCCAGCCCGTACAACGCTGCGTGTCATCTTCGATGCCGTGATCGGAAGCCAAATAGCCTATGCGCCGGTGCCCGCTGGTGAGTAACGTGCGGGTCGCCAGCGCGGCTCCGCTGACGTTATCCAGCCCAACGCTTCGGTGCTCAAAACCGGGCACGATGCGGTTAATCACAATCATTCCAGGAACCTGGCGCAAATAATCGCTGAGTTCGGCGTCGCTCAGAGATTTCGCATGTACTATCAGCGCGCTGCAGCGCTGGCGAATGAATACCTCAATCGCATGGCGCTCTTCCGCTGCGTCATGATAGCTGTTGCCAATAAGAACATATTTGTGATGGCGGCGCGCCACGCCGTCCACGGCCTTCACCAGCGCGCCAAAAAAGGGATCGGAGACATCCATCACCACAACGCCAATGGTATCGCTCACCTGCGTTGCCAGCGCCTGGGCATTTGCATTCGGGTGATAATCGAGCTGCGTAACCGCACGCATGACCGCTTCGCGCGTCTCTGCGCTCACCAGCGGACTGTGATTCAGTACGCGTGATACCGTGGCAACGGAAACGCCGGCCACACGCGCCACATCCCGAATTGTCATCATAATTCGCTTCTCGCAGGGATAAACGGATTGGCACTCATCGCTTCTGCGCCATCTTTAACGCACTATTCTGTCAGTGCGTTGGAGAACGCAGCGTGAGGCGGGTCACAAGATGGAAGCGGTTACAAAAAGAATGTTAAGTATATGTGACTCAGATCCTGCAAATATGTTTATTTTTGCATCCATCTTAAAGAGAGGGTCCGCCAGCCCCACTCCAGCGGCCCCTGTGGAAAATAGCGCAGCCAGAGCGTCGAAAACAGCAGATTGACCGCCCAGATAGCGGGGATAAACGCCAGTAGTTGCCAGCGGCTGAAAGACATAAACAGGCCGCCATACCAAAATAGCCCGACGCATAATACCGACTGTAGTAAATAGTTAGTTAACGCCATGCGCCCCACCCTGGCGACGGCGGGCACCATAGCGCAGCGAGATAATAGCGGCCAATAGCCAAACGCTAGCGCAGCATAGCCCAGCGCCTGGAACGGCGCGCTGATATCCCGGGGCACCTGCAGCAGAAACGCACACCAGCGATAGTCCCAATTAACGCGCCACTGCCCGAGAATCCCGGCCCCATTGATAAGCATGCCAAGACTAACAAACACCCAGCCGCAGCGGCGATAGTGACGCTGGCTAAACCGTCCTGCCAGCCAGCCGCTACGCATCAGCGCGGCGCCGGTCAGCATCATTCCCGCTAATAGCCAGCCGTATTGCACCCCTAACGCCAGCAGATTTTCGCCCAGCATATCCAGCCGGTGAGCAGCGCCTGCCGTACCGCCGCCGATGCGCCAAAGGCGTTCATCAATAAGCGAGGCCGCATCCGGCTGCCATTCACGGCCGGTGCCGCTGCGCTGGAGCCCACCCAGCAGCAGGAGTATCGCAACGCCGATGCCATAAAGCATGATGCCTGTATTCGCTAATTGGCGAGTGTTCTGGGCATCGCGGATCATCCGCCAGCAAATTAGCCCCACCAGGCCGTAGGATAAAAGAATATCGCCTTCCCACAGCGCGAGAATATGCAGGAAGCCAAGCAGGACGAGTAATGAAAGGCGCGTCTGAAGCCAGCGCTTCCCGCGCGCAAGTTGACTGTATAATCCAGCGCCAAACAGCAGCGCAAACAGAGTCAGGAATTTGGATTGCGCGAATAAATCGAGCAGCGCCCAGGTCAGAATATCCCCGACGCCGTCTCGCCTGCCCAGGCAGGATTTAAATAGGCGGCTTTCGGCAGACCAAATGCCACAATATTGAGTAACAAAATGCCGAGGACAGCAGCGCCGCGAATAAAATCCAGCGTAGGGTTTCTCTGCATACGTTCCGCCCGATGATTATTAGCTAGCAGTGATGTCGCACCGCACGCAAAAATTCCTGCCGGGTATTCTGGCTGGATTTAAATAACCCGCCCAGCGATGTAGTGGTGGTAGCACTGGTGGCGTCGCGGATACCGCGCGCCTTAACGCAATAGTGTACTGCGTCGATAGAGACCGCGACGTTGTTCGTGCCAAGCAGCGTTTGAAGCGCCACTAATACCTGCTGCGTCAGCCGCTCCTGAACCTGCGGGCGACGGGCAAAAAACTGCACGATACGGTTAATTTTCGACAGCCCAATCACTGAATCTTTGGGAATATAGGCCACCGTGGCTTTCCCGTCGATGGTGACAAAATGATGTTCACAGGTGCTGGTTAACGTGATGTCGCGCACCGTCACCATTTCATCCACCTTCATTTTATTCTCAATGACCGTAATTTTAGGGAAGTTGCGGTAATCGAGCCCGGAGAAAATTTCATCAACGTACATTTTCGCAATGCGATGCGGCGTTTCCATTAAACTGTCATCATTCAGATCGAGATTAAGTAATTGCATGATCTCGGTCATGTGCCCGGCAATACGGCTTTTACGGATTTCGTTATCCAGCGTTTGCGGCTGGGAATGCAGCGGCGTTTCCAGGCCGCGCGCGACCAGCGCCTCATGTACCAGAGCGGCTTCTTTACTGAGTGATGACATTTATTATTCTCCTGCAGGTGTGGCGTGTACTGCCTGAGCGAACAAGGCAAGAACGCATTGTGCGGCAGCGCACGCCCAGAATCCAGCGCTGCTGGCGATTATTATTGAAATAGGCGCGCCAGTAGATAAGAAATTTTAACGTATTTTTCCGGCAACATGCCGCCGCGCTTTATCCATCGCCTCTCTCACCGGCGCTTAGGCATAGGAGTAACAAGCGTCGGCGCTGGCTGCTATGATAGAAGGCTGTTTTTTTATCTTATCGCAGCGGCGCAGTCGCGCCTTCACGGGAGCGCAGTATGGAGAAAATTGAAGAACATCGCAGTTTTGGCGGCCGACAGCAGCGCTGGCGACATGATTCCTCAACCTTAAACTGCCCGATGACGTTTAGCCTGTTTCTACCGCCCGCACATGATAGCGGCGCGCCGCCGCCGACGCTGTGGTGGCTGTCAGGATTAACCTGCAATGATGAGAATTTCACCCATAAATCCGGCGCACAGCGGATGGCCGCCGAGCTCGGCATCGCGCTTATCATCCCGGATACCAGCCCGCGCGGCGAACACATTGCCGACGATCCGGGCTGGGATTTAGGGCAAGGCGCCGGGTTCTATCTGAATGCCACACGGTCGCCCTGGTCGACGCATTACCGGATGTACGATTATCTCAGCATTGAACTGCCAGCGCTGCTGGACGCACATTTCAGCCTCAGCCCCCGCACGGCAATCAGCGGCCACTCCATGGGCGGGCACGGCGCGCTGATTATGGCACTAAAGAATCCGGGCCGCTTTTGCTCCGCCTCCGCGTTCGCCCCGATAGTCAATCCCACACGGGTCCCCTGGGGCCAAAAAGCCTTCAGCGCCTATCTTGGCGAAGAGCGCGAAAGCTGGCAGGCGTGGGATAGCTGCGCGCTGATGCGAGCTGCCGCCCCCGATGCATATATTCCCCTGTTAATCGATCAGGGCGACGCCGACCCTTTTTTGCACCCTCAACTCACTCCAACCGCGCTGGTCGAAGCGGCGCAAAGCTGCCAGTGGCCGTTAGAACTGCGGTTCCAGCACGGCTACGATCACAGCTATTTTTTTATCGCCAGCTTTATTGAAGAACACCTGCGCTTTCACGCGGGCTACCTCTTCAAATAGGCTTTTTACTCCCGGCGACCCTGGCACAGTAAAACCGCGTCAAGCGCTCAGGCCAGGGGGCCGCAATTCAGCGCGGCATAAAGCGCGCCAGAGGCTGGCGCTGCTGCCCATCGCTGAAATTCTCCGGCGCCAGCCAGGCTTCCAGCGCCCGTTTCACATCGCACCACTGTTTATCAATGATGGAAAGCCAGGCGGTATCGCGAGTGCGGCCTTTGTAGATAAGCGCCTGTCTAAAAACGCCTTCAAATACAAAACCCAGCCGCGCCGCCGCGCGCTGCGACGGTTGGTTCAGGCTGTCACACTTCCATTCATAGCGGCGATAACCCAGCGCATCGAAGACTTCCTTCATTAATAAATAGTGGGCTTCTGTGGCCATTGCCGTTTTTTTTAGCCGCTGTGAGAAGACAACGTGCCCCACCTCCATCACCCCATATTCCGGCCGGATACGCATTAAAGCCAGCGTACCGCCTGGCCGCCCCGTGGCATTATCCAATACCGTAAAGTGCAGTGGATCCTTACCGTTCTCCATTGCGCCGATATACGCTTCAAATTCTGCAAATGTATCGAACGGACCATAAGGCACGTAGGTCCAGTCTTCGGGAACCTTACCGTAGGCGGCAAACAGTTCGCGCGCGTGCGCCAGAGTCGTGGGTACCAAGGTACAATAACGCCCTTCAATGCGTCGCAGGGACGGTCTTGGGCGTGCGCACCACGCAACCATTGCCTCGCCGGTCGGCTGCCCAAATTCATTAATTACACTCACTGCGGCTATCCTCTCTTTTTTGCTTTTCCCGTTCGTTAAGTCATGGGATAGTAGCCGCGATGGCGGTACTCTCAATAGAGCCACTCCAGCAAAAAGAAAAGGATCCACCGGATGCGGATATGCCCTCACATCTAGCCCCACTGCTGTTAATCAGCCCGCTGAGCGCTGACACCGCGGGCGCGACGCCCCGCTATTATCAGTTATATCAACGCATTAAGTTTCTCATTTTAAATAACCAGCTCCAGCCAGGGGCAAAACTCCCTTCTACGCGCGCGCTGTCCTGCGAGCTGGCGCTGGCGCGCAATACCGTGTTACGGGCTTATGAACAGCTCCAGGCTGAGGGGTTTATTATCGCCACGCCGCGCGGCAGCGTGGTAAGCGAGGTACTGGCGGGTGATGAGTTATCCGCCGGGGAAATAACCGGGCCGCGCTACCGTTTATCGCTGCGCGGAAAGCAAATTGCCGCCGAAGCCGCACCTTCAGCGCCCGGAAAATGTCACCCGGGCATCCCCTGTCTTTCTGCATTTCCGACGACGCGCTGGCGTCGGGCATTATTAAGCGCCAGCCGACAGGTTCAGTATTGCCAGGAAAGCAGCCCCGCAGGCGATATTGCGCTGCGCACGGCCATTAGTCACCACGTTGCGTTTACGCGCGGCGTAAAATGCCATCCCGGGCAGATTGTTATCACGGAAGGCTCGCGTCAGGCTTTTCAGCTATGTCTGACGCTGCTCACCGACGCAGGCGATCGCGTATGGATGGAAAATCCCGGCTGGAGCGGCGTAAAAACGGCGATGCACACCGCCAATGTCAAACTGATTCCAGTAGACGTTGACGAGCAAGGGCTGGCACCGCCGGCGGCTTTATGGCAGCAGGAAACGCCGCGCCTGATTTACACCACGCCAACGCATCAGTATCCCACCGGCGCAGTGATGAGCATGCAGCGCCGTCAGACGCTGCTGCATCAGGCCATTCAGCGCGGCGCGATTATTATTGAAGATGATTACGACAGTGAGTTTCGCTATCACGGCGCGCCCGTTCCCGCCATGCAAGGGCAAATGCAGAATGCGCCGGTTATCTATATTGGTTCATTTAGTAAAACGCTGTTCCCGGAGCTGCGCGTTGCGTTCATGGTTTTCCCCACCGCGCTGCTTGCATTACTGAATGTGCCGCTGCAGCGCCTGTTAAACGGCGGCCCTTCACGGCACATTCAGCTAACGCTGGCTGATTTCATCCGCGCCGGGCACTTCGCAACTCATATTGGCAAGATGCGCAAACTGTATCGCCAGCGCAGACAAGCGCTGAGCGCAGGGCTTCTCGGTTTATGCCCGCGGCAATATGCATTATCCTCCCAGCCGTGCGGCATGCATATTATTCTGTATTTTCTCCAGCGACGGGACGACGTAGACGTCGTCAGGCGCTTGCGTCACCGTGGAATTACGCCCATTGCGCTTTCAACGCTGTATCACGGCGCGGCCCGCCGCTACGGTCTATTACTGGGCTTCGGCAATATTTCCGTGGATGAAATATCCCGCCTTATTCCACACATTCAGCGCGCCCTGAATACCATGGAGGGCGATCAATTACCCGCTCCGTAGCGGCTGCGCTGCATACGCCGGGAATCCAGTGCAATTAACAGTACCGCTGATACAATCAGCAGTGTTCCGGCCCAGTCGGGTAGCGTAAAAGTAACACTCAATAATAACAGCGATAAAAACGCACTGCTGAGCGGCTCGGCGCAGCTTAAAATACTCGCCTTCGGACCACCAATAAGCTGTGCGCCTTTCAGGTACAGCGTGAATGTCATCGCCGTTCCTACCACGATGAGATAGCAAAATGCCGCCAGCACGCCGCCATCCAGCGCCGGTGCGCTGCCGCTGCGCCAATATAGCGGCATCATCATTATGCCGCCCATGAGCATACTCCAGCCGACAACCGGCAATGTGCCGTAACGCGCGATGAGGCGTGAAGGCCAGGTGGTGTAAAATGCGGCGGCAAACGCCGAAGCGATACCCCATCCGAGCGCTTCGCGAGAGATGCTGAGCGAAGTCGGGCTGCCGTGCGTAACCAGCAGAAAAGTGCCGCAGAGGGACGTCACTATAGCGGTAAAAACCAGCGGCCCGGTTCGTTTTCGCCGCACCAGCGCGAGCCATGCCACAATAATAGTCGGCGACAAAAATTGCAGCACCGTCGCCGTTGCCGCGTTCGAGGCGCGAATAGTCATCAGGAAGGTAAGCTGCAGCATGAGTGCGCCAAACAGGGTAAAAAACAGCAGATTCGCCACATCGCGTATCTCGTGAAATAGACGAAAAACCGCATCACCCTGCATAAAGGAGAGCGTCAAAAGAATCAGCCCGGAGAATAACAGGCGGATCATCGTTACCCACTGCGCGCTTACGGCGCTCTGTTCCAGAATATACTGCGCGCATACGCCCGAACTCCCCCATAGCACCGCGGCCAGCAGCACATAGAACATCCCTTTTTTTTCCATCGCTATCGCGCCTCCACGCAATATTGTCGTTTGTCCGCCGAGGGCGTTACGATGCGATGATACCGCATTCCGCGCCGTTACCGCACGCCGGGCGCGTCAGCGCGAGCCGCCAGCCACAGGTTTGCCAGCCAAAAGGCAGGCCGCACAGACCCCGGCCTCAGCGCGATTGCCGAAAGATAAAGCCGCCGCGCAGACGCATATCGGCAGAGTGACCTAAACATAGGCTGCAGCTTCTGCGTTCATTCAAGTCGCATTAAAAAAGCCGTCTTTGCAATAAAGACGGCTTTTCGCTAATCAAGAGACAGGAATAACGCCCGGGTAAGATTAGGATTTACGCACGCTATCGGGGAAAGTCATTTCCGCATAGCGTACAAAACGCGTTTTCTTCGTCAATTTATAGCCCAGCCAGATTACCAGGAATAACGGGATGCCGATGTACGTCGCGGCAACGCCCATCCAGTCGATGCGATCGGCCAGAAATGCCTCATAGTTTTGCCCAAGCGTGATGATAAGGCACAGGATAAATGCGAAAATTGGCCCCAGCGGGAAGAATCCGGAACGATAAGGCAAATCGTTAATATCATGCCCCTGAAGTACGTAACCGCGACGGAAGCGATAGTGGCTGATAGCAATCCCCAGCCAGGCGATAAAGCCAGTCATACCCGATGTATTCAGCAGCCACAGATAGACGGTTTGGTTACTGAACATCGAGCTGAGAAAGCACAGCGCCGCGACAAACGTGGTGGCGTATAGCGCGTTGCGCGGTACACCGCCCTTTGACAGTTTGGCGAACAGGCGCGGCGCCTTGCCGTCACAGGCCAGCGTATATAGCATCCGCGTAGACGCATACATGCCTGAGTTACCGGCCGACAGTACCGCCGTCAGGATAACGGCGTTCATCACCGCCGCCGCAGACAATAGCCCGGCATGCTCGAACACCAGGGTGAAGGGGCTAACGCTGATATCTTTCACGTCATTGCGCAGCAGGCTCGGATCGGTATAGGGAATAATCAGGCTGATTATCAGAATAGCGAATATGTAGAACAGCAGAATGCGCCAGAACACCTGACGCACCGCGCGCGGTATATTTTTGGCCGGCTCGGCGGATTCCCCGGCGGCAATACCAATCAGCTCCGTGCCCTGGAAGGAAAAGCCGACTATCATCGCTACGCCTATCATAGCGGAAAAGCCGCCGGCAAACGGCGCGTCGCCGACGCTCCAGTTGCTCCAGCCTGACGGAGCTCCGCCTTTCAGAATACCCATTATCATGAACACGCCGGTAATAATAAAGATAATGACCGTCGCGACTTTAATTAGGGAGAACCAGTACTCCGCTTCCCCGAATCCTTTTACCGAGATGTAGTTCAGCAGGAACATGATACCCAGGAATAGCGCGCTCCATATCCATCCCGGAGCGTCGGGAAACCAGTAGGCCATGACTAACTGCGCGGCGACCAAATCGACGGCTATCGTCACCGCCCAGTTGTACCAGTAGTTCCAGCCCAGCGCAAAACCAAAGCCCTCTTCTACGTACTGCTGCCCATAGGTGGCAAACGAACCGGACACCGGCATATACGCCGCCAGCTCGCCGAGGCTTGTCATCAGGAAATAAACCATCAGCCCAATAAGAATATAAGAAAGCAGCGCACCGCCCGGCCCGGCCTGGGAAATGGTCGCACCGGAGGCCACAAACAGGCCAGTTCCAATCGAACCGCCGATAGCTATCATCGTCAGATGGCGCGCTTTAAGCTCGCGCCGCAGCCCGGCACCTTGCGTCTGATTATTTTGCGAAGTCATAGAAAAAGAGTACTTACTCTAAAAAAAGAAAGCGCAATTGTAGCAGAAAGCGCTATTCACGCCCGGCGTAAAACGTGGTTATAAGAGAGCTTCATGATAGCCGACGAGTTATAAGTAAATCATTGGCATGCACGGCGTCGAATTTACAGCGCGCAATAGCGCAAGAAACGCTCAAGCGCGCTGGAAAGGTGTTTTTGCCGGTGCTGAATGCGCCAGAGCTTACGCACCAACGGCGGCAGCGGAACCGGCACCTCGGCCAGCAACCCGCTGTGCAACGCTTCTTCTATTACGCGCCGGGAGAGGCAACTTATCCCAAGACCGTGACGCACCGCGTGCTTGATAGCCTCCGAGTTACCGAGCTCCATGCCGAGACTAAAGCCAGGTAAGTGCGATAGCAGCATATACTCGACAATTTCACGGGTGCCGGAACCCTGTTCGCGCAGAATCCAGGGCGTAGACGCCAGGCTTTCCGGCGTCACCGGATGCTGCAAAATCGGCGCCCCCGGCGCGGCAAACACCACCAGTTCATCTTCCAGCCAGGCCTGCGTCACAATATCACCGCGATGACACGGGCCTTCGATAAACCCGACATCCACGCGAAAATCCGCAACCGCCTGAATCACATCCTGAGTATTACCCACGCTTAATTCGAGCGGCAAAGCGGGAAAATCGCGCCGGTAACGGGCAATGACCTCCGGCAGAATGTAATTACCGATGGTGCTACTGGCATAGATGCGCAATGCGCCGTTGTCGCCCCGGAATAATTGCTCAATCTCGCTGGCCTGATCCAGCAGCGCGACGACGCGCGGATAAAGCAGCCGCCCGTGCTCATTGACTACTAGCCGTTTCCCTACCCGGTCGAAAAGCCTAACGCCAAGCTGACCTTCCAGGTCGGCCAGCGCGGCGCTGACCGCCGATTGTGACAGCGATAGCCGCTGCGATGCCTGAGTGGTCGAACCGCTTTTCAGGACTTCGGCAAATACCTCTAGCTGACGCAGCGTAATGTGCATATTTCCCCCGTTATTGAGCATCAACCACTTACCACTTACCACTTACCACTTACCACTTACCACTTATAATGGTTAATTATAAATATATAATCAATTTTATATTTATCCTGGATCTCCGTAAGCTAGCGGCATACAGGAGATTTGATTATGACAACACTGACTTTCCCGGCCGCTCGCCGTACGCTATCTCATTTACTTCCCGGCATGGCGCTGAGCGCCGCGATTACAGGCCTTGCCCTGTGGTCAGGCGCAATTCCCGCCGTTGCCGGTGCCGGGCTGAGCGCACTCACGCTCGCTATCCTGCTCGGCATGCTGGTCGGCAACACGTTTTTTCCACGCATCCAGACGCCGTGCGACGCGGGCGTGCGCTTCGCCAAACATCACCTGTTACGACTCGGGATTATTCTGTACGGCTTTCGCCTTACCTTTACCCAAATCGCCGATGTCGGCGTTAGCGGCGTCTTAATTGATATTCTGACGCTCTCCAGTACCTTTACTCTCGCCTGCTTCCTCGGCCAGCGCTGCTTTAAGCTGGACAGAGAAACGAGCTGGCTAATTGGCGCAGGCAGCAGTATCTGCGGCGCCGCTGCGGTACTGGCATCTGAGCCGGTGGTGAAAGCAGAGGCGGGTAAAGTCACCGTTGCGGTGGCGACGGTAGTTATTTTCGGAACGCTGGCGATTTTTATCTATCCTGCGCTCTGGCCGCTGATGGCGCACTGGTTTACGCCGGAAACCTTTGGTATTTACACCGGTTCAACGGTGCATGAAGTGGCGCAGGTGGTCGCAGCAGGGCACGCCATCAGTCCGGAGGCGGAAAACAGCGCGGTCATTACTAAAATGCTGCGCGTGATGATGCTGGCACCGTTCTTATTATTGCTGGCGGCCCGAGTGCGCCAGCTCGCGCCAGCGCAGGCGAATAGCGCCCGCAGCAAAATTACTGTCCCCTGGTTTGCGCTTATTTTTATCGTGGTCGCCGTATTCAACACCTTTCATGTATTGCCTGATGCTATTGTTCGAATACTGGTCACGCTGGATACGATTTTGCTGGCGATGGCCATGGCGGCACTCGGGCTGACGACCCATATTAGCGCACTCAAAAAAGCCGGTATCCGCCCCCTGCTGATGGCGCTGTGTCTGTTCGCATGGCTTATCGTTGGCGGTGGTATCATAAATCTGGCCGTCCACGCCGTAATCGCTTAACGGTAAATAGCGACACATTCAGTCTGTCAGCGCGCTGACAGACTGTAAAACGCGCTCTGAGCCTCGGCTATTGCGACTTATACGCCCTCCCCACGCGACTATCTGTGTCTGAAAGCGCCAGATATGCTCGGGCGCTAAATCCCCTGCCGGCATCTGTTGCAGCGCCGACTGAAATTGAGAACCCCATACGCTCCTGCATCATCGGCCAGGGAAAATTTTTGCGTTACCCGCTATCATAGGAGACTTCCCGATTCACGGGGATAAGGAGAAAAGAGCATGAAGTTTATTGGAGCGCACGTTAGCGCCTCCGGCGGCCTGGAAAACGCCGTCATTCGCGCAGCGGAACTGAACGCTACAGCCTTTGCCCTGTTCACGAAAAATCAGCGCCAGTGGCGCGCGGCACCGCTCAACGACGAGACGATTACGCATTTTAAAGCGGCCTGCCAGCAATACGGCTATCGGCCTGAGCAGATCCTGCCGCACGACAGTTATTTGATTAATCTGGGGCACCCGGTCGAAGAGGCGCTGGAAAAATCGCGCGCCGCGTTTATTGATGAGATGCAGCGCTGCGAACAATTGGGGTTAACGCTGCTGAACTTTCATCCGGGCAGCCACCTGAAACAAATCAGCGAAGAGCAATGTTTGGCGCGTATCGCCGAATCTATCAATATCGCGCTGGCGCAAACCGAGGGCGTGACGGCGGTAATCGAAAATACCGCAGGCCAGGGAAGCAATCTTGGGTTCCGTTTTGAACATCTGGCCGCCATTATTGACGGCGTTGACGATAAATCCCGGGTCGGCGTTTGTATTGATACCTGCCACGCGTTCGCTGCCGGTTACGATCTGCGCACCGAGGAAAACTGCGCGCATACCTTCGCGGAGTTTGAACGGATCGTGGGCTTTCGCTATCTGCGCGGCATGCACTTAAACGATGCAAAAAGTGAATTTGGCAGCCGCGTCGACCGCCACAACAGCCTTGGTGAAGGGAATATCGGCCATACCGCATTTCGCTGGATTATGCGCGATCCGCGTTTTGATAATATTCCGCTGATCCTGGAAACCACCAATCCCGATATCTGGGCGGAAGAAATTGCCTGGCTGAAGGCCCAGCAGGAGCAGAATGCCGCCGCCTGACGCATAGCTGCGGGCTGGCTCACGCCGCCGAACCGGTGCCGCCAGCCCGCCCAACTCTGCGCTACTAATGGAAGGCCGCCCAGAAATCAGGCGCGAAAAGCGTGCCGTTGAGTAGTTAGTGAATTTGGACACCAGCTATCCGCTGCGCGGTATTTTCTGCCATATTCTCCACCGGGCGGCTGGTACGAACACTTCGCGTCAGCCGGCTTAACGGCAAACCCGCCCGAGCGGGGCTTGCAGAGTAGGATTGGATCCTTTATTCAGCGGCCGATAAACATATCTTGCCTGCTCCCAGCAGCCACTCCCCTCTAGCAGACGCGGCTCAGGCTGCCGGTCTCGATTTCGCGCAGGGATTTGGCTGCCATGCTACAGCGGATGAAGCTCGACGCGCGCCATCATTGCCGCAAGCTGGGTTCTGTCGGTGATGCCCACGTTACTTTGGCTAACCGCCAGCGCGGCAACCGCCGTGGCAAGCCGCAGCGTGTGTTCGCTGGATTCACGCATTAAAAGCCCATAAATTAGCCCGCCGACCATCGAATCCCCGGCCCCAACGGTGCTGATAACCTCGCAGTGGGGAGGACGCGCCAGCCACTCGCCGGACGCATTAACCCACAGCGCCCCCTCCGCGCCCAGGGAAATTACAACGTGCGCGATACCCCGCTCCCGCAACTGATGCGCCGCAGCCACCACATCGGCAAGCGCGGGCAACTTGCGCCCCGCCCAGATTTCCAGCTCGCGCCGGTTCGGTTTTACCAGCCAGGGCGCTGCCTGCAGACCAGCCTTAAGCGCTTCGCGGCTGCTATCAAAAATAATGCACGGGCACAGCGCGCGCAGACGCATCATCCAGTCGGTGAACGCTTCCGGCGTGACGCCGCTCGGCAGACTACCGCTGACGCAAACCATATCGAATTGCCCCAACCAGCTTAGCGAATCGGTAACGAATCGTTCCCAGTCTGTCGACGCCACGTCAAAACCAGAGAAATTAAAATCGGTTACTTCCCCATCTTTCTCCGTAAGCTTGACATTGATGCGGGTGCGCCCATTCACCACCTGAAAGCGGTTGGCGATTCCTAATTCGCTGAACAGCTGCTGAAATCCGTCCTGGTTTTCTCTACCTAAAAACCCCCCCACGGTGACATCAATACCCAGGTCTTTTAAAACTTTCGCGACATTAATCCCTTTACCTGCCGCGTGCAGGCCGGTAGTGCGGACTAAGTTAACTTCCCCACGCTCTATCTCAGGCGTATAGCCGACTAAATCATAAGCCGGGTTGAGGGTAACGGTGGCAACGCGCCGACTCATGGCAATGTCTCCCCAAGCCCGGATGCAATGGCATCACCAATATGTTGCAGCGCCAGTTCAGCGTCTTCACCACGCGCATTGACGCGCAGGCGATGTCCTTTTTTTACACCCAGAGCGACGATTTTCATCAAACTACGCCCGTTTACCGCCTTGCCCGTTCCATCTAAATTCGCCACGGTAATCTCACTTTTAAATTGTTTAATCGTATTGACCAGCATGGTGCCAGGACGGGCGTGCAGCCCGTATTCGTTACGTATAATGAAATCAGCGACATGACCATTTTCTGCCCCATCGCCGGTAAGCAGCGCTATCATTGCAGGTTCGTCTGCGCGCTGTAATTTTTCTGCCTGCCCTTCGCCCAGTAAATCACTCAGGCGGTTTAATACATGCAGCGGTTCATCATCGGCTACGACAATACTCACCAGAAGTGCAACCGGTTTACCATTCTGTTCGAAAGGCGCAATCGGTCGCGCTACGGCGACCGCGCTTCGGTTATTGCCTTCGGCACAATCGCTTAACCAGACACCTTCGCTAAGGTATAGCGGTGGCTGTTGCATGCATGCTTGCCGATAAGCGCTATCTACCGAACCGGTGGCGTATAGCATTCCGGCATTTAGCCGCTGCAGCGCGGCTAAATCTCCCGTCGGGGCATTAAGGGCCAGCGTGCACCGGTCCAAAATCAGCGAACGTTCATCCAGCGGTGCCATAAGCGCTTCCATTAGCGCCGGCGCGCTCTTCGCGTTTTTCACAAGCCGTACCCGCGCTTTATCGCACAGTAAATGCCCAAGATGGGACAAAATCGCCAGGTGCCCGGCGGCATCGGCAGCGATACCAATAACCAGCCACACCCGCTGACCGGTGCTCCAGTCGATATTCTGCGCATAGCGAAATACCTGAACGCCGGATTGAATCACGCCGCCGTGAGGGTCTATCGCGCCGTGTACAATAGCCACGCCGCACCCAAGACAGGCGGAAATTTTGCGCTCACGTTTTAGCAACGCCGCGGCGTACGATCCAGTAATGAAACCCGAGTGCTCTAACGCCGCGACGACCTGACGCACCGCGCTTTCCTGGCTCTCTGCCTGCGCATCAACGTGAATGTCCTGTAGCCGCAGATGTAACATAAACGCCCCGCGAGTTGAATCGTTTCAGTTTATCAGTGATCGTTTAGTGTAACTCACCGTGGATTTATCGCGTAGAAAATCGTTAATAACGATGAGAAAGCGCGTAAGATCTGGAAGTTAGGGAGATATTTATTGCCGTCATCCAGTAAAAAAACGCTTCAGCATACTTCAGCCAGGGCTTGCCAAAGCGGTTTTACGGAAAAATATTCACGGCCCTCTGCGCGTGCGCTGGACCGGGACCGTATTGATTTTTACAGCGCCGCGCTGCGAGAAGAAAAATGAAACTTTGGGTCAGAGATTTCAGAGTAATTAAATAAGTCACCGCCTGCCGCACATTTCTATACAAGCCGGCCACCCGGCGTACACTCCGAGGCACAGCGATGAACCAAATAGCCGGCAGCGCGGCGTTTCATCAAACTGGATGCAGAGCGTATTGGCCAATTTGACTCATATAGGGTTATTCGCTGTTTAAAATTCATATCCCAGCAGCCAGCATCTGGCTCGTCTTAACCGGTTTATCAGTACGCTATAAACCCAGGTGATATTCAGGTGGTCGAGCTTCTTCTGTGAAGACAGCGCGCATACCCGCCGGCACTTGAGATAATTTTCCGCGTGGGGTCATATAAAGATTAATGACCAAACGTTCGATTTATAAAACCACCTGTATTTCAGCGGATCGTGGTAGGAAATATCAGTGCTTAAATCTTTGGCTAGCGTCTGAATACGAATTGGCTACTAAAAGATGAGATTCAACCAGGGCTAAACGTGGGTTAAGAGATATCTCCCGGCGATTCACCGCTGTTAGCCGCTATTGAAGCGCCAGGCGTGAAAATAGCGGCGCAGGAAAAGTTGCAGATGTCGCGCACAGCTAAAGATGAAAATTGTTCTACGTCAAAGCAGACGTAGCCTCTTCTAACTCTATAAGGTAAACCATAGCGGCTTCTCGATCGGTAGCACACATATCCAGGGACGGTTGAAGACTGCCGCATACTTTTGGGCGCAGGGGTGAGCCAAAGATGCGGCATAAGTTATCTTCCGATAGCTGCACGCACCTTACATTAGCGGGTTTACCCTGCGGCATGCCTGGAATTGGGCTTGAAATTGAAGGTGCAATACAACACGCCCCACAATCAGTACGGCACTTCATTACAGATTCCTGCTGATAATCTATTTGATTATCGACAGTAACAGAGTGTCTTACTGACTTGTAGCCTATCGTCTATATTCAGGGTTTAAAGATTTAGTCTTGATTTTCTAATACATTGAAAAATAATTGAAATAATAGATTCACACCTTCCTTAACCTCTTTATTTTTTCAATGTAGAATATCGCTTAGATGTTGCTCAGGGGCATTAGCATGCTACTTATAACATGGAGTTACTATGAGCTTTTACACAGGGAAAAGTATCCGCGTTGGGCCGATGAGATTTAGTCTATCTAAATCTGGAGTCAGTGCCTCTGTTGGTATAAAAGGATTGAGATTCGGTACTGGCCCAAGAGGGAATTACATCCACATCGGCGCCGGTGGGGTTTATTACCAGGCTTCAATTTCATCAGGCGCGGCGCCCCAAAGTGGAAGCAAGGCTCAACGTGTGCCAGCTTATACTCCGGAAGAATGTGACAATACGCACGCCCCTCTTGAGGAAATCGAATCATCTCATATTTCGAAAATCATTGATTCCAGCTCCCGCGAGCTGCTCGAAGAGCTAAATAATAAACGTAAGAAGCTCCAATATGGCCGTTCGCCATTTTCCTTTCGATTGCGATATTACTTTACAGTTTTTCACAGCCATGGCCCGCGTGGTGCATTGCGATAGTATTGACTATCGGGAGCGCCGTCTCTGTTTTTGCCTACGCGCACGACCAGCTAAGAAAGACTACCGTTTTATTTTATGACTTTGATGATGAAATGATGGCATGTTATCAGCAACTTCATAATAGCGTATCCATGCTCGCCACCTGCTCAAAAATATGGCATATCGAAGCTTCCGGAGCCGTCTATGACCCTAAATATCATGCCGGAGCAACCAACTTACTGCGCAGAAAAGCAACCGCTATCGGTAAAGCAAAGCCTCCCTTCGTTAAAACAAACATTGAGACGATTGCCGTCTATGTCGGCCGTCAAACACTATATTTCTTTCCAGATAAGGTATTGGTTTTTGACCGTGACGGCGTCGGTGCCGTTAGCTATAACCAGCTATTCGTTAACGTTGGAAATAGACAGGTCGTTGAAAATGAAGCTGTACCCAGAGATGCCTTAGTCGTTGGCAAAACGTGGAAGTATGTTAACAAGTCTGGAGGCCCGGACAGAAGATTTAAAGGCAATACAGAAATTCCAGTGTGTCTGTATGAAAACCTTTCGTTCACAAGTCATTCCGGGCTAAATGAGTTATTACAACTGTCTAAAACGGGCTATGGGGAAAGTTTTTCACACGCAATTGAAATTCTTGGCAAAAAAGTCATAACTTCTTAGTTACATCGTTTATATGTAGTGAACAATTGACGGGCAGGTTTATCGTTCAACGCACCGGCAATTGATCTGGCTATCGGCGGCGGCATACAGTTCGCACCGCGGTGCGCGCGGCGCTTCATTTAACGTCCCCTTGCTCAAAAGGCGCTCTGGCAGCCGCGTTGCGCACGCATCAACCGTATTGTTCCGCGCCCGACGGCGGCAGGGCAAAAAGCCTTGCCTGAATGCGCCGTCGCGGGTACCTTGTCGCGATATTTCGCCACACCATTTACAGGACTTCATTATGGCAAGAGCTAATGAAATTAAGCGCGGTATGGCCATTAATTACAATGGCAAGCTGCTGCTGGTTAAAGATATTGATATCCAGGCCCCGAGCGCCCGCGGCGCGTCCACGCTGTATAAAATGCGGTTTGCCGACGTGCGCACCGGATTAAAAGTCGAAGAGCGCTTCAAGGGTGACGATATCCTCGATACCATTACCCTGAGCCGCCGCCCGGTCAATTTTTCTTACGTTGACGGCAGCGAGTATGTCTTTATGGACGAGGAAGATTACACGCCCTATAGCTTTAATCAGGAACAGATTAGCGAGGAGCTACAGTTTATTCCGGAAGAAGGGCTTCCTGGCATGCAGGTGTTGACCTGGGATGGGCAAATCCTGGCACTGGAGCTGCCTCAAACGGTAGATCTACCGATTATTGAAACCGCTCCGGGCATCAAAGGAGCCTCCGCCAGTGCGCGTACCAAGCCTGCAACGCTGTCTACCGGGCTAGTGATTCAGGTACCGGAATATCTGAATAGCGGGGAAAAAATTCGCATTCATATCGCTGAGCGCCGCTATATGGGCCGCGCCGACTAACCGCTGCACCTTCTAAGGCGCTGCCAGCGCCGGAACCGCAGGCCTGCGGGCTTACCGGTGCCGGTGTATCAGGCGAGTCTGCCGGGCTTTTACCCGGCATCTGTTCTATATTTTACTCAGGCGGCGCCTGTAGTAGCGCCCCGCCTGCGCCTTAGCGCTCACATCCGTAACTTACCTGGCATTAACGCCGTACGTTTATTTAGCGCATTGCCGGAAAGCCCGGCGCTGGCAGCGCGATAGCTCTGATAGTAAAGGCCGAAATTACGCCAACCAATCACAGCAATTCCGGGAACATCACGCGTTTAAGCGCCAGTTCGACGCCGCGCACTTCCGCCAGCCCTTTTAGCCGCCCAATCGCGGAATAACCCGGATTGGTTTTCTTGCGTAAGTCGTCCAGCATCTGGTGACCATGATCGGGCCGCATTGGAATTGGGCGCGCATTACCGGCCGCCGCGCGTCGGGCTTCTTCCGTCAGAATCGCTTTTACCACCGCGACCATATCCACATCGCCCTGCAAATGCGCAGCCTCGTGGAACGTTTTCGGGTTATCTTCCCGGCAGGTTGAGCGAAGGTGAGTAAAATGAATCCGATCGCCAAAGGTTTCAATCATGCGTACCAGATCGTTATCTCCCCGCACGCCGTACGATCCGGTGCACATGGTAAACCCGTTATAGATACTGTCGACGGTTTGCTTCATCCACTGCATATCTTCAATAGTGGAAACAATGCGCGGCAGGCCGAGGATTGGGCGCGGCGGATCGTCAGGATGGATAGCCATACGCACGCCCGCCTCTTCCGCCACCGGAATAATCGCCCGCAGGAAGTACGCCATATTTTCGCGCAGCTGCGCTTTGTCGATGCCGTCATATTCCGCCAGACGCGCCCGAAATTGATCCAGCGTATAGCCCTCTTCCGCCCCGGGAAGACCGGCGATAATATTGCCCGTCAGTGTTTCAATTTGCTGCGGTGACATAGCCTGGAAATAGGCGAGCGCTTCGCGCTGCTCTTCGGCGGAGTAATCGGCCTCTGCGCCGGTCCGCTTTAGGATATGCAGTTCAAACGCCGCAAACGCAATCTGATCGAAGCGCAGCGCTTTGGAGCCGTCTGGCAATGTCCAGGCTAAATCAGTGCGCGTCCAGTCGAGGATGGGCATGAAGTTGTAGCACACGGTATCAATTCCACAGCGCGCCAGATTACGAAGACTTTCCTGATAAGCCGCAATGTAGCGCTCATAATTACCGGTATGCGTTTTAATATCTTCATGAATGGGGATACTTTCCACCACAGACCAGGTTAGACCTTTTTCTTCCACTATTCGCTGGCGCGCACGTATCTCTTCCACCGGCCACACTTCGCCGTTTGGGATATGATGTAATGCAGTCACTACGCCAGTCGCGCCCGCCTGGCGCACATCATCCAATGACACCGGATCGTTCGGTCCATACCAACGCCAGGTTTGCTCCATCATCGTCTCCTTAAGACCTGTTATACCAATTATTGCATTACCACTTAAGGTACCATACAACCCCAGGCAATAGCGTCAAATGATGTGCGGGAATTGGTTGATCGACCTCACATTAATGGGTTAATTCAAGCATACCAATACCCTTTTCTGTCATATAACTTTACACTGATGGGGATGATTTAGCGCCCGGCAAGGACTGTGTTTTCATGAAAACTATCGCATCGGTTCAACTTCCTGCCGCTGTCCGGCAACCTCAGTATGACCGCAATCAACTCCGCTCCCGCATAGTGCATCTTGGTTTTGGTGCCTTTCATCGCGCGCACCAGGCGCTACTGACTGACCGCGTGCTCAATCTTAAAGGAGGCGACTGGGGAATATGCGAGATAAGCTTATTTAGCGGCGATAAATTAATGCAGGCTCTGTGTGAGCAAAAGCACCTGTATACCGTGCAGGAAAAAGATAGGGCGGGTAGCAAAACAATTATTGTTGGAGCGGTTCATGAGTGTCTGAATACAAAGCTGGACGGGATGCCGGCCATTATTGAGAAATTTTGCGAACCGCAGGTGGCTATCGTTTCATTGACTATTACAGAAAAAGGCTATTGTATCGATGCGGCTACCGGCCAGCTGGATCTTACTCACCCGCTAATTGTGCACGATCTTCAGCAGCCCGAGGCGCCGCATTCTGCGCCCGGAATTCTGGTTGAAGCGCTGGCGCGCCGCCGCGCCCGCGGGCTGGCGCCGTTTACCGTCCTTTCCTGCGATAATATCCCGGATAACGGCGCCATCGTCAGGCGCGCCATCCTGGATTTGGCAAAGCGCCGGAGCGCAGACCTGACTGACTGGATCCATGACAATGCGTCGTTTCCGGCTACCATGGTCGATCGCATCGTCCCGGCTACAACGCCTGACACGCTGGCGGAGATAGCGTCTATTTGTGGCGTTAACGATCCCTGCGCCGTAAGTACCGAACCGTATATACAGTGGGTGATTGAGGATAATTTCGTGGCCGGACGTCCCGCCTGGGAACTGGCCGGAGCGCAAATGGTGGCCGATGTAGCGCCCTGGGAGCAGATGAAACTGCGTATGCTTAACGGCAGCCACTCTTTTCTGGCCTGGCTGGGCGGCCTGGCGGGCTACCAAACTATCGCCGACTGTATGGAGGACGCTTTATTTCGGCAGGCTATGCTGCGCCTGATGATGAATGAGCAAGCCCCCACGCTGAGCATCGCCGACGTTAATCTCAGTGACTATAGTCAATCCTTAGCGGCGCGCTTTAGTAACCCCACGCTGCAACACCTTACGCAGCAAATAGCCACCGATGGCAGTCAGAAATTGCCGCAGCGAATGCTAAACAGTATCCGCTGGCATTTGCGCCACGGCGGAGAATGGCACTACCTTGCTCTGGGCGTGGCCGGATGGATGCGCTATATAAGCGGCAGTGACGACGACGGTAATCCGCTTGAACTCCGCGATCCTCTGAAGGAAAAAATCAGCGCGCTGGTAGCGGAAAGCTCCCCGGAAAACCGCGTAAGCGCTCTGCTAACGCTGTGCGAAATCTTCGGTGATGACCTCCCCGAAAACGCTGGGTTTGTCCGGGAAGTCACGCACGCCTGGCGCGCGCTGTGCCAGTACGGCGCGCGTGGAGCAATAGCCAGGCTGATTAATGGATAAGCCTGCCTATTGACGCGTTATTTGCGCGCGCCTCTTCTCTTTTCAGCGCTTTTTCGCCAGGATAGTCGCTCCTGTCTATCCTGGCGTTTCCGGAGCCGACGTGACAAAAACCAATCTGATTACCGGCTTTCTCGGCAGCGGTAAAACCACCACCATTCGCCATTTATTAGCGCATAAGCCGGCAGATGAACGCTGGGCGGTACTGGTTAATGAGTTCGGTGAAGTGGGCGTAGACGGCGCGCTATTAGCGGCAAGCGGCGCGCTGTTAAAAGAAATTCCCGGCGGTTGCATGTGCTGCGTCAATGGATTGCCCATGCAAATTGGCCTGAACGCGCTGCTGCGTCAGGGGAAACCAGACCGGCTTTTAATTGAACCCACCGGGCTTGGCCATCCTAAACAAATTTTGGATATGCTCACCGCTGATGTTTATCAGCCATGGATTGATTTACGTGCGACGCTTGCGCTGCTCGACGCGCGCCAGCTTCTGGAAGCGCGCTACTACCAGGACAGTAATTTTCAGGATCAGCTCGCCGCTGCGGATATCATCGTCGCAAATAAAATAGATAAGCTGGATGCGCCCGCAGAACTGGCGCTGAGCGCATGGCGACAGGAAAGCCTGGGCGAGCGCACGCTGATCGCCGTCAGCCAGGGCGGCGTTGCCCCCTCTTTGCTGGATACGCCGCGACAAAACCTGCGCGACCTTCCCGCCCACCCTTCTCACACCCATAGCCAGGCACCTGCTTCCGTGCTGGCCGCCTTAAGCCTGCCGGAACACCAGCGCTGGCGGCGGCATCTGAATCAGGGGCAGGGTTATTATGGCTGCGGCTGGGTGTTCGATGCCCAGACGTGTTTCGATACCATCGGCCTTCTTGAATGGGCGCGGCTTGCGCCGGTGGAGCGCGTAAAAGGCGTTTTGCGTATCCCTGAAGGCCTGGTGCGAATTAACCGCCAGGACGCCGATTTACATATCGAGACACAGAGTGCTGCGCCGCCGGACAGCCGCATCGAGCTTATTCATTATGCGGATAGCGACTGGAATGCGCTGCAGCGGGATCTGTTGAGGCTTCGTTTACCCGAGCGCAACTAACGTATTTATCTTAAATTATCTTCTCTCCAGGAACACTATGCTACGTCACGCTTCTTTTCCGCTTATCGTGCTGCTTAACGCCCTCGGTCTGGCGCTATTTTTCTCCTGGTATCTTCCGGTAAATCACGGTTTTTGGTTTCCCATTGATTCGGCGCTGTTTCATTTTTTTAACGCCGCGCTGAGCACCAATCGTACTTTTTTATGGTTTGTCGCCATCACGAATAACCGCGCATTTGACGCCTGTTCACTGCTGTGTATGGGGCTATTAATGCTGTGGTTCTGGCGAAAAGCATCGCCTCACGAACGTCGCCATATTGTCATCATGGGGGTAGTTATGCTGCTCAGCGCTGTGATCCTAAACCAAATCGGTCAGGCGCTCCCGGTGAAGCGCCCCAGCCCGACGCTCACATTTACGCATATTAATCGCGTGCGCGACCTGCTGCATTTCCCCACGAAAGATGCATCTGGCGACAGCTTCCCGGGCGATCACGGAATGATGCTACTAATATTTTGCGGCTTTATGCTGCGCTACTTCGGCAAAACCGCGTTTATTATCGCCGTGATGATATTTCTGTTATTCGCGCTGCCGCGCATTATGATTGGCGCCCACTGGTTTACCGATGTTTTCGTCGGATCTCTTGCCGTAGTGCTTGTAGGGTTACCCTGGATTCTAATGACGCCATTGAGCGATCGATTAATTAATTCGCTTAATCGCTGTCTTCCGGGAAGGAATAAATAATAAAACCCGAATCAGGATCAATTTTAATTAAACAAACTATTACACCGGCGACCGTTTTCGCCGGTGTTTAACTCGGTTTTCACGGTGGCCTTAATTCTGAAATTAAATACTTTCACATTCATTTAAAGAAACGTTAATAAACCGATAAAACCTTGCGATACCTGCCCTCAAAGGCTGAAACATTTTGTTATATCACCACACAAAAATATAGATAATCTGGGTATGAAAATGCTCGCCATGGCTAAATGAATCGGGTAATCTTTCACCCGTTTTGCGCTATAAGGTCGAATTCCCCGCAAAAGTAAAGTGTGCGTTATCCCACACTTTATGATTTACAGAATTGTCTCATTATACGCAGGTCATTACTCTCATCACGTTTGGTTAATAACATAACGATTTTTATCGTTAAGGACATCAAGGGATAATAAACAAAATGGTCAAATCTCAGCCAGTTTTGAGATATATTCTGCGGGCGCTCCCCGCGGTTGCAATGGCAGTAGCGCTTTCGGCCTGTAGTTCTACAAATACCGCACAAAATACACGTACTGATACGCATGCAGCAGATAATAACGGTGGCTTTTTGCTGCAAGCTTCTCAGGATGAATTCGAGCAAATGGTCCATAATCTGGACATTAAATCTCGTCTAATGGATCAATATACCAGCTGGAAAGGCGTTCGCTATCGCCTGGGCGGAACCTCACGCAAAGGTATTGATTGTTCAGCCTTCGTTCAACGAACATTTCGCGAACAGTTTGGTCTGGAATTACCGCGTTCCACCAGCGAACAGCAATCCAGCGGCCAGTTTGTTTCCCGCGGGAAATTACGCACCGGCGATTTGATACTTTTCCATACCGGTTCTACGGGTCGCCATATCGGTATTTATATCGGTAACGACAGCTTCGTACACGCATCCACCAGTAGCGGCGTGATGATTTCCAGGCTCAGCGATCCTTACTGGAAAAAACGCTATAATTCGGCGCGCCGGGTGTTAAATCACAGTTAATTAAGCCGCTGCGGGCTTAAAGATGTCCTGATAACCAAACGTTTTAAAACGCTGCCTGGCAGCGTTTTTTTATTTCATTTTTCCCATTATTACCCATTGCGCAGTGTCCCGTATATTGCTACCCACCCGTTTATTTCTGGTTATTATTTCACCACAAACATTGCGCTTTGTACGGTAATGAAACTTGGTGCTTTGATTAATCTGGCATACAAAAATGACTCTTGGTGCGATGGATATCACGTATAAACCCGGCGTTTCCCTTAGCCAATAAGGGGTTTATTTTTATTCATGATTACTTTTCCAGAAAATGCGTATTCTCTACTACTCCGCTCTTTCTCTGGCTAATAACATGGATACAGAGCCAACCCGTTAACGCACCGGCTTTCTCGCTGGCCCCTGGAATATAGCCGTCACTGGCGCCCGGTATTTACCTCTTATCACTTCACCGCCACTATTGCAGGCTACCCATCCGTCAGACTGAAAACAGATAATATTAGCCCGGACATTTATTTCACAAACGCGTTCACCTCCCTTATTATTCCCGACGTGACGGTAAATACGTTTCGATTCTCGCGCTATGCTTGCGAAGCGTGCCAAATACAGGAAACTGCGATTAATGGTCGTTCGCATCTATTGGTTTATGCTGGCGCTGATGATTTCAGCCAGCGGTAGCGCCCGGGAAACAAACGTCAGCCACGCTTTCGCGATTCTGGGCGCACCGAAATATGCCTCGGGTTTTACCCATTTCGATTACGTTAATCCTCAGGCGCCCAAAGGGGGCCAAATGACGCTTTCCGTCATCGGCACCTTTGATAATTTCAACCGTTACGCGCTGCGCGGCAACCCGGCTGAGCGCACCGGGCAAATTTATGACTCTCTGTTTACTACGTCTGACGACGAGTCCGGCAGCTATTATCCGCTGATCGCCACCTCTGCACGTCACCCTGACAACTTTGCCTGGGCTGAGATCGCGCTTAATCCCCAGGCACGTTTTCATGACGGCAGCCCTATTACCTCCCGTGATGTCGCCTTTACCTTTCATAAATTTATGACGGAAGGCGTACCGCAGTTCCGCCTTTACTATAAAGGCGTTACCGTCAGTGCGCTGGGGCCACACACCGTACGCATTACCCTTGCGCAGCCAAATAAAGAGACTATGTTGAGTCTGCTAACGCTGCCCGTCATGCCAGAAAAATATTGGCGCCACCGCTCGCTGGGTGCGCCGCTCGCACATCCTCCCCTCGGCAGCGGCCCTTATCGCATCACCGACTGGCGGATGGGTCAGTATGTGGTCTGGCAGCGGGTGGCCGATTACTGGGGCGCCAGCCTGCCGGTCAATCGCGGGCGCTGGAATTTCGACACCTTACGCTACGATTATTACCTTGATGACAATGTCGCCTTTGAAGCTTTTAAAGCCGGCGCCTTTGATATTCGCCGTGAAAATAACCCAAAAAACTGGGCGACGCGCTATACCGGCCGGCATTTCGAGCGTGGATATATCGTTAAAGCGGAGCAGCAAAATAGTGCCGCTCAGGGCACGCGCTGGCTGGCATTTAATCTTCAGCGCCCGCTGTTTTCAGACCGCCGAGTGCGCGAAGCGATCGCGCTGGCGTTTGATTTCGAGTGGATGAATAAAGCGCTGTTTTATGGCGCGTATCGGCGGGCAAATAGCTATTTTCAAAATACTGAATATGCGGCGCGCGCACTTCCCGATGCCGGAGAGCAAACGCTACTCGCGCCTTTTAAAAACCAGCTCCCGGCCGAGCTGTTTCATCGCGTTTTTCAGCCACCGCACACATCTGCGGACGGATTCCCGCGCGACAAGCAGCTCGCTGCTCTCAAACTATTACGTAATGCTGGCTGGACCGTTAAAAATAAGCGCCTGATAAATGGCCAAAGCGGCAAGCCGTTTGAATTTGAACTCCTGCTACCGGCCGGCGGCAATAACGCATGGGCGCTCCCTTTCCAGCATAGTCTGGCGCGCGTGGGAATCCGCGTAACCCTGCGCCAGGTTGATAATTCACAGCTCACCAACCGCCTGCGGCGCCGGGACTTTGATATGATGCCGGCGTTATATCCCGCCATGCCCTGGCCCGGTACCGATCTCCAGATTAGCTGGGCATCTGCCTATCTGGACTCAAGCTGGAATACGCCGGGCGTACAGGACCCTATAGTCGATAAATTGATCGCGCAGATCGCGGCGCATCAGGGAGATAAGGCGCGACTGCTGCCGCTCGGACGGGCGCTCGATCGCGTACTGACGTGGCAATATTATATGTTGCCAATGTGGTATCAGGCGTCTGAACGATTAAGCTGGTGGAACAAATTCGCGCGTCCCTCCCGCCATCCAGGCTATGCGCTGGGGTTGGATACCTGGTGGTATGATTCGGCGAAGGCCGCTGCTTTACCGCCGCAGCGGCGTTAAGGAATACCCATGATACGTTATTTACTACGCCGCCTGTTACTCATCATCCCCACCCTATGGGCCATCATTACGCTGAATTTTTTTATTGTTCAGATTGCACCCGGCGGCCCGGTGGATCAGGCCATCGCAGCCATTCAGTTCGGGCGCGGGCAGGCGGTTATGCCCGGCGGTGCTCAGAGCGCTGACGCAGGAAGCCATACCCGCCCAGGCATTGCCGGGCCGGGCGACAATCAATACCGCGGCGCGCGCGGTCTGGACCCGGAGATTATTCAGGAAATTACTCATCGCTACGGTTTTGATAAACCGCTTTATGAGCGCTATTTCGATATGCTATGGCGCTATATCCGCTTCGATTTTGGCGACAGCCTGTTTCGCAGCGCCTCCGTGCTGCATTTGATTAAACAGAGCCTGCCGGTTTCCGTGTCGCTGGGGCTGTGGAGCACCCTTATTATCTATTTTATCTCCATCCCGCTCGGCATCCGCAAAGCGATGTATAACGGCAGCCGCTTTGACATCTGGAGCAGTTCACTAATTATTATTGGCTACGCCATCCCCCCCTTTTTGTTCGCCATTGTCCTGATTGTTTGTTTTGCAGGCGGAACCTGGCTGGATATCTTCCCGCTACGCGGGCTGGTAAGCGCAAATTTTGACGCGTTGAGATGGTACCAAAAAGTGGCAGACTACTTCTGGCACATCGCGCTACCGGTACTGGCAACGGTAATCGGCGGCTTTGCCTCACTCACGATGCTAACCAAGAACGCATTTCTGGATGAAATTCGTAAGCAATATGTCGTAACGGCTCGCGCCAAAGGGCTGGACGAAAAGCAGATTCTGTTGCGGCATATTTTTCGCAACGCCATGCTGCTGGTTATCGCAGGTTTTCCCGCTGCGTTTATCAGTATGTTTTTCACCGGCTCTCTGCTCATAGAAGTCATGTTCTCCCTTAACGGATTGGGGCTATTAGGCTACGAAGCGACGGTTTCGCGCGATTATCCCGTGATGTTTGGCACGCTGTATATTTTTACCCTGATTGGGCTCGTGCTGAATATTGTGAGTGATTTAACCTACATGTGGGTGGACCCGCGTATTGATTTCGAGGGGCGCGCATGAAATCGCTCAGCCCGGTAAATCAGGCGCGCTGGGCGCGCTTTCGCCAGCATCGGCGCGGCTATTGGTCGCTGTGGATTTTTGCCATCCTTTTTATTCTGAGCCTGTTTGCTGAATTTTTGGCTAATGAAAAGCCGCTGCTGGTACATTATCAGCAGCGCTGGCTGGTGCCCGCGCTGATTGACTATAGTGAGGCAGACTTCGGCGGCCCGTTTCCGACGCCGGCTGACTATCAGGACCCGTGGCTGCGCCGGCAAATTGACGCCAACGGCTGGGCGCTTTGGGCCCCCGTCCGCTACGGCGCAGCCAGCATTGATTACGCCACCAGGCGCCCTTTCCCTACGCCGCCATCGCGTACACACTGGCTCGGTACCGACGCAAACGGCGGCGATGTGTTGGCTAAAATCGTATATGGCACGCGAATCTCCCTGCTGTTCGGTCTGACGCTCACCTTTTGTACCAGCCTTATTGGCATGCTGGCTGGCGCGCTGCAGGGTTACTATGGCGGAAAGCTCGATCTGTGGGGGCAGCGCTTTATTGAAGTGTGGTCCGGTATGCCTACGCTGTTTTTAATCATTTTGCTCTCAAGCGTGGTGCAACCTAATTTCTGGTGGCTGCTGGGGATAACGGCCCTGTTTGGCTGGATGGGGCTGGTCGGCGCGGTGCGCGCCGAGTTTTTACGAACCCGCAATTTCGACTATATTCGTGCCGCGCAAGCTATGGGCGTCGGAGACTTCGCTATTATGCTGCGTCATATGCTGCCCAATGCCATGGTGGCCACGCTAACCTTTCTGCCTTTCATTCTTTGCGGAGCGATTACCACACTGACGGCGCTGGACTTTCTTGGATTCGGACTGCCGCTCGGCTCGCCTTCGCTTGGCGAGCTACTACTGCAGGGTAAAAACAATCTTCAGGCACCGTGGCTGGGCTTAGCCGCCTTCTTAACGCTGGCGATTATGCTGTCGCTGCTGATTTTTATCTTCGAGGCCGTTCGCGACGCCTTCGATCCGCACAAGGCCTATTAATATGCCAGCACCGCTGTTAGATATTCAGGATCTGACTATCGCCTTTCGTCAGAAAAATACGCAGAATCGCGTGGTTGACGCGCTGTCTCTGCGCATAGAGCGCGGACAAACGCTGGCGCTGGTCGGGGAATCAGGCTCTGGGAAAAGCGTTACCGCGCTATCGATTCTGCGATTGCTGCCCTCACCGCCGGTTATCTATCCCGAAGGCGATATTCAATTCTGCGGCGATTCGCTGCTGCATGCGTCGGAAAAAGCGCTAAGAAGCGTGCGTGGCAATCGTATCGCCATGATTTTTCAGGAACCGATGGTCTCGCTTAACCCCCTACACACGCTGGAAAAACAGCTCAGTGAAGTACTTTCACTCCACCGTGGGATGCGCCGCGCTGCGGCCCGAAATGAAGTGCTCGACTGGCTGGAACGCGTCGGTATCCGCAGTGCGCGCCGGCGTTTGAACGACTATCCGCATCAGCTCTCCGGCGGCGAACGCCAGCGGGTGATGATAGCAATGGCCCTGTTGACTCACCCGGAATTACTCATTGCGGACGAACCCACAACCGCGCTGGACGTCACCATCCAAATGCAAATTCTGACATTATTACGCTCACTCCAGCGAGATCTGAACATGGGGCTACTCTTTATAACTCATAATCTCAATATCGTGCGCACGCTGGCAGACGAGGTTGCCGTGATGCGCCAGGGCAAATGCGTTGAGCTGGCCCCGGTGCAGACTTTGTTTAACGCACCCCGACATCCTTATACCCACCAGTTACTGGACGCAGTGCCCGCTGGAAAACCCGTTGCGCTGAAACCTTCTCAACCACCGCTTCTTGAAGTACATAATCTGACGGTGAGTTTCCCCCTGCGTCACGGCCTGCTTCGGCGCACGGTAGGTTATCATCACGCGGTTAAGGGGCTCAGTTTTTCACTGCGTCCGGGTGAAAGCCTCGGATTGGTGGGGGAATCAGGCTCAGGAAAAAGTACTACCGGGCTGGCGCTACTGCGTCTGATAGCCTCCAGTGGCACCATTATGTTTGATGGATTACCGCTGCACTGCCTCGACGTCAAAGCGTTATTGCCGGTTCGGCGGCGTATTCAAGCGGTATTTCAGGATCCTAATAGCGCCTTAAATCCGCGTCTGTCCATCCAGCAAATAATAGAAGAGGGTCTGCGCGTCCATCAACCGCAGTTAAGCGCTCAAGAGCGAGAAAGCCAGGTGATTACTGTGATGCAGGAAGTGGGGCTTACGGCAGAAATGCGCTCCCGCTACCCTTCGGAGTTTTCTGGCGGACAGCGCCAGCGCATCGCTATCGCCCGCGCGCTTATTTTAAAACCACAGCTCGTGATTCTTGATGAGCCCACATCCGCGCTGGACAGCTCGGTGCAGGCGCAGATACTCGAACTACTAAAACATCTACAGCAAAAATACGCGCTGGCCTGGCTCTTTATCAGTCATGATTTACAACTGGTACGTGCGCTCTGCCACCAGGTTATCGTAATGAAGCAGGGAGAAGCCGTAGAACAGGGTACCTGTCATCAGGTTTTCAGCGCGCCGCGCACGGCGTATACCCGTCAGCTTCTGGCGCCGCTCACCGCCTGTTAAAACGGATTAGCGGCGTTGACATTTTCAGCAATCGCCACGCCTGAATTTTTCAGACAGCAGATAGCAGCAAATTCATCCTGGCCTTCAACAAACAGGCAGGGCTCGCCCTCCCATTCCAGTACGGCACTATTAACCGCAATGCCTATCAAATCCTGGCTTAATGAGCGCATCACTGTCCAGGCTTTTTCCCCATTTGGGCTGAGTAATTTCAACCCGATAAGCGCATTATCATCAGTCCCAATCTGCGGCGGAATCGGTTCAACACTGATGCCTGCCAAACCGGCAGACCAGCGATAGCGCGACGGCAGACGATGCACGATGGACAACTGTAAAGTATTCACGTTATTCCCCGGTAGCGTTACTATTATTATTATCTTACACAAATGTTAAAAAAATGATACAAACGTGCAGAAAGGAAATCAAAGACGCGTTGGTGTTAAAAAAAATAAAATGGCGAAAAGCCGGCTAAAAAAAGTTAATTATGTTTCCTGCGGAGCATTTATTATTGCCTGAGAAGAAAAAGATGGGTGGCTATATTAGGCGTGGAACAGACGGCCAACGGCAACACTCAAAGATTCACTTCCTGACTAACCCATAAAATTCCGAAGGAACAGGCGGTTATTAGTTTTTTCTACGCCCGTGGGCGCTATATTTACCTGTTTATACGATCTAACTCAACTCTTTTTACTACAAGGTAATGACGTTTTTTAATCTTAACGCTTACAAAATAACAACAATTATAAGGGTTGAAGAACGGCTGTCGTTGACGTGGATTAATAAATAGAAAGTCAGGGGCGCCAGACGGCGCACCCGAATGTTTACTGCCGCGCAGAACGGCTGGCGTACAGATAAAAAGCCATAGAACAGGTCGCACACAGCGCGATAGAGCAAATCATTGGCCACGCTGAATTAAGGGTGGCAAGCGAGAGTAGCGACGCCGTTACGGCGCCAATGCCAAAACGAAAGGTTCCGGCAAGCGAAGACGCAGTGCCTGCCATATGGGGAAACTCATCCAGTATTACCGCCATGGCGTTCGAAGACACCATCGATACGCAGCCAATGAACGCGGCAATTCCCACGACCATCGACCAAAAACCAAGGTGTAGCGCAGTACTGCCCACCAGCCAAAGCGCAACTACAAACTGAATCAGCAGGCCGGTACGAAACATACGCAGCGCCCCGACCCGGCGCACCAGGCGCCCGTTTAGCATAGTCATTACAAACAAAAAGGCGATATTGAGCGAGAAATAGTAGCCAAAATGCTGGGATTTAACGTGATTAAGCGTAATGTAAACAAAAGGCCCGGCGGTCAAAAATGAAAACATCCCGGCAAAGCTGAACCCGCTGGCCATCATGTAACTCAGCGCGCGCTTATGCCGAAACAGCGTGGCAAAATTACGTACCGTAGTCCCTAAATGCAAACGCTGGCGCCGCTCCGGAGGTAACGTCTCTTTGATAAGCGTCATTATCATCACGGAGGCCACCAGCGCCGCCAGTGCCAGAATCCAGAAGATAGCGTGCCAGTTAAACCACACCAGCACCGCACCGCCTATCATCGGTGCCAGCAGTGGTGCAATGGTGGTAATCAGCATCATCAAGGAAACCATCCGCGAGAACTCATCCCGGGAATACATGTCGCGCATTAGCGCATTGATAACCACGCTCGCCGCTGCGGCAGCTAAACCGTGGAAAAAACGCATGACGATAAGCATTCCAATCGTCTGGGAAAGCGCACAGGCCGACGCCGCCAGAGCGAAAACCAGCGTTCCGCCCAAAATCACCGGTTTACGCCCCAGGCTATCTGCCAGCGGCCCGTAAAAAAGCTGCCCTATCGCGAACCCCAGAATATAGGTGCTGAGCGTCATTTGAGCGTTGCCCGCCGGAACATGGAATTGGTCGGCGATCGCTGGCAAAGCCGGTAAGTACATATCAATGGATAGCGGCATTAACATTGCCAGCAGCCCCAGAATAAAAACAATGCTCAGCGAGGAAGGCGGCTCTTTTGTCGTCACAGTTGTTCTCCAGCCATTAACGCGGCGGCAGGCCGACGCTGGCTATTTCATCTTCAGTTAGCGCCCGGTACTCTCCGGGAGCGAGCGTCTCATCCAGACAAATCGCACCGATACGTTCGCGATGCAGCGCCTGCACGTGATTACCCACGGCGGCAAACATGCGCTTTACCTGATGATAGCGTCCCTCGCTAATGGTCAGACGCACTTCTGTCGGCGTAAGAATTTCAAGCGTCGCCGGAAGCGTCAGCGATTTCTCGCCGTTCAGCTGTACCCCTTGCTGGACGCTCCGCGCAGCTTCTTCAGTAATAGGCGCATCGAGCGTAGCGCGATAGGTTTTATCGCAGCGGTGGCGCGGCGAAGTAATACGATGCGACCACTGCCCATCGTCCGTCATTAATACCAGCCCCGTGGTATCGATATCCAGACGCCCTGCCGCATGCAGTTCGTGTGCCACCGGCTCGTCAAGAAAATAGAGTATCGTTGGATGGTCGGGATCTTCAGTAGCGCAAACATAGCCCTGAGGCTTATTCAGCATAAAATAGCGCGGCCCGCTCTGCTGCGCCAGAACGCTGCCGTCAAAAGCAACATCGTGTTCAGGCAGTAATTTAAACGCGCTGTCTTTTACTATTTCACCGTCTACGGTAACGCGCTGGGCGCGGATTTCCCGGCCCGCGATAGCGCGGCTGACGCCAAGCTGCCGGGCGATAAATTTATCAAGTCGCATGGATAATAAGTGCCTGTAATGGTGATACCGAGCCTAAGTCGGCGCGTTGACATGTTTTCCTGTAACAGTATAACCATCGTCCGCGGGCGGAAAAAGCCCGTTTTCACTTGTTTCATGGCATAATGATGCTTTGCCCGTATCGCCGTTGAGTCCCCTACCCGCCATGTCGTTTAGTTTACGCCCTTATCAACAAGATGCCGTCGCTGCAACGTTAACGCATTTTCGTGCCAATACTACGCCTGCCGCGATCGTGCTGCCAACCGGCGCGGGTAAAAGCTTAGTCATCGCGGAACTGGCGAGGCTGGCGCGGGGCCGTGTACTGGTGCTAGCACACGTGAAAGAGCTGGTGGAGCAAAACCACGCTAAGTACTGCGCGCTGGGGCTGGACGCGGATATTTATGCCGCCGGGCTACAGCGAAAAGAGCGCGGCGGAAAAGTCATTTTTGGCAGCGTGCAGTCGGTTGCACGCAATATCGCGGATTTTATCACGCCTTTTTCTTTGCTCATCGTTGATGAATGCCACCGTATTGGCGACAGCGATAATAGTCAGTATCAACAAATCCTGACTCACCTGCGCACAATTAACCCAGCGCTACGCCTGCTCGGGTTAACGGCCACGCCGTACCGGTTAGGCAAAGGGTGGATTTATCGCTATCACTATCATGGCATGGTGCGCGGTAATCAGGATGCGCTGTTTTCTGATTGTATTTATGAGTTGCCGCTGCGCTATATGATAAAAAATGGCTGGCTGACGCCCCCGCAGCGCCTTGATATGCCCGTGGTTCAATACGATTTTAGCCGGCTAAAAGCGCAGGATAATGGCCTGTTCAGCGAAGAAAGTCTGAATAAAGAGCTGGCGCGCCAAAAGCGCATCACGCCGCAGATAGTCCATCAAATCGTTGAATTTGCCGCGGAGCGACGCGGCGTAATGATTTTTGCCGCCACCGTCGAGCATGCCAAAGAAGTCTTCTCGCTGCTGCCCGCGGGCGAGGCCGCGCTAATCATTGGCAGCACGCCGACGGCGGAAAGAGACGCGCTGATTCATACGTTTAAACGCAAAGCGTTTCGCTATCTTGTTAACGTTTCCGTTCTCACCACCGGTTTTGACGCCCCGCACGTGGATGTTATCGCTATTTTACGCCCGACCGAGTCCGTGAGTTTATACCAACAAATTATCGGGCGCGGGCTGCGGCTGGCACCCGGCAAAACCGACTGCTTGATCCTGGATTACGCCGGTAATCCCCATGATATTTATACGCCCGAGGTGGGTAGCCCGCGCGGCGCATCAGACAATGTCCCAGTGCAGGTATTTTGTCCTGACTGTGGGTTTGCCAATACGTTTTGGGGGAAAGTCCAGGCCGACGGCTCGCTTATCGAACACTACGGTCGCCGCTGCCAGGGATGGTTTGAAGACGACGATGGCGTGCGCGAACAGTGCGGTTTTCGCTTTCGCTTTAAACAATGCCCGCACTGTAATGCAGAAAACGATATTGCCGCACGCCGCTGCCATCAGTGTAATGAAATATTGGTCGATCCGGATGATATGCTAAAAGCGGCGCTCAGACTTAAAGATGCGTTAGTACTACGCTGTAGCGGTATGACGCTGCGGGACGGCACCGATGAGAAAGGCGCATGGCTTAACATCACTTATTATGATGAAGACGGCGCCGATGTCAGCGAACGATTTCGTTTACATACGCCCGCCCAGCGAACCGCCTTTGAGCTCAACTTTTTACGCCCGCATAGCCGAACGCCCGGGATTCCCTTACGCTGGATAACCGCCGCGGATATCGTGCAACAGAGACACGCCCTGCGCCATCCCGATTTTGTCGTGGCGCGTAAAAAAGGCGCCTGGTGGCAGGTCAGAGAGAAAATCTTTGATTATCAGGGGCGCTTTCGCCGCGCCAATGAGCTGCGCGGCTAAAACCTCAGGATTGTAAGCTGGCAAGGCGCGCGGCAAAGCCAACAAAAATCAGGCCAATGAGCGAATTCCCGATTTTAGCCAGTTTCTTTTTGGTGCCGATATAGTGGGTAACGAAAGCGCCGGAAAAAATCAAAAAACTGAGATAGGTAAAACTGATGATTTCGAGCACGCTGGCCAGAATAAAGAATGAAATGCCGGAATGCGCCGCGTGCACGTCGATAAACTGCACGAAAAAGGAGACGTAGAAAAGGATAGCTTTCGGGTTGGTCAGGCTTAGCGTTAGCGCGCGCCGTAAAATCGCACCGCCTGGCGTCGATTTATTGGCATCGGGTTTTGCCTTCTGGAAGAAGGTCGTATAAAGCATTTTGCCACCCAAATAAAGCAGGTAGATGGCACCGAGATAGCGAACAATATTAAACAGAACAGGCGTGGTTTTTATCAGCGTCGCCACCCCGGCCCAGGCGAGAAACATGAGTACCGCATCGCCGATAAATACGCCGCAGGCCGCCAAATAACCGCTTTTCACGCCGTCTCCAACGCTGCTTTTCAATACGAAAAGCGTATTCGGCCCAGGCACCAGTACAATAAAAACGGCGCCGACAAAATAGGTCCAGAAGTTCAGTACACCAAATTCCGCAAACATTATAGCCCCCTACCTGAGAATCCCTTCACATGACGATACTGATTTCACTCCGATAACGTCAGGGATGTTACTCCATTGCATATTGGGTTTAAAGCGCTGCCCCGCGAAAGCGCATTTACGTACTACACCCGCTTAGCAGCGTCGGAGATTTTCATTTATTGCCGTTATCCCCTGATACGGCTATAATGCCGCCCGCTTTGCGTCCGCAGGGCAGAATCTTCGCCTGCTGCTGGGTCGCCTGTAGCAGGCACTAATTAAGAGAGAAAAAGATGTTTACTATCAACGCAAACGTTCGTAAAGAGCAGGGTAAGGGTGCGAGCCGCCGCCTGCGTACAGCTAACAAGTTCCCGGCTATCATTTACGGCGGCAACGCTGAGCCGGTTGCTATCGAGCTGGATCACGACCAGATCATCAATACCCAGAAAGATGAAAAATTCTATTCTGAAGTGCTGACCCTGGTTGTCGACGGTAAAGAAGAGAAAGTCAAAGTTCAGGCCGTTCAGCGCCATCCGTACAAGCCGAAAATCACTCATATCGACTTCGTACGCGCTTAATCGCCTGTTATCGTCGAAAACGCCGCTCATGCGGCGTTTTTTTATGGCGGAAGCGCAGGAATCCCCCGCCTGCCCCGGCAATATTTGCCTTATGAGTTATTGCCCGTCCGCCGCTGTAGCTGATCGCGTAAATTCGGCGGAGTGCCTTTAATGGTCAATGTATCCGTCGCCGGATCCCAAAAAATCCGCTCCCCGAGCAGCATAGCGTCAAAGTTAATGGTTAACCCTCCACCGCTGCCGGCATATTTCGTTAACTGGCGTAGCGTGCTGCGATCCGCAGGAAAGTGCTCTTCCAGCTCATATCCCTGCTCTGCGGTAAAGGTATGGAAACTTTGACTGCTTACGCCTTCCAGTTCTTTTGAGAGCGAGGCAAGTTCAATATCTTCGCCCGCCTGCAGCTGTTCGCTGCAATAACTGTATACCTGCTGACGCACATTTTGCCGCTCATGTTTATCAAGCTGCGCCTGCGCCGCAAAGTCATCGACGGCCTGCAATAGCCCGCGATTCTGTACCTTCGCGTTTAGCCCTTCGCTGGCACCGAGAAAATCCATGAAAAAATCAGCAACTTTACGCCCAACGCGGCCTTTAAGAAACGTCAGATAGCGCGTTGACTCCGGATTGGTTTCCCATTCGGTCATATCAATGCGCGCAACAATGTCCGCATGATTGATATCCAGGTAATGAGTAGCGCTGATATCCAGCTGCTCGTTGACGCGCATACTGCTCAAATTATTGAGTACGGCAACCAGCAGATAATCGACGGCCAGATAGCGGTAGTGACAAAACAGGACGATGCCCCCTTCGGCGAAAGGGTATTTTGCCAGTTCATCGCGCAAACGGCCGGTCGCTGCCCGGCTAAAGCCCAGAAAGTCCTCCTCGCCCTGGCGACACAGGCGCAGCGCTTCAGCCAGTTCGCTCTCCTGATTAAACAAACCGTAAGCTTTGCTTTTCGCGCTATAAACACGATGCAACTCCGCCATCATTTCTTCTACCGCCGGGCTGGTTTCCAGCAGCGTGTCGCGTAACACCAGCTCCAGCGTTTGTTCGTCACGTTTAATAAGCTGATGTAAGGCTATCTGGTCGATATCCAGACTCATGATAAACTCTCCTATTGGACCGGCCGGTATTCAACCATTGCCGGCGAGGATGTGCAACCGGTGATAAAAAAGCAGAAAAATAACGCATGCTACGGTAAGATATCGCACTTTCCTGAATAGACTGATAATCGATTTTATGCCGCAGACATCCCGCTATAGTGACGAACGCGTTGAGGCGCTCCTGACTGAACTGGTTGAAGTCCTTGAGAAACACAGGGCACCCACCGATCTTTCCCTGATGGTATTGGGAAACATGGTGACTAACCTGATTAATACCAGCGTCGCGCCTGCTCAACGCCGTTTGCTGGCCCGCTCATTCGCCGACGCGCTACAGTCTTCTGTCAGCGAAGACGCCGCGCACTAAGGACACTGTGAACGAGTTATGGTGACTAACCGTCAGCGCTACCGTGAAAAAGTTTCCCAGATGATTAGCTGGGGACACTGGTTTGCTCTGTTCAATATGTTAGTAGCGATGCTGCTGGGCAGCCGCTATTTGTTAGTCGCCGACTGGCCGGCAACGCTGACCGGGCGCGTTTATTCCTGGCTCAGTCTGGCAGGCCACTTCAGCTTCCTGGTTTTTGCCGCCTATCTGTTGATATTGTTTCCCCTCACGTTTGTGGTGATGTCACAGCGGCTAATGCGCTTCCTGTCGGTTATTTTCGCTACTGCGGGCATGACGCTGCTACTGATTGATAGCGAAGTCTTTACCCGCTTCCACTTGCACCTGAATCCCATTGTCTGGGAGCTGGTCATCAATCCTGATAAAGGAGAGATGGCGCGCGACTGGCAGCTTATGTTTATCAGCGTGCCGGTGATTTTGTTGATTGAAATGCTGTTTGCGACGTGGTGCTGGCAAAAGCTACGCAGTATTAGCCGTCGCGCGCGCTATGTCAGACCGCTGGTAGTGCTGTTTATTGTTTCTTTTTTCTCCAGCCACATAATGTACATTTGGGCGGATGCGAATTTTTATCGCCCGATCACCATGCAGCGCGCCAATCTGCCGCTCTCCTACCCAATGACTGCGCGTCGCTTCCTGGAAAAACACGGTTTGCTGGACGCGAAAGAGTATCAGCGCCGCCTTGTGGAACAAGGATCGCCTGAAGCCGTCTCGGTGCAATATCCGCTCAACGCGCTGCGCTATAACGATATGGGCAGCGGTCACAATGTTTTACTGATAACCGTTGACGGGCTGAACTACGTAGAGATGCAGAAAACCATGCCCGCACTGGCTCAGTTTGCCGGGCAGAATATTAATTTTACCCAGCATATGAGCGCGGGTAACAGCGCAGATGGCGGCATCTTCGGGCTATTTTACGGCATCTCGCCCACGTATATGGACGGCGTACTGTCATCCCGCACCCCAGCCGCTCTTGTTACCGCACTCAATCAGCAGGGGTACCAGCTTGGGCTGTTCGCCTCCGATGGATTTGGTAACCCGCTGTACCGCCAGGCGCTGCTTTCAGATTTCTCGCTGCCTCAGGCGCGCGTACAGAGCGACCTGCAAACCACCAACCAGTGGATAAACTGGCTGGGTAAATACGCATCGGATGATAATCGCTGGTTCTCATGGGTTTCGCTTAACGGTACCCAGCCTACGCAAAATGAAACCGATGCAAGATTATTGACGCAGCGCTATGAACGCGCGGCGCGCGGCGTTGATAAACAAATTGCGCGTATTCTCCAGACTCTGAGCCAGCGCGGGCAATTAGAAAATACCGTCGTGATTATTACCGCCAGCCACGGCATCCCTCTTGGTACCCAGCGCGACAGTTTTGCCTGGGACCGCTCACGCATTCAGGTGCCTCTGGTGATTCACTGGCCGGGCACGCCCGCGCAGCGAATTACGCGCCTGACAGAGCATCAGGATATTATGACAACGCTGATGCAGAGGTTGCTGCACGTGAGTTCACCGGCGATGGAGTATTCTCAGGGCGAGGATCTGTTCAGCGCGTATCGCCGCAGGCCCTGGCTTATCGGCGCTGATAGCAATACGCTGGCGATTACCACTGCTGATATGACGCTGGTGCTGGATAATAACGGGCGCTATAAGGTCTGGGACCGCAATGGGGATGAAATTGAAGAGCCGCGGCCGCAGCTAAGTCTGCTGCTACAAGTGCTGACGGATGAAAAACGCTTTATTGCTAACTGATTGATTATTTATAGCTCACTCGGCGTCTCCTCCCCTTGCAATCGGTGAAGAAACGGGTAGTATTAGCCCCACAAATCGGTACGTAGCGCAGCCTGGTAGCGCACTGTCATGGGGTGTCAGGGGTCGGAGGTTCAAATCCTCTCGTACCGACCAAATTTCTCTACATAAAGCAGCCATTTAAGGCTGCTTTTTTGTTTTCTCAGATTTTAACATAGTGAAACGATGGCAGAACCCAATCCCGTAAAAATACGGCCGGTCTATCATCAAACTCGCCGGTCGCGATATTCCGCTTCTGATCTCCTTGACACTGTATTAATTTACAGTAGATTTGCCTGTATTTTTAGCCAGTAAAATAAGGTATCTATGTACGTCGAACTCGTCTATGACAAACGCAATGTTTCAGGGTTAACCGGCGCAAACGAAATAATCCTGGATGAATTGACGCGCCGTGTTCACCGAATATTCCCTTCTGCTACCGTGCGGGTTAAACCCATGCAGGCTAACGCTCTAAATTCCGATGCCAGCAAAAGTGACCGGGAAAAACTAAACCGGATGTTAGAGGAAATGTTCGAAGAAGCAGATATGTGGCTGGTCAGCGGCGAGGATTTCTGAACTGGCATATCCGTTTTACCTGAACCAATACGCATGCTGATAGGCTTAGATATCTACGCATAATATGAGCCTATTTATCATGCGTTGAAATGCATCTCGCCTTCTGTAGCTAACGCTCACCGCCGCCACCGCCATCAATGGCATTCCGTTAAAACTGGCCCCTGTGAGGATGACAACAGACAGCCACGGCAGAAGAGCCTGACGGAAGCTTTTTTATGAAGCACTACTGCCCTCTTCGCCGGGCAATTGTGTCAGAAACTGATAATGAGACTGGCCTTCAGATTGAAAGAAACAGCGATGACGGCACTGTTGTACTCGTTATGTCGGAGCAAAAAGACTTAGCAATGCGCCATAGCGAAAAATCAGGCCGTTAGCCATCTCTCTCGACCAGCAGCTGGCGATAAATACCCAGAGTCTTCATTTACCGCGCTGGGCTGTAGTTTTTGTAGAGCTGCTTCATTTGCATCCGCAAATTTACAAATTTAAATAGCGTTAACCATCAAATTATCCAATCAATGTCATTATTATTTATTCATAGTATTGATCAATATGCTTATTATACTTACCTGCCGTAACGGTGTTTCCACACCGTTAATCCATTAATAAATAGATAGTCGTGCAGATACAATAATGCAGGTCAGAGAGCGCTATTATGGAGTAGCCCTGTCGTATCAAATAGCGCAAAACCGGGGTTCATACCCGATATATAGGGATTTTATATTGTGTTCAACGTCGAAATAGCAATGACACATCCTACTGATTCTGGCTGTAAATAATCAGTTACTGCATTACTGTTTTCTTAAAGTCCCCTTCTTCTACGGCAGTGACATTCCTTATATACCGCCCTAAATCCGCCGGATAAATATCAATATTCCGTAACATTTCAAAATGCAATTTAATTAGCAAACTAATATTAACTAGGTATATAACTTTGCTTAGAGGAGATTTATAACAACAAACGGAACTTTTACCTATGAAAGCATTTCAAATGAAATCAACTGCTGTACTCCTTGGTCTTACCGCTGGCGCAATGTTTATGGGCAGCACCAGCGCCTGTACCCGCGCTTTTCTGAACCAATACCCAGGCTACATGGTTAGTGCGCGCAATTTAGATTTTTTTGGCCCGGTCGATCCGGCGCTGGTCATTACGCCGCGTGGCGTAAAACGCAGCGGCGGCGATGATCCTACCTCACCGCACTGGAAAACGCGCTATGGGAGCGTTGTGGTATACGCCGATAATAAATTCCCTATGGACGGGATGAACGAAGCGGGCCTGGCTGCTCATACGCAGTACTACACAAACGGCGTGCAGGAACAAAAGGATAATCAGGGCAAACCGGTGCTGGAAAGCCGCGGCTGGGTTACGTATATCCTTGATAATTTTTCCAGCGTTAACGATGCCGTAAACGCCATTCAAAATGACGTGCGCCTTAAAGCTAAAAAATTACCCATTGATTACGCAACCGATACTAAGCATATTGCGCTTGAAGATAAGTCGGGCGATTCTGCCATCATTGAAATCGACGATGGCAAAGTGAATATTTATCACGGCAAGCAGTATCGGGTGATGACCAATCCCCCTTCAATCGCCGAACAAATGAAAAATCTCGACAAGTATAAAAATGCCGATCTGGAAGATATCCCTGGCGGGCAAGATGCGGATGAACGCTTTGTGCGGGCCAGTTACGATCTCGATCACGTGCCGCAGCCCGATTATAAAGCGCAGGCGCAGGGTTTTGTCCTGGCCGTGGTAAATAATAACGCCGAAGCTCCCGGTATGCCGGATGATAAAGCGGGAGTCGATGCTGCAATTATGCGTGACTATGGTCAATACACGGTTCGTAAACAGGATAATAAAGGCAATGCCACGTATTTCCAAACTATCGCCGATATGAGCCACGGTGAATACTATTTTAAATCCCTGTTCGCCCCTACCATTGTATATGTCAACTTTAAAGAGATTAATTTTAAAGCCGGCGCGCCCGTCAAACGAGTTCTGCACGTTAATGACTACGGTAAGAAAGGCTGGGAAGGCAACGTATTGAAATACGCCGTTGCTGATAAATAAAGGCAGAAAAGCGCGTCTCAATAATCCCTAATAACGATTTAACGGATATCCAATATAGCCCAGGCTCTGGCCGGGCTATATTATTATCGTTTTTAACCTGCACTACATATTACCGGCTTCGCGCGTTTGTAACCGGCAACCAACGGCGCAACTCTGCCTTTATTAGCGCCTGTATCAAATCTCAGATAGCGGCTAAACCGCTGCTGCTAAGCGATTTTATTTGTTAATCCCGACCTGAAATAGATTAAGACTCATCTCCTATTTCGCCTCCAGCTGCCAGTGGCCGTAATCTTATAAATTGTGCCAGCAGCGGCGCCTGTGCAGAGCCCCTGGTACCGGCAATCCGGTTTCATACCCTAGCCCCGCTCAGGTTAGGAACACCTCAGGCGTAGCCGCGCTGGATGCCAATGGGCACGCCATCTGCGCCATCAAACCACACCGCTGTTATCAGCCTCATCGCGCTTAGCCAGCGCTTTCATCAAACCTCAGCGGCAACTCAACGATTAAAGCGCGCCGATACTTTGCAGCGCCTGACGAACAAAGCCGGCTCTTCTACATTAAAAATAGCGTTGCCAGCCCGAGGAAAATAAAGAAACCGCCGGTATCGGTAATTGCAGTGATCATCACGCTGGACCCTACGGCCGGGTCGCGCCCCAGATGGTACATCGCCATGGGGATAATCACCCCCATAACGGCGGCAACCAGCAAATTCAACATCATTGCCAGCGTCATCACGCCACCCAGCGCCGCGTCGCCGTACAGCCCCCAGGTAATAAGGCCCATGATCCCACCCCATACCATTCCATTAATTAACGCTACTCCGACTTCGCGCAATAGTAAGAACGTCACATTGCCCGGCTGGATATATTGCAGCGCCAGCGAGCGCACAATCATGGTAATTGTCTGGTTGCCGGTATTTCCGCCAATCCCCGCCACAATTGGCATCAATGAAGCCAGTGCCACCAGATGAGAAATTGTGCCTTCAAACCCGTGAATCACCCGGGAAGCGATAAAAGCCGTACAGAGATTAATTGCCAGCCACGCCCAGCGCGTCTTCACGGCCTTCATCACCGGCGCAAAGACATCTTCCTCGGCGCTTAATCCTCCCATCCGGCGTAAATCGCTGTCCGTTTCACCAATAACCACATCGACAATCTCATCAATGGCCAGACGCCCCATGAGTTTCCCCTGTTCATCAATAACCGCCGCGCTGATAAGATTATCGCGCTCAAAAATCAGCGCCGCCGCTTCTTCATTATCGGTGGGGAAAAAGGTAACTGGATTATGCTCCATCACTTGCGCGACGCGAGTTTGAGGAGAATGTAATAGAATCGTCGTCAGATCCAACTCGCCCAATAATTCACTGTCCCGCGTAGTAACAAATAGTTTGTCCGTATTTTCTGGCATTTTTTTCAGAAAACGCAGATAACGCTGGACGGTAGCCAGATTAACATCAGCGCGCACTACAATAACTTCAAACTCCATGATGGCCCCAACGCTGGGTTTCTCATAGCGCATCAGTTGCCGGGCACGCTCGCGTTCGCCGGCGGGCAGTGTGACTAACAGGCGCCCAACCAGATCGCGCGGCAAATGCTGAGCCAGATACATCTGCTCATCAATATCCAGCGTACTTAACGCGCTAAGCAGCGCCTTATCGCTCATTTCCTCGATAAGATCGTCCCAAACGTGTTTTGACGCCTCCAAAAGCACGCGCCCACGCTTTGCCTCCGGAATAAGCCGCCACAGCGCGTGACGCTCCAGAGCGGGCAGCGCCTCCAGCGTATCAGCCAGATCGGGGGGCGGGAGACGAGATACAGGGCGAGTTAAGGTTTGAAGCTGTGCCTGGAAGCGAGCGCGCAGCCCGGCATCATCGTCCGGGGTATTCCCGACAATAGCGGTGGCGATATCGCGATCGCCGCTAAGGATCTGAATAATACGCGCGCGATCTTCTGCACGGTGATGAGGCGTATAATTGGTAAGTACAGACATAAAACTTGCATCCCTGGAAAAAGCCAGATAAAACTCACGCGCTATAGCGGCAGTGCGTCAATACCCTAAAGCAGGCTTCCTCAATAATAATCAACCTCTGCTATTACGGGATGCAGAAAAGAAAAAAAAGGGAGACTTCGGCGTTTTATTGTACGAAATAGGGCAAAGATGTGGGTCTGAGTCAAAATTTGACTGATACGGCCCACATAAAATGGGTTTCAATGCGTTAACTTACCGGTTCAGGCTCTTTCTCATCCATAGGTTCACGAATGCGTAAAAAGTCCGGTACGCTGCTAAGCGTGGTGGTTATTGGGCGCTCAGCGGAAGCAGGACGCGGGGCTGCGGGTTTTTCTGGCGACGTAAGCGGTTTTGATATCCCGTAAAAGCGCCCCTTTTTATTAATAAACAGCTCGTCGCACTCCAGCGTACCTTCAAGAAAACCGCTGGCTGAGATCTCGACTTCCCGGCTGCTGCACAGGCCGTTCAGGCGCCCGCTAATAACAATTTTATCCGCATTTATTTCCCCTTCCACTTTACCGTCTTTTAATAAAAAGACGCTTTTCTCCGAGCGAACTTTTCCTTCCACGGTACCATTAACGTGAATGTCTCCCGAGGAGGTAATTTCGCCGGAAATAACACAGTTAGCTGGAATTGTCGTTGAATCGGAAACCTCCGGCAGGGAAGAAACTATTTGCGATAGCGTTTCCTCCTCCTGAAATACCGGAGCAGCGGTTACTTCAGGTTCCTGCGCCGGCGACGTCGGGATAAAATCATTTACCGGCATCGCGGCAGACTCTTTGCGTTTAAACATAACCATTCCCTTGTTCACTAAAAATTTTTTACTTAAACACGCGGCGATAAGTACCAAAAAAAAGGTTAATAAAGGCCGCCAGATTGTGCGAAACAGCAGTATCGAACTTTCCCAACGGAAACTATATGCGGCCAACACCCATAACCATAATAACCAGATAATCCAAAGTAGATTGTAATTCATCTTCCCGTACTGGTGAGGGCCAGGAATAAAACAGGAACGGATAAGATATCAATGATATCTTGAATATACGGTACCCCACTCCCTGGCATTTATAGCGGCCGCTGCTCACCCCTTTCCCTTGACGGCCTCATGATCCATTAATTTTGTTAATTATTTCAAACGTATTTCGCCGATTTATTGTTCTTTTTTTTCTGTTTTGTGATCAAAGTAACGTTATCTGACCTGGATAATTTACGATATGTCGCTATAGTGCGGAGCGGAGTTAATAGCGTTTCCCTGATTTGTTAAACCGGGTCAACCTAAATTAGTAACAACTTTTCAGATAATAAGAAATAAAAAATATAAGTTAACTTCATAGTAGTAGATATTTATCCGGTAGTGAAAATCATTATCACGCGTTAAAGGTTAATACCGTTGAATACAATGAACGGACTAATATCGAATAAATAGATGTACTATTGACTCTGCAAAATCAATTTTGCCTGAATAAATAATAGCGTGATAACACGCTATTATTCACCAAAGAAATAATAAAAACTCTATTCATTTACAGTATGGTTTATTGCATCCCGGCTGGCACAGGTTCGTTCAGCATCGGTTAATTCTTTTAGATGCCCCTGTCGCATCTCTAACAGACGATCTGCATGGCTAAAATAGCGATCGTCATGGCTAATAGCGAAAACCGTTTTACCCAGCGCTTTCATATGCGGCAGCAAAATTTGATAAAATTCGCGCCGGAAATGAGGGTCCTGATCGGCCGCCCATTCGTCCAGTAAAATAATATCGCGCTGTTCCGCCATCGCCAGCAGCAGCGCCACTCTCTTCTTCTGCCCCTTTGACAGCTTCAGATTTTCTATTTTTCCTTCCTCTATCTGCAGTTTTTCCCCCATGCGCAGCCTGTTGAGCCATTCCTCAATAAGCTGAGGATCTGCAGGCTCACCGCGCGGCCCCAGCAACCGGTGGAATAGCGTCACATCAGTGAAGACCGCCGAAAACAGCGCGCGCCAGCGGGCGCTGTCGTGAGCCTCAATTTGCATGTCATCAAGCCAGAAAGAGCCAGATACAGGTTGATAAAGCCCAGTGAGTAGCATGGCCAGCGTTGATTTTCCGCTGCCATTACCGCCAATAAGAAATAGCAATTCTCCGCGGCGAATAGTCAGGTTGATTGGACCAACGCTAAACCCGTGAGCACCGTAATGAAAAACCACATCGCGTAGGGCCAGCGTTTGCCAGCCGGCAGGCGGCGGCGCAGAGGCGAAATTCGGCTGATATTCAGCAAGTTGCAGCTTATTTAATTTAGTGTACGCGACTTCTGCGCTCAGTAGCGTTGGTAACGCGCCCACCGCCGCTAACAGCGGCGTGCGTAAAAAAAGCAGCGTCAGAGAATAGGTAGCAGCAACCCCGGTGTCTGCCCATCCCAGACCGTTTGCCATCCAAAATACTAGCCCAATTGCGCCTAACATCATAATGTTGGACCAATTGACCGCACTTAAATGATAAGTATCCGCCCGGATAATGTGCCTACGGTAGCGCCGGGCATCCGGTAAAAAGTCGTTTAGGTAAATGTCTTCCGCCCGCTCGCGGTTTAGCGCCAACTCTTTACTGCCATCCAGAATGAGCTGGTAATCCTTATATAGACAGTCTTCCGTATCGCGCAGCGTGGCCATATGCCGATAGACATAAGAGACCAGAAGCCAGCCGCCGACTAACGTCACCGCTATCCAAACTGTAGTTATCGCCAACATTTTTGGTGAAAGCCACGCGAGATAGCCCATACAGCCTATCGTCAGGATAACGCCCTGCACCAGCTCCGGCAGCCGGACAAACGCCACGGTAATTGCCCGTACATCGCTGGTCAGGCCGGCTAATAAAGAAGCGTGCCCCAATTGCTCCAGGCGCTCAACCGAGGTATCCAGAATACGTTTCACAAATTCACTGCGTAAACGAAAGACGAAACGATGCCCCAACACGGTAAGGGCCAATTGAGAACCGAGCGTAATGAGGATAAGCAGCGCCAGCAGCCCCAGGAAAATGGGCAACACGGCAAACGTTGGCCCCGTCATTTCAATCAAACGCTGATTAATGAAAGCAATAAGACCGATGCCCAGCGCGGCGCTCCCAAGGCTGAGCAGCATTACCATTAAAAACGGCCAGCGATACTGACGCCAGACAATCCACAACAATTTCATATTCCAACCTACTGCAACTTAAAACTGCGAGCAGTTTAAACGGCTGACGCGGCACATCAAGAATAATTCTTATTTTTATTCTTCTTTCGCTGCGCGCCGAAAAGTCAGGTTGTAACGCCAGGCGCCAGCCTCGGGATGATGTCCGTTTTTTAAGGGCGCAATACCGTGGTAGAACAGGCGTGAGCTTCCCCCCCAGACCGCGACATCGCCGTGATCCAGATAGTGGCGGGATAGAGGATCGGCGCGCCGCAGCCCTCCAAACTGAAAGATAGCGGGTAGCCCGAGCGAGACAGAAACGATAGGCGCATCAAAGTGATATTCGTCTTTATCCTGATGCAAAGAGAGCTTTGCACCGGGGGAATAGCGATTAATCAGGCAGGCATCCGGGTGAAAGTTTTCGTATCCCGCCGCACGGGCCGCCGCTACCGCCAGCGTTAAAAATAACGGTGGCATTTTTGGCCAGGGCGCGCCCGTTAGCGGATCGCAGGCAGTGTAGCAATAGCCGCTGCGGGAGCTCACCCAGCCCGAGGCACCGCAATTCGTCATTGCCACGGCCATCGAATAACCGCCCGGCGTAACCATATGGCGAAACGGCGCCTGCGCAGAAAGCGTCTCAATAGCTGCCAGCAGCGCCGAAGCATCGCGAATAGCAAAGCGCCGCAGGATGGCGGCTCCGTCGGCGAGCGGCTCGCGCCAGGCTGGCTCCTCGGCAAACAAATCGAGCATTTCTATTCCTCCTGCGCCGCCTCACGCTGCAGCAACCGGCGCTTACGTTCACTTCCCCAGCGATAGCCGGACAGCGCTCCGCTTTGACGAACAACGCGATGGCAGGGAACAATCACCGCCAGCGTATTTGCCGCGCAGGCATTTGCCACCGCGCGTATCGCGCGCGGTTTACCAATACGCTGTGCCAGCGTTTGATAACTGATAGTTTCACCTGCGGGTATCGCCTGAAGCGCCTGCCAAACTTCTCGCTGAAAAACAGTTCCATGGAGATCCAGCGGTAGCGAGAACGCATGTTCGGCAGGATTATCCAGCCAGCGCACAATACCGCAAATCCGCTGCCCAAATGCGGCATCGCCGGGCAACAGCCTTGCATGGGAAAACGTCTGCGTCAGCTCCTGAAACAGCGCTTCAGGACTATCCCCCAGCAAAACTGCACACACACCGCGCGCGCTTTCAGCTATCAAATAGTCGCCGAGCTGACAGGTGCCCTGTGCAAAATATAGCGTCAACAGCTCACCACCGCGCCGATACTGACTTGGCTTCATACCCAGCGCCCGTTTAACCTGACGATACGCCCTGCCACCCGAGGTATAGCCCGCCTCGTGCAGTGCGCGCGTTACCGTTTCTCCCCCTGCCAGCGCCTTGCGCAGCCGTTCGGCGCGCAGCGCACGTTGCCAGGCACCCGGAGTCAGCCCGGTCATTAATTTGAACTGACGATGAAAATGCCATGGGCTCATTGCCGCTCGCTCGGCCAGCATGTGTAATGTGAGCGGGGCTTCGCTTTCTTCCATCAAAGCACAGGCTTTTGCTATTCGAGCTTCCAGTGCCTCCCGCGCGCCGGAGCGGTCGGGGTGACAGCGCTTGCAGGGCCGAAATCCGGCCAGCAGCGCGTCCGCAGCGCTATCATAAAAGCGCACATTTTCCCTGCGCGGCGCGCGCGACGGACACGATGGACGGCAGAAAATCCCCGTAGTAATAACGGCAAAGAAAAAATCCGCTTCCGGGCTGCGCTGGCACAAAAGCGCCCAGCGCCGTTCGCTATCATCTTTTTTCATTTCTCCCTCCTCCCCGCTGGTTTTCTACCACTTTGGGCGAAAAACTACTGTCCTACGCGTACCTTCTTGCTTTTTAATTCGTTTTATTCAGCAAAAAAGGTTTAAACCCTGGGGATGCCCAAACGGAAAATCCGTGTGCTTCTTTAATAATAAGATAAACGGCGAGATTTTCTTTGAGCGCCAGCGCGCGCGCTTCTTCCGGCCCTAGCACCATCAGGCCGGTGTCCCATGCGTCAGCCTCCAGCGCATCGCGTGCAATAACCGTTGCGGACACCAGTTTATGTCGGATCGGTGCACCGGTGCGCGGATCGATGACGTGAGAGAGCCGCTGTCCATCCAGCTCATAATAATTACGATAGCTTCCGGAAGTACTGATACCCTGGCCATTAAGCGTTACCACCGCCTGCGCGGCATTTTCCTGGTCCGTGGGTTTTTGGATAGCCACGCGCCAGGGCTTGCCGTCTGCGCGAACGCCGCGAGAAGTTACCGCGCCGCCAACGGAAACAAGGTAATTCTGAAACCCTTCTTGCTCTAATAAATGCGCCACGCTGTCGGCCGCGTATCCTTCTCCGACCGTTGACAGGTCAAGATAAAGTTCCGGTACATCTTTTTGTAACCACTGGCCCCGGGAGTCGTTAATCACGCGCAGATGCTGTAGGCCGGTTTTCGCGCGCGCCGCCGCAATTTGGGCCGGCGTTGGTGTCTTCAGCGGCTGTTTATCCGGGCCAAACCCCCAAAGGTTTACCAGCGGCCCTACGGTGATATCCATTGCCCCCTCAGTCTTTGCCCCAATACGCAGCGATCGGATTACGATATCGCTTATTGCTTCACTAACGGGCCACGGCGCGGAGCTTTGCTGTCGATTAAACCGGGAAAGCATAGAGTCAGGTTTCCAGGTTGAAAGCTGCCTGTCTTCGTTATCCAGCGTTTGCTGGATAATCTGGCGTAGTGTGTTTAGATGAACGGGAGTGCCGGAGGCAATGCTAACGTGCCAAGATGTACCCATGGTCTTACCCTCCAGCGCTATCGCTGACGGGAGCGACCGGTTATCGCTATCGCAGGCGCTTAACGACACGATGAAATACCCTATTATCCATGCATGACGTTTCAGCATGCGTTTCCTCCTTATTTCGGCGCAATAATCGTACATGAAAAGTAAAGCGGGGGTCAGCATAGATGACCGCTGTGTTATGCGGCTTACAGCAATAAGGTAAGATTAGATATTTACTGCGTTCCCCTGCCGGGATTGAGCCTGAGGCAGGCCATAACGCACCATCTCTGAGACATTGACTATCAGTGACAGGAACAAAGCGGGATGTTGATTGCATTTTTCCGGTAGGGAAAACCAGCGATACCGCCTTTAGGCTAATACCTGATAGTCAATGCGGCAACTCACCGCATCTGGCAGAACGTGGCTTTCTGTAGACATAAAAAAGGGCCAACTGGCCCTTTTTTAATTTTAACGAAAAGTATGATTAGAACTGGTAAACCATACCTACCGCTACGATGTTATCGGTGTTGATACCGGCCGCACGGGTAAAGTCGTTATCATCCAGCAGGTTAATCTGGTAATCCGCAAAGGTAGAGAAGTTTTTATTGAAGTAGTAGGTTGCACCCACATCAATATATTTCTTCAGATCCTGGTCGCCATAATTCCCGATGTCTTTGCCTTTAGACTGCAGGTAAGCAATAGACGGGCGCAGGCCAAAGTCGAACTGGTACTGAGCCACTACTTCAAAGTTCTGCGCCTTATCGGCAAAACCGTAAGCGGCAGAATCGGAACCGCCAAAGCGCGTACCGTTATAAGACTGGGTATACATTGCAGCCAGATAAACATCATTCGCGTCGTACTTCACGCCGCCGGTGTACGCATCAGCGCGATCGCCGTGGCCGTATACGCCTACGGTATTGTTCTGGTCCCAGGTACGCTTAGAGGACGCCATCGCCCCCCCCACGCTGAAACCTTTGCCCAGGTCGTAGGTCAGAGACAGGCCATAGCCGTCGCCGTTTTGTTTCTGCAGCTTACGACCGTCAATATCTTCACCTTTCGCGCTACCGTTTTTACCCTGGTACTGCGCAGCAAAGTTCAGACCATCCACTAACCCAAAGAAATCGGTGTTACGATAGGTCAGGACGCCGTTACCGCGGCTGAACAGGAAGTTGTCGGCACCATAAGTGTCACCGCCGAATTCAGGCAGAACGTCGGTCCATGCGCTTACGTCATACAGAACGCCATAGTTACGACCATAATCCAGCGAGCCCGCATCGGCTATTTTCAAACCGGCAAACGCCACACGAGTCCAGGCGTTATTTTCGCTTTCATCGGTATTAGCGTTAATTTGATATTCCCACTGGCCATAGCCTGTGATTTGCTGGTTAACCTGCGTTTCGCCTTTGAAGCCAATACGCATGTAAGTTTGGTCACCGTCAGAACCATCGTTGTCAGAGAAATAGTGTTCTCCGTCAACTTTTCCGTAAAGATCCAGTTTGTTGCCGTCTTTATTATAGATTTCTGCCGCATTTGCAGCGCCTGCTACCAGCAAAGCCGGCACCAGCAGGGACAGTACTTTAACTTTCATGTTATTAACCCTCGTTATATGCTTTTTTTCGCCACTTTAATTGCCACTGCTTACCGATCGTCGTTCTTAATCAGTTGGCAGCCCATTCTGTTAAAACAATACGGATGAATCCAATGGGTTTGAGATACTAAAACTATTTAGATGTTTCGGTCTGCAATATACATGTTACAAAATGTAATTCCAAGGGAACTTTTTTTAAGCACGGAAAGATAAAATAGCCGCACTAATTGTAAAAACACAACCATAAACATCTTTACACGCCTTGACAAGGCTAATATGCCGCACGGTTTGCCAAAACGATCACACTTTTTCGGTCTAAGCTCCAATCGCTATCATCATTAACTTTATTAATTACCTTCGTTCAGGAATGGACGTTTGGTTTGTCTTTAGACCGGCCTTTAAGGTCGGTTTTTTATTTCTATTTTTCCTTTTCTTCCCCTCACATTTTTCATTTCAATTCTCTGTTCCTGGAATTTCTTCTTTTATTTTAAAATCCTTATTTTTATTTAGTTGAATTATCCATAGTTCCATTACGTAAATATTTATTCACGCAATCATTAAGCGGAAATAAATATCTCTCAGATTCAGTTAAATCATAAACCCATCTCGTTAACCTTATTTCATTTAAACGATGGATATAAAGCGCCTGACCAACGATGACGTAGCCTGCTTTTCCCGGTATGCTTGCGCATGGCATACGCGTGGCTACTTATATTCTCCACGCGTTTTAATGACATTTGGCCCTAAGGCCTCTCAGGCAAAACGGAAATAATGAGTCAGTCAGATACGATGCGCCATCCTAAATTTTCATTAATGCCCGGCAGTATCACACGCTTCTTTTTACTGCTTATCGTCGTGCTCTTAGTCGCTATGGGCGTGATGGTGCAAAGTGGCATTAATATCTGGCTAAAGGACAGAAGCTATCAATTGGCTGAGGTCACGCGCGCGTTACACAAGCGCGTTGATACCTACCGATACGCGACCTGGCAAATTTACGATAGCGTCAACGCTATCCCGTATAGTGAAGAGCAGAGCAATATCCAGGAAACGCGCCTGCGTCAGGATGTTTACTATCTGGAAAAACCGCGTCATAAGATTGAAGCACTGATTTTTGGCGCGCATGAAGATAGTACACGCGAAATGGCTCGTAGAATTTCCGGCTATCTGGATACCCTCTGGGGCGCAGAAAGCCTACCCTGGTCGATGTACTATCTCAACGGTCAGGATAATAGCCTCATCCTGACCTCAACGCTGCCGCTTAAAGATCTCACCGCTGGATTCAAGGATGCTAACGTCAATGGCATCGTCGATTCGCGCCGTGCAGAAATGCTACAGCAGGCGAATATGCTAGATGAGCGAGAAAGCTTCTCGCCGTTAAGACGCCTGTCCTGGCAAAATGTCTATTATTTTACCCTGCGCACAACGTTCAATCAGCCCGGCCATCTGGCCACCGTCGTCGCTTTTGATATCCCAGTCAATGACCTCCTGCCTGCTTCAATGGCGCTCGCCAATTTGCGCCTCGATCCTGATGAAACGCAGCGTACCGCAACCGGCACGGATAAAGAGCGCGCCAGGCGCGTTCACGTCTCATTCAACGGCACGCGTATTGAAATTACGTCTCCGGTAAGCGATACGCAGCTTAAGTTGGTCTGGAAAGTGCCGTTTGGCGCAATGCTCATCGATACGTTACAGGGGCTGCTATTACCCCTGCTATTAAATATCGGGCTACTGGCGCTGGCGCTGTTCGGCTACGCTACGTTTCGCCATCCGTCCTCCCCGCGTCAGGCCGACGCATCTTCCACCGTGGGCAGTGAGCTGAAAACCCTGCGCGCGCTCAATGAAGAAATTATTGCGTTATTACCGCTAGGTCTGTTGGTTCACGATCCGGAAACTCGCCGTACATTAATGAGTAATCCCACCGCCGATCATTTATTACCTCATTTGAATTTACAAAATATCGCGGCGATGGCAGACAGACATCAGGGCGTAATACAGGCCACCGTTAATAATGAACTTTACGAAATCCGCCAATACCGCAGCCAGGCCGTACCGCGCACGCAAATCTTTATCATTCGGGAGCAGGATAGAGAAATCCTGGTCACCAAAAAACTGCGCCAGGCGCACATGCTATATGAAAAAAATCAGCAGGCCAGAATGGCCTTTATGCAGCACATTGGCGCAGCGCTAAAAACGCCGGTTAATCGCCTTGCCGAAAGGCTGGCCGCGCTTGGGGAGCAGGAAAGCCCGGTTCCGCTTCTCGATGACGCCCGGCGCATTATTTGCCTGGTGGATGAAATCCAATTATTAAATCAACTGGAAGACGAAAGCTGGCAGGGGGAAAGCGTCCGGTTTTCCATACAGGCGCTTCTTGACGATCTGGTGCCTTCTATCCTGCCAATTATTCGACGCAAAGGGCTGCAGTTTCTCATCAATAATCATTTGAATGCTGATGATGAGCGCTTTGGCGATCGTACTGCGCTTCACAGAATGTTAAGTATGCTGCTGCAATATGCGATAACCACGACAAAAATCGGAAAAATCACGCTGGATATCAGTGCGGAAGAAAATGCGCCCGAGCGTTTGCTGTTTAGGATGCTGGATACCGGCACGGGTATTACTCACGATGAAATTGATAATGTTCACTTTCCTTACCTGCATGCTCCCAGCGAAGATGATAAAGGCGCAGCGAACGGCCTTGCTTTCCGCCTGTGCGACAAGCTCGCTCGCACTATGGGCGGTCATCTGAATATTAAATCACATCTCGATTTAGGAACGCGCTACAGCCTGCACCTTATCCTCCCGCTGGCGGAAGAAGATGCCGTTGAGGACAAGCGTGAAAGACCGCAGGAACGGCTGCTTGACGATCTCACCGCACTGATTGATATCGCCGCTGGCGAAGTCAAAAATATTATCGTCAGACAGCTCGAAAGCATGGGAGCATCGTGCATTATCAGCGATGAAAAAGCGCCCGGACAAGACTTCGATCTTTTTTTAACAGATAATCCATCAAATCTTACTGATTTCGGCCTACTTTTAAGCGATGATGAGCAAGGCGTAAGGAAATTAGGACCGGGCCAGTATCGCGTTAACTTTAATATTCGCCATGCTATGCAGGACGCTATATTACAACTTATTGAAGAGCAGCTGACCCGCGAGTCCGCTTCCGATATCGCCTCCGTTAACGATGAAAACGCACAGTTACATGCCAGCGGCTATTATGCGCTCTTCGTCGATACGGTACCGGATGACGTCCAGAGGCTGTATACTGATTCAGCAAACCAGGATTTTGCTGCGCTAGGGCAAACGGCTCACCGCCTAAAAGGGGTGTTTGCTATGTTAAATCTTACGCCCGGTAAGCAATTGTGTGAAACGCTGGAGCATCACATTCAGGAGAAAGATGCCCCGGTCATAGAGAAATATATCAGCGAGATTGACGCTTACGTCAAAAGCTTGCTTTAGCAAGGTAGCCTATTACATGAACAACATGAACGTAATCATTGCCGACGATCATCCGATCGTGCTCTTTGGCATCCGAAAATCACTTGAACAGATTGAATGGGTGAACGTTGTCGGTGAGTTTGAAGATTCCACAGCTTTGATCAATAACCTCCCGAAACTTGATGCGCATGTGCTTATCACCGATCTTTCCATGCCCGGCGACAAGTATGGGGACGGTATTACGCTCATCAAATACATCAAGCGCCACTTTCCTAACCTGTCAATCATCGTATTAACGATGAATAATAATCCGGCAATTCTTAGCGCGGTATTGGACCTGGATATCGAGGGTATCGTGCTTAAGCAGGGTGCGCCCACCGATCTTCCTAAAGCGCTGGCCGCGTTACAGAAAGGGAAGAAATTTACGCCGGAAAGCGTCTCTCGCCTGCTGGAAAAAATCAGCGCAGGCGGATATGGCGATAAGCGGCTCTCTCCTAAAGAGAGTGAAGTTCTGCGTTTGTTTGCCGAAGGTTTTCTGGTTACCGAAATCGCGCGCAAACTCAACCGCAGTATCAAAACCATCAGTAGCCAGAAAAAATCAGCGATGATGAAACTCGGCGTGGATAATGATATCGCGCTGCTAAACTATCTTTCCTCCGTAAGCCTGACGCCTGCGGATAAAGAGTAGTCACGCTTCTCCCTGGCCCTCTGCTGATGAGGGCCTCCCTCCCTTTTATTACACCTCACGACATATGGCGCAAAATTTTTCCAGACCGCCATCCAGCGTCAGCAAGCCAATACTGCACAATATTAAACAGCTTCCGACCGCGTAGTATAAATATGAGGTTGGCGAAACGCTGCGTGATACGCCAACCCGTTACATGGAATAAGTATTACGTCCGAGCGCGCCTTACACGCTCGGCATAAAGCGCCAGCGTTTGTCGTAGTACATCTAAGGTCACAGGCTTTGACAAGCAGCTATCCATCCCAGACTCAATACACCGCTGTTTCTCTTCGGCTAGCGCATTTGCCGTGACGCCCACCACCGGCAGCGTCAGCCCTAATTGACGAATACGCTGCGTCAGGCGATAGCCATCCATATTCGGCATATTGACATCGCTGAGAACAATATCAACCGAGTGTTTACTCAGCACATTGAGCGCATCTACGCCATCATTGGCTGTTTTACAAGGGTAACCCAGGGTTGCAAGCTGATCGGCGAGAAGACGCCGGTTGATAGGATGGTCATCAACGATGAGCACCATCATATCGTCGTTTTGTTCACACAGCGCTTCCGGTGCAGGCAGCCCTGCAGCTCCCGGCACAGACACCTCAACGCTATAGATACGTCCCAATAGCGTCATAATTTCGTGCGGTGCCGCCACGCTGTGCACCCAATACCCCGGTCTGCGCTCTATCGGCATGCCAATATGACGCCGGCAAAACAAAATGACCGCCCTGCCCGGCCAGATATCATCCGGTTCACTGTCAGTGATAAAAATATCTTCATGTACGTCAGAAAAATTGCCATCGAAAGCAATTGCACTAATACCATTCCGGGACAAAAACGAAGTTAAATAACAACTTAACGCCTGGTTACGTATTGCCAGCCAACAGCGTTTTTCAGCCAACTCCGCGATTTCTGCGGGTGGAGCGGTTTGTGCGCTGTACAGTGGAATGCGAATAGTAAACTGGCTTCCCATTCCCGGCTCAGTCTCGACAGCGATATCGCCATCCATCATGCCGACCAGCTTCTCGCAGATAGCCAGCCCTAGCCCGGTTCCCTGAAAGTTTCTCTGAACGCCAGTGCCCACCTGAAAGAAAGGATCGAATAATCTCACCACTTCTTTCGCCGGTATTCCCACGCCGGTATCCCTAACCTGAATCCGTAAATAGCACTCATCCACGGTGACATGCAGGACAATACATCCTATATCCGTAAACTTGATGGCATTACTCAATAAATTTGAAATGACCTGCTGCAGGCGAATAGGATCGCCCATTAGCGTTACCGGCACATCCGGTTCAATAAAACAATAAAGCCCTAACTGCTTACGAACCACCAGCGGCAAATAATTCGCGGTAATATGGTTCATTACCTCACGCGGCGAAAACTCGCGCGGCTCTATTTTTAACTGCTCCGACTCTATTTTGGAAAAATCTAAAATATCGCTAATAATTTTTAATAGCAGCGTCGATGAGTTATGCATGGCGGTTACCAGGCGCTCTACGCCTTTTGGCAACTCCCGCGTTTGCAGCAAATCCAGATTGCCGATAATACCGTAAAGCGGCGTGCGTAATTCGTGACTCACCGTGGCAAGAAACATGGACTTAGACTGGCTGGCCTGCTCTGCTGCCTGCGCCATTTCCTGTAAAGATTCTTCCATTTTTACGCGCGCGCTCACATCCACCAGCACGCAAATGGCGACATTTTCGTTACGGTAGCGGGAATGCACAAAACTTATCTGCAGATTCGTATTATTGCTGGTCAGCACATCGACAAAATTAACCTGCTGCCCGCAAATAATTTGCGTTAGCCGCTGCCTATCTTCCTGGGTAAGCATATTTAGATAGTTATGGGCCAGCTCATTGCTCAGGATATTTGTGCCGTCCAGCGTGCGTAAAATGCAAATACCAACCGGTGCGGAAGCGACTATTTTGCGGTTAAATTGTTCATGTTCTTCCAGACGCTGCGCGTCCGCTTCCGCCGGTATAAAAATACGCCGCTCATATAAACGCGCCAGCGTGAATAACATAATTCCCGTCAGTACATTTAGCAGCACCGCGTTTAATATCAGCATCCGGATACGCTCCAGCACCATATCCACGGGAACAGAGTAAATAACGCTGAGCGATGAAGGAGGCAGATTCTTTTTCAGAATTAGCTGTTTAAAACCGGTGGTGTAGCCAAACCACATTCGTTTTTGTAGCCAGCGCGCATCCGGATGCAGCGCGGTCTCGTTTCCGGTTAACGAAAGTCGGGTATGACCATTTTCATCCAGCAGCGTTACTCCCATCGGCAATGCGCCCGGGGTAAAAAAATTCTCCATGCGGAGAGTTTGCTCTATCCCCAACATTACCTGCGTTCCATTAGGCTGGTAAACGGGCGTTAAGGTATAAAAATAGCCGATACCCGGCCTTGGTCCCTGCGCAATCCAAAACAGGCTATTCGCGCGCTCATTTTTCGGCGCGCTGCGATAGAGTTTAATTTTATCATGAAGCATTTTTAGCGTATTACTACGCTCAAGCGGCATATTACGTAGCCCGAAATCGACCATGCACTGGCTCGGGCCATCAATTAGAAAAACGCGATTAAGATCGTATGAGGCAGAGAGGTTATCGTGCCAGTTTTCCATAAACCAGCGCAGCGATTTCACTGAATTCGTCAGCGAATGGCTCATTATCTGGCAGCCCTGCTCACGTCCCCCGGGGAGCGACAGCGCGCGCGGTGGCTCCAGCGCATCGCTGTTCTGATTTTGAGCCGTTGCTGAGTTGGCGACAAACTGATTTTCAGTAATATATTTCAGCTCTTTCATTACGTCGGAAGTGCGCTGAATATAGCGCTGCGCCTGGTCGTAACTCAGCGTAAATGCCTGCTGAATTTCCATTTCTTTAACGTGCAGCACATTAACGATATAAAAGACAGAAAATAGAGCGATTAACAGCCAGAGCAATAGCGCCAGCGCGCGAAATAGGTAGCGCGACACTTTTAGCGTCGATCGGAAAGAGACAAAATATTTCAAAGCGGCTCCGGCGTCCTTTCACCTGCAATCTTAAATAATGCCGATAAGGTAGCGATAAACGCCTGCGCCCGCAATGACAACCTGCCGGCAACTCACCGGTTACTTTTCGCCGGGGTAAGCGCTTCTTTCCAGGCGCCTACACGGGAGAAAAAACGTAAATTCAATGGGATGAATTACGCCAGAATTCAGGGATAACAATCAATCACCGCCTCACAGGAGGAGATTGTGAGGCAGCAATAAACAGGCCGGCACGCTGCCGCGCCGGCCTGTTTTCCATGAAAGTAACGCCAGATTACTCTTCGTCACTCTCCGGCATATCATCCCCCTCGGTTTCCGGTGCGATTTCGTCATCGCCTTCCGCGGCGGTACCGTCAATGGCGTCGAGATCCTCTTCGTCCACCGGTTCTGCAACGCGCTGCAGCCCAACCACGTTTTCCTCTTCCGCAGTGCGGATCAGGATAACGCCCTGAGTATTACGTCCAACGATACTGACCTCGGAAACGCGCGTGCGCACCAGCGTCCCCGCGTCGGTTATCATCATTATCTGGTCGCAGTCATCCACCTGAACGGCGCCCACAACGTGGCCATTTCGCTCAGTAACCTTAATGGAGATAACGCCCTGAGTAGCGCGCGATTTGGTTGGGTATTCTGCCGCGGAGGTGCGTTTACCGTAACCATTCTGCGTAACGGTCAGGATAGCGCCTTCGCCACGCGGTACAATCAGTGATACCACACTGTCGCCCTCTGCCAGACGAATACCTCGAACCCCGGTCGCGGTACGTCCCATGGTGCGCACCGCATCTTCTTTAAAGCGCACGACTTTACCCAGCGCCGAAAACAGCATAACTTCATCGTTACCGTCGGTTAAATCGACGCCGATAAGCTCATCGCCTTCATTCAAATTAACGGCGATGATCCCCGCGCTGCGCGGGCGGCTAAACTCTGTAAGCGCGGTTTTCTTCACCGTTCCGCTGGCGGTAGCCATGAAGACATTTATACCTTCTTCGTATTCACGCACCGGCAGAATAGCGGTAATGCGTTCGTTCGCTTCCAGCGGCAGCAGATTGACGATTGGACGCCCGCGCGCGCCTCGGCTGGCTTCAGGAAGCTGGTATACCTTCATCCAGTAAAGGCGGCCGCGGCTGGAGAAGCACAGGATAGTGTCATGCGTGTTCGCCACCAGTAGCCGGTCAATAAAGTCTTCTTCTTTGATACGCGCGGCAGATTTACCTTTACCGCCGCGACGCTGCGCCTCGTAATCCGTCAACGGCTGATACTTCACATAGCCCTGATGCGACAGCGTGACAACCACGTTTTCCTGGTTGATCAGATCTTCAATATTGATATCAGCGCTATTGGCAGTAATTTCAGTGCGGCGCTCATCGCCAAACTGATCGCGAATAAGCTCCAGCTCTTCGCGAATAACTTCCATCAAACGTTCAGCGCTACCCAAAATATGCAGCAGCTCGGCTATCTGTCCGAGCAATTCTTTATATTCGTCCAGCAGCTTTTCATGCTCAAGGCCGGTCAGCTTTTGCAAACGCAAATCCAGGATAGCCTGCGCCTGCTGTTCGGTAAGATAATATTTACCGTCATGAATGCCGAACTCTGGTTCCAGCCACTCCGGACGCGCTGCATCATCGCCCGCACGCTCCAGCATCGCCGCCACGTTACCTAACGCCCACGGCTGGGCAATTAGCCCGGCTTTCGCTTCTGCCGGCGTCGGAGCACGACGGATAAGCTCGATAATGGGATCGATATTGGCAAGCGCTATCGCTAAAGCTTCCAGGATATGCGCGCGATCGCGCGCTTTACGCAATTCAAAAATAGTGCGGCGCGTCACAACTTCACGGCGGTGACGCACGAACGCTTCCAGAATTTCTTTCAGCGCCATAATTTTGGGCTGACCATGATGGAGTGCCACCATGTTAATACCGAAAGAAACCTGTAATTGCGTCTGGGAATAGAGGTTATTCAGCACCACCTCGCCCACCGCATCGCGCTTCACTTCAATAACGATGCGCATCCCGTCTTTATCAGACTCGTCGCGTAGAGCGCTGATGCCTTCTACGCGTTTGTCCTTGACCAGTTCGGCGATTTTTTCAATCAATCGCGCTTTATTCACCTGGTAGGGAATTTCGTGAACGATAATGGTTTCACGCCCGGTTTTCGCGTCAGCTTCTACTTCTGCGCGAGCGCGGATGTAAATTTTGCCACGCCCGGTGCGGTAGGCTTCTTCAATACCGCGACGCCCGTTAATGATAGCGGCAGTAGGAAAATCCGGGCCCGGTATGTGCTCCATCAGCCCTTCAATGCTGATGTTTTCATCATCAATATAAGCGAGACAGCCGTTAATCACTTCCGTCAGGTTGTGCGGCGGAATATTCGTCGCCATACCTACCGCAATCCCGGAGGAGCCGTTCACCAGCAAATTAGGGATTTTTGTCGGCATCACTTCCGGGATTTTTTCCGTCCCGTCGTAGTTATCGACAAAATCAACGGTCTCTTTTTCGAGATCGGCCATTAATTCATGGGCAATTTTTGCAAGACGAATTTCGGTATAACGCATCGCCGCCGCGGAGTCGCCGTCGATAGAACCAAAGTTCCCCTGCCCGTCTACCAGCGTATAGCGCAGCGAAAAAGGCTGCGCCATGCGCACTATCGTATCGTAGACGGCTGAATCACCGTGGGGATGGTATTTACCGATAACGTCGCCAACAACACGGGCCGATTTTTTGTAAGCTTTGTTCCAGTCGTTGCCCAATACGTTCATGGCGTACAGAACGCGACGGTGAACCGGCTTGAGGCCATCACGGACATCCGGCAGTGCACGGCCAACAATCACCGACATCGCGTAGTCCAGATAGGAACTTTTCAGTTCTTCCTCAATGTTAACCGGCGTAATTTCTCTGGCAAGGTCGCTCATGTAACCGCTATCCCTCTTTAATATCCCGGATTCAAAGGTCGCAAATTATAACACAGCCCGGCGCACTCAGGTAAGCGGTTAAGCCGTGCGCCAGCGCTTTATTCAGGCGCGCGGCCTGATATACTCGCAGGCATGATAAAAGCAAGGAGTAAACGTCCCATGAATGCAGAAAATGCAGCGCGTTCCCCGAATGTCGATAGCCACGAAATCGCAAAGTTCGAAGCAGTCGCCACCCGCTGGTGGGATCCGCAGGGCGAATTCAAACCGTTGCATCGCATTAACCCGTTACGCCTTGGCTATATTTGCGATCGGGCAGGCGGCCTGTTTGGGAAAAAAATTCTCGATGTCGGCTGCGGCGGTGGAATTTTAAGTGAAAGTATGGAACAAGAAGGCGCCATCGTAACCGGGCTGGATATGGGCGCAGAGCCTCTGCAGATAGCGCGTTTGCATGCACTGGAAAGCGGCGCGCAGGTTGAATATGTGCAGCAAACGGTGGAACAGCATGCGGAACTGCATTCCGGAGAATATGACATCGTCACCTGTATGGAAATGCTGGAGCACGTTCCCGATCCGCGCTCAGTGGTACATGCCTGCGCGCGTCTGGTAAAACCCGGTGGACACGTCTTTTTTTCAACGCTCAACCGGAACGGAAAGTCCTGGCTGATGGCGGTAATTGGCGCCGAATACATTCTGCGCATGGTGCCGCGTGGCACGCACGACGCGAGCAAATTTATCAAGCCAGCAGAGCTACTAAGCTGGGTCGACGAAACCTCGCTACAAGAGCGCCATATGACCGGCTTACACTACAACCCGTTGCTCGACCATTTTCGGCTGGCGCCCGGCGTCGACGTTAACTATATGGTACATACCCAGGCCCGCTAAACGCTTTCTGGCTCCCGGCAGCGCCGCAGGGAGCCGCAGGGCGGCGTAGATAGAAAGTTAACAACCACGGCTTTCAGCCTTAACAAAAGATAACAGTACGGCAAAGGCCAGTATCAGGGCTGATATTAACCCACACTCCTCCTTAATTACCCTGCCGCAGGCATCAATAATTTCCCCTGCCAGTTGTTTGCCAATTTGCGGCCAAATTGCCCGCCATGCTAACCAGAAAACTCACCAGCACTAAAAGATAATATCTATTCACACTGGGTAAACTCATGACTACCATCGCCAGTGCGTGAAGAGCCGCAGTTCGCCAAATAGTGCGAAAACCGCCGCATACCGTGTTAACGCGCCGATCGCCGCTTCACTTGTCGCAGCCAATTGCAAAAATCTGACCTGATTTCTGGCAACCCACTGAAATATAATATTGATTAATTTTCCTCGCTGCGAGGCTCATTAATTTACAGCAAAGCATAGCGCCAGGGCGCATAATTTCTCACACGTTTAAGAAACCATCATTCAGTCATATTTTGATTTTTTTTCACGGATTATTGACAAGTACACCAGCCCATAGCCGGCGAGGGCTGCGCGATAATCTGAAATCCACAACCTTAATTTCATGACAAAATCAATACTTGTCCTCGCGCGATTCCTTACTAGAATACTCACCATATAGTGATTCATTTATGTTAAAGCCCCTAGATATAGTATTTATCCACAGAGTTAGTCACAAACGAACTCTGTGGATAAAACGCAGGGGATATATTCATCTCACGGACAGGTATTTCCCACATGAATCAGAGCCTACTGGTTACAAAACGTGATGGCCGCACTGAGCGCATCAATCTGGATAAACTTCACCGTGTCCTGGACTGGGCCGCCGAGGGGCTGAATAACGTCTCCATCTCACAGGTAGAACTACGCTCGCAGATTCAGTTCTATGACGGCATCAAAACCTCTGATATTCATGAAACCATAATCAAGGCCGCGGCAGATCTTATCTCACGCGAAGCGCCGGATTACCAATACCTGGCCGCTCGGCTGGCTATTTTCCACCTGCGTAAAAAAGCCTACGGTCAGTTTGAGCCGCCGAAACTGTACGACCACGTAGTGAATATGGTGGAGCTGGGCAAATACGACGCCCATCTTCTGGAAGATTACACGGAAGAGGAGTTCGCCCAGCTTGACGGTTTTATCGATCACTGGCGCGACATGAACTTCTCCTACGCGGCGGTGAAACAACTGGAAGGAAAATACTTAGTCCAGAATCGGGTAACCGGTGAAATCTACGAAAGCGCTCAGTTCCTCTATATTCTGGTCGCAGCCTGCCTGTTTTCCGGCTACCCGCGCGAAACACGTCTCGATTACGTTAAGCGCTTTTACGATGCTATCTCAACGTTTAAGATTTCCCTGCCGACGCCGATTATGTCCGGCGTCCGCACCCCAACGCGCCAGTTCAGCTCTTGCGTACTGATAGAATGCGGCGACAGTCTGGATTCCATTAATGCCACGTCCAGCGCGATAGTAAAATACGTGTCTCAGCGCGCGGGCATTGGGATTAATGCCGGGCGCATCCGCGCACTGGGCAGCCCTATCCGCGGCGGCGAAGCGTTTCACACCGGCTGCATTCCGTTCTACAAACATTTCCAGACCGCAGTGAAATCCTGCTCGCAGGGCGGCGTACGCGGCGGCGCAGCAACCTTATTCTACCCGCTGTGGCACCTGGAAGTAGAAAGCCTGCTGGTGCTGAAGAATAACCGCGGCACTGACGCAAACCGCGTTCGCCACATGGATTATGGCGTACAAATCAACAAACTGATGTATACCCGCCTGCTAAAAGGCGGCGATATTACGCTGTTTAGTCCGTCCGACGTTCCGGGCCTGTATGACGCCTTCTTTGAAGACCAGGATGAGTTTGAGCGCCTGTATGTACAATATGAAAATGATGAAAACATACGAAAATCCCAGGTCAAAGCGGCCGATTTGTTTTCTCTGATGATGCAGGAACGCGCCTCTACCGGGCGTATCTACATTCAGCACGTCGATCACTGTAATACGCACAGCCCGTTTAACCCGGAAATCGCCCCGGTGCGGCAATCCAACCTGTGTCTGGAAATCGCGCTGCCGACCAAACCGATGCAGGATGTGAACGATGAAAACGGCGAAATTGCGCTGTGTACGCTCTCCGCGTTCAACCTTGGGGCGATTAATCATCTCGATGAACTGGAGGAGCTGGCCATTCTTGCCGTGCGCGCGCTCGACGCCCTGCTCGATTACCAGGACTACCCGATTCCCGCGGCGAAACGCGGTGCCATGGGGAGACGCACGCTCGGCATCGGGGTTATCAACTTTGCCTATTATCTGGCGAAGCACGGCGTGCGTTACTCTGACGGCAGCGCGAATAACCTGACTCACAAAACGTTTGAAGCTATTCAGTACTGGCTGCTGAAAGCCTCAAACGATCTGGCGAAAGAACAAGGCGCCTGCCCGTGGTTTAATGAAACCAACTGGGCGCAGGGCATACTGCCAATCGATACCTATAAAAAAGATTTGGACGCCATCTGCAATGAAGCGCTGCACTACGACTGGGAAAGCCTGCGTGAATCGATTAAGACGCACGGCCTGCGGAATTCAACGCTCTCCGCGCTGATGCCGTCAGAGACCTCTTCGCAGATCTCCAACGCCACCAACGGTATCGAGCCACCGCGCGGTCATATCAGCATTAAGGCGTCGAAAGACGGTATTTTACGCCAGGTCGTCCCGGAATATGAGCGCCTGAAAGATAACTATGAACTGCTGTGGGATTTGCCCAACAACGACGGTTATCTCCAGCTGGTCGGCATCATGCAAAAATTTATCGATCAGGCGATTTCAGCAAATACCAATTACGATCCTCAGCGCTGGCCGAGCGGTAAGGTGCCGATGCAACAATTGCTGAAAGATTTGCTCACAGCCTATAAATTCGGCGTGAAGACACTTTACTATCAGAACACTCGCGACGGCGCAGAAGATACCCAGGACGATCTGGCGCCTTCTATCCAGGATGACGGCTGCGAAAGCGGCGCATGTAAGATCTGACGACAGAGGGATGGCGCAGCCCATCCCTTTTTTCTGATTCACAGGAATACACTCATGGCATACACCACATTTTCACAGACGAAAAACGACCAGCTTAAAGAGCCCATGTTCTTCGGTCAGCCGGTTAACGTGGCCCGTTTCGATCAGCAAAAATATGAAATTTTCGAAAAGCTTATTGAAAAACAGCTTTCCTTTTTCTGGCGCCCGGAAGAAGTGGACGTTTCACGCGATCGCATTGATTTCCAGGCACTGCCGGAACATGAAAAACATATTTTTACCAGTAACCTAAAATATCAGACGCTGCTGGATTCTATTCAGGGCCGCAGCCCTAACGTCGCGCTGCTGCCGCTGATTTCAATTCCGGAGCTGGAAACTTGGGTGGAAACCTGGGCGTTCTCTGAAACGATTCACTCGCGCTCCTACACGCACATTATCCGCAATATCGTTAACGACCCGTCGATTATTTTTGATGATATTGTCACCAACAAAGAGATCCTCAAGCGCGCCCGGGATATTTCTAACTACTATGACGATCTCATTGAACTCACCAGCTACTGGCATCTGCTCGGTGAAGGTACGCATCATATCAATGGCCAAGCTGTCGTCGTTGACCTGCATGAGCTGAAGAAAAAGCTCTATCTGTGCATGATGAGCGTTAACGCCCTGGAAGCGATTCGCTTCTATGTCAGCTTTGCCTGCTCCTTCGCCTTCGCAGAACGCGAACTGATGGAGGGCAACGCGAAAATTATCCGCCTTATCGCTCGCGACGAAGCGCTGCATCTCACCGGCACTCAGCACATGATAAACCTGATGCGCAGCGGTGAAGACGATCCGGAAATGGCAGAAATCGCTAAAGAGTGCCAGCAGGAGTGCTATGACCTGTTCGTTATGGCGGCTCAGCAGGAAAAAGAGTGGGCAAACTACCTGTTCCGCGACGGCTCTATGATTGGGCTGAACAAAGATATCCTGTGTCAGTACGTGGAATATATCACTAATATACGCATGCAGGCGGTGGGCCTGGATCTACCGTTCCAGACGCGCTCAAACCCTATTCCGTGGATTAACGCCTGGCTGGTCTCTGATAATGTACAGGTCGCACCGCAGGAAGTGGAAGTGAGTTCTTATTTGGTCGGGCAAATAGATTCGAATATTGATGCCGATGACCTGAGTAACTTCCAGCTCTAATGGCTAACACGCGTATCCGGCTAAGCGTCTCCGGCACCGATCTCCAGTGCAGCGATGAACATCCGTCGCTGCTGGCGGCGCTGGAGTCTCATAATGTCGCGGTGGAATATCAGTGCCGTGAAGGTTACTGCGGCGCCTGCCGTATGCGTCTCGTCGCCGGAGAAGTTCACTGGATAAATACACCGCTGGCATTCATACAGCCGGGCGAAATTCTGCCGTGCTGCTGCAAGGCGCGCGGCGATGTGGAAATCGATATATAGCTGCTGCGCGCAGCACTTTAGCTGCGTGGGCTAACCCCTTTAGCCCCTCCTCCAGCCCGCACGCAGAATTTAGCCCTGCATCAGCGCGTCAATCCCCTCTGCCGACAGCGATACGAGTCGACATCGGCAGCAACTACGCATTCGGCAGGTTAACTCACTCACAAAACGCCGAATTAAACCGCAGAGAAACGCCCATGAATCGGTGCTAAAGCGGCCATAAATGGCCCACTCTGAGACAGCAAAAAGGGCCGAAATCGGCCCTTTTTGATTTAACGCTGCGTAACCAATATCAATTCTTATTCAGAAATTTCACCGCTTTATCCGGGAAGTCGGTAAACAGCCCATCGACATCGGCTTTGTTATACAGCAAATCATAAAGCTGATTAACATCAGACACATAGTTCGGTAGCGCATCCGATCGAACGGTAAACGGATGCACTGCAAGCCTGCTGGCATGCGCCTCTTTCACCATGGCCGTCAGCGTAATATGGCCTTTAGTTGCGCCATCGGCCACCAGCATATGATAGTCCGGGCCGATACCCTCGGCGTATTGCGCAATCTGTTTCATGGCGCCGGGTTTAAACATCCAGTCGTAGCTGTAGTTAGCCCATGTACCATCGGGTTTGCGCCACTGCGTTTCATGCCAGTCAGTGTAGGCGATAAGCTGAATTAACTTCAAATTCATGCCCCGTTCCGGCATGAGCGTTTTTTTAATCCGCTGTAGCTCATTTACATCAAAGCACTGGAGATAAACATTGTCCTCACGCCCGGTATAGCCGTATTGCTTTAATACATCCAGCACCCGCGCCGCAATATCTTTCCCTTCCTGATGGTGAAACCAGGGCGCTTTGATTTCCGGATAAATACCGATATTTTTCCCGGTTGAGTGATTCAGCCCCTGAATAAACTCCAGCTCTTCCTGGAAGGTATGAACCCTAAAATCTGATTTACCCATCGGGAATCGGCCCGGATAAGTCTGCACCGGCTTGCCGTCTTTAATATCGAACCCTTCAGTAAATTTCAGGGATTTTATTTCCGCCAGCGTAAAATCAATCGCGTAGTAGCGCCCGTCTTTACGCGCCCTATCGGGGAACCGCTGCGCGACGTTGGTAACGCGATCCAGGTAATGATCGTGCAGCACAACCAACTGGTCATCCTTCGTCATCACCAAATCCTGCTCAAGAAAATCCGCTCCCTGCGCATAGGCCATCGCTTTTGCAGGTAGCGTATGCTCAGGGAGATAACCGCTGGCGCCCCGATGCGCGATAACGATTTTCTCAGGCGTAGCCGCGCTCGCGCTCACCATTATCCCTGCCAGCAGCAGGCTACTTCCCCATAAAACCAATGAGTTTGTCATCGCTTACTCCTGTTATGACCGGGTTTTCATCATGCGATGATGTTTACGCTCACCCAGCATCACCACCAGCAGTAAAATCACCGCCAGTACGCTCCCGCCGACCATCACCATAAAGCCGCCGTCCCAGCCGAAGAAATCAACGGTATAACCGACAATTGCGCTGGCCGCGACCGAGCCACCCAGGTAGCCGAACAGCCCGGTAAAACCTGCTGCTGTTCCCGCCGCTTTTTTCGGCGCCAGTTCCAGCGCATGCAGGCCTATCAGCATTACCGGCCCGTAAATCAGAAAGCCGATAATAATCATACAGGCCATATCCACGCCGGGATTGCCCGCCGGGTTTAGCCAGTACACGATGGTCGCGATAGTGACCAGCGTCATAAAGAAAACACCGGTTGCGCCACGATTACCTTTAAAGACTTTGTCAGACATCCAGCCGCACAGCAGCGTGCCCGGTATACCCGCATATTCGTAGAAGAAATAAGCCCAGGATGAAGTATCCAGCGTGAAGTGTTTCACCTCTTTCAAATAGGTCGGCGACCAGTCGAGAATGCCGTAACGCAGCAGGTAAACAAACACGTTTGCAACAGCGATGTACCACAACAGTTTATTGGGCAAAATGTATTGCATAAAAATCTGTTTTGCGGTCAGCTCTTGCTCATGAGAGCCGCTGTAGTCGTCCGGGTAGTCATTCTTATACTCCTCTATCGGCGGCAAACCGCACGACTGAGGCGTATCGCGCATCATGGCGAAGGCAAAAAAGGCGACCAGGATTGCAGCCAGCGCGGGCATGTATAGCGCCGCGTGCCAGTCATTGAACCATGCCATCCCAAGAAGAAACAGCAGCGGCGGAATACCACCACCGACGTTATGCGCACAGTTCCAGATGGAAACAATGCCGCCTCGCTCCTTTTGCGACCACCAGTGCACCATGGTACGACCACACGGTGGCCAGCCCATTCCCTGGAACCAGCCGCACAAAAATAGCAGTACAAACATCACCATAATGCTGGATGTCGCCCAAGGCACAAATCCCATAAATAGCATGACCAGCGCTGCCAAAATTAACCCCGCCGGCAAAAAAACGCGCGGATTAGAGCGGTCAGATACCGATCCCATGATGAATTTAGAAATGCCGTAGGCAATAGAAATACCGGATAGTGCAAACCCAAGGTCCCCGCGCGAGAACCCCTGTTCAACCAAATAGGGCATCGCCAATGCAAAGTTTTTACGCACTAAATAATAGGCCGCATAGCCAAAAAATATGCCCATAAAGATTTGCCAGCGCAAACGCCGATAAGTGGGGTCTATTTTTTCCGCTGGTAATTGCGCCTTATGCGCGGCAGGTTTAAAAATACTTAGCATGCAGCCTCCGTGGCGATAATCGCTCTTTTATTGTCTTCTGTTATTTTCATTGCTGGCACTCGAAACATATCATGTTCCTTTTCGCGCATGATGATGCAGGAAAACCCGGCATTGTACTGTGAAACATCGCACATTATGTTGCATCATTATTACAAAAGTACAGAAATGAACACATTCTGACGCGTTATTTTTGCGTTTTATTTCGTTTTCGCTCACACCGGCAATAAGAATTTATAATTTAGCGCAGGCGAAATTATCTAATTAAGTCTTATAAAGAGCAGGGCTATTTATACAATACCGATAATCGCAGAGTAGAACCATGATACCAAAGGCGGCATCATAACCTAACCACTTGAAATTAAAATAGTTAATCAGTTGGATGTAAAAAAATCCATTATGCCTTTATTATATTTCCGTTAGCGGCGAATGATTAATGAAGGAATAGACGATTTAACTCGATGCCGATAAGTAAATACCGAGATTAGCCAGATTAGGCAATGCGATACTCAATGGTTAACGCGGGTAAAAAAGTGTCATCGTTTGGCCTGTACAATTTCACTGACCACCTCTACCGATTAATAATCCAGGCACCCGGCTTAATTTGTCAGACAATAAAAAAACGGTGAAGCAGTAAACCTCACCGTTAATTTGAATAAATAGCTAGCGGATAAAAGTCGGCGAGTACGCCTTATTATTTACGCTTTTATCTTGGCTTAATCGTTTCCGCTTGTTTAATGCTGTATATTCCATTATTAACATTAAGCTCCATTATTTTCACGCCGTCGCTATTATCATCTCGCCAGCCAGGCACATAACGCTCTGCAAACGCGCGCATAATATAAGGGTGCGTAAACACCATTACTGGCCCCTGCTGCGGAGTGTAACGAGGCAACGTCTCATTTAAAAATTGCTGCAGGCGCCACGCCGCTACCTGTCCGCTCTCTCCCGTTTTGGCCGGCGAGAAATGTGTAATTTGCCCCCGAGAGACAAGCGCGCTGTCCGCCGCCAAATCGGCTAACGGTGTTGCCTCAAGCTGCCCGACGAACAGCTCATTCAGTCTGTCATCATACGCAACCTCTGCAACCCGGCGTCCGGCAAAAACATCATGGGCCATTTTATCTGCTCGTCTCAGGCGGCTGCTCCAGATAGCCGCAGGCTGAATATCATGGAATCGGCGATTTAGCGTCTGATTCGCTGCCAGCCCAGCCTGGGTATAGTCTGAATCCGTCAACCCCTCGATCACGCCGCGCTGATGCAGTAACGTTAAAGGGTTAGCCAATAGTACGACGTGATAAGCCCCCTGAGCCTCCATCGCTTCGCGGCCACGCTGTAGATAATCGCTGTTATTAAAGTCGACTAACTGAAAGCGCCCGCTGCGATATTTCAACACCGATACGCTGGTATTGGAAAGATGCGCCAGCGGCGCATCGCCGCGAAATTGCTGCAAATAAAAGCCTAATGATGAATGGGCGACAACCAGAACATTGCCGCTTTGCCCCTGATGGCGCTGCGCTATTGAGCGCAAAGCGCTATCAAAACGCTGGCGAAACTGATACATCGTTTCGGCCTTCACGGGCGAATGAAAATGCGCATCGTCCCAGCGGCCAAAATAAAATAAAAAGTCATTGCCCGAATGGCCAAAGCGCTGGGTCAACTCATCCACTGTCCCGCCTTCAGCCTCTCCCCAGCCAATATCCTTCAGATCCTCAAGATGGCGTACAGGAGATAAATTACGCCGCTCGACAATATAGCCTGCGGTTTCAATCGCCCTCCCCAGCGTACTGCTATAGGCGGCAATAAACGGCACATCTGCCAGCCCCAACCCCAGACTGCGCGCATCATAGCGCCCTTTATCCGTTAACGGCGCGTTACCCCCACCACCAACGGTCATTTCACGGATATTGGACCAGGTCTGACCGTGTCGGACCAGATAAAACGTCAGCTCAGGAGTCTGAGTCTGCTCCGTAGCCCGGGCGAAAAATGAGGTAAAAAAGGCAAGCGCTAACAACACGCCTGCCGTAAACGGATAGCCGCGAACTGCCATAATAAAATCCTTTTCAGGTGACAAAAGAGAAGTGCGTTACGTCACGTTTGTTTTCACAAGTCGGTCGGTATCAGCGCTTCCGCTCTGCTTCGACCCACTGAGCAAATCGCGCAAACCGCGCTGTCGCCCAGTCCATTCCTTCAAACGCAGACTATTAATGTAGCCAAATCCAAAACGCCAAAACCTTTATCCCGCTGTCAGCATTAGCCAGAGACTGGCAAAAAAAGCCCTAACTCGCCGTGGTGTATCACATTTCCGGCACATCGCTTTGGGACATAGCCCGGGCGGCGGCACATAGGCGAGTTCTATACAGCAAAAAGTTATCGCTTTCACATTTCTGGCGATAGGAAAACGTATGGCTGTAATAGAAAAAGCCAAATTGCGCGCGATCAACAAGTAGGGTAAAATAAGACGTAACGTAAGTTATTGCTTCGCATAATATAAAAAAGCATGCAAAACATTTTCCTTACTCTTTCATGGAGACAATAGATGAGTAAAAAAGGATTGACCACCGCCGCAGGCGTTCCCGTGGCCCATAATAATAACTCGATGACCGCGGGCCCGCGTGGGCCCATGCTGCTGCAGGATGTCTGGTTCCTTGAAAAACTGGCTCACTTCGATCGTGAAGTCATTCCTGAGCGACGCATGCACGCTAAAGGTTCCGGCGCCTACGGCACCTTTACCGTTACAAAAGACATTAGCCGCTATACTCGTGCAAAAATGTTCTCGGCACCGGGCAAAAAAACGGATATGTTCCTGCGTTTTTCCACCGTCGCCGGTGAGCGTGGGGCAGCAGACGCCGAGCGCGATATTCGCGGCTTCGCTATGAAGTTCTACACGGAGGAAGGCAACTGGGATTTAGTCGGCAATAATACACCGGTATTCTATCTGCGCGACCCATTAAAATTTCCGGATCTAAATCACGTCGTGAAACGCGATCCGCGCACTAACCTGCGTAACCCAATCTATAAATGGGACTTTTTCTCCCACCTGCCCGAAGCTCTGCATCAGCTAACTATTGACTACAGCGACCGCGGGCTGCCGCGCAGTTACCGCTTCATGCACGGTTTCGGTAGCCATACCTTCAGCTTTATTAATGCGCAGAATGCGCGTTTTTGGGTGAAATTCCACCTGAAATGCCAGCAGGGCATCCAGAACCTGATGGATGACGAAGCCAGCGCTATTATTGCCGAAGACAGGGAAAGCTCTCAGCGCGATCTGTATGAGGCTATTGAAAAAGGCGACTTCCCGCGCTGGAAATTCTACATCCAGGTTATGCCAGAGGCCGATGCCGCTAAAGTCCCGTACAACCCTTTCGATTTAACCAAAATTTGGCCGCACGGCGACTATCCGCTAATCGAAGTAGGGGAGCTGGAGCTAAATCGCAATCCGGAAAACTATTTCTCTGAGGTCGAGCAGGTTGCAATGTCGCCAGCGAATATTGTTCCTGGCATTAGCTTTTCCCCGGATCGCATGCTGCAGGGCCGCTTATTCTCTTACGGAGATGCCCATCGCTACCGCCTTGGCGTGAACCATCATCAAATCCCGGTCAACGCCCCGCGCTGCCCGTTCCATAACTATCACCGCGATGGTGCTATGCGCATTGACGGCAATAGCGGCAACGGCGCGACCTATGAGCCTAACAGCTTCGGGGTATTTCAGGAGCAGCCAGACTATAGCGAACCACCGCTATCGCTTGAGGGCGCAGCCGATCACTGGAATCACCGTGAAGACGAAGATTATTTTAGCCAGCCGCGCAAACTGTACGAGCTGCTAAGCGATGAGGAACATCAGCGTATGTTCCAGCGCATCGCCGGTGAACTGGTACAGGTTCCTGAGCATATCCAGCAGCGTCAAATAGCGCTCTTCGCTAAAGTACATCCGGAATACGGCGCCGGCGTACAGAGCGCGCTGAATGCGTTAAAGGTGAAATAAGCGCGCTCATCGCCCGTTTTAATTTCACGTTTGTGATAGCCAAAAACCGCGCCGAAGCGCGGTTTTTTTACTTAATCTCTTCCGGTTATCAGCCCGAGTTATCGTGCCCGTTGCTTATCGGCACCTGATGCCCCACAGGCAGGTAATCACGGCGCGTCCTGGCCGCCCGCCGCTACCCAGCGCTGTACTTCCCGGCGCGAAATTTTAATCCCGCCGTTTGCCAGCGCCTGCGGCAGCCGCAGCCAGCGCACCGGTAACTGGAAACCAGCCAGCTTATCCGTCGCCCATATGGCCAGAGATTCAGGAATTAACGCCTGCGCGCACTCGACCACGGCTACCGGACGCTGCCCAAATTCAGCATCGGCTATCGGTACAACAAAACACTGGCTGACTTCAGGATGTCGGACGATCACCCGCTCAACGTCTTCTGGTTGAATACCTTCGCCGCCGCTGAAAAAAAGATTGTCCAGCCGCCCAATCACCGTAAGTTTGCCCTGCTCCAGCGCCCCGCGATCGCGGGTGTGAAACCACCCGTCTTCATCCGACAGCGCAGCCAGCTTGCCATTACGCCAGTATCCGCTGGCCATACTGCGAGCGCGCAGCAAAATCTCACCCTCGATCAGCTTCACTTCTCTGCCCGCCAGCGCATACCCTACATCGGGTAAGCCATCGGCACGCTTTGCGCAAACCGTTGAGGCAAACTCGGTTAAGCCATAGCCGCACCAGCAGTTAACCCCGCGCGCTTCCGCTTCTTTAGACAACTCGACCGGAATTGCCGCACCGCCCAACAGTACGTGTGTTAACGATTTCGGCAATAACGACTGGGTTAATAACCGCCACAGTTGGGTCGGTACCAGTGACGCATGGGTGCAGCCGGCAAGCGCCTGATGCAGTGGGTGCAGGTCGCGCACCGTTATCGTCGCCCCCGCCAGCAGCCAGCGCCAGAGGATCCCCTGCCCGGAAACGTGAAATAGCGGAAGCGATAATAACCAGTTATCGCCGTGCCTGAACGGCATCAGCGTCAACACCCCTTCCGCGCTGGCCAGATGGGCTTCTGGCGTATGCACCGCCGCCTTCGGCAAGCCGCTTGAGCCTGACGTCAGCGTCATGGATACCAGCCTGTCCGCACGCCACGGCACCTGAACCGCATCAGACTCATGCGACTCACAAAGCGTTAGCGGCGTAAAATTCAGAGTCATGGCATCGCCCGCCAGATCCAGCGCAAAGCGCAGCGTCATTGCTGGCAGTAATTCCCCCAGCAACATTGCCGGTAATTTGGGATTTATGGGCAGAATGCGCGCCCCGCTTTGCATCAGCGCCAGCCAGGCGAGCAGCACCGACGGGCTATTCGCCGCGCGTAAAGCAACGCCGTCACCTTCCCGCACGCCCTGGGCAATGAACCCGGCTGCCAGCCTGTCAACACGCTGGCACAGAGCCTGCCAGGTAAGCGGCAAGTCATCAATGATTAGCGCTGTCTTATCGCGTTGGATATTGCCCCAGTGTCGCCACGGCCAGTCTGCAAACGTCACAGCACCACCTCCAGCGCTCCGGTCTCCAGACAGGGCAGCGCACTACCCGGCCAGCGTCGCACCAATTGCGCACGCATCAAAGACAGCGTATCCAGCCCGGGTAATGTTCCGGGGGTCAGCCAGGCCGCAATGCGCGCCAGCTGCGTAAGGCCAAGACTGGATTCCAGCGACGAGCTGATCACCGCGGTTAATCCCTGCGCATGGGCCTGTCCAATAAGACTGTGGATCTGAGTCAGGCTGCCGGTCAGCGTCGGCTTAATCACCAGGGCTGCCAGTCCCGGCTCAGCCACGATGCGAAAGTCGGCTTCGCGCACGCTCTCATCCCAGGCAATAGCAATGCCGGTCTCCTGCGCAAACTGTCGCGATGCATCGCGCGTCTGGCAGGGCTCTTCAATAAAGTCGATACGCGCACGTAGTGCCGGGGAAATATAGCGCGCAAACTGCCGCGCTTTTTCCAACGTCCAGGCGCGATTGGCATCCAGCCGCAGGCGCAAATCCGGCAGAGCCTCAAGCAGCATACTGGCCTGTAAACCGTCGCGCACCGCTTCATACAAGCTTACTTTCATCTTTGCTATTTTGTCACCGGGCGTTGCGACCAGCGCTGCGAACAGTGCGTCAGGATCGCCCGCACACAAAGGCGCACAGCGAAAATCCGCGTCTTCCGGCAGCTCACCCGCCAGCTCGGCCAGCGCGCAGCTCAGGCCAAAAGCCACAGCCGGAGCATCAGGCAGCGGCGCCGGTTGCTCGCGCAGCCAGAGCGCAATCCACGCCAGCGCCACGGCCTGCGCCTGCTCCAACGTTTCCAGGCTAAACCCTGGCAGCGGCGTAATTTCGCCCCAGCCACAGTGCGCGCCTTCGCGCAGGCAAATAAGAAGACCATCGCGCTGTTTAAGGCGCCGTTCACGCAGCACAACTCCTGCATCCATTGGCAGGGCATAGCGCCAAACCTGCGCCTGACGCATTACGGATTCCGCTTAAATTTGCTGAAGTCCGGCGTGCGTTTTTCATTAAAGGCGTTCCGCCCTTCCTGGCCTTCATCGGTCATATAGAATAGCATCGTCGCATTTCCGGCCAGCTCCTGCAGTCCCGCCTGCCCGTCGCAGTCAGCGTTGAGCGCCGCTTTCAAACAGCGCAGCGCCATCGGGCTGTTCTGTAGCATCTCTCTGCACCAGCGAACGGTCTCTTTCTCCAGAGAGGCCAGCGGCACAACGGTATTTACCAGACCCATTTCTAACGCCTGCTGCGCGTTGTACTGTCGGCACAGGAACCAGATTTCACGCGCTTTCTTCTGACCAACGATACGCGCCATATACGACGCGCCCCAGCCGCCGTCAAAAGAACCGACTTTAGGGCCAGTCTGGCCAAACATCGCGTTTTCTGCAGCTATCGTTAAATCACACATCATGTGCAATACGTGGCCGCCGCCAATGGCAAAGCCCGCCACCATCGCGACTACCGGTTTAGGGCAGGTGCGGATCTGGCGCTGGAAATCCAGCACGTTAAGGTGATGCACGCCGCTGTCATCTTTATAACCACCGTAATCGCCACGAATTTTCTGATCGCCGCCGGCGCAAAACGCTTTATCACCTTCACCGGTCAGTACGATAACGCCAACGTTATTGTCGTAGCGGGCATCCGCCAGCGCCTGTAGCATCTCTTTTACCGTCTGAGGACGAAAGGCGTTGCGCACCTGCGGGCGGTTAATCGTTATTTTCGCAATCCCGTCAGCGGATTTATGGTAACGGATATCCGTATATCCCTCAGAGCAATCGTCCCACTCTACCGGTGCATAAAGCTGTTGTTCGTCTGGATAAATCATGCCGGATCCTCATCGTTAGCAAGCAATAGTTCATGGAGCGCGGCACGAAATGCCGCCGGATTTTCCCGATGTGCATTGTGCCCCGCCGCCGGGATATCGCGCAGAGGTAGCCCCCGCGCCCGGGCCAGCGCCTGAAATTTCACATCGCGCTCGCCGCAAAAATAGAAAAAGGGAATCTGCAACCGCCGTAAAGCGCCGGTCAAATCAGGCTGATGCGCCAGCGAGGTTGCTTGCAGCATCGCCGCCACGCCCCGTGCGCAATTGTGAGTGCGCAGAGCAATAAGCGCCTGACGCTGCTGCGAGTTTAAATCACTGAACACCGGCTGGCGATACCACGCCTGGAGCGTTTCACGCAGCGGTTCGCGCCGGAAGCGCTCAGCCCAGCCGCTATCATGTTGCAGACGTATCTCACGCGCCGCCGCATCCTCAAGCCCCGGATGGCCGCCTTCAACGATTAGGCCTTCTAGCCCGCGGGCGTCCCCATAACAGGCGTGGTACATAGCGATACGTCCGCCCAGCGAATAGCCTACCAGCCAGTAGCGCGTAATGCCGTGCGCCAGCAGGGTCGCGCTAAGCCGCGCGCTAACGTCGTCAAACCCTGTCGTCACTGCCTGCGCCGATCCCCCGTGACCGGGCAAATCGACCCACATCTGCGGCCAGTCGTGAAAGGCGTCGGCGACTTCACGCCACTCGGCGCCGCAGCCTAAAAGCCCGTGTAGCCATACCAGACAGGGGCGCCCCGGAAAGCGACCCGGCGCTGTCTCTACATGCAGTATCACAGCAGGCTCACCTTTTCCAGCAGCCGCTGCAGGGTTTGAATACCAGCGGTCGGCGCCACTTTAAGCTCTACAACGCTCGCCCCCGGGCGCTGCCAGGCGGTCGATAGCGCCCGCTCCAGCTCAGGCCAGCTCTCTGCGGCGTTATAGTGCAGGCCAAACATTTGCGCGGCATGCGCAAATTCTACGTTTTGCGGCATACAATAAAAACGCTCACGGGCGGATTCCGGCGTAGGCAGCATGGAAAAAATTTGCCCGCCGTTATTATTAATCACCAGTAATACAAACGCCGCCGGCGCCTGGCGCAGCAGCGCCAGACTGTTCAAATCGTACAGCGCAGAGAGATCGCCAACGACGGCCAGCGTCGGGCAAGGCCTGGCGCGCTGCACGCCTGCCGCCGTCGAAATAAGCCCATCAATACCGCTGGCTCCGCGATTACTCCAAACCGGATATCCCTGCGGCATTTTGGCAAACGCATCAACCAGGCGTACGACCAGACTATTCCCGAGAAACAGTTGCCCCGCTTCAGGCAGTAGTTCAGGCAGGCGATGAGCCAACTGCGCTTCACCAGAGTTAACGCACTCTTTTGCCACAAATTGGTATGCGCGGGAGGACAGCGCGGAAAGCTCAGGTGCCCAGGGCGTGCGCGGTACCTTATCTGCAGGGTGCGCCTGTAGCCATTCATCGGGGTTTACCGTGAGGCGACGCCCCCGGTGCTGCGCGGGATCGAGACGCCCGGGCAGCGCGTCGATTAACCAATACTCTTGCGGCTGGCAGTGAGCCTGCCACTGCAGCAGCCGTTTGCCGGTTAAACTGGCGCCAAACTGCACCACAATTTGCACCTCGCTGAGCCGCGTTACGGCATCCGGGTGCGTCAGCCACAAATCGGCGCAGGATAGAGGCTGGCCGGTTTGCGATAAGACATCACCTATCAACGGCCAACCCAGCGCCTTAGCCCAGGCCGCCACGCGTTCGCCATCGCGCGCGCTAAGGCGCCCGGCGACGATGACGCCGCGCCGCTGCCGCCAAAGCGGCCAGTCCGGCTCCGTTAGCGCTGCTGCGACACTGCGCATCTGCAGCCAGGGGCGCTCTCCCTGCCACCAGTCGCCTAATGCCTGCTGCCATCCCAAATCTTCATTATCCATCTCACCGTAGAGCGGCTCAGCGAACGGGCAATTGATGTGTAGCGCGCCAGCAGAAAGCTGCCCTAACGCGCTATCAATCGTCGAAACCAGCCAGCGCGCGGAGATCTCCCGCGCCGGGCGCGGTAATGAGAGCGTCTGGGATGGATGGGATGCGAAAAGCCCCTGTTGGCGAATCGCCTGGTTAGCGCCACAGTCGATCAATTCTGGCGGGCGGTCGGCGGTGAGCATCACCAGCCGCTCCCCGGTTAACCCCGCCTCGATAATTGCCGGATAGAGGTTGGCTGCTGCGGTTCCTGACGTGACGATCACTGCCACCGGGGCATCGCCCGCTTTTGCCAGTCCGAGCGCCAGGTGCCCCAGCCCGCGCTCATCAAAATGCGTATGGCAAATAAAAGCGTCATTTTCCGCCGCTGCAAGCGTCAACGGCGTCGAGCGCGACCCGGGCGCAATACAGATATGACGCACACCGTGGCGCGTCAGCGCTTCCAGAATCACCGTCGCCCAGCGGCGGTTAAATGAGCTTGTTGACATAATATTGTCCGGTATCAATTTTGGTCGGTATTATAGGGGCTGTACGCCTGAATATTTTTGATATGCATCGTATGCAGGGCGCTCACACGGCATCGCCGAAGAAAAGCGAACGTAAACCGTCCACTTTATTATCAATTTCCTGCCACTCCTGGTCCGGCTGCGAGCCGGCGACAATGCCAGCGCCGGCATACAATCGCACCCGATTATCGCACACGCTGGCAGAGCGCAGGCTAACGCAAAATTCCGCGCGTTCAGCGCTAAACCAACCGCACGAGCCGGCGTACCACTCGCGTTCAAATGGCTCATAGCGTTTGATGAACGCGCGCGCCGTATCGCGCGGCAAGCCGGCGACCGCCGCCGTGGGCTGGAGCCGGCGCTGGCAGATTAAATCATCCGGCTGATGCAATATCGCCTCAATAGCGCAGCGTAAATGCTGAACATTCCGTAAGCGAAGGATTTCAGGCGCCGCAACGCGAATAGCGTCTGCCTCACCCTGCAGGCGCTGGCAAATATCCTCCACCACCAGATGATTCTCACGCCGGTTTTTTTCATCCTGCAGCAGCCAGTCACCGAATCGGCGCGCTTCCTCATCGTTTACGCCTGCGGCGACCGTTCCTGCCAGCGCCTCCGTGTAGAGCGCGCGCCCTTCCCGCCGCCATAAACATTCAGGCGAAGACCCCAGAAACGCAGAGTGCGCATCAAACGCCATAAGGAAATGATAGCAGCCCGCGTTAACGCGTCGGCTGGCCTCCAGCAGCGCCGTCGGAAGCGGCGCATCTTCACACAGAATATCGCTGGCGCGAGCGAGCACCACTTTCGCCATCTCACCGCGACCAATGGCCTCAGTGGCGCGCTGGATAAGCGACGTCCAGTCCGGGCGCTCAGGGAGCTGGGTTTCAGCGCGAATGTGAGCGTTAAACTTTCGCAGGGGTTGACCGTGATGCAAGCTTTCCAGAAACGCTAGCGTATCCGCGCCCGGCGCGTTTTGCTGCGAAGCCAGGATATTCAGCGTCAGCGAAATACCTTGCCGGGTACGGTGCCAGAGCAACCGGGGCAAAAAAAGCTGCCCGGACGCAGCATCAAACGCATTCAGGCCGCAGATGACCGCCTGAGGATAGTGCCGCTGAAACCGCGTTGCCTGTGCCATTGAGCCGAAAGTCTGACAGGCACCAAGGGCCATAATTTCATCGCGAGCGTCGCGCTGTTGCCAGTAAAACTGCGGCCAAATCTGCTGCGAGGCGAGCCAGGGGAGTATAGTGTGGTCATGCCGGACGGGTAGCGTTATGTGTAATTGCGTTAGCCCCGACTGCAAGGGGGGAGCTTCACGCAATAACCGTCGCAACGCTGCCAGACCATCAATCAGAGAATCCGCCATATTTACACTTCCCCCGCAAAGCCACGCAGTATACGTGGTCTGCGGGGCAAAAAAAAAACCCGCTCACGGGGTAACAGCACAACGCCCCAAATATGAGGCGTTTTTGTTTAGCGGCGCGATAACAGCAGGCCCAATACCAGCCCCGCGGCGGCACCTATTCCAACGCCCTGCCAGGGTTTTTCACGCACATAATCATCAGCGCGATAGACAGCCTGCTTAGTACGATAGTAGTAGCTGTCAGAGGCGTTGCTTACGCGTTTTTTCACATCGTGCAATGCCTGTTCGGCCCGCGTTTTTAGCTCAATGTATTTCTCATCCGCCGGATCGCCCGACGATCGCAGGACCTCATTCAGTGTATCGCTGAGCAGCGTTAAATCGTCATCCAACGTATAGCGACTTTCATCCGGGTTATAACTCATATCACATTCTCCATTTGGGTCGATGTCTTCACTGACTATAGTCAACCTGCGCAAAATTTGCCTGGCCGCCCTCGATTTGCATCCCAAGATGCGCAATACCGTCTTCGTCATAAACCTCTGTAACCGGCTGAAATCCCAGCCGCTGATAGAAGTTTTGCAAATGGGCCTGCGCGCTAAGATAAACCGGCCGCCCCGGCCAGCGTGCCCCACATTCCGCCAGCGCCCGCGCCATAAGCTGCTGCCCCACGCCGGCACCGCGCTGCGTAACGGCGACAATCACGCGCCCGATGACTACGCGCTGGCTTTGCGGCATTATGCGCGCGCAGGAGACTAATTCATCCCCACCCCAGCCGAGAACGTGCAGCGTTTCAGCGTCAAGATCCCTGCCGTCAATATCCTGATAAACACAGTTTTGCTCGACGATAAATACTTCACAGCGTAAACGTAATAGCGCATACAATTGCCGGGCGGACAGGCGTGACGCCGGGATAGTTTGCCATTGAATCATGAGCGTTCCTTTTGCAGATAGTGCCACCAGGATAAAGTGAGGTAACGGGGTTTGACAAGCATATCGTCTGTCGCAACCTCATTCGAATTCATCCCATTCACAGGAGCGCGCTCATGCGAGAACTCTGTTTTCTGGGCACATCGGCAGGGGTGCCTACGCGCGCCAGAAATGTCTCTGCACTGGCGGTATTCATGGACACTCCCTCCGCCGCTATCTGGCTGTTCGACTGCGGTGAAGGCACTCAGCATCAGATGCTCGCCACATCGCTTAACCCCGCAAAAATCGAAAAGATTTTTATCTCACACCTGCATGGCGACCATCTTTTTGGGCTACCCGGTTTATTGTGTTCGCGCTCTATGTCGGGCATTGCCGCACCGCTGACGGTTTACGGGCCGCCCGGGCTGCGGGAATTTATTACGCTAACGCTCCGGTTAAGCGGCTCGTGGACTGATTACCCGCTGGACATCATTGAAGTGGATTCCGACGGAGAGCTATTTGACGACGGCGGCTATAGCGTCAGCGCCGCGGCGCTGGCACACCCATTAACCTGCTACGGGTGGCGTATTAACCAGCATGTCGCCGGCACGCTGGATGCCAGGCGGCTGGTACAGGAAGGCATAAAACCCGGGCCGCTGTTTCAACGCCTGAAGCAGAAAGAGTGCGTGCGTCTTGATGACGGCAGGCTCCTTAACGGCGCCGATTATCTTGGCCCTCCCCGCCCGGGTAAAAAACTGGCCATTTTAGGCGATACGGCGCCCTGCACCGCTGCGCTGGGGCTGGCGCAAAGCGCAGATATTCTGGTTCATGAAACCACCCTTGAGGCAGCAATGATGGTTAAGGCCAACGCGCGCGGTCACTCCACCAGCGTGCAGGCGGCGCAGCTCGCCAGCGACGCTACAGTGGGCCAGTTAATCGCAACCCACATTAGCTCTCGCTATGACGCAGCGGGTGCCGCCCGATTGCTGGCAGAATGTCGGTCGATTTTTCCCAATACCTTACAGGCTCATGATGGAATGCGTATAGGGCTATAAGGCGGTGCCAAAACGGCGGCTGGTTTAAAGGTAGCAATAAAAATCGGTATCATTATTTTATCCGCACACGCCGGCCATTGCACTCCGGTGGCGGCGCTGATTGGTGAAATGAAGGTAATCAATTAAGGAAGCGATCAGGGCAAAGGTGGAACCGATAAAAGATCCCAGTGAGCCTAGAGCTCATTTACGTTTATGCCCGACCAGAGGTATGAAGTTAGCAGTCAGCAGTCAGCAGTCAGCAGTCAGCAGTCAGCAGTCAGCAGTCAGCAGTCAGCAGTCTGACGTAAAAAAGGAGAAACCGGGGTTTCTCCTTTTAAGTTTCTTATCTAAGGCACAGCGCCACTACATTAACGGCTGAGCTAATTGCACCAGGTCAATCAGCGGCTGAGGCCATACGCCCAGCACCAGTACCAGCAGCGCGGAAATCAGCACAACAATACCGCCAGCGCTGTACGCCCAGTTAGCAGGCGCATCGCGATTCATCTGCTGCGGCGCGTTCAAATAAAGGCTTACCGCCACGCGCAGATAGTAATAGAGCCCGATGGCGGAACCTACCACTACGGCACCGGTCAGCCACCACAGATGTGTCTCAACGCCTACCGCCAGCACATAGAATTTCCCGATAAAGCCCAGCGTCATCGGAATACCTGCCAGCGAGAGCATTACCACCGTCATCACCGCAGCCAGCACGGGCCGGTGCCAGAACAGTCCACGGTAAGAAAACAGTGAGTCCGCATCCGGGCCGCGATACGGGCTGGACATCAGGCTGACGACGCCGAAAGCGCCCAGGCTGCTGAACAGGTAACCGGCCAGGTAAACACCCACGGTTTCCATCGACATTTCACCGCTTTTCAGCGCAATCAGCGCGACTAGCAGGTAACCAAGGTGTGATACAGAAGAGAACCCCAGCAGACGCTTAATGTTGCTTTGGCTCAGTGCCATCAGGTTACCAAAGATTATCGACGCAAAGGCGATAATCCCCAGCACTACGCGCACCGCCTCGCTATCCCCTACCGGCGCGTACAGAAACAAACGCATCACTACGCCAAAAATAGCGATTTTACTGGCAGTTGCCAGGAAGGTTGACACCGGCGCAGGAGCGCCCTGATACACGTCCGGCGTCCACAGATGGAACGGCACCAGCGACAGCTTAAATCCAAGCCCTACAATCATCATTCCCAGCCCTGCTAATAGCAGCGGCTCGTGCAGCATGTTATCACCCAGCCCTTTGCCCAGCGCAATAAAGGACAGATTGCCGGTATCAGCGTATACCAGAGCCATACCAAACAGCAGGAAAGAAGAGGCCGCGGCGGAAAGCAGCGTATATTTAATACTGGCTTCCAGCGAACGTTTCTGGCGGAACGCATAGCCCACCAGCCCAAACAGCGGCAGCGAGATAAGTTCAATACCGAGGAACAGCGAAGCCAAATGATTCGCGTCGGCCAGTAAAATCCCGCCCATCGCAGCAATCAGCACCAGCAGATAAAACTCTTCTTTATTGTCGGTGTATCCCTGCAGCCAGGGGTAAGCGAAAGTGCAGGTCGCCAGGCTCGCTAACAGCACCAGCCCGGTATAAAGCATTGCGTAACCATCCACGCGCATGAGCGGGGTAACGTCTATCGCGCCGTTCTGGCCAACAAACCAGAGAGACACCAGCGCGGCGTTTAACCCAATCACTGACAGCGTGGCGCTAAGAAAATGGTTGCGTCGCCACGCAATGGAGAGCATCACAACGACCACCGTCAATCCGACGATCAACAGCGGCAGTAGCGCGATCAGTTGTTGTGGAGTTATTGTCATGGCGAATTACGGCCTTGTAGTTGAAATTGAACTGGTAAACCACTGCTGAATATTGCTCATTGCAGCGTGCGAGGTATCCAGAATCGGCTGCGGGAAGATCCCGAGCAGCACCAGCAATACCACCAGCAATAGAATAATAAACAGCTCCCGCAGCGACATTCCCGGCAGCGTTTGCTTCACAATGTCACTCTTCGGTTGGCCGAAGTAGGCGCGGTGCAGCATCGCCAGGGAGTAAACCGATGCGAAAACCAAGCCAAAGGTAGCGATCACTACAATTGTTGGCACCACTGAGTAACTGCCGAACAGAATCATAAACTCGCCGACGAAGTTACCGGTTCCCGGCATCCCAAGCGTTGCAACGGCGAAGAACATAGACAGCGCGGGCAGCCATTTGATTTTGTTCCACAGCCCACCCATTTGACGCATATCGCGAGTGTGCAGGCGCTCGTAGAGCTGACCGCAAAGAATAAACAGACCCGCCGCAGAGAGGCCGTGCGCGATCATCTGAATCACCGCACCCTGGTAGGCAAGCTGATTGCCGGAATAAATCGCAATCATCACAAAGCCCATATGGGAAACGGAGGTATAAGCGATAAGACGCTTGATATCCGTCTGTGAAAACGCCATCCACGCGCCGTAGAAAATACCGATAATCCCGAGCCACATCGCAATCGGCGCAAACTCGGCTGACGCGTTAGGGAACAGAGGCAGCGAGAAGCGCAGCAGGCCATAAGCCGCCGTTTTCAGCAAAATGCCCGCCAGGTCGACAGAACCTGCGGTAGGCGCCTGCGAGTGCGCGTCCGGCAGCCAGCCGTGCAGCGGCACCACCGGCATCTTGACCGCAAACGCGAGGAAAAAGCCCAGCATCAGCAGATATTCCACGTTATGGGACATCGGCGTGTGCAGCAATTGCTCATAGCTGAAGGTCCAGACGCCGGTCGCGTTATAGTGCACAAACGCCAGCGCCAAAATCGCAATCAGCATCACCAGACCGCTCGCCTGGGTATAGATAAAGAATTTGGTCGCCGCCGTGATACGCGTTTGTCCATCCGAGGCTTTGTGTCCCCAGAGCGCTATCAGGAAGTACATCGGCACCAGCATCATTTCCCAGAAGAAGAAGAACAGGAACATATCGATTGCAAGGAACACACCGATAACACCGCCCAAAATCCACATCAGATTCAGGTGGAAGAAGCCCTGATATTTCTCGATTTCACGCCAGGAGCACAGTACCGCCAGCACGCCTAGCAGCGCGGTCAGCACTACCATTAGCAGCGATAATCCGTCCAGCGCCAGATGAATATTAATGCCGAAACGCGGGATCCACGGCATCAGGAATTCTGACTGCCACTGCGGTAATCCGCTGGATTGCGTCAAAGAGTAGCCGCCTTGCAGCCAAAGCTGTAGCGACAGCGCCAGCGTCAACCCCATTGTAATCAGCGCTATCCAACGCGGCACGCGGACGCCGAAGCGCTCCGTTTGCCAGCACAGAAAGCCGCCAATGAAGGGAATCAATATCAGCCAGGGTAATAACATGGCAATCTCTATTCCTTATTAAAGTCCTGCCCGGGCGCCCCGGTATCTTCCGCCTGTACGCGCCGTATATTCATGACGACGGCGTAAAGTCTGGCAGCGTCTTTTCTGACGCCGCCGATGACGCCCGGTTTCAGGACCTGATTTTCAACGAATTCTCACCAAAGAAAATTCACTCTGATTCTTTCACAACTCAGCGCAATATCATGAGCAGCGCCAGCACAACAACGGCGCCGATACTCATGGATGCTACATACCAGCGTACATAGCCGTTTTCACTTAGCAGCAATCCGCGCCCCGCGGTACGCGAGAGCAGCGCCGGTAAGTTCATCAACTGATTCAATGGATCTGACTTCAGCAGCCAGGCAATACCCAGGAACGGCTTAATAAAGACTTTGTCGTACAGCCAGTCAAAGCCCCATGCATGGAACCACCAGGTGCTCAGGAAACGACCCGGCGCGCTGTTCGCCACGGCATTCACCAGCCGACGTTTGCCAAGCCACAGGCAGGCTGCCAGCAAAATCCCCGCTACGGCGATAACGCCGGAGGCGATTTCAAGCGTCATCACCTGGCCGTGTGCCAATTCTGTGGTCGCAGGCAATACGCCCTGCAGCGGCGGCACAATCAGCGCCCCGATAAAGGTCGACAGCACCAGCAAAATCAGCAGCGGCAGATGATGAGTGATCCCTTTACCTGCGTGAGCTTTAATTTTCTCTTCGCCGTGGAACACAATGAAAATCATACGGAATGTATACAGCGAGGTCATAAACGCACCGACCAGCCCTGCAACCATCAGGTTGATATGTCCGTTTGCCATAGCCCCAGCAAGGATTTCATCTTTACTGAAGAAGCCCGCAGTCAGCAGAGGCAGCGCGGACAGCGCGGCGCCCCCCACCAGGAAACAGGCGTACACCAAGGGAATCGACTTACGCAGCCCGCCCATCTTAAAGATATTCTGCTCATGGTGGCAGGCCAGGATTACCGAGCCGGAACCTAAGAACAGCAGCGCTTTAAAGAACGCGTGCGTCATTAAATGGAAGATAGCCGCATCCCAGGCCTGAACGCCCAGGGCAAGGAACATATAGCCTATCTGGCTCATGGTCGAGTAGGCCAGCACGCGTTTAATGTCGGTCTGCACCAGCGCGGCAAAACCCGCCATCACCAGCGTAACGGCCCCCACGATCCCTACCAGATGCAGCACCTCCGGCGTCATCAGGAACAGGCCGTGCGTGCGGGCAATTAAATAAACGCCTGCGGTAACCATCGTTGCCGCGTGGATAAGCGCAGACACCGGAGTTGGGCCAGCCATCGCGTCCGCAAGCCAGGTTTGCAGAGGCAACTGGGCAGACTTACCTACCGCACCGCCCAGCAGCATCAGCGTCGCCCATTGCAGCATGGTGCTGCCGTTGGCGAAATGCTGCGGCGCCAGTTCAACCATTTCACGGAAATTCAGCGTACCCAGTTCGTTGTAAAGAATAAACAGCGCGAACGCGAGAAAAACGTCCCCTACGCGGGTCACAACGAAAGCCTTCATCGCCGCGGCGTTATTCTTCGGATCGGTATAATAAAAACCAATCAGCAGGTAAGAACACAGCCCTACCCCTTCCCAGCCGAGATACATCATCAGCAGGTTATCCGCCAGTACCAAAATCACCATGCTGGCGATAAACAGGTTGGTATAGGCGAAAAAGCGCGAATAGCCTTCCTCACCGCGCATGTACCAGGAGGCGAACATATGGATAAGGAAGCCGACCCCGGTTACTACGCACAGCATAGTCAGAGACAGACCGTCCAACACCAGGTTAAACCCAATATTGAAATTCCCGACCGACATCCAGGTCCACAGGGGTAGCGTAAACGCCTGTTGGCCGTGGTTAAAGAAGTCAACGCCCGCCCAGGCGGCAACCAATGCCGCCAGCCCCACTGAGCCAATGCCCACGGTAGCAGACAGATTTTCCGACCAGCGCCCACGGGAAAACGCGAGCAGCAGATAGCCAATCAGCGGCAATAAAATAGTTAACCAAAGCAGATTCATCCGCGCATCTCACTTACTGAATCGATATTCAGATTCTGGCGACGACGATGGAGCTGCAGCAGCAGCGCCAGACCGATACTGGCCTCCGCAGCGGCAAGGCTAATAGCCAGGATATACATGACCTGCCCGTCCGTCTGCCCCCAATAACTTCCCGCCACCACAAACGCCAGCGCCGCAGAATTAATCATAATTTCCAGGCTAATTAGCATAAAAAGCAGGTTGCGACGGATAACCAGGCCGGTAAGTCCGAGCACAAACAGCACCGCAGCGAGGATGAGTCCATGTTGAAGAGGGATCATGCGTGCTCCTCCGTTTTTCTCTTCGCGCTATCGCTGGCCCGGTTGCTTAAGACTTCCCCTACCCGGTCTTCACGACCAATGTGGAAGGCAACGACCAGCCCGGCCAGCAGCAGCATTGACGCCAGCTCAACGGCCAGAACATAAGGCCCAAACAGCGTGATACCAACCTGTTTAGCGCCGATCGTGTTGCCGTCAATTCCCTGGTCGTTTAAACCAGCGATCGCATACACCATCACGGCCAGCAGAACAGCGGATAGCACGCCAGGCCCTACCCAAAGCTGCGGCTTAAGCCACGCTTTTTCCTGTTCTTCGACGGTGTGCCCCAGATTCAGCATCATCACCACAAACACGAACAGCACCATAATTGCGCCAGCATAAACGATAATTTCCAGCGCGCCGGCAAAGTATGCACCCAGCGAGAAAAAGACGCCGGATATCGCCAACAGCGAAATAATCAGATACAGCAGCGCATGTACCGGATTCGTGTGCGTGATCACCCGTAAGGTGGTCAGGATGGCCACAAGGGCGCAAATATAAAAAGCGAATTCCATTCCCGACTCCTTAAGGTAACAGGCCTTTGACATCGATAGGTTTAGCCTCGTTTTCGGCCTCGCCTTTATCTTTGCCATCGATAGCCATACCCGCCATACGGTAAAAGTTATATTCCGGATATTTACCCGGGCCGGAGATTAGCAGGTCTTCTTTTTCATACACCAAATCCTGGCGCTTAAATTCACCCAGATCAAAATCAGGCGTAAGCTGGATAGCCGTCGTCGGACATGCTTCCTCGCACAGCCCGCAAAAAATACAGCGGGAAAAGTTAATGCGGAAGAACTCCGGATACCAGCGGCCGTCTTTAGTTTCCGCTTTTTGCAGCGAAATACAGCCGACCGGACAGGCTACGGCACACAGGTTACACGCCACGCAGCGCTCTTCACCGTCCGGATCGCGCGTCAGCACAATGCGGCCACGATAGCGCGGCGGCAGATAAACCGGCTCTTCCGGATACATCAGCGTTTCGCGTTTTGCGAACGCGTGCAGTCCAATCATCCAAATACTGCGTAGTTGGGTGCCGAAACCAACCACTAATTCTTTTAACGTCATGGTTTTCTCACCCCTTATGGCATCTGCCAGAGAATGACCGCAGCAGTCACCAGCAGGTTAGCCAGCGTCAGCGGCAGGCAAATCTTCCAGCCGAAAGACATAACCTGGTCATAGCGCGGACGCGGCAGCGATGCACGAATCAAAATAAACATCATCATGAAGAACGCCGTCTTCAACGCAAACCAGATAAACGGCGGCAGCAGCGGGCCGTTCCATCCCCCAAAGAACAGGGTTACGATAAGCGCTGAGATAGTCACGATACCGATATATTCCCCCACGAAGAACAGGCCGAATTTCATCCCGGAATATTCAATGTGGTAACCATCGGCCAGTTCCTGCTCGGCCTCCGGCTGGTCAAACGGGTGACGGTGACATACGGCGACGCCGGCAATGGCAAAGGTGACAAAGCCAAAGAATTGCGGTATCACGTTCCATAAATGCGCCTGATTATTGACGATATCGCTCATATTGAATGAGCCGGCCTGTGCGACAACGCCCATCAGCGAAAGCCCCAGAAACACTTCATAGCTCAGCGTCTGAGCGGATGCGCGCATCGCGCCCAGCAGCGAGTATTTGTTATTACTGGACCAGCCCGCAAACAGCACGGCGTAAACGGCAAGCCCCGCCAGCATCAGGAAAAACAGAATCCCAATATTCAGGTCGGCAACAACCCAGGTCGGGCTCACCGGCACGATAGCAAAAGCCAGTAACAAAGAAGTAAAGGCTATCATCGGCGCCAGGGTGAAAATGACGCGATCGGTAAACGGCGGGATCCAGTCCTCTTTAAAGAACATTTTGATCATATCCGCCATAAGCTGGAGCGAACCGCCCCACCCTACGCGATTAGGTCCATAGCGGTTTTGAAACAGCCCTAGCAGGCGGCGTTCACCAAAACTCATGAACGCCCCACAGGTGACAACCACCAGCAGGATGATGACCGCTTTCAAAATGCTTAACAGGATGTCAATTAAATCCGGCGTTAACCAGCTCATTGCGCGGCCTCCCTTAGATTTTCAAGTTGCGCACCAGCCAATACCGGCGCAATCCCTGGCAGCCCCATCGGCAGGCCAACCTGACCGGCGGTAAGCCCCTCGGAAAGTCGCAGCGGCAGCGTGAGCGTTTGACCTTCACAGGTAAACGAAAGTAGCGTTCCTGAACTTACGCCCAGCTTCGCGGCATCGCTCGAGTTCAGGCAAATATACGGCTGCGGCATACGAGACTGGAACACCGGCGCACGCTGAGATAGCTCATCGCTGCCAAACAGATGGTAATACGGCGCAACTCGCCATTCACCTTCCTGAGCTCGGAAGCTTTCCGGCACCTGCGCAAAATAGCCCAGCGAGCCTGTTCCGGCTTCAATCAGACGAACGCCCGGATCTCCGTGGCGTAGAGGCCCACCCACTTCAGCCTGGAATTTATTCCACGCCTGCGGGGAGTTCCAACCCGGAGACCAGGCAAAGGGGATCTGCGAACGCGGTGCGTCAGGCTGGTTATTCCCTTCCATCGAGAAGGCGAACATGGTGTCTTTATCCTGCGGCTGACGCGGCTCATGAACGCTAATATTCGCGCGCATGGCGGTACGTCCGCTATAGCGATGCGGTTCACGCGCCAGTTTTTGTCCGCGCACGCGGAAACTTGCGTCGGGTGCAGCGGCTTTAATACCGGCAAGCTGCGGCAGTTTCGCGATACAGGCGTCGATAACGTGATCGAGCTGAGTCCAGTCAATACTCCGGTTTTCAATGGTCGCATGCAGCGCATGCAGCCAGCGCCAGCTTTCCAGCATCACGGTATGGCTGTCGTAATAGGCGGGATCGTAGACCTGGAAGAAGCGCTGGGCGCGTCCTTCATTGTTTACCACCGTACCATCGCTTTCAGCGAAGCTTGCCGCAGAGAGCACCAGATGCGCGTTGTCCATAATCGCCGTGCGCTGATGGTCGACGACCATCACCAGAGGCGCTTTCGCCAGAGCGGCTTTTACGCGTGAAGCGCTGGCGTGACGGTGCAGATCGTTTTCCAGAACGACCACCGCATCCGCGCGTCCGCTTTCAAGTTCTTCAAGCGCTTCATCCAGCGAACCGCCGCCAATCATGCCCAACCCAAGGCTATTGACCGCACGCGCCACTAGCGTTATGCCAGCGTCAGCGCCGCGACCTTTTAGCGCTTTCGCGACGTTCGCCGCAGCCTGAATAACCGCGTCACTTCCTGCATTAGTGCCAGAAATCACCAGCGGTTTTTTCGCCCCGGCTAACGCCTGCACAATGATATCGACTTTCGTTTGCAGCTCATCGGAAAGTCCTTCAACCGCCGGTGCACTATTATCCAGCGCGTGGGCGATAGCGAATCCAAGCCGCGCCTGATCGTCTACCGGCGCGCGATACGTCCATGCAGCAACGTCATCCAGTCGCGTATCATCAACGTTTGTGACGAAAAGCGGATACTTTGCTCGCTGGCCAATATTCATGATGGCGGCAATCTGCCAGTCGGCAACTTTTTGCGCCTCCGCCATCTCACGCGCTTTCCCCTTCACCGCCTGACGCACGGCAAGAGCCACGCGCGCGCCGGTTTGGGTGATATCTTCGCCCAGCACGAGTACCGCATCGTAAGATTCGATATCGCGCAGCGCGGGCGTATGCACGCCGCTGTCGCGCAGTACCTGCAGCATCAACTGAATGCGCGCCTGTTCGCTGGCGGCAACGCCGGTATAGAAGTTCTCTGCGCCGACTAATTCACGAAGCGCAAAGTTGCTTTCAATGCTGGCGCGCGGTGAGCCAATGCCGATGGTCTTTTTAGACTGACGCAAAATATCCGCTGCGCCCTGCATCGCCTGCTCAGCGTTGAGCACAATGGTGTCGTCGCCGCGACGCTGTACCGGCTGGCGAGGTCTGTCTTTCAGGTTGACATAGCCGTAGCCAAAACGCCCGCGATCGCACAGGAAGTAGTGGTTAACCGTACCATTGTAGCGATTTTCAATGCGACGAAGTTCGCCATAGCGTTCCCCCGGGCTGATGTTACAGCCCACCGAGCACTGCTGGCAGATGCTGGGCGCGAACTGCATATCCCATTTACGGTTGTAGCGCTCAGAGTGCGTCTTATCCGTAAATACGCCGGTAGGGCAAATTTCCACCAGGTTCCCGGAGAATTCGCTTTCCAGCGTACCGTCTTGCGGGCGCCCGAAATACACGTTGTCATGCGCGCCGTATACGCCCAAATCCGTACCGTCGGCGTAATCTTTGTAATAGCGGACGCAGCGATAGCATGCGATACAGCGGTTCATTTCGTGGGAGATAAACGGTCCCAGATCCTGATTGCGGTGGGTGCGCTTAGTAAAGCGATAGCGGCGGGTACGATGCCCCGTCATTACCGTCATGTCCTGCAGGTGGCAGTTACCGCCCTCTTCGCATACCGGACAGTCATGCGGGTGGTTAGTCATTAACCATTCCACAACGCTTTCACGGAACTGTTTTGCCTCTTCATCATCAATCGAAATGAAGGTTCCGTCCGATGCCGGCGTCATACACGACATGACCAGGCGGCCGCGCGTATCTTCCGCGTTCTGATATTGCTTCACCGCACACTGGCGGCAGGCGCCAACGCTGCCCAGCGCCGGGTGCCAGCAAAAATAAGGAATATCAAGGCCCAGAGAGAGACACGCTTCCAGAAGGTTGTCTGCTCCGTTTACCTCATATTCTTTGCCGTCTACATGAATCGTAGCCATAGTCAGCATGCTTCCAGTTAGCCCGATAACCGTAATTATTAGTTCTGATACAGAATGAGTGCAGTGTCCGCTCTGCGCGCATTGCAGGATATAATCCCGGGTTGCGCTCTCGCTAACTATCCTGTTTCAGTCCGCATGATCAGGTTATCTATCAGGCGTTAATTTTAAAATTTCACTTCCCGTTCAGAAAAATACACCGCGCTGAACGGGATAAAATATTTACCAGCGCGATTTCAACAAATTAGGCTGAATACCACCGATGGTATGCAGGTTATTGAAATCCTGTTTAATACCCGCTTCAAATTCATCGCGGAAGTATTTAATTGCGCTTTGCAGCGGCTCCACCGCGCCAGGCGCGTGGGCGCAGAACGTTTTCCCCGGCCCGAGGAAGCGGCAAAGCTGCTCCAGCGTTTCAATATCGCCAGGCTGCCCTTCACCGCGCTCCAGAGCGCGCAGAATCTTCACGCTCCACGGCAGACCATCGCGGCATGGCGTACACCAGCCGCAAGATTCGCGCGCAAAAAATTCTTCCAGATTACGCACCAGCGAGACCATATTAATTTCATGGTCAACCGCCATCGCCAGCGCCGTACCGAGACGGCTGCCCGCTTTGCCGATGCTGCCGAATTCCATAGGTAAATCGAGGTGCGCTTCGGTCAGAAAATCAGTCCCTGCGCCCCCGGGTTGCCAGGCCTTAAATTTCAGGCCATCGCGCATACCGCCGGCATAGTCTTCCAGAATTTCACGTGCGGTAATACCGAACGGAAGTTCCCATAGCCCCGGATTTTTCACGCGGCCAGAGAAACCCATTAGCTTAGTACCGCAGTCTTCGCTGTTGGATAATCCCTTGTACCAGTCAAGGCCGTTGGCCAGGATAGCGGGCACGTTGCACAGCGTTTCTACGTTGTTCACGCAGGTGGGTTTGCCCCACGCGCCGGAGGTGGCCGGGAATGGCGGTTTAGAGCGCGGGTTCGCGCGGCGCCCTTCCAGCGAGTTAATCAATGCGGTTTCTTCACCGCAGATATAGCGCCCGGCGCCGGTATGCACGAACAGCTCGAAATCAAAACCGGTGCCAAGAATGTTTTTACCCAGCAGCCCGGCTTGAGTTGCCTCATCGATCGCGCGACGCAGGTTAGCAGCGGCTTCAACGTATTCACCGCGCAGGAAGATGTAACCACGATATGCCTTCAAAGCAAATGCCGCGATCAGCATGCCCTCAATTAGCAAATGCGGCTGTTGTTCCATCAACAGGCGATCTTTATAGGTGCCAGGCTCCATTTCATCCGCATTGCACAGCAAGTAGCGAATATTCATGGATTCGTCTTTCGGCATCAGGCTCCATTTCAAACCGGTTGAAAATCCTGCGCCGCCGCGGCCCTTGAGGCCTGAATCTTTTACCAGCGCCACTATTTCATCCGGCGCCATACCGCCCAGCGCTTTCTGTGCGCCGTCGTAGCCGTTTTTACTGCGATATTCATCCAGCCAGACAGGCTGCTCGTCGTCGCGCAGGCGCCAGGTCAGCGGATGGGTCTCGGCAGTACGAATAATGGTCTTCATTTATACTGCTCCAGAAGTTCAGGGATGCCGTCAGGGGTAAGATGACAATGCGTATCTTCATCAATCATCATTGTTGGCCCCTTGTCGCAATTGCCTAAACAGCAGGTGGGCAGCAGGGTAAAGCGGCCATCAAACGTCGTTTGTCCCGGTTTAATTTTCAGGTGACTTTCAATCGCTGACTGAATCCCCTGATAGCCGGTAATATGACACACTACGCTATCGCAATAGCGAATAACGTGGCGCCCTACCGGCTGGCGGAAAATTTGGCTATAGAACGTCGCAACGCCTTCCACATCGCTGGCGGGAATACCCAGCACGTCGGCAATAGCGTGTATCGCCCCATCCGGCACCCATCCACGCTGCTTCTGAACAATTTTCAGCGCTTCAATTGAGGCCGCGCGCGGATCCTCGTAGTGATGTTTTTCGTGCTCAATCGCTTCACGCTCTGCCGCACTCAGCTCAAAAGCCTCAGTTTGTGGTTGTTGATTCTCGTGCATAGTTAGCGATCCACATCAGACATAACAAAATCGATACTACCCAGATAAACGATGAGATCCGATACCAGGCTACCGCGAATGACCGCCGGGATCTGCTGGAGATGCGCATAGCTCGGCGTACGAATACGCGTGCGGTAGCTCATGGTGCTGCCATCGCTGGTCAGGTAGTAACTGTTAATACCCTTAGTTGCCTCAACCATCTGGAAAGATTCATTGGCAGGCATGACTGGCCCCCATGAAACCTGCAGGAAGTGAGTAATCAGGGTTTCAATATGCTGTAGCGTGCGCTCTTTCGGCGGCGGCGTCGTCAGTGGATGATCGGCTTTAAACGGGCCTTCCGGCATATTTTTCAAGCACTGCTCAAGAATACGCAGGCTTTGGCGCAGCTCTTCCACTTTCAGCATCAGGCGGGTATAGCAGTCGCTAACGCCCCCTCCGACCGGAACTTCAAAATCAAAGTTCTCATAACCGGAGTAAGGACGCGCTTTACGAACATCGAAATCAATACCGGTCGCACGCAGCGCGGCCCCGGTTGCTCCCCATTCCAGGGCTTCTTTTGCGCCATACGCGGCAACGCCCTGAGAGCGCCCTTTCAGGATAGTATTGCGCAGCGCGGCTTTTTCATATTCGGCAAGGCGCTTCGGCATCCAGTCAAGGAAGTCGCGCAGCAGGCGATCCCAGCCGCGCGGTAAATCGTGCGCCACGCCGCCAATGCGGAACCACGCCGGGTGCATACGGAAACCGGTAATCGCTTCCACCACGTCATACACTTTTTGGCGATCGGTAAATGCGAAGAATACCGGCGTCATCGCCCCAACGTCCTGAATGAACGTTGATATGTACAGCAAATGGCTGTTAATGCGGAATAGCTCGGAGAGCATAACGCGAATCACATTAACGCGATCGGGCACCGTAATGCCCGCCAGCTTCTCGACTGCGAGTACATAAGGCATTTCATTAACGCAGCCGCCCAGATACTCGATGCGGTCAGTATAGGGAATGTAGCTGTGCCAGGACTGGCGTTCGCCCATTTTTTCAGCGCCGCGGTGGTGATACCCGATATCAGGTACACAGTCGACAATCTCTTCACCGTCAAGCTGAAGAATAATGCGAAATGCCCCGTGCGCGGAGGGGTGGTTAGGTCCGAGGTTCAGGAACATGAAGTCCTCATTCTCGGTACCGCGCTGCATACCCCACTCTTCAGGTTTGAAGGTTAGCGCTTCCATTTCCAGATCTTCTTTCTGCTTGGTTAGCGTAAAGGGATCGAACTCAGTAGCGCGCGCCGGATAATCTTTTCGCAGTGGATGTCCTTCCCAGGTCGGCGGCATCAAAATGCGCGTCAAATGCGGGTGACCAGTAAACGTAATGCCAAACATTTCCCAGGTTTCACGCTCGTACCAATTGGCGTTAGGAAATAATTTGGTAAAGGTTGCGACATTTAAATCCTGTTCGGATAGAGCAACCTTCAGCATAATATCGCGGTTACGCTCAACGGAAATCAGATGATAGAAAACGGAAAAATCCGCGGCGGGTAGCCCTTCGCGGTGAGTACGTAATCTTTCATCCATTCCGTGTAAATCAAACAGCATGGAATAAGGTTTGGGCAGTTTTCTCAAAAACTCCCCTACCTCCAGCAACTGTTCTCTTTTCACCCAAACGACCGGAACCCCGGTGCGGGTCGCCTGAACGGTAAAAGCGTCCGGCCCAAAACGGTTACGCAGTTCGCCAATAACCGGATCGTCGAGATGATCGCGAGTTTGCCATGCCGGCAGAGTAGCGTCTTGCGCAGTTAAATCGGTCATATTGTTCACCATTGCAAATGGTTCTGTGCAGGCTAACGTTCATAACCCCGCGCTATTAATTATTAAAATGCGGGGGAGAATTCCACGATGCTAGCCGCCAATTAAATTTCGTCTGGTGTACGCAGATTTTTAACGGCGATACGTTCGCCGCGTTTACGTTCGCGTTCTGATTGCATATTGGCGCGGTAAACGCCCTGATCGCCAACGACCCATGAGAGCGGACGGCGTTCTTTACCGATAGATTCCTGTAACAGCATCAGCGCCTGCATATAAGCCTCAGGACGCGGCGGGCAGCCTGGAATATAAACGTCTACCGGCAGGAATTTATCAACGCCCTGCACAACAGAATAAATATCGTACATGCCGCCGGAGTTAGCGCAGGCGCCCATTGAAATGACCCATTTAGGTTCCAGCATTTGGTCGTACAGGCGCTGAATAACCGGAGCCATTTTGGTAAAACAGGTTCCAGCAACCACCATAAAATCCGCCTGACGCGGCGAAGCGCGTAATACCTCGGCGCCAAAGCGCGCGACATCGTGTACCGCGGTAAAGGAGGTAACCATTTCGACATAGCAGCAGGAGAGACCGAAGTTATACGGCCAAAGAGAGTTTTTACGCCCCCAGTTAACCATATCGTGCAGAGCGTGCTCAAGCTTGCCCATATAAACGCTACGGTGCACATGCTGCTCCAGGGGATCGGTGACAATCTCCTGTTTCTGTAAGGGGTAACGGTCATTCTCACCGTTGGGATCTATGCGGGTGAGCGTATAGTCCATCTTATTGCCTCGCGGTTAGCGTTGACGGGGAGTAGTTCGCGGATCGGTTTCCGGATTCATATGCTCACGACGTGAGCGCGCAGGCGTCCAGTCCAGAGCGCCAATGCGTACCAGATAAACCAGACCGGCCAGTAGTACAAAAATAAAGATCGCGGCCTCGGCGAACCCTACCCACCCGCTTTCGCGTATGGAGGTTGACCACGCGTACAGATACAGCGCTTCAACGTCAAAAATGACGAAGAACATCGCCACCAAATAGAACTTGGCTGAAAGACGCAGGCGCGCAGTGCCCACGGATTCGATACCTGACTCAAAAGGCGTATTTTTATGCCTTCCACGCCCGCGAGCCCCTAAAAACCAGGCGCCGGCAAGCATCAGGCAACATAAGCCAATGGCAACAATAAGAAAGATAGCAAACGCCCAGTGGTGAGCGATGACTTCAGTGGATGTTGACATACTCATTGCTTAACTCTTGTGGTGGTGCCAAAACTTCTGCCTTGTTCACCAGCAGATAAACACCACAGATTCACGGGGAGGAACAAAAAACCGCACAAAAACTGTCAGAAAGCGCTAAGACAGCCGAACGATGGGGCTTTTTACTCCTTTCAATAACCTTTGTCAACTTTAACAAAAGCACCAACACATTAGTTTACATGGACTCAATTTCATTAACACTTAGTGCCTCATAACATGCCCACAGGCCGTCAGACATCAGAGTTAGGTGAATCGAGTCCATCACCGTGTGAAAGGGGCGTACCCTTTTCCATTCTGGCAGGAATTCAAAACTATTCCTGCCCCCCTGACGATCTATTTTTTTGATCTGTGACACATTTTTGTTAATTAATGAAAAAAACAAACCCAAACGCCCCGCCTTTTGTAACACATCAATAAATAATGTTTACAACGCACGGTAACCCCGCATCTTACAGAATTATGGAGTTAACGCAGGTATCTTAAAGGTATAAAGACCATAAAAGCTAAAGGCACCGCCAAAGAGATTATAGCGGTGCCTTTACTTATCAAGGGTGGTTAAAGCGGGGGACGATGAGTCCCGCTCGATTATCCTTCCTCTTTATTAAGGCCGCTTGCCTCGGTTGCACCGGAATCACCGTAATAGCGCCAGGGATTATTGTCATTCTCCATCGCTTCAAAGATAGTTTTTACTACCTCATTTTCGATATCAGGATGACGGCATAGCTGATAATGCGTTTCCGGTAGCACAGGGAGTCCATCGCTTACGCCTAACACGCGCAGCTCTGGCCCCATCATTTCTACCGGGCAAGCCGTTATCCCTAAACCAGCTTTCACAGCGGCTTTAACAGCAGACAGTGTGGAAGCCATATAAGAGATACGCCAGCCAAGCCCCGCGGCGTTTAAATGACTCAGCATCATTTCACGGTACGGACCCGGTTCATCAAGCAACACCAAAGGCAATGCTTCCGCCTTCTGGAACTGGTAATCCGCAGCGCAATACCACAGCGTTGGCGAAGTGCGCAGAGATACACATTCTGCGTGTGCCAATTGCGAGGTAGTGACCACTAAATCGACTTCCTGAGTATTAAGCATTTCCGGTATACGCGGGTTGCGTAATACTCTGACATCGAGAGCCAATTTGGGATAGGCCGAACTGATCCGATTTAAGAGAAAAGGAAGTATTGTGTCAGCGGTTTCATCTGAGGCGCCTAGCGTCAGCGTCCCCTGTAGATCGTTAAACATTAGCGAACTACAGGCCTCATCATTAAAACGTAAAATTTTTCGGGCATACCCCAATAGCTGAATGCCATGCTCAGTAAGCAATTTATTGCGACCATGGCGAGCGAACAGTTCTTTGCCTATTAATTGTTCCAGGCGTTGCATTTGCTGACTGACCGCAGACTGCGTGCGACAAACGGCAACCGCAGCAGCAGCGAAAGTATTCAGATCGGCGACTGCAACAAACGTTCTCAGCAGATCGAGGTCAAGGTTAAGTATCGGACGATTTGCATTTATCATAATTTTCACTAGTAGGTTGCCCTACAGGGCTTCCCTGGTTCTATTGCTGTATATTATCAAAGAGATAAAGAATTTTTTTTGCAGCTAGCCTGAGGTGAATAATAGCCGTCAAATAAACGGATGTGCATTGTAATTATCCCGCTGGCAATAAATCCGCAGGATTAATTCCCCGCCCTTCCGCTATAAGATGAATATTCTGACCTTTGGAGTAGCATGCGTACTTTCTGTTTTGTGCCAGCATTACTAAATAATGCAACGTATTAAGCTTAAATCGCTTCAGCAGTGATTTTTCTTAATAGCGTCCAGTGATTGATAAAGTAAAGCAACATTTAACATTGCAATTACTGTAGCATCGCATTCAGCAACATAATCGACTGTAATCGTTACCATCTCTGGCCCGCAGGGTGATACTAACCCCATGGTAAAACATAAGCTGGGATATTTTAGCGCATATTTGCATGGTTTATAAGCCTTATTGCGATTTGTCTGATCTATTTCACTTTTAAAGCCTGAACACATAATCTTTATAAGACTTTTTTACTTAGCAAGGTATCAGGAAAATAAAGCGCCAGCGTTATCTACTCACTTATGAATAACAATGGAATGTCAGATTTCCCTGCAAGATACCTATAGGAAAAAGACCACTCTCTGAACATTTCATTATGAAAACATCAATTTTTACTTAAGAGTAAGCATATTCTATTTGCATGTTCATAGACCTATTTAGGATTTTTCTATCTCACAATGAAATTTTCCATCAATAAAAGTGCCAGATCGTATTCATTAAATTATCAATACTGTCAATAAATGAATATTTTTACGATTCCTGACTTTGCCAGGACGTAAATTGAAAATAAATTTTCGCTTTTGCCTCCTCGTCAGCGCTTCAAAATAGGCCGCCGTAAGAGTAGAGTGGCAAAGGCGTCGCTTCCATGGTGGGAAGCCGTTACAACAAGAAAAGGTCATTCCATGTCCCCCATTGAAAAATCCAGCAAACTTGATAACGTCTGTTACGACATTCGCGGTCCGGTATTGAAAGAGGCAAAACGTCTCGAAGAAGAAGGCAATAAAGTACTCAAACTTAACATCGGTAATCCTGCGCCATTTGGATTTGAAGCACCTGATGAAATTTTAGTCGATGTCATTCGTAACCTTCCCACCGCACAGGGCTATAGCGAATCAAAAGGCCTTTATTCCGCTCGTAAAGCCATCATGCAACACTATCAGCAGCGCGGTATGCTGGATGTCACAGTCGAAGATATCTATATCGGTAACGGCGTTTCCGAATTGATTGTGCAATCAATGCAGGCTCTTCTTAATAGCGGCGACGAAATGCTGGTTCCCGCGCCGGACTATCCGCTGTGGACCGCCGCTGTTTCGCTATCCGGGGGCAACGCCGTACATTATTTGTGCGACGAATCTTCAGACTGGTTCCCGGACCTCGATGATATCCGCGCGAAGATAACGCCACGCACGCGCGGCATTGTTATTATTAATCCTAATAACCCCACCGGTGCCGTTTATTCTAAAGAGCTTCTGCTGGATATCGTCGAGATAGCACGTGAACATAATCTGCTTATTTTCGCCGATGAAATCTATGACAAAATCCTTTACGATGGTGCCCAGCATCACTCTATTGCCACTTTGGCACCGGATTTACTAACCATTACCTTTAATGGCTTATCCAAAACTTATCGCGTCGCCGGATTTCGGCAGGGATGGATGGTGCTGAATGGGCCCAAAAAGCACGCTAAAAGCTATATTGAGGGGCTGGAGATGCTGGCTTCGATGCGCCTTTGCGCCAATGTTCCGGCCCAGCACGCTATTCAAACCGCGCTTGGGGGTTATCAAAGCATCAGCGAGTTTATTATGCCAGGCGGTCGCTTATATGAGCAGCGCAACCGGGCCTGGGAGCTGATTAATGAAATCCCGGGGGTAAGCTGCGTTAAACCTCGCGGCGCGCTTTATATGTTCCCGCGCATTGATGCAAAGCGGTTTAATATTCATGACGACCAAAAGATGGTGCTGGATTTCTTGCTGCAGGAAAAAGTGCTGCTGGTGCAAGGCTCCGCCTTCAACTGGCCGTGGCCCGATCATATCCGCATCGTCACGCTACCGCGCATGGATGATTTAGAGCTAGCGATTAGTAAATTTGGGCGGTTTTTAACCACCTATCATCAGTAATGCCATAATTAAGGTATTACGCTCGTTTGGCCAATAATAGTTTCAGGGTGCCCATAAGGGGCGCCCTCTGCTTTTCTCTTACCTGGAAAACTGCCATGCAAAGCCACTTTTTCGCCCACCTGGCACGCCTGAAGCTGATTAATCGCTGGCCGCTCATGCGCAACGTGCGTACAGAAAATGTCTCGGAACATAGTCTGCAGGTTGCCATGGTAGCCCACGCGCTGGCTGCGATAAAAAATCGACTCTTTGGCGGGCAGCTTAACCCTGAGCGTATCGCGCTGATGGCCTTATATCACGATGCCAGTGAAGTATTAACCGGAGATCTACCAACGCCGGTGAAGTACTTTAACCCTCAAATTACTCACGAATATAAAGCGATTGAAAAAATCGCCCAGCAAAAACTGATTGAGATGGTGCCGGAAGCTCTGCGAGATATCTTTGCGCCTCTTATTGACGAAGAAAGCCACAGTGAAGCAGAAACCGCCATTGTTAAGCAGGCCGATACGCTTTGTGCCTGGTTAAAATGCCTCGAAGAGCTTTCAGCAGGAAACAATGAATTCCGCCTGGCTAAAGGCCGTCTTGAAAAAACGCTGGCCGAGCGGCGCAGCGATGAAATGGACTATTTTATGCAAGTCTTTGTTCCCAGTTTTCATCTGTCGCTGGATGAAATAAGCCAGGATACGCCGCTATGATGATGCCCCGCTCCCGGGGTTCAAAAAGGAAATAGTAGCGGGATTAACAGTACGCATATCAGCATAACCAATAGCGTGAAAGGCACGCCCAGTTTAACAAAATCGCCAAAGCGATATCCTCCCGGGCCTAACACCAGCATATTTACCGGAGAAGAGACCGGTGTCATAAATGCCGCAGAAGCCGCCATCGCCACCATCATCGCAAAAGGATAAGGCGAGACATCCATGCTTCTGGCGGCGGCCAGCGCAACAGGAGCCATCAATACGGCCGTCGCCGTATTTGAGATAAACAGGCCGATAATAGCGCTAAGCGCGAACAGACAAATCAGCATTAAATAAGGCCCGCCACCGCCGCCTATCGCCATCAGCCCCTGAACGATTAATGCTATGCCGCCGGTTTTCTGCAGCGCCAGCGCAAACGGCATCATACCAACGATAACAATAATGCCAGGCCAGTGGATCGCTTTCCACGCGCTGGCCGCGTCAATACAGCGAAATTTCCCCATAAGTAAGCAAGCAATCATTGCGGCAATCGGGTTCGGGATTTCATCCGTGAGCATTAGCGCAACCATCAGCGCCAGACAAAAAATAGCATGCGGCGCCTGACTGTGTGCCGGTGAAGCATCTCGCTCTTCTGCTGGTAAACCCAACACAACAAAATCACGGCTGCGGTTGCCTAAAAGCTGAATCACCTTCCACGTTGCCGCAATAAGCAAAATATCGCCGGGCTGAAGAATTTCATCCAGCAAACCGCCTTCCAGCACCAGCCCTGCGCGCTTAAGCCCGATAACATTTAGCCCAAAGCGCTGACGAAACGCCGCGTCGCGCACGCTCATGCCTGCCAGCGCGGACTCCGGCGCCAGCATTACCTCTGCCATACCAACGTCAAGCGCATGCTCAGAAAAATACTCGCCTCTTAGTATGCGAGGTTCAAGCTGTTGCTCATGACAAAATTCCCGCAAATCGACTTCGGAAGCGGACATATCAATCAGCAGTACATCGCGCGCCAGCAATTGCGTATCGCCGGAAACATTCATAATGACTCGCCTGAAATGCCGCCAGCGTTCGATACCAATCACGTTGGCCCCGTAGCGCGTTCTTAATTTAACATCGTCCAGCCGCTGGCCAATCAGCGGAGAACCGACGCGCACCGCCAGGCGCCGCGCCCGTCCCGTTAAATGATATGTTTTAATCAAATCGCGAAACGAGCTGCGACGCCAGCCCTCTTTCCCGCTATCCGTTTCAGGTCCGGCAAACGCCAGGCGTGCCAGCAGCATATAGCCGATGCCAGCCGCCAGTACCACCAGCCCAAGAGGAGTAACGCTGAAAAAATGAAATCCTGGCAGCCCTTCGCGCAAAAGCTCGCTATTGATAACAAGATTGGGCGGCGTAGCGACCAGCGTCATCATGCCGCTAATCAGACCTGCAAAACTGAGTGGCATCATTAATTTTGACGGAGGTATTTTCATGCGACTGGATACGCTAAGCACCACGGGTTAAAAATGGCCACGACGCCGGTGGAGCTCATAAACGCTCCGAGGCAGGCAACGGTTAGCATTAATAAGATAAGCATACGGGTTTCGCTGCTGCCCGCCGCTCGCACCAGCCAGGCGCCCAGCCGCGTCGCCACCCCGGTGCGCACCAGGCCATCGCCAATAACAAATAGCGCTGCAATGAGTATGACGTTAGGATCGCTGAAACCAGAGAACGCTTCGGCCGGTGTTAATGTACCGCTAAGCACAAAGGCGATAATTGCCCCCAGCGCAACGGCCTCCATACGCACTTTACCGGATGCAAATAGCACTACCGCTGCCAGCAATAGCGCGATCGTCCACAGTAATTCTGCGTTCATCATCTCCTCCCCTGCTCCATCAATAAGCATATTGCCATAAAAAAACCCCCTTGAATGAGGGGGTAAATCAAAGGGAGATGTAATTAGCGGGCCTGGTTATCGCCAACTATTTCGGCCTGTCAAACCTAGAGAAAAGCGAAAGCCGGTATAATTTTATGCCGCCAGTTTCCCATCTGGCTTACGGCGCTCAGGCGTGAGTGATTTGTGTAATTTCATTAGCGCTGAGATGGTACTGGCGTGGGCAGGCATGCCAAATTTTCAGCATCCGCTGGTATTTCTCCAGCATCGGCGTCTGCGCATTAAAACCGTGAGTTCCGGCATCGAAATGCGTATAACGGCCTTCAACGTTTACCATAAAGCGCACATAACTTAATAAACGCGCTTCGGTCGCGGCATCAAACCCTAAAAAAGTCACCCTACATTCATTAATGTCGATTTTATCCTTCAAATTACTCCAGGAAACGTGCAACGCGTGATACATCTCCATAATATCAATCACTTCGCGACAGGTTTCCTCCGTCAACTGACCAAATTCCCGATCCAATTCACGCATTTGCAACCCAAATCCACGCTCAACGATGGTTTGCAGGCGGCGATAACGCTCGGCATTCTCAGGATCGAGCATAACCATCATTTTGTACTGGTTCGAAAGTATCAGGCGTTGGGCATTCGTCATTTCCATTTCGGCGTTACTCCTGCAAAGAATAGTATTAGTAAAATATCGAAATTTTATACCCGCGCCCTGCTTCCTGACTGGTATACCCGCGCTTATTACAGGGCGTAATATGAAAAGATAATTTATAAGTCGTCGAGGAAAGTTTTATCCAATTGACGAAATGCGCGCTTTAACGTATCGGCCAGCGCCTGATAGTCCGGCTTACCATCCACCGGCGTCAGCGCCATCCCGGACAGTTCAAGCTTACCGCGAATATCGTAAAACCAGTTTAATATTGACGGCGGTAGCGGTGTCACAGAGCGTTTTCCGAGCCACCATAACCCCTGCAATGGCAGACTCAACGCAAACAGCGCGGTTGCAACCGCAGGGCCTAACTGCCCGCCCAGCGAAATTTGCCAGCAGAGCGTAAACATGGCGACGGGCGGCATAAATCGTATCGCAAAGCGGGTCGCACGAATAATGCGGTTTTCAATAAATACCGGTGCCAGCCGCTTTTCAAGGGGCCACGTTTTTGCGTAACGCTGCCCGCGCTGGAACAGGCGCAAGCCACCGGTACGATATTCTGGAAGTTTTGACATGGCTTTACCTCAAATACATAAGCAAAAAATAAACTTTTCAAGCAAGATAACAACTGAATCGGGCAATCTTCAAAATATTTTGTCATCGCGGGACGCAATCAGGTATCCTTCTGGGTTTCACGATGGTCGTAGAAGGCAATGCGCCGCCTGTCAAGAAAGGGGGTTGCTAACGGCCCGCCCTTACGCTTTTCTATATTAGCGTGCGCCTTTTTATTCATCATGCCAAAAATCGGACCTGGCATGACGTTAATCATAAACGTCCGCGTCGTCTTGCGCTACGATGAGAAGATGTTTGACGTTTTTTTAGCCACATATATAAAGTAGGTACTTCCATGTCGAGTAAGTTAGTACTGGTTCTGAATTGCGGTAGCTCCTCTCTTAAATTCGCAGTTATCGATGCAGCGAACGGCGAAGAGCACCTTTCTGGCCTGGCCGAATGCTTCCATCTTCCTGAAGCCCGCATTAAATGGAAAATGGATGGTGCAAAACAGGAAGCGGCGCTGGGTGCTGGCGCAGCCCACAGCGAAGCGCTGAACTTTATTGTTAACACGATTCTGGCTCAAAAACCTGAATTGTCCGCACAGCTCACGGCAATTGGCCACCGTATTGTACACGGCGGCGAGAAATACACCCGCTCCGTCATTATCGATGATAGCGTGATTCAGGGAATTAAAGACGCGGCGCCTTTTGCCCCGCTGCATAACCCGGCTCACCTGATCGGTATTGAGGAAGCGCTGAAATCCTTCCCATCTTTGGCGAAAAAGAATGTGGCCGTATTTGATACCGCATTCCATCAGACAATGCCGGAAGAGTCGTACCTCTACGCTCTGCCCTACAAAATGTATAAAGACCACGGCGTGCGTCGCTATGGTTTCCACGGCACCAGCCACTTCTATGTGACCCAGGAAGCGGCCAAAATGCTGAACAAACCGGTTGAGCAGATTAATATTATTACCTGTCACTTGGGCAACGGTGGTTCCGTTTCAGCCATCCGCAACGGCCAGTGCGTTGATACTTCAATGGGGCTGACGCCGCTGGAAGGCCTGGTAATGGGTACGCGCTCTGGCGATATCGACCCGGCTATCATTTTCTTCCTGCATGATAATCTGGGTATGAGCATCGATCAGATTAATAAAACGCTGACCAAAGAGTCTGGTCTGCAGGGTCTGACTGAAGTCACCAGCGATTGCCGCTACGTTGAAGATAACTACGACAGCAAAGCCGATGCTAAACGCGCAATGGACGTTTACTGCCATCGCCTCGCGAAATACATTGGTGCCTACACGGCGCTGATGGACGGCCGTCTGGACGGCGTTGTCTTTACCGGCGGTATCGGTGAAAACGCCGCAATGGTGCGCGAGCTGTCGTTAGCTAAACTGGGCGTACTGGGTTTGGAAGTGGATCATGAACGCAACCTGGCCGCTCGCTTTGGTAAATCAGGCTTCATCAACAAAGAAGGCACTGTGCCGGCAATGGTGATTCCAACCAATGAAGAGCTGGTTATCGCTCAGGACGCCAGCCGCCTGACTGCCTGATTCTCTACCGCCAGCCTCGCTGGCGGTACTGTTTTGTGTCGCGCTCGCCTATGCCGGGCGTTAACGAAAGAGGTTATACCGTGTCCCGTACTATCATGCTCATCCCTACCGGAACCAGCGTCGGCCTGACCAGCGTCAGCCTTGGCGTTATCCGTGCTATGGAACGTAAAGGCGTCCGTTTGAGCGTCTTTAAACCTATCGCTCAGCCGCGCACCGGCGGCGATGCGCCCGATCAAACTACCAGCATCGTGCGCGCAAACTCCGATTTGCCGACCGCTGAGCCGCTCAATATGAGCCACGTTGAGTCGCTGCTGTCCAGCAACCAAAAAGACGTGCTGATGGAAGAGATCATCGCACGCTACCATGCGAATACCAAAGATGCGGAAGTCGTGCTGGTTGAAGGCCTGGTCCCTACCCGCAAGCACCAGTTCGCGCAATCGCTAAATTATGAAATTGCGAAAACGCTAAATGCAGAAATTGTTTTCGTGATGTCTCAGGGCACCGACACGGCAGAACAGCTTAAAGAGCGCCTGGAACTGACCCGCAGCAGCTTCGGCGGCACAAAGAATACTAATATCACCGGCGTTATCGTAAATAAACTCAACGCACCGGTTGACGAGCAGGGGCGCACCCGTCCCGATCTGTCAGAGATCTTTGATGATTCCAACAAAGCGCAGATCATCAGCGTCGACCCCCAGCAGTTTAAACAGCAAAGCGCATTGCCGGTGCTGGGCTGTATCCCCTGGAGCTTCGATCTGATTGCCACCAGGGCTATCGATATGGCGCGCCACTTAAACGCCACGGTAATCAACGAGGGCGATATCAATACTCGCCGCGTAAAATCCGTTACCTTCTGCGCGCGCAGCCTGCCAAATATGCTGGAGCATTTCCGTCCTGGCTCACTATTAGTGACCTCAGCGGATCGCCCGGATGTGCTGGTAGCGGCCTGCCTGGCAGCGATGAACGGCGTAGAAATCGGCGCACTGCTATTAACCGGCGGCTATGAAATTGACCCGCGTATTAAGCAACTATGTGAACGCGCTTTCGCCACCGGTTTACCGGTATTTACCGTCACATCTAATACCTGGCAGACCTCACTCAACCTGCAAAGCTTTAATCTGGAAGTGCCGGTTGACGATCATGAGCGCATCGAGAAAGTACAGGAATATGTGGCGGGTTACATTGATGCCACATGGATTGAATCCCTGAGCGCAACGTCTGAACGCAGTCGCCGTCTGTCACCACCCGCTTTCCGTTATCAGCTCACTGAGCTGGCGCGTAAAGCCGGTAAGCGCGTGGTACTGCCAGAAGGCGATGAGCCGCGTACCGTTAAAGCCGCAGCTATCTGTGCCCAGCGTGGCATCGCAACCTGCGTGCTTCTGGGCAACCCAGAAGTCATTAACCGCGTTGCCGCCGCTCAGGGCGTTGAGCTCGGTAAAGGCATCGAAATTGTAGACCCGGACGTGGTACGTGAAAGCTATATTGCGCGCCTGGTCGAGCTGCGCAAAAATAAAGGGATGACAGAAGCCGTCGCCCGCGAACAGCTGGAAGATAACGTTGTGCTGGGCACTATGATGCTGGAGCAGAACGAAGTCGATGGCCTGGTTTCCGGCGCGGTGCACACCACGGCGAATACTATTCGCCCGCCGCTACAGCTAATCAAAACGGCACCGGGAAGCTCCCTGGTTTCTTCCGTCTTCTTCATGCTGCTGCCTGAGCAGGTTTATGTGTATGGCGACTGCGCCATTAACCCGGATCCCACCGCAGAGCAGTTGGCTGAAATCGCTATTCAATCCGCCGATTCCGCTACCGCTTTTGGTATTGAACCGCGCGTAGCGATGCTTTCCTACTCCACCGGCAACTCCGGCGCGGGCAGTGACGTAGAGAAAGTACGCGAAGCGACGCGTCTGGCGCAGGAAAAACGCCCGGATCTGATGATTGACGGCCCGCTGCAGTATGACGCTGCCGTAATGGCAGACGTTGCGAAATCAAAAGCGCCAAACTCACCGGTTGCAGGCCGTGCTACCGTGTTCATCTTCCCGGATCTGAACACCGGTAATACGACCTATAAAGCGGTGCAGCGCTCGGCGGATCTGATTTCCATTGGTCCAATGCTGCAGGGTATGCGCAAACCGGTTAACGATCTCTCGCGCGGCGCGCTGGTCGATGATATCGTGTATACCATCGCGCTGACGGCAATTCAGTCAAGCCAGCAGTAAACTTTAGTATTGATATACACTCGGGGCCGCCTTAATAAGGCGGCCTTTTTTATAGGCGCCTTTCCGGCGCGCCATTGAGCTTCTGTTCACATAATTGATCGCCCGCCCGGTAATCATTTTTAGTTCATGGGTTTTTAAATCAATTAACAGGCCTGAGGTTAAGAGATTATCGTGTGCACACTTCTGGCTTCACCGCTAAACGCTCCGCGCATTCGTGACAGCTTAAGCAACGCCCGGCGGGCGCTCGTATTGCGCCCAAACGCAGCCGCCTTTCTTGCTCACCTTTTTCCGGAGGCTCAAGCGTGTAGAGGGAAAAGAGGACGATGGCCCGAGAAGCCCGGACCACGCAGGGATGAGAAGCAAGAGGCGATCGTCAGCGCGCCATACCGCGACACCGGCGTAAAAACCGCGCTACTTTATTTCATCGGAAATACCGTCGCGATCGCTTTCCGCCGCGATGTCAGAAAGCACTGACTCCGCAGGTTCCGGCACCCGAAGCGGCGAATTGTGCGCGTTGCGGCTCATCCATAAGGCCAGAGCCTTAAGTGAATCCTGGGTAAACTCATCACAGCGAGCCGTTATCTCCTCTGGCGCCATCCAGCAAACCTCGCTGACTTCATCTTCCTGCAGTGCGAATGGCCCATGTGAAACGCAGCTAAATAGCGCGCCCCAAACCCGACAATGCTCATCTTCAAAGTAAAAAAGACCATGCTCGGCAAAAGGGACTCCGGCAATGCCCAGTTCCTCTTCCGCCTCGCGGCGCGCAGAATCAAGGATGGCTTCATCGGCCATTACCACGCCGCCGGCGGTTGCATCCAGCATACCCGGCATAAAATCTTTTGTTTCCGTCCGCCGCTGCACCAGAATTTTACCCATTCCGTCATGCACCACAATAAATGTTGCACGATGGCGTAGACGCTGAGCGCGCATCTGCTCGCGGCTGGCCTGTGCGATCACTGCATTTTCTTCGTTGACGATATCAACCCATTCTGTGCCAGTTAGACTCTGCTCCACCATCGGGAAACCTTTTATTCCGGGCGCTCTGTAAGGCGCATGACTGTTTCAGACTCGGACAACGGCCATGTTGCTCTTCACAAACGGCCTGCGTCGCCAGTAAGTTACGGCGTAATCTCAAGACGTGCAATAACGGCGTTATCATCAAGAGCATAAATGCTCAGAATGCCAGCATCCAGCGTGCCATAGCTTGCGGGGTAGCCGCCTTTAGGAATACTTATCGATCCTGGGTTAAACAATAGCGCCTGCGCGCGGCGTTCAGCCAGCGGCAAATGTGTATGTCCAAATACTAATACATCATTGGAAGTAAGGGGGGGAAGATTATCGGGGTGATAGAGGTGCCCGTGAGTTAAAAACAGGCGCCGGTCGCCTGTCACTATTTGTTGCCACGGCGCGGTTATTGGAAAGTCCAGCAGCATCTGATCCACCTCGCTGTCACAGTTGCCGCGTACGGCAATGATGCTGGACGCATAGCGGTTCAGCGCTGATGCAACACCGGCAGGATTGTAACTTTCAGGCAGCGTATTGCGCGGACCGTGGTTGAGGATATCGCCTAACAGCACCAGCCAGCGCGCTCCACTGCGAGTAAACTGCGCCAATACCCGCTCTGTAGCAGGCAGGCTGCCGTGAATATCAGACGCAAACATCATCTTCATTTATCCAACCCCTTTTCACACCGGACGGCACTCATAATACCTTATTCAATACCCCGATTCAGCCGTCGGGATACGCGACATCTCATCCTTACTACTGCAAGCTAATACGACAATAGAGATGTGCAGCCAGACAAGTCCATCGTCTGCTCCCCGGCGGTGTTGCAAAGGTTACCTTCGCTCAGGTAATCAATGTCGCCGGGAGCCGCCTCATGTATCATAGGGTACGCCGTAAATAGTTTTAGTTACGCCGGGCCACCGACTGATTATCCGCAAACCGCGCCACTCACCCGCGCATCACTCCTGAGGAATCCCTATGCCACCGCTACCGGACGCCGTGATCCGTATTAAAAACCTGCATCTGCGCACTTATATCGGTATCAAAGCAGAAGAAATCGCCAACCGTCAGGACATCGTTATCAATATCGTACTGCACTATCCGGCCGAGCGCGCTCGCGAGAGCGAAGATATCGCCGACGCGCTCAATTACCGCACTATCACAAAGGCCGTTATTCAGCACGTTGAAAACCAGCGCTTCGCGCTGCTGGAAAAATTAACCCAGGACGTACTTAATATCGTTCACGATAATCCATGGGTAACCTATGCTGAAGTAGAGATCGATAAACTTCACGCGCTTCGCTACACCGACTCGGTCTCCATCACGATGAGCTGGCGCCGCTAACCGCGTCCCACCTATACCCTGCTTTACTGAATAATATAAACCGTAAAAATAGACGAGAAGCACAGGCGGAGGAAATATGAACGTTGTGATTACCGGCGGCACGGGGCTAATAGGTCAACGGCTGGTCTCCAGACTTTTAGCGCTGGGACACGAAATCACCGTCGTCACGCGCAGCCCCAATGATGCCCAGAGTAAACTGGGTGACCGGGTGACGCTGTGGCAGGGGCTGAATAATCGCAGCACGCTCGATGGCTACGACGCGGTGATAAATCTCGCCGGCGAACCCATCGCGGATAAACGCTGGACGGCCGCGCAGAAAGAGCGCCTGTGCCGCAGCCGCTGGGAACTCACTCAGCGGCTGGTCGATTTAATCAACGCCAGCCACACGCCCCCTTCAGCCCTTATTTCCGGCTCTGCCATCGGCTATTACGGTGACCTTGGCGAAGTGGTTGTCACTGAAGAAGAACCTCCCCATAACGAATTTACCCATAAGCTGTGCGCACGCTGGGAACAAATCGCCTGCCAGGCGCGCAGCGATCGCACCCGAGTCTGCCTCGTACGCACGGGTATCGTGCTATCCGCCGAGGGCGGTATGCTACATAAACTATTACCGCTATTTCGCGCCGGTCTGGGCGGCCCAACCGGCAATGGTCGCCAGTATATTCCCTGGATTCATATTGAGGATATGGTTAACGCGCTGCTCTGGCTTCTGGATAACCCACTGCACGGGCCGTTCAATATGACCTCTCCCTATCCGGTGCGCAACGAACACTTTGCGCACACGCTGGGACGCGTTTTACATCGCCCGGCGCTCATACGCGTCCCCGCCGCCGCCATTCGGTTGCTTATGGGAGAATCTGCGGTGCTGGTACTCGGCGGGCAGCGAGCGCTACCCAAAAGGCTTGAGGCGGCAGGATTTGAATTTCGCTGGTTTGAGCTGGAAGATGCACTGCGTAATCTGTTGCGTTAATCACAGCGCGTCTGCGCCCGTGTATTCCAGCCCGCAGCGCTGCAGATAAACCTTGATGCAGTTTTAGCGATCCTCAGAACAGCGCTGCCCTTACAGGATAAAATGCGGCCTATGACTCAGGTACCTGTATTCAGCGTCCTGCTTCGCGGATAAAGACAAGCGGCCGCGCTGGCAAAACAAATTAACGCCCCTCACCGGGCCAGCGCGTAAATAAATCCTCAGGTAACGCAATGGAAAACTGATCGAGAATACGGTTAACGGTCTGATCAATAACCGCCTGCAGGCCGTCGGGGCGGTGATAAAAAGCGGGCAAAGGTGGCATGATAACGGCGCCCATTTCCGCCGCCTGGGTCATCAGGCGCAAATGCCCAAGGTGCAGCGGAGTTTCACGCACACACAGCACCAGAGGCCGCCGCTCTTTCAGCGCTACATCGGCGGCACGCGTCAACAGCCCGTCGGTGTAACTGTGTACAATGCCGGAAAGCGTCTTAATAGAACAAGGTGCAATCACCATTCCGTGTGTCTGAAACGATCCTGACGAGACGCTGGCGGCAATATCCCGCGCATCGTGTACCACATCCGCCAGCGCCTGTACGTCGCGCAGCGCATAATCCGTCTCCAGCGCCAGCGTTTGGCGCGCAGCCTGGCTCATGATTAAATGCGTTTCAACGTCCGATATCGGTTTTAATACTTCGAGCAGGCGTACGCCGTAAACGGCGCCGCTGGCGCCAGAAATCCCGATAATCAATCGTTTCATAGTGTTCATCCCTTCACGCATAGAAGGGCTGACTTTGCCGGAGAATCCGCGCCGCGTCAACGTATCGCCCCGGCGCCTTAACCTTCGTTATGCATCTCCAGGTTTTCTTCTTCGCTTTGGCACTGTAAGGCTTTCGCATCGTCACTGCGCAGCGATTCAAGATATTCCAGATAGGCAAGGTCCACATCTTTGGTGACATATATCCCATTAAAAACTGAACATTCAAACTGAGGAATATCCGGGTTCCCGGCGCGCACGGCGTCAATTAAATCATCCAGACTTTGGAAAATCAGCGCATCCGCCCCGATTATCTGACGGATCTCCTCGACTTCACGCCCGTGAGCAATCAGCTCGTGTGCGCTTGGCATATCGATACCATAGACATTGGGAAACCGGATTTCCGGCGCCGCCGAGGCGAGATAAACTTTTTTCGCACCCGCCTCGCGGGCCATTTCGATAATCTGCTCGGACGTGGTGCCGCGGACAATCGAGTCATCCACCAGCAGCACGTTTTTACCGCGAAACTCAGCCCGGTTCGCGTTTAATTTTCGCCGCACGGATTTACGACGTAAGTGCTGGCCCGGCATAATAAACGTCCGTCCAACATAGCGATTTTTGACAAAACCTTGCCGGTAAGGCTTATCAAGAATTCGAGCGATTTCCGGCGCAATATCGCACGATGTTTCGGGGATTGGAATGACCACATCGATATCCAAATCTTCCCATTCGCGCGCAATTTTCTCACCGAGTTTTTTCCCCATACCAATACGAGCGCTATACACGGAAATTTTATCCAAAAATGAATCCGGGCGCGCGAAATAGACATACTCAAACAAACACGGGGAATAGCCCGGATTATCCGCACACTGGCGCGTATAAAGCTGCCCCTGCTCGGTAATATAAACGGCTTCACCCGGCGCAACGTCGCGTAAAAACGCAAAGCCCAGCGTGTCCAGCGCCACGCTTTCGGACGCCACCATATATTCAGTGCCGCTTCCGTCAACGTCGCGCTTTCCTAACACCAGAGGACGGATCCCGTTAGGATCGCGAAAAGCCACCATGCCATGGCCGATAATCATCGCCACGCAGGCATAAGCGCCGCGAATTTGCCGGTTGGTCGCCGCGACGGCGGCGAAGATATTGTCAGCCTGCAGCGGATAATGCTGAAAGCTATCCAGCGCGCTGGCAAAAATATTTAGCAGAATTTCCGAGTCGGAAGTCGTATTGATATGGCGCCGTTTTTCTTCAAAAAGCTGACGCCGAAGTTCATGCGCATTAGTGAGGTTACCGTTGTGCGCCAGGGTAATACCGTACGGTGAGTTCACATAAAATGGTTGCGCTTCAGAAGCGCTGGAACTGCCAGCGGTCGGATAACGGACGTGCCCGATCCCCATATTGCCCTGCAGGCGCTGCATATGACGCACGTCAAACACATCGTTCACCAGGCCATTCGCTTTACGCAGCCTAAAATGATTGGCTTTATCAATCGTGATAATGCCAGCGGCATCCTGGCCCCGATGCTGCAACACCGTTAACGCATCATAAATCGACTGGTTTACCGGCATAACACCGGCGATACCGACAATACCGCACATACTGTCTTTTCCTCATTAAGCCGCGCCCCCGGCGTTATTACCGGGGTAAGAAACTCGACGAGCTTTGAAGGTAGTCGAAAAACCACCTAATGATGAAACTGAACTGCGGAACCAATTGCGACTGCTGCCAGTCGGCGCTTTTTGACAAACCGGTAAAAGTATCCAGGAAAAATAGTAGCGCGGCGACTATCAACACGCCACGCAGCGCGCCAAAGCAGACGCCTAAAACGCGATCGGTCCCTGAAAGCCCTGTTTTCTCTACCAACTGCCCTATTACATAATTCACCACGGCGCCGACAATCAGCGTTGCGATAAACAGTACCGCGATCGCAATCCCGTTTCGTACCAGTGCATCATTAAAGCCTGTGAACCAGCTTGCCAGGTAAGTGTAATAATGGCTGGCGACAAAAAAAGCGCATCCCCAGGTAATCAGTGAAAGCGCTTCCCGTACAAACCCGCGAATCAGGCTTACCAGGCTCGAAAAACCTACAACTGCAATAATGGCGTAATCAATCCAAACCATAAAAATCCCACACAAATCTACCCTGGCTTCCCGTCCGGGGCAGATTCTAACAGAAAAAGAAAACGTTTGCGTAGAGGTTTCCGTCCTCTGGCACAAAAAGAAAACGGCGCAAAATAGTTCACTATTTAGGCTGCCGGCGGTGTGTGACCCACTCTCGCCGGCGCGGATGCATTATGTTACAGCGTGCTGTTACGGGGTATATTTTTTTACTACGCCGCTCAAACCACCTGATAACCGCGTTAATTCTGCGCGAGAAGCTTCCAGCCGTTCACGAGAAGCATCAGGCCCAACCAGGATACGATTTATCTTGCCCTGTACCGGCGTAGCAGGAATGGTATAGGCTCGGTAACCTGCCCCGCGAAGTTTCGCCACAATTTCATTGGCTTTATCCGCATTCTTTAACGCACCCAGTTGAATAACCCAGGCGCTGCCCGCTGGCGCGATATCCTTAACCTGCGGTTTTGGCGCTGGCGGCGGCGCTGGCTGAGGTTTATTTTCCGGCTTTGGCGCAGGTTTTTGTTGGGGCTGAACCTGTGGTTTTGATTTTGGCTGGGGTTTCGGCGCCGGCGTACTCACCTCGTTCACCGGCGTGTCGTCCATACGCTCACCGGCCATCTCAGGCAGGCGAGATGCATCTACGCCTGCGGCGTTACTGGCCCTAATCTCCTCCGCCGCGCCTTCCGGCGGCTGGCTGGGCAAAGACTGGCTAACGGGTGGAAGCATATCCTGCTCATTGTTATCACCGGGCTTTGGCACCAGCGGAATAGCGGCGAATTCATCTTTATAGTGTTTTTTTTGCCCGTCCAGCAGCCCCGGCAGCACGATAACCCCCACGGCCACCAGCACAATCGTCCCAACTAATCGATTCTGAAATTTACTCGCCACCGCGTTTCTCTGCCTCCATTAACGACATGACCTGCGCTACGGTATGAAAAGAGCCGCATACCAGCACGGTATCGTCTTTATTCGCCTCTGCGCACGCCGCGCGCCACGCCTCGGCTACGCTATCAAACCCCGGCCCAACCCCTGCGGGCAGGTGCGCGAGCAACCGCTGAGCCGTTGCGCCGCGCGGCCCTTCAAGAGAAGCACAATACCAGCTATCCACCAGCGGCTCCAGACACGCAAGCGTACCGGCAATATCTTTATCGTGCAGCATCCCGACCACGGCCAGTAGACGGCCAGCGCGCGGCCGCTGATTTAAACGATCAACCAGATACGCGGCGGCATGAGGGTTATGCGCCACATCGAGTATCACACACGGCGCTTTACCCGCTATTTGAAAACGGCCGGGCAACGCCGCCTGCGCCAGACCGGCGCGTATCGCCGCCTCGCTCACCGGCAAACCGCTAGCGCGCAGCGCGGCCAGCGCAGTAGCCGCATTGGGCAATGGAACCTGCGGCAGCGGAAGCGCGGCCAGTTCGCCGCACGTATCGGAAAATGCCCAGCTTGTATCATCTGCGCTATAGCGCCAGGCGTCGTTGCGCGCCTGAAGCAGCGCGCCCGTTGCTTCAGCCACGGCGGCAATGCTGCGCGGCATATCGGGTTCACCAACAATGGCAGGCTTATGCGCACGAAAAATGCCCGCTTTTTCGCGCCCAATACTCTCTCTGTCCGGCCCCAGCCAGTCGGTATGATCGAGCGCGATACTGGCTATCGCGGCAACATCGGCATCAACCAGGTTGGTAGCATCCAAACGCCCGCCTAACCCAACCTCCAGTATCACGACATCCAGCTGTGCCTGTCTGAACAACCACAGAGCGGACAGCGTGCCGAATTCAAAATAGGTCAGGCTGATAGCTGCGCGCGCCGCTTCAATGGCCGCAAATGAAGCGGTATGCTTCGCTTCTGCCAGTTCATCGCCCTGAATGCGCACGCGCTCGGTGTATCGCACCAAATGAGGTGAACTGTATACCCCAACGCGCAAACCCGCCGCCATCAGCATAGCCTCCAGCGCCCGGCAGGTTGTGCCTTTTCCATTGGTGCCAGCTACGGTAAAAATAAACGGCGCAGGCTTAACCACATCGAGCCGCTCTGCGACCTGACGTACCCGATCAAGGCCTAAATCAATGGTTTTTGCGTGGAGGTTTTCCAGATAAGAAAGCCACGTAGGGAGAGACGACGTAGCCTGAGGAATTGTCTGTGCCATGTTACCTGCTTCAGTTCAGGCCCGCCAAAGACGCTAACCGTAACCTGTCGCGAATGCGGCGCGCCGTGGCAGGCGTTCAGAGATGCAAAGGCAGCGCCGAAGCGCTGCCTGTTAACCGTCAGGCATCGGTGTCCTGTGCGGTTTCCGCTACCGGGGCCGGCTGTATTTCAGGATCCGGGGCGGGAAGATTCATGAGTTTCGCCAGAATATCCGCGAGTTTAAACCGCATTTCCGGGCGTCGCACAATCATATCGATGGCGCCTTTCTCAATCAAAAACTCGCTGCGCTGGAAGCCCGGCGGCAGTTTCTCACGTACAGTCTGTTCAATCACGCGCGGGCCGGCAAAGCCAATCAGCGCTTTTGGTTCCGCGATATTCAGATCGCCCAGCATCGCAAAGCTCGCCGAGACGCCGCCCATCGTCGGATCGGTTAATACCGAAATATACGGTAAACCGCGCTCCTGCATTTTCGCCAACGCAGCGCTGGTTTTTGCCATTTGCATTAGCGACATCAGCGCTTCCTGCATTCGGGCACCGCCTGACGCGGAGAAACACACCAGCGGACAATTGTCTTCCAGCGCCTGCTCCACCGCACGCACAAAGCGCGCCCCAACTACCGATCCCATCGAACCGCCCATAAAGGCGAACTCAAAGGCCGCAGCTACCACAGGATTGCCATACAGAGTGCCCTTCATAACCACCAGCGCATCTTTCTCACCGGTTTCTTTCTGGGCGCTGGTTAAACGATCTTTATACTTCTTCGAGTCGCGAAACTTCAGTATATCTTTGGGTTCCAGTTCGCTGCCCAGTTCAACCATAGATTCGGGATCGAGAAGGCTGTGCAAACGTTCGCGCGCGGACATCCGCATATGGTGATCGCACTTCGGGCACACTTCCAGATTGCGCTCCAGTTCGGCGCGATACAGCACCTGGCCGCAGCTATCACATTTGGTCCACACCCCTTCTGGAATACTTGCTTTACGCGTTGGGGAGATATTGCTTTTGTTGAGAATTCGTTCAATCCAGCTCATTGATGACCTTTCTGCCTGAACCTGGTCTATGCCAGTTTTTCCATGGGGAAAATGATGTCATTTTTGCCGCCCACAGACCATAAATGCCGCCCATTAAAACACAACGTCGGGCGAGTTTGGATAAAAAAGTGGTGGTATTGACCAAGAATCACTCTTTTACCTGGCGAGCGCTGGCTCGCTTATGACGCACAACTTCTATAATTCCGGGCAATACAGAAACGACAATAATCGCCACAATCAATAATTTCAGATTCTCCTGCACAATAGGTAAATCACCGAACAAATACCCGGCATAGGTAAACAACAGTACCCAAACCAGCGCGCCGGAGACGTTCCAGGCGGCAAAATGGCGATATGACATATGTCCCATTCCAGCGACAAACGGAGCAAAAGTGCGCACAATTGGCACAAAACGGGCCAAAATTATCGTTTTACCACCGTGCTTCTCATAAAATGCATGCGTCTTATCGAGATAGCTTCGGCGAAAAATTCGCGAGTCGGGATGACTAAACAGTTTTTCCCCAAACAGCCGGCCAATCGCGTAATTCACCGCATCACCGATAATCGCCGCCAGCGTCATTAATAGCGCCATTGCGTGAACATTCAAATCATTACCTGGCAGCGCCGAGAGCGCGCCGGCCACAAACAGCAGTGAGTCACCGGGTAAAAAAGGCGTCACCACCAGCCCCGTTTCACAAAATAGGATCAGGAATAAGATGGCGTACACCCAAATGCCATACTGGGCAACCATTTCCGCAAGATGCGTATCGATATGCAGAATAAAATCAATAACAAAACGGATAAAATCCATAATGATTTATTTCCTCAACGGATATCAATCCGCTAAAAAAAGCGGCCCTAATGGGGTACGGGGGATAGCGTACGCGTCTGGATAATCCACCGCAACCAGATAAAGTCCTTCGGCTTTTGCCGTCGCCGCCGCAAGCGTTCTGTCTTTCGCCGCCAGCAGTTCAGCAATCCAGGCTTCGGGCTGATTACCGCAGCCCACTTCGAGGAGGCTACCGACAATATTCCTCACCATATGATGTACAAACGCATTGGCTTTAATGTCCACCACCACCCAGGCTCCGTAGCGCTCAACCTGAATATGCATCACATTACGCCACGGGGTGCGAGACTGGCACTGTACGGCGCGAAACGACGTGAAGTCATTTTCGCCTAACAGGCACTGCGCCGCACGGTGCATACGCCCGGCGTCAAGCGGCATATGGAAATGCGTTACCCCACGCTGTAATACCGCCGGGCGTAGCCGGTGATTATAGATAATGTAGCGATAGCGGCGCGCCGTCGCGCTAAAGCGCGCATGAAAAGATTCAGGCACCTCCGTCACCCAGCGCACGGCGATATCACCCGGCAAATTGGCGTTAACCCCCAGCGTCCACGCCGCATCTTTGCGCGCTGCCTGGGTTTCGAAATGAACCACCTGGCCGGTCGCATGAACGCCGGCATCGGTTCGCCCTGCGCAAAAAACGCTAACGGATTCATTAGCAACCTGCGACAGCGCTTTTTCCAGCTTTTCCTGTACGCTGCGCACTTCACGCTGGCGCTGCCAGCCGTAGTAGCGGCTGCCGTCATACTCAATGCCCAGCGCCAGGCGGTAAAGCGACGTTGGCTGCGCGTCCATCAGTACAGGTACTCCTGAATCAGTTTCTCTGCGGTTTTGATAGCCATCAGAGCCCCGCCAAAGCGAACATTATCGGCAACCGACCAGAATTGAATGACATCCGGTGCGCCGTAATCATTGCGCACACAGCCAACGGAAAGCCGGGCATTATCGGATGCATCGCCGACCTGGGTTGGGAAGTCATCCTCTTCCGACAGCGTGATATCCTCAGCGCGCCCCAGCGCATCGCGGGCTTCCTCGGCCGATACCGGGCGCAATCCTTCCACGCTAACCATTTGTGCGTGTCCGTAGAATACCGGCGACTGCACGCAGCTTGCTGAAACAATTGCACCGTCGTCCTGCAGTACTTTACGCACCTGGTCTACCAGGCACCGCTCCTCCCGAACGCTTCCCTCACGGTCGGGCAACAGGGGCAGCATATTAAAAGCGAGCTGACGGCCAAAAAAATCATCGTCGTCTACCGGCATCCCGTTTAATAAACGGGCGCTTTGACCTGCCAATGCGTCTACGGCTTTTTTACCGTGGGCCGAGGCTGAAAGCAGACTGGTTACCTGGACTCGCGCCAGCCCGTTTTCATCAATCAGAGGTTTTAGCGCCGTTAGAAGCTGGCTGGTCAAACTATCGGCGACGGCCACCAGATTTCGGTTGCGATAATCCGCCAGCACGTCTGGATTCACGTCCGGCACCACCAGCGGCACATCCGGCTCCATTGCATACAGTCCGCTGCTATCAATAATCAGACATCCCGCGCTGGCCGCTTCCTCCGCATAGCGCGCTGAGGCGTCACTACCTGCGACAAAAAAGGCAAGCTGAGCGCGAGTCCAGTCAAACGTTTCCGCATCTTCCACGACAACGCTTTTACCGGCAAAGCGCAGGGTTTCACCGCTGCTCTCACTCCGGGCGAGCGGGATAAGCTCTCCGACGGGAAACTGGCGTTCGGCAAGTTGTTCTAACAACGCTTCGCCCACGGCTCCGGTTGCGCCTAATACGGCAATGTTCCAGCCTTCTGACATGGTGATTTACTCCAGACAACAAAATGTGATGCCCGCCGTCAGTCTCAGCGGGCCAGCTTATGCGGATTAACGTATAGGATGATGCACGGCATTAAAGCCCAGCATCTGTAAAAGCGTCGCGGCGTTAGCATCGTCGCACTGCACGTACAGCGAAGACCACTCACGCCGTTCGCAGTAATGCTTACGCAATTTATCAAACGCGCCGGGTATGTCCGCTACCGGGCGTAGCAGCGCATCGTCGCGGCGCACATCATACACCAGGTGCACCAGTTTTTTGAGCGTAGGTTCATCCAGCGGACCATGCAACGCGAGGCGCGTAATATCAGGCGCTGGCAGCAGTGTTTCCAGAGCCACCTGCTGCGGCTGGCCGATAAATGTACTATAGGCCTCAAACACCTGTGTCGTCCCCCTCGCTTTGCCTTCAAGGGTATAACCTGCGATATGGGCGGTGCCTAAATCTACCCGCTGCAGCAGCGCCGTATTCAGCTCTGGCTCATTTTCCCAAACATCCAGCACCACGCTCAGGGATTGCCCCTCCTCCAGGCAACGCAGCAGCGCCGCGTTATCGACTACCGGGCCGCGACAGGCGTTAATTAAGATAGCGCCCGGTTTTAACCCGCGCAGCAGAGCTTCATCGGCTAAATGCCGCGTTTGATAAGGGCCAGCGTCGTATAGCGGCGTGTGAAACGTCAGCACATCGGCCTGTGCCACCAGGGTTTCCAGAGGATAAAATTGGCCGTCATCGCCGCGATCGGCGCGCGGCGGATCGCAAAGCAGCGTTCGTACTCCCAGCGCTTCAAGCCGCGCCTGCAGCCTGGCGCCGACGTTGCCAACGCCAACAATCCCCACCACGCGATCGCGCAAATGAAATCCATCGCGCTCACCGAGCATCAGCAGCGCGGAAAATACATATTCCACCACTGCAATAGCATTGCATCCCGGCGCGCCGGAGAAACCGATCCCCGCCCGTTGTAGCCAGTCCTGGTCCACATGATCGGTACCCGCAGTGGCGGTGCCAACGAACTGGACTCCGGTACCGGAAAGCAGATCGGCGTTTACCTTCGTTACCGACCTCACCATCAGCGCATCGGCATCCTGCAATTCAGCGTCGGGAACGGGGCGCCCCGGCACGCATTTAACCACGCCCAGCCGGCTAAAAAGCTCGCGGGCGTAAGGCATATTTTCATCAACGAGAATTTTCACGCGAATACCTGTTTGAGTGCGAAATTAAAAACCAGAAAGCGGTGAAAATGTTCAACAATGCGGCGCTATTGCGCGCCATTTCACCGCTTGTTCGCCGCATTGTTCAACGCAGAGGCAAGGTTGCAGTATAAAGAGAATAAGTGTGCCATAATCTCGCCGCCAGGCATACTCAACCGCGGTCAGGCCCGGCGCATACCCCCTTCTCTGGTCAACGTAAGGATTATCAATGATGCACCCCATTCCGGGCGCTGGCGCGCGTCCTCCGGGAGATCTTCCTGTTGGCGGCCCCCAGAGCCAGCCGCTCACGCCCCAGCAGCACACCGCGCTGGAGCGTATTATTACGCGTATTGTCGCACTGACCCAGCAACAAACCGCTGAGGTGTGGGCCGGACTTAAACACGCGATTAATTTGCGCAACGATCGGCCGCTGAGCGCGCAGCATTTTCCAGCGGCCGAACATTACCTTAATCAGCGCCTTGAACAGGCGCAGTCTCATCAATCCACGCGACAGACGCTCCAGCAACTGACCAGTTTGCTGCAGCAGGGCAACAACCGGCAGGCGGTCAGCGAATTTATTCGCGCTACGTGGGGGCAAACGGTTCTTAGTCAACTGAGTCCCGAGCAGCTGAAAGACGTGTTGGTTAAATTGCAGAACGGCCAATTAGCGATACCGCAGCCGCAGCAGCGGCCAGCCACCGACAGGCCGCTACTTCCGGTGGAACACAGCGCGTTGAATAAACTGGCCGCCCGGCTGAGCGCCACTACCGGCGAATCAACCCGGCTGATTTGGCAATCAATGATGGAACTTTCCGGCGTTAAACACGGAGACTTAATCCCCGCGCGCCATTACGCGTTATTAACCACGTGGCTAACCGCGCGCCAGACGCTGACGCAGCAGCCGGCGCCGAACTTACATACGCTGCAGGCAGCGTTAAAACAGCCGCTGGAGAGCACCGAATGGCGTGAAATAAATGATTACGCCCAGCAGCGGCATAATGTTACGCCGCAGACAGTACTAACTCCGGCACAAACGCTTGATATTCTTAACCACTTATTTTTCAAGCGGGCGGAGCGTCTCTCTGCAATCCGCCATGAAGAAGAGGCGCCGGAGTATACGCCGCTTATTGCACCAGTGCTTGACCCCATTAAGACACTGGTTGCTGCACATCCGGGTCGCCTGCTCATCGTGCTGATACTAGTGATTTTATTCTGGTTATTGATATAAATTGCGCTAAGGCTGCTTTTCGCCAGGCGGCATTTTTTTCCTGCGAAAAGCAACTAACGTCACCAGAATGCCTGTCCCGGCGGAAATAGCACCGGTAAGAAACACCGACGGATACCCCAGCGACGTTGCCACCAGCCCGGTTAACGGGCCGGTGGCCGCATATGCGATATCCTGAAATGCGGCGTAGCCGCCCAGCGCCGTCCCACGTACCTGGGCCGGCACGCGTTTAACTACTTCAACGCCCAGCGCCGGGAAAATAAGCGAACAGCCACAGCCGGTCAGGGCCGCGCCCAGCAGCGCCAGCCAGGCGTTAGAAGCCTGCCAGAGCAGCAGCAGGCCACCGGTTTCAATCATCAGCGACACCGCAGCGACCCGCACGCCGCCGAAGCGGTCCGGCATCCAGCCAAACAAAATACGCATCAGTACGAATGCTCCGCCAAACGCCGTCAGCGTAAAGCCAGCCATCGGCCAGCCCCGGCTGGCAAACCACAGAGAGACAAATGTACCAATAGCCGCAAATCCCACGCCCTGTAGCGCCAGCCCCAACCCCGGCTGCCAAATTAACCCAACCACGCTCAACAGCGAAGGGCGCACCCCCTGCTGTGGCGCGATTTTTTTAACGCCGCCGTTAAATAACCATGCGACAAATGGCAGCACCATGATTACACCCGCGAGGGTCACATACCCGAAGCGCGCGTGGATCCACAGCCCCAGCGGCGCCCCTGCCGCCAGCGCGCCGTAAATCGCCATGCCGTTCCAGGACATCACTTTACCTGAGCGGGCTGGCCCTACCAGCCCCATTCCCCAGGCCAGCGTGCCGGTGAGTAACTGGCTTTCGCCAAATCCAAGGACCAGCCTTCCGAGCAGAAGTAACCCCAGCTTGATTGCCGCATCTACGGGGAGCAGCGCCGCCAGTAGCCATGCGCCTCCCGCCAGCGCGCAGGAAAACATGCCCTGTAAAACAGAACGTTTTGCGCCGCGCTGGTCGGCCAGCTTACCCGCGTAGCCGCGAGTCAGCACCGTTGCCAGAAACTGGATCCCTACCGCGACGCCTACCAGTGTGTTACCGAACCCCAACTCCTGATGCACAAATAAAGGGATCACCGGCAGCGGCAATCCCACCGTCAAATAACACAGGAACACCGCAAAGGCGATGCGGAACAAAGAGAGATTTTCAGACCGCGTTTTTTTCTTTTGATTTACTGCAGACATACCGCTCACTCCAGGGGAGCACAAAATAAGGCGAGGAATAACCGCGCCCTCTCCCCCGATTTCAGGTTAACAAGGGTGCGTGGAGTCAATGTGACTGTATTTGCGTGCCGCCAGAAGCGACGGCGCTGCAAGTGTGCCTGTAATCAGGGGAAAGTGTCAACGTCCCTGCGGCTTTCGCAGGCGGAGATTGCCTGGACAGGCTGATAAAAGTTTGCGAGCATAACGGCTCTTTCTAAAGGTATGAAGAGCGCGCGCAACAGTATGAAGGGCGATAACCGCATTGAACGGATTATGGACTTTCTCAAAAGCCAGAATCTGGTGACGGTCGAGCAATTAGTCACCGTTACTCACGCTTCGCCCGCGACCATTCGCCGCGATTTAATTCGGCTTGATAAAGAAGGTGTGATTAGCCGCACTCACGGGGGAGTCACCTTAAACCGATTTATCCCCGCCCAGCCAACAACGCGCGAAAAACGCCAGCGCAATCTGGCAGAAAAGTGCGCGATTGCCACCGCAGCCGCATCTATGGTTAGGCCGGGCGATGCCGTATTGTTCGATGCCGGCACCACCACGTTTGAACTGGCGCGCCAGGTTACGCATCTGCCGCTGCGCGTTATCACCAGCGATTTGCATATCGCGCTGTTCTTCGCCGACTTTCGACAAATAGAAGTCACCGTGATTGGCGGGCGTATTGACGATAGCAGCCAGTCCTGCGTAGGCGAACACGGGCGGCAGCTTCTGCAAAATATCTGGCCAGATATCGCTTTCGTGAGCTGCAACGGCTGGAGTCTGGAAAAAGGCATTACCGCTCCCACCGAAGAAAAAGCCGCATTAAAGCGTAGCGTGGTGGGTAATGCCCGTCGGCGGGTTTTACTGGCAGACAGCAGCAAATACGGTACCTGGTCTTTATTTCACGCCGCTCCGTTGGGGGCGCTCACTGATATCGTTACCGACGGCGCGCTGGACAGCGCCGCGCGGCGGGAGCTTGAACAGGGTGACTTTTGCCTCACAGTTGTTGGATGACTGCCATTTAGTAACAGGTTTTCTCTTCGGTATCCGAAAGCGACAAGTTCACGTTAAGACAATATGACATTGGCAAAGTCACCGCCGTCGAAAGCTTTTTGAAACCCGCTCCCGCGCAGTTTCTCCGCCAGTTTTTATCAGCTGTGAGCCACAAAATGGGATTTGGCATGCGTAGATTTTCCCGGCCAGGCCACACCCCAGGCGATGACGTCTCCGGCAAAACACCCCATTTAACGGACAGTAAAAAACCACCTTCTTAGACGGTGGCTTTTGAGAAAGCCCCTAGGGCTATTGTCACCTTCCGGCAATTTCATCTGCTGTTCATGTGTTTGCTCCGTTTTCCCCTGATGCCGCACATATCTTCTGATTCTTTCTTCGTTCACACCTGCCGTATCTACAAACTACCCACGGGGTCCAAAAGGGTTTCCCCGGAGCTTCTTCCCGATGGGTGGAAAACGATTACAGAGCCTGATGGCACTGCGACCTTTCAAATGACCCATTCGCGTTGATATCAATATTTTAGGTCGGACGATGACCACCAGATGTACATGAGCTGGCTGAACATTTAACGCCGGAACTTCACAATCCTTTATGCCGCATAGTCCGCATAGAATGTAGATTGCCCTGTAAAGCTCCTTGCCCGGCCTGTCTTTAAGGCTCCTGAATCGATACGTTGGCGTCGGTATTTGCAACGCCAATATACCTGTGATGAACGCCTGTAAAGCCCCGTGTTGGTTTGTCTCCTTTTACTTGCGATGAGTAAGCAGAGCTATTCCGGCATGGGCATTCTTCAGACTATAGCCCTACAGGATAAATCACCACCTCCCCAGGAGGTGTTTAGGGGTAACAGTAAAAATCCGCCTTCATAGAAGGCGGCACTGCTTTGATGCCCCAGAGGGACATCCCAAATCCCTTAAAAAAGTCTCTGCCAGTCTTGTGAGGTTTAAATCCCAAAACAACAAGGCAGAGCCCGTTGATGACCACGCTCACAGGACGTGGTTTTCAGTTGGCAATAAAAAACCCGGCGGATTGCCGTCGCAATCTGCCGGGTTTTAACGCGCATTGCGCTAAGCCTCACCAAAATGAGGCCAGCATCACTGTCTAGGCGCGATACTTACGCATAACCAGCGTAGCGTTAGTTCCGCCGAAGCCAAAACTGTTCGACATCACGGTATTCAACTCACGATCGGTCGGTTGGGTAACAATATTCAACCCGGCCGCCTGCTCATCCATCTCATCAATATTGATGCTCGGCGCGATAAAACCGTGTTCCAGCATCAGCAGAGAATAGATGGCTTCCTGAACTCCTGCAGCGCCCAAAGAGTGTCCGGTCATCGCTTTGGTTGCGGAAATCGCCGGGCTCTTATCCCCAAAGACTTCCCGAATTGCGCCCAGTTCTTTCACATCGCCAACCGGCGTAGAAGTACCGTGCGAGTTCAAATAATCGATAGGCGTATCAACGCCGTGCATCGCCATCTGCATGCAGCGCACCGCACCTTCACCCGATGGCGCTACCATATCAGCACCGTCGGAGGTGGCACCGTAACCAACTATCTCCGCATAAATATGCGCGCCGCGCGCCAGGGCGTGTTCCAGCTCTTCTACAACCACCATACCGCCGCCGCCGGCGATAACAAATCCATCGCGATTGGCATCGTAAGTACGGGAAGCACATTCCGGATTATCGTTGTATTTAGTCGACAGCGCGCCCATCGCGTCAAACTCACAGGCCAGTTCCCAGCACAGCTCTTCGCCGCCGCCGGCAAAGACGATATCCTGTTTACCTAACTGAATTTGTTCTACGGCATTACCGATACAGTGCGCAGATGTGGCACAGGCAGAGCTAATGGAATAGTTTACGCCGTGAATTTTGAAAGGCGTGGCGAGACAGGCGGAAACGCCAGAAGCCATCGCTTTAGTCACAACATACGGCCCAACGGCTTTCAGGCCGCGCGCGCTGCGCATCGCATCAGCGCCAAAAACCTGATATCGCGGAGACCCGCCGCCCGAACCGGCAATCAGACCCACGCGCGGATTATTCTGGTAAACGTCCGCATCAAGCTTCGCATCCTGCACCGCCTGTTCCATAGAAAGGTAGGCGTAAATAGACGCATCGCTCATGAAACGCACAATTTTACGGTCAATAAGGCCCGTGGTATCCAGTTTTACATTGCCCCAGACATGGCTGCGCATGCCAGAATCTTTCAGTTCTTGAGAGAAAGTGATCCCCGAGCGGCCTTCACGCAGGGATGCCAGGACTTCCTGCTGGTTATTACCGATGCTGGAAACGATGCCCAGGCCAGTAATCACTGCACGTTTCATTCAATACCTCTGTATGTCGTACTTATATAAGAATTCGATTGGCACAATAGCGTACACTTGTACGCCGAACAAGTCCGATCAGCAAATTAAGAGGGAAATTTGCACGCTCCGCCACACATCGTTAAGATCGGCCCACCGCCTGTCACACGAGTAACTTACGTGAAACAAACCCGCATACAGCCTGCCGCGATTACCTTTAACCATGAGGGTACACCTGTATCCCGAGAGTTTGATGATGTTTATTTTTCCAATGACAATGGGCTGGAAGAGACGCGACACGTCTTCCTAAACGGCAATCAACTCCCCGAACGTTTCGCCCTGCACCCGCGGCCACTCATGATTGTGGCGGAAAGCGGCTTCGGTACCGGGCTTAATTTTCTAACGCTGTGGCAGGCGTTTCGCGATTTTCGTCGGGCACATCCAGAAGCTCCGCTGCGTCGCCTACATTTCATCAGCTTTGAGAAGCATCCGCTTACCCCCGCTGACTTACGGGCCGCTCACGCGCGCTGGCCTGAGTTACGTGATATGGCGCAGCAGCTTCAGGAGCAGTGGCCGCTGCCGCTGCCTGGCTGCCAGCGCGTAATACTTGACGAGGGCGCCGTTACTCTCGATTTGTGGTATGGCGATATTAACCACACGCTTTCCTGTCTGGATGACAGTCTTCAGGGCCAGGTCGACGCCTGGTTTTTGGACGGCTTCGCCCCGTCCCGAAATCCCGATATGTGGACACCAACGCTATTCCACGGCATGGCGCGACTGGCGCGGGCGGGCGGTACATTATCAACCTTTACCGCAGCCGGTTTTGTACGACGCGGGCTGGAAGCAGCCGGCTTTCGGATGCAAAAGCGTAAAGGCTTTGGCCGCAAACGTGAAATGCTCACCGGCATACTGCCCCAGGCTCTGCCTGCGCTCATTCAAACACCGTGGTATGCGCGCGATGCGGCGCACGGCAGGCCCGAAACGGCAATTATCGGCGGCGGCGTCGCCAGCGCGCTACTGGCGCTGGCGCTATTGCGGCGCGGCTGGCAGGTCACACTCTACTGTCAGGATGAGCGGCCGGCCGCCGGCGCTTCTGGCAACCGTCAGGGAGCGCTTTACCCGCTGCTAAACGGTCACGATCCCGCGCTAACGCAATTCTTTCCCGCCGCGTTTACCTTTGCCCGCCGCTGCTATGACACACTGCCATTTACCTTCGAGCACGCCTGGTGCGGCGTTACGCAGCTCGGGTGGGATGATAAAAGCCGCCGTAAGATCGCGCGCATGCTGACACTGGATCTGCCGCCTGAACTGGCGCATGCCGTTGATGCACAGCAAAGCGCCGCGCTTTGCGGGCTGGAAACCGCCTGCGAAGGTATCACTTATCCCGCCGGTGGCTGGCTATACCCGGCGCAGCTCACCGCCGCCGCGCTTGAACTGGCACAACAGCAGGGGCTGGCGTTACATTATCGTAAAGAGGCCGCCGGGTTACTCCCGGACGGTGATAGCTGGCGTATCACTTTCACCAGCGGCGAGACGCAAACGCACCAAAGCGTGGCGCTGGCTAACGGCCACCGTCTTGACCAGTTTGCGCAAACGACCCGGCTGCCCTGCTATTCGGTCGGCGGCCAGGTCAGTCATATCCCCACAACCCCTGCGCTGAAGGAATTACGCCAGGTATTGTGCTACGACGGCTATCTCACGCCCTGCAATCCCGCGAACCAGCGTCACTGCATCGGGGCCAGCTATCACCGCGGGGCGGCACAGGCGATATACAGCGCAGAGGATCAGGATAACAACCGACAGCGTTTGATCCACTGTCTGCCACAGCAGCGCTGGGTTTATGAGGTGGATGTCAGCGCCGGAGAGGCGCGCTGCGGCATCCGCTGCGCAATCCGCGATCATTTACCGCTGGTGGGCAATGTGCCTAACTACGCGGCAACGCTTGAGAGCTATGCGAGTCTGGATACCCAGGCCATCACGCCAGAGCAGGTCGCGCAGGCTCCCGTTTACCGGAATCTGTTTATGCTAGGCGCACTGGGATCACGCGGCCTGTGCAGCGCACCGCTCGCAGCAGAACTTCTTGCCGCTCAAATGAGCGCTGAGCCGCTGCCGCTGGACGCGCAGACGCTGGCAGCGCTTAGCCCCAATCGCTTTTGGGTTCGTAAGTTGTTAAAAGGAAAACAGGTTAAAACCGCCCGGGCTGGGGCATAACATACTTAGCCAATGGGTTGCTCACGGCGAGCCAGCCGGTGCAACCCGGTTTTAATAGTGATAAGCGCCGGTGAGACAGAAAAATGCCTCCGCCAGGCGCCGTGAGCGCAGATTAAAAAAGACGCTCGCTATTTGTCTGTCAGCCGCAAATCTGCGGTTCTTATTCTTAACTGAAAACCATGTCCACAGGACGTGGTTTTCAGCTGGAAGTAAGAATCCGCCTTCATAGAAGGCGGCATTGCTTTGATGCCCCAAAGAGACATACCAAATTCCTTACTGCCAGTCTTGTGAGATTTAAATCCCAAAACAACAGGGCAGAGCCAAAACCTGTTGATGACCACGTCCACAGGACGTGGTTTTCAGTTGGCAATAAAAAGCCGAATGCCTGACCGGCGTTCGGCTGATTGCTTAAATACACTGCGCCGTCAGGCAGCGTTCGCCTGATGGAACAATTTATCCCACATGGCCAACACCAGCGCCCGATCGCGCGGCGATAGTTCGCCCGCCTGAATCGCCTTTTCAAGGCTCCGCGCTACTGTTGCGGAAACGGCCTGCGGAGAACGGTCGCTGGTGTTTTCCAGCTCAGCGACGGCAAGAGTCAGGTGCCCACGTAAGTACCCGCCGGCAAATAGTTCATCGTCGCTGGCGCGCTCCACCATATCGTCAATGAGCGTCAGTATACGGGCTTCAAATTCGGCGATCATCGCGTATCCTCGGGTTCAGGTTCAGAGGGCCAATGCTGTCATTCTTGAGGCCATGGAAACCGTTCCGCCACCAGCGGCGGCGTATGATAATAATGACGCAAAGCGTCGATAAAGCGTGCGGCACGCGGCGGAGTATCACCGCGTTCCAGATAACTGATAACCTGAGCGTGCACGCGGCGCTGAAAAGCAACGCGATCGGGCTCAAAATCGCCCTCCAGATTGTCGCAGCTTACATTAAACGGGTAATTCGCCGCCATGCAAAATAGCCAGTCCAGCGCCTGCGGCTTGACTTCCACATCTTCAAATTGGCTTTGAGTCTGGGCATCTCGCCCGTCAGGGCAATACCAGTAGCCAAAATCAACTTTTTGGCGCCGCTCCTCACCGGCAATGCACCAATGCGAAATCTCATGCAGCGCGCTGGCGTAAAACCCGTGCGCGAAGATAATGCGATGATACGGAACTTCCCTATCGGCAGGGAGATAAATCGGCTCATCGTCTCCTTTAATCAGACGAGTATTAAATTCGCTGGCGAAACAGCCATCAAAAAGAGAGATTAATTGCTGATAGTGGTGTGTCATCTTATACGTATCCCAGCCAGCGCAGGAGCGCCTGTCCGTGGCTGTCAAATAATAATTTTGCGCTCATCACCGCAGACACAATGACTATCATGGGCCGTATCAGGCGCTGTCCTTTGCTCAGCACCAGACGCGATCCCATGCGCGCTCCGCAAAACTGGCCGATCATCATGACGGCCCCGGTTCCCCAAATCACTTTGCCACCTAAAATAAACAGCAGCAGGCCGCCCACGTTGGAAGTCGCGTTCAAGACTTTGGCGTGCGCCGTGGATTTTGCCAGGTTATAGCCGCACAGCGTTACAAACGCCAGCGCATAAAACGATCCCGCGCCCGGGCCGAAAAAGCCGTCGTAAAACCCAACGCAGCCGCCGGCTATCAGCGCAAACGGCAGACCGTATAAACGCCGCTGCCTGTCCACTTCCCCCAAACGGGGGGTGAGTAAAAAATAGAGGCCGATACAGATGATTAATAGCGGCAGAACCTGACGCAAAATATCGGCCTTCACGTGCTGGACCAGCAGCGCGCCGGCTGTTGATCCCAGAAACGTCATAACGATATTCAGCGTTTGCTCGCGCAGATTTACCACCCCCTGACGAATAAAATAGAGGCTGGCGGACAGCGAACCGCCGCAGGCCTGCAATTTATTGGTCGCCAGCGCCTGCGCGGGCGTCATTCCGGCAGCCATTAGGGCAGGCACCGTAAGTAACCCGCCCCCGCCCGCCAGTGCATCAATAAAACCGGCCAGCAGGGCCACCAAAAATAGCGTAGCCAACACCAGTGGGGAAACCATAAACCAATCCATACTTACCCCCCGTAGCGGCATCCCTTACATTTAAAGACGATGTTGGTCCAACAGCGCCTGACAGGAAGGCGGCAGCGGCGGCGTTTTCTTCACGGGCGGCTTACTGCCGGGTTTTGCCGGTTCAAACCAGCTTTGTAATTCGTAACCACAGCCGTCACCCGGCGGTGGCGGCGCCTGATTTTCGCATTCCAGACTGTCAGCCGGGCAGCGCAATCGCACGTGCATATGCGCGCGGTGGCCAAACCAGGGGCGCACTTTATGCAGCCAGGCGCGATCCGCACCCGCATCTTCACACAGCCGCTGCTTAATCGCCGGGCTGACAAAAATACGCACCACCGCCTCGTCCTGCGCAGCGCGTTTAATCAAGCTTCCCAGCTCCGGCTGCCAGCGTGAATCTACTATGCGCTTGCCGTCGCCGGAAACTAAATCCAGCGCCTGTGGGCGCAGTAACTGGGTTTGCGTCCAGCGCGCGCGCGGCAATTGTAAAAAGATATCCACGTCCAGCCCGGACTGATGGCTGGCATGGCCGCCGTTAAAACGCCCGCCGGCCGGCATGCCCATATCGCCGATTAACACCGTCTCCAGGTTTGCGCCATGCGCCTGGGCGCTTAAGCGCTGAATGAATGCTATGAGCTGTGGGTGGCCAAAGTAGCGCCGCTGGTCCGTGCGCATTACCTGATAATCTTCCGCGTTAAGCGGCAGTGGCTGCGCGCCAACGATGCAGCCATTGGCAAAAGCGCCGATAGACTGCGGACTGCCGGGTACCGGCTGGGTTATCGTCTGCCACGGCGTGGCGGCGAAAGCGCTCACGCTGGTACAAAGCGCCAGTAACGCGATGAAAAGACGTTGCATAAGTTTATTGTCCCGTCAGATGAGAAAGCGGCTCACCGTTTTGCCCGCGCTGCCTGAGCAGATGATCCATCAGCACAATCGCCAGCATCGCTTCCGCTATCGGCACCGCGCGAATTCCCACGCAGGGATCGTGACGGCCGCGCGTGATCATCTCGGTTTCCTCACCGTCGCGCGTGACAGTTCTGCCGGGCACCGTAATACTGGATGTCGGCTTTAAGGCAATACTGGCGATAATTTGCTGTCCGCTACTGATACCGCCTAAAATCCCCCCCGCGTGATTACTCTGAAAACCCTGTCGGGTAATTTCATCGCGATTTTCACTGCCGCGCAGGGCGATTACGTCAAACCCGTCGCCAATTTCCACGCCTTTCACCGCGTTAATGCTCATCAAAGCATGCGCAATGTCGGCATCCAGTCGGTCAAACACCGGCTCGCCCAGCCCCGCCGGGACATTATCGGCTATGACCGTGACGCGCGCGCCGATAGAATCACCCTCTTTTTTCAGCCCGCGCATCAATTCATCCAGCGCGGTGATTTTCTCCGGGTCCGGGCAGAAAAAGGGATTTTGTTCAACCTGCGCCCAATCCCTGATAGCCAGCGGAATATCGCCCATTTGCGTCAGGCAGGCGCAAATTTGTATCTGATAGCGCTGCGCGAGGAATTTTTTCGCAATCGCGCCCGCGGCTACGCGCATTGCCGTTTCACGCGCGGACGAACGCCCGCCGCCGCGATAGTCGCGTAGCCCATATTTCTGCTCATAGGTGTAATCCGCGTGCCCGGGGCGAAACAGGTCTTTAATCTCTCCGTAATCCTGGGAGCGCTGATCGGTGTTTTCAATCATGAGCCCGATGCTGGTGCCCGTCGTCACACCGTTGAACACGCCGGAAAGAATGCGCACCCGATCCGGCTCCCGACGCTGGGTGGTATAACGCGATGTCCCCGGGCGGCGGCGATCCAGGTCGTGCTGTAAATCCTCTTCACTCAGTGCCAGCCCCGCCGGAACGCCGTCAACGATACACCCCAGAGCCGGACCGTGGGACTCGCCAAAGGTCGTGACGCGAAAAAGTTGTCCAATACTGTTCCCTGCCATTGCGGCTCCTTACCGTTAGTGTCGTGACAGTAGATTTCACGGCCGGACTTAGCCCCACCGCTATCCGGGATTAATCTTTATAGATGCTGAAATGCTCTTGCGCCGCGATCAGCTGCTCGCGCGTGAGCATAAAGACGCCGTCACCGCCGTGCTCAAACTCAAGCCAGGTGAACGGCACCTGCGGATACTGCTCTATCAGGTGAACCATACTATTGCCCACTTCGCAAATCAGCACGCCCTGTTCGCTCAAATAATCAGGCGCGCAGGCAAGGATACGCCGCGCCAGTTTCAGGCCATCTCGCCCTGCGGCAAGCCCCAGCTCCGGCTCAAAGTGATATTCGCCGGGCAAATCATCCATATCTTCCGCATCAACGTAAGGCGGGTTAGTGACGATGAGATCGTACTGAACCTGCGGTAAAGCGCGGAAAAGATCGCTGCGAATGGGCGTTACCTGCTGCAGCAGACCGTGTTCTTCGATATTCTGCTCTGCCACAGCCAGCGCGTCGGCAGAGATGTCCACCGCGTCCACTTCCGCGTTCGGGAAAGCATAAGCGCAGGCAATTGCGATACAACCGCTGCCGGTGCACATATCCAGAATATGGCGCGGTTCGCCGCTAATAAGCCCGGCAAAATGCTGATTAATCAGCTCGCCAATCGGAGAGCGCGGCACCAATACCCGCTCATCCACATAAAATTCATGCCCGCAAAACCAGGCTTTATTGGTCAGATAGGCCACGGGAATACGTTCATTCACGCGGCGAATAACGCGCTCAACGATACGATGGCGCTCACTGGGGGTCAGTCGCGCGCTGCGCATATCTTCGGGGATATCAAGCGGCAGATACAGCGAGGGCAATACCAATTGAACGGCTTCATCCCAGGGGTTATCGGTGCCGTGACCATACCAGATATTCGCCGCGCTGAAGCGGCTGACGGCCCAGCGCAGCATATCCTGAATGGTGTGCAGTTCATTCACCGCTTCGTCAACGAAAATTTTATCCACTATGCCCTCCGCAGGACTGCCGTATAGAATTAATCTGCGCAGTAGTTTGCCACGATCGCCATGACAAATCAGCAGGCAGCACGCACTCGCCGTACAAAAATGCCGGCTTTGCTATAATCGCGGCGGACAATCCGGGTAACATGGCATTAATCCCCCTTCTTATGAGACGAAGATGAAGAAAAAAAACGCACTTAGCGCCGAAGATAAAGCGCTATTTAGAGAGATGACGAGCGGCGCCCGGCGCCTGTCTCACGACACCGTGGTACATCGTCCCCCGCGCAATCTTCGTCGTGAAATTCCGGAAAAAAGGCTACTTCAGGAGCAAACTGACGCGAGCCACTACTTTTCCGATGAGTTCCAACCGCTGCTGGCGAGCGAGGGGCCGGTACGGTATGTTCGCCCGGACGTCAGTCATTTTGAGCAAAAGAAGCTGCGGCGCGGCGATTATGCGCCGGATCTGTTTCTCGATTTACACGGGCTAACGCAAAAACAGGCTAAACAGGAGTTAGGCGCTCTGATTGCGGCCTGTCGCCGCGAGCATATTTACTGCGCCTGCGTAATGCACGGGCACGGCAAGAATATCCTTAAGCAGCAAACGCCGCTGTGGCTGGCACAGCATCCGCATGTGATGGCATTTCATCAGGCACCTAAACTTTACGGCGGCGATGCGGCGTTATTAATTTTGATTGAAGTCGAAGAATGGCTGCCGCCGGCGCATCTGTAAACTGACTCTCCCGGCGAGGCTTTTCCCTGACTGGCAGCCGAACAAACCGCCCCGGATTCAAGTCTTATAAAGCGTGTCTTTTTTCATCTGCATTGGCTAAACAGAAACAGACAGGCAGCTAACCCGCATCCTGCCGGCAAAAAAAGCGGATGATAACAATGCGTAATAAATCAGTTTCCAGCAAAACTCCCGTCAACGAACAGCGCAGCACCAGCCTGGTAAAGCGCGCGAACATGGTGCCCGGCGTCGGCACGGTACGTGACAAACACCTGTGAAAGTAGTTTGCTGATAGCAAAACGCCCGGCGAAAATGCCGGGCGCCATAGCGGTAAAAACCGTAATTACGTCAGATAGCTTTTGCCACATTCAAATTGCACGGCCCCATCTGCCATTCATAATGGCCGCGCCCCGTTTCCGCATCCAGCACAACGCTCGCTATACCGGAGGTCGAAAACATCGGCGGCGCTTCGCCCGGGCACAATTCAGACACTAAATAGCCGACCAGAGGCAGGTGGGATATTAGCATCACAGACTTCATGCCCTTGCTGGCTAACGCCTGCAGATAGGCGCTCACTTCACCGACATCGCCGCAGGGCGTTAACTCTGGGAGGACTTCTTCACTTTCAGGCAGCGCCAACGCTTCGCGCACTACCGCAAGTGTCTGTTCCGCCCGTAAATAAGGGCTGACCAGCACGCGTTCGATATCAATTCCCTGCCCTTTCAGCCAGGTCGCCATTTGGCGAGATTCTTCGCGACCGCGAACGGTTAAAGGACGAGCCGCATCGCTGGCGGCTTCGAGCGCCGCATCGCCGTGACGCATAATAAGAACTTGCATATTGCACCGCTTTTGTTAACCAGAAAAGCCAAACGCCCGTATACGTAAAACGCATACATGGCGTTATCTTTTGCCCGACTCGGGCCAGATCCGGTTGTCGAATGAACGTTGCTTTTTACCTCAACGCCGTAAGTATAGTCAATATACGCGCATAAAATGCGCGAGGCGACCCGGTTATCTGAGCCCCTCGCCGATACTTGCAATAGTCAATTCTGTAGCCAGCTTAGCCCTGCCGCGTGGGGTAAACTTCACCGCCGCTGGCGTGCATCATCAATGACTTTTGCCTTCAATGTATTTCGACATTGAAAGCGGGATCGCCGCCAGCAGGAGGCTCATGGCTATTATTTTGCGGTTGGTTACCCTGCACCTCCCGGGCGCGGGCTCGTAAACCGTCGCAGGGGGTAAAGCGCTCGCCGTAACGCGCTGATAAACGCTCCAGTTGCTCCACAATACCGGCGGCCCCCTGCCGCTGAAGATAGTGAAACGGCCCGCCAAGAAAAGGCGGGAAGCCGATACCGAATATTGCGCCGATATCCCCGTCGCGTGCGCTGGCAATCACATTTTCATCCAGGCAGCGTACCGCTTCATTTATCATCATTAACATACAGCGGCTGGCAATATCCTTCGCGGGCTGGCGCGCCGTCGGCGTCACTTGTAACAGGGTATAAATCGCCGCATCTGCCTGCTTTGGCGCTCCTTTTTTTATTTTACGCCCCTGGGCTGAATAAAGATAAAACCCCCGGCCGTTCTTTTTGCCTTTACGATCCCCGCTTAAAATTGCGGCTACGCGTTCAGGCGTGCGAAAGCGCGCCCCGTAAGCCTGCTCAAGAATAGGAATAATTTTGGTTCCCACATCGATGCCCACTTCATCCAGAAGCTGGAGCGGCCCCACGGGAAAACCGGCCTGCAGGAGCGCCGCATCAATATGTTCGATGGGTTCCCCCTCGACCAGACACCACAGCGCTTCATTGATATACGGTGCCAGAATACGGTTAACATAAAATCCGGCGCGATCGGCGACTACTATCGGCGTTTTCCCCTGGCGCAGGGCTAAATCCTGAACCCGGGCAATGGTTTCCGGGCTGGTTGTGGCATGTGGGATAACCTCAACCAGCGGCATTTTATCCACCGGGCTGAAATAATGCAGCCCAATGACCTGCTGTGGACGCTGCGCCCGGGCTGCAATATCGCTAATCGGCAGCGATGAAGTGTTAGATGCGAATACGGCATCGGATGCGCCATAGCTTTCAATCTCTTCAACCATCCGCTGTTTGAGCGCCAGCTCCTCAAACACCGCTTCAAGGACCACATCGCATTGGCGAAAGCCGCTATAGTCCGTGGTTCCGGATAGCAGCGCCATTTGCTTCGCACGCTCCGCCGCGCTGATTTGGCGTTTGTGCACCCGCTGGGTTAGGAGAGACCAGCTATACGCCAGCGCATGACAAACGCCTTCTTCACGCACATCGCGCAGGCGTACCGGCAACCCTGCTTTTAGCGCCGTTACGCTGGCTATGCCGCCGCCCATCAGTCCACCGCCTAAAATGCCCACCCTGCGCGCCGGGCGCGTCGGTTTGGCCCTCTCCTTCTTCAGCGCCGTACTGGCGAAAAAAATCTGACGCAGCGCCCGTGATTCAGGCGTCATTGCCAGCTCGCCAAATGCCTGTGCCTCTGCGCTGTAGCCGCTGCTACGACCGTGCCGTAATCCCGCGCTCACTACGTGAAGCAGGCGCTCAGGGGCAGGATAATTACCGCGCGTTTGGTGCCGCATTTTTTTGGTTGCCATGGAGATAACTAACCTGCGCGCCAGCGGCCCGCTTAAAATGCGATCGCGCACGGGCAACCGCCGCTGGCGCGGGCGCTGTGATTTTGCCAGTGCGACGGCGCTGTCCAGCAAAATGGACTGCGGCACGACATCATCAACCAGCCCCGCTGAGAGCGCCTGGCGAGCGCGCAACTGACGCCCGGTTAACATCATATCCAGCGCGCGGGTAATACCAATCAAACGCGGGAGACGCTGAGTTCCTCCCGCGCCAGGTAACAGCCCTAGCTGCACCTCCGGCAGGCCGAGCCGCGTATTTGCATCGTCGCTGCAAATACGCCGGTGGCAGGCCAGCGCCAGCTCAAGACCGCCGCCCAGGCAGGCGCCGTGTATCGCAGCGACCACCGGCACCGGCAGGCTGGCAATCTCCGCCATAATCTGCTGCCCCTGGCGCGCCAGCGCCTCAGCTTCCTGAGCGTCACGGCAGTTTTCAATCTGCGTAATATCCGCGCCGGCGATAAAATTGTCCTCTTTACCGGATATGATAACGACGCCTTCTAGCTCCCGGTTTTCACGCAGCCGCCTGACGATGGCATACATTTCCGGTGCGAAAGAGGCGCGCAGCGTGTTCACTTTCTCACCGGGCACATCCACGGTAATAACGGCGATATTGTCAGGGCGCACCTCCAGAGAAAACACTGCTATTTCAGTCATTTATTCCACCTCCAGAACCATTGCCGCGCCCAGCCCGCCCGCCGCACAGGCGGTGACCAGCCCCAGTCCGCCGCCTCGGCGCCGCAGCTCCCGCAGGGTCTGGGTTATCATGCGCGCGCCGGTGGCGGCAAAAGGGTGCCCATAAGCTATCGAACCGCCCAGTACGTTAAATGTCGTTTCATCGATATCACCGGTCGCCCGCTCGCGCCCCAGTTGCTCCCTGGCAAAGCGCGTACTGGCCAGCATTTTCAGATTACTTAATACCTGCGCGGAAAAGGCTTCATGCATATCGAATAACGTTAAGTCTGCAAGGGTTAATCCGGCGCGCTCCAGCGCCAGCGGCGTGGCCCAGGCCGGGCCAAGCAGCATATTTTGTTGAACGCCAATTGCCGTAAAAGCGTAGCTGCGTAAGTAACCCAGCGGGGTTAATCCCAGTTCCCGCGCCCGGCTTTCCGTCATCATAATCACCGCCGCCGCGCCGTCGGTAAGCGGGGTACTGTTCGCTGCCGTTACGGTACCGTGGCGTCTATCGAAGGCGGGGCGCAGTTTTGCGTAGTCTTCCAGCGTCGCCTGCGGGCGAATCACATTATCCTGTCGAATCGCTGAATGAAACGGCGGCGCATAGGCCGTCATCACCTCATCGTCGAGTAGCCCTTCCTGCCAGGCCCGCGCTGCACGCTGATGCGAACGCAGCGCAAAGGTATCCTGCTCTTCACGAGTAATAGCGAAGGTTTTTGCCATTTGTTCCGCCGTATCGCCCATTCTCAGCCCGGTTGAATACTCGGCGACCGCCGGCGGCACCGGCACCAGGTCGCGAGGACGCAGGCGAGAAAAGAGTTTCAGGCGCGGCCCCAGGCCGCGCGTTCTGTTCATATCGACCAGGGTGCCGGCTAATTTTTTGCTTACGCCTATCGGTAATACCGACGTCGAGTCGGCACCGCCCGCAATTCCCGCGCGTATCGTGCCTGCCAGTAAACTTTCCGCAATATTCGCTACCGCCTGAAAACTGGTCGCGCAGGCGCGGCTCACGCTGTATGCGTCAGTATGAACGTTCATGCGGGTTCCTAATACAATTTCCCGGGCGATATTGGGCGCTTCCGGCATTTGCACCACTTGCCCAAATACTACCTGCTCAATGTCATCAACGGACAGTTCACTGCGCGTCAGAAGCTCCGATACTACGAGCTTCCCTAACTCCACGGCCGGCACATCGCGCCAGGCGGTCATTTGGCGCGCAAAAGGCGTACGCAGGCCGCCTACAAAGGCGATACGTTGATCGCGGCGGGTAATCAGTGGAGCCATCTGGTTCATACTTTTCCTCTTCGCATTTTCGTCGCCGGGCAAACCGCTGGGTGAGGCCTGGTTCAGCATTACATCAGATGCCTTGCCAATGAGCCGGTGTTTTAGAGCCAGTGAGCGGCGCATCGTGGCGTCTTGCTGGACCTAAGCGGGATTTATCCCCGAAATGCCAAACGAATGGCCTTAATAGCATAAAGTGGTCAGACCTGAGATTATTTTTAACGATATTTTTACATTTTACCAGACTGGCAGCGTAAAAATCGCGAAGAAAGGGGCGGGGAAAATGTGGGAAAACGAGAAATAAGCGGCCCCGCGAACCGGGGGCCGGATGCAAATATTAGCGTAAACCTAGCTGGAAAATTAATGCTTCAGCCTGGCAGCTAAAGACAAAATCGATGTCCATGCGCACGCCGTCTGCTTCTTCGACGTAGCGCGGTGTGATTTGGCACGGCTCTGATTCTGCGGCGCGCGCTTTTGCACTCAGCATCGCCAGCGTCTCTTCAGCTTCCGCTTTAGTGGCAAATACGCGGCTATAAGAGGCTGTACAGTCGGTATTGTCCATTACGGTACCTACATCCACACAGCAGCAAACCGGGGTTTCATCAGCACTGCATTTACTCATTGTAATTTCCTCTGTTTGTGCACCAGACGGGTGCGCCGACAATTATTGCCCTATTTTACGCCTCCCACGCGCCCCTCTCCAGTTGAGATTGTGCCGTTAGCGGTAAAGCTATAGAAAACCTGTTTAAAAATGATCTAAAGCAATTATTGAGGCGCCAGGTATCGTTAATCCCCGGCAATTTTGCCGGACAGATCGCGTTTTCAAGAACATATTTGAAAAAAGTGAAAAACATTGTTGCAACAGAATATCAGGTCAGTTCTATACTCACGCCACTGGTCTGATTTCCAGGCAAGCCCTGAAACCCTACACTTCGCGCTCTGTTACCGGGTGTAACATTATTTGAATAAAAATAACTCAATGAGGTTTTGGTCATGAGCCAGAAAAACCTGTTTGCAAAAACATCGCTCGCAATCGCAGTGGCACTCATCTCTTCGCAGGCGTGGTCTGCGGGTTTCCAGTTAAATGAATTTTCATCGTCGGGGCTGGGCCGCGCCTATTCCGGCGAGGGCGCCGTTGCTGATAACGCAGGCTCAGCCAGCCGCAACCCGGCGACTATTATGATGTTCGATCGCCCCTCTTTCTCAGGTGGCGCGATTTTTGTCGATCCCGGCGTCGACATTACCGGCCGTTCACCCACCGGCAATAGCCTTAATACTGACAATATCGCCCCTACCGCATGGGTGCCGAATCTCCATTTTGTTGCGCCAATTAATGAACACTTTGGCTGGGGCGCCTCGGTTACCTCGAATTATGGGCTGGCTACCGAATTTAACAACAGCTATGCCGCGGGTTCGATGGCAGGCAAAACCGACCTGGAAACCATGAACCTCAATCTGAGCGGCGCTTATCGTCTAAATCAGAACTGGAGTTTCGGGCTGGGTTTTGACGCCGTCTATGCCCGCGCCAAAATTGAGCGCTACGCGGGCGATTTAGGTCAAATTGTCGCAGGCTCCGGTATGCTACCGCCTGCGCTGGCGGGCCAGGTGGCTAATCTGCCAGCCGATACGCAAATTGCGCGCCTGAAGGGCAATGAATGGGGCTTCGGCTGGAACGCCGGTATCTTATATGAGCTGGATAAAGATAATCGCTACGGCTTTACCTATCGTTCAGAAGTGAAGGTGGATTTCGACGGCGCCTATCGCAGCATGCTCCCTTCCGCCTATAATCAGATCCTTGGCAACTTCGGGCTGCCGGCCGGCACCAGCGGCAGCACGGTTGGCGGCTCACTCTCGCTTGATCTGCCAGAAATGTGGGAACTGTCAAGCTATAACAAAGTGGCGCCTAAGTGGGCGATCCACTATAGCCTCGCTTATACAAGCTGGAGCCAGTTCCAGGAGCTGAAGGCCAAAAATAGCGCCAACGAAACGCTATTTTATAAGCACGAAGGCTTTAAAGACGCCCTTCGGATTGCGCTCGGTACCACGTACTATATGGACGATAACTGGACTTTCCGCGGCGGCATCGCGTTTGATGATAGCCCGGTTCCCGCCGATTCCCGCTCGATTTCAATCCCGGATCAGGATCGTTTATGGCTAAGCCTCGGCACCACCTATGCGTTTAACGATAGCGCCTCTGTCGACCTCGGCGTTTCTTACATGCACGGCCAGAAAGTTAGCATTGACGAAGGTCCGTACAGCTTTAAGTCTGAAGGGAAAGCCTGGCTGTACGGCGCGAACTTCAACTACGCGTTCTAATAAAGCGCTGCTTTAATCAGCAGGCGTGGGTGTTGGCATGAGTTTGCCAGCATCCGGCAAATTGGGTCGATTTTAATAGCGCGCCGCACCGGCGCGTTTTTATTAGCCACCTCCCCCGCAGACGTGCTCCTCAACGAGATTGGGTTTATGTAACTTTGGGTTGACTGCCTATACGCCAGGAAAAGAGGCGTTTCAGGAACGCTGCAGCTCACCCATGGACCGACCAAAATCGTCGCTTTAAGCGGCAGCTGGCCGCTGAGCACGGCCTGCCCCCCGGATTAAATGCCATAACTTCTCACGGTTGAAACCAACGGCCGTGGTTACGCTACCGGGCAAGGAGAGTTACGGAACGGATAAGCGTCAAACGACTCCGAGAGGTAAATTGCAGAGTAAGTGCGGGATCGCGAGACTTTAAGACAATATGCGCCCCAATAATAAGCGAGCGCATCGTATCAGAGGTTATTCGGCGTCGATATCCTGCAAAGAATCCTGAATAGCCTGAGCATTGGGGTTCTCTTCCGGCTTCAGTTTACCGCCGTTGGCAATAAAATCGTGGCGCTGGAAATACGCCTCACGCACCATCACATACGGATCGGAAGACTGACGCAATAGCCCGTCGGAGTCCAGAAGCTGGGCGCGCGTCTCAATACCTTCCAGCGTCCATTTCCCAATCGACATCGGCCAGGTGAGCCAAGAAAGCACGGGATAAAGCGTATCTACCACGTCGCCGCCATCTTCGCGCAGCGTAAAGCTTCCATACACCGGCAACTGGACATAGGGGCCATAGCCCACCCCGTAGTGGCCCAGCGTACTACCAAAACGATGCGGCTCCACGCGCTGTAGTTTCGGGTTAGCCGCTCCGGCCACATCAATAAAACCGCCCAGCCCCAGCAAGGTATTCAGGAAAAAGCGCGTGAAGTGCACCATGCCCTGATAGGGATTACCCTGAATAAAATAGTTTGCCATTACCGCTGGCTCTTCCAGGTTACTGGTGAAATTGCTCAGGCCGTTGCGAGCAGGCTGTGGCACATAGTCACGCCAGGCGACGGCTACGGGGCGCAGTATGTAAGGGTCCAGTACATTGAAGTTAAAGTTGTACATGGTACGGTTCCAGCCTTCCAGCGGATCGGAGCGGCCCTGCTCCCCGTTCCCCTGCGAACCGGCGCAGCCTACCAGCATGGTTGTCGCCAGCGCCAGCGCGGACAGGTGAATTCTCATAGTTTATTCTCTCCTTGCAGGAATAAGCGGGGCGCAACGCCTTCAGACCCGGCCCGTCAAGTATTGGTATACCGCACCCGAGCGCATCCGGGCATAGCGTACGCTATGGCATCTGCCTCTGCGCGCCCGCTCAGTCTAAATCGAACAGCCATACGGGCCGTTGTCTGCGCCCTGATGATACTACTGTAAATGGCGCGCAGCGCGCCATCAGGGCTGGCGCTGCGAAACCTTAACCACCACGGGCCGCTGCGCCGGAAGTTTTATTATTTCACTTTCACCCAGCCAGTCGCCTGGCTTCGGTGCAGCATCTTCGCTGCGAGACACACGCACTTTAATGCGCCCCCGCCGCACGGATAGCAGCGTTTTACCCGGCATCATGGCATTGGCGTCGTCCAGCGACACCGTTAGCGGGAAGTGGCCCAGCGGCAGTTTTTTCACGGCGACCGGTACCGGTGAATCGCCATCCATCAGAGAAACAAAAACCGCGCCGCGTTCGGGCAATGCCCGCAGTGTCTCCGGCGCTAGCGTAATTGTAACCGTAAGTTTCACACTGTCCATACCTGCGTCAACCTTCGCCTGAGCGATACTGCGCTCAATAATCATCCGGCGATCGTCGTTTTCAGGAAGTAAACGCAGCAGAATTTGCCAGGCGCCGATGGCCTCCTGATAACGCTGCTGTTCAAACGCATTAAATGCCAGCAGCCCCAGCGTGCGGGTATCCGTATGATCGGCTCGCAGCAGTTCGCGCAGCATTTCGCCGCCGCGCTGGTTGTCCGCCGGATCGCCAGAGCGCGTCAGCGCTTCGGCATAATCCTGCGCCACGGCGCGATTTTGCGGCGCCAGCGCCCAGGCGCGGGCAAAGGCCTGAGTCGCGGTATCGGCATTATTTAGCACCATGCCGATACGCCCCAGCATTTGCCAGGCCTGAACGTTATCAGGATCGTCCTGCAGCCGGGTACGCAGCCCTAAACCTAAGCGTGACAGGTCTTCAACGCCGAGCGGTCTCGCCGCCGGGTCCATCACGCGCTGCAGCAGGCGCGGCGTTTCACGCGTAACACGTTTCCAGGCCTGAACCTGTAAAAACCCCGAGGTTTTCAGATAAACGCCCGTGCTGACTACTGCTAGCGCCACTATGGCGAGAATGAGAGGGCCGTATGTGCCGGAGGCTTTCCCGGTATCCGTCTGTGCCTCCACCGGAATATCATTCAGCAGCGTGTGCTGGAGTTCGGCCACCATTTGCTCGCGTTCTTTAGCCTGCTCTGGCGCATTATCCTGCTCCAGCTCGCGCAGGCGTGCCTGGTAAAATGCGCGATTGAGGGCGGCTCGATCCGCAGTTTTTCCCGTTTTCCACGGGAAAACCAGCAGCGCCGACACCGCAACCAGCAAAATAGCTATCGTGATTAACAGCGGCATCATGACGTTTTCCTTTTTTCATTCAGCAACCCATCAAGGCGCCGACGATCATCGTCATTGAGTGTCTGTGGCTCTGAGACAGTCTCCCGTCGCCGGGAGCGCATAACGATAACCCAGCCTCCACCTATCACAAACAGCGCCGGCAATAGCCACAGCGCCAGCGTCGCGGGCGTCAGCGGCGGCTCGTAGGTGACAAAACTCCCATAGCGCGCCACCATATAATCAATAATCTGCTGCTTGCTCTCTCCCTGCAGCATCAGGTCATACACTTTCTGGCGCATGTCGGCGGCAATCATCGCATTAGAATCCGCAATGCTATTATTCTGGCATTTAGGGCAGCGCAGCTCTGCGGTAAGCTGGCGAAACTGCTGTTCCTGCGCTTCATCTTTAAACTGCCAGGTATCAATAGCCGCTCGCGCACCCACAGCGCACAGTAGCGCCAGCAGTCCTATTATCACGCGTTTCACCGTTGTGCCTCCCGGCTGTATTTTTCCCATAGCGGCTGCAGTTCCTGACGCCATACTCGATCGTTAAGATCGCCCGCGTGCCGGTAGCGAATGATGCCCTGCCCGTCGATAAGAAAGGTCTCCGGCGCGCCATAGACGCCTAAGTCCAGCCCCAGCATCCCATCACCGTCGAACAGGCTGAGAGAGTAAGGGTTGCCCAAATTGTTCAGCCACTGCACCGCTTTCAGGCGATCGTCTTTATAGTTCATTCCCACAACGCGCACGCCCTGAGCAGAAAGCGTATTCAGATACTGATGCTCCGCCCGGCAGGTCGGGCACCAGGTCGCCCATACGTTTAGCAACAGCGGTTTTCCGTCTACCAGTACCTGTCTGTCATAGATTTTATGTGGGTCTTCCAGCGACGCCAGCCGGAAGACTGGCACCGGCTTGCCGATCAGCGCCGATTCCAGCCGGGTCGGGTCGTCGCCATCCGCGTTGCGCATCAGTTGCCATAAAAGTGCCCCGGCCAGTAATAAGAACAGGATCAACGGGATAATAAACAGGTTGCGTTTCACTACGCCTCCTTTAACGCTTTACGGGTACGATAGCGCGGATCGAGCATGCAACATATGCCCCCCAGCGCCATGAACAGGCCACCGTACCAAATCCAGCGCACGAACGGCTTATAGTAAAGGCGCACGGCCCAGCTTCCGTCATCCAGCTCTTCGCCCAGCGCCGCATACAGATCCCGAGTTAACCCGCCGTCGATCGCGGCTTCGGTCATCATCATGCGGCTGGCGGTATAAAAGCGTTTTTCCGCACGCAGCGTGGCTTCGGGACGCCCGCTGCGGGTGACGTCAATGATCCCCGCGCCGCCGCTATAGTTGGGGCCGTTGATGTTACGCACCTGCCGAAAGGTAAAACGGTATTGATGAATAGTCACACTGTCGCCGGGCTTCATGCGCACATCGCGTTCAACGCTGTAATTCTGGCTAAAGGCAATGCCTACCACCGTTATCGCCACCCCGACGTGACCCAGCACCATACCCCAGTGGCTGCGCGATAGTTTTGTCAGACCGCGCCACAAAGTATGGCGATCGGTGGCCCGGTCAAACACTTCGCTTAACGCCAGCACAAACACCCAAAGCGCCATCAGTAGCCCCACCACCGTCATACCGGCAATGCTATCCTGAAGTAGCCACGGCAGTAGCAGAGACAGCGCCACAGTCACCACCAGCGCCAGAAGCAGGCGACGACGTAATTTATGCGGCTCATCGCGACGCCAGCGCACCAGTGGTCCAATCCCGAGCAGCAGAGCAAAGGGGGCCATCAGCAGGCTGAACATAGTATTAAAAAACGGCTCGCCGATTGAGATACTGCCCAGCCCAAGCTGTTTATGCACCAGCGGCAGCAGAGTGCCCAGCAATACCACCAGCACGCCCGCCATCAGCAGGACGTTGTTACCTAACAGGAAAGACTCTCGCGACCATAGCGCATTATTGACTCTGGCGCGCACGCTGTTGCCCTTCACGGCGTACAGCAGCAGCGAACCACCGATCACAATCACTAACAGCGCCAGAATAAACATTCCACGCGAAGGATCGGACGCGAACGCATGCACCGACACCAGCACGCCGGAGCGCACCAGAAACGTGCCTAACAGGCATAAAGAGAATGCGGTAATCGCCAGTAATACCGTCCAGGCGCGGAAGCTGCCGCGCTTTTCCGTCACTGCCAGCGAATGCATCAGCGCGGTGCCAGCCAGCCAGGGCATCAGCGAGGCGTTTTCTACCGGGTCCCAGAACCACCAGCCGCCCCAGCCCAGTTCGTAATAAGCCCAGGCCGAGCCAAGCACAATGCCGATAGTCAGGAAAACCCACGCCGCCTGGGTCCACGGCCGCGACCAGCGCGCCCAGGCGGTATCCAGCCGACCGGCCATTAACGAGGCAATAGCAAATGCGAAAGCGACCGAGAATCCGACATACCCCATGTAAAGCAGCGGCGGGTGGAAAATAAGCCCGATATCCTGCAGCAGCGGATTAAGCTCCCGCCCCTCAATCGGAAAGGCAGGCAGCGTGCGCGTGAACGGGTTTGAGGTGAATAAAATGAACAGGAGAAAGCCAAAATTGATCATGCCCATCACTGCCAGCACGCGGGCAACGGACTCCACGGGCATGCGCCGGCTTAACGCCGCCACGGCGCAGGTCCAGCCGCTCATTAGCAAGACCCAAAGCAGCAGGGAGCCTTCATGCGCGCCCCACGTCGCGGCTACCCGATACCAGACGGGTAGCGCGGTATTTGAATTGCCTGCGACATACTGAACGGTGAAATCATTGACCACAAACGCGTACACCAGCGTAATAAAAGCGCCGAGTATTGCCAGGAACAGCGCCCAGGCGAGCGGCCTTGCCAGCGCTATTAAACGCGCATTTTGCCGGGAGATGCCCCAGACAGGCCACAGAGTGAGCACCAGCGCAATGCCTAACGCCAGGCACAGCAGATAGTTACCAATTTCCGGCATCATCAGGAGTTATCCTTATAGGCCTGCGGCGGTCGATGGTGATTTTGCTGCATCGCAGCCTCCACTTCCGGCGGGGTATAGTTTTCATCATGTTTCGCTAACACCTCTTTCGCGATAACGCGATGTTCATCGCCCAGCACGCCCTGGGCAACAACGCCCTGCCCTTCCCGGAATAAGTCCGGCAGAATTCCCTCATAGCTGACGTCAATGACGCCGCGCGCGTCGTACAGTTTGAAGGTGACCTTCAGGCTTTGGCTATCGCGTTTTACGCTGCCCGGCATCACCATGCCCCCAACGCGCAAACGCTGCCCCGGCGCAGGTTTTTGCAGGCTCTCACCTTTGCCATAAAGGATTTCACCCGGGGTATAAAAAAGATCAATGTTTGCGCGCAGCGCATAGAGCACCAGCGTGACGGTAAGCGCCAGCCCCGCCAGAACGGCAAGCGCCAGCCACAAACGCATTTTGCGACGTGAATTCACTTAAACTTCTCCCGTTTTTTTACTTTGCGCCGCGCGAATCCGCCGCTCGCGGGCCTGTTGGCGACGAACATCGTTTAACAGCGCGCGCTGGTGCCACCAGGTATGCGCCACCAGCGCGCCTAAGGAGAGCAGCGTCACCGTCACGGCAAGCCACACATAAAAGGCATAGCCGCCCATCGCCCAAAAAGCCTGCCAGCTATCAAATGCCCGGCTCATGCGCTGCCTCCTTTTTTCTGCGCCAGCGCCGCTACCCACGGGCGACGCCGTTCTTGTAGTAACATGAGATTCCGCAGGCGCATCAGCGTCAGCGTAACAAACAGCAGCAGAAATCCCAGAATGCACCAGCGCAGGGGCTGACGCATTGAAGGGTCGATAGTTTTTTGCATATTGGTCGACCCCTGATGCAGGGTGTTCCACCATTCCACGGAAAAATGAATAATGGGTAGGTTGACGACGCCCACCAGTACCAGAATCCCGGCAGCGCGCCCCGCCAGGCGCCGATCGTCAAAAGCGTTATAGAGCGCTATAACGCCAACGTATAAAAACAGTAACACCAGCTCTGAGGTCAGGCGGGCATCCCAAATCCACCAGGTACCCCACATAGGCTTGCCCCACGCGGAACCGCTAACCAGCGCGATAAAAGTATACACCGCGCCTATCGGCGCCATCGCGGCAACGGCGAGATCGGCCATTTTCATCTGCCAGACCAGACCAATAAAGGCGGCGACTGCCATTGAGGCATAGATCCCCATCGACCACATTGCGACAGGCACATGAATATACATAATGCGGTAGCTTTGCCCCTGCTGATAATCGGCCGGGGCGTACACAAATCCCCAAAGAAGCCCCAGCAGCAGCAGGATGCCGCTGAGTAGCCCCAGCCAGGGGATAAAGCGCCCGCAGATCGTGTAAAGGCGCTCAGGCTTTGCCAGTTGGTGTAATTTTTTCCACATGGTTTCTACTCACACAAACATCGACCCGTGGGTCGAATCGAACATATTATTGGTTTTAAATGCAGCTTATTGCGCTACCGGCAATCATCCTGCTGCGCCCTGAAATTCCCCTTTCAGGCACGGCCATTAAGCGTGGGATGCGCGCATCGGGAACGATTGCCCTTCCTTTGCCAGCGGGCCGTCGCTATTGCACGCTAACCCGCAGCGCCGCCGCTGTTGCAAACGGGCTGAGCGTCGCGCTGGCGGCCAGAAATGCGCCTAAAATAGCGAAATAACCGTTAACCGGCAGCCCCATTGATGCGGCGTCCAGCGCCGCAGTGGCGAAAATCAATAACGGGATGGTTAAAGGTAATATGACCAGGCTTAATAGCACGCCGCCGCGACGTAATCCCACGGTCAGCCCCACCCCAATCGCCCCGAGGAAGCTGAGGGTTGGCGTACCTATGAGTAATGTCAGCGCCATGACGTACCAGCTATATATATCCAGCCCTAATAGCAGCGCCACCAGCGGCGATAAAATCAAAAGCGGCAGCCCCGTTACGCTCCAGTGCGCAAGTACTTTCATGAAGACAATGGCAGAGAGCGGTAGCGGCAGTAGCATGAGTTGATCCAGGCTGCCATCCAGCCAGTCGTCGCGAAACAGCCGCTCCATAGCGAGCAGAGAAGAAAGCAGCGCGGCAATCCAGATAACGCCGGGAGCGATACGCGCCAGTATTTGCGGTTCCGGGCCTATTCCTAACGGAAATAGAGCAATAACAATCAGAAAAAACCAGAGTGGATTGACAATTTCGGCGCTGTGCCGAAATGCGATGCGCAGCTCGCGCCAAAAGATGTAACGCATCAGGCTATCTCCACCTGCGGCTTCAGCGTAATCGCGCGAAACGGGCAGGCAAGTGGACGCAGCGGCTGGTGCGTGGTCAACACCACGCTTCCCCCCTGCTGCGCGTGCGCCTCGCAGCGCCGGGTGAGCTGCTCAACTCCGGACACATCCAGAGCGGTAAAAGGTTCATCCAGAATCCACAGCATTGCATGGCTTAACCATAAACGCGCCAGCGCTACTCGCCGCTGCTGACCGGCGGACAACTGCGCCACAGGCAAATCTTCATACCCGACCAGCCCGACTTCTTCCAGCGCTGCCCAGCGCGCCTGCTGGTTACTTTGCGGATGGAAAAAGCGCAAATTTTCATCCCCGGTCAATGCGCTTTTCACCCCCGGCTGATGGCCTAGCCACAGTAATTCCCGATGATAAGACTCCCCGCAGCGGCGCAGAGGTCTATCATTCCAAAGAACTTGCCCCCGGGCGGGCAGCGCTAATCCACTGAGGATACGTAATAATGACGTCTTTCCCGCGCCGTTTGCGCCGGCGATCTGCACCATTTCGCCCGGGCTGACGGAAAATGAGAGCCCGTCAAACAAGGTGCGGTCATCGCGAATACAGGACAGGTTTTGGGCGTCGAGCATCGGGCAGTGGCTCCGTCACTGAGAAAAGGCGCATAGCATATCACAGCCCTTATCCGGCTCTAAGTCCCGGACGGTTTCTGTTACTCCTTTAGTTGTAAATAAATACATAGCGATAAAAATGAAATACGGCCTATACCCGCAGCAAAACGCGCTACGCTTTAACAAATTTCATAGCGGGAATGTCGGATGAAACAGCAGGAAACACAGCAAGAGGATTTGCGCGCTCTACCGTCGCGCGCGGTAGCAACGCACGAGCACTTAAGGGAAGAAGGACAGCAGGAGCTGGAGCGTGATGGGATGGCGCTGCTGTGGTCCGCCATCGCCGCCGGCCTGTCGATGGGTGCGTCACTGCTGGCGAAGGGCATTTTTCACGTACATTTATCCGCCCTGCCCGCCGGATTTTTGCTGGAAGGACTGGGTTACACCTTCGGCTTTGTTATCGTTATTATGGCGCGCCAGCAGCTGTTTACGGAAAATACGGTAACGGCAGTACTGCCGTTTATGCATCACCCTACCGGAAAAAATGGCTGGCTATTATTGCGCCTGTGGGGGCTGGTGCTATTCGGCAATCTGATTGGATGCGCCCTGGCGGCTCTGGCGTTAAGCTATTTACCGGCCTTCGATAATGAAACGCGCGACGCATTCAGTGAGTTGGGCCAGGCCGTGATGAAAAATAGCGCCGCTGAGATGTTTTGCCGGGCGATTATCTCCGGCTGGCTTATCGCCACCATGGTATGGATGTTTCCCGCCGCAGGCAGCATGAAGCTGCCGGTGATTATCCTTATGACGTGGCTCATTGCCATTGCCGATACCACCCACATCGTGGTTGGTTCGATAGAGGTGCTGTGGCTGGTGTTTAACGGCGAGCTGCCATGGAGCGCATTTATCTGGCCTTTTGCCCTGCCAACGCTTGCAGGAAATATCATCGGCGGTACGTTTATTTTTGCGCTGATAAGCCACGCGCAGATCCGCAATGATATGAGCCAGCGGAATAAAGAACGCGTTGACGAGAAAGAATGATTCACCCCGCAGGTGGCGACAGTTTAAGCAAACGGGCGACGCGGACTTAACCTGAGGCGAAAAACGGGTATACTAGCCGTCGCCGTCCCCTTAGTTAAATGGATATAACGAGCCCCTCCTAAGGGCTAGTTGTAGGTTCGATTCCTGCAGGGGACGCCATTACACCGTTCGCCAGCATCCGCAGAAGTTCGTTAAATCCCCGCCACATCAGCAATCACACATAATTACTGTTCGCTAACGTTCGCTTTAGATAGTTGATAGCCGAACTGTTTAGCGAGTAAAGCGTTTTACCTACCGGAATTTTACCCATGCTCGCGGTTAAACAGATTGAAGCAGTAAACCCAAAGGCAAGCCCTACCGCCTGCTTGATAGCAACGGGCTGTACACCTTTGTATGTCTACGCCTGAGAAAAGGTGTGGCATCTACGCTTCAAACTGAGCGGTAAAGAGAGAATTTTAACCGTGGGTAAATATTATCTTGTGTCTTTGCAGGAGGCTCGCGACAAAGCCGAGTTGGCAAGAAAGGTATGCAGCCATACACAGCTTTTAATAGGCTTTTAATAGACGCTTAACATTGCCTGGCTGCGGCCTGTGTTTGATAGATAGGTAACCTGCGAAAATGAGCCAAAAATAAATTTAAGAATACTCATCTGACGATTTTTTTATTTTAAAAACATAACTTTACAGTTTTGACATCAGCGTGAATTTTCTCAAAGATTTCACTCGATATTCTCATTTTTAACCTGGTGAGTATTATCTCAGCTCGCACGGGCAATGAAGGTAGCCCCTGTTTTATACCCATGGAATAAATACAAAGAAAACAGGAAATTAAGATGTTTAATAAAGGGAAAATTATCGCCGCCGCCGCTATGGCACTGGCAGTCAACTCTGCGATGGCCGCTGATAGCGTTGACGTTAAGGTTATCGGCACCATCGTTCCGGCGGCGTGCAAGCCCGCGCTATCCGGCGGTGCCACCATCGATTACGGCACCATTAAAGCCAGCGCTATTGCTCAGGACGACTATACTGTGCTGCCGGTAAAAAGCCTGAACTTCTCCATCAACTGCGATGCGCCTGCAAAAGTCGCGCTTAAATCTATAGATGTGCGCCAGGGAACTGAAGCCAAGCCAGTGGGAGTGAAACTTAACGGTACTACCATTGGTGACAGCACAGCCGTATCCGGGCTGGGTTTGGCCGATAGTAAAAAAATTGGCGCTTATACTGCGATACTGAAAACAGCGTCAGTTACGCTCGATGGGGCCACCACCGGCGTTGACAGTATTCTTTCAAAAGACATGGCTACAACGTGGGTGAAAAACGGAACTCTAGCGGAAGGAGCATGGATAGGCGGTACCCATAGCTGGCTTTATTCGTTTGCAGCGGCGGGCAGTTTAACGCCAGTAGCCTTTACTACATTAACCGGCACCCTGGACGTACAGGCCGCTATTAACAAAGGCTCTGAGCTGGACCTCACTAAAGCAGTTCACCTCGACGGGATGTCCACCATCGAACTGTATTATCTGTAATTAAATTGCTAATTCCTTAATCATTCCTTACTACGCTACTGCCCTCATTTGAGGGCTTTTTTACGCGTAATGAGGCAAAGAAAATTTTGGGATGGAAATTTTCTGCAGAGGCACCGGAGCAGCATATAGCCAGCGAAATAGATTGCCGTCGCTTACGGCGTGCGCGGATCGTTTCTGAGCAATTGGTTTTGAGTGTAAATAATTGAGATGAAACAATAAATATCAATGCGTATTTTTACGCTAATTTCTTAAAATAACGGCGCAAATTAACAGAGACAAAATAATTGGCCTGTAATGATAATGCCGGGCAGCTCTATGGCTAACCGGTTAAAAATAGAGGGCTCTTTTATAAAAGCATTTCTTCTTTACTCTCATTAAGTTACTACCCGGCAGCCACTAAGTTCCCTTGACCATCGGATTTAACACACGCATAACTTATTCATTTATTTCTACTATCTTGTTTACCCCTGGTTTTAGCGCTACATTAGCCGCCGCGCCGGAGTGCGGCAATATCAGGCAAAGCGGGTTATATGATAACCGGTGAACGCAACCGAGATTTTCAGAGCAAAAGCAGTGTGGAGTGAAACAACGTGAAATATTTTCTGATGGGCATTTCAGTGATCTTAATCCTTTGGGTTGGCACTTTCCTCTTCATGTTGAACTAAATCATCGCGTTGAATCATAACGCCGCGTTCCGCTATGTTCCCGCAGGACATCAATGACTCATTAAATGCGGCTAAGGCCAGCGCTGCTACTGGCTATGCCACAATTAATTATGCGCCTGATGGCTCTATATGCCGCCCGATGAGAGCGTAATGGCGCGCCAATCAGGGTCTGTCGTAACTCTCAGCCATTCTTATTTGCTGTCCGTACATTTTGTGTCCCATTCGCCTGTTGCACTATCTTTAAATTTAATCCTGCGCTCCCACAGTTCCATTTTTATGACCGCGCAATGTCGAACGCTCTGATACATAAACCTATGCCGGTAGCTGGCCTTTAGCCGCCAGATTTCTTATCCTTAGCGCTCATGTCTGATTCTGTGAGTCTTCCGTGCACGATATTTTTAATATGCTGCTGGCGGTTTTTGATCGCGCGGCGCTGATGCTAATTTGCCTGTTTTTCCTGATCCGCATCCGTTTGTTTCGCCAGTTACTGCATAAAAGCGCCCATACACCGAAAGAGCTGCTCGCAGTGACCGCGCTGTTTTCAATGTTTGCGCTGTTCAGCACCTGGTCAGGCGTACCGGTTGAAGGCTCGCTGGTGAATGTGCGCGTCATTGCCGTCATGTCCGGCGGCATTCTGTTTGGGCCGTGGGTCGGCATTATTACCGGCATCATTGCCGGGCTTCACCGTTATCTCATTGATATAAATGGGATAACAGCAATCCCCTGCCTGATAACCAGCGTTATCGCAGGCTTCGCCTCCGGCTGGATCTGTCGATGCGTCCCTAAGGCACAGCACTGGAAAGCAGGGATTCTTGGCGGCATGCTGTGTGAATCACTGACCATGATTCTGGTGGTGGCATTAGCGCCTAATACTGCACTGGGGCTGGATATTGTCTCGAAAATCGGTATTCCAATGATCCTCGGAAGCGTATGCATTGGGTTTATCGTACTGCTGGTGCGCAGCGTCGAAGGAGAGAAAGAGGCTAGCGCTGCACGCCAGGCCAAGCTGGCGCTGGATATCGCCAACAAAACGCTGCCGCTATTTCGCAGCGTTAACGATAGCTCGCTGCGCCAGATTTGTGACATTATTCGACGCGATATCAGCGCCGACGCCGTAGCGATTACCAATACCTCAGAGGTGCTCGCCTATACGGGAATTGGTGAAGATAATTATCGGGAGCGGGACGCTAATATCAGCCCTGTCACCCGCGAGGCGCTGCAGAGCGGGAAAATCATTATCAAAAATAACGATGAGGCTTATCGCACTCCGGAAATCCATTCTATGCTGGTGATCCCGCTGTGGGAGAAAGGTGAGGTTACCGGCACGCTGAAAATTTATTACTGCCACGCCCACCAGATAACCTCTTCCCTACAGGAGATGGCCGTCGGTTTGTCGCAAATTATTTCGACCCAGCTTGAGGTGTCACGCGCCGAGCAATTGCGCGAAATGGCGGATAAAGCGGAATTACGCGCGCTGCAGAGTAAAATTAACCCCCACTTCTTATTTAACGCGCTAAACGCAATTTCGTCGTCTATCCGTTTAAACCCGGACACCGCGCGTCAGCTTATTTTCAATTTGTCGCGTTATCTGCGCTATAACCTTGAATTGAACGACGACGAACCGATTGATATCAAGCGCGAGCTTTACCAAATTAAGGACTATATCGCTATTGAGCAGGCGCGCTTCGGCGATAAACTGACGGTGATTTACGACATTGATGAAAATGTGAACTGCCGCATTCCAAGCCTGCTGATTCAGCCTCTGGTAGAAAATGCGATTGTGCACGGCATTCAGCCCTGTAAAGGGAAAGGGGTCGTCACAATTAGCGTTGCAGAATGCGGCAGCCAGACTCGAATTGCCGTGCGCGATACGGGCCCTGGCATCGATCCTGCGATTATTGCCCGCGTTGAACGTAACGAAATGCCCGGTAATAAAATCGGTTTACTCAATGTTCACCACCGCGTGTCGCTGTTATACGGTCATGGATTGCACATCCGGCGTCTAGAGCCGGGTACCGAAATCTATTTTTATGTTCCCGCTACCCCTGAAACAACCGGTCATCCGGGCAGAGAAAAAGCCAATGAAAGTCATCATCGTTGAAGACGAAGTGCTGGCGCAGCAGGAGCTTAGCTGGTTAATTAAATCTCATGGAAAAATGAACATCGTCGGTACCTTTGACGACGGGCTGGATGTATTGAAATACCTGCAAGATCATGAAGTTGATGCAATCTTCCTGGATATTAATATCCCGTCGCTGGACGGTGTGTTACTGGCGCAAAATATCAGCAAATTTGCCAGTAAGCCGTTTATTGTCTTTATCACCGCCTGGAAAGAGCACGCGGTTGAAGCTTTTGAACTGGAGGCATTTGACTATATTCTGAAGCCCTATGAAGAATCGCGTATTCTTAACATGCTCAATAAGCTGTACGCGGCGTGGCTACAGCGCTGTATGCCGCAAAGCGCTGGCACCAGCGAACCCCGGGAAAGCAATACCATCAACCTCATTAAAGATGAGCGTATTATCGTTACCGACGTCGATGATATTTATTACGCCGAGGCGCATGAGAAAATGACGTTTGTCTATACGCGACGCGAAACGTACATCATGCCAATGAACATTACCGAATTTTGTAGCCGGCTACCGGAATCGCGTTTTTTCCGCTGCCATCGCTCGTTTTGCGTCAATATCAGCAAAATTCGCGAAATAGAGCCATGGTTTAACAATACATATATTTTGCGTTTGCGCGATCTGGATTTTCAGGTGCCGGTCAGCCGCAGCAAAGTGAAAGCTTTTCGTCAGTTAATGCGCCTGTAGAATGCCCCGCAGGGCATTCCCGAGAGCTTACAGCGTCTGCCCCATAATTTGACGCAAATACGCACCGGCACCAAGCAGGCCTGGCTGCTCATGCGTAATCAAATACACCGGAATATTTTCAACGTAGGCTTTAAAGCGCCCTTTATCTTCAAAGCCGCCGCGAAAACCAGAGGATTTAAAAAAGTCCAGGAAGCGCGGCACAATGCCACCGGCGATATAAACACCGCCGAATGTTCCCAGCGTTAACGCTAAATCACCGCCGAAACGCCCCATAATCACACAAAACAGCGACAGCGCCCGACGGCAATCGATACAACTGTCGGCCAGTGCCCGCTCCGTCACCTCTTTAGGCTGTAAATTTTCCGGCAGACGACCGTCGGATTTTACAATCGCCCGATAAAGATTGACTAATCCCGGCCCCGAAAGCACGCGCTCAGCGGAAACGTGCCCTAATTCATCGCGCAACTGGGTCAGAATTAAATCTTCTTCTTCGCTGTTAGGAGCAAAATCCACGTGCCCGCCTTCTCCCGGCAAACTGACCCAGCGCCTGTCAACGTGCACCAAATGCGCGACCCCAAGCCCGGTGCCTGCGCCATACACCGCAATCGGCTTTTCCGGTACGGGCTTATCGCCACCAAACTGGATTAAATCCCCGGCCTTTAGCATCGGAATGGCCATTGATACGGCGGTAAAATCATTAATAATTTCCAGATGCTCAAAACCCAGATTTTTTTTCATTTCGGCGATAGAAAAAGCCCAGGTGTGATTGGTCATCGCAACCCAATCCCCGGTTATCGGGCAGGCAATGGCGATACAGCCGCCCACAACGCTTTGCTGATGTTCTGCCAGATACGCATGGACCACGGCTTCAAGGCTTGGGAAATCCAGCCCGGAGTAAGTTTTGGCGCGGGAGATGTCGCCGTTTTTCAAATCGCACAACGCAAGACGGGTATTGGTACCGCCAACGTCGCCGACCAGCGCATAGTGGGTCATTCGTCTGATGCTCCGCTAAAAAAACAGGATTTGTGCATTTCACACTTTATCGTAACTGCAGGACCATAGCACAGGCGGCCTGATAATATCGAACTCGGTAATATAATTATCCCTAATTATGTTACCGCCGGTTAACCTGGTTACAAACCGCTCCAGAGTACTTCCTGCCTCTGGTTATAGATAGCCATTTAAACGCCGCGACTACGAGCGACATTGCTATTGCGGCTTAGCCGCCCATGCCGCAATAGCAAAGTCCGCCGGGATAGCCGGATAAATCAACGTCGGTGTTTTTTAGCGGGTGGAGATAAAAATCCGCGGCGCGCCGTCTTCTAAATTCCCCCCAGAGCGTCTGGTTATGCGGGATGTGAAATGGCAGATAGCCCTGCCTGTTCATGGTTTGGCTATCTGCGCTACGTTTTAGGCAGCAAACACAAATAAGTCTACTAGCCCAGCGTTTTTGACACCGCCTGCAGCAGGTCCGGGACATCGTTTTGCGGCAACATCACTTCAATTAACGATAAGCGCTGTGCATCTGCGGCGTCTCGAAGCGCAGAAGCCAGCCCGGCGGAGTCGCGCACGCAAACCGTATAAGCCTCAGCATCGGCACACAGGGCTTCAGGCAGGCGCGTCCAGCGCCAGCGGCTGATGTCGTTATAGCGCTGGTCAGCGCCGTGAATTGCGCGCTCTACCGTATATCCGTCGTTATTGAGTAATAAAATAATCGGGCGCTGCCCATCGCGCAGCATCGACCCCATTTCCTGAGCGCTAAGCTGCGCCGCGCCGTCGCCGACGATAAGGATAACTCTGCGCTCAGGCGCGGCCGTTTGCGCGCCAAACGCCGCTGGCAGGGTGAAGCCTATCGATGCCCACAGCGACTGAACGATAAACGTCGTGTGCGCGGGTAGCCGTAACCCGGCGGCGCCAAAACAGGCGGTGCCCTGATCGGCAATCACAATATCGCCGGGGCGCAAAAAGGCCTGCAGCGCAAGCCAAAAAGCGCGCTGATCCAATGTATTCCCTTCACTGGCTGACAGCGGGGGCGGCGCTGGGATCTGACCTGCATCCGGCATCTGCCGACACAGTTCCCGTAGTATGGCCACGCTTTGCGCCATCGGCAAGCCGCTAAACCAGCGTTCACCCACCCGTGCGGCGTGCGGCTGGATATCAATGCTTCGCGCGGCGGGCACATTCTGTGTAAATCCGGAAGTAATGGTATCCGTAAAACAAACGCCAACGCAGAGAATCATGTCAGCCTCCTCAACGGCGCGTCGCACGCTATCTTCACTGGCCGCTCCGCTGTAGGTACCCACAAAGCCAGGCTGGGTTTCATCAAAAAGCCCCTTCCCCATTAGCAGCGTAGCATGCGGTAAAGGCGCCTCCTGCATCCACTGGTGCAGCACCTGGCTTACGCCGAAACGGTCGGCAAGGAAATCTGCCAATAGTGAAATACGCCGACACGCCTTCAATGCCTGTTGCGCACACTGACGAAACGCCTCGGCACGGGCCGGGCAGGCTTCTTCATCCGAATGCAAAAGCGCCGGTTCCGGCGCTATCACGGCGGTGCGGGCAACGTCGGAAGGCAATAGCAGGTATCCCGGCCGCCGCTGCGCCAGCGCGGTTTTCAGTACTCTGTCGATTTCTATACAGGCGTTTTGCGGGGTGAGCGCGGCCTGTGCGGCGGAGACTTCGGCGCTCATGCGGTAAAAATGGCGAAAATCACCGTCGCCTAGCGAATGATGAAGTAATGCGCCCTGCTGCTGCGCGCTCTGCTCCGGTGCGCCCACGATATGTATCACTGGTACACGTTCTGCATAACTCCCCGCAATGCCGTTTAACGCGCTTAACTCACCTACGCCAAAAGTGGTTAATAATGCTCCGGCGCCAAGACAGCGCGCATAACCGTCTGCGGCATAGGCGGCATTGAGCTCATTTGCGCAGCCCACCCACGAAACTTGACGATGGGCGAGTACATTATCCAGAAAGCGTAAATTATAATCGCCCGGCACTCCGAATAAATGCGTAATGCCGCATTCTGCAAGCCGATCCAATAAATAGTCAGCAACGCTATAAGATGTATTCATCTGTATTCTCCATGCCCATATCCTTATTGAGTATTAAAGAGTCGCCCCCGATGTCCAGCGGCTATCTATACCGCGCATGGAAATAAAACTTTACAACCGAGAGAGGTATACGCGACGCATTTGTGACTAAAATGTAAACGCATACACCCATTTAACCTATGTCCGCCTAAAGGAAATTAACATGCCTTATCAGCCTGATGCGCAGCGTTATCACACCATGACCTATCATCGCTGTGGGAATAGTGGTCTCAAACTACCCGCTATTTCCCTGGGGCTTTGGCATAATTTCGGTCAAAACACGCCCTATGCTCAGAGCCAAAAACTTATTCATCGCGCCTTCGATTTAGGCATCACGCATTTTGATTTAGGCAATAATTATGGCCCGCCTCCCGGCGCAGCAGAGCAACGCTTGGGAGAAATCCTGAAACAGGATTTTTTGGGGCTGCGCGATGAACTGCTGATCGCAACCAAGGCCGGCTATACCATGTGGGATGGCCCGTACGGTGATTGGGGTTCACGCAAATATTTGATTTCCAGCCTGGATCAAAGCCTGCGACGGCTGGGGCTGGATTACGTTGATATTTTTTATCATCATCGCCCGGATCCTGAAACGCCGCTGGAAGAAACTATGCAGGCGCTGGATAGTACCGTCCGGCAGGGTAAGGCGCTATATGTGGGATTATCCAATTATCCGGCCGAGCTGGCAGAGCGCGCATTTTGCCTGCTGCGCGAATTGGGAACGCCCTGCATTATTCATCAAACAAAGTACTCTATGTTTGTTCGCCAGCCTGAGCAGGCTCTACTGCCTATGCTCACACAGCGCCGCGTCGGCTGCATAGCTTTCTCTCCACTTGCCGGCGGCCTGCTGACCGACCGTTACCTGAACGGTATTCCTGAAGATTCGCGTATCGCCAGCGGCAGCCGTTTTTTAACCGCCGATCGCCTGACCCCGCAGGTAGTGGCCCAAATCCGCAGGCTTAATGAACTGGCGCTTCAGCGCGGGCAAAAGCTTTCGCAAATGGCGCTATCATGGCTATTTCGTAACGGCGATATCACCTCCGCGCTGATTGGCGCAAGCCATATTGAGCAACTGGATGATGCCGTTGCCGCGCTGGCACATAATGCCTTTAGCCCAAAAGAGCGCGAGGAAATAGACCACATCCTGCAAACGGCCTGAGGAAATTTTTGACAAATAGTGCGCCGTGGATTGGTTTCAGACTTTAGGCGATGAAACACGCTGTTACTTCTCGTTAAACTTACATTAACAGACCTTAACTGGTTAGATTGTAAGGGGAAGTTTTATGGTAATTAGATCTGTCTTGCTAGCCGCGATCATTGTGATGGCGGCACCGCTTACGGCATTCGCCAGTCATGATATTTCGCTACTACCGGGCGTAAAGCTAAAATTAGGCGATCGCGACGACTACGGAAACTTTTGGGACGGCGGGCGCTGGCGCGATAATAACGACTGGCACCGCCACTGGAGATGGCACGGTGGTCACTGGCAGCGTCATAACGGCTATGAGCGTGGATGGGGGCGCGATTATCGGGACGATCGCCATCGGGACCACCATCATCGTCACCACAATCATCACCACGATAGGCACCAACGGCACCATCATCATTAATCCTGGCCCCGATGTTGATATCGGGGCGGCCGTAGCCATCATCTGCACGCCATTAACAATCGACGCTCAACGACCTCTTATCTGTGCTCATTTCTTCTCAGAAAAGAACGGCTGCCAGGTCAGGTGGCAGAACGTATATCCTCGCCATCGGGCATAAAACCATCACGGTACCGCATCACCCGCTGTTTTTATCCCTGAACCATGCCTATTAACAGCCAAAGATTCAACGTGATGACTATCGCGACGATCAACCAGCCGAGATATTTAACTGACCGACGGTTGACTAGCTCGCCCATCAGCCGGGCATCGCTGGTAAAACACAGCAATGGTACCAACGCAAGCGCAATGCCGAAACTCAATAGCACCTGACTCATGATAAGAATTCGCGTAGGGTCCCACCCCATAAGAATAACGATAAATGAGGGTGCCATGGTAATCGCGCGGCGTAGCCAAAGAGGGATATAAAAGTGCACAAACCCCTGCATTACCACCTGCCCGGCCAGGGTGCCAACCACGGTAGAGGACAGCCCGGCGGCTACCAGGCTAAGCCCAAAGATAGTGGCCGCAGCGTGGCTAAGTAGCGGCTCCAGAGTCAGGTAAGCCTCATCCAAATCTGTAACACCGGTATGCCCACTAAAATGAAACGCCGCGGCCGCCGTCGCCATCATCGCCAGATTAACAAACCCGGCGATAGTCATGGCAATCGCCACATCCCAGCGCGTCGCGCTGTAGCGTTCTTTAGCATTTCCGTCATGGAGGTTTTGCGTAAGTGAAGAATGCAGGTAAATGACGTGCGGCATGATGGTCGCCCCTAACACACCGGCCGCGAGAAAAATCGCCTCAGAATTAGGAAGCGTCGGAAGTAGCATGCCTTTTCCTAACGCGGAGAGCTGAGGCTGAGAAAAAATGAGTTCAATAATATAGGCAGCGGCGACAAATAGCAGCAAACCGCCGATAACTTTCTCCAGCGGTTTTTGCCCGCGCCGCTGAAGCATCAATATCAGGTAAGTCGCTACGCCGGTTAATACAGCGCCTTGCAGTAAAGAAACACCGAGCAGAAGCTTAAAACCGATGGCAGCGCCGATGAATTCCGCAAGATCGGTCGCCATAGCAATGACTTCCGCCTGAATCCACCAGAACCAGACCAGCGGCCGGGGATATCTGTCGCGAATATGCTCAGCAAGGTTTTTACCGGTAGCTATCCCCAGTTTGGCAGACAATACCTGGATAACCATCGCCATTAAATTAGCCCATACCACAACCCATAAAAGCTGATAGCCAAAGCTCGCGCCGGCCTGGATATTAGTTGCAAAATTCCCCGGGTCAATATAGCCAATAGCGGCAATAAAAGCGGGCCCCATTAGTGCCAGCCTCATCTTGCGCGCAGAGCGCCCGCTTCTTTTTTCAACGCGACTCATTGTCATTAGTGCCTCAACAAACATAGCCTTTGCTATGTTTTATGCTACCAAAATGAGAATTATTATCAATAAAACTTATTGAGTCATATTCTGATGATTTCAATAGAAATAAACGATAGTTGCGGCTGGCGCTTAACTCATTTGATGTGATGTAAAAGCTAAAACAATTTAAAAACTGTTACGATTTTAGCAAAAGCCGGAGCGTTGTCATCGCAAAATTAACATTACAGAAATAAATAACGGAATGTGCTTTTCGCCTGAGTTCACATAACATTCTTAATGAGTGACATTTCTCTCGTTTTATTATTCCTTGTTACATAGAATGTGCAACGAAATGAAATTCGCCTCATATTTGGAGCCAACATGTTCCGCGTTCTTCACTTTGCCTTAGCGCTTATCGTGGTTGCGCTGCTCGCGTTGCTGGTTAGCCATAATCGCAAAAATATTCGTATTCGTTTTGTTATTCAGCTTTTAGTGATTGAGATTTTACTGGCCTGGTTTTTCCTGCATTCAGAAATTGGTCTTGGCTTCGTGAAAGGCTTTTCTGAGATGTTTGAGAAACTACTTGGATTCGCGGGTGAAGGGACGAACTTTGTCTTTGGGAAAATGAGCGACGAAGGGCTGGCTTTCTTCTTCCTGAAAGTGCTGTGTCCTATTGTTTTCGTCTCAGCGCTGATTGGTATTTTACAGCATATCCGCGTGCTACCCGTAGTCATCCGCTTTATCGGTACGCTGCTTTCTAAAATTAACGGTATGGGTAAACTGGAATCATTTAACGCCGTCAGTTCGCTGATTCTTGGCCAATCGGAGAATTTTATCGCCTATAAAGATATTCTCGGGAAAATGTCGCGCAATCGTATGTACACCATGGCGGCAACGGCAATGTCTACAGTCTCGATGTCCATCGTGGGCGCCTATATGACCATGTTACAGCCACAGTATGTTGTCGCAGCGCTGGTACTTAATATGTTCAGTACCTTTATTGTACTATCACTAATCAATCCCTACCGGGTTGAGGGAGAAGAAGCCAATTTGCAGATGAGCAATTTGCATGCAGGGCAAAGTTTCTTCGAAATGCTGGGGGAGTATATTCTGGCTGGCTTTAAAGTGGCTATCATCGTTGCAGCCATGCTGATTGGTTTTATCGCGCTGATTTCCGCGCTCAATGCGTTATTTGCTACGGTCACTGGCTGGTTTGGACATAGCATCTCCTTCCAGGGTATTTTAGGCTATATTTTCTGGCCGGTTGCGTGGGTAATGGGAATTCCCGCCGGCGAAGCGCTGCAGGCTGGCAGTATTATGGCCACGAAGCTGGTGTCTAATGAGTTTGTTGCCATGATGGAGCTTCAGAAAGTTTCCGGAACCTTTTCCCCGCGCGCAGAAGGAATTTTATCTATCTTCCTGGTCTCCTTCGCTAACTTCTCTTCTATCGGGATTATCGCCGGTGCAATAAAAGGCCTGAATGAAGAGCAGGGTAACGTGGTTTCTCGGTTTGGTCTTAAACTGGTTTATGGCTCTACGCTGGTAAGCGTGCTATCGGCAGCAATTGCCGCCCTGGTGATTTAACCGTTCCCAGTAACCAGTAAAAAAACCGGCAAGTGCCGGTTTTTTTACATCATGAAAGCGCAATCAGGCCACCGCAGACGGGTGGCTGCATCCTGCCAAAGCCTGTCTCGTCCTGTTTCTAAACATCCACTACCCGGCGCTGGCTTCTTTTTTATCCAGGGTCTATTAAACGCTTTGTGGACCTATATTTCTAAGCCCCTGCGAGAAGTACCAAAAATAAATCAGGTTTCCTCAGGTGCAAACACCCCTGGAATCAGGCGGGCAGTGGCTCAGGTTTTCCAATCAGCCAGCCCTGCAAATACTGCACGCCGAGGGACAGCAACATATCGCGCTGTTCCGCAGTTTCAACATACTCAGCTACCACGGTTAAATTCCGCGCCCGCGCAAGTTCACAGATAGATTTAACAATCAGGGCATCCATCGGGTTATGCAGAATATCGCGCACGAAATAGCCGTCTATCTTGATGATATCCGCCTGCAAATTTTTTAGTCGTTCATAATTAGCATACCCGGTGCCAAAATCATCAATGGCGATACGAAAGCCTTCATCGCGCAGCAGGGCAATATTACGCAGGCTAACACCGGAATCAGAAAATGCCTGCGCTTCTGTAATTTCAATCACTACACTGCAGGGAGAGACGGAATAGCGTTTAAATAAACTCACGATCTGCTGCGCAATATTATGCTGCATAAGCGTAAGAGGCATTAAATTTACGGAAAAACGCACGGCGTCCCCCGGCTGCGGATGCCGCTTTAGCCAGTCCAAAAGCCGGGTTAAGATTTGCATATCAAAGCGCGCACTTAAGTTAAATTCCGCGACCAGCCCCATGAACCGATCTGGCATGACGAGCTTGCCATCATCATCAATCAGGCGACATAAAATCTCGGCATAGCCCCTGCCCTGGCTGTCCTGAATAGGCTGAGCATAAAGCTGCAATTGCTCTTCATCGATAGCCAGTCTCACTTTATGCAGCATTTGCACCCGCTCTGATGCTTCTTCCAGCACCGATTCCTGCATGAGTGCCAGCCCTAATACCTCATTATCAACGCTCGCCTGTTCTGCAAGCCAGCTCAGTTGCCCCAGAACGCGCTGTAAATCTTCCGGCTCAATCTCACGAACTGTTCCCCACGAGGCACCATATTCAAGGTCCATAGTGACACCGTTCCAGTCGATCTTCTGATTATTAAGCTGATTTACCATATAGGTAAGCCGCGACTGCGGCTCAGGGCCTCTTAAAAAAATGAGTAATTCACTCCCCGGGAACTGGAAAATACTTTCCCCTGCCTGTAGCAGCGGCTGCAGTTGTCGCGTTATCGTGCGTTTACAGTGGATGCGCATAAGCATTCCGTAGTAACGACTCAAAAATTCAAGGTTAGCTAAACGCAGACAACAAAGTGTTCCCTGAGGAAAAAGAATAAGATGGTTTTCCAGAGCGCGCAGATTCGGTAGCTGAGTTAAAGGATCGGTCAGCGCCTGAGCAAAATAAATACGCTGCACCCGCTCGCTTTTTTGATTAATTTTGAGCATGTACAACAGGCAAACGGTAAATGATATAAACACAGACAGAATAAAAGAGAGCGCCAGCCCCGTACTTACGCCATAAAATACATTGCCGCTGAGCATGAGTAATATCCAGGCGGACAATGCCCAAAGCACATGCAGCACGCGTGGCTCAAACTGACGAATCCCCATGGTAAACACGATAAATATAACGGGAATCAGATAACCTGAAACAATAAGGCGATCTGTAGGCCAGCATAAAATTGTTAACAGAGCACCTAATAGCAATAGCCACCCGATAGCATAACAGCGCCGCCCGGCGACAAACGATGGAGCAATGCAATAGCGCCAAAATGTACGCGCAAAGTACGGGTTCAAAATCATACGCAGCGCATAATAAAACAGCCGGGTAAAAATCAACGCGGCGGCCATCATTCCTAAAACATCAACCACGTCAAATAATGAGCCGGTCAAGCCAAAGTAGCGAGATAAAGAAGGAGGGAAATCAGCCAGATGTCCCACAAAAAACATGCTGGCTTTAATCGCGCAGGGAGTAAAAAAACTCAACCAAAATAATCGGATACCAATTCCCGGGCCGGAAAGCGAAAAGCGCCAGCGGCGCCCGAGCATTATGCGAGCAATGCCGCACGAGCCCAGTACCGGAAGCGTAATACTGGCAATAAAGGCGATAAGGGGCCAAAAGGACAGATTAAATAGCCACGAAAAGAAAATGAATTGGGAGACGATAAGCGGTAATACCGCTGAACGGCCAAAAAGCATTAACATGGCCAGCATTACGCTAAGCGGCAGCCAGGCCAGAAAAATATCGCTGCCATCAATTACCGCCTGAGGCGAAATTACACGCGATAAAGGAAGGAGAAGCAAAAATAGCGCCCCGGCAAGCAAAAATTTACTTAATGCCGGTGGAAAAAGAGATTTCATCGGGCTGCATCGCCCCTTATTTTGTAATGGACGTAACCGTTTAAGAAAAAGGATAGCCGATTGTGTAACCTAAGCAAAGTAAGGAGAAATACTCAAATGGCTAAATCAGAAACTGGTTCACCTTCTATAAGACATTAAGACGAAAAAACCCCGCATAAGCGAGGTTTTTCATTTATATGGTGGAGCTAAGCGGGATCGAACCGCTGACCTCCTGCATGCCATGCAGGCGCTCTCCCAGCTGAGCTATAGCCCCTAAAATAGAAACATTTGCTACCCAAACCTTTCTCCAAAGAAAGGTGGTGGAGCTAAGCGGGATCGAACCGCTGACCTCCTGCATGCCATGCAGGCGCTCTCCCAGCTGAGCTATAGCCCCAACGCAAATGTCATGTCGTCCTGACGGGCGGCATGATATGAATTCCCATCTCAGGTGTCAACGCCAAATTTCGCCTCCCCGCCCAACCGCTGAAAAAGCCAGCAGATATCGCAACTTGCGTAAGAACACGGGAGTTAAACTCGTCACAGAATCTTGTAACAGGTTATAGTAAGATGAACTACTAATGAGATTATTTCAGCCAAAGATCATGAAGGAACCTACCGTGTTCAGGGAGAGAATGACGCCAGAAGAACTGGCAGAATTAACGGGATACAGCCGTCAGACCATTAATAAATGGGTCCGTAAAGAGGGTTGGGAAACATCACCGCGTCCCGGTATTCAGGGTGGTAAAGCGCGTTTGATTCACGTTGATGAACGTGTACAAGCCTTTATTTTAAGCACCAAACGTTCAGCAGAAACAAGCGTAGAGTATAAGCCAGGCAGTGCATCGCTGGAAAACCTGATGTTTAATTCACTGAAAGAAATGCAGCCAGCCGAAAGAAAACAACTCATGTCATTATTGCTGCGAGATGGAATCGGTGGGATGTTAAAAAGGCTGGGGATCAGAGAAGATGATTAACCAGCCGACGACGCGATAAAATTACTGTCTATTAACGGCGGCTTACCTGATGTTCAGGATAGCCGCCGTTTGATTTATTGCTGCTCGCGTTCAGCGATAAACGCCAGTGCCTTATTAATACGCTCCAGGCTACGGGTTTTACCAATAGCGTGCACGGTTACATCCAGCCCCGGTGATTGCCCGGCGCCGGTTACCGCAACGCGTAACGGCATCCCAACTTTACCCATCCCAACATCCAGACTATCCGCAGTATCCTGGATAGCCCGATGGATGTTTTCCGCCGTCCAGTCATTCAGTGCGCTCAACCTGTCGCGCACCACTTCCAGCGGCTGACGCGCAGCGGGGCGCAGGTGTTTTTTCGCAGCGTCAGCATCAAACTCCGCAAAATCCTCGTAAAAATAATGGCAGCTTGCCGCCATCTCTTTCAACGTCTTACAACGTTCCCCTAATAGCGTCACTAATTCAGCCAGTGTGGGGCCATTATGCGTGTCGATATTTTCCTGTTCTATATGCCACTGCAGATGAGTGGCCACATATTCCGGCGGTAAATGATTAATATAATGGTGGTTAAGCCATTGAAGTTTTTCAGTATTAAATGCACTCGCTGATTTACTTACCGCATTCAGACTAAATAAATTAATCATTTCATCGCGGCTAAATATCTCCTGATCGCCATGGGACCAGCCTAAGCGCACCAGGTAGTTAAGAAGCGCTTCCGGCAAATATCCTTCATCGCGATACTGCATAACGCTGACGGCGCCGTGACGCTTAGAAAGCTTTTTACCGTCGTCACCGTTAATCATTGACACATGAGCGTACACCGGCACCGGCGCGCCGAGCGCTTTCAGGATGTTAATCTGACGCGGTGTGTTATTGATGTGATCTTCGCCACGCACTACATGCGTAATTTCCATATCCCAGTCATCAACAACCACACAAAAATTATAGGTTGGAGAGCCATCGGTACGGCGAATAATTAAGTCGTCCAGTTCCTGATTACTAAACTCAATCGGACCACGGATCTGATCGTCAAAAATAACCGAACCTTCCTGCGGGTTAGCAAAGCGCACAACGCAGGGTTCATCTTCCGCATGGTGCTGGCAATCATGGCGGCAGCGCCCGTCATAGCGCGGCTTCTCACCGTTCGCCATCTGCTCTTCGCGCAACTTTTCCAGGCGCTCTTTTGAGCAGTAGCATTTATAAGCCGTGCCCGCCGCCAGCATTTCATCAATGACGCCGTTATAGCGATCGAAGCGTTTAGTCTGAAAATAAGGCCCCTCATCCCAGTCCAGCCCCAGCCAGTTCATACCGTCCATAATGGCATCAATGGCCTGCTGCGTTGAACGCTCCAAATCGGTATCTTCAATACGTAATACAAATTCACCGTGGTGATGGCGCGCAAAAAGCCAGGAATAAAGCGCGGTACGCGCGCCGCCAACGTGCAAATAACCGGTCGGGCTGGGAGCAAAGCGGGTTTTAATTTTCATTAAACGGCCTTAAATAGTGTGTAACCAAGTCGGAAACCGACAAGCCTGAAAAAATAAGTAGGCAAATATTCTATCACTGTGAGCCGATTCCTCAATGCGGCTATCAATACGGGTGATCATCACAGACTTCAATGCCCACTCACTTAGAGGTTTATTTAGCCGACACATGAAAATATCTGCTTGCGATGAAGCGGCCTGGCTGCCGCTCCACCGGGCACAGCGTTCCTCCTTAAAAAGCGGGATATTTAAATGCAAACATACCAAGGCAAGCCAAAACGTGTTACCTGCCTGGTTTCAGCACACATGCTTCTATCAACGATCGCAATTATTTTGACCTGGCCCGCCACTCAGCCTTGATACGTTTTGCCTAATTTTACGACGAATAAACAAAAACTTTGGAAAAGGCGTTGACTCATTTGGCGCTATCCCTATAATGCCAGTCCACACAGCGGGGGTGATTAGCTCAGCTGGGAGAGCACCTCCCTTACAAGGAGGGGGTCGGCGGTTCGATCCCGTCATCACCCACCAACAACTTAATGTTGTCTCCGCCGTGTTATCCAATGCTTTGTGTTTTAGTAGTGGCAGTTAAATAAACTTTTGAGCCTGGTAAGCTAAGCTAAGCGAAGAAGTGGTTAAAGTCACTAACGCAGTAAAAACGTGGAATAGCGGATTAGATAAGAAATTGAGAAGTGGGTGATTAGCTCAGCTGGGAGAGCACCTCCCTTACAAGGAGGGGGTCGGCGGTTCGATCCCGTCATCACCCACCACTTTCTCTCCAGCGAATTTCTTATTATGCAGTCTGAAGTGGGTGATTAGCTCAGCCGGGAGAGCACCTCCCTTACAAGGAGGGGGGCGGCGGTTCGATCCCGTCATCACCCACCACTTCGGGTCGTTAGCTCAGTTGGTAGAGCAGTTGACTTTTAATCAATTGGTCGCAGGTTCGAATCCTGCACGACCCACCAATGTAAAAAAGCGCCCTAAAGGCGCTTTTTTGCTATGCGCAGTTTGTAACGATTCGAAACTGCAGCAGGTTCGGGTCGAACGCAGTGAGACTACGGTGCCGCCTGCAGCGCCGGCCCGAAGGGCGAGCACCGCGAGTCATCCTGCACGACCCACCAGTGAAAAAAAACGCCCTAAAAGCGCTTTTTTGCTATGCGCAGTTTGTAACGATCTGAAGCTGCAGCAGGTTCGAGTCGAACGCAGTGAGACTACGGTGCCGCCTGCGGCGCCGGCCCGAAGGGCGAGCGCAGCGAGTCATCCTGCACGCTCCACCAGTGTAAAAAAGCGCCCTAAAAGCGCTTTTTGCTATCCAGCAACGCTTAATACCACACACGCTCGCCATCCGAATAAACACCAGTCAATATACTACGGTGGTTAAGAGATTATTGGGTAACTATGCGCCCTAACCTCTCACATCGTCGCCGGTACAAAATCCGCTTTTCCTCTTCCTGGACGGATTTGATAACGCCTTCAGCCTAATAATTCACCTGTTATCCTATTAAACAAGACGGCTCTTCAATATCCACAGCCAGACGCTCCCGCCGAGCGGTTGAAACTTACCGGTCTAAATTCAGGCAGTTAGCAGGATTAAGGTGCTTAACATTTTTAGTGTGTGATATGGGCAGATGAGGCCCATCCTGTACATCATCCCTTGCAGAAATTGTCATTTAAATAACCCATCTCCCTTGTGTAAGGTGGCTCTTCCCCACCCTTAACGCGCAGTAAGCCAACGGCGCTATTCTTAAGCCCGCCAGAGAGATATTCACCGGCAGTTGCACCGCGTTACCCGATGCGCTTCATAAATAAATACAATAAATTCGTTTCATTTCTTAAACATGCCCCTGCACAATATCGATATGCACTACTTGAGGTAACTGAATGAGACTGCAACGTATTTTTGATCCATTTACCCTGATACTCATTGGTACTGTTCTTCTGGCGTCATTTTTACCCGCAAAGGGGCAGGCCATCGTTTACTTTTCATGGCTGACAAATATCGCTATCGCCGTACTCTTTTTTATGCACGGGGCGAAATTATCCCGCGAAGCAATTCTTGCCGGGGGTAGTCACTGGCGATTACATCTCTGGGTAATGTGCAGCACCTTTATCGTTTTTCCTGTTTTAGGGGTGCTTTTTGCCCGGTGGGCGCCGGTAAATGTGAGTCCGGAAATCTACGCTGGCTTCATTTATCTTTGTATTTTGCCCGCCACGGTACAATCGGCTATCGCCTTCACATCGCTAGCCGGCGGTAACGTCGCTGCCGCAGTGTGTTCCGCCTCCGCCTCTAGTCTGCTGGGCATATTTATCTCCCCGCTGCTGGTTAACCTCTTGATGCACATACACGGTAGCAGCGGCGATAGCCTGCGCCAGGTCGGAAGTATTATGCTACAACTCCTGCTGCCTTTTGTGCTGGGCCACCTCTCGCGCCCGCTCACCGGGCGCTGGATTGAACGCAACAAAAAATGGCTTGGTAAAACGGACCAGACGTCGATTCTCCTTGTGGTTTATACCGCCTTTAGTGAAGCGGTAACGCACGGTATCTGGCATAAGGTCGGTGCCGGCTCACTGCTCTTTATCATAGTGGTCAGCGTTATTCTATTAGCTATCGTCATTGCTATTAATACGTTAATGGCGCGACGTTTGGGCTTTAATAAAGCTGATGAAATTACAATCGTTTTTTGCGGTTCGAAGAAAAGCCTCGCCAATGGCATACCAATGGCAAATATTTTATTTCCGACTTCAGCCGTAGGGATGATTGTGCTACCGCTTATGATTTTTCACCAAATCCAGTTAATGGTTTGCGCCGTCCTCGCTCAGCGTTATAAGCGGCAGCAAGAAAACGGCGATCGGGCGGTATAATTCAGCTAGCGAAGAGTAAAGAAACGCCTGAATTGAAGGCGGCACTGATTTCGTCCCTTACAGATGTAGTAGTAAATTCGTGAAAGAGACTGCCGCCTGCCGGTTAAGGGTTAATTCAACAAAATTAACGCTGAGCCCGATAATCACCACGCCCACCGGGCGTGGTCATCGGCTGGTGATATCAAATCATTGTTGTTTTAAAGGTCGCACTAACTCATCCAGCCCTTCAATCTTTATTGCCAGCGTTAGCGCCATAAGTTCTCCCAGCGCTCCCTTCGGGAACTCCCCTTTGCGCTGAAACCACAGTAGATACTCTTCCGGCAAATCAATGAGCGCCCGCCCCTGATATTTACCAAAAGGCATCGCCGTATTCGCAATACGTACTAACTGAGTTTTATCCATGTTGGTTGTCCAGCAACTGTAACATCTCCTGTTCGGAAAGGACCCGAACGCCAAGTTCCTGGGCCTTAGTCAATTTAGAACCGGCCGCTTCACCAGCGATAACCATATCGGTTTTTTTCGATACGCTGCCGCTGACTTTAGCGCCAAGAGCCACCAGTTTCGCTTTCGCATCATCACGCGACATCAGGCTTAACGTTCCGGTAAGCACCACCGTTTTTCCTGCAAAGGGGCTATCTATCTCATCTACACGTACCACCTGCGGCGCGGGCCAGGTAATACCCACCTTTTGTACCAGGTCACGAATTACGTCGCGATTGCTTTCTTCTTCAAAAAAATTCACTACGTGAGCTGCGACAATTGCCCCTACGTCCGGCACTTGACACAAAGAATCCGCATCCGCCGCCATGAGTGCATCTAATGAACCATAGTGTGCAGCCAGCCCGGCAGCCGTCGCTTCGCCGACCTCACGGATCCCTAACGCATACAGGAAGCGTGCGAAAGTCGTCTGTTTTGATGTTTCTAGCGCATTGACTAAATTTTGCGCCGATTTCGGCCCCATGCGATCGAGCCCGGTTAGCGCACCCGCCGATAGGCGGAAAAGATCTGCCGGTGTGGACACATATTCGCGCTCCACTAATTGGTCGATAATTTTTTCACCCAGCCCGTCAACGTCCATCGCGCGACGTGAAACAAAGTGCTTTAGAGCTTCTTTTCGCTGTGCACCGCAAATCAATCCGCCGGTACAGCGCGCTACGGCTTCGCCCTCTACGCGCTCCACGTCCGATCCACACACCGGGCAGTGTGAAGGAAAAACAATTTCACGCGTTTCTTGCGGACGCGCAGAAAGCACTACGCTCACCACCTGCGGTATCACATCGCCCGCACGTCGAACAACGACGGTGTCACCAATGCGTAAACCAAGCCGCGCAATTTCATCCGCATTATGAAGTGTGGCATTGCTAACCAGCGCGCCGGCAACCTGAACGGGTTCCAGGCGCGCCACGGGCGTTATAGCGCCGGTGCGCCCAACCTGGAACTCGACATCGCGCACCGTTGTCATCTGCTCCTGAGCCGGGAACTTAAAGGCTACAGCCCAGCGCGGCGCGCGGGCAACATAACCAAGCTCTTCCTGTAACGGTAGCGAATCAACCTTAATAACTACGCCGTCGATATCAAAACCCAGCCCAGGACGATCGCGCTCAACCGCCTGGTAGAAATCCAGCACCTCTTGTTCGCCCCGACACAGCTGCACGCGCGAACTTACCGGCAATCCCCAAGTCTTAAAACGCGCCAGCCGTTCGATATGACTATCTGGCAGAGTGCCACCTTCCAATAGCCCAACGCCGTAGCAAAAAAACGTTAACGGTCGCTGTGCGGTTATGCGGGGATCTAACTGGCGTAATGAACCCGCAGCGGCATTGCGGGGATTCGCAAAAACTTTCCCGCCGCGCCGCCGCGCCTCCTCATTAATTTTTTCAAAACCGGCCTGCGGCAAAAATACCTCGCCCCTCACTTCAAGACGCGTGGGGATATTATCTCCCCGTAGCTTAAGCGGTATTGACCGAATAGTACGGACATTACTGGTAATGTTTTCCCCTGTCGTACCATCGCCCCGGGTAGCCGCACGCACCAGAACGCCTTCTTCATAAAGCAAACTTACCGCCAGGCCATCCAGCTTGAGTTCACAGCAAAAAGTGATGTCGTCTGCGGTTTTTAAACGATCGCGAATGCGTTTGTAAAAGGCCCGCCAGCTCTCCTCATCAAATACATTATCCAGTGAAAGCATGGGAATTTCGTGGCGCACTTGAGTAAAAGCGCTCAGCGGCTGCGCCCCTACGCGCTGGGTAGGCGAATCGGGCGTAATTAATTCAGGATGCGCCTCCTCAAGCGTGCGCAACTCGCGCATTAGGCGATCGTATTCCGCATCCGGTACTTCAGGTGTATCCAGTACGTGATACAAATATTCATGATGGCGAAGCGTAGTTCGCAGCTGCGTTAATTTTTCATCAATAGTTTTCATAGCATACCATCTGCGATAAAAAACCCCCGACTGGCGGAGGTTTTGAGAGCGAAACTTGGGTCCTGCAAGTTAAGTTACACGCTCGCGTGTCCTATCACTTCACGAACGATTTCCTGATATTCGCGCAGTTTCTGCGGCGTCATCATACGGCGCTGATCGTCCAGCACCACGCCGCCGACATCATCGGCGATATGCTGCGCAGACTGCAGCATCAACTTAAAGTTTTGCAAGGCATCGCCGTAAGAAGGTACCTGCATAAAAATAGTCACCCCTGGCGTCATAAAATCGTGCATTGTTTCCGGATCGAATGAACCAGGCTTTACCATATTCGCCAGGCTAAATAAAACGGGGCCGCTGCCGTCTGGGCTAAGATGACGATGAAAGATATTCATGTCGCCGAATTTAAATCCAGCCTGTTGGATACTGCTCAACAAAATATCGCCACTGAGCTGAGTCCCGGCATGGGCAGCGACATTCATCACAATCACCGCCTCTTTACGCACAGGCTTTTCCGGCGCCTTTTCTGGCACCGCTGCTATAGTGTCTGGCACTGGAGTTGGCGCCGATGCAGCCGATGAGCTTTCACGCTTTTCGTGGTGCGGTAATTCAGCGTCAGATTGACTAACGCCGGACTGGCCTGCAGCACCCTCTAACGGGGCCGTATGACTTCCTGCATCGTGCGCAACAGGAGCATCCTGAACGACCTTAGCCGACGAATCTGACTGCTGAATCGGTTCGGATTGAGCGATGCGCGGCTCCTGCACCTGAGGACGCGGCGGCGCGACCGGACTCTTATCACGTAAAGTCGATGACTGGCGAGATACCGTTGATGATTCTTCTACTGGCGGCGTAGCCGGAGTGACGCGACGCACGCGCACTTCTCCTACACCTTCTTCAGCGTCATCGCTCAGCCCATCAATGTCATCATCGTATTTTGGCTTAATACGCTTAAGCGGACGATCGCGGAAAATGGCCGAACGTTCCTTACGGCTGGTCCACAGGCCGTGCACAAGTAAGGCAATTATAGCGATCGCGCCAACAATGATTAATATCAGACGCAAATCCTGCATCGTTATATTCTCTGTTGTTCTAACACCTTGCCACCACGGCAAACATTTACTTACTAAGAGTATTGGTCCATCTGCTTAAGTGCAAGTGTAGGCAAGGTTTTCAGAGCATAAAGATCGCATTAAAACGCTTTTTTGCTTCTTTTTCGACCATATCTGAATTGGTTATCCCATTTACACCGGCCTATGATAGGCAAATAGTAAACCGGCTGTTTTATAAGGAGCATCACCTAACATGGTTTCACAGACTGGCAACATCGCACATAGCGGTCTGCACTATTTTTCCCGGGGCTGGGCGCTTATCAAAGAACCAGGCATCCGGCGCTTCGTCATCCTGCCTCTGCTGGTCAATATTTTGCTCCTAGGCGGAGCTTTCTGGTGGTTATTTACCCGCCTCAGCGCCTGGATACCCGCGCTGATGGCTTATGTGCCAGGCTGGCTTCAATGGCTTAACTATTTACTTTGGCCACTGGCGGTAATTTCTGTGTTGCTTATTTTTGGCTATTTCTTTTCCACGCTCGCCAACTGGATAGCGGCACCGTTTAATGGATTGCTGGCCGAGCAGCTTGAAGCGAGGCTTGTCGGATCTGTGCCGCCGGAAACCGGCGTTCTTGAGCTAATAAAAGATATTCCGCGAATAATGAAGCGGGAATGGCAAAAATTTATCTGGTATTTGCCGCGCGCGCTGGGATTACTGATTCTCTATTTTATCCCTGGAATTGGGCAAACGATAGCGCCAGTACTTTGGTTCCTCTTTAGCGCATGGATGCTGGCCATCCAGTACTGTGACTATCCGTTCGATAATCATAAAGTCCCGTTTGCCGAGATGCGCGTCGCTCTGCATCAACGCAAATACACCCACTTGCAGTTTGGCGTGCTGGTTAACCTATTCACGTTAATCCCGGTGATTAACCTAGTCATTATGCCGGTCGCGGTATGCGGCGCTACGGCATTATGGGTGGATTGTTATCGGCAGCATTTACGAAACGGCATTGAAATGCGCTAACTGGCGTCAACGCAAAGCACCTTTGTAAACGCCTCTTCCCGCCAGCTAGCGGAAAGAGGCCCTCACTGAAATGCGTGCAAGGTAAATTAGAGCAAGCAACGGTCAGCAAGTATTCACATTATCGACAATCAACCGCCCTTTGCGCATAAAACGGCTTACGGTAACGCGCAGTCGAAAGCGGGCAAATTTGCTGCATTGCTTCATACTATGACGAGTTATATCGCCCGGGCATATCGTTATGCAAAATCCTTACTTCCGCGGGTATAGTAAGTCAGTATGCTGGAGCAATCCTCAATTTTCATACAGTTAAGGACGGGTTATGAGTAAGATTTATGAAGACAATTCGCTAACCATTGGCCATACGCCGCTGGTGAGACTGAATCGCATCGGCAACGGACGAATTCTGGCTAAAATTGAATCCCGCAACCCGAGCTTTAGCGTAAAATGCCGTATCGGCGCCAATATGATTTGGGATGCAGAAAAACGTGGCCTTCTTAAACCCGGCATGGAACTGGTTGAGCCCACCAGCGGCAATACGGGCATAGCCCTTGCATATGTTGCGGCAGCCAGGGGATATAAGTTAACGCTCACTATGCCGGAAACTATGAGTATTGAACGCCGCAAGCTATTGAAAGCGCTAGGCGCGCACCTGGTGCTAACCGACGGCGCCAGTGGGATGAAAGGCGCAATTAAAAAGGCGGAAGAAATTGTCGCCAGCGCCCCGGAAAAATACCTCCTGCTGCAACAGTTCAGCAACCCCGCAAATCCTGAGATTCATGAAAAAACTACCGGCCCTGAAATCTGGGATGATACCGACGGCGAGGTGGATGTATTTATCGCGGGCGTGGGCACTGGCGGAACGCTAACCGGCGTGTCTCGTTATCTTAAAAATAGTAAAGGTAAAAAATCTCTCATCAGCGTGGCCGTCGAACCCACCGATTCACCGGTAATTGCCCAAGCGCTAGCGGGAAAAGAGCTCAAGCCAGGGCCACATAAAATTCAGGGCATCGGCGCGGGCTTTATCCCTGATAACCTTGACTTAAATCTGGTTGATAAAGTCATCGGCATAACGAATGAAGAAGCGATATCTACCGCACGCCGCTTAATGGAGGAAGAAGGGATTCTGGCGGGAATATCCTCGGGCGCCGCGGTTGCTGCGGCGTTAAAGCTCCAGCAAGATGCGGCTTTCGCGGAAAAGACAATGGTAGTCATCCTTCCCTCATCCGGTGAGCGTTATCTCAGCACGGCGCTATTTGCCGATCTTTTTAGTGAAAAAGAATTGCAACAATAATGCCACACTTCGTTTTTTTGAACAAAAAAGCACCTTCGCCGGTGCTTTTTTGTGGCCTTCATCAAACTTTCACCCTCAGCGTTATTGCTTACACCCTTCCGCTCTGGTATTTAACCTGCTCATTATTTCGATGCGCGAAATTAATCAGGGCGTAATCCTGTAGCTGAATCGTTTTAACGATTTGGTATCAGTGACCATTCCGCTGCATAATGGTTAATGTCGAGCGAAGCGCGAAACATCAGCACGTTTCGCGTCTCTTAGCATCAGGCACCGCGTTACGCTTGTCGCATGTGCTAATTCATACCGGCTAAAGCCATTGCCTCAAGCTAAGCTTTAGTACCGCTAGATTAAACCTATAAAGTTGGGGAAATAGAATGTTCCAGCAAGAAGTTACCATTACTGCGCCAAATGGCCTGCACACTCGCCCTGCCGCCCAGTTCGTAAAAGAAGCTAAAGGCTTTACGTCTGAAATCACCGTAACCTCCAACGGTAAGAGCGCTAGTGCGAAAAGCCTGTTCAAACTGCAAACACTGGGCCTGACTCAGGGTACAGTTGTAACCCTCTCCGCTGAAGGTGAAGATGAACAGCAGGCAGTTGAACATCTGGTCAAACTGATGGCGGAACTCGAATAAATCATATTCGAGGTCGAACATATATCAGTCACAAGTAAGGTAAGGGTTATGATTTCAGGCATTTTAGCATCCCCGGGTATCGCTTTCGGCAAAGCACTGCTGTTGAAAGAAGATGAAATTGTCATCGACCGGAAAAAAATTTCTGCCGACAAGGTCCCGCAGGAAATTGAGCGCTTTATGAACGGGCGCACCAAAGCATCCGCGCAACTTGAAGCTATCAAAGAAAAAGCAGGCGAGACTTTCGGCGAAGAAAAAGAAGCCATCTTTGAAGGGCATATTATGCTACTCGAAGATGAGGAGCTGGAGCAGGAAATCATAGCCCTGATAAAAGATAAACTCATTACGGCTGACGCGGCCGCACATGAGGTTATCGAAGGCCAAGCCACCGCCCTGGAAGAGCTTGACGACGAATATCTGAAAGAACGCGCCGCCGACGTACGCGACATCGGCAAACGCCTGCTGCGCAATATTCTGGGTCTGGCTATTATCGATTTAAGCGCCATTCAGGATGAAGTCATTCTGGTTGCCGCAGACCTCACGCCGTCAGAAACCGCGCAGCTTAACCTGAATAAAGTGCTCGGTTTTATCACCGATCTTGGCGGTCGTACTTCTCATACCTCAATCATGGCGCGCTCTCTCGAATTGCCGGCGATTGTGGGTACTGGCGATGTTACCAAACGCGTTAAGAATGATGATTATCTGATTCTCGACGCCGTGAATAACCAGGTATTTGTTAATCCGAGCAACGACGTTATTGAAGCGCAGCGCGCGCTGCAAAAGCAGGTTGCCGAAGAGAAAAACGAACTGGCAAAACTGAAAGATCTGCCCGCTATCACCCTTGATGGCCATCAGGTTGAAGTTTGCGCCAATATCGGCACCGTGCGCGATATCGCAGGCGCGGAGCGTAACGGCGCTGAAGGTGTAGGTTTATATCGTACAGAATTCCTGTTTATGGACCGCGACGCACTGCCGACAGAAGAAGAGCAGTTTGAAGCCTATAAAGCCGTGGCGGAAGCCTGTGGCGATCAGGCGGTGATCGTTCGTACCATGGACATCGGCGGCGATAAAGAACTGCCGTACATGAACTTCCCGAAAGAAGAAAACCCGTTCCTGGGCTGGCGCGCCATTCGTATCGCAATGGATCGCAAAGAAATCCTGCGCGATCAGCTGCGCGCCATCCTTCGCGCCTCCGCTTTCGGCAAGCTGCGCATCATGTTCCCGATGATCATTTCCGTAGAAGAAGTGCGCTCTCTGAAGCAATCTATTGAAGAGTTCAAAGCAGAACTGCGCCAGGAAGGGAAAGCGTTCGATGAGCAGATTGAAATCGGCGTAATGGTTGAAACACCGGCGGCAGCGACTATTGCACGCCACTTAGCGAAAGAAGTTGACTTCTTTAGCATTGGGACTAACGATCTGACACAGTATACGCTGGCAGTCGACCGTGGTAATGATATGATTTCACATCTTTACCAGCCGATGTCACCGTCGGTCCTGAACTTAATTAAGCAGGTTATTGATGCATCTCATGCTGAAGGTAAGTGGACCGGTATGTGTGGTGAGCTTGCTGGCGATGAACGTGCTACACTTCTGTTGCTGGGAATGGGGCTGGACGAATTCAGCATGAGCGCCATTTCTATTCCACGCATTAAGAAAATTATTCGTAACACGAACTTCGAAGATGCGAAGGTTTTAGCAGAACAGGCGCTGGCTCAGCCGACTACGGACGAGTTAATGGCGCTGGTTAACAAGTTTATTGAAGAAAAAACGATCTGCTAATTCCAGGGATGCGGCCCAAATTACTGCTTAGGAGAGAAGGTTAATGGGGTTATTTAGTAAACTGTTCGGTGACAAAGGTAACAGTGACACCGGAACCATTGAGATTGTCGCGCCGCTGTCTGGCGAAATCGTCAACATCGAAGATGTGCCTGATGTCGTGTTTGCTGAAAAAATCGTGGGTGATGGAATCGCTATCAAACCTACCGGTAACAAAATGGTCGCCCCGGTAGATGGCACCATTGGTAAGATTTTTGAAACCAACCACGCCTTCTCTATCGAATCGGATAGCGGCATTGAGCTTTTTGTACATTTCGGTATTGATACCGTTGAGCTAAAAGGCGAAGGCTTCACACGCATCGCTGAAGAAGGCCAGCGTGTGAAGAAAGGCGATGTTGTGATCGAATTCGATCTGCCGCTACTGGAAGAAAAAGCCAAGTCCACGTTAACACCGGTCGTCATCTCAAATATGGATGAAATCAAAGAGCTTACCAAGCTTTCCGGCAGCGTTACCGTAGGCGAAACGCCGGTTATCCGTATTAAAAAGTAATTTGTTCACGCTCTCTAAAATGGCGCCCTCTGGCGCCATTTTTTATAGCTAAATAAAACCATGCTCCGTGGCACAGGCTATCATCAATACAGACTTTGAGTTATTGCCGTTAGCGCTAAAGGCCACGGGTTACATCGTAAACGCAATATTCCTTCTTCCCCTATTACACCCGCTTAACGGACGCGCTTTCACCTTGTTTTCCCGCGGGCAATACCAGCTCATCAACGCCTAAAGCCAGGGTAAATTGCATCGCCTGATACACGCTGGCCGCCGCTGTCGCAACCGCTGATGTCAATATCTCACCGGATACCAGCCCGCTTACCAACTCGGCGCAAAAGAGATCTCCCGTCCCTTTTAAATCAGTATGCGTGCGTGGATGTGAAACCATTTCCGTCGCATCAGCGGTGACGATAAGTAGCTGTATCTCCTGCGCGGTACTCCCCGCGCTGGTCACCACGACCCATTTTAAAGTTTCCGTAAGCAGGCCGCGTGCGGCGTCAATCGCGCTTTGTACATCCTGGCAGCGCTGGCCGCTTAGTATTTCAAGCTCGAAGATATTAGGTGTAATACCCTGTGCAAGCGGCAATAAAAAGAGACGGTAGGCGTCAGGCAACTCGGGCTGAACATAAATACCGCTATCGGTATCGCCAATTACCGGATCGATAAGAATGATTAGCTCAGGATGCCGCCTGCGGATGTCCTTCAGCCAGTCCGCAAAAATTTGGATCTGCGAGGCACTGCCCATATATCCACTGGTTACTGCTTTAATGCGCCGAAGCGCACCCCGCTCTTCCAGCGCCTGAAGATAACCGCTAAACCACGCATCGGGAATACTTCCCCCGTAAAATGTCTCGTAATGCGGGGTATTGCTAAATAGCACGGTAGGCACGGCAATCACATTTAACCCATGTCGCTGAATAGCAGGAACTGCAATACTGTTGCCTACGCTTCCATAAATCACCTGCGACTGAACGGCGACGATATCTGCCTGCCGCGCCCTGCTCTTTTCATCAAATAATACGCCGTCCACACCTAACTCCTGTTCAGTAACCGTCCCTCATCATACGCCCTTTTCCGCTGTCACGATGGCGGTTTAAAACACATGAGCTTCCGGTCTTAAACGCATCTTTTAACGCCTGATGCAGGCTGATAAAACAGCGCGCCCGCCTGCCTATATTCACCGCGCCGGGCCCGGTAAAGCCCGAACAAAGAGATAAATGACGGATACGGCGGCCGAGGCTCATCGTTATATCCGCAGTGGCGCAGCCAGCCAGGGTTACCTCCATAAGCATGCTGCCATGCGCTAATTTCCTGAGACCAGGCGGATTAAATACCCGCTCCCTGCGCAAAACACTCATCGCTAAATACCCCGGTGGATAAATAGCGATCGCCGCGATCGCAGATAATCGCCACCACAACTGCGCCGGGGTTTTCCTGCGCAATTTGCAGCGCGCCGACGACCGCGCCGCCTGAACTCACGCCGCAAAAAATGCCCTCTCGCCGGGCCAGCGCGCGCATCGTTGCCTCCGCACTGTGCTGCGCTATATTCACCACCTTATCGACCAAATTTGCGCGGTAAATTCCCGGCATATACGCCTGCGGCCAGCGGCGAATGCCGGGAATACTGCTGCCCTCTTCCGGCTGTAGGCCAACAATGGTGATGGAATCAGACTGCTCGCGCAAAAAGCGCGCCGTACCGGTAATTGTTCCCGTGGTTCCCATGCTGGAGACCAAATGGGTGATGCGACCGCTGCTCTGGCGCCAGATTTCCGGCCCGGTGGTCTGATAATGCGCTAACGGGTTATCCGGGTTATTAAACTGATCCAGCACAAAGCCTTCGCCGCGCGCCGCCATCGCGCAAGCCAAATCCCGCGCGCCTTCCATTCCCTGTGACTGACTCACCAGCACCAGCTCCGCCCCGTAGGCCTGCATCGCAGCCCGGCGCTCAAGGCTCATATTGTCCGGCATGAGTAACTTCAGCCGATATCCTTTTAGCGCCGCGATCATCGCCAGCGCAATGCCGGTATTACCGCTTGTCGCCTCAATCAGCGTATCACCCGGAGAAATATCCCCCCGCGCTTCAGCGCAGGCGATCATTGATAACGCCGCACGATCTTTCACGGAGCCACCGGGATTATTCCCCTCCAGCTTTACCCAGATTTCGCTGCCATTATCGGGAGAAAGGCGCTGCAGGCGCACCAGCGGCGTATTACCAATTGTATTTTCCAGGGTGTTTATCATGATATCCGGACAGAAAAAAAGCGGCTCACGCCGCTTTGATACGTTTATTATCTCAAAAATAATCCAACGACGGCTAACCGGCAAGCGAATGCCAGAAAACGGCCAACGTTTATGCACTATGTGCCAGCGCCGCGGGCTGCAGCGGGGTGTCGCCGTGATAAAGCCGCGCCTGGCGTAATCCAATAAATATCCGCTCTCCCCGCTGCGGCGGCGTGTTATTCGCTAACACAACGTTTAATGGCTCACCACCCCAGCCCTGGGGCTGCACCGTAAGCCGGGTATAATGGCCCTGGGGGCTTGCCTCCAGCACTTTCGCCGCCAGCGGAGCATCCAGGCTTGCAAAACGGCTTACATCGACTTCCCACGGACGCAAAAACAGATCGACTTCCCCCTGAAAAGCCGGCGTAAAGCCAAGAGGCCAGCGGTGCGCCCCAACGTGGAAATGCCCGCCGCGAAGTTCGCCGCGCAAATGATTAACCTCACCGAGAAACTCCAGCACAAAGCGCGACGCAGGTTCACGCCAAACCTGTTCCGGCGCGCCAATCTGCTCGATATGCCCCTGACTCATTACCACCAGTCGATCGGCAACTTCCGATGCCTCATCCTGATCGTGCGTCACAAAAACACTGGTGAACTTCAGTTCCTCATGCAAATCGCGCAGCCAGCGCCGCAGCTCTTTACGCACCTGAGCATCCAGCGCGCCGAATGGCTCATCCAGTAACAGGATTTGCGGCTCCACGGCCAGCGCTCTGGCCAGCGCCACGCGCTGCTTCTGACCGCCGGAAAGCTGAGCCGGGAAACGCGATGCCAGATGCGCCAGTTGAACCATCTCCAATAGCGCGGTCACTTTATGTCGCAGCGCTGCCGGATCCGGGCGCTGGCGGCGCGGCAGCACGGTTAACCCAAACGCCACATTTTCAAAAACGGACATATGGCGAAACAGCGCATAATGCTGAAACACAAAGCCAACGCGGCGCTCGCGCGCGTGCAGCCTGCTCACATCCTGCCCGTGAAAGCGGATACTGCCGCTACTCTGCGTCTCCAGCCCGGCGATAATTCGCAACAGCGTAGTCTTGCCCGAGCCGGACGGCCCCAGCAGCGCCACCATTTTCCCCGACGGAATTTCCAGCGAAATATCGCTCAGCACCCGAGTGCGGCCAAACGCTTTATTAATGCGGGCAATCTCAATACTCATGATGTTTCTCCTGGCGCTCATTCGCCTGCTGATGCTGTAACCGCCACTGCAATAAACTTTTCAAAAACAGTGTAATCAGGGCGATAACGGTCAATAACGCCGCCGCGCCAAATGCGCCTACGGTATTGTAATCCTGCTCAAGTAGCTCAATTTGCAGCGGCAGCGTCAGCGTTTCACCGCGAATCGAGCCGGACACTACCGATACCGCGCCAAATTCACCGATAGCGCGCGCGTTGGTCAGCACCACGCCATACAGCAGCGCCCAGCGAATATTCGGCAGCGTCACCCGGCGGAACATCTGCCAGCCGGAGGCGCCCAGCAATACGGCGGCTTCATCTTCCTGGCTGCCCTGGCTCATCATTACCGGAACCAGTTCTCGCACCACAAACGGGCAGGTCACAAACAGCGTAGCCAGCGCCATACCGGGCCAGGCGAACATAAGCTGTATATTGTGCGCCTCCAGCCAGCCTCCCAGCGGCCCGTTCGCGCCATAAAACAGCAAATAAATCAGACCGGCTACCACGGGAGAAACGGCAAAAGGAATATCCAATAACGTTAGCAGCAGCTGCCGCCCGGGAAACTGAAAGCGCGTTACCAGCCAGGCCAGAAGCGTGCCGAAGACCAGATTCACCGGAACGGTGATTAGCGCTATCAATAAGGTTAGCCAAACCGCATGCAGCATGTCGGGGTCTTTAAAATTCTCCAGCAGCGGCACCACGCCCTTCGCGAAGGCTTCTTTAAAAATGGCAAGCAGCGGCATCACTAATAATAAAAACGACGCCAGCGCTCCCGTGCCGATCAGCAGCCATTTTCCCCACTCAATGCGCCCGCGCGTTTGGTAAAGCGGCGTCATATCGGCCATTACAGCCCCTCCACCCGCCGCCCAAAGCGGCTTTGCAGCGTATTAATACCAAACAATAACAGCAGCGACAGCGCCAGTATCACCGATGCCACCGCGCTGGCCGCTGGATAATCAAACTCCTGAAGCCGGATAAAAATCATCAGTGAAGTAACTTCCGTCTTCCAGGCAATATTCCCGGCAATAAAAATAACTGCGCCGAACTCCCCGATGCTGCGCGTAAACGACAGCGCGACGCCGGCCAGCAGCGCGGGCGCCAGTTCCGGGAATATCACGCGCCGGAAGCACTGGAAACGCGACGCGCCCAGCGTTTGAGCCGCCTCTTCATATTCCTCGCCCAGCTCTTCGAGCACCGGCTGCACGGTGCGCACCACAAATGGAATGCTGGTGAACGCCATCGCGACCGCGATCCCAAGCCACGTATAGGTCACCTTAATGCCCAGGAGCGCCAGCGGCGCGCCGTAAAGTCATTCACCGAAAACAGCGACGCCAGAGTAAGCCCCGCCACCGCCGTGGGCAGCGCAAAAGGTAAATCCATCAGCGCATCCAGCAGCCCGCGGCCCGGAAAGCGATAGCGGGTCAATATCCACGCCATCAACAGACCGAATACCCCGTTGAACAGCGCCGCCAGCGCGGCGGAAAGCAGCGTAATTTTATACGCCGCTATCATCTGCGGATGAGACACAACCGCCCAATATTGCGCAAAACTCATCTGAGCCAACTGCATCGCCAGCGCGCTCAGCGGCAGCAGTAAAATCAGGCAAATAAATAACAGGCTAGTGCCCATACTTAGCGTAAAACCGGGCAGCACGCGGCGAGAAGCTGAAGCGAATATCATTGATGCACCGCCCCCTGCAATTTATCCAGCTCGCCACCGCTGGCAAAATGAGTCTTCATTACCTGCGGCCAGGAGCCAAACTGCTGCTCAACGCGAAGCAGACGGGTTTGCGGGAAGCGCTCTTTATACTGAGCCATCAGCGTCGGGTTTTGTACGCGGTAGTAGTAATCGGTGATAATTTTTTGCGCCTGCGGGGTATACAAATATTCCAGATACGCGCTGGCCGCAGCCGCGGTATTGCGCGTCTTCACATTTTTATCAAGCCAGGTGACAGGAAATTCAGCGAGAATATTGACCGACGGCACCACAACCTCATACCCGGCCTGCGCGTAACGCTGACGAATGGTATTCACCTCAGACTCAAAGCTGATTAATACGTCTCCCAGCCCGCGTTCAACAAAGCTGGTCGTCGCGCCGCGCCCGCCGGTATCAGAAACCTCCACGTTTTTCAGGAGTTGCCCCATGAAGCGTTCAGTTTTCAATTTATCGCCGCCGTTCGCCTGCTGCGCGGCCCCCCAGGCGGCCAGCTAGGTATAGCGACCGTTGCCAGAAGTTTTAGGATTCGGAAAAATGATTTTCACATCCGGGCGCGCCAGGTCTTGCCACTGATGAATACGTTTCGGATTTCCTTTGCGCACTAAAAACGCCATCGTCGAATAAAACGGCGAGCTATGATTGGGCAAGCGCTGCTGCCAGTCCGCTGGGATCAAATGCCCCCGGTCATGCAAAATCTGGACATCGCTCACCTGGTTATAGGTCACAACATCAGCTTTTAAACCCTGCAATATTGCCATCGCCTGCTTCGAAGAACCGGCGTGAGACTGCTTCGAAGAACCGGCGTGAGACTGCTTAATCGTCAGCGTATCGCCCGGATGCAACCGTGCCCACTGCGCTTCAAACGGCGGATTCAGCGCAGCGAAGAGTTCTCGCGAAACGTCATAGGAACTGTTTAACAGCGTGGTGGCCTGCGCCAGAGAAGCCTGTAACATAAAAATGACGGCAGCCAGCGGTAGGTTTTGACGCACTGTCACGGCCATAACGCGCCCTCTTAATGAATGAAGTTTCTGTAACCAGTTTATTTATAACGTGACGAGAACATATAACGGTTTTATATACCGTTTCGCGATTTAGAAGCTGAAAATGAAATAAGCGTCCAGCCTTGTTTCGCAGAGCTTCGCGCCGCTGGCCTATCTAAACTCAGCGTGTCTGGCGCATCTAGCCTGAAGGGGGTTATGGATAGCTAACGTAGAGATAATCCAGGCAGAGAATTAGCGGACGCCTTCTGCCACGCTGGTGCGAGCTAAGTTAAAGCTAAGAAATAAGCCAGGAGGGAACGCGTTACCAATAGCGCCCGCAAGATGCGGCCTGTAGTAACAATCCGCCTCATAGAGGGCGGCTTTGATTTCACCCCAGAGAGGCGCGCTAAACTCAGGTGTGAAGAGCCCTCTTCACACCTCATGAAGTAACAAGACTTCTCTTCCTGCTCGTGCTGTTCTGGATGCTTAGAGGTAAGTTTTTACAGGCAGATCCAAAGCCTGGTCAGACAATCCCCCCAGAAGGTGGTTTCAGTTAGCAGTAAAGGTAAATACTACGGTAAAGCCCGTTACCGGGACTGCCGTTGAGGATTTTGTATCTGTACTTCGGGGTCCATACGAGATGATACTGACAGCAACAGGATACGTGGCAAGCGCATCCTTGTCTGCTCATGCTATTGACGCCCTGATCCGCTGGTAACAAACCGGGGCAGTATTTAACATGAACATTCTGTGGGCAAAGCCCCACATGAACGATCGCCGCCTCTCCGGAAGGTGGTTTAGGGGTGACAATAAAAACGCCCGGTATCGAAATTGATACCGGGCGTTATGTTTCACTACTTTGTAGCGCTTAGCGCTGGCGACTATTACAGCGCCAGCAGCGTATCCAGCGACGGCGCAAAATAATAGCCGCCGGTGACCGGTTTCGTGAAACGCAGCATCGCGTCGCGCTTACCGTCTGTTTCGCCAAACATACTCAAAAGCTGCTGTTCAATATTATGCAAACGCGCGCAGTAGGCGATGAAGTACAGACCATGCGTTCCGCTAGCGGTGCCATAAGGCAGGCTTTGCCGCACTATCTTCAGACCTTTGCCGTCTTCTTTCAAATCAACGCGCCCAAGATGCGAGGTATCCGGGCGCCGATCGCCGGGCATCTCTTCATTGTCCTGCTTGGTGCGTCCAAACAGTTTTTCCTGTTCGTTCACCGGCATTCGATTCAACTGCTGTAGATTATGTTCCCAGCGCTGAACGAAAACATAGCTGCCGCCATCGTCAACGCCGCCGTTGATTATCGCCACTTCGCGACGCACTTCATCCCCTTTCGGGTTTTCCGTACCATCAACAAAGCCGCTCAGGTCGCGTTCTTCCACCCAGCGGAACCCGTGAGTCTCTTCTTCAATGCGCAGCGCACCGCCAAAGGCCTCCAGTGCGGCCTGAGCGGCACTAAAATTAACGTCGTGACGCTGGGAAAGAATATGAATCAGCACATCGCGCTGGACCGCGGGAGCCAGCCCTTTTCCTAGCGGAGTAAATGCTTTAAGTTCTGGCGCGCTTTCCGCGCCGCGTAAATCATGCCAAAGCGCACCAGCAAAGGCGATTGTCGCGCCCAGTTTTGCGTCAGGCCATGCTTCCTGCAGGCGGGTTAATTGTTGATAAAATGCCTTACAGCCCTGACTGAGCGCCGTAAAATCACCTTCTAGTTTTGCCTCCAGCCAAATAGCGGCTCGGCAGTGTTCCGGCAAAATGCCGCTTTGCACCCGGGACATTACTCCTCCTGAATCATCAACCACTCACGGTGGCTTAAACATCAGGCTATCATACCCACTTTCGCGGCTGACGACTTGCTACAGCGCAAGAAGAAAACGAGTTCGGCGACTCTTTTTATTAGCGATAAGGCACCGGTTTATCACTGGTAACATCTCGTCGGTTCGATAGCGACACATTGCCCGCTCGCCGATAAAGCGTGAACAAGCGCTGGCGGCTAATAGCCGCTTTCTTTTCAATGCCTCACCTGACACCGGCCCGCTTATTAACTCAGCGCAGAAAGGATCTCTGTCTCTTTTAAATCAATATGCGTGCGTGAATGTGAAGCCATTGCTACCGCGTCGGCGGTGACAATAACCAGCCGCATCTCCTGGGCGGTACTATCCGCCCGGGTCACCACGCATCGCGTTAAGGTCCCCATCAATCCGCTGGGTACGGTACTCAAGCCATTTTTAGAATCACACAAAAAAGCGGCGGATAAAAGATACTTATTGCTGCCAGATAATTTTTTTCAACGTCCAGTTTTTTAGCGTATCGTCGGAAGGCATCAGGCCTTCAGGGCCGCGCCATGCGCCGCTAAACCCATAATAGATATGCTGGCTGTCCGGCGCCGCACAGACCACCAGCCGGGCATCGTCATCGTTGCCTGGCTGGCAGGCACCATAAGCCCGGGCGTAAACATCGCTAAACGGCGCACCTATCTTTACGCCCGCTTCACTTTCAATCTCTTTATCCATCACATCAATACGTCTGATGCTGCCGTTCTCACCGCTAATCACCAGCGCGAGCGCGTCCTGTTTCATCGCCTCATAATATTTCGACAATTTACCACTGTGCATACGCATGCCGCTGCGCAGGCGATAATCGTCATTCAGGCCGTCGGCGATAGCATCGTCGCTCAGCGGGGTTGTCGCGGTAATACCGCCGACTCCCTGCTCCGTCACTTTAATGCCGCCGCCAAACCAGTTCCACGGCGCCATTTTTGACCAGTGCACTTCTGAAAGCGTCGAACAGCCACTCAGTAATAATGCTATTCCCGCCAGACATAACGGACGCACGTTTTTCATTTCGTATCCTTTAAAATCGCTGCGTGATATACCGCCAGTAAGGCCCGGCGAATCACAAAAGGTTCCCTTTTTATTACCCGTCGGGAAGAAAACAGGCGCGCAGCCGGCGGCTGGTTAACAACCACCCTAGCGCCAGCGCATCGGCAGCCAGCAGCGCTGCCACCTGCAGCGAGGCATTATCGTCACTCAGCCAGGCGCCCTGCCAGCACAGCAATATGAATTGAGTCACGATTAATACCCAGCGCCAGCCCTGCCATAGTCGCGGAAAGCGCCCCCGCCGGCCGCTGAGTAAAAATGCGATAACGGCCGGTAAACCCGCCAGCAATCCCCACCCAAAAGCCTGTCGGTCGGGATAAAACAGCGCCAGCAGCTCAGCCCCCTGTTGGCGCGAAGCGCCCGCCAGCACAAAAAGCACCCACGTTCGGGCCTGCAATAGTAATACACACCAAAAGCCAGGCGGGAGCTTTAACCCTCCCCGGCTATCAAAATCAGAAGGTAACCACATGACTTGTTGAATAAAGTATCAATTATGAGTGACAAAGCGCGTCTGGCCAGAGATTACGCTGCGCGTAATCAGCCTCGCTCGCACCGGCTCGTAAGCGCCGCGGCTTTCAATCAGTATTCATCATCCTCGATTAATCGCCGCCCCAGGCACACTACATCCTGCTGCTCATAGCCCAGCTTTTCGTATAGCCCGGTAACCACATCATTATTATCATCCCGAACCATAATCTGAATTTTCGGGCAACCGCGCGCCATAAGCTTTTTTTCCAGGCGATTGAGCAACGCGTTGGCAATACCGCGCCCGCGATATTCCGGATGCACCCCGAGGTACCAGGCCGATCCCCGGTGCCCGTCGTAACCGCCCATCAGTGACCCTACTATTTCACCGCCGACTTCTGCCACCAGAAACAGATCGGGGTCGTGATTCATTTTCCGTTCAATATCCATTTCCGGATCGTTCCAGGGACGCAGCAAGTCACAGCGCTCCCACAGCGTGATAACCTCTTCAAAGTCATCCTGGCGAAAAACGCGTATTTCCATGGATGTGGTCGCCTTTATAGTGTGAAAGCGCTGATTATGGCGATAATCAACAAAATAGCCAATATCCTCACGCACATCCTGGCAGTGCGGCGCGCTGTAACTTGATATCCGGTCGTAATAAATCGTAAAACTTTTGTTATAAAACTCTATCGTTCAGGGCGTGCCGCCAGGCTATAACAACAGGTCGCAAATTACGTCAGACGCATAACAAGGCCGTATGAATAAAATTAAAACGATGATTCCCTTCGCCTCCCGCCGTCAGTTCTTATTAACCGGATTCGCCGCTCTGACTTACGCGGGCCTGAATAACGCGCTGGCCCGCGAGGAAAGCCCGGCGCTGAAAACCCACAGTCGCCACCGTGCGCTGAAAGCCCCCAGCGGCGATAAGCGAATCATTATGCTGGACCCGGGACACGGCGGCATTGACAGCGGCGCCGTCGGCAGTAACGGAGCAAAGGAGAAACACGTGGTACTGGCCATCGCCAATAATGTGCGGGCGATATTACGCCAGAAAGGCTACGACGCCCGGCTAACGCGCACGGCAGATGAATTTATTCCGCTCTACGACCGGGTGGAAATCGCACACCGGCACGGTGCCTGTCTGTTTATGTCAATTCACGCGGATGGATTTACCAACCCTGCCGCCGCCGGCGCATCGGTCTTCGCCCTGTCGAACCGGGGCGCCAGCAGCGCGATGGCGAAATATCTCTCGGAAAAAGAGAACGCCGCAGACGATGTGGCTGGCCGCAGGGTTCAACATCGGGATCATTATTTACAGCAGGTTTTATTCGACTTAGTCCAGACGGACACAATAAAAAACAGCCTGACCCTCGGCTCCCACGTGCTGTCGCAAATCCGCGGAATTCATAAGCTACACAGCAGCCATACTGAACAGGCGGCTTTTGTGGTGCTCAAATCTCCGTCAATTCCCTCCGTACTGGTAGAAACCTCGTTTATCACCAACCCCGCCGAAGAGCGGCTGCTCGGCACCACCGCATTTCGCCAGAAAATCGCCCATGCTATCGCCGCCGGGGTAATTAACTATTTCAACTGGTTCGATAATCAAAAGGCGCATACCCAACGCGGAGCTGCATCATGAAACCAAATCTTCAAACAGTGAAACAGAGCCTTCTTCACCTGCAGGATACGCTTTGCCAGCGCCTGAGCGCGCTGGATGGCGGCACTTTCCAGGAGGACATCTGGCGGCGGGAAAGCGGCGGCGGACGCACTCGGGTGTTAACCGGGCCACTTTTCGAACAGGCCGGCGTCAATTTTTCTCACGTATACGGCTCGGCGATGCCCGCATCCGCCACCGCCCATCGTCCCGAGCTGGCCGGGCGCAGTTTCGACGCGCTGGGCGTCTCGCTGGTTGTCCATCCCCTTAACCCGTGGGTGCCTGCCAGCCATGCGAATGTACGCTTTTTTATCGCAGAGAAACCGGGCTGTGCGCCGGTCTGGTGGTTCGGCGGCGGCTTTGATTTAACCCCTTTCTATGGCTTTAAAGAAGATGCTCGCCACTGGCACGCTACGGCGCGTGACCTGTGTGCGCCCTTTGGAGAGGACGTGTACCCGCGCTACAAAAAATGGTGCGACGACTATTTCTACCTCAAACACCGGGACGAACAGCGCGGCATCGGCGGCCTGTTTTTTGACGATCTGAACGCCCCCGATTTTGACACCTGTTTTCGCTTTATGCAGGCGGTAGGCCAGGGTTTTCTGGCCGCGTATCTGCCCATCGTCGAACGCAGGCGTAAAACGCCGTGGGGCGAGCGTGAACGCCAGTTTCAACTCTGGCGGCGCGGGCGCTACGTGGAATTCAATTTAGTGTGGGATCGCGGCACGCTGTTTGGTTTACAAAGCGGAGGGCGCAGCGAATCAATACTCATGTCAATGCCGCCGCTGGTGCGCTGGCAATATGACTACCACCCCGCGCCAGGCAGCCGAGAAGCCGAACTGCAGGATTTCCTCCGCGTTCAGGACTGGGTGTAATCCTCCTGTGGGTTACTACATAATAGCCAGGGCCATCATACGTTATGCTGGCACCTGTCAGTTATCGGGCAACTGCACGTGTAGCTCGTGAGGAAGTGGAATACTGTCCGGCGCCAAAGTGGCGGGAGAAATAGTTAATGGATCGGGTTTAAATAATATCTTCACGTCAATGCAAAAATAAGCGTTACTTTTCCTCTTGTTCTTTTCTCTTCGCTTCGCCCTTTCATAGTTAAATTAAAAAAAACCAATAAAAAACCGTAATTAAGAAAATAACTTAAGCAAACTCCTGTTAACTGAGATATTTCGCCCTATTTCCTCCACGCGCTTTTACCAATGAAAACAAATCTCGTCATCTTTTATAGAAAAAGCGTTTTTTTAAACGACTAACAATAATTAATCGATATTTTTATATTTTTATTACGTTTAATTGTCTATACAGTTTTTTTTATCAGCCCTACGCTCTTAACGAACGATATTTTCTCGCCTTAAGTTCGGAGGAAACATGCAACTCACCCCGCGTGAAATGGAAAAACTGATGGTGTATACCCTGGCCAATGTTGCGGAAAAGCGGCAGCAAAAAGGTCTCAGACTCAACTATCCCGAAGCCGTCGCTATTATTACCGTCGCCGCACTTGAAGGCGCCCGAGCGGGGAAAACGCTGGAGGAAGTTATGCACGATGCTCGCCAGGTACTGCGCCGCGAAGATGTTATGGAGGGCGTCCCTGATTTAATTAACCACGTGCAGGTAGAGGCTATTTTTACCGATGGCAGTCGTTTAATTACCGTCCACGATCCTATCCAGTAATAATACTGACCACGCCCCTTATTAATCAGGAAACCATTATGACAAATAAAAAAGATATTTCGCCAGGAGAATATATTCTGGCGAAGGAGCCAATAGAGTTCAATAACAATCAGCAGGAGACCCGATTAAAAGTGAAAAATACCGGCGATCGTCCTATTCAAATAGGGTCACATTTTCATTTTTTTGAAGCAAATAAGGCACTGCAGTTCGATCGCGCCGCCGCGTGGGGCAAGCGTCTTAATATTGCGTCAACGACGGCTATTCGCTTTGAACCGGGAGATGAAATTGAAGTCGCGCTTATTTCCATTGGCGGTAAACAAACGCTGTACGGATTTAATAACCTGGCAGACGGCTGGGTTGGCGACAGCCCTGTCGCCCATAACGAAAGGGCAGAAAAGTTGGTTGCGGTAAAACGCGCCATCACGCTCGGCTATAAAAATCTAAAAGCATAGATTCGCCTTCGGCGATTAAGGAATCGGTATGCCTGTTATTTCTCGTCAAGAATATGCGGGGCTATTTGGCCCTACAACCGGCGATAAAATTCGTCTCGCTGATACGAGTCTTGTGATTCAAATAGAAAAAGATCTGCGCGGTTACGGCGAGGAATCCGTCTACGGGGGCGGAAAATCACTGCGCGACGGTATGGGCGCAGATAACCGTATGCGCAGCACGGAGGTCCTTGATTTAGTTATCACCAACGTCACTATTCTCGACGCGCGCCTGGGCGTTATCAAAGCCGACGTTGGGATTAAAAACGGACGCATCGCCGGTATTGGTAAAAGCGGTAATCCGGGCATGATGGATGGCGTCACTCCTGGCATGGTCGTCGGCGTCAGTACCGATGCTATCTCCGGCGAGCACCTTATTCTGACCGCCGCTGGCATTGATACCCACATCCACTTTATCTCCCCCCAGCAGGCTGAGCACGCGCTGTCGAATGGTGTAACCACGTTTTTCGGCGGCGGCGTGGGTCCAACGGATGGCTCTAACGGAACGACGGTCACGGCCGGCCCCTGGCATATTCACCGCATGCTGCGGGCCTTTGAAAGCCTTCCGGTTAATGTTGGGATCCTCGGCAAAGGGCACGGTTCACATGCAGCTCCGCTGCAGGAGCAAATCATCGCCGGCGCAATTGGGCTGAAAGTCCATGAAGATTGGGGTGCCACCGGCTCGGCCCTGCGCCATGCGCTACGCGTGGCCGACGATATGGATATTCAGGTTGCCGTGCATACCGATAGCCTGAATGAAGGCGGTTACGTTGAAGATACCATTGACGCCTTCGAAGGCCGGACTATTCACACTTTTCATACCGAAGGCGCCGGTGGCGGGCACGCTCCGGATATCATTAAAGTTGCCTCCCAAATGAACGTACTACCGAGTTCAACCAACCCAACCTTACCTTTCGGCGTAAATAGCCAGGCCGAATTATTCGACATGATTATGGTGTGCCATAACTTGAACCCCAATGTCCCGGCGGATGTGGCTTTCTCAGAAAGCCGCGTGCGTCCGGAAACCATTGCCGCCGAAAATGTGCTGCAAGATATGGGTATCATTTCTATGTTTTCCAGCGATTCTCAGGCAATGGGGCGCGTCGGCGAAAACTGGCTGCGGGTGGTACAAACAGCGCACGCTATGAAAGCCGCGCGCGGGAAATTACCGGAAGACGCGCCGGAACACGACAATTTCCGGGTGCTTCGCTATGTGGCCAAAATCACTATTAATCCCGCAATCGCTCAGGGCATCAGCCACGTTTTAGGTTCGGTAGAAGTTGGAAAGATGGCAGACCTGGTACTGTGGGAACCCCGTTTTTTCGGCGCTAAACCAAAACTGGTAATTAAAGGCGGAATGGTTAACTGGGCGGTAATGGGCGATCCTAACGCCTCTCTGCCAACGCCGCAGCCCACCTTTTATCGCCCCATGTTCGGTGCCCTCGGGAAAACATGCCAGGAGACGTGTATTACCTTCGTCTCTCAGGCAGCGCAGGAAGATAACATCAAAGAGCGCCTCGGGCTCGAACGCGAAGTCATGGCGGTACGTAACTGCCGCGCGATTTCAAAACGCGACATGGTGCGCAACGCGCAAACGCCGCACATCGACGTCGACCCGGAAACCTTTGCCGTCAAAGTTAATGGCGAACATGCCACGGTAAAACCGGTTAAAACCGTAGCACTGAACCAGCGCTATTTTTTCAGCTAACCGGGGGCAACCATGATCCTTATAGAAAGCATCTTAGGCAATATAAAACGCGACCGGTGCTGGCAGGAACGCCTGGCGCACACCTCGCCTGATATTCTGGAGCTTTCACAGTGGGAGGCGCAAAAGAGCCGCTGCCGTAAAACCACCCGCGGCGGGCTGGAGATTGGTCTTTCTCTGCCACGCGATCGTTTGCTCAACGACGGCGATATTTTAGTGTGGAATGCCGACATCCGGCAGGCCGTGGTCGTCAGTATTCAATTACGTGACGTCATGGTCATCCGCATGGACGGACTACACGCCCGTAATGTCGCAGAGATTATAAAGATAAGCTTCGATTTGGGGCACGCGCTCGGCAATCAACACTGGAAAGCGGTAATCAAAGATAACCTGGTTTTTATTCCGCTGACGGTATCACCGCACGTGATGGAGTCAGTGATAAAAACCCATGGCTTTTATTATCTGCCTTACGTGTTCGAACGCGGGGAAAGCGTGCTTCCTCAAATGACGCAGTCAGAGGCCCGCCTGCTGTTCGGCGGCGCTGAAGACACAGCGACTCACGTTCATATAGACAGCTCTCTCGCCGCCCATAGCTCTGCGGGGCAAAAATGAACGCCCGGTGCCTGCTGCAATTCATACAATTCAGCGATTCTGTGCTACCGGTCGGCGCATTTGCTTTTTCTAACGGCGTGGAGTCCGCCATCCAGCACGGAATCATCTGTGATGCAGACACGTTAGCCGAATTCACGCGTAGCGCGCTGCAGCAGGCGGCAACCGGTGATGCGCGCGCCGTGGCTTCCTGCTGCCGTGCTTTGCAGGCAAAGGATGCCAGCGCCGCGCTTATCCATGACGCCCGGCTTTTCAGCCGAAAGCTCAATGAAGAAGGACGGGTGATGGCGACGCGTATGGGGAAAAAGCTGGCAGAAATGGCCGCCAGCGTCACCGGCGAAGCGCGCATCGCCTGGTGGCTGGCGCAAATCCAGGCGGGAAATACGCCGGGCACATATCCAATCACTCAGGCGCTGGTAATGAATGCGCTTGGCGTTACTTCACGCAATATCGTCGTTGCCCATCTCTACGGCGTGGCGATGACGCTTTTAAGCGCGGCCATTCGCTTAATGCGTATTACGCATATTGATACCCAGCGCATTTTATTCTCCCTGAATCAGGATATTGAAGCGCTGTGCGATGACGCAGAGCGGGGCGATCTCGACCAAATGGCCAGTTATGCGCCTGTGACTGAGATACTTGCCTCCCTGCACGTACAGGCTTACACCCGCCTTTTTACTAACTGAACCCGTGAAGGAACTGACATGCAAAAAATCGCCCGTATTGGTATCGGTGGCCCCGTCGGCTCAGGCAAAACCGCTGTTATCGAAGTCATTACGCCCTTACTTATTCAGCGGGGAGTTAAACCGCTTATTATCACCAATGACATTGTTACCACCGAAGATGCCAAACAGGTCAAACGGACACTGAAAGGTATTCTCGATGAAGAGAAGATTCTGGGTGTAGAAACGGGAGCCTGCCCCCACACCGCCGTCAGAGAAGATCCAAGTATGAATATCGCCGCCGTGGAAGAAATGGAGGCGCGCTTTCCCGAAAGTGACGTTGTACTTATCGAAAGCGGCGGAGACAACCTGACATTAACGTTTAGCCCCGCGCTCGCCGACTTTTACATTTACGTGATTGATGTCGCCGAAGGCGAAAAAATTCCGCGTAAAAACGGGCCGGGCCTGGTTCAGGCTGACATCCTGGTTATCAATAAAATCGATTTGGCTCCTTATGTCGGTGCCAGCCTCGACGTCATGGAGCAGGACACGCAGCGGGTGCGCGGAGGACGCCCCTATATCCTCACCAACTGTAAAACCGGTGAAGGGATCGCAGCGCTCGTCGATACTATTATGCGCGACTTCCTGTTTACCCGTGCGCCCCTGGAGACAGCATGAGAGCGGAACAGGCATTAGAAATGGTCGCCAGGCTCGGAAAAAAAGCGCCGGAGTTAGCCGCCTGGCAGGATGAGCCGCCGCAAATGGCCAGCGATACGCCAGGGAAAAAAGGCTATTTACACCTTGGCTTCGCAAGGCGTGGCGATCGTAGCGTATTGCTGGACATGGAACGGCACGCCCCGAGCCTGGTACAAAAAGCGCTGTACTGGGATGAAGCCATGCCGCACATGCCCTGCGTATTTATGATTTCAACCTCGGGCTGTATTTTGCAGGGAGACAGACTGGCGCTCGATATTCACGTTGCCAGGGACGCCTGCGCGCACGTCACCACTCAGTCAGCAACCAAAATTCACACCATGAGCCACAACTACGCCGCGCAGCTGCAGCGCATTTCTCTGGAGGAAAATAGCTATCTGGAATTTCTTCCCGATCCCACCATTCCACACTGCGGCTCGCGCTTTCTAACGGAAACGCAAATCACACTCCATCCAACCGCGTCTTTACTTTACTCAGAAATCTTGTCTTCCGGGCGCAAGTATCACTCGGCCGATGGGGGCTTCGCATTCGATTTATACGCTTCATATATTCGCGCACAGCTGGCGGGCGGAACGGATATTTTCAGCGAGCGCTACGCTTTAACGCCCCGGTGCCAGCCGTTGAACAATATCGGCATTATGGGGCCATTCGATGTTTTCGGTAACGTCATTCTGCTCACACCTCCGCGGCACCGCGATGCCGTTCTGGCTCGCATTACGCCGTGCTATGAGCCTCAAAAAGGCATTGCCTGCGGTGCCAGTCTGCTCCCAAATCAGGGCGGCATTATCTTTAAAGCGCTGGGCAAGGAAGCCTGCCAGGTCAAACAGGCCATCCGATCGTTCTGGCAGGCGGCGCGCGAAACAATCACCGGTGCCCCGCTGGCTGCCCCGTTTCTCTGGCGCTAAATTCAACGGAGGAAAGATGCAAAAATCAGTCTCTGGATACCGGATGCTTTGGCAAAGCACGGATGCCGTGTTACGCGGCGGCTCACAGGTCATGTTCCAGAATAATCCCCTGTGCGGTCTCTTCTTCTTCATTGCAGTATGCATTGCCGCATACCAGGCTCAAATGTCGTACATCGCCGTAGCCTGCCTGGCCGGCACGGCCATCAGTACGCTAACGGCAGCGCTCAGCCCGAGGCGCCAGTTCGCGCTGTCTCAGGGGCTATACGGGTATAATGGCTGTCTGACGGGAGCGGCACTGGCGACATTCCTTGCCCCCGGCATCGCGCTTTGGGTAGCGATTGTATTCTGGAGCGCGCTCTCGGTGTGGGTAATGGAAATTACCGCGCGCTGGCTAAGCCCATGGCGTCTGCCGGTACTGACGGCGCCGTTTGTCATCGTAAGCTGGATTGCGCTACTGGCCAGCTATCATTTTTCCTCACTGGCGGCGATGCACTTGCCGGCGCCTGCCCTACCGCTGGTAAACACATCATTAACGGCACTACCGCCACCGGATACGCTGCTAAAAGCGCTGCTGGCGGGGATCTCACAGGTATTTCTCGCTAATAATGCGCTGGCAGGAGGCTTTATCTTACTCGGGCTCGCCTGCGCCTCGCTGCGCGCTATGGGATATGCCCTGCTGGGCGCTACGCTGGCGCTTACCTTCGCGGAATTGCTTGGGGCAGAGCCGCTCACGCTTGGCGAAGGGCTCTACGCTTTCAGCGCCGTATTAACGGCCATCGCAATTGGCGATACTTTTCGCCCCGCGGGCCGCATCGCGGTGGCGTTAAGCATTGCCGGTATTGCTGGCTGTGTGCTGTTACAAGGCGCCTTTAATACTTTGCTGGCGCCCTTTGGTATCCCTTCACTTACGCTCTCTTTTGTACTGGTCACCTGGGGATATCTGCTGACACAGCCCATAAATGCTCCGACCCCAGATAACACTTCCCCTTTCACTGATTTAAAGGAAACCAAGGCTCATGAATAACCATGCAACGCTTTCGGCCCGGCAGCCGCGCCACCGCGCCGTTATACTGCTGGCCACGCTGGCGCTTCTTAATATTCTAGCTTGGGGGCTGGCCGCGCTAGCGTTTAGCCACAGCGCAACATTAATGGGCAGCGCAATACTGGCGTACAGTTTTGGGCTGCGGCACGCCGTGGATGCCGATCATATCGCCGCCATCGACAACATTACGCGTAAGCTTATGCAGCAAGGGAAACCCGCCTGCAGCGTCGGGGCCTGGTTTTCACTGGGTCATTCAACGATTGTCGTGCTGGCCTCACTGATGATTGCCGGCGCCACCATTACCTTTCGCGCGCAATTAGTCGAGCTGCACGCCCTTGGCGGAACCATTGGAACCGCAGTATCAGCGCTATTCCTCACGATCGTCGCCTTAATCAACCTGACGATACTGATGGCGATATGGCGAAAATTCCGTTTGCTTAAACAGGGCAACTCGCTGCCTGATGAAGCGCTGGACGCTCTGAGCGGCGGATGGCTCAGCCGCCTGTGCCGCCCTTTATTTCGTCTGATAACCCATAGCTGGCAGATGTATTTGGTGGGGTTTCTTTTCGGGCTGGGCTTTGATACCGCAACTGAAATCGGGCTGCTGGGGCTTTCCGCCGCCGGTGCAGGCCAGGGCATGAACGTTGGCACCATCATGATTTTCCCAGCGCTCTTTGCCGCGGGAATGGTGCTGATAGACACCCTGGATAATTTAATTATGGTTGGCGCATATGGCTGGGCGTTCTCACGCCCGGTACGCAAGCTCTATTACAATATGACGATTACCGGCGCTTCCGTGATTGTGGCGCTCTTTATCGGCGGTATTGAAGCACTGGGGCTTATTACAGAGACATTACATCTAAATGGAAAACCCTGGCATACCATTGTCAGGCTTAACGATAATCTTGGCGACATGGGTTTTTGGATAATCGGTCTGTTCGCGCTGTGCTGGCTGGTTTCTTTTATCAATTACCGCCTCTGCGGGTACGACAAACTGTCTGTTAATCAACCTTAGCTCATACCCCCCCATAAATAGTGCACATAAACAGAATAAATGTCGTGTTATGAACAGGAAAGTGTTTCTGCTATATGGCGGTGCGCCGTTGACGCAAGAGACATTATCTCTGGTTGTTTTGAATGAATAGCCGCAGCGATGCTTATGAATAACCAGCGCCTGCCACCTGCATGGCAAGGTACTTTTAGGCGAGAAATAGCGAGGTTCCTGATATACGGCGCAGTATCGTACTTTTTTACAGGCGGGAAGGAATGATTTTGACAATGTACGCTTTCAAACAGCGCCGCCGATAAAAAAACCGGCCAGTCCGCAATTCATCTCTACGCGGGCCAAAACCATAAAATTAAACCTCGGGTTTCCATCTGCTGATACGGGCGCCGCCGCAAGCGGCGCCCGTGCGGGCTATAGCGGCTGAGTCTGTGCTTCTACGACCGCTAACGCGACCATATTCACAATCCGCCGCACCGAGGCGATGGACGTCAGTATATGCACCGGCCTGGCTATTCCCATCAGTACCGGCCCTACCGTAACCCCTTCCGAGCTGGACACCCGCAGCAGATTGTAGCTAATGCGCGCGGCCTCCATATTGGGCATCACCAAAATATTCGCAGTGCCTTTCAGCGGGCTATCCGGCATTCTTTCCTGGCGAATCGACTCCACCAGCGCCGCATCGCCGTGCATTTCACCGTCAATCATCAGATCGGGCGCCCGCGCCTGTACGATAGCCAGCGTTTCCCGCATTTTAACCGCCGCCGCCGCGTTGGACGATCCATAGTTTGAATGCGATAGCAGCGCCACCTTAGGCTCAATTCCGAAACGACGCACGGTTTGCGCTGCCATGATGGCGATTTCCGCTAACTGCTCCGGATTCGGATCGGGGTTAACGTACGTATCGGTAATAAAGGTATTGCCGGCAGGCAGCAGCAGCGCATTCATGGCACCCGCCGTTTTCGCCCCTTCCCGGTAGCCAAATATCTCTTCAATCACATGAAAATGTTCATGGTAATCACCGACCGTTCCGCAAATCATCGCGTCGGCCTCCCCGCGATGCACCATTATTGCACCAATGACGGTGGTATTACTCAGCAGCGCGCGCTGGGCCTGCTCCTGCGTTACGCCGCGGCGCTTCATGATGGCGTAATATTCATTCCAGTAGGCTTTATAGCGCGGATCGGATTCATTATTAACAATTTCAAAATCCCGGCCCGGCTGAATCTGCAGACCCTGCTTTTTGATGCGCATTTCAATTACGCTCGGGCGACCAATCAGGATGGGCCGCGCCAGCCCCAGCGTAATCAGCTCCTGCGTCGCGTGCAGTACGCGCGTGTCCTCGCCTTCTGCCAGCACCACGCGTTTCGGATCCTGACGCGCCTGAGAAAATACCGGCTTCATAAACAGATTGGTTTTATAGACAAATTCCGTCAGCCTGTCTTTATAGGCCTCAAAATCTTCGATTGGCCGCATCGCCACGCCGGAATCCATCGCCGCCTTCGCGACCGCTGGCGCAATAGTAACGATAAGACGCGGATCGAAAGGTTTCGGGATCAGATACTCTGGCCCAAAAGAAAGCGGCTGATCGCCGTAGGCGGAGGCCACCACGTCACTCTGTTCTGCGTGCGCCAGTTCCGCAATAGCATGCACCGCCGCCAGCTTCATTTCCTCATTGATAGCGGTCGCGCCGACGTCCAGCGCTCCGCGGAAAATAAACGGGAAGCAAAGCACATTGTTTACCTGGTTAGGAAAATCCGAACGACCGGTACAAATAATGGCATCCGGGCGCACTTCTTTCGCCAGCGGCGGCATAATTTCCGGTTCCGGGTTTGCCAGCGCCAGTATCAGCGGCGCTGGCGCCATTTTCTTCACCATCTCTGGCGTCATTACCTTCGGCCCGGAACAGCCGAGGAAAATATCAGCGCCCTCAATCACCTCTTCCAGAGTGCGCTTTCCGTCATCCGCCACGGCATAGGCGGCCTTGGTTTCCGCCATGTTTTCTTCACGCCCTTTGTAAATAACGCCGCGCGAGTCACAGACTACAATGTTGTGTTTTTGCATACCCAGCGCCACCAGCAGGTTCATGCAGGCGATCGCCGATGCCCCCGCGCCGGAAACCACCAGCCGCACATCGGAGATAGTTTTTTTCACTACCCGCAGGCCGTTTAACACGGCGGCAGTGCAGATAATCGCCGTACCGTGCTGATCGTCGTGAAATACCGGAATGTTCATGCGCTCGCGCAGCTTTTGCTCAATGTAAAAGCATTCCGGCGCTTTAATATCTTCAAGGTTAATCCCGCCGAAAGTGGGCTCCAGCGCGGCAACCACGTCAATCAGCCGGTCAGGATCGGTTTCATCCACTTCAATATCGAATACATCAATACCGGCAAATTTTTTAAATAGTACGCCTTTGCCTTCCATCACCGGTTTACCGGCCAGCGCGCCGATATTCCCAAGCCCCAGCACCGCAGTGCCGTTAGAGATGACGGCCACCAGATTGCCGCGCGCCGTATATTTGTGCGCCGCCAGCGGGTCTTCGGCTATCTCCAGACACGGCGCCGCCACGCCTGGCGAATAGGCCAGGGCCAAATCGCGCTGAGTAGCCAGCGGTTTGGTTGGGGAAACCTGAATCTTCCCCGGGACCGGGAACTCATGAAAGTCGAGGGCACTTTGCTTTAATTGTTCATCCATCGCTCTGTTCCTTTACATTTACGTGTTGTGCTGGGATTAACGAAATCGGTCGGTCAGTATCACTCTGTACCCCACAGGAAAACGTTGAACGCCGCCAAACTTTTAGGCTTTCGGCACCCTTTTGTTATATTTTTTTAGGTGTTATGTTACATAAGCCTCACCGCATTGCTATAGCCGTCTGCTATGCTTTTTTGTTCATCTATACCCAGGTTTTTTATTTTCACTCGCCGCGAAGCGCGCTACCCGCCATGGAGATGCGGACATGAACCAACTGGAAGCCATCAAGAAATTCACCACCGTTGTTGCCGATAGCGGCGATATTGAGTCCATTCGCCACTATCAGCCTCAGGATGCCACGACAAATCCTTCTCTGCTGCTTAAAGCTGCGGGAATCAAAGCCTATGAAGGGCTGATAGACGAAGCGCTGGATTACGCCCGTCGCCATGAAAGCGGCCGCGAGCGTATTATCGCCACGGCCTGTGACAAGCTGGCAGTCAATTTCGGCGTCGAAATACTAAACAGTATTCCCGGCAGGGTATCTACCGAAGTCGACGCGCATTTATCATTTGATACGGAAAAAAGCGTTGCCAAAGCGCGCCGCCTGGTCGCGCTGTATCAGGAGCAGGGAATCGATACATCGCGAATTCTTATCAAACTGGCGGCCACGTGGGAGGGGATACGCGCCGCACAAACGCTGGAACAAGAAGGTATCCACTGCAACCTGACGCTTCTGTTTTCGCTGGCTCAGGCCCGCGCATGCGCCGAGGCGGGCGTATTTCTCATTTCGCCGTTTGTCGGGCGCATCTATGACTGGTATCACGCCCGGAAACCTTTGGAACCTTATGTAGTTGAAGAAGATCCCGGCGTGAAATCGGTGCGCAGTATTTACGATTATTACAAGCAGCATAACTACAGCACTATCGTCATGGGTGCCAGCTTCCGCCGTATTGAACAAATTCTGGCGCTGACGGGCTGCGATCGCCTGACCATTTCTCCGGCGCTTCTCGAAGAGCTGCAAAAAAGCGAAGCGCCGGTGCTGCGCAAACTGATCCCTGCGCCACAGGGATATAAGCAACCGCCACCGATGAGTGAAGCGAAATTTCGCTGGGAGCATAATCAGGATGCGATGGCGGTCGAAAAGCTGGCTGAGGGCATTCGCTTATTTGCCGCAGATCAGCGCAAGCTGGAAGGCTTGCTGGCCGCGCGACTTTGAAAAATGTCTAAAGATTTATCGCCGCCTCAACGGCGGCCTGGCGTTATGCCATAAAAGCATCGCTGCGCGGTTAATTAAATACGGAAAAGAGCACCTAGACGCCTGCGCAGAATACCGCGCAGGCGGATAAATACAGTGTGTTACTCAATCAGCGCGCATCACGCCCCGTAGCTGCAGTTGCTGAAGTAGAATCACGGTTTTACCATCGCGAATCGTGCCTTCTTTCACCATTGCCAGTGCGTCAGAAAACGGAATTTCTAATACGTCGATGTCTTCATCCTCAACTCCACCGCCGCGCCCGGTATGCTGTTCATCGCGGTATTCTGCGATAAAAAACGAAATCAGTTCGGTGACGCCGCCTGGCGACATATACAGATCGAAGAGCTTTTCCACCTCACCGGGCGTATAGCCCGTTTCTTCCTGAGCCTCACGCCGGATACACGCTTCCGGCGCATCATCGTCCAGCAGCCCGGCGCAGCTTTCAATCAGCAATCCGTCCGGGTTTCCGTTAACCCAGGTCGCAACCCGAAATTGCCGGGTCAGCACCACGGTTTGTTTTTCCCGGCTGTAGAGAAGGATCGTCGCCCCATTACCACGGTCATACACTTCACGCTTATGTCGCAAAGCTGTGCCATCGCGGCGCGTCAGGTCATAGGTGATATTGCGCAGGATAAAATAGTTATCAGACAAAATTTTATCTTTTATCACGCGGATTGCCGGCGTCATATCGCTCTCCTGAATAGGCTGAAAGCGACATGTTACGCTCTTTAATAACCATTGTCCCGGCGGCACCGGACCGCTATTATCCGCCTCGCTACTCCCCGACGCTGGACTTTCTTTGTGCAAAAAACGTTCACTCTGCTGCCTGCGTTTCCGCCTCGGTTAATCGCCGTAAACAGACGCCGGCGCTGACTTTTTTCTCATCAGCGGCTATGCTTTGTCGACATATAAAAGCCAACACTCCACTTCTTGTTTTGCTTTTCACAGTCTGCGTTATTTGGTAGGTTGCGCCACATAACGCCCGGAAAGGACCAGCGATATTTATGGTTAAACGCCCTGTATTTACCGGCATCGCCCACGCTTTTCTCTGCATTATTTTATTGTCACTGTTAACGACGGGTGTGGCGTTCTCAACGCTCTTTAGCAGCCTGCGCGATACCGAAGCGGTCAATCTGGCAGGTTCGCTGCGCATGCAAATTTATCGCATCGCGTATGACCTTGAAACATCGCCTTACTTGCTGCCCGAGCATCGTCAGCATTTTACCGACACCCTGAACTCGCCGCTGTTTCACCCGCTGAAACGCGCCGGGGCGCCGCGTGAGGTTCAAAGCCATTACATCATTCTGCAGCGCGACTGGCAGGAGTTTGAGCGACATATTCAGGCCGGTGATAAAAACTGGCTTAACCAAAATATCGCGCAATATACCGCGAATATCGATACGTTTGTTCTCAGCCTGCAGCGCAGCGCGGAACACAAAATGGAACACGTGGCGCTCATGTCGCTAATCGGGTTTTTCGCTATTTTTATTTTGGTGTACATCACCCTGCGCCGCATCCGCCAGCAGGTGGTAGAACCGCTCGGCGCTCTGGCACAGGCCAGCCGATCGATTGAGCGGCGTAATTTCAATTTCCCGCCGCTGGACACACACCTGCCGAATGAACTTGGCCAATTGGCTTGCTCATTTACGCAAATGGCACAAGAGTTACATAAGCTGTATCAATCGCTGGAAGAAAACGTACAGCAAAAAAACCGCAGCCTGAAAGAGGCTAATCGCCGGCTTAAAGTGCTGTATAGCTGCTCCCGGGCGATGAATGCCAGCGTCGCTGATAATCGGGGCTTCCAGCGCGTACTGAGAATTGCGCGTCACTACGGCCCGCTGTGCGCGCTTGAAATGCAGGATAATGGCGGCCGGCATCTGCTGGAAGGGACGCCTCAGGACGGGCGAGAATGGCAGCAAACGCCGATTATGCAAGGCGGCAATGCGCTGGGTTTTTTGCGCTGGCAGGCCGATGAGCGTTTTCCTGGCGCGTTATTTATGAAAAGTATTTCAACTATGCTCGGGCGCGGACTCTGGTTCGCCCATACGCAACAAGAGCGCCAGCAGCTTTTGGTGATGGAAGAGCGCGCGGCAATTGCGCGCGAACTGCACGACTCGCTGGCGCAGGCGCTTTCTTATCTGCGTATTCAGCTTACGCTGCTGAAAAGGGCGGTAGTTCCGGATAACCAGCGAGCGCAGCAAATTATCGCCGATTTTTCTCAGGCGCTGAACGATGCTAACCGCGAGCTGCGCGAACTGCTTGCCACTTTTCGCCTGTCGCTGCAGCAGGCCAGTTTCCCGGCTGCACTTCACGCAATGATTGCACCGCTGCGTGAACGCACCGATGCGGCGATTATTCTTAATGGCAACCTGCCCGACGACGATCTTGATGCCGCAAGCCAGGTCCACTTGCTACAGATAATCCGTGAAGCGCTGCTAAATGCCATTCGCCACGCGCAGGCAAAAACGATCGCCGTGACCTGTCACAGCGCCAGCGACGGCGAGCGTTGCGTTGAAATTACCGATGATGGTAAGGGAATTGACAGCCTTGAAGGGCCGGCAGGACACCATGGATTAAACATTATGTACGAGCGTGCCGCCCTCCTTGGTGGTACGCTGGATATAACCCGACGTGAAACGGGCGGAACGCGCGTATGCGTGCACCTGCGTTCAGCGGCGGAAGAAAAAGGCAGTGGAAACGGCCTTTAATAAACATTTGGAACATTGCAACGCTCCAGGATACGCATCATGCCACATTCACATTGCTATCAGGTACTGATTGTCGACGATCACCCACTTATGCGACGCGGCCTGCATCAACTATTGCAGAACGAACCGTCATTTAACGTTGTCGGTGAAGCCAGCAGCGGCGCAGAGGCCATCAGTATGGCTAACCGGCTAACCCCGGATTTGATATTGTTAGATCTTAATATGAAAGGACTGAGCGGTCTGGATACGCTGCAGGCGCTGCGCCGCGATGGCATCAGTGCGCGTATCATCGTTCTGACCGTCTCCGACGCAGCTTCTGACGTGTATGCGTTAATCGATGCAGGCGCAGACGGCTACCTTCTTAAAGACAGCGATCCAGACGAACTTTTGCAGGCAATTCTCCACGGTGCGCAAAACCAGGAGGCCTTCAGTGAAAAAGTACGCGAATACCTCGCGACCAGAGAATCGAAAGAAGACGAAAAATCGCCGTTAGCGCTATTAACCAGCCGTGAACTGGATGTACTACAGGAGCTGGGACGCGGGATGTCAAACAAAGAAATTGCCGCCGCGCTGTTTATTTCTGAAGAAACGGTAAAAGTGCATATTCGCAATGTGTTGCGAAAACTCAACGTTCGCTCGCGGGTCGCGGCAACCGTCATGTATCTGGAATCACGTCATTCATAGCACCTGATGCAGGCCATCCGGCCTGCAATCTTCAACGATAATTTACATTTTCTTCTTAATCTCTCCACGATTGGGTCCGTACCAGAGGCTAAAGTAAGCCCCCGCCCGATATCACGTATTACGAGGATTTTGATTCAATGGCGAATTTTTTTATCGATCGCCCTATTTTCGCCTGGGTACTGGCTATCCTTATTTGCCTGACGGGCACTCTCGCCATTTTTTCACTCTCTGTAGAGCAATATCCCGATCTGGCGCCGCCGAAAGTGCGCATTAACGCTAATTATCCGGGCGCGTCGGCGCAAACGCTGGAAAACACGGTAACTCAGGTTATCGAACAAAACATGACCGGCCTTGATAACCTGCTGTATATGTCGTCACAAAGCAGTAATACCGGGCAGGCCTCCGTCACGCTCTCCTTTGAAGCGGGAAGCTCCCCGGATGAAGCGGTACAGCAGGTGCAAAACCAGTTACAGTCTGCGATGCGCAAACTGCCACAGGCGGTGCAAAATCAGGGCGTTACCGTGCGAAAAACCGGGGATACTAATATTCTGATGATAGCCTTTGTGTCCACTGACGGGAGCATGGATAAGCAGGATATCGCCGATTATGTCGCCAGCAATATTCAGGATCCGCTGAGCCGGGTAAACGGCGTTGGCGACGTTGACGCCTATGGTACCCAGTACGCCATGCGCATCTGGCTCGATCCGAATAAACTGACCGCCTATCAGCTCACCACGCAGGATGTGGTGAATGCGATTAAATCCCAAAATAGCCAGGTCGCCGTGGGTCAACTGGGCGGAACGCCGGCCGTCGATAAGCAGGCGCTGAACGCAACCATTAACGCCCAGGCGCTGCTGGAGACACCGGAACAGTTTCGCGCTATCACGCTGCGCGTTAATCAGGACGGCTCGCTGATTACGCTTGGCGACGTGGCGCAGGTCGCGCTGGGCGCGGAAAAGTATGACTACTTAAGCCGCTATAACGGCATGGCCGCCTCGGGGCTGGGCATTAAGCTCGCCTCGGGGGCCAATGAAATGGAAACGGCGAAACGCGCACTCACCCGGCTCAACGAACTGTCCGCCTATTTTCCTCACGGGCTTGAGTACCGCGTGGCTTATGAAACTACGTCTTTTGTTCAGGCATCCATTATCGACGTAGTGGAAACGCTACTGGAGGCGATTGCGCTCGTATTCGCAGTTATGTTCCTGTTTTTACAGAATTTCCGCGCAACGCTTATTCCGACCATCGCCGTTCCTGTGGTCTTGCTTGGTACCTTCGCCGTACTGTGGCTGTGCGGCTACAGTATTAATACGCTGACGATGTTCGCCATGGTGCTGGCAATAGGGCTGTTAGTCGATGACGCTATCGTAGTAGTAGAAAACGTTGAGCGCCTGATGAGCGAGGAAGGCCTGTCGCCGCGTGCGGCTACGCGTAAATCCATGGGGCAGATTCAGGGCGCGCTGGTGGGGATTGCGCTGGTCCTCTCCGCCGTATTTGTTCCGATGGCGTTTTTTAGCGGCACGACCGGCGCAATTTACCGCCAGTTCTCCATTACGATAGTGTCATCGATGGTGCTCTCCGTTTTGGTCGCGCTAATCCTCACTCCCGCACTGTGTTCAACGCTGCTCAAACCGCTTAAAAAAGGTGAGCATCACGGGCAGCGCGGCTTTTTCGCCTGGTTTAATCGTACCTTTGAGCGCTACACGCTGCGCTATGAAAACCGCGTTGCACATTTGCTACAGCATACTTTGCGCTGGCTCCTGCTTTACGCTGTATTGCTAGGCGTGATGATGCTGCTTTTTATGCGGCTCCCGACATCCTTCCTGCCCCAGGAAGATCGCGGCGTATTTACCACCTCGATTCAATTACCACCGGGGGCCACCCAGCAGCAAACGCTGAAGGTCGTTCAGCAGGTTGAGCGCTATTATATGACCCAGGAGAAAGAAAACGTGCGCTCGGTGTTCGCCACTATTGGCGCCGGCCCCGGCGGCAACGGGCAGAACGTCGCGCGCATGTTTATTCGCCTGAAAGACTGGGAAACGCGCGCGGCCAACAAAGATGCCTCATCCTTCGCGATTATTGAGCGCGCTACCCGCGCATTTAACCGCATCCGCGAAGCCCGGGTTATCGCCAGCAGCCCGCCGGCGATTAGCGGTCTTGGCAACGCCGCAGGTTTTGATATGGAGCTGCAGGATCACGCGGGCCAGGGGCATGACGCGCTAATGGCGGCACGTAACAGGCTGCTTGAGCTCGCCGCCCGTTCTCCTAATCTTACCCGCGTTCGGCACAACGGGCTGGATGACAGTCCGCAATTGCAAATCGATATCGATCAGCGTAAAGCCCAGGCGATGGGCGTAGCGATTGACGACATCAACAATACGCTGCAAACCGCGTGGGGCTCCAGCTACATTAACGACTTTATGGACAGGGGGCGCGTGAAAAAAGTGTATGTGCAGTCGGCGGCAAAATACCGCATGCTGCCTGAAGATATTAGTAAATGGTATGTGCGCAATCGCAGTGGCAACATGGTGCCTTTTTCCGCTTTCGCCACCTCGCGCTGGATAACCGGTTCACCGCGTCTTGAACGCTATAACGGCTACGCGGCGCTTGAAATCGTCGGTGAAGCCGCCCCCGGTGTTAGCAGCGGCACGGCAATGAATATCATGGAAACACTCACGCGTCAGCTTCCGGGTAATTACGGCCTGGAGTGGACCGGCATGTCATTGCAGGAACGCCTGTCCGGCGCTCAGGCACCGGCGCTTTACGCTATTTCGCTGCTGGTGGTGTTCCTGTGCCTGGCCGCGCTGTATGAAAGCTGGTCGATTCCCTTCTCCGTCATGCTGGTAGTTCCGCTGGGCGTCGTTGGCGCGCTGTGCACAACCTGGCTGCGCGGACTAGAAAATGATGTCTACTTCCAGGTTGGCCTGCTGACGGTTATCGGTTTGTCGGCTAAGAACGCTATTCTGATTGTAGAGTTCGCCAGCTCGCTGAACGCGCGCGGCGAAGATCTTATCGACGCCACGCTCCAGGCCTGCCGCCAGCGGCTGCGACCGATTATTATGACGTCGCTGGCATTTATTTTTGGCGTGCTTCCTATGGCGCTCAGCCAGGGCGCCGGCTCCGGCAGCCAGCACGCGGTCGGTACCGGCGTTACCGGCGGTATGCTATCCGCCACACTACTGGCTATCTTTTTCGTACCGCTGTTTTTCGTGCTGGTGCGCCGCCGCTTTCCGCTACGCGAATCGCCCGAAGATTAAGCACGCCTGAGAGGCGGTTTCCCAGGGTTGCAGGAAACCGCCTCTGGCCGCTGGCCTGAAGAATCATCCGAAAAGCGCATTTTTACAGCATCAGACGTCGAATCTTCGCGCGCTTTCCCGATCTGACGCCAGATTCATTACCCCTCAGGCCGCCCGATTCGGTATATTGACGGGCTTAACGGGTTATGGCGGTCTCGAACGCCTATATAAAAACAGAAACAAGGATTGCGACAATAATGGTGACGCTTTACGGTATTAAGAATTGCGATACGGTGAAAAAAGCCCGCCGCTGGCTGGAGCAGCGGGGTATCGACTACCGTTTTCATGATTATCGCGCCGATGGATTAGACGCCGCGCTGCTGCATACATTTATCGACGCGTTAGGCTGGGAGCCGTTATTGAATACCCGTGGCACCACATGGCGCCGTCTGGATGAAGCGCGTCGCGCCACAGTTACCGACGCATCCAGCGCAGCGGCGCTGATGCTGGAAATGCCAGCGATAATTAAACGCCCTTTGCTCCAGCGCCCAAACTCGCCGTTACTGGTGGGCTTTCGCGATGAGAGCTATCAACAGTATTTCAGCGAGGTAAAGTAAGCATGTCCTGTCCGGTGATAGAGCTGGCTCAACAGTTGATTCGTCGTCCTTCTCTTAGCCCGGACGATGCTGGCTGCCAGGCGCTGCTCGTTGAACGTCTGCGCGCTATCGGTTTTACGATTGAACATATCGACATTGAAGATACCCAAAATCTTTGGGCCTGGCGCGGCGAAGGTGAAACGCTGGCCTTTGCCGGACATACCGATGTGGTGCCGCCCGGCGACGCTAATCGCTGGATTAATCCGCCGTTCGAACCCACGATCCGCGACGGTATGCTGTTCGGCCGCGGGGCTGCGGATATGAAAGGGTCTTTAGCAGCCATGGTTGTTGCCGCAGAGCGCTTTGTCGCCGCACATCCCCATCATCAAGGTCGGCTGGCGTTTTTAATTACTTCCGATGAAGAAGCCAGCGCTCAAAACGGCACGGTAAAAGTAGTGGAAACGCTAATGGCAAGGCGCGAGCGCCTTGATTACTGCCTGGTGGGAGAGCCTTCCAGCAGTGAAATCGTGGGCGATGTTGTCAAAAATGGCCGCCGCGGTTCTTTAACCTGTAATCTCACTATTCACGGAGTGCAGGGGCATGTTGCCTATCCCCATCTCGCAGATAACCCGGTGCACCGCGCCGCGCCGATGATCAATGAACTGGTGGGTATCGAGTGGGACCAGGGCAACGCATTTTTCCCCCCAACCAGTATGCAAATCGCCAATATTCAGGCGGGCACGGGCAGTAATAATGTGATCCCGGGCGATCTATTTCTCCAGTTTAATTTCCGTTTTAGCACCGAGCTTACGGATACGCTGATTCAGCGGCGGGTCACTGAACTGCTGGAGCGCCACCGCCTGCGTTATACCGCCGACTGGCTGCTGTCCGGGCAGCCGTTTCTGACGTCGCGCGGAAAACTGGTGGATGCGGTGATTAACGCCGTTGAACACTATAATGAAATCAAACCGCAGCTGCTGACCACAGGCGGCACTTCCGATGGGCGCTTTATCGCACGCATGGGCGCGCAGGTTGTCGAACTGGGGCCCGTTAACGCGACCATTCATAAAATTAATGAATGCGTCAACGCTGCGGACCTGCAATTATTGGCCCGTATGTATCAACGTATTATGGAGCAGTTGGTCGCCTGATCGACCAGCGCCTAAAGAGGAGCTATCACATGGAATGGCTTGAAAAATACTGGTGGATCATTGTACTGGTGCTCTTACTGGGCATTTTTATTAACGTGATTAAGGATTTAAAGCGCGTCGATCCTAAAAAATATATGGCTAATCGTCCAAAGCTGCCGCCGCACCGCGATTTTAATGATAAGTGGGACGATGAGGACGACTGGCCGCAGAAGAAAAAGTAAGCCCTACGTCAGAGGCCGACCATGCAGCGGTAAAATAAGCTTCACGCGCCCGGCCTCTGCGTGTTTTCCTGAAGCAGGTATCGCCCAGCCTGCGCGCGTCTTTCATTCCCGGAAACTATTTCAGTCAGTCTGGCCTCTTCAGCGCAGGTATTGCGTCAATGCATCTCCGTTAATCCACGCTCTCGCATACACTTTAATTCGCTGGCAGCCGGTGTTATCGCCGCCTGGCCGGCGATACGCTACGGGAAATTCTCGCTTTCCCGCCCTTCTATTGAGCTGAAATGCCGCACCGGGCTGAGGCATATATAAAGCGCATTACGCTATCAACCGCCCTCAACTCTTGTGCGCCAGTCACGTAATGACCGGCTGTGATAAATTCCGCTGCCGCGTCTGAAGGTGCTTTTACGCGTCCTGAATACATGCGTCTTGAGCGAGTGTTACGACCATTTGGTTATCACGCTAAATAAATGCATGCTAATTATCTCGTTATTAATTACTGATTTCCCCCAACCTTGACTCCGCCAGAGAGGGTCTTTGGCCTTGATTACACATATTTATTGGAGTCAATAATGTCTATTACACTTACCCTTAACGCTACCTCAACGGCATTTGCCGATGATAAAAGCGCCAATATCGTATACGCTCGCCTAACTGACGGGCCTCTCGCAGTGGCGAATACCGCACTTCTGTTTTCTCTGACCGGGAACGCGCACTTTACCAGCGGCATCAATATTATTAGCGCTCTGACTGACTCGCAGGGGGAAGTTCAGCTCCCCTTCTTTGATGCCCAGGCGGAAACTGTCACGGTTTCCGCCTACGATGCAGCGCATACGCTAACCGCTCAGGCGCCCTCAACCTTTACCCGGCAGACCCCCAGCGATCCGGAGCGCCTGCAGGTTGAAGCAAGCTCAGGCGCAGCGCCGGATGGAAGCGCGCGCAATACGGTAAAGGTGCGACTGACAGACGCGCAAAATAACCCTCTAAGCCACCGTATTATCGATCTCAGCGTGGATAAACACGCTCACTTTACGCAAAACGCTGGTTCTCAGCTTTCCGTGATCACACAAAAAGGGGGAATTGGCGAGGCATATATCACCAGTGAGGTTGCAGAAACCGTTACAGTTAACGCCGTGAGTCTGGACGATAGCGGTAATATTCGCGCGCGCGGCTCGGCACAATCTCGATTCGGCGCACTGCCCCACCCGTATCAGCTCACGCTGCATGCAAAAAACGGCGCCCACGCCGACGGCAAAGAAAGCAATTCTATTACCGCGGCCTTAACCCATCGCGATGATAACCGGCCGCTGCCGCACGTGATTATTGATCTGCAGGCTATCGGTCACGCACGTTTCACTGAGAGCGGGGAGTCAACGCTTTCCGTCGTAACGCAAAAAGATGGAACGGCAAGCGCGAGTTTAACCAATACCCGGCCAGAAAGCGTCATCGTAGCGGCAAGCTACCGCTACCACGAAGGCAGCGAAAAGGCGCTGGCCGTAGCCCACTTTGTGCCAGAACTGACCTACACCTTAACCCTTGAGGCTACAAGCGGGGCCGCATCCAATGGTATCGAGAAAAATGAAGTCACTGTTTCTATTGTTAGCAATGAAGGTACTGCGCTGGCTAATACGCCGGTGACCATCAGCGTGGACGGTAACGCCCGCTTTGAAAACGACGCTCAAAGCGTCACGGTATTGACCGACGCCGAGGGCCACGCGGCTGCGTGGCTAAACGATACTGCGAACGAAACCGTCACGCTCACCGCCGTTGCGCATTACAATAACACTCCATTGAGCGATTCAACCCAGTGTGCATTTCGCGAAAAGACATACAGTGTCACGGTCAGCATTCCGCCTACTATTAACCGTAAAGGAGAATATTATATTGCGCTGCGAGGCTTACTGAACGGCGAGTTTCAAAATGACGATCCGGTGGTGAAGCACTTTACCGTCGCCTGCCAGCACGCTTACTTTCCAGACTATAGCGCTCCCGGCAATGAAAACTATGATGGCGCAGGTAATAAGGGAACCAACCTGCTCAATCTTAGAATCCAGGGGGAGAGCGCCAGGCAGGCCACAATTGATGTTGATGTGACCTTTGTTGATGGACAGCACTTTACCCATCGCTATACCACCGCTATCGAAGACTAACCTTCGTACAGAGCATTCATGCCGCTACTGCCTCAGGCGATCCCCGGACGGTCAATAGCGCATAAATCCTCTGGTGAGTAAATCGTAATTTTGACGCTGGAATGCGTCAGCCCACGCGCCGCCGGGGCTTTCCGGCGGTTTAACACGAAATGCCAACGGGCAGCGAATTACGGATAACCATAGCGCCTGCAATGCAGGCGCTATTCATGGCAGGAAGAAAATACACTACCGAGTTCGAGCGCCAGGCTGACTCGTATTTCCTTAACAGCGGCGATGGCCCTGGGAAAACCACGCATTTATTTAGAATTAATCATGGTATCGCTCGTACCCTATTTTAAGACCAAAAGCGGCAGCCCCCAGCGCTTGCACGCCATCACCTTTGCGCTTCACAGGCATGGAGCATTCTCGTGATATCACCGTGGGCACGGCACAGGGGTTAACGTTTTTTCAGCTGGTTCAGGCGCTGCTCCAGCGCCCGGGCGCAGGTCGGTGCAAGCTGACGCATCGCCTGCGCCGTTTCCTCACGCCACGCGGCCAATAGCGCACGCCGTCCGGCAATAGCGTACCTGGCGCAGATCTCCGCCGGTAATAAATGCTGCTCAAGACGTGAACGCAGAGCCTGCAGCGGTAAGGAACAGTGGGCCAGCATACGCTGCAGACTGCCGAGGCAGGCCTCCAGCGGACGATGCCCGTAAGCGAACCCGGCCAGCTCGCGCCAGTCGGCCCGGTTTAGCGTTAAGTCATCATGCCAGTATTTCAGCGGGAGCGGCTCATCAATCCAGTCGGCAAGCCAGCGGGCGTCCCGGCGCAGGCGTCGGTGTTCACCGCGCGCCAGCCTTGCTCCAGCGGGCGTCAGCGGTAACAGTGCCATCGCAGCATAGCAACCGCTGCTGGCTTCTCTGTGGCTGCCAAAACGCACCAGAATAAAGCCGGCACGCTTCCAAAAGCGCCACAGTTCACCGGTATAACCAAAGCTGACGGAAAGATAATCATAGCCATCAGCCCGCTGGCGAAGCCGGGACAATAGACGCTGCCCCAATCCGCGCCGCTGGAGATCCGGATGCACCGCAATACGGCTCACGCGCTGCCCGCGCAGAGTCGCCGCCAGCGGCGCGCCTCCGTGCGCCGCCAGCGACTGCGCCACCAGATTCCCGCGCGGGCGGCGGACGCCTGCCCACACCGCCCGGCTGAGTTCGGGCGCCAGCCCGCCTTCATCAACCAGCCACAGCGCGCCTGCGATGGCATTATTATGGCGGGCAAAGATAAAGCGCTGGCCGGGCACATCCATCATGCGCCGTAAATCCAGAGGCGATGTACGGTAGTGCGCACCGGACAGCAGCCGCCATGCCGACTCCGCAAGCGCCGGTTCATGCCGCCACGGCGCAGACTGCGGCTCGTCAATAACGGGGGTTATCTCTTCCGGCAGCGGGGGAAGCGAGTCATCAAATAACAGAATGTTATCTAACAGGCGCTCCAGCGGATCGTTTTCCGCCCAGCGTACAGGCGCGCCCAGAGAGAAGCGCCGCAGCTGCGATACTCCAGCGCAAAATTTCAGTAAAAAGCCGCGCCCGGTTCCTTCATATCCCTGCACCGTGGTGGTTAACAGTACGCGCGCAAACGCTGAGATCAGACGCCGCAGCTGCGGCAGCGGTAGCGCAGCGGCCTCATCAACGATAAGCCAGTCCGCTGCAGGGGCACAATCGTCATCCAACATGGTTAACAGGCGATCGGGAGCAATAAATATACCGTTGCCCTGCGCGTATTGAGCCAGTATGTCAACGGCGGCGCGAGTAGGTGCCGTGACCAAAGCGGCGCGAGGCGCACCGTGCGCCAGCATACCGGCCAGCGCCGATTTGCCGCGTCCGCGAGGGCCGGTAACTACGGCAACGCCCGACTCCATCGCCCGCAGTGCCGTAAGAATGGCGTTCTGCTGTTCCAAAGGTGCGCCGCTGGCAGCATGCCAGTCAGGAAAGGTGGCAATATCGGGTAACGCCGGCACCTCGCCCTGTAGCCAGCGCGCACAGCGCGAGTCCTGCAGAGCAATATGCTGAAAACGTTCAATGAACAGCGGCGTTGGTATGGGCTGCGGGCTATCGCTCCAGCGCGGGCTATCGGCATCGGGAAAATGCGCCCACCTTTCCCACGCAGGCGCGAGTAGCACCAGCCAACTGCCAGCCCTGAGCGTTCCGGCCAGCGCCGCCAGCGCCTGTACATCCAGCCCGTGCCGCGCATCAAATACCGCGTGCAGAAACTCCCGCCCCAATAGCGTTTTTAACGCACCGGGCGGGCAGCCTCGTTCCTGCATGTCATTGCTCACCCACAGCCAGTCACCGGGCAATAAATCAATTAGCGAAAGAGCGCGGGTTTCGGTCCACGTTGAGTCGCCAGAGATGATTAACAACCGGCGATGCCCTTGCCGCGCCTGCTTCGCCGTCAGAGCGACAAACTGACTATCCAGCATAGGTCGTTAGAGTTTTCCGTCAAAGGTATCGCACTGGGACGGGTTACCGCTGTCAAAACCGCGTTTAAACCAGGAATAGCGCTGCTCAGAAGTACCGTGCGTAAAGCTGTCTGGCACCACGCGCCCCTGGCTTTGCTGCTGCAGGCGATCGTCGCCAATGGCTTCGGCCGCATTCAGCGCTTCCTGTAAATCGCCCGTATCCAGAACATCTTGCTTTTGCATCGCGTGGCCCCACACGCCGGCAAAACAGTCCGCCTGAAGTTCCAGGCGAACCGATAGCTGGTTAACCTGCTTCTGAGACGCATTTTGCTGTAACTGGCGCACGCGCGGCTCGATCCCCAGCAGTTTTTGAACGTGATGGCCCACTTCATGAGCAACCACATAGCCCTGGGCAAAATCGCCGTCCGCGCCAAGTTTGCTTTTCATTTCGTCATAAAATGAGAGATCGATATAAACCGTGCTGTCCGCCGGGCAGTAAAACGGCCCCATTACCGACTGCCCGGTGCCGCAACCGGTGCGGGTCGCACCGCGATACATCACAAGCTTTGGCTTCTGATAGGTTTTACCCATTTGCTGAAAGAGCTGTGACCAGGTGTCCTCGGTCGTAGCCAAAATGACGGAGGTAAACTTTGCCGCCTCATCTTCATTAGGGCTGATATTTTGCGCGCTCTGCTGCTGGCTCAGGGGCTGCCCGCCGCCGTTTAATAACGGCGTGAGATCGTAGCCATAATAGCCAGCCACCAGTACAATCACCAGAATCACCAAACCGCCTTTTCCTCTGGGAATGCGAAAGCCGCCGCCTCCGCCAGACATCCCCGGCATACCGCCGCCCGCATTATCGCCACGACGATCTTCAACGTTGTCACTTTCACGACGCCCTTGCCAACGCATAACCAGCTTCCTTTTAATCATGTTTTACGGATGTTCTACCGCCGCCACATCGGTGCAACCGTGGCTCATCCACGCGAGATAACCGTCGCTGCGGCTATTTTAGCGAATGAAAATAGCGGAGAGATAGCACAGATCGTAGGTGGTTCCGGCGCGGATTACCATAAGAAAGCGTTCACAGAAAAAAATAAGGTGGTGAAACTTGCGATGAGCAATTCCTGTAGACTCAACAATAACGCTGAGTTGAAGGACTAATGAGCGCCGTTTAGCCCACAGACATTCCCGTCCCTAGCGGCTATTCGCGTAGCGATAGCCGATGGTAAAAGATAACAACCTGAGCCACCGGCCACTACCTGCGCCCGCTGCAGGAAAACTGCGTCTTCACCACTGCGCGGTTTGCAGCATAAAGCGCGGCCACCGCGCCGGCGGGAAGCCACCATTACAGCCATCTTCTGACACAGCGGCGAGACAATAGCGGCTATTCCGCCGCTGCCCGTACTGGCGCGGTATTATCCCGACAGGAGGGTGACTGCAGGTCGGCAATGGCTACCGGCCCGCCCGTGTTTTTTGTTTCTCACCGCTCATCGGGGTACGGAAACGATTGCGTACTTAGGACAAATCAACGCCCAGCCGGTGTGCAACCTCTTCATAAGCTTCGATCAGGCCACCCATTTCCTGACGAAAGCGATCTTTATCCAGTTTGTTCAGCGTCGCTTTATCCCACAGCCGCGCGCCGTCCGGAGAGAACTCGTCACCCAACAGGACTTCACCGTTAAACAGTCCGAACTCAAGCTTAAAATCCACCAGAATCAATCCTGCGTTATCAAAAAGCGTTGTCAGTACCGCGTTTGCCCGATAGGTCAATGTTTTCATTTGTGCCAGGTGCTCACGGCTCACCCAACCGAAGGTTTCGCAATAGGATTCATTAATCATCGGATCGTGCATCGCGTCATTTTTCAGGAATAGATCGAACAGCGGTGGGTCGAGCACCAGCCCCTCTTCTACGCCCAGGCGTTTCACCAGCGAGCCTGCGGCGCGGTTGCGAACCACACATTCCACTGGCACCATATCGAGCTTTTTCACCAGCGATTCCGTATCCGATAGCAGCGCTTCCATTTGGGTCGGAATTCCGGCCTCTTCCAGCTTGCGCATAATGAAATAATTAAAGCGGTTATTAACCTTACCTTTGCGCTCGAACTGGGCAATACGCGCCCCGTCTCCCGCTGACGTATCATCCCGAAACTCAAGCACCAGCAAAGCATCATCTTCAGTGCTGTAGACGGTTTTCGCTTTACCACGATACAACTCAGCCTGCTTTTGCATCCTCATATACTCCTGGGTTATAGGCCGTTTACACGGTCTGAAGGTGAATATGCATCAATCAGCCTTAACGACGAAGCGCTCCTATGGCAACGGGCGTGATGTATCGCAGACGCCTGTTCCCGGCAACCCAAAATAGCCAGTGGCCTTCGTCGTAGAAGAGCCGTTTTCGTCTAACCTTATCTTCCGCCTGATGCCTTAGCGTAATGATGTCACCGGAGATGGCGCACCAGAATGACTGAAATCCCGCTCAGGGGCCGCCCGGTTTCATACGCTATTCATTGGGCGAAATAAGCGGCAGTTATCGCCGTGTTCACAGGGGCCAAGCTGCCACCGGCAATACAAGAAACGGCACTGGCCTGCCTCCTGTAGCACCTAGTTAATACCCTAACGCATCAGCGTTAATCAGCGGCGCTAACAAGGCGGAGCCTAAACCGGCGCTGCCGCGCTCCCGGGAAATAGTTTTTGAGAGCAATAAAAAAGCCGACTTTCGTCGGCCTCTTAGCTATTTACTGAACGCGGCCTGGAACACCGCGACCAGCGCATCATTTTGCGACTGGGTCAGCGTATGGCCTTTCGGATCAATAAACTGCAGGCTACTGCGGTTATCTAAATCGCCGACCTGTACTTTATAATCGCCGCTGGCAAGCCCCGGATCGCGCGCCCCCAGTTCGTGCCACTCGCTGTCTGACAGTGGAGAATAACTCACTGCCAGACTGCCTTCTGAACGCGTGCTATCGCTCACCTTCATACCGACTTTTTCCAGCACCGAAGGAAGGCGGCTCCACACCGTATTAAACGGTGCCCGCACCACCAGCACCGGCAGCCCGGTATCATCGGCGCCGCTTTGAACGTCAATAGCGCTCGCAGAGGCGGCATTTTTGCTGCTACCCGCGCTCAGGCTGCTATCTAAACCTGCGGCAATCGCATTCAACATTTGCGTACTGTAGCGCTGCATAGAAGCGGCATCTGCGACAGGTTTCCCGGCCTGCTCCAGCCCCAGCAGCTTCACGGTTAACGCCTGCTGATAGCCCTGCTGTTGAACCCCAACCTGATAGCGCCCGCGATATTGTTCATCCTCGTCTGCGCGCTGCCACTGCACCCAGTCGGTGGTCAGCGTCTGGCTGCCGTCTTCGCGCTTCAGGATAGAATAGTTTTTCTGCTGCATAACGCTGACTACGCGCGGCCATAAGGACGCAGTGCTGCCGCTATCAAGAAGCATCGTCGCCGTATCGCCGGTAAACTGCGTGCGTGCGCCGCTAACCAGCGCCAGCGGCTGCGCCGGCGGGCGAATATCCAGCTTTTTGCCCAAGGCTCCGCCGCCGCGCGGCGCAGGCACCTCATACTGACCATTTTCAATCGGCAGAATCATGCCCGCCGGGGCGTGCAGCTCTGACAACGGGGCCGCTTCCAGATAGGACTCATCGCCGCTGACCTGGCGCTTATAGCGTGAATCGGAACTACACGCCGCCAGCAGCATGATAAGCGAGACGCCTACCAATTTTGCTACCGTTGACTTCTGAACTGAGTAAGCCATTCAATCTCCCTAAACGTTATAGCAAACCGGCATGCGTCATGGCGCTAAGTACAACCTGACGTCCGGTATCAGTCAACGGCATCATCGGCAGGCGAAGCCCGCCGGTTGCTGCCAGACCCAGTTTTTCACAAGCCCACTTCACCGGTGACGGATTAGGCTCGATAAATAAGTTTATATGCAGCGGCATCAGGCGCTGATTGATGGCCTGCGCACCGGCAATGTCTCCCGCTGCTGCCAGTTTACACATTTGCGCCATATCACGCGCTGCAACGTTCGCCGTAACTGAAATAACGCCGTGGCCGCCAAGGCGCATAAAATCCAGCGCGCTATCGTCATTGCCACTAAGTAAAATAAAATCATCCGCGGTTAGCGCCTGAATCCGGCTGACGCGGGTCAGATCGCCGCTGGCTTCTTTAACGCCAACAATATTTTCAAGCTGCGCCAGGCGGCCCACCGTTTCAGGCTGCATATCGCAGCCGGTGCGCGACGGTACATTATACAGGATCTGCGGTAAATCGGTGCTCTGAGCAATCGCTTTAAAATGCTGGTAAATACCTTCCTGCGTGGGGCGATTATAATAAGGCACCACCGTCAGGCAGCCTGCAACGCCGCTGTCGGAAAAACACTGCGTCAGAGAGATGGCTTCTGACGTGGCGTTCGCGCCGGTTCCCGCGATAACCGGAATGCGGCCGTCAGCCAGCTCAAGCGTCATTTTGACAACATCAACGTGCTCATTATGACTCAGTGTGGCCGATTCACCGGTAGTGCCGACAGAAACCAGCGCGGCGGTGCCGCTCGCCACGTGATAATCAACCAGTTTTTTCAGGCTGGTGCGGCAGATATTTCCCTTTGCATCCATCGGCGTTATCAGCGCAACAATACTTCCCGTGAACATGGTGCATCCCCTGTGAAAACAAGTGGTACCAATGGTACGTTTGGTGCCGCCTCAAAAGCAAGCAAACGGGATACTGAGTGCGGTTGTATGCGCGTTTTTTTTATGTTTTCCTAATGATTACGTTATTGCTACAGGAAGCTAAGGTTTGTCTGCGTCATCTCAACATTATCTCGTTATTACCGCACTTGGCGTCGATCGTCCGGGTATCGTCAATGCAATAACTCGTCACGTCAGCGGCTGCGGCTGTAATATCGAAGACAGCCGACTGGCCATGCTGGGCGATGAATTCACATTTATTATGCTGCTTTCCGGGAGCTGGAATGCGATTGCTCAAATTGAGTCCACGCTGCCCCTCAAAGGCGCAGAATTAGATTTACTGATAGTGATGAAGCGCACGGCAGGACACGCGCGCCCTTCGGCACCCGCTACGGTGCGCGTTCAGGTTGAAGTCGCCGACTCGCCACATCTTATCGAGCGGTTTACCGATCTGTTTGATACGCATCATATGAACATCGCTGAGCTGATTTCACGCACGCATCCCGCGGAAGACGCGGGCCAAAGCGCAGTTCCACGTTTATACATCCAAATTGCCGCGCACGCTCCGGCCCTGCCTAATGCGACAAACATCGAGCGCGCCTTCAGAACGCTATGTACAGAACTCGATGCGCAAGGCACTATTAGCGTTATCAGTTACCCACAGCAAAATACATGAAGACAGAGATGGAGAGTTGTGATGAATCCACTGAACGCTGGCGATATTGCCCCGAAATTCAGCCTGCCCGATCAGGATGGCGAGCAGGTCAATTTAACCGATTTTCAGGGGCAGCGCGTGCTGGTCTATTTTTATCCTAAAGCAATGACGCCGGGCTGTACCGTCCAGGCCTGCGGCCTGCGCGATAATATGGACTATTTGAAAAAATATGGCGTAGAAGTTCTTGGCATCAGCACGGATAAACCGGAAAAGCTCTCACGCTTCGCTGATAAAGAACTGCTGAATTTCACTCTGCTTTCTGATGAGGATCACAAGGTGTGCGAGCAGTTTGGAATTTGGGGCGAAAAAACGTTTATGGGGAAAACCTACGACGGCATTCACCGTATTAGTTTTCTGATTGACGGCAACGGCGTGATTGAACACGTTTTTAACGATTTTAAAACCAGTAACCACCACGATATCGTGTTGGACTGGCTGAAAAATCACGCGGCCTGACGCTCACGGCGACTGCGATAAGCCGGCAACGCGTCCGGCTTATTTTTTTGCCCGTCAAAAGCCGCGTCAGGCGGAAGTTATCACCAATGCGCTTTGGCTCTGCCTTATATTCTTTGGATTTTAATTTAACGGCTCGCCGGCAGGCCGCCTCTGACGGGCGAAACCAATACCGCCGTCAGTCAATATCTAACGCGTCAATTCTCACTCATCATGAAGCCGCTTTGTTATTCCGCAAAACGCCGCTTATGGCACCTGCTCAACGTCAATTGGTTCGCCTGACAGCGTGTCCGGCCACGCGCGCACCACAGCTTTAATTAATGTCGCCAGTGGAATCGCGAAAAAGACGCCCCAAAACCCCCACAGACCGCCAAATATCACCACGGATAAAATAATCACCAGTGGATGCAAATTTACGGCCTCCGAAAACAGTACCGGCACCAGTAAATTACCGTCCAGCGCCTGAATTACCAGATAGACGCTAAAACAGGTCCAGAACTCCGCCCCAATGCCAAATTGGTACAGCGCAACGCCAGTCACCGGTAGCGTAACGGCAAAAGCACCGATGTAAGGAATTAATACGGACAGCCCGACCAAAACCGCCAGTAATAGCGAATAATTCAACCCGGTAGCAATAAAGCCAATGTAGGTCGCGATGCCGACAATCACCATTTCCATCGCCTTACCGCGAATATAATTGGTGATTTGCTGGTTCATTTCCACCCACACCTGGCCGGCCAGCCCGCGATTGCGCGGCAGTACGCGCCGCACCGCGTTGAGCATTTGTTCTTTATCTTTTACCAGGAAAAAGACCATCAGCGGCACCAGAATCAGATACACGGCGAGCGTTAATAAGCCAACCAGTGACGCCAGCGAGAACTTAACCACAGACTCACCGAGCGTGGACAAACGCGCGCGTAAATTCTCTGCCATTGCATCAATAATGCCCGCATCCACCAGCGCCGGGTAACGCCGGGGCAGCGTAGCGGAAAAATCAACCAGCTTATTAAACATGGTCGGCATATCGCGCACTAAAAAAATGCTCTGTTGCCAGGCTACCGGCGCCACCACCAGTGTCATTAGCAATACCACGCCGATAAACAGCACCAGCACAATGCCAGTCGCGGCGCTTCGCGAACAGCCGATACGTTCAAGCCGGGCCGTTGGCCACTCCAGAAGGTAAGCAAGGACCAGCGCTACCAGCAGAGGCGCCAGCAGGCCAGAAAAAAAATAGAGGAGACTGCATCCAAAAATTAAAATAACCAGTAGCGCTATCGCTTCCGGATCGCTGAAACGGCGGCGATACCACTGTAATAAGAGTTCAAGCATATTTATTTCCCGGAAAGTCGACGGCAGTGTAATGCGCGGAATTGTAACGAATAGTCTTTCCTGACTCTTCGTTTTTCACAGTATACGGGGTACTATGGCATTCACGAAGACTCAAACCTTTACCGGATTGGGGCATCGAACCCTTATCCCTTCAGCATGTCATAAGACCATACCTTACAAAACAGGATCAGACGTTATGTTCAGGCCGTTGAAGAAAGCGCTGGTTGTCTCTCTGATTACAGCTCTGCTGGCGGGCCAGTCTCTGCCTGTCTTTGCCGATAGCGCCGATGGTCTCCCGGATATGGGGACTTCTGCGGGCAGCACGCTTTCCATCGCGCAGGAAAAGCAAATGGGCGATTTTTATATTCGCCAGCTTCGCGGCAGTGCCCCGCTCATTAATGACCCGCTGCTTGATGAATATATTAACTCGCTGGGCATGCGGCTAGTGTCGCACGCGAATTCGGTGCGCACGCCCTTCTATTTTCACCTGATTAATAATGATGAAATTAACGCCTTCGCATTCTTTGGCGGGCATGTCGTACTCCATTCCGCATTATTTCGCTATGCCGATAATGAAAGCCAGCTTGCATCGGTCATGGCGCACGAAATCTCCCACGTTACCCAGCGCCATCTGGCGCGGGCGATGGAAGATCAAAAGCGCAATGCGCCGCTTACCTGGGTGGGCGCTTTAGGATCGATTCTGTTGGCAATGGCCAGCCCGCAGGCCGGGATGGCGGCAATGACCGGTACACTTGCCGGATCACGGCAGGGTATGATCAGTTTTGCCCAGCAAAACGAGCAGGAGGCCGATCGTATTGGCATTCAGGTTTTACAGCGCGCCGGGTTCGATCCTCAGGCCATGCCCACTTTTCTGGATAAACTTCTCGATCAGGCGCGCTACTCAACGCGCCCGCCGGAGATCCTCCTGACCCACCCACTGCCGGAAAGCCGGCTTTCAGACGCTCGCAACCGGGCGAATCAAATGCCCGCCACCGTTGCGCGCTCCTCCGTCAACTTTTATATGGCAAAGGTGCGCATTCTTGGGATGTATGGCGATGGCAGTAATCAGCTCACGGATGAATTACTGGATGCGCTGGATAAAGGAGACGCACAGCAACAGCAGGCGGCCCGCTATGGCAGAGCGCTAAAAGCAATGGAAAGCAATGACTTTGTTGAGGCCCAGCGTTTTTTGCTGCCGCTATTGAGCGCCCAGCCGGATAACCCCTGGTTTCTGAATTTGGCAACCGATATCGATCTCGGCCGACATAGCGCAGCCGCCGCTGTCACCCGCCTGCAAAAAGCCCCAGGGCTGGCAAATAGCCCGGTGCTGCAGCTCAACCTGGCCAATGCTTATGTACAAAATAAGCAGCCGGCGCCTGCGGCCGCGCTACTTAATCGCTATACCTTCGCCCACCCTGACGATACTAACGGCTGGGATTTATTAGCCCAGGCGGAAAGCGCACTCAATCATCCCGACCGGGAATTAGCCGCACGGGCAGAGCTTATGGCCCTGCAGGGGCGGCTGGATCAGTCGATAAGTTTATTAAGCCGCGCCAGCGCGCAAACAAAAACCGGCAGTTTGCAACAGGCGCGCTACGACGCGCGCATCGATCAGCTACGCCTAATGCAACAGCGCTATCGCCAATATCAAAAAATGTAACAAGGAATCCCTATGCCCCCTTTAGTGACCATTTACCATAACCCCCGCTGCTCCAAAAGCCGTGAAACGCTCTCGCTGCTGGAATCTCGCGGCATTGAACCTCGGGTCATTTTGTATTTGGAAACGCCCCCCGATGCTGCAACGATCAAAACGTTGCTGACGCAGCTCGGTATGCGCAGCGCTCGCGAACTGATGCGCGTGAAAGAAGATATTTACAACGAGTTGAATCTAAAAAATACCTCTCTTGATGAAGAGGCATTAATAGTAGCAATGGTCACCCATCCGAAGCTTATTGAGCGCCCCATCGTCGTCACTGATGCTGGCGCACGCATCGGGCGGCCGCCGGAAAATGTGCTGGAGATAGTGGCTTAACCGGAAAAGATAATTTTCAACCTTAATCGACCGAGAGCCGAGTGGCGACTGAAATGAAAACCACCGTACCCGCTGCGAAAATCACGGCGGGTATCATCGCGCAGCAGGGTAAATCAGAGCGATGCGCTGCACTGGTCATTACATTTTGCCGGTGAACTGGCAGTAAAATATGAATTCGCGCGCTTGCAGGAAGCGCGTAAATCCACAATCCCTGCCTGCCGATAAATACGTGAAAAAACACATGTAATGAAGTTCCCGGTGCAGAGATGCTCACACTGCCGCCCTGTTCTAATAAACATAACGCCGCCCGGTAGAGTAAATGGCTGCGCGCGCTTCTCGGGAACGCGCAAACTACAGCGACAAAATATCTTTTACAAAAGGGATCGTCAGTTTACGCTGCGCGGTAATTGAGGCCCGATCGAGCTGATCGAGAGTGGTAAACAGCGTGCGCATCTCGCGATCCAGCCGCTTGAGTAAAAAACGCCCGACGTCTTCCGGCAGTTCAAAACCGCGCAGCCGGGCGCGCAATTGCAGCGCCTGTAGTTTGTCATCATCAGAAAGCGGCTGAAGGCGATAGATTTGGCCCCAGTCGAGGCGAGAGGCCAGGTCTGGCAGGCGCAGATTAAGCTGGCGCGGCGGTCTGTCGCCGGTAATCAGTAACCGCGTATTCCCCGATTCGAGAATGCGGTTATAGAGATTGAAAATCGCCATTTCCCACGGTTCATCCCCCGCGACACATTCAATATTATCGATACACACCAGCGCCAGGTGTTCCATGCCGTCCAGCACGTCAGGGACAAACCAAGTGCGCTTATCCAGCGGCACAAAACCCACCGCCTCGCCGCGACGGGATAGCTCCGCGCAGGCCGCGTGCAGAAGGTGGCTACGCCCCCCGCCTTCCCGAGACCAGAAGTAAAGATAACCGCTGTGCGCCTGATGCAAAACGCCGCGCAGCGCGGCTAACAAAGAGGCATTGTCGCCCGGCCAGAAACTCGCGAAAGTTTCATCATCGGGGAGATAGAGTGGCAAAGAGAGCTGTGCCGGCGTGTTCAGAGTGACCTCAGTTCGATCCTACAAAAATCGCCGCACAGTTTATCACAGAAAACGGCGGGCGGAGAACCGCGGGCAGGATCCCCGCCCGCGGCGTTATCAGGATGCCGCAGATTCATCGTCCACGTCGATAATTTTTTCTTCAGGGCGCACCAGGCTTATCAGCTTGAACAACAGGCTCAGCCCTACTCCCACAATCGTGGCCAGCGCCATCCCTTTCAACTCGGTAGCGCCAACGTGTATCCGTGCGCCGCTAACGCCGATAATTAAAATGACCGAGGTCAGAATCAAATTCTGCGCTTTGCTGTAATCCACTTTAGATTCGATTAACACACGGATCCCGGATGTTCCAATAACGCCATACAGCAGTAAAGAGACACCTCCCATCACCGGAACCGGGATGATCTGAATCGCCGCCGCCAGCTTCCCTACGCAGGAGAGCAAAATAGCAAACAGCGCCGCGCCGCCTATCACCCACGTGCTATAGACCCGAGTTATCGCGAGCACGCCAATATTTTCACCATAGGTGGTATTCGGCGTTGAACCGAAGAAGCCTGAGAGGAACGTTGAAAGCCCGTTTGCGAACATAGAGCGATGCAAACCGGGATCGCGCACTAAATCTTTTTTCACGATATTCGCCGTCACCACCAAATGCCCGACGTGCTCTGCAATAACCACCAGCGCCGCAGGTAACACCGTGAGTATGGCAAACCATTCAAAGCGCGGCGTATAGAAAGTCGGCAGCGCGAACCAGTGCGCCTCGCGTATTGGCGTAATATCGACTACACCCATCGCGAAAGAGAGCGCATAGCCCGTTAGAACCCCAATAAGGATAGGGATAATGGCCAGAAATCCGCGAAATAACACCGCGCCCAGTACCGTTACCGCGAGCGTGGTCAGGGAAATCGTCACCGCGGTGGTATCTGCCATTTGCCCCTGCGCGGGCAGTAGCCCGGCCATATTCGCCGCCACGCCTGCCAGTTCCAGCCCGATAACGGCGACGATAGCGCCCATCGCCGCAGGCGGGAACATAACGTCTATCCAGCCAGTGCCGGCTTTTTTTACAATCAGTGCCACCAGGCAGAACAGCGCTCCGCAAACAATAAATCCGCCCAGCGCCAGTTCATATCCCATCGGTAATAGCAGCAGCACGGGCGAGATAAATGCAAAGCTCGATCCGAGATAGGCGGGAATTTTTCCTTTACAGATAAATAAATAAAGTAGCGTCCCCAGCCCGTTAAATAGCAGCGCAGTGGCAGGATTGATATGAAACAGAATCGGCACCAGCACGGTGGAACCGAACATAGCGAAAAGATGCTGGAGGCTTAATGGGATGGTTTGTAAAAGCGGCGGACGTTCACTAACCCCAATAGCGCGGCGCGTCATAACTTTAATCCTCTGAGTGTGTAAACCAAGTCAGGCATATAGCCAAAAAAAAGCCGACTTATTAGTCGGCATATTTATTATTTGGTACCAAATATTTTATCACCGGCATCGCCGAGCCCTGGAATAATATAACCGTGGTTATCCAGCCCCCGATCGATAGACGCGGTATACAGCTCTACGTCCGGATGCGCTTTCTCCAGCGCCCGAATCCCTTCCGGGGCGGCGACCAGCACCAAAATTTTAATACTGGTGCAGCCGGCTTTTTTCAGCAGGTCAATAGTGGCAATCACTGAACCGCCCGTCGCCAGCATCGGGTCTACCACCAGCGCCATGCGTTCATTGATGTTGGATACCAGCTTTTGGAAATAAGGCACAGGCTCCAGCGTTTCTTCGTCGCGATACACACCGACTACGCTAATGCGCGCGCTGGGAACATTTTCCAGTACGCCTTCCATCATACCGAGACCGGCGCGCAAAATAGGCACCACGGTAATTTTCTTACCCTTAATCTGATCGATCTCAACCGGGCCGTTCCAGCCTTCAATCGTGACTTTTTCGGTCTCCAGATCCGCCGTGGCTTCATATGTCAGCAGGCTGCCTACTTCAGAGGCGAGTTCGCGAAAACGCTTGGTGCTGATGTCATTTGCGCGCATCAATCCCAGCTTGTGTTTAACCAGCGGGTGTTTCACTTCCACGATCTTCATACTCTTTCTCCCCAAAAGATGGCAGCCACAAAAAAAATCGCCGGATTATACCGCTTTTTCTCGGCTGCGCCATATGCAATGCCGTGACCGGGATCAAGTTTGCTTAGGATCACTATAGAGTATTTACCTCACCCCGCCGGGAAGCGAACAATAAAATCGGGTTCGCAAAACCCATGCCACAGAGAGTAATAACTAGCTCGCAAACGTTTGCGTTCACTGTTAAACTCGGGCGCACTGCCAACCGCATGGAGATTGCCGTGACCGACAAAACCGCTCTCAGCTACAAAGACGCCGGCGTGGATATCGACGCCGGCAATGCGCTGGTCGAAAGAATCAAAGGCGCCGTTAAAAAAACGCGCCGCCCGGAAGTGATGGGCGGCCTCGGCGGTTTCGGTGCCCTGTGCGCCCTGCCGCAGAAATACCGGGAGCCGGTGCTGGTGTCCGGCACCGACGGCGTCGGCACCAAACTGCGCCTGGCAATGGATTTACAGCGCCATGAAACCATCGGCATCGACCTGGTTGCCATGTGCGTTAACGATCTTATCGTCCAGGGCGCAGAGCCGCTGTTCTTTCTCGATTACTACGCCACCGGCAGGCTGGACGTCGACACCGCGGCCAGCGTCATTCACGGCATTGCCGAAGGCTGCCTTCAGGCTGGCTGCGCGCTGGTAGGCGGTGAAACGGCGGAAATGCCCGGTATGTACGGCGGAAGCGATTACGATATTGCGGGCTTTTGCGTCGGGGTGGTTGAAAAAGCCGATATTATCGATGGCAGCCGCGTGGCGCACGGCGATGTGTTACTCGCGCTCGGCGCCAGCGGCCCGCATTCCAACGGCTACTCGCTGATAAGGAAAATTATTGACGTCAGCGGCTGCTCGCCGCTGGACGAGCGCCTCGGCGACGCAACGCTTGCCGACAGCCTGCTGGCCCCAACTCGGATTTACGTTAAATCAATTTTAGCGCTGACCAATGCACTTAATGTCCACGCGATCGCGCATATCACCGGCGGCGGATTCTGGGAAAACATTCCCCGCGTACTTCCGGCGCACCTTGAGGCCGTCATTGATGAATCCTCGTGGCGGTGGCCTGAGGTATTCACCTGGCTGCAGCGGGCCGGCAATGTCAGCCGCCGCGAAATGTATCGCACCTTCAATTGCGGTGTGGGAATGATTATCGCCCTGCCCGCCGATGCTGCAGATGCCGCCCTGCACCTGTTAACCGAACTGGGTGAAAACGCGTGGCAAATCGGTAAAATACGCGCATCTGATTGCGGACCGCGCGTGGTAATTGAATAATGAAAAAAATCATTGTGCTGATTTCCGGTACCGGCAGCAATCTGCAGGCTATTATCGACGCCTGCGCGCAGGGGCGCATTCAGGCAACGGTGCAGGCCGTGTTCAGCACCAGGAGCCATGTTCAGGGACTTGAGCGCGCGCGTGATGCGAATATTCCCAGCTACGCTATCCGCCCATCCGATTACGCGGACCGGGCGGCGTTTGACGACGCGCTTATCCGGCACATTGACGAATATGCACCGGACCTTGTGGTGTTGGCAGGATATATGCGCATTCTTACTCCGCATTTCGTCGCGCATTACACCGGGCGGCTTATCAATATTCACCCTTCTCTGCTGCCAAAATATCCGGGCCTGCATACTCACCGCCGGGCGCTGGAAAATGGCGATAGCGAGCACGGCGCTTCTGTCCACTTCGTAACCGAAGAACTGGACGGCGGCCCGGTTATCCTGCAGGCAACCGTTCCCGTCTTTCCCGGCGACGACGAAGCCCTCGTTGCCGCACGCGTGCGGCATCAGGAGCACGCTATTTACCCGCTGGTGATTAGCTGGTTTGTCGATAACCGGCTGGTGATGCGCGACGGCACCGCCTGGCTGGATGGCCAGCGCCTGCCACCGCAGGGCTACGCCGCTGACGAATAGTGCCTGACCAGTTTATCTGGAAACTTTTCCAGATAAATCAAATCACACCGGCGTTGGACAACGCCGGGCTTTGCTCGCCATAATAGCGGTTAAGACGGATTTGCCACGTCCCGAGAAAACCAGATCGGAGTGTGAGTCGTAATGGGTCAGGAAAAACTGTATATCGAAAAAGAACTCAGTTGGTTAGCCTTTAATGAGCGCGTGCTTCAGGAAGCTGCGGACAAGTCAAATCCGCTCATCGAGCGCATGCGCTTCCTCGGCATCTATTCCAATAATCTGGATGAATTTTATAAAGTTCGCTTCGCCGAGTTGAAACAGCGTATTTTGATCAGCGAAGAACAGGGATCGGGCTCTCATTCACGCCATTTGCTTAACAAAATTCAGTCGCGCGTGTTGAAAGCCGATCAGGAGTTTGACGCGCTGTATAACGATCTGCTGCTGGAAATGGCGCGTAACCAAATCTTTTTGATTAACGAACGCCAGTTATCCGCGAACCAGCAGGAGTGGCTGCGCCACTATTTTAAACACTCCCTGCGCCCGCATATCACACCGATTTTGATTACTCGTGAAACGGATCTGGTCCAGTTTCTGAAAGACGATTATACCTATCTGGCGGTCGAGATTGTGCGCGGGCAGGAAACGCATTATACGCTGCTGGAAATCCCATCAGACAAGGTGCCACGCTTTATTAATCTGCCACCGGAAACGCCACGCAGACGTAAGCCAATGATTATATTAGATAATATATTACGCTACTGTCTGGATGAAATCTTCAAAGGTTTTTTCGACTACGATGCGCTTAACGCCTATTCCATGAAGATGACGCGCGATGCTGAATATGATTTGGTGCATGAAATGGAATCGAGTCTGCTTGAGCTAATGTCTTCCAGCCTCAAGCAGCGCCTGACGGCGGAGCCGGTGCGCTTTGTTTATCAGCGGGATATGCCGGACGACATGGTGGAAGTGCTGCGTAAAAAACTGTCTATCTCTCGCTACGATTCAATTGTCCCCGGCGGGCGCTATCATAATTTCAAAGACTTCATTAAATTTCCCAATGTGGGCAAAGCGAACCTGGTCAATAAACCGCTGCCGCGCCTGCGCCACGTTTGGTTCGATAGTTTTCGCAACGGATTTGACGCCATTCGTGAACGGGACGTTCTGCTGTATTACCCTTATCATACTTTCGAGCACGTACTGGAACTGCTGCGCCAGGCCTCATTCGACCCCAGCGTACTGGCGATCAAAATCAATATTTATCGCGTAGCGAAAGATTCCCGAATTATCGACGCCATGATCCATGCGGCCCACAATGGCAAAAAGGTCACCGTAGTTGTGGAACTGCAGGCGCGCTTTGATGAAGAGGCGAATATTCACTGGGCCAAGCGCCTGACTGAGGCGGGCGTGCACGTTATTTTCTCGGCGCCGGGGTTAAAGATCCACGCCAAACTGTTTCTGATCTCGCGCCGCGAAGGGGATAATGTAGTGCGTTACGCGCACATCGGCACCGGAAACTTTAACGAGAAAACCGCCCGTACTTATACCGATTATTCGCTACTGACCGCCGATGCGCGCATTACCAACGAAGTGCGTCGGGTATTTAACTTTATCGAAAATCCGTATCGCCCGGTAAATTTTGACTATTTGATGGTTTCACCGCAAAACTCGCGCCGTCTGCTCTACGAGCTGGTTGATAAAGAGATAGCGAATGCCCAGCAGGGGCAGCCCTCGGGGATTACGCTAAAACTGAATAATCTGGTCGATAAGGGTTTAGTGGACAGGCTATATACCGCCTCAAGCTTTGGCGTGCCGGTCAACCTGCTGGTTCGCGGCATGTGTTCGCTTATTCCCCAACTTGAAGGCATCAGCGATAATATTCGCGTCATCAGTATTGTGGATCGCTACCTCGAACACGACAGGGTGTACGTTTTTGAAAACGGGGGCGACAAAAAAGTCTTTCTTTCCTCGGCCGACTGGATGACGCGTAATATCGATTACCGCATTGAGGTCGCCGTTGCCCTGCTCGATCCCCGGTTAAAACAGCGGGTGCTGGATATTCTGGCTATTTTATTCAGCGATACGGTTAAGGCGCGTATTGTCGATAAAGAACTGAGTAATCGCTATGTCCCGCGCGGGAATCGCCGCAAGGTGCGCGCGCAGCTGGCTATCTACGACTATATCAAATCTCTGGAACTCTCTGATTAAGCTATGCCACTCACTCAACGCAATACGCGCCCACAGGAATTCGCGGCCGTCGATCTTGGCTCCAACAGCTTTCATATGGTCATCGCCCGGGTGGTGGATGGCGCGCTGCAAATTATTGGGCGCCTGAAACAGCGCGTATACCTGGCCGATGGACTGGATGAAAATTACCGTTTGAGCGAAGATGCCATTGAGCGCGGTCTCACGTGTCTGGCGCTGTTTGCCGAACGATTGCAGGGGTTCAGCGCCGCCAACGTTACCATCGTAGGCACTCACAGCCTGCGCCTGGCCTCAAACGCCGGTGAGTTTTTGCGCCGGGCGGAAGAGGTTATCCCCTATCCTATCGAAATCATTTCCGGCAACGAAGAGGCGCGCCTGATTTTTATGGGCGTAGAACATACCCAGCCCGAACGGGGAAGCAAGCTGGTTATTGATATTGGCGGCGGCTCAACGGAACTGGTCATCGGCGAGAATTTCGAGCCCCAATTGGTGGAAAGCCGCCGCATGGGCTGCGTCAGTTTCGGCCAGCAGTTTTTTCCGGGCGGAGTGATAACGCCCATGAATTTTCGCCGGGCGCGCATGGCGGCTATCCAGCAACTGGAAAACCTCGCCTGGCAGTATCGTATTCAGGGCTGGAGCGTCGCCCTGGGCGCCTCTGGCACGATTAAAGCCGCACATGAAGTTCTGCTGGCGCTGGGCGAGCGTGACGGGCTTATCACGCCGGAGCGGCTGGAAAAAATTAGCGCCCGGGTGCTGAAATACAGGAATGTCGATGAGCTTGAGCTTCCTGGCCTTTCCGCCGAACGCCGGCTGGTTTTCGTTCCGGGGCTGGCTATCCTGTGCGGTGTATTCGATGCACTGGCCGTTAAAGAGTTACGTCTCTCTGACGGCGCGCTGCGCGAAGGCGTGCTTTATGAAATGGAGGGACGCTTTCGCCATCAGGATGTGCGCATCCGCACCGCTCAAAGTCTGGCTCAGCGCTACGATATTGACAGTGACCAGGCGCGTCGCGTGCTGGATACAACGCTGCGCATGTATGAACAGTGGGAGTCTGGCCACGCTAAGCACGTCAATCCTCAAATGACGGCGCTGCTCAAATGGGCTGCAATGCTGCATGAAGTCGGTTTAGGCATCAACCACAGCGGCATTCATCGGCACTCAGCCTATATCCTGCAGCACAGCGATCTACCGGGCTTTACGCAGGAGCAGCAGTTAATGATGGCCACGCTGGTGCGCTTTCATCGCAAAGCTATCAAACTTGATGATGTCCCGCGCTTTACGCTTTTTCGCAAAAAACAGTATTTGCCGATGATTAAGCTGCTGCGACTGGGCGTATTGTTAAATAATCAGCGCCAGGCGACCACGGCGCCAACCACCTTAACGCTGGAAACCGATGATAATCACTGGACGCTGCGTTTTCCCCGCGAGTGGTTCAGCCAAAATGCGCTGGTTTTGCTTGATTTAGAGCGTGAACAACAGTATTGGGATTCTGCGGGCTGGAAACTTACCGTAGAGGAAGAAGAGGCGACAACCTGAGCCTGAGTTTGATCGCAAAAGGCGCTGCCAGCGGAGGCGCCTCGCTCATGATGGTGAAACCTCAGGCGTAATATAATGGCTAAGTAGCAGTGAGTAATGTGTTACTCACCGGCCGGCAGCAGTGACTCCAGCGGCTGCGGCCGGCTGATAACCCAGCCCTGAACATAATCTACGCCGAGTTTCAGCACCGCCGCGCGCGTCTCTTCTGTTTCGACAAAACCGGCAACCACCAGCATTTTTTTCATGCGCGCCAGCTGGCAAATCGACTCAACGATTTGGTAGTCCTGGCTACTGGTCAAAATATTACGAATAAAGCTACCGTCAATTTTCATGATATCGGCGTTCATTTCACGCAGCCGCGAATAGCTGGCGTAGCCGGTGCCGAAATCATCAATCGCGATAAGACATCCCATACTTTGCAGCGTCGATAGCGTGATATTCGCCTGCTTGATGTTAGTTAGCAGATTGCTTTCCGTGACCTCAAAAATTAATTGCCACGCCTGAACTTCGTAGCGCGCCAGCAAATGAGCAACATCGCTGGCGAACGGTGCCCGGCACACGGATGCTGGCGTTAGATTAATGGAAAACCGGCAACCCGGCAGTACATCCCGATGCCGCGCAATAAACTGAACGGCTTGTTCCAGCACCCATAAATCGATGCGGGAGGACATACCAAACTCGTGCGCCGCAGGCAAAAAGCGATCGGGCTCCAGCATTTCGCCGTGCTCATTGACCATGCGCAGCAGGATTTCATAGAACACGTCTCCCCGTACGCCTTCAACGCGCTGAGCCTGAAGCTCGAAGGCACCGATATCCAGTGCGCGCTGTAGGCTGTTCATCATAGCAACTTTATGGCGTATCGCGTTCTGCGCATGGCGGGAGCTATAAAGCTGTAGCCGTTCCGGCCTGCTGCTGCTGAGTGAAAACTCGGCCATAGTACTTAATTCGCCTAATAGCAGCGGATGATGGGCAACGGGATGGCGGATATAGCAATAGCTGATCCCAACCTGAGGCTGTATCGGCATACCGTCCCATAGATAGCGGAACTGCCGAATTCGCTGCTCGATCACTTCCACTTCATCCTGGCTTTTCTCACCGTTCAGCCGCAGCATGAGCTCCAGACTGGAGAGATAATAAAGTCTCTCATCAGGTAATAATACCTCCTGCAGCCAGTCGTCCAGCTCCTGCATATAGCCAATGCGTAATAAAATCCCGTAGTTACGTCCCAGCAATTCAAGTTCCGGGAAGCGCAGCAGGCAAAGCGTCGACATCGTGATATGGTTAATATCCCGCGACAGAGCACGCAAATTCGGCATCTGTACAACCGGGTCGACAAACGCAATTCGCTGTACTTTTTCATAAATGGCTCGCTGGCGCGTCACCACCCCGCCCATCAGATAAATAGTGAATGAAAACACCACATAACAGGCAGAGGTAATGGCCATATGGATTTCGTAATCGCTACTGTCCGGCAAATAGCGGTAGTAGTAATGGCTAAGCACCATCAAGCACAGCGTCCATACCGTCGTAATGAAGAGAAAACCAAAGCGCATTGTCCCCCAAATCATTACCGGCAAAATCAGCGTAAAGGTATAGTTGGTATTAAATATTGACCCCTCATCGCCGATTGGCATGATAAGCAGCCCAATAAGGGCAAGTAGTGTTGCCGCCAGGCCAATTTCCAGGGGTGACGCGTGGGGATGCATTTGCGCCCGCAGGCGTGAATAGAAGCTGCGCGCAAAATGCGGATGCCGCAGTGTACGCAAAATAAAATACCAGAAGGGAACGCCAATCAGATTACTGACCAGAAAGGTTTGATAGTTAATCAGCGTTGTTATCTGTAATGTGTCGTTGCCCGGCAGATTACGGCGCGCGTCATATACGCCAAAAGTGATCGCCACCTGGTACAGCAACGCAAATACTGAAGAATAAAAGAAAACCAGCCAAAACAGGCGCGATCCAGTGAGTTTCCCGTAACCGAAGCTTATTGAAAAGCGGCGTGGCACGAATAAACGGTAACCTCCCCAGCTTAATACCAGCGCAATAAGATAGTGGCCGGACGACATGAGGGCATCCGAGGCGCCGCGCAGTGGCAGATAGCGGAAAAACAGCGCAGCCACTACGCCTGGCAAAGCGGCCCAGCCAAACACCATCAGCGCCGCCATCATTAATGCAGGCGGCATGAAAAACAGCACGACGCGGACGCCGTCAAAGGCCGTATAAACGTTGCACAGCACCGCCAGCGGATGGAGCACCACTTGCAGGATTAGCGGTAAACACCACCACTGATTTTTATTTTTTTGATACCAGTCAGCCCATTGCATGAATTGTCCTTCACAATACCCTGGTTCCCAGTCGTATTTTTCAGACAGGCATCCAACCTGACCGCCGCGCGCTATTGGCGCAGTACTGTTTGAAAAATTGAAGGCCGATTGTAGATAGCCAGCAAAAGTAATTTTTGATTTATATCACTCAACGCTGAGTGACTGGATTATTTATCTGAGGATGCCGCAATTTATGTTCTCAATTCACCGGGAATTAATAGTAACGCATCATAAAAACAACATTTTTCACTTAAGAATCAATTAACGAAACTTTACAGTCAGTTTTATTGACCTGCGTGGCACACTGTGCCTAAATGAGCCTGTCGTCCATATTTCGGACTTACTAAAAAGGAACCCAGAGTGGCACACCCTCCCGGCATACGAAAACAGCAGCGGTTAAATAATCGCATGGTCCGTATGGTTTTTCTTATCAGCTTTCTCTTTTTCTTTGCCCGCTTTATCTACTCTTCCGTAGGCGCCTGGCATCATCAGCAGGAGAAAAATCGCTTACAGCAAAGTAGCCTGTCTATCATTCGAGAACAGCCAGCAACCCGTTAAGATAATAGCGTTTAGCGCAAAAATAGCCTGTATGAATAGGGCCACTCAGACGCACCTATCCTCTTGTATAGCACCGGCAATTACTTAATGAAATCTAATGATTTTATCTGTATAGCATAATTCTTAGGCTTGGCTGTAGCGGAAGTATGGCGGTGAGAGTGACCGATCTTTGCCCAAAATTACTCGCCCTGCCAGCAGGTTAGCTACGCCGCGAAAAGGATACTAAGAAAAGGCTGAATCCCCTATTTTAGTGAAGCCAGAGTATCCTGTGCACGCGGCGCGTAGAGATAACACATATTTATTTTTATGCTGCACGGACGCTTCCTCTAACCTACATGAGCGTACCGTTCATGGTGTCCCCTTTTTACCGTCGCCGCGAAGTGACGGGTAAAACATGTCGTCACGCAGAGTTTACATACCCGGCCACGCAACCCAGCAGCAATAATCCGGAATTTGTCTTTACTAAACGTATCCCCACATATCACCACGCGATTGTACGCCGTGTATTAAACGTTGAATGTTATCAAATCCTCTCATCTGCGCTGATGTAAGCTATAAAGAATCAGATTTGTCCATCAGGCGGAGTAAGAGTCACTTTTTAAACGAAAAGTCCGCCAGCAATGGAATTGTTAGTCCCCGGCCATCAAATGGCATCACATTCACTCACCAAATATGCAATTGATGCCCGCTGAACCGGTTGTTTTTCAGGCAAATATTTTGCCCTTACGGTCGCTTTCCAAAAACAAATATTGCATCTTTGCGCGATGCTCCCGCAGGCCATTCACAAAGAAAGTAAAAACAAGTAAACATTTATAGTGCATTTGCCAATTTTTCTTTACTTAAAGCTTACAGAAAAGCGTAAAACTGCCGATGTTGGTGATACCCTTGTTTAACATTCTTTTAGGTTATGAAAAATTTTAGTTTATCTAACGCAATCAAACTTATCCTTGTGCTGTTAACTTTAGTTATTGTGGCTGTAAGTGGGATCTCTCTTTACAATAGTTTTCGAGCTAAAGCCTCTTTTGGAAAGTTGGGAAATATCATTACGATAACCCGTAACCTTAATCATGTAATGGATAACATCTCAGCGGCACGGGGGGATATTAATTATCTGAATAATATCCAGAAACCCCACGATTATATTGATAAAAAAGTCGCCTTAATTACCCAGCACCTGAATACCTCTGATGCAGCAATGGAAAAGGTAGTTAACTCCTCAAGCGCTTCTGGAGAAGGCAAGGCATTAAAACAAAAAATTGATGAGGCCTATAAAGCGCTGGCGTCCAACTATCGTAATAATGTCGATATGCTGAAAACTCAATACATCCTGAAAGATTATTCAAATAAAGTTCAGGAAGTTAATTTCAGTGAAGCGATTACTAACTACATGCTCTATCTTAAAAAGCGCTCAATTCAGGAGGAACAGCTGGCGGAAAATGACAATGAAAGATCTATTTTTTCCTCTTTTATTGCCGTGTTTATAGCAATCATCATCTGTTTCCTGGTCCATTTCTGGTTGCGTAAAAATCTATTCCAGCGCCTGCTAATGACCTCCTCACTACTTGAAAAAATTGGGCGCGGCGAGCTTCACCACAAATTTGACGTTGGGCCGCGCAACGAAATTGGCCGCATGCTTGAATCCCTTGGCACTATGCAGAGCTCGCTGTCCGGCATTGTCACACAGGTTCAGGAAGGCGCTTCCAGCATTGGACAAAGCACAGTAGAGATGGAAGCCGGTAATAACGATCTCTCCTCGCGAACTGAAGAGCAGGCCTCCGCCCTGCAGCAAACCGCCGCCAGCACAGAAGAGTTACGTACCACCGTTCGGCAAAACGCCGATAATGCCCGCCACGCAAGCCAGCTGAGCGTCGATGCTAACGCTATTGCCCATCGGGGTGGCGAAGTCATGGATCGGGTAATCAATACGATGCGTAATATCACCAGTAGCTCGTGCAAAATCGCCAATATTAACGCCGTTATCGACAGTATCGCCAATCAGACCAATATTCTGGCACTGAATGCCGCAGTAGAGGCAGCCAGAGCCGGTGAGCAAGGGCGCGGTTTTGCGGTGGTTGCCAGCGAAGTTCGCACCCTTGCAAAACGCAGCTCCGACGCGGCGAAAGAAATAAGCACACTGATTGCGGAATCGGAAGAAAATATTAAAACTGGCTCAGGCTTGGTGGAAAATGCCGGTGATACCATTCGTGAAATCGTTACCGCCGTAACGCGCGTCAGCAATATTATGAGCGAAATCACTTTAGCGACCGAAGAGCAAAGCATGGGCATCGATCAAATAGCCCTCGCCATCAATGAAATGGATAATGTGACCCAACAGAACGCTGCGCTGGTTGAGCAGTCTGCGGCGGTGGCCAGCAGCATGGCCGGGAAAGCTCGTCAATTGCAGCAAAGCGTTGCAATGCTGAAAATAACGGAAAGTGGGAATGAACTGCCGGGTAGCGTAATAATGCCTCCCCCGGAAAAGCACTAAGCGGAAAGCCACTCGCAGCCGAGAGGGTTCACCAAAGAGAAACACGGCATGATAAGCAAAACGGCGTCTGAAGATTTTTCCAGCAGGGAGGGGAGCCGTGAATTCCCTATAAGTGAGAGTGTGATTTTAGCCGAACATGAGATTTGCATTTTAATTAATCAGGATAAATGAATATTTCGATAGTCTTCTTAAAAAGGCGGCCGTAGAAACCTCCTTTTCTTTACGTAGATCTAAATCGCCAGACATAAAAAAGCCCGCGCTAAGCGGGCTTTTTTGCTCATTCGTGTTTACGCGCACAGGCCAGCGCCTGACGCCAAATCATTCCATGGCCACGGTCATTAGCATAGCGATATACGCTACTGATTATCTCCCTGCCCTGAATCGCCGTCGCCGCCCGCCGCGCTCGACGAGACGATCGCAAAGGTCGCGCACCACGCTGGTGGTTATCTCGGACATAACCTTGTTGCCGAGCACCGGCATAATGTCGCACTCAATTACGGCCTGCTTCATGGCACGGATGCTGTCGGCCAGGGTCACGAGCTTCTTGTAGGCGACGGTATATACCGTGAATATCTCCGATCCCTGAGTCTTTATGATACCGTTACGCTTCGCCACAGACGGCGACGGGCCTGACTTCAGCAGCTTTTGGCGGCAATGAGTTCTTTATACGCTTCTGCCAGGCTGATACCGTCACGGCCATACTGCCCTATCATCAGCTTTTCCCGGCCCCGTTAATGCGCCAGTCATAACGGAACGAGACAGAGCCTGAGTGAGCACGGCGACATACAGCCCGTCACGATCGGAAACCTTATACAGTTTCTCCTGCAGCCTGAGGGGTTTTAGTTTAGTGTCGGTAAGCACAATTCACCCATAATGCATCCATGATTATGACGGTATGGGGCATACTCAAAGGATAATACCGTCACGTGTACCGTCGAAAATATGGTGTAGAGTGAATAAATATAAGTAGATAAAAACAGGAACCCTCTGCAATTACAGAGGGTTAGAGATAATTTGAATAGAAATAATGCGCTATGAACTAGCTATGCATCATTCCCACTCAATCGTGGCAGGCGGTTTACCTGAAATATCATAAACCACGCGGGAAATACCATTAACCTCATTAATAATGCGATTAGATACGCGGCCCAGGAAATCATAGGGCAGATGCGCCCAGTGCGCGGTCATAAAGTCAATCGTTTCCACCGCACGCAGCGAAACCACCCAATCGTACTTACGGCCATCGCCCATTACGCCAACGGAGCGCACCGGCAGGAATACAGTGAAAGCCTGGCTTACTTTGTCGTACAGCTCGGCTTTACGCAGTTCATCAATGAAAATCGCGTCGGCTTTGCGCAGCAAATCGCAATACTCTTTCTTCACCTCGCCCAGCACGCGCACGCCCAGGCCCGGGCCCGGGAACGGATGGCGGTAGAGCATATCGAATGGTAGCCCCAGCTCAAGGCCGATTTTCCGCACTTCGTCTTTAAACAACTCCTTCAGCGGCTCGACCAACCCCATTTTCATCTCTTTCGGCAGGCCGCCCACATTATGGTGTGATTTAATCACATGCGCCTTTCCGGTCGCGGATGCGGCTGACTCAATGACATCGGGATAAATTGTCCCCTGCGCCAGCCACTTTACGTCCTCAAGTTTTAGCGCTTCTTCGTCAAATACCTCGACAAAAACCCGCCCAATGGTTTTACGCTTGGCCTCAGGATCGTCAATGCCTGCAAGCGCAGAGAGGAAACGCTCTTCGGCCGGAACGTGCACAATATTCAGCCCAAAACGATCGCCGAACATTTCCATCACCTGCCCGGCCTCGTTTAACCGCAAAAGCCCGTTATCCACGAAAACGCAGGTCAGGCGATCGCCTATCGCGCGATGCAGCAGCATGGCCGTAACGGAAGAATCAACGCCGCCAGACAGGCCAAGGATCACTTTATCGTTTCCGACCTGATGACGAATGCGCTCTATGGCGTCGTCAATAATTTTTGCCGCCGTCCACAGAGCTTCACACTGACAAATATCACGAACAAACCGCTCAAGGATGCGCATTCCTTGATGGGTATGCGTGACTTCCGGATGGAATTGCACGCCGTAAAAACGTTTTTCTTCGTTCGCCATAATCGCAAACGGACAGGTTTCTGTGCTGGCCACGGTAACAAAACCTGCAGGGATAGCAGTCACTTTATCGCCGTGACTCATCCATACATCCAGCAGCGGTTTACCGCTGGCGCTCAAGGTATCTTCAATTCCACGAACCAGCGCGCTGTCCGTCAGGACCTCCACCTGCGCATAGCCAAATTCGCGTTCACTGGACCCTTCGACCTGGCCGCCTAACTGCATCGCCATGGTCTGCATGCCATAACATACGCCCAGGACCGGCACCCCTGCCTCAAAAACGTACTGTGGCGCACGCGGGCTGTTCATTTCGGTGGTGCTTTCCGGGCCGCCAGAAAGAATAATCCCATTAGGATTAAACTCGCGAATTTGGGCTTCACTGACATCCCACGCCCACAGCTCACAATAAACGCCCAGCTCACGCACGCGGCGCGCGACCAGTTGAGTATATTGAGAACCAAAATCAAGGATAAGTATGCGATGTTTATGAATATTTTCCGTCATTGACGCTTATTCCGAGGCAAGTAGCAATCTAAAGTAAATCACCCGATATTTTCCTGCAGCATAAAATCGGGGACGGCGGGAGCGTGTTCTCGCCATGGAGACCGCAAGCGAGAAGCCAGTTTGTCGGCGCACGGCATTGTATATGACCCTGCGCCGAATAAAAATCAGGACCCAAGACGATAGTTAGGCGACTCTTTGGTAATCGTCACGTCGTGAACGTGGCTTTCCTGAATCCCCGCGCCGCTGATGCGGACGAACTCCGCCCGCGTGCGCAGGGCATCAATCGTACCACAGCCGGTCAGCCCCATACAGGAGCGCAGGCCGCCCATTTGCTGGTGCACTATCTCTTTCAGACGCCCTTTATACGCCACCCGGCCTTCAATCCCTTCAGGCACCAGCTTATCCGCAGCGTTATCGCTCTGGAAATAACGATCTGACGATCCTTTGGACATTGCGCCTAACGACCCCATTCCACGATAAGATTTAAACGAACGCCCCTGATACAGCTCAATCTCACCGGGTGATTCTTCCGTTCCGGCAAGCATTCCCCCTACCATTACCGCACTGGCGCCTGCGGCGATAGCCTTGGCGATATCGCCCGAAAAGCGAATGCCCCCGTCGGCGATAACCGGAATGCCGGTGCCTTCCAGCGCTTCTACCGCATCGGAAACGGCGGTGATTTGAGGCACGCCAACGCCGGTAACGATCCGCGTGGTGCAAATGGAACCCGGACCAATGCCGACTTTAACCGCGCTGACGCCCGCATTTGCCAGCGCCCGCGCGCCCGCCGCCGTTGCCACATTACCGCCGATAATCTGCAGTTCCGGATATTTAGCGCGCGTCTCGCGAATACGCTGCAGTACCCCTTCCGAATGGCCATGGGAAGAGTCAATCAGCAATATATCAACGCCGGCGGCGACTAACGCATCGATTCGCTCTTCATTCCCTGCTCCTGCGCCTACCGCAGCGCCAACCCGCAAACGGCCATGCTCATCTTTACAGGCATGGGGTTTACGTTCAGCCTTCTGGAAATCTTTAACGGTAATCATGCCAAGCAGGTGAAAACTGTCGTCGACAACCAGCGCTTTTTCCACGCGTTTTTCATGCATTTTCGTTAGTACGACGTCGCGCGCTTCGCCTTCCCGCACCGTTACCAGACGATCTTTCGGCGTCATGTAGGCGCTCACAGGCTGGCTCAAATCGGTAACAAAACGCACATCACGCCCGGTGATGATACCCACCAGTTCATTCTCTTCGGTGACTACCGGATATCCGGCAAAGCCATTACGCTCGGTTAATGCCTTAACTTCCTGCAGCGTAGTGCCTGGTAAAACGGTTTGGGGGTCGGTCACCACGCCGCTTTCGTGTTTTTTCACGCGGCGCACTTCTTCCGCCTGACGTTCAATAGACATATTTTTATGAATAAATCCCATCCCGCCTTCCTGCGCCAGCGCAATCGCCAGACGCGCCTCGGTAACGGTATCCATAGCAGCGGACAGCATCGGAATATTAAGACGAATAGTTTTAGTGAGTTGGGTACTGAGATCGGCCGTGTTTGGCAGAACGGTAGAGTGAGCGGGAACAAGGAGAACGTCGTCAAACGTCAGAGCTTCTTTAGCGATACGTAGCATGGCAATATCTCGTCCAGGGTGGTGGGAACAGATAAAATATTGCCGCGGCATTATACAGGCGGTAATCGATTGCATCTACACTTTTTTATCAAAATCCTTGCCTTCAGCGCCAAGAGCGGTAGTATCAATCGGATAACCCGCTGTTAAAAAACTTGATCTCGCTCACATGCCACAATCGCTCCCCGCTACCGTATTTACCGTTAGTCGCCTGAACCAGGCCGTGCGCCAGCTTCTTGACGCTGAAATGGGGCTTATCTGGATTCAGGGCGAGATATCGAATTTCACGCGCCCGGCATCCGGGCACTGGTATTTTACGCTGAAAGATAATACTGCCCAGGTGCGCTGCGCAATGTTCCGCAATAGCAATCGCCGGGTGACATTTTCTCCACAAAGCGGTCAGCAGGTCTTGGTGCGCGCCAGCGTAACGCTGTATGAACCGCGCGGTGACTATCAAATCATCGCTGAGAGTATGCAGCCTGCGGGCGCCGGGTTGTTGCAGCAGCAATATGAGCAGTTGAAGCAGCGTTTGGAAGCCGAGGGGCTTTTTGCCCAGGCGCATAAACAGCCGCTTCCCTCGCCTGCACGCTGCGTGGGGGTTATTACCTCGAAAACCGGTGCCGCGCTGCACGATATTCTGCATATTCTCCGGCGGCGCGATCCTGGCTTACCCGTCATCGTTTACCCGACTGCCGTTCAGGGTGCGGACGCACCGCCACAAATCGTGCAGGCTATCGAAACCGCTAACCGACGTGCGGAATGCGATGTATTGATCGTAGGCCGCGGCGGCGGATCGCTGGAAGATTTGTGGAGCTTTAACGACGAACGCGTGGCGCGCGCGATTTTCGCCAGCCGCCTCCCAATAATCAGCGCCGTCGGGCATGAAACCGATGTCACTATCGCAGATTTCGTCGCCGATTTGCGCGCGCCAACCCCCTCCGCCGCTGCCGAACTGGTGAGCCGCAGCCAGGCCGAACTTTTACGCCGGCTGCAAACCCAGCAAGAACGCATGGAAATGGCGATGGATTATTACCTGGCCGGGCGAGATAGCCGCTTTATGCGTTTATATCACCGCCTTCAGCAACAGCATCCACAGTTAAGGCTGGCACGTCAGCAAACTCAGCTTTTGCGTCTGCGCCAGCGAATGGAAAGCGCGCTGGAAGAAAAGAGTAAGCGCCTGCGCGAGCGCCTGCAGCGAACAACGCGACGCCTGGAATTACAGCATCCCGGCGCTCGCGTGCAGCGCGCCAGCGCGCAGCTAAAACAGGTAGAATATCGCCTGACACAGCGAATCACGCAGCAGCTCGGCGCAACGCGCGAGCGCTTTGGCAATGCCCTTGTTCATCTCGAAGCCGTTAGCCCACTTGCCACACTCGCACGCGGCTATAGCGTCACCGCACTGCCAGACGGCAAGCTGTTAAAAGCTACAACGCAGTTAAGCGTCGGCGATAAATTAACCACACGGCTCGCCGACGGCTGGGTGGAAAGTGAGGTGTCTGGTATTAAGGCAGTGAGGAAGCGACAAAGTAAAAAGTTTACACAGTAGCGTTATGAGTTAAATTCAAAGCTACCTGTACAATTATAACTTAATAAGAAAACTACTAATTTCGAAGAATTACAATATTAACCAATTTCAATTCATTAGCTTAACGATCGACAATCATTTACATAAACCGGCTTTCGATTTTAAAAACAAAAGACTCACATCTTATTGGTTAATATATGGCGATGTTAGGAATATCTTCATTAATAATGTGAGACATCACCATGAAAAATTTTTTCGATGAACAGGTGAACAGTATCCTCCATAAAGCTGGAATCTGGGATCTGCCTGGGATTCTGCTATTTAAGTCACCATTCCTAATCGCGGCACAAGAAGTTTGACGGTATGGAAATATCAGAAGTAAGACGCCTTAAGCCACCAGAACAGAATAAGATCCTCCTCTAGATACTGCTCACCAAAGCTATGCGAGATAAGAGAGCGCTTTAAGTGGCTTAGAGGTGAGAGATCTATCTGCAGACTAGAAATGAGCAGCCCTGGAAGACATAAGTGAGGTAACTAATCCATAGCAATATCATGCTTACAGTCCTGACTAGTTTATTACTGCTAACCTGATATTATGATACTCAACTTTCAATTGCTAACACACATTTACCCACTATCTGCACGCCTCACTTAATTGATGTCTGAATATCTCTATTCTGGTTACCGGTGGAGCAGATAACTAAGCGTCAAGAAGACCTCTACATTAATAGCGAAAGAAATCTATCATATGACCATCTTAATAATCTGAGTATAAAATGCATGAGCCGCTATAAACCAAGAGGCTCCAGAAAGTGACCTTACCGTTAAATTTATGGGCACATTAGCCAGTGACGATTTAATTAAATCCATAACTGAGTAAATAATTTGGACTGACCCCACCCCGGTAGACGATCCTGATGTATAGTTTGAGCATAGGAGGACCGTATGGGCACACCACGATTTACCCCTGAATTTAAGGAAGAAGCCGTCCGTCAAATTACGGAACGCGGTTATTCCGTCGCAGAAGTTTCCGACCGACTGGGTGTCTCTGCGCATAGTCTTTACAAATGGCTGCGGGCCATCAAACCCGATAACAGCGAGCAGCATGCGCGTGATTTACTGGAAGCCAAAAGCGAGATCCTCAAGCTTCGGTCTCAGCTGAAGCGCACCGAAGAAGAGCGGGACATCCTGAAAAAGGCCGCGCGGTACTTTGCAAGGGAGCCCGACTGAAGTACCGCTTTATCAATGAACACCGCTCCGTATGGGGTGTCATGACAATGTGTCGGGTACTGAATGTCGCCCGGGCCGGGTTCTATGCGTGGCTGCATAATCCAGTTTCCGCCCGCGATAAAGATAACCAGCGTCTGCTGGCGCTTATCCGTGATTCGTATTCCCTCAGCGGTGGCGTATATGGCTATCGCCGGGTTCATGGCGATCTGAATGAAATCGGGGAAACCTGCGGTAAAAACCGGGTGAGCCGTATTATGCAACTGAACCGGATCAAAGCGGTGCGCGGCTATAAAGCGCCACGTCGTATCGCCGGCAGGCCTTCAGTGGTTGCGCCTAATCGCGTGCAGCGGCAGTTTACCGTTGTCCGGGCTAATCAGGTCTGGGTGACCGATATTACCTATATCCGCACCTGGCAGGGCTGGCTGTATCTGGCGGTGGTCATTGATCTCTTCGCCCGTAACGTGGTGGGCTGGTCGATGAAACCGACGCTGTCACGTGAACTGGCGCTGGATGCGCTGATGATGGCAGTATGGCGTCGAAAACCGGACAGAGAGGTAATAGTACATAGCGATCAGGGCAGCCAGTACGGCAGCGAGGACTGGCGGCGCTTCTGCCGGGCCAATAATCTGGCGCCCAGTATGAGCCGGCGTGGCAACTGCTGGGATAATGCAGTAGCGGAATCGTTCTTCAGTTCACTGAAAAAAGAGCGTATCAGGAAGAGAATATACAAAACCCGGGCTCTGGCCCGGGCGGATATCTTCGATTACATTGAAGTGTTCTACAACCGGGTCCGACGCCACAGCCATCTCAGCGGCGTCAGTCCGGAGGCCTTTGAACAGGCCTCGTCGTGAGGACAGAATTTGTCTACTGTCACGGGGTCAGTCCAGTTAAACTCTTCGAACCAGTCTCTCAGCCCGGAAAAGACTTTAAATCGTCCTGTGCTCATGAGGTCGTGAAGTTCGAATAGGCCTGGCTCTACTGAGCGTGAACCATCAGGCCACTGTGCAGGCTCAGGAAGCATCAGGAAGCCAGCATCTTTGTAGTATTCACGTTGCTGTAGACCGCTTCCCTTTTCTGTCTGGAGTCCATCCTGAGGCCATGCAGTAGGCACTTTGTTTGCCCATGCTTTAGTTGCACCCCAAGCTTCTGCCGGAGATGTTTTGCTGGCCTTCCACGCCTTAGTTACGTAGAAGGTTTCGCTATCCATGTCGATCGCCAGCTGCACCCGGCTTTGCGGGTGGTCCCATCCGAAGTCCATTCCATCGATGACCATGTAATGCTTAGGTATCGGGAATGGCTCGCAGGTGATCATGTCTTCGCTGAAATCGAATATGCGACCGTGACCAAGCATAGGGATACCTTTTGTACGCATATCTCTCTGGTGCGGAGGGAATGACTCAAGCAGGCTTTTCTTTGTTTCTTCCGTCAGGTGAGGCGCATCATCCCAACCGACATTCATGCAGAACTGCGAATCAGCAGGCGTATCCAGTAGCTGAATTACCAGCTCAGTGCGTCCGTTTTCTGGAGTGAATGTCAGGATGCCACGACCACCATTTCCTCGGTCACCTGTGGCTGTACGTGTTAATACCTGCGGGTAGATAGTCGGATCTTCTGGCTCTTCATCGATATGGAACCAGTCGATGTCATCACCCATCAGTGCATGTTGTCCCTGTGTGTATGACCAGAACTGTATTTTGCTCAGGTCTCCGCTGCTGTGACGGATATATGCAGAGCGGACGGCGTTTGGTGTGCCGGTCATTGGCTCAGTGGAGACAATCCTGTCCGGAGGAATCAGCCCGCCTGTAAACTCACCGTTTACCTTTTTACCGATGATTGCGGCTTGAAGCAGGTCGCGGCACTTCTCTCCCGAGTACCCAAGGCACCACATTAACGGTGCATGGTCGAAACGGTGTCCTGTCCACCCATCTGGATATTCACCCAGCAGGTGAACTGCATCGATATAAGTTGCGGTATCGGTCTTGCCAACTCGGTTAGCAGCGATGAGAGCGCATTGACGATATTCGGATGTAGCCGCGATGAACTTGCGTTGCCATTCGTATCGGGTGTCATAGTAACTGCGGTAGCGATAAACAAACTCTCTACGCTTCTTTTCTTCCAGGAGCTTTACCAGCTCAATCTTCTGCTCCCGGCTGAGATTGTGCATTGGTGAGATCCATTAACTTACGGTCTAACTCTTCATCAGACAGGTCGGTGATAGTGATTTTCTGCTCGTGCTGAATGCGATCACCAAACCGACGAGTTGCAACCTTTGATGCATACCATTTACGCGCATCAACTTGCAGGCGCGCCTTTGCAACAGCTGCTGATTCTTCAGATGATGAGTCTGCATACATGATGATGTCTTCAGCCATAATCTCAGCCTGAATCTCTCGTGCGCGTGCGTATTGCTCGTGAAACTCAGGATGCTTATGAAGCCATGACAACACTGTCGCCATGTGAGGTATTTCATCTCTCCGGCAAATTGCTCTCAGGCTCTCACCTTCCATTAACAGGTTGCATATCCGCTCGGATAATTCAGGTGAGTAGACTGAAGGGCGTCCAATCTTCCTTTCTTCAGTCGCCATAGTTGTTTCCTCGTTAATCATTATCAAGCCCACCCGAAGATGAGCTTTGTAATGGTTACGCTGTTACACCCGATGCTTTCACTGCTGCCAGCAATGCGTTGTACTTGGCTGATAATGTTGCAATATCATTCTTCAGTGCAGTGATGGATGCGTTGGTAGATGTCAGCGATGCAGCAGAGGTGTCAGTAGTAGCCGCTGTAGCTGCTGGCACCGCTGGTACAGTGTTACCGCCTGAAGTACCACCGGATGAATCGGTGATGGCTGTGATTGCTGCCTGCTGGAGTACACCACCGCGTTCTGTAGTCGTTGGCACCTTGTTGCCAGCCATCGCTGTTGTGGCAGTGGTTCCGATGGTTGGTGCGAATGTTGATGGTTTGCCAGTTACTGAGCTCCAGGTGATAGGAGTGCTTGTTGCAGTGTACTGAGCTTCGAACGTTGTTTTGCTCATGTACAGCAGTTCGCCGTACTGACTCTGGAATACGTAACCACCCACAACAGGTTTGAAGGTAGACATGAAGAGTGCAGACAGATACTGGTCTGGGTATGGTCCGTCAAATTCTGCTAATGCTGAGCCATCCACAGCCTGTGTCAGGGTCTTAATGGGTAAGCCACGAACAAATGCGCCACTGGCATCTGAGTATGTAGGCCATGGTTGGGTGATCATCATTTAGCTCCTTTCTTGGGTTTCTTTTTGCCAGCCTTGTTCATGGCAATTGCGATAGCCTGGTCTTTAGGCTTGCCGGCTTTCATCTCGGTAGCGATGTTCTCGCCGATAACCTTCTTCGACTTACCTTTCTTCAGTGGCATGTCAGACTCCAGTAGTGAACAGGTCGAGGACTTCTTTGGCTTCCCGAATCGCCTTTTCAGTTTTAGCTAGCGCAGTCGGCTCATTGGCTGTTTTGGCATATGCATCTTTGAATAGTTCAAAGTTAAGCTCGTTGCCGGCGATAAACTCAATGGCCTTTTCTGTAGCGGCTGAGTCATTCATCACCAGTCGGTAGACTTCGAGCTTCAGTTTCTGTGCATCTGTCATTTGTGTAATGTCTGCCATTTTTATTCCTGTTTCAGATATGGAAGGAATGCATAGACGATCCGCTGCACGAGGTAGCAGAATGTTTCATTCATCTCATTGTTGTTTGTCGGCACACCGACGTGATGGCAAATCTCAAAAGCTATGTGGCACGACTCATGTGCAAGCACAGATGGTTCATGCAGGAAAACACCCATGATTAACAGTGGTGGCTTTCCTTCTCGCTGATGACTGTATGCAAATCCGTTAAAGCCTGACATATCCCATTCAAGCCCTAACTTTGCGAGATAGGTTTTTGCCTCTTCTCTCTCCCGAAGAAGAACAATGTCAGCGCAGTTAAATAACGGAACTGAATATGTAGGCGGTCTCTTTGCCATGATTGCTCACTTAGCGGATAGCCAAATAATCAGGATGATTGATGCTGCTGCCAGTGTTATGACAGATGCGAATGCAAACACGTAATGCACGAAGATGATTAATCTGTCTTTGGCTGATTGTTTTGGTAGCGGATGATTAAGAACGTCATCGCGTATGAGTGACATTCCGTAGAGCAGTGTTATTTCACGCTCTCGTTTTCTCATTGGCTACCTCAGGCATTGCGTTCTCACGTATTCCTGCAATCCGGTTAATTGCTTGGTGATTGTTTCGATTCGCTGTCTGAGGGTGAAATAATCCCGTTCAGCGGAGTCAGTAAGTCGGGGGCCGGAAGCATCATCCATGCCGGAGGTTCCGGTGGTGTTACCTTTGCAGGTTGCGTTGAGCTGCAACCGACGCTTGCCAGTAGCAACATCGAGCTCAAGCTGATTGATAGTTTCCTGAGCATCTGCAAGTTCCTGTGTGTATTTGGCATCGAGAGCGGAAACATCTCGCTGCCGAGTCTGCATGTCGGTGATTGTCTGTGTGGCTAGCTTCAGGTCTTTGTCAGCCTGGATGTATTTATCGTGGTAGGTGTTCGCTACCTTGCCAGCTATAACAACCCATACGAACATCAGAGCAAATACAATTACCTTCCAGTGAGATACTACGGTTTTCCATAGCATAACTGGCGCTCCACTTCTCGGCGATTGATGAGACCTTTCCACTGCTTACCACCGGCATATGTCCAGCGACGCAATTCATCACACGCACCAGGAATATCGTTGCGGTTAAGTTTCTTCAGCAACGTGGAGGATTGGAAAGCACCAGTTCCTACGTTGTAGGTGAATGAGTAGAGGGCAGCCTTCTGGTAATCATTCAGCTTCACTTTAACTGAACCATCAACCGACTTAATGGCTGGCTGCATATGCTTGTACAGAAGTGCATCACACTCAGCCTTTGTGTAGGTCTTTCCCATCTTCACATCTGCACCGGTAACTCCAGCGCAGACTGTTGGTATGCCAATCGGATCCAGATATGGCTTATAAACCACGCCTTCCTGGTCTTGTATCAGTACACCTGCGATGGATATCGAACCGGCAACTGATGCAGCTACCAGTGCATTACGTAGTTTCGCTGGAATTGCCATTAGTTGAATCCTGAGGCTGAAGCTCTGCATCTATGCTCTTCACAATTGCAGCTGCTTCGGTAATGTTCGCCACATCACCCCGGGCATAGGCAGCTTTGAGGATGTCTGTGCGTTTGCGATCTTCTTCAATCGCTGCTTTGTTCTTTCGGTCGTTAGACCTGTATGTCAGCCAGGTGAATGTCGCCGTGATGGCAAATCCCAGGGCGAAGAGGACATCCTGAAGAGTTAGCATGGCGAAAAATCCCGTTAGACCTGACCAAAAGTAGGACCAGAATCCGTTGCTTGTATTCATGCGGAACATGCTCTACCCCTCATTACGGGGGATTTGTTCATTATTAAGAAAAGGTTGATGTATTTGAGAACAAATCCAGGATACATTTTGCGGTAACGTGGTTTGTTTGTAGCCGCGAAAATTATTTGATACTGATTTGAAGAGTATTTGATTCACTGCATTACCATTCCGTTAATATCAAATATCTTTCAATTTTGTGTGATTTTCGACCATAAAGGTCTTCTCAAATTTTCCGAACTCCCTTCCGCTGGACTGTCCGATCACGTCGAGTTAGTGTGCGTCGCACTACAGGCCTGTAGGTTTCTTAGTCGCATAGAAGGAATTGACCATGAATTTTTATCAGACTCGCCAGACCATGACTGACGATGCGTATGACATTGTTTCAGCCTTCAGTCAAACTACCTCACTGACCTTACAGGCTCTTGCATACATAGCTGGACAACAAGAACACGCCACCCGCTTTATACTTGAGCAAATGGCGGTATTTGAAATAGCCGTTGAAAATAACGGGCTGTGGTGTCTATCTGAAGAGTTTAAGGCTTCGATGCAGGTATAGGCCTGAAGTTGCATATTACCAGTTCTGCGGCCTTATGACCGTTATTACTGCCTACAGAATAAGTGGTATTAACCGCTACTATCTCCAGCCCTTTGAACACCCGGCGCATGTCCGGGTGATCGTTTACAGAAATAATCATCTTCCCCTGGCATCTGTGAGCGAGTTCCGCCATTGCAACATACTCCTCAAGTCCAAACGGTACACCGTAGCCCTGTGTCTGCCAGTAGGGTGGATCAAGATAAAATAGCGTGTCTGGTCGGTCGTAACGGGTTATACACGCTTTCCAGTCCAGATGTTCTATTGTTACCCTGTGCATCCGCAGCCAGGCTTCTGATAGCGTTTCTTCCAGCCTCAGCAGGTTTAGCTTTGACGGCCCTGTGGCACTGATGCCAAATGTACGCCCATCAACTTTAGCCCCAAACGACAGTTTTTGAAGGTAATAGAATCTGGCAGCTCGCTGTATATCTGTCAGTGTTTCTGGCGGCGTGTCTTTAAGCCAACGGAATATTTCACGGCTGGTTAAAGCCCATTTAAACTGCTTAATAAACTCTTCGAGATGGTTTTGAATAACGCGATATAGGTTAACTATATCGCTGTTAATATCGTTAAGCACCTCAACTTTTGATGGGGGCTTCATAAAGAAAAGTGCAGCACCACCACAGAATGGCTCGACGTAGCAGGTATGATCAGGGAACAGGGGCAGCAAGTGTCTGGCGAGCTTCCGCTTTCCACCGAGCCAGGGGATGATAGAACTAGGCATTGTTATCCTTCCTTAATTTATGATCTGTTATAACGATCAATTTCATGTAATTGATCGTTATATCCAATATTAAAGAAGTCGAACGTAACGCTTCAGTCTCAGTGCCGTAGCGGGTATGGCTTAAGGCTGTGCAGCCGCATTCTTAGCTTCAGCGGCCTGGTCAATTTTTTTTCTAATATATGCACGGATGGTTTTATAGCCGCCAGCCACCAGATAAAGGGCGCAAACTACGGTACAAATATAAAGCAATACAGTTTGTGTAAACGTCATATTCTTAGTCCTGATTTATGAGTTAGTGGAGCGCCATTTCTGGCGGAGATCATTTAAACAGAGGAAAAGCCATGAATGAAGGTTTACTCATGATACCTTTCGCTCCGAGTCAATAAATTATTCAGACGGTTTTTCAGGCCATTCAGGATTGTTCAAATCAATGTTTTTGAGTGCTTCGATATAGTCCAGCCAGGTCTGTAATTTAGCTTTGTTATCGTCAGAGAGAGTACCCAGAGTCAGCGACGTCTGCCATTCACCGATTACCAGGCGGGCCTGAGAAATTAACTGACTCTGCTGAGCTGTTGCTTCAGCCAGCAAAGCGTTTTTTTCCGCATCTTCATCTTTTACCCATGCTTCCCCGTTCCATTTATCATACTGCCCGGAGGGCGCTATCGTTACCACGTTCTCCGGCAGTGCCCCCAATGCATCGATAACAGTTGATGCCCCAGAGGTAGTATCGTAGACGGTGACGCCGCGATGGTCTTCGGTGAGTGACCACGTCTGTTTTGTTTCATCAAAAATAGCGACATGGTCGACGGGGATAGCCGGTGGTGCTATTTCGGTGCAATTTGCAGGTAAACCCGTGTGCGGGACAATATAGGCATCACCAGTACCAATAAATTCGCTGGTATCCGCTCGTAAATTAAAAACCTTAATTGTTTGTGCCTTATCAGACATTTCAAAAGCCATTATGCAAGCCTCACTATATAATTGAATGCGATGTTTTTTACGGTATTTTCTGCATTACCAGCAGCATTTACCGTTATGTTATGCGTGTGAGTTCCCATCACTACAGAATGAACATGAGCGCCAATAGCGACGGTATGCGCATGCGCCCCCATAACCACAGAGTGTGCATGTGCGCCAATAGCGACGGTGTGTGCGTGCGTTCCTATTGCTACAGTATGAGTATGGTTACCAGTTTGATCTGTATAAGTGGCAGTACCATTGTTGAATAGAGGGACTGTTGTCACGCCACCGCCGCCATTAAGAGTACCTTGCGTACCAGTTCGGTGTTTGTGATTACCAGCGGAAGATGTAGTTTTTGAACCTAAATCCGGCGCGTTTGTTGTTTTCGTTGAGTAATCAAACGACGAGGTGTTTTTTGTCCCGAGGTCAGTTGAGGATGTGGTCTTATTTCCGTAATCAAATGACGAGGTGTTTTTGGTGCCAAGGTCTGTTGCAGCTGCTGTAGCCGCATGTGTATGCGATTTAATACCATCTGCCTCCAGACTCAGCAGCGCACGGCCATCAGGCGCACCTTTGATGGTCTGCCCGCGCATATCGGGAAGTTTACCGGATGGATATGCAGCAGCTGTCTTTGGGTATTTAGCTGTATCAAATGCCTGGCCCTGCATGATGGCGTAACCGTCGGGTGGTGTGGTAGTCGGCCAGGCCAGCGGCGTGCCAACGGGAACGGCTACAGATGCAGCGTTAGCAGCAATCACCGTGGCAATAGCTTTTATGGCCGTCAGTAGTTGATTATTTTTCGAAGGGTCAGGTGTTATTTTAGCTTCAGCCAGAATATTTTTATTCTCGGTCTGAATATCAATAATACCCCCCTGAAGCGCATTCATGATTCTGGCGTATACGATGGTGCCTTCCGCGCCGGTTGACGGGTCGCCATCGTGAAATAATCCGTCGTCGGTATCGACCGGCTCAATAATATCTTTCATTACGTCTTATTCTCCACGTAATTAAATACAACCTGCGTGTGAGCAGGTTTTAAATCGCGGAATATGCTCTCCAGCATATTCTGGCCAAATGACATCAGGCGCTCACCCGTGGCCGAGCTGCCGCAACGGAAGCGGTATACCGGCACCTGACCGTCCTTAATATTCACGATCCAGACCCAGACAATTTCCGGTATCCAGAGTCTGTCCCCGCAGCGGTTACGGCCACAGCGGAATGGTTCCGGTTCGTCGATGGTGACGTCATAGCCCAGCGACTTCGCCAGGCGGATAAAGTAGCTGCGGCTCAGCCCCCCGGTTTCGTTCAGCTTCGCCATAATCTGCTGGCGGCGGGCCTGAATGGTCATGCCGTTGCTGACAGACAGACCCAGCACGCGCTCCCAGTCCGACAGCAGTGCCACAGCGGTAAAGGGTGTCACGCCGTTCAGCACGTCCTGAGCGCTGCGCTCGACGCTGGCCAGCGTATTACCCTCAGCCTGCAGCTCTGCGTTCAGCCGCTTTCCATCGCGTGCATATCCATCTGGCAGCAGCAGGTACAGCAGCTCGCGGTAGTCGTTCCCGGTCATTTCAGCTCGTCCACGGTGATGGTGCCTGGGCGTATCCACTGCACGGTTTTATCGCTCACTACCGGCACAATGTTGCCTGTCGGCGTCACCAGCTCGAAATCCACCACGCCGGTGATATTAGAGATAAGCGCTCCCATCTGGGTTCTGACCGCAATCTCCCCCGGAGCCAGACGGCTGAAGTAGTCCGTCAGCACCTGGGTTATCTGCGACCTGGCCTCATCAAACGAAAGCCCGTCGAGGCTGACTTTCACAGAAATATCGGTACTCACCGGCTCCGGGGCCATCACCAGCGTGTCTTTTGCCGTCACCGGGCGCTGTTCGTCGATATGGGTCTGTACCGCCTTGAGTGTCTCGTCGGACGGCAGACCGCCGCTGGCGGTAATCACCACGTCAACCGTGCCATAGCCCCGGCGCAGGGGGTAGACGTAAGCTTCCGATACGCCGCTGACCTCCATCCCCCAGCGGCGGTAGTCGTATTTGTTGCCCCCGGCTGGCGGGCGGCGCATCAGCTCCAGCAGACGCGAAAGCAATGAGGTATCACTCTCGGCATCTGTCCCACCGCGCATGGTTTTTATCGTTACCGCGCTGTCGATGCCCTGCGGCGCACTGAGTAGCGTGGCGATGGTGTTGTCGCTGAGATTGCCCACGACGCCTGGAGTTATGGCGCTGGCGCTCACGGTTACGGTGCCTTTATCGCTGAGCGTGGCCTCTGCCGTGGTCTGGTACAGGACATTGCCGCCGCGCGGACGGAACTGCAGACCGCTGGCCACCTTCAGGCCCGCAGAGCCGGTGAGCGTGACCTGACCGCTTGCCGCGCTGGCGGGTTTAGGGGAAAGACCACGTGAGCGGGCGTGCATTACCAGCCAGTCATGATCGGCGGTGTCGGGAAATATCTGGCGCAGTATCCAGCTCTGGTCGTTGTACAGACCCTGCGCCACGCCGGAGACGGCGTTCGCCCGGATGGCGTAATCACTGTCACCGGAGACGTCCGCATCCGGGAGCTGGTTGCGGATATCCCGTAGCTGTTGTTGAGTAATGTCGGCGAGTGCCGGTACGCTGCGAGCCATAATTCCCCGTTTAAACCACTTTGACCGGATGGCGGAAGGTCAGCACATCCCCGCCCGCGCTGGTGACCGTGATGGAAAGCCACAGCCAGCCGGTTTCCGGCGAGGAGACGTCCACATTCACAGCGGTTGCCCTTTTGTCATCAATCAGTGGCTGCAGCGCCTGTTCGGCATACTGGCGGGCCAGCGTGCGGGTCTGCGGCGTATCCTTCGCGCGGGCCAGTTCGTGCAGGCGAGACCCCATCTGCGGGTCAGCCCAGTATGTGCCCTTGCGGATGCGCAGACGCAGCCAGACCGCGTTATGCAGGTCGGTACAGCGTTTTCCGGTGTAATCGCCGGTGGTGTGATCGATATAGGCGTCCATAGCGGGCAGAATGCCGCAGGGGCGGTAAGGCAGGAAGGTACGGGGGTGAAGCGGCTAAGTCCGGGGCGATGCTGCCCCGGCAAAAATCCTAGTTGCGTGGTTTACCTGACGGGCCATCCGGGGTGTCGTGGATATGCGTCCCAATCTGCACACCGTTGATGGTGACCGCAACCGAGGTGATGGTGCCGCCCGTATGGCTGATATTACCCTCAAACGAGGCCGTCACGCCACCGTCACCGCCTTTAATGGCCATACCGCCGTTGCCGCTGATAAGCCCCTGTGCGGTCAGCTTCTCCGAGGTACTCAGCTCCGGCGTGGTGAACGCTACAGACTCCGAGGCGTTAACCTTCATGCGCTTGCAGTTCAGCTCCCAGTCGTCGCAGGTGACAGCAATGATGCGGTTACGCTTCAGGACGATGCTGGCTCCTTCATCGGTATAGATGGCCACCTCACCGGATTCCAGCCCCTGCAGACGGTAGCTGCTGTGTTCGGTGGCAATCACGATCCCGTGACTGGTTCGTCCGCCCAGCGGCAGCACAATCGCCATCGCACCCTCTGGCGGTACGGTAGTGAAACCGTACTGCTGGAACATCTCAATGCCTTCCAGCCCCTCAGGGGCCAGTCCGGCCACCTGCGCGGTCTGTACGCCCCCCGTGGTGGTGATACGGGTCAGCACGCCACGAAAGGCCAGACGTATGCCGCTGAGCGCCTTACGGATGCGTTTATCCACCAGTCCAGAAAAATCAGGCATTGTCGACCTGCTCCCATGTTGTCCACAGCCCCTTGTCTTTTTTGCCGCGCCGGTGTCCCTTGCGATGGCCGGACTTCGGATATGCATCCGGCAGCCAGATACCGTCCTCACGCAGCAGTAGCGAGGTTTCCTGCCGCTGGCCACGTCCGCCACGGAAGGTCCGCCGCATAATGAAGTAAACGTCATCCAGCCCGTGAACGTCGCTTTTGACGTAAACCCGCTGGCCCGGTGCCCACAGCGTGCCGTTCGCGGTAGTGAAGCCACGCAGGGTGGCCGACAGAGCAAAACCGTTCAGCCTGGCATCTGCCTGCAGCTTGCGGGCGCGGAACTGCACTTCTTCATCGCTCTGTGAGTCACCCTCCACCACGATGCGCGGGCGGTAGAGCGTCATGGTGGTGTCTTTCACCGTGCATTTGCGGTTGGCCTTTCCGTCTTCATGCCCGGTGCCGTGGCCCTGCGCCAGTACCGTGGTCTGAGAGTAACGCCCACTCATATCGGTACGCTTGCCCAGCCTGAGCAGGTTATTGTCCTGCCCGTTACGGTGCATGATGAGCGTGTCCACCGGCGCGGCGCTGTAGTCTGGCCCGCCGATAATCAGCGTGCCGTCCGGGGCCATCCACGGCCACAGGCCGCTCATCTCAGCGACGCGCTTCAGCGCATCCCACGCACTGTCGCCCGGCTCGATGCTGACTTTCTTCACGCTGCCGGGATTCTCAGCCTGTATACGGATGGCGGTCACGCCCAGTGGCTTAATCACCTGGGCGACAACCTCCTGTAGCGTCATTTCCTGTGCGGTAAAAATGGGGGCCGAACAGTCCACCAGTACCGCCGCTGCGTCGCGCCCGTTCAGCTCAAGCCAGTGCTGGCCACGGCTCACGTCGTGACTCAGCTCATCAATCATGCCGGTCATGATGGTGCTGTCGCCGTAGCGAAGCTCGGCTCTGGCTCCGGCCTCCACATTAGAGGGCAGCACCGGTTCAGCGGTGCCGACCGACAACTGCCAGCCACCCGCAGGGGTCAGCAGGTCGGAATCCACCTCAAAGCGCTCCCAGTCGTCGTGCGACCGGCCCCCGATACGCAGCGTCAGGCGTTGCTCATCTTGCCCAGGCATACAGCACATCTCCCGGATTCAGGTTGTTTGACTCACGCAATGATGGATTGAGGCGGGCCAGCTGCGTGGCGCGGGAGGCGTCGCCGTACCACTCAAACGCCAGCAGGGGCAGATTACAGCGGCGCGTCACCTGACGCTGTACCAGCGGTGGCAGCGCCAGTATCAGCCCGCGAGCCTGCTCCTGCAGGTGCCAGGCGCTTTCCTGCAGCGCGGCAATGATGGCCTGATCCTGACGGGTGTCCGGCGTACCGGCCTGCTCGCGAACGGCAGTGGCCATACGCGCCGAGACGGACGCCCGCTGGGCCGCTATCGCTTCCACAATCAGGGTGCGCACGTCGCCGGTGATGCGCTCAATATCGGTGGAGGACAGCGTCGGGGAGGCGGTCTCATTCACAAAGATATCGCTGGCCGTGTCGGTCATTTCGCTCACGGCCACCAGGCGGATGGCCTGGTTAATCATCTCCGTATCGCTCTGCGGCATCACGCTGGCACGGCGCAGAGTGGAGGCGAACACGCTGCCAGAAGACATGGTCTGCTGCGCGGTGGTACGCTGCGCCGGTAACGTCAGCATGGTGTCCTTCAGCCCGGTCAGCGCGTTCCAGTCCGACAGGCGGGAAGCTTCGCTCAGTGACAGCCGGTCGGTGAATGCGCCGGTCAGGTGCTTCAGGTCTGAGATAAAGGCTGTCGGATAGTCCAGATAGTCGAGGGCGCTGCCGATGGTGGACTGCACCTCGTTTGCAAGGGCGTTTACCACGTATTCCGCTGAGGCGATGATATTGGTGACGCGGGCAATATCCTGCTGAATATCACGCAACGTGTCCATTGCGTCCCCGAACCAGCTGATCGCGCTGTCGAAAATACTGTCGCCGTCTGCTTCGTAATGGGTGGTGGCAAACAGCGTATCGGGCTTGCCGCTCTCCACAAAGACCAGGTCGACGGTGACAGCGTTAACCGGCTCCACCTCATGGAATACCCCGGCCTCCAGAAACTGCACGTCCGGCACAGAACCATATACCGGGTGAACCAGTTCGCCGGTGCCCGCCGTTTTAAGGGCGTTTAAAAAGGCTTTAAGCTGCGTCTGGTAGCGGTTGCCCCAGAAGATGGCCTGCAGACGGAAGTTCACCGCTTTCAGCCCCTGGTCTTCCACCTCTTCTCCGTCCCGGTACGGGTAAGCGTAGGTCACGGTGTCCTTTGCCAGCGTGTCGCGGGTGAACAGACAGTCAAACTCCACGCCCCGGAACGAGGCTGGCATCAGGAGGTCTACCCCCAGCGCTGCAGCAATCTCGTTAATCGTATCCGCCACTATTTCCTCCTCGAATCAACATCAATCCGGCGCAATACCGTATCTGCCACCTCGCGGCTGTCGAGGTAGATATTAGCCACAATCGGTTGCTGCGGCCCCTGAGGCGCGTAGGGAACATTTGCACCAGCAGGCGCGGGTTTTGCTGTGTTGCTCTGCGAGAAAAAGTTTTTGATCTCATCAAAGGCATCAAGAAAACCAACCGGCTTAGGCATGTTGTCCGGGATGTTGTAGCCATCCTCTTTCAGCCTTTTAATCTTATCGTCACCGCGCTCCAGGAACTGATCGTAAAACTGGCCCGCAGCCATGTACCCTTCAGCCAGTGGGGCGCGGACGACCTTGCCCAGCAGGCTCCCGCCTTTACTCAGGAGACCTCCGCCTTTTGCTGCTGTTTCGGCAGCTTCTTCCGCAATTGCCGAGCCGCCGCCCCTGAAGCGCTTCCACAGTTTCTGGCCACCCGCCAGCGCCAGTGCCCCCAGCCCGGCCCCACCTGCAGCACCAATCCCCTGAATGGCGGAATAAGCCCCGTTGATCGCGGTGGTCAGTTTTGGAAATTCTTTCGCCAGCTCAGCCGCTTTATCAGCCGCTTCCCCGACCCACTTAGTGAAAGGTGAGGCCGTATCATTGGATGAAAAGGCCGCTTCGTTTTTGGCTTTGTTGACCTGAAATGCCGGGCTGTCCTTCACCAGCTCAAAGTCAAGGTCAGCAGAGGTTTTCCCGGCAGGCATATCAAACTGCTCGTTACCTTCGCCGACAAGCTTGTGGTAGTAGTCCTTGTTACGCTCCCAGTTCAGGAAGCCCATACGGGAATATTCATTAGTAAAGATTCTCCCCACGTTCTGGCCGTGAATCTGGTCGCGTCGTGCCTCCAGCTGCGATCTGGCTTCACCGGGAGCCGTCCGGGCAATTTGCTTGTTCAGGTCCACGAACTGAGGATCGTGCTCGTCCATGCTGCGAATGGCCCGGTCGACAGTATCCAGCGGGGTCAGCCCCTTCGCCGCGTCGGCACGCATCAGCGCCCGAATATCAAGGCCGCGCTTGCCGACTTTGATTTGCTTGAAATTGTTGGCCAGCGTCGGTGAGGACAGTTCAGAGATCAGGTTGGTGGTGAACGTCGCCGCCTCTTCAGGGGAGCCAGCACCGCGTGCAGCCGCCTCAAAAAGTGCAGCAACCTGTGAGAAGCCGGTGCGACCGTGCAGGCCAATGGACCTGGCAGACTCCAGCGCCTTTGGCATCTCTTTGGCCAGCAGCGGCACATCCACCATGCCGTTCTGCGCCATCGTGGTGGTGACACTGAGGCCTGCTCGCGCATCCTTCTCGTTAAGCCCGAAGTTAAACGCACTGGACTGCAGGCTGGCGACAGAGGCCGCATCGGTTTCGGTTGCGGTGGCGTTCTTCATGACGCCTGGCAACGCCCGATAGGCCTGCTCTCTGGTCATGGTGCCGGAGCGGAGCATCACCTCCAGACCATGAAAAGCGCCATTGATATCGCCGCCACCGTCACGCAACGCGGCTTTGATCGCACTGTCGATATCTGTCATCCCCGACTGTCGTCCGGCCAGATTGTCATGCTTGTAAGCGAAGTTGGCCACCTTGCGCAGTTCGGAATCGTACTCCATCTGATTCTCGATGGGCTTGCGCATCACCATTGCACCGGCAACCAGACCGCCCCCGATGGCACCCACGGTTTTGCCCACGCGGGCAAGGCGCTGATAGCTGCGCTCGGTTTCGCCCAGCTCGCGTTTGAGCCTGGCAACGGTCGCCTGTGTCTGGTTCCATGCGCGGGTCTGTTCGCTGGCGCTCATGGTGCCGCTGCGGGACAGACGGTTGTACGCGGCC